>NZ_CP049255.1 GCF_011047135.1 Microbacterium endophyticum | reverse complement strand
CGATGCTTCATGCCGGCGAGGTCGCGGATGCCACGCGAGAAGCTTCGCAGCTGGGGGTGAACGCTCATTTTGACGGAGTCGATGTGGGTGCTCTGCACGGCTACCGGGACAAGATTGTCTCCAAAAAGTTCCAAGGCTTGCAAGGTCTCCTGAGTACGCGCGGCGTCACCGTCGTTTCTGGCGAAGGTGTCGTCTCGTCGGACCGCACAGTATCCGTCGGAAGCGAGACCTATCAGGGTGATGCTCTGGTCATCGCAACGGGGTCTGCTTCTCGCACTCTGCCGGGGATAGAGATCGGTGGGCGCGTGCTGACGAGCGAGGAAGCGCTGGCCCTTCCGGAAATTCCGGCACGGGTGGCGGTCCTCGGCGGCGGCGTCATTGGAGTTGAGTTTGCGAGCATGTGGCGCTCTCTCGGCGCGGATGTCTCGATCATCGAGGCGGCAGACCACCTCGTGCCTGCCGAAGACGTCGACGTTTCCAAGGGGCTAGAGCGAGCGTTCCGCAAACGAGGCATCGCTTTCTCGTTGGGAACACCGTTCGCGACGGTCGCGCAGACGTCAGATGCCGTTGAGGTCACGCTCGCAAACGGTGACATTCACGCCGCGGACTACCTGCTTGTCGCGGTGGGGCGTGCCCCTGTCACTTCGACTCTCGGCCTTGATGAAGCCGGGATTGCGACCGAGCGTGGGTTCATCGTCACGGACGAGCGATTGGCGACCACTCAACCCGGCGTCTGGGCTGTCGGCGACGTCGTAGCCGGACTGCAACTCGCGCACCGCAGCTTTCAGCACGGGATCTTCGTTGCAGAAGAGATCGCAGGACTCGGACCGACTGTAATCCCTGAAACGCACATTCCTAAAGTGACATATTCGCACCCTGAAGTAGCGTCGGTGGGGCTATCGGCGGCGGCAGCAGAGGCTGCGTACGGCGCGTCAGAAGTCAGTTCTTATACGTACAACCTCGCTGGCAATGCTCGTAGCGAGATTCTCGGCACTGCGGGCATTGTTAAGGTCGTTCGTCGTGCTGATGGGCCAGTGCTAGGCGTTCATCTCTTGGGCGACCGCGTCGGCGAACTGATTTCAGAAGCGCAACTGGTTGTCGGGTGGGACGCGCATCCCGAAGATATCGCCCCGTACGTCCACGCCCACCCCACTCAAAGCGAAGCATTAGGCGAGGCGTTTCTTGCTCTCGCCGGAAAACCTCTGCACGGCCTTTGACATGGCCGGGTGCAGTCATCACTAAGCTAGAACGAAAGTTTCACATTGAAGGAGACAAGCTCATGAGCACTTCCGTGGTCCTCCCCGCGCTCGGCGAGAGCGTCACCGAGGGTACGGTGACCCGCTGGCTCAAAAAGGTCGGCGACACCGTCCAGGAAGACGAAGGTCTTCTCGAGATCTCGACCGACAAGGTCGACACCGAAATTCCTTCGCCCGTCAGCGGCGTAATCGAAGAAATTCTCGTAGAGGAAGACGAGACGATCGAGGTCGGCGCCGTTTTGGCGAAGATCGGAGATGGGTCTTCCGCGCCGCAAGAGTCCCCTGCACCTGCGCAGGAGGAACCCGCTGCAGAAGAGTCTGCCCCGGCCGAACAAGTTGCGGAAGAAAAAACTGCACCTGTGGAAACACCATCGGCACCGGCTGCGAGCGGCGGAAAAGACGTCATCCTCCCCGAGCTCGGAGAAAGCGTCACTGAGGGTACTGTCACCCGCTGGCTCAAGCAGGTCGGCGATCCCGTCGAAACCGACGAAGCACTTCTCGAGATTTCAACCGACAAGGTCGACACCGAGATTCCTTCTCCTTTCAGCGGCACACTCCAAGAGATCCTCGTTCAAGAAGACGAGACCATCGAAGTTGGCAGTGTGCTTGCACGTATTGGCGACGGCGCGGCTCCCGCAGCCCCTGCCGAGCCTGCGGCACCGGCTGCCGAAACCGCACCCGAAGCGCCCTCGACGGAGAAGCCCGTTGAAGTTGAAGAAGCAGAGGCTCCGACGGAGGAGGCAGCGCCTGCGATGGCCGAAAAAGCTCCCGCAGACACCTCGCCTGCCGCCACAGATGCATCTGACGATGGAGTCACATACGTGACACCGCTTGTTCGTCGGCTCGCTTCGCAGCAGGGTGTCGACCTAGCGTCGATCACGGGAAGCGGAGTCGGAGGGCGGATTCGTAAAGAAGATGTTCTCAAGGCCGCTGAGGCAGCGAAGACTCCTGCTGCTACGGCCGCAGCACCGGCTCCAGCCGCTCCCGCTGCCGCCGCGCCCGTCGAGGTTTCACCGCTTCGCGGTACCACGCAGCCCATGTCGCGTCTGCGTAAAGTTCTGGCAGAGCGAGCTGTCGCGTCGATGCAGGCAACCGCGCAGTTGACCACTGTCGTCGAAGTCGATGTCACCAAGCTCTCTGGCTATCGCGACAAGGTCAAGGCTGAGTTCTTGGAGAAGACGGGCGACAAGCTGTCGTTTCTCCCGTTCTTCGCCCTTGCTGCTGCTGAAGCGCTCAAGGCGTTCCCCGTTGTGAACGCGACGGTAGACGGTGACAAGATCGTTTACCCGGCCAGCGAGAATCTCTCGATCGCCGTCGACACTGAACGCGGGTTGCTTACTCCCGTATTGCGTGACGCCGGTGACAAGAACATCGCCGAGATCGCTCACGAGATCGGCGACCTCGCTGCGCGCACGCGAAACAACAAGCTGAAGCCTGATGAGCTCGCGGGCGGCACGTTCACGCTCACGAACACTGGTTCGCGCGGCGCGCTCTTCGACACGCCCGTCGTGTTTTTGCCACAGTCGGCGATTCTCGGCACCGGTGCTGTCGTCAAACGCCCCGGTGTCGTGACAGTCGATGGTCGCGATGCGATTTCGGTGCGTTCCTACGTATTCCTGGCACTCTCGTACGATCACCGCATCGTCGACGGTGCGGATGCCGCTCGCTTCCTCTCCGCGATGAAGGTCCGGCTGGAAGCGGCGCAGTTCGAGGCTCAGCTCGGCGCCTGATTTCAACGCATCTCATGGGTGCTGTGCGACGGTGAAAACCTCGCGCAGCACCCATGTTTTTTCTGTCTGCACAACAACGGCGATTTGGCTATTCGTCTGCTCCCCTCGTGGGCGAATTCCCACTGAAGCTGCACCTCCGTAATCGTCGATCAGCATCAACTCGATCTCGTCGCGAGGTAGATCGATGGCACCTTCCGGTATCGGGGTTGATGGGTCGAGCATTAGTTCGTCGAGGCATCCGCCGTCGTCTTGCCGACACTGGTTTCGAGCAGTGAGCAGTGCGCCGAGAGCTGCCACGGGATCTTCATCTCGTGCAGGCATTGGGCTCTGCGACTGTGCGGGCGTGGCCGCCGATGCCGTCTCGACGGCAGGTGACTCGTGCGGATCCGCATCCGTAGGCCAGGCCAAACCCGCGGCGAGTAGTGCCACGGCGAGACCGACTGCCCAGATCCAAACGTTTCGGCGACGTGGCGGCTTTACCTCCTGCCGTCGTTGCGTTCGACGCAGTCGCAATTGAGTAAGCACCGATTCGAAAAGATCGCGCACTCCAGAGTCGATGTGCGGAGTTAAAGTGGCGGCCCACGAAGAGAGGGATGTGCGGCCCGCGTTTTCGGTTTCTCGAACGCCAACGTCTAAACCCTGAGCGTCAAATGTCGCCACTGCGCGCATCCCCGCGGTAGCGAGCGGTTGCGCCGCAGCCCGAGCAAACAGCGCTGTCTCGAGCTCGTCCGCATGCGCTTCAAGAACCTCGTGGCCGCACAGCACACGAGTGAAATCGTTCGACTCAGTAACGAGCGCACGATCAGCCGTGATCTCGGAAGTGAGCGTCACAAGCTCTGCTGCAATATCGAGGAGGCGCCGCGCGCCACCGGGAACTACTGCCGGGCGCCCGGTGTCCGTTAGCCACCACACGCCTGTGGCATCGATCCCGCCGACTTTCAATGATTCGAGCGTGCCGCGAAGAACGCTGACCAGAATCGTGACGCCCTCCCCCGCGCTCAGCGATGTGACTGAGCGGCGGCGACGTTCGAGGAATGACGACAGCGTCTCGGTACATACCGGAAGCGCCACGAGTTGGCCCGAGTGAGAACGCAGAACGTCAAGAGGGGTCACGATATGCCCAGTTGTTGACGCAGTCCATGACCAATCGAGAGCGAAAGCGCCGACATCTACGAGCAGCAGGTCGACCCCGTCATCTGCGCGTGCGAGAATCGCCGGCCACGGGTATTCGGGCTGCTCAACGTGGCGAAGGCGGGTGTGCGAACGCATGAGACGTTCGGTCACATCTTCCGGTGAAGCAAGAGACATGCACACGAGTGTGGATGCTCGCCGCGACAACGAGACCGCGAGCTCGTGAATCGTGGACGCTTGCGCGCTGCCGGATACTGAGGAGGGGACGGTGCGTGCACGGTCGAAAAGGTAGGCTATTGGCTATGGCAGCTCGTAGTACCGCACCAGAGAAGCGTCCCGGATTCTTCTCGCAGTTGAAGACCCTTTACAAGTTCACTCGCGAGGCCTATTCATGGCTTCCGACAGTGCTGATATGCATTCTCATCGTGGGTGTGGCGCTGGGAGTTGCGGTGGGTTTTTTGCTGCCGCCTTTCGCTATCTGGAGCGTCGTTCTCTGGGGTATCACAGGCCTTCTCGCTGGTGTACTCGGCTCGATGATCACGATGACGCGCCTGTCGACCCGCGCTATGTATCGACGTATCGACGGGATGCCCGGAGCCGCTGGACAGGTGCTGTCAACTTCTCTTGGACGCAAGTGGCGTGGCAACGATATGCCTGTGGGGATCAACCCCAAAACGCAAGAGGCGGTCTATCGCGCTGTAGGGCGCGGAGGCGTCGTGATCGTGGGCGAAGGCGCCCGCGGTCGACTCACACGCTTGATCAATGAGGAACGCTCCAAAGTGAAGCGTGTTGCATCGGGTGTTCCTGTGACGGTCATATACGTCGGTCACGCCGACGACGAGGTGCCCATCGCGAAGCTCGCAAAGACAGTAAAAGCTCTTCCGACGAAAATCGATCGTTCGACGATGAGCGCCGTCATCAAGCGCATTGATTCCGTGTCGCAGTCTGTGGCTTCGTTGCCGATACCGAAGGGTATCGACCCGTCAAGGGCACGCGCTCCACGACCACGCTAACGCTGGTTTTTCACCAGCGCAGCACGACGGTCCCCGCGATCTTGTCGTGGAGCCCCCGTTGATCGGCATCCCAAATAACAGCGGGGATGATCAGTATGAGCAAAAGCGAGCGCACGATCGGGCGCCACAACCCGATCCATCCACCCCGTGCGTTAACGACGCGTAAGCCCACCAGGCGGTGTCCTGGGCTGCCACCGATCGTCGGAATGAACAGGATCTGCACGATCACGAACACCACGAGCGGCGCGAACTGAGTGAGGCCGGCTTCCGAGGGGAGCGCGTACATGCTGTACCCGAGAAATGCCGTCGCAAGGATGGTCGCGGTGGCCCAATCGATAACGAGGGCAGCTATTCTCCGCCCGACACGCCCGACGCTCCTTCTTCCGTGAGGCGGGAGGCCCAATCGTTCGCCGGGATACGTGGATTCTGCGGGGGTCTGAGGCACCACATAAGCCTAATCGGGCGACCTGTAACATGCCCGAAACATTAGAGATACTGGAGAGCAACGGCTCACCGATAACGTTAGAGAAGTTCGCTTTTCACGCGGCCGTTCCCGATGCCCTATCTCTGGAGCCTTAATGTTCAAAGATTCATCCGAGGTACTGAAGTTCATCAAGGACGAGGACGTTCAGTTCCTCGACATCCGTTTTACGGATCTTCCTGGTGTGCAGCAGCATTTCAACATTCCCGCCTCAACCGTTGACGAAGAGTTCTTCACGGTTGGTCAGCTCTTCGACGGCTCTTCGATTCGTGGTTTCGCAAACATCCACGAATCAGACATGCAGCTGATCCCCGACGTTTCGACGGCGTACCTCGATCAGTTCCGTGAAGCGAAGACGCTCATCATGATCTTCGACATCTACAACCCGCGCACGGGTGAGATCTACGGCAAGGACCCCCGTCAGGTTGCCAAGAAGGCTGAGAAGTATCTCGCCTCCACGGGTATCGCCGACACCGCGTTCTTCGCTCCCGAAGCTGAGTTCTACATCTTTGATGACGTACGTTACGGCGTCACTCAGAACGCGAGCTTCTACTCGGTTGACTCCGAGGAAGGCGCTTGGAACACCGGCCGTGAAGAAGAAGGCGGAAACCTCGCCAACAAGACCCCTTACAAGGGTGGCTACTTCCCGGTCGCTCCCGTCGACAAGACGGCAGACCTTCGCGATGACATCAGCCTCAGGCTGATCGAGGCCGGACTCCAGCTCGAGCGCGCACACCACGAGGTGGGCACCGGCGGTCAGCAGGAGATCAACTACCGCTTCGACACCATGGTGCACGCTGCTGACGACATCTTGAAGTTCAAGTACATCGTTAAGAACACGGCTGAAGAGTGGGGCAAGGTTGCGACCTTCATGCCCAAGCCGCTCTTCGGCGACAACGGCTCCGGCATGCACACCCACCAGTCGCTCTGGAACGGCTCTGAGCCGCTCTTCTACGACGAAAAGGGCTACGGCGGACTCTCCGATGTTGCTCGTTGGTACATCGGTGGGCTCCTGAAGCACGCCGCTGCTGTTCTCGCGTTCACGAACCCGACGCTCAACAGCTACCACCGCCTCGTTAAGGGCTACGAAGCTCCCGTGAACCTGGTCTACTCGGCCGGTAACCGCTCGGCGGCTATCCGCATCCCGATCACAGGCACGAACCCCAAGGCCAAGCGCATCGAGTTCCGCGCACCGGATGCTTCGGGTAACCCGTACCTCGCGTTCGCGGCACAGCTCATGGCCGGCCTTGATGGAATCAAGAACCGCATCGAGCCCCACGAGCCCGTCGACAAGGACCTCTACGAGCTGCCCCCCGAGGAAGCGAAGAACATTCCTCAGGTTCCGAACTCGCTTCAGGACTCGCTCGACGCTCTCGCCGAGGACCACGAGTTCCTGCTCGCCGGTGGGGTCTTCACCAAGGAACTGATCGAGACCTGGATCGACTACAAGATCGAGAACGAGATCAAGCCCCTGGCTGCGCGTCCGCACCCGTTCGAGTACGAGCTGTACTTCGGCGTCTAACGACATCGCATAGTAAAACGCCCCCACGCATCAGTGCGTGGGGGCGTTTTACTGTGTCTTGATCAACCGTAAAAGAGCTTCTCGAAGGTGCGACGAGAACGTCGCGCCGTTCCCATCCACGTCTCTTCGACCTGGGTTGCCGTGCGCATGGGCTCCAGCAGGCGGCCTATGCCCGCGAGACGCTGACGGTCGGGCGGCAGCACGTCGCTCGTTTGGCCAGACAGCAGTGTGTTGGCCGAACGGAGCCGGGATGCCAGGCGCCATGCCGCGCGCAGTCGCGCAGCCGCAGTCTCGGTGATGTGACCAGCGCGAACAGCTTCTTCGAGCGCCAAAATGGTGGATGTTGTACGCATCCCCAGGACTGTGTGCGCGTGCTGCAGCTGCAAGATCTGCACGAGCCACTCGACGTCGCTCAACCCACCCGGTCCGAGCTTCAGATGACGAACCGGGTCGATTCCTTGCGGAAGCCGTTCATTCTCAACACGCGCCTTGATGCGCTTGATCTCGCGAATGCCTTGAAGATCAACCTTTGCGGGGTAGCGCACTTCGTCGGCCACCTCGATGAAAGCGTTGATGAGCTTCACACTTCCGGCAACGCCACGGGCGCGGAGCAACGCTTGCGCCTCCCACGACAGCGACCACCGCGCGTAGTACTCGCGATAGGAATCGAGAGAGCGAACGAGAGGTCCGGTCTTTCCTTCTGGGCGCAGGTCCGCATCCAGATCAAGCGGAAGGCGGTGGTCCTCGGAGTACTGCCGAAGCGCTGTCACCAATTTGATCGACAGGGACTGTGCGCGCTGTGGGTCAACACCATTCGCTCGATACACGTACATGACGTCGGCATCAGAACCGAAACCGAGCTCACGACCACCAAAGCGGCCCATCGCGATGACGGAGAAATCCAGAGCGTTGTCTTCCGGCGGCACGATCTCACGGCGCACTGCACGCAGCGTTGCCTGAATTGAGACCTCGGTGATCGTTGTGAGCGCTGCAGCCAGCTCCTCAACGCTCACAACGCCAAGCACTGCCCCCATAGCGGTACGCAGCATCTCGCGGCGCCTCAGAGCTCTCACCGAACGCATCGCATCTTCGATGTTGGCGTGGCGAGTTTGAATGGCTCGCGCCTCGTTTTGGAGGGCCGGGCCACCTCTCGGCTGCAACTGCGCATCAGAGTCGAGCCACGCTGCAGCCTCGGGGATCCACTCCATGAGCTCGCCGATGTAACGGGACCCGGAGAGCACCGCGGTCAACCGTTCAGCTGCACCCGCCGAGTCGCGGAGCATGCGAAGAAACCAGGGAGTATCCCCCAGCCGCTCGCTCAGCCGACGAAATGCCAAGAGACCGTAATCCGGGTCGGTGCCGTCGGCAAACCACCTCAGCATGATCGGCATCAGATGCCGCTGAATAGTCTTTTTCCGACTAATTCCGGTCGTCAACGCTGCGATGTGACGAAGCGCGCCGGTTGGGTCTTGAAAGCCGATCGCTGCCAACCGGTCATGAGCCTGAGCGGTTGAGATGACGCGCTCATCTTCGGGAAGTGCGGCAACAGCCGAAAGAAGTGGCCGATAGAACAATCGCACGTGAATGTCACGCACTTCACGTTTCACTGACTCCCACAGCGACCACACGGCGGATGCAGACGGTGCAAGTCCGCTGGCACGCGCAAGCACTCTCTGCTCTTCGGGTGTGTCAGGCATGAGGTGTGTGCGCCGGAGCTGGCGCAGCTGCATCCGATGTTCGAGTACGCGCAAAATGCGGTAATCCTTCGCGAACGCAGAAGCATCGGCGCGGCCGATGTACCCCTCGCTTACGAGAGCATCGAGCGCCTCGAGTGTGCCCTGTTGCCGAATATTGGAGTCGGTGAGCCCGTGCACCAGCTGCAGCAACTGCACCGTGAACTCGATGTCGCGGATTCCGCCGGGCCCCAGCTTTATCTGCAGCGCGACTTCTTCTTTGGGGATGTGGTCTGTAACGCGCTCACGCATGCGCTGAACATTCTCAACGAAGTTCTCACGAGCCGCGCTCGTCCAGACTTTAGGGAGCACGCCCTCGACGTATTGCGTGCCAAGGGCGAGGTCACCAGCGATCGGACGCGCCTTGAGGAGCGCCTGGAACTCCCAACTCTTCGCCCATCTGTCGTAGTACGAAAGGTGGGAATCGAGCGTACGCACCAATGCGCCTTGCTTACCTTCGGGCCGAAGGTTCGCATCGACCTCCCACAGAGGCGGTTCGATTTCAGCGCCGGAAATACCACGCATTGTCTGGACGGCAAGACGAATCGAGATGTCGATCGCGCGGCTTTCGCTCAAGATGTCTTCATCCGCTGTGCCGCCGACGAAGATCACATCAACGTCACTGACGTAATTCAGTTCGCGTGCTCCGGTCTTTCCCATGCCGATGATTGCAAAGGTTGTCTGAGCAACTTGCTCCCGCGGAAAGAGACCTGCACCCGCGGCGCCACAGGCGAGACGTTCACGCGCGACGCTCAGAGATGCTTCGAGTGCTGCGCCCGCGGCATCTGCAAGCGCAGCAGAAACTCGCGGCACTATTTCGGTTGCGTCACCCTGAGTGAGGTCATACGCCGCGATTCGTGCCAGAAGCCGTCGATAACGCACGCGCAGAGCAACCCAGAGGTCTTCCTCGGGGTTGCTCGCGAACCCGTCTACAGATCCGACTGACTCGAGAAGCGATGCGCGCATCTCGTCGGCTGACGGAAGTTCGTCTCCGGCATCACGGAGGTCGATGATTTCTTCGGGATGCCGCAGGTAAAAGTCTGCGAACCCCTCAGATGCACCCAGCACGGCCCACAGCGACCTGCGGCCACGTTCGGTGCGGAACACCGAGCGCACTGGCGCACTATCGCGCCGCGCGACACGGGCAATTGCGGCCAATGCGCCGTCGGAGTCTGCGGCCGCAGCGACATCAGCGAGGAGTTGGCTCCGGCTGATCTCCAACAGCGCTTCTAGCTCGGTGAGATGTTCATCGGCTCCGGTGGCGTCGCCGAATCCTCGACGCGCAAGTTCCGTGCGCGCCGAGGAGCGATCGATCGTCGACATCGTCGTCGGGTCGGCGCCTAGAGCATCTCGAGGTTGCTCTGGAGCTCGAACGGGGTGACCTGGGCGCGGTAGCCCTGCCATTCCCGACGCTTGTTCAGCAGCACGTAGTTGAAGACCTGCTCGCCGAGTGTTTCGGCAACGAGCTCCGACTCTTCCATGCGGTCGAGGGCGACATCCAGGCTCGGCGGCAGCGGCTTGTAGCCCATTGCCCGGCGCTCAGCATCGGTCATTGTCCACACGTTGTCTTCCGCCTCAGCGGGGAGCTCGTACTCTTCTTCGATGCCTTTGAGACCAGCCGCGAGCATCAGTGCGTAGGCCAAATACGGATTCGCGGCAGAATCGAGACCACGGTATTCGACGCGGGACGACTGACCCTTGTTGGGCTTGTAGAGCGGTACGCGCACGAGCGCTGATCGGTTGTTGTGACCCCAGCAGATGAAGCTAGGCGCTTCGTCGCCGCCCCAGAGCCGCTTGTATGAGTTGACGAACTGGTTCGTCACGGCCGAAATCTCGGGCGCGTGTGTCAGGAGGCCCGCGATGAACTGACGGCCCACCTTTGAAAGCTGGTACTGAGCGCCCTCTTCGTAGAACGCGTTCATGTCGCCTTCGAAGAGCGACATGTGCGTGTGCATGCCGCTACCAGGCTTGCCACCCATCGGCTTCGGCATGAACGTCGCATAGACGCCCTGCTCGATTGCAACCTCTTTGATGACGGTGCGGAAGGTCATGATGTTGTCGGCCGTCGTGAGCGCGTCTGCGTAACGAAGGTCGATCTCGTTCTGGCCTGGCCCGCCCTCGTGGTGGCTGAACTCAACGGAGATTCCGAGGTCTTCGAGCATGCGCACGGATCGGCGACGGAAATCGTGGGCCGTGCCACCGGGAACGTTGTCGAAGTACCCAGCCGAGTCGACTGGTTCTGGACCGTTCGGCCCGTAGGTCGACGACTTCAGGAGGTAGAACTCGATCTCGGGGTGCGTGTAGAACGTGAAGCCGGCGTCAGCAGCTTTCGCGAGCGTGCGCTTGAGCACGTGACGCGGGTCTGCCACAGCGGGCTGCCCGTCTGGCGTTGTGATGTCGCAGAACATCCGTGCGGTCGGGTCGACTTCGCCGCGCCACGGGAGGATCTGAAAAGTGGTGGGGTCCGGGTGGGCCAGCAGATCGGATTCGAACGACCGGGTGAGACCCTCGATCGCAGATCCGTCAAAACCGAGGCCTTCGGCGAACGCACCTTCGACTTCGGCGGGGGCAATAGCAACCGACTTCAGGGTTCCGATGACATCGGTGAACCACAGTCGGATGAACTTCACTCCCCGCTCTTCAATCGTGCGCAGAACGAAGTCACGCTGCTTGTCCATATTTCCCTTTCTGTCAGCTGCCGTGTGTAGAGACCGATGCCTGAGGCATTGGTAGTTCTTTAGGCGTCGTCTCGTGCGTCTTCTTCTGCCCAAGCGCGCGAGCGCTCACGCAAGAGTTCGGGCGCTTTGGCCGCGTCCTCAGGGGTATCAAACGGGCCGGCCCGATCAATCGCGGGCGATTCAAATCCGTGCTCAACTGCGCCTGTGGCGAAGTTGTACCAGTACTTCTCGTTGTCGCTCACGTTCGCTCCTTAAGGTCCACTCTTGATCCTACTGATCATGCGCCAAGACCTGGCTAGGCTGAGGGCATGGCAACTCAGACTCGACTCGCTGTCGGCGTAGATATCGGTGGAACGGGAATCAAGGGCGGCATCGTCGATCTTGACGCAGGAACTCTTGTGAGTGACCGCGTGAAGGTATCAACTCCAGAGGGAGCCGAGCCGCAAGATGTGCTCGAGACCGTTAAAGAGGTGCTCAGCAAGCTGGATGCCCCGACCACAGGCCTGCCGCTTGGCGTCGCCTTCCCCGCGATCATCAAGGGCGGATATACCCTTTCGGCCGCAAACGTGTCTGATTCTTGGATCAACTTTGCGGCAGAGGATTTCTTCGAAAAAGGACTCGACCGCGAGATTCATTTCGCCAATGACGCTGATGTCGCCGGTATCGCGGAGGTTCGCTACGGCGCCGCTCGCGATCGCTCGGGCCTGACGATTCTCACGACTCTCGGTACTGGCATCGGCTCGGCCATGATCTACAACGGCACGTTAATCCCGAACTCTGAACTCGGTCACCTCGACCGCGCCAAGCATAAACACGACGCAGAGCACTACGCGGCCTACTCGGCAATGGAGCGCGAAGAGCTGTCCTGGGAAAAATGGGCGAAGCGCTTGCAGTGGTACTACAGCCACCTCGAGTTTCTCTTCAGCCCCGACCTCTTCGTCGTCGGCGGCGGCGTTTCAAAACACGGCGACAAGTTCTTGAATCTGCTCGATCTCAAGACACCGATCGTTGCTGCTGTACACCGGAACAACTCCGGCATCATCGGCGCCGCCGCGCTAGCGGCCGAGTAAGGGAAAATGGGCCGGCCTGCGCGACAGCTTGAGCGGTTTTCGGGGCGTGGGTGTTGAGAGTTCGCTTGAAGGCTCAGTAGCGTTCGGCATATGAGGACCGCCACCAAGATCGCCGCAGTCATTTCAGCCGCAGCAATCGCTGGCTTGGCGACGCTCGCCATTCCCGCCGTCGCGACCGCCGGTGGAGCCGCGTCAACGGCTGCCTCTTCCGTAGTCAGATTCTTCGCAACAGCAAGCCCTGATGAGGTGGATACCAGCTCGAGATCTCACCCTGCTGACACCAGCGGGCTGCCAGAAGACGCAGACCCCAACTGGCCTGATGGATACGCCGATGTCGGCCACGGCACGTGGATTCCGAAAGGAGACCCGGGCGACTGCGTGGGCGCAGCCTCGATCTATATCGGCAGCGATGTCGACGGTGGACCTTATATAGCGTCCCTAGCGCTCCCAGAGAACCTCGTCGATATGGGTGTGAACGACACTGCAAGGGGCGAGGTCGGCTACGGACCGGATGGTGGCATCGCGACCTATACGGTCGAACCCGGCGACGCGCTGTTCGGAATCGGGGATCGATTCTGCATCGAGAATGGCCTGATGATCGCGACTCTAAACGGGCACCGTGGCAGCGACGCAATCCAACCCGGCGAAGTGCTCGTGCTGAACCCAGCAGAAGTCCCCGACTTTGAGTTCAATGACCCCTACGCCGAATAGCGTGAAGCCCCAGTCGCGCCCCGCATGGTGACTCCGGACGGGCGCGCGGAGGCGCTCTTGCGATTCCGGGGTCAGGTTCGGAGGGGCGAATGGGCCGGCCTGTACGCCGGGTTCTGTTCCGGAGTGTGAACTCCTTCGACGGTCATCTCTCTCGGCGACACGTTGCCGTGCCGCTCTAGCGGCCTACCCGGGGACTCGGCGAGCCGCGTCAACATCCCCTGTCTGACCTTGCTCCGGACGAGGTTTACCTTGCAGGCCGTGTCACCACGACCCCGGTGGTCTCTTACACCACCCTTTCACCCTTACCGGGGCAAGCCCCGGCGGTCTACTCTCTGTGGCACTGTCTCGCGGATTTCTCCGGGTGGGCGTTACCCACCGTCCTGCCCTGTGGAGCCCGGACGTTCCTCGGCGCGACGGCGAACCGACACGACGTGACCATCCAGCCGACCCATTCGCACGCTTGAGTCTACGCGTCGGGATCCGGCTAATCTTTCGCTGCACTCATCGCGATCCGCAGATCGAGCGGAAAGTCGATCGGAAAAGATCCAAACAGGATGCTGGTCGCCTCTGCTGCGGCTGATCTCACGGCATCCGCTGCGGCCTCTGCCTGGTCAAGCGGTGTGTGCACGATGATTTCGTCGTGGAGGAAGAATGCGAGATGTGGTCGGCGTGACATCGTGGGGCCCGACGACTCCGCACGCTGTGCTGTTTCTGGAATCGGACTGAACGCGGCAAGTTTGGTGCGCAACTGCGCCATCCAGCACAGCGCCCACTCGGCAGCGGTCCCCTGCACGACGAAGTTGCGCGTGAAGCGGCCACGCTCACGTGCCCGACCGCGAGCTGCCGACTGAGCAGCCGCGGATGCTGCCGGGTCTGATGCCTCAGCTTGCTCCTCACGCCAGCGGCCGCTCGGAACCTCGCAACTGCGGCCCAGCCACGTAGACACGACTCCGCCTCGTTCGCCTTCTTGTGCGGCGTCGTCGACGTACTTCATGGCTTTCGGATATGCCTTGCGGAGAGTCGGAACGAGTCGCCCACTATCGCCGGTCGTTGCCCCGTACATCGCACCGAGCATGGCAACCTTTGCATCAGCACGCGTGGGCAGCGTGCCGCTTTCGACGATTCCGCTGTACAGATCGCGTCCGCGCGCAGCCGTCGCCAATTTATTGTCACCGGCGATTGCCGCAAGTGCGCGGGGTTCAAGCTGGGCGACGTCGGCCACGATGAACGTCCAGCCCGGATCAGCGCGCACAGCGCCGCGCAGAGAGCGCGGAATTTGGAGCGCTCCCCCGCCGGTGGCAGCCCAACGCCCCGTGACAACTCCGCCAGGCAGATAAGTCGGGCGATAGCGACCGTCGTGCACCCATTCACTCAGCCATGCTTCACCGTTGGCTGTATGCAAACGTGAGAGCTTTTTGTAGTGCAGGATCGGCGCAATCGATGGGTGCTCCATAGCACCGAGCACCCATCTGCTGGTTGATGGGACCATCACTCCTGCGCGGTGTAACGCCTTGAGAAGGTGGGCCGGCGAGTCGACCCGAAGATCTGGAGCATCAAGTATCTCCCGCACGACGTCGGCTGCCTGCGCAAGTTTTTGAGGGATGCCGCCAGCACCTCTTGCGCCAAGAACATCGTGCAGCAACTCGCGATGAGCATTCGCGTCCCAGGGCACTCCCGCTTCATGAAGCTCGGCCGCGACAAGCGCCCCCGCCGACTCTGCCGCAATCAGCAGGCGCAAGCGGTGCGAGTCGCGGGAGCCAGCGACTGCGGCATATTGCCGGGCAAACTCGGCGAACACTTCATCAGGGGTGGACGGTAGTGCACTGACGTCATCGTGGTCGAGAGCGAATAGCGCTTCACCACGAGCGATCTGCAGCGTGGGGTCGTTCTCCCAGGCAGCCTGAGCGCGGAGGCCGTGATCATCGCGGACTAGCGCCGACTGTCGAAGGATGGCGTGTGAGAGGCGCAGGTCTTGGCAGCGATCAACCCGCGCGCCAGCGCCGAGAAGCTCGGGATACCAGTTGCGAGTATCGTTCCACACCCAGCGCGTGCGGGAGCGTGCCGGCTCAGCAACGTAGGCCGCTAGGTCAGTAACGATCTCAGTACCGGTGCGCGCGGCATCCGTGTTTGTTGACAGTGAAACGATCGCGCCCTCGCTGTTTCGCGCGAGAATCACCCACGGCGATTGTTCAGCGGTCGCCACCGCACACGCTGCCTTGAGTGAGAGCGATCACACGCCGGATTCTTCGGTGCGCACCAGAATGCAGCCGCATTCGGGGCAGGTGGCTACTTGGTCTGCGGCCATCTGGCGAAGATCTTGCAGATCTGTGCCAGAGAGCATCATGCGGCAGCCCTCGCAGGTCTGACGGCGAAAGAGTGCTGCGCCGGCGCTCCGCGTTGCGAGCGTCGTGTACATAGCCAAAAGTTCGACGGGTACGCGGGATGCTCGTGCTTCGCGGTCGCGGGTGGCCGCGTCGAATTCGGCAGTGGATGCCTCGACGGCCGCCTTTGCTTCGGCGCTCAAGCGCTGCCCCTCGTCATTCACCTCGGCGATGATGCGCTCCTGCTCCGTCACGGAAGCATCTGCCTCTTCGAGACGCTCCATGAGCTCAAGCTCGGTGTCTTCGAGCGCGCGTTTGCGGCGCAAAAGCGATTCAAGTTCACTCTCGAGGCCCTGCGCGTCTTTCGGGTTAGTCACAGTCTGGAGACGTTGCTCATCACGCAGGCGTCGAGCGTCAACGACGGCGACATCTGATTCGAGGCGCTTGATCTCGGTCTGCACATCGTCGCGTGCACCCATGCGCGTCGTAAGCTCGTGCGAAAGTTGCTGGCGCCGCGCAAGAAGTTCTTTCACCCGGCCAGCCTGGGGCGGGTTCTTGCGCGCGATTTCGGCGCTTTTGATACGAGCATCAAGCTCGGCGATGTCGAGGAGCACTCGTTGATCAGTAGGGCTGGCTTTCACAAGACCAACCTATCGCGCGTAACGATGACTTGAGTTTGTTGTGGGCCCTGCCGGGATCGAACCGACGACATCCACGGTGTAAAGGCGGTCTGATGCTGCTATTCCTGTTTTCTACCCTTTCACAGCGGTCAATAGTTGCAAGATCAGACCGAGATTTCAGCGCCGGGGGACGCCGGGGGGACCGCGTGATGGTGCCCCAAGCGGTCGGAACGTGCTGCTCGCTAAGCCAGGCAGACGAAAGTGCGCGCAGGAACCACGAACCCGAGGATGCCAGCGGACATCTCTTCCCTGGACAGATCGAAGGACCCCTGTCCGTCACCCGCATAAGCGAACTCATCAATGAAGCGCTTCCGCCAGGCGTGGCCGCACACCAGCTACGGCACCGCTTCGGCACCCGCGCACACCAACTCGGCGGGAACGACCTCCGCGCCGTTCAGAAGCTCCTCGGACACGCGAACGTGTCTACGCACAGGTGCATGTCGACGTAGCAGATGAGGCGATTCGTCGCGCAGCACTGGCCGCAGCCGCAAGCTAATTCCACGAGGAAGAGACGCAATTCAAAGCGGTATAGCCAATCAGCTGTGAGTGGAGTTCGACGACGATCCAAGGGTTTTCTGCACTCTCAACATTGTGCGCGTGGCCTCCCACGAAATTGAACTGAGAAAAGATGCCCCGTCGAAGCGGTTTCGAGACTTCTCCGCGAAGGATTCTGCCCACTTATGGAGCCGCCAGGCACGAAGACTGAAGAAACTTCGCCACCTCAACCTCGATTCAAACGTCAGCCTAACTGACCATACGTTTCCACTGTCGCTGTAGACAAAATCATGATCCTTTATGCCAATGTAAGCTTCGAGAAAATCGCGATCCAGGTTGTAACTCGCCCCGTCAAACTCAACTTTGAGCTCCGTCTGCATGTAGCGACTATCGAACAGAATCCGGCCAGGGGCGAGTCTCCTGACGTGAACATCTTTCGGAAGATTTAGCCTAAATTCGCTGAAAATACGCGTCCCGGAGTAAATAGCAATGGCTCGCCCTCTTGTACGAACTTCGCCATCCTCCGCGGAGCGGCGTTCGGCGAAGCCATCGCGATCCTCGTAAGGGCTAGAAAGAAATTCAAGAATACGATTGTCTGGGAAAAGGTCGCGGAGATGGTCTCTCTCGTGCGTCCTTATTCGGGTTCGGAACCATGAATCCTTGTTGAAGTAGTCGGTCAGATTCGTCGAAAGTGAGTCCAGAAGAACATACTCGACAGCTTCCCGAATCAGTCTCGATTGAGCGCCGTTCACATTCGGAAGGCCAGACTTCGTCGGTAATAGTGGCTCAGCATCCCACTGCGCGGCAAGAGCGGGCTTTTCGTCAAGGACGGCACGAAGATACATCTCGGCCGAGTTCGCGAGGTGGTAACCGGGAACTCTCACCGGTACTCCTTTGTAGATCGGCAGGAAGCCTCGATACACAACTGCCTCTCGTCGTGACCGCAGCTGCACCAATACAACAACAATGCTTGTCGTGAAAACCAGGACGGCCCCCAAAACCGCACCTCCCCAAGGGGTCAGCCAGGACGAAAGTCCTGCCGCAACTAGATTCACTCCGACTGCAAGAACAATCGCTATTCCGAGCAGATTGACGACACCCGCCCGTGCACGCACGGCCTCTTTTAGTAATTGCATATATATTCTCCCTGGCAACGAACCTAGGCTCACCGTACTGACTTCTGCCGTCGCCAACGGCGATTTAGCCACGTTCGTTGGATCTGTCTGTGGTGAACACAACAATCTCGTGTTCGAGCGACGATCACTACGGTCGATGAGGCACGTTTACCGAGGCGAGCGAAGAGGCTGGGGTGCCTAGCATTGTGCCGCCGAGTCCGATCCACAGCGCAACTTCATCGTCCGGACATGACGCCATAGAAGATGATGAGCGGACCCGCTGTGGCGATCAGAAGGGAGATTCAACGTCGGAACGCCGGGCGGGGCCTCCACGTGTTGGGTGTCTCGGTGGTGAGTGCTTTTGCTCCAAGCCGCTGGTTAGATTCGCAGGCTCCCGCAAGACGGGCAGCGCCAAAACAACCCGCGTGCCGCCTGTTCCGGTTCGAGCCTCACCAGACAAATCGCGCAATGCGGTGTCGCCTCGCCGAGTTCATCGCCATCCATGCGACAGAGTTTAGAGAGCAGGGCTCCGCATGTGGTCGTGCGACTCCGCGGCTGTGGATAAGTCAGGCACGCCTGCGAATACGGCGCCGCGCCTTTTGGCGGCGTGAGTCTCGAGGTGGGATCCGCAGAAGAATTCTTGGAGACCCTTGTGTTGGCGCGCGTCCCGGTGCGTATAACGCCTTGAACGAGCGCGATGAGCCGTCGCGTCCAAACAAGGAGCAAGCCATCGAAACTGAAATTACTCGCGAGCCCGCAGATTCGCCACCGCCCGGAAGCGGTATCTCTTCGGTATGCCCCTGCCTGAGACCCCCGAAATGTGGAAACAGAGACAACGCGCAAGCGGACGGAAAACGGTCGGTTTCACAACCGCGACCGACCGTTTGCCGTGCGATCACAGCTCAGCTTGCTGGGGGCACCCTGAGCTGGCACAAAGAGGTCTACCCGGAGCCCGCGATATCAAAACTGCGGAAGTTTCAGGGGGACATCCATGCCTGATGCTGAATCGAATCGGGTGCCTTTCTCTCGTGAAGCAGTCCAGAAGTTCGGTGAAACCGACAGACGTGCAGCTCTTCATCGAGCCGCATGGCGTATTGCCGCTAATTCGACCCCGCCATTTGAGGTAGCGGAGCCGGGCCATGTTTCTACCAACTCGCCCCCGCCATCTGAGGCCAGTTACCCCACAACGAGGGCACACCTAGAAGCCACAGCCAAGCTAGCAACCAGAGCAAATAGGAAAGACAGAGGTGAGCGGAAAGTCTTGCGTTTTCCTCCGCTGCGTCTTGTCTATGCCCGAGAAAAGCGCGATGCAGCTACGGGAGAAACTCTTCACAGCGGAAGCAGCTACTACGCAGACGTCTGGAAGTATCTGCAAAACTGGGGATACCGCATCCTGAACGACCTGTATCTCGCTGGCTTCGCCCCCGCGGCACATGCGGACCTGGCATGGCTTTTCGAGACCCGGGTACTGGAGCGTGCAACCACTTTCCATCCCTACGACGGTAAGGGGCCCGGGCTCAGCACGTTGCTCGTCGAAGAGATGGCAAACAAAGCCGCGACCGCTGTTCTGCGAGATTGGACACCTACGTGGATTGCCCGCCAGCAGGCGCTCGGGAGCATCGGCGGCAAACTAGCCCGGCGCCGCTCGAAGACCTGGACCGAGTCGGACGTGGACAAGCTCGCGAAGCTCGGTAGCCTCCAAACGATGCAACAAAAAGCCGATGCTCTGGGCCGCTCCTTGCGCACCACCCAGAGGATGGCCGCGGCCCTCGCCGCACGCGAGGGTGAATAACTGGAGCCGAGTTATCGCCGAGGCCGCTTCGGTGGGAGCGCTGGGACGGATCCGGCCGCGGGGATCCTTCATGAATTGGCTGCTCAGCGCGCTCGCTCACCTGCAAAGGACTTGCCCGGAGCGCCCGAAGGGCAGGACCAGCGATATGACCGGCACGACGGGTACTACGGAGGCGCCCCGTCAGCCAATCCGTGCTAACTCCAGCCCTGTATGCGCTAACCGACGTCGATACGTGCTCACGCTAAAGCATACGTGCTAATAATCCCAGGTCAGAAGCTATTTATGCGTCGGCGTGTCGCAGGATAATCATGCAATTTGCGCGTACATTTCCGAGCATGAACAACGCGACAACGACGATTCAGCGGGCACCGAGCGGCCAACCTGTGTGCAGGGTTTGTGCGCACGTGGACGTTGACGAAATCGTGCGCTCTCTTGCCGTCGAGCGGCTCTCCGTCGCAGAAGTAGCCGGACGTTACGGGGTCGGTCGCGATTCGATTTACCGGCACCTCAAAAATCATGAATCTCTGCGTCTGGTCGGCGGTGGTGACGCAGCCGCAGACGAGGAAAACCTGTCCCTGGTGGAGAGCGTCGCCGCAATCGCGGATCGTGCCCGAAACGCCTCGAAATTGGCCTATCAGCGCGGCGACCTCCGGCTCGGCGGCGTGCTCGGCGACAGCGCCGTGCGCGCGACGAATTCTCTCGCCGCCCTTGGCGTGACGAGCGAGGCGATTGCGGCGTCATTCGCCTCGGCATCAGAGAGGTCTCACCTCGCACAGGGCCTCGCTTTGGCGGTTGAAAATGCTGCCCTGAAAAGTCCAGAAATCGCGGAACCTCTCGCCCGCGAACTGGAAGCGCTTGGGCTCCACGAGTGGGCCGAGTTTCTGCGCGAAGAAAAAGAAGATTCGGAAACCGGAGAACACAATGAACAATAAAGAAGATTCTGACGCGCTCGACGAGCTCGCGGAGGCCGAGTGGCGAGTCGGCGAAGAAGTGACAATTCTTGTTTCCGGCACGACGCTCGCGCTCGGAATTCCAGGTTTCGGCGGCGAAGTTTATGGACGCGGCGCGGTCGTGCGCGTCACGATAGACACCCTCACCTATCGCCAAGATGAACTGGAATGGATCGGAAATCCCGATCAACAGCTAAGAAAATGGGGCGTTCAACGCGTTGCGCGAGGCCGTATCGAGCTCGACCCTTGGGACAAGAAAGGCGATCCGATCTGGGAGATTCACCGCGAACAAGCCCGCCAGCTCGCGCATTCTCAGGCCGACCCGCGTGAACGAGCGAGGGCATTGGCTGAAGTTCAGCGGAAATTCGGGTCGATGCCGACTTCGGTTTCGACGGACATTCTGCCGGGCCAAAGCTCCGAGGCTCGGAAACTCGCGGAAGACGATTTTGCTCGCTCGCAACGACCTCGCGCCGTCATCTCATCATCATGAAATCGAACCCGTATCTCCTGGCAAAGAAAACGCTGCCTGACGGCCCCGTCAGATTTCGCGTGGGGGCAACGTCCTACGGGGCGCCGAGGGGCACCCAGGTGGCCGCGAATGCGGCAAAAACGGTTTCGTATGCGCTTTTCAATGGTCGCGTCCATGCGTTCACGTCCGCCGGAGAAGTTTTCATTCCCACCGAAATACGCCAAGACATTGCGAGCTTCATTTTCGGCGGTCAGACGCGAAAATGAAAATTATTTGGCTTTCCGATGTCGAGCCCATGGCCGTGCCCGACGGCGCCGCAGTCGTTCGCCCTTCGCCCGAAATCATCCTGATCAGTTCACCGGGCGGGGCCCTTGAAGTGATATTCGTTGGCGCGAACGCGAGCATCGAGATCCCAGAACGGGAACGACCAGGCCTGATCGGAAAGTACTTCGACACGACCGAAGAAATCGAGTTTCTCGCCCCGGATTGACTAGAACTTCCGCAAAATTCCCGCGCAATGACCAGATTTTCTCTCCTTTCATTTGGTCATTGCGCGGGATCGCCGAGGATGCACCCCATGGTGGGAACGATCCCATCGGAAACAAGGGCTGGTCAGAGCTAGCAGCAGCTGACCGACCCTTTCCTCACTCTTGCGCCACAAGATCCGCGCAAGTGCCTAGCTTTTCATCCCGATTATGATTTCGTTCGTCACACCTGTCCACCCAAATCTCAGCAAGAGATCTCGCGCAGCTCCTGCCGCCGCGGCGTCGAGATCGTCGTCGATGAAATCAGGAGCGATGGTGACGGTTCGACTCCAAGATGATGACCCCATGCGATAACTGCGATGAAATCCGCCGCGGGCAGAGTCCGCTGCAATAAGCTCCCACCCTTGCGCACCCTCCATGGCAAAACCCACCTCGAGATTTTCCTCGGGTGCATATGTCTTCTGTAACCGAGATGCGAACGCGACAGCTTCGAAGATGTACATCACTGGAAACCAAACGGGCAGGTACTGTCTGCCTAAATCCCTATCTCCGAACCCATCGCGATCAGGGCCGTAGTCCAGAGGCAGTGGGTAGGCACTGACAAACTGCCCTGATTGATGCAGACCCCAGATCTCGGGGTGCATCTCCGCCTCTACTCCCGCGACCCAGCGCTGTCCGTAGATAGAGTCACGCTGAACGTACGGGAACGGCCACCCCCTGAGACGAACCGTGCTTTTCGCAACCATCCCTCGAAGACCTTCATAGTCCAAACGTTCGGATTCATAAGTCTCCGGGTGAATCGCAACAGAGAAATGCGGCCGCTCCGTGAAAGGTGGAGAGGCGACCTCGCTAAAGAAAGACCTTCTTTCGACGGCAAATTTCTCGCGCTCACTAGGCCCACTGGGCCCGACCGCGATTCCTGCCCGCCGAGCGGTGCGGATAAATGCTTGCAACTGCTTCTCGGCAGCCAACTCCAGAACTTCGCGCAGCTCATTCTGTGTATTGCTGGCTGAGCTTTCGGGCTTCGCCATAGACCGCGTGTAAAGCTGTCCACGAATGATTTTTCCGCTGAACTCTTTAGCGCTGAGGATGGGGATCTGATCGAACTCGGCCACCTCGACGACGACGACAGAGGCGCCATTGGGAAGATGTTTTTCTTCGAGCTTCATGCGCAACGGCGGATCCGCATACGCATTGATTTTAGCCACCACGATGTCGTGACTAAGCCACTCTTGTAGGTGACTTGCTTCTAAACCCCCATTCTCACCTCCAGGGTCACTGTCCGCCACGCCGATCACAAGGTGGCCTCCATCGCGTTGGTTTGCCAAGGCAATGCATGCTCGCGCAACAATCGCGACAAAGTCAGTCGAGGATGTTGAACCGGGCCCCTTGAACTCGATACTTCGCGACTCGACTCCGACTTCGATAAGTGCAGAAAGCTCATCGTCACTCAACATGTGTTGAGGCTATACCTGACGTCAGGTTCCCAATATTGCGACCTGTCGCCCTCCTGTCGCCCTCCTGGCGCTCTTGCGGCCTCAATCGGCATATTGCTGTGCCCATTGAGCCTGCGTGACCGCGCTGGCGCGGTTCATCCGTTCGACGAACGAGTACGTGCGTGTTCGTTTCCTTGATAACGGACAAACACCCTGCAATCCCCGATCTAGTTCGAAGGGAGGCGGAAATGTGTCTCAAAAATATGTCCGAAATTCGGTGTGTTCGATTGTGTAAATGCGCCAGGATCGGACATGCTTGAGAGATGACTTCTAATATGAGCGCCCGCACGTTCGGCTATGTTCGCGTATCAACCCTTCGCCAATCCGTCGATCAGCAGACCGATGCACTTGTTGCAGCAGGTGTGCCTGTGGATCACATTTACGGCGACGTGAGCAGCGGTGCGAGATGGGAAAGGGACGGCCTTGACGCACTGCGCGGAACGGCCAAGCGTCCCGGCGTCTTGCGTCCGGGCGACACGCTTGTCGTGGTCGCGCTCGACAGGCTAGGCCGCTCGCTCTCTGAAATGGTCAAGCTGCTCGATTGGATTGTGGCTGAAGACATTGAGCTTCGATCACTCCGCGAAGGCATAGACCTAACGACGCCGACGGGTCGCATGCTCGCTGGAATTTTCGCGAGTTTGGCCGAGTATGAGCGCGCACTAATACTCGAGCGCGCAGAAGCTGCACGTGACGCCGCTCGCGCCCGCGGCCGCCAGCTGGGGCGTCCCAAGACGATGACCGCCGACAAAATCGAGACCGCTCGCGCTCTACTTGCCGCTGGAATCTCCCGCGTGCAAGTTGCACAGCGTTTGGGTGTTTCTCGCGCAGCTCTTTATCGAGAGATTCCCGTGCATTAGATGAAACCGTTGTCCTCGCCAGGCGCATGGACCGGCACTTGGACTAGCGGCGGCTCCATACTTCTGGACTAGCAATGCGGAACTATCATCTGGCGTGCGAGTATTCGCCTGTGTTCACTCACCCAACATTCAGCGCGATAGTGACATCTGATCCAGTAGGCGTTTACGTCGTACCACTCTTGCTAGCCCTGCTCGGGATCGGCGGAATTGCGCTCGGAGCCTGGATCTCTGCTCGTTCGGCTCTTCGGAGTCGCTTGATCGATATGAACGTGGAGGAGGCGGGCCGAGAACGAGAGTTCGGAACGCGCGCCGTCGCGGCAGTTTCTGAGCTGGGCATCGCGACGCTCCACGTCATCGAAGATCTTCAGCGGCGCGGCGCTGAACTTGACGCTCAAACAAGACCCACAACGATGGCAATACCTCTAAGCCCTGCCTTGGTGGCGCGCGAGGAGGCAGCCACCGACAAGTGGCGAGCTGTACTCGCCGAGGCGCAGTTCTATACAGCCGGAAACCTCGGAGACGCATTCTGGTCCTTTGACAAGCAACGTGAGCGCGTGGTTCAGGCAGTAAACCGCTCCACGAGCACATCCGATCTCGATGTAGCGAGAGTCGAGTGCGATGTGTGGCGTGAGCACCACGCCCGCCAGTTGTACAGGCTTCTGCAGGTGGACAAAGTGAGGGGACGTGCACGGGTGTACCATCTCGCACACGAACGGTGCCTTCGCAGCATGACCAAGAAACTGACCAAAGATCTACAACTAGAAATGGAAAAGGGCGAGCAGATAGTGAGGGCCGAGAGCTCCAAAGAAGACCGTCGTGAGAAGCCCGCAACGGACGAATAAGCGGGTCTCAAGCGAACTCATCTCGTAGTCGCGAGTACATGACACGACGCCGTCCGCCTGGGTATCGGTAGATGTCCCCGGCTCCCCCTGCGGTCGCAACATGCCGAGCGCCGGCTGGCGGGTTCTGAGCCCCGTGGTTAAGGCCGATGCACGCGCACGCGCATAGCATGATGGCTTCGTCGCTATCGCTTCCTAGGTAGCAAGAACTCGCGCACCCGCCCTCACGCCCTTGGTAAAGAACTAGCTCGACGTCAGTGATCTCAGGAAGCGCAATGAGCCCGGCCACGAGCACGCCGATTTGCTTGCGGGATACGAGCCAGTCACCAGATCTCTCGCCTCGATTGACGTGAGCCCGATCCGGGAGAATGGAGCGGATTAGCGATTCATTACTGTGACCCTGGAAGTAGGGGATGCGAACGATCAGATCGCCCTGTCTTGGTCGAGTGATGGTGGCGATGCTCATGTGTTCCCTCTCTGATCGTAAACACTGACACGGCGACGTGACACGATCAAGGGAACTCGAGATAAAAACGGAAGCAATTCCATCAATTTGACTAGCGCAATGCCATCGCTGCGAAGGATGATGATCTATCAGCGAGTCGCACACGGGGGTGAAAGTGAATAGTGGACACTGAACCCATGGGGGCGATGCAGGCAGTAGTGCACGACGTGCGCGATGCGTTGTCAATTCACTTTGATGGGTTTTCCCTAGAGCGCGCAAACGAGGTTGCTCGCGAAGTGGAGATAATCCCGAACCCCCGCTCGCTCCCCCCTTCGGTTATCGCGCGCGAAGTTCCTGGCGGGTTCGCTCCGCAGCTCACACCGCCTGAGATTATCCGGCTGGCCGATTGGGCAACTGGCCAGGGGTGGCGAATAAATCGATTCCAGCTCGTTGACCGCCGCATGAGTCTTCTCCCCGAACCCGAGCAAAGCGAAGTATCGTCCGAGCTTGTGGAGGCAATTCGGGACGGAGGGTCTTACCGCATGCAGATTGCTCTTCAGGATCACTACCCCGGCGTTTTCATAAACGGCGTCCAACTCATTCTTTATCCGAGAATCACTATCGACATTCGACATCGTGGGGTGCTGTTCTCAAATGATCCAGAGGAGCTAAACACCTTCCTCCGCGCCGCATGGAAAGCCTTGCGCCTCTCGTGAGAGCTTTCATCGACTATCTTCGCGTTGCTGTTGCCTGCCTGAGCTTCGTGCTCATCGACCCGACTATAGAAAAGCTCACGACATGGCTCCCCGACGGGATGAAATGGGCACAGGGCCTGGCCAGCGTCGCAGCGTCAGCGGGAATCAGCTGGATCATCTTCAAGGTCGTAAATCCTCTGTCGTCAATTGACTTCGAGTGGGGCGACAAACTGTCAGGGACAATGGCAAAGGGGCCTGTGCTCGACATTTCGCCACGCACGGGCGAGCCGGGCCAAGTATTCGCAGTTTCAATGACCCGAAGCACGAATACCTGGCTTGCACACCGAGCCATCCACGCACTGATGAAACGCGGGCTATGTATCTTGATTGAGTCGAATCAGTCTGAGCTGCAGATGGAGCTGTGGTCGGTCGCTCCGCTTGTACAGAGCCACCGCGACGCGCTCGTCATTAGCTTTGGCAAACCAGACCACGACACGCACACAATTCCATTCGAGCTGGGCCTTTTATGGGCGGAAGTGCCCGCATCCGAGTTTTCGGCGAAGCTTCGATACACGCCAACCTGTGAAGGGCCCGTCATGTCGTGGATAGCGCGGAGGCTGGTTCGTCTAAACCCGACAGTAGTAGAAGTCAGGAAAGTAGGGGGTAGTGTCTAACTTCACTTTTGGAAAGCTCTCGGTCACTGTTGTGCGAGTTGAGACGAGCGCCGATCTGCCAAGCATCGCCGCTCAGATGGCGCGGAAACCGCCGAGCTACGAGGGCTTGGTCCCTGGTTGGGGTACGCCCTGGGATGATGAGGACGGCCTTGGGAACTTCACGGGTCCCCCTCCTACAGGCGCCCCAGTCGTTGACCCCGAGGCTGCCGAATGGCCATCCCGTGTCATTGGACGTTTGTATTATTGGACACCCGACCGCACCGCACGTCGTTTTGTGCAGTCCGATCAGCCAGGGGCGGCGCAGCGTTTACGAGCATGCGATTTCCTGATCAGCACGCTGGCTGAGGGCTCACTCATGGTTGCGATGTCAAGCCGAAATCGGGCTGAACAGGACCGCACATTTGAACCCGCCCTGCGCTCACTTATTCAGTCCGTCGATTCACAGGCACAGATCCAGATGGACACGTCGCCGATTGATCTCAACGATCCTGATATCTACATGTGGATGCTCAACCGACTCGGAAGCAATCCGCATCTAGGGCAAGGGCTGGAACTACTTAGCGTTCGCGAAATCACGAGCCGTGATCCGCTGGCGCGAGGTGCGAATCTCTCACAAGGAGTGGACCTCACGCGGCGGGAACTACAGGCACTCATCACCAATGACTCGATAGAGTTCGGGCCCGCAAAGGTAGTACTCCACCACGAAGAGACGGACGCGACGTTCGACTTCGAGGTATTTATCGACGGTGGATTTACGGTGCACACCACCGAAACGCATTATCGAGAGTCAATGGCTCGCTCGGCCGTTGGGTGGCGCGCCGTCGCAGATCTGAGCTACCGCGTGATACCGGCGCTGCGCGATGCGTATCGGGCCGACAACGAGCTGTGGAAGGACGTGGACCGGCGCGACTTCATTGCACAGTGCCTCGTTGGACTGCGCGGCACAGCGGTCAACACCGACCTCATCGTTTGCGACCACTGTGGTGAACGAGTCCACGCCTGATGTTGGCAAATGCAGCTAACAGCGAGTTGAGTTTCTCGTCATACATCCATTCCTCGATTGTTCTATACCGGCCCTTCTTCGTAGAGAGGCCGCAATAGATCCCCCAGATCAACGCCCAACGCATTAGCGAGCCGCCACCATGTAATTAGCGTTCCAGTCGTCGCCGTCTGGTCGCGAGCAAGCCGCGGCTTCCCGCTTTCGAGCGCGACGACCGTCGCACGACCAACTCCGGAGCGCGCCGCGAGTTCGTCGAACGAGAAGCCCCTGTCATGACGAAGCCGCGCAAGGTTCAGACGTAGAGCGCCGATATTGGGCTCGGGTACTAGATCGGAGTTCGACACGCTTTAAGCCAACGTGGCTACGGTCTACTCTGCGTTATGGTTTTCCAGCATAATGTTGTGGAAAACCATCAGGAGGCATTAATGAACGTGCAACAAGGATCACCGCCTAACTCGCGCCCAGGCTGGTACAAAGATCCGCTGGGAGCCGCGGAATTTCGCTACTTCGACGGCATGCATTGGACTGCGCGTATCGGCCGCAAAGCCGCGGGCAAAGTTTCCGTAATTTCAGAAGCCCGAGAACCCATCGCTTCGGATCGTGCGAAATTTCCAACCTTCGCGCTGACGGCGCTTCTTCTTGGCGGCGCCGCATTCCTTTGCAGTTTGGTTTCGACGGTCCTATTTCCCTCTATCGGCGTCATTGTTCAGTTGCTCGCCGTAGGCGGCGTGATTTTCGGAGTTTTGGGCATTCGGGCGGCGCGGAGAACTCGACGCGGCTTGGCGCTGTCGATCATCGGCGTGAGCGTCAGCGGTGCTCTGGTGACTGTGGGGCTTCTGTTGCTAGCGTCGAGTCGAGTATTTGGCTGACACCGCAAGCTCCGCGACGCTCAAGGCAAAGCGGCCTCCCGGCGGCTGCTCACGAGAAATTTCAGTAGACGGTTGCCGCAAGCGCTCTCCGACGCGTATCACACCAGGAAGATGCAAATCACTGGAGGCCCTCGTGGACGCACTACTCACAAGCAAGCACGTCTCGAGAATACTCGGCGTGTCTGAACCGACCCTATGCCGGTGGCGAAAAGCGGGTAGCGGACCGCCCGTTGTGACTGTGGGAGGCATTTACCGGTATCGGCCCGCGGCGCTGGAGAGCTGGATTGAGGGACAAGAGCTATGACGATCTCAAGAGTTACGCGAAGCGATGGAACCGTGCGTTTTAGAGTGCGCGTGAAGAGTGGGCGCAATGTTGTAGCTAGTCGAACCTTTGACAAAAAGGGCGACGCACAACTCTGGGAGAGCGCGCAGAAGCGCTCGCTCTATCTCGGTGAGTTCGTGGACCCTAAGGCGGGGAGAGAGCTGATTGGTGCGGCCATGGACCGATGGCACGTGGGACGGGAGGGCACCATTGGCAACAAGACCTATAGCGACACCGAGCGCCCGGCGTTGCGACACGTCAAGGCCCTTCGGTCCCGCCCCGTAGGCGCCGTCACTGCAAGGGACTTCGAGACGCTCTACGCAACCCTGCTGCGCTCGCTCAGTCGTGACACAGTCGTGCGCTATCGCCAGGTGTATAGCGCGTTCTTCTCTTGGGCAGTCGCAAGCAAGCTAGTGAATAAAAACGTGGTCATCGATTCGCAGATCCCTAAAGGAACTTCAACAAAAGCGAAGCGCGAGATCTTCCCCTTCAACGTGGCCGAACTTCGTGCTGTTCACACTGAAATGCTGAGCTACAGCAACAAGACGAATGCGGATATCGTGCTCGTCCTTGGCCTCTCTGGACTGCGCTGGGGAGAACTCGCAGCCCTGCGTGTCCGTGACGTTCAGCAGCTCCCGTACCCTGCACTGCGAGTCAGTCGTTCCCAATCAGACGGCCAAGAGGTGCGAAATGTCACCAAGGGCGGCAAGACTCGCACGGTGCCGCTTACCGACGAAGTGGCGAGCATCATTCTTCCTCTTATCCGGCACAAGCAGCCCGATGATCTCGTATACCCGAACACGGTGGGCAAGCCGCGTACGAATCGCAATTGGACACGAGACAGCCACTGGGGCGATGTTCACCGAGGGCGGCGCGTGCACGATCTACGCCACACAGCAGCCACGATCTGGCTTCAAAGCGGCGTAGACCTTAAGACGGTGCAGGCGTGGCTAGGACACTCTTCCGCAACGCTAACCGCGGACCTATACGCCCATTACATGGGATCGGACGCTGATACCGCTGCTCTGGCCCGAATGAATAGGGTTTTGGGGGACGCAGGGGGGACCCCGATCAAGAAGCTCCAGAGGTCGAGAACAGCCGTAAATTAGAAAAACCCCCGAGATCTCGGGGGTTTTTCTCGTGGGCCCTGCCGGGATCGAACCGACGACATCCACGGTGTAAACGTGGCGCTCTACCAGCTGAGCTAAAGGCCCTTCCACACCATCCTACGATCTGTCGGGAGTGGTTTGTGCACACTCTGCAGCGAATCTTGTTTTCCATAGGGTGCTGCAGCATCCGGTCTGGTGAGAAGTCGATAGGCTTGTGCGCGGTGTGTTGTGCACGGCAAACAAAGCGTGCACCGCGCCTCTAGCGAATTCCTGGCACGATCTGCCAGACGACGAAAGGTCTGCCGTGACTGTTCACGATCAAGATCCCTATTCTCAGGACAACCTCGATAGCGATCCTGAAGAAACTGCCGAGTGGCAGGAATCCCTGCAGCAGCTCGTCGAAGCGCGAGGTCACGGGCGTGGCCGCGAGATCATGCTGAGCCTGTTGAAGCGCTCAAATGATCTGCACCTCGGCGTGCCGATGGTGCCGACGACCGACTACATCAACACCATCGCGTCCGAGAACGAGCCTTCGTTCCCCGGCGACGAAGAGGTTGAACGTCGCTACCGTGCCTGGATCCGTTGGAATGCCGCGGTCACGGTGCACCGCGCGCAGCGGCCCGGTATCGGCGTGGGCGGACACATCTCCACATATGCCTCCTCCGCTGCTCTTTACGAAGTGGGCTTCAACCACTTCTTCCGCGGCCAGGACCACCCCTCCGGTGGAGACCAGATCTTCGTTCAGGGCCACGCCTCCCCCGGCACCTACGCCCGCGCATTCCTCGAAGGCCGTCTCACCGAGGCGCAGCTCGATGGATTCCGTCAGGAGAAGTCACAGGGATCGAACGGCATCCCCTCATACCCACACCCGCGCCTCATGCCGGAGTTCTGGCAGTTCCCGACTGTCTCGATGGGTCTCGGCCCGATCAATGCGATCTACCAGGCGATGGCCAACAAATACCTCGGTAACCGTGGCATCAAGGATGTCTCCGATTCTCACGTCTGGGCATACCTCGGCGATGGTGAAATGGATGAGGTCGAAAGCCGCGGACAGCTTCAGGTCGCCGCAAACGAAGGCCTCGACAACCTGACATTCATCGTCAACTGCAACCTGCAGCGCCTCGATGGCCCCGTTCGCGGTAACGGCAAGATCGTTCAGGAGCTCGAAAGCTTCTTCCGCGGTGCCGGCTGGAACGTCATCAAGGTCGTATGGGGCCGCGAGTGGGATGACCTCCTCGCCCGCGACACCGACGGCGCGCTTCTCAACCTTATGAACACCACTCCCGACGGTGACTTCCAGACGTACAAAGCCGAAAACGGCGCGTACGTCCGCGAAAACTTCTTCGGGCGCGACGAGCGAGCAGCAGCCCTGGTCAAGGATTACTCCGACGAGCAGATCTGGAACCTCAAGCGCGGTGGACACGATTACCGCAAGGTCTACGCCGCATTCAAGGCAGCGAAAGAGCACAAGGGCCAGCCCACTGTCATCCTCGCGAAGACCATTAAGGGCTACGGCCTCGGTCCGCACTTCGAGGGGCGTAACGCTACGCACCAGATGAAGAAGATGACTCTCGACGACCTCAAGCAGTTCCGTGACGTGATGCACATCCCGATCACCGACGCGAAGCTCGAAGAAAACCCGTACCTGCCGCCGTACTACAACCCGGGACCGCAGGACGAGACGATCCAGTATCTGCTCGAGCGCCGCAAGGCGCTGGGTGGCTTCTTGCCCGAGCGCCGCAGCCACCACGTGGGCCTGGAACTGCCTGGGGATGCCGCATACGCGCTGCCCAAGAAGGGTTCTGGCACGCAGGAGATCGCCACCACGATGGCTTTCGTCCGTCTGTTGAAAGACCTGCTGCGTTCGAAGAACTTCGGACACCGCATTGTGCCGATCATCCCCGACGAAGCCCGCACCTTCGGTATGGACGCGTACTTCCCGACGGCGAAGATCTACAACCCGAACGGCCAGCACTACACGTCGGTCGACCGTGAACTTCTTCTTGCGTACAAGGAAAGCCCGCAGGGCCAGATCATCCACGTCGGCATCAACGAGGCTGGCGCACTCGCAGCGTTCACTGCGACGGGTACTGCGTACTCGACTCACGGCGAGCCGCTGATTCCGGTCTACCTCTTCTACTCGATGTTCGGCTTCCAGCGCACGGGCGACGCTCAGTGGGCTGCCGGCGACCAGATGGCGCGTGGCTTCATCATTGGCGCGACTGCAGGCCGTACAACCCTCACGGGTGAAGGTCTGCAGCACGCCGATGGCCACTCGCACCTGTTGGCATCGACGAACCCGGCAACGGTGTCGTACGACCCGGCGTACGGCTACGAGATCGCGCACATCGTGCGTTCCGGTCTCGAGCGCATGTACGGCGGCGAGCACTCTGACCCGAACGTCATGTACTACATCACTGTGTACAACGAGCCGATCATTCACCCGGCAGAACCCGAGGGCGTCGACGTTGATGGGATCGTCCGCGGTATCCACAAGATCTCTGAGGGAACCGGCGACGGACCCAAGGCGCAGCTACTCGCTTCGGGCGTCGGCGTGCCGTGGGCGCTCGAAGCTCAGCAGCTGCTGAAGGATGACTGGGGTGTTGTCGCAGACGTCTGGTCAGTTACCTCGTGGACTGAGCTTCGCCGCGATGGGCTCGCAGCCGATGAGCACAACTTCCTCCACCCCGAGGAAGAACCGCGCACCGCGTACATCACCGAAAAGCTGAAGGATGCTGAAGGCCCCGTTACCGCCGTGAGTGACTTCATGCACGCGGTACAGGATCAGATTCGTCAGTGGGTTCCCAACCGCTTCGCCTCGCTCGGCGCCGACGGTTTCGGCTTCTCAGACACGCGCGCGGCCGCCCGCCGCTTCTTCAAGATCGACGGACCGTCGATGGTCGTTCGCACCCTGCAGTCGCTCGCAGAAGACGGCGTGGTCGACCGTTCGCTCGCGGCTCAGGCAATCGAGAAATACCGTCTGCACGACGTTTCCGCTGGCACCAGCGGCAACGCTGGCGGCGAGAGCTGAGCAAATGACAGCACCGGCGGCGCCTCTCGACAAAGCCGAGACTCTCGCTTGGCTGAGACGGATTTCGGGAGACATCGCAACCGTCACAATCAAGCGGCTTGAAGATGCACTGCCGTGGTACGCCGAGATGCCGCCTGCGCGACGCTCCTCAGTGGGGCTAGTCGCGCAGGCAGGCATCACGTCATTCATCCAGTGGTACGACGACCCCACCTCGACTCCCTGGATTGCTGCCGACATTTTTGCGGCGGCACCCCGTGAACTGCTGCGAAGCATAAGCCTGCAGCAGACTCTGCAGCTCATCCGGGTAACCGTCGAGGTGACCGAAGAGCGCATCGCAGACCGTGGTGCGCAGCTACGCGAATCGATCCTCTTGTACTCGCGCGAGGTCGCATTTACCGCGGCGGATGTGTATGCGCGAGCCGCAGAGGCGCGAGGCCTATGGGACGCGCGCCTCGAAGCGCTCGTCGTAGATTCGATCTTGAGTGGAGAGTCCGACGAGGAACTCCCCAGTCGGATCGCAGCGCTCGGGTGGCACGGCCATGGCGAAGTAGCTGTCCTGGTGGGGACGACTCCCCCGCAGTTCGATATCGACCATCTTCGCCGTACGGCGCGAAAGCTCGGCGTCGATGTGCTCGTGGGTGTGCAGGGGTCCCGACTCGTGCTGGTCATCGGGCGCACCGAGAGCGTCGGTAAGAATGGCGAAGAGACGCAAGTCGAATTGCCATTTCCGGAAATTGCGGCCCGCCTCGAACCAGGTTTCGGCGCGGGATATCTCGTGCTCGGCCCCACAGTGCCCGCTCTCGTTGATGCGAGTCAGAGCGCACGCGCGGCGCTAGCTGGATTCGCGGTCGCCCGAGCTTGGCGCCACGCTCCACGGCCCGTCGAAGCTGACGATCTCTTGCCCGAACGAGCACTCGCGGGCGATGCGCTAGCCAAGGTCACTCTCGTCGAGAGAATTTTTCGCCCGCTTCAAGCGCACAGTCCCGACCTCGTGGCGACGCTGTGGAGTTATCTCGACAATGGGCGCTCACTCGAAGCGACAGCACGCGAACTATTCGTTCACCCCAACACCGTGCGCTATCGGTTGAAGCGCGTGTCAGAGGTGATCGGGTGGGATGCCACCGGTCCCCGCGAAGCTTTGATTTTGCAGACCGCGCTTATCCTCGGCGCCGCTGGGTCAGACATCGGACGGCGTAAACCCACCACTTTGCGACGCCGATAACGCGGCTTCGTCACTAAAGTGTGCCGAGTGCACAAACGACTGGCCGATTCTTGTGCGAGAGTCGCCATAACCCATGACCTATTGCTTGACAGGATGGAATTGTGATCATCGCTCTTTTCCCGGGACAGGGTTCTCAGACCCCCGGGTTCCTTTCCCCATGGCTTGAGATCGCCGGTGCGCGAGAGCGCCTCGTCGAGTTCTCCGATGCCGCCGGGGTGGATCTGATTGCCGCTGGAACCGAATGGGATGCCGACCGCATCCGCGACACTGCGGTGGCGCAGCCGCTCATTGTGGCCGCCAGCATCCTGTCGTTTGAAGCGCTCGGACAACGCGCTCCAGTCGCCTTCGATGGCATGGCTGGGCACAGTGTTGGTGAAGTTGCAGCTCTCGTCGCGAGTGGTGTGCTGTCGGCTGTCGACGGGATGGCACTCGTCGGTATCCGCGGTCGTTCGATGGCTGAGGCTGCCACCTCAGCCGACACCGGCATGAGTGCTGTTATCGGGGGCGTCGAAGCCGACGTTCTCGCGGCACTCGCCAACGCTGAGCTCACTCCCGCCAACTACAACGGGCCGGGCCAGATCGTGGCCGCCGGCGCACGTGATGGCCTCAACACTCTCGCCGAGTCAGCCCCTCGGGGTACACGAGTCATTCCGCTGCAGGTCGCCGGAGCTTTCCACACCGAATACATGGCGCCGGCAGTCGGTGCTCTTCGCGATGCCGCCGCATCGGTGACAGCTGCTGATCCGAATACGACACTCTGGACCAACCGAGACGGTTCTGTTGTCGCTGATGGGGCGGCAGCTCTGTCGCTTCTCGTGAATCAGGTTTCATCTCCCGTGCGGTGGGACCTCTGCATGGAGTCGTTCGCCGCGGCCGGCGTGACGGGCCTCATCGAATTTGCTCCCGCGGGAACTCTTACCGGGCTCGCCAAGCGCGGACTCAAGGGAATTCCCGCAGTAGCAGTGAAGTCACCCGACGATCTGTCGGGTGCGATCGACCTTGTGAAGGGAACAGCCGCATGAGTGTCATGCTCCGCCAGTCCGAGGGTGCGGCTTTTACGCGCCTCTACGCATACGGCGCCGCACGCGGTGAACTCATTGTGCCGAACGACGACCTCGTCGGGCCCATCGATTCGAGCGATGAGTGGATCCAGAAGCGCACCGGCATCATCACACGCACACGTGCGGGTGCAGAAACGTCCGCGACTGATCTCGCAAGTATCGCCGCCGGTGAAGCGATCGAGCGCTCCGGTATCGCGCCGGATCAGATCGATGCCGTGATCGTTGCGACGATCAGCAACGTTCGCCAGACACCGTCGATGTCTGCAGTGGTCGCCGATCGTATCGGCGCAAATCCTGCTGCTGCATACGACGTGAATGCCGCATGTGCTGGCTTTGCCTATGGCGTGGCTCAAGCCGACGCGCTCATCCGAAGTGGCGCTGCTCACTACGTTGTCGTCGTCGGGGCAGAAAAGCTCAGCGACGTCGTCGACCCCACCGACCGCAGCATCTCGTTCCTGCTTGCTGACGGTGCGGGAGCGGTCGTTGTAGGACCGAGCGACACCCCCGGAATCGGGCCCACAATCTGGGGCTCCGATGGGTCCAAAGCCGATGCTGTGGGCATGAATGCCACACTCACCGAGTTTCGCGACGGAACTGCACCGTGGCCGACTCTCCGCCAAGAGGGACAAACTGTCTTTCGCTGGGCGGTCTGGGAAATGGTGAAGGTCGCACGTGAAGCCATCGAGGCTGCGGGTATCGAAGCATCCGATTTGGCAGCATTCATCCCTCACCAGGCGAATATGCGCATCATCGACGAATTCGCGAAGCAGCTTGGTCTGCCCGAATCTGTTGAAATCGGCCGTGATATCGCCACGACAGGCAACACATCTGCCGCCTCCATCCCACTCGCAACACACCGCCTACTTGAAGAGCACCCTGAGCTCAGTGGTGGTCTTGCGCTCCAGATCGGATTCGGAGCTGGACTCGTTTTCGGCGCGCAGGTCGTCGTCCTCCCATAACCGTGCGAGCGTCGCACCTAGACTTGTGTGCGGCCCGATAGCCTTCATACCCCTAAGAAACAGGAGAGAACCATGGCATTCACCAACGACGAGGTCCTCGCGGGACTCGCAGAGCTCATCACCGATGAGACCGGCATCTCTGCCGACGAGGTCGCCCTCGAGAAGTCGTTCACCGACGACCTCGACATCGACTCGATTTCGATGATGACCATCGTCGTGAACGCCGAGGAGAAGTTCGGCGTCACGATTCCCGATGACGAGGTCAAGAACCTCAAGACTGTCGGCGACGCCGTCAGCTACATCTCTTCGAACCAGTCCTAAATCGCCTCGGTGGGGGCCCACAGCCCCCACCGGCCTGGCAAAGGAATACACACAATGAGCACTTCCCGCATTGTCGTCACCGGCATTGGCGCTTCGTCGCCTATCGGTGGTACAGCCCCCGACAGCTGGTCGGCGCTGCTCGACGGAGCATCCGGTACCCGCACTCTTACCCATGAGTGGGTGGAGAAGTACCAGATCCCCGTCAAGTTCGCCGCTGAAGCGATCGTTCGCCCAGAAGCAACGCTCTCACGCCCCGAGGCAAAGCGTCTTGACCCCGCATCTCAGTTTGCACTTGTCGCAGCTCGTGAAGCGTGGGCGGATGCTGGTACCCCCGAGGTCGATCCCGAGCGCTTGGGAGTGGACTTCGCTACCGGCATCGGAGGCGTGTGGACGCTCCTCGATGCCTGGGACACACTCCGTGAAAAAGGACCGCGTCGCGTTATGCCGATGACGGTGCCCATGCTCATGCCGAACGCGGCGGCCGCGGCGATCTCGATGCACTTCGAAGCACGAGCATTTGCGCGTACCGTCGCATCCGCTTGTGCCTCGAGTACAGAGGCCATTGTCAACGGTCTCGAGCACCTCAACTCCGGGTTGGCCGATATTGTGATCGCCGGCGGCACCGAGTCAGCTATCCACCCGATCACGATGGCGTCTTTCTCTTCGATGCAGGCGTTGTCGAAGCGGAACGACGACCCCGCCACCGCATCTCGTCCGTACAACAGCGATCGCGATGGCTTCGTCATGGGCGAGGGCGCAGCAGCGCTCGTGCTCGAGACGGAGGAGCACGCAAAAGCGCGTGGCGCCAAGATCTACGGCTATCTCGTTGGTGGTGGCGTCACCGCGGATTCTTATCACATCACTGCGAACGACCCTGAGGGTCGTGGTGCATCACGAGCCGTCAAGCTCGCGCTTGACATGGCGGATGCCTCACCCGACGATGTGACACACATTAACGCGCACGCGACCTCAACGCCGGTCGGAGATATTGCTGAGTACACGGCGCTTCGAAAGGTATTCGGTGCCCGGATCGACGAGATCCCGGTTTCTGCAACGAAGGCATCGACCGGTCACCTGTTGGGCGGCACGGGCGCACTGGAAGCTGTCTTTACACTCCTCGCCGTTCGCGACCGCAAAGCTCCCCCGACGATCAACCTGACGAACCAAGATCCTGACATCCCGCTCAGCGTTTCGGGCGATGCTCAGCCGCTTGGGTCTGGTGCCCAACTTGCCATCAGCAACTCGTTTGGCTTCGGCGGACACAATGCCGTCGTAGCTTTCGCTAGCGAGTAGCTAGAACGTGAAAAGGCCCTGACCGGTAACGGTCAGGGCCTTTTCCATTTCCAGATGCGTGACGCCTATTCTCCGTGCCGGGACACTGTCAACCGACGTCGGGTACCGAGGCTTTCAGCGCGTCTGACGCATATCGAGAGCTCAACCCACCTTGTGCAGCCACACCACATGGCTGTCATCGCTTGCGTGGCGGAATGGTTCCAATTCCTCGTCCCACGCGGATCCCAGGGCCACGGTGAGTTCTCGTTGGAGCTCAGTGGCATCGCCCGCAGCGATCTCCATCGCGTAGCGCACGCGATCCTCACCTATGACGATGTTGCCTGCGGCATCCGTCTGGGCGTAGTGGATTCCGAGATCAGGTGTGTGGAGCCAGCGTCCGCCGTCTGAGCGCGGCGTCGGATCTTCGCTCACTTCGAACCTGAGGTGCTCCCAGCCCCGAATAGCGCTCGAGAGAGTCGCACCGGTGCCGGCTGGGCCTTCCCAGTAAAATTCCATCCGCTGAGAACCCGGCTGAACCGGCTGATCGTCCCATTCGAAATTAACGGCACGACCGAGAGCGCGTCCAACCGCCCACTCGATGTGGGGGCACAACGCACGTGGCGCGGAGTGAATATAAATCACTCCCCGCGCATGAGGTGTAGCCATGATGTCTCCGTTTCTTCAGGTGCGTCTTCCCCTACGACCTGATGGAGTCATCTCTGGCAGTTGTTCTGTTGTCTGCGGCCATTATTGCCGACGCGACTGGCAATTCACAAGCATTGACGTGCGCGAGATTCGAAAGTAGGAATTTCGGGCGGATGTTTTGTAGGGCGGGTGGGACTTGAACCCACGATCGTCGGGTTATGAGCCCGCTGCCTTAACCAGCTTGGCCACCGCCCCTCAGCGAACGAGCTTACTCGGTCTCGTCCGGCTGGCGAAGTTCGCCACTGCCGCGACGAATGTTTAGCTCTTGACTGTCTTTCATAACCTGTGGGTGATAGATCGCAAGATTGATCACGCCCCAAATGGCCACGGCCCCGGCGATGATGAAGATCACGTAGCCCCAGAAGGGGACGGCTGATCCCTCCCCGAGGACGGTCAGGCCAACGAGAACCGCGACCATCGGGTCGACCACCGTGAGACCCGCAATTGCCAGGTCAGGCGGGCCGGATGAATACGCGGTCTGCACGAAGTACGCGCCGAGGCCGGTACCTGCGACAAGAGCGACAAGACTGAGTAGCGTCAACCAGTCGAAATTGCCATCCTGGACGCGAAGAATGACGATCTTGGCAAGAGTCGCCACAAAGCCGTAGACGATTCCGGCCGCTACGACGTAGAACAATGCGCGTGCTTGGCGTCGACGAAAGAGCAGCCAAAGCAGCACCAGAACGATCGAGATAACCAGAAGCAACAACAACACGATGACGATCTGACTCGTCGTTACTGCTTGCTCTACCGCAAAGAGAGCGGCGACCGTGACGAAAAGGAAGATTCCTCCCACACACGCGATGATCGCTGTGATGGAGCGGCGAGTCGGAGTGTGTCCTGTCACTCGCGCGTTCAGCAGCGTCGTGATGACGAGGGATATGGCACCCAGCGGCTGCACAACGATCAGCGGCGCCACGCTCAGCGCGCCCAGCTGGCAGACGATGGCGAGTCCGAGCATCACGGTGCCCAATACCCAGGATGGCCTAGTGAGTAAACGGCCCAGCTGAGAAAGTGTCAATCCGTTTGAATTGGCGCCACCAGCAAGCTGGCCCACCTTTGTAACGCCCCGGTGCTGATACTGCGCTCCGAACGACATGAAAACCGCGCCAGAAAGGGCCAGCGGGATACCCAGCAGCAAAGCTGGGTTCTCAAAAACACCAACCAGCTGATTGCTGACGTCATCGAGCGTGGGAGAAAACCAGAACACCATAAAACAGTAGCTGGCACATACGCTCGATAGGCTCAAGGCGTGGCTGTTCTTCCAATTTGCATCATGGGTGACCCGGTATTGCACGCGCCTGCTGCGCCAGTCGAGGTCATCACCGACGAGATTCGTACCCTCGTCGCCGACATGTTCGAGACTATGGACACCGCCCCCGGCGTGGGCCTGGCGGCGCCCCAGGTGGGCGTCGGATTGCGAATCTTCACCTACACATACCAGGACGATGATGGCGCGCCCTGGCGGGGCGTCATCATCAACCCGGAGTTGTGGATACGACCTCTCGAACCAGGAGAACCCGACGAAGAGGAAGAGTCCGAGGGCTGTCTATCGGTACCGGGCGAGCGATTCCCCCTGCGCCGCTCCGAAGGAGCCATTATCTCGGGGACAGACCTCGAAGGCGCCGCAGTCCGCCTCGAGGTGACAGGATGGCGTGCGCGAATTCTGCAGCACGAGTTCGACCACCTGAACGGCGTGCTCTACATCGACAGAATCGATGATCGGGACTGGAAGACGGTACAGAAGATCGCCCGGAAGCGCGGGTGGAACCGGCCGGGCGTCTCCTGGATGCCGGGCGTCGATGACCTCGACGCCTGAATTACGACTCGGGTGCGGGTTCAGGGGCCTGCGGTGAGACGGTGGTCGGCGCCGCTGGCGCCGTCTCAGCGATCGCATCGCCGACGCTGTTTCCAACGACACGACCCTGGATGACAGCCGCAAGATCGAGACCTGTCGCGGCCCGCACGGCATCGAAAGTCGCGCGCAACCCAGACGCAGACTCGCTGGCGAGATGGCTGCTTGCACCTTCTCCCCCAAGAACCGTGATCGATCCGACCTTGTCGTAGCCCTTCGCGAACTCCGACATCATCGGCACCAAGGACTCAAGCGCCCGCTGTGCGAGCAGGGCTTCCTGGTTGTGCGAGAGCGCTTCTGCCTCAGCGCGAATCGCCTGCGCACGAGCGTCACCTTCCAGACGGATAGCGTCAGCATCGGCTTCTGCGCGTACTCGCGTTGCTGCTGCCTGCTGCTCAGCGATCTGCGCGTGAGCCTCGGCTTCTTTCACGTGAGCGTACGCATCAGCATCCGCAGCGCGCTGACGCTCGTAAAGGTTCGCATCAGCGACCTTCTGAACGTCTGCATCGAGCTGCGCCTGCTTATTCTCGGCCTCTTGCAGCAGAACGGCCTGCTGCCGCTCAGAGCGTTCCAGAGCCTCAGCCTGCTCCGCTTCGGCATTGGCTCGACCAACCTGAGCCTTTGCCGCAGCGGTGTTTTTATCGAGAGCCGTCTGTTCGATCAGGTTCGCCTCGTCTGTCGCGATCTGACGAGCGCGAATTTCTCGGTCCGCGTTGATCTTCGCAACCTCGGCGTCACGCTTCACACGCTCGACCTCGGTGGCGCCAAGGGCTGCGATGTAGCCGTTGGAGTCGGTAATCCCCTGGATCTGGAACGAATCCAGGATGAGCCCCTGCGAGGAGAGGTCACCTTTGATCCCTTCAGCGATCTGGTCGGCGAGGCGCTGACGATCGCGCATGAGCTCTTCGACTGTCAGCGTCGCAACGACACCACGAAGCGCACCTTCGAGCTGTTCGGTCGTGAACTGCTCAATCGCTTTGTCCTGAGATGCAAAGCGTTCTGCTGCGCGCCGGACCGACTCGGGGTCGGATCCAATTTTGACGAGTGCGACACCGTTGACGTTTACTGTCACACCGTTGGAGGACTGCGCCGTTGGCTCCATTTTGATCTGGCGCGCGCGCAGCGAGATCATTTCGGCACGCTGCGTCAAAGGATTGACGATTGCGCCGCCACCAGTGATGACAGTAATGCGCGAGGAACCACCATCGTTGCTCTTCTGACGCTTACCGACGATTACAAGAGCTTCATCAGCACGTGCAACTCGATACCACGCGCGTACCAGGATCGCCACGATGACCCCCACAACGATGATTACTACGACGGCGATGATCGCAATGAGGCCGACAGCCCCTAGTGCGGCGAACTCCATAGTTCCTCCAGACAGCGTGACCGCGAGCGTGCACTGCGCGGTTCTTCAACCCTACCGATTACCAACGAGCCGAGGTCGCTGAAGATCGGCCACGGCACACGGGGTAACTACGCCCACTCCGAAGAAGAATGGGGCAGAGATGCTGATATGAATGCAAAAAAGCCCCTGTTGAGGCGCTTTTTTGGCAGATTTGCTCCCCCACTTGGACTCGAACCAAGAACCTACCGGTTAACAGCCGATTGCTCTGCCAATTGAGCTATGGAGGAATATTCGCTGCCCTCAGCGGGCAACCAGACAAGCTTAGCAAACGTCAACGGGTGCCCGTGCACGTTTGCTGGTTTGTCGTCAAATATCCGTCAGCGCACAGTTGGAATTGTGCTCGGCGCAACGAGTCGCTCGTCGGCTTCGGAACTCGGGGTCCACAGGAGGTCTTTCGTACCGCGACCAAAGGCGATCGGGTGTCCCGCGCGAAGCACGAGCACGTAAGGGTTCAGCGCATTCACGGCATCCGTGTCGTTCGTCACCAGCACGGCGGACATTGCGCGATCTTCTCGCCTTCGGACAATCGCCTCCCGTACGAGTCGTCGTGAGTCGACGTCGAGATTGGCAAAAATATCGTCGGCGATCAGCAGCCGTGGTTCAAGCATGAAAGCGCGGGCGAGGGCAACACGCTGACGCATCCCGGCGCTCAGCTCGTACGGGTACTTCGAGGTCATCCCGAGCGGCAAAGAGAACTCATCGAGTAGGGTCGCGACGCGCAGCGCTATCGCACGGGCGTTCGCTCGGCGATCACGACTCGTAACAGGCTCTGCGATGATCTCAGCCACGGTTGACCGCGGCGGAAGACGCGCAGCGTCTCCCTGTGCGAGAAACCCCGTGTGGTAAGTGACTTGGCGCAACGGACGCCCGCCCTTACGGATTGAAATGCCTTCGACCCGGGCATCGCCACCAACGACCTTCATGTCCGCGCCGCCATGTCCCGCGAGCATCGCCGCGAGTGAGCTCTTACCAGAGCCGGTCGGCCCCATCAGCACGAGAGTGTTCGCGCGTTCCAATGTGAACGTCACTCCATCGACGACACGGGCCGCGTCGCCGCCCCGTGCGGAGAGTCGCTCGATCGAGAGATCATCGACGTCGACGGCAACAGAAGCCGGTTGAGAGCGAACCATACAGTTCATCCTGCCCTGTCAGAGGAGTTGGGCGCTACTGGTCGCCGCGAACCTGCGCGCGTTCGATGTCGATTTCACGTAGGCGCATACGCACGCCTCGCCCTTCTTCTGAGTCCGCAGGAACCCGCTGAATCTGCCGGACAAGCTCTGATTTCGCGCTGTCGAGAGCGCGCATCAGCACTCGCCGCGCGAGATCGTCGGCGGATGCCACAGCGTGCTCATCGTCGCGCGCGGGAAAGTCCGAGGTGAGTAGTTCCGCTGCCAGAGTGCGGTACGGTTCCCGCACCCGAGACACGGCGTCGACCGCCCACCCTGCGCGTTGCGGATCGGTCGTCGCAGCAATCGACTGCCGCACCGCGTCGAGTCCCGGAGTGCGAAATTCGACAGCCATCGCTCGCCGAAAGAGGTCAGGGTCCATTCGATGCCCGTATTGCAGCGCCCCCATTAGCGTGTCGCGCTCGAGCGCCGTCTCTGCAGTGCGCGGCAGGTCTCGGACGCTCACCCGCAATGCCGGCACGTCTTCGGGTTGCGCTGCTCCATCAGACGCGCCCGACGTAGCTTGCGGCGCATGCGGCGTCCGCGGATTTTTTGCAGCGTCACTCCCCCGTCGCGCAGCACGCTCTACGGCGGCGCGCACTTCGCCGAGCTCAAGCCCGATCCTGCGGGCAAGCACACGCACATACCCGGGTCGGAGCGATGGGTCACGAATATCCGCGACGATTGGTGCCGCGGCGCCAAGCGCTCCCGCACGTCCCTCGACCGTTGCGAGATCGAATCCCTCTAGACGTCGGTCGATTGCGAACTCGAACATCGGGGCTTTCGCGTCCATCAAACTACGCACCGCGCCGTCACCGCGCTTCAACCGCAGATCACACGGGTCAAGGCCCTCAGGGGCGATCGCCACGTACGTTTGCGCAGCGAAGCGCTTCTCGTCGCCAAAAGCCCTGAGCGCTGCTTTCTGACCAGCTTCGTCGGGGTCGAAGGTGAAGACGACTTCGCCAGACGAATTGTCGTCACCCATTACCCGCCGCAGGACCGTGATGTGGTCCGTGCCGAATGCCGTGCCACATGTGGCGATCGCCGTGGTGATTCCGGCGAGATGACAGGCCATTACGTCGGTGTATCCCTCGACAACGACGACACTGTGCGAACGCGAGATATCTCTCTTCGCGAGGTCTAGACCGTAGAGAACCTGAGCCTTCTTGTAGATCGGAGTCTCGGGTGTGTTGAGATATTTGGGACCGTTGTCGTCGTCGTGAAGACGACGCGCGCCGAAGCCCAGTACCTGACCTGTGAGATCGCGAATCGGCCACACGAGACGTCCGCGGAATCGATCGTAGATACCGCGCTGCCCTTGCGAAACGAGCCCGGCGGTCGTGAGTTCCTCTTTCGTGAAGCCTTTTGCGGTCAAAGCATCTAAGAGATGTGACCACCCTTTTGGTGCGTAACCCACCCCAAAGTGGGCCGCCGCACCGGCATCAAACCCGCGCTCACCGAGAAACTTCCGTCCGATTGCTGCTTCACCACTACTCAGTTGCGCACGAAAGTACTCAGCGGCCGCCGCGTTCGCGGCGTACAAACGCGAACGACCCGACGTTTCGGGAGCCGCACCGCCCTCTTCGTAATGCAAGGAGTAGCCGACGCGGCCTGCGAGAATTTCCACGGCCTCGGTGAACGAAACGTGGTCCATTTGGCGCAGAAACGTATAGACGTCCCCGGACTCGCCGCAGCCGAAGCAGTGGTAGAAACCCACCTGCGGGCGCACATGGAAACTCGGGCTGCGTTCATCGTGGAATGGGCACAGACCTTTGAGCGACCCAACTCCCGCGGACTTGAGCGCAACACGCTCTCCGATGACGTCAGCGATATTGACGCGTGACTTCACTTCCTCGATGTCCGCCTGCGCGATGCGGCCTGCCATCAGAGTCCTTCAAGAGGCTCAGGTAGCGCATACGACGATCGCACCATCGGGCGGATATCGGGGACCCACATTCCGAGCGCCGCAAGATCGAGCTCTGACACCAGCCTGCCGTGCCAGGAGATCGCAAAGCGATCGGTCAGTGTCGCAACCTGGTCCACAACGACGCGCTTGCGTGACGCATCCGATGTCGCCGTCGCGAAGTCCTCCGCATGGATTGCGTCGAGATGCTCAGGTTTCTCCCAAAGCGCGGTCGCGAGACGTTTGAGTACGTGCCGCTGCTCTTTGTAGAGACTCTTTCGTCCCTCGATCGTCACGACAAAAGCACCTATGGTGCCCTTCAAAACCGCCATTTCTGCCTCGATCACGCGGGGCACAACGACGTGGCCGTGATAGCGGGTGAGAGTCGGTGAGTCGTATGAATCGCGCGTGGCCGCCGTCGCTGCGCGGGCGAACCGCCCAATCAGGTCAGACGTGAGGTTCTTCAGTCGCGCGAGCGAAGCCCGAGAACCGTCGAAATCCTGCACCCACTCTTCCAGCCGCAACAAGCGATAGAGCGCATCCGCGAGTTCGTCTCGAGTGAAGTCGTAACCGACCCACGATTGGATCGCGCTCAGCAGCGCGGAATGTTCCCGCACATCCGAGAGGCGTCGCGGATCGAGATAACCGTTCACAACAGCGTCTTCGAAATCGTGCACTGAGTAAGCAATGTCGTCGGAGAGATCCATAACCTCTGCTTCGATGCAGCGCACCCGCCCTGGAGCACCTTCTCGGAGCCAGTGGAAGACATCTTCGTCGTCAGGATAGACGCCGAATTTCAGCCGCCCACCCGGATCGGGGAGCGGATTCGCGCTCGTCCACGGATATTTGCTCGTGGCATCCAAACTTGCTCGTGTGAGGTTCAACCCGAAGCTGCGTCCTTCGGCGACGACTTTGGGCTCGAGGCGAGAGAGAATTCGCAGCGATTGAGCGTTTCCTTCGAAGCCGCCGATATCTTCAGCCCACTCGTTGAGTGCACGCTCGCCGTTATGCCCGAACGGAGGGTGGCCGAGGTCATGGCTGAGGCATGCTGTGTCGACGACGTCCGGCGAGAGCTGTAACGCAGTGGCGAGTTCGCGCCCCACCTGCGCGACCTCAAGCGAATGAGTGAGACGATTGCGAGCGAAATCCGCGGGGCTTGCCGGACTCAGCACCTGAGTTTTTGCAGCCAAACGCCGAAGCGCAGCTGAATGAAGGACACGTGCACGGTCACGCGCGAAATCATCGCGCTGCGAGCGGTGCTCCTCTGAGAAAAAGCGCGCGGCATCGTCATCTGAGTAGCCGCTCGGACGCCCAGTTGACACGCCGGAGACTGTCGATTCAACCGCCACTGTTTTCCACTTCTGCATCTGCAATCATCCGGGATGCCTCGTGGGACACTTCCCTGGAGTCCAACCAGCCCTCGGGCAGAGCAGGGCGCTTCGGCGTACCCGCGCGCCCACGCTGGCCCTCGGCCCCAGCTCCCGGGTAAGGAGCATCCACGTCGAGGGCTGCCAGAATGTCATCGAACTCGGCCAGAGAACTCCCCGTCGCGAGCTGCGCGCGGGTCTCGCCGCCCACCGGATATCCCTTGAAATACCAGGCGACGTGTTTCCGGATGTCACGGCAACCGCGACCTTCATCCTCAAAAAATTCCACGAGTAACTCAGCGTGACGACGGAACGCATTAATCACGAAGCCCAACGTGGCATCGACGGGCGCGACGTCAGCGCCGAATGCTGCGGCGAGGTCTCCAAACAGCCACGGACGCCCAAGGCACCCCCGGCCGACCACAACACCGTCGCAGCCGGTTTCCGCCATCATGCGGACGGCATCTTCGGCCGACCAAATATCGCCGTTTCCCAAAACCGGCACCGACGTCACTGTCTCTTTCAGCCTGGCGATCGCCGACCAATCTGCGGTGCCGGAATAGAACTCAGCTGCAGTACGTGCGTGTAAAGCGACCGCGGCTACCCCTTCGCCCTCCGCGATGCGTCCGGCGTCGAGGTACGTGAGGTGTTCATCATCGATGCCTTTACGCATTTTGACAGTCAGCGGCACGTCACCGGCCGCGCGCACCGCACCACCGACGATGTCACGAAAAAGATCGAGCTTCCAGGGCAGCGCAGACCCGCCGCCCTTTCGCGTCACCTTCGGCACGGGGCATCCGAAATTCAAGTCGATGTGATCCGCGCGATCTTCTGCCACGAGGATGCGCACCGCCTCGGTCATCGTTTGAGGATCGACACCATAGAGCTGAATCGAACGAGGTGTCTCCGACTCATGGTGCGTAATGAGTCTCATCGTTGTCTCGTTGCGCTCGACGAGCGCGCGCGAGGTAATCATTTCGCTGACGTAGAGCCCGGCCCCGTACTCACGGCATAACCGGCGGAACGCCGTATTTGTGATGCCAGCCATCGGAGCAAGAACCACGGGCACATCGAGCGCGTGTGGTCCGATTCGAAGAACCGGAGCGGCGGTAAGGGCAGAAGTCACCTCACTATTGTCTCTCACGTCAGCCCGCACATGGTGGCGCTGGCATACGCTGTGAACATGAGCGAGACGACGACTTCATGGCGTGACATAGATTTCCTCACTTCCGACGGGTCATCCGCGCGTTTGGCCGACTTCAGCGACAAGGTCGTGCTCGTCGTAAACGTCGCCTCCAAATGCGGTCTGGCACCTCAGTACGAACAGTTGGAAGAACTCCAGCGCACCTATGAGGACCGCGGCTTCACTGTCCTCGGTTTTCCCTGCAATCAGTTCATGGGTCAAGAACCGGGAACGAACGAAGAGATCCAGGAATACTGTTCGATGACCTGGGGAGTCACGTTCCCCATCCTCGACAAGGTCAAGGTCAATGGGGCCGGAGCTGCGCCAGTTTACAAGGCGCTGAAAAAAGCGAAGGACGAAGAGGGCCGCCGGGGCCCCATCATGTGGAACTTCGAAAAGTTCGTCCTTACGCCCTCGGGATCTGTTCATCGCTTCCGCCCGCAGACGAAGCCCGACGACCCGGCTATCGTCTCGGTTATCGAGAGCAACCTGCCGCAGTAGCGTCGGGCCACGACACCGGCTAGACGGCGGCAGCCTCTTCTTTGTGCTCGGCCCACACCTGACGAGCGATTTGCGAGAACGCGGCCGGTGGTTGCGCTCCACTAATGCCGTATTTTCCGTCGATCACAAAAAACGGCACGCCATTTATGCCGTAGGCACGGGCTTGATCTTCATCGGCGCGAACTGCTTCGACATATTTCTCGGAAACGAGAGCGTCACGCGTCGCATCGGCGTCGAGACCGACTTCAACAGCGAGTTCGACGAGATCATCAACACGACCGACGTGGCGCCCCTCCACGAAGTGCGCTGAGAGCAGGCGTTCTTTCATCGCGTCCTGCATGCCCATTTCCTTCGCAAAGTGAACGAGTTCATGGGCCTTGACAGTGTTCGTGTGCTTCAGGATGTCGAAGTGGTAGTCGAGCCCGGCTTCGCGCGCCACGTCAGTAACGCGATCTGCCATCTCAAGCGCCTGCTCGCGCGAAATTCCCTTGTGCTGCACAAGGTAATCGCCTTCATCGCCTTCGAAATCGACTGGGGTATCCGGTGAAAGTTCGTAGGAATGGTAAGTGACCTCCACGAGCGGCGCGTCCTCGTCGCTGGCGACTTCGGCCAGACCCTTTTCGAGATTCTTTTTACCGATATAGCACCACGGGCAGGCGATGTCGCTCCACACGTCGATCTTGATGGCATCCGTCATGCAAGAAGAAACCGGCGACTCGCCCGAGCTATTCCCTCACGCCGTCGGTGTGTCTTTGGCGCCGCCGAAACGACGATCACGATCGAGGTAGCGAGCGATGCCTTCCCAAAGGTCAGTTCGCGAAAAATCGGGCCACAGTGTGTCGAGAAAAACAAACTCCGCGTATGCCGATTGCCATAACAGGAAGTTAGAGGTGCGCTGTTCACCGCTCGACCGCAAGAACAGATCGACGTCGGGCATATCAGGAAGATACAGGTGCTGACGAAGCAGCTTTTCGCTGACAGCACGGGGGCGAAGTTTGCCCGCGGCAACGTCATCAACAATCGAGCGCATCGCGTCGATGATCTCGACTCGACCGCCGTAGTTCACACACATCGTGAGCGTGAGTGTGTCATTGTTCCGGGTGAGTTCTTCGGCGTACTGAAGTTCTTTCACAACGGATCCCCAGAGGCGAGGTTTGCGGCCCGCCCAGCGCACGCGCACGCCCCATTCGTTGAGCTGATCACGTCGTCGGTGCAGCACATCACGGTTGAACCCCATGAGAAAACGCACTTCATCGGGTGACCGAGACCAGTTCTCCGTAGAGAAGGCGTAGACAGACAGATGCTTTACGCCGGCTTGAATAGCCCCCGCGACAACGTCGAGCAGCGCAGCCTCACCGGCCTTGTGGCCCTCCACACGAGTGAGTCCTTGACGATTAGCCCATCGCCCGTTCCCGTCCATCACGATTGCGACGTGATGAGGTACAGCACCACGAGGAAACTCTGGCGGGTATACGCCGGTCCAGTCCAGTGCACGGTACTCGACAGCGTCGCGGTGCGTATAGGGCTTTGGCGTCATCGATTCGTCTCCATATGGCTGAGAGAGCGGATGCCGCGCTCCAAGTGGTACTGCGTGTACGCCGCAATCAATCCTGACGCCGACGAAGAAGCGGAATTCTCTGCTGCGTCGATGATCTCCCACTCCCCCGTCATGAGCGCCCGAAGATGCGTCGCAGTCGCGCCTGAGAGACGCGGCGCACCGACGGGTGCGCAGGACGCGCACACTGCACCGCCCATTTGTGCGACGAAAATGTCGTGTGGGCCCGGCCGAGCACAGCGAGCACACTCTTCGAGCGCTGGCGCCCACCCTGAGAGGGCGAGCGCTCGAAGAAGATACGAATCCAGGATGTTTCGTGACGCATGTGCCCCGCGAGACAGCGCGCGAAGCCCACCGACAAGAAGGAGGTAGTGGGATGTCGTTGCCTCAGCGTCACCCAGACGGTCGGCCGTCTCGACCATCGCGCTTGCGGCGGTATATCTGTCGTAGTGAGCAACGATCTCACTCCCGTAAGACCCGAGCGACTCTGCCTGCTGAATCACATCGAGAGAACGACCTATGTATAGCTGAACGTCGGCGACCATGAAGGGCTCTAGCCGCGAACCGAACTTCGATGATGTGCGTCGAACGCCCTTGGCTACGGCGCGAATTTTGCCGTGCCTCCGGCTCAGCATCGTCACGATGCGATCGGCCTCGCCGAGCTTGTGCGTGCGCAGCACAACAGCTTCGTCGCGATAGGTAGGCATCTCTCAATTATCTCTCGTGAACGCCGTCTCAGCGCGAGGCGGAGCCGGTCACCACACTGTGTAGAACAGGTGCTGCACAACAAGCGCCCAAACGAGCTGCCCCGCGAGCGCGGCGGACCGCCATCGTGGCGACAGATATGCCAATGAGATCGTGAGCCACGGAATGAAGGGAAGCCAGATACGCTCAACTTCGGCTTTGCTCATGCCCGAAAGATCCGCAAGCACGATCATGAGCACTCCAGCGCCCACCAAGAGCGCGGGCACACTCACCTTTCGGACTTTTGCACTCATGACGGCGAGCCCCGAAGCCACGAAAGGTCCGGCGCTAATAGCGAGAGCGGCGAGATTACCCCAGACCCAATAGCCGAAGGGCCGGCGACGGGCGATCCCATCCCAGTAACGCTCGCGGATCACGGCGAATGCCTCCCAGAGCGAAAATCCCGCCGCCGAAAAGACCAGGACGACGGCTAGCGCTGCTGCTGCCGCAATCGGAAGCGCCAGCCACCTTTTGCCCGCAACCAAAACTGCGATTGCAAGCACACCGAATAGCGGCATCCCGTACGACATCTCCACCAGCAGCCCGAGCAGTAGACCAGCAACGAGTGCCCAGATGATGCAGACTCGTCGCGATCGTGCGGTGCTGGCGAGCGCGAGGGCGGCGACTCCCCATGCGCCGACGACTGCGATCACGGCGTCGGCAGATACCGCGAGGAAGACAGCAGCAGGAGTGAACACTAGAAAGGGAGCCGCGCGACGCGCAATGACTTCAATGTCTAGTGCCCGAAGCGTCACGAGAACAGCAGGAGCCAATGATGCTGCGATCACGATAACGACGAGGCCCGCAACGAAATCAGAACCAAGTCCGATGCGCACAAGCCCCACGAAAAACAAGAGCATCGCGGGCGGGTGACCTGCAACGTGTGTCACCCAGTTGTCTTGCGCGTCGAGAGGAATGCGTGAAATGTACTCCTGCAGCAATGCGCCGACGTCAGTGACCCCTCGCGCAGTTTCGAGGTATTCATAGGGATTACCGAGAACTCGTGAGATTCCGCTGGGCCCATCGACGAGCGCGAGCGAGAGCATCCAAACGAGCGACCCGAGAAACGCGCCGGCAAGCAACGCTCGCCACGAAAGATCCTTCGAAAGTCTCGGTGCATAACGCCATGCAAGTACCGCCACAATAATCGCGACGGCTGTGGCGACACCGAGGTGTGGTTGCCATAAGCCGTGGAGCGGTGCAAGCGCGTTTGGGTCTTCCGAACGTGACGCCCGCGTAGCTACGTCCCACCCCGTGACGAGGGGAATCGCCACTGCCGCGGCGATCAGAATCAGCGCAAGGAGCAGGCCGATCCAGGCGGCTCGGTGACCGCGGATACTTTCACGGACCGCAGGCGGGTGCGTCGGCATGAGTCGAGCCTAAAGGCCGATTCGCCAAATCCGGCTGCAAGCGTTCCACTCGGCGCGAACACGGTGTTTGCTGTTGTTATGCACCAAAGTGTGACCGACAGGCTCTCGCACCGCGTCGAAGCCCTCGTGCGGGCAGCCGGACACCGAGTAAGCACCCCGGGGCGACGCACCCGCACAACTGTCGTATTGGGTCGTGCCCTCGGCATCCTCATGCTGGTGTGTTTCGCGACCGGCCTATATAGCCACGTGCTGCAAAATCCACCGAGCTGGTTTCCGCTTTCACCTCAGCCTGCGCAGCTTTACAGGTTCACTCAAGGCGCCCATGTACTGGCAGGACTCGCGCTGGTTCCGGTATTGCTCGGAAAGCTGTGGTCTGTCTTTCCGCGGCTCTTCTCGTGGCCGCCGATCACCGGATTGCTCTCGCTCTTCGAACGCATATCCGTGGCGCTACTCGTTTCTTCGGCGCTGCTCGAAGTTGCCCTCGGTGTCATGAATATCGCGCAATGGTATGTCTTTCCGTTCTCGTTTCGCCCGGTTCACTTTGCGCTGGCTTGGCTACTCATCGGCAGCATTTTGCTGCACGTCGCTGTCAAGCTGCCGCTGATCATGACGTACTGGCGACGCACCGCCCCAGCCGTGACATCCGAGTCAGCCGAAGAACGCGTCTCGCGCCGCGGCGCCCTCATCGCCGTCGGCGCCGCGGCCGGACTGATCGTCGCGACGACTGCGGGGCAGACTGTCACGCCGCTCAGATCGATCGCCTTTCTGGCGCCACGCCGCCCCTATGTGGGGCCACAGAACCTCCCCGTGAACCGCACGGCAGCTGAAGCAGGCGTCGTCGACACCGCCCGCGACCCCGGCTGGCGGTTGAGCGTAGTAGGCACGTCTAAGAGCATTGAACTGAGCCGAGACGATCTGCTCGAACTGCCGCAGACGACAGTTGAGTTACCTATCGCTTGCGTTGAAGGGTGGAGCCAAGAAGCAACATGGCGTGGGGTGCGCCTGCGAGATCTTCTCCGGCTCGTCGACGAGCGCGATGTGGACGTGCAGCTCAAGAGCCTGCAGGTTCGCGGCGCATTCGCTTCGACGAAAATGCAAGCCGCGTATGTTGCGGATCCATCGACAGTTGCCGCGCTCTTTCTCGGCGACGAGGCGCTCGACCTTGACCACGGCTTCCCAATACGAATGATCGCTCCGGGCCGACCCGGGGTCCTACAGACCAAGTGGCTGAGCCGGATCGAGGTCCTCTCGTGAGCGTCGCTTCACCGCGGACCACGCAGTTTTTCGTCCGCCGGGTGCTCATCGGCACGAGCGGCTTGGTCTTGATCGTGTTGGGGATCACCTTCGGGCTGGCATCAATACCAATCACGGACGTCGCACTCGTCGCACTCTGGCTCTTGTTCGCGGTCGCCCTTCACGACGCTGTGCTCGCACCGCTCGTCGCGGTTGCAGCAAGCTTCGCGCTACCACTTGCTGACGTGATTGGTCCGGTATTAACGCGAATCACTCGCGCATCCCTTGTCGCTTCGGCCTGCGCCGCACTGATCATGATTCCCGGCATCGCGGTGCGAATGGTCGGGCCACGCAACAGCTCGATTCATATGACTGACTATCTTTTCATCATCGCTGTGCTGTGGCTCACGACGCTCGCCGTAAGCGGGTTCTGTATTCTCTTAGGTCTGTGGCGTGCCAGCCGACGGCCGAAGTGGGCGCGCTAGCGCTCGGTGCGGGTCGAAAGGTGCGACCTCATCGCATTCCAGAGTTGTGCCGTGCGTGATCGTGGAGCATCCATGGCGATCTCGTCAATGTCTTCGACGTGGTCGAAATCTCGTAACGTCGCGAGATCACGAATGCTCAGCCCCGCACGTACGAGACGCGCACGCTGCTGAGCGCCGGTGTCGGGCTGCGACATTTCGACACCGCGAATAAGACTGCCATTGGGCTCCCTCATCGCGAGCGCCCAGAAGCCGCCGTCGACGGCAGGACCAAACCAGCTATCGATCGATTCATCCCATCGGGTAAGCGGCCCGGTCAACACCTGGGCGCTCACTTGCGGCGTGTCCATCCCGATCATCACGCTCGGCCCGCTCATGGCATCGAAGAGAAAACCCAGGCGCTCGTCGAGGCCACCCAAAGGTTGTGGAAGAACTTCGAAGCCGCGACGATGTAGTCCCGCAGGAGGTGCGCCGTCGAAAAACAGGATGCGACGGGCTACGGGGAGGGCCGCGACGACATCGATTGTGTCAGCGAGACTGGCTGCGGCAATCTCCGCCGCTTCTTCGGGTGTAAGCGGCGGACTCAAACGAGTCTTCACATGCCCGGGCCGGCATTCTTTCGCGATAATGGCGACAGTCAGCGATGCTGTCACGACGAGTACTCCCGCAGCAGCTTCGACATGTCTTTGACCGCGATGTAGGTTCCTCGGGCGGTTCCGGTGACCTTGGAGCGGCCCACTCGCGGATGATAGGAGACGTCGTGTTCCACGATCCGCCAGCGGGCCGCGGCAGCTTTGAGCATCATCTCCAGCGGGTACCCACTGCGTCGGTCTTTCAGGTGCAGTGAGAGTAGATCCTGTCTGCGCGCGGCACGCATCGGACCTAAATCCCTTACTTTGACACCGGTTGCGTGAGTAATGCGTCGCGCAAGTTCGAAATTTGCCAGTCGCGCGTGCCAAGGCCAGGCTCCCGCCCTCGTTGGCACGCGGCGCCCCAGCACGAGATCAGCCGAGCCCGCGCGAACCAATGCGGCAAGAGCCGGAACTTCTTCTGGATTCAGCGAAGCATCGGCATCCGCGAATGCCACGACATCGGCATCAGCCGCTTCGAGACCGGCGTGAGCCGCCGCGCCGAAGCCACGGCGCGACTCGGTAACCACAAGTGCTCCCGCTTCAGCTGCAATCTGAGCGGATCCATCTGTCGAACCGTTGTCTACAACGATCGCTCGATATGACGACGGAATGCGTGCGAGTACCCAGGGAAGCGCGGCCGCCTCGTTCAGGCAGGGAAAAATGATGTCAACATCGGCCATCGCTCTGCTTCACTTTCCAGAAGTCCGAAGCGGAGCAGTTGCGAACTCGCGCATTCCATCGTGGAACGGCACCGCCGCGCGCCAGTTGAGTTCTTCTGCAGCACGCTGGGAAGACGCAGTGATGTGTCGTACGTCACCCAGGCGATACTGCCCTGTGATAACGGGCGCTGGCCCGCCAAAAGCGTCGCTCAACGCGTGGGCCATCTCGCTGATCGTCGTTACACGGCCGCTACCGACGTTGAAAGCACGCACAGAACCTGCTTCTTCGTTTGCCGTCCAGGTCACGGCGGCCATATTTGCTGCCGCCACATCTGCGACATGAACGAAGTCACGGCGCTGAGCGCCATCTTCGAAGACCCGGGGCTCTTCACCACGCTCGAGCGCGGAGCGAAAGAGCGAGGCGACACCGGCGTAGGGGGTGTCCCGTGGCATCCCTGGACCATAGACGTTGTGATAGCGCAAGATTGCAGCCCGCCCACCCGTCTCACGCGCCCATGATGCGGCGAGGTTTTCCTGCGCGAGCTTCGTCGTTGCATACACATTTCGGGGGTCGGATGGTGCGTCCTCAAACAACAGCTCAGGCACAAGAACGTCACCGGAATCCGCATCAAAGGGATCGAAGCCGCCGGCTTCGAGGTCGGAAACACGTCTCGGCGCTGGACGCGCAGACTTTCCCGACGTACCAGTCCGGTAAGCACCTTCGCCGTAGATGACCATCGAGGATGCCAGCACGAGACGCGAAACCTGTTGTCTCCGCATCGCAGCGAGCAATTCGGCGGTGCCGAGGACGTTGCTGCGGACATAGTCAGGCGCGTCATCCAAATCGACGCCTAGCCCGACCTTGGCTGCCTGATGCGAGACCACGTCTATGCCCTCAAGCGCACGATCAAGCGTCTCGGGATCGTTGACGTCGCCGTGCACAAAGTTGACGCTGTCCGCACGCCCGGCGGCCGGGTAACCGTGGACATCGGCTCGCAAGGAGTCGAGTATCCGGACACTCCATCCGGCGCTCGCTGCATCCTGGTGAAGACGAGAGCCGATAAACCCGGCGCCTCCGGTGATAAGCATCGCTGGCATTTCATTACCCTAAATGTCTTACGCCTTAGCAAAGGCGGATTGACGAGAACGAGAATCTGCGCTTATACGCGCGCTGTAACGCGCAGCACACTCACGTGCACCCCACAATGGATTTTGTGCCTCAGCCGCTTTTCGTCATTCCGCTCTGGGCCGATCTCATTGCAGTCGGGCTCGGAGGCATCCAGGGTGCACTGTTCGCGTCTGGGTTTCGCGGCGACCGACGACTCGACTTTCTCGGAGTCGCGATCATCGGCATGCTCATGGGCATGGGCGGCGGACTCATCCGTGACCTCTTACTGGGCCTTTCCCCCGCGACCCTGCAGTCCAATTGGTACCTCTTAACCGCAATGGCAGCAGCGTTAGTAGGCATGCTTCTCGCTGGCATCCTTGCAAAAGTGAACTGGCTCATCGTCGGCTTGGATGCTGTTGTCATCGGGCTTTTCGGCGCATTCGGGACTAGCAAGGCCCTCGTCGTTGGCCTCCCACTCGTCCCGGCGGTTTTCGTCGGCGTGTGCGCGGCCGTAGGCGGAGGCGTGCTCCGCGACGTCATGATGGGGCTGCCTGTCGCCATTATGCATGTCGGCTCGCTCTATGCCGTCGCGGCGGGAGCGGGATGCCTCGCTCTTGCCTCTGCGGCAGCATTGGGTCTCGAGATCAGCATCGCGGCCGTTATCGGAGTGAGCTTGACGACGGTTATCCGACTCCTTGCGGTCATCTTCGACCTGTCTCTTCCGGAGCAACGCATGCTCTACCGCCGAAAGGTAGCCGTTGAAACCGCTGCCATCCCCATCGTGCGTCCGAATGCCTAAAACGCTGGAGGCTCCGTTACGCCCACAGTGCGCGTGACGGAGCCTCCAGCGTTGAACTGTGTCTATACAGCTGCCAGTTCGCCCGCTGCCATACGAGTACGTACAGCGCGGTTGACACATGAAACAACGGCTTTGAGGGATGCCGTCGATATGTCGCCATCGATACCGACGCCCCAGAGGCGTTCACCATCGACTTGGAGCTCAACGTACGCGGCGGCTTGCGCATCGCCACCCGCGCTGAGCGTGTGCTCGACGTAATCGTAGAGCGAAATATCGAACCCATGGCCCCGCAGAACATCGATGAATGCGGCGACCGGGCCATTTCCGTGTCCCGTCGCGTCAGAAACCGTGTCGCCGTCGCGCAGCCGCACCGCGAGTTCGACATCCCCTGTCATCTCGCTCGTGCTTCGGGTGGCGAGCAGCTCGAACCGGCCCCATTTACCGTCGTTGCTGGTAGCCGGGAGGTACTCGTCGGTGAAGATCGACCAGATCTGGTCGCTCGTTACTTCTCCGCCCTCAGAATCGGTCTTAGCTTGCACAACGCCGGAAAACTCGATCTGCAATCTGCGAGGCAGATCGAGCGAGTGATCGCTCTTCAGCAGGTACGCGACGCCGCCCTTGCCCGACTGCGAGTTCACACGAATGACAGCCTCGTATGAGCGTCCGAGATCTTTGGGATCAATGGGCAGGTACGGAACAGCCCACTCGATGTCATCTACACCAACGCCCTCGGATGCCGCGCGCGCTTCCATCGCTTCAAGACCCTTCTTGATGGCATCTTGGTGCGATCCACTGAACGCGGTGAAGACGAGGTCACCCGCCCAGGGGCTCCGCTCCGGAACGGGAAGCTGATTGCAGTATTCGACAGTGCGCTTGATCTGATCGATGTCGTCGAAGTTTATCTCTGGGTCAATACCCTGAGTAAACAGGTTGATACCCAAGGCGACGAGATCCACATTTCCGGTTCGCTCACCGTTACCGAACAGGCATCCTTCGATACGATCCGCACCAGCCATGTACCCGAGCTCGGCTGCCGCAATCGCTGTGCCGCGGTCGTTGTGCGGGTGCAGCGAAACGATGATGTTTTCGCGGTGCGCGAGGTGACGATTCATCCACTCGATCGAGTCGGCGTAGACGTTCGGCGTCGCCATCTCGACCGTTGCGGGGAGATTGATGATGACCTTGCGATCGGGGGTCGGCTCGAAAACCTCGATGACCTGGTTGCAGACGTCAACGGCGAATTCGAGTTCGGTCCCGGTGTAGCTCTCTGGTGAGTACTCGTAGTAAACCGCGGTTTCGGGAATCGTCTTCTCGTACTGGCGGCACAGGCGCGCGCCTTCAAGCGCGATGTCGATGATGCCCTGCTTGTCGGTGCGGAAGACTACATCGCGCTGCAAAACGCTCGTTGAGTTATAGAGGTGCACGATTGCCTGCTTAGCGCCGGCAATCGACTCATAGGTCCGTGCGATCAAATGCTCGCGCGCCTGTGTGAGCACCTGGATGGTTACGTCATCTGGAATGACGTTGTCTTCGATCAGGTGCCGTACGAAATCGAAGTCAGTTTGGCTCGCGCTCGGAAACCCGACCTCGATCTCCTTGTATCCCATCTTCACGAGCAGATCGAACATCACTCGCTTGCGCTCGGGACTCATGGGGTCGATGAGCGCCTGGTTTCCATCGCGCAGATCGACTGCGCACCAGCGGGGTGCCTCCGTGATGCGTGCATCGGGCCACGTGCGGTCCGGAACGTCTACGCGGATCTGCTCATGGAACGGGCGATACTTGTGGATCGGCATGCCCGAAGGCTTTTGTGTCTTGTGCATTTCTTCGCTTCTTCTCTCGTGTCTTGAGGCGGGCCAGCACAAGCTCCGCGACGAGGAAGGCCCTAAATCGAGGACTCGTCGCGGCAGCTAAGAAGAAGAAGCCCACCGAAGCACATGTCAAAGATGGTAGCAGGGATAAAACCTGAAGATTTTTAGAAGCCCAGTCGACCGAGCTGTTTGGCATCACGTTGCCACTCTTTTGCGACACGCACGCGCAGCGACAGGAACACCCGAGTGCCGACAAGCGGTTCGATCTGAGCACGAGCGGTAGCTCCCACATCGCGCAGGCGCGACCCTCCCAGCCCGAGGATGATCGCCTTCTGGCTGTCCCGCTCGACAACGATATTCGCGAAGATATCGGTCAAGTCAGAGTTCTCACGGGGCGACATGTCTTCAATCGTCACGGCAATGGAGTGAGGCAATTCATCACGCACCCCCTCGAGCGATGCTTCTCGGATGATTTCCGCGATGCGATCTTCCATCGACTCGTCTGTCACCACGCCCTCGGGGTAGAGGGCGGGCCCGATCGGCATGAGTGAGAGCAGCTCATCGGTGAGGACGCCGAGCTGATCATTTGTGAGTGCCGACACCGGAATGACAGCGGCCCAATCTTCCCGGAGCGCATCGACCTCGAGTAGACGCTCTGTGATTTGTTCGCGCGTGGCAACGTCCGTCTTCGTGACGAGAGCCACTTTGACGGCACGTTTGTAGCCATCGAGCGACTGCGCGATGCGGGTGTCGCCGGGGCCGACCTTTTCGTTGGCCGGAGCACAGAACACGATGACGTCCACATCGCCCAGAACCTGCTCGACCAGGTCGTTCAGCCGCTGCCCGAGCAGGGTACGCGGCTTGTGCACACCTGGCGTGTCAACGATCACGAGCTGGCCTGCCGGACGGTTCAGAATTCCGCGGATAGCGCGGCGCGTCGTCTGTGGTTTATCGCTAGTGATTGCGACCTTCTCTCCAACAAGAGCATTGGTGAGCGTCGACTTACCGACGTTTGGGCGTCCGACGAATGTCGCGAAGCCGCTGTGGGTGGCCGCTTCGGCTGGAGATGAGGGTGAGTGCGTCATGTTAATCCCGTCGCTTGGCACTTTTGCCTTTAGTTTTCGGAATGCGCACGGCACCCGTGTCGGTGGTGGGGAGGTGTTCGGCGCTTGCAGCCGAATCATCTTCTTTGATTTCTTCGGCATCAGCCGGAGGCTGTGCACGCTCGACGAAGACAGTGTCGAGCCCACGGCCGCGGCCGCGAGACGTACCGCCCACGAGGACCAATCCATCGCGTTCAGCGCGTGCGCCAGGCTGCGGCACTCGTCCGAGCGCCTTTGAAAGCAAGCCTCCAACGGAGTCGACGTCGTCGTCTTCGAGGTCAAGACCGAACAGGTCACCGACGCTATCGAGCGAAAGCCGCGCAGACACGCGGTAGCGCCCGGGTTCGAGTTCGACAACCTCTTCTACGCGTGGGTCATATTCGTCGGCAATCTCACCGACCAGCTCTTCCAGCAGATCTTCCAGAGTGACCAAACCAGATATTCCGCCGTATTCATCAACTACAAGGCAAACATGAACAGCATCGCGCTTCATCTGCTGCAGCAAAGTTTCGGCCTTCATCGACTCTGGGACAAAGACGGGGCGGCGTGCCAGTGGCCCGACCGGCGCCTGAGCCCATTGGGCCTCGTCGCGAAAAGCGAACTGCACGAGATCCTTCAAATAGAGCACACCCTGCACGTCGTCTCGCTCATCGCGCAGAAGCGGGATGCGGGAAACACCCTTTTCAAGGAAGAGTGCGATTGCTTCACGCGTGGGGGTCTGTGCCGGAAGAGTCACCATGTCGGTGTGCGGAATCATGACCGCACGCACGTAGGTGTCGGTGAAGTCGAACACCGAGTGGATGAGGTCTCGGTCGTCTTCCTCGATGAGGTCGTGGTCCGCGGCTTCATCGAGCATGCTGAGTAGTTGCTCTTCTGAGTCGAACGATGCTCCGCGAGAGGCTCCCGGGGTCACCCGGTCGCCGAGAGCGACGAGCGCGTGTGCGAGCGGACCGAGCACGATTCGGGCACCACGGATGATGGGGGCTGCGGTCGTGAGGAGAGACCGCGAGTGGCGCCGGCCGACCGAACGCGGACTCGCACCCACAACCACAAAAGAGATGCCGGTCATCAGCACCGCTGCGCCGAGCATTGCCCACCAGACGTTCTGGATGAGCATCGTGAAAGAAACAGTCACCAGCACAGCGGCGGTGGTTTCTGCCAGCACACGGATGAATATGACAGCGTTCTCGTGCGTGTCAGGATCCGCCGCAATGCGCCGAAGGAGATCAGAGTTCTTACCCTGCCCTGCGGCTTCCGAAAGGTCCTGGCGAGATGTCACGCTGAGCGCCGCGTCGATAGCGGCCATCAGCGCGCCAAATGCCGTCAAGATGACGGCAAGAACCAGAAGTAAGACAGGGGTCATGGGCGGTCCCGGCGCCGTTCCGCTGCAGCAAACGACGCGATCAGTTCACGCTGCAGTCCGAACATCTCTCGTTCTTCGTCCGGCTCGGCGTGGTCGAAGCCCAGTAGGTGCAGAAGTCCGTGTGTTGTCAGCATCACGAGTTCGTCCTGTGTGGACTGCGGAGGTTTCGCTGCCTGTGCCTGTGTCTGGGCGACTTGAGGGCAGAGGACAATGTCCCCGAGGAGCCCGGGAGCAGTCGGCTGCTCCTCGGTACCCGGGCGCAGTTCGTCCATCGGGAAGCTGAGCACGTCCGTTGGGCCGGGCTCATCCATCCATTGGACGTGAAGAGCCTCCATGGCACCCTCATCGACAAGCAGAATCGCAACGTCTGCATCGGGACTGACATGGAGCTGAGCGAGATTGCTTTCCATCAGACGCAAAAAGACTGACTCGTCGACTTCGAAGCCGGACTCGTTGTTGATTTCAATAGTCATGAACGTCCTCGCTTCGGAAGTCTGTCTCGTGTCGCACCGGCTCGCGGCGATCGACGATCTACACGGCTGGCGAACTCTGCCGCTTCGTCGCGTTCACGACGGGCGGCGACCGCACGTTCGTCGTATTCGGTGTAGGCGTCGACTATGCGCCCGACGAGTGAGTGACGCACTACGTCAGCGCTAGTGAGCATCGCGAAGTGGATGTCGTCGATATCTCTCAGCACACGCGTGACAAGTCGGAGCCCGGACGACCCCTGGGGAAGATCAACCTGCGTGATATCGCCCGTGACGACCATTCGCGTGCCGAAGCCCAGCCGAGTCAGAAACATCTTCATCTGCTCAGGAGTCGTGTTCTGCGCTTCGTCGAGGACGACGAAGGAATCGTTGAGTGTGCGGCCTCGCATGTACGCGAGCGGTGCCACCTCGATAGTTCCCGCGGCCATGAGCTTTGGGACGAGCTCTGGATCCATCATCTCGTTGAGCGCATCGTAGAGCGGACGCAGGTACGGGTCGATCTTGTCTGTCAAGCTGCCGGGCAGAAACCCCAAGCGTTCGCCTGCCTCAACAGCGGGCCGCGTAAGGATAATGCGGCTCACCTCTTTGCGCTGGAGCGCCTGGACGGCCTTGGCCATCGCAAGGTAGGTCTTACCGGTACCGGCTGGACCGATGCCGAACACAATCGTGTTTTCTTCGATCGCATCGACATAGTCTTTTTGACCCAGTGTCTTCGGGCGCACAATCTTGCCGCGAGAGCTCAGAATCACTTCACCGAGCACCTCAGACGGGCGCATAGCTCCGTCCTTGTCGAGGATTCTCTGAGACGTCGTCACATCCGCCGGTGCAAGGTCATGGCCGGAGCGCGTCATCGTGATCAGCTCGTCCACGAGCTCCTTCGCCCCCGCAACGACTTCGGGCGCGCCCGTCAGCGTGATCTCATTGCCGCGGACATGGAGATCCACACCCGGATGCTCGCGCTCAAGCACGCGCAGCAGACGATCACCGGGACCCAACAACTTCACCATCGCGATGCCGTCGACGAGGATGCGTTCGACGGTCGAGGAATCAGAACTATCAGCCACCAAGGCTCTTTTCATTGAGAGATCCGGCAAGAACATGAGCGTGCACGTGGAATACCGTCTGGCCCGCGCCTTCGCCAGTGTTGAAAACTAAACGGAAGTCGCCGTCTGAGTGCTCCATAGCGAGTGACCGAGCAAGGTCGACCATTTCGGCCATCAACGCCGGGGCCGCAGCGGCAAGTTCCACGACATCACGAAACTCTTGGGTTTTGGGTATCACCAAGAGATGGACAGGTGCCTGCGGAGCAATGTCGCGAATCGCAAAGACGTTAGCGGTCTCCCCCACGATCTCCGCGGGAATTTCTCCCCTGAAAATTCGCGTGAAGATCGAAGGTTCGCTCATGCGACCATCCTACCGAGACACCCTGCGCTGAGCTCGCGAGATGCTTCCGCGCATCGTCCAACACGTCACCATCGCGAGAGGCGAACGTTGAGCACCGCGAGCGCCGCTGGGCCTGCGCTCGATGTGCGCAGCACATTTTCCCCGAGCCGCACCCTCTCGGCCCCCGCGGCCACGAGCGTTTCGATCTCGCTCTCTGTGAATCCACCCTCTGGGCCGACGATAAGCGCGATCTTGTGCCCGCGTCTGTTGATGTCGAACAGCTTGACATAAGACAGGCTCTCCGATGCCGTCGGATCAAGGAGCAGCATCAGCGTGTCTTCTGGCATCGCGACCAGCGCTGGGGTGTCAACGACACCGTGTACACGCGGTATCCACGCCCGATGGGCTTGTTTACTGGCTTCCCGCACTATCGCTTCCCAGCGCAGTCGACTCTTCTCGGCTTTAGCTCCTTCCCAACGGGAGATGCTGCGAGACGATTGCCACGGGATGACTTCGTCGACGCCAAATTCGGTTGCTGTTTGCACCGCGAGTTCATCACGGCCGCCTTTTGCTAGCGCCTGTACGAGCACAAGCCGAGGTGTGGAGGGAGCCACATCTTTGCGGGCGAAAACACGAAGGCCGACTTCTTTGGGCGACACGAACGTTGCAACAGCCTCGATCACGACGCCGAGACCGTCTGAGACAGTGACTTGCTCGCCCACTCGAACTCGCCGCACGGTCGCAGCGTGATGCGCTTCAGCACCTGTGAGCGTGATCTCGCTCCCGTCCCCGAGCTCGGGGCCCAATGGCGTGTCGTGAAAAAACTGGAGTGCCACGACTACTAGCTCCGGAACCTATCGCGCAGTTTAGAAAACAGCCCCTGGTGGAACTCGGCGAGGCGAGGCGCCGGAGCCTTGGTACGAGCGGCAAACTCGGCGATCATTTGGCGCTCTTTGCTGTCGAGGCGAGTTGGGGTCACGACCTGCACCCCAACTCGAAGGTCACCTCGTTGAGATCCGCGAAGCGGCGTGATGCCGCGTCCCTTGATCGTGAGAACGTCGCCGCTTTGCACCCCTGCCCGCAAGTCAAGCTCAACGGAGCCGTCCAGCGAATCAATTTTGGTGGTCGTGCCGAGGATCGCATCCGGCATCGAGACCTCGATCGTGGCGAGCAGATCGTCGCCCTCACGACTAAATGTCTCGTGAGGCGCGACACTGACCTCGATGTACAGGTCACCGTTCGGGCCGCCAGCGGGACCGACTTCACCCGAGCCCGGAAGCTGTAGTCGAAGTCCGTTTTCGACCCCGGCTGGGATGTCGAGCGAAACGGTGCGGCGCTCGCGCACACGCCCCTGACCCTGACAGGTCGCGCAGGGGTAAGGAATTGTCGTGCCGTAACCCTGGCATGTCGCGCACGGCTGGTTTGTCACGACGTTGCCGAGAAGGCTGCGCACTGTGCGCTGCACATGTCCACTGCCGTGACAGATGTCACACGTGACGGGAGATGTGCCCGGCTGGCAGCAGGATCCCTCACACGTTTGGCAAAGGACTGCCGTGTCGACTTCAAGATCGCGGTGCACGCCGAAAACAACATCGCCGAGTTCGAGGTCGAGCCGAACGAGTGCGTCTTGGCCGCGTTCCGCGCGCGAACGGGCACGGGCTCCTCGCGTCTGGCCTCCGCCGCCGAAGAACGTCTCAAAGATGTCGCCGAACCCACCGAAGTTCGCGTTGCCCCCACCGCCGCCGAAGGGCGATGAATCGCCGCCCATGTCGTAGCGCCGGCGCTGTTCAGGGTCGCTCAGAACGTCGTACGCGTGAGTTACGAGTTTGAATTTTTCGGACGCATCTTCGCCGGGGTTCACATCCGGGTGAAGCTGGCGAGCCAGTCGTCGGTATGCCTTCTTGATCTCGTCGGACGTCGCTTCTCGCGATACCCCGAGCACTTCGTAGTGGTCAGCCACTTTCGCCTTCCTGCCCGCACGATGTGCGGGATCGTTCTGTATCGAACGTCGTTATGAATGTTGTACTTCGGTGTTGGTCATCAAAGCTGTGGATCAGTGTTGCTCATCTTCGTCAAGCAGTTGACTGAGGTAGTGGGCGACGGCACGCACGGCCGCGAGATTGGTGGAGTAGTCCATGCGCATCGGACCTAACAGTCCGATGCGGGACTGCGATCCCGTGGTGTCGTACGTACTCGCCAAGACGGATGCCTCAGGCAAACCGAAGGGCTCGTTTTCACGACCGATGCTCGCAGCGAGTCCGTTGCCATCTGCCACCATCTCTGTCATGAGCCGCAGGAGAGTCACCTGCTCTTCGATGGCTTCGAGCAGCGGCGAGATGCTACCTCGGAAGTCGGACTCACGCCGGGCAAGGTTTGCCGCGCCCGCGAGCACGAGGCGATCTTGACGGAACTCATCGAGCTCTTCGCCGACGACGCGCAAAATCGGACGCAGCGCGTTGTCGAGCCGCGTCGATGTGGACTGTTCAGCGGCCACGATCTCTTCGACACGGCGAACACCTTCACGCACGGAAAACCCCGTCACAACAACCGACGCTTGCGCGCGAAGTTGCGCAACATCCGTGTCGTCAAGTTCCTCAGGCACAAAAGCGATCCGCTGAGAGACCCGCCCGGTGTCCGTGACCAAGATCACCAACATCTTCCCCAGCCCAAGCGCAACGAGTTCGACGTGGGTGACATTAGCTCGCGCAAATGACGGATATTGCACGAGTGCGACCTGCCCGGTCACCTGTGTGAGAGCGCGGACGGTTCGAGCGAGCACGTCGTCCAGGTCGTTTGGCCCTTCGAGGAAAGATGAAATTGCCGAGCGCTGGGCGGATGAAAGCGGGCGAAGTTCTGCAAGATGATCAACGAAGACGCGGTAGCCCTTGTCTGTGGGGATCCGCCCCGATGACGTGTGCGGGGCGGTGATGAGTTCTTCATCTTCGAGAAGCGCCATATCGTTCCGAATGGTCGCGGCGGAAACACCAAACGCGTGGCGATCGACGATCGCCTTGCTGCCGACAGGTTCGTGTGTTTCGACGTAATCCTGAACGATCGCGCGCAGCACCTGAAGCCCTCGTTCACTAACCACGCGTCGCCTCCCTCTTGGCACTCTTCGATCGAGAGTGCCAATTCTAGCCGAGGAGCCAGGCACCTACTCCGTTAACGTCCGAACGACCGCATCGGCGAGAAGTCTTCCTCGGCGCGTAAGCACAATTCGGCCCCGGATGGCAGTATCCGCCTCGATCAGCTGATCGGCGATGAGGGCGGCGACTCCACGGCGACCTGATGGGGTGAGGTCGGTGATGGGGAGGCCCTCTCGAATGCGTGACTGCAAGAGAACCCGCTCCAGGTAGCGAGCGTCAGCATCCGGTCTTTCGCGGCCCGCTGCGGGCGATGCGCCTTCTGCAAGCCGCGCTGCGTACGCGGCCGGATGCTTCACGTTCCACCAGCGGAGACCATCGAGGTGGCTGTGCGCGCCCGGACCGAAACCCCACCAATCAGTGCCCCGCCAATAGGCGAGGTTATGGCGTGAGCGCTGAGATTCACTGCGTGCCCAGTTCGACACTTCATACCAGCTGTAGCCGGCCGATCCGAGAACCTCGTCAGCCAGCTCGTACATGTCGGCTTGAACGTCATCATCGGGTGCCACCCGCTCACCGCGCCGAATCTGACGCGCGAGCTTCGTGCCATCTTCGATAATCAACGCGTACGCCGAGAGATGATCCGGCTCATGCGACAGCGCGGTGTCGAGCGACTGACGCCAGTCGTCGAGCGACTCACCCGGTGCGCCGTAGATGAGATCCAGGCTGACATCGAGACCCTGCGCTTTTACCGCTGAGACCGCCGTACCGATGTTCGCTGGCGAGTGCGTGCGATCAAGGGCAGCAAGCACGTGCGGTACCGATGACTGCATCCCAATCGACACTCGGGTGACGCCCGCATCAGCAAGACTGGCCGCCACGCTCTCCGTGACGGTGTCGGGGTTTGCTTCGACTGTCACTTCAGCTCCGGGTGCTATTCCGAAAGTGGTGCGAACAGCATCCAACATGCGGGCCAAGTCTTCCGGGGGCAGAAGCGTCGGAGTTCCCCCGCCAAAAAATACCGTCTGGGCTGCACGCAGGCCCCCGGCGGCTTCGAGCACCCCGCGCGACAACTCGATCTCGTCAATAAGCGTGTCCGCGTACTGGTCCCTCCGTGCGCCGCGCAGCTCATCAGATGTGTAGGTGTTGAAGTCGCAGTAGCCGCAGCGGACACTGCAAAACGGCACATGAAGATAAACGCCGAAGTCAACATCCGGATCTACCCGGACCCCCTCGGGCATGCGACCGTCTGCGGGGGCTGCCTCGCCGAGGGGAAGCGCTGCTCCCATCAGGCGGGGGTCGTGTACATCGGTGAAATAGCCCTCAGATAACGAGCGAAAAGCTCACGCCGACGGCGCTTCACGAGTGCGCCGAAAAGTTTGTACCAGGGGGAAACCGGCGCATCGAAAGCACGCACGGTGAACCATACTTCGTCATTAGGTAGCCAATCCACGATGAATGACTCTTCGCCGCTCACGACGGAACCGCCGACCGTACCGAGCGCAAACCCCACCCGTCGCGTCTCTTCAATCGCGTAAATCACGCGGAGCTCGCCATCAGCATTGAGATTTCCGGCACTACCGTGCACGTGAATGGTGGTTCCGGCTCCCACGAACGGTGTGCCGTCTTCGTCGAACCTCTGCTCAGCCTCAAGGCGTGACGGCTCCAGCGGATTTCCGTCCTCGTCGAAGCTCACTCCCGAATACATCGGCCCTGCGGCGGGGCGAACATCGCTGACGGTGAGGCCGGCATCGCGCAACGACCGCCATGCCAGCAAGGCATCGCCAGCGGAACGAAAACGCTCTTCACCGCTACCGAGCTTTATCGTCTGCTCAGCAGGAACACTCCGCTCCGGCGGATACTGCATCAGGTCGGGCGCTTGCGTTGCACCCACCGCCGCATAGTCGACGGTTTCGTCTCGGAACGTCCCTCGGCGCATGATCTCCACCCTAGGCGTTTGCACGCCACTCATCCTGCTGGTATCCCGCTACTTTGCGTCTTTACTCTCGACGTCACCTGAAAGTGCCGCGATGAATGCATCCTGTGGAACCTCGACGCGTCCCACCATCTTCATGCGCTTCTTGCCTTCTTTTTGCTTCTCGAGGAGCTTCCGCTTACGCGAGATATCGCCGCCGTAGCACTTGGCCAGGACGTCTTTTCTCATGGCGCGAATCGACTCGCGAGCAATTATTCGCGCGCCAATCGCAGCTTGAATCGGCACTTCGAATTGCTGTCGCGGAATCAGCTTCTTAAGGCGCTCGGTCATCAGAACGCCGTAGGCATACGCCTTATCACGATGAACGATCGAGCTGAATGCGTCGACTTTGTCGCCCTGCAACAGGATGTCGACCTTCACGAGATCGGATGCCTGGTCTCCACTCGGTTCGTAGTCCAAGCTCGCGTAACCCTGCGTCTTTGACTTCAACTGATCGAAGAAGTCGAAAACGATCTCGCCCAGCGGCATGTTGTACCGAAGCTCGACCCGTTCCTCAGAGAGGTATTCCATACCCAGGAGAGTTCCGCGGCGCGTCTGGCAAAGCTCCATCACTGTGCCGACGAAATCCTTGGGCAGGAGAATTGCTGCTTTCACCATCGGTTCAGTCACCGAGGCGATTTTGCCGTCTGGGTACTCACTCGGGTTCGTGACTGTGATGTGAGCACCGGCATCCGTTGTCACTTCGTAGATGACGCTGGGCGCTGTCGTGATGAGATCCAAACCGAATTCGCGTGAGAGACGCTCGGTCACGATCTCGAGGTGCAAAAGACCGAGGAACCCGCAGCGGAACCCGAACCCGAGCGCGACGGACGTCTCCGGTTCGTACACGAGAGCAGCATCCGAGAGCTTGAGCTTGTCGAGTGCTTCGCGAAGGTCTGGGTAGTCACTGCCGTCAATCGGATAGAGACCCGAGTAGACCATTGGCTTCGGGTCGGTATAGCCCGGAAGCGCCTGTGTCGCCGGCGTACGTGCCGTCGTGACCGTGTCGCCGACTTTCGACTGGCGCACATCTTTCACGCCGGTGATGAGATAGCCCACCTCACCCACGCCGAGGCCGGTACTGGGCTTCGGTTCAGGGCTTGAAACCCCGATTTCGAGAAGCTCGTGCGTGGCTCGCGTCGACATCATCTGAATACGCTCACGCGGATGCAGGTGGCCATCGATCATGCGCACGTACGTGACAACTCCGCGATACGCGTCGTAGACCGAGTCGAAGATCATCGCGCGCGCTGGCGCTGTCGCATCGCCTTTAGGTGCTGGGATCTCGGCGACGATGCGATCGAGTAGTTCTTCCACACCTTGACCAGTTTTTCCGCTGACACGAAGAACGTCGTCAGGACTTCCGCCGATGAGATTGGCGAGTTCAGCAGCGAACTTGTCTGGGTCTGCGGCGGGAAGATCGATCTTGTTCAGCACCGGAATGATCGTGAGATCGTTTTCGAGCGCCAGGTAGAGGTTCGCGAGAGTCTGGGCCTCGATCCCCTGCGCGGCGTCGACGAGAAGAATCGCGCCCTCGCACGCGGCGAGAGAGCGGCTCACCTCGTAGGTGAAGTCGACGTGACCCGGCGTGTCGATCATGTTGAGTGCCACGGTGCCGGCTTTGTCGGCCCACGGCATGCGGACAGCCTGGCTCTTGATGGTGATGCCGCGTTCTCGCTCGATATCCATGCGGTCGAGGTATTGGGCACGCATATCGCGGTCGGCAACCACGCCGGTTATCTGCAGCATACGGTCAGCGAGTGTCGACTTGCCGTGGTCGATGTGCGCAATGATGCAAAAATTGCGGATGGACTCAGGCGGCGTCGCACTCGGCTCGAGTGGTGTGAGGGCACGGGGTGACATATCCAGTTGATTCTACGCGGGCGCGACCGAATGCTTCTGGCAACGGCCAACACGCCGGTTAGGCTGCTGAAATGACCGTGCAAGTGGTTTTGGTCCACGGCATCCGTACATCGGCAACGATGTGGCGTAGCCAGATGGAACATTTGGAGCGACGGGGTAACCCAGCGATAGCCGTCGATCTGCCTGGACACGGCACACGACGCGATGAATCCTTCACCCTTGAGGGTGCGTTAGAGACGATCGATGAAGCTGTGCGAACCGCTGTCGTGTCGGGCCCGGTACTTCTTGTCGCCCATTCGATGGGTGGGATTCTCTCCACCTCTTACGTAGGTTCAGAGCCCGCGCCGCCCGTGGCCGGATTCATTGCCGCATCGTGCACGGCCATTCCGCGCGGTGCAGGACTCGTTGCATACCGATTGCTGGCACGGAGCTTCAATGCACTGCCCGGACGCGGGCAGTGGCTCACGGACCGCGTGCTCGATGCCACCCTCCCGCCCGAGACGCGCACTGATTTTGGCGCCGGTGGCTACGCATACGATGCACAGGACGTCGCGCTCCGCAGCCTTTCGGTCCTAGACCTACTTGCTGCGCTTGAGAGAATCCGCGTGCCACTGTGGTTCGTGAACGGACAGTGGGATCAGCTGCGGCTCAACGAAAACCTCTTCGTCGACATCGCCCAGGATCCCGAACTGATCATTGTTCCCCGCACGACACATCTCGTGACGGCGATGCGACCACGAGTCTTTAATGCAGTTCTCGACGTCGCACTCACCACTCTCGAGCAGACCTGATAGACTCTCGTTTTGACTTGCGTGTGGGTTTAACCCTCACGAACGTTGAGCACATCCCTCTCATGTCGCTTGGCACTCCATCCATTCACTGCAACGAAAGAACTCTGACACGTGGCGAACATTAAGTCGCAGATCAAGCGCAACAAGACCAACGACAAGGCGAACGAGCGCAACAAGGCCGTGAAGAGCGGCCTTCGCACCGAGGTGCGTCGCACCCGCGAGGCTATCGCTGCTGGCGACAAGGCCGCAGCTGAGAAGGCTCTCGTCACAGCGTCCAAGAAGCTCGACAAGGCCGTGAGCAAGGGCGTCATTCACGAGAACCAGGCGGCGAACCGCAAGTCGGCTATCGCTAAGCAGGTTGCTGCTCTCTAAGCTCCATCATTTGATAAAGGGCTCGCCGTCGGCGGGCCCTTTATTTTTTGGCGAGGCAGTGTCGATGAAGACATCGCGACCTATACGACGTATTTGAACCCGACGTGTGAGTCTTCGAACCCGAGACGCGTGTAGAACCTGTGTGCATCTGTTCTCGCTACGTCGGATGTGAGTTGCACCAAGGACGATCCGAGCGAAGGCGCAGCGGTCGACGTCACCCACTGAATCATCGCGCTTCCGATTCCACCCGACCTGGTTTTTCGGGCAACGCGAACCGCCTCGACGAGGAGGCGGGTTGATCCTCGACGCGCCATCCCGGGGATGAGGGTCAGTTGCATGGTGCCCACGACACGGCCGTCACTATCGGCGCAGACGAGCAACTCGTTGCTCGGGTTGTTCGTGATTCGGTGCAATGCATCCGCGTATATTGCGACATCGGGGATGTCAGCCGCATCGCCGCGCGCCGCGCTGATCGGGTCGTCGGTGAGCAAAGTCATGACGTACTCGACGTCGTCAAGCTCCGCACGGCGGAGCGTGACAGATGAAGCCGCCGTTGGCAGGCTCACTGGGAGAATAAGCGTTTCGAGCATCAGGTTCCGAACGGTGCGCGTGTGGCGATGACTGTGATCAGACGTTCAACGGCGAACACGCTATCGCGCGATCCGCCCTTCACCTCGGCGTCGGCTCGAGCAGCAGCCTGAATGGCAAGGCCGAGACTTGCCTCGCTCCACCCGACGAGATCACGGCGGGCGCGGTCTATCTGCCAGTCCTTCATCCCGAGACGAGCGCCGAGAGCCGCAGACGACTCGCGTGTGCCAGCAACTCTTGCCATCGACCGAAGCTTCGACGCGATTGCCGCAACGAGGGGCACAGGATCTGCTCCAGACGACAGCGCGTGCCGCAGTGACACAAGCGCTTCGCCCAGTCGACCGGCGATCGCCGTATCAGCCACAGTGAACGCCGAGATTTCAACCCGCCCACCGTAGTAACGCTCGACCGTTGCCTCGCTGATGTCACCGGGAACGTCGGATATCAACTGCTGGCACGCCGCAGCAAGCTCGGTGAGATCATCGGCGAACGCGGAAACGAGAGCGCGCAACGCGGGTGGTGCGATGCGCTTTTCAGCGCTACGGAACTCCCCCGCCGCAAAGTCGAAGCGATCCGAGTCGCGCTTCACTGCTGGGCACGCGATCTCGGCGCCACCGCCCGTTCCGGAACGAATTGCGTCGAGAAGCTTCTTTCCACGCACACTCGCACCGGTGTGACGCATGATCACCGTAGCGCCATCCTGCGGGTGCTGAATGTACTGCAACGCTTCTGCTAAGAACTCGTCGGAGCACTTTTCGACGCCTGAGATACGCACAAGGCGGGGCTCCCCGAAGAGCGACGGCGAAGTCAGCGAGAGCAGCGTTCCAGGCGCGTAGTCGTCGGCGCGTACGTCTGAGACTTCAAGACTGGGGTCCTCTGCCCGCAGATAAGCTCTCAGCGTCGCGGTAGCGCGCTCGGCACACACTTCTTCTGGCCCCGAAATCAATACGATCGGCGCTGGCTGTGGATCTCGCCACGCCATCTGCTTGATTGCAGACGCGGTACGGCGAGGCGCGGCACGGCGAGCTGCAGGAGGCATCCTCCCAGCTTAATCCTCGACCGGGACACGCATGTCAGGATGCTCTCGCCAAATGCCGAGGCTTTCCCCACCCGAGACCACGATGACGCCGTCGGTATCGGTACGAGCGATATGGGTTCCCAGGCGTTCCAGCGTCGCGATGAGCGTGTCGCGCGGGTGCCCATATGTGTTGTCGATTCCGACGGATATCAGCGCAATCGAGGCGTCGATTCTTTCGTAGAGGGCATCCGATTGATCTGCACTACCGTGGTGAGAGACCTTCACGACGTCGTATCTGTCGGCCAGTGTTCCGGTGGCGAGAAGCATTTGCTGCGGCTGTTCACCGAGGTCTCCAAGAAAAATACTTGTCGGCATGTCTGCTCCCGAAAATTCGATCACGACACTCGAGTCATTTCCTGGTTGGAGGCTAGACGCGGCGCGAGGCCACAAAACTCTCCAGCGCGCCTCTCCCAGTGAGCCCGACAAACCAGCGTGGGCTGAGACTGTCTGACCGCCCAAGCGTTCAAGCAACGCCTTGTCGGCTTCGGAGTCGGGTTCACTGTGGAAAACAACATCGACGCGGCCCACGAGCGCATCCGCACCACCTGCGTGGTCGACATCGAAGTGAGTGAGAACAAGCAGGTCGACTCGACTGACTCCGAACTTACGAAGACAGTCCTTGAGCGCGCCACTGTCGGGACCGGTGTCGACCACAGCCGTCACCCCCGCCGACCTCACGATGAATGCGTCGCCCTGCCCGATGTCACAGGCAATGATGGCGCCGTCGCGTGGCACCGTCAGCGCGACCGCTGGCCCTTTCACCATCGCGCTACCGACTGCTACTCCCCCGCTTACGGCCACCAGCACGAGTGAAAGTGCAAATGTAAACCTCATGAGAGGACGCTGCGAACGGTGCCGCACAACGACAACAACGATCGCAGCGCTGACGATCAGCAAGCCGAAGGCGCCGACGGTTCCTGGAACCCACTCCAGTTCATTACCGGGAATATCGGTGGTCACTAGAGCGACGCCCGCCACCCACGCCGCCGGAATCCAGGCAATCGCCGTGAGCCCCAGCTGCAGTACCGGCAGCGGTGCCGACAAACAGGCAAGAAGGCCGATGACTGTCGCCACGGGTGCAGCTGGCGCGGCGAGGAGATTCGCCACAACGCCGTAGAGCGGCACTGTCGGATCGACAAGCACGAGAATTGGACCGCATGCTAGCTGGGCCGCAAGCGGGATGGCGATGACTGTGGCGAGGGCGCGAGGCATCCACCGGCCAAGACCCCGGGCAAGGGGGCCAGCGAGAATCAAAAGAGCTGCCGTAGCTGCCGAAGACAGGGCGAAGCCCAGCGAGTGCGAAAGCCACGGGTCAATGGTCAAGATTGCGATAACCGCAGTCGAGAGTACGTTGATACCCGCACCAGTTCTCCCAAGCGCTACGCCGAGCATCGCGATAAGGCCCATCGCGGCAGCGCGGACGACACTTGGCTCGGGGCTCACCAGCACGACAAAGCCGCCCAGCAGCACAGTTCCCGAAAGAATGCGTACTCTGCGGTGCCATCCGAAGAGCGCTCCCAACCCGAATCCGGCACCAACTACGAGTGCACAGTTCGCTCCGGATACCGCAGTCAAATGGGATAACGATGATGCTTTCATCGATTCGTCAAGCGACTCCTCAACTGCAGATGTGTCACCGACCGCGAGGCCCGCAACGAGACCTGCTCCTGGTTGCGGCAGGCCCGCTGTTGCCGCGATCAGACTGTTTCGCAGGTGCGAAGAGAGCGCCCAGATCCCGCTCGGAGCTGTAAGGACATCAATCTCCCCGCGAACGCTTGCCAGAAATGCAGCGCGATCTGATGGTTCAGCCCCCGACATCGTCACGCGTAGCTTGACCAGCGATCCGATATCCAGATCGGCGGGCGGCTCGGACTCACTTGCGAAAATAAGAATCGGAATGGTATCAACGACCGCTTTGTCGCCGTCACTGATCAGTCGTGTTGTGGCATCAAATCGGATGCCACGGCGCGCCCCAGACCCCGTGGGTTCGATCTTGCCTACGACGTTTGCCTCGATGGTGATGACCCGACCGCCCGAGAGCGAGAGCTCCGAAACACCCGTGCGGCTCTCTGCCGCCGCAACGATCACCGTTGCACTCGCTGCCACAGCGGCGCAGGCGAGCACCACCCCCAACAAGATCTGCGTTGTACGAGCAGCCGCGCCTGAGCCGGCAAGCAGAAGCACAAGCACGGCACACAAGATCCACGCCGAAGTCGACATGACTCGCGCGACCGACAGATCAGATGTTGAGAACCACGCCGCTAGCCACACGACCGATCCGGCAACGAGTAGTCGCGGAACGCTCGTTCGCCGACGCGTGTTCACACCGACACGAGATCGCGAAGGCCGGCAAGAATAGAGTCGCCGATACCCGGGACAGCGAGCAAGTCATCGACACTGTTGAATCGCCCGTTTTCTGTCCGCCAGTCGACGATTCGCTGCGCGATGGCCGGGCCGACGCCGGGCAACGTGTCAAGGATCGCGACGTCAGCGGTGTTGACATTGACAAGTGCCGACCCATCGACGGCGCCAGAACCGGCGGAACCGGACCCCGATGCGGGTTGCTCGCCGGGAATCGCGACATGCAGCTGTTCTCCATCCGAGACCGGCCGGGCGAGGTTGATGGACGCACTGTCGGCGTCATCGGAAAATCCTCCTGCGGCGGCAATCGCGTCCATAACGCGAGCGTCAGATGACAGCTGGTACAGCCCTGGCGCAGCGACGGCACCTGAGACATGCACATACACCGAAGCCGCGAACGGGGCGTTCGACGTGTCAACCGACGCGCCTGCAGGTGAGACGACTTCGTCAGGTGGCGCGCTGCCCCGCGCGATGCCGACCAGGACGGTGCCTGCAATTGCGACGAGCACGACGATGATCGCCGCTCCTACGCCGACTCTCTTACGCGGCGTGATGCTCTCGCTGCGCTTGGCCATACGCACACGCTAGGGCGGTACGTGATGGTGGCAGTCGCAGGTTCTCAACGCGGTGGATGCGTTACGCGCCTCCCACGCTGGGGAGAACGCTAGTGCGTGCTGAAACTCACGACCTTGGGCGCCCGCACAATCGCGCGCGTAATTTCGCGACCCGCGAGCGACTTCACGATGCGTGAATCCTCCCGAGCAAGCGCCTCAAGCGCGTCGCTGTCGATCCGAGCCGGCACATCGAGCGTTGCGCGAACTTTGCCGTCAATTTGAACGATCGCTGTCACCGACTCCTCGACAAGAAGTGTCGGGTCGGGCTGGCGCCACACTGTGAGTCCCACAAACGGCTGATATCCGAGCGTTTCCCACATCTCTTCTGCCGTGTGCGGTGCGAAAAGATCGATGATCATTGCGATAGCTTCGGCCGCTTCGCGCACCGCTGGATCGGCTGGACCAGCTCCCGTGTCGATCGCTTTACGCGTTGCGTTGACGAGTTCCATGAGTCGAGCCACCACGACGTTGAACTTTGTCTGCTCGATCAAACCGGGCGCATCTGCCCACAGCCGGTGGGTCACACGGCGCAGCTTCGTGTCGCCTTCAGCCCACACAACCCCGGTGTCGCTCGATACATCGTGGGCTATGCGAAGCGCGCGTGCCAGGAACTTCGTCGCACCCGTTGTCGAAACATCGTCCCAGTCTTTGTCGTCCTCGACGGGTCCTGCGAACGCGAGCGCTACGCGCAGCGCATCTGCACCGTGCGCGTCGAGCTCTTCCGAGAAGAGAACCAGATTTCCCTTGCTCTTGGACATCTTGGAACCCCCAAGGATGACCATCCCTTGGTTGATGAGGTTTGAGAACGGCTCGGTGAACTCGACCTTGCCCATGTCGAAGAGGGCTTTTGTGATGAACCGCGCGTACAGCAGGTGCAAAATCGCGTGCTCGACGCCGCCGATGTAGAAGTCCACCGGACCCCACTTGTCGGCCTCACGTCGTGAGAACGGTTCATTTTCCGCGCCCGGCGACAGGAAGCGCAGGTAATACCAGGAACTGTCCACGAAGGTGTCCATCGTGTCGGGGTCGCGGCGAGCGACATCACCCGTCAATGGGTCGATTGTCGAGACCCACTCTGTCGCGGCTCCCAGAGGAGACGAACCCTTGGGAACGAGGTCGAGACCGTCTGTGGAAGGAAGACGAACCGGCAGTTCGCTTGACGGCACCGGGTTGATTGCACCGTCTTGGGAGTGCACCATCGGAATCGGAGTGCCCCAGAATCGTTGACGCGAAATCAACCAGTCGCGCAGGCGGTAGGTCTTCGCCGCGCGCCCGGTGCCGGCCTCGGTGAGTTCTGCGATCACTCGAGCAATCGCGTTTCGCTTGGAAAGGCCGTCCAACGAGCCAGAATTGATCATCCGACCCTCGCCAGCGAGGGCGAGCCCAGTCTTCACAGGATCGATTGATTCGAAATCGACGTCCGATCCCGGATCGATGGGAACCCCATCGTCATCGAGTTCGATGACGGGGATGGCGCCCGTCACGGGAGCGTGCGTGTCGACAACCACACGGACGGGGAGGTCGAATGCGCGTGCAAAATCAAGGTCACGTTGGTCGTGCGCCGGCACTGCCATGACGGCGCCGTGCCCGTAGTCCGCGAGAACATAATCTGCTGCCCAAATGGGGAGTCGCTCTCCATTTACCGGGTTGATGGCGAAGCGGTCGAGGAAAACCCCGGTTTTCGGTCGATCCGTGCTCTGACGGTCAATCGCCGTGATCTTTCGCACCGACGCGAGGTACTCAGCAAAACGCTTCTTCACATCATCGCTACGGTCCGCCACGAGCTCCGACGCAAGATCTGAGTCAGGAGCAACCACCATGAACGTCGCACCGTGAAGTGTGTCGGGGCGCGTTGTGAAAACAGTGACTCGCTGCTCCCGGCCTTCTACTTCGAAATCAACGTCAGCACCGATGGAGCGACCAATCCAATTGCGCTGCATCTGGATGACCTTCTGCGGCCAAGAGCCTTCGAGTTGGTTGAGGTCATCAAGCAGTCGATCCGCATAGTCAGTGATCCGGAAGTACCACTGCGTGAGCTTCTTCTTCTCCACCATCGCGCCGCTGCGCTCTGAGGTTCCGTCCGCGAGCACCTGCTCGTTCGCGAGCACCGTCTGGTCTACCGGATCCCAGTTGACTTCGCCGTCCTTGCGGTAAGCCAATCCACGTTCGAAGAGCTGCTGGAATAGCCACTGGTTCCAGTGGTAGTAATCAGGGTCGCTCGTGTGAAGAACACGGCTCCAATCGAAAGACACCCCATACCGCTTCAAGCTCTTCTTCTGTTGCGCGATGTTGTCGTAGGTCCAGCTGACAGGGTCGACGCCGCGTTTGATCGCCGCGTTTTCGGCGGGGAGACCGAAGGAATCCCAGCCGATCGGGTGCAGGACGTTGTAGCCGCGGTGGCGCCAGAATCTCGCCACGATGTCGGAATACAGGTAGTTCTCCGCGTGGCCCATGTGCAGATCACCTGATGGGTACGGGAACATCGCCAAGACGTACTTTCGCGGGCGAGTATCCGCGTCGGCTCCTGCGCGGAACGGGTCAGCTGCGACCCAGCGTTCCTGCCACTTTTCTTGAATCGCGTGCACATCGAAACCGCCTTCAGCGGGCGTGGAGGAATCAGGCGAAATGGAGTGGGACACGGAAAAACCAATCGTGCGGTGCGGGTGATGCGCGTGCAGCGCGTCTTCCAGAGTAGCGGCGTAATCACCAGCCCGTTGGCAGCTTCGCGCCAATCGCCGCGAGGGGCGCCCGTGCTTTGATTCCCACTTCTGCAACTTCAGCGTCTGCGACCGACATCCAGGTGATGCCTCCGCCTGCGCTCACCGTAGCTGAATGAGCAGTGACCACTATGGATCGGATCACCATTCCGAGTTCGACTACACCACCAGGATGCACCCACCCAAAGCATCCCGAAAAAATGCCGCGAGGCATCCGTTCTAGGCGATTCAGAATGGTCATGGCCGAAAGTTTGGGAGCGCCTGTCATGCTGCCTGCGGGAAACGTCGCATGAAGGAGATCACCAAAAGTTGCGCCATCGGCGACCTCGCTCTCGACGGTGCTCACCAGTTGATGTACGTGTGGGTAGCTTTCTATCTCGCGGAGTTGCGTTACTGCTACAGAGTTCTTACGTGACACCTGTGACAAGTCATTCCTCATCAAATCGACGATCATGACGTTCTCAGCTTGCTCCTTTGGGTCGTTCTTCAGCTCGGTCTGTAACGCCCGGTCACGTTCGAGCGAATCTCCCCTCGGACGTGTTCCCTTAATCGGTCGGGTACGTATCACTCCACCGGATGCCGCGAGAAACAGTTCCGGGCTCGCACTCAAGAGCGCTGTGTCTCCGGTGCGGAAAAACCCACCGTGTGGCGAAGCTGAAGCTCGTCTGTGGCGAAGGTACGCCGCGACGTCATCCACCTCGCGTTCGACGGTAAAGCGAGTTGTTACGCACAGCTGATACGCGTCTCCCTCGCGAATCGCTTCGCGTGCTTGCTCGATCAGCGCCGCGTACTCTGCCGGCGTATCGCGTGCCCGTGCTGTGACAAAGTCCGGAGTTAACTCGCTCGGCGGCTCAGGTGTCGCTTCAGCGAGCTCACGACTCCACGCTTCAGCATCAGGGCCCGCTGCCCATGCCTGTGCGCGGGAATGATCGAATGCGACTACGCGCTCGACCACCAGCCAACTCGCAAGGTCAACAGTCTCATCGCGTGAGGTCGGCGCGCCCGCAGCCGACGCACCAGTCTCATACGCGGTCCACCCGACCCAAGATCCGGGTGTAGGCCCTGGGGGAAGCGTTGAGTCGGTCGAGGGTCTTTGCTGCGCGATGAGCACAGCGAGCGGCGAGGTAGCCGGAACCACGTGGCCGGTGCCGATCCAGCTCCATCCTGATGATGCACCGTAACCGGCGTCGATCCAGAACACTTCATTGTGTTCAGCCGCGACGGCGCAGAACACTCGTTCGGGCGAGCACTCGGGACCGAGCTCAGCGATCGTGGACGGCAATGGCACATTCTCAGGCTACGCGCTAGCGGTGTTCTCTATGCTCAAGGCGTGAACGACGTGCTCACCTGGCTCCTCGATGCGGTGCAGAATGTCGACCCTGTGCTGCGTACCGCGCTCGCCGGCGTCGCCATGATGTTGGAGACGAGCGTGCTGGTCGGCCTGATAGTCCCGGGCGATTCGATCGTCATTGTCGCGGCAACAGCTGTGTCATCACCGTGGGAGGCGGTATTCCTCGCACTCGCGGTCATCATCGGCGCGCTCATCGGTGAAAGCATCGGTTTTTGGTTGGGGCGATATCTCGGCCCTGTCATCCGCGCGTCACGCGTTGGCAGCCGAATTGGCGAGAAGAATTGGCAACGCTCCGAAAACTACTTGAACCGCAGAGGCGGCCCGGCGATCTTCCTCTCGCGATTTCTTCCCGTCCTCCACTCACTCGTCCCCCTCACTGTCGGCATGAGTGGCTATTCGTATCGCCGTTTTCTTGCATGGACCGCCCCCGCCTGCGTCGTGTGGGCAGCGCTGTACGTATCGGTTGCGTCCGCCGCAGCAGGGACGTATCGCGAGCTCAGCCAAAGCATCCACGGTGCTGGTTACATTTTCGTTGGCGTGATTGCCGCGTTTCTCGTTCTCGTCTACGCCGTCAAGAAGATCGTGGAGCGCGTCGAGCGCAAGCACATTGACGGCGGCGGCGAGCCAGATGACGATGCGCACCCCTCGCTAGGAGACATGGGAGACTGAGCACGTGTCCCCTTCACGCGATCCAGAACGACCGCTCAAGGTGCTGTGGTTGGCCCGCCTGGAGCACCGCATCAATGCATGGCGCGAAATGTGGGCCCGCCGTAGCGGAAGAATTCCTACAGTTGCGGCTTTTCCGGGGTACGGCGGCGCCGATTGGGTGCGCGTACTTGGGCGCGTCGTTATTCCGCCGCGTGCTCGCGAACGAGGGGCTGGCGAATACGCCGGCGTTCGAGGCTGGCGAAGTTTTGCCTCGGTACCGATTGGATTCGCCCGAGTGACAATCAGTGTCGACGGCGCGACGCACGAAGTGGTCGCCGATCGCGGCGGCGTTATCGACACAGAGATCGCGGCAACGTTGAGGCCGGGATGGCAGTCGCTCCGGATGTCGGTTGAAGGCGGAGAACCGGTGGAAACCCGCGTTTTCATCGTGGGGCGAGATACTCGATTCGGCGTCATTTCAGACGTTGACGACACTGTGATGGTGACGGCACTGCCGCGACCGTTTCTCGCAGCCTGGAACTCGTTCGTTATCAACGAGCATGCGCGACAGCCTGTGCCGGGGATGTCGGTATTGCTCGAGCGTCTTGTGCGTGAGCACCCCGGAGCACCGATCGTGTATCTCTCGACAGGCGCGTGGAACATCGCGCCCACGCTCGCTCGTTTCCTCCGACGCCACCTCTTCCCCGCTGGCGCCATGCTTCTCACTGACTGGGGTCCAACGCACGACCGGTGGTTCCGAAGCGGCAAGATCCACAAGAGCGAAAACCTGGAACGCCTCGCTGCCGAGTTTCCGGACGTCAAGTGGCTCCTCATCGGCGACGACGGACAACACGACGACGCGATTTACACGGATTTCACGAGCGCTCATCCTGATCATGTGGCAGGCGTTGCAATACGCCAGCTCTCCCCCGCCGAAGCAGTACTCGCGGGTGGACGAACCGTCGTCAACAACCACGCAGCTGCCGAAGTGCCGTGGGTCACCGACGGTGACGGCGCGGGCCTCCTTGAGAAGCTCCAGGAGCTCGGACTCGTGGAGTCGCCAAAGCACTGATCTCAGTGTCACAGCCGCGCCGTAGGCTGGATGTATGTGTGGGCGTTTTGTAGTCGCGAAGGCCGGAGCCGAGCTCGTGGGTGTATTACGCGCGGATGTCGTGAGCGCAGAGCTGCCACCTCCTTCCTACAACATCGCGCCCACCACTATGGCGGCAATCGTTCTTGACTCGATCAAGACAGAGCCGCCAACGCGACGTGTGGAACCGGCACGTTGGGGACTAGTTCCGGGCTGGGCAAAAGACCCCTCGATTGGTGGTCGTGCCTTCAACGCTCGTGTAGAGGAGATCGAGACCAAACCTATGTTCCGCGGCGCTCTCGAAAAGCGGCGCGCAGTAGTGCCGGCATCCGGATACTACGAGTGGAAGACCACTGCAGCGGGAAAGACCCCGCACTACATCCACCCCGCAGAGGGCGAACCGATGTTCTTCGCGGGGCTGTACGAGTGGTGGAAGAACCCTGCAGCCGCAGCCGGCACAAGTCCATGGATGCTGAGTTTCACGATCCTCACACGTTCCGCTGTCGGCACACTCGGTTCGATTCACGATCGAATGCCACTGTTTGTCGACCCGGATGTGGCGGAAGCCTGGCTCGATCCGACAATCGATAACGTCGGCGACATCCTCGATGCTGCTGTCGATGCGGCACCCGATTTGTCAGAGACTCTCGACAACCACGTCGTCTCCGCTGCAGTCGGCAATGTGCGGAACAATTCCCCTGAGCTCATTGAGCCTGCGCGGTTCGAGTGACGAGTCCACCTCCTATGTGCCTTGAGCTCGCCGAATGGCAAGAGCTCGAGCGAATCCATCACGTCTCAGCAGACACGATGACTGTGGGTCGTCGTACGCGTGCCGCTCGCGGTGAGACGCATCCGGTAGATGATTTTCTCTACACCTACTACTCATACAAACCTGCTGTCCTTCGCCGTTGGCACCCCGGTGCCGGAGTGCGCCTAAAGGGGGCAGCAGCTACGTCGCGTACTCAGTGGCGGGGCTATCGCGGCGAGGGTGATGACCTCGTCGTGGATGCGGCACTCTTTGCCAACGAAAAGAACACCCTTGTACGAGCGGTCGCGGGTGTGTTGCGGGCAACCGCGCTCAAGACACCGTCGTTCGGATGCTTCGGCCTACACGAGTGGGCGATGCTGTATAGAAGCTCCGAAGTACGCCACGACGTGCCACTCAGGCTGGGAACGTCGGGCACTAATGCTGTTGTTGAAAGACACGAAATACGCTGCACTCACTTCGATGCGTTCCGGTTTTTCACTCCTGCCGCGGGTCCGAGAAATATCATTCAGCTATCCGCACAGGAACGTGTCAACAATGAGCAGCCGGGATGCCTCCACTCGAACATGGACCTCTACAAGTGGGCTGTGAAACTCGGGCCACTAGTACCGGGACAGTTGCTTCTTGAAACTTTCGACCTCGCCAAGTCGATCAGAGAAGTAGATATGCGTGCGTCGCCATATGATCTGAGCGCTTGGGGCTATGCACCGATAGCAATCGAAACGTCAGCAGGAAAGACTGAATACGGCCGGATGCAACGCGTCTTCGCGACACGCGCCGCCCCGCTCCGCGATCAACTCGAGCGCATCGCGCTGGATGCCTTAGCGGCGAGTCGCCACGCGCCGCGAACGGATCACAGCGAGTACGCCTAGAGCAACGAAGGCGAATCCCACGAACGGCGTTGCGCCGAGCGAGAGTCCGCTCTCAGCAAGCAATGGGGCTTCATCACTGGAAACAGGTTGGTTGTCCGCTGGCGTCTCCGGGGCGACTTCAGGACTCACCGCGTTCACGGTTAATACGTAGGTCACTTCGTCATCTGGCGATGTGCCGTTGCTTGCCGTGACGGTGAAGGTGGTCGACCCGGGCACCGTCGGCGTACCAGAAATCGTCCCCGTCGTGCCATCGAATACAAGGCCCATGGGCAGCTGTCCGGTCGTCACGCTGTATGTCGCATCCGGAGTACCCGACGATGTAATCGTGTGGGAATAGGACGTGCCAACAGTTCCATCCGCGGGCGCTGTCGAGGTGATCTCGGGGCTGGTCGAAACATCACCCGGTGTTGTGGAACACCCGGTCGCGGCCGTGAGCGTGTTCGTATCGAGCGTGACCGCGCCCGTACGAGCCAGAAGACGACCGGTGACAGTCGCTGCGGTGTTCGCCGTGACGGAGATATTTGCCATTACCGTTCCGACAAACTGCGCGCCCGTCCCGATGGTCGCGGAGGTGCCAACTTGCCAGAAGACATTGCACGCGCTCGCGCCGCCCGTCATGATGACTTGGGCCGACGACCCCACGGTCAATGTGGAAGACGCTTGGAATACCCACACCGACTCTGCGGTGCCAGCGAGTACGAGTACTCCGTTTACAGACAACGCGTTGCCGGAGTACACGCCCGGCGTGAGCGAGGGACCGGTGAGCTCGCCGAGTCCGGTTTGGTTGGGCGTGAGCGACGCCGCAACGTTGTAGGCGGTTGTCAAATCTACCTGCGCCTGGGCCGCTTCTGCGTCTGTTTGGTGAACAGTGCCGCCAACAAGCCCTGGGGGAAAGCCAGTAATGGAGGAGCCGGGACTCAATCCCAGGTCTCCCGAAAGGGTCGAGACGTTTGTGTTGGTGACGGTTGATGCCGCCAGCACGGAATATGTGCCTGCGGTGCCGAGTCCGACGGGCCCGTCGATAGTCGTATCCGCGGAGGCGACTGTCGCGGGAATCAAGATGAGGGCGGCGGCCGCAGCAACGATTGCGGCAGTGCGTGCAGACGAATAAATACGGATCATGACGAGACCCCTTCCATTAAGGAGGGCAATAATCGTCAAGGCCATAAACGGCGACTGCTCCCGGCGGAAACTTAGCACCTATTCGGAATTAAGATCCGGGTTTCCAAACTCCGGTACCTAAACGACACATTGGGAGCACTCCGGTCTATCGCTCAGAAGTCATCGATGACATCACCAGAAGCGTGCGCGATGCTTAGGGGATGACGCCATCTTTGCCCGACGCCTTGGTCCCCATCGCGTTAAAGTTGCTTCGAGCGAACCGCACCTTCATCACGGCAGACGGCGCGATGCGTCGTATCCGTGAGCGCGAGCTGCGCCCCGCGTCATACGGTCCACCAGCTCGGCTCGGCCGGGGCATCCGTGTTGATGTCGAACACGTGGATGGCTGGCCCGTGTATACGATCAGGCCCAAAGCCGCCCGCGGCGGCCTCGTCTATGTGCACGGCGGCGGCTGGGTCAACGAGATTGCGTCCCAGCACTGGCACCTCGCTGCCCGACTTGCGAGCGAAGCGTCATTAGTAGTGACGCTGCCGATCTACCCGCTCGTACCTTTCGGCACAGCGCTCGAAGCACTCGAAGGCGTGCGCGCGCTGGTTCACCGCAGTCATGACTATTTTGGGCCGACTTCGCTCGCGGGAGATTCTGCCGGTGGACAGATTGCTCTCTCGACTGCCCTCGCGTTACGCGATGAAGGCGTCGTCCTCCCACACACGGTGCTCATCTCGCCGGCGCTGGATCTATCGTGGAGCAACCCCCGCATACCCGAAGTGCAACCCACTGACCCTTGGCTCGGCACACCCGGCGGCAAAGTGCTCAGTGAGAGTTGGCGCGGTGACCTTGAACTGAGCGATCCGACGGTCAGCCCGCTCTTTGGCGATCTCACAGGACTCGGCCCGATAACCGTCTTCACGGGCACCCGCGACGTCCTCAACCCGGATGCTCACGTCCTCGCGAAAATCGCGGGCAACGCGAATGTGCCCTTTCAACTCTATGAAGCGCCGAACCAGGTGCATGTGTACCCGCTCATTCCCACCCGCGCAGGCCGCGACGCGCAGAGCAAGTTCGTTGAGATCTTGCGCAGCGCATGGTGAGTCCACGAATAGCGACGGGAGGGGACTTGCACGACTCTCGCCCAGACTTCGCACCGGTTAAGAACAGCGCTCGGACAACAAAAAACCCCGGATAAACCGGGGTTTTTGTGGACCTGGGGGGACTCGAACCCCCGACCCCCTGCATGCCATGCAGGTGCGCTACCAGCTGCGCCACAGGCCCATAGTTACCTGCGTGAGGCAACCTGACTAGATTACTACATTCCGGCGTGAGAACGAATTCGACGGCCGCGAAAATGTCGTTTTCCGGTCACTCCGCGGATGCGGGGGCTGCGATCTCGAAGGGAACGACGGGGCAGTCCTTCCAGAGACGCTCGAGGCCGTAATAGTTGCGCTCTTCCTCGTGGAAGATGTGCACGACCAGGTCGCCAAAGTCGATGAGCAGCCAACGGGATTCCTGGCGTCCTTCGCGTCGAAGGCGCTTGTGCCCTGCGGCCAGGAGCCGCTCTTCGATTTCATCGCCGATGGCCGCGACGTTTCGCTCATTGCGCCCGGTGACGAGCAAGAAGATGTCTACCAGTGGTAGGGGTTCGGAGACATCGAGCGCGACGAGATCATCGCCGCCCTTCGAGTCGGCGGCGTTCGCCGCGATCTGGAGCATTTCAATGGACTGGGGGGTGGCTGTCATGAGAAGACTCCTGTAACGAAAGCGAGAATAAGTACTCCGACCAGCGCGAGAGCGAGCGCACCCGCGGTGATAGCGAGGGCGAGCATAAGACGGCTACCTTTTTCGGGTGCCGGTGGACGAATCATGTCATCGGAACTCTTGATGGTGCTGATCGCGGCGCTTGCTGCGATAGGTGTGGGAGACGACGCGGCTGGCAACTCGCCGTCGAGGAGGACCGCGTCCGCTTCTTTTCCATCCGCCATACCGGGAGCGTGCCCAGTCGAGCCAAGTCCTTCCGGTAATGCGAAGGTACCGGTAATCAAAACTTCGCCCGTCGACGCGACGGGTGACGATAGACCGGCGCCGTTGGGCGTTTGCGAAAGAATAAGGGCGTTCGAGGAACCCAGCGATCCGGTTGATGTAGCGCCGCGAGCGATGAGCTGATCAAAAGAATTAGGCAGTACGACCTTTTCGGCTTCACCCTCGAGCAACTTCTGACCAAGACCGGGGTTCACGACAGCGACCGGCTCTTCTTCGACCTCTAGCGCAAGATGAGCAGCCGCATCGCTGATCGGCTGAGATTCGTGATCGGAGACCGGTTCGGACTGCTCGATCTGCTTCGCCTTGCCCTTCGCGGATGTCTTTGACTTTTTCGCTTCGGGTACAGCCTCGGGCGCCGGTTCAGGAATATCGTGCAAGATCACCGGGACTGAAGCAGTGCGAATCCGCTCCTGCTCCCGCGCCTGCCGGCGCGTGAGGGGCGAGGCGCCGAGGTCCACCTGAGCGTCAGCCCGCGGGGCCGGCGCCATCCGAGCCGGATCCGCCGCACGGGCGCGCGGCGGCACAGCCTGGGGCCCGGGTTCAGCTTTGGTTTCGGCATCGCTAGAGATGATGGGAGTCGCTCCGGTGCTGCGCTGTTCCCGCAGCTGCCGACGCGTGAGCGACGGTGTGCTCGTCTCGTCTGAGTTACTCATGCCTTGCTCCGATAGAGGTGGTGTTTCGCAATGTACTGGACAACGCCGTCAGGTACGAGGTACCACACGGGTTTTCCGCTCCGGACGCGCTGGCGGCACGCCGTTGATGAGATGGACAACGCAGGAATCTCAAGTTGACTCGCGCCGCTAGTGGGAAGCCCCGCTGTGCTCAGGACGTGCCCCGGTCGGGATACCGCTACGAAGTGTGCGAGGTCCCATAGTTCATCATGGTCTCTCCAACTGAGAATTTGCGCTACGGCATCGGCACCGCTGATGAAGAAGAAGTCTGCATCGGGTCGCTCGGTCTTCAAGTCGCGCAGAGTATCAATCGTGTACGTTGGCCCATCGCGATCGATGTCAACGCGGCTCACAGTGAAACTCGGGTTGGACGCCGTCGCGATCACTGTCATGAGGTAACGATGCTCGCTCGCGGTAACGCTCTTTTTTTGCCACGGCTCGCCCGTCGGCACAAAGACCACTTCGTCGAGATCGAAGGACGCGGCGACTTCACTGGCTGCCACGAGGTGGCCATGATGAATGGGATCGAAGGTGCCGCCCATGACGCCGACGCGCGTCCGTTGTGCAGCTGTCACAACGTTCCTAGTGGCCGTGCTCCGGTTTTTGGAGCTCTTTCACGTGAGTTGCTGCATACGCTTGCGCCTTCTGGGGATGCCTGTTGGCGACACCGCGATATGACCATGCAACGAGACCGAGCACCGTGAAAACCAGCAGCGCAATGAAAAAGAACCCGATCGTCTCGAGCGCCACGTTTCCGTGGTGCTCTGACTCCTCAGCCGCAAATGCGACGAGCGTTGAGAAGGTCATCTGTACTCCGTTCGGGATGTCGGGTTGGCGCGCATGCGCCCGTCCAGTCTAGGCGGTCAGGCGCGAACCTGACCGGCGCCGCGCGCCAGCCACTTCGTGCTGGTGAGTTCAGAAAGCCCCATCGGGCCGCGGGCGTGCAGTTTTTGGGTAGAAATCCCGACTTCTGCGCCAAACCCGAATTCGCTTCCGTCTGTGAACCGGGTTGATGCGTTCACCATCACGACAGCGGAATCGACTTCCGCGAGAAACCTGTGAGCCGCTGAATCGTCGGTGGTGATTATCGACTCCGTGTGCTGAGTCGAAAACTCTCGAATATGAGCGAGCGCCGCGTCAAGGTCATCGACAACACGCATTGCTATCTCAAGTCCGAGATACTCGGTGGCCCAATCTTCAGTAGTAGCCGGGACGATGTTCATCCCCCACTTCTGCACATCGGCATCGCCATGAACCACAACGCCGTCAGCTTGAAGCGCCGCCGTGACGGGCGCTATGAGGCGCTCGGCTGCATCGCGGTGCACTAATACGGTCTCCACGGAGTTACAGACGCTTGGGCGCTGAACCTTTGCATTGACGACGATCTCCCGCGCCCACTCCAGCGGAGCGGACGCATCGAGCAGGATGTGCACAACACCTGCTCCTGTTTCGATCACCGGAACAGTCGACTCAGTGACAACCGTGGAAATCAGCTCAGCACTGCCCCGCGGAACGAGAACATCAACGATGCCCCGCGCATGCATCAACTCCCGGGCGCCTTCGCGACCGAATTCGTCGATTGTCTGAATCGCTTCTGGCGTGATGCCAACAGCACCGAGTGCCCGCCGCATCGTGGTGACGAGTGCTGAATTTGTCTTTTCCGCCGCGCTGCCGCCGCGCAACACGATTGCGTTTCCCGAACGAAGAGCGAGCGCCGCGATATCGACGGTGACATTGGGTCTGGCCTCGTAAATCGAGCCGACCACACCAAAAGGCACAGCGACCTTCTGCAGGTGCAGCCCGTTTTCGAGCATGCGATCATCTAACACTCGACCAACGGGATCCGGAAGATCCGCAACATCTCGGACGGCGCTGGCGAGCGCCGCCACGCGCGCGTCATCGAGTCGGAGACGATCTCGGAGCGCGAGCGAGAGTCCACTTGCCTCACCGCGAGCGAGGTCCTCGGCGTTTGCGGCGACAATAACCGCCGAGTCCGCCAAGATTGCGGCTGCAATCGCCTCGAGGGCTCTTGTTTTCTGATCATCGCTCAGCAGCGCGATCTCGCGCGCGGCTGTTTTGGCGCGGAGCATCCGTGCTTGTGCACTCACGAGGGTCTCGATCATCGCGTCATCCTATCGATGGGTCGTATCCACTGAAGCTGTCGTCAGGGTTGGCGTGGCGTTCGGGTCTGGCGTGAACCACGTGCCGACGTGCTCGCCGTTGAGCGCGCGCGTGACAAGGTCGATGCTGGTCACGAGCACTCCAACTCCGGATGCCGCAGCCAAGCGCCCTGCCGATGCTTTTGTCGCAGCTCCGCCGGTACCGACGCTGTTGACTACGACGGAGCCGAACTGGAATGCTGATATGTCGTCGTCGAAACCCACGGTGTCGATAGGAGTGGCGCCTGGCTGGTCTGGCGGTCGCGTGTAGAGGGCTTCGATGTCGCTGAGGAGCACAAGAGCATCCGCCCCGATGAGCTGCGCGACAAGCGCCGCGAGGCGGTCGTTATCGCCGAAGCGGATTTCATGCGTGGCGACCGTGTCGTTCTCGTTAACGATGGTGAGAATGCGCAGACCGAGCAGGCGCTCCATGGCGCGTCGCGCGTTAGAGCGATGAGTCGCGTTCTCGAGGTCACCCGCGGTCAGCAGCACTTGACCCGCGACAATGGCAAAAGGACGGAGCGCCTCTTGGTACCGGTAGATCAACACATTTTGGCCCACAGCTGCTGCTGCTTGTTGAGTGGCCAGGTCCGAGGGGCGTGAGTCCAGATCGAGGAATGGCATTCCTGTCGCGATGGCACCGGATGACACCAGCACAACCTGCACGCCTCGCGCGTGCACGGCGGCTAGAGCTTCAACGAGAGGCTTGATGTTGTGCGCGTTTGCGCCGCTGATCGAAGAAGAACCGACCTTGATAACGAGGCGACGAGCGCCAGCAATGTCGGCGCGGCGATGTGCTGTCACTCAGACGCTCCGGATGCCTCTCGCTCCGCGCGACGTTCCGCTTCGAGCTCGTCACGCGCAGCCGCTTTGGCATCCATACGTTCGCGGTAACCCTCGCGACGCTCTGCCGTGTTGCGGCGACCATTCTGCACAAGACGCGGGTCCGTTCCGCGGGGCGCTGTCATGAGCTCAGCCGCAGAGCGAACCGTCGGCTCCCAGTCAAAAACGATGCCTTCACCCTCACCAATGACGACGGTTGCCCCGGCGGTTGCTCCCGCTCGGAACAATCCGTCTTCGATACCGAGACGGTCCAGGCGGTCAGCGAGGAATCCGACTGCTTCTTCGTTCTGGAAATCGGTCTGCTGCACCCACCGCACGGGCTTCTCACCGAGAATGCGGTACACGTTTCCGTAGGTGCCACCTTCGACGCGAATGTGGAAGTTCGCTTCGGCGCCCTTGGGCCGGATGACGATGCGCTCGGGAACAGGCTGAGCAGCAATCGCCGCTCGTTCTTCGGCAACGATTTGACCGATCGCGAGCGTGAGTGCGCGTAGACCATCGCGGCTCACCGCTGAGATATCGAACACGCGAAAACCACGCTCTTCGAGTTCAGGGCGCACGAGATCAGCAAGATCTTTCGCTTCTGGAACATCGAGCTTGTTCAGCGCAATAAGTTGGGGGCGCTCAAGAAGTGGCCGCTGCCCCTCCGGGACGGGATATGCCGCGAGCTCCCCAAGGATGACATCCAGATCGCTGAGAGGGTCGCGGCCTGGGTCGAGCGTTGCACAGTCGAGCACGTGCACGAGCACTGTGCAACGTTCGACATGTCGAAGGAACTCGAGCCCCAAGCCTTTGCCTTCGCTGGCGCCCTCAATCAGACCAGGAACGTCGGCAATGGTGTATCGCACGTCTCCCGCCTCGACGACGCCGAGGTTTGGGTGCAGCGTAGTGAATGGGTAGTCAGCAATTTTGGGACGTGCGGCCGAAACCGAGGCCACAAGGCTGGACTTTCCAGCGGAGGGAAACCCAACGAGCGCGACGTCGGCGACAGTCTTGAGCTCGAGCTGCGCATCGCCTTCCCAGCCGGGCGTACCCAGAAGAGCAAAACCAGGAGCTTTGCGCTTTTGTGATGAGAGGGCCGCGTTGCCAAGACCACCTCGCCCGCCGGGCGCCACGACGAACCGCATGCCGGGCTCGATCATGTCGACGAGCAGCTCTCCTGCCGCATCTTTCACGACAGTTCCCACGGGCACGGGCAGTTCGACGGACTCGCCGAGTAGACCCGAGCGATTGTCGCCCATACCGAATCCGCCGTTACCGCCATCGCGGTGGGGCGAGTGGTGATATGACAGCAGCGTCGTCACATTGGGGTCGGCCACGAGAATAATGTCGCCGCCGTTACCGCCGTTGCCGCCGTCGGGGCCGGCGAGGGGTTTGAACTTCTCACGGCGTACAGAAACACATCCATTGCCGCCCTTGCCGGCGCGAAGATGAAGGGTGACACGATCGACGAACGTGACCATAACGATCTCCTTGTCGGTAAGGGGTGAAAACAACGCGAGGGGCGAGCCGAAGCCCACCCCTCGCGACGTTGTAAATGTGAGCGGGTATTACTCCGCTGCGGCGACGATGTTGACGACCTTGCGGCCGCCCTTGTTGCCGAATTCGACTGCGCCAGCGGCGAGAGCGAAAAGCGTGTCATCTCCGCCACGGCCAACGTTCGCGCCGGGGTGGAAGTGAGTGCCGCGCTGGCGAACGATGATCTCGCCCGCACCCACAGCCTGACCGCCGAAGCGCTTTACGCCCAGTCGCTGAGCGTTAGAGTCGCGACCGTTACGAGTAGAGCTTGCGCCCTTTTTATGTGCCATCTCTGCGCCTCTCCTGGCTTACTTGATGCCGGTTACTTTGACGCGCGTGAGGTCCTGACGGTGCCCCTGGCGCTTCTTGTAGCCGGTCTTGTTCTTGAACTTCTGGATAACAATCTTGGGTCCGCGCTCTTCACCGACAACCTCGGCCGTAACCGAGATCTTCGCGAGCTTGTCTGAGTCGGTCGTGACAGCATCGCCGTCAACGAACAGCACAGCGGGGAGTTCGACCTTGTCGCCGACCTTCGCCTTCAGGCGGTCGAGAACGACTACCGTGCCAACTTCGACCTTCTCCTGCCGACCACCGGCGCGCACTACTGCGTAAACCACTTCACACCTATTTCTTCTGGGAGCGCACTGCTCCGGTTGTCCTTGTGAGACTGGGAAGTCTTCGGTGCGGAAGCCAGGCTCTCATTCGTGACGCAGCAAAACTGCTACACAAGACGCACCAAAGGAATACTTTACCTGATGCGAAGCTACAGGGCAAAAGCACATGCGTTGCGGCGAAACGCCGCGTTGGATCGCGACGACATCATCAGTCAGCGCACAGGGCCAAAGCCAGACATACGATCAGATGATGGCGATCTTGATTGACGACCCACGTTGGCCCGCGCACGGGATGCTGTGGGCACATCTGGTGAGCGACTCTTCGTTGGACGAGTTGCATCAGTTCGCCGCAGCGCAAGGGATACCCCGCCGTGGTTTTGATCTTGACCATTACGACGTGCCAGAAAAATCCCACGCCACTCTCGTGGCTGCCGGCGCCCGCCATGTCGACGGTCACGCTCTCGTAAAGGCACTGATCGCGTCAGGTTTGCGGGTGCGAGCAAAAGATCGACCCCGCAAACCTCACGCTACAGGCTAGCTATCTGACGCTGGCGGCAGAATCGGTGAGCCGGGCGTGAGACCAGCCGTCGATACCCGACGGCGAGACCTGCCCTGTCCTGGCGCTTTCGGAGCAGGCAAAGCGTTCAACACAGAATCGAGAAGCAAATCCTTCTCGTCGCGCTCTTTTCGGGGCGCCGCCGTGCTGGAGTCTGACTTCGACGAACTTTCGGAACGCTTTCTCCGCTGCTTCTTGGGGCGCTCTGCTCGCTCTGGACGCTCGGACGCGGCGTCTGCAGCGACGGATGCCTCAGCGACAGCGACGGCGGCCGCTTCGAGTGCAGCCGCGTCGAAGTTTTCTTCACCGGTCGATGAAATCGTGGATGCAGCAATCTGCGCGATCGCAGATTTCACGCCTTCTGTGATGACGTGAGTGGACCCGGTCGGTGCCGGTGCAGAGGGTGCTTGAGACTGATTGCGGCCGCGACGGTTGTTTCCACCGTTGTTGTTTCCACCGCTGCTATTGCCGTTTCCGTTGCCCTGCGAAGAGCGATGGCGCACAACGGGGTCATGGTGAACGACGACTCCGCGACCCGCGCACACCTCGCATGCCTCGCTGAATGTTTCGAGCAGCCCCAGACCCAACTTCTTTCGCGTCATCTGTACCAGTCCGAGCGACGTGACCTCCGCGACCTGGTGCTTCGTGCGATCACGGCTGAGACACTCGATAAGACGACGAAGAACGAGGTCACGGTTCGACTCGAGAACCATGTCGATGAAGTCGACAACGATGATGCCGCCGATGTCGCGCAACCGCAGCTGGCGAACGATCTCCTCGGCAGCTTCGAGGTTGTTCTTCGTGACGGTTTCTTCGAGGTTTCCGCCGGACCCGACGAACTTCCCGGTGTTGACGTCGACGACGGTCATCGCTTCGGTGCGGTCGATAACGAGAGAACCACCCGAAGGCAGCCACACCTTGCGGTCTAGCGCCTTCTCAATCTGCTCAGTGATCCGGAATTCGTCGAACGGATCGCCATCACCCTCGTAACGTTCCACACGCTCCAGAAGGTCAGGAGCGACAGCTTCGAGGTAACCCTCGATCGTGCGCTGTGCCTCTTCGCCCTGAATCAGGAGTTTTGTGAAGTCTTCGTTGAAGACATCGCGAACGATCTTTACCAGCAGATCGGGCTCTGAGTGCAACAGCGCAGGGGCCTGCATCGATTCGACCTGCTGACTGACATGCTCCCACTGAGCAGTCAGGCGCTGAACATCGCGGGTGAGCTGCTCTTCAGTGGCTCCCTCGGCTGCGGTCCTGACGATAACGCCGGATGACTCAGGCAACACCTCTTTGAGGATGCGCTTCAATCGCGCACGTTCGGTGTCGGGAAGCTTCCGCGAGATTCCGTTCATCGAACCGGCCGGTACGTAAACGAGATAGCGGCCAGGCAGCGAAATCTGGCTTGTCAGTCGCGCGCCCTTGTGACCGACCGGGTCTTTGGTCACCTGCACGAGAACCTTGTCGCCCGATTTGAGCGCTAGCTCAATGCGACGAGGCTGGTTGCCCGTTTCGGCGGCATCCCAATCGACTTCACCCGAATAGAGCACGGCGTTGCGACCGCGACCGATGTCGACGAACGCGGCTTCCATACTGGGCAGCACGTTCTGTACACGTCCAAGGTAGACGTTGCCGATAAGCGAGGCGTCCTGGTTTCGAGCGACGTAGTGCTCGACGAGCACCTTGTCTTCGAGCACGCCGATCTGAATTCGCCCATTCTTCGACCGAACGATCATCGCGCGGTCGACAGCCTCACGGCGGGCAAGAAACTCGGCCTCTGTGACAACGGGGCGACGACGTCCCGCGTCACGTCCGTCACGACGGCGCTGTTTCTTAGCCTCGAGTCGAGTTGAGCCCTTGATTCGCTGCGGCTCAGTAATGACCTCGACAGGGCGCTGACGCGGAGCAGACTCGCGCGGTTCGCTTTCCGCACGCTGATCGCTTCCGCCACGGCGCCGATTGCGGCGACGAGCCGAGCCGGATGAAGCGTCGTCTTCGCGATCGTCACGAGAGTTGTCACGACGGTTTTCGTGATCGACGAATTCTCTCTCCGGCAACGGAGGGAGTTCCGGAGCGTAGAAGTGCAGCGCCGTCGACACTTGAGAAACGAAAGTCTCCGGCAGTAAGCCGAGGCTCACTGCTGTCTTCGGCCCCTCTGGCGCCGATGGTTCGACTACATCCGCCGGCTTCGAAGCCGCATCTTCTTCTACCGGCGCAGACGCTTCTGTCGTGACCGACACCACATCGGCGTCGACCGAGGTTTCTGCCACCGTGTCGAGCGCGACAGCTACGATCGCGTCAGCTTCCGACGGGTCATCTGAATTGGACTGAGTGTTCTGGTCATCGGCCATCACCGCTGTACTCCTAGCGGACGACACCGCGCGTCGCCCGGCAAAATCTTGTGCGGCACCACACCTGCGGCGCCATCAGCTCTTTCGGTATGCAGCAGGCCCCTGGCTCGTGCTGCGAGGGCGATCGTTGCCCCCAAAGTCTGCGTCGATAACCTGTTGCGGCGCGGCCGCGAATGGTATCAACACCCATTATCGCACTATCGCTGGCCAATTGTGTGAATGCCAGCCTGACGGCATTTCTCAGGGCGACACTCCCACGAGCGGATGCGATAATTCCCACATGCCGCACAGCACCTCAACGAGACGACCTACGACCCTCGCCATTTGGCTCATCATTGCCGGAGTTGTGGGTTGGTGGGCGGCATTCTCTCTGACGATGGAGAAGTTCCATCTCCTTGAGAACCCCGGTTCAAAAGCGGCGTGTGACTTCAGCGTTCTCGTGCAGTGTGGAGAAAACCTCAACTCGCCGCAAGGCAGTGTTTTCGGCTTTCCCAACCCGATCATCGGGCTCGCCGCGTGGATTGCACCCATCGTCGTCGGCGTCGCAATCTTGGCCGGAGCCAGGTTTGCGAAGTGGTTCTGGTGGCTGTTTGAACTGGGGATGCTGTTCGCAATTGGCTTCGTCATTTGGCTTATTAGCCAGAGCATCTTCGTGATCCACACCCTCTGCCCGTGGTGCATGGTGACCTGGTCAGTGGTGATACCCACGTTCTACGCTGTCACCCTCTACATCCTTCGAAGCGGGCTGCTCCCGGCGCCGACGAGCATTCGGCGCGCGGCACGGGCACTGACACCGTGGATCGTGCTCATGACGATCCTGAGCTACGCGCTGATCGCGCTCCTGGCTCAACTGGAACTGGGCGTCTTCTTCTAAGCACTCGCCCTGAAGAAGACGCCCAGTTACCCGGCCTCACGCGTTAGTTGAACCAAATTCCAAGCTCGCGCGTCGCTGATTCGGTGCTGTCGCTACCGTGCACAAGGTTCTGCTGAACTTTGAGTCCCCAGTCGCGACCGAAATCTCCGCGGATGGTTCCAGGAGCGGCCGAGGTCGGGTCGGTCGTACCCGCAAGGGAACGGAAACCTTCGATGACGCGGTTGCCGGCGAGCCGGATCGCAACAGATGGACCCGACATCATGAACTCGACAAGCGGCTCGTAAAACGGTTTACCCGCGTGCTCTTCATAGTGGCGCTCTAGGCGCTCGCGATCGGGCTCCACGAGGCGGATATCGACAAGCGCATATCCCTTCGCTTCAATGCGGGCAAGAATCGCGCCGGTAAGGCCACGAGCCACACCATCGGGCTTAACCAAGACGAGGGTCTCTTCCGTCGACATGTCACTCTCCGTTCGGGTTTTTGGCCTCACGTGCCAGCTGCGCGTTGCGCTGGTCGAGTGAGGCCCCTTTGATCGTTGCATACGCCCACATGCCGCCAAAAATGAGCGCGACGAAAAGCATTGCCGGAACGAGAAAAGCGCTCAGCAGCAGCAGCGCTTGCAGTGCCCACCCCACCGCGAAAGCCCAACGGTGTCGAAGAAGCCCAGATATCGCGATCATCACGAGCGCAACAACCGCGCCGCCTACGATCCCCCACCAGGGGGCCACAGCATCCGGCAATGCACGAAGACCGAACACCACTAAACCGCCGAGAAAGACAATGATCGATTCGAAGCCGAGCACGATCGAACCGAGCGACTCCGCGGCCCCGCGCGCACGGCGCTGACGCGGTGGCTCCGATGAACTGTCGTCGGTCAACTGTTCCACCCGGCTTTCCAATCTTCCTCCCGCGCAAGCAGGAGCGCCTCTCCCGCAAGAACCACAGACCCCGCGATCACAACGGCGCGCCGCTCACCCTCTGATGCCCAGGCACGCGCCGCGTCAGAGGCGTCGGAGATTCCTGGGTGGACAGTCACGGTCAGGCCAGCGGCCTCCGCGAGGTCCGCCACGCCATCAGCGTCACGTGCACGCTCTGACTCTGGCGCGGTAGCGAACACGTGCGACGCAACAGAGCCAATTTCAGCGACGATGCCGGCGGCATCCTTGTCGTCGAGCACTCCGAGCACGACGCCCCAATCGTCGAAGTCGAAGGCATCCTTTAAGGCTTGAACGAGCGCGTGGACCCCATGCGGGTTGTGCGCGGCATCCACCAGCACTGTTGGAGCGATTCCGACGAGCTCGAGGCGGCCAGGTGACGTCGCGATGCTGAAGCCGTCCGTCACAATCTGATCGGAAATCCGCTGCGTGCCGGCCCCGATGAGCGATTCGACGGCCGCGACGGCGAGAGCGGCGTTGGCGCCCTGGTGTTCGCCGTACATCGGGAGGTAGACATCGTCGTACTGACCTGCAAGGCCCCTGATCGAGATGAGTTGTCCGCCGACCGCGAGCCGATCTGCCGTCACCGCGAATTCCTCACCCTCGGTTGCGACGCGGGTGTCATGCGCCGAAGCCGCGCGCTGAAGCACGGCGGCCGCTTCCGGACTTTGGCGGGCCGAAACCACTGCCGCTCCGTTCTTGATGATCCCTGACTTCACAGTCGCAATTTCTGTGATTGTCGATCCCAATCGGTCGGCATGATCCATATCGATCGGAGTGAAGACTGCAACATCGCCATCGGCGGTATTCGTGGAATCCCAAAGCCCGCCCATCCCGACCTCGATGACAGCCACGTCGACGGGTGCGTCGGCGAACGAAACGAACGCGAGCACCGTGAGAAGTTCGAAAAATGTCAGGGGCGCGTCACCCTCGCTCACAAGCTCGTTGTCGACGAGCTCAACGAAGGGCTGAATCTCTTCCCATGCGTCGGCAACAGCCTCATCGATGATGGGCTCACCGTCGATAGTGATTCGTTCGGTGAAGCGTTCAAGATGAGGGCTCGTGAACAGACCCGTTCTCAGGCCGTGCGCCCGCAACAGGGCTTCGATGATTCGACTCGTCGATGTCTTACCGTTTGTGCCTGTGACATGAATCACTCGGTACGTGTGCTGCGGGTCGGCCAGAAGCGTGAGCAGCCGCTGCGTGCGTTCGATGCGTGGCTGTACCCACTGCTCGCCCTGCCGCTGCAGGAGCGCCGCGTAGACGGCATCCGCTTTGGCTTGTGCATTCATCGGTTCTCCTCCGCTCGTGACACGGCAACGCTGAAGGGCCCGACGTTTGCGAACGCCCGCGCTGCAAACTCCGCGATGTGAGTCGCGTCGATTGTCGAATTGGGTTCTTTCGCGATGACGGACGCTGCAACCGCCAGAGTCTCACCAGCAACCCCGACCGAGTCGAAAACGCTCGCCACAGCCTCGCGATCCTCATCGTTTTCGAACGCCACGGTGAGAACGATGCGATCGCTCACATCGAATCCTGCGCCCTTGCGGGTGTCTTGGATCGCGCGAATGAGGTCGCGAGCGAGACCCTCAGCTTCGAGTTCGGGAGTCGTCGCGGTGTCAAGTAACACGAATCCGCCGCGATCAAGCGTTCCCAACGCCTCGCCGGGTGGTCGGCCAGTGGTTTCGAGAACGAGTTCGTACTCCCCCGCTTCAAGCTGGATTCCGCCGGCAACGACCACGCCGTTCTCTTCTGACCACTCGCCCGCGCGCGCGGCTTTGATCGCATTCTGCACCTGCTTACCCAGACGCGGACCAGCGGCGCGCGCGTTGACGGACAGCCGGTGGGTGATTCCGTACTCAGACGCTGTGGTCTCGGTGAGTTCGACGAGAGCGACCGATTTGACGTTCAGTTCGTCGCGGACAATCTCGTCGAACTGAGCAAGCGATGCAGCATTGGACACGACAACGGTGAGCTGCGGAAGAGGCAGCCGAACACGCTTGCCCTCGCGCTTACGCAGTGCATTTGCTGTAGAAGAGACCTCGCGCACAGCGTCCATTGCCGCACGAATGTCACTCGCCGCGGGGAAAGCCGTAGCATCCGGCCAGTCTTCGAGATGAACGCTCCGTCCACCGGTGAGTCCTTGCCAGATGCGCTCGGAAACCAGCGGGAGAAGCGGTGCTGCCACACGAGTCAGTGTTTCGAGCACCGTGTAGAGCGTGTCGAAAGCATCACGGGACTCAGCGCGTTCGGCATCGACTCCGCTCCAGAATCGGTCGCGCGAACGACGGATGTACCAGTTGGTGAGCGCTTCGCTGAATTCGCGCAGCTTCGCCGTTGCCGATGTCGAATCGAGCGCGTCGAGATCAATCGCGACGTCCCGCACCAGGTCACCCAACAGCGCGAGGATGTAGCGGTCGAGCACATCCGTGGAGTCGGTGCGCCATGTCGCTTCGTACCCCTGCGAGTCGACACCACCAGCAGCGTTCGCGTATGTCGAGAAGAAATACCAGGTGTTCCACAGCGGGAGCATGAACTCACGGACGCCAGAGCGGATGCCTTCTTCGGTCACGACAAGGTTGCCGCCACGAAGCACGGAGCTCGACATGAGGAACCATCGCATCGCGTCAGAACCGTCGCGGTCGAAAACTTCACTGACGTCGGGATAGTTGCGCAACGACTTCGACATCTTCTGCCCGTCGCTACCCAAGACGATGCCGTGACACGAAACACCTGTGAAGGCAGGGCGGTCAAATAGTGCGCCCGAGAGCACGTGCATGACGTAGAACCAGCCACGCGTCTGGCCGATGTACTCCACGATGAAGTCCGCTGGTGCGTGCGAGTCGAACCACTCTCGGTTCTCGAAGGGGTAGTGAACCTGCGCATAGGGCATAGACCCGGAGTCGAACCACACATCGAACACGTCTTCGATGCGGCGCATCGTCGACTGCCCCGTTGGGTCGTTCGGGTTGGGCCGGGTCAAGTCATCGATGTAGGGGCGGTGCAAATCGACCTCGCCCTTTTCGTTCTTCGGCAGCCGACCGAAGTCGCGCTCCATCTCCTCGAGCGAGCCGTAGGCATCGACGCGCGGGTAAGCCGGGTCGTCGCTCTTCCAGATCGGGATCGGCGAGCCCCAGTAGCGATTACGGGAGATCGACCAGTCGCGTGCACCTTCGAGCCACTTGCCGAACTGACCATGCTTGACGTTTTCCGGAGCCCACGTGATCTGATCGTTGAGCTCGACGAGCCGGTCTTTGATCGACGTGACACGCACAAACCAGCTCGACACTGCCTTGTAGATCAGTGGGTTTCGGCAGCGCCAGCAGTGGGGATACGAGTGCTCGTAGCTTGCCTCACGAAGCAAGCGCCCGTCCTGGCGAAGCAGACGGATAAGGGGGCGGTTGGCATCCATCCAGAGCTCGCCGGCAACGTCAGTAACCTGGGGCAAGAACTTTCCACCGTCGTCGAGGCTCATGATGAGCGGGATGCCGGCGGCACCTGTCACGCGTTGGTCGTCTTCACCGTAGGCCGGAGCCTGGTGCACGATTCCGGTACCGTCGGTCGTGGTGACGTAATCGTCGACGAGGATTCGCCAGGCCGACTCCGTTGCCCATGTCTCGACATCGGCGTAGTAATCGAAGAGTCGGTCGTAGGTGACATCTTCGAGTTCTGCGCCTGTGATGGTTCGCTCGATCGCGGCGATCGCGTCATCCGCTGTCTCATAGCCGAGATCTTTAGCGTGCGCTCCGACGAGATCTCGTGCGAGCAGGTATCGGTGCGATGCCGCCTCGAGCGAATCGTCCGACACGCCATCGGGTGCGTGGTGCACATCGGCGGCCCCGTCGGGGCCCGCCGACAGCACGGCGTAGGTGATCTCCGGCCCAACAGCGAGTGCGAGGTTCGTTGGGAGGGTCCACGGTGTTGTTGTCCAGGCGAGCGCGCGAACTGCCGTGAGACCAAGAGCCTCCGCTTTGACGCCGGTCAGTGGGAACGTCACCGTCACAGACGGATCTTGACGCATCTTGTAAACGTCATCGTCCATACGCAGTTCGTGGTTCGACAGCGGAGTTTCGTCACGCCAGCAGTAGGGCAGAACGCGGTATCCCTCGTACGCGAGATCTTTGTCGTAAAGGCTCTTGAACGCCCACAGGACCGACTCCATGAACCCCGTATCGAGCGTCTTGTAGCCCCGTTCGAAATCGACCCAGCGCGCCTGACGAGTGACATAGTCTTCCCACTCGTGCGTGTATTCCAGCACCGAAGCGCGCGCCTTCGCATTGAATGTGTCGATGCCCATGGCTTCGATTTCGCTCTTCTCGGTGATACCAAGCTGCTTCATCGCCTCGAGCTCGGCGGGGAGCCCATGGGTGTCCCAGCCGAAGACGCGGTCGACCTTTTTGCCGCGCATGGTCTGAAAGCGCGGGAAGAGGTCCTTGGCGTAACCCGTGAGGAGATGCCCGTAATGCGGCAGCCCGTTGGCGAACGGAGGCCCGTCGTAGAAGACCCACTCTTCAGCGCCTTCGCGCTGTGCGATCGACGCACGGAAGGTGTCGTCGGCCTTCCAGAACTCGAGCACGTCACGCTCGATGTCGGGAAAGCGCGGGCTCGGAACGACGGCGTTCGCGGTCGTTGAATCTGCTGCTGCTCCGAAGGCGGAGCGACGCGGATAGCTCATGAGTGTTCTCGCAGGGGTGTCGGCGTTTGAGTTATGCCGGGACGACCCTGGGAAGGACCGCGATACCACCCTGCGTTGTCGGTTGCCGAGGCATCCGACCTCTCTCACTGCGGCTATAACGGGCCTGACCCGCTCGGTTCTACCTGGCATAAGCCGCTCTTCCGAGTGCTCCCCGGTGATATCCGGATCAAAGCGTGTTCATTGATTCTACTCGTTACACCGCGCGTGCGCTCGCCGCAGTTGCTTGTGCGTTCCGCATCCCGCGGGGCGGTAGTGCTGAGCGCAGCTACGTCGGAGAATCGCACGATGTCGGAGCTATTCCGGCGATAGCTTCCGAATGAGTGCGATTCTCCGACGTAAGTCGCACAAGGGCATCTCACTTCGCGAGGTGCAGACCCTGGGCAACGGCCCGCATGATGACATCTTGCACGCGCGCCCAGTCCCCCACGATCTGCGAATACCCGACTCGGATCACATGAAATCCGTTGATCATCAGCAGCGCGTCGTGGGCGTTGTCGCTTAAGCGCTGAGCGCCCATGTGGTGCCCGCCATCAATCTGCAGGATGAGTCGGTCGCCAATAAGAAAGTCGACCCGATGCCCAAGTAACCAAGCCTGTGGAATTATCCGCACCCGCATCCACTTCAGCCTCGGGACGATGAAACTCTCCAAGCCGGAATCCGAGTACGGCGACGCGACGGCAAGGATCTCCCGGGCGCGATGATGGAAGGGCAGCATCTCCAACGCTGTCTTGGTCACGAGCCCGACCCGAAGCGCCGATTCCCACACAGCGAGTGCTGGCTCGAAAGGTTGACATGCCGAGACGATCGCAAGCATGTTCTCGACACCGTCGACCAAGGCATCTGGATGCCGCGGCACAACGGGTTGAGCCCAGTGCACATGCGCGCCTGGACGCTTGCCGCCGCGAGCGTGCGGCGCCGCAGCAACGTGGTACTCGGTTTCTTCGAGCACCCACAGCGAACGTCGACGCGCCGCGGTAATGCACGAGAGCACGACTCCCGCCCTAGCCGCGGCGACGAGTTCGATGTCAGCATCCGGGAGCGCAACCCATCCCCGGCGAGGTCGGATCAAAGTCCCACTGTCGAGAGCTGCGGCAATGCGAGCGCGCCTCACACCCCGTCGCTCCAGCGTCGCAACGCGTGCGATTCCACTTGATGATTCGACGGCATCGAGGAGATCCATGGAAATGAGGATGCGTCGACCACCCGTCTTCAACGACGATGCACACAGCATCCCTGAAGTTCTGTCGCTGAGCGCGAGTTGTGGAGAACACATCGGATCCGGTCGGAGAATCGCGATACGTCGGGCTTCCTACACGGCTTACATCCGACCGAGCGCGATTCTCCGCCCCAACATCTCGACCGAAATGGTTGAGGTAATTGTTGGCCTGCGTGCAACAACGCGCGAAAGCAGTGGCAAGATGGTCTCTCGTGACTTCTGCTGCGACACTTCCTCCCTCGTCCGCGTCGACGAAGCCCACTCGCCGTGTGGCGTGGGCATCGATGGTCGGCACCTCACTCGAATCGTTTGACTTCTACGTCTACGCCTATTTCGCAGCATTCTTTGTCGGGCCGCTCTTCTTCGATCCGCTCGGCGAAATCGGTGGCACAACGCTTGCGTTCCTCACCATCGCGATCGCGTTCGTTGTGCGTCCCATCGGCGCCTTGATCTTCGGGTACATGGGCGACCGCCTTGGAAGGCGCGCAACACTTCTCTGGACAATCGGAATCATGGGGGTGGCAACCGGCCTGATCGGCGCTTTGCCCACCTACGCACAGGCAGGGTGGCTGGGCGCAGTCCTCCTCGTCATCCTCCGTATTGCACAGGGAATCTCGCTCGGAGGAGAGTGGGGCGGATCGATTTTGATCGCCACAGAGCACGCGAGCCCGCTCAAGCGCGCTTTCTACGCGGCAATACCCCAGCTCGGGTCACCGGTGGGATCGATCCTGTCGGCCACGCTGTTCATCATCATGACCACCGTTCTTCCCTCCGAGGAGTTGGCGGCATGGGGCTGGCGCATCCCTTTCCTCGTCGCTTTCCCGCTGCTCGCAGTTTCGCTGTATCTGCGGCTCAACATCACTGAAACTCCGGTGTTCGAGGGAGTCAAGGAAGAAAAGCGCCGCGATCGCGTGCCGTTCTTGACGATGTTCAAGAGCAGTCCAATAGCAATGGCCGTCGCTATCGGTGCCGCGCTTCTCGGCATTGGATCGTACGCACTAATGAACACCTACACGATCAACTACGGCGTGACCGAACTCGGCTTTACGTATCAGAGCCTGCTCGTTGCGACCACTATCGGAGCGCTCCTCCAGCTCGTGACAATCCCATTGTTCGGCGTATGGGCGACGCGCATCGGCTCTGCGCGTCTCGTGATGTTCGGTTCGCTCGGCACGCTCATCATCGCGTTCCCGATGTACTATCTCCTGCAGTTTGCAACCTTCCCGATCTTGGTCAGCACGATGATCATCGGCGGCATCCTGCCAACGATGGCTTGGGCGGGCCTCGGCGGGCTCATGGCGGACCTCTTCCCCGCGCACTTCCGCTACTCAGCGCTTTCGTTCGCCTATGCGATCGCCGCGACCGCGAGTGGCTTCGTTCCGAGCATCACGCTCGAACTTGGTAAGTCCACCGACTTCGCCTGGTGGCACCCTGGAATTGTTCTGGGCGTGATGTCGGCCATCACCCTGGTGTCCGCGTGGGCTGCATCGCGCATGAAGAAGGTCGACATCATCCAAGAGCGGGTCTGAGTTCGGTCGGAGAATCGCATTCCGTCGGATCCCTTCGCAAAGAACCTTCCGACGCAGTGCGATTCTCCGACCGAACGTGGTGAGCGCGATCGCGGGGAACGCGAGCGCCGTTAGCGCCGTTAGAATCGGGGAGTTCCGACATTCAGGCACGCTCACACAGTGCCGCACATATCGCCGAGGAGTCTCCCGTGGCCGAAGCAATCATCCCCGACAAGCCCGCCCTCGAAGGACTCGAAAAGAAGTGGGATGCCGCGTGGTCGGCGGCCGCAACCTACGCGTTTGATCGGGCCGCTGCGTCGAAGGTCGGCCGTGCCGGAGTATTCAGTGTCGATACTCCCCCACCGACGGCATCGGGGAGCCTCCACATCGGGCACGTCTTCAGTTACACGCACACCGATGTGAAGGTGCGTTTCGAGCGGATGCGCGGCAAGACCGTGTTCTACCCGATGGGTTGGGACGACAACGGTCTCCCCACCGAGCGGCGCGTGCAGAACTACTACGGCGTGCGTTGTGATACCTCGCTCCCCTACACACCTGACTTTGTTCCGCCCTACGAGGGTGGCGACAACAAGAGCAGCAAAGCTGCGGACCAGTTGCCGATCAGTCGCCGCAACTTCATCGAGCTCTGCGAAAAGCTCACCGTCGAAGATGAGAAGTTCTTCGAAGAGCTGTGGCGGAGCCTCGGCCTCAGCGTCGATTGGTCGCAGACATACCGCACTATTTCCGATGAGACGATACGCAGCAGCCAGCTCGCATTCATCAAGAACATCGAACGTGGCGAGGCATACCAGTCGATGGCGCCCACGCTCTGGGACGTCGACTTCCGCTCGGCTATCGCGCAGGCAGAGCTCGAAGACCGCGAGCAACAGGCTGCCTACCACCGCGTCGCCTTCCACAAGACAGATGGCAGCGGCGACGTCGTAATCGAAACAACTCGCCCGGAACTGCTCGCGGCGTGCGTCGCGTTGGTCGCGCACCCGGATGACGAGCGGTACCAGCCGTTGTTCGGTACAACAGTTCGCAGCCCGCTATTCGATGTTGAAGTGCCAGTACTCGCGCACCAGCTCGCGCAGAAAGACAAGGGCTCAGGCATCGCGATGATCTGTACGTTCGGTGACGTCACCGACATCATCTGGTGGCGCGAACTCGATCTCCCCAACCGTACGATCCTCGGCAAAGACGGACGCATCGTCGCCGACGCGCCCGAAACGCTCGTCAGCGAAACAGCGAAGACGCATTACGCAGAGATCGCTGGAAAGACGGTGTTCAGCGCGAAGAAGCGCATCGTCGAGCTGCTGACCGAATCGGGCGAACTTCTGGAGGTCGGAAAGCCCTTCGCACACGCCGTCAAGTTCTTCGAAAAGGGTGACCGACCGCTCGAAATCGTATCGACCCGCCAGTGGTACGTGAGAAATGGCGCTCGCGATGCGGAACTTCGCGAGAAGCTGGTGAACCTCGGTCGCGAAGTGGCGTGGCATCCGGAGTTCATGCGCGTTCGCTACGAAAACTGGACCAACGGACTCACCGGTGACTGGCTCGTTTCTCGCCAGCGTTTCTTCGGTGTGCCGATTCCGCTCTGGTACGCGCTCGATGAGAACGGTGAGCGCGACTACGAGCGGGTCCTCGTGCCAGACGTGTCGCTCCTCCCGGTAGACCCCACCACCGATGTTCCTGCTGGCTACAGCGAAAACCAGCGCGGTGTCGCGGGCGGGTTCGATGCCGAGCGCGACATCTTCGACACGTGGGCAACGTCATCACTCACTCCGCAGCTCGCCGGCGGCTGGGAGCGCGACCCGGAACTATGGAATCTGGTCGCGCCGTTCGATCTTCGCCCGCAGGGCCAAGACATCATCCGTACCTGGCTCTTTTCGACCATGTTGCGAAGCGCGCTCGAAGACAACCGCACACCGTGGAAGAACGCGGCAATTTCGGGCTTCATCGTCGACCCGGACCGCAAGAAGATGTCGAAATCGAAGGGTAACGTCGTTACGCCTGCCGACATCCTGGAAAAGCACGGATCGGATGCCGTTCGCTACTGGGCGGCATCTAGCCGACTCGGAACCGACGCTGCTTTCGATCCGCAGAACCCGACACAGATCAAGATCGGTCGCCGCCTCGCGATCAAGGTTTTGAACGCTGCCAAGTTCGTGCTGTCGTTCCCAGTTCCCGACGGTGCGGAAGTGACGCACCCGCTAGACGCTTCGATGCTGGCGAATCTTGACACGGTCATCCGGGATGCCACAACAGCACTCGAGAACTACGACCACGCTCGCGCACTGGAAATCACCGAATCGTTCTTCTGGACATTCTGCGACGACTACCTCGAACTCGTGAAGGAGCGCGCATACGACCAGGGCCACGAAGCACAGGCATCAGCTGCTCTCGCGCTGCGTCTCGCGCTTTCGTCGTTACTGCGGTTGCTCGCGCCCGTGCTCTCGTTCGCTACTGAAGAGGCCTGGTCGTGGTTCAACGACGGATCTATCCACACTTCCCCGTGGCCCGAAGCCCAGACACGAGGGGGAGACACGACCGTACTGTCGATCGTCGGGGAAGCGCTCATCGGCATCCGTCGCGCGAAAACGGAGGCAAAGGCATCCCAGAAGACGGCAGTCGCACGGATGACAATTGCCGGCGCGCCTGTCGCACTCGCGGCCCTCCGACTCGCCGAAGACGACCTCAAGGCAGTGGGTCGGATCGCAGAAATCGATTACGTTTCGGGTGAGACAACCGCCGTCACCCACATCGAACTCGCACCGCAGGAGGCCTGATATGCAACTCGGAACCCGGTGGAGCGTAGGTGCCCAGCCGCCTGCCGCCGTGCCCGCTGCACTTCACAAAGAGATAGCTCGCGTCGAAGAGTCGATGATCTCCGACGGGCTCGCCGCTGCGACACCTAGGTGGACACTCACATTTTTAGAGGGCCGCCCGATCGCTGAACTGGAAACCGGCATCATCGTCACTCTTGACGCCGACGGACAGGCAGTCGTGCATCACGACGTCGACGACGAATTCGCATAACGCGAGCACCGGCCGCCGTTACGCTCGAATCATGACGGATGCCGCGGCCAATCCACTCCTCACGCCCAGCGATCTGCCCTACGGCCTGCCGCCCTACGAGCTCATCGAGCCCGGGCATTACCTGCCCGCGTTCGAGATCGCTTTTGCTGAGCACAACGCCGAAATCGCTGCCATCGCTGCTTCTAGCGAACCTGCCACGTTCGAAAACACTCTCGTCGCGTGGGAAGAGAGCGGGAGGCTGCTCGGGCGACTATCGCGCACGTTCTACACAGTTTCTTCCGCTGATGCGACAGAGTCCATTCAGCAGGTGGACGAAACTCTTGCGCCACTGATGTCAGAACACTTCGACGGAATCCTGCTCGACAGTGCGCTTTACGAACGCGTTGTTGCGATTCATAATCAGAGCGCTGCCCTTCCAGATGCCGACCAGCGTTACCTCGCCGAACGACGATTTACGGCCATGACGCGCGCCGGCGCCGGACTTGACGATGAGGCAAAGGGTCGTCTTCGCGCCCTCAATCAACGTCTTTCCGTACTCACGACAGCATTCGAAAAGAATCTGCTAGCCGACACGAACGATCTCGCCCTTCACCTCACCGATGACGCGGAACTCGAAGGGCTCACCCCGGGCGAGTTGCAATCCGCGGCGGCGGCTGCGCGCGAACGCGGGCTCGACGGGTATCTGATCACGCTGCGATTATTTACGGGGCATCCGCTTCTGTCATCACTGACCTCGCGAGCCACACGTGCGAAGCTGATGCACGCGTCACGCGCGCGCGGCGCCGCCGGTGGCGCCCACCCTAACGACCGAGTACTCCTCGAAATCGTGCGGCTGCGTGCCGAACGCGCAGAGCTCCTCGGCTTTGCCTCTCACGCCGCTTTCATCACATCCGGCGAAACTGCTGGGTCGCCGGAAGCCGTCGCTGACATGCTGCGGCGGCTTGCGGTCCCCGCGGCCCGAAACGCCGCCAAAGAACAGCGTGCACTGCAGCATGTCAGCGATGAGAGCAGCGAGTCACGCGATCCTCTGGAAGCGTCTGACTGGGCGTATGTCACTGAAAAAGTGCGAGCCGCGCAATACGACCTCGATACGGCCGCACTTCGTCCCTGGTTCGAGGCAGATCGTGTGCTTGTCGACGGCGTGTTCTTCGCGGCGTCGGCTCTCTTCGGTGTCACCTTCACAGAACGTGCGGATGTGAAGGCCTACCACCCTGATGCGCGTGTCTTCGAAGTGCACGAGCACGACGGCACCCCGTTGGGTTTGTACATTTTGGATCTCTACACGCGTGACTCTAAGCGGGGCGGAGCATGGATGAATTCCATAGCCGTGCAGTCGCAACTGAGTGACGATCATCCGATCGTGGTCAACAACCTCAACGTATCGAAGCCCTCGAGCGGCGAACCGACGCTTTTGACGCTCGACGAAGTGACGACACTCTTCCACGAGTTCGGCCACGCACTGCATGGGCTCTTTGCGCGCGTCACATTTCCTTCATTTGGTGGAACGAACGTCTTTCGCGACTTTGTCGAGTTTCCCAGTCAGGTCAATGAGATGTGGATCTACTGGCCCGAAGTACTGCGCAACTATGCACGACACGTCGAAACCGGCGCACAACTACCCGATGAGACCGTTGCGGCGCTCACCAGCTCGGTCGCCTTCAACGAGGGCTTTGCGACGAGCGAGTACTTGGCCGCGGCCTGGATCGATCAAGCATGGCACTCGTTGAGCACATCGGATGCTGCCGCTATCACCGACGTTGCAGCTTTCGAAGCCGAAGCACTTGCAGACATCGGGCTTCTTAACCCGGTCATCCCGCCCCGATACTCGTCGACTTATTTCGCGCACGTCTTTTCTGGCGGCTACAGTGCGGGCTATTACTCCTACATTTGGAGCGAAGTGCTTGATGCCGACACTGTCGAATGGTTCCGTGACAACGCCGGGCTAACGCGCGCGAACGGGGATCGATTCCGGTCGCGCATCCTGGGCGTGGGTGGATCGCAGAATCCTCTGGCGGTTTATAGAGATTTTCGCGGACGTGATGCCGATATCGCGCCGCTCCTCAAACGCCGCGGCCTGCACGACTAAGCGTTGTCGATCACGCTGGCACTACCGGTGTGATCGAGTTACGCGCTCTTGCGCTTTTGCTGTAGAACGAACGTGGGAGCGGCGTTCGTCTCGACCGACTCGCGAGTGATGATGACCTTGTCGACGTCATCGGCAGACGGAATCTCGAACATGATTGGCCCGAGAACGTCTTCCAGGATGGCTCGCAACCCGCGTGCGCCCGTCTTTCGCAATACGGCGAGGTCAGCGATCGCCTCTAGTGCACCGCTTTCGAACTCTAGCTCGACACCATCGATCTCGAACATGCGCTGATACTGCTTGACGAGCGCATTGCGCGGAGTCGTGAGAATCTCCATCAAAGCTGACTGGTCGAGGGGCGCGACGGAGGCGACGACCGGAAGGCGCCCGATGAACTCCGGGATGAGGCCGAATTTGTGCAGATCCTCTGGAAGCACCTCGCCGAACAAATTCGCCTGCGCGTCTTTGTCTTGCAGCTGAGCACCGAACCCGACACCGTGCCGGCCGACGCGCGAAGAGATGATGTCTTCGAGACCGGCAAATGCTCCAGCGACGATGAACAGCACGTTGGTCGTGTCGATCTGAATGAACTCTTGGTGGGGGTGCTTACGGCCACCCTGAGGTGGAACCGAAGCGACCGTGCCCTCGAGGATCTTCAGCAACGCCTGCTGCACGCCCTCACCCGAAACATCGCGCGTGATCGAAGGGTTCTCGGCCTTGCGAGCAACCTTATCGACCTCGTCAATGTAGATGATGCCCGTCTCGGCACGCTTTGTGTCGAAGTCCGCAGCCTGGAGCAGCTTGAGAAGAATGTTCTCGACATCTTCGCCGACGTAGCCTGCTTCAGTCAGGGCCGTTGCATCGGCGACGGCGAACGGAACGTTCAGTCGCTTCGCGAGCGTCTGCGCGAGATAGGTCTTGCCACACCCGGTAGGACCGAGGAGCAAAATGTTGCTCTTCGCGATCTCCACTTCATCGGCCCGCTGCTCGGCGGAAGTGATCGTCGTGTGCGACTGCACACGCTTGTAGTGGTTGTAGACAGCCACAGACAGCGCACGCTTCGCATCTTTTTGACCGACGACATACTCCTCGAGAAAGTCGAAGATCTCGCGCGGCTTGGGGAGTTCAAAATCGGAAACGACGCCAGAGCCCTGCTCTGCCATGCGCTCTTCGATGATTTCATTACACAACTCGACGCATTCGTCGCAGATGTACACACCCGGGCCGGCGATCAGTTGCTGCACCTGCTTTTGGCTTTTGCCACAGAAGGAACACTTGAAAAGGTCGGCGCTTTCACCGATTCGTGCCATTTCATTCCTCCTTAAGGCGGCTTCCACCGTGGTTTTCGAGCCTAGCTGCTGCAACCGACATCCGTGGGTATTGTCGGGCGCTCGCCGCGAATGGCTTGTCCTACGTGCGCGGTCCGAGACAAAAAGCGACGGCGCCCTGATGCGAAGCCAGGGCGCCGTCGCGAGAAATCATGCTCAGGATGTGATCGCAGCAGGTGTGCGCTTGCGCGTGGTCAGCACCTGGTCAACGAGGCCATACTCGACGGCTTGCTCCGCTGAGAGGATGTTGTCACGATCGATATCGCGGTTGACCTGTTCCTGAGTGCGGTTCGAGTGCTTCGACAGCGTCGCCTCAAGCCAGGTACGCATGCGCAGAATTTCCGCGGCCTGAATCTCGATATCCGAAGCCTGCCCCTGGCCCGCTTCGCCGACAGCGGGCTGGTGGATCAGGATACGAGCGTTCGGTAGCGCGAGCCGCTTGCCCGGTGCACCAGCAGCGAGCAGAACAGATGCAGCGGATGCTGCCTGGCCCAAAACGACAGTCTGAATCTGCGGCGAGACGTACTGCATCGTGTCGTAGATCGCTGTCATCGCGGTGAAGGATCCACCGGGTGAGTTGATGTACATGATGATGTCACGGTCTGGATCCTGGCTTTCGAGAACCAGGAGCTGCGCCATAACGTCATCCGCCGATGCGTCGTCTACCTGCACACCGAGGAAGATGACGCGGTCTTCGAAGAGCTTGTTGTACGGGTCCTGGCGCTTGTAGCCGTATGCCGTTCGCTCTTCGAACTGCGGCAGTACGTAGCGGCTGCTGGGCATCTGAAGGCCCAGCGGGTAGCCGAAGGAGGGGGTGTTCATGCGGATTATCTCTCTTTCGCCTTCGATACTCAGTTTTTGGTACCGCCGCCGCCAGTGACGTCGGTGGCGTGTTCGCGAATGTGGTCGACGAAGCCGTACTCAAGTGCCTCTTCGGCCCCGAACCAGCGGTCACGGTCACCGTCAGCATTGATCTGCTCGACGCTCTTTCCGGTCTGGCCAGCGGTGATCTCAGCGAGGCGGCGCTTCATATCGAGAATGAGCTGCGCCTGAGTCTGAATGTCACTGGACGTGCCACCGAATCCGCCGTGAGGCTGGTGCAACAGCACGCGGGCGTTCGGTGTGATGTAGCGCTTGCCCTTGGTTCCGCTGGTCAGCAGAAGCTGACCCATCGATGCCGCCATGCCGATTCCTACGGTGACGATGTCGTTCGGGACGAATTGCATCGTGTCGTAGATCGCCATTCCCGCGGTGATCGAACCACCGGGCGAATTGATGTAAAGGTAGATGTCTTTCTGCGCGTCCTCAGCTGCCAGAAGCAAGATCTTGGCGCAGATTTCGTTTGCGTTCTCGTCGCGCACCTCTGAACCGAGCCAGATGATGCGATCCTTCAGCAGCCTGTCAAAGACGCTGGTTGCCATGAGAGGTTCGGCCATGTTCACTCCTGATTTCGTGGACGTGACATTGAATCTACCGGCGCAAAAAGAAGGCTCAGCCCGTGTTCGCCGTCGGCATACGAGGTGTCGTGGCCACGTTGGCTAATTCTCGGAACGCAGCGATGAGAGCTCATCAGCGTATGCGCGCACAGAACGTGAATATTGCGGAAGATGTGGGGCGAGAGCCGCAAGCGCAACCGCGGCAGCCTCGACGGGCCGATCGTCGCTCGCGAGTGCCAGTGCGTAGAACGCCTCCACTGCGTCCGCAAGACCGTGACGATGGGCGTTCGCTCGCTCAGCTTGCAGAAGCCGGATGCTTTCGGAAACTTCACCGAGGTTGCGGAGAGTGCTCGCAAGTTGGACCGACGCTTGCACGCGCTGCAGTTCGGGCAGGCCTGCCTCGAGCGCACGTCGGTAGAGGGCGACGGCTTCGTATTCGATGCCAGCCGAATCCCGGGCTCCCCCGCGTTCAAAAAGGGCAACTGGATCGGATTCACCGCGCTCTGCGGCAACATCGTCGATAGCGGCGATGCGTTCCGCATCACTCAACGTCGTGTCGGCCCACACCGCATCGATGCGCTCTTGCCAGCTCAGGCTCATGTCGCCGTCTCCTCGAACGACGAAGGTGCGGATGCCGCAGCATCCGCACCTTCGTCTGTAGATCTTCTACTTGGTGTCTTCTTCGCCCTCAGCGTCTGCTGCGGCCGCGGTGATCTCTTCAGCCTCGTCGACGGTCTCTTCTTCAGCTTCTGCTTCATCTTCGATGGCGATGAAACCCGAGAGGTCGACAGCGTTGCCGTTTGTGTCGACAACGTTGACGCGACCGAGAGCTACAGCAAGAGCCTTGTTGCGAGCTACTTCGCCCATGAGAGCGGGAAGCTGGTTGTTCTCCTGAAGCGCGTTGACGAAGTCCTGCGGAGCCATTCCGTATTGAGCTGCGGACTGGATGAGGTACTGCGTCAGCTCATCCTGCGAGACCTGAACGTTGTTTTCTTCGGCGATCTTGTCGAGAAGAACCTGCGTGCGGAACTGCTTCTCGCTGGCTTCGGTGACCTCTGCGCGGTGCTCGTCATCTTCGAGACGATTTTCGCCTTCGAGGTGGGTGTGCACCTCGTCTTCGACCAGCTGCGGCGGAACGGGGATCTCGACCTGTTCGAGCAGCGCCTCGACGAGCTTGTCGCGAGCTGCTGAACCCTGCGAGAAGGTCGACTGCTGCGCAACGCGGTCCGCGAGCGAGCCGCGAAGCTCTTCGAGCGTGTCGAATTCGCTGGAGATCTGAGCAAAGTCGTCGTCTGCTTCCGGAAGCTCGCGCTCCTTGACAGCTTTAACCGAGACAGCAACTTCTGCCTCTTCGCCAGCGTGGTCGCCACCAACGAGCTTCGAGCGGAACGTCGTGTCTTCGCCAGCGGTGAGCGAGTCAAGCGCTTCGTCGATGCCCTGCAGAAGTTCACCGGAGCCGACTTCATACGACACGCCTTCGGCGCGATCGATTTCGTTGCCGTCGATCGTGGCTACGAGGTCAAGTTCAACGAAGTCGCCGGTTGCTGCGGGGCGGTCCACCGTGACAAGGGTGCCGAAACGCGCGCGAAGTTCGTCGAGTTCCTTGTCGATCGCTGCGTCATCGGTCTCGACGGCGTCAACGGTGATGGTTGTACCTTCGAACGCTGGCAGATCGAACTCGGGACGCACATCCACCTCAACGGTAACGAGGAGGTCTCCGGAGAAGTCCTTGTCGTTGGGCCATTCAACGATGTCCGCGCTCGGGCGACCGATCACGCGGATCTCGTGAGCCGAAACGGCCTCGCGGTAGAACGTATCAAGGCCCTCGCTGACGGCGTGCTCGATGACAGCGCCACGACCGACGCGCTGGTCAATGATCGGGGCGGGAACCTTACCCTTGCGGAATCCGGGAACCTGGATGTCCTGAGCGATGTGCTCATATGCGTGGGCGATGCTCGGCTTGAGCTCGTCGGGGGTGACCGTGATGTGGAGCTTCACACGTGTAGGCGTGAGTGTCTCGACGGTGCTGGTGACCATACCTGTTCGTTCTCCTCTGATTTCCACGCGCATATGCCGTGGGCTGAAGGTCTGGGGGCCTTATTGTGTCGGGGCGACAGGATTCGAACCTGCGGCCTCCCGCTCCCAAAGCGGGCGCTCTACCAAGCTGAGCTACGCCCCGGACGGGCGCGCACGCGAACGTGCACGAAAATCGGCCCCCATTACTCTAGCTGACGGACGCCAGAATCTAGACCCGGCTCACACCGCGCACTGAAGTCACTCAGATGTGTACTACGATTGTCCAGTGCCCGATGGGGCGCGGGGAACAACATTCCCCGTCAATTCAATATTCACACTTCGGCGGAATTGTGCCGAACGTGGGGCTGTAGCTTAGTGGTAAAGCCTCTGTCTTCCAAACAGATGATGCGAGTTCGATTCTCGTCAGCCCCTCCACATACTCGTCATACTGACGAAAGTCGTTATACCAGTCACGTCGTTAGACCAGTCACGCGGGCGTAGCCTGATTGAAGCTTCGGAACGTGCGATGCTCGTGCGCGTAAGAGCCACGAAAGTGGGTATTCGAGCATGCGTGCAATGCGATTTACTGCTTGGCAGACCTTTCCGACTCTCGAAGACGTGCCACGACCTGCCCCAGGCCCTGGTGAGGTGCTCCTGAAGGTCGCGGGTGCCGGGGCTTGTCACTCCGACGTGTCGATCTTTTCGGACTTCACCGCTGAGACATCACCAGGTGGGATGAGCGCACCATTCACGCTCGGTCACGAAAACTCCGGATGGGTCGAAGAAGTAGGTCCGGGTGTTTCAGGTTTTCAAAAAGGCGACGCATACCTCGTCTACGGCCCCATCGGTTGTGGTCACTGTGTACCGTGCACGCGCGGCCAAGACACCTACTGTCAGAATGTCGCAACACAGCCCTACCTCGGAGTCGGCCTTGGTCGCGACGGTGGAATGGCTGAGTATGTCGTCGTCCCAAGCCGCAACCTTGTCGCTCTCGGTGATTCCGATCCTGTGACCGCGGCCCCGCTGGCGGATGCAGCGCTGACGCCCTATCACGCCATAACGCTCGCCCAGCCCGTCCTCGCGAAGGGTGGCGCGACAGCTCTGGTCATCGGCCTCGGCGGACTCGGCCAGATTGCCGTCCAGATCTTGCAGGCACTCACCTGCGCGACAGTCATCGCGACAGATGCAAAAGAAGACGCCATGGCACGCGCCTCCGAGCGCGGAGCCGTCACTGTGGGTGCAGGCGAAGACCAAGCAGCGCGCATTCGAGAGCTCACCGGCGGCCGCGGCGTTGACGCCGTGTTCGATTTCGTCGGCGTCTCGCCCACAATCAAGCTCGGCCAGTCTGTGCTCGCTCAGGGCGGTCGCCTCACCGTTGTCGGCATCGCAGGCGGCGAAGCTACGTGGACGTTCTTCACCAATCCCTACCAGGCTGTCGTTACCAATACCTACTGGGGCACCATCGCCGACTTGCACGAAGTTGTCGCGATGTATCAAGCCGGTCAGATCACTCCGGACATCGAACGCTTCACGCTAGACGAGGCTCCCGAGGCTTACAAACGGATGCAGGCCGGCACGCTTTCGGCACGCGCCGTGATCGTCCCTCAGGCCTAAGCCTCACTTCACCGCGTCGCAGATTCACTGCGTCGGAGTATCGCGCTCAGTCGGAGGTTTCTCGCAAATAGCCTCCGACAGAGTGTGATTCTCCGACGCTTTGTTGCTCCAGGCGTGAGCGTCAGGCGGGTAGTGCGCCGCGGTGCTCAGCGCTGTGAGCGACATACGCCGCTGCGTTTTTCAAGATACCGTCACGCTCTTCGTCGCTGAGTTCACGTCGCACCTTCGCGGGCACACCAGCGACAAGCGAACCGGGTGGAACCACCATGCCTTCTAGCACCACAGCTCCCCCGGCGACCAGGCTTCCTGCGCCGATAACCGCGCCCGAGAGAATCACGCTGCCCATTCCGATGAGGCATCCGTCTTCGATCGTGCAGCCATGCACGACGGCGTTGTGCCCGATCGAGACGTTTTCGCCCACGGATGCCGCGTGCCCGCTGTCGACGTGAATCGACACGTTGTCTTGCACGTTACTTCCAGCCCCGATAGTTATCGCAGCACTATCGGCACGCAGCACTGCGTTGTACCAAACGCTCGCTTGTTCAGCGAGCGTGACCGCACCGACCACCCGCGCGCCATCTGCCACGAAAGCCGTCGGATCGATCGCCGGAACGTGGCCGGGGATGCTGAGGACTGAAGCGCTGGATGCAATCGTCATACCGCTCACGCTACTGCCGCTCACGAATCGAAGGTAAGCACAACCTTGATAAGCGTTGCCTCAACTTCCTTGCGGAATATTTCACGCTGAGTACCGTTGATGACAGCAGAACAACTGCAAGACCCGGAGGTACGAATATGACTGATACAAAGACCACCCTCGCCACGACCGCCGACCCGACCGTCGCGGCGGCTACGGCGCAGTTCCTCTCCCCCGTTGCCCTCGGTCTTCAGGCTCTCGCCGTGAACGGCAAGCAGGCGCACTGGAACGTCCGTGGCGCGAACTTCATCGCCATTCACGAACTCCTCGACACCGTTGTCGGCAACGCGCAGGCCGGCGCCGACACCGCCGCAGAGCGCATCGTTGCTCTGGGCCTGCCGATTGACGCACGCCTTAGCACGATCGCACAAAAGACCACGGCGACAGCTGTTCCCGCCGGATTCACTCAGTGGGACGCCATCGTGGCGAACATCGTGAGCGATGTGGATGCTGTACTCGTCGACGTGCGCGCAGCCGTCGAGGGACTCGATGAAATCGACCAGACGAGCCAAGACGTCGCCATCGAGATCCAGCGGAGTCTTGAAAAAGACCGTTGGTTCCTCGTCGCGCACATCAGCGGCTAAAGACGCCAACGAACAAGCCCCCCACGCGCACCGCGGTGGGGGCTTGTTCGTTTATGCGACGTGAGTGAGACGAGACGAGATCATCGTCGCGCGCACAGACATCCCACGCAGCTCAGACTCGTTCGCGATCTCGGGGTCCGCATCCACGACCACCAGATCCGCCAACGCGCCTGGCACGACAGTCTCGGGCGAGAGCGAACCCGAGTGAGTGGATGCCGCGAGTGCAGTATCGATATCGAGCGCTTGCTCAGGTCGCCACGGTTCGCGGCCGTCGCGCGTGCGGAATGTCGCCGCCGCGAGAGCTGCCCACGGGTCAAGAGGTGACACCGGAGCATCCGACCCAAACTGCAGAGCGACACCAGCATCAGCCAGAGCGCGAAGCGGGTACGCGAGGGCAGTCTGCCCCGACCACTCCACATCGGTGATGTCGCGGTCATCAATCGCGTGCTCGGGCTGCACGCTGGCAGTGATCCCCAACCGGGCGAACCTCTGAATGTCCGCGTGCGCGACGAGTTGCGCGTGCTCGATGGTCCCCCGCGCTCCGGTAAACGCGAAAGCATCGAGCGCTCCGGCACCTGCCACGTCGCCGATAGCGTGGATGGCACTGTCAATGCCGTTCGCAGTCGCTATTGTCATCAGCTCTCGCAGAGTGTCGTTATCAATCGTGAGCACGCCGTGATTTTGTGGATCGCCTGTGTACGGGTGAGAGCAGGCGGCAGTGCGTGTGCCGAGCGAACCATCGCGAATCACCTTGAGGGGCCCGACCCGAACCAGATCGGATAGCGCGCCACGCACTGGGTCACCAGTGCGAAGCCCCTCCGTGATCGCGCGCTGCAAGAACATCGGGTAGATGCCGAACCGCACCCGGAGCTCATCGAACCCACCCTCGAGCCGACGTGCCCAAGACTCGTCGTTCCACTCCATGTCAAAGTCGACAAGGCCCACGACGCCACGAGAGGCTGCAGCACGAGCCATCTGCCACACGTGCGCATCGCCCATTCGCGGATCAACATGATTCAACCGTCGAGAAATCTCGAATGCGGGCTCTTCACGAACGACACCGTCGGCTGCGTCCATCTGCTCTCGCCGAAGCGCTGCCGAGTTCATCCACACACTATGGACATCCGCGTTGATGATGTAGGTCGGGATCTGTCCAGTTGCCTCATCGAGAATCGCCAAGCTCGGTACGTCATTCCAGAGCGCATCGCGGAATCCCACACCGACGCGCCGTCCATCGACGAGCGGAGGTGTTTGCGCCATGAGTGACGCGGCGTGCACGGCAGATACCGCCTCTCCCACATCGCGCCTCTGCGCGCTCAACGCTGTCTGGAGAACATGCACGTGATGATCCCAGAGGCCGGGCAACACCCAGCCGCCGTGCGCATCGACGACTTCGCCCTGGGGCGGCATGGCCCCCGCTGGTGCGATGTCCGCAATGTGACCATCGGAGATGAAAATGTCAGATGGTCCGTCCCATGGCAGCAACGCACTGCCGGGCCCCGAGATGCGGCCGCCTCGGATCGTGCCGATTTGTTCTCCGACTGCGCTCATGCGTCAACCCCGCGAAGACGCGCGCGACGCATCTCGGTTGCCAATGGCTCGTTGGTATGGACGCCTGTGCCTTCAAGACCCGCAATGATGGTGTCAACGACGTCTGAGGAGCGATTCTGGCTCATCTTCCGCTTTCCCACAACGCGCGATGGAGTGAGACGGAACCCCACCGTGCCGCTGGCCAGACGTTGCACAAAAGCCTCGTCATTCGGGCGCTCCCACATGCCTCGAGGATGCGGCATCCCACGCTCGAATCGGTCTACCAACCGGTCAAGAACCATGAGATTCTCTTCGGCGGTCAAAATCTCTGGGATGCCACTCAGATGGGCCGAGATGAAGTTCCAGGTGGGTACTGCCGCAACATCGCCGTACCAAGACGGCGAGATATACCCGTGCGGTCCTTGAACCACCACAAGAAGCTCGCGCTCGCCGAGCCCCAGAATCGCATCGTCAGGCTTGCCGACGTGACCGACAATCGTCAGGTCGTCGCGTGTGTCGTCGAGCAGCACAGCGTAGTGAGACGCGACCAGGCCATCTGGACCTGCGCTCATCAACGTGACCCACGGATTGAGTTCGATGAGGCGTCGCAACTCGGCGATGTCAGTCATCACGAAGCTCGGGTTCTGTCTCATCTCGTCCTTACGCTTGGCATTTGGGGCACCAGTACAGTTTTCTTCCCGCGGCTTCTTCGAGCACGATGGCCGTTCCGCACACGCGACACGGCAGGCCTGCGCGGTGATACACCCAGTGCCGGTCGTCTCGAGAAGCCATTGCGCGACGGTACGACTCCGGGTCAAGATCGTCCATTGTCATCATCTGACCGGCCTCGACGCCAATCGTCAGCAAACGAACCCAGTCCCGCCACAGCTCACGAACAGTAGACGTCGGAACGTCCCGCCCGGGTGTGTGCGGATTTTGACGGGCGCGAAAGAGCATCTCGGCGCGATACACGTTTCCGATGCCACTGATCACAGCCTGGTCCATCAGCAGAAGACCGATCGCCGTGGGTTTACGGGCAACGACCGAGACAAAGCGTTCCTCCCCCGCGGCCGGGTCATCAACGAGCGGATCAGGCCCGAGTTTTGCCACCGACGCCGCCATCTCAACCGATGTCTGCACTTGACACGCGGTCGGACCGCGGAGGTCGGCACACGTTGAATCTGTGAGGAGTCGCAGTCGCACCTGTCCCACAATCGGCGGAGGCCACTCCGCGTCATCGTCGGCGAGCCCCCTCGTCTGCTCAGACATCCGCACATGCACCCGAGCTTTTCGCGGTGCACCTATTGAGGCGAGAGAGTTTTCGCCCGCTGCGTCCATGATCGCTTCGTCTTCAAGAACAGTCCCGCGTTGGTTGGTCTGCCCCATGCGCCCGTTCGCCGAAGCAATAGTCGAATCCACGAGGATCTCGCCGGAAAAGTCCCATGCACCGTATAGGCCGAGGTGCACTCGGAGCCAAAGATCGCCTTCAAACTCCAAGAACATCTGCTTGCCCACGGCGCGCGCACCGACAAGAGTACGGCCCGACAACAGGGACGCGCCCTCAGTAAACCGTCCCTGCGGACTCGAGGCGGCAACCGTGCGGCCCTCGAAATTACGAGCAAATTGACGTGCAATCCGATGGACGGAATGTCCTTCGGGCATCAGCCGGCTTCGGGGTCGAACGAGTCAGGGGCGCTCACACTCGTGTGACCTGCGCGCGGGTCCGCCACGAGAGAACCGTCGGTTTCATACGCTGCCAGCTGCGCGATGCGTCGTGAATGACGTTCTTCGTTCGAGAAAGGGGTCGCGATGAATCGATCTATGAACTCGGATGCCTCGGCGAACGTGTGCTGGCGCGCTCCGATAGCGATCACGTTCGCATCATTGTGCTGACGCGCAAGCTCCGCCGTCGACAGGTTCCAGACGAGTGCGGCTCGAACACCGAGCACCTTGTTCGCGGCGATCTGTTCCCCGTTTCCCGAACCGCCGAAGACGACACCGAGGGTCTCGATCCCCGCAGCTTGATCGCGAACGACGGCTTGCGCCGCGCGAATACAAAAAGCGGGATAGTCATCGAGTGGCTCGTAAGCGATCGGCCCGTGGTCGACCACCTCGTGGCCGGCGCTCGTCAAATGCCGTTGCAACTCCGTGGAGAACTCAAGGCCAGCGTGATCAGTCGCGATGTGAATGCGCATGTGTCGATCCTAGAGATTTCGTCGAGCGGCGAATGCACGCCGTTTTGGTCAGCGACGGCGAGAAGCTTACGGAGCGATTCCTGCCGCGGCCGGTTTGAAGCCGGCACGCACGTTCTCGCAGCATCCCGGTCGACACACGTCGAACCACGGGCCAAGCTTCGTGACGTGGGGACGCTCGGCTACAGGTGTGCCATTCAGACGCTCTTCGATCAAGTCGACGAGCCCGCGGACGTACTCAGGGTCGGTGCCCGGAGTCGGCGTGCGCGCGAATCGGAGCTCGGCGTCGGCCGCGGCTTCCATGGCTTCGGTGTCAAGATCCCACATCACTTCCATGTGGTCGCTCACAAACCCCAGCGGCACAACGATCACGGCAGTGGCACCCGCAGCAGGCAGCCCTGAGATCACGTCGCACACGTCTGGCTCAAGCCATGGCTGCGACGGCGGGCCCGAACGGGATTGGTACACGACCTGCCAATCGATAGCTGTGGCGGCCGGAATTTCGCGGCTGACCTCAGACATGACGTAGGCGGCGACGGCTTCATGCTGCGCGGCGTAGGCACCGCCCGGGCCCAGATCAAGGTCTCGCGGACCCGATCGCTCAGCATCCGCCATCGGCACGGAGTGTGTCGAGAAGAGAATTCGGATGCCGTCAGCTTCTTCACCGTCCGCGAGCATCTGCACGACGGCTGCCTTCACGCCCTCCACAAATGGTGCAACGAATCCCGGGTGATCGAAGAACTGCCGCACTTTATCGATCGTGACGGTTTCGCTAAGACCCGTCTCGGTCAAGACCCGCGCATAGTCCTCGCGGTACTGGCGGCAACTCGAAAAAGAGCTGTATGCGCTTGTGGCGAGTCCGAGCAGCGTGTGGTCACCGGCATCCGCTGCCTCTTGCACGGCTTCAGTGAGATACGGCGCCCAGTTCCGGTTTCCCCAGTAAATGGGGATGTCGATGCCACGTCGAGCGAGTTCGTCTTCGAGCGCTGCCTTGAGCGAGCGATTCTGAGCATTGATGGGGCTGATGCCACCAAAGGCGCGGTAATGATGCGCGACCTCTTCCAGTCGTTCATCTGGGATTCCGCGGCCGCGTGTCACGTTCCGCAGGAACGGGATGACGTCATCCTGCCCCTCGGGTCCGCCGAAGCCGGCGAGCAAGATGCCGTCGTACGCCGTGGGGGTTTCGATATGGGGCGCGCCCGCAGACGCCGCGACAGATGAGAAGGGAACGCTCATTCATCTATCCTCGCACTTCGGGCGCGTTCCTGGATCGCTGCAGCGCGCGGCGATAGGGTTGGTGTGCCGCGCCCCCCGCGATCCGCCCAAGCGCGCCATGTGAGCTCAGCCTCACGAAGCATCCACCCCGAACCTGGGAGCAACGTAGTGCCTGGAGAGAACCTCACCCGCATTGAAGCGCAGGAGCGCCGTGCCGTCATCGACACACACTCCTACGACGTCGTGCTCGACCTGACAACGGGCCCGGAGGTGTTCCGCTCGCGCTCGACTGTGCGATTCGCGGCCACCGCCGGTGCCAGCACGTTTATCGACCTCATTGCCCGCGATGTGAACTCGATCACTCTCAACGGTCGCGTGATCGATCCCGCGAGTGCCTATTCGGAGTCGCGCATTTCACTCGATGATCTCGCAGAACAAAACGAACTCATTGTTGACGCGACCTGCATCTACACGAACACCGGTGAGGGCCTCCATCGTTTCGTCGACCCGGTAGACGAAGAGGTTTACCTCTACTCGCAGTTCGAAGTGCCCGACTCACGCCGCATGTACGCGGTGTTCGAGCAGCCAGACCTCAAAGCAGCGTTCACATTCACAGTGACAGCACCCGCGGAATGGAAGGTCATCTCCAATTCGCCCGAAGCGGCTGCTCCCGTAGACCACGGCAACGGTTCAGCCACCTGGACTTTCGAGCCGACACCGCGGATTTCTTCCTACATCACAGCGCTGATTGCGGGACCCTACGAGTCGACCTTCTCCGAGCTCACCAGCGCATCTGGCCGCGTCATCCCGCTCGGAGTTTTCGGGCGAAAGAGCCTTTGGCAGCATCTTGACGCCGACTACATCTTCGACAAGACGCGCGAAGGCTTCGCGTACTACGAAGAGAAATTCAACTACCCCTACCCCTTTGCCAAGTACGACCAGCTCTTCGTTCCGGAGTTCAACGCCGGGGCAATGGAAAACGCTGGCGCTGTCACCTTCACTGAAACCTACGTGTTCCGCAGCAAGGTGACGGATGCTGTCAAGGAGCGTCGCGTTGTGACGATCCTTCACGAGCTCGCGCACATGTGGTTCGGTGACCTCGTCACCATGAAGTGGTGGAATGGCCTGTGGCTGAACGAGTCGTTCGCGGAGTGGGCATCGACGATTGCGACCGCTGAAGCTACGGAGTGGACAGCGGCGTGGACCACGTTCAACGCGATGGAAAAGACATGGGCATACCGTCAAGACCAGCTCCCCTCAACCCACCCGGTCGTTGCTGAAATCAACGATCTTGACGACGTACAAGTGAACTTCGATGGAATCACCTATGCCAAAGGCGGTTCAGTTCTCAAACAACTCGCGGCTTGGGTGGGCGTCGAGCAGTTCTTTGCCGGAGTTGCCGCGTACTTCGCAAAGCACGAGTGGAGCAACACTGAGCTGAGCGACCTCCTCGTCGAACTCGAGGCGACGAGCGGCCGTGAACTCGGCGAGTGGTCGAAGAAGTGGCTCGAAACCGCGGGTGTCAACACACTGTCACCACTGATCGAAGAGTCAAACGGCAAGATCACGCGCTTCGCGATCGTGCAGACAGCACCAGCCGACTACCCGACAATCCGACCCCATCGGCTCGGCGTGGGCTTCTACAGCCTCCGCGACGGTCGTCTCGAGCGTGTGCACCGCGTCGAAATCGACGTTGATGGTGACCGCACAGATGTGCCATCGCTGGTCGGTATCGAACGACCCGACCTCGTGCTGCTCAACGATAGCGATCTGGCGTACGCCAAGATCCGGCTCGATGAGCGCTCGCTCGCGACAGCAATCGCGCACCTTCGCGACATCAGCGACCCGCTGGCGCGCTCGCTTGTCTGGGGTGCAGCTTGGGATCAGACCCGTGACGCTGAGACCGCGGCATCCGACTATGTCGATCTGGTATTGCGCAACATCGGGTCCGAGACCGAATCCACGACAGTGCGCACCACCCTTGGCCAGTTGCTCCTTGCGGCAAACAGCTACGTCGTGCCCGAGAAACGTGCATCGACCCGTGTCAAAGTCGCCGATGCTCTCTGGGAGCTGGCGCAGCACGCGGAGAACGGAAGCGACAGCCAGCTGCAGTTCGTCACGTCGTTTGCGACGGCCGCGTCGAACCCCGCGCAGTGGGAAACAGTCCGCGCGCTTCGCGACGGAGAGCTCGTCTTGGAGGGGTTGGAGATCGATACCGACCTCTCGTGGCAGCTCCTCGTGTCGCTTGCAGCAGGTGGCGTCGTGACCGCAGCTGAAATCGACACAGCACTCGAGTCCGACAACACTGCTAAGGGCGGAGAGTTCGCGGCTCAGGCGAAAGCCGCAATCCCCACGGCAGAGGCGAAGCATGCCGCCTGGGATTCGCTCGTCGTATCGGGCGATGCCCCGAACACGATCGTTCGTGCAACGGCGCTCGGTTTCACCAATCCGGCAAGCGCTGACCTTCTCGAAGAGTTCGTGGTTTCGTACTTCGACATGCTGCTTCCGATCTGGAACAGTCGCAGCTATCAAATTGCGAGCTATCTAATTGTCGGGCTTTATCCCGCAGCTCTGGCGAACACGAGTCTTCGCGATGCCACACGTCGCTGGCTCGCAGAGAACGCCGATGCGCCCGGCGCGCTACGCCGTCTCGTGAGTGAAAACCTTGCGGGTACCGTGCGCTCGCTCGCCGCGCAGGAGCGCGACGCCAGCTAGCCTCCGAGACCTCAACATGAAGTGAGCCTTCACGCCCTGGCGGTGTGGAGGCTCACTTCTTTGTGCAGAAGTGGTCCTACGGTGCCATACTCCGGCGAGAGTTTCATACTCCGGACCGATCCGCCCAGCCATGGTCCTTTTCTAGTCTCAAGACATGATCGTTGCAGAAAACCTCAGCAAGAACTTTGGGGCACAAAATGCTGTGTCCGATGTAAGTTTCACTGTCCAGCCAGGAAAGGTGACGGGTTTTCTCGGCCCAAATGGCGCGGGCAAATCCACGATTATGCGCATGATCGTCGGCCTAGACCGCCCTACCCGCGGCCAGGTCACGGTGAACGGCCGCGACTACACCAAACTCCGCGCTCCTCTCGCCGAAGTCGGAGTGCTTCTCGACGCTAAAGCCGTGCACACCGGACGTAGTGCACGGAATCATCTTCGAGCGATGGCAGCGACCCACGGCATCCCGCAGTCCCGAGTTGATCACGTCATCGAAGTAACTGGCCTTACGACAGTTGCCCGAAAGCGTGCTGGCGGATTCTCGCTGGGGATGGGTCAGCGCCTCGGTATCGCGGCCGCCCTTCTCGGAGATCCGCACACTCTCGTGCTCGATGAACCAGTCAACGGCTTGGACCCCGAAGGCGTCCTGTGGGTACGTCGGTTTGTTCGCCACGCAGCGGCGGAGGGAAAGACAGTTCTGCTCTCTAGCCATCTCATGAGCGAAATGGCTGTCACGGCCGATCACATCATTGTGCTGGGGCGCGGGAGAGTCCTCGCGGATGCATCCGTCTCGGAACTCGTTAAGAACTGGACACGTGCGTCGGTGCACGTGCGTAGTCCGCGCGTTTCGCTCCTTGCCACAGCGCTCGAACATGACGGCGTGACGACTACGAGCCATGACGGCGATCTACTCGAAGTGAGCGGAATCGAAGCTGCAGCTATTGGCGATCTTGCTGCAGCGAGGGGTATCCCGTTGCACGAGCTGACACCAACTTCCGGAACCCTCGAAGACGCGTATCTCCGCCTCACAGGCGATGACGTCGAGTACAAGACAAAGGACCTCGCATGACTATTACCGACAGCAGACAACACTCGCAGGCCGCCGCACCCCTGCCCAAAAACGAATATCGATTGAGTTTTGGGCACGTTGTGCGCTCGGAATGGACCAAGTTCACAACTGTCAGGTCAACCGGGTGGTCGATCGGACTTGTCACGGTCGTCTCCGTCGGCCTGAGCATGCTCATGGCCTCAGCGATCGCGTCTTTCGGAGGTGATGAAGCCGCGTCGGTGACGGCATCGAACGTGACCGCGGTGCAAGCGATCGTGTTCAGCACGGTATTGACACAGCTTCTCGCCGTCATCCTCGGTGCGATCTCGGTGACGGGTGAATACTCAACCGGCATGATCAGATCGACGCAGACGGCGGCTCCCGGGCGATTCGGGTCGCTTCTCGCGAAGTCACTCGTTGTGGGTACAACGATGTTCATCACGGGGATTGTCGCATTTGCGGTGTCGGTTGCCGTCACAACACCCATCCTGGGCAAGGCAGCGCTCGACTTTAGTGACACGTCGTCCTCACTGATGCCGCTGCTCGGCGGCGCGTTCTACCTAGCGCTGATCTCGATTTTGGGCGTGGGAATCGGATTCATGGTGCGAAATGGCCCCGGTGCACTTGCGATCGGCATCGGTCTGGTCTTTGTAGCCCCGATACTGTTCCTCTTCTTTCCTCGTACCGACAGTTTCGCCTGGGTTCAAACAATCGCAAGCTACGCACCCTCCAATGCCGGGCAGTCTCTCTTCATGGGTGGCGGCATGTCAGGCAACCCCCTCGAAACCTGGCCCGCAATACTCACACTGGTGGCGTGGGCACTGGTGGCCATCGTCGGCGGAGCTGCAGTACTGCGGGCGCACGACGCGTACAGTCACGCCGTGAGTAATTCCCGCGTTTTCGTCCTCGGTGGGGCCCACAGCATCACCGAGGACGAGCTGCGTCTGCCTCGTCCACCCGGGATGGTGAGGAGGTTCTGGGCACGACACCCTTTCTTCACCGATATTCTGATCGCAATTCTCACGCTTTTCGTCTCTGCGCTCGGGACTCGAGTGTCAGACGGAATGAGCACCGAACCTGATGCTCTAACGCTCACAGCCTCCATCGTTCTCATGATCGCCGGTTGTGTCGCGCTCATCTGGCGTCGACGTTGGCCGACGATCGTGTTCACCGTCTCCGTGCTTCCCCTTCTGCTCATCGGAGGGGGCGGAGTCGAACTGCTGGGCCCCGCAGCGGTTGTGTCGATCTATTCGATCGCCGTCTACCGCAGCGCACGAGCGTGTTGGTATTCGTTCGGGGCAGCCATCGTGCTGTTCGTGGTCGTCACCTGGCTTTCGCTCGCAATGGCGCACGCAGATCTGATGCCCGCGGTGAACGTCAACCTGAGCGCCACATTTCTCCTCCTTCTCGGCGCGCTGATCGGCATCAACGTTGGCAACCGCAAGCGATACCTCGAAGCGCTCATCGATCGCTCCCGACAGCTCCTCATCGAAAGAGACCAGCACTCACGTCTCGCGACAGCCGCCGAACGCACACGAATTGCGCGTGAAATGCATGACATCGTCTCCCATTCGCTCACAGCGATCGTCGCCCTATCCGAGGGCGCTAGCGTCACGAAAGATCATGAGCGAGCCGCTGAGGCCAGTCGTACGGTCGCGAAGCGCTCTCGATGAAATGCGGGTCATGCTCGGCGTGCTGAGAGACGATCAACACGACGACACTCTTCCACTCGCGCCCGACCTCGAATCGTCACTCAGCGACCTGGTGGACACTGCGCGGGAGGCCCACTTTCACGTGACGCTGAGTATCTCAGGCGAGCCGGCAGGTTCATCGGCGGCGCGCCTGGCGACGCTACGGATCGCCCGTGAGGGACTCACGAACGCAATGCGTTACAGCCACCATTCTGCGCGGATCTTCTTGGCTGTGACTTATACCGATAACGCAATCGAAGTCAGCATCGAAAACAACCCCGCCAGCGTTCTCGAACCCTCCCAGGGCGCCGGCTACGGGCTCAAGGGACTCGAAGAGCGCCTTGCCTTCGTAGGTGGAACTTTGACCGCCGGCTTCGTCGCTGATTCTGTCTGGCGCCTGCACGCCCTTATTCCGAAGGATCCCACGAGTGCCTGAGACCACATCTCCCGCGATTCGCGTGCTGGTTGTCGACGATCAACACCTCATCCGGCTCGGATTTCGAATGGTGCTCGATGCTGAGTCAGATATCGACGTGGTCGGCGAAGCATCTGACGGCGATGCTGCCCTTCGACGGGCCATTGAGTTGTCCCCCGACGTGATCCTGATGGATGTTCGCATGCCCGAGGTCGATGGCATCGCCGCGACGAAAAGGATCGTCGCCGCGCAGCCATCCGCCCGCATCATCGTGCTCACGACCTTCGATCTCGACGAATATGCGTTCGGTGCGCTGCGCGCTGGCGCTAGCGGCTTTCTTCTGAAAGATGTGCGTGCGGCGGAGCTGACATCAGCTATTCGTGCCGTGCACGGCGGCGACGCGGCGCTGTCACCGCGCATTACCCGCAAGATGCTGGATCTCTTTTCAGATAGCGTGCCCGACGATGCGGCTGACGAGCGGGACGTGCCGGAGCCACTTGCCCAGCTGACGGCACGAGAACGCGACGTCTTTGTCGCGATCGCCAGTGGCAAAACAAACGCTGAAATTGCCAGAGACCTGTTCCTCAGCGAGTCGACAGTGAAAACGCACGTCGGCCGTGTGCTCGGCAAGGTTCATGCCCGCGACCGCGTTCATCTCGTGATCCTCGCGCATAACTGGGGCGTTGTTCCGGGCACACCCTCACCATGACCTGCTCAAGTCGAAGTCACAGAGCACCTCGTTAGGATCGGTGGAATGTACACCGAAGCCTTGGAGACAGCCGAAAACGGCTCCGCATCGTGGTGGGGCGATGTGCTCGGTGTGCTGACCGAGGTGGGATGGAACGTCGCGGTCGTTGCGGGGATCGTCGTTGGCGGCATCCTGTTGTCGTGGGTGCTCCGCATCATCATTCACCGCGTCGTCAATCGGATTGTCAATCGCACGAAGAACAAGGCAAACGTCGAAGATACGCAAGCGCTAGATCGCTCACCGCTTGCAGCGGTGCGCGTCGTACAGCGCACACGCACTCTCGGGTCGATCCTGCAGAATATCGCCAACGTGACCATCGTGGTGATTGCGCTGCTGCTGATGGTGCAGAGACTCGCGCCAGACACTCTCGGCTCGTTGACGCTTCTGACGGCCGCGGTTGGTGCGGGTCTCGGATTCGGGGCACAGAACATTGTGAAAGATGTCCTCAACGGCATCTTTATCGTCGCCGAAGACCAGATTGGTATCGGCGACATCGTCGACGTCGGCCTCGCCACCGGGATCGTGGAGTTCGTCAGTGTGCGCGTGACTCATGTTCGCGATGCGAACGGCACTCTCTGGTACGTCCGCAACGGCGAGATCACTCGAATTGGCAACATGTCGCAGGGCTGGTCCCGCGCCATCGTCGACGTTGGGGTTCCCGCAGGCAGCGATATCGCTACGGTCGAAGCTGCGATGCTCGACGCGGCAAACGAACTCGCGAAAGAATCGAAGTGGCACAGCAGAATCCTTGAGCACCCCGAAACCTGGGGCCTGGAGACGATCTCAGGAGATCTTCTCGTGATTCGAGTCGTGATGAAGACCCGCGCCACAGCGAAAGATGACGTGACGAGCGAGTTGAAACTTCGCTTGAAACGGGCAGTCGAGACCCTAGGACTCACGGTACCAAGCCTCAACTCTGTGACGCTCACCGGCAACGACGCAGCGCAACGGGTGCGTGGCGCCAATCCACCTCGTACCCGGCCTACTCCGATTACGGCCCCGCCGGACCACCCGCTGTGGCGCACAACCGTTTCGCGCCCAGAACCCGGAATTTCTGACGAACTGAAGGATCCTCACGAGTGACAAATACCGAAACACCCAGCTTCTACGAGCAGATTGGTGGCCGCGCGACCTTCACGAAACTCGTTGACGTTTTCTACGAGGGTGTCGCGCGTGACGACGTCCTCGAACCGATGTATCCCGAGGCAGACCTTGAGCCGGCGAAGGAACGTCTCCTTCTCTTTCTCGAGCAATACTGGGGTGGGCCAACGACGTATAGCCAGGAACGCGGCCATCCACGTTTACGGATGCGACACGCGGGCTTTCACATCAACCCTGATGCGCGCGATCGTTGGCTCGCGCACATGCGAACAGCCGTAGACGCGCTCGAACTATCGCCGCTTCACGAAGCTACGCTGTGGGACTATCTCCAAAGAGCCGCGCTCGCGATGGTGAACACTTTCGAGCCGACGCCATAAGACATAGGACGACAAAGGAGTCGCCATGACAATCAAGCACAACACTGATGTCCTCGTGATTGGATGGGGGCTCTCCGGCCTCGTCGCGGCAACCGAAGCGCTTGCTTCCGGCGCAGCGGTGACGCTCATTGACCAAGAGTCGCGCCCGAACCTCGGCGGCCAAGCGTGGTGGTCCTTCGGCGGCCTCTTCTTCGTAGATTCTCCTGAGCAGCGAAGGATGGGCATACATGACTCCATCGATCTCGCACGGCAAGACTGGGATGCGACGGCAGCATTTGACCGCGAGGAGGATGCGTGGCCCAGACGGTGGGCTTCGGCATATCTGGATTTCGCAGCAGGCGAAAAGCGAGCATGGCTTCGCAGCAAAGGTGTCTCGTTCTTTCCTGTCGTTGGCTGGGCCGAGCGCGGCGGATATACCGCGATGGGGCCAGGCAATTCAGTGCCGCGATTTCACGTAACCTGGGGCACCGGACCCGGCGTCGTGGCGCCGTTTCAAGCCGCCGTCGAATCTGCCGAGGCGGAGGGACGTCTGACGATTCTGGCGCGGCACCGCGTCACATCCCTCACGGCCTCCAACGGAGTTGTCACTGGAGCTAGCGGGGTCGTACTCACACCATCAGAATCGGAGCGCGGCGTCGAAACGTCTCGCGACCCCATCGATGATTTCGAAATAGGCGCGCAGGCGACCATTGTCAGCACCGGCGGAATCGGCGGCAATCACGAACTTGTCCGAAAACAGTGGCCCGCGCGCTTAGGAACACCGCCCGTATCGCTGCTGACGGGCGTGCCTGCGTACGTCGATGGGTCGATGTACGCAATCGCCGAGACCGCCGGCGCACGACTAATCAACGGTGATCGGATGTGGCACTACGTCGAGGGAATCAAGAATTGGAATCCGATTTGGCCCGGGCATGGCATTCGAATCCTCCCAGGTCCTTCTTCACTCTGGCTGGACGCTACGGGCAAACGTCTGCCAGTGCCGCTGTTTCCTGGTTTTGACACGCTCGGCACACTCGAGCACCTCCGCGCATCCGGGCACGATCATTCATGGTTTGTGCTGTCCCAGCGCATCATCGAAAAAGAGTTCACGCTTTCAGGCAGCGAACAAAACCCCGACCTCACCGGCAAGGATGTCAGGCTTCTCCTACGCTCACGGCTAGGCCCGGGCGCCGCCGGTCCTGTGCAGGCGTTCCTTGACCACGGCGAGGACTTCGTCGTGCGTCACAACCTCGACGCACTCATCGATGGCATGCGAGCACTCCCGGGAGGTGAAGCTCTCGACCCGCAACGAGTTCGTGCCGAACTCGTTGCCCGCGACCGCGAGATCGAGAACGACTTCACCAAGGATGCGCAGATCGCCATGCTGCGCTCGGCCCGGGCATATCGTGGCGACAAGCTCATCCGAACGGCATCCCCCCATCGGATCCTCGACCCTGCAGCCGGACCTCTCATCGCGGTTAAGCTGCATGTCATCACTCGCAAATCCCTCGGCGGGATCGAGACTGACCTCTCATCGCGGGCGCTGGGGCCCGATGGCACGGTCGTACCGGGGCTCTATGCAGCAGGTGAGGCGAGCGGATTCGGCGGTGGCGGCCTGCACGGATATCGCGCGCTCGAGGGGACGTTTTTGGGAGGGTGTTTGTTTTCCGGCCGGGTCGCTGGGCGAGCGGCCGGTGCTGCGATCTAACGGGGACCGGTCGTGCGCACGGGCGTCAACCCACTCTGCTTCGGACCTCGCACGAGCACGTGCCCACGAGTAAACGTCAGCCGCTGCCAAGATGGCGCGCGGCGCAGCGGCGCCATCTCGTCGCCAGCGATGAAACCCATGGTGAATGCGGCAAAAGCCACACCTAGCGGCAGCCCCGCAAGTTCGCCATCAGGCACGCCCCAGATCGATGCGCGCACGCCATGGACGATATCCTCACCGGCATCCTGCGGCATCGCGTCGGAGACCGCTGCGATGCCCCACTGCGCGCGAGCAGCGACCACCGATGCGGCAATAGGTTCTGCGGGCTCCCAACCACCCCGCGGTGGCGCAATTCCTGCCCATGCTGCGGTCACGCTGTTGCCAGGAAGGATAACGCTACTCGAGTCGTCGGGATCAGTGACGAGTTCATCCGCGGCCACTACAAAGTCGCAAACGAGTTCCGGATCCACTGGAAGCGCCCGCATGGCAAGAATTGTCGGCGTCGTGTCGAGCAGGCCCTTGGGCGACAGGATCGCCGTCGTCATCGCGATCGTGCCACCCGCCGCTTGCAGTCTCACTCGAGATTCCGCCCCGAGCTTTGCAGCACGGGACGCAAAGGTCACGAGGTCGGAGGCAGAACCAGAATCGGGGAAAAACAGACGAGCGGGCACCCGACCTAAACTATCAACTGCGGGTGCATCCAGTTCGCTCGTGCCTAGAGGAGAGCGGTGAGCACTGTGCCTGATGATCCGATCGCAGATTTGCTTGGCGTACTCGCACTGGAGTCTTCAGAGGCTCGTACAACCGAGGACATCTTCACGGGACGTTCACAACCGATGCCCTACGGCCGAGTGTTTGGCGGTCAGGTTCTCGCGCAGGCTGTCGTGGCCGCTGGCCGCACTTTGCCCTCCGAGCGACTCCCCCACTCGATGCACGGATATTTTCTTCGACCCGGAGACGCTTCGCGCAGCATCACATTTTCGGTTGATCGCATCCACGATGGTCGTTCTTTCTCGACACGGCGAACACAGGCGTTCCAGGATGGCGTGCCGATCTTCTCGATGATCGCGTCTTTCCAAGACGAATCTCCCGGACTCGAGCATCACGTCGCGATGCCTTCAGGTGTTCCCGACCCTGAAGATCTTCCCGACCCCGACGGTTCTCATCCGTTTTCTGATCGAATCTTTCGTGAACAGCCGTTGGACGTGAGGCACGTTAATGGCGCGCTCTATGCGGACGCTGTCGAGCTGTCGACGACACAGTCCGTCTGGATGCGCACGCGCGGCGAGCTGCCCGATGAGCGTAGCGTTCACCGCGCCGCGCTGGCTTATATGAGCGATCTAACGATACAAGAGACGATATTGCGGGCACACGGGGTCGCCTGGACAACCCCGGGTTTGAAAGTGGCAAGCCTTGACCACGCCATGTGGTGGCATAGGGATGGACGTGCCGACGAGTGGGTTCTCTACGTACAAGAGGCCCCGAGCGCTCGCGGGGGCCGTGGGTTGGCGACTGGACGCATCTATTCCCGTGGCGGAGAACTCTTAGTCAGCGTGGCCCAAGAAGTCATGGTGAGGGTTCCACAGAGCTGAAAATTCACTTGCGGCGGGCATAAATGATCGGCGGGCCGACGTAGCGAGACCACACCGACCGCTGCTCGTCGGTGAGACGCACGGGCCGCCCCGTCTCGACACTGACCATCACGATCATGGCCGTCGCACGCGCGTAAAGCACGGGAGGTTCGTGACGGGACTCGTCCGAAAAAACTTCGTAACAGACCTCGAGACTCGATCCACCCAGTGCGCCGAACCACATCTGCACGTCGAGGGGCTGCCGCTGGTAAGGCACCGGAGCGAGATACTCGATTTCTTGGCGGGCGATAAGCGTCATCGCACCCGCTTCTGACGATGAATCGACCACAGCCGTCTCCGGAGCCGACTCATCTGCACCGGGTCGCCAAAACGCTCGAACCCGAGCTTCCTCAAGGAGCTTGAGCATCGACGTGTTGTTGACATGATTGAATGCGTCGAGGTCGCCCCACCTGAGGTGAATCGGGATGTGTATTCGCCGACCCGCCTCAGGCGCAGAAAATCTAGTCACGAGTGAGCTTGCGATACGTCGCGCGCGAGGGTTTCGCAGCGTCTGCGCCGAGACGCTCGATCTTGTTCTCTTCGTAGGCTTCGAAGTTTCCTTCAAACCAGTGCCACTTGTCGGGCTGCTCTTCGGTGCCCTCGTAGGCCAGGATGTGCGTTGCGATGCGGTCGAGGAACCACCGATCGTGTGTAATCACCACGGCGCAACCAGGAAATTCGAGAAGCGCGTTCTCAAGTGACTGCAGCGTCTCGACATCGAGGTCGTTTGTGGGTTCGTCGAGGAGGAGGAGGTTTCCACCCTGCTTGAGCGTGAGTGCCAGATTCAATCGGTTGCGCTCGCCACCGGAGAGCACACCAGCCTTCTTCTGCTGGTCGGGCCCTTTGAACCCGAACTTCGAGACGTACGCGCGAGAGGGAATCTCCGTCTTTCCGATCGTGATGATGTCAAGACCATCCGACACCACCTCCCAGAGCGACTTGTTGGGGTCGATGCCTCCGCGAGTCTGATCGACATAGCTGATCTTGACAGTCTCACCGATCTTGAGGTCACCACCGTCTAGCGGCTCCAAGCCAACGATCGTTTTGAAGAGAGTCGTCTTACCCACGCCGTTGGGACCGATGACGCCGATGATTCCGTTGGGCGGCAAGCTGAAGCTCAGTCCATCGATCAGCATTCGACCGTCGAAACCTTTTTGAAGCTTCTTCGCCTCAATAACCACCGAGCCGAGACGCGGACCCGCGGGAATCTGAATCTCGTCAAAATCAAGCTTCCGAGTGCGTTCGGCCTCCGTTGCCATCTCTTCGTAGCGGGCAAGTCGGGCCTTCGACTTTGCTTGACGCCCTTTGGCGTTCGAGCGAACCCAAGCAAGTTCCTCCGTCAGACGCTTCGCAAGCTTGGCGTCCTTCTTCCCTTGGACATTGAGGCGCTCGGCCTTCTTCTCGAGATACGTGGAGTAGTTTCCCTCATACCCGATGAGTCGGCCGCGGTCGACTTCAGCGATCCACTCGGCGACGTTGTCCAGGAAGTACCGGTCGTGCGTGATGGCGATCACTGCACCGGGATACTTTTGCAAGTGCTGCTCTAGCCACAACACGCTCTCGGCGTCCAAGTGGTTGGTTGGTTCATCGAGCAAAAGTAGATCGGGTTTTTGCAGCAGTAGCTTCGTGAGCGCAACTCGGCGCTTCTCGCCACCGGAAAGATTGGCGACCGTGGTGTCGCCGGGCGGGGTGCGTAAAGCATCCATCGCTTGCTCGAGCTGTGAGGTGAGGTCCCACGCATCTGCCGCGTCGATATCTTCCTGCAGCGTTCCCATCTCAGCCAGAAGCGCATCGAAGTCAGCATCTGGTTCGGCCATCAATGCCGAAATCTCGTTGAAACGGTCAACCTTCGCTTTGATCTCGCCAACGCCCTCTTCAACGTTTTCGAGAACGGTCTTCGACTCGTTGAGTTCGGGTTCCTGCATCAATATGCCGACCGTAAAACCGGGACTGAGGTTCGCGTCACCGTTGGAAGGTTGATCGAGCCCCGCCATGATCTTCAGGATCGTCGACTTACCCGCCCCGTTTGGGCCAACCATCCCGATTTTCGCCCCTGGCAAGAACGCCATGGTGACATCGTCAAGGATGAGCTTGTCGCCCACCGTTTTTCGGGCACGGACCATCTGATAGATGTACTCAGCCATAGCTTTTGAACGTTCTCCTCTAGGTGATGACGTCAGCGACCTAGCCTACCGGTGCAGTCACCGGCATGTATCCAGCTCGGTTTCGCACTACCAGTCGATCGGCCGAGTGTCTCCGAGAAGGCACGTCCCCGTCCCGAGAACCGGAAGCACAACCGTAACGGCTTGACCGGTGGCCGGTCCGACCTGTCCAACGAGACAGTCCTCACCGATCAGAACAGAGAACTGGATACTCTCGGCGGCGTTACCGACGGTAGTCATGTCTTGCGTGACCTGCATAGAACCCTTATCGAATCCCGCGGATGAAAGTGCGTCAATGTACGCACGTCCACTCACCGAATCGGGCCCGGCCCAAACGTCTTGAACAATCTGAGCAAAGAACGGCAAGTTTTCATCAGCGGTGCCGTCCGGAACGAGCGTCGGCGCCGGCTCTTCCGTGGGCGACGCAGCAGGTTCGGAAGTCGCCACAGCAGATGTTGTCGCTGTGCCACTCGGAGTGGGTTCTGTCGCCGTGCACCCGACGACGACCACACCGAGGGCGACAAGTGCCACGACGACGGCTGGCAAACGAGTGATACGTGGGCGATGCACGCGGCAAGTCTATGTGTCTCTCGCTGTGCGATCGGTTAAGAGCCGCGCGGGGAAGCGCGCCATCAAAACGGAACTTCGACAGTTTCAGCATCGTCCTCAGCACTAGCTTCTGCTCCTCGACGCGACGAAGAGCCAGCGTCTGAGCTCATGGGAGCTTTCCACGCCTCGTCGGAACCTGACGAAGCCCACTCTTCATCACCTGAATTCATAGACGCCGCGTTACCACCACCGCCGGAACCATCGCGAACAAATGTTGTCGTGCCCCAGAGTAGATCTGGACCGATCGCTTCAGCCTCCACTTCTGCGGAAACGCCCTTCTTCGTACCGGTGTCCCATTCACGAAGTCGCAGGCGTCCGTGCACGATCACACGGTCGCCACGGTGGAGTGACCGATATGCGTGATCGGCTAGCGTTCGAAACACCGAGACGGTGAACCAACTTGTCACCCCATCGGCCCAGGTGCTCTTTTCGCGATCGTAGCGTCGCTCCGTTCGAGCCAGCCGGAAGGTTGTCACCGCCACACCGCCGTTGGTCTCACGCCGTTCTGGTTCGGTGATGTTACCGGTGATCGTGATGCTGTCACTCATCGAAGTGACTCCTCTCCTCTTTACATCGGGTGCCCTGACGCCCGAGTGCCCGGCAGGCGCCAGGGCGATCTCTACTTTCGACGACCGGCTCGACAACGAGTTGCTGCTCGTACTGCTTGTGGACCATCAGCCGGCGTACGCATCGTGGGGAGAGCGCAATAGCGGCGCGAACTCAGTGTCGGAGGCCACGGATAGATTCGCCTCAGCAAAGGAGACGACCATGACAGCACTAAATTCCGCACCCGCCCTGGACCATCTCGTTCCGGGCCTCGTTCTCGCGAAGTCGCACGTCAAGTGTCACCCCCTGCCAGCTAACGCGTGGCGCGTTACCGATGTTCGAGACCGCGTTCTCGGTCACCTCAAAGCCAATGAGACACCGCAGGGCACGCAGTTTGTCGCGCGGCGGTTCCACGCGGCGAGCAGTGACTTCAGAGACGTCGGCACATTTTGGAACGCCGCCGATGCCTTGGAGTGCTTACGCCACTGCTGAGCGGCGCTTATACGACCGACTCGACCGTCGCGCTCATCACGTGCGGTGCACCCGCTCGGACAGCGCCCCACTGCGAAGCGAGAATGTCGACTGCGCGTTCCAGGTCCGACGGCGATGACGTAAATGGGATACGTAGATGGCGCTCGTGACCTCCTTCGAGCGAGAACCGAGAACCCGAGGACAGAATCAATCCTTGAGAGCGCGCCGCCATCGCAAGCGGACCACTCAACGGTGCATCGAGCTCTACCCACAACGAGACCCCACCGTGGGTATCCGGTACCCGCCACTGCGGCAACGTGCTGCTCAAAGCGCTGACGAGCGTATCGCGACTCTTTTGCATCACATCGGCGCGCTGCGCAATGATCTGCGGCATCCGTTCAAGTAGGCGAACTCCCACTGACTGTTCGAACTCCGGAGTTCCGAGTTCGTGCGCGAAACGGGCGATGACGAGCCTGCGGATGAAGTCCGATTGCGCACGCACCCACCCGATACGGAGCCCGCCCCACACAGTCTTGCCGAATGAGCCGATGCGCACGACATTTTGCGCATCGACCCAATCGCCGTGACCAAGCGGGCGATAGTGCCCAGCTCGGTCGATGTTGAGTTCTGCCGTGGTTTCATCGACCACGAGAATCGTGCCCGCGCGCGCGGCCGACTCCTCGAACACGCGGCGAGCTTCGTGCGACATCGACATGCCCGTCGGGTTATGGAAGTCGGGCATCAGATACGCCAGCGTTGGTAATGTCCGACGAAAGACCTGTTCCGCACGATCGAGATCCCATCCACTCACCGTGCTCACGGGGATCCCGATCACCCGCGCGCCGGCTCGACGCATTGCATCCGCCGCGTGGGGGTAGGTAGGAGTCTCCATCGCAACGCGATCGCCTCGACCTACCGCAACGGATGCGATGAGAAATATGGCGCTCTGCGCACCATTTGTGATCAGAATCTCCGACTCGGATGTGGGGATACCGGCGGCTGTGTAGCGAGCAGCTATCGCTCGTCGCAATTCCGGAGCACCAACGACGTCGTATCCCGAACGACCAAGAAGCGACGCAACGCTTGCTGCCGCATCTGAGAAGACCTCAGCCAGCCCGGGCCACGCTGCGGGGCTCGCCTGGCTGAGATCGATCGTCCCGGCAGAGGCCCACATCGTTGCCGCCTCGCGACCAGGAAGCGATCGGGTCACGCTCCCAGAGCCGCGGAGACTCTCGATGTGCCCCGATTCTCGGAGACTTTGGTAAGCCGCGGCAACAGTGGTTCGGCTGACGCCGAGGTGCGCGGAAAGCTCGCGTTCCGCAGGAAGCCCAGTCCCCGGGGCGATCCTGTTGTCGATGCTGAGCAGCCGAATACTATTCGCCAATGCCTCATATGCCGGGTCACTCACACGCCAGCTTCCGATGAGCGCTGTCAGTGATCGTGCGGAGATCCGAGAGTCCATTCCCACAGATTAGCGAGATTGGCCCCCAACAAACAGAGCGATGCCACTCCCCCAGAGGTCCAATTCTTCATCAGTGGACCCTGCCAACAGCTCAGGGATATTGGTGGTGCCCTCGGCACGATTCGAACGTGCGACCGGCGGATTAGAAGGCCGCTGCTCTATCCACTGAGCTACGAGGGCGTACTGCTTCTAAGATACCGCGCAGCCCGAACAGAGAGAAACGCCGCATGATGGACCGCAGTCTTCGAGAGGATCAGTGAACGGTAAAGTCGGCAGAGAACCCCCGGGATGTCCGACCCGGCTGACAGGATGGATCGCATGATGGGTACCTCCGAAAACGACCGGCTTGTCTGGATCGACTGCGAGATGACGGGACTCGATCTCGAAGTCGACGAGCTCGTTGAGATCGCAATCGTTGTGACCGACTTCGAACTGCGTGTTCTCGACCCCGGCTTCCAGGTCGTCATCAAGCCAGATGATTCTGCGCTAGCTAACATGAACGACTTTGTCACTCAGATGCACACGACGTCGGGGCTCATCGAGGAGATACCGCACGGCGTCAGCCTGGCCGATGCCGAGTTCCAAGCGCTGGAATACATTCAGCGATTCGCCCCCGTCGAAGGCAAGTCTCCACTGGCTGGAAACACGATCGGAACTGACCGAATGTTCCTCGCGAAGTACATGCCACGGGTTGACCGGTGGCTCCACTACCGGAACGTGGACGTCTCGAGCGTGAAAGAGCTTTCACGCCGTTGGTATCCCCGCGCGTACTTCAATGCGCCTGAAAAAAACGGCGGGCACCGGGCACTTGCCGACATCCTCGAGTCCATCCGAGAGCTTGCGTATTACCGTGAAGCCGTGTTCGTCCCTAACCCCGGCCCGACAAGCGATCAAGCTAAATCAGCATCCGCGGCCGTTGTGTCATCGTTTGCCTCTACTTTGTGAGAGGATTGTTCAGTTGCCCGCGAGGGCACATGGTGGGTATAGCTCAGTTGGTAGAGCACCTGGTTGTGGTCCAGGGGGCCGCGGGTTCAAGTCCCGTTACTCACCCCAATGTATGAAATCGATGCAGAAGCGTTCGAACACCTAGTGATCGAGGAGCTGGACAAGCTCCCTGATGACATGGTTTCGGGGTTGGATAACGTCGTTTTCGTTGTCGAAGATCGCCCCGAGGACGGAAGCCTCGACGTTCTCGGTGTCTATGACGGATGGTCGCTCCCTGAGCGTGATACCTATGGCATGGCCGAGCTTCCCGATAGAATCGTCGTCTTCCGTGAGCCTCATCTGGCCGCTGTCGACACGCTCGGTCAGCTACGCGACGAGGTGCACACAACACTGGTCCACGAAATAGCGCACTTTTACGGAATCGATGACGACAGGCTCCACGAACTCGGATGGGCATAAAATTGGCAACCGCCGACCTCGACGAGCGCGTGGGAACAACCGCGAGCATCGAACGCGACCGTAGTTGGCAAACAGTCGTCTGGAACGATCCCGTAAATCTCATGAGCTATGTCGTTCATGTTTTCAAGTCGTACTTCGGATACTCGCAGTCCGAAGCGAATCGTCTTATGCTCGCCGTTCATCATGACGGTTTTGCGGTCGTCGCTGAAGGCGCTCGTGAGGTGATGGAACTACACGCGCATTCCATGCACGACTACGGCCTCTGGGCCACCGTAAGAAGGAGTCCACAGTGACTGGTCTCGTCTTGATGACAATCACTCGAATAGAGGCAGCACACCTCGCGGACCTCGTGTCTCAGTTCACTTCGGTACTCGCCGAGCCGGATCACGACCCGGCGATGGAGCGGCTGTCGCCGTCGGTTTATCCCGACGATGCTCTGGCATCAGCAGAATTTCGTGACCTCACACGCGGCGATCTCATCGATCGTCGTCGTGCCGATGCCGATCTGATCCTCGCAGCGTTACGCGATGCGGATCTCAGCCTCGATACCGAAGAGGTCGACAACGCAGATGCGCTTGAAGAAGTCGTGCTGACGTTGTCGCCGTCGGATGCCGAATCCTGGCTGCGGACGCTTAGTGCAATCAGGCTCGTTCTGGCATCCCGATTGGGAATCACAACCGAGGATGACCTCGACCCAGAAGACCCGCGCTTTGGAATCTACGAGTGGGTTGGCTACCGACTCGACGGGCTTGTCAACGCAATAAACGAATAGCCATGAAGCCTCTCACGACACGTCGAAGGTGAGCGTCGCGCGAGCAGCCGGCTGGTCTCGAAGAATATGGGCATCTTCTTGAGCCGCCCACCGTTCCCAATGCGGAACGTATGCCTCGCCATCGCGAGCCAGGGCGCGGCGCTTTCTGGCAACGGCGGGAGCGTCGAGCCATACTCCGATCGACGCGAATCGCATCGATCTCTCGGTAATAACACCTGATCCCTCCACGATAAGGAGTTCCCGAGGCTCAACCTCGGAGTAGGAACCTCGACGTTCTCGTGTCCAGTCCCATTTGCGCCATCGCGCGGTCTCGTGGCGCGCGTAAGGCTCGATGACGTGTTTGAGGGCGTAATCGACTCCGGCAGCTAACCCGTCCCACCCTGGGTAAAGATCGTCCAGCGCAACCAACTGTGCAACGGACGACATGGACCAGCGTTCAGCTACCATGCGGGCAAGCGTCGTCTTACCCGCGCCGCTTCGCCCATCGATGAGGATGAGCGTCGAGTCCTCTTCAGCGCGCGCGGCTTCGATGCATACGAGATCTGCCACATCGCTCAGAGTCTGACCGAGCGAATGAGAGCTACTTCTTGAGCGCGCGGATGACACGGCTCAATGCTCGACCGGCTACCCAGATGAAGGGGATTGCGACGGCAACAAAAGACACGATGTTCGGCAAGAACCGCAGCTCGTCGCCCGTGCGGATATAAGCACCCAGCGGTACAGCGTAACCGCCACCGCCACCACCACCGTTTCCGGACTCATCGGAGCCTCCGCCAAACCCAGTCCATGTCAGGGCGACAGGAATGATGCGGATGCCATCGACATCCTGCTGTTCCCCATACGCTGCCTTCACGCCCAGGGTCGAAGCTTGCTTACCGATATCGAGTGCGATGTTTGGCATGTCCCCACGCTACCGCTCAAAGGGCTTCCTGCCCAGAACCCATCGGCTCAAGAAAAATCAGCATCAGGCCGAGGATGACTCGGCAACGAAGATCCGCTCTTCCGCCCACCAAGAAGTGCAGCACGAGTAATCGCTCCAACGCCAAAACGAGTCGCGGCGCCGTCCAGGGCACCATCCACTCGCCGCCACTCCGCGTCGTCATCCCAAAGGCCGCCACCCTGCACCGACGCTGGTCGCAGATTCTCGGCACGAACGCCGACGAGCCTCACCGGCTGACCGCGATGCAGCTGAGCGAAAAGATCGAGTGCTACATCTCCGAGGCGCTGGCTCACGTTCGATGGCTCGGCAAGCGTCAGACCTCGCGTAACCGTTGTGAAGTCCGCAAACCTGATCTTTATCGATACTGTTTGCGCACTCCACTCGTGGCGGCGGAGCCGCACGCCCACGCGGTCAGCCAAACGACGCAGCTCCGCCCGCAACGCGTCGGGGTCAGTCACATCGACCTCGAATGTCTCTTCGTGTCCAACACTCTTTTCGACGCGCTCAGTCTGTACGGTGCGCGTGTCGATACCGCGAGCGAGTTGCCACACGCGCTCTCCCATTGACACGCCTAGCGCGCGCTGTAACACCTCGATCGGCGTGGTCAATACATCGGCGACCACGCGAATACCGCGTGCCTCCAGAACATCGGCAGATTTGGGGCCAACGCCCCAAAGATTTCGGACCGACAACGGTGAAAGAAAGTCCGCTGTGGATGCCGCCGAGACCACCAACAGACCATCCGGCTTGCTGAGCGTCGATGCCATCTTGGCGACGTGTTTCGTCGCCGCCGCGCCGACACTGCATGTGAGCCCTGTGCGCTCATGAACGCGTGCGCGCAACATCTGTGCGATCTCGCGCGGCCTCCCCCACAACCTCCGCGAACCGCTCACATCCAGAAAAGCCTCGTCGATCGACAACGGTTCGACGAGTGGCGTCACCTCGTGAAAAACCGCCATCACCTGCCGCGATAGTTCGCTGTAGCGTGCAAAATGGGGTGGAACGACAATCGCCTTGGGACACAGACGAAGCGCCTGTGAGACCGGCATCGCGGATCTCACGCCGTACACACGCGCCTCGTAGGACGCGCTGGAAACGACGCTCCGGCCCTCGGTCGAGCCGATGATGATCGGCTTACCTCGAAGCGAAGGATTGTCGAGGATCTCTACTGAGGGATAGAACGCGTCCATGTCGACATGCAGCACATGCGCGCCGGTGTCGTCCACGTCGGGAGGCGACGTAAGGCGACCTCGACCATCACCTTTGCCCATGAGTCAATTGTCCCCCACCCCGCCGACATAAGGGGCGGGGAACATGAGGCGTATTAGCTCGCTGCGCGCTCGAGGATCAACTCTCGCACGCGAGCGGCATCCGCTTGGCCTCTCATCGCCTTCATCACGGCGCCGATCACCGCGCCGGCAGCCTGGACTTTGCCGTCGCGGATCTTTGCGAGCACATCTGGCTGCGATTGCAGCGCCTCGTCGATCGCAGCAATCAATGCGCCATCGTCAGAAACCACGGCGAGTCCGCGCGCGTCAACGATTTCCTGCGGCGAGCCTTCGCCCGCGATCAGGCCTTCCAGAACCTGACGTGCGAGTTTGTCAGTGAGCGTGCCGTCATCTACGAGACCCTGCAGCTGTGCGATATGCGTCGGGCTGACCAGATCCGAAGCCTCCCGGTTTTCAGCATTAGCAACGCGAGCGATTTCACCTGTCCACCATTTTCGCGCGGCGGCCGGCGTCGCTCCAGCATCGATCGTTGCCTCCACCTCGACAAGCACGCCACCGTTGACGACATCTTGGAATTCGAGGTCTGTGAAGCCCCATGCCAACTTCAACCGACGACGTCGAGCAACGGGCGGCTCTGGCAGGAGCGCACGAAGCGAATCGACCATCTCGATTGACGGCGCTACAGGCAAGAGATCAGGCTCCGGAAAGTAGCGATAATCATCGGCGTCAGACTTGGGGCGCCCCGGTGAAGTGGTGCCCGTGTCTTCGTGCCAGTGTCGCGTTTCTTGCGTGATCGTTCCACCGGACGCGAGAATCGCCGCCTGCCGCTGGATCTCGTAGCGCACCGCACGCTCGACCGAGCGCATGGAGTTGACGTTTTTTGTCTCGGTGCGCGTACCGAGCTTCTCGCTCCCGCGCGGTCGCAATGACACGTTCGCGTCGCAACGAAGGTTCCCGAGTTCCATCCGCGCCTCAGAGATTCCCAACGAACGCACGATATCGCGGATGGTCGAGACATAAGCTTTCGCAATCTCTGGTGAGCGGTGTTCGCCACCGTAAATCGGCTTCGTAACGATCTCCACAAGGGGCACACCAGCGCGGTTGTAGTCGACGAGCGAATACTCGGCGCCTTGGATACGCCCGGTAGAACCACCGACGTGCGTCAGCTTTCCGGCGTCTTCTTCCATGTGAGCGCGCTCGATCGGAACCTGAATGATGGTGCCGTCGGAAAGCTCGATCTCCACCGACCCTTCGAACGCGATCGGCTCATCGAATTGAGATATCTGGTAGTTCTTGCCGAGGTCCGGGTAGAAATAATTCTTTCTCGCGAACCGGCTAGACGGCGCAATAGAGCATCCCAGAGCAAGGCCGAGACTGATCGAGGAGCGAATCGCCTCTTCATTAACGACCGGCAACGAACCGGGGAGCCCCATGTCGACAGGAGCAACCAGAGTGTTGGGAGCGGCGCCATGGTTCTCGAGCGCGGCGGGGTTTCCCGCGGGCGAGAACATCTTCGTCTTTGTGTTGAGTTCAACGTGAACTTCGAAACCCATGACAGGTTCAAACAGCTCGAGCGCCTTGTCGAAATCCATCAGCTGAGCCTTAGCCATCAGCGTGCCCCTCCCAGAACAGGGGCGCGGTCCAGGAGCGGACCACCCCACTCAGCGACCAACGCCGCTTCCATTGCTGCGCCCACCCGATACAACCGGGCGTCTTCGCGGGCCGGCGCGAGGATCTGAATACCCACGGGCAACCCGTTCTCTTCGGCGAGTCCCGAAGGAATCGAGATACCAGGAATGCCCGCAAGGTTGGCCGGTATCGTCGCGACGTCGTTGAGGTACATCTGCAACGGATCATCAAGTTGCTCACCCAGACGGAACGCTGTTGTCGGCGCGGTCGGCGTCGCAATCACATCAACGGCGCTGAATGCCGCGTCGAAGTCCTGCTGGATGAGGGTACGAACTTTCTGCGCGGAACCGTAGTACGCGTCGTAGTAACCCGCACTCAGCGCGTAGGTGCCGAGAATGATTCGGCGTTTCACTTCATCGCCGAATCCGGCATCTCGGGTCGCCGCCATGACATCTTCGACGGTTCCGCCAGGAACGTTCACGCGCATACCGAAACGCACCGAGTCGAATTTGGCGAGGTTACTCGAAGCCTCCGCCGGCAAGATCAGGTAGTACGCAGCCACGCCGTGTTCGAAGTGCGGAGCACTCACTTCTACGATCTCGGCACCGAGCTGTTCCAGCGTATTCAACGAGTGACGAAAAGATGCCGCAACACCACGCTGGAAACCAGCCTCAGGCAGTTCACGCAAGACTCCAACTCGAAGCCCCTTCAACACGTCACCTCGGGCTCCGTCGCGCGCCGCATCCGCAAACGACGGCCAAGATTGCTCGAGCGACGTCGAGTCACGAACGTCGTGGCCAGCTATCACATCGTGTAGAAGACCGGCGTCAAGAACCGTGCGAGTTACCGGGCCCACCTGGTCGAGGCTCGATGCGAGGGCAATCGCGCCATAGCGGCTCACTCCACCGTACGTCGGCTTCATGCCCACGGTGCCGGTGACGTGTGCGGGCTGGCGGATTGATCCTCCGGTATCCGATCCGAGAGCCAGCGGCGCTTCAAATGCAGCAACGGCGGCCGCCGAACCACCACCAGATCCTCCGGGCACACGGTCAAGGTCCCACGGGTTGTGTGTCGGTCCGTAGGCCGAATGCTCAGTGGAAGAGCCCATGGCGAATTCATCCATGTTCGTCTTACCCAACGGAATGAGGCCAGCCCGACGTGCTCGAGCGACGACAGTCGCGTCGAAGGGCGACATGTAGCCCTCGAGGATGCGGGAGCCACTCGTTGAGGGCATGTCGGTGGTGACCAGCACATCCTTAATCGCCAGCGGAACTCCCGCGAGCGGACCGAGGTCCTCCCCCGCGGCGCGGCGGCTGTCGATGTCTGCCGCCACAGCAAGCGCGGCCTCGTTGACGTGAAGAAACGCGTGGATGTCTCCGTCGACGGCCCGAATACGATCCAGGTGCGCGGTGGTCGCTTCGACGCTCGATACTTCCCCGGAAACGAGCTTCTCTGCGAGATCGGCAGCGCTGAGCTTGATGAGGTCGGTCACTGTTCTTCTCCCAAAATCGCCGTCACGCGGATTCTGCCATCTGCTGCATCCGGCGCATTCTTCAGCGCCTCCGCGGGCGTCAGCACAGCTTCGGGAACGTCTGGGCGGTACACGTTTTGCAGTGCAATCGGGTGGCTCATCGCGGGTACCTCCGCGGTAGCAACCTGCGAAACCTTCGCGACGTTATCGACGATTGCGTCGAGTTGACCGGTGAGACGTTCCACCTCGTCGGCGCTCAGCTGAATCCGGGCGAGGACGCCAAGATGGCGGACGAGTTCGGGGGTGATTTCAGACACCGCACAAGTCTAGGCGGTCGACGTGGTTCAGCCCGCCTAGGCTAATCGCGTGACGACGTTCGATCCGCCCCGCCCCTGGACCACAAGCTACGCCGCGGGTGTGCCGCAAGACCTCGCGACAGTGTCCGGGTCGCTACTCGACATCGTCGAGCAGTCTGCCCGCGAGCACCCGAACGCGCCCGCGCTCGAGTTCTTCGGGAAGACGACGTCCTACCAGCAGCTACAGAATCAGATCGAAAGCGCTGCTGCCGGGCTATACGCGCGAGGCGTGCGTGCCGGTGATCCTGTCGCAATCGTTCTTCCGAACTGCCCGCAACACATCGTGGCTTTCTATGCGGTCCTGCGTCTCGGTGCAGTAGTGGTCGAACACAATCCGCTCTACACGGCGCGCGAATTGCGTACCCAGTTTCAAGATCATGGTGCCGTGCACGCGATCGTCTGGAGCAAGGTCGTAGACACCGTCCAAGCGTTCCCGGCAGATCTCGCCGTCAAGACGCTCGTTTCAGTGGACATCACGCGAGCAATGCCGTTCTCGACGCGTGCGACGCTTCGGCTGCCTATTGCAAAGGCCAAAGCATCACGCGCTGCCCTTCACACGGCTGTTCGCGGAGCCATCGAATGGGAGGCACTGCTCGATACTGCAGCCCTCGCGGCGACTCATCCGTACCCTTCTACTGACGATCTTGCGATCATTCAGTACACGAGCGGAACGACAGGCACACCGAAGGGTGCCGCTCTCAGCCACCGCAACCTCCTTTCGAATGCGGCGCAGTCGCAAGCGTGGGTCCCCTCGATCCGCCGGGGAGAAGGTTGTGTCGTTTATGCGGTTCTCCCGATGTTCCACGCATACGGACTCACGCTCTGCCTCACCTTTGCGATGTCGATGGCGGCACGCCTCGTGCTGTTTCCACGTTTCGACCCGGATCTGGTTCTCGCCGTTGCGCGAAAACGCCCAGCGACTTTTCTGCCTCTTGTGCCGCCAATTGCTGAGCGACTCTTGACCGCGGCGAGAACACAAAAGGTTTCACTTCACGGCACCGAGATCGCCATTTCCGGGGCCATGGCTCTCCCCCATGATCTCGTCGTACCCTTCGAGGACGCGTCGGGAGGCTACCTGGTCGAAGGCTACGGCCTCAGTGAGTGCTCGCCAGTGCTCATGGCGAACCCTGTCGCACAAAACAGAGTTCCCGGCACCGTGGGACTCCCATTACCCGGCACAGAGTGCCGTGTCGTCGACCCTGAGAATCCGACTCAGGATGTATCACCCGGTGCTCCTGGTGAACTCCTTGTGCGCGGTCCTCAGGTTTTTCGTGGCTACTACGGTAACCCCGAAGCGACAGCAGAAGTTTTCGTCGGGGACTGGTTCCGCACGGGCGATATCGTCACGATCGACGACCAGGGGTTCGTTCGCATAGTCGACAGGATCAAAGAGTTGATCATCACCGGTGGGTTTAATGTGGCACCCACCGAGGTAGAAAATGTACTTCGGCAGCATCCAGACGTCGCTGACGTGGCGGTCATCGGGATGCCTAGTGAACGGTCGGGGGAAGACGTCGTCGCCGCCGTCGTGCCAGCGTCGGGGCACAGTATCAACGAGGCGGCCGTTCGCGAATTCGCTCGCAGCATCCTCACGCCCTATAAAGTGCCACGCCGTATCGTCGTCGTCGAAGCACTCCCGACGTCTTTGATCGGAAAGGTCCTGCGACGCCGGGTACGCGAGGATCTGCTCGCCAAAAAAGACGACTAGTCGAGCGCTGAGGGTCCCTCCGTAACAAGACGGTGGAACTCAGCAGCGTCGATAATTCGTACGCCCAGATCTTCAGCCTTTGCCAGTTTCGATCCCGCTCCGGGGCCCGCCGCAACAAAATCTGTCTTTTTCGACACGCTTGAGGCGGCCTTTCCACCGGCGGTGATAATCGCTTCCTGGGCACCATCGCGCGTATACCCGTCTAGCGTTCCCGTCGCGACAATCGTCAGGCCTTCGAGGACGCCGGCAACGGTTGCGACGGCTCCGGGACCTGGATGCCCTGCCGTCGCAAGCTGCGCACCGGCATCGGCCCAACGCGCGACGATCTCGCTGTGCCAATCGACCTCGAACCAATCGAGCACGGCATCGGCGATGATGCCGCCGACGCCCTCGACGGCAGCCAGTTCTTCGCGTGAGGCGGCACGAATTTCAGATACCGAGCCGAACCACTGCGCGAGCGCGCGAGCTGCGACGGGGCCTACGTGACGAATGTTCAGTGCAACGAGAAAACGCCACAGTTCTGCGCTCTTGGCCTTCTCGATATTTGCGAGCAACTCTGTTGCGGCCTTCGAGAGAACCCACTCGGCATCACCGACGAACGTCTCGCTCTCGTCCACGGAAGGATCCGTGCGCTTTCGCTGCCGACGAAACGGCGAGCGGGTATCTGGCTCTCCGGACTCGGTCAACCGCGCCAGTCCTGTCTCGGGGTCGCGAACCACAACGTCGATCGGGAAGAGCTGCTCGGCAGTCAGATCGAAAAGACCCGCTTCAGTCACCAACGGCGGACGATCCGGACGCAAAGGTTGTGTCAAAGCGGCGGCCGATACCTCACCGAGCCCCTCGATATCAAGCGCGCCGCGAGAACCGATATGTTCCACACGCCCGCGCACCTGCGCCGGACATGACCGGGTATTCGGGCACCGAAGATCGATGTCTCCTTCTTTTGCTGGGGCAAGAGTCGAGCCGCAATCCGGACACGCCACCGGCATGACGAAAGCACGCTCGGTACCATCACGCAGCTCGACGACCGGGCCGAGGACTTCGGGGATAACGTCCCCCGCTTTACGGAGAACAACCATGTCTCCGATCAAAACGCCTTTCGCCTTGACGACTTCTTGATTGTGAAGAGTCGCTTGACGAACAACGCTGCCTGCCACCAGGGCCGGTTCCATAACAGCGAAAGGCGTGGCCCGGCCAGTGCGACCAACGGAGACGACGATGTCGAGCAGGCGTGTGTTTACTTGTTCTGGTGGATACTTGTACGCAATTGCCCACCGAGGCGCCCGACTCGTCGCACCGAGTTCATCATGAAGCGCCAAGTCATCCACTTTCACCACGACGCCGTCGATTTCGTGCTCGACTTCATGACGATGCTCACCGTAGTGGCGGATGAATTCGCTAGCGGCCGAGACCGAGTCCACGACGCGGTAGTAGGGACTCGTCGGCAGACCCCACGTAGCGAGCAGTTCGTAAAGGCCGCTCTGCGTCGCTGCCGGCGGATTCGCCCAGGCCCCGATCCCGTGGACCGTTAGACGCAGACGGGAAAGCCGTGCATCCATTGCTTCACGTTGCCGCGGATTCTTGCCCTCGCTCTTCTGACGTAGCGAACCCGATGCAGCGTTACGTGGATTGGCGAATAGCCTGTCCCCGACTTCTTCCTGACGCGCGTTCAAAGCCGCAAAATCTTCGACGGTGAAAAACACCTCGCCGCGCACTTCAAACAGTTCTGGAACGCCATCACCGTGAAGTCGCTGCGGTATTGCGGGTATTCGACGCACGTTTTCCGTCACATCTTCACCGATGCGGCCATCTCCACGAGTGGCCGCGGTCGTCAAACGTCCCTTTTCGTAGCGAAGAGAGAGCGCAAGTCCGTCGATCTTTACTTCGCACAGATACGCCACGTGACCGCCAGCGTCGCGCTCAACACGCGCGCCCCATGCCGCGAATTCTTCGCCGCTAAATACGTTGTCGAGGCTCAGCATGCGCTCGGCGTGCGTCACGGGGTCAAAAAGCGTCCCCAAAGCGGCACCGACTGTCAGGGTCGGCGAATCCTGACTCTGTAAGGCCGGGTATAGGCGCTCGAGTTCCTCGAGCCGCTGCATCCACGAGTCGTAGGTGGCGTCGTCGACCACTTCTGCATCACGCCCGTAGTACGCATCACGGGACTCCGAAATCCGCTCAACAAGCTGAGCGACTTCTTCGCGCGCCGCATCAGGAGTCTGTGTGTCAGTGTTCTCGATTGCCACCTCTCAATTCTAGAGAGCGGCCCCGACACTCATCAGGCGTTGACAGGGACCGCCGAAACCGTTTTGGCTACCGTGAACTGCCCGACGACCCGCGTACCGTCATAGAGCACAGCGGTCTGTCCCGGGGCGACGCCATCGAACGGCATGTCGGGGGTTACCGTCACGGTGCCGTCCTGCCACTGAGCGAGCGCAGGAACAGGCTCTGAGTGCGCACGAATCTGCACGTGACAGCGAAACTCCGACTCCGCAGGTGCACGCCCAGCCCAAGAGAAACGAGCTCCTGAAATCTCAGCCGTCGCGAGCGCCTCTTTCGGCCCCACGACAACTGTGTTCGATACGGGTCTCACTTCGAGAACAAAACGCGGCTTCCCATCGGATGCCGGAACGCCGAGCTTCAATCCTCGACGCTGCCCCACGGTGAAAGCGTGCGCTCCCTCGTGGGTTCCGACAACGTCTCCGTTGCGGTCGAGCACCTCGCCCGCCTCCGCGCCCACTCGATCAGCGAGCCACCCGCGGGTGTCCCCATCTGGGATGAAGCAAATGTCGTGGCTGTCGGGCTTATTTGCGACAGTAAGTCCTCGCTCTTGCGCTTCAGCGCGCACGATGGCTTTCGAAGGCGTCGACCCGAGTGGGAAGTAGGTGTACCGCAGTTGCTCCGCAGTCAATACACCGAGAACATAAGACTGATCTTTCGCGGCATCCGATGCTCGATGCAGCTCGAGGCCTCGACCTTCGTCGACCAATTTCGCGTAATGCCCGGTGCAGACGGCGTCAAAACCGAGTTCGATCGCACGCTCCAAGAGAGCTGCGAACTTGATCTTCTCGTTGCAGCGCATGCAGGGGTTCGGCGTACGTCCGGCCTGGTATTCCGACACGAAATCTTCAATAACGTCGTCACGGAATCTTTCGGAGAAGTCCCAAACATAGAACGGGATCCCCAGGAGGTCCGATGCCCGACGAGCGTCCATCGCATCCTCGATCGTGCAGCACCCGCGACTGCCGGCACGAAGGGTGCCGCCCGCGCGCGAGAGCGCAAGATGCACGCCTACGACGTCGTGACCTTCGTCGACTGCCCGGGCCGCCGCCACGGCGGAATCAACACCACCACTCATCGCTGCAAGAACACGCATATGTACAGTCTACGAGCGTGCGTCAGCACGGGAGCGGGATGCCGCAGCACGCTCATGCGCTATCGGGAGTGCCGCGAGCAACTCGTCGACGTCTGCTGGCGTTGTCGTTCGCCCCAGCGAGATTCGTAGCACCGAGCGCGCATCCGTTTCCGAGCGCCCTATTGCACGCACCACATGAGACGGTTCCGCCACCCCCGCTTGGCAAGCAGATCCTGTGGAAACCGAAATTCCAGCTTGATCGAGCAAGAACAGCAGCGTCTCGCCATGCGCACGCGGAAACAGAAAGTTCGCGTTACCCGGTATACGTTCGGTCGCATCCCCGAGCAGTACCGCATCGGGTACCACCGACTGAACGCCACGCACCACGCGATGTGTGAGAGTTAGCAACCGCGCACGCTCGCTATCCCGCTCCGCTTCTGCCGCGACCGCCGCAGCGGCGAATGCCGCAGCACCCGCGATGTCTTGAGTGCCGGCACGCAAACCGCGCTGCTGGCCCCCGCCATGCTGGAGCGGTGACAACTCTGCGCTGCGCGCAGCGACGAGCGCTCCCACGCCGACGGGGCCGCCGACTTTATGCGCTGACACGCTCAACGCCACGAGCCCCACTCCCGATCCAGCGTCAGCGCGGATCGAGTTGAAAGAGATCGGGATGTGCCCGAAAGCTGCAACGGCATCGAGGTGCAGCGGAACACCAGCTTCGGCGGAAAGCTCCGAAAGCGACGACACGTCATTCACCGTGCCCACCTCATTGTTCGCCACAAGCGCTGTAGCCAGCGAGGCGCCCGGCAACCGCCCCGCGAACTCCGCGAGAGATATGCGTCCCACCCCATCGAGCGACACTGCGCGCACCTCAGCACGGTCGTGGGTCATCAGCCAGTTCGCGGCGTCCATGGTCGCATGATGCTCGCCGTCAGGAAGGAGTATCGATCCGCCCTGCTTTCGCTCCCACCAGAGACCTTTGATCGCGAGGTTAATCGACTCGGTACCCCCCGAAGTGAAGAGTACTTCGACGGGATCGCAGTGCAGAACACCCGCGAGCATTTCGCGCGACTCTTCCAGGAGACGACGCGCCGATTGGCCACTGCCGTGAATAGAAGAAGCGTTGCCCGTGACCTCAACCGCCGCGAGCCAGGCATCGCGTGCTTCGGGTCGCAGCGGGCTCGTCGCGGCGTGGTCAAGATAAACCGACACGACAATTCCCCTTCCGCTGTGATCTGACAGCGCTGCGCATTACTACTGTAGATCGCATGCGCACACCGGAGCCCTCCGAGCCATCTCCTCACAGCGGCCTTCTCGACCCCATTTTCGATAACCTCGGCATCACTGTGCACCCCGATGGAGCAACGCTGCGCGTGTGGTCTGCGTCTGCATCCAGCATCGAGCTCGTCATTTTCGATGACACGGACCTCGACTGGGCGCTCGACACGTTGCAGTTGGTCGCGCGCGAGGGTGGCGTGTGGGAGATCACCACCCCCGCGCTTCGCCCCGGAGTGCGATACGCGGTGCGCGCAAATGGCGAGCACGGTCCCGGGAATACTTTCAACCCGCAAACCCTCCTCGTTGAGCCGTACTCAAAGGGACTCGTCAGCGCGGGTTACGAAGATTGGCGCTCGGTCGTCATAGCGGGCGAGTTCGACTGGGGCGGCGTTCAGAAGCCAGCAATTCCGCTGGATCGAACGGTCATCTACGAAACACATGTCAAAGGAATCTCGAAGCGGCATCCCGATGTTCCGCCGTCGCTGCACGGAACGTACGCGGGGCTCGCACATCCCGCGATGATCCAGCACTACCTGAAGCTCGGGGTGACAAGCATTCAGCTCCTCCCTGTGCATCAGTTCGCGTCCGAACCTCGGCTTTTGCAGCTCGGACTCACGAACTACTGGGGGTACAACTCCGTCAACTTCTTCACCCCTCACAGTGCCTACGCGACCCAAGCGGCCCGAAGCGAAGGCCCTGAAGCTGTGCTGCGAGAGTTCAAAGGGATGGTAAAGCTTCTCCACGAAGCGGGGCTCGAAGTCATCCTCGACGTGGTCTACAACCACACCGCCGAAGAAGGCATCGGCGGTCCACGAAGCAGCTTCCGCGGCATCGACAACCGCAATTACTACCGACAACAAGACGACGGCACGTACATCGATGTCACAGGATGCGGAAATGCTGTCAACACAGCAACGGATGCCGCAGCTCGACTGGTGCTCGACTCTCTTCGCTACTGGGCACAAGACGTACAGATTGATGGATTTCGTTTCGATCTTGCGGCGACTCTCGGTCGCGACGCCGCCCACACGTTCACTCCGGAGCATCCGCTGCTGCGAGCGATCATCGACGATCCGCAACTCGCGGGCGTCAAGAAGATTGCTGAGCCGTGGGACGTGGGAATGGGCGGGTGGCAGACCGGGAACTTCGGAGACGGCTGGCTCGAATGGAATGACAGATACCGCGACCGAGTCCGGAACTTCTGGCTGAGCGATGTCGACTACGCACGTCGCGCAGCGAACGCTCCCGTCGGAATCGGTGGCTTCGCTACCCGGCTCGCCGGATCGTCCAACACCTTCAGTGTCGAGCGTGGACCGTTGGCAAGCGTCAATTTCGTGACAGCACACGACGGTTTCACGCTGCGGGATCTCGTCTCCTATGACGTCAAGCACAACATGGGCAACGGAGAAGAGAACCGCGACGGTGCTAACACCAATCGGTCCTTCAACCACGGTGCTGAGGGCCCCACGTCAGACGAAGGGATCCTCGCGACACGCCGGAAAGCAATGCGGAACCTTCTCGGCACGCTGCTGCTTTCAGCCGGGGTGCCCATGATCACCGCGGGCGACGAATTCGGCCGCACGCAGCGCGGTAACAACAACGCGTACTGCCACGATTCAGCTCTCACGTGGATGTCATGGCAAAACGCCCCGTGGCAAGAGAACCTCTTCGCTCACGTGCAACGGCTGCTCACGGTACGCGCAGAAAATCCTGCGCTTCGCCCCGTTCATTTCGCGAGGCTCGGCGAACTCACACCGTCAGCATCCGTCATGGAGTGGTTCGACGAAAGCGGCCAAACCATGTCAGGAGAGCGCTGGACCAATCCGGCGCACCGCACGCTGCAGTACATGGCCTCATCGACACCAGAAGCTGAGGAATTCAACCGCATACTGCTGATCGTCCACGGTAATGAGACCACGATCGATGTCACACTCCCCCATGTCGAAAGCGTAGAGAGATTCACTTCTTTGTGGTCGAGCGCCGACGAGGTCCCACTCGTACCGGGTGATAGTTATGAGCCGGGATGCACACTCAGCTTGCCTCCGACTTCGATGCATCTATTCCAGGCCCTTTAGCACACCTCGGTTCGAGCCTGCAGAGTGGGCCCGGTCGCGATAGGTTCGACACGTGGCTAGCACAGAGAAATCCGTGACCTCTTCTTCGTGGCGCAGCGCTACGGCGCTCCCAATTCGCTCGGTCGAGCAATCGCCGTCCAACTTTCCGACTCTCGTCGGCCGGATCCCAACATCTGTTCTGCATCCGTCCGCGCCGGGAAGATACCGGCCTAAAGCTTTCGTAGGCGAAGTTGTGCCTTTCGTGGTGACCGCATTTCGCGACGGCCACGACGTCATCGGCGTTCACGTGCGTTTGATTTCTCCTTCTGGCGACATCTCGCTTCACCGACTTGAGCACACCGCGCCCGGTCTGGACCGCTGGTCCTGCGATGTGGAACTTTCCGAGCCTGGTGTGTGGCGGTTCCACTTTGAGTCGTTCACAGATGACTTCGCAACGTGGCGTCACGCTGCGGCGCTGAAGATCGCCGCCGGAGTCGACACTGCGCTCATGCGTGAAAGTGGGGCGCTCCTTTTACTCCGAGCCGCGGCGGAGGGTACCCGGTCGGCCGAGGAGCGCAAGATTTTGAAGAGCGCCGCGTCTTCTCTTCGCGCGGCGGACATCGACGATGAGGCCGCACTAGCGATCGTGGGTGACCCGCAAATCGCTTCTTTCCTGCAGGCGCGACCGCTTCAGTCGCTCACAACCTTCACAGAGAGATCTACCATCACCGTCGAGCGCACGCGCGCTGGCGTCGGTGCGTGGTATGAGTTTTTCCCTCGTTCTGAAGGCGCCTTCGTCGATAGCGACGGAATCGTACACAGCGGCACGTTTGCCACGGCAGCCCTCCGGCTCCCCGCCGTCTCAGACATGGGTTTCAACGTCGTTTATCTGCCTCCCATCCATCCGATCGGCCACCTCAACCGCAAGGGTAAGAACAACACCCTGACGGCGGCGCCAGGTGAGCCCGGCTCCCCGTGGGCTATCGGGAGCGCAGACGGCGGGCACGATAGCGTGCACCCAGATCTTGGCACGTTGGCAGACTTCCGTAACTTCGTCTCGGCGGCGAACGATTGCGGAATCGAGGTCGCGCTGGACCTCGCGCTTCAGGCAGCCCCCGACCACCCTTGGGTTACTTCACACCCGGAGTGGTTCACAACACTTCCTGATGGAACAATTGCTTTCGCGGAGAATCCGCCGAAGAAATACCAGGATATTTATCCGCTTAATTTCGACAACGATCCAGAGGGCCTCAGCGCTGAAGTACTTCGAGTGGTCCGCCTCTGGATATCCCAGGGCGTTCATATCTTTCGAGTTGACAACCCTCACACAAAACCCCTCCAGTTCTGGGAGTGGTTGATCGCTCGGGTCAACGAAGAATTCCCTGAAGTGATTTTCCTCGCCGAAGCTTTCTCGCGCCCAGCGGTGATGCAGGGGCTCGCCGCCGCGGGCTTTCAACAGAGCTACTCCTACTTCACCTGGCGCAACACGAAACAGGAACTGGAGGAATTCCTCGGAGAGGTGTCGCACGAGACGGCCGACTTCATGCGGCCCAACCTGTTCGTGAACACGCCCGACATCCTCACGGAATATCTCCAGTTCGGCGGCCGCCCGTCATTCAAGATCCGTGCCGCGATCGCCGCAACCGCGGCACCAAGCTTCGGCGTCTACGCCGGTTTCGAGCTTTTTGAAAGCGTCGCTCGACCCGGTGCGGAAGAGAATATCGACAATGAGAAGTACCAGTACAAGTTTCGTAATTGGGAAGAAGAGGAGGCATCCGGCAATTCACTCGCACCGTACCTTCGACGCCTGAACCAGATCAGAGCGGAGCACCCCGCACTGCGTCAGCTGAGAAACTTCTCTGCCCATTGGAGCGACGATGACGCGATTCTCGTCTACTCAAAACACATAGACGGAGCTTTTACCGACGATGGCCGTTCGGACACGATCATCGTGGTGGCCAATGTCGACCCGCATTCCGCCCGACAAACAACGGTGCACCTCGATACGCGAGTGTGGGGAGTGACCCCAGGCGCGTCCTTCAGCGTTCAAGACCTCGTAACCGGCGGTGAATGGAGTTGGAGCGACCACAACTTTGTGCGCCTCGACGCCTTCAGCGAACCCGTGCACATTCTGCATGTCAAGGAGAACTCATGAGCACGCTCGATCCGCGCATACTCGACACCGTGGCGACAGGTTCGTATCACGCGCCCCACGACGTCTTAGGAATTCACGCCGATGCAGCGAGCACCGGCTGGGTTGTCCGCGCACGTAGGCCGCTCGCCAAATCTGTAACGGCGCGATTCGCGGACGGGCGCGCGGTGGAACTTGAACATGTGCGCGCCGGCATTTGGGAAGGTTCTTTTTTCGTCGACCCGACTTCGTATGAAATCGTAAGCACGTATGACGATGGAACGGAGTTCGTACAGGACGATCCTTATCGGCACCTTCCTACTCTGGGCGAGCTGGATATCCACCTCATCCACGAAGGTCGACACGAGAAACTCTGGACAGTTTTGGGCTCACGCCCGCTCACCCATGACGGTGTCGCTGGAACGGCATTCGCGGTATGGGCTCCCCATGCGCAGGCGGTTCGTGTCGTCGGTGACATCAACGGTTGGGACGGGGCCGCTCACTCGATGCGCTCGCTCGGGTCGAGTGGTATTTGGGAATTGTTCATCCCAGAAGTTGGCCCAGGCTGCACATACAAGTACGAAATCTTGACGCGCAGCGGTTCGTGGATCATGAAAGCCGATCCCATGGCTCGTCTGGCTGAAGTCCCACCCGGAACCGCATCGATCGTCACGGAGTCCGCCTACCAGTGGCAGGACTCAGGCTGGCTCGCTGCACGCCGTGAATCTGAACCTCACCGGCAACCGATGTCGATCTATGAACTTCACGTCGGCTCTTGGCGCGAAGGTCTGTCTTATCGCGAGCTGGCCGACGAGCTCATCCCTTACGTCATCTCTCTTGGGTTCACACATGTCGAATTCATGCCCCTCGCCGAGCATCCGTTCGGTGGGTCCTGGGGCTACCAGGTCAGCGGCTACTACGCTCCTACGAGTAGATTCGGCTCACCGGATGATGTGCGCTACCTCATCGATCGGTTGCACGAAGCGGGTATCGGCGTAATTGTCGACTGGGTGCCAGGACACTTTCCGAAAGATGCGTTTGCGCTCGCGCAATTCGATGGCGAAGCCGTGTACGAGCATCCCGACCCGCGCCGCGGTGAGCACCGCGACTGGGGCACGCTAATTTTCGATTATGGACGCAGCGAAGTACGCAACTTTTTGGTTGCGAACGCACTTTATTGGTTCGAAGAGTTTCACGTTGACGGACTTCGTGTCGACGCCGTAGCCTCCATGCTTTATCTCGATTACTCGCGCGAAGCTGGCGAGTGGGAACCCAATATTTACGGCGGCCGCGAGAATCTGGAGGCTATTCGCTTTCTCCAGGAGGTGAACGCAACTGTATACAAGCAGCACCCGGGTGTAGCAATGATCGCGGAGGAGTCTACGAGCTATCCCGGCGTAACGGCACCCACAAGCCAGTCAGGACTTGGCTTCGGTAGTAAGTGGAATATGGGGTGGATGAACGACTCGCTCGTATATATCGGACGCGATCCGATGTACCGCTCACATCACGAAAACGACCTTTCGTTCTCATTTGTCTACGCGTTCAGCGAGAACTTCATTCTTCCGATCAGCCACGACGAGGTTGTGCACGGTAAAGGCAGCTTGCTGAGCAGAATGCCTGGAGATCATTGGCAACAGCTTGCGAACATGCGCGCGTTCTTGGCATACATGTGGAGCCATCCCGGTAAGCAGCTCCTGTTCATGGGTCAAGAGTTCGGACAATTCTCCGAGTGGTCCGAATCGCGAAGTCTGGATTGGTGGACGCTTGATCAGCCGTCCCATCGCCAGCTTCACGATTTCGTCGGGTCCTTGAACCGCATCTACCGCGAGCACGCACCGCTCTGGCAACGCGATCATGATGGCGCTGCGTTCTCCCGGCTTGGTGCGCCGACGTGGAACCCGAACGTTCTCGCATTTTCTCGCATCGATGAAGCCGGAAACACCATCGTCGTCGTGTGCAACTTTTCGGGCGTTCCTATCGAGAACTTTCAACTCGAACTGCCGAGCTCGGGAGTCTGGGCTGAGGTTCTCAATACCGACGCGGCAGAGTTCGGCGGATCCGGTACGGGCAACTTCGGCCATGTGACCGCGTCAGAATCCAACCTCGCAACGTTCACGCTCCCACCACTCGGGGTGCTCTGGCTCAGCCGTGAGGCGAACTGACGTCAGCTAGAACAGGAGCGATGCGAGCTGGCTGCGCGCTCGAAGAACACGCGGGTCGGTGTCGCCGACCAGTCCGAACAACTCCAGCAGGCGCTCCCGAACCGCAGCGCGCTCATCGGAAGGCAGCAGAGCGAACAGCGCAAGAAGGCGACCGAAGGCATCCTCGACATGCCCACCGGCAATATCGAGATCGGCCACTGCGAGCTGCGCTTCAATCGACTCTGGGTCGGCAGCTGCGGCATCGCGAACAGCTTGAGCGTCTGCGTTCTCAACCCGCTGGAGCAGCCGGACTTGCGCAAGGCCCGTTCGTGCATCGGCATCGCGAGGGTTCTCCTGTAGGGCCTTCTCGTACGCGAGCACAGCACGCGGGTAGTCGCCGGCTTCGATCGCCTCGAATGCCTCTGCATGGAGCGGCGGCAGAGGGGGCTCGGCCTGCGCGTCGGACGCGTCCTCAGTAGCTTCGCTCACGCTGACTCGCCCGGAAACGCCGTTCTGTCCAGCCACCTGCAGAAGCTGGCCGAAAACATCCCGCACCTGCTCGGCTGTTACGGAGCCGTTGAAAAGGGGCACCGGTTGGCCAGCGACAAGCGCGACGACCATAGGTATCGACTGGGCGCGAAAGCTCTGTGCGACCTGCGGGTTTGCGTCAGCATCAACCTTCGCCAGAACCAGAGCGCCGTTTGCCTCACGAACGATCTTTTCCACAATCGGGCTGAGCTGCGTACTCGCCTCACTGCGTGCAGACCACAGATCGACGACAACAGGGACAGTTCGGGAGAGCTCTAGAATCTGGCCGAAGCTTTGATCGGTTACGTCCATCACCAGAGACGGGACCGAAACGCCGGGGGAAGCATCCGTCGCCGACGCCGACCCACTCGTGGGAGGTGCTGATGCCGTCGTGGATTGCGTGTCGTGGCGCTGACGCAACGATGAGAGATCGATCGCGCCTCGCATGACTGCACCGGGTGTGACGTTGCTCACGGGATCACCTTTGCATTGAGAATGTCGGAGGAATAGCCAAGCAAACGGATTTTCTCCGTCGAGCCCTGGCCAGGAACATAAAAGAACAACTGATCTTTGAACGTTGTTGTGAAGCCGGTTTGAGACTCGTCACTACCGGACAGTGTCTTCACGGTCGGGTTGTTGTCGAGTTTGATGACGGCATCACTGTTGGTGGGTTTGACGGTGTCGACCTCTGAAACATCGATTGCCACGATCGCGCCACTTTCCAGAGTAGCCAGCGCCAATGGCTCGCTATCTCCCGGCTCCGCGGAAAACGACAGCGTGCCGGTATCAGTCGCGGTTTGATTGAACTCGTCCAAACGCTTCTGGCGATCATCGACGATCATCTGGCGGAATTTGTCGCTTTCATCGTCGAAGAGGCTCGCATATTCACTGTCATCGCCGTTGTTCAAAACATCGGCATAGGCCGCTGGCAGTTCTTCCGGAGTGATCACCAGAAACGCTGTATCGGGCCGCACCTGAACCGCGCCGACGTAAGCAGGCGCAAGATCGGGCATCGCGGTTGCGGCTTCAATCCCACCGATATAGGTGAGCTTGTATTGCGACCATGCGTCCTCTTGAGTCATCAGCATGATTGTCGGAGCAGGATCGGTATCGTCTTCATCACCGACGACCATCATCACCGTTCGTGGCCATCCGTCGTAGGCCTGAGGAAGGATGATAGAAACCGGGTCCGTAGGGATCGGATCCGGCGTCGCGTAATCCGCAATCTGGGACCTGAGAGTGTAGTTGGTATTGCGCACATCAAGCGCTGCACCATCAAGGCGAGTGGCGGCGAGATCCGAATCCATGTCAGTGTCGGCCTGAGCGACCGTTCCCGCGATTTCAGCGAGGATGTTCTTCGCCTGCGCCTCGGTCACCGCTGGCGCCTGTTGGTCCTCTGCATCGATCACGGTGGCGGTCGGCGAAGGTGTCGGGCTCGACGCAAGCTGCGGCCATGCTTCTGCCGAGCAGCCTGCGAGAAGACCCGCGGTCAGAGCGATGACGGGCACGGCGATTGCGCTACGCCGTCCCAGGGAGCGACGTCGTCCGGTGGCGGAAATGACTCCCTTCTTTCCTGACCCGGCTTCGATCTCACCAGCTACGTCGATCGGCTGCGTATGAGCCAGCGGCGGCGGCGCTTTGCGGCGCGGCCCGCGAGATCGCCGCGCGTGACGAATACCAAGCACATAGAGAATGGCGCCAACCGCGAGGAAAACGCCACCTAGCACGATGAGCGGTCCCGCCCACGGGGTCGCGTTATCGAGCGGCCAAGAGACTGTGACGTTGCTGGGCGCGGGAGACTCGCCATCCGTCGCGATGATGACACTCATTGTCGATGGAATCTGCAGCGGCGTAGTGACTACGCCGTCTTGCTGGAACTCGTCGATCCACAAGTCCGATCCGACCGGGCTTGGAGTCGTTTCATCGGCGGTCTCGGGATCCTCGGAGTCGGTTTCGGGTTCGATCAGCTCACTTGTGATCCCGCCATCTTCACCTACAGCAACGCGAGTGTAATCGGAGCGGGATACCCACGCGTCCACATCCGTTGTTCGACCGTAAGCCGCGAAGACGCTGCCCTCCCCCTCGACGCGCAAAGTCTGGGTTCCAGGGAGCATGGACATGACGCTTCCCTCGATGACAACGTAGGGCGCATCGGCATCCACTTCCACGCTCGCCGTTTGTGTTGAAGGTCCGCTCAGCACGGTTCGTTGCGCAATACCCGCACCGATCAGCAAAGCAGCCAACACAAAGGCAGCCACGGCCCACACAAAACGCACGAATATACCTCCCATGCTTCACCTCAGGGCGCGATGAAGCTAAGACTCGACGTTCCAGACTATCCAATCGCGGCTGAAAGCGCCCAGGGAAGGAGTGGCGTGCCCAGTGTGGCAAAACAATGCGTATTCTCTGAACAAGAGAACTACAGCCGTCGGAGGCGACAACCGTGAAGATTCAAAACCCCTTTCGGGTCGCTCTTGTTGCAACCCTCGGGGTCGGCCTCGGAATCATGCTGCTGGAGAGTATTACGACTCTCTCAACGATTTTGCTTTACGTGGGAACGGCGCTTTTTCTCTCTCTGGGTCTCGATCCGATCATCTCGTGGCTAGAGCGGCAGCGGCTCCCCAGATGGGCAGCGGTCCTCCTCACCGTTCTCGGTGTACTTGCAATCTTCACCGGAATAGTCGTCATGGTTGTACCGGTCATTGCTAGCCAGGTTGGTCAACTCGTCAAAGTCATTGCCGACCTCGTCGAAAAAGGGACGTTCTTCGATGACCTTCGCAACTGGCTAGAGACAACATTCCCCAATCTGCGGGTCGATCTCATCTTCGAGTACGCGACGGACTGGTTGCAGTCCTTAGACATCGGCTCGATCGGCGAGAGCGTTCTCGCAGTGGGCGCATCAATTCTTTCGGCCTTCGCCGGCGCATTTATCGTGCTCATTCTCACCATCTACTTCACGGCTTCCACACCATCCCTCAAAGCGGCCGTGTACCAGCTGGTACCAGCCTCGCGCCGGCCGCGGTTCATCGATCTTTCCGAGCAGATCACAGATTCAGTCGGGTACTACGTGATTGGGCAGGTGAGCTTGGGTGTTGCTAACGGCATCCTGAGCGCGATCTTTCTCTCCATCATCGGGGCTCCATTTCCCGCTGTACTCGCCGTTATCGCGTTTTTCTTCTCGCTCATACCGCTTGTAGGAACGCTCACTGGGTCCGCCCTCATCGTGCTCGCATGTCTGTTGCCTGGCGGGCTCGGCTCGCCTACGACGGCCCTCATCGCCGCGATTTACTACCTGATTTACATGCAAATAGAGGCCTACGTAATTTCCCCAAGGATTATGAGCCGAGCCGTCGCAGTCCCTGGCGCCGTCGTCGTGATTGCGGCTCTGGCGGGTGGCTCGCTGCTCGGACTTCTCGGTGCTCTCATCGCTATTCCGGTCGCCGCAAGCATCCTCATCATCTATCGACAGGTCGTCATACCGCGTCAGAACGAACGCTGAGCCACGCGCTACGGCAACGTTGCGTCGTCGTCCCAGCTTGTCTCTAGCGGCAACGCACTTGGGTTGACCGCGGCCACTATTTCGTTCAACACAAGACGCGTTTGGGTCTCCCCCACCCACAAATGCTTGCCACCATCGACGGGGATGATCGTTGCATCCGGAACCGATGCAAACCGCACAACCGCCTCTTCTGGTCGCAGATAGTCGTCGAACTCCGGGATGACCGCGATGAGGCGGCGTGTGTCATCCCGCCATGCGGCGACCTCATCAGCAGAAGTTCTGTGAAGCGGCGGAGAGAGCAAGATCGCTCCCTTCACATCAAAGCTGCGGCCGTATTTTAACGCCAGCTCTGTGCCGAACGACCATCCCACAAGCCAGGGATTTGGAAGTTTATTCGAGGAGACGAACTCCATCGCCGCAGCGACGTCGAACCGTTCAGCATCACCGCCATCGAACGCTCCTTCGCTCGTTCCCCTCGACGACGAAGTCCCTCGCGTATTGAAACGAAGTACCGCCAACGACGCGAGAGCTGGAAGCCGCGCAGCTGCCTTTCGCAGGATGTGGGAGTCCATAAAACCTCCCGCTGTCGGAAGCGGGTGAAGCGTGACGAGAGTTGCAACTGGCGGTCGCTCAAGTGGAAGCGCCAGCTCACCCACGAGCGTTACGCCATCAGCCGTAGTGAATTCAATCTCTCGACGATCGGCAGGCAACAGCAACGGTCCGCGAATTTCCAACTCAGTAAACCTTCCAGCAGTGGGAGTGCCAGTGGCGACGTCCCGCGAGATCAGCGGCGTCGCCTAAAACGCCGTCCGCGCGCCAAATGACGAGATGCGCGGTGCCGGGAACTACGTATCCGCCGCAACCAGGACACACATATGTTTTCATCGCTTGCTGAGCAGAAACAGGTTGGACAGTCCATTGCGAACCGCGCCGAGTTTCAGAGCGCTTCCATCCGGCGAGCATTCGCTCGAAAGAATCGCCAGCGCCCTCATGCGGTCGCCGCCTATGAGAGCGCGGCATCTGGATCAGTACCAGCCGGTGCTTTGGGAATGACCCCACGCGCCGCACGGCGTGCCGTAGCGTCCGGAAATATATCCGAGGCCCCACGAGATCTGTGTCGCAGCGTTGGTCTCCCAGTCGCCGCCAGCGCTCGCCATTTTGCTTCCGGGTAGTGCCTGTGGGATGCCATATGCGCCACTACCCGCGTTGTACGCGTTGACGCGCCAGCCAGATTCCTTATTCCACAACGCAACGAGGCAAGAAAACTCGTCATCGCCCCAGCCACGCGATACCACCATGTCGTATGCGGCCGCTTGCGCACTTCCCGGATCAGGGCTCACAAACGGCGGCGCCCAGCCCGTGGAAGGAGAAGAAGAGGAAGAAGAAGAAGCTGTCTCCGCGGTCTCGGTGGGAGTGGGAGTAGGAGTAGGCGTGACATAAACCTCGTAGTTGCCACGGTCGAGCTCTTCAGCGTTCTCCGAAGATGCTTCCGAAACCACCATGCTCTGAGCGTCCATCAGCGTGCTCGCGTACAGCGTTGTGGGAACAGTGTCAGCTGCAGTCGCTTGCGAAATGACTAAGCCAGTCGGTCCCGCGTATGCGGCGATAAAACCGACAGCCGCCAGTGCGGCAAAAATCCCGAGCACTCCGCGCCGTCGCGACCAACGCGTCCGGGGTACGGTAACGGACCCGCGCGAGACCTGAACGTCCTGAGAACGCCGAGAAATCGGGCGGGATGTCTGAGGTTTCATCTCGTTGCCGGAAGTCACAGTGCACTGAGTCTATCCGCCAAACGCTGAATGTGTCATTAGCGCCGCGATATCCACGCGACCCGCGAGGTACGGTCTTGCTCAGCGCACTGCGAGCATCACTTCAACGACTGCATCCAGGACCGCATCGACTTGGCTTTCGTGATACCCGCCGCGCTGCATGCGAAAAGCAACCGCGCGTACCTGATCTACCGTCACGAGTTCTCCGTCGGACAAATAGCCAGCGATCTTGTCAGAAACTACGTCAACTTCGTCGACTCGATAGCCGTATCGCATCCAGGAAACACGCCGAAAACGACGCCCACGTCGACGCGAAAGGCGATCGAGAATCACCTGGGCCTCGCCCCTGCTGCGATCCACCCATTCCTGAACGCCATCCGCTTCGAGGCTTTCCGCTCGTTCGCGGGCGAAGAAAGCGTCTTCGAGACGGCCGAGCGCGGCGTCCACTGCCGACACGACGTACCCACCCTTCGACAGCGGGAACGCAGCCGAGCGTACCGAAGCTGATGTCATCCGAGGAGCGGTCTCCACATCCTGGTCTTCGAACGCCGCGCGCGCGTGCGCCAGGAAGGCATCCACGGCTCGCTGCTCGTAGCCTTTGCGTCGTCCTCGCTCGACCGGCAGCCCCGGACTCGGAGCGGTGCTCGAATCGCTATCGCGCATCTCTTCACCGCCGCGCTGGCGATCGTCGTCGCGCTCGTCTTCATCTCTGACCGAGAGATCGTCGACGCTCATGAAGCCACCAAGGGTGTGAGGAGATAGTAGAGCACGAGCGCGGGAACAGTCGAGGGAAGAATCGAGTCGAGCCTGTCGAGCACGCCACCGTGCCCCGGAAGCCACGAGCTCATGTCTTTGATCCCGAGGTCGCGTTTCACCATTGACTCTCCCAGGTCGCCGATCGTCGCGGTGCACAGAATTACGGCACCGAAAATGATGCCAGTCCACCATGGCAATCCCAATAGCAGCCAGGCGAGCAAGACACCGGCAACAATCGCGGCAAGAGCGGCGCCCGCAAAACCCTCCCATGTCTTCTTGGGACTGATGCGCGGGGCCATCGGGTGACGCCCCATAGTCAGACCAGACACGTATGCACCCGTGTCAGATACAACGACGACGATCAAAAACGCAAGAACCCACCACGCACCGCTGTCATTTCTCAGCAGAATAAGAACAAGGCTTGCAAGAAACGGAATGTACATCTGGACGAATGTGGAATACAGCACGTCGTCTACGACATCGCCGTAGGTGCGCGAATCCTGCGCACTCATCTGCGCAATGAGCCGCCAAACGACGACAAATGCGATGGCGACGAACACCACCACCCAATGCACCCACAGACCCAGTAAGTACCCCGACGTGACGATTGCCACGCCGGACGCTACCTGCGGAATGAGGTCAATCCGCCGCCCTGAAGCCTGCAACGCCCGAGTGAACTCGAAAATGCTGAGCACGGTCGCTGCCGCCGCAAATACTGCGAATGGCCAACTCGCGAAGATCAATGAGGCGAGCACGATTGCACCGATGCTCACACCGATGATGATCGCGAGGATGAGATCGCGACCTGTTCGTTCTCGAATCCGCGCGTTCGCTTCTTCGAACTCGGCACGAGCGTGTGCCACTTGGGTCTCAAACTCAGAGCGGGCAGAGCGAACCTGGTCACCGAACGCATGAGGAGATTCTGAGCGAGCGGGAAGCTCGTCATCCCGTTTTTGATAGTCCGCAGGGTCGATCATCGACGTGCTCCTCAGACTTCGAGAAGTTCAGCTTCCTTGCGTTTGAGAGATTCGTCAATCGCATCTACATGTGAGCGCGTAAGCGCGTCTAGTTCTTTCTCGGCCCGAGAAAGCTCATCTTCGCCGACATCACTTTTCAGCGCGTCGAGGTCGTCCTTAGCTTTCCGTCGGATGCCACGGACGTGCACTTTCGCATCTTCACCCTTTGTGCGAACGAGTTTTACGTACTCTTTACGACGCTCTTCGGTCAATTCGGGCATCGTCACCCGGATGATGTTGCCATCATTCGTCGGGTTAACGCCCAGGTTGGGAGTGTCCCGAATCGCCTGTTCGATCGCCTTCAGTGCGGTCTTGTCATAGGGGGTCACGATGATGCTTCGAGCTTCTTGACTGTTCAGGGAAGCCAATTGGCCCAGTGGGGTTGGGGTGCCGTAGTAATCGACTGGAATCTTCTGGAACAGCTGGGGATTCGCACGACCGGTGCGAACAGTTGCAAAGTCTTCTTTTGCAGCATCGACAGCCCGGTCCATGCGGGTGGCGGTATCGGCCAAAACGTCGGCGATCACGGGTACTCCATTCAGTGGGGCTTGAGGACATCTTATCCGGGGCTCACCCCCGGGACTGAACTCAAGCGGTCACGAGCGTCCCGATCTCGTCGCCGAGGAGAGCACGGGTGACGTTGCCCGCAGGCTCCATGCCGAAGACCCTCATGTCGATGCTGTTATCCATGCAGAGACTGAATGCTGTCGAATCCACTACCTTGAGGCCTTGGACAAGAGCATCAGAGTAGGTGATGCGGTCGAGACGAACGGCCGAGGCATCCTTTTTCGGATCAGCCGTGTACACGCCGTCGACGCCGTTCTTGGCAACCAATACTTCGTCCGCCTTGATTTCCAAAGCACGCTGGGCGGCCACAGTGTCAGTAGAGAAGTAAGGAAGTCCAGCGCCGGCGCCGAAAATGACAACGCGGCCTTTTTCCATATGACGCTCCGCGCGGCGCGGAATATACGGTTCCGCAACCTGCGTCATCGAAATCGCGGACTGCACGCGGGTTGCGGCACCCGCCTGCTCGAGGAAGTCTTGAAGAGCAAGAGCATTCATCACAGTCCCGAGCATGCCCATGTAGTCCGCTCGCCCACGGTCCATGCCGCGCTGGCTCAGTTCGGCTCCACGGAAAAAATTGCCACCACCCACCACGACAGCGATCTCGACGCGGTCGACTGCTTCAGCGATTTCACGCGCCATCTGCCCCACAACATCAGGATTGACTCCGAGTTGCCCGCCCCCGAAGGCTTCGCCTGAGAGTTTGAGCAGAACACGCCGTCGCCCGGATACCTCATTGATCACGTGTCAGTCCTTTCATCGCGTCTAAAACTACCCGGGGGCAGCAGAAAGGCCCGCATCGAAAACGATGCGGGCCTTTTACATGAGTTACGCGCCGACCTTGAATCGTGCGAAATCAGTAAGTGTGATGCCTGCTTCCTGAGCAACCTTCGCCACCGACAGTTTGTTGTCCTTGGCGTAGTCCTGATCAAGAAGAGCGACCTGCTTGAAGAACGCGTTTACGCGGCCTTCAACAATCTTCGGCAGCGCCGCTTCGGGCTTGCCTTCGTTGCGTGAGATTTCCGTGACGATTTCACGTTCCTTCTCGACATCAGCATCGGGAACGTCCGAGCGCGAGAGGTAAGACGGGTTGGCGAACGAAATGTGCTGAGCGATGCTGCGAGCAGTTTCCGCGTCGTCGCCCGAGTACGCCACCACGACACCGATCTGCGGAGGCAGGTCCTTGCTGGTCTTGTGGAGGTATACCTCGAATTTGTCGCCCGTGAGCGTGCGTACCCGACGCAGTTCGACCTTCTCGCCGATGATTGCGGCTTCATCGGAGATGATCTGCTCAACCGTTTGAGACCCGACAGTAACTGCCAAGGCGGCCTCAGCAGATTCTGCGCTTGCGGAAGCAGCAGCGTCAGCGACCTTGTCTGCAAGTGCGATGAAGCGATCGTTCTTCGCAACGAAGTCAGTCTCGCAGGCGAGCTCGATGAGTGTTACTTTGCCCTCATACTCACGAGCGACGATGAGACCTTCGCTCGTGGATCGGTCGGCACGCTTTGCATTTCCCTTTGCACCCTTGAGGCGCAGAATCTCGGTTGCCTTCTCGACGTCTCCGTCGGCTTCCTCGAGGGCCTTTTTCGTGTCGACCATGCCCGTGCCGAGCTGTTCGCGCAGCGCCTTGATATCGGCAATGGTGAAGTTTGCCATGAGTGGCGGCTCCTTGTATTTGGTGAATTCTCGGAAGAATCGGCGGACCGGCCGCAGCCGGCCCGCCGATCAACAAATTGGGGACGAGAGACTATTTCTCAGTCGCTGTGGCTTCTGCAGGGGCGTCGCTGGTGTCTTCAGCGGCCGCGGGAGCCTCCTCAACAGCGGCTTCAGCGACGGGCTCAGCCTTCGCCTCTTCTGCGTCATCCGACTTCTCGGCGGTCTCAGCTTCAGGAGCGGATCCACCCTTTTCGAGGAGCTCGCGCTCCCAGTCAGCGAGGGGCTCAACTGCTTCGGCCTCGCCTGTCGGCTGGTGACGCTGAACAAGACCCTCGGCAGCTGCGTCAGCAACAATTCGCGTAAGCAGGCTCACGGAGCGGATAGCGTCGTCGTTGCCGGGGATCGGGAACTGGAACTCGTCGGGGTCAGCGTTGGTGTCAAGGATCCCGATGACCGGAATGCCGAGCTTCATCGCTTCGTCTACCGCGAGGTGCTCGCGCTTGGCGTCGACAATCCAGATCGCAGAAGGTGTTTTCGTGAGATTACGGATTCCACCGAGCGACTTGTGAAGCTTGTCGAGTTCACGCTTCTTGATCAGCAGTTCCTTCTTCGTGAAGCCACTGTTCGCGGGAACCTCGTAGTCAAGCTCTTCGAGCTCCTTCATGCGAGCGAGACGCTTCGAGATGGTCTGGAAGTTGGTGAGCAATCCACCGAGCCAACGCTGGTTGACGTAGGGCTGACCGACACGCATTGCCTGCTCGGCGATGACTTCCTGTGCCTGCTTCTTGGTACCCACGAAAAGAATGGTTCCGCCGTGAGCGACGGTTTCCTTGACGAACTCATAGGCCTTGTCGATGTACGACAGCGACTGCTGCAGGTCGATGATGTGGATGCCACTGCGCTCAGTGAGAATGAAGCGCTTTACTTTCGGGTTCCACCGGCGAGTCTGGTGTCCGAAGTGAACGCCGCTGTCAAGCAGCTGGCGAATGGTGACGACGGCCATGGCCGTTCTCCTGTTCTCGACGCGTTCGCGCCGTTTGCGGTTTGTTTAGCCGAAGAAAAATTCCCGGCGTTCCTGGTGCCCGACCCAATCCCACCCGCACGTGTGTGTGCGGGACCGAAGGGAATGGTGCCATCCGAAGAACCGGACTGTGGGCACGCGTAGTCACCCCGACGAGCGAGGTGCCGCTTAAGTATACCAGCAGAGCCAGAACGCTGGTCTCCCCCGCGGCGCGCACGAAGGTCGCTCTCCACACATCCGTTTCGGGGGCATTGCTTTGTGAACGCGCCCGTCATATTTAGCGGCATGCTTACTACTCGGCAGGCTCTCCTGGTTTCTACGGTCCTGAGCTTGATATCGCTCGCATTGAGCACGGACAGCCCGATCGACGCACGCTCATCGTTCTCGCCCGGGCTCGCTAACAGCGGTCGTGAGTGGGTATGGCCGGCTGCAGATTTCGACATGCACTACAGCTACTCCGCACCTGCTCACGAGTATGCTCCCGGGCATCGCGGAGTAGATCTTGAGCTTCGCGGAGACAATGCTGTGGTGTCTCCCGCCGACGGAAAAGTAGCTTTTTCAGGTATGGTCGCCGATCGTCCTGTACTCACGATCAGCCACGGTGACGGGCTCGTAAGCACTCTCGAACCGGTCTCATCGACTCTGGTATCGGGAACATACGTGAACGCCGGAACAGTAGTTGGAGTTCTTTCGACAGGTGGCCATGCCGCCGAGGGGACTCTCCACTTTGGCGTGCGAGAAGATGGAAGCTACATCAACCCGTTGTCCCTGTTCAGCGACATACCCCGAGCAGTGCTTTTGCCCTGCTGTTGAAGGAAAACGGCGAATCAGCCGCGCGACACGACGTTGTCGGATCCACTTACATCCTGAAGCGGATCTGACCCTGACTTGATGACATTCGCGTTACCGGAAATAGTGATCGATTCAAGTACGCCGCTGACCGTTGCGAGGTTTTCATTTCCATTGATGTTCAGGGAACCGACCGTATCAGCGACCACGCTGCTGCCCTGACCGTTGATATCAATCGACGAGACACTCGCGGTGTGAAGGCTATTGCGGTCACCGTTGATTTCCATCGATGCGACAGTCGCCCCTGTCACATCCACGCTGTTGTCGCTGCCGCCGATCGTCACGGACGGGCAGTCGCCGATGAGCTTAAATTCCGAGTTCGATCCGTTCAGAGTGAGCGCATCACCCCCACAATCCACGGCGTCAACGTCGGTTGCCGCCGTGGCCGACGCTGTCGGTTGCCCGGTGAGTGCGGGCGACGCGCGCTCAGCAGGAGCCGAGGGAACTACGGTGCGACGCTGCTCACTGACCTGCGGCGAACAGCTGACGACAAGCACGCCGGAACATAAGAGCCCGATAAGAGCCAGTTCTTTTTTGCGAATTCTCATCATGCGCCCACGCTATTGCGCGCGGGAACAGAACGCTATTCATGCACGGGGGTGCGCGAGTCGATAGGACGCGGCAAGCCGCTCCGACGACACATGAGTGTAGATCTGTGTCGTTCCGAGGCTGGCATGGCCGAGTATTTCTTGAACGGCCCTCAGATCAGCGCCACCATCGAGGAGATGGGTCGCAGCAGAGTGCCGAAGCGCGTGCGGCCCAACGTCACCACCGCCAACGGCGGGAGACACCAGCCGCGATACGACATCGTACGCGGCACGGGGACCGAGCCGACCGCCACGAGCACCCAGAAACAGCGCTGTCGATTCTCCGTCGCCGCGGGCGAGGAGCGTAGGACGCGCGCGCACCCGATAGGCGTCTATCGCAGATGCGGCCGGCGCGCCGAAGGGTACGACACGTTCTTTTGCACCTTTTCCATTGACGCGGGCTGTGCGTCGGGAGAGATCGACGTCCTCGAGGTTCAATCCACAAAGCTCTGAAACCCGCATTCCAGAACCATAGAGCGTCTCCAAAATCGCGCCATCGCGCAGAACTATCGGGTCACCGCTCACGCCGGCATCGTGCTCTTTGTTCAGAACGTCGGCGAGCGCACCAGCCGTCGCGACTCGTGGAAGGGTCCTCCCGCGTTTAGGTGCTCCCAATCGCAATGCGGGATCTGTTGGAGCATGACCCGACTCCACCGACCAAGAAAAGAATGCCTTCACGCTTGAGGTGCGGCGTGCAACTGTTGCGCGCGAGTCACCTCGCTGCGTGGCAGCCCACTGCCATGAGCGAAGTACATCGAGGTCTACTTCCGCGATGCTCGTGGCGGGCCCTACTCGGCTCATGAGATCCCGAATATCAGACGTATACGCGCGCACCGTCGCTGGAGAAAGCCTACGGACGCGGACCAGATGGCGCTCCCACTCAATTAACCCGAGGTCAATCCGCATTGCTCCAGCATGACCGGAAACCCGCACTCGCCAAGAGTGGCGCGCCGATGCTATCGGGAGCGTGGCAAGTTAATCCGTTCGGGTGCTGGAGCACCCTCACAGCGCGATACCCCTTCATCAGGCGACTGCGCCCCGTCAGCACTTCTCAGTAACATGCGCAGCATGTCGATAAAACTTGAAAACGTTGGGATCGCAGTCCGTGACCTCGAAGCGACCATATCCTTCTTCATCGATCTGGGCCTCGAAGTCGTTGTTCGCGACACAATCAGCGGTGCGTGGGCCGATACCGCTGTCGGCCTCGACGGCAACCATACAAGGATCGCCGTGCTCAAGACACCGGACGGTCACGGACAGATCGAACTCTTCGAATATCTCCACCCAGCGGCGATCGAAACGGAACCCACGCTCCCGAACGAAGTCGGTATGCACCGTGTAGCTTTCTCGGTAGACGACATCGATGCGACCCTCGAGATCGCATCGCGGCACGGCTGCTATCCACTTCGCGGCGTTGCGACATACCTGGACATCTACAAGCTCACTTACCTGCGCGGCCCCAGCGGAATCATCGTGATGCTCGCCCAAGATCTGAAGAGTGGCTGAAGGTTCCCTGTGGTACCGGCGCAGGCAGCCTCCTGCGCGTCAGTATCATCACCGGCTCACCACTAGCCACCCTCCCCCGGACTGACGCACTTTTGCCGCGAGATGCAATACCCCAAGGGCCTGCTGCACATCAGGATGCGACATCCCGCTCCGACGCACGATGTCGTCGATGCTCCGAACGCTCCGAGGGCTCATTGCATCCGTCACCCTAGTGAGGTCATCAGTGCGATCTCCCTCCTCACCGGTACCGATTTCGAAGAGCGTCTCAGCAGCCCCCAACCCCAATAGCTCCATCACATCATCGGCGCTCGTCACACATCGAGCGTCGTACTCGCGCAAAAGCCGATGACAGCCAGCGGATGCTGCTGAGGTCACAGGCCCAGGGACGGCACCCAGAGCTCGAGACAACGCCGCAGCATGTCCCGCGGTATTCAGCGAACCGCTGCGCCATCCAGCTTCGACAACTACCGTGGCATCAGCCAACGCGGCGATGAGCCTGTTCCGCTGTAAAAATCGCCATTTCGTGGGAGCGGACCCGCAAGGGACTTCGCTGCAAACGATTCCACGTTCGGCTATGGCATCGATTAGCCGCGCGTGCCCGCTCGGATATGACCGGTCCGCTCCGCCAGCAAGTATCGCGATCGTTGTGCCTTCCACTGAAAGCGCTGCGCGGTGCGCGACTCCGTCGATGCCATATGCCGCGCCAGAAACCACCGAGATACCGCGCCCGGCAAGGTCTGCGGCGAGGTCTGCGGCGACATGCTCACCATAGCCCGTCGCTGCTCGAGCACCGACAATCGCCACGAGAGCGCGGGTTCGGGCGAACGTCAATGGATCACCGCGAAACCATAAGCAAAGAGGCATATGGTCACCCAGGTCGTCTAGTGCGTGTGGCCAGAGCTCATCGCGCCCAACCAGAAGACGGACATTCGCACGCGCAGCACGCTCAAAAGCGATGCCCACTGCGGCATCAGTGCAGCGCGGCCGCCACCGTGCTTGTGCGCGCACGAGTTCATCCGAAGAAATTGAAACATCCTCGGCAAATTCGCCGAGCTGTGCTCCCTGCGCAAGGCGAAGCGCCTCAACCGGACCTACAACGGATATCAGACGCCCAGCGACCGCGTCACCCGGCTCGACAATGCAACTCCATGACGCTAATGCGTACCGGGAAAGCGCATCGATATCGGTATCGACGCGGCAACCGATCTGGGCGAGCGCGGCGCGGGCGCGCGGAGCCTCGAGAGTAATCATGCGGTGAATCCCTTCTTTAGATAAAGCGCACGCCCCACATGATCGAGTTGCACCGCGTCGAGCCCGTCAAGATCCGCCAGGGACCACGCCACGCGCAGCACGCGGTCGTATGCACGGAGAGTGAGCGCCCCTCGATGAAGCGCAGCATCGAGGGGTCGTCGCGTCGCAGCTTTGAGCGCGAACGGGCCATGCCTCAACCACGCACCATCAACATCCGCGTTTCTCCGCCACGGGGTTTCTCGCAGTCGGCGCTGTGCACGGTCGCGCGCGACGCCCACCCGCTCTCGCGCCTGGGCTGTAGTTAGACGGGCGCTTTCCTCGCGCGCAGCGACAGAGGTGATCCGCAATACGTGTAATTCGATGTCTATGCGGTCAAGCAGCGGTCCCGAGAGCCGACCGAGATAGCGCCTGATCGCTTGCGGCGGGCAGATGCACTCAGCGCCCTTCACACCGTAGTTTCCGCAGGGGCAAGGATTGGTCGCGACGACGAGCTGGAAACGAGCGGGGAAGTCCGCAACGAATCCTGCGCGATGGATCACAATACGACCAGTTTCCAGCGGTTGACGGAGCGAATCCAGAACGTGTCTGGGAAACTCCGCAGCTTCATCGAGGAACAGCACTCCCTCGCCAGCGCGAGCAATCGCTCCGGGCCTGACGACACGCGAGCCTCCGCCGACGAGCGCCGCCACGCTCGCGCTATGGTGCGGCGCTTCGAACGGTGGTGTTCGGTCGAGCGCCGTTACGGGCGCCCCGCTCACTGACCGAACGGACGCGACGCGGAGCGCAGCATCATCAGATAGCGAGGGAAGTATCCCGGGCAAACGACGCGCCAGCATCGTCTTCCCTGCGCCTGGAGGACCACTCATCATCACGTGATGCCCTCCTGCCGCAGCCGCAACCAGCGCGTCGACAGCATCCCTCTGGCCGATCACATCCCCCAGTTCGAGTTCATCGTTGGCAGCCATCGCGGTCGACGCCGACGACGGCATCGCGACCGGCACGACCTCTCCCACGTCGACGGCTAGGCCATGCCAGCACACGACTTCCGCAAGAGAGGCGGCGCCCAGCACGTCCATGCCCTCGACAAGTCGTGCTTCCGCAGTATTGGCATGCGGAACGACGACGCGACGAAAGCCCGCGTCGCGGGCGCCGAGAACAGCGGGCAGAATGCCCGGCACGGGCCGCAGCCTTCCATCCAGACCGAGCTCTCCCAGATGAACAGTCTCAGCCAATGAGCCCGGGCGAAACACGTGCTCGGTCGCGAGCGCCGCGATCGCAATAGCGACGTCAAAGCCGGACCCGTGTTTGGGCAAGCTCGCCGGAGAAAGATTGATCGTCAATCGCCGACGCGGCAATGGAAGCTCGCTGTTCGCGCAAGCGTTGTGTACCCGCTGCACGGCTTCGCCAAGCGACTTGTCTGGCAGACCGATGAGACGAAAGTCTGGCGTCTGTGCTGATAGATCTGCTTCTACTTCGACAGGCGCTGCATGAATTCCCGTGAGAGCAAATGCCCAGGTGCGCGCCATGGTCATCGCAGATCCTGGAGATGTTCAACCGTGCCACACGATGGGTCGGGCCCTATTATTCCGACGGCGTCAATCCGCACGGTATGTCCAGCCGCGATGTGCGGGAATGCCGCGCACCACTGCGACGAGAGCCGCCACAAGCGCCGAAGCTTTACCGGACCGACTGCCTCGAGTGGGTGGCCAAAAGCCTCCGTGCGGCGAGTCTTCACTTCGACGAAGACCAAGAAGCTGCCGTGGCATACGACAAGATCGACTTCACCGTCGGCACCCCGCCAATTGCGCGAGAGCACTCGATAGCCGACGCCCTCTAGATATGTAGCTGCCCGCTCTTCGCCCCGCCGCCCCAACTCGTCTTTTTCCGCCATACCGGCAGCATGAGCGAGTCCGAGCTGTCGCTTCTACCTGTCACCTCGCGCAGTGGAAAGACACGGTCGAATGCAACGATGGGGAGGAGACAAGCCAAATCAGTTGTCGAGCGAGAGTTCCTCAGGAAGCTGGAAATCGCGCCGCGAGAGCTCTTCGACGTTGACGTCTTTGAATGTCAACACGCGCACCGACTTCACGAAGCGGTCAGCACGATAGATGTCCCACACCCAGACGTCAGTCATCGTGATCTCGAAGTAGAAATCATGCTCGGTGTCACGGCGCACGACATTGACGTCGTTCGCGAGGTAGAACCGTCGCTCGGTCTCAATTACGTACTGGAACTGCGAAACGACGTCGCGGTACTCGCGGTAGAGCGCAAGTTCCAGCTCACGGTCGTAGTCCTCGAAGACTTCGTCATCCATGGTGTCTCCATCCTATGGTGCCTGAGGTGTGAGTGAGGTTCAGGACAGACTCGCTACATCACGGATCGTCCACGAAGCGCGGTGATGGACACTCAGCCCATGCTCACGAATCGCGCCGCGGTGGGCTGCGCTGCCATATCCCTTGTTGCGCGACCAGTAGTAGTGCGGCTCATCGTCGTGGAGTCGGATCATCAACGTGTCTCTCGCCACCTTGGCGATAACGGATGCAGCGGCCGCGCTGGCGCAGTCGCGATCGGCCTTGACCACGGGCAGCACGGTGAGAGCCGTCGTTGTCATGGGCGAAATGTAGTCGTGGTTGCCATCGAGAAGGATGACAGCATTCGAAATCGATACATGCTGCTCCGAGAGTTGATTGAGCGCTCTCATCGCCGCGAGGCCGAGGGATGGGACGATACCGAATTCGTCGATCTCGGGCGCGCTCGCCCACCCCACCGCGCTCAGGTTTACCCATTCCTTCGCTCGCTGTGCGAGGGCGGGGCGTCGCGGCTCGCTGACAAGCTTCGAATCTCTGAGACCGTCCGGAACGGCACTGCTCACACTGACCGCATCAATCGCCACCGCACCAACAGCAACGGGTCCGGCAAGTGCGCCGCGTCCAACTTCGTCGCATGAGATCACAACGCCATAATCGTGGAGAAGTGATGTCTCTCTTGTGATGTCCGGAATTACAGCCGTCACCCTGCAGCTACCTCGTCTTCAGCTTTGGGAACACTGCCAAAGACTGAATGGTGAAAATCAATGGGGCCGAACCGGTCAAAGGGCCACGTTATCCAAAACGCGCGGCCGACCACATTACTGATCGGCACAAACCCACGACCGGGCTGATCCTGGTTGTATCGCGAGTCTTTCGAGCGGTACCGGTTGTCGCCCAGCACCCACAATGAGTCATCAGGTACAACAACGTCGAAGTCGACGGCCGATGCCGCTGCCCCAGGGTCGGGGACTTGAATATACGAGCTCTCGTCAATCGCCACCCCGTTGACTGTTATCTGGCCGAGATCGTTACAGCACACAACGTGATCCCCGGGCAGACCGATAACCCGTTTGATGAGGTGATCATCGCTATCTGACGCCGAAAGTCCGACGAGAGAGAGCATCCAATCTCCCGCTTGAGCGAGCGGCGACTGTTGCTGTTCAACTGAAGTGGGCAGCCATCCTCCGGGATCCCGGAAAACCACAACATCGCCTCGCTCGTAGGCGCCGAACATCGGCGTGATCTCGTCGACAAGGATTCGGTCGTTGACGACAAGCGTGCTTTCCATCGATTTCGACGGAATATAGAAAGAGCGGACGAGAAAGGTCTTGACCAGAAAAGACACGAGAACTGCGATCAAGATGATGATCAAGACATCCCGTAAGAACCTCAGCCCGCCGCTGCCAGATTGCCGGTTGCGCGTGACCGCCGGGGCGGGGGAATCTGCATTCTCAGTTGTCATCGGCGTCCTTCAGCGGCAGGTTTGGAGCATACTCGCCCGACGTTAAGCCTTGCATATAGAAGAAGCCCCAGAGGACATCCTCCGGGGCTTCTTCTATATGCGGTGTTAGCCGCGCTTTTCTTTGATTTTGGCCTTCTTGCCGCGGAGGTTACGAAGGTAGTAAAGCTTGGCGCGACGAACGTCACCACGGGTGACGACCTCGATGTGATCAATCACTGGGCTGTGAACGGGGAACGTGCGCTCCACGCCGACCTGGAAGCTCACCTTGCGAACAGTGAAGGTTTCGCGCACACCATCTCCGGAGCGGCCGAGGACCGCACCCTGGAATACCTGGATACGTGAGCGACTGCCCTCCGTGATGTTGACGTGGACCTTAACGGTGTCGCCGGGGCCGAACTCGGGAATGTCGCTACGGAGTGATGCCGCATCGACTGCGTCGAGGATCTGCATGATCTTCTCTTCCTGCGACCGCCACAGGTCGGACCGCGAAATAGTGTGATGAAAAGTATGTGTGCCCTCGCATCGGAGTACGACTCCTCTTACGTAATTCCCCTGAGGCAGAACTGGTCAGGGCACAGCTTTCAATAATGCCACGAATGGCGTCAAGCACAAAACCGCTCTGCTATCGCACGCGGTCCTCTTCCGCGATGACAAATACGTTGCGGACATCATCATCAGCCTTCGTCGGGCGTGACTGAGGGCGCAGATACCCGATTCCGTTGCTGGCACGCATCAACATGGTCCCCTGTCGTGACTCGCTCAAAAGTTGCCACAGTTCGAGCCAGAACAAGCCCAATGCAGCAACGACTGTGAGTACGAACATCGGCGCCCACCAGTCGTGACCGAAAAAACCAAGCGAAATCGTCAAGCTGTGCCACACGGCGAAACCGATGACATCCCACCACGAAACTGCACGCTGAGTGCGAACCGTGGCACGCGCACGGACGAGAAGCGTGAGCACTAGCTGCCCCACGAACACCGCGGGAATCGCTACGAATAGGACCCATAAGAAAGCCCATGCCCCGGCGTTGAACACACCCCAACCGATGAAGAGCCAGAGGGGAAGAAGAAACGCAGAGGGGAAGAGCCACCCGAAGAACGCGCGCCGCAACCACATATCTCAGATGTTACGCCGCGTTCTGTCATGAACGGTCCGAACTAGTCTGATACCAAGAACCCTTTCAGGCGGCCTGCGAACTCATCCGACAGAATGGATGATGATCGAGAGGAAAAGAATGATCGAACTTCGAACACCCGCCGAGATCGAGCAGATGCGTCCGGCAGGAAGATTCGTCGCCGAAGTATTAGCTACCCTTCGCGATGACGCGAAAGTGGGAACCAATCTGCTCGCGATCGACAAACGTGCACATGAGATGATCCGCAAAGCGGGCGCCACGTCGTGCTACATCGACTACCACCCCTCTTTTGGAGCGAGTCCGTTCGGAAAGGTCATCTGCACGTCGATTAACGATGCCGTCCTGCATGGGCTTCCCCATGATTACGCCCTTCGCGACGGTGACCTCGTTTCTTTGGATTTTGCCGTTTCTGTAGACGGGTGGGTTGCCGACTCCGCTGTTTCCTTCGTCGTAGGAAATGCACGCGACGAAGATCTGGAGCTGATTGATACGACGCAGCGCTCACTTGCCGCGGCAATTTCCGCAGCTACCGTCGGGAACCGAATTGGCGACGTATCAGCGGCGATCGCAGAGGTAGGGCACGCCGGCGGCTATTCAATCAACACCGACTTCGGCGGGCACGGCGTCGGCCGCATCATGCACGGCGACCCCCACATCCCTAACAATGGGCGTGCTGGCCGCGGATACCCTCTTCGGAGCGGCCTCGTTGTCGCGCTCGAGCCATGGTTGCTGGCAGCCACTGACGAACTCATCACAGATCCTGACGGATGGACACTACGCAGCGCCGACGGCTCGCGGGGTTCGCATTCGGAGCACACCGTCGCTGTCACGGCAGACGGACCGATCGTTTTGACGGACCGAGGTTTTCTCGGCGTCGAGTGAGCTCCGGTTCAGCCGAGCTCAGGCGGCAACAAGTCCGGTCGCTGAGATTGAGTGCGAGAAATTGACTGTTCACGTCGCCACGCCGAGATGGCAGCGTGGTTTCCTGAAAGCAAAACTTCCGGAACAGGACGGTCACGCCATCGCGGCGGTTTTGTGTAGATCGGGTACTCGAGGAGCCCAGACTCGTGAGACTCTTCGACGAGGCTCTCTGGATTGCCGACAACACCCGGGATGAGTCGTGAAATTGCTTCGATCATCGCGATAGACGCAACTTCGCCGCCGTTCAGAACGTAATCACCAATGCTCATCGGTCGAACCCGACCACGAGCACTGTACTCGTCGATGACGCGCTGATCGATACCCTCATACCGACCACACGCAAAGACTATGTGCGGGGTTTGTGCGAGTTCACGGGCGATAGCCTGCGTAAAAACCTCTCCAGAGGGTGAAGGCACGACGAGTACTGCGTCGTCCGTGAGGATCTCATCGAGAGCCGCACCCCACGGTTCTGGCTTCATCACCATGCCAGCGCCACCACCGTAGGGTGTGTCGTCGACCGTTCGATGCCGGTCGTTTGTCCAGTGCCGTAAATCATGAACGCCAAGATTCACGATCCCGCGCTCCCGCGCCTTGCCTATGAGCGAGAGATCTAGCGCATCAAAAAAAGCCGGAAAAATCGTAACGACGTCAATACGCATGTGGAAAAGTTTAGGCAGAACTGTCGCTAGCGGGCCCCGCGCCGTCGGCATCAGAATTCGCATCGGCCGGAAGTTCTTCGAACAGGCCGGCGGGTGGCGTCACGACGATGTGCCCAGCAACGGGATCAACCTCGGGCACGATGGCCTTCACGAACGGGACAAGCACTTCACGCTCGCCGGAGCGGACGAGAAGGAGATCGTGCGCCGGAAAGTGGTCCACGCGCATCACGCGTCCCACCGAGACACCGTCGCGCAGCACGTCGAGTCCTACCAGCTGATGGTCGTACCAGGCGTCTTCTTCTGGTGTGGATTCGGCTGCGTCCTGGTCGATCCACAGGATAGCTCGCACGAGTCCCTCGGCAGCCGAACGGTCATCGACTCCGTGGAAGAAAGCAACTGGGTGCGAATTCATCCAACGAAACTCGCGAACCGTCAAGGTCTTACCGTGCCATTCAGACGCCTCAGGCACCTGAAGCGTGAACGACGCTCCCGGAATGAATCTTCCGTCGGGATCGTCGGTGTAGAGCTCGATTTTGAGCGCGCCCTTCAACCCGTGAGCCTTGACCAAACGACCAACTCGAAGCTGCGCTTTTATATCGTGCGGGGGACGCGCAACAGAATCACTTCCGGGCTCCCCCGATGACTGCTCTGGCACCATCAGTCGTCAGCAACGTCGACGCGCACGCGGCGCCCGTCGGCCAGAGCTGAAACAACAGTGCGCAGGGCTTTTGCGGTGCGCCCGCCGCGCCCGATCACTCGACCCCGATCGTCGGGGTGCACGTGAACCTCGAGAACGTCACCCCGCGGCGAGGTAGACGAGTCGATGCGCACGTCATCGGGGTGATCAACGATCCCCTTGACGACGTGCTCGAGCGCGGCGGAAAGCACTGCGATTACTCCGCGTCTGTCGCGTCTGCGGCAGGAGCGTCAGCGTCAGCGACGGGCGCGTCAGCCTTTTTCTCCGCCTTCGGCTTGATGACCGACTTCTTCGAAGCGTCAAGCGAGAATGCTGGCTTAGGCTCAGCAAACTTAACGGTCGAAACTGCGTTCTTGTCGCCCTTGTACTGGCCCCAGTCGCCGGTCAGCTTGAGAAGTGCACGAACCTGCTCGGTCGGCTGTGCGCCAACGCTGAGCCAATACTGTGCACGCTCCGAGTCGACCTCGATGACAGAGGGCTCGTGGGTGGGGTGGTACTTACCAATTTCTTCGATGACACGACCATCGCGCTTGGTGCGCGAGTCGGCGACGACGATGCGGTAGTACGGCGCACGGATTTTACCCATGCGCTTAAGACGGATCTTGACAGCCACGATTCTCCTGAATGTGTGGAAAGTGAAGCGAACCGATCGCCCGGAGAGTGGGGTGCACACCCGGCGGAAGCTCAAAAGGAGGACGTTTGCACTGGATAGAGGGTCGAGTGCCACGTCCGACCCTTTATTCTGCCAGATCAAGACGGATGCCGCGAACTCACACGCGGGTGGTGCGGGGAGAGCTCCTGCCCGAGGTTCGCTACTGTAGGCCGGTATACGCTCCATGTCCGCAGAACCCCGTCAGCTGAAAGAAGTTTCTCCGTGACCAAATGGCTCTATCTCGTTGGCGCGATTTTATTGGAAGTCTCCGCCACGCTCTCTCTCAGGATGATGACCGAGAACTTCGTCTGGGTCGTTCCAGTCGCCATTGGATATGTAGGAGCTTTCCTCTGCCTGGCGTTTCTGCTGCGCGCTGGCGCCCCCATAGGTCTGACATACGGAGTCTGGGCAGCCTCCGGCGTCGCGCTAACGGCGGTCTCCGCATCGCTCCTGTTCAGCGACCCGCTCACGTGGCTCATGAGCCTCGGGATCATTGTTGTTATCGGTGGTGTTCTGCTCGTTGAGGTGGGCGCCACTTCTCATCGCCGAGCGACAACGGCGGCCAAATGATGATCTGGGTCATGCTGGGCGGGGCGATTGCATTCGAGGTGACGGGAACGATGGCACTTCGCGCATCAGAAGGCCTTCGTAAGAAGATCTGGATAGCGCCGGTGCTCGCTTCGTACGTCCTCGCGTTTAGTCTCCTGTTCTTGTGCCTCGAGCAGGGCATGCCGGTGGGAGTGGCTTACGGAATCTGGTCAGCGTGCGGCGTCGCATTGACTGCAGTTCTCGCTCGCATCCTTTTCAAGGAACCATTTACTTGGGTCATGGGTCTAGGAGTGATCGCAATTGCCGGCGGCGTTTTACTGATAGAGCTCGGTGCACGGTAATTCTCGGAGGATTCTCCGGGCGCGTCTGCGGCTATTCTGCGTTGAAAGCCGTGCGAAACTAGCGCCGTGACAGTGACTTTTTCCCAGTCCCCTCGCTCCACCGTCGGTATCGAGTGGGAGATCATGCTTGCGGATCGCCATACCGGCGAGCTCGTACCGCGTGCACCCGAGATCATTGATGCGCTTGCCGACGCTACGGCCTTAGAGCGCTACGTCGTGACCGAAGAATTGCTCACGAACACGATTGAAGTCACGAGTGGGGTGGGCGACACCGTGCAAGCGGCTGTGGATGACATCGACGATGCCATCTCATCCGTACGGGCTGTCGCTGAGCCCGCAGGTATCGAACTTCTCAGTGCTGGAAGTCACCCTTTTGCCCAGTGGTATGACCAACAGATCACCGATAAAACTCGTTACCACTCGCTGATCGAGCGAACCCAATGGTGGGGCCGCAACATGATGATTTGGGGCATTCACGTTCATGTCGGCGTCGAAGACGTCAATAAGGTCTTTCCGATTATCAATGCTCTGACGCTGTACTTGCCTCATATGCAGGCACTCTCAGCTTCGAGCCCGTTTTGGGCGGGCGAACGCACCGGATATGCGTCCAACCGAGCCCTGGTCTTTCAACAGCTACCGACTGCTGGACTGCCCTGGCCGCTGCAGAATTGGGCTGAGTTCGAAGGCTACTTGGACGATATGGCGCGTACTGGGGTCATGGCGGATGCCAGCGAGGTGCGCTGGGACATTCGCCCCGCGCCACGGTGGGGGACGATCGAGATTCGTGCCTGCGACGGGATGTCGACGCTCCCCGAACTCGCCGCTGTCGCCGCTCTCGCACAGGTATTGGTCGAACACCTCTCCCGCATGCTGGATGAGGGAAAGCCACTCGTAACGCTACCGCCGTGGTTTGTTCGCGAGAACAAGTGGCGCGCCGCTCGATTCGGCCTCGATGCTGAGATCATCGTTGATTCATATGGCACACAACGACCAGTGCGGGAGCACTTGGCCGAAACAGCCGCCGAGCTGACACCGATCGCAGAAGATTTGCACTGCGTGCGCGAGTTCGCTGGCATTTCGGAAATTCTTAGCGGCGGGTCAAGTTACGAACGCCAACTCCTCGTTGCCGACACCACAGACGGTGACCTACGTGAAGTAGTTCAGCATCTGATCAGGGAGTTTCGCGGCGGACCGACGCTGAGAGAACATCTTGCGAAGGTTTAGCAAAGCTGCCGTTACGGCTTTCCGAGGAGCTTCTGCAACTCTGCAAGATCCGCTTCGCTCGGCCCCGCGCCCCTCGCACCGAGTCCAAAACCTGAGCCTGTGGGCGCGCTCTGCTCTGCTGCGGTTGCAAGCCCTGAATTTTCGGCAGCACGCTTAGCTGGGTTACCCGAGCGCGAGCCCTTCGCTTTCTGTTGCTTGCCTCGCTTACTGGAGGCACCGGGCTTTCCCATTGCACCCATACCAGGCATGTTGGGCACTCCGCCGCGCGCAACAGTTTTCATCATCTTCGCCGCCTGCTCAAAGCGCTGAACAAGCTGATTCACGTCAGTCACTGTCATTCCTGAACCGCGCGCAATGCGCAGCCGACGTGAGCCGTTGAGGAGCTTGGGCGTTCGGCGCTCACTCGGCGTCATCGAACGAATGATCGCCTCGGTTCGGTCAATCTCTCTCTCGTCGAAATTGTCGATCTGCTGCTTCATCTGCCCCATGCCCGGCAACATGCCGAGCATTTTCTTCATGGAGCCCATCTTCTTGAGTTGCTGCATCTGCTCAAGAAAATCTTCGAGAGTGAATTGCTCGGTCGCGAGTTTTTCGGCGACCTTCATTGCCTCGTCCTCATCGAAGGCCTGCTGGGCTTGCTCGATAAGAGTCAGAATGTCGCCGAGGTCGAGGATACGACTGGCCATGCGGTCAGGATGGAATGGCTCCAGGTCCTCGAGACCCTCACCAGTCGACGCATAGATGATTGGGCGACCAGTGACAGAGGCGACTGAGAGAGCTGCTCCACCGCGCGCGTCACCGTCGAGTTTGGAGAGCACAACGCCCGTGAAATCAACGCCTTCTTGAAAGGCCTTCGCTGTATTGACGGCGTCTTGCCCAATCATCGCGTCAATAACGAAAAGTACTTCATCGGGCGATGTCACTCGACGAATATCAGAGGCTTGCTTCATCAGTTCCGCATCGACACCGAGGCGACCAGCTGTATCAATGATTACCGTGTCGTGCTGGTGACGCTTGGCATATTCGACGCCGTCCTTCGCGACCTTGACTGGGTCGCCTACACCGTTTCCGGGTTCCGGAGCGTACACAGCCGCGCCAGCGCGCTCTGCCACGACCTGAAGCTGGTTCACAGCATTTGGTCGTTGCAGGTCCGCCGCGATCAGGAGCGGCGTGTGGCCGTCTTTCTCGAGCAGCTTCGCTAGCTTGCCAGCGAAAGTGGTCTTACCCGAACCTTGAAGGCCCGCAAGCATGATCACCGTTGGGGGATTTTTCGCGAACTGAAGACGACGCTGCTCACCACCAAGAATTGCCACGAGCTCTTCGTTGACGATCTGCACGACCTGCTGAGCCGGATTAAGGGCGCGGCTCACTTCATCGCCGAGCGCGCGCTCCCGAACCTTCGCGGTGAATTCCTTAACCACCGGCAGCGCGACGTCTGCGTCAAGCAGTGCGCGCCGGATCTCGCGGACCGTGCCGTCAACGTCCGCGGGCGAAAGCTTGCCTTTCGTGCGGAGATTGCGGAAGGTCTCGGTGAGCCTGTCGGAGAGAGTGCCGAATGTCGCCATGATGCACCAAGTTTACGCGAGCACGAGGCGACAACGGATACGTCCACGCTCAGCCCCCCGTCGCGAAAGTGGCAACCCGGCTACTTTGCCGCAGAAAGTGCCTTTTCGAGAACCGCTGCAAGCGAAGTGCGGCCAGCCCCAGCCCTCGCCCATGTTCGTAGCGCCGCGAGTACAGCTCCCCCATAAGCCGCGCCACGCACACTCGCCGTCAGCTCGTCTATGCCGCTGCGCTGAAGCTGCTCTGCTGCGAGTGACCCGATTCGCGCTTGCCGGAGAGCCGAGTCCAGTTCTAGCTCACCTGCGAGGTCCATTGCCTGCGCGTTCACCAGCGCTAGGGCAAGGCTGTCAGGCGCGAAGTCTGTCGCGATTCCCATCACACTTACGCGAATACGCTCGGGCGCGTTGTCAGAGTTACCACTTCTCAGTTGTCGTGCGAGCGCTTCGATTCGCTCGTCGAGGCCTGACCACAACACGTCCGCTTTTGACGTGAAGTAGTTGAAGAAGCTCGAACGGCTCACACCTGCACGCTGCGCAATTTGCGAGATCGACGTCTTCTCGTACCCCTGCTCAAGAAAGAGTTCGCACGCGGCCTCTGATATCTCTCCGGGAGAAGACGCGCGCGGGCGACCGGAGCGCGAGATTTTCACCATGCTGTCAGCCTACGATGCTGGCACCTAGAGACTGAGCTGGCTATTGTTGGACTCAATGCAACAACTCACGTTCCGAGGGCACAATGATCGACATCTTGACAGCTGGGCTCGCGCCAGACTTCGTGCCGTACGCGAGCGCCTGGGCTCTTCAAAAGCGTATCCACGCGTCTGTCGTATCCGGGGATCGACCCGACACGCTGATGCTCCTGGAGCATGAAGCGGTCTACACCGCTGGCACGCGAACAGAACCTCACGAAAGACCGAGAACCGGCACCGAGGTTATAGATGTCGATCGCGGTGGCAAGATCACTTGGCACGGACCAGGGCAACTGGTGGGATACCCCATCTTCCGATTGTCGGAGCCCATAGACGTCGTCGCTCACGTTCGCCGGCTCGAACGTCTGCTGATCAACGCGTTGGCCACCGCTGATATCGAGGGCTACCAGGTGGCAGGGCGAAGCGGAGTGTGGGTGAGCCACGCCGGAGCCGAAGACAAGATTGCGGCCATCGGCGTCCGCGTAGAAAAAGGAGTCACGATGCACGGCTTCGCCGTCAACTGCAGCAACACCCTCGACGGGTTCGCAGAAATCATCCCCTGCGGGATCACGGATGCCGGGGTGACTACGGTCAGTGATGTTCTGGGTTGCACCGTGCACCCTCGAGACCTGGTCGACGCGGTCGCCAGCTGCTTCAAGACTGAATATGCCGAGGCCGCGGCATGAGCGGTTGCGCCGCGGACCCTCAGCACGCGCAGGACTCCCCCGCCACGGATCGCGGCGAACGACGTCTGCTGCGGCTCGAAGTGCGAAATGCCCAGACTCCCATCGAACGCAAGCCCGATTGGATTAAGACGCGGGCAAAGATGGGCCCCGAGTACACAGCCCTTCAGGCGCTTGTGAAGGACGAAGGACTCCATACGGTTTGCCAAGAAGCTGGCTGCCCCAACATCTTCGAGTGTTGGGAGGATCGAGAGGCGACTTTTCTCATCGGAGGCTCGCAGTGCACCCGGCGGTGTGACTTCTGCCAGATCGACACCGGAAAACCGGATGCCTACGACAGAGACGAGCCTCGTCGCGTCGCAGAAAGCGTCGCACGGATGAAATTGCGGTACGCGACAGTCACAGGCGTCGCCCGCGATGACCTCGACGACGGCGGTGCTTGGCTCCACGCCGAAACGGTTCGCCGAATTCACGCTTCGAATCCTCACACCGGCGTAGAGCTTCTCGCGACCGACTTCAGCGGCAATCCGGCCCAGTTGCAGGTCGTGTTCGACTCCCGCCCCGAAGTTTTCGCACACAACGTGGAGACCGTGCCGCGCATATTCAAGCGCGTTCGCCCAGCATTTCGGTACGATCGCTCACTCGCTGTATTGACGTCCGCGCGGGAGGCGGGACTCATCACGAAGTCGAATCTGATTTTAGGGATGGGTGAAGAACCTCACGAAGTTGTTTCTGCGCTGAATGACTTGCACGATGCCGGGACCGACATTATTACGATTACCCAGTACCTGCGGCCGTCACCGCGCCATATGCCGATTTCCCGCTGGGTGAAACCAGCAGAGTTTGTCGAATTCAAAGAAGAAGCGGAGCGGATTGGATTCCTCGGCGTACTCGCGGGTCCGCTCGTTCGCTCCTCTTACCGCGCGGGCCGACTGTGGGCGCAGTCAATGGTTTCGAAAGGGAACGCAATACCCGAGAACCTGGGCCACTTGGTGTCAGACATCGCCGCCGCTAACGAGGGTTTCGCGCAGGCGGTTTGAGTCACTCGGCGCTCGTTACGGATTGGACCTGCGCTGACGAATCGAGATTCACCAGCAAAACGTCGTCTGTGGCATCCGGATCGAGCGCGTACTCCAGTACTGCAAACGGATCAGACCCGCCGAGCTCATCAGCCAAGATCGTCATACTCATCAGCTGCAGTGAGCGGATGACGTCGACGTGAACGTCGCCAGAGATGTCGACCAACAGTCCCTCGATCTCGTCTCCGCGCTCAGCCTGCTGCTGCAAGATGTACTCGGTAACTTCGCTCGTGCGGTCATCCAGCTCGGTGACCATCGCGTTCCGCGCGCGCATGTCGATGTCTTCGAGCGCTGAAATCATCGCTGCAGCGACGTCGAGGGCGTCGATCGAGACATCTTCTTGATCGGGAGCGGTCAGGTCAACCGTCACGCTTTGATCGGCGAACTCAACAGTCTCCGACCAAAAGATCGATCCGTCGGGTCCGGATTCGAGAAGCCCGAAATAGTCGTGCTCGATGGTCATACCTCCATAAAACCAGCAGTACCGCCGCGGCGATAGGTCAACGTGTTCAGAACTCGCGTCAGGTCAAAGATTCAGTCAACGAGAGAGGCGGCGAACACGTGAGGCGTGAAGCCCGTGAGATCTCCAATCCCCTCGCCCTGCCCCAGCAGCTTGACAGGAATTCCGGTGCGTTCTTGAACAGCGAGAACGAAACCGCCCTTGGCTGATCCGTCGAGTTTTGTAAGCACGAGCCCGGTGACGCCGGCGTGTTCGAGAAAGGCCTGAGCCTGCATGACACCGTTCTGGCCCGTCGTTGCGTCCAAGACAAGAAGCACTTCACTGATCGGCGCCTGTTTTTCGATCACTCGACGAATCTTGCCCAGCTCATCCATCAAGCCGCCCTTGGTGTGAAGGCGACCCGCGGTATCGATGAGGACAATTTCGGTGCCGGTGTTCTTCGCGTACTCCACAGTCTGAAAAGCGACGGATGCCGGGTCTTGACCTTCGTGCTGAGGCCGAGTGATGGTGGCTCCTCCGCGCTCGGCCCACGTTGCGAGTTGCTCAACCGCGGCGGCACGAAAAGTGTCAGCGGCGCCGACAACAACCGAGCGGCCGTAGCTCTGAAGGAACTTGGCGAACTTGCCAATCGTCGTCGTCTTACCTACGCCGTTGACTCCAACGACCAGAACGACCGCTGGCCGCTCGCTGAGTCGCAGTGTCGTATCAAACTTCGCAAAATGCTCTTCCAACGTCTCACGCAGCATCCGCTGGAGGTCTTTGGGATCGGTCGTGCGGAACCGCTCAACCTTCTCTCTGAGCTCGTCAACAATGCGTTCCGTGATGTCGGGACCGAAGTCGGCCGTCAAAAGCGCCGTCTCCAAGTCCTCCCACGTCGTTTCATCGATCACAGGTCTCACAAACATGCCGCGCAGCGCGCGACCGAGCGACCAAGACTTCTCCGCCATGGTTCCAGCCTAGAGTGCGATCGGGGTCACGAAGCCGCGGCCTCGCGTACGCGCTGCCCAACAACGGCGGAAACGCCGTCTTGGCGCATGGATACGCCGTACAGAGCGTCTGCAATCTCCATCGTGCGTTTTTGGTGAGTGATGACGATCAATTGGCTGTTTTCGCGGAGATTTTTAAAAATCGCGAGAAGTCGACCGAGATTCGCATCATCAAGCGCAGCCTCAACCTCATCGAGAATGTAGAACGGGCTCGGGCGAGCCGTGAAGATGGCAACCAGCAACGCCACTGCCGCAAGAGACCTCTCACCTCCAGACAGGAGTGAGAGTCTTTCGATTTTCTTGCCCGCCGGGCGCACCGCGACATCGATTCCGGTGTTCAAGAGGTCATCCGGATTGGTCAGCGCAATATGTCCAGTGCCGCCAGGAAAGAGAATTGGGAAAATTTCAGCGAACGCGGCCCTCGTATCTTCAAACGCCGCCAAGAAGATCGTCTGCATCCGCTCATCGAGTTCCTCGATGATGGTCATGAGATCTTTTCGGGTTTGAGCGAGATCATTGAGCTGTTCAGTGAGGAAGGCGTGGCGCTGTTCCAGCGCAGCGAACTCTTCCAGCGCGAGTGGATTCACGCGCCCGAGCTGTGCAAGCTTTCGCTCGGCATCGCGTAGTCGCTTCTGCTGGGCGACCCGGTCAAATGGCTGCGGGGCAGCCGCCGCTGCTTCATCCGCATCCTCTGGTGCAGATGGTCCGTATTCCGCGACAAGAATGCTCTCATCCAGGCTCAGTTCAGATGCAACCCGCTCAAGCAAACTCGTGACGTGCAGTTTCTTCTCGTGGATACTCATCTCGAGGCCATGAACGCTCTCGGTAAGTCGCGCAAGGCGCTCCCGGATGGCAGCATCCTGTTGCCGCAGACCATCGAGTTCGGCCGTGAGCGCAGTCCGCGCCTGTTCCGCACTGGCGAGCTCTACTCGGGACTGCGACACCGAGCGGTCGACCGAATCGAGCAACGGCGGAAGCTGTGCCGCGATGTTTTCAGCCCGCGCCCGCTGACCTCGCCTGATGACAGCTTTTCGGGCCGCCTCCGCTGCTGCCGCCTGTTCACGCTCCCGCTGACGCTCAAGCGCGACAACGCGAGCCTCTTCAGCGCGGATGCGCTCGCGTAGCGTCTCAACATCGAGTCTCGCGCGCATCTCGGTGTCCCGCGCAGACTCGAGACGCGCGAGCATTCCGTCGCGGGCCGACACATCGAGAATCGGACGCGGAGCTTCAAGAGCAGCGGTCAATCGCTCCTGGGTTGCTCGAGCCGCCGTTTCGGCATCTTCGACCGCCCCCTGCGCCTGGTGCAGTCCCGCTGCAAGCCGGTCGCACTCCGCCACCGCAGACTCGTGTCGAACAGTGGCGCGATTGACTTTTTCAGCGTGCGCCGCGAGCGCTGCGTCATTCGCGCGAAGCGTCTCAAGGGCCTTTTTTGTGCGCTGCCGGGCGGATTGAAGGTCTTGAGTTCGCTCGACGAGTGGCTCGCGCAACGAGTCCGCGATCACCCGCACTTCCGCGAGTCGCTCTGTCGCGCTATCGCGTTCCGCGGCGAGCTCAAGTCGAGATTGCCCAGCGCCCGATCCTGCCCGCAACAAGAACGCCGTCGTCACCTCCCCGGCTTTCGTCACCACGGTAAGTAGGTGATCGCTCCCACCGCTCTGAGAAAACACCGCACGAGCCGCGTCGAGATCATCTGCGACGAGCACGTGGGAGAGGATGCCTTTCACCCCGGGTGGCGCAGTCACAACGTCGGTTGCCGGCATAAGCCCCCGGCCAGTCGGCAAGTCAACGGGAAGCGATTCTGCCTCCGCAATCACGAGGTCGACAACGCCAGCGTCGGACTCCCGTGCTCTGACGGCAGCCGTCAATGCGTCATCGTATGTGTCGACGAGTGCGCCTTCAGCCAACGGGCCCAGGGCTGCCGCAATAGCGGCTTCATAACCCGAGCGAATCTGTAAAGCGTCTCCGACCAAGCCACGAATACCAGGTCCACCCGTTCCGACGAGCGCTGTCGCACCGTTTCGAACATCAAGAGCGCGGCCGAGCGCAGCCGTTTGTGCGGTGAGTGCCTCTACTTCTCGTTCGGCTGTATGTAGACGCTCCCGCATCCCAGAAACATCGTTCTCAGCTTCAGTCGCCAGCCGCTGTGAATGCTCGTAATCGGCAGCGAGTGCAGCCGTCGACTCTTCGGGAGTCAACGCCGGTTCGACACCCGCGAGTGCTTCCTCGGCTTCAGCGCGGCGAACAAGTGCTGCATCGAGCGCAGCCTGCTGTCGTTCCACACCCTGCCGCACGGCGACGAGAGTCGAAGCCGCGGAATCTGCGGATCCTCGAAGCGCAGTCAACTTCATGTCGTGCTCCGACACAAGCGCACTCTGCGCCGCAATATCGGCGTCAAGCGCGTCAAGTTCCGCTCGTGACTTTATGACCTCGCGTCCGGCAGCGGCCGCGGCATCCTGAGCATCGCCGAGGCCCGCCGCAACAGCATCTATTTCGGCTCGCGCATCATCGATATCTCGTGGCGTCACGGTCACCGGGTCGATCAGCGCGTCGTCATCACTTCCGAGCAGTGCGAGTCGCTGCCCAGTCAGGGAGTAGAGCCCACGTAGGCGTTCCTGCACACGTTCGAGCGCAAACGAAACACTGCGCGCCTCGTCAACGGCCTCTGAACGCTGCTGAGCTTCGAGCGCAGCAATACGGCCACGAAATTCGTCGGCTTGCGCCTGCAGCACGAGCCGCTCGGTGTGTCTCTCCTGCTCGCTGTGTGCATATTCGCCGAGCTGAGTGCGCAGCGTGACAAGTTCGTCGGCGAACAGGCGCGCCTTCGCATCACGCACTTCAGCGGCGATGGTTGCTGCTTCCCGTGCAACTTCTGCTTGTCGCCCGAGCGGCTTCAACTGGCGTCTAAGCTCCCCCGCCAAATCGCTCAACCGCGTGAGGTTGCCCTCCATGGCCTGGAGCTTCCTCATCGTCTTCTCTTTGCGGCGCCGGTGTTTCAAGATGCCGGCTGCTTCCTCGATGAAACCTCGACGATCTTCGGGAGTTGCCTGCAAAACCGTATCGAGCCTGCCCTGCCCAACGATGACGTGCATCTCGCGACCGAGGCCAGAGTCGCTAAGAAGCTCTTGCACGTCGAGCAGACGGCACGTGTCACCGTTGATGGCGTATTCGCTCGCACCATTTCGAAAGAGCGTGCGGCTGATAGTTACTTCGGCGTACTCAATCGGCAGCGCCCCATCGGAGTTGTCGATGGTGAGTTGAACCTCAGCGCGACCGAGCGGTCCCCGGGTCGACGTGCCGGCAAAAATGACGTCTTCCATCTTGCCGCCACGGAGGGTTTTCACCGCCTGCTCGCCCATGACCCAGGCCAATGCATCGACGACGTTCGACTTACCCGAGCCGTTCGGCCCGACGATGCAGGTCACCCCGGTCTCGAGCGCGAAAGTGGTGGGCTGCGCGAACGACTTGAACCCTTTGAGCGTGAGGCTCTTCAGGTACATGCGGGGCCCTTTCGCCGAGGAGATTACCGGCCTACGCTATCGGACTTCGCTCAAACGACTGCGCGGCGGGCCGTACGGCTCTCAGAACGGACGGGCAAACATGTGCCAGCAACTACCGTTGCTGGCAGCGCGCGCAAAAATGACTGGAGCGGTTGGCGAACGCGACCCGCACAATCGGGTGGCCACAGCGCGGACACTCCTCGCCGCTGCGGCCATATGCGTTGAGCGAATGCGCGAAGTACCCAGCTTGCCCATTGACGTTGACGTACTGCGCGTCGAAGCTCGTGCCGCCCTCTGCGAGTGCTTTGTGCAGTACTGAGCGAACCTCTTCGAGAAGCGCGGTGACCTTCTCGGCAGAAAGATCTTTTGCGGGGGTCTCGGGATGGATCCGCGCAGCCCATAGCGACTCATCCGCGTAGATATTGCCGATTCCACTGACCACGGTTTGATCGAGCAGAACACGCTTTATTCCGGAGGACTTTCTCGTGAGTAGCAGACGAAAGTCGGCGTCGCTAAAAGCCGGATCGAGCGGATCGCGCGCGATGTGGGCGACCTGGCTTGGCACCGACGCACACCCGGACCCAGAACCCGCCGCTGCCCCATCCGGCGTATCGACAAGTGAGTCGATCGCAAGGGATCCGAACGTTCGTTGATCGGCAAAGATCACATCGAGGCTGCCATGAAGAGGGTGACTCACAGCGATGCGCACGCGCTCGTGCCGCTCACGGGGCGCGCCGCTCGCACGAAGTAACATCTGCCCGCTCATCCCTAAGTGAGCTAAAAGAGCATCATTTCGAGCCCGTAGTGGCACCCAAAGAAATTTTCCTCGACGCACTACGGCGTCCATTACCGATCCGGCCAACGCTGCTTCAAAATCGACAGCAGTCCCCGGATGCCGGGTCAGGGCGCGCGCATCGAGTACTTCGACAGCAACGATGCTGGCGCCCGAGAGTGCGGGTTCAAGCCCCGATCTCACGACCTCGACTTCGGGAAGTTCAGGCACGACCGCTGAGTTCGTGCCACGCAGCCAGAGCCGCCGCCATCTCCGCGGTCTTCTTGCTCGAGCCCGTGCCCGATGCTGACACGGCCTCGGTAGTCACAGTTGCAGTGAAGAATCGGTCGTGGTCGGGTCCCGAAGCCGTCACGGAGTAGACGGGCGCCGAAAGATGATGGTGGGCCACAAGCTCTTGAAGGCTGGTTTTGGGATCCATCGCGGCGCCATAGCGATCTGGGTCAGCGAGAAGCGGATCAATGAGCCGCAGCACGAGGGCAGACGCCGCATCCGCTCCGGCCGACAGAAAACTCGCGCCAATGAGTGCCTCAGTGGTGTCGGCGAGGATTGAGTCCTTATCGCGCCCACCCGTGAGCTCTTCACCGCGCCCTAGGCGGATGAAACGGCCGAGCCCGATCGTGCGAGCGACTTCGGCCAGTGCAACAGTTGATACAACGGCAGCACGACGTTTCGCCAGCGATCCCTCGTCAAGGTCAGGATGCGTCTTGTAGAGCATCACCGTGACCGCTTGGCCCAGCACGGAATCGCCGAGGAACTCAAGCCGTTCGTTATGTGGGATCTGGCCGTGCTCGTACGCATAGGAGCGGTGAGTCAGCGCCAACGAGACAAGCTCGGGGTCGATATCGACCCCGAGCTTGTTCAGAAGTTCGGTGTTATCCACCGGAGCATCCGTCATTGACGGATTCAGACGTCTGCGACCTTGCGGCCGTTGTACTCCAGGAACAGTTCAGTTCCCTGTGAGTCCGTGACGACCTTTGCCTGGTGGGGACGGCTGTAGACCGTCTTGCCGTTTTCAACGGTCTTTACGAGAGCGATGGGATCGGCCTTCCACTGCGCGCGACGCGAGCGAGTGTTGGAGCGCGAAACTTTCCGCTTCGGGGGGTTACCTGCCATGGTCTTCTCTTTTCGTTCTTAGGTCTGGGGTGTGGGCTCGTCATCAGACAAGCCATCAGCCTGCTCCGATGCCAACTCCGCTAACGCCGCCCAGCGTGGATCGAGGGTTTCGCGCGGTGCCGCACCGGAATTATCAGCCAAACGCTCGCCCGTTATGGGATCTAACCCGGGGCAGTCTGGCCGGCATACCGGCTGGAACGGAAGCGAAAGGACAGTTGCATCCCTGACCAGAGTTTCAAGATCCACGTGGTCGTCTTGAACCTCGAAGTCGTTCGCTTCCCCACCAGGGTACGCGAAAAGCTCTTGAATCTCGACTTCGACAGGCGCGTCGATCTCTTTGAGGCAGCGACTGCACTCTCCCTCGTACCGTCCTGTTGCGGTTCCGGTCACGAGGATTCCCTCGTGCACCGATTCCAAACGCACGTCTAGGGCGATATCGGACGATGCGGGCACCCACACCAATCCTTCTCCCCATTTTTCGGCAAGGGTCACTTCACGTTGGGTTTCGCGCATCTCGCCCGGGCGTCGGACGATGTCACGCACATTGATGCTGAAGGGTCCGGGTCTACGAGTTCTCACTCGTAAACCCTACAAGGGCCAAGCAGCGCCGGGTCAGATACCGCGAGATCCCGTGTCCAGAAATGACGCAACTGCCGGAGGAACGAACGGAGCGACGTCGCCGCCGAGATTCGCAACCTGGCGCACGAGTGAGCTCGAAACCAACGCGTGCGCGGGATCGGGTAGCAAAAATACCGTCTCGATGCCTGCCAAGTGCCGGTTCACGATCGCCATCGGCGACTCGTACGCAACATCGATCTGAGAGCGAATGCCTTTCACGAGCACTCCCGCTCCGACGTCTGTCGCATAATCAACGAGCAAACCGACGCTCCACGCTGCGACGACAACTTTGCCCTCGATGCCACCCTCGGCTATCGATTGCTCAAGGAGCGCGAGCCGCTGCGCGATAGGGAGCATCGCCTCCTTGGCAGGGTTGTGCACAACCAAAACGTGCGTCTCGTCATAGAGCGCGGCAGCACGGCGAATGACGTCGAGGTGTCCGAGCGTTGGCGGATCGAAAGACCCAGGAACGACGGCGATCCGGTTGCTCACACGTGCAAGCCTAGCTGCGTGCGGCGCGAAACCGTTCAGTTCTTTGCCATTGCCGCGCGCTCAGCGACATCCAAGCGGCGCTCGATCGCATCAGCGAGACCCTGGTGGCTTGAAAGAGTTGGGTCCTCGTTGAGGATTCTCTCCCCCTCGCCCCGAGCGACGGCGATGAGATCCGCGTCAGTCACCACACGAAGGAGGCGAAGCGAGGAACGCACACCCGACTGCGCATCACCGAGTACGTTTCCTTCGCCGCGCAAAGTGAGGTCGGCCTCGGCGAGCTCAAACCCGTCTGATGTCGCCGCCACCGCCTCAACGCGGCTACGAGCTGACGACCCCGGCACTGATTCAGTGACGAGCAGGCACAGCCCTGGAACACTCCCCCGGCCCACACGACCCCTCAGCTGGTGCAGTTGGGAAACGCCAAATCGATCGGCTTCCAACACGATCATTGTCGATGCATTCGGCACGTCGACCCCGACCTCAATCACGGTCGTCGCAACAAGAACATCGATGTCACCCGCGGCGAACGCGCGCATGATCGTGTCTTTTTCTTCACCGGTCATTCGGCCATGCAATATTTCCACGCGGATGTTCCGAAAAAGCGGATGCTCCGCCAAAAGCGCCGCTGCCTGCACAACTCCCCAGCGCGCGTTGGGTGCTGCTCCCTCCGACGGCGGTTCGACAGCGGCCGGTGAGTCTGCTTCTTCTTCAGCTCGATCGGATTCGATCGCTTCAGGCGCGGTATCGATCGCCGGGCACACGACAAAAACTTGCCGCCCTTTTTCGACTTCTTCTGCCGCGCGTGCCCACACTCGTGGAAACCACGACGGTTTCTCGGCGATAGGAGCAACAAACGTTTGAATGCCCGCGCGACCCTCAGGAAGTGTTCTGATCGTCGACACGTCGAGATCACCAAATACGGTCATGGCAACAGTGCGCGGAATTGGTGTCGCTGTGAGCACCAGTGCATGCGGACTCGAACCCTTCGCGCGAAGCGACTCACGCTGTTCCACGCCGAAACGGTGTTGTTCATCAACCACGACGAGGCCGAGATCTGCGAACGTCGTGGAGTCACTGAGCAGCGCGTGCGTTCCGATAACGATGAGGGCCTGTCCCGAGGCGACACGTAGCGCAGCCCGGCGACGCTCCGCGGCAGTCAGCTGCCCGGTGAGGAGAGTAGGAATGAGTCGCGGTGCGAGATCGGGTCCCAGCATCCGTGTCATCGATCGCAAATGTTGCGATGCCAATACTTCAGTCGGCGCAATGAGCGCCGACTGACCACCAGATTGCGCCACCTGCAACATCGCGCGGAGCGCGACGAGAGTCTTACCTGATCCCACTTCACCCTGCACGAGGCGATTCATCGGCCAGGGAGCGACGAGATCCTTTGCGATATCCTCGCCCACCGTCAGCTGATCCGCGGTCCGCGTAAACGGGAGGTTCCTGTCAAAAACTTCCAGAAGATCGCCGGGCGCGCGCTCTGTCGCAGACAATTCGCGAACGAACTGCCGTTGCTGCAACAACGCGGTTTGCAAGACAAGTGCCTCTTGCCACCGCAGCGTATGCACTGCCTCGGGGATCACGTCACGTGAATCTGGGCGATGCATGCGTTCGATGGCTTCTCGGAAAGACAAGAGACCCTGTCTCGCGCGCAGATCGTCCGGAAGCGGATCGTCGATCGGGCCCAGTGTGTCGAGCACGAGCGACACGATTTTTCCGATCTGCCAACTGGAAACCGACGAAGTTGCCGGGTAGATCGGGATGGGGTGATTTGTGTACGTTTCTGCGGACGACCGCGCTTGTTCGTCGTCGTCGAAGATTTCGTAGTCGGGGTTGGCGAACTGCATTTCTCTGCTGTATGCGCCGACTTTGCCGGAGAAGATGCCACGTTTGCCGGGAACAAGCTCGGTTATTCGCCACTTCTGGTTGAAAAAGGTGAGTTTGACGTCGCCCCGGCCGTCGGTAATAACGACCTCGAGCAACGATCCGTTGCGCTGACGCATCTTGCGCTCGTTCGCTGATTTGATCTGAGCGATGATCGTGACCTGCTCACCCTCGATCAAGGAGTCGAGCGGAGTGAGTTCGCCACTCATCGCGTACCGACGCGGGTAGTGACTCAGTAAATCACCGACTGTGCTCATGCCGAACGCACGCTTTAGCGCCTTGGAGGTTTTGCCGCCCACCACACCTTCGAGGCGTGTGGCGAGACCAACAGACGTCATAACTTCGACTCTAGCTGCGGCATCCGACACTCATGTTTGTAGGGTGAGTAGCGTGACGCGCATTATTTCGGGAAGCGCGGGCGGCATACGCCTCGATGTTCCCGCTGCAGGTACCCGGCCCACGAGCGAACGAGTGCGCGAGGCACTTTTCAGCGCGCTCGACGCAGCGAATGCCGTAGACGGCGCCCGCGTCCTAGACCTTTACGCGGGGTCGGGGGCACTCGGTCTCGAAGCACTCAGTCGCGGCGGCGCCACAGCAACACTGGTCGAACGAGGAGCACCTGCGGTGTCGGTCGCCCAAAAAAACGCATCCCGCGTATCGAACGCCGCCGGCGGGCACGCAACAGTGCATCGCGCCGCCGTTGCCAAATATCTGGAGGGATCGCGCGAAACGTTCGATCTGGTGCTCATCGACCCTCCCTACGACCTTGCCGAAGCTGAGCTGGCGCAGGTACTGGAACTTCTTGTACCGAGGTTGGCGGCCGACGCACTGATCGTTGTCGAACGCGGGCGTAGATCACCAGAGCCCGCATGGCCTGACGGCGTCGAACGTACACGCGATCGCGCCTATGGCGACACAGTGATGTGGTGGGCTCAGCCGCGCGCAGAATCCCAGTCACGATAGGGGTCCCAGCCGCTCTCACCGTCGTATGGCTCGCCGTCGATCGTTACTGGCGCGGCACCGACGTCTCGAACGGCTCCGACAGCACGAAATCCTTCGGGAAGCACTGCGCTCGGGGGAAAAGTCGCAAGCAATGCGTGGTCTTCCCCGCCAGATAGTGACAGCGGATCGTCGCCGACGCACTGTCGGTCGAAGTCGAGAGTGACCGTGGATGCCACGGCCATTCGACTTGCGTCGAGAACGAGGCCGTCGGAGACATCCATCATCGCGGAAGCTCCCGCGGAAGCCGCTGCTGGCCCGAGTGCGACTGGTGGAAACGGGCGTAGCTGGCGACTCAACGCCGTACCGTCCTCATCCGACAGGGAACGTAGCGCAGCGGGAGAAATCGCAATCGGAGTGCCGCTTGCGTCCGTGAAGTGCGAGAAGAGCAGATCTAGGCCGCGCGCTGCTACCCCCGTATCACCGGCGATAGCGATGATATCTCCGGGTCGTGCTCCCGACCGCGTCACGGCCGCGGCGTCGAGCACGCCAAGCGCGGTAACAGCGACGACAAGCGTGTCCGACACGGTCAGATCTCCTCCCTCGACCGCGCAGCCCGGCGCCAAAGCCTCGCACGCCGCACGCAGCCCATCGGCTATGTGCTCGACAAATGACGCACGCGTGGCATCCGGCATCGCCAGCGCGACCAGAAGAGCTGTTGGACGTGCGCCCATGGCGGCAACATCGGCGAGATTGACCGCGGCAGCTTTCCATCCCAAGTCGAAACCGTTCGACCATGCGAGTCGAAAGTCCGGTCCGTGCACCAGCGTGTCGACAGTCGCTACGAAACGACCGGACGGAGCCGCGATAACGGCGGCATCGTCGCCAGGCCCGAGTAAAGCACGGCTCGGTGAAAGACGTGCGAGGATCCGAGCGAGGATTTCTCCTTCGGAAAGTTCGCCAACAGTCGGATCAGACACGGTCATCCCTCAACGCTAGCGGCGGTTAGCCTGGAAGAGTGACCCGATCCTTCCGCGCCTTCGTCGTTGCGCTTCTGGCATTCGCCGTCGTCTTGACAGGGTGCACGTCCACGGTATCGACAGAGCCTGCGGTCGATGCGAACGACCCTCTGTGCGCAGAAATGATGGTGCGGCTACCGTCAACCGTCGATAACCTCGATCGCCGCTGGACTGATTCTCAAGCGACGGCTGCATGGGGCGACCCGACGGCCGTGATTCTCACTTGTGGACTGGAAGAGCCGGGTCCCTCGACTCTTCCTTGCCAGTCCCCCGGCGGCGTCGACTGGCTCATCGACGACAGCGAAGCGCCGTACTACCGATTCACCACATTCGGGCGGAGCCCCGCTGTGCAGGTGTATCTGAACTACGACGAGGTGTCAGGAAACGATGTACTGCAGGCGCTTGCGAGCGCTGTTTTCCAGATTCCACAGAAGGGCGGCGAATGCACCGACCGCCCGTCGACCGATAGTTAAGCGACTCGTTCGAGAGCAGCGTCGATGAGTTCGGAGACGAGATCGGCGTAGCTCAGCCCTGACGCTTCCCAACACTTCGGGAACATCGATATGGGTGTGAAGCCAGGCATCGTGTTGAGCTCGTTGACGACCGGGCCGTCGGCGGTCAAGAAAAAGTCGACACGAGCAAGACCAACTCCGTCCACCGCGGCGAAGGCACGTCGAGCGACGTCCTGCACAGCCGCTGTCTCGGCATCCGTCATGTCGGCAGGACAGACGACCTCTACTCCGTCGCCTCCGAGATACTTGCCCTCGAAGTCGTAGAACTCGCGGGTCGTCAAAACAATCTCGCCCGGGAGCGACACTCGCGCTTCATCACCCGCACGCCCCTCAAGCACCCCGACCTCAATCTCGCGACCCACGGCTCCTTGTTCGACGAGCACCTTCTCGTCCTCATGGAACGCGATCTCCAATGCCTCAACGAGCTCGCCGATAGCGTGGACTTTCGACACGCCAACGCTCGATCCGGCCCGTGCGGGCTTGATGAACCAGGGAAAAGCGAGACTTTCAGCACGTGCAGCGAACGAATCGAGGTCTCCATCCCATTCGTTCTGACGAACAGTGATCGACGGAGCTACTGGTACGCCCGCGGCCTGCAGCACGATCTTCATGAAGTGCTTGTCCATGCACAGGGCAGAGTCGAGCACGCCACCACCGGCATACGGGATCTCCAGCGTGTCGAAGAATCCTTGGATCGTGCCGTCTTCGCCGTGAGGGCCATGAAGAATCGGCAACACGACATCAATTGTTCCGAGATCCACAACCTCGCCATCAGCCTGACGCACGCGGAGCGTCCGCTCTCCCGCCGCCTCCGGCCACAACACACGCGTTCCGTTGTCGACTACCGCCGGCATCGCGTCGGGGACGAGCGCGAACTTCTGGGGATCATCGTCTTCGAGCACGAACGCGCCTTCTCGAGTGATGCCCACCGGGATGACCCGGAACCGGTCACGGTCAATCGCCCTGAGGACTCCGCCCGCTGTGACGGAACTGATCGAATGCTCGCTGGAACGTCCGCCAAAGAGCAGCACCACCGCTGGCTTGTCCATTGTTGGTCCTCTCACCTTGCGGCGTGTCGTCGTCGGTTGTCAGGTGTGGGGCGATGTCTCGCGGGTCCATGGTGCCGTCGAGAACTCGCTTGACCTGCTCGACGATGGGCATCTGCACACCCGCCGAGCGGGCGAGCTGCAGAATCGGCGCAACCGACGCGAGGCCTTCGGCAGTCTGTTGCATCTGCTTCACAACATCTTGGAAGCTATAGCCCTGGCCGAGCAGTCGACCCGCCGTGTTGTTTCGACTCAGCGGCGATTGGCACGTAGCGATAAGGTCGCCGAGACCCGCCAAGCCCTGGAGCGTCTCCGGCTCGGCGCCTTGAGCAACAGCGAAGTCCGTCATCTCGACCAGACCACGAGTGATGATCGAGGCTTTTGTATTCTCGCCGTACCCGACCCCGTCGACAATTCCGATGGCGACCGCGATGAGGTTCTTCAGTACGCCGCCGAACTCAGTGCCTACGACATCGGTGTTTACGAAACTACGAAAATAGCTGTTGCGTGCGCGCCGCGCCACAGCCTCAGCCGTCTCGGCGCTCACGGAGGAGATCACAGCCGCGGTGGGCTGTTCGCGGGCGATTTCTAGCGCAAGGTTGGGCCCTGATGCCACCGCTATTCGCGCGGGATCGCATTCGAGAGCTTGCTCGATGACCTGACTCATCCGCAGCCCGCTGCGCTTTTCCACCCCCTTCATGAGCGAAACCAGCGGAACGCTGTTGTCGCGGACGAACGGTCGCAGAGCGCTGAGGTTGTCGCGAAGGCTTTGGCTGGGCACCGAGAGGAATATCTGCTCAGCGCCCGCGAGCGCGTCCGCGAGGTCAGATGTCGCGGACATCGATCGCGGTAGGTTCACACCGGACAAATACTTGCTGTTGCGTTTTGCTTCGTTGATCTCCTGTGCAAGCTCAGGTCGGCGCGCCCACATGACGACGTCGGCACCACCGTCAGCCAAGATCTTCCCGAACGTCGTTCCCCAGCTACCAGCGCCGATCACCGCGACGCGAGGCGCAGCAGCATCGCTTTTACGAGTCAAGTCGACCCGTTTCCCGCTGCCCGTGCTCAGACGGATTCCACCGTTCTGCTGGCGCTTGCTCGCCACGAATCTCGCCGAGCATCTCCGCGATCTTTTCCATGACGGCATCCGTTGCTGCAACGAGGACAGACGGGGGCGTCGGCTTCTCGCCGCGCTCAGGCATCGGAACTGCCGGGCCGAGTACGACTTCAATGCGCTTCCGCAGTGGCCACAGGCTCACTTTTCCGTAGCGCGGCATGATCTCTTGCACACCCCAGTGCGCCATCGGAATCAAAGGGATGCCGCCAGCAACAGCGACGCGGACTGCACCGGTTTTGCCACGCATGGGCCACGCGTCAGGATCGCGTGTGAGTGAGCCTTCGGGATACACGATGACACCGCTACCCTCGTCCACCAGGTGATGAGCAGTTTGGATCGTGTGCTTGGCAGACGACGCATTCGACGTTCGCGCAACAGGGATCATTCCGGTGGCACGCAGCGCCCATCCGAGAACGGGAACTTTGAAAAGGCTCTCTTTCGCCATGAATCGTGGTGCGCGGCCGATTCGCCAGACGGCGACCGCGACGATCACGGGATCCACTTCGGAGTAGTGGTTCGGAGCGAGAACATACGCACCTTCGGTGGGAAGGTGCTCCGCCCCCGTTATCTCGATCTTCGTGAAGATTCCGACGATAGGGACCACAATCGCCGCCAGGGGCCAAAAAACGCTGGGCCTAGACTTCTCCGTCGACGCACGTCGTCGCGGGGCTGCAGCGCTCACGCCTTAGCCGATCACGTCAAAGTCTGCGCCAAGAGCGGAGAGTTTGTCGAAGAATTTCTCGTAACCGCGGCTAATGATCCCAACGTTCTTTACGACCGATTCGCCTTCAGCCGTCAGAGCCGCGATGACGTGGCTGTATCCGCCACGGAGGTCAGGAACAGTGATCTCCGCGCCACGAAGATGAGTCGGGCCGTTGATCACCGCAGCCTGCTCAAGGCTTCGGCGCGGCACTCGGCGCGGACCCTCTTGCAGTCCGTGAGGGTGTACGACGATGTTCGCGCCCATCTTCACGAGAGCGTTGGTGAAGCCAAAGCGGTTCTCATAGACGGTCTCATGCACGATCGACTCGCCTGCCGCCTGGGTGAGAGCAACAATGAGGGGCTGCTGCCAGTCGGTCATAAATCCTGGGTGCACGTCGGTTTCGACCGTGACCGGACGAAGCGACTCGCCCCGACGGAAGAGAATACCTTCTTCTTGGATGTCGAAGTCCGCACCGACCTTGCGCATCACGTTGAGGAAAGTCAGCATCTCCTGCTGCTTTGCCCCCCTGACGAAGATCTCGCCGTCGGTTGCGAGAGCAGCGCAAGCCCAGCTCGCAGCTTCGTTGCGGTCGAAGATCGCACGGTGGTCGTAACCGTGGAGCTTATCGACGCCCTCGATCAGAATCACACGGTTGGGCTCATATGAAATGATCGCGCCCATCTTCTGCAGCACGGCGATGAGATCCATGATCTCGGGCTCGATCGCGGCGTTCCGCAGCTCTGTCACACCCTTGGACCGCACGGCTGTGAGCAGCACCTGTTCGGTGGCGCCAACGCTCGGGTACGGCAGGTGAATGTTCGCACCGTGCAGACCGTTCGGAGCAGAAAGACGGATACCTGTCGGCAGCTTCTCTACAACTGCGCCGAACTTGCGCAGTGCATCGAGGTGGAAGTCGATCGGTCGGTCCCCGATGCGGCATCCACCGAGGTCGGGGATGAAGGCCTGACCAAGCCGGTGCAGCAGCGGACCGCAGAAAAGAATCGGGATGCGAGAGGCACCTGCGTGAGCGTCGATCTCCTCCATATGCGCAGACTCGACATCACTCGGGTCGAGGTGAAGCGTTCCGTCTTCCTCGCCGTCAACGACGCGCACACCGTGCACCTCGAGAAGCGATCTCACGACAGCAACATCACTGATGGAAGGAACGTCGCGCAGCACACTCGGGCTCTCGCCGAGGAGGGCTGCAACCATGGCCTTCGTCACGAGATTCTTCGCGCCCTTGACCCACACCTCTCCGGAAAGCGGCTGGCCGCCGCGGATAGCGAGCGTTTCACCGGTGGGGCCCTTGGGGTTATCCGGCGTTGAGATATCGCTGAGGAGTGTCATAAGCGGTGGTGCCTCACTGTATGGGAAGCGGCGGCACCGGTAAGGTGCGGGGCCTCCAGGATTCGCGTCGCGCTTCGTAGGCGGCGATCTTGTCTTCGTTCCGAAGGGTAAGCCCGATGTCGTCGAGCCCCTCAAGGAGCCGCCACCTAGTGTAATCATCGATCTCGAAAGCGACGCGGAGGTTGCCATGTTCAGCAATCCGCGTTTCGAGGTCAACGGTCATCGGTGTTGAGGGGTCCGACTCGATGGACGCCCACAGTGCTTCGAGGTCTGCCTCGGTGATAATCCCGGTGAGGAGCCCTTGCTTGCCCGCGTTTCCGCGGAAGATGTCGGCGAACTTCGGGCTGAGTACAACCCGAAATCCGTAATCCCGTAGCGCCCATACCGCATGCTCGCGGCTTGAGCCGGTGCCGAAGTCTGGTCCAGCGATCAGAACCGAAGCGTTTTTGTACGCCTCTTGGTTGAGGAGAAAATCGGGGTCCTGACGCCAGTTCGCAAAGAGAGCGTCGTCGAACCCGGTCTTCGTCACTCGCTTCAAATACACCGCAGGGATGATCTGATCGGTGTCGACCGATGAGCGTCGCATCGGCGCTGCGATTCCGGTGTGAGTAGAAAACTTGTCCATCTCAGCGCACCTCCGCCGTTGTCTGCGCCGCTGTGGCGGCGTCAAGTTCTTCAAGATCGCTCGGGCTCGAAAGTGTGCCTCGCACCGCTGTAGCTGCAGCTACGAGCGGTGACACAAGGTGAGTACGCCCACCTTTACCCTGTCTGCCTTCGAAGTTGCGGTTACTCGTCGAGGCGCATCGCTCCCCCGGAGCCAGCTGGTCCGGATTCATACCGAGGCACATCGAGCATCCGGCGAAACGCCACTCTGCGCCGAATTCGATGAAGAGCTTATCGAGGCCTTCAGCCTCTGCCTCTAGGCGGACACGGGCAGAGCCAGGCACGACCATGACGCGAACGCCATCAGCCTTCTTGCGCCCCGCAATAATCGAAGCGAAAGCGCGAAGGTCTTCGATGCGACTGTTTGTGCATGAGCCCATGAAGACCGCGTCAACGGGCACCTCTTTCAGCGGAACGCCAGGCGTGAGCGCCATGTACTCCAGGGCACGCTCTGCGGCAACGCGATCGTTGGGGTCGCTAAAGTCGTCAGGTGAGGGCACGACATCGCTGAGCGACACACCCTGACCGGGGTTTGTTCCCCAGGTGACGAACGGTTCGAGCTCGTTGGCATCAAGGAAGACTTCGGCGTCATATACGGCGCCCTCATCGGATGGAAGAGTTCGCCAGTAGCTGACGGCATCCTCCCAGTCTTGTCCTTGCGGAGCGTGGTCGCGACCCTTCACGTATTCAAATGTCGTCTCGTCGGGAGCGACCATTCCGGCGCGCGCACCGGCCTCGATCGACATGTTGCACATCGTCATACGGCCCTCCATCGAGAGCGCACGAACGGCGCTACCGCGGAATTCGAGCACGTAGCCCTGGCCGCCGTTTGTGCCGATTTTTGCGATGACAGCGAGAATGATGTCTTTCGCCGTCACACCAGCCTTCAGATCGCCCTCAACGGTGATCGCCATTGTCTTGAACGGTGTGAGCGGAAGCGTCTGAGTCGCCATGACATGTTCGACTTCGCTCGTGCCGATACCGAACGCCATAGCTCCGAACGCGCCATGAGTGCTGGTATGGCTGTCTCCGCAGACCACGGTGACACCGGGCATGGTGAGTCCGAGCTGCGGCCCGACAACGTGCACGATTCCCTGCTCTTTATCGCCCAGCGAATGCAGACGTACACCGAACTCCTCCGCGTTACGGCGGAGCGTCTCGATTTGCGTGCGCGAAGTGAGGTCGGCGATCGGTTTGTCGATCGCGAGCGTCGGAGTGTTGTGATCTTCCGTCGCGATCGTCAGGTCGACGCGCCGAAGTGGCCGACCTTCCGCGCGAAGGCCATCGAACGCCTGCGGGCTCGTAACCTCATGCACGAGGTGCAGATCGATGTAGATGATGTCCGGCTCGCCGTTTTCACCTTTGACCACCAAGTGGTCGTCCCACACTTTTTCAGCGAGGGTACGGGGGCGTTCCGGAATGACGGTTTCGTCAGGGATAGGTGTGCTCATTGCGTCGTTCTCCTGGGACAGAGGATCAAGCCCGCGACAGACTCCGCGACGAGGATGGCCTGGGGTTAGGCCTCGTCGCGGCCGCTAAGGAGAAGGCGAGCGATCCACACCCCACGAGGTTACCACCAGCTACCGCCTCCCCCTCGCGGCCGCCGCACTCCGTCCGTATGCACTCGCCGAGCCCTCGAAGGGTCGCAACACGCCGCAATGCATCGCGCCGATGTCGCGGAGTACGGCGTGTTGCGACCCTTCGGCGGCAGCTGATGGCGCGCGGGAATTTCTGCACACCTGGGCAGGAACAGGGGTTGTGCACCTGTTCCGTCGTAAACGAGCCGGCACGGATGCGTCGGCTGACTCTTGTGCGATGAGAACAGCGCAACCGCTACCGGCCGCGTGGCAGCACCGAAGCTTTTCCGTGGCGGATGCTGTGGCAAACGGTATCCCGGAGCAGCGTCTGCGCCGCCGCGATCTGCATGCCCCGTTCCATGGTGTGCGAGCACCAGCATCCGCGCATCTGGACGACCTGGAACTCGCCCGCGCATATGCGTCTCGCCCCGCAGCCGAACTCGTCTTTGCGCACGCGACGGCCGCGAAAATATGGGGCTTTCCCATGCCGGGATGGTTGGAGCGCGGCACCGATCTGCATGTGCTGCACCTTGGTGGCGGCCGCGCGCCTCGCGGTCGGGGGATCGTTGGCCACAAGACTTTGAAGCGACTGATACCGGAGCGTGTGTCGGGGCTGAACGTCACCTCCGCCATCGACACCTGGCTCATGCTCGGCCGGTGTCTTAGCGTCGACGAACTGATAGTGGCGGGCGACCGGCTACTCCAGTGGCAAGGAGAGCTCGCGACGCGAGACGCGATGGACGATTCCATACGTGCGAACACAGGTGCTCGCGGCATCCGGAACGCGCGCCTGGCATTCGACGAAATACGAGCTGGATCGCGATCGCCTCGCGAAACCCTCACTCGACTCGCGATAACTCGGTGCGGTCTTCCTTATCCGTCGCTGAACGCCCCGATCGCTCTCGCGAACGGGAGTGTTGTACACGGCGATCTCGTGTGGCGGCGCTGGCGGGTCGTTCTCGAGTACGAAGGTGAGCAGCACCTCTACGACGATGCGCAGTGGGCAAAGGACCTACGCAGGTACAACGACCTAAGCGCGGTCGGCTGGGTCACGATTCGAATCACCAAACGGATGCTGCCGCCCGAGATCGTCGCAGTGACAGCTCGAGCGCTGAAATCAGCCGGCTGGCGAGCTCGATGAGAGCCCGACTCGCTCTCGGCCCGCTACTTGGGTTCATCCGCGATGGGTCGCCAGCGGAGCGGAGATCGGGCGCAGTGCAGAGCCCACACGGGAGGATCGATCGCCGAGCGCGGCTACTCGACCGCGGGCGGCATTCCCTTTTCTTCAGCAACGGCTGCGGCGGCATCGGTCGCCGTCGAAGCTCGTTTGTCACGGGCTGATGCGATGAGGCTTGCGCCCGTTGCCACCGCCATCGATAGAACGATCACGGCAAGAGACATCCACGTGGATATCTCTGGAGCCCATGCGATCGGTTCTCCGCCGTTGATGAACGGAAGCTCGTTTACGTGCATCGCGTGGAGTACGAGTTTGACGCCGATGAAAGCCAGGATGAAGGCGATGCCGTAGTGCAGGTAGCGGAGTCGATCGAGAAGATCGCCGAGCAAGAAGTAGAGCTGACGCAACCCCATGAGCGCGAAGATGTTGGCGGTAAACACGATGAACGCGCTCTGAGTAATGCCGAATATCGCGGGGATCGAATCGAACGCGAATAGCAGGTCCGTCACACCGATAGCTGCGAACACGATGATCATCGGCGTGAACATCTTCTTGCCGTCGACGACGGTTCGCACTTTCGCACCGTCATAGTGGTCGCTGATGTCTATCGTGCGACGAAGGGTTCTGACGATGAGGCTCTCGTTGTTCGTGTCCGAGTCTTGATCTCCCCCTGGAAATGCTTGTCGGATCGCAGTCCAGACCAAAAAAGCGCCGAAGAGGTAGAAGATCGGGCTGAAGTTCTCGATAACCGTCGCACCGACAAGGATGAATGCTCCGCGAAGAATGAGGGCGATGATGATCCCAACCATCAACACTTCCTGCTGATAGCGCCGAGGCACGGCGAACTGAGTCATGATCAGCACGAACACGAACAGATTATCGATCGACAGGCTGTATTCGGTCAGCCAGCCGGCCACGAATTGACCGGCGTATTCGCCTCCGGCAAAGAGCCACATGAGGCCCGCGAACACGAGCGCCAACAGTACATAAAACGCAACCCAGAGTGACGACTCACGTGTCGACGGAATGTGCGGTCGTCGCAGGATGATCAGCAGATCGGCGAGCAGAATCAGCGTGAGTCCAACGAGAGAGCTGATTTCAAACCACAGCGGGAGTTGCAGGTCCATTCCGGGCCTTTCAGGCAAAGAGGGTCAAAGAGCACCGAAAGTCTCTCCCCGCAGCATGGGCTACGACACGTGACCGGAAATGCTGCACAGCACTTCGTGATGACGACCACGCGTTCTCGGGATACTCCCCTTCGCGCGTCCACTGTATCGGGACAACAATCCTTGAGACGATCGCGGCGTTGCCGACACATAGCTACTGAGAGACTGAGAACGGGATGCCTTGACAACAGGGCACCTTTGACGGACGGAGCCGGGATGCCCCACACGCGAGCAAGCGACGCCGACCTGATTGCGCGCGCAACAGCCGGAAGTGACGCCGCGTTCAGGGAGCTTTACCGCGCATACGGCGAAGCCGTCTATCGGATCGCTTTTGCAATCACGCGTCAAGCATCCGATGCCGAAGACGTCGTGCAAGAAACGTTCGTTACCGCGTGGCGAAAGCTGCGCGGGTTCGAGCTCGAAAGCACGAGCGCGCTCCCCTGGCTCGCAACGATCTGTCGCTTTCACGCGGCGAATCGGGTACGTCGCCAGAAACGTGAGCGTGAGCACATCACGTCGAGTGAGAGCGAGAAGGCATCATTGTCGATCGACGTGGAGCAGCAGATCATCTCCGCTGATTTAGCGGATCGAATTGCTCGCGAAGTACGGGGGCTCTCCGATATTGATCGTCAGATCTTTGTGCTGTGTGTAAGTGAGGGCTACGCCTACGTCGCCGCGGCCGAAGCGCTCGGTGTCACGCACGGTGTCGTCAGAAATCGTCTCTCCCGTATCCGCACTAAATTGCGCACCGTCGTGAAGGAGACAAACTAATGAACGAGTCCACGCCCGCGCGGCACGAAGACCTTCCCCCTTTCCCGACCGACCGCATGGATCTCGTCGAGCAAAAAATGCTTGAGGCGATCCGTTCTGACCGAACAAAAACGCGAACGCGCCGTCGGCGCGTGTGGACATCGGTCAGCGCCGCGGCCGCTGTTGTCGTTGTTGCCGCGGTCATCTCCCCGGCGGTTGTCGGAGACCTTCGTGGAACGAACACCGGCTCGGTGACAGTCACCAACGAATCTCTGAGCGATAGCAGTGCTGCGATGGACGTTCCGATGACGACGAGCGGCGAAGCTGGCCTCAACACTGTCGAAGGAGCGACAGCTGAGGGGGGTGACCGCAGCGAAACGGGCGCAGACATCATCGCCTCCGGCGCTCTCACTCTCACGGTCGATGATCTCGATGGTGCGGCCGCGAGCGTCACTTCGGTGATCTCGGATGCCGGAGGTTACATCGAGAACGAGTCGCGAACCAGCGGTGGCGACATGTCGGGTCTGATGTACGACACCAGCATGCCGGCGCCTGGAACAACCGATGGCGTGTGGATGAATGTCCGGGTGCCCGCCGACGACCTCACCGCGGTGATGTCTGACCTCCGCGCACTGGGAACCGTCACGTCCTCTTCGCTGTCTCAGGACGACGTAACAGACCAAACCGTCGACCTGCGAGCACGTATCGACGCGGCTGAGGCTTCGGTTACGCGGTTGACGGAGCTCATGGCGCAGGCTGATTCCACATCCGATCTTTTGGCTGCTGAGACAGCTTTGTCAGAGCGCCAAGCCACGCTCGAGTCGTATCAACAGCAATTGGACTGGTTGGAAAGCCAGGTCTCGATGTCGAGTATTTCGATAAACCTTTCTGCTGCTGAAGCGGATGCCACGCCGGAGCCGGTCGGATTTGTCGATGGCCTCGGCGCGGGATGGAGCGGCTTGATCGTCACGCTCAACGCAATCCTGATTTCGCTGGGCTTCCTGTTGCCGTGGATCGCAGTTATCAGCGTCGCCTCGCTTGTCATTTGGCTGATCGTGCGGCTTGTAAAGCGAGCTCGCACACGCATCGCACAAGCGCCTGTCGTGTTTCAGGAAACGGCGACGACCGGCGCTTCGACGTCAGAGAAAGTTGACGACGCACCGGAGAAATGAGCTAACCGCCCCACACAGCGCTAGTGTCTTCGAGTGAGCTTTCGCTCGAACCCGTCACGGCAACGCCGCACGGCACGACACCAACGTTTCCGTCTACACCCGGCACAAGCCGTGGTAGTCGGCTTTGCGCTGACGATCGCGGCGGGCACCGCCCTCTTGGTGTTACCGATAGCAAAAGCTGGACCAGGCGGCGCGAACTTCGTCGAAGCGCTCTTCACTGCGACAAGCGCCGTGTGTGTCACGGGCCTCACTGTCGTCGATACCGCAGTTTTCTGGTCGCCGTTCGGTCAGGTCGTCATCATGCTTCTGATCCAGCTGGGCGGGCTGGGGATCATGATCTTTGCATCGCTCATCGGGCTTGTCATCGCCCGGAAGCTCAGCGTGCGATCGCGACTCAACACCGCGACAGAGGCCAAACAAATCGGCTTCGATGACGTACGTGGGCTTGTGCGAGGCATCGTCAAGATTTCGCTCCTGATCGAAGCAGCTGTGTTCCTGATGCTCTTGCTTCGCTTCACGCTCGGCTATGGGTATTCGATCGGCAAAGGCGTGTGGTTCAGTCTTTTTCACGCGGTTTCGTCGTTCAACAACGCTGGGTTCGCGCTGTACAGCGATAACTTGATGAGCTTTGTTGAAGACCCCTTTATCTGCCTTCCTCTGTGCGTTGCGATCATCCTGGGTGGTTTGGGCTTTCCGGTCATCATGCAGTTGAAGAAAGAGTTCCGCAGCCCGCTCCACTGGTCGATGAACACGAAGATCGTGCTCTGGGGAACGGGCGTACTGCTCATAGGTGGCTGGCTCTACATCACCGCGTTGGAATGGAACAACCCGGACACCTTCGGCCCACTTTCACCGTGGGGCAAGATCCTTGCGGGGTTCTTCCACTCCGTTCAAACGCGAACGGCCGGCTTCAACTCCGTAGATATCGGAATGATGCACGACGAAACATGGCTGGGGATGGATGTGCTGATGTTTATCGGCGCCGGCCCGGCGGGCACCGGTGGTGGTATCAAGGTCACAACATTCGCGGTTCTCTTTTTCATCATGGTGACTGAGTTGCGTGGCGAGGCCGCTGTCAATATCTTCGGCAAGCGACTCTCGCGGGCTGTTCACCGCCAGGCGATAACTGTCGTGCTCATTGCCGTGGGAGCAGTCGTCTCGGGCGCGGGAATGCTGATGGTGATTTCGGGTGAACCCATGGATCAGTCACTCTTCGAAACGATCTCCGCTTTCGCGACGGTCGGACTTTCGACGGGCATCACCAACGAGATTTCAACGTTCGGGCAAATTGTTCTGGTCGTGCTGATGTTCCTTGGCCGCCTCGGACCGCTCACACTTGGAAGTGCCATCGCCCTGCGTGATCGGCACATTCTTTACGAACTACCGAAAGAAAGGCCGGCCATTGGGTAGGTTCCCGATTTTCAGCGCGAGAGACACCTCGCGCCGTATTGCCGAAGCAGACTCAGTTGCCGTCATCGGACTTGGTCGCTTCGGCAGCTCACTAGCTCTCGAGCTCATGGCCAGCGGGACAGAGGTTCTCGGCATCGACAATCACGAAGAACTCGTGCAGTCACTCAACGGAGAACTTACGCAGGTCGTTCGCGCAGACGCCACGAAACCGGAAGTTCTCGCGCAGCTTGCACTCGAAGAATTCGACCGAGTCGTCGTCGCAATCGGCAACGATGTCTCGGCATCAATTCTGACGTGTTCGGTCCTGCTCAATATGAAAAGTCCAGTGATCTGGGCGAAAGCCGTTAACGATCAGCACGGCCTCATTCTCGAGCAACTCGGCGTTCAACATGTCATATACCCCGAAAAGGATATGGGGCGTCGTGTCGCGCACCTCGTGCGTGGGGCGGCCCTCGACTACATCGAAGTCGCTAAGGGCTACGCTCTCGTGAAAGCACCGGTGCCCGGCATGTTCCAGAATGTAGCGCTCGGAGCAACCGATCTGCGGAAGACTCATCGCGTCACAGTGGCAGCATTCCAGCACGGCGACCAGCCGTGGACCAACGCCGACAATCAAACGGTTCTGGTCGAGGGCGACACGATACTCATCGTGGGCGCCACTGCCGATGCAGAGGCATTTGCACAGCTGCGATGATGCGGGGGCGCTAAGGCCGAACGGGCGAGACCTGGATCGTGGCCACCGCCCGATCATCAGCTTCGGCATCCATTTCGCTGACAATCGCGCGCACAGCGGCGCGGCCTGCACGGTTAGCGCCGACCGTCGAGGCCGAAGGACCGTAGCCCACGAGGAAAAGACGAGGTTCGTCGAGCGATCTTGCTTTATCTGCGCGGATTCCCCCGCCCGGCAAACGCACGTGAAGGGGAGCCAGGTGCGTGAGCGCTGCACGGAAACCAGTGGCCCACAGGATTACGTCGGCGGGTACGAATGTCCCATCAGGCATTCGCGCCCCGTCCCTTTCGAGGGCGCTGAACATCGGGTGCCGCACCAGCACTCCACGGGCCGCTGCCGCGCGTGCCCACGGTGTCCAGTGCATTCCCGTGATCGAGATGACGCTTCCGGGCGCGAGTCCCTCCCGCACCCGTTCGTCGATCCCCGCGATCGCGGCAACTCTCGTGGGGATATCGAAATCAGCGTCGATCCACTGCGGCTCGCGTCGAGTCATCCAGGTCGTCTCGGCCACATGCGAGATCTCATCGAGAAGCTGGATAGCTGATACGCCAGCGCCGACGATGATCACTCGCTTTCCGGCGAACTCGGCAGCGGAAACATAGTCCGCCACGTGTAGTTGTCGGCCTGCAAAAGCTCCTGCGCCTGGATGGTGTGGCCAGAACGGCTTCGTCCACGTGCCGGTCGCGTTGATGACGTATCGCGCGTCCCACGCACCCCGCGATGTTTCAACGCGCAGTCTGCCGTTCGGATCGTCATCGTCACGGCGGACTGCTGTGACATTCACCGGGCGTTGGACGTGAAGGTCGAAGCGGTTTTCGTACGCAGCGAAGTACGTCGGCAACACATCACGACTTGCCGCTTTCGGATCGGCGGGTGGAACCGCGAATCCCGGCAACTCGTGGATGCCGTTTACGGTCGCCATCCGAAGCGACGCCCAGCGGTGCTGCCACGCACCCCCGGGATGTTCATTCGCATCCAGGACGATGAACGTTCGACCGGCATCAACCAGCTCGGCGTCATGGGGCACAAAGCCCCGACGTCGCAGGTGGTAGGCCGCCGAAAGGCCAGCCTGTCCCGCGCCGATAACGACGACGTCCACCTCACGAATCGTCATGAAGAGGGGAACACCCGGCGCGAACCGCGCATTCCCCTCGGAAAGCCTCTAGTGAGCCGAACTCTGCTCGCGCGCGGGAAGCACCCACCCCTGGCGAGGAAAGTGGCATGTGTAGCCATTCGGGATGCGCTGCAGATAGTCCTGATGCTCCGGCTCGGCCTCCCAAAATGGGCTCGCCGGTTCAATAGTCGTGACAGCTTTACCGGGCCAAAGCCCCGATGCGTCAACGTCTGCGATCGTGTCGCGCGCCACCCGCTCCTGCTCATCAGAGAGCGGGAAGATTGCCGAGCGATAGCTAGTGCCGACGTCATTCCCCTGACGGTTCAAGGTCGAAGGATCGTGAATCTGGAAGAAAAACGCCAGGATGTCGCGGTACGTCGTTTTCTGCGGGTCGAATACGATCTCGACGGCCTCCGCGTGGCCTGGATGATTGCGGTATGTCGCGTGATCGTTCGAACCGCCGGTGTATCCGACGCGGGTGTCGAGCACGCCCGGCTGTCGACGAATGAGGTCTTCCATACCCCAGAAACATCCGCCAGCGAGCACTGCTGTTTCGTTGCCGGAAGTCTGTGTGATGGTGCCGTTATCGGTCATGATGCCTGCTCCTGAGTGTTCGTTGAGTCGAAGAGGTGGCGGTACTCACCGTATCCCTGTGATTCGAGATCGGCGACCGGCACGAAACGCAGTGACGCCGAGTTCATGCAGTAGCGCATACCGCCAGCCTCGCGGGGGCCGTCATCGAACAGATGGCCGAGGTGACTGTCTGCGAGCGCAGATCGCACTTCCGTCCGCTTCATCCACAGCGAGCGGTCGATCTTCTCGTTCACGGCTCCGCTCTTCAACGGCTTCGTGAAGCTTGGCCATCCCGAGCCGCTCTCGAACTTGTCTGTCGACGAGAACAAGGGCTCACCTGAAACGACATCGACGTAGATGCCATCGTCATGGTTGTCCCAGTACTCGTTGCGAAATGCTGGCTCGGTGCCATCTTCTTGCGTGACGCGGAACTGATTGGGCGTGAGACGCGCAAGCGCCTCGGGAGTCTTGCGGTAGTCGTGTGACACGTTTCCTCCTTTATCGACGCCACTGGCTGAGACGTCAATAGAGACAACGGATGTCGGTCGCCCGCTGTTCCTTCGAGGCTGGGAGCACGCTGCGAATAATCGCAGCCATCCCGAACTATACCGTACGACCGGTAAAGTTAAATTTATGAGAGCCAGCTCCCGTGACGAGATCCTTGACGCCGCCATCAGCGTCGTCGACGCCGATGGTCAGGCCGACATCACCTATCAGTCCGTCGCACGAGCTGCGGGTTTAACAAAAGCCGGGTTGATGTACCACTTCCCCACGAAGGACTCGATGATGATCGCTCTCATCGAGCACGTCATCGCAAGGTGGCAGGTTGAACTTCAAGCCGCATTGATCGTTCCGTTGGCTGAAACCACGCTTTCGCAACGAATTCACGCTTTCGTGCAATTCGCCGGAGATGGTGGCGCGACGCCGGGTGAGTTTGTCGTGTTTTCTGAAGCTGTGCGCCGACCAAACTTGAGCGCTCCATGGCTCGAATATCTCCAGACTTGGTTCGGGTTTGGAAAAGGCACCGACATGATGCCGCTCCTCCTCGTCTGGCTGGCTACCAATGGGCTGTGGATCGCAGAAGCCACAGGCGTACTGAGCATCGAACCCGAGCAACGCACAGCGCTCATTAGTCGTCTCCTCTCACTAGCCGATGAAGTGCCCTCGACATGAAGCACCCGCAGATCGCACAGCTCCCACCACCGCGAGTACTACCCAGAAAGAACCCCCATGTTCACCATCTCCCCCGCATCTCCCTCTGACGTCTCTGTCGTTTCGAGAATGCTCGCCGCCACGTTCTCCGATGAGACGGTGATGAGCACTCTCATCCACGGATCTCATCGCCAAGAACGATTCACGGAGCTTTTCGCAGCCATCCTCCGCTCCAGCGCGCTCCGCACGGGTCGGGTCGATCTCGCCCGCAGGCAATCCGACGGCATGGTTCTCGGAGCGGCGATCTGGGAACACCCCAGCCAACGGGCATCGATTCTCGCTCACCTGCGAGAGCTCCCCACTTTCGTGGGTGCACTCGGGTGGCGCGGACTACGTGGCGCAATTCAGCTAAAGACCACTCTTGCGCGTCACCGCCCCGCCGAGCCGCACTGGTATCTGTCACAAATCGGAGTGAGCGTCGAAGCTCGCGGGGCGGGCGTGGGTGCAGCGCTGTTGGAATCCCGGCTGAAGAGCATCGATGCCGATGCGGCCCCGGCCTACCTCGAATCGTCGAACGAGCGCAATCGCTCGCTGTACCGTCGTCACGGGTTTGAAGCCGTCTCATTGATCAGCGGTATCAAGAATGCTCACCCCATGGCGATGTGGCGCCCCTCCCACCGCAAAGAGAAGACAGAATTGTGAGATGAGTTTGCTCTTCTCCCCCCTCGCGGTGCGAAACGTCACCTTCAAGAATCGCCTGTGGGTCGCACCAATGTGTCAATACAGCGCAGAAGATGGCGTCGTCAATGACTGGCACCACGTGCACCTGTCGCAATTCGCCAGCGGCGGGGCAGGCCTCATCGTGACCGAGGCCGCAGCGGTCGTCCCCGAAGGCAGGATTAGCCCCCGCGACGCCGGCATCTGGAACGACACGCAGCGAGACGCCTGGGCCACGATCACCGAATCCATCCACGCTCGCGGATCGTTGGCGGGCATCCAGCTCGCTCACGCCGGGCGCAAGGCATCCACTTGGTGGCCGTTCTCCGGGCAGTCAGGCAGCGTGAGCGAGGTCGAAGGCGGCTGGGAGACGCTTGGGCCCTCGCCAATTGCATATGAGGGGTTCCACGCGCCCAGAGAGATGACTGCGGCGCAGATCATCGCAACGGTAGAGGCTTTCCGTCTCGCGGCCCGTCGCTCGATCACCGCAGGATTCGACGTCATCGAACTTCATGCAGCTCACGGATACCTTCTACACGAGTTTCTTTCCCCGCTCAGCAACACACGTACTGACGCGTGGGGCGGCAGCCTGGAGAACCAGGCTCGGCTACTTCTTGATTTGGTACGCGCTGTGCGCGACGAAATCGGCCCAAAGGTCCCACTATTCGTTCGATTTTCAGCGACAGACGCAGCTCCGGGTGGGTTGACGACAGACGATGTAGCCACCGTTGCTCGCTGGACGATCGAGGCAGGAGCCGATCTGTCGGATGTCTCTACGGCGGGGCTCGTGGCGCACCAGAAGATCACCGTGGGACCGGGGTATCAGGTCGCGCATGCTGCCCGCGTCCGCGAGGTGAGCGCTGCTCTGACCGCCGCGGTTGGGATCATCACAAGCGGACCTCAGGCGGAAGGGATTCTGCAGGCGGGCGACGCGGACGCGATCTTTGCCGGCCGCGAATTTTTGCGGGACCCGCACTTTGCTCTTCGGGCAGCGTCAGAACTGGGCGAGGACCCCGAGACGATCTGGCCGCCCCAGTACATCCGCGCATACCGTTCCGTGCCCCGATAAGCACCGCCAAAAGTTTACGGATCGCCTTTCTAGGTAGACGCCATGAGAAGGCTGAGGAATACCTGCGGCGGCATACGCCCACAGTTACGCTGAGGGTCAGTTTCCAGCCGTTAGGGGCATCCTCATGAATGAGCGCTACCCGTTTTCCGCCCAGCCTTGGCTGTCGGCATACGCCCCGAACGTTCCCCATCAGATCGGTGAAATCACTGAGACGTTGCCGGACATGATCGAGGCGAGTGTTGAGCGACACGCGCAATCTGTCGCGCTTGAATTCTTCGGCGCAACCACGACCTACGCTCAGCTCGGTGCACGCATCACGCGAGCTGCGGAGGGCCTCCGGCTCCTGGGCGTGCAAGCAGGCACTCGCGTCGCTTTGGTCATGCCCAACAGCCCCGCCCACATTGTGGCGTTCTACGCGACACTTCGATTGGGCGCGATCGTGGTCGAGCACAATCCGCTCTACACAGCTCATGAGCTCGGTCGGCAGTTCGTCGATCACGGCGCCACCGTCGCGATCGTGTGGAACCGGGTGGCCGACACGGTATCGGGTCTGCCAAAAGACACGCGGCCCCGCCACATCGTGAGCGTCGACATTACCCGCGACATGCCGCTAGCGAAGCAAGTCGCGCTGCGTCTGCCCGTTGCGAAGGCTCGCGCTGCGCGTGACCGCATCACGGCAAGCCCCAAGGCCAAGGAACTCATTCCTTGGCAGAAGATCGTTTCCGCGGCGCCGCTATCTCCGCATGCGCCCCGTCCCGAACTCGATGACGTTGCCCTTTTGCAGTACACGAGCGGTACGACCGGGGCACCTAAGGGCGCAATCCTCACTCATCGCAATCTCCGCGCAAATGCGATGCAGGGCCGCGCTTGGGTGCCGGGTCTTCGCGAGGGCGAAGAGGTCTTCTACGGAGTACTCCCCCTGTTCCACGCCTACGGCCTCACGCTGTGTCTGACATTCGCGATGAGCATCGGTGCAAAACTGGTCCTGTTTCCCACGTTCGATGTCGATCTCATCAAAGACGCAGTCCAGAAGAGTCCGCCCACGTTCTTACCCGCGGTTCCGCCGATCTACGACCAGCTGTCACGCGCGTCGAACAACGGCACGATTGATCTCCGCTCGGTGCGCTTCGCGATATCCGGCGCGATGAGTCTTCCCGTTTCCACAGTAGATCGATGGGAAAAGGCCACGGGGGGCCTTCTCGTCGAAGGCTACGGAATGACGGAAACTTCGCCGGTCGCTCTCGGAAATCCCATCGGCGAAAGCCGCCGCCCGGGGACGGTGGGAGTGCCGTTCCCGAGTACAGACATTCGCGTCGTCGACCCCGAGGACATCTCCGTCGACCGCGGATTTGGCGAGGCTGGTGAGCTTCTCCTCCGTGGCCCCCAAGTCTTTTCCGGGTACTGGGGCCAGCCCGAGCAAACCCGAGAAGTACTACTCGACGGCGGATGGCTACGCACCGGCGATATCGTCACAGTCGCAGAAGACGGATTTGTCACCGTCGTCGACAGGTTGAAAGAGCTCATTGTCACGGGCGGGTTCAATGTCGCCCCGACCGAGGTCGAAGAAGCGCTTCGTGCTCACCCATCGGTCGCTGATGTCGCCGTCGTGGCTCTCCCGCGCGGCCAGGGCGGCGAGCAGGTCGGTGCAGCAATTGTTCTCCGTGAGAAGTTCGAGCAGGATGCCGCAGCCATACGCGACTTCGCCCGCTCGTTACTCGCTGAGCACAAAGTACCCCGTCGAATCGTGTTCGTCGATGACCTGCCACGCTCACTTGTCGGTAAAGTTCTTCGCCGCGAAGTGCGTGAGCGCATCATCGGCGCCCCGAAACAGACCTCCTAGTCACGCTTTCACCGCGGCGGAGGAAGCGGATGCTTCCTTCTCAGGATGATTCGCTGCCCTAACGTCCATGCGACAGTGACTGTGAGGTAGAGCACCGCCGCCAGGGGTACGAAGAGCGCGAATCCCGCCGTGACGAACTGCAGCACGCCCACGAACCGCGGCGCATTTGGCATCGAAAACGCCCTTCGTGACAGCTCGGCGACCAGCGCGATCACCAGCACGAAAGCGCCAAACACCGCAATTGTCGAAAGCGTGAGTGTGCCCGATCCCCACGAAGACACGAAGCTCGCACCGAGAGATACTCCAAAGAGCTGCTCTGTCATTAGCGCATTCGCGTGACCTGCGATGCTGGTGTGCAGAAAGAGCGCGTAGATAACGCCGACCACCGGAGCCTGTAACAGCACCGGAAGGCACCCCGCGGCCGGTGAAACCTTTTCGGTCGCATAGAGGTGCATCGTCTCTCGTTGCAGTCGTTCCCGATCTTTGCCGTATCGAAGCCGCAATTTGGCCAGTGCGGGGGCTAGTCGTGCCTGCGTCTGTTCAGATTTCGCTTGCAACACACCGGCCGGAATCAGAGCGGCTCGTGCCAGCAGGGTGATCAGGACGATGGCCGCGGGGGCCGCTGCACCACCCACAACCGGTTCGAGAATTGCTGCGAGCATCATGAGCCCGCTATACGCCGCGTCGAGAACTGCGGCAATCGGTGGGAAAGAAAAAGGGTCCATTACGTATCCGTTCGTCGGAGTCGAGTTCGGGCTGCATCGCCACGAACTGCGCCGAGAATCAGCGTCGGACCCCTACAGGAGGGGGACGTGAATGTGCGCGAGCTACGTGGCCAGGGCCACGATCCCTGGGGCTCGCGAGCGGATGTGGCCCGCGGCATCCGGGTCGCTCTGCGTGAGCGGTGAAGATACATCTATCTCTATAGCCGGCCTCGTCGGACCCTGCGGCGCGTCCGAGGCCAGCGTAATCAGCCGCACCGATAGAGCGACGAGGGCTACCGCCATCAATGCGACAACGACGACGGTCGACGAGGAGCTTTGGAGAGCGGTCAAACCGACAGCGAGAAGGCAGAACTGCATCATGGAGCGGATTGACTCGAACATGCGCACTCTCCCCTCGTTCAGGACGTCTCAAGCTAGCACGCTGACAGGGCACTGAGGAAAGCAAATAGGCAGAGAAAAAGCCCCGGCCGTTACCACACAACCGGGGCGAGACGAATGAGAGTCCGCCTATCGATGTCAACACTACCGCACTTTCGGCGAAGTAACGCGTCAATACGAAAACGCCCGTCCTAAGGACGGGCGTTTTCGGTTGGTGACCCCAGCGGGATTCGAACCCGCGTTACCGCCGTGAGAGGGCGAGGTACTAGGCCGCTATACGATGGGGCCGTTCACGCAACCGTTCGATTATGCCATGAGAAACACAGACCAGACAAATCGAGCTCGATCCCGCGTCGCTGCTTGCCGCAAGGTAATTGCGGGAGTTGACTGAGCGTTATGCGAGTGACTAAGTACGAACATGCCGCCTTGAAAATCGAGAACGAGGGTGCAGCCCTCATTATCGACCCGGGCGTCTTCACCTCTCCCCTGGCAGAGCTGGGGAGCGTCGCTGGCGTCGTTCTGACGCACGAGCATCCAGACCACTGGACACCAGCTCACCTCGATCGAATACTCGCCGCACACCCCGGCATTCCTATCTTCGCGCCGGAGGGTGTCGCCAAGGCCGCTCCCGGATACGAGATAACAATCGTGAAGCCCGGGGACGCAGTGAGCCTCGCGCCGTTCGCACTAAAATTCTTCGGTGGCGACCACGCAGTGATTCACGAGAGCATCCCGATGATCGACAACGTCGGCGTCTTAGTGAACGACGAGTTCTATTACCCGGGTGACTCTTATGCAGTGCCGAAGCATACAAAGGTCAAGCTGCTTGCAGCACCCGTTGGTGCACCGTGGTTAAAAATAGGCGACGCAATCGACTTCGTGCTCGCAGTATCGCCGCAGGCTGTGTTCGCAACGCACGACATGACCCTCTCGCAAGCGGGGCTCGGGATGGGACGCGAGCGTCTCAAATGGGCGGTCGAGCAGGGTGACGGTGAGTTCATCGAGCTTGAACCCGGTGACTCCACAGAGCTCTAGTCGCTCCAAAAAGACGGATGCCGCGGCACCCCGTAGGGGATTGCCGCGGCATCCGTCTTTTTGGCGAGTTACGCCGCGTCGAGGTCCGTCTCAAGAAGTGCGACAAGTTCGTCGAGCGCCTGCTCGGCGCCGTCGCCCTCGGCCTTGAGCGTCACCACGGTGCCCTGGGCCGCGCCCAACCCCATGAGCGAAAGGATGCTTCCCGCATTCAGATCAGCACCACCCTCGACCGCGATGGTCACGGGAACCTTCTTCTCTTGCACCGCCTGCACGAACAGCTTTGCGGGGCGAGCATGAAGCCCCGACGAGCTCGCGATTGTGGCCTGGCGTTCTGCCATGGTGTCTCCTTACGTTGGTCCTAGTACCAGCTAATCAGACCGCGACGGCTACAGCTGGGTTCTCTTCAGCTTCTTGGAGTTCTTTCCGGCCGACGAACGTCTTCAATGCGACGACGATCAGAGCAGTGACGACGGTACCAACGGCAATCGAAAGAGCGAATGCCCAGAACGGGTTGATCGCAAAGAACACGAAAATACCACCGTGGGGGGCAAGCGATGAGACGCCCAGGAGCATGCTCATTCCACCGGTGATCGCGCCACCGACCATTGATGCCGGGATCACGCGCAGCGGGTCGGCAGCGGCGAACGGAATTGCACCTTCGCTGATGAACGACGCGCCGAGCAGCCACGCAGCCTTACCGTTTTCACGCTCGACCGGGGTAAATACCTTGCGGGAGAGCACTGTGGATGCGAGCGCCATAGCGAGCGGGGGAACCATACCTGAGGCCATAACCGCGGCCATGATGAGGAAGGGTACGGCGTGAATGTCGGCGGTCGATGCACTCGCGAGCCCTGCCGTTGCAAACGCGTAGGCGACCTTGTTGACCGGACCGCCGAGGTCGAAGCACATCATCAGACCGAGGATGATTCCAACGACCACGATCGCATCTGTCGCTGCGAGGTTCGTCAGACCCTCATTCAGCAATTCCATAAGAGATGCGATGGGTCGACCGAGGAAGAGAATCATCAGCCCAGAAGCGATGAGCGAGCCGATCAGCGGGATAATGACAACCGGCATCAGACCGCGCAGCCATGCGGGCGGGTTGAGACGACCGAGCCACCACGCGATGAAGCCGGCAAGCAGACCACCGATGATGCCACCGATGAAGCCAGCGTTCATGAGGACGGCTACCGCTCCCGCGACAAAACCCGGCGCAATACCGGGGCGGTCAGCGATGGCGAACGCGATGTACCCGGCAAGAGCCGAGACCAAAAAGCCCATCGAGGTTGCGCCGATCATGAAGAACACTGAGCCGAGATACTGGCCGAGCGGGCCGAGGTTCGACGTGATGTCTGTCGTGGGCAGATCCCACAGGGAGTTCTGTGTGATGACCGTCGCCGCGTTGTCGGTGACCTGATATCCGCCGAGTAAGAAGCCCAGAGCGATCAACAAACCGCCACCGGCAACGAACGGAATCATGTAGCTCACACCCGTGAGCAAAATCCGCTGGATGCGGGCACCCCACGATGTGGGTTGGGCCGGAGCATCAGCGGTTGACGACCCTGCGGAACCGCTCACGCGCGAACCCTGCGGGTTTTTTGCCGCCGCTATTGCATCAGCAATCATTTGGTCTGGGTGCTCGATGCCGCGCTTGACACCTGCGCGAGCGACGGGCTTGCCCGCAAAACGCTGCGGTTCGCGAACGTCAACGTCCACAGCAAAAATGACAGCATCCGCATTGGCGATCACCGAAGGATCAATCGCCTGGTAACCGCTAGAACCCTGAGGCTCAACGACCAAATCGATTCCGGCCTTCTTTCCCGCCGCGGTGAGAGCATCAGCGGCCATGAAGGTGTGGGCGATTCCCGTCGCACATGCCGTCACGGCGACGATGCGCGCGGGGCGTCCGTTGATAGAGAGCTCATCGGACGCAGACGGAGTTGTTGACGATGCCGCACCGGCGGCCGCGGGTGCGGCTGCCGAGGCAGCGTTGCCTTCTCCGATAGCGTTCTGCACGATTGCAACCACTTCGTCTGCGCTCTTCGCTGCACGAAGGCCCGAGGTGAAGTCATCTTGCATGAGACTGCGTGCGAGCTTCGAAAGCACCGCCAAGTGCGCCTCAGCGGCGTCAGCGGGTGCAGCGATGAGGAACACGAGATCGGCAGGTCCGTCGTCGGCGCCGAAATCCACGCCCGGCGTCAGACGGGCAAATGCCAGCGACGGCTCGGTCACCGCAGCACTCTTCGCGTGGGGAATAGCGATTCCGCCCGGAAGGCCGGTCTCATCTTTCTGTTCGCGGGCCCATGCGTCAGCGAACAGCGCTTCGGCATCTGTCGCGCGCCCCTGCGCGACAACGCGCTCGGCGAGAGCGCGAATGACGGCTGCCTTGTCTGCTCCGAGACTCGTGTCGAGAGACACGAGTTCAGAGGTGATTGTGTGGGACACGATGTCCTCCATATTTCAGTGGTGTGAGGGTTAGTTAGGTAAGAGGGTTGCTTCGCCGTCGCACGACGATCTCGCCGGGTGGAAAGTCCGATGACGTCGGAGGCTGTGTGCCGGGCAAAGTCGCCGCAGCGGCGCCATATCTGATCGCGCTGGCCAAACACTCGCTCGGGGCTGCACCACGAACGTCGGCGAGCAAAAAGCCGGCCAGTGAGCTATCGCCCGCGCCGACAGTGCTCGCCACGTGAATGCGGGGCGCAGGAGCCAAGAGTGCACCAGAACCATCGACGAAAACCGCGCCGTCACCGCCGAGGGTGATGAGGGCGGCGCCGACGCGATCTGGCACCAGGGACGCAGCAATCGGAAGCACCGCGTTTAAGAGATCCTCGGTGGGAGCATCGACACCAGCCAAGTCCGCGAGCTCATGTTCATTGGGCTTGATGAGATCGGGATGCCCCGAAGCGACGACTGCGCGCAGTGGTGCGCCCGAGGTATCCACCGCAATCCGAGGAGCGGCGTCTCCCCATCGGGCACGAACGGCGACAATCACGTCAACGTAGAAATCTACATTCATCCCCTGAGGCAAAGAGCCCGCCAGGACGAGCCAGTCAGCGTCTTCGCACGCAGCGACGATGATCGCGAGCAAGGCGTCGGTCTCACCGCTTCGCAGTGCAGCACCTGGTAGGTTGAGCTTTGTTGTGACGCCAGCCGGATCTGTAATCGTCAGGTTCGATCGAGCGTGACCATGCACCGGCACCGCATGAAATGGAAGGCCGGTTTCACCGAGAAGCGCAGCAAATGGGTCGTTCTGGGCCAGCGGCAACACAGCGAGCGTTTCTTCTCCCGCGGCTTGAATCACGCGCCCGACGTTGATGCCTTTGCCGCCGGCATCCTCGCGAGTAGAAGCGGCAGCCTGGACGATTCCGACCTCGAGCGGCGCGTCAAGGACCATGGCCCGGTCAAGCGATGGGTTTGCCGTCACCGTAACGATCATGCGATCCACGCCTCAACGCCAGCAGTCGCTAGTGCTTCAGAAAGTTCGGTATACACAGGAGCATCACTCACAATTACGTCGATTTCGGAAAGGGCTGCGAACCCCACGAGCAGCTCTTGCCCGAATTTGCTCGAGTCCGCAACGACGACAACACGCCGCGCCGCGCGTACGATCGCTTCTTTTACCGCAGCCTCTTCAGCATCGGGCGTACTCAGCCCGAACTCAGCGGAAATTCCGTTCGCGCCAATAAATGCGATGTCGGGCCGAATCGCAGCGATCGACCGGACCGTCGATGCACCGACTGCTGCTGCGGTGACACCGCGAATTCGTCCGCCAATGATGAAGAGCGAAATACTCGGAACGCCAGCGACGATCGGTGCGAGCGTCAGCGAATGCGTGACTACCTCGGCACTGCCACCAAAAGCGGCGAGACGGTCAGGCAGCATCGCAGCGATCGCCGCGGTCGTGGTTCCCGCGTCGAGATAGATCGATCCGCTGAATCCCGGCGGGATGGCGTCAAGAGCCCTAAGCGCGATCGCTCGCTTAGCATCGGCGCGTTGCGCAGTCCGTTCGATCACGGGCACTTCGCGTGTGCTCCCACGCTCTTTCGGCACCGCCCCGCCATGCACACGACGAAGCCGCCCCTCGCTCTCCATCGCGTCCAGATCGCGGCGCACAGTTTCGGTGGTTACGTCGAACCTCACAGCAAGATCGACGACGGCGACCCGACCTTCTTCGCGCAACACACTCTCGATGTGTTCTCTGCGCTCCATTGCGTACATGCAACCTCCGTGTTGCATGAAAGATTACAACGCACTTCCACATAAAACAACATTTATTCCTGTTGCTTTATGAGGTTTTTATCACAGAGAACGCGCTAGCTCGATACAGAACGACCTAGGGAAGACAAAACCTCATCGAGACGATCGAAGTTGGCATCCATCTCATCGTCGAGGCCGCTTTCCACCATCTGATCGCAGGCCTCCACTGTCGGGAATGTCGATGTCACGTCGAGCACCGACGAGGAGTGCGACTCTGCAGTAAACCGAAGCGCTTCCACGGTGAACCCCGTCTCGCCGTGGTACTGCCAGGTATGAACGATGAGACCGGGAACGACCACATGATAAGAACCGAAAAATACCGCAGCGGGCGTTCCCTCCATACCCACTCCGTAGCGAAATGCACCGCCGGTCACGGGGTTGAACTGCTCGAAGCTCACCATGCTTCCACGAGGACCCATCCATTGTCGAAAGAGCTCCGGATCAACGTGTGCGCGCTGCACGAGTTCGGCCGGTGCGGCGAATACACGGCGATGCGACAGCGACTGGTTCCCAGTGCGCACATGAGACGTGTGGTTGCTTCTCGGATCTTCAGATCGCACCGCGGGTGCCTCCTGTGAAAGCTCCATCCAAATCATGAATAAATCACGACCTCGGAAATGCAAAAAACCCCCGCTATGCGGGGGTTTTTAAAGCTGGGGTACCTGGACTCGAACCAAGAACAAAGGTACCAGAAACCTCCGTGTTGCCAATTACACCATACCCCATCGGTATCAGACCGAAGTCGTACCGAGGATCAACCTTACTCGACGCCGGGGGTGAAGCCAAACCGAGCAGCTCGGGCGAGCCGCAGTCAGCCCCGATGTGAAACGAGAGCGCCGAGCCGAGAAATCGTCTCTGCCTTACCCAAAAGCTCCATCGATTCGAACAGTGGGGGCGAAACGCGACGCCCGCTGACCGCAACCCGCAACGGGCCGTACGCGATCCGCGGTTTCAAACCCAAGCCCTCAACGAGAGCGCCCGCGAGGGCCTCTTGGATCACAGCTGTCGTGAATTCAGTGTCGGGCACAAGCTCGAGTGCACCGACACCGGCGACGAGTACCTCACCAGCGTTGTCCGGCAGCGTCGCGAGCGCCGCCTCTTCGTAGACGACCTCTTCTGTGAACAAGAAGCCCAATAGCCCGGGCACGTCGCCGAGGAGCTGAACGCGCTCCTGCACGAGAGGCGCGGAAGCCACGATTAGCTGCATCTGATCGTCCGTCGGCGGATCACTCACGATGCCAGCCGACAGCAAATACGGCATGATCCGCTCGACAAATACAGCGGGCTCCAGCATCCGGATGTGGTCGCCGTTGATGGACTCTGCTTTCTTCTGATCGAAGCGAGCAGGGTTGGGGTTGACGTTCTCGACGTCAAATGCCGCAGTCAGCTCAGCGAGTGAGAAGATGTCGCGATCCGGTCCGATCGACCAACCGAGCAAGGCGAGGTAGTTCAGCAGCCCCTCGTGGATGAAGCCCTTCTCACGCTGCAAGAAGAGATCCGCGCGTGGATCGCGCTTTGAGAGCTTCTTATTGCCGTCTCCAAGAACCAGCGGCAAGTGTCCGAATCGCGGAATGAAGTCGGTAACTCCAGCTTCGATAAGTGCGTCGTAGAGCGCGAGCTGACGAGCCGTGGATGGCATGAGGTCCTCACCACGAAGCACGTGAGTGATCCCCATGACCGCATCATCGACCGGGTTCACGAAGGTATAGAGCGGCACTCCCCCGGCACGGACGATCACGAAGTCAGGGAAAGACCCGGCAGGGAACGTGACTTCGCCACGCACGAGGTCAACATAGGTCAGGTCGTGATCGGGTACGCGCAAGCGCCAAGCCGGTTCACGACCCTCGGCCCGGAACGCGGCCTTCTGCTCGTCTGTGAGCTCGCGATCGTAGTTGTCGTAGCCAAGCTGCTTCGCTCGACCGTTGGCCTCGTTGCGTGCGTCGATCTCAGCTGCAGTGGAGTAGCTCTCGTAAACCACACCGGCCGAGATCAGCTTGTCGAGCACTTCACGGTAGATGTCGTGACGCAGCGACTGCCGGTACGGCGCATGGGGACCTCCGACCTCTACGCCCTCGTCCCAGTCGATCTTCAGCCAGCGAAGCGCATCCAGAAGCTGCGCATAGCTCTCTTCACTGTCACGAGCCGCATCGGTGTCTTCGATGCGAAACACGAGCTTGCCGCCGTTGTGGCGGGCGTAAGCCCAGTTGAAGAGGGCGGTTCGCACAAGGCCGACGTGCGGGAGACCCGTGGGAGAAGGACAAAAACGCACGCGCACGTCACTGCCAGTAGCAGTGGTGGTGCGGGGATCGGGTGAGCTCGACATAGGGTTCTAGCCTACTCGCGCTCGCGCTCATCACATGGTGAACATGGCGCTTACACAACTCGGCGAAGCGCCGCGAGGGTGGCGCGGACGGTCGGCACATCTTCGGCACCGTGAGCTGTCACAAGGTGAACTGTCCGTTCTTCGCCGCGTGGAAGCGCGATGGTCACAACTCCAGGCATGGCAGGAACTGAGTCGACAGCGAGTCGGGGCAGGGTTGCCACTCCGATTCCTTGTGCGACAAGGCACTCCACGGCAATGAAGTTGTCGGTCTCGAATGTGATGCGCGGCTCGAAGCCCGCACGTCCGCACAGCTCCAAAAGGTGCCCACGGCAGCGCGGACAACCCGCAATCCAATCTTCGTCAGCGAGAAGCGCCACGTCGACCTCTCCCCCGGTGTAGCTCGCGCGGGCTACCGGGTGATGAGTCGGGAGAACGGCAAGCATCTGGTCATGTCCGATGGAGCGCACCGACAACCCTCGCGCGCTCGATACATGCGGATCATCACGGTCGCCTGGATAGCTGAAAGTCAAAGCGACGTCGGCGCGGTCTTCGCGTACAGCTTCTACAGCTTCGGGCGGCTCCGCCTCGACATACGACACAGCTATTCCAGGGTGGCGTTCGGCCAGGTCCGCAAGGAGCTTCGGAAGCACAGTGGGCGAAGCAGAGGGAAAGCCCACCAGACGCACACGGCCAGATCTCAGCCCGCGCAAGTCATCGAGCTCTTCGGATGCCGCATCCAACGCATTCGTCACGGCAGGTGCATGACGAGCGAGAATTCACCCAGCCTCGGTGAGCCTCACTGTGCGGCCAACGCGCTCGACGATGCCAATTCCTAGCTTCTGCTCCAGCCTTCGCACGTGCTGGCTCAGCGCTGGCTGACTGAAACCAAGTGAGTACGCAGCACGAGTAATCGACCCTTCGTCGCTGATTGCTTTTACAACTCGTAGCGGGTAGACATCGAAGTCGTTTTCGCTCGCGTTTTGCGCTGCCATGCCCTAAAGCATAACCATCTGTCATGTTTTCGATGGCAAACCTGCTGTAGACGAATACAGCGGCTCGCAGGAGGCTCGATATATGAAAACTATTACGTCGGCACGCACGCAGTTCAGCGGCGGGCGTGGCTATCTCGCCAGTTGCACAGTTGGGTTGCCGACGCGCGCAACGCGTGCGGCGATCATCGCAGACCTCGATTCGGCAGCCGGTGGCCACCCCGACCTCGCTGACTACACGAGCGCGGTGGAGCGATCACGACGGAGCTTTGCGCGACTCGTCAAGGTTGCACCTCAACGGGTGGCAATCGGATCCCAAGCTTCCGTGATGACAGCCCTTGTCGCTTCCGCGCTTCCGGAACGAGCCGAGGTGCTCGTCGCTGACGGCGACTTCTCATCGATCGTGTTGCCTTTTGTGCACGCAGGGCGCGACTTTGAGGTCCGCTGTGTCCCGCTTCGGGATCTTGCTGCAGAGATACAGCCTCAGACTGCGCTCGTTGCGTTCTCGCTTGTTCAGTCCGCCACGGGCGAAGTCGCTGATGTCGGAGAAATTACCCGCGCGGCGCGCGCCCATGGAACTCTGACACTGTGCGACGCGACTCAAGCAGTCGGGTGGTTTCCCGTCGAGGCATCCGTCTTCGATGCGGTCATCTGCCACGCGTACAAATGGCTGTGCGCTCCGCGCGGAGTATCTTTTCTCACAGTTTCGAATGCACTACTCACCCGCGCATCGCCGCTTTTCGCTGGATGGTACGCGGGTGAAAACCCTTGGGATTCTTGCTACGGGGATGCCGTAACTCTTGCCTCCGACGCGCGGCGGTTCGATGTCTCGCCGGCATGGCAAGCGTTTGTCGGGGCCGCTCCAGCGCTGGCGCTGTTTGCCCGTACGAATCAGATGGCGCTCTACAGCCACACCACTCACCTCGCTCGCCTCTTTCGTGAAGAAATGGACCTACCGGAGCCGACTCGCGAAAGCGCGATCATCACGTGGCTCGATGACGAAGGCACCGCCGTCACCCGCTTGGCATCGAAAAAGATCGTGGCATCGGGCCGTGCGGGGCGTGCCCGCGTCGCGTTCCATATCTACAACGATGAGGAAGACGTAGACCTCGCTGTCAGTGCGCTGAAGTCTTAGCAGCAAACGGTGCCAGCGCACCCACCGCGGCAACAATCGCCAGAGCGATCAACGCGAGTCCGCCGTAACCGATGGCACCAAGAACGACGCCGGCAAGAATTGCACCGATAGCGCCGACCAGGTTCATTGCGAGGTCGCTTCGCCCTTGGCGCGTCGTTCGACGATCCTCAGAAGACATCTCTGTCAAGAGCGCAGAACCTGCAACCGTCGACGCGCTCCAGCCGAGCCCCAGCAACACGAGCCCGATCGTCACCGCCGCCGTCGAGTCCTGGCCAAGGCCCGCCGTGAGAAGTGCCGCGGCTAGCAGGACCTGACCGATAAGAATGACGGGAACGCGCCCCAGGCGGTCTGCAAGAAAACCGAACACCGGCGCGAGCGCGTACATACCAGCGATGTGGAGACTGATCGTGAGTCCTACAATCGTCAGCGTCGCGCCGTGGTGCAAGAGGTGCACCGGCGTCATCGCCATGACCGCCACCATGACTCCGTGAGCGCCAGCGACCGCGAAAATTGCGTAGCGCGCCGCCAGCGGCCTGTCTGCTCGAGCAATGCGTGCGGTGCCCGATGCGGCGTGATCTGCCGCGATCTTCTGCGCCAACAACAACGGGTCGGGTCGAAGCGCAATCAGGTAGAGCGCCACCCCCAGCACCTGGCACACGATCGTGAAGACATACGCTCCGGTGAGCGGAGGCATCCCTAGTGAGGCACCGATAGTCTCGCCCGGACCAACCAGGTTCGGTCCCAGCACGGCCCCGATAGTCGTCGCCCACACGACGAGAGAGAGGTCGCGACCTCTCGATGCGTCGGTCGCTAGATCAGATGCCGCGAAGCGAGACTGCAGGTTTGCCGCCTGCCCAGCGCCAATCAGCGCAAACCCCGCGAGGAGCGCGGGAAACGAGCGAAGCGCGGCTGCCGAGATAACCACAGCGACGCCGACGAGCGCGATCAGCATTCCCGTGGCGAGGGACATCCGTCTACCGTGCCTCTGGGCGAGGCGTGCGAGCGGTATCGCCAGGGCGGCGGCACCGAGGGTTACCGAGGCGGTCGCAAAACCCGCAACAGCCTCGTCGCCCGCGATATCTGTTGCAAGCACGGCACCGAGCGAAATCGTCGCGCCAAAAGCGACCCCGCCCAGAATCTGCCCTGCAGAAAGAACGCCGATCGTGCGGCGACGCACGGCACCGAGCTGCACCTCAGTGAGGATGCCCGGCACAGCGGTCTCAGGCATCCCGGACGGTGTTACCGAGCAGACCGAGACCGGTAATTTCCACTTCTACCCTGTCGCCCGCGACGAACTCGCCAACCCCCGCGGGCGTTCCGGTGAGAATGACGTCTCCCGGCAGCAGGGTGAAGGCGGCTGACGCGTACGCGATAATCTCAGGAACCGAGTGGATCATGTCGGAGATTGCTCCGTCTTGCCGCACTTCGCCGTTGACGCGCGTGATAACGCGCGCGTCACCCGCCGGGTCGAACTCGGTTTCGATGGCGGGGCCGAGGGGGCAGAACGTGTCGAAACCCTTGGCTCGCGCCCACTGACCGTCACTCTTCTGCAGGTCGCGAGCTGTCACGTCGTTACCGATCGTGTAGCCGAAGACGAAATCGAGCGCGTTCTCTACCGAGACGTTCTTGGCGATACGACCAATCACGACGGCAAGTTCACCCTCATGATCAGTGCGGTGCGACTGAGCCGGCCGAACGATCGCGTCACCGGGACCAATGACCGAAGTGTTCGGCTTCAGAAACAGCAGTGGCTCTGCGGGAGCATCGCCACCCATCTCGACGGCATGGTCGCGATAGTTCTTGCCGACGCACACGATCTTCGAACGCGGGATGACGGGCGCCAGCAGTGCCACGTCGCCGAGCGGAACGCGGGCTCCGGTCGGCTGGAATCCAGCGAACATCGGGTCGCCCGCGAGCACGACAAGTTCACCGCCGTCGACGATTCCGTAGGTGATGGCGTCTTCGTAGCTAAAGCGTGCGATTCTCACCGTTCCAGCCTACCGATGATGACCCACCGAATCGGCTAGGCATCGAGACGGTAGAGCCAGCCGTGCTTGTCTTCACGACGACCGTACTGAATGTCGGTGAGTTCTTCGCGTAGCTCGAGCGCGAGTGTTCCGGTCGGCTGCTGATCGAAGAAATCGCGACCCTTCAACACGCCAATGGGTGTCACGACAGCGGCGGTGCCACACGCAAACACTTCGACAATGTCACCTGAAGCGACTCCGGCACGCCACTCATCGAGCGAAACGTTGCGACCCTCGATCTTGTGACCGCGGTCAACCGCAAGCTGCAGGATCGAATCCCGAGTGATCCCCTCGAGAATCGAATCCGACTGTGGGGTGACGAGCGTTCCGTCTTTGTAGACGAAGACGATGTTCATGCCACCCAGTTCTTCCACGTTGCGATCCTGATCGAGGAAGACGACCTGGTCGCATTCGTTCTCGTACGCCTCGGACTGCGGGAGCAGGCTCGAAGCGTAGTTTCCGCCGGTCTTGGCAGCGCCAGTGCCACCCTTTCCAGCACGCGAGTAGTCCTCACTCAACCAGATCGACACCGGTTGAACGCCGCCCTTGAAATACGCTCCCGCGGGGCTCGCGATCACGTAGTAGTTAACCTTGTTGGCAGGCCGAACACCCAGGAATGCTTCTTTCGCGAACATGAAGGGCCGCAGGTAGAGACTCTGGTCTGCGCCGCTCGGAACCCAATCCGCATCCACGGCGAGTAACTCACGAAGCGACTGCAAGAAGTACGAGACCGGAAGCTCGGGAAGAGCCAACCGACGTGCTGACCGCTGAAGACGCCGCGCGTTCTGGTCGGGGCGGAACGTGTGGATCGAGCCGTCCGCATGCCGGTATGCCTTGATACCCTCGAAGACCTCCTGCGCGTAGTGCAACACTGCAGCGGCCGGGTCGAGGCTGAGCGGCCCGTAAGGCTGCACGCGCGGACGATGCCAACCTCCACCTACCGACCAGCAGACATCGACCATGTGATCGGTGAAGTGCGTGCCGAACCCCGGGTTCGCCAGAATTTCTTCGCGCGCCGCGGGAGACTTCGCGGCGAGATTTTTTCTCACCAAGAACTGGAGCGGGTTGAGTCCGGTGTCAGGGTCAGTATCGATCGTGGTCATTTTCTTCTCGCTGTCTCTGCGCCCCGCGGGCGGGATAGGGCGGCGTGTGCTGCGTGCGAGTACAGATTACGCCTGGACTCGCGCGGCTATCGCGTCGCCAATTTGTGAAGTGGTGCGGTGTGCGCCGTCACGGTGCGCGATATCTTCCTCAGCCGCGCGGGTGACGCGAGCGGCTTCCGCTGTGAGCCCAAGATGATCGAGCAGCAAAGCTGTTGAGAGAATCGCGGCCGTGGGGTCGGCTTTCTGCTGTCCCGCGATGTCGGGTGCAGATCCGTGAACTGGCTCGAACATCGAGGGGAATACGCGATCGGGATTGATATTTCCCGAAGCTGCGAGGCCGATGCCACCGGTTACGGCGCCTGCCAGGTCTGTCAAAATATCGCCGAAAAGGTTGTCGGTGACAATCACATCGAAGCGCGCCGGGTTCGTGACCAGGAAGATCGTTGCCGCGTCGACGTGGAGATAGTCTACGGCCACCGCTGGATACTCTGCTGCAACCTCGTCAACCAGACGTTTCCAGATGGCACCGGCGTGCACCAAAACGTTCGTCTTATGCACGAGGGTGAGCTTTCGGCGTCGGCGGTCAGCGAGAGCAAACGCGGCGCGAACGACTCGCTCCACTCCGAAGGCGGTATTCACCGACGTTTCGTTTGCCACCTCCTGAGGCGTGCCACGACGGATTGCTCCGCCGTTACCGACATAGGGGCCCTCGGTTCCCTCACGCACGACAACAAAGTCGACATCTCCGGGCGCCGCAAGCGGGCCTGGCGCACCGGGATAGAGCTTCGAGGGGCGCAGGTTCACGTAGTGGTCGAGCTCGAACCTCAGCTTGAGCAGCAGTCCGCGCTCGATGTTGGCGTCCTTAAGCCGGGCATCGCCGGGTACTCCCCCTACGGCACCGAGCATGATGGCGTCGTGCGACTTGATGGACTCGAGGTCGGCATCCGTCAGAGTGTCGCCGGTTTCGAGAAAGCGGCCCGCTCCAAGAGAGAAATGAGTCTTCTCAAAATGGATGCCACTGCCAGCAGTGACGGCATCCAGCACCTTTTCGGCTTCGGAAATCACTTCAGGACCGATACCGTCTCCGGGGATGACGGCGAGCTTCACAACGCGCGACATAGCTTTCTCCTCGCGGGGAATGCCACGTGGGCGGCGACGGTCGTCAGCGCGCCCGAACGCGGCGGGACCTTCCCAGGGTAGTGGCAGCGATGATCGCGGCTGCGACAACAAGGCCGGCACCAATCAGCGACGTGACGCTCACGCCGGCATCAAACGCTTGTGCGGCAGCGAGCCGGAGTTGAGCGCCAAGGTCTCCCCCGATGCTCTCCGCGGCTGACATAGCTCCTGCAAGCGTCTCGCGAGCAGCCGCGCTGTCGACCGCCGAAATGCCCTCGGGAACCGAGAGGTTCGTGCGGTAAAGCGCCGTCAAGATGCCTCCCAAAACCGCGGTTCCGAGCACAGCACCGAGCTCATACGACATTTCAGATACGGCCGCGGCTGCACCCGCCTTGTTCGGTGGCGCGTTGGAAATGACCAGATCGTTCGACACTGTTTGAGCCGCACCGATCCCAAGGCCCAGAACGGCGAACGCGATGACGAGCACGCTGACGTTCGCAGCATCCGTTGACGATGCCGCGATGATCAGATACCCGACAACAGTGAAAACCAAGGCGCTCGGAACCACGATGCTGGGTGCGAAACGCTTAGCGATCGGCACGATCGCGAGGCCCGCAACGATGGTGGCAACGAGTCCAGGAACGAGGGCGAATCCTGCTTCGATGGGGCTCAACTGCACGACAAGTTGAAGATGCTGTGCCACGAAGTAGAGGAATCCCACGAGAGCCATGACCGTCAACGTGTTGACGAGGAGAGCGCCGCTGAACGAGGAGCGGCGGAATAACCTCATGTCGAGCATCGGGACGGGTAACGCGAGCTGGCGCTTGACGAAGACCCAACCAATAAGCCCACCGAGAGCGAGAAGCCCCACGCTCAAGAGAGCCGGTCCGTGGATCGCGATCTCTTTGATCGCGTAGACGATCGGAACCATTGTGGCCAGCGACAGCACGATGCTCAACGCATCGATGCGGCCGGGGTACGGGTCACGGCTCTCGGGGAGCAAGAGCGGTGCGAAGACAAGCAGCGGCACGAGCACGGGGACGGCAAGAAGAAAGACCGAGCCCCAGGCAAAATGCTCCAGCAATACTCCACCGACGATCGGTCCGGCTGCGGCGCCTGCCGAGAACATCGCGGCCCAAATCGCGATCGCGATGCGGCGCTGATCCCGGTCGGTAAAGATGCTCCGCAGCAACGACATCGTCGAAGGCATCAGCATCGCACCGAAGACTCCGAGAAGAGCGCGAGCGGCGATGAGCAGCTCGGCAGTGGGTGCGAACGCTGCGAGTGCCGAGACAGCGGCGAATCCGATGGCACCGATGAGAAGCATCCGTCGCCGTCCGAAACGGTCTCCGAGCGTGCCCATTGTCACGAGGAGACCCGCGAGAACCAGCGGGTAGGCGTCGATAATCCATAGCTGCTGCACGCTGGTGGGCGCAAGGTCTGAAGCAATGGCGGGGAGCGCGAAGCTCAGCACCGTGTTGTCTACCGAAACCAAGAGCACCGGAAGCATCAACACCGCGAGCGCTGCCCAGCCGCGGGCGCCCACTTTTTGACCGCCAGCGTTCGCGATTTCGATTTCTTGAGTAAAAGTCGTCATTATTTCTATACCGTCCAGCTGGTATAGTAACACGATGAGCCCGCCCGAGATAGGTACGATTTAGCCGATGACCAGACCACCGCGTGCCCGCGAAACAGTTCTCGATGCGTTCGAGCAGGTGGTGCGCAGCGACGGTGAACGGGCCGCGACGATGGAGACAGTGGCGCGATTGGCCGGCGTCTCAAAGGGCGGACTGCTGTACCACTTCGCGTCGAAAGATGCTCTCGAAAACGGTGTCATCGAACGCATGGAAGAGCGTGCAGTTCTCGACGTCGAGAAGATTGTCGCGGCATCCTCCGGTCCGGTGGCGGCCTTAATGCGCAGCTCGATCATGACCGACTCGCCACTTGATCGTTCGATCATCGCCGTGTCGCGTCTCGCGCAGAATGGGCATCCTCTGGCCACCGATGCGTTACGTCGCGTGCGCGACATGTGGGAAGGCGCAATCAGGCCGCATGTTCGCGATGAATCAGCGCTCCAACTCGTCATGCTCGTGAGTGACGGCCTCTACTTCAACAACGCGTTGACCGTCGGCGCACTACCCGGACCCAAGTTCGATGAGCCTGAACTCGCCGCCCTCATCGCCCTGGTCGAGCACTCAACGCGGGCGTAACCCGTTCACTTCTTCGCGACTTGCCTGTTTTTGTGGGAGTCGCGCTGGATGACAGAAATGTAGGTCCAGCCGGACGCCCCGAGTCGACGCCGGCGAGCCAGGTCGCGTCGAAACTGCTCTGGTTCCCGGTGGCAGTCACCCTCGTACTCGATCGCGATAGTCAGTTGCCGATAGGCGAGGTCGACCCGCGCAACGAAAGTTCCGAAGCTGACGAAGACGTCGATATTGCACTCGGCCCTTGCAAGAACCGCAGTTCAGATTCTTTCGGCGATTCCGAATGCTTGTCCAGGAGCTCGAGCACTCGCTGACGTCACAGAAGGTTCGTGGCGGGTCGTCACCGCAGAGGCGACCTGGCTTGTTATGTGTAGAACATGCGATATCCACAACGTGACTTGCCCGTTTTTGCCGGCTCGCGCGCGAAACACCTGCAAAAACGGGCAGGTCAGGAGTGGTTACGGCTGTTTACGACTCGGTGATCTCAATCTGACGGATGAGTGCACCATCGATTGCGGCGCGCACATCGGCGAGAACCTCGTCGGGCACGGGCGAATCGACGGTCAGAATCGACAGCGCCTGACCGCCAGCGGCCTGACGAGCAATCTGCATGCCGGCAATATTGACGCCGGCGTCGCCGAACTTTTGTCCGTAGACCGCGACGATTCCCGGTCGGTCCGTGTACATCATGACGACGTGGTTCTTCTCGATGGGCAATTCGAGCGCGTGACCGTTGATGCCGACGAGCTTTTCAATCTGCTTCGTGCCCGTGAGCGTGCCAGATACCGACACCTGCGATCCGTCCGACAGTGCGCCAGCGACCGTGATCACGTTGCGGTACTCCTCGGACTGGTCGTCGACGATGAGCCGCACCTCGACGCCGCGCTGCTCCGCGAGCAACGGCGCGTTGACATACGACACGCTTTCACTTACGACGTTGGTGAATACGCCCTTGAGCGCCGCAAGCTTGAGCACACTGACGTCATATTCGCTCAGGTCACCATGAACTTCAACGTCCAGGCTCGTGACTGGCGAAAGCGCGAGGGCCGAGAAGATCTGGCCGAGCTTTTCGACCAGCGGGATGCCGGGTCGCACATACGGATCGATGACTCCACCAGCCACGTTCACGGCATCGGGTACAAGTTCACCGCCGAGCGCGAGCCGCACGGACTTCGCAACGGAGACGCCTGCCTTCTCCTGTGCTTCCTCCGTGGAGGCGCCCAGGTGCGGAGTTACCACGACGTTGGGGAGATCGAGGAGTTTTGCGGCTGACGAGTCTGCCTTGGGCGGCTCGCTCGTGAAGACGTCGAGGCCGGCGCCGGCGATCTCGCCCGTTGTCAAAGCCGTGTAAAGGGCTTCTTCATCGATAAGACCGCCGCGCGCAACGTTCACCACATATGCTGTCGACTTCATCCGGGCGAGCTGATCGGTGCTGATCATTCCCGTGGTTTCGGGCGTCTTCGGCATGTGGATCGTTACGAAATCGCTTTCCTCGAGAAGTTCCTCGAGGCTCAAGAGCTGCACGCCGAGCTGCTGCGCACGCGCGCTCGTGACGTACGGGTCGTAGGCTACGACACGCATGTCGAAAGCCTGAACACGGGCAGCGATGAGAGCACCGATGCGACCGAGGCCGATGATGCCGATCGTTTTCTCGAAGAGTTCCGTGCCGGTGTACGAGCTGCGCTTCCACAGACCCTCTGAAAGCGAAGCGTGTGCCGCGGGGATACGACGAGCAAGACTCAGAACGTGCCCCACCGTGAGTTCAGCGGCGGAAATGATGTTCGACGTCGGCGCGTTGACGACCATGACGCCAGCGGTCGTTGCCGACTTGATGTCGACGTTGTCGAGACCGACACCAGCGCGGGCGATGACCTTCAACGACGGGGCCGCGGCGATCGCTTCAGCATCCATCTTCGTCGCAGAGCGGATCAGAACAGCGTTCGCGTCGGCCAGCGCCGGCAGGAGAGCTGTGCGATCGGCTCCGTCGACATGACGAACCTCGAAGTCGGGACCGAGCGCGTCGATCGTGGCGGGTGATAGTTCTTCGGCGATAAGCACAACGGGCTTCGTCACGTGGTGGATCCTTTTGCAGCGCGGGTGACGTGCAGAGCACGGGGGACGATCGGATGCCTCGCAGCGCACGTCCGCGGGCGGGACCGGTACTACCCTATCGCTCGCTCACGCAACGAAATGCTGTGTGACGCTCATCAGGAGCCGAGCAGGCTCGTTCCGTAGACGCTCGCGTACGCGACGATGTTCAGCCAGAAGACCGAGACGAGGGCGAGACCCGTGAGCAGAATGAGCACCAGTGGGCCGATTTTTCGGCGCCATCCGAGCGTGAGAGCACCGGCGAAGGCGAGGATCGGAAAGAACACGGCGGCCAACAACACAAACCAGCCGTAGCCGCTCAATCCGAGCGGGCCGCTCGCTTGTCGAATGAGCAAGTCGACCGCGTTCCACACCGCGTAGGCGTAGAAGAGGCCGAAAAGCCCGCTGACTGTCGCTATCAACCACGTGGGCAGTGCTGACCTTCGCGCGGCAGACGTGCCAGTTGTCGATGCCATCATGTTCCGACCGCTCCCACCATGATGAAAGGCCACGGCAGCAGTACGAGCACTCCCACAATCAGCATGGACAGCCGCAACCACAGTTTCGAGCGCCGTGTGAGAAGAAAGACAGTGAGGAACCAGATCGGCGATGCCGCAACGGCGAGCCACAGACTCACTTGGAAACCCACTGGCGAGACGAGGAACTGGGCGTAGTCAGCGAGGCGAAGACCGCCAAGGAGCCACCCGATGGTCCATAGAAGGTAGACACCCCCGAGAACCCCCAGCGTCACCAGCGCTGCATTCCCCATGCCGCCTGGAGCTTTTTGCCCCGCGCTCGGAGTTTCCTGCTCGGATTCCGGTGCGTCTGCCGCGTCTTCATGTGGTCTACTCCCCCGGCCCACAGCGGTGTAGCCCGCAGGGAGAGAATCTGCGGGATCTCGCGAAACCACATCGAGCGTCGGATCATCGTCACCGCTCCAAGAAAGAGCGTCATCTTCACCGCGGGCCATTCGCCAACCTTATCCGCGTTCCAAAGCAAACGCGCACAAAACGCACGAAGACCCGAGCACGTCACTTGATGCGGTGGCGTGCTCGGGCCGGAGCCGTGCCGGTTAGGAACGGCGGTCTATCGTGACTAGCGAGCGGCGGAACCCTCGGTGTAGTCCTCGTCGGTCTGCTTCCATGCGAACAGGGCGCGGAGTTCCTTGCCCGTTGCCTCGATGGGGTGGCCCTGGGCCTTCTCGCGAAGCGCGAGGAACTCTGGGGCACCAGCATCCTGGTCATCGATGAATCGCTTGGCGAACGCACCGGACTGAATGTCTCCGAGAACCGCTTGCATGCTCTTTTTGACCTCGGGAGAAATCACGCGCGGTCCCGAGACGTAGTCACCATACTCAGCGGTGTCCGAGATCGACCAGCGCTGCTTGGCGATCCCGCCCTCCCACATGAGGTCGACGATGAGCTTGAGCTCGTGCAGTACCTCAAAGTAGGCGATCTGCGGCTGGTAGCCAGCCTCCGTGAGGGTCTCGAAGCCGTACTGGACGAGCTGCGACACACCACCGCAGAGAACCGCCTGCTCGCCGAACAGGTCGGTTTCGGTCTCTTCAGTGAAGGTCGTCTTGATGACACCGGCACGGGTACCACCGATGGCCTTCGCGTACGACTTGGCGACATCCCACGCCTGACCGGAGGCATCGCTCTCGACTGCGATGATGTCGGGGATACCGCGCCCGGCAACGAACTCGCGACGCACGGTGTGACCGGGAGCCTTCGGCGCGATCAGGATGACGTCCACACCCTCAGGGGCATCGATGTAGCCGAAGCGGATGTTGAAACCGTGCGCAAACGCGAGCGTCTTGCCCGGCGTCAGCTGGTCCTTGATGTGGTCGGTGAAGATCGAACGCTGGTACTGGTCGGGAGCCAGGATCATGATGAGGTCGGCCCATGCCGTTGCGTCGGCAACAGACTTGACCTCGAAGCCGTCTTCCTGCGCCTTGGCGGCAGACTTCGAGCCGTCTTTGAGGGCGATGACGACCTCAACGCCCGAGTCGCGCAGGTTCTGCGCGTGGGCGTGGCCCTGCGAGCCATAGCCGACGATGGCGACCTTCTTGCCCTGGATGAGCGAGAGGTCTGCGTCGTCGTCGTAGAAGATTTCAGCCACTTTGTGTTTCTCCTTGTTCTTGGTTTTTCAATGTCAGGATTCCGCTGTTTCGCACGTGCGCGCCCCCACTATGTCGACAGGGCGCCTGCGCTAACCGCGAAGGACTCGTTCGGTAATGCTTTTGCTTCCGCGGCCCATTGCGAGCAGGCCCGACTGGGCGAGCTCTTTCACGCCGAAAGGTTCGAGAGCCCGAAGCAACGCGTCGACCTTGCCCTTGTCTCCGGTGACCTCGATCACAACAGCGTCGGGCGCATAGTCGACGACCGACGCGCGGAAAAGGTTGACGACCTCGAGAACGTTCGAACGGTTGGCGTTATCAGCGCGCACCTTGATCAGCATGTGGTGACGCTGAACCGATGCTGCGTCTTCGAGCTCGACGATCTTGATCACGTTGATCAGTTTGTTGAGCTGCTTGGTGACCTGCTCGAGAGGAAGCTGGTCGACATCGACCACGACCGTGATGCGAGAAAGCCCCGGCACCTCGGTCACACCGACAGCGAGCGACTCGATGTTGAAGCCGCGCCTAGCGAAAAGGCCAGCTACACGAGTCAGCAGACCCGGCTTGTCCTCCACTAGGAGGCTCAGGACGTGCTTGGTCATCTCAGTCCTCCTCGTCGAATGCAGGCGCGTGCTCGCGGGCGTACTGCACGTAGCTGTTGCTTACGCCCTGAGGCACCATGGGCCAGACCATGGCGTCCGCACTCACCACGAAATCGATCACGACGGGCCGATCGTTCGTCTCCAACGCCGTCTGGATCGCGGCATCCACGTCTTCTTCTCGTTCCACACGGATGGCAAGGCAGCCATACGCTTCAGCGAGCTTCACGAAGTCGGGAATTCGAATGGAATTGTGCCCGGTGTTGAGATCGGTATTCGAATAGCGGCCGTCGTAGAAGAGCGTCTGCCACTGCCGGACCATCCCGAGGGACGAGTTGTTAATAATCGCTACCTTGATCGGGATGTTGTTGATCGCACAGGTGGCGAGTTCCTGGTTTGTCATCTGGAAGCATCCGTCACCGTCGATCGCCCATACAACACGATCAGGCTCGGCAACCTTGGCTCCCATTGCAGCCGGAACCGAGTAGCCCATCGTGCCAGCGCCACCTGAATTCAGCCAAGAATTCGGACGTTCATACTTGATGAACTGTGCGGCCCACATCTGGTGCTGACCGACGCCGGACGCGTACACGCCTTCGGGCCCCGTCATCTCTCCGATGCGTTGAATCACGTACTGGGGCGCCATGAGTCCGTCGGTCGGCTGCGAATAGCCGAGCGGGAATTCGTTGCGAAGACCGTCGAGGTAGGACCACCACTCGGCGGTATCGGGCTCTCCCTCGGAAACGGCGCCGTGGTAGGCGGCTTCGAGGTCGACAAGCACATCGCGAAGATCTCCCACAATCGGCACATCTGCGTATCGGATCTTCGAGATCTCGGCTGGATCGATGTCTACGTGAACCACCTGCGCGTTCGGAGCGAACAGCGCGGCCTTCCCGGTAACACGATCATCGAATCGCGCGCCGAGGGCGACGATCAAGTCAGCTTCTTGAAGGGCGAGAACAGCGGGGACCGTGCCATGCATGCCCGGCATGCCGAGGTGCTGCTGGTGCGAATCGGGAAAAGCGCCTCTTGCCATCAGGGTCGTGACGACAGGTGCGCCCGTTGCCTCAGCCAACGCAAGCAGTTCGCGTGATGCACGAGCTCGGATGACGCCACCACCGACGTAAAGCACGGGCTTCTGAGCGCTCGCGAGCAACTGCGCCGCAGCGTGAATCTGTTTTCCGTGCGCTTTCGTCACCGGACGGTAGCCAGGCAGATCGATCTTGGGCGGCCAGATGAACGGCGCCTCGGCCTGCTGCGCATCTTTCGTGATGTCGACAAGCACCGGGCCCGGTCGACCAGTGCTCGCGATTTCGTATGCCGCAGCGATAGCGCCGGGAATTTCTTCCGGCGTCTTCACGAGAATCGAGTGCTTCGTGATTGGCATCGTGATTCCGACGATGTCTGCCTCTTGGAACGCATCCGTTCCCATGAGCGTGCTGAAGACCTGACCCGTGATGGCCACGATCGGCACTGAGTCCATGTAGGCGTCAGCAATCGCGGTGACAAGGTTGGTTGCTCCCGGACCGGACGTTGCGATTGCGACGCCCGTTCGGCCGGAAGCTGACGCGTACCCTTCGGCGGCGTGGCCCGCGCCCTGCTCATGGCGCACGAGAATGTGACGGATCTCTTCGGTGTCCATGAGCGGGTCGTAGACCGGCAAGATGGCGCCGCCGGGAAGACCGAAGACGTCGGTCACCCCCAGAAGCTCCAGAGAACGGACGACCGCTTGTGCGCCCGTGAGCACGGGCGCCGATGCGCTTCGAGCGGGGGGCCGGGGAACGGCCGTGGCGGATTCGGCGGGCATGGTGAATAACCTCGAGTTCGGCAAAAGCGGATGAATGTCTGATCAGCCTGTGGTTGCGCCTTCAGCGGCGGAACGCACGAGCTTCGAGTACTTGGCAAGAACGCCACGGGTATAGCGGGGAGGTAGCGGTTCCCAGCCTTCGCGGCGGGAGCTGAGCTCTGCCTCATCGACGAGTAGGTCGAGAGTGCGAGCTGCGATATCGACCCGTATCAGATCACCATCGCGCACGAATGCAATTGGACCTGCGTCCACTGCTTCGGGTGCTATGTGGCCGATGCACAGGCCGGTTGTGCCGCCTGAGAATCTTCCGTCTGTCAAGAGTAATACATCTTTACCGAGACCGGCGCCCTTGATGGCTGCTGTGATGGCGAGCATTTCGCGCATTCCCGGTCCACCCTTAGGACCTTCGTAACGAATGACGATCACATCGCCCGCCATGATTTCGCCGTTGGTAAGTGCATCCATCGCACCACGCTCGCGCTCGAAGACCTTGGCGGGCCCCTCGAATACCGCGGCATCGAAGCCTGCTGTCTTGACCACCGCTCCGTCGGGTGCGAAGGATCCCTTGAGGATCGTGATTCCGCCGGTGGCGTGGATGGGGTTATCGAGCGTACGGATAACGGTGCCATCGATGGGGTCGGGATTCAGCGCCTCGAGGTTCTCGGCAACGGTCCTACCGGTGACCGTCAGCGCGTCACCGTGCAACAGCCCGGCATCGAGCAGTGCCTTCATCAGCACCGGAATGCCGCCGTGGCGATCGACATCGGCCATGACGAACTGTCCAAATGGCTTCATATCGGCGAGGTGCGGCACCTTGTCACCGATGCGGTTGAAGTCATCGAGCGTGAGTTCGACTTCGGCTTCACTGGCGATCGCGAGCAGATGCAACACGACGTTGGTTGAACCACCCAGTGCCATCGCGACGGTAATTGCGTTTTCGAAAGCTTTCTTGGTCATGATGTCGCGAGCGGTGATGCCCAGGCGCAGCATGTTGACGACCGCTTCGCCAGAACGATGGGCGAAGTAGTCGCGGCGACGGTCTGCGGAGGGCGGCGATGCCGAACCCGGCAGGCTCATCCCGAGCGCTTCAGCCACCGACGCCATTGTGTTCGCGGTATACATGCCACCGCACGCGCCTTCGCCAGGAGCGATTGCGCACTCGATGCGCTTGAGGTCTTCTTCACTCATGTTTCCGGCTTTGCACGCTCCGACGGCTTCGAAGGAGTCAATGATCGTGACTTCCTTCTCGGTGCCGTCGCTGAGCTTCACCCAACCTGGCGCGATCGATCCCGCGTAGAGAAAGACGCTCGAGAGGTCGAGCCGCGCAGCCGACATCAGCATGCCGGGCAATGACTTGTCGCAGCCTGCCAAGAGGACCGAGCCGTCGAGGCGCTCAGCCATCATGACGGTTTCGACTGAGTCCGCAATGACTTCGCGTGACACGAGCGAAAAGTGCATTCCCTCGTGCCCCATAGAGATTCCGTCCGAGACGGAAATCGTGCCGAACTGTAGCGGGTAGCCGCCACCTGAGTGCACGCCCTCTTTTGCTCCCTGAGCGAGTCGGTCAAGGCTCAGGTTGCAGGGAGTGATCTCATTCCAGCTGGACGCGATACCAATCTGTGGTTTTTCCCAGTCCTCGTCGCCCATGCCGACAGCGCGGAGCATTCCGCGAGAGGTCGTTGCTTCGATGCCATCGGTAACGACGCGGCTGCGTGGCTTGATGTCGATGGGCGCACCGGAGGTAGGTTTGATTTCAGGCATGTAACAGAGTGTATTCCTGCCTCGGCGGTCCTCGCGCGTTACGCGGGCGCGTCTCTCAGGCGGAACGAAGCTTGGCTAGGGCTAACAGCGCATGAGAGAGTGCTGCGGCGTCCGCGACCCGGACGCGTGCGTGAGTCTCGCCACTCCCGACTCGGACCCCGAGGTCCTCGGACTCAAGGCTCGCGAGTGCATCTTCGTCAGTGACGTCGTCGCCCGCGAAGAGAACAGCACTCGCGCCAAGGCGCTTCCGCAGCGCCGCAATCGCGGTGTCTTTTCCTTCGTGACGGTACGCGTACTCCAAAATGTTGTGGCCGGTGCGGCGACGCCATGATGGCGCACGTTCCGCTAGGAGGCTGTCGATACGCGACGCGGCAATCTCAGCGTCAGCAGATGCCGCAAGTCGGGTGTGAAGCCCGATCCCGAACTCTTTCGGCTCGATCCATGCACCGTCAATGTCTGCAACCGCTTGCTCGGCGCTCACGCGCACGTCATCACGCAGCGCTCTGTCTGCGGCATCCTCGTCAGAACTCTCACGAGGAGTTTCGCCCTCTCCTGGATGCCAGAACTCGGCGCCGTGAGAGCCGGCAAGGTGAACGAGCGAAGAATCGTCGTGTTCAGAAATGATCTTCAGATCGTGGAGAGTTCGTCCGGAAACGAGAGCGACCGACGTGTGTGGAGCCGCAACGAGCGCCTCCAGCGCACGGCGCGCCTCGGGCAACATGCGAGATTCCATCGGCTTGTCATTGAGCGATGCGAGTGTGCCATCAAAATCGAGGGCTATCAAAAGGTGCGCAGTTGCCGCCAGTTCTTCAAGTGCCGCCGTGACCTCTTCGGGCGACTCGACAGGCGTCGTCATGCGTTGTTCTCCGGCTCTTTCGCCTTTGCGAGTGCGTTCAGGAAAAGCTGAGACCACCGTTCGACGTCGTTTTCTCGCACTCGCTTTCGCAGCGACCGCATACGTCGCCCCTGTTCTGCAGCCGGCATTTCCACAGCGCGAACAATCGTGTCTTTAAGGCCGCCGATGTCGTGCGGGTTCATCAACAACGCGCTGCCCAGCTCATCAGCTGCGCCTGCGAACTCGCTCAGCACGAGAACACCACGGTTATCGACCCGACTCGCGACGTACTCCTTCGCGACCAAGTTCATGCCGTCGCGAAGCGCCGTGACGAGCATGACATCCGCTGCAAGGTAGAGCGCGACCATTTCTTCGCGCGGGTACGCCTGGTGCAGGTATCGAATAGCGCTGTGATCCATAGTGTCGCGATCGCCGTTGATCCGGCCGACTGTGAGTTCGATCTCGTCTCGCAACTGCATGTAAGCCTCGACGCGCTCGCGACTCGGACTTGCAACCTGCACGAGCACGACGTCTTCGACGCTCAGACGACCGTCGTTGAGCAGCTCGCCGTACGCCTTGAGACGGTGCCTGATTCCCTTGGTGTAGTCAAGGCGGTCGACGCCCAGAAGAATCTTCTTGGGGTTTCCTAGATTTTCTCGAATCTCCACCGCGCGCGCTTTGATATCTTCGCGCTGCGCCAATTCGATATACGACTCCGTGTCTATCGAAATGGGGAAAGCGCGCGCAATGGCCCGGCGGGTCGTACCGTCGGCGTTTGGGACACGGATGCCGGTGGCTTTGGTTTCGTAGTGGAACACGCGGCGCACTGCGCGGGCGAAGTTGCCGGCGTCAGCGACCCGCTGGAAGCCGATGACGTCCGCACCGAGCAGGCCCTGGATCACTTGACGCCGCCAGGGAAGCTGGGCGAAGAGGCCGTATGCCGGGAATGGAATGTGGTGAAAATATCCGATCGTCAGGTCGGGACGTAGCTCACGTACCATTTGCGGGACCAGCTGGAGCTGGTAGTCCTGCACCCACACGGTGGCGCCATCTGCTGCGGCCGCGGCAGCGGCCTCGGCAAAACGACGGTTGACCGTGACATAGGAATCCCACCATGCGCGCCGGTAGCGCGGAGCTGCGATCACATCGTGATAGAGCGGCCAGAACGTGTCGTTGGACATTCCTTCGTAGTAGTTCTGGACTTCGTCTTCGTTGAGCGAAACCGGAACCAGATGAGTGCCCTCAAAATCGAAAGGTTCAACCTCCAGGTTGGGCTTTCCCGCCCAACCGACCCACGCGCCATCCGCCTTCCGCATCACTGGCTCAAGAGCCGTCACGAGCCCGCCGGGTGAGCGCCGCCAGCCATTCTCGGAATCGGGATCGTGATCAACGGGGAGACGATTCGCGACGACAACGAACTCGGCTTTAGACACAGAACACTCCTGGTGATTCGGATTGTTCTTAATCTAACAGCGGCACACACACCCGCCCTGGGCTTGCGCTCGCCCGCCGATGCTGTCAAGAGGTGATCTCAACGCGATCTGCACGGTACCGTGGCTCTTATGCGCAAGTATCTGTTCGGCACCGGGCTCATCAACGCATTCATCATGGGTAAGCCGCTGTTCGACAGCCTCCGTGATCGCGACCATTTCACCTGGCGAAGCGTGCTCGCCTGGGCGAGTTGGATAATCACGGTCGTACTCGCCGTCGGTGCCATGGCGGATATTTATCGCGCCGGCCGGGGCAAAGGAATTCCCGGTGACTCTCCCATCGCGGGGCAAGAAGCAGAGCTCATGGAGAAGCACCTCCGCCGCCAATAGGCGTTGACTTCAGCGGCGCAGGATAAGAGCCTCGCCCTGACCGCCCCCGCCGCACAGCGCTACCGCCGCAGTTCCGCTGCCTCTGCGCATCAGTTCATGCACAGCATGGACCACGAGCCGATTGCCGCTCGCTCCGATCGGGTGACCAATAGCGATACCGCCCCCGTGCGGGTTAACGACGTCATCTCCTACGCCAAGCTCTCGCTGAGATTGCACGACAACAGCGGCAAATGCTTCGTTGATCTCGATAAAATCAAGCCCGCTTGGCTCAATCCCGTCTTTGCCGCAGGCAACCTTGATGGCGTTTGCCGGTTGAGCGTGAAGCGAGTTATCGGGACCAGCCACTTGCCCATGAGATCCGAGGCAGGCGAGTACGGCCCAACCGTTTTCATCGGCGTGAGCACGGGTGGTGAGGACAACGGCCGAGGCGCCGTCCGAAATCTGCGAGGAATTGCCCGCCGTAATCGTGCCCTCCGAAGCAAAAGCGGGGAGCAATTTCGCCAACGTGTCCGCAGTGGTCTCAGCGCGAATGCCTTCGTCGCGAGTGACGATGACTGCGGGACCTTTCGGCTGTGGAACCTCGACTTCGACGATCTCCCGATCAAAGACACCGTCCTCCCATGCGGCCGCAGCACGCTGATGAGAACGCGCAGCGACCTCGTCTTGTTGCGTCCGAGAAATCTCACGTGGGCCGTTCCCGCGCTCAGTCGAGGCCCCCATACTGTCGCTCTCGTATGCGTCCGTAAGCCCGTCATACGCCATGTGGTCGAGCACTTCCACGGAGCCGTAGTTCCACCCCTCGCGCGAGCCCATCAGCAAATGCGGAGCGTGCGTCATTGATTCCATTCCGGCGGCGACCACGACCTTTGCATCGCCCAATGCCAGCATTCGCTGCGCATCGATGACAGCGCTGAGGCCGGAAAGGCAGACTTTGTTGACGACTGCAGCGTGTGCACGCCATCCGATTCCCGCGCCGAGAGCAGCTTGCCGCGCAGGGTTCTGACCAGAACCGGCCGAGAGCACCTGACCGACGAACACTGCGTCAACAGCATCGGCGGGTATCTCGCCGGCGGCGAGAGCGCCGCGAATCGCAACTGCTCCCAATCGAGTGGCCGTGACAGACGAGAGTTGCCCCTTCAGGCGGCCCTGAGGCGTCCGTGCTGCCGCAACGATCACGATGTCATCGATCATGCTTCCTCCTTGAGAGCAATCAAAAGTTCTGGCTCTGTCGCAGACACCACGTCGTCAATGCTCACGCCGTTGGCTAGCTCGACAAGCACAAGTCCATCATCGGTCACATCGATAACGGCGAGGTCCGTGATGATGCGATCAACGACGCCGCGGCCGGTGAGCGGCAGAGCGCACTCGTTCAAAATCTTGGGTGCACCGTCTTTCGCGGTGTGCTCCATGAGCACGATCACCCGCGACGCGCCGTGAACGAGATCCATCGCACCTCCCGGCCCCTTCACCATCTTTCCGGGGATCATCCAGTTGGCCAGATCACCGCTCGCCGAAACCTGCATGGCGCCGAGAATAGCCGCGTCGATTTTCCCGCCCCGGATCATGCCGAAGCTCGTCGCGGAATCAAAAAACGAGGCGCCGGGGAGCGTCGTGACCGTTTCTTTTCCCGCGTTGATGAGGTCAGGATCGACAGCAGCGTCGTCGGGGTATGGCCCGACCCCGAGTATTCCATTCTCAGATTGAAGGATGACTGTCACCCCGGGAGGCACGTGATTGGGGACAAGCGTGGGCAACCCGATGCCGAGATTCACATACGAGCCATCCTGCAGTTCAAGAGCTGCCCGTGCAGCCATCTCGTCGCGCGTGCGCGGCATATCAGTTGCCCTTCTCTGCGGTCGAGACTGTTCGCTTCTCGATTCGCTTCTCGATATCTCGACCTACCTCGACGATGCGATGCACGTACACCCCCGGAAGATGAATCGAGTCAGGGTCGAGCATGCCCGGTTCCACGAGCTCTTCCACTTGGGCGATGCAGACGGTTCCTGCCATAGCGGCGAGCGGGTTGAAACTCCTTGCTGCCTTCGAGAACACGAGGTTCCCGTGGCGGTCGCCTCGCGCCGCGTGCACCAGTGCGAACTCCGTGACGATGGCTTCTTCAAGCACATAGGTCTTCGGATTACCGCTGACGTCAAACGTCCGAAGATCCTTTGAGGGAGAGGCGAGCGCCACTTTTCCCTCACTGTCGTAGCGCCGCGGCAGGCCGCCTTCCGCAACCTGCGTACCAACGCCGGTCTGCGTATAGAAGGCCGCGATTCCTGCTCCGCCGGCACGCAGTTTCTCCGCCAGGGTTCCCTGAGGCGTCAGCTCGAGTTCGAGTTCACCAGAGAGAAACTGGCGTTCAAACTCCTTGTTCTCGCCAACGTACGACGATGTCATCTTTCGGATTCGATGCTCACGCAACAGGATCCCGAGGCCCCAATCGTCAACTCCGCAGTTGTTCGAAACGACGGAAAGGTCGTCGATCCCAAGTTCGAACACCGCACGGATCAGCTCCATTGGGTTTCCTGAAAGCCCGAAGCCGCCGACGGCAATACTCGCTCCCGCCGGGATGTCAGCGACGGCCGCTGCCGCCGTACCCACTTCTTTGTTCACAGCGAGTACTCCTTCGTACGCTTATCTGGGACTTATCCGAGCCTCGACGATCACGCCTCGGTCTGCACGCACAACTGTTGCCATGTGGACACATTGCCGCATATTGTCCACAATATGGACAACGAAGAGTTCGAACGCCGTGGACCGAATGACGCTCCGATACCGGGAACTCAGTCGATTGCGCGCGCAGCGGCGCTGTTGCGCATCGTGAGCGGCACCAACGACGGTGTACGAACGGGGGAGCTCGCCCACCGCACCAGCATGTCCCGACCGACAGTGCACCGGCTGTTGTCTGCGCTACGCCGCGAGGGACTCGTCGACCACCTCGAGGGAACCGGATCTTGGGTACCCGGGCCCGAGCTCTATCTCATGGGGAATGCCGCTGCGGCGCGTTACGACGTCACCACTGTCGCGCGGGACATCGTACGCTCGCTCGCGATACGCACGGAAGAGAGCGCTTTTCTCTCTGTTCGTCGAGGGGATGAGACAGTCTGCCTGCTTCGCGAGGAAGGGAGCTTCCCGATCCGTTCATTCGTGCTCACCGAAGGTGTTCGCTTCCCACTCGGTGTCGCATCCGCTGGACTCGCGATTTTGTCCTTCCTTCCACCGCAGAGTATCGACGCGTTTTTTTCGCGCAATATCGAGCTGGGCACGAAGTGGGGAGCGGCCCACAGCGAGAGCCGACTGCGGCCTCGTCTAAGCGAAACGACAGAGCGCGGATTCGCGGTCAACCCGGGCCTTATTGTCGAGGGCAGCTATGGGATGGGTGCAGCCGTCTTCACTCCCGACGGCGATCCACAGTGGGCGTTGAGCCTTACTGGCGCACAGTTCAGGTTCACAGCGGAGCGCATACCCGAGCTGGGCCGAACGCTCCTCTCTCATGCCCACCAACTTTCCGCGCGATTGGCTTCTCCCCGAAATCACTGACGCTTTACATATCTCCGTTATATACTTTTGGTATGTCTCAGAGTGATGATCTCGAACGATTGGTCGTCGGTGGGCATGCGCTAGCGCGCATCGCCGCCCGAAAAACCGGCAATGACGCGCCGGCGGCCCAGTGGCGCGCCATCTCGTTACTGCGTTCAGACGGTCCTCGCCGCGTGGGCGAGCTTGCCGCGATGTGCCGCACTACGCAACCCGGGATGACAAGACTTCTCGGCCACCTTGAAGATCTTGGATTCGTCGAGCGTGCCGCTGACCCCGCCGACTCCCGAGCGACGATAGTTCGCGCGCTACCGGCCGGCGAAGCAGCACTCCAGCGCTGGCAAGAGCAGATGCGCGATGCGCTTCAGCCAATTTTTTCCGACCTTTCGGAAGCGGATTGGGCTGCGGTCAATCGAGTGGCCACGATTCTCGATGAACACACCCGGGTCGAGGCAGGGAGCATCATCCGGTGAGTGCCACAAACGAAGCCGTGTGGCGCCAACCCATGCAGGTGTGGGCTGTGCTTTTCGCCTGTGTTGTCGCATTCATGGGTATTGGATTGGTCGATCCGATTCTTCCCGCGATTGCCGACTCGCTTCATGCGACTCCCGTGCAGACCGAGCTCCTCTTCACGAGCTATCTCGTCGTCACCGGGCTTGCGATGCTCGTCACGAGTTGGATCTCGAGCCGCATCGGCGCAAAAGCGACCCTCCTCTGGGGTTTGGCGCTCATTTTCATCTTCGCCCTCTTGTGCGCCGTTAGCGGGAGCGTCGATGCCATCATCGGATTCCGCGCCGGGTGGGGGCTCGGTAACGCACTCTTCATCTCAACATCTCTCGCAACGATCGTGGGGGCGACCGCGGGCACCGCAGGTAGCACGATCATTCTTTACGAAGCGGCCCTCGGGCTCGGTATCGCAATCGGCCCGCTTCTCGGCGGCCTCCTCGGCGAAGTGAGCTGGCGAGGTCCATTCTTCGGGGTCGTCGTTCTCATGGCGATTGCACTGATCGCAGTGTCGACACTCCTTCGTGGCCCGAAATCAGAACGCCGCCCGATCCCGTTCTCCGCGCCGTTCCGCGCACTCCGGGTGCCCGCGATCGCAGTTCTCGCGACCGCTGCGTTCTTTTACAACATCGGCTTCTTCGTGCTCTTGGCGTTCTCGCCGTTTCCGCTCGGGTTCGGCGCGATGGGCATCGGCTTCACGTTCTTCGGGTGGGGCATTTCATTAGCAATCACGAGCGTGTGGGTAGCGCCGCTCATGCTGCGCCGGATGCGGCGGACCACCGCACTGCTCATCGCGCTACCGCTGCTGACGATCGACTTGATCGTCGCCGCGTTCTTTGTCGACTCCGCGGCTGGCCTCGTAACGGCGATCATCGTCGGTGGACTCATTTTGGGTGTTATCAACACGATCCTTACCGAAACCGTCATGGAGGCAACATCGCTCCCCCGCACTGTCGCGTCGTCGTCATACTCGGCGGTGCGGTTTCTCGGCGGAGCCGCGGCTCCGCCGACGGCGGCTCTTCTGTGGCACGCATACGGTGCAGCCGTTCCCTATCTGTTTGCCGCGGCATCCGTCTTGTTGGCAACGGCGACGATCGCACTCGGGCGCCGGGCACTGCGCCGCGCGGACGGACATGAAACGGATGCCGAAGAACTCGCTGAGGCAGTCGCCATCGGTGACGCGGCCTAGCTTTCGTCACGCCGGCGGCGGGCTGCTGACGTAAACCGCTACGGTGTCGCCTTTCAATACAAAGCGCACTGCCATGCCGTCAGTGAATTTTTCGCGCAGCAAGCCCGGTGCGGCTTCGTCGATGTAGTAGTCCATTGTCGGTTCGAGCCCAGGTAATGCACACGCGGCGATGGTGCCGTACCGGCCTGCGACGGCAGGATCCGCGTGCATTGCGTAAATGCACATGGTCTCCTGCCCCAAGTAAGGCGCGGTACTCGATGAGATAAGTAGGCCCGCGAAGTCGTCGTATCGCCGATAATCCTCAGAATCGACCGAGGCGCGAAGATCTTCGGGAACGTCTGCCCCCGCTATCAGATGCAATTGCGCATACGGTGTCGGCGAGCTCGTTGACACCACGACAGTCACCAAAGATGCGCTCCCGATCGCCGCGACGATGCTCGCAACCCACAGCCATCGCATGCGTGCGCTGACCGCAGGTCGCGCATCTGCGGGCTCGGCGCCAACAGTCTCTTCGGACGTGTCCTTCGCGTTCGGACCGGAAGAGATCTGCGAAGCCCCCGGCGTCGAGGCGATCTTGGCATTGCTTTCGAGGTGGCGGAGCCGCTGGAGCGCCATGAGATCGCGCGCGATATCAGCATCCGGTCCGTAGGCGCGCTGTCGCAGCACACGAAGCTCAGCGTCGTCTGACGAATCAACAGCTCCGTCGTCGGCGTCCCGTGTCACCATCGAATGCTATGGCGACGTTGACGAATAGCGCATGATCTCCCCCATCATGTCGCCCATGCCCGACAACATCACGGCAATGATCACACCCGCAAGTAGAAGCCCGATCACGAGCGTGCCGCCCAATGCCCAGAGCGGCGCGGCGCCGCGACCGGTACGTCGAATCACGACAACCGAGCGCCCGATAACGTACACAGGGCTCAGAAACTGCCATGCCCAGTGAAATGGTTTGGGCACGCCCATCGCCCTGAGATTTGCGAAGTCTCGGTAGGCGAAAAACACGTTCAAGCCGAATATGACCCAGCCCAGGCCGATGCTCAAGAGGTAGGCAGGTGAAAGGTAAAGACCCAGCATCGCCCGGTTCATCGCCATGGGATCGTTGTTGTAGAGATAGTCGACGTTGAACATGTCGCCCCACGGCACGAACATGACGAGCACCGACGGAATGATGGGCAAGAGAATGATGAGCCAGATCCAGGGTGTGTTCCAGCCTGTTCCTGGCTGCGCCTTCAGATCCTGGGCGGGAACCGTGCCGCCGTGCACGTGGCCAGTCCATGCGGCGCCATCCTAGTAGCGTGATGCGCCCGGATGCGCAGGGTCCGGGTACCAGCCGGCGGGAGCCTGTTGCGGTGTGCGATCACTCATACCTCGATGCTATGGCGAATGCGTCGCGTATGAAATGAAAAAGCCCCGCAGACTGGCGAGAGTCGACGAGGCTGATCCGTGCACCCCCTGGGACTTGAACCCAGAACCCACTGATTAAGAGTCAGTTGCTCTGCCGATTGAGCTAGAGGTGCATGATTTACAGTAAAAAACATCACTGCGAACCGAGGGTCAACATTATCATCACGACGGCCTGTACCGCGAATCGAGACCGCAACCTGCCGATATCCTTTACGAGTGACTCCAGGTAAATCAGCGCTCGACTTCGCCTCGCCATTCGACGGCAACCTGGAAGACGACCTCCTCCTTGCCCTCCGACTCGCGGATGCCGCAGATACCGTCACGATGGCGAAATTCGATGATCCCGATCTCGACATCAGCACCAAATCGGATGCCACCCACGTCACCGAAGCAGACCTCGCGGCCGAGCGAGCGATTCGGTCCCTGCTCGAGGCGGAGCGCCCGACGGATGGCGTCTTCGGGGAGGAGTTCGGGATCACCGGAACCTCGACGCGCCAGTGGATTATTGATCCGATCGATGGGACGGCCAACTATTTGAAGGGCATCCCGATGTGGACGACCCTTATTTCTCTTGCGATCGACGGAGTTCCACGCGTTGGTGTCGTCAGCCAACCTGCAATCGGTCGCCGCTGGTGGGCTGCCACGCATCTCGGAGCGTGGACCAACACCGACGGCGAACCTCGCCGATTAGGCGTGTCCAACGTGAGCACAGTTGCTGAGGCATCCTTCAGTTTTCAAAGCATCGAGCAGTGGGATGACGCTGGCCGCCTCGAGAGCCTTGTTCGCCTCACCCGAAGCGTGTGGCGCGACCGTGGCTACGGCGACGCCTGGCCATACATGCTGCTTGCCGAAGGGCGCCTTGAACTCGTCGCAGAGTTCGATGTCAAGGAATACGACATCGCAGCAATAGTTCCGATCATCTTCGAAGCGGGCGGCATGTTTACCGCCTTCAACGGGGAGCACACGATCGCCGACCGGTCGAGTTTCGCGTCGAACGGCATTTTGCACGACTCATTCCTTGCCGTTGCCCACAATGCTCCACTCACAGCCCCTGCAGAGAGCTCTTCATGACTCGACCATTCGTCGTTCGCACTTTCGCTATCGCCACGCTGCTTACAGGCGCATTGTTCGTTTCCGGTTGCACGGCGGCTGAAGAGACTACTGCTGAGCCGTCAACGGACACGACACCGTCAGAGTCGTCTTCAGAACCGACGGCAACGGTTACTCCGGAGCCGACAGAACCGGTAGACCCCACGTGCACGACAATTCTCCCGGAGTCGACCGTCGCTGACTTTGAGAGCCTCGGCTGGAGTGCGCGAGAAGACATCATGCGGGTCGGCAGTCTCAAACTGACAGGAAGCGTGCTCTGCACGTGGGGCGACTTCTCTGTCGCGACGGATCATGTACAGATATTCGGCTGGGCGCCGGCAACTGGAGCTGAGGCATCCGAGGTGCGAACCGAACTGATTGCCCAGGGGTGGATTGTTGTCGACGACGATTCGGGTGACTACGTAACCGAAAGCGCTGACACCGCCATCGCGACCGACGACGATGGCTTCGGTATGACGTATCTGTTCGAAGACGACGGTATCAAGCTGGCTGACACCAAGCAGGGCCTTCTTCTTATCGAGTGGCCGCCGGCATAACGCGCGGAATACGCACTTCGATACAGGTTCCCGCGGATAGGTCAGCTCGCAAGCTGATCGTTCCTCCCATCGACTGGACAAGTTCCCGCGCAATGGGGAGCCCTAACCCTGTTCCCGGTACGCCATCGCGGGTGGCTTGCGGACTCCGGTAAAACGGGTCGAAAATACGATCACGATCCTCAACGCTGATGCCCGGGCCCTCATCTTCGACCCCGATCACGACCACGGCACCATCGACTATTGCCGAGAGCGTGATTTTTCCCTCGCTCGGCGAGAACTTGATCGCGTTCGTCATAAGGTTCGAAAGCACTCGCTCGAAATCGGATTCCGAAACATGCAATCGGATACTCCGGTCAATTGCTGCGTCCACATGGATCCGCTTGCTACGGATCTGGTGGCCGAGATCAGAGATGCACTTTCCCACCGCGTCAACAACAACGACGTCATTTCGTCTCGCCTCGGCGTCCGTATCGCTATTTCGTTGAGCCACCAGCAACACATCGTTGACAACGCCTAAAAGCCTCAACGCGTTGCGCTGGATGACTTCGAGGTATTCCGCAGACTTATCATCGGAATCGTCGTCACGCATCTCCTCCGCGTACCCGAGGATCGACGTGATCGGGGTGCGCAGTTCATGCGACACGCTCGCCACAAAATCATTCTTTTGCTGGTTCAGTCTGCGAAGCGCATCGATTGTCGCGCGCTCGCGCTCAATTTGTAGCTGTAGCCGCTCTTCCGCCTCACGCAGCGGCGCAAGGTCCTTGATTGATGCGACCACCATTCGCCCGTCGTTCTCTTCCGACCCAATTAAGAGAGTGACTCTCGTCGTCGGCGACGTTTCCGACCCCGAACCCCATTCGAGAATTCTTGTCGCGCCGAGAGGCATTTCGGAAACGACGTCAAACAGCCGGCTCGACCGTCGAAGTTGCCATTTGCCTTCCACGTCCTCGAATGTGCCGGGCAAGAGCGTTGGTGCCACCGCGTTGATGTCCACCGCTTGGTATATCCCTTCTTCCCTTTCCTCCAGGAGTGCAAACCCGTCGGGACCGCGCTCGAAGGCATCTTGCACGAGCGCCAAAAGAGCCTGTGCGCGACGATCGCCGACGCGGCGTTCCTGCGTTGCTGCACCGATTACCAAAGTAAGCACAGCGAGTGTGAAGGCATAGAGTTGAGGAATGGCCACGACCGAGAACGGTCCCACGAAGTAGGCGAAGGCTCCTCCCCCCAACAGTGTGAGTGTGCTGACGCCCGCTGCGACGAATGCAACCTGTATGGCAGCCGTAAGCATCGATTGTGAGAGCGCAGCCCACACCAGTATGGGAACAGGCAAAAAGGTGAGCGGCGCCGGGCTTCCTGGAAAGAACGCCGCTACCACTGCTGCGGCGAGAGCAAGACTGACCGCCACGGTTTGCGGCCGCGTGGACACGCGGAATCGGACCCGATTGATAATGAAAATCGGTACGAGAATCACGATTGAAACGCCGTGCGACGCGGCCACAAGCACGAAAGTTTCCGCGAAGTCCAGCCCCGAAATTTGTGCGCCCCCAGCGACGATCACGGCGCCGACCACTGTTCCCGCGACATTCGCAATCAGAAATCGACCGACGTCGGTGACGCTCTTCAGCGTGGTCTTGCCGTCGCTGCCGGAGATAATTGCCGCGATGAGCCAAGCCTCGATCGCGCTCCCGACGCCGCCAATGAGCGAGAACTGCCACAGTCTGCCAGCACCGAGCGACCCCAGGGCTGTCACCACAACGATCGCGGCCAGCACATACCAAACCTCACGTTTGCGGGCAAAGAGCGCAGCGGCCAAAGCCGTAGCTGATGCCGGCCACCACCGTGCAATGTCCGCTTCCCCCGGGTTCCGGAGCGCCATGGCGAGCGCCGATATTCCGGTCAAAACTAGAAGACCCGCGACGAGCAGAAGCCTGAGACGAGCAGGCGCGGCTTGCGACCGTGCTGCCATGCTGGTGTTGGACACGGGACGACCTCTCTGTCGTGTACGCCTACGATAGTTGAATCGACGGGCATCCATGAAAGGCGCCGTTCTTATGGCAACAGTTGCGGTAGTTGACGATGAGCAAGATATTGCGCGTCTCATAGCCGCACGATTGCAGCGTGCAGGCTACGAGGTGTCGACGTACGAAGACGGTGCCGCCGCGCTCGTTGGGCTCACCGCGGCGCCGACAGACATCGCCGTCGTCGATTGGATGATGCCGCGGCTCGATGGCATCGCACTCGCGGCAGCTCTTCGTGCGCAGGATGCGACGAAGCACATCCGCCTGCTGCTCGTCACCGCCCGTTCAGATCCCGACGATCTCGCCTTTGCACGGACGCAGGGCTTCGAAGACGTGATGACAAAGCCGTTCACGCGGGATTCACTCCTGACCGCGGTTGCACGCTTGTGCGACACGCCCTCCCTCGACGCCTGATATGGCCCCCACCGAACCTTCTAATAGCGCTGAGCGTGATCTCCCGCAAGATCCCGACATCGAGGTCGTCGAGGCATCCGGTAAAACCCTCCTACCGCTGCACTTGCGGCCGGCGTCCCTGGTTTTTGTCTTCGTCGGCGGGGCACTGGGCACCGCAGCCCGCGAGGGAGTGAGTCTCGCGTTGCCTTCTGGCGGTGAAGTTCCGTGGGCGATCTTCGCCGTGAACATCTTGGGCGCCCTGCTCCTCGGGCTCCTTCTCGAGGCGCTCACGCGCCGTGGCCCGGATGCCGGGGCGCGCCGCGCCGCGCGGCTCTTGGTGGGCACGGGCTTCATGGGTGGATTCACCACCTACAGCGCACTTGCGGCCGACAGCGCCGCACTTCTTACAACGGGGCATGCGACGACCGCGATCGGCTACGCGGTCGGAACTGTGCTCATCGGCGCCGCAGCGACAGGCCTCGGTATTCTTCTGGGCTCGGCGCGGCACCGCCAGCAGCAAACCCGAACTGAAGGCGTGAAATGACGCCCCTCCTGTTCCTCGCGATTTCGCTTGCCGGCGGTCTCGGCGCGGTATCTCGTCTGACGCTCGACGGGCTCATTCGAAGCAGACTGAGCTCGACGTTTCCGTTTGGGACCTTCGCGATCAACGCGACGGGATCACTCGCTTTAGGCTTCTTCACCGGCCTCTTGATTGCGAACATGCTGCCAGAAGGCTGGTACCTCGTCATCGGTACCGGGTTCTTAGGTGGCTACACCACCTTCTCAACCGCGAGCTTCGAGACAGTGCGGTTGCTGCAAGAAAAACGCTGGGGAGCCGCCGCATTCAACGGTTTCGGCGTCCTGGCAACGTGCGTGGCTGCCGCCGCCTTCGGGCTGTGGCTCGGCGGGCTCGCCTAGCGCGCGGCGACGAACTGTTGCAACGACATCGGTTTTTGCCCGGTGATTTTTTCGACGGCGTCGCTGACAGCTGAGACTTCGCCTGCCGCGATCGCCGTGTAGGTGCTCACCCACGCATCGTTTTGCCAGTCGGGCGCTCCCCAGGGCTTTCGCGACTCGTATGCTTCGGCGAGAGTTTCATTGTGGAAGGTCACGCGCTGACCGGTGGCATCGCTGATGATCTTCGCGGCTTCGTCGAAAGAGACGGCCGTCGGCCCGGTGAGATCATACGTCGAGACGGCGTGCGCTTCGGGGTTGCGCAGAACCTCGGCCGCTACCCGTGCGACGTCATCCCGCGATACGGCGGCCACGCGACCGCTGCCCGCCGGGCCTCGAATCACGCCGTCCTCACCGACCACGGCGGCAAGAAAGTCGAGATAAAAACTGTCACGGAGCATGGTCCACGACATCCCGGATGCCTTGATGTGCTGCTCGGTCGCGTAGTGATCGCGGGCAAGAGTGAACAGAGCGCCTGGAGCCGCGCCCTGAAAAGACGTGTACACGATGTGCTTCACGCCCGCGGCTTGGGCGGCATCAACGAACGTGAGGTGCTGTGTGAGGCGGTCTTCGTGCTCCGCCGCAGACACCATGAAAAGCACCTCGACTCCGCGAAGCGCTTCGGTTGCTTGATCCAGGTCGCCAAAATTGCATTCGACAACCGTGCTGTTTGGGAACGCTGGTGCGCGCTCGGGCGAGCGAGCAAGCAGTCGCAGAGAATAGCCATCGCCGGAAAGCAATGAAGCAACTTTGCCGCCTAGTGCCCCCGTGCTGCCTGTGACAGCGATCGGTGATTGAGAGGTTGTCATGGTGCTCCCTTTTTCTCCAAGCGCTACTCTCTGCGCGTCCTGCACGATCTAACGCTTTTTTGACCTGGCAACGACATCAGAGTCGGCGCCGCGGTTGGCGACGGCCTTCTTGTCAGCCTTCGCCTGACGCTTTTCTTTCAGCGTCTTTGCGGGAGCAGTTTTGCCGCTCTCTTTGCGCGTATTTTTTTCAGCCATGGGTCGTGCTCCTTCGAGAGCCGCGGTGACCCTGTTGTGCTGAGGCTACACGCGCAGTCAATCACTGCAGCCCACCAGCTCTCAGCCGAGCCCCGTGACGCGAGAGTTCGCGTCACCCAGCGGGCCGTATCGTTTGCCCTGGGCGCGTTTCGCCTCATGGAGATCTTCGGCTTCAACCGAAATTTCACCCGATCGGCGCACTCGCCACGACCAAAGTCCAGAAAGCCCGGCGAAGACCGCTCCCCCTATGATTCCCATGATCACGCTCTGACAGAAGTACCCGAAGACGAACCCGAATGCGGTAGAGCCAGCCACCAGCGCCGTCAAGGTGAGCACATTCCGCACGTGTCGAGAAGAATGGCGCGATGCGTTTTCGGGTTTGACCATAGATTCCACGCTAGTTGACACGTGAGCGCAAGTGAAGATTAGTCGGCCGCGATCGTCACTACTCAACCAGCGTCGCTGTGGCACGCTCGGCTAGCGTGGGATAAGCCATCAAGACCATCTCTACGAGCCTGTCCAGCGGGCGCGTCAGAGGGTCGGTCGAGGGAATCCCGAGCTCGAGTTCGTGCTCGTCTATCGCCGAGCTGATCTGATCGTCCGTCATGTGTTCATGGTTGATCGTGACTCCGATCACGCGCGTGTCAGCGAAGCTCTCGATCAGAGCTATCTCACTCGCGGCCGTCGGCATCGGCAAGAACTGGTAATCGTCGAGCATCTCGCGCTTCGGTGCGTGCTGCACGATGACGCCGTCGGGGCGGCTTCCCCGCAAGATATAGGCAGACGTCAAGTACGCAGGATGACTCAGCGCGCCCTGGCTCTCAATCACAATAATGTCGGGATCCTCGTTCTCGAAAGCTGCGACGACCTGCGCTTCAACCTCGCCGGAGCAGAACTGCGGAACCGTGGAATCCAAAGCAACAGCGTACTTGGCGCCCTGGATAAGTGCGGTTTGGCCGGTGCCGACCATGATGGCTTTCACACCGCGCGCATTAAGGGCCTCGACAAGAAGCGTCGTTGTCGTGCGTTTTCCGATCGCGCCATCGGTTCCGAGCACAGCGACCCGAGGACACGTCACATCGAAGATTCGACCTGAGAATAGACGAAGATCTTTGCGGTCTTTCGTGCGTCGCACATCGGTGATGCTGACGCCAGCCAGTAGCGCTGCCGACGCGAACTCGGGATCTTCGTTGAGAAATTCGTGCAAGCCATTCACGAGGTTCATCCCGCGCGCTATGCCTTCAAGAAGATCAGTGCGCTGGAGTTCAGTGAGCAGACCACCCGCCGGCGCCATTCCGAAGATCAGCGAATTCGGCACACGGCCGGCGTGCGCGATTGCTTCGGTCAGGTTCGCCAGCACCGGTATCCCGTTAGCGACACCACTCAGAAGAAATCCTGCATCTCGACCAGCCTGCGTGCTGTCGATGACGCTGAGGATTTCGTACTTCTGCGAGTTGCGGACGAGGCCGTTCGCTGTCTTGCCATCTTGCTGAGCGAACTTGCCCTCGCAATAGACGACGGCGGTAACTGAAACGGGCATGGTGCTCCTCTGAGAAACCCAGAGGAGCAGACAATCGATACGTGTCTTCCCTGAAGCAGGCAAGATGCCAGCCTGCGAAAGTTAGCAGGGGTTCCTGGGCGAACGTCGGTGTGAGGTTAGCTAATGGTGACTGCGGTGCCGTACGCACACACCTCAACGCCGCCGCCGTCACCGTAGTCGTTGGTTTCGAACCGAAAAGCCACGACAGCGTTGGCGCCCTTGCTGTTGGCCTCAGCGGCGAGGCGTGACAGTGCCTCGTCGCGAGTTTCGTGAAGGAGTTGTGTGATGCCCTTCAGTTCGCCTCCGGCAAGAGCCTTGAATGACGCGCCGATATTGGAGCCGATGTGACGTGAGCGAACTGTGAGTCCGAATACCTCGCCGAAGACATTGGTGATGGAGTGCCCTGGAACGTCATTGGTCGTAACGATGATCATGTTCTCAGTGTTGCGGCTGTGTGAATTCCGCACAAGGAAAATGCCCATCCTTCGCAAAATGTTGCGAAGGATGGGCATTTCTCGTTCGTGACAACGGCTGCGTGGAGATGGGGGGAATCGAACCCCCGTCCATCACTGAGTCTCTGGGGCTTCTCCGGGCGCAGTCTGTGAAGACGTTCTACTCGGCCCCGACATTTGTCACAGACACCTAAGTCGACGGGCCCAGCCTGGGAAAAGTCCCGAACGGCGTCCAGACGCCACCGTTCAGCAAGACCCCTAAATGACGCCAGGGTCCGTGGCGGGGTCGCCCACGGTCTGACGGACTATCGGGCTCGCTTATGCAGCGAGGGCGAAGTCGTTGCGATTGGAATCGGCAACTATAGTTTTTGCAGGGAGCGTTCTCGAGATAACCCTGCATCCTCGGCCCGCTTCTCGCAGATTCGCAGGCGATGTCGAAACCGATCATCCCCGTGGTCCTTCTTGCGAAGGGGCCGTTGTCACACTGTTGAATTACCAACTCGAACACTAACTACGTCCGAGCGTTACAGCTTACAACGAATCCACTCCCCTCGAAATTCCCGCTGCGTGACCGTAGGCTCGGGTCTATGAGCGATGTCATCATCACTGTCCGCGGCGAACACGAAGACCGCTACACGCCTGAAGAGGGCGTCGTGCGCGTCGCAGTTCGCGCCGAGGGACCAGAGCGCGTCGCAGTTGTCGACGAGGTCACCGCTCACGCCGCTCCGATTCGCACAGGGCTCGATCACCGCCACAGCGCCGGCGCGGTGTCCCGCTGGACGAGTGAACGCATCACAGTGTGGTCAGATCGCCCCTGGAACGGTGAAGGGCAGCGATCGGATCTTGTGCACCACGCCTCGATTCAGTTCACCGCGATTTTCGCTGATGCAAGTGAGCTTTCGTCGTGGATTGAAGAGATATCCACCGTAGATACGGTGTCGGTCGAAAGCGTGGTCTGGCGGTTGGGGTCCGTCGCGGCCGCGCGCGCGGAGTCTGACGCTGCGGCACGCGCTGTATCGGTCGCTGTCGCACGCGCTAAGGCCTACGCCGAAGCTCTCGGACTCTCGTCCGTCAGCGCGGTGGAGGTCGCTGACAGCGGAATGCTCTCTGACGCACCGGCCACACCGTCGTCGCCCGCTGCCCTTTACGGAATGCGCGCGATGGCCGCGGATGCCTCATCTCAAGGCCTCGCGCTTCGCCCAGACGACATCGTGGTCTCAGCCGCAGTCGATGCTCGATTTCGGGCGTCCTGAACAAGATCCTGCGCTAGTCGCCCATGCGGTTGCGAGTGCGCATTGCACGCTCGGCTTCACGCTTATCTTGACGCTCGCGGAGCGTCTGACGCTTATCCCACTCGTGCTTACCCTTCGCGATGGCAATTTCTACCTTCGCGCGGCCATCAGAGAAGTAAAGCTTCAGCGGCACGAGTGTGTAGCCGCCAGCTGAAACTGCATGTGAGATTTTTACGATCTCTTCTTTGTGCAGCAACAACTTGCGCACGCGCTTAGACGCGTGATTCGTCCAGTGCCCCTGCGAGTACTCGGGGATGTGCACCGAGTCGAGGAAGATCTCTCCGCCATCGACATATGCGTAACCATCAGAGAGGTTTGCACGTCCTTGACGGAGCGACTTCACCTCGGTACCGGTCAACACCATGCCAGCTTCGTACGTCTTCTCAATGTTGTATTCGTGGCGCGCGCGACGGTTGGTCGCGATGACCTTCTCGCCGCGTTCCCTAGGCATGCTGACTCCAGATTATGTGCCGCGCACAGCACGCAGCAGCCCGCCAGTCTAGCAGTGGCAGCGCGGTTAAGCCCGCAGCCAACGTCGGATGGCGAAGCCTGCTGAGAATGCAGCCAAGACGATACCGATCACGATAATCACCGGAATCACGATTGCAAGCTCCGCGCCACCCACCCAGGTCGTCACGAAAGTGATTCGGCTGCGGAGGTAGTCGTCGACACCGACGCTCACGATCCCCCACACGGCAACGCTCGCGAGCGCCGAACCGATGAGTGCTGCGAAAACACCCTCGAGGATGAATGGCGTTTGAATGAAGCGGTTCGACGCACCAACGAGCCTCATGATGCCGAGTTCTTTTCTGCGAGCAAAAGCAGAAAGCCGAATTGTCGTCGCAATGAGCAGCACCGCAGCGATCAGCATCAAACCGGCAATACCGACAGCGATGTACGTGGCGACGGTGAGTGCAGAGAACAACGGCTCCAGATACTGCATCTGGTCTTGCACCTCTTCGACGCCATCCATTCCACTGAATGCCTCAGACAACACATCCGATTGGGTCTGATCTACGAGGTTGATCCAGAACGTCGCGTTGAGCTGCTCAGGCGTGATGATGCCCTCGTACTCCTCGCCCAGTTGCTGGATGGCTTCGTCGTAGGCTTCGTCGCTGGTCTGATAGTCGTAGTCACGGATAAGCGGAGCCAGTGCCGCGCCATCGAGCTGGTCGCGCACCGCCTGGAGCTGATCTTCGTCCGCTGCTCCGTCCGTGCAGGTCGCTGCCGTCGAGACTGATGTGCACATGTACACGGCAACCTGCGCACGATTACTCCAGTAATCACGCATCTGGCCGATCTGCATCTGCATCAACACCGCCGAGCCGACGAAAGTCAGCGAGACGAAAGTCACCAAAATGACAGAGATCACCATCGAGATGTTGCGGCGGAGACCGCCGAAAGCTTCTGAAAGAACAAGACCGAGCCTCATCGCGTTGGCCCCACTTCGTCGTCGTTCTTCTGTAACCCGAGTCGGTCCGCGAGGCCGAGCTCTGCGATATCGACACCAGCGTCCTGTGCCGCGCTTGAGATATCTGCGGGCTCCGCTTCGGTGGTCGCGGAGTGAGCGGCCCGGGCCGCGGCATCCACCGCAGCGTCAATCACGAGCGGCTCAATTTCGCCTGTCTCAACGATTTCACGCTGCAGCTCAAGAACGGCCGTCAACGCGGCAACGGATGCCGCGCCCTTCTCGACCTGCGGAGCAAGCTTAGGAACACCCGAAATGTCGCCATAGCCGCCGTGGCGCTCATCGCGCACGATGTCACCATTGCTGAGTTCGATCACGCGTCGGCGCATCTGGTCAACGAAACTCGCTTCGTGAGTTGCCATGACCACCGTCGTGCCGCCTGCGTTGATCCGCGCGAGAAGCTGCATGATGTCAACGGATGTCGCAGGGTCTAGGTTTCCTGTTGGCTCATCGGCGAGCAGGATCTGAGGACGGTTGACGAGCGCGCGCGCGATAGCCACGCGCTGCTGCTCGCCACCGGAAAGTTCGTGAGGCATCCGCTTCTGTTTGCCGTCGAGGCCCACCAGAGCGAGCGCTTCGGGAACGGCTTGTTGGATGAACCCACGCGAGGCACCGATCACCTGAAGGGTGAACGCAACGTTTTGGAAGACCGTCTTGTTCGGCAAGAGGCGGAAGTCCTGAAACACGGAGCCGATGTGCCGACGAAAGTAGGGAACTTTGCGGTTCGACAGCGAGCGGAGGTCGCGACCGAGCACGACAACACGCCCCTCAGAGGGTGCATCTTCTCGGAGGATAAGCCGCAAACACGACGACTTTCCTGACCCCGAAGCTCCCACGAGGAACACGAACTCTCCGCGTTGCACCTCGAAGTCGACGTTGTTCAACGCGGGACGAGAGGTGCCGCGATACCGCTTAGTAACATTTTCAAACCGGATCATGGCTGTGTCAGCCTAAGCTCGCAGCACGTGAACGCCCGGAAAGCACACGGCGCGCCGGCATGCGTGTCCCCTGTGAAAAACATTCGAGCGCCAGCGCAGCGCTCACTACTCAGTCGTCGTCGCGACGCTTGCGCCAACGGATGCCGGCAGCGATGAATCCGTCGAGATCACCGTCGAAAACCGCGCTCGGGTTGTTGACCTCGTGGTCGGTGCGAAGATCTTTCACCATTTGATACGGAGCAAGCACGTAGGACCGCATCTGATCACCCCAGCTCGCGGTGATCGTTCCCGCGAGTTCTTTCTTCGTCGCGGCTTCTTGCTCTTTCTGCAGCAACAACAGACGAGACTGCAGCACGCGAAGAGCTGCCGCGCGGTTCTGGATCTGACTCTTCTCGTTCTGCATCGAGACGACGATGCCGGTCGGAAGGTGGGTTATGCGCACCGCAGAGTCGGTCGTGTTGACCGACTGTCCGCCAGGACCTGACGAACGGAAGACGTCAACCCTAATATCCCCCTCGGGAACATCCACGGCGACAGCCTCTTCCATCAGCGGAATGACTTCGACCGCAGCAAACGAGGTCTGGCGCTTGCCCGCGGCCCCGAATGGACTCATGCGCACGAGACGGTGCGTGCCCGCTTCGACGCTGAGAGTTCCGAACGCGTAGGGCGCATCGACCTCGAAAGTGGCCGACTTGATGCCCGCTTCTTCGGCGTACGACGTGTCCATGACAGTCGTTGAGTAATTGTGCTGCTCGGCCCAACGGAGATACATGCGCAGCAGCATTTCGGCGAAGTCGGCAGCATCGACCCCACCCGCTCCCGAACGAATAGTGATGACAGCCGGACGGGCATCGTATTCACCGTCGAGCAGCGTCTGAACTTCGAGCTGGCCGATGACATCGACGATCTCGGCGAGCTCCTTACGGGCCTCGTCGGCCGAGTCTTCATCGCCCATTTCATTGGCGAGCTCGATGAGCACTTCGAGGTCGTCGAGTCGACGCTCGAGGCTTTCGATGCGAGCAAGTTCGCTCTGACGGTGGCTCAGCGCGCTCGTCACTTTCTGAGCTGACTCAGGATCGTCCCAGAGGTCGGGAACACCCGCCGCTTCAGACAGTCGTTCAATCTCGGTGCGCAGCGATGCCACATCTACAACGCTCTTGATGTCGTTGAAGGTGGAGCGCAAGGCCTGGATGTCGGCGGAGAGATCGATTTCGAGCATGACAGTTCAGACTAACGCGGATCTGCGCCTGACCCGAGCCCGCACGGACATTCTCCCGCTGACCAAAGACTGTGGATAACTTCAGCGAGTGACAGCATCCGATTGTCAGGATGCTGCGCATGTCGCCATCATCCGCCTTGCCAGGCTCTTCTGCCTCGGTGACCGTAGCTGAGCGAGTGCGAGATCGCTTGCGTGGCGACAGGACCGACCCGGCGCGCGACCCCGACACCGCGCGTCGGGTCGCCCACGCCGAAGTGCGACGCCACAACGACCTCGCGCTCGCTCAGGGCACGGCACCAATCGATGACGAAGCGGCGCTTGTTCGCGAGGTACTCGCCGCCGTCTCAGGGTTTGGACCCCTGCAGCCTTATCTTGACGACCCCGAGGTCGAAGAAATCTGGCTCAATCGCCCCGACCGTATTTTTGCTGCCCGCCGGGGAGTCTCTGAGCGTCTGCCCGTAACGCTCACCGACTCAGCCGTCCGTGACCTCGTCGAGCGGATGCTGCACACCACCGGCCGACGCGTAGACCTCAGCCAGCCGTTCGTAGACGCGTCGCTCCCCGACGGCAGCAGGCTCCACGTCGTGATCCCAGACATCACGCGGCGCCACTGGGCCGTGAACATTCGGAAATTCCTGCCCGCATATCGGCAGCTTGACGATCTGGTTCATGCGGGCTCGTTTCCCGAGCAGGTTTCCTCCCTCCTTGAAACCGCAATGCTCAAGGGGAAAAGCGTGATCGTTTCGGGTGCAACGCACTCCGGAAAGACGACTCTGCTCGGAGCTCTCATCGCAGCATGTGCAACCTCTCAACGCATTGTGACGGTTGAGGAGACATTCGAGCTAGCAATCGACGCCCCTGACCTTGTCTCGTTGCAGGGGCGCCAACCGAGCTTGGAAGGCACAGGAGAAGTGGCTCTCCGCCGGCTGGTAAAAGAGGCACTTCGCATGCGGCCCGACCGCATCGTCGTGGGCGAAGTTCGTGACGCAGAAGCGCTGGATCTCTTGCTCGCCCTCAACACGGGCGTGCCTGGTGCCGCAACCGTGCACGCGAATTCACCACGTGATGCGCTCCGCAAGCTCACCGCACTCCCCCTGCTCGCCGGACGCAATATCGATGCTGGTTTCGTGATGCCGGCTGTCGCATCGAGCGTCGACATCGTTGTTCACTGCGAACGGACTACCAGCGGCGAGCGCTTCGTCAGCGAGATTGTTGCGCCCACGGGAAAGATTGTCTCCGCTGAGATCGAAGCTCGTACGCTGTATCGAAAGCAGCCAGCATGACGGCGTTCTTGGGCGCGATGCTGGCCGCTGGCATCCTGCTCGTGATGTCGCCCTGGGTCTGGCCGCCACGCTCACGCACGCCCCCGGAACCTCTGGCGCATTCCAAAGCCGGTCGACTACTGGACGAAGCAGGGTTCGCTCACGCCGACCGACGGGTGCTCTTCGCCTCAACCGCGGCTGCAGGTCTCCTCGCGGCCGCCGGCGCATGGTTGATAGTTCCCGTACCTGTCGTATCCGTTCTCGCAGGAGTTGTCGGCACACTTGCACCAACTGCATGGCTGCGAGGTCGCAGACAAAAGCGCAGACGCGCGCGGCGCGGCATGTGGCCCGATGTGTGCGATCTGCTCGTCGCATCGGTGCGTTCGGGTATGTCATTGACTGTCGCCGTCAGCTCACTGTCGCTATCGGCGCCCGAGGTTCTACGCCCCGCTTTTAGGAGCTTTACGGCTGATATGGACGCTTCAGGGCATTTCGACACCAGCATGCTGCGTATGAAGGCAACGCTTGCAGACCCCGCGTCCGATCGCATCGTCGAAACTCTTCGCATGGCCCGTCAAGTCGGAGGCATCGAACTCGTGCCGATCCTCCGGGCCCTCAGCACGTCGATCCGTGCCGACGCTGCGCTCCGTTCAGAAATAGAGGCTCGGCAGTCGTGGACACGTGGGGCTGCTGTGCTTGGTGTTGTTGCGCCCTGGGTCGTATTGACGCTCTTGGCGTCTCGCCCGGAAGCGGCGAGCGCCTACTCCAGCCCTGAGGGCATCATGCTTGTCGTTCTCGGAGCTGTCGCATCGGTGATCGCGTTCCAACTCATGTTGCGCATCGGCCAGCTCCCCGACGAACGGCGATGGCTCGCATGATGATTCTCACCGCAACCAATGTCGCGATTTCCATCGTTCTCGGTAGCGCGCTCGGAGCCGGGCTCTGCTGCATGATCGCCGCTTCACCACGATGGGGTGCTCCTACCCTGAGTCGTCGCATCGCGCCCTATATTCGCGATATTGCCGATCCCCTTGGACTCACTCCCCTGGCGTCGTACCCAACCTCGCTCGCGGGCGCTTGGCTAGGCGTTCGATCACAACTAGATGTGATTGCCGGTGGGTCAACTTCCATCAACCGAAGGCTTCGCCACGCGGGGTGGCGCATCGATACCGCGACATATCGCGTCCGCCAACTTACTGGGATGCTGGCGGGCTGTACCCTGGGCGCCCTCACCACGATCCTGCTGTCGCTCACGGGTCAATTCAGCATCGCCACACTCGTTCTCCCGGCAGTCGGCGCGGTCGCCGGCGTCGTCACCATCGACGTCACGCTTTCGCGCGCACTAAAAGCGCGAAGCGTTCGAATTGGTTCAGAACTACCCACCGTGCTCGAATTCCTCTCGCTCTGCGTTTCAGCAGGCGAGGGACTCTTCGACTCGCTCAAGCGCGTCGGGCATACCGGAGTCGGGGAACTCGCCACTGAAATCGAGACCACGACGCTTGCAGTCGGAACCGGCTCATCGCTCCCTGATGCTCTGGCTGATCTGGCGCGAAGAACATCTCATCCGGCGCTCGATCGCAGTATCGACCACATCATCTCTGCTATCGAACGCGGAGCACCCCTCGCTCATGTTCTGCAAGCCCAAGCGAACGATGCGCGCGAAGAAGCGAAGCGGAGCCTCATCGAACAGGCGGGTCGTAAAGAAATCGGCATGCTCATTCCGCTCGTATTCATCATCTTGCCTCTCAGCGTGCTGTTCGCCGTCTTCCCCGGAATTGCCATCCTGCGGTTGGGGATCTCATGACCTTCAATGACCGAAAGGAATCACTTATGCGCGACCTCTTCACGTCTGCTTGTTTTCGAAGCAGCGCACGCATTCGCTCGCTGTGGGGCGACACCGTCAGGAATGAACAGGGAGATGTACCTGGCTGGGTGTTAATCACCCTCATGACGGCGGGGCTCGTAGTCATCATCTGGGCACTCGCAGGGCCCGCACTATCGCAGCTTTTCGAGCAGGCTATTTCCCGCGTCTCAGGTATTTGAGCTGTGTCATCTCCCAAGGGCCTCTTCGCGGATGATCGCGGCTCTGCACCGGTGGAGTTCGTGCTTGTCGGACTTATGCTCACGGCACTCACGCTCGCTGTCCTGCAGTTCGGCCTCGCTGTGTATGTACGAAATGTCGTGCACGATGCTGCTGTCGATGGCGCGTATCACGCGGCCCTCGCTGACACCACAACGGCCGAGGGAGCGCAGCGCACTCGCGACATCGTCAGTCGCACGATCGGGGCGGGATACGCGGCAGATGTGAGCGTTCGTGAAGAAATCTCTACGGGAAACCCGACCGTGGTGGTTTCGGTGCGCACCACGATGCCGATCATCGGCCTCTTCGGCATTGCTGGAACATGGGAAGTGAGCGGTCGTGCGCCGATCGAAAACTTCGGGTGATGGCATATCCACCACGTACGGTCGCGCCATGAAGGACGATGCTGGCTCGGCGTCCGTCGAGTTCCTCGTCGTCGGCATGCTTCTTCTCGTGCCGCTTGTCTACCTCATCGTGGCTCTCAGCACCATTCAGTCACATGCCATGGGCACCGCAGCGGCGTCACGGTACATCGCCCGCACTATCGCCACTGCTGGCTCAGGGGCAGCAGCTTCCACCTCTACTGAGCGCGCTCTTCAAATGCTCGCTGACGAATACGCCATGGATGCCGCGCAGATCGAAATCAGTGTTGATTGCGCGCCGTCGGCCTTCTCCTGCCCCGAGGCCGGCACCACAGTTACCGTGACTGTCCGCGCGGGCGCAACCCTCCCGCTCGTTCCGCCGATATTCGGTCTAGACAACGCCACCGCGATTCCCATCGAGGCGAGCTCGACGCAGAAAGTCTCACGCTTTTGGAATGCGAATCGGTGAATCACGAAAACGGCCGAGAAACTTGCGAGGACGGCAGTCTCCTGCCGCTTGCCCTTGGATATGCGGCGATCGCGCTCGTGCTCATCTATGTGTGCGTCTGCGCCACGAGTCTTTACCTCGGTCAAAAGCAGCTCGACGCCGCGGCCGACGCCGCCGCCCTTGCCGGGTCGGACGGCTTTTCGCTGACATTGAGCAACGACGGGCCCACAGCGCGCTTGACTAACGCCGCGGTGTACGAGCAGGCGGTGGCCGTCCTTGAAGCGACAGCCATCGAGACAAATCTCGATGAAGCGGTCACACCGGACGGAGTTTCAGCACGCGTTTCGGTATCGGCAAGGTGGCATCCCCCATTTCTCGCCATGTTTGTTCCGGACGGGGTCGCACTTTCTGCTACGGCGACGAGCCGCAACTCGTTGAGATGAGATGCGAGATGAAAACGTCCGCTCGTCATCGATAGACTGTGACCACTCGCGGGAGTGGTGAAATTGGCAGACACGCAGGATTTAGGTTCCTGTGCCTCCGGGCGTGTGGGTTCAAGTCCCACCTTCCGCACGGGTCGTGCGCTCTCGCGCGCCTCCTAACGCCGCAATGACGGGAACTAGCGTGCATTCATTAGGCCTTCTCTCATGGCTTGACCCTCAAACGATCATCGAAGGCGCGGGCCCATGGGCTCTCTTCATCGTCTGTTTCATCATTTTTGCCGAGACTGGTCTTCTCATTGGTTTCCTCCTTCCTGGGGACACGCTTCTTGTTATCTCAGGTCTGCTCTCTCATGCCAGCCCGATAGCGCCCAACGGCGTCTTCGGACTCAACGTCTGGTTCGTAGCGCTTCTGATAGCCCTGTCCGCATTCGTTGGTGGCGAAGTGGGATATTTCATCGGGCACAAAGCGGGGCCCACGATCTTCGAGCGCAAAGACTCCGGGCTTTTCAGCAGAGCGAACGTCGACCGTACGAATGCATTCTTCGAGCGGTTCGGTGGACTCACTGTCATCCTTGCTCGGTTCGTGCCGATCGTTCGCACGTTCGCCCCCGTAGCAGCCGGCGTCGGTCACATGCCGTGGCGCAAGTACAGTCTCTACAACCTCATCGGTGCCCTGCTGTGGGGCTTCGGCCTCACAATGCTCGGCTATGCCATTGGGTACGTGCCGTGGATTCGCGACATCGTCACGGAGTACATCGATCTCATCCTGCTTGCTGTCGTCCTCGGTACGGTCATTGTCACACTCGTGCATTACTTCCGTGAGCGGTCTAAGGCCAAGAATGAAACGGCAACGGCCGATTCTGAACTACCCGACCTCAGCGACGGCAAGTAGCGACGCGAACCTCAGCCGTGAGTTTCTCGCTCGACGTGCTCCACGGTCTCAAACTGGAATGTCGAATGCGCGACGTCGAAGTGGTTGGCGAGACACTTCTGCAACTGTTGCAACAGCTCTGGTGAACGACCGTCAGCCAGCACAGTGCCGTCGACGACCACGTGAGCGGTGAAGACGGGCGCGCCCCGCGTCAGAGCCCACACATGAACATCGTGAACCGCGCGCACACCGTCAGCACTCAAGATGTGCTCTCGAATTTCCGCTACGTGGGTTCCGACCGGAACGCGTTCAGCGAGCACGACCACTACTTCTCGCAGCAGCCCGACAGCTCGCGGCACGATCATCCCCGCAATCGCAAGCGAGGCCACAGCATCCGCTGCGACCCATCCCGTCGTGAGCACAACGACGGCCGCGACGATTACGGCGACCGATCCGAGCAGATCGCCCAGCACTTCGAGATACGCGCCGCGCACGTTGATGCTCTCACGCTGGGCGGAGCTCAGCAGCCACATCGCGGTCGCGTTCGCGATGAGGCCGACGGCGGCGGTGACGAGCATGATGCCACCGGCCACCTCGTAGTCGCCGGGATCGATCAGTCGCAACACGGCCTCGATGCCGACCCACAGCGCGATGGCAATCAAAATCACGCCGTTGATCAGCGCGCCAAACACCTCGGCGCGTTGATAGCCGAACGTGCTGCGCTCATCCGCCGGCCGCGCCGCCACCGCGGTAGCGATCAGTGCAATGATGAGCGCCGCAGCATCCGTGAACATATGCGCTGCGTCTGCCAGCAACGCCAGCGAGCCCGAAATCCATGCGCCGATAATCTGCACGACCATGACAACGGATGTAATGGCAAGCGAGATCGCCAAAAGACGGCGATTGCGAGCGCCGCGAATCCCCGTGGGTGAGTGCGAGTGATCGTGCATCTCTTTCACACTAGAGCCGCAGGCATACACCTGGAACTGCTTTGCTCTAGTCGGGAATGATGCCGATTCTCATCTACAGGGCTGACAGCAACGGCACAAGGCTCTGAAATGCGCGCGCACGATGGGATGCCGCGTTCTTCTCCGCCGCACTCCACTCGGCTACGGTTCGCTCGGAGCCAGCCTGACCGTCCGGAATGAAGATGGGATCGTACCCGAAACCACCCTCACCGTGAGCCGCGACTGCCAAGCGGCCAGGCCAGATGCCCTCGACGACGTGCTCGGTACCGCTCGGATGAACCAATGCGATGGTGCACGCGAACTGTGCGACTCGACGAGGATCGGAAATGTCCGAAAGCTGATCGAGTAGCAACCGGAGATTGACCGTGGCATCCTTCGCGTGTCCGGCCCAGTAGGCCGAGAATGCACCGGGCGCGCCTCCCAGCGCGTCGACGCAAATACCCGAGTCATCAGCGAGCGCCGGAAGCCCGGTGTGCACGCAAGCTGCCCGCGCTTTAATCAGCGCATTCTCGCGAAAAGTTACGCCGTCTTCGACGGGCTCTGGGCCGTCGTATCCCACGACCTCGAGATCGGGTCGCGTAGCCGAAAAGATCGCCTGAAACTCCGCAATCTTGTGCGCGTTGTGAGTGGCGAGAACCACGCGCTCAGGCGCGGCGCCCGTCACGCTGAAGCCTCAGCGCCTTCAGCGAGAGCAGCGATCTGGAAATCGCGGAGGTCGGCGCAGCCCGCCACGCCGAGCTCGAGCAGCGCATCGAGCTCGCGCTTATCGAAGGGTGCGCCTTCAGCCGTGCCCTGCACCTCGACAAACAAGCCGCGACCGGTCACAACGATGTTCATGTCGGTTTCGGCACGCACATCTTCGACGTAGGCGAGGTCGAGCATCGGCTCCCCACCGATGATTCCCACCGACACCGCAGCCACAGAGTCGATGAGCACCTGAGACTTCTGCCCGATGAACTTCTTTCGGCGTCCCCACTCGATCGCGTCTGCTAAAGCGACGTAGGCGCCTGTGATTGCGGCTGTGCGCGTGCCGCCGTCAGCCTGCAAAACGTCGCAGTCGATCACAATCGTGTTCTCGCCAAGCGCCTTTGTGTCAACGACAGCACGAAGCGATCGCCCGATGAGGCGCGAAATCTCATGAGTGCGCCCGCCAATCTTGCCTTTGACGCTCTCGCGGTCGTTTCGGCTGTTGGTCGCACGCGGCAGCATGGCGTACTCGGCGGTGACCCACCCCTTGCCTTTGCCAGTCAGCCACCGCGGCACACCGTTCGTGAATGACGCGGTGCAGAGCACCCGGGTGTTTCCGAAACTCACAAGGGCAGAACCCTCTGCCTGGTTGTTCCAGCCACGCTCGATCGTGACCGGGCGCAAGTCGTTGATGCTGCGGCCGTCGGCGCGCGTGATTTCAGTCATAGAACTCTCCTCGAACGGATGCCGGCGCTCAGCGCGGCAGGTCAATGGCCCCGGTTTGCACGAGGCGCACATCGCGCACTTCGCGTCCCATGAGCCGATGGGCAAGCTGCACGAAGTCATCGGCGGAGGAGCCGGTTGCTTCGTAGGTGTGGCGCGACTGAGCGGTCGGACCTGCGAGTAGGTCACGCCCAACAAGCTGGCGGTAAACGTCTTTCGCGGTTTCCGAATCACTCGAAACAAGACTCACGTCTGGTCCCATCACGTAGCTGATAGCGCCTTCGAGGAATGGATAGTGGGTGCACCCCAACACGAGAGTGTCGACGCCCGCATGTCGTAACGGCGCGAGGTATTTCTCAGCGACCGCGAGCACTTCGGGCGAGTCGGTGACGCCCGCTTCTACGAATTCAACAAAACGCGGACACGCCTCCGCGAATATGGTCAGGTTCGCGTTGACCTCAAGCATGTCCTGGTACGCCCGAGATCCGATCGTGCCGGTGGTTCCGATGACACCGATCCGGCCGTTTCGCGTCGTCGACATCGCGGTGCGAACCGCCGGGCCGATAACTTCAACAACCGGGATGTCGTAGCGCTCACGCGCATCGCGAAGCATCGCCGCCGAAGCCGTGTTGCATGCGATAACGAGCATCTTCACGCCCTGCTCGACAAGATCGTCCAGTACTTCCAGCGAGTATCGACGCACGTCCGCGATCGGCTTTGGCCCGTACGGTGAGCGCGCGGTGTCGCCGATGTAGACAATCGACTCCCGCGGCAGAAGCTGCGATACCGCCCGTGCCACGGTGAGACCGCCAACGCCGGAGTCGAAGATTCCGATGGGTGCGTCGTTCACGATGACCCAGCCTACGCCGTTTCCTCGCGCGCACCGCGCGTAGGCTGGCGCAATGACACGCAGCTCTGCTCTGCTGACCGATCGATACGAACTCACGATGCTGACGGCGGCTCTTCGTGACGGCACAGCCCACAGGCGTTGTGTCTTCGAGCTTTTCGCGCGCCGGCTGCCTGGCGGGCGTCGCTTCGGTGTCGTCGCAGGTATCGGTCGATTTCTTTCCTTGCTTCGCGACTTTCGCTTCGGCGAAGACGAGCTGAGATTCCTGCGGGATGAGCGCATAGTGGACGAGCCGACGCTCGCATACCTTGCGAACTACCGCTTCACCGGCAATATTGTCGGCTACCGCGAGGGCGAACTGTATTTTCCAGGCTCGCCCGTTTTAACCGTCGACGGGACATTTGCCGAAGCTGTAATACTCGAGACTCTCGCACTGAGCGTCTTGAACTATGACTCGGCCGTTGCTACGGCCGCCGCTCGCATGAGCATCGCTGCCGGGAACCGACCGCTCGCAGAGATGGGTTCTCGGCGCACGGGTGAACAGTCCGCAGTAGCTGCCGCACGCGCGTGCTATATCGCGGGCTTCAGCGCCACCAGCAATCTTGAAGCGGGCCGGACGTTCGGTATTCCCACGATGGGGACCGCTGCGCACGCATGGACGCTGCTTCATGAACACGAAGCAGATGCCTTCCGCGCCCAAATCGATGCGCTCGGGGCCGACACGACCCTGCTCATAGACACCTACGACATCGCGCGCGGCGTGCAAACCGCAGTCGATGTGGCAGGCGCGAGCCTCGGAGGCGTGCGAATCGACTCCGGTGACCTTCCCCTCGTTGCAGCTCAGGTTCGCGCGCAACTGGATAGTCTCGGCGCAACAGCCACGAAGATCACTGTGACGAGCGATCTCGATGAACACGCAATAGCGGCGCTTGCGGCGTCTCCCGTCGACTCATACGGCGTCGGCACCTCGGTCGTAACGGGCGCAGGCTCCCCCACGGCAGGGATGGTCTTCAAAATTGTGGCACGAGAGGCAAGCAACGGATCCTGGGTTTCGGTTGCCAAAAAGTCCGCTGCCAAGGCAACGACCGGAGGGCGCAAGACCGCATTCCGTACGCTAAACGACTCGGTGGCAACGAGCGAGCTGATCGCAATCTCGCCGCGTTTTGAATCAGCGACGGATGCCGCATCCACGTATGACGCTCGTGCACTCCAGGTCAACCTGGTGTCCGCTGGCGAGATCCACCCAGACCACGAGGGCATCCGGGCCGTCGCCGCTGCTCGTGCTCATCATGTGACCGCGCGAGCTGAGCTCCCGCTCTCAGCGTTGGCCCTGAGCCGTTCGGATCCGGCTCTCGAAACGGTTTACGTCACGCTCGACGAGACGTCAGGACATCAGTGATTCGTAGATCTCTTTGCACGAGGGGCATACTGGAAATTTCTCTGGGTCCCGACCGGGCGTCCACTTTTTGCCACACAGCGCCCGAACGGGCTTGCCGCTGATTGCGGACTCGAGAATCTTCTCTTTCTTGACGTAATGAGAGAAACGCTCATGATCGCCAGGTTCAACGTTCTCGTCTTGGACGAGATCTTCAAGTTCGCGATCGAGAGTGGCAGTGCCCCCATCATTGGGGCTATCAAGCGGCGTGCTCATGGTCACTCAGTCTATCGGCGAGTTCACCGCGCAGGGCGTTTTGGTCAGCCTGCCTGTGCAAATTCCATGATCGATTCACCACGACGAGTGAAGGTGAAGCCTCCGACCAGAACGCCCACAACGAGAACGGCGCTGCCAATTCCAATGCCGCTCCATAGGGCGGGTTCGGCGTAGCTTACGTCTTTTGTCACCGCTAACCATGACCACCACAATGACGGTGCGCTAACCGCCAATGCGCCCAACATGACAAAAGTCTGACCAAATAGGCCCGACGCTCCTGTGCGCTGAGGCTGTTGGAACGGGCTGTCTCCCGGCCGCGAAACCGCGTAGGGCGTCAGTGCGGAAGAGATGCTGGATAGTCCGAGCCCACTTAGGAACAGACACGCGGAGACACCAACCATCGCGGGAAGCACCGCCCAGCGCCCGTACAGGGAGATGGCGAGCGGAATACCGACAGCGAGAGTGGGCACCGTCACCAGGAAGATTGGCACGAGTCTGCCGATCCGATCGGCGACGCCCCGCATCCCGCTCACGACGTGAAGCCAGACAGCGGTGGAGTCATAAGCAAGATCGTTGTGAGGCAGCCAGCCAAAAAAAAGCGCCACTATCGGCACTGGGACAAGGGCCACAAGAGCCGGCGGTACACCGGCGATCGTCAGAGGAACCGTCGTCAGTAACGCCGCCAACGGCACGATGAGAACATTCACGGCATAGCGGCGGTCACGAGACCAATAGATGATGCTGCGAGCGGCGACGGCGCCTGCTGCGGTCCCCGGCGCGACAGCGAACCAGCCGAGCCCACCGCGCTCACGCACCGCCACCGGCCGCTCCGCGGTCGTCAAAAGCCGGCGCACAAGCCAAGACCAGAGCAGTCCCAAGACGAGGACTGTCGCGAGCGCGATTAGGGTACTTGCCCACGCATTCATATCCTCCGACACAAATGCCGCCGGCAGCGCCCAGGCGGCTCCCAAGGGCGTGAGCGCCAATACGTTCGAGGCTTCAGCCAGTTGTGTCGGCACGGTGCCCCGCCATTCGAGCGACGCGAAGAAGACGCCCACCGGGACCACAACGACGAGAACAGCTACAAGAAACACACCGCTCAGCTCGCGCGAGCGACGCTCGCGCAAAAAAAGTGCTGCGGAAGCAAGTCCAACACGCGCGAGGAGCACACACGTCACAACACTGATAACCGCGGAAGCCACGGACACCCACACCGGTACGCCGTGTTCCCCCCACATGACAGCTGCGCAGGAGACGAGAGCAACGAGAGCGATCATCGGCACGCTCACCAGGCTGGCAAGGGCTACTGACGCAGCAAGTGGCCCGGGCGCTATCCCAAACAGCGCAAACCGGCGAGGATCGAGAGGATCAGCGGAGCCCGCGATGAGAGGTGCAACCGCAAATCCTGTTGTTACGGCGGAACCGGCGAACACCGTAACTACCATCGCTGTGGTGTCAGCAGACCCCTGCAGACTCAAGAGCGCCCAGCCAGCAGCGAGGACTGCGGCGGCCGCAACGACAAGACCCAGCAGAACCCGCATGACATGGCCTGGCTCGCCGCGAAGACCACCCAGCAGCAGGTCGAACCTCAGCCGGAGAATGTGTGCAACCACTCCAGCCCCTCCAGGTCGCTCGCGCCGCCGGCAAGTTCGAGGAACCGCTCCTCGAGAGTCGATTCGCCACGCACGTCATCGACCGTGCCTTCAGCGAGCACACGCCCCGAAACGAGGACAGCTACACGCGAACATACGCGCTCGACCAAATCCATCCCATGACTCGAGAGGATGACGGTGCCACCGTGTTCGACGTACGTGCCGAGAATCTCGAGGATCACGGCGCTCGAGACCGGGTCGACCGACTCGAATGGTTCATCGAGGATGAGAAGTCGAGGCGAATGAATCATCGCGCCAGCGAGCATAACTTTCTTCGTCATGCCCGCGGAGTAGTCCGAAACGGGACGAGTAAGGGCTTCAGACAGGTCAAATGCGCGAGCTAGGTCGGCCGTTCTCTTCTCTACGACAGCAGGTGAAAGTCCGCGAAGCACGCCACAGTAGTAGAGAAGTTGACGCCCCGTGAGTCGATCGAAAGTGCGCAACCGATCAGGGAGCACTCCGATCATTCGTTTTGCAGCACGAGCGTGCTTGCGCGCGTCGACACCGCACACCTCAACTGAACCCTTATCCGCGCCGAGAAGACCGGAAATGATCGAAAGAGTGGTCGTCTTTCCGGCACCGTTGGGGCCAACGAGGCCGTAGAAGGTGCCGGCCGGCACTGTGAGGTTTACGTCGTCTGCCGCGCGTGTCGCGCCGAACAGCTTCGTCACGCCTCGGACGACAAGCGCATCCACCGGGCCGGTCGAGTCGGGACTGGCATCAACATCGGGGGTGAGGTCTGCAACAACAAGATCGGGTTCTGCGACCAGTGCTCTCGTCTCGAGCTCTGGTGAAATCTCCGGTTCCGGTTCCGGTTCCAGCTCAGGTTCGGGTTCCGGCTGCGGCTCAGGTTCGGGTTCCGGCTGCGGCTCAGGTTCGGGTTCCGGCTCCCGCGCCATGTCAGACGCACTGTCCGGAAGCTCCTCAGCGGTCGCTTCTTGCTGCTGCTTTTGCTCTTCCGCGCCTGGCAATGGCGGCCTCGGCGGAACAACCACATCAGCGAAATCGCTGTTAAATCCATCCATTAGCGCAGGCTCGGGCGGGTTCACGGAAGCCGCGGGTGCCGGCTTTGTGCTGGGCTTCGCAGCCTTCTGTGAAGCAGCAGTCGCCGCGCGGGGCGACGAAGCCTTTCGAGGAGCGGCTGGCTTGCGCGGCGCAGATGATTTCCGCGGCGTCGAACTCTTACGTGGCGCCCGTGGTTTGCGAGGTGCGGCCGGAGCCTTTTCACTCTCGATGGATTCACGACCGTCGTCGCTTTTACCCGGAAGGTTCCCGGAAGATTCAGGGTCATTGGTCGACGAGGCTGTCACAGCTCTAACGTATCAAGCGGTTGCGCCCCCACAGCGCGGCTGCGTAACAGATGAGAGTTTTGTCACGAAAGCACAACGGGGGCGCAAGAGCCAGTCTGCATTCAGGCACCGTCGGTACCATAAGCAGAGCACAACGTGGTGGCCGTGCCATGAACCCATGGTGAATTCCCAAACTCCAGGAGCTAATCGTGACTCTTCAGACCGTCATCCTCGCGGCCGGTATGGGCTCGCGCCTGGGTCGCAGCCTACCCAAGCCGCTGACCCCACTCTCGGATGGGCGCAGCATCATGCAGCAGCAGCATGACAACATTCGAACCGTGTTCGGCACCGATGCACGTGTCACGACCGTCGTGGGATACCGGGCCGAAACCATCGTCGAGGCGTTCCCCGATGCCTCGTACGTGTACAACGATCGCTACGACCAGACCAACACGTCCAAGAGCCTGTTGCGAGCTCTGGCCGCGACCGGAAAGAGCGGCGTGTTGTGGATGAACGGCGACGTTGTATTCGACCCACGCATTCTTGGTCGCGCTATTGAACTCATCGAACGGGAACAGTCCTTTGTCACGGTGAACACCGCGAAAGTCAGCGAAGAAGAAGTGAAGTACACGACGGACGCCGAAGGCTTCATCTCGGCACTGTCGAAGACCGTCTCTGCGGGTATTGGCGAAGCTGTCGGGATTAACTACATTTCGCGCGCCGACAAGAAGGCGTTCATGCATCAACTCTCGCGGGTCGATGACCAGGACTACTTCGAGCGCGGGCTCGAGCTCGCTATCGCCGAAAATGGGATGCGGCTTGAGCCTCTCGATATTTCGGATCTCTACGCAGTCGAGGTGGACTTCGCAGAGGATCTCGAACGCGCGAACCTTTACGTGTGAGTCGTCAATCCCCTCTTAATGCACAGGAGCACCTCATAAGATCAGCCCACAATGGCTGAAAAGGTGCAAAAGATTCACTCTCTGTCGAGCGACGGTCCCTGGGTCGGCGGCATACCGCCCGCCGGATCGACAGAACATCCGTTGACGATCCGTGCGTTAGACCGCGTGATGGCGATTCAACGCCCGGTCGTGCTTGCCCATTTGAGAAGCGTTCGCCTGAGACACCCGGAGGCATCACCTCAAGAGATCGTCGGGATGCTGGAGCGGCGCTTCCTCGCGGCTGTCACGACGAGCGGCGCAGCAGTTGGCGCTACGGCGGTCGTTCCCGGCATCGGAACCGGAATAACGCTCGCGCTCAGCGGCGCCGAGACCATCGGCTTCCTTGAGGCATGCGCCCTATTTGCGCAATCACTCGCCGAGGTCCACGGAATTCCCGTCGAGAGTCCTGAGCGAGCTCGAGCGCTAGTACTTACCCTGATGCTGGGGCAGGAGGGCATCGATCTTGTGGCGCAACTCACGAAGCAAGCCGCTGGAAAAGGCCCGACCCGAGACCGGTACTGGGGCGAACTCATCACGAAGACACTGCCCCGAGCGGCGGTCGGGCCGATGGTTGATCGGTTGAAAGCGACATTCGTTCGCCAATTCGCAACGCGCGGTAGTGCTTCATGGATCGGTAAAGCACTCCCCTTCGGGATCGGCGCGGCCATTGGCGGTGTCGGCAATCACGTGCTCGGTCGTCGAGTCATGATCACTTCCCGACGTGCCTTCGGGCCTGCGCCGGCAACCTTGCCCCCGGAACTCGAGCCGCAACCGGGCACGTTGCGAATTGAGCGCGCCGCGGGTGCCACTGTCGCTCGCGCCACCTCCGCGCTCGGCAAGGCCGTGGGCACAGCGACCAAGCGGACGGGCACTGCACTTCGACCCCGCAGCAAGAAGCCGCGCAAAGAGATCGAAGAGTAGCCGCTAGCCGTCCAGTTCTGCCGAGTCTTCGTCGAACGGATCATCTTCGCTGTCCGGCGACTCTCCAGCCCACCGCTCAGCTTCGTTCATGAGGTACTCGATCGCAGAATGAAATCTCGCGGTCGCAGAACCGGGTGTCGTGTCTCCAAAGTAGTGGCGTACCCAGTGATCGAGGCGCTCAGTTGCTCGGGGATCCGCCAAGATCCGGTCCGTCTCGGCGATGATGCTGGCGGCATGAGCCGCGTCGAGCCACTCACAGTCGGAAAGATATCCGTGCTCATCGATGGCTGCGGCAGGATCGACTGGCCGCGTAACCAACAGCGCTTTTCCTGACGCCAACCGGTCGTAGACCATCGCTGAGATGTCGACGACCGCCACGTCAGCAGCTGCCAGCTGCCAGCCAAGATCGGGGCCGTGGTCGTAAAAGTGGTGAGCGCTCGTGTCTCTCGCATTGGCGGCGGTGATCATTGCCACGATCCGCCGGTGAGCAGCTCCGTACTCGGCACTTACAACCCCGGATCGCGGGTGCGGGCGGTAAATCAATCGATGACGCCCAGTCTGCAGGAGAGCCGCGACCAGCGCTTCGCCGTGAGTCGAGAGCGACCCGTAGTGCGCCGATGGCCGGTCCCCCTCCCAGGTGGGTGCGTACAGAATAACGCGGCGTTCATCAGGCGTATACGGAAGACGACCGGAATAGTGATCGGCCTGTGGACGGCCGATTTCGATCGTCCGCGTATCGATGTCGTAATTCCACAGCACCCGCGAAAGACGTTCCCGCGCCGCGTCACCGGCAACGAAAGCGTAGTCATACGCTTTGAACTGGTTGGTCGTCATATACATCTTGTCGGACTCGCCATGGTTGATGAAGACGTGCCAGCGGTGCCCATAGCGGAACATCTGAAAATTCCGAGTGTTCTGATTGACGTACAACACGATTCGGATGTTCTGTTTCGCAATCGCCGATTCCAGGTTGCGCACCGACGGTACATATACGACTGGAAGCCCGCTTTCGCGCATGAGCGCACGCGCTCCGGATGCCACGCGGCTCAAGATCACGACGGATCTGGTTTTGGATAGCTCCTGCAGCGGTCGGTACCACTGGCGCATCTGATACATGTTGACTGCGCCGTCAGCAAAGTACACAGCCACCTCGTATTGCCCTACTGCGTGGGGACCTCGTGCCCTGTCGGCGTGTCTTACTTCTCGCGCGGCTGCACGGTTCTCGAGTGCCCTGCCGATAAAGGCCACCGTCTTGCGAATATCGGAGGCCAATTGCATCCCACCAGTTTACGTTGATCGTCGTGGGATGATCGACGGATGCAAGCCGACGATTCAGCACGCCGAGAGGCACCGGTTCCCGCCGAAGGAGCGGGTGTCTCGTTCGTGATGCCGGTGCTGAACGAGGTCACTTACCTGGAACGCGCGGTAGAGACCGTGCTTGCCCAAGATGTTCCAGGCCCGACAGAGCTGGTCTTAGCGCTCGGGCCATCAACAGACGGTACGACGCAGCTAGCAGAGCGACTGGCTGACAAAGATGCTCGAATTCGGTTGGTCTTAAACCCCGGTGCCGATATTCCGCGGGGCCTGAATCTCGCGATCTCTGTCAGTACATTGCCGACAATCGTGCGCGTCGATGCGCACTCAGAACTCTCACCCGGGTATACGCGCCGGGCGCTTGAAACGCTCACGCGCGTGGACGCGGCCAACGTGGGTGGTGTCATGCGTGCGGACGGGCGCTCTCCGTTCCAGCGCGCAGTCGCGCGAGCCTACAACTCCCCCATTGGACTCGGCGGCGGGGCTTATCACGGCGGCACTCGTGAAGGCGAAGCGGAGTCCGCGTACCTCGGCGTGATGCGCCGCACCGTCATCGCCGAAGTGGGCGGCTTTGATGAGTCAATTCGACGTGGCGAAGACTGGGAGCTGAATCTTCGTATTCGCAATGCTGGGTACCGAGTGTGGTTCGATCCGGCGCTTTCGGTCACATATTGGCCGCGCGAGAGCTGGGTGCGCCTCGCACAGCAGTTTCGGGCAACAGGTGCGTGGCGCGGTGAGCTCGTACGCCGATTTGGTCGCCGCAATTCACTTCGGTTCTTTGCCCCACCCGCACTCGTGGGCTTTGTTGCGTTGTCTGTTGTGCTCGCGATTCTGCAGGGTGCCCAGCTCGTCACGGGATGGGCGTCGCTTTTGGCCTCGGTGTTTTATATACCGATAGCGCTGTATTGCATCGCTGTGCTGGCTGCCGCAATCGGTCCTGGGGGAGGAAAAGGATGGCGGGACAAACTGTGGACGCTTGCTGTGCTCCCCACGATGCACCTGTCCTGGGGATGTGGTTTTTTGCAGGGCGCACTAACCGGCGCGCGCGACACGGTTGACACCTCCCGGCTCAACGACCGCAACACGCCGCTACCGTAGGCGGGTTACCGCTTCACAAATCCCTGGTCCAAAATACGGGCGACGACACGCTCGGCCGCGTGACCGTCGTCTCGATCGTTGAAGCGCGAGCGCCAGACCGAATATCGCTTTGCGTACGCGGACTGTTGAGAGTTCAAGATTGCATGGGCCAGTTGCTCTTGAGTCTGCACAAGTGGTCCCGGCGCGTGGTCAGCGAGATCAAAGTAAAAGCCACGCAGCTCGCCTCGGAAGTGCTCAAGATCTGGCACGAGAAAGTACATCGGCTTTCCGGTCGCGCTGAAGTCGAACATCACAGACGAGTAGTCGGTGATCAGCGCGTCAGCTGCGAGAAGTAGCTGGGCGGTGTCGGGGAACCCCGTGACGTCTATGACGCGCGCACCATGCGCATCAGAACCGGGGTGCAACGTTCTCGAATGCCCTCGAACAAGAACAACAGCATCCGTGTCCATCGCGAGCTTCTCCGCGTCAACGAAATCGACGATCTGCTCACGATCGTCTCGCCACGTCGGCGCATAGAGCAAGACGCGTTCTTCGGGCTCGATGCCTAACATTTCTCGCACAATGAGTCCGTCCCCGGTGGTCAGCACATCATTGCGGGGATAGCCCTCGACCCACAGCGGCCGGTTTAAGAACGCGTAAGCCTTACGCAGAATGCGGGCCGCAGCGGGGCTTTGTGCGAGGAGAACGTCCCACCGACGAGACTCCCTGATAACGGCGAGCGCCCGTCGAGGATCGAAGCCCGGACGGTGTAAAGCGAGTCGCTTCAGGGGCGTGCCGTGCCATGTCTGGAGCACTCGTTGGCCTTTTCGCCGCACAAAACGCCTGCGCAACCAATCGTTGACGACCAGCAGCTGCGCGCTTGCGCGGGCGTGCCACCACTCCGGGCTACCTTCAACGACAGCGATCGCACCCTCAGGAACGCGAACCGAAAGATCGACGACGCTCCAGTAGCGCACAACCGCGGGGGCGACGCGAGCAAGCTCGGCGTCAATCGCGAGAGGGTTGCAGCTCGCGTTGCGCCCGTAGAAGCTTTCGAAGAACACCGCGTTTTCGAGCTCCGCCGTGCTCCCGGCGTAGCGCCGCTCGAGTGCAGCTTGCCCCTCCGCCGAGGCGTACGCGGGATCAAGAGGTGGGCCGATAGTCACAACGCCGTCGCGAAGAGACGCGCTTACATCGCCGAGAACCGTGCTGCCGATCGAAGTCGAACGAAAGGGGGCCTGTGCATGATCTGCCGACCCGATCACCTCAACACGATAGTCGCCCGACGGTAGGGCCAGCTCAGGCCCGCCCCAACGTGCGGCTCGAAGCGGCATGACAGCCTTCCATGTCTGGCCACGACCGGTGATCACCGCCTGCACGTGCGCGCGTCGACCAACAAGCGACACCCGGTCAGGACGGGCGCCGCTGCCCGACAACAGAAGCGATGCAGTTGGCTCTGCCAAGAATTGTGCGTGAGTCACGCTTTTCCTTTCGGTGCACGATGAGGATTGTGCGCGCCGCTGAGCTTGGAGATTGCGCTGTACACACGCTGAGTATTCTTTCCATCACGATAGGTGTGCACACGTTCGCTCAGCGCGCGCGCGTGCGCTGAGCGCCCGGCCGCCTCGTGCTCGGTACTGAGCACCGCCTGCAGATCGTGCAGCACACCTGCCCAGTCCGTCGCCCATCCGTATTCTCCGGTGACATCACCGTATGTGCCGTAGAAGCCACGACGGGACTGGTATTCATCGAAATCTGGCGCGAAGTAGACAACAGGCAACGGCACGAGAGCCGAGTCGAAGATGAGCGACGAGTAATCAGTCACGAGTACGTCGAATGCAGGCAGCACGGGCGTGACGTTCAAAATGACATCTGCGCCGAGTGCCCTCACACGCGCGCTGGGCACAGGGGGCGCATAGGCTCCGGCGCCCAATGGGTGAGACCGCACGAACAACACTGCATCCTGCTCGTCCAATGCTGCGATAATCTTCTGCCACTCCGCGGCCGTTGGCACAGCAGGGTCGGGTGCACCGTCCCGCCACGTAGGTGCGTAGAGCACGAAGCGAGCGCCAGCATCCGAATTCGTCAGTTCCGAAATCTCTGCGCGAGCTCGCTCACGCCGCTCCGCAGCGGTGGCACGAGAGAGCACATCGACGCGAGGTTCACCGGTCACTGGAACGGCCGCATCCGGGATACCGAACGCTGACTGCAACCGGCCACGAACGAGATGTGATGCAGCGGGAAAAAGCCGAATTCGATGGGTCGCGCTCAGGTACATGAAACGCAGCAGTGCTTTCACCGCTTGAGATCGGGGCAGAATTCCGCTGCGGAGCGTTTCGGGTGAATCAACGCCGATGCGCTTCAGCGGTATTCCATGCCAGAGCTGCACCAGAAATCCACCCGAGACCGTGTATCGGTTCACATCTCCGAAGCCGTGAGTCACGACAATGACGCCGGCACGTGCGGTTGCCCACAGCCCGCGTAGCGAGTGCTTATAGGCAAAGCGGATGCCACGGCGAGCGGCATCCGCAGCTTCTCGCGGAGACGAAATCAGCCACAGCGGATCTTCGCCCTGCTGATGGGCATACTCCCAAAGCTCAAGAGCGCCATCACCGATTCCCACGCCGCATCCGATGACCCACTGGGTCGGATTTCGCGGGATAAATGTCGTCAATACGCGTCCTGCCGCATATAGCGGGATGCGCAGAATTTTTGCTGCATTGCCCGCCCCAAACGAAAAGGACGCCACCCCGCGAGCTTATCGCGAGGTGGCGTCCTTTGAGGTACTTACCCGATCGCTATTCCAGCGTGCCGAGCGTGACGTCTAGCGTCTGCGTTTTTCCGTTTCGAACGACCGTCACCGTTGCATCGCTGCCCGCTGCCGCAGCTCTCACCTGGGCTGTCAAGTCAACTGAGTCAGAAACCGGGACACCGTTGAACGATGTCACGACATCGCCGGCTTGTAACCCGCCTGCCGCGGCGGCCCCGCCCTCGGTGACCTCTGAGATGTAGGCGCCTTCGGTGGTCGCGCCTTCCACGGACGAGGCGTCCTGCACGAGAGCGCCGAGCAAACCGTGCGTCGCTGATCCATTTTCGATCAGTTCATTCGCGACCCGCTCCGCCACATTGGATGGAATGGCGAACCCGACGCCGATGTTTCCTGCCTGGCCGTCACCGGTCGATCCGGACGACGCGATTGCCACGTTGATCCCGATGAGCTTTCCTTCGCTATCGACGAGAGCGCCGCCCGAATTACCAGGGTTGATCGCGGCATCTGTCTGGATAACCGCGATCTTGATCGTCGAGCTCGCGGTGTTCGATCCCTGCGATTCGCCCTGGCCGAAGTCGAATTGGAATGGACTCTGGCCACCTTCCTGCTCCTGCGGACCGGATGAATCGGAGTTGTCTTCTGGAGCGGCGGACGACGCGATCTCGATTGATCTGTTGAGCGCACTCACGATGCCTGTCGTCACCGTATTCGACAGCCCCAGGGGCGCACCGACAGCGATAGCTGTTTCGCCGACGTTAAGGTCGCTCGAATCGGCGAAATCGATCGGGGTGAGGCCAGAAGCGTCATCCAGCTTGATGACTGCGAGGTCGTACGTCGGGTCGGTGCCCACGACTGTCGCACTGTAGACGGATCCATCTGAGGTCGTCACAGAGAGCGTGGGGTCGGCTGTCGCGCCGTCGAGAGTGACAACGTGCGTATTTGTGAGGATGTATCCGTCCTCCGAGAGAACGACGCCTGAGCCGGTACCACCGCTACTTCCGGATGATGCCGATATCGTCACGACGCTCGGCAGTACTTTCGTGGCAACTGCGGTCGCGGTATTGACGTTGTCGGTGTCGTTCACCGTCACTACGGCTGGCGACGAAGCGGCGCCCGAAGCGGTGGTACCCCACAGGCTCATGCCTGCGTACGTACCGCCGAGCCCAGCAGCTCCACCCACGAGCGCTGCCGCAACGAGGAGTCCTACCACTTTGCCCGCCCCGGCCTTTTTCTTTGGCGCGTTCTGGCGAAACTCCTGGTTCATCGGCAACGTCGGTTGCGTGTGGGCCGCTTGCCCGAACGATGCCCCTGGAGTGGGATAAGGGACACCGGCATACGTCGGCATCGCTGGCTGCTTCACCGCCGGCTCAGCACCACCGGCCTGCCCCGGCAGCGGGGGCCGAGGCGGCACCGGCGCCGATGCGGCGGGTGTACCTGGTGCCCCGGGAGCAGCGGCTGCTGCCTGAGGCGACTGGCTCGCGGGCGTCGCACCGTCGGTGGTTGACGCGTCCTGGGCGGATGCTGCAGGTGACTTCTCTGGGCTGATGCCCTCGTTCTCGCTCATAGGTGCTCCTTCTGACAAGCGCTCTCAGACTGTCGCCCGAGTCTGTGTGTTTCTTATGGCCCGAATGGGATGCGCCTATGCGACTAGCGTGTAGTCGATGCGAGACATTCCTGGCGCGTGGCGCCGCACCGCTGCAGGCGCGGGACTCCTTTCCCCCGCCGGCTCACCCATACCCACCATCTTCGCCGAGATGACGGCCCTCGCGGCCAAAACCGGCGCAATAAATCTGGGCCAAGGTTTCCCCGATGAAGACGGGCCGACGGAGGTTCTGGAACGAGCTCGAGCGGCTATCTCCGAAGGTACAAATCAATACCCTCCAGGGCGCGGTGTGCCGGATCTGCGCTTGGCTATCAGCGAGCACCAGGCACGTTTCTACAACATCCCCGTTGACCCGGATCAGAACGTACTCGTCACAGCAGGGGCAACCGAAGCACTCGCCGCCGCGCTGCTGGCGCTCATTGACGGCCCAGATGACGAGGTCGTTGTTTTCGAGCCCTTTTACGATTCCTATGCAGCATGTGTCGCGCTAAGTGGCGCGAAGCTTGTCGGCGTTCCACTGAAATGGCCAGATTTTCAACCGGACCTCGACGAGCTCAAACGCGCAGTGAATGACCGTACGCGCATCATCCTCGTCAACGATCCGCACAATCCGACCGGAGCCGTTTTCGCTTCAGAGGTGCACGACGAGATCGTGCGCCTTGCCAATCGCCATGACGCCGTCGTCGTCACTGATGAGGTCTACGAGCACCTCGTTTTCGACGGCGGAGTACACACTCCTCTCGCCACTCGCGAAGATGCAGCGTCTCGCACCCTCTCGATTTCTTCGGCGGGCAAGACCTTCGCGACGACCGGGTGGAAGATCGGTTGGATCACGGGTCCGCCGGAGCTGATCGACGCGGTCGTGGCAGTCAAACAGTTTTTAACCTACGCGAACGGCGCACCGTTTCAACCCGCAATCGCAACGGGTCTGCGCCTTCCGGATGGCTACTTCGATCAGCTCGCTGCCACCCTCGGTGCCAAGCGCGATTTACTCGTCAACGGCCTGCAAGACGCGGGATTCAAGGTTTCCATCCCGGCAGGCACGTACTTCACAGTGGCGGACGCGGGACCCCTTGGAGCGACGGATGCCGCGGACTTTTGTCGCGAAATCGCCCGCACCGCCGGAGTTGCCGCGATCCCGCTCACCGCATTCACGACGCCACGTCACCGTGCGGAGTATGCGACGCTCTTGCGATTCGCGGCGTGCAAGCGACGAGAAGTTCTCGTCGAAGCTTCATCGCGGCTTCAGTGGCTGAGTGGCTGAGGGGATTCACGTCAGCGGCATAACCCGGTAGCGGCGCAGCGCGAGAGCCGGGTTGATCTCACGCGTTCGTGCGATCAACTCGGTGTGGAGATGGGCCACCGCAATGTTCGTTCCGGTACCGACCGATGCGATGCTGACCCCCGTGGGGTCGAGCACACTCGAATGCCCCACTCCGAGTGGTGGCGCGTGATCGGCAGCTACGAGATACACGGTGTTCTCGATCGCACGCGCGGCTAAAAGCGTCTTCCAGTGATGTTCTTTGAGCGGGCCGCGTACCCACTCAGCAGCAACGACAACGACATCGACTCCCGCGTCAACGAGCACCCGCGTCACCTCGGGGAATCGTAGGTCATAGCAGGTCATAGTGCCGAAGCGCATTCCGCCCACGACGAACGTCTGCGGCGCTTCCAACTCCCCCGGCTCAACCCAATCGCTCTCTTGCTGGCCGAAAGCGTCGTACAGGTGCTGTTTGCGATATCTGGTCTGTAAGCCCTTAGCGTTCACTACAACGACGGTGTTGCGGATGCGGCGATCGTCGTCAGCTTTTTCGAGGAGGCCGGCGACGATGTGGAGGTCGAACTTCTCAGCGATTTCAGTGAGTCGCCTTACGAATGGGCCGTCGAGTGGCTCGGCGTGAGCGCGCAAGGAAGAATCAAACGGATCGACGAAATAGCTCGAGTACTCCGGAAACACCACGACGCGCGCCCCGCGATCCGCGGCATCCCTCGACATTGACGAGATGACGCTCAGATTGGCCTCTGCGTCGCCAGTCGGGGAGAACTGCGCGACCGCTACTGCGACGTACTGCTGCGACATGGATGCCTCCTGCGACCATCCTGGCGATGACGACGGAGATCGGCAAACTGGCCACGATTGGCACAGTCGGGAAAGCCGTGCTAGGTTTATCTCTTGTGCCGCGGGGTGGAGCAGTTCGGTAGCTCGCTGGGCTCATAACCCAGAGGTCGTAGGTTCAAATCCTGCCCCCGCAACCAATATGAGAAAAGGCGTCCGATTCGGACGCCTTTTCTTTTTGCCTAGAACACGCTCTATCTGCGCTATTGAGTGTCCTCGATGCGTTGCGAGAGTTCGCTTAAGAATCGCCCGATGACAGCAAGATCTTGATCGTTATATTGCTCGACCACGTCGCGAATGGGCGACATCCTCGTACCGAAGTGCTCACCGAACGTTTGTCGTAACGACTTCGTCAGAACCACGATCCGGGAGCGTCGGTCGTGAGGATGCCGATGCCTTTCCACAAATCCGGCCGCGGTCAGCCTGTCGAGGAGCTTCGTCGTGGAAGCCGTTGAGATATGCAGATGCCGCGCAACATCGTGAGGACTCACTGACTCTCCCCGCTCCTCGCGGATCACCATCATGCGCAGAGCGGCGAGATCCGTGCCATTCATCCCCATCGCATCCTTGAGGGCGCCATGCATGCGGTCCAGGGAGTCTGTCAGCGAACGCAAAGCAAGTAGTGTTTCTCGCACGCGCTCGTCATGCGTGATCTCTACCGATGATCCTGCGTTCATGTGGACACCTCCCCTCACCCGTTGTAGCATCATCAGTGAATTATTGCTAGTTTAGCTAGCGAGTATCTGGAGGAGAAATGTCAGTTTCAGAAGAGGTAGTTCTCCTCGATGAGGACGGACGCGCGACGGGAACTGCCTCCAAAATCAGCGTGCACGGCATCGACACTCCACTCCACCTAGCGTTTTCTTGCCATGTTCTGAACGCGCGAGGAGAAGTCCTCGTTACCCGACGAGCGCTCACAAAGCTCACCTGGCCGGGAGTCTGGACAAACTCGTTTTGCGGTCACCCACAGCCCGGGGAAGACATGGCGGATGCCGTGAAGCGTCGCGCCGCGTTCGAACTGGGTCTCGAGATATCGCAGCTATCGCTTGAGCTTCCCGACTTCCGCTACCGCGCCGTCGACGCGAGTGGAATCGTCGAGAACGAAATATGTCCCGTGTTCATCGCGCGCGCCGACGTTGACCCTCAACTCAATCCTCACGAGGTGGTCGACTCCAAATGGGCGACGCCCGATACCGTCGCTGCAGCACTGACCGCAACGCCCTGGGCATTCAGCCCGTGGCTGGTGTTGCAGGCTCAGCAGCTTCGCCTGTTCACTGAAGCGCTTACGCACGCGGATGCCTCATGATCACGCTGACACACAGCGAAGATCTCACCCTCGTCGATAGAGCCATAGACGGCGCGATCGACCGCATCTGTGAGCGCTCTCGCGCGTACGGCGAGAGTGCTCAAGCGCTCGCGGAGGCTATTCGTCGAGCCGCATTGGGCGGAAAGCGATTCCGTCCTCTCCTCGTTTCGGCAAGTTTCAACGCGTTCGGTGGAAACGCGGCTGCGGAAGACGGCATGCCGGCGATCGCCGCGGCTTTCGAGCTGCTTCACACCGCTTTTGTTGTCCATGATGACGTCATCGATCACGACACTATGCGCCGCGGCCAGCTGAATATCGCGGGCACGTTTTCCGCCCGCGCCCAGTCGCAAGGGGCGAACCTCGCCGGGTCGTTACTTTTCGGGGAGGCCGCGGCAATCCTGGCCGGCGATCTGCTTCTCCATGAAGCGAACCGCCTTGTAGCGCTCGCACCCCTCCGTGGCGACGCGCGAACGAAAATTATCGACCTCATCGACGACGCCGTGTTTGTGTCAGCCGTGGGTGAGCTCTCAGACGTGGAGAATTCGGTCACCGGAAAAAGCACACGCACTGAATCGCTTATCGCCACGGCACACGATAAAACTGCGGTGTACTCATTTAGCTCCCCGCTTCGTGCAGGTGCGCTTCTCGCTGGCGCGGATGAAGCCGCGATCGCCGCAGTAGGAAAGGCTGGCTCTAGCCTTGGCCTCGCGTTTCAGCTTGTAGATGACCTCATCGGAGCGTTCGGTACTCAGCAGCAGGCGGGACGCGAGCCCGGCGCCGATCTTCGAGAATCGAAGCAGACTGCGCTCATCGCACTCGCCCGTCAGACGACGGCATGGCCGAGGGTGAGCGCTGCTCTCTCGCAGGCGCACACGGGCCCGGTCGCAGTTCGAGAAGCCCAACATGCAATCGCTGAGTCAGGTGCGAGGGATGAACTGATGAATCTGGTCATCCGCACAATTCGAACCGCACGTGAGCAGTCGGAAGCGAGCGCGCTGCCCCCTCGGGTCGAAGCCTTGCTGGCAGATATCGCCAACGCCGTAGAGGAGCGAATCCCGTGACATCGGAACCGACCGGGCTCAGCCTGTACGACCACACGTCGGCACAGGCATCAGCGGTGGTGATCTCTGCCTATTCGACGTCTTTCGCGCTCGCGTGCCGCATGCTCGGGCCGCGAGTTCGAAGCCACGTTCGTGCCATCTACGCGCTCGTGCGAGTGGCAGACGAGATCGTCGACGGTCCAGGTTCAGAGGCGGGCCTCTCGCCCGAAGCGGAACGAGACGTGCTCGACCAGTTGGAAGCTGAGACGATCGCGGCGATTGATCGAGGCTTCAGCTCAAATCTGATCGTCCACTCGTTTGCGCGTACCGCTCGCGAATGCGGTATCGGGATCGATCAGATCGGGCCGTTTTTTGACTCGATGCGCACCGATATCACAAAAGATGTGCATGATGACCTATCTCACGACGTCTATGTCTACGGGTCGGCTGAAGTGGTAGGCCTCATGTGCGTGTACGTCTTCATAAATGCCGGCGGTGTTCGTCCGATTGCGCCGGCACCCGAGCTAATCAACGGCGCTCGACGACTCGGCGCAGCTTTCCAAGACGTGAATTTTCTGCGCGACATCGAGCATGACCAGTCCACACTCGGGCGCAATTATCTAGCCATCACGGATGCCGCGTCCCGTACTCGTGCGTTGGATCGAATCGACGCGGATCTCAAAGCGGCCGCTGATGTCGTCGGGCTATTGCCGCCCGATTGTCGCCGAGCGGTCTCTCTCGCACACGATCTTTTCGCCGAACTCTCCCAACGACTGCGTAAGGAAGGTCCAACTGTGCGTCGAGTACGTATCCCCGATGGACGTAAAGCCACGATTGCAGCCCAAGCGTGGCTGCGTCGCGGTCCGAGGAGTGGCCGCTCATGAGCGGTCATGGGAAGAGTGCAATTGTCATCGGGGGCGGAATCGCAGGACTTGCCACGTCCGCACTTCTCGGCCGTGAGGGATACAGCGTCACCCTGTGCGAAGCACATGACGACCTTGGTGGTCGTGCGGGAACATGGGAGCACGACGGCTTCCGTTTCGACACCGGCCCGAGCTGGTATCTCATGCCTGAAGTTTTCGAGCACTTCTTCCGACTCCTCGGCACCTCCGCAGAAGAACAGCTCGACCTCGCCCCGCTTGTGCCCGCATACCGGGTCTACTCCGAACCTTCAGAATCCGGCTCCACACGCTCAGTCGATGTGGTCTCGGGACGAGCTGAGGCAATCGACCTTTTTGAACAGATCGAGCCCGGCGCGGGCGTCCGCATCGACGAGTATCTCGACTCCGCGGGCGATGCGTATGACCTTGCCATATCGAGGTTTCTCTACGATACCTATGAGACGAAGGCGGGGCTCATCGACCCAACGCTGCTGCGCAGACTCCCTCAGCTCGTTCCGCTGCTGACACGGAATCTGGCAGCACACATCGATAAAAAGTTCACCGATCCTCAGCTCCAAAAGATCTTGGCGTACCCCGCAGTCTTCCTCGGCGGCTCACCCTACGGTGTGCCGAGCCTTTACCATCTGATGAGCCACTTGGATCTTGATGACGGCGTGCGGTACCCACGGGGCGGCTTCGTGACGGTCATCGAAGCCATCGCGAACCTTGCACGCGCGCAAGGCGTTCATCTGCGCACGAACGCACCAGTCAAGCGGATTCGAACCCGGAATGGGCGCGCTCTGGGTGTGACGCTCGAGACGGGCGAAGAAATTTCCGCGGACCTCGTCGTGTCAACGGCCGATCTGCACCACACCGAGACTGCCCTTCTCGAGCCGAGCGAACAAAGCTATCCGCAGAAGTGGTGGGATAAACGCGTTCCCAGTCCTGGCGCCCTCCTCATCCTGCTCGGCGTACGCGGATCGCTGCCTGAGTTGCCACATCACACGCTGTTATTCGCTGACGACTGGCGTTCAAATTTCGAGGCGATTTTCGGAACCGATACGCATATTCCGGATCCGGCATCCATCTATATCTGTCGCCCTAGCGCAACCGACGACACCGTCGCACCGGCTGATCACGAGAACCTCTTCGTCTTGGTCCCAATTCCCGCCGACCCCACACTCGGACATGGCGGAACCGAAGGCAGCGGTGACGAAACTATCGAGCACGCCGCTGACGCCGTTATCGCTCAGATTTCGAGTTGGTGCGGCGTCACAGATCTCGCCGAGCGTGTTGTCGTGCGTCGCACCATCGGTCCAGCTGACTTTTTGGATGACTTGAATTCGTGGCGGGGAAACTCGCTCGGGCTCGCTCACACTCTCGGCCAGAGCGCTTTTTTCCGGCCGGGGAATGTGTCGAAGAAAGTAGATGGCCTTTACTACGCGGGCACCTCTGCGCTCCCCGGCATCGGCCTTCCGATGTGTTTGATCTCGGCCGAGCTCGTGATCAAGCGTCTTCGCGGGGATCGAACAGCCGGTCCCCTACCTGAACCTGCGGGCTCGGAGGTCTGACGTGCCGGGCATCTACCTCGGCGCACTGCTCGTCAGCTTCGCAGGCGTCGCCGTGCTCGATGCCCGATTTCGACTCGTTTTTGCGAGCGCCCCCATCCGGACAGTCGCGACGACGCTCATCGCCGTGGGATTTTTCCTCCTCTGGGATGCTGCGGGAATCCTCAACGAGATCTTCTTGAAAGGCGACAGCCAGCTTTTCATCGGCATCGATCTCGCTCCCGACCTTCCACTCGAAGAGCCAATCTTTCTCGCCTTCCTCTGTTATTTATCGCTCGTGATCTGGAGCGCGATCATGCGAGCACTCAACCGACGCTCCGAGGCGAAGGAGCAGTCGTGACGTACCAGGTTCTCATCCTTCCTTTTCTTGCGGCAGCGGCGATACTCACGCTTCTGAGTGCGCTCCGGCCGCATTTTGGCAAGCGGATGATCGCCTCGACGATCGCAGCGGTGATCTTGCTCGCGCTCACCGCTGTCTTTGACAACGTCATGATTGGAGCTGGACTGGTCAAGTACCCCGAAGAGAACGTCAGCGGGATCGCGATAGGCCTCGCTCCGATTGAGGATTTCGCCTACACGCTGTGTGCCGCTTATGGCGTGCCAGCGCTCTTCGTTTTGCTGAGCAGAAAGAAGACCACGTGACCACGCCCGCACGCCAGAGAGGCGTTCTCGCAACACTCTTCGTATCGTCTCGACCCGTGAGTTGGGTGAATACGGCCTACCCATTCGCTGCAGCATGGCTGCTCGCCGCGCGTGAAGTCGACGTGACGCTCATCGTCGGCACGCTCTTCTTCCTCGTGCCCTACAACCTGGCAATGTACGGGATAAACGACGTATTCGACTACGAGTCGGACACGCGAAACCCTCGCAAAGGCGGGGCACACGGCGCAATACTTGACCGCGGCATGCACAAGATCACGCTCTGGGCGGCCGGCCTCTCGTGCCTGCCGTTCGTCGTGTATCTCGTCATCGCGGGGAGTCCTCTTTCATGGCTGGTATTGGCGCTGAGCCTCTTTTTCGTCGTGTTTTACTCGGCACCGCCGCTCCGCCTGAAAGAGGTTCCCTTCGCTGACTCGATGACAAGCAGCATCCACTTCTTCTCACCGGCGGTGTACGCCCTCGTGCTCGCAAATGCAGTCTGGACTCCAGCTCTCGTCGCGATCATCGTCGCCTTCGCGCTCTGGGGTGTTGCATCGCACGCATTCGGTGCCGTGCAGGATGTCGTGGCCGATCGCGAGGCTGGTATTTCATCGATCGCTACAGCGCGCGGAGCACGGTGGACTGCCCGCTTCGCTCTCGCCTGCTATGCGGCGTCGGGAGTCGTGATCCTCTTCGCGGCATGGCCCGGTCAGCTAGCAGCAATCCTGGTCGCGCCGTACCTCATTGCGGTGTGGCCGTACCGCTCGATCACAGATGCCGATGCGCACGAAGCGACAGCTGGATGGCGCCGCTTTCTTTGGCTCAACCAGATCGCGGGCTTCGGTGTGACGATGCTGCTGATTTGGTACGTCGTGATCACCGCGTGACCACGACGTACCGCGTCAGCTACTGAGAACCGTCGAGCTCGAGCAGTGTGTTGATCGCATCCGTCAGACGGGCATCGGCTTCACCGTACGCGGTCCAGTCGGAAGACTGCAGTGCGGTGTTACGGTCGACCATCGCTTGACGTGCCTCTTCGAGAGCTGCCTCGTACTCGGTTGCGGGAACCACGATCTCATCGGTGCCGCCGCCGGTTGAGTCGGTGCCGTCTGTCGTGTCGGTGCCGCCGCCCGAGCCGTCCGTCGTGCCGTCATCAGGCGCAACTTCCTCGTCACCAGCATTGGCTCCAGAGTCGCCGCCGAACAACGCATCAAGCGCATCGTTGAGGGTGTCCTCGAATGCAACCTCGTTACCGAAGGCAACGAGCACTTTCTGAAGCTGCGGCAGCTGAGTTCCACTGGATGCCTGCACGAACACCGGTTGCACATAGAGGAAACCACCGCCGACAGGGAGCGTGAGCAGGTTGCCGTTGATAACGTCCGACTGACCCTGCTTCAGGATGTTGATCTGCGATGAAATCGCAGTATCCGAGTTGAACGTGTTCTGAACCTGGCCGGGTCCTGGAACAGTCGTATCGGCGTCGATTTCCAGCATTCGAAGCTTGCCGTAGTCCTCACCGACAACCCCGTCCTCGCTGCCTGCGTCAGAGTCCACGGCGAGGTAGCCCATCAGCACGTTGCGGGAGTTGGTCCCGCTGGCTTCTGGAATGAAGCTCGTGAACATCGAGTACGTCGGAGATTCTTGTCCCGGCATCCGCATCGTCAAGTAATACGGCGGCTGAAGAAGCTGGTCGCTCTGGGGATCGTTCGGCGTCACCCAACGGTTGTCGCTCTGGTAGAACGATTGGGCATCATCAACGTGGTACTGACCGAGCATGGCGCGCTGCACCTTGAACAGGTCTGTGGGGTATCGCACGTGACTCATGAGCTCACCGCTCATCTCGCTGATCGGCTTCACCGTCGACGGATAAACCTTCTGCCACGTCTCAAGTACCGGATCCTCCTCGTCCCACGCATACAACGTCACGCTGCCGTCGTAGGCGTCGACAGTCGCCTTCACCGAGTTGCGGATGTAGTTGATGTCGTCGAGTTGGTATGTCGGCGCAGTGTTGTTCGTGTCAGCAATTGCCTGAGAGAGGCTCTGTGCCGTCGAGTAGGGATATGCGTCGCTTGTCGTATAGCCGTCGACGATCCAAACTATCCGACCATCCACGACGCTCGGATACGGGTCGGAGTCAAGTGTCAGATAGGGCGCGACTTTTTGAACACGATCGATAGGGTCGCGGTCGTAAAGAATCTGCGAGTCTTCGTTCACATAGTCGGAGAAGAGGATCTGCTCGGACTGGAACTTGAGAGCGTAGAGCAAACGGTTGAAGACGTTTCCAACGCTCGGGCCGCCGTCACCCGTGAAGGTCGTCTTGGTTTCGCTGGAGCCATCCGCGCCCGAGGGGTAATCGAGCTCGATCGGCTCGGTCGAGTCCGATCCGCCCACAATCGAGTAGGTCGGTGATGACTCACCGAAATACACGCGAGGTTCGAAATCATCAGACGACAAGAACCCGGATGCGGGAATACCGCTTTCGATGAAAACGGGGTCCCCGTCGGTTGTGCGCTCGTTGCCCTTGGCTACCACCATGCCGTAGCCGTGTGTGTAAACGAGAGTCGTGTTCTGCCAGGACGCGGCCGAGTCGAGCGCGTTCATGTTGAGGTCGCGGACCGAAACGATCGTGTCCTGCGACTCGCCGTCGATCTCGTAGCGGTCGACATCGAGGGGTGAAGAGAACTGATAGTACGCGCGGTACTGCTGCAGCTGGCTCACAGTCGGATTGATGATCGCCGGGTCCATGATACGAATGGACGCCGTTGTCTCAGCGTCTGCGCGCAACTGACCAGCTTCGGCATCCGTGACGGCGTCGTAGTTGGTCTTCTCAAGGCCATCGATCCCGAAGGCTTCTTTCGTCGAGTCGATGTTTCGCTGATAGTAATCGCGCTCGAGGGCGAGCTGGTTCGGCTGAACCTGCACCGTGTTCAATACCCATGGGTAACCGACGCCCACAACGAGTGATGAAACGATCAGCAGCGCGGTGGCGATGAGTGGGTACCGCCAGCGACCGATCGCCGCGGTCACGAAGAAGAGAATCGCAACAATCGCGGCAACAACGGAAAGAATCGCGAGTCCGGGAATCACAGCGTTGACGCCGGTGTAGCCGGGGCCCGTAATGCGGCTGCCTGCCTCGGTCAGCGTCTTGTATCGATCAAGGAAAAGGCTCGCTGCCTGCAGAAGAAGATAAATGCCCGCCAGAATCGCGACCTGGATGCGGGCGGCTTTCGAGATCCGGAGTTCGCGCTGACCCACGCGGACAGATCCATAAAGGTAAGTGACCGCTGCCGTCACCAGAAGACTGATCAGAATCGTTGCCGACGCAAACCCGAGAACGCTCGAATAGAACGGCAGGGCGAAGAGGTAGAACCCGGTGTCGAGATTGAACTGCGGGTCCGTCACGGACGTCTGGACACCATTGATCCAGAGCGCGGTCGTCTCCCATCCGGCAGATGCGGCAAAACCAGCAAAGAAACCGAAGAAGACGGGGATGCCCCACGTTGCGAGCCGTCGAAGCGGCTCAACAACCTCTTGGTAGCGGTCGAGTTGGGAGCTCAACCGCACGTACACCGGCCGCAATCGATACGCCAAGGTGATTGAAAGCCAGACCGGAACTGCCATTGCAACGAATCCGATGACGAACATCACGACCCGCGCGACCCACTGCGTGAGCAGGACCGATTCGAATCCGAGCTGGGCGAACCACAGCCAATCGGTGTAGAGGCTGGCAAATATGAAGAACGCCACCACGATTGCCGCGATAACCACGAAGGAGATCGCAATAATACGACGGGAACGTGAGGGCGTGGCCGGTGTCGGCGCTGAGGTCGAGGTCACGCAACCATCCTACGTGCGTAGCTCTGGGGGAACGCCGAGGATTCGCTCAGGTTCGCGAATAACCGATCATCCGGTGGAGCACGTGGGCAGCGCGTCGAGGTCTCCCCCGTCGCTCAACGCGGTCATGACGTCGAGTGCGTCATCGAGAGTACCAACCGCGAATACTTGCAAACCGTCGGGCACATGACCGACGACTTCATCACAGTTGGTCTCCGGTGCGAGGAAGTATTCCGCGCCCGCATCCAGCGCTCCCCACAGCTTTTGACGGATACCTCCGATGGCGCCCACGGTGCCGTCGGCGCTAATCGTCCCGGTGCCGGCCACGTCTTTGCCCCCATTGAGGTCATCCGGTGTCAGTGTGTCGATAATCCCGAGCGCGAACATCATGCCGGCACTCGGACCACCAACATTGTTCAGTTCGATCGATACATCGATCGGAAAGTCGTAGTCATGGAGGAGGGAAACACCGAGAATCCAGCTTTTCTCACCGTCACTGGTCGTCTCCTCCGGGGTGACTGTCATCTGCTGTTCGGCGCCGTCACGCTCAACAACGAGGTCGAGAGGGGCACCTTCTCCGGCAGCGATCACCGCACGCAGAGCGTCGGCATCGGCGACTGACTCCCCGTCTGCAGAGACGATGACATCTCCCTCGCTGAGCACGCCCTCAGCCGCGGACCCCTCTTGGACGGCATACACCGTGACGACAGATGTCACGTCGTAGCCGAGTTCAGTCAGTGCTGCCGCCTTCGCCTCGGATTGCGAATCGACCATCATCGCGGTGCTCGCAGCGTCGCGCTCTTCGGTTGTTTGCCCTTCGGGAAAAACCGAATCGATCGGGACGACCGCCTTCGACTGGTCGAACCACGCCATTGCGAGCTCGAACCATGAGGGCGTGCGGTCCCGATTGCCGAGCACTTGCACCGTCAACAGATCCAAAGTGCCGGACGTCGGGTAGGTCTCAGCTCCGTCGACAGTAATCAGCTGCACATCGTCACCTTCGGCATCCGTCACGCTTCCGAGCGTGTTGTATACCGGACCGGGCTGCTGTACGACGAACGATGTTGGCAGGAATGACAGCACCAGAAGCAATGCCAGTGCAACGACAAGTGACCAAATACCAGCGACCGTGCGTTTAGACGGGCGGCGCCGGGCTGGCGGCACTATCGTCACGTCCTCGTCAAACAGCGACACAGGTTCCTTCTCTCGATTTGTTATCGTTCGCGACCGGCGTACGACGTCGAGATACTGAGTCGGGCAGTGCGATGATCCGTGCGACTAGCGTAGATGGACAGGCTTCGATCGGGCTGAAAGGCGGCTGACATGGCAGACGACGAGGGGCAGCGCCCCGAAGATGAGTTCCAAGAATTACTGCGCCAGCTGTTTGGCGGTGACGGCACTATAGATCCCGAGCAGCTTTCCAAGCTCTCGGGCATGAACGTCGACCCGGCAATGATGCAACAGATGATGCAGCAGCTGCAGGGGGCCTTCGCGCAGGCAGGCGGTGAAAACGATCCGCAGATCTCCTGGGACAATGCCAAACGCGCCGCACTTCACATCGCCAATCAGAGCGACCTCGGAATCACCGGCGGCAACCGCCGAGACCTCGATCAAGCTTTCACACTCGCAACGCTGTGGTTGGGCGAGGCCACGACAGTCTCGGAACTGGCGGCTCCCCCGCAGGCAATGACGCGCGGAGCTTGGGTCGAAAAAACGCTAGAGGTCTGGCAAGAGCTCGCCGCACCCGTTGCCTCAAGCATTGCGGACGCGCTCACATCGGCACTAGACCAGCAGGTGCCGGAAGAGATGCAGGGGCTCGTCGAGGGCGCCGGGCGGCTCATGCGGTCAGTGGGCGGTTCGCTCTTCGCGGCGCAGCTCGGGCAGGTTGTCGGCAAGCTTTCAACCGAAGTTGTGAGCGGTGGCGACGTAGGAATCCCCGTGATGCCTGCTGGTGAGGCAGCTATTTTGCCGCAGAACTTTGCCGATTTCGGCCGCGACCTCGAGATCCCCGAAGATCAGCTCGCGTTGTATATCGCGACGCGGGAGCTGGCGCACGCGCGACTTTTCCGGCACGCGAAGTGGCTGCGTCTAGATGTAATCACCCAGGTCACCGAATTTGCTCAGGGCATTCATGTCGACACAGACGCGCTTGAAGATCTCGCAGGACGCTTCGATCCTTCGGAGCCGGAAGAGCTGAGAAGAGCGCTCGAAAGTGGAGCGCTGCTCCCAGCCCACTCTCCAGTGCAGGTAGCCGCACTCGGGCGCCTCGAGAACCTCCTCGCTCTCGTCGAGGGCTGGGTCGACATCGTCACCGAAGACGCGACATCACGACTGCCGAGTGCTGATCGGATCGCCGAGACGGTGCGCCGCCGCCGCGCAGCGGGTGGGCCGGCGGAGAAGGCGCTCGGCTCCCTCGTCGGCCTCGAGCTTCGTCCCAGACGTATGCGTGAAGCCGCAGCCATGTGGCGTGCTGTGACCGCAGCGGTCGGTGTCGGAGCGCGCGACGCGCTGTGGGACTACCCCGATCTCATGCCCTCGTCGGAAGACATCGATGACCCAGCAGCTTTGATCGCGCGACTCGAGGCGCGTGCTCGCGGCGAAGAACCTGAGCGTGACGCGATGGATGATGCACTCGCAGAGCTGCTTGCCAGTGAGATCGACGATGACAAGGGAGATGAGAACCCGACGGGACCTCAACCCGTCTGACGTCTCTCCACCGATCCCGATTCTTCCGCGAGCCACATTATTCTGTGGATAACCCGCGTCGCGGCTCACGAACGCGCACAATCGGGACATGTTTCGTCTTGATCCTTCGTTCCCGCCCGTATGGGCGACGCCTGAGCGATTGCAATTCGGCGTCGACGCCGTCGTGACGGTTTCGGACCCGGCCCCGTGGGTTCAACGCATCGTGAACGAACTTCGCAAGGGCATCCCGGAGCTTGCGTACGCGGGAGTCGCAAGGAGCTTTGGCGCAGGACCAGGCGAAGCCGACGCTCTACTCTCCCTCCTTTCGCCCGCGCTTGAGAGACCGCAGAAGCCGCGAATTCGAGCCCACCTCTGGATGGGTGAACGGCCCGATGCAGAGCCGCTCGACATTTTCACTGATGCACTAGCGAAGTACGGAGTCGACCTCATTCCATCGCCTCGCGAGGCGGATTTTGAGATTCTGGTGGCGCGGGATGTGATCGATCCTCACCGCGCCGCAGCCGCAGCGCGCGATGACATCGTGCACGTGCCGGTCGTCTTTTGCGGCCGGACGGCGACCATCGGGCCCATCGTCGTCCCGGGCGTGACGCCCTGCATTGCGTGCGGTCATGCCTACCAGCGTGACGCGCGTCCCGAGTGGCCAATCGTCGCGGCTCAGGCGCTCGGCCGTTCCCTCGGCGACCTCGACCCCGCTCTCGTCCTCGAAGCCGGCACGGCCACTGGTCGCCTCATGCGGGTGGTAGACGCACGCCCGGTCTCTGCTCTATCGGTGACTGTCGACGCTGCCGGCCTGCACCAGAAGGTTCGCGTGCATCAACCGCACCCAGAGTGCCGGTGCCAATCTCTCGAAGGAAACGGGACGGCTGGCGCTCTCGGGCGCCGGCTCCTCGAGACCACGACAACGACAACGTTTGCTCAGCCCGCGTGATCCCCACGTAGGCAAGACGACGTTCCTCATCTATCTGATCGAAAGTCGATGCATACGAAATCGGGAGTTGGCCTTCCGCCAGGCCGACGAAGTACACGTGCTTCCATTCGAGGCCTTTTGCCGCATGCAGGGTCGACAGCGTGACAGTCCGCAGCGAAGGTTCGTGTTGGTCTTTCGCTCGCGCAAGAAGCTGATCAGCAAATTCGCGCAGTGTCGTTCCTTCGGTCGCTTCCTCAGCAAGACGCAATATCGCCGATCGAGCCTCCCAGGCTTCACGAAGAGCCCCGCCCGCTGGGGGTGCTTCGTCGACGAGCCCGAGCGAGCGGAGCACATCGCGAACACCATCTCGAAAACCGTGCTGTTGCGGAGCGACGGATGCTGCCCGCAGCGCCATAATCGCTTGGCGCACCTCCGGCAGATCGAAAAAGCGTTTGCCACCGAGAACCGTCGTCGGAATCGAGACATCCGACAGGGCAGTGATGATTTCGGGCGACTGCGAGTGCGCACGATAAAGCACCGCAATGTCCTCCACGGGGATGCCGTCTCGCACCTGAGCAGCAACTGCCGCTGCTACGCCACGCGCTTCGGCATTCTCGTCGGGGTATGCCGTCGCTACCGGCATGGGGGCAGGAGCCGCACGCGCGGCCGAGAGCACCAGAGCGCCCGGGCGACCGCGCATGAGAGCATTCGCAACCGCGACGACCTGGGGAGATGACCGGTAATTCTGCCGAAGCTTGACGACGTGCGCGTCGTCGTATCTGCGCTCGAAATCAAGCAAGAAATGCGGCTGAGCTCCGGCAAATGAGTAAATAGTCTGGCTCGCATCCCCCACGACGCAGATGTCACGCCGGTCCCCCAGCCACAGCTCGAGGAGACGATTTTGCAGAGGCGAGACGTCTTGGAATTCATCCACGGTGAAGTGGCGATACTGCTCGCGGACGGCCTTCGCGACGCGCGGCTCGCTCTCGATCATGCCCGCGCATGCAAGAAGCACGTCTTCGAAATCCAGCTGCCGGCGCGCATCCTTAACTCGCTCGTATGAGCGCTGCAGATCTGCGAGCGCAGCCCCAGATAACCTGCCCACACCGTCTGGGCGCTCAGCGAGGCCCTCCTCGACACTTCGCATCGTCACCTTCCGCCACTCGATGTGGCTAGCGGCGTCGCGAAGAGTCGGCGTGTCCGGGTGCATTCCAATCTCGTCCGCCGCATGGGCAAGCAGTCGAACTTTGTTGTCGATGAGAGAAGGTGGTGCGTCCCCTGCGATCGTGGGCCAGAAAAAGTTCAGTTGTGCCAACGCTGCAGCATGGAACGTGCGGGCCGAAACGCCGACAACGCCGAGGGAACGCAGACGTCCGCGCATCTCGCCCGCAGCTTTCGCCGTAAACGTGACGGCCATCACTCTTCCGGGCGAATACGCACCGGTGTCGACTCCATGCGCAATGCGCCGAGTGATGACACGCGTTTTTCCCGTACCAGCTCCGGCCAACACGCAGAGCGGTCCGCGCAGCGTTCGAACAGCTTCGGCCTGTTCTTCGTCGAGGCCATCCCAAATATCAGCGCTCACGAAACCTCCGCGTGCCAGTGCGAAATGAGGCGCGCCGCGATCGACGATGGACCTGGAAGAAGCACGTCTCCCTCACCCGCGAGCGCGGCGCCGATCTCGGCGCGATCAAACCAGCGCACCTGCAAAATCTCGGTGCCATCGGGCACTGCAGCATCAGCATCCACTGCTGTCGCGTAGAAGCCCAGCATCAACGATCTGGGGTACGGCCACGGCTGCGAGCCCATGTATCGCACGCTGGAAAGGTCGACGCCACACTCTTCTGCCACTTCGCGCTCGACAGCGCTTTCCAGCGACTCGCCCGCCTCGACGAAGCCTGCGAAACACGAGTAGCGATTGGACTCCCACATCGCGTTCGAGCCGAGCAACAGCCGAGACGAATCTTGGTCTGTCACAGCGACAATGACCGCGGGGTCGGTTCGTGGAAAATGCTGACGTCCACACACCGGGCATTGGCGAGACCATCCCGCCTGAGTAACATCCGTACGTGATCCGCAAGCCGAACAGAATGGTGCGGCCACGAGCCAACGCCCGATACTGATTGCGACGACGAAAACCTCAGCGTCAACTTTTTCTAAGAACGCCGAATGAGTACGGAGAGTCCCCCACGCTGAAAGCGGCTCGATCGACGCGAAGTCTTCCGGATCGAACACAGCAGCAAGCACGGGTCGAGCGTCGCCATCACGCCCAAGGAACGCCCACGCTTTCGGGAACGGAATCGACTCCGGAGAGAGATATCGAAGCTTCGTCGGGGATTCCAGCGCGGCTTTATCGCCGCAAACAAGTATCACTCGAGTATCGCTGGCAGCCCGTAGCTGTTCCAGGAGCAAAGGCTCATCCCGCTCTGCTGCGGACCGATTCCACTCGTGCACAGATGGTGCTGACTGCGAAACGACATCATCAGCCGTCATCGATACCTCCTCGAAGGGCGTGGCGCGAGCGCGCGGCGTGACGCCCGACCTAACCTGGGGGCATGGGACGCTCTTCCTTCACTCTAGCCGCGGCTGTTACAGCAGCACTGCCTCACGCGGAGGTCGTTCGTGTCGGCGCCCTCAGCGAGGGGAACTCTGGGCGTTTCGACTCAGCCGTCGTCGACCTCTCCGACGGGAATCGCGTCGTTGTACGTGCTCCCGTAGACGCGGACGCCGCGCACGAACTGACGACGAGTGCACGAGCGCTGCGCGCTCTGAGTCCAGGTGTGCGAGCGCTGCTGCCATTTCGCGCACCCGAGGTTCTCGGCGACGCAGAAATTGCCGATGCGCGCGTTCTCGTCGTCGACTTTCTCGACGGATACCGCCTCACTGCAGCCGACGTGCCAGCCGGCCCCGGTGCCGCGCGCTCGATCGGCGCGGCAATCGCTGCTATCCACGGTTTGCCCGTTTCGATCGTCCGCGATGAAGGCTTACCAGTGCGGCCGCCCGAGCACGTTCGGGCAGATGTGCGCCGGCTCGTCGAACGCGCAATCGCGACTGGGCGCATCCCTGACGCATTGCGCGATCGCTGGCACCGAGCGATTGAAGCCGATACTCTCTGGCGGTTCGAACCTGCCGTGATCCTCGGCAGCGCTGATGCTTCTTCTTTCGTTTTCATCGACGATGACCTGGAGCCGCGCGTCGGTGCAATCCTCGACTGGCACGAACTGAGTGTGGGCGATCCCGCGAGCGATCTCCGATGGCTCGCCGGTGCTCCGACCGCCGCAGCAGATGTGACCGACGCTTATCTGAACGCAGTTCGCCGCTCCCCCGATGCCATGCTCAATGAGCGTGCGCGGCTCTACGCCGAACTGGAATTTGCACGCTGGCTCGTTCACGGCGTCGATAGCGATAGAGAAGATATCGTTTCTGACGCTCAAGACCTCCTGGTATCGCTCGCCGAGGGCACCGAGGGCGATGACTTTGTCCCACGTGCGACAGGCGTAGATGATGCGATAGCGCTCCTCGCACATGTGCCGTCGACAGCGAACCCATCAACATCAGAAGCCTCGAGCACCTCGATGCAAACTGACGCCTACGATCCGGAAAAGCTCTCGGCATATCTTGCTGCGGATCAAGAGGAACCGCTGCGCGACGCTGCCGGAGCATCCGCTGATACGGCGCCAATCGACCTCGGGGCGTGGACTGCCATGGCCGCGACAAATGAGGCTCTCACTGATGAGGAACAAGAAGCAGCACGCGCTTCTGCTGCAGCTCTTCGTCGATGGGGTCAGAGCGACTGACCCGCTTCATCCGCGAACAACGATGTCGTGCGCGACGTAATAGAGCGCAACGTCAATGTCATCCATCGGTACCCCGTATTTGGCATTGTAGGCACGACGATAAAGCTCGATTTGAAGCATCCTTGCCTCTTTCTCAGCCGCGGTTCGCGGGGGCGCGCCCGTCTTCCAATCGACAATCTCAATTCGATTACCACGGTCTTCGCGCACGTAAACCGCGTCGATCTTGCAAATAGCGATGTGCGGTCGCTCGTCGAGTCCGACAAACGTGAAGTCAATCTCAGTTTCGACGGCAATAGGCTGACGACTGCCCCACTCCGATGCTTCGAAGCGTCGCTGCAACTCCGCAAGCGCGGTCGCATCGCCGGCATCGGCACTCTGCTCACCGTCTTCGACCTCCCACAGCGCATCATCGAGTGAACCACCTGAGCTGGACCGGCCGGATCGCTGCTCGACCCACGCATGGAAAAGCGTGCCCCGTCTCGTCTGGCGGTATGGACGTTCTGGCAGCGGTCGTTCAATCGCAGCGACCGCGCCCGCGTAGTCGTGCACGAATTCTTTGTACCGCGACGCCGGGATACGCGTTGGTGCGCGACCCACCACGGCGGGAGCGCTGAGCGCGTCTCTCTCGGCCAGCAGCAGAGCGAGGTCTCGCGTAGGAGCAGCACGAATCGAGACTCGCGCTTGTTCGACGAGATCTGCCGCGGCAACAACACGCTCAGCCCGGGAACCAAGCGCATCGAGTGGCCAGCTCAAGGTGCGACGCTCATCGGCGTATGGATCATCTCCTGGGTCCTGCACGTCGAACTGCATGTCGAGAACGTGCGCCGCCTCCTCGAGAAAACGACTTGCCCTCCGAGGGCGCTTTGTTCCTGACCAGGCCGAACCGGTAAGCAATAAGCGGTCTCGCGCGCGTGTCACAGCGACATATGCAAGCCTTCGGTCTTCATCGAGTTGCCGGTTCCGATGAGCATCGACGCTGGCTTCAAGCGCAGCTTTCAGATCCTGCTGAGTCTCTGCGCTCCGCCACGCGAACATCGGTAGCCAGTCCACATCACCGCGAAAATCGTAAGGCAAAACTCCAAACGTGAGCCACCCCTTGGTATCTTTCGCGGCAGTTGGCAGTTCGTCTTCGACCATACGAACGACGGCGACAGCATCCCATTCGAGTCCTTTAGACCCGTGAATCGTGAGCAATTGGACGACATCAGATTCGGGCGGTTCGGTCCGCGGCGCGAACTCGTCCACCTGCTCGGCATGCTCGAGCCACGCCAAGAGGCTCGGGATCGAGCCAGATTCATCAGCTGCAAGAAACCCATGGACCTCTGCGAGGAATGCGCGCAATTGCGCGGAGGCGATGCGGGCAGGCCCTCGCGTTTCGTTCGCGGCGAGCTCGATGTCGAGCCTGAGTTCGATCTCGATAAGCCGTATGAGCTCAGGAATTGGCGCATCTGCAGCGCGGCGAAGACCGGCAAATGTGGCGCCGGCATCCCGAAGACGCTCACGAGCGAGAGGCGTGAAACCCTCCAGCCAACGGTGATCGTCACGGTGCCTCGCTATAAAGTCCAGCGCGTCGGCAAGAGTGCCCCGATCTCCGTCGCTCGAGTTACGGAGACCATCACTCACGCTCTGCGAGAGCGGACGGAGTGCGGCATCATGCGTCGCAAGGCGACGCGCGAGGCTCGCGAGCGCGCGGAGGTCTGAGAGGCCAATCGACCACCGCGGGCCAGCGAGCAACCGAATCAAGGCGGATCCTGCTGTCGGCTCGCAGACAACTCGAAGCGCAGAGACCACGTCAACCACTTCGGGTGTGGAGAGCAAACCACCGAGCCCCAGAATTCGATGCGGGACGCCGTAGGCGCCGAGAGCATCGGCAAAGCGCGTCATGTGACGCTTACTTCGAAACAACACAGCCGAGGTCTTGGGCGTTTTTCCTCCTGCGCGCATTCCTGCAAACCAAGCAGCGACGCGATCGGCCTCGGAGTCGATATCGGAATCAAGTGCGATCTGGACTTCGCCCAGCGGCGCCCCGGATCGGGGCTGAAGCTCACCGACTGACACGGGCGACCTCGCAGCGAGTGGCTCAAGGAGCGCGTTCGCCACTTTCAATATGTCCGACCCGTTTCGCCAACTCGTCAGCAATGAGAACGTTGAGACCCTGCACGCTTCTTCGTTTTGAGCGTCGCCTGACCGTCCAAATGCGTGTGAAAATCCGCCTAGATTTCCGGCGCTAGCTCCTCTCCACCCGTAAATCGCCTGGTGCGGATCACCAACAGCCATGACAGCTCCGCCACGAAACAACGTAGCGAGCAACTCGGTCTGCGCAACGGATGTGTCTTGGTATTCGTCGAGGAGCACGACGCGGTACCTCGATCGGATCTCTGCCGCTGTCGCGGGGTATGCGCCGACCAAATCAAGCGCGCCTGCAACCTGGTCAGAAAAATCAATGACACCATTTCGCTGTTTCAATGCTGCATAATCGCGCGCCAGAGCTGTCAAGAGCGGAAGCGCCGATACTCTTCGCTCAGCTTCGGCGATGTCGGCGTAGACGGTCGTTCGCGCGTTAGTGGAGGGCCGCTCACGCACGGAGGAGAACTCTCGTGCATACGCATCGACGCTGTCGAAGTCCGCGCCGTTGTCTACGCCGTCGCGCGCAATGCGAAGCGCCGCATCGACGATCGACCGCAGTGACTCTGATCGCTCTTCAAGTCGGGAGTCGTCGCTCGAAAGTAGCGTTCGGCGCATCATTAGCCACGCTGCTGACTCCGAAAGCACCACTGCCTCAGGATCGCGGCCTGCACGCACTGCGTGTTCGCGCACGATCGCATCCGCGAAGCTGTTGTAGGTCGACACGGTAGGGCGCGAAAGAAGGTCCACCGCTACCGAAGTTTCAGTGTTGGTCTGGAACCGCTGCTGCAGGTCTGCGAGCGCTTGAAATCTTGCCGCCTCATCTCCTGTGCTTTCAAATCCCGAAAAGACCTGGAGCATGCCCGACGAGTGAAGCTCACCAAGCCGCGGAAGCAGTCCGTGACGGCCAAAGTCGTCGAGCCGCGTCAACCTGCGATGGATTCGCTCGGATAACTCCCCCGCCGCTTTACGCGTGAACGTCAAGCCCAGTATTTCGTCGCGCGCCACAAGGCCATTTGCGACGAGCCACACGACACGAGAGGCCATCGTTTCGGTCTTGCCGCTTCCGGCGCCCGCAACGACCAGCGCGGGAGATAGCGGCGACTCGATAACCGCGACTTGCTCGTCGGTCGGCGGAAACTGTCCAAGCGCTGCAGCAATCGCATGAGCCGAGATGGTCGGCTGCACGGTGGTGGAACGCTCTTTTGAGCTGGTCACGACGAACTCACCGCGCTGATGGTGTGAATGCGGCAGAGGCCAAACGAGTGCTCGTCTCGGCAGTGCTGCTCGTACGGCGCGGTAAAGCTCACGCCTTGCATGACGGATGCCGCGGCCTGCACTCGCTCGATGAAGGCCGATCGCTCTTCGGCGGATAGGGGGGCCTGATGCGGTGTGACGAAGTCGCGCGAGGCCGCGCTCGGAGTCAAGACGAGCAGCTTCGCCCCGCCCGACGGCAGCCCGGCAGTTCCCGGGATCACACCGGTTGCAAAGGCCAGTTGGTAGGCCGCGAGTTGTGCGTTGCCGGCGACTTTCGCATCGGTCTGCGGCTCACTCTTTCCCGTTTTCAAGTCCACGATTTCGACGGCGCCATCGGCGCGCTGCTCGACTCGATCGATATACCCACTCAAGATCACGCCATGCTGGTCGCTGGTTCCAGGCTCACGCTCGAGACCGGTGAGCGGCAGCGGCACTTCGAAGTGCGGTTCCGCTTCGACGAGCCTGCCTCCTTCTGCTTCGAATTTTCGAAGATAGAGATGCAGTCGCCGCACGAGATCGCCCGCGCGCGCCCGTTCCGCACGATCCCGCCAGGGCGATTCGAACTCCAACTCACCCCACCGCGAGTTGACAACACGCATCATGCTCTCTTCAGAGATCGAATCGGCGGTCTCGAGCGCGGCATGAATTATCGTTCCGAGGCCCGCAACAGCTCCGCCGGGATCGCCACCCAGGTCACCGATCACCCAGTTGAGTTCACACTCTTCGATCGTGTGCATGAGTGAGGGCGAGACGCGAATATCTTCGCGCGACACATCGCGAAGCGGACTGGTCGACGTCGGAAAGAGTCCCGTGTACCAAGAATCAGGCGATGCACCCGCGACTCCAGCGTCAGCAAGAAGTGCAAGCTGCTCGGCGGCACCCATGCGCGCGCCGGGTGCGCTCCGGTGATCGGTAAGCGTGCGGCGATGTGCAGCAACGAGTCCTCGCAGTGTCAACGGGTGCTCTGACCCGGCAGCCAGAGGCTCCGGAGGTGGAAGAAGATCGAAGATCACGCTCGGTCCATTGTCGTCATCGTCGACAGCCGTGATCATGAGTCGGCGCCGTGCGCGTGAAATCGCCCGTACAAACAGCCGCAGTTCATCGTGCATCGCGCTGCGCCGGCGATCGATGGTGTCGTCGGCGCCCGCCGCGCCGTCCTGAGCTGCGGCGAGCCGCCAGGTGTCGAGGGCACTGCCACGCAAGCGCGTGTTCGGCCACACGCCCTCTTGCACTCCCGCGACAATCACTGTGTCAAATTCAGTGGATGCTGCTGCGGCTGGAGTAAGTACTCGTACCGCGTCGCGTGAGAGCGACGTTTCGAGCCGGTCCTCTGCGACGTCGCTATCGCTCACGCTGCGGACGAAATCGAGCGCCTCAGCGTCGGGAAGCCGTTCACCGAATCTCTTGGCCGCTTGGAACAAAGAAACGATGGCATCAAGGTCGCGGTTGGCAGCAGCAGCAAGTGGACCCGTTCCTCGAGAGGCTTCATGCCATGTCCGCTCGTTGCCGCTGCGCTCCCACGCGGTCCACAGGAGCTCATGCGCGCTCGCGCCACCGACTCGTTGCTCTGCCAAAAGCGTGATGGTCTCTGCGACTCGTGCGGCACGCCGGCCTTCTCGCGTGTCCAGCAGCACGAACTCGATCGGGTTCCGCATCGCTGACATCAAAAGTTCTCGCGCGGGGCGGATTCCGCCCTCGGAAAGCTCCGTGTGGCGAAGTGCCGAGCGGAGCCGTCGCAACTCGATGGGATCCATACCGGCGCCTTGGAGCGCATCTTCGACTGCCGACAGTTCCCAGGCAGTTTCATCGACGGCAAGCGACACGACTCGCAACAAATCACGAACGGGTCGCAGCGCACCCAGGGTAGATCCCGGACCGCTCGCATGCGCTGGAACCTCTCGTGCGACAAGCTCTGCTTCTAGCTGCGCAACCTGACGACCATCGTGAGCAATCACAGCGCACTGTGACCACGGGATGCCGTCATGAACGTGCCGTTCTCGCAACGCCCGCGCGATCATGTCGAGCTCTTCGCCCGGGGAACGAGCGAGGCGCGAACGCACACTGCCGTCGGCGCCCGCATTTACCGGAGCACTGCGGTGATCGACGACGCCGACCGCGCCGATATGCTGCGTAACGCGGCGCACAAGATCAGTCTGCGCGGGAGTTCCTCGGTGTTGGATGCGCAGTACGTGCAAGCTCCCAAGCGACGCTGTGAGGCGTGCGAAGTTCTCTGGTGTCGCTCCACGGAATGCACCCGACCCGACGTCGGGGTCGCCAAACGCCGTCACAGGCACTCCTCGCTCGAAAAGCGCTTCTGCCAGTTCAATGCCGCCGCGCGTGAGTTCTTGGGCATCGTCGAAAACCACAACGCCGAGATGAGCGGCGGCGCCCGCACGAACCAGCGGAATCGCCTCTCGAATCAACGTCGCGGCATCGCGATAAGCTCCGCGCATCCGCGCTCGAACCTGCAGATACTCCTCCATGAACGACGACATGGCAGCCCACGCCGAGATATCACGTTTCTCAGCCCAATCTCTCAAGCTGCGCGGGTCGATTCCCAGCGTCGTGCACTCCGCAATGAAGGCACGAACCTCGCTGCGAAAACCGGTCGTCGATCGCACGTCAGGGCTGAGTTCGACCGGCCAACGTGACCCGTGATCTTGTTCGTCTTCGGCGTCTCCGTCGAGAAGATCGCGAATAATTTGATCCTCGTCACCACCGGTGAGCAGCTGCGGGCTCTCTCGGCCGGCCGCCACTTCAGCTGCGCGCACAAGTCCATACGCAAACGAGGCGACAGACCGCGCGAGCGGCCCCGACGTTGCCGTGCCTACGGCGAGCCCGAGCTCGTCGCGAAGCGCCGTGGCTGCCGAGCGTGTGGGCGTCAGCACGACAATCGAGTCGGCGCTCACTCCCCGCGCGACAAGCGCAGCAACGCGCGCCACGACTGTCGCAGTCTTGCCGGTACCGGGTGCGCCCACGACAACGAAGGATGCTCCGTGGTCGGCATCAATGATCTCGCGCTGTTCAGAGACGTGCCGCGAGGCGTCGGAGTGAGAACTATCAGCCATCGTCGATAACGGTATCGTTCAACGCCGACATCGGCGCAGAGCGGTCCCGCGTTCGCCAACAGCGTTCAGTACCCGCGCAGTCCGCGCCCACTCGTGTCGTAGAGTCGTGGTGCGCCTTCGGGCAAGAGAGAGGGAGAGACTGTGGAGATCCGCATCGGCATCGCAAACACCGGCCGCGAACTGAACTTCGAGACCAATGAACCGGCCGAGAAAGTGAAGAGCTCGGTTTCGACTGCGCTTGACGACGGCGCAACCCACGTGTCATTCACCGATGTCAAGGGCAACTCGTACATGGTCCCGACGGCGAGTCTCGCCTTCGTCGAATTCGGCACGGAAGAGTCTCGCCGCGTCGGCTTCGTGGCGTAGGTCACACCAGGCACTCGAAGAGAGTAGCTACCCGTGGAAATTCTCCTCGCGTTCATTTTTGGCGCAGCACTGGGTCTTGTTGCCCACTATGCGCTGCCAGGCCGTGACGTGCGCGGCGCAGCACTCGTTCCGCTCCTCGGCGCTGTAACGGGCGGAGTCGTGTGGCTTGCGCTCACCGCTCTCGGCCTCACAACAGCGAGTATTTGGCTATGGGCGGCAGCCGTGGTGATCCCAGCGGCAGTGGTCTTTTCGGCCACAGTTTTGCTGACGCGGGTCCGTCGTGCCCGCGACGAGCGAGTCAAGAAGAGTCTCAAGCTCGTCTGAGCCGCACGGGTTAAGACGCGAGTCCCATGGCTTCCATGCGCCGAGCATGTATGCCCATGATTTCGGTGAAAACTGGCTCGACCTGTTTTTCTTGCTCCTCGACCTCGAGTACGTGCGGTCGAAGCGCGGCGCGCGCGATCAAGAGGGTGTCGCCAACAAGCCGTCGTCCCCACAGCCCGAGCAGAGAAGCCCACTCGTCGCTGCTCGCGATCGTCGACGTCAATATCTCAACGAGAGCATCGCGGTCACTGTCTTGACCGAGGATTCGGGCAACGCGTCGACCGGTATCCCCATATCCCGCCGCAAGAGTTCGGTAGAAGTCGTCGAGCAGACCCGCCGTCAGGTGTACCGAGAGCATCGTCTCTTGCGGCCTACTGCCGTGAGTCGCACGACGGAATGTGTCTAGTTGCTCACGAAACGGAAGCATGAGAGCCGTCGGGTCGTCGCCTCGGTCCCGGATGAGTCCAACAAGCTCACCGTGCTTTCGGAGCGCTGCACCGGCCGCGCGTGACAGCGACTCCTTCTGTGATAGCTCGGGCGTCGCCGCGATGAGTTCACTCAGGGTTTCGACGTATCCGAGCTGCAGATAGGCCGCTTGACCCAAATATGTATCGATATCGGGCGCGAGCGCGGCGAAGTCAACCTTCCGCGCAGCCTGGAGCTCATCTCGGGTGCGAAGCCGGAGGTTGCGCACAGGACGGCGTCGCCGTCGAAACCATTCGAACACGCCCCCAGCATAGAGCCAGGGCATCCTCAGTCCCCTCCGCTATCGTGGGGATGTCCCGGCAACGGATCGGGGCCCCCGCGCCTCTGGTTGAGTGAAAGGCGTGGATCCGCATCGGCGGCGTCTCACGCCGCCACTCACCAGACAGGTTCATATAGTGACGACTTTCGCCGAGCTCGGCGTCGATCAAGACATCGTCGACGCTCTCGCATCGAAGGGCATCGTGGATGCCTTTCCGATTCAAGAACAGACAATTCCGCTCGGACTCCCCGGGCAAGACATCATCGGCCAGGCCAAAACTGGCACTGGCAAGACATTCGGCTTCGGCATCCCCGTTGTACAGCGTCTCGGTCCCGACCCCGAACCCGGAGTGAAAGCTCTGATCGTTGTTCCGACCCGCGAGCTTGCAGTTCAGGTTTTCGAAGACATGGCGATGCTCACGCAGAATCGGCCTACGAGCGTCGTTGCTATCTACGGCGGCAAGGCGTACGAAGGCCAGATCGACCAGTTGCGCGCAGGTGCACAGATCGTCGTTGGCACCCCGGGTCGACTCATTGACCTCGCAAACCAGCGCCTTCTCGATCTGTCGAATGCGACAGAAGTCGTGCTCGACGAGGCAGACAAGATGCTCGACCTCGGTTTCCTTCCCGACATCGAGAAGATCTTCCAGAAGGTTCCGGCAGTGCGCCACACCCAGTTGTTCAGCGCGACCATGCCCGGCCTCATCATCACGCTCGCTCGCCGCTTCATGTCGAACCCGATTCACATGCGCGCCAGCGACCCCGACGAGGGCCTCACCCAGGCGAACATTCGCCATCTCGTATATCGCGCTCACTCCCTCGACAAAGATGAAGTGATTGCGCGGATGCTGCAGGCCGAAGGCCGCGGAAAGTCAGTGATCTTCACGCGCACGAAGCGCGCGGCACAGCGTCTTGTCGACGAGCTCAGCGACCGCGGCTTCAATGCCGGAGCTGTGCATGGCGACATGAGCCAGGAAGCCCGCGAGCGCTCGATGGCTGCGTTCAAGGCCGGTAAGCGAGATGTGCTCATCGCAACTGACGTAGCCGCCCGCGGTATTGACGTTGATGATGTGACGCACGTCATCAACCACACGATTCCCGATGACGAGAAGACTTACCTCCACCGCGCTGGCCGCACCGGGCGCGCCGGGCGCACCGGAATCGCCGTGACTTTCGTGGATTGGGAAGACCTGCATAAGTGGGCCCTGATCAACCGTGCTTTGGAGTTTGGCCAGCCCGAACCTACCGAAACGTATTCATCGAGCCCGCACCTCTACTCGGATCTCAACATCCCCGAGGGCACCAAGGGTCGCCTCTCGACGGCACCCAAGGCTTCGAGTGCTAAGGCTGCAAGCAAAGCGCCGGCTTCTCGCGGTGGCGAGCAGCGCCGACGCCGCCCGGACTCGGCGACCAAACCAGAAGCCGCGTCGAGCGAAGTCCGCGCAGCTGAAGGCGCCGGAACGCACGATGGCGGCGGTAGCGAACACCACGATGGTAACGCGGCCCCGCGCCGTCGCCGCCGCCGCCGGGGACCACGCCCCGCAGATAACGCGGGAACAAACGTCTAGCGCGATTTCAGGTCACCGCTAGAGTGAGTCCGATGTCGCCGGGGAGTGACATCGGACTCACTCTAGAAGGGCACACTCGTGCACGTATTCGCGCAGACAGTTGAGTATCAGGGATTTTGGGGATCGTTCGGCGACCTCATCTGGTGGTTCCTGTCGATCATCATCTTTGTGGGCTACATCTTCGCGATCTTCGCGATCATCACCGACATTTTTCGGGACAACACACTTTCTGGTGGATTCAAGGCACTCTGGCTCCTCGCCATCGTCTTTTTCATGTTCCTGGGCCCGCTGGTCTACCTCATCGTCCGCGGCGGCGGTATGAGCGCACGTAGTGCCGCTCAAGCAAAGCAGTTTCAGGACGCGCAAGACTCTTACATCAAGAAGGTCGCGGGCACGAGCCCGACCCAGGAGATCGCAAAAGCGAAGGAAATGCTCGATTCCGGTGCCATCACCGCGAGCGAGTTCGATCAGCTCAAGGCGAAAGCGCTGAGCTGAACACTCGATTCCGCGACCGAAGCGCCCTCATCGACCTACGGGTAGAAGGGGGCGCTTCCTCGTGCGCTGCTGATGATGCGCGTTACCGCTGCATCCGCCGTCGTGTTCTCCCCTGGCACGTTTGGTTTTCCCCACCCGTGGTAGTCGCTTGAGCCCGTGACGATCAGGTCGTGCTGACTACTCAGCCTTCGAAGCACTTGCTTACCCTCTTCGGTGTTTTCACGATGATCAATTTCGAAACCGGCGAGACCCACAGCGATCAGAGACTCGAGCACGGGCACCGGCATCATTCGGTCACGCCCCGCTGGCGTCGGATGCGCGATGATCGGCACGCCGCCCGCTGAGACGACGAGTTTCACGGCATCTTCTATCGATGGCGCGTAGTGCGGGATGTAATACCCCGCGCGGGGGTGAAGTATGCCGTCGAATGCAGCACTTCGATCTGACGCAAGTCCCCTGGACACGAGAGCGTCAGCGATGTGGGGACGACCCACCGTCGCACCGTCGAACGTCTGAGCAACAACGTCTTCCCACGTCAGGTCGTAATCGCGCCCGATGTTCGCGACGATCGCGGCCGCTCGCCCCATTCGGGAGTCGCGAATACGAACCATTTCGGAGGCGAGATCAGCATTCGTGGGATCGAACAGATAAGCCAGCAGATGAACGCTGCGTCCCTGCTGCCTGGTGCTCAGTTCCATGCCGGGCACGAACGTCATTCCCAGCTCTCGAGCGGCGTCAGCGGCCTCGGACCATCCGGCGGTGGTGTCGTGATCTGTCAGAGCCGCCGTGCGGATTCCCTGTCGAAACGCGGCGGACATGACTGCGGCGGGAGAATCAGTGCCGTCCGATCGCAGCGAGTGGAGGTGAAGATCGCTTGGTCCGCGAAATTGCTCCTGCTCAGCCATCCTTTGAGCGTAGTCCGAGCCGCCGGCATCCGCCGATCTCTCAGCCTCCTACCGTAGAGTCGCCGTCGTGCTGCGCCTGTTCGGACTCCTCCTCACCGTGCTCGGCGCGATTGCTGTGGCGGTGATCTCCTGGCCCCAGTTCTTTCGCCTCGAACGTGACCTCCCCATCGCCCAGGTTGTTTCGTTCCGAGCGCTGATTGTGGTCGGTTTTGCCGCGCTCTTCGTCATCGGACTTGTCTTCGCGGTCATTCGGCCAATCCGCGCGCTCGCCTTGTCGCTGGCGGTGGTTTTTCTAGCCGGAGCTGTTGTCAATGGTGCGATCCTGACCTCGCGGGGTCTCGGATCGCAGACGCTCCCCGATCAGACCGACACCAGCGTTCGAGTGATGACCTGGAACACAGCGGGCGCGGCAACTTCTGCCGAAACAATCGCACAGGCGGCAGTCGCGATGGAGGCGGATATCGTCACGCTCCCCGAAACGACGATCGAGACCGGTACCGAGGTCGCAGTCACCATGGGTGAGCTTGGCCACCCGATGTGGGCACATCACACTCAATCTGGCGAGTGGGATGCGGAGTCCACCACGATCTTGATTTCCCCTGACCTCGGCGACTATTCCGTCATCGAGTCATCGGCCGACGGAACGAGCAATACCTCTACTCTTCCCAGCGCGGTAGCGATGCCCACCGACGGCGACGGGCCGATCGTTGTGGCGGCACACGCAGTCGCGCCGCGCGAGGACTATATGGCGCAGTGGCGCGACGATTTGCAGTGGCTGGCTGATCAGTGTGCGAACGATGCAAACGTGATCATGGCGGGCGATTTCAACGCAACACTCGATCACATGTCGGGTCTCGGAGTCGATGGCGGCGATTTGGGTCAGTGCACCGACACCGCGGCAATCACCGGAAATGGTGCCGTTGGAACGTGGTCCACAGCTCTCCCGGCGCTCCTCGGCGCGCCAATCGATCACGTCATGGTGAGCTCCGGATGGACTGCGACAGGATCTGTTGTCCTGCAGTCACTCGACGATGCGGGAAGCGATCACCGGCCGCTCGTCGTTCAGCTAGAGCCGTCGGAGTAATCGCTGCAATCAGCGTCGGTTCATTCGCGAAGTGCGAGAATTGTGGAATGACAACCACAGGCGATAGCGACACGATTGCATCCGCACCGACGCCCGAGGCAGCCTCCGATGCTCAGCCCGAAGCCGGGACCACCAACCGGCGCCAGCCCTTTCCGCAGGGGTTTCTCACAACGATCTCAACCGGATGGGCGGAACGCACCTCCACTCATGTGACTGCCCGTGCACAGGCGGCTTTCGCCGCGCGCCGACGTTCCGCGGTATCCGAAGCGTTCATAGGTCGACGCGTCGTCGTGCCTGCCGGCGAATTGAAACAGCGCAGCAATGACACCGACTACCCCTTCCGCGCCCACTCAGCGTTCTCGCACTTGACGGGGTGGGCCAGCGACACCGAACCCGGCGCCGTGCTGGTGTTCGACCCCAACGGTGACGGCCACGACGTCACGCTCTATTTCCGGGAGCGAGCTGATCGCAACACCACCGAGTTCTACGCTGATTCGACCGTGGGAGAGTTCTGGATTGGACCGCGCCCTTCTCTTTCAGAGGTTGCGGAAGACCTCAACATCGCAACAGCGCATATTGCGGACTTCACGTCAGGTCCCGGCGACGTGGTCGTTGAGGAGAACGCCGAGCTCACGCAGTTCGTTTCGGAGCTTCGGCTGATCAAAGATGAATTCGAGATCCAGCAGCTTCAGCTCGCGGTCAACACGACTGCGGCGGGCTTCGACGACATCGTGCGCGAGCTGCCCTCCATCGCGGCTCACCCCCGCGGTGAGAGGGTAGTCGAGGGTGTTTTCCATCGTCGCGCTCGCAGCGACGGGAACGGCGAAGGGTACGACACGATTGCCGCATCCGGACCTCACGCCTGCTATCTGCACTGGACGCGCAACGACGGCGCGGTTTCGCCGGGTGATCTAATCCTGATCGACGCCGGTGTGGAGGTCGACAGCCTCTACACGGCAGATATCACCCGCACCCTGCCTGTCAACGGAACGTTCAGCGCCGTGCAGCGAAAAGTATATGAAGCCGTGCGCGAGGCGGCCGATGCGGCATTCGCCATCGCCGCCCCTGGCGTGAAATTTCGCGACCTCCACAACACCGCAATGAGCGTTATCGCCCAGCGAGTCGCCGAGTGGGGCCTGCTCCCCGTGACCGCGGAGGAAGCCCTCGATGCGGACTCAGGTGGTCAGCACCGCCGGTATATGGTGCACGGCACGAGCCACCACCTGGGAATCGATGTGCATGACTGCGCCGCAGCGCGCCGAGAGATGTACTACGACGGCGTATTGCTGCCGGGAATGGTGTTCACGATCGAACCCGGCCTCTACTTTCAGATCGATGATCTGACTGTTCCGGAAGAATTTCGTGGCATCGGTGTTCGCATCGAGGACGACATTCTTTTGACCGACCAGGGCGCCATCAACCTCTCGGGCGATATGCCCCGCACTGCTGATGAAATCGAGCAGTGGATTGCGCGTCTCGCGAGCTAGCGCTGAGGAACGTTACGACGAGGGGCGCTCCTGTTCGGGGTGCCCCTCCGTCGTGTCTTGAGAAACTGGCGGCGTGATGCGCTCACCATAGCGCGGCGGCTCAGAGTCAACGTTAGAAGGAGCCGGAGCGGAAGGGCGAGCAGCCTGCGGTTTGCTCTCCGATAGTGTTGCCGCATTCGGTCCGGATGCGGCCGTCACAGCATTGCCGCTGAGCACCTGGCGCGCCCGCTGCACGCTCGTTGGCGCGACAGTGACGTCGTAACTATCAGCGACGATCTGCATGACGGAGGCGAAGTCGCGTCGGCGCCGCAGAAATGAGTACGTGATGATGCTCAACAGCATTCCGATCGCGATGCCCACCAGCAGTACACCCGCGAACGCCTGAATAGGTGCCGCCGGATCCCCGAGAACGAAGATGAAGGAGAACAGCAGACCGAGAAGGAGGCCATTGAGCGCACCGCTGCGCGCAGCCGCGGCGTAGCCAAGGCGACCAGTCACGCGTTCGACCGAACGCAACCCGTTGCCGACAATCGCTATTTGCTTCGCGGGCACCTCTCCCGCGATGAGCGACGAGACTGCTTTCTGCGCAGCCTCATACGAGGGGTAGCTCGCGATCGTGTCGCCAACTTCGCCCCGCGCTGGAGGATATCCACCCGAAATAGTCATGTACCCATCATCGCATCGCATCTGGCGTGGTGACGCGGTCGTGGTGCGCTGCCGCCTACTACGCTTGAGTGTGTGAGTACGCAACGGGTTTTCGCCGCACGCCTGGCTGGCTGCTCGGTTTTCGACCCCGCTGGCGATCGTCTTGGCAAGGTGCGCGACGTTGTCGTGATCTACCGCACCACCGAAGCCCCTCGTGTCGTCGGACTCGTCGTTGAAATTCCTGGTCGACGCCACGTTTTCGTGTCGATAGGGCGCGTGACGTCAATAGCCACCGGCCAAGTGATCACGACCGGACTCATCAATGTTCGCCGCTTCCAGCAGCGCGGCGGTGAAGTTCGAGTCATCACCGAGCTACTCGGGCGCAAAGTGTATTTGAAGGACGGAACGGGTCGAGCCGTCATCGAGGATGTCGCAATCGAGCGAAACAGACTCGGCGAATGGGATGTCGGACAGCTCTTCCTGCGACGCCCCAAAACCAGCTCCGCGCCTTTCGCGAAAGGCGCAACGACCTTTGCGGATTGGAAAGCGATCCGCGAGACGCAAGAGCCGGGTGAACCGCAGTCTGCTGAGCAGCTGGTAGCGAGCCTTGCAGAGCTCAAGCCCGCGGATCTTGCCAATACACTGCTCGACCTTCCCGAAGAACGCTTCATTGAGGTAGCGGGAGAGCTCCCCGATGATCGCCTCGCTGATGCGCTAGAAGAAATGCCGGAAGAAGATCAGGTCCACATCCTCGAGGCACTCGGGGACGAACGCGCCGCCGACATTCTCGATGCGATGGAACCGGACGACGCCGCGGATCTCCTCGGGCAACTGCCTGACGCGCGCTCCGAAGAACTCCTCGATCTCATGGAGCCGGAAGAGGCCGAAGACGTCCGTGCCCTGTTGAAATACGGGCCAGAGACTGCAGGTGGCCTCATGACGCCCGAGCCCATCGTGCTTTCGGCTGATGCAACGGTTGCCGAAGCGCTCGCGCTCATTAGACGCCACGAGCTGCACCCCGCACTCGCAGCCGCCGTCTACGTGACACTCCCCCCGTACGAGACCCCGACCGGGCGACTGCTCGGAACAGTGCATTTTCAACGGATGCTCCGCTACCCGCCCCATGAACGTCTGGGTGCGATTATCGACGACACCATCGACCCGGTGCCCGCGACAGCTCCTGCAGCCGAGGTTGCCAGGATGCTGGCGAGCTACAACCTGGTGTCACTCCCGGTGACAGACAGCGCGCATCGACTTGTCGGTGCGGTGAGCGTCGATGATGTGCTCGACTACCTCTTGCCTGACGACTGGCGCTCGGGCGACTCTGATGACGGCACCGAAACAGTCGTTGCGAGGACACGATGATGGCGCGAAAGGGTCGGATTCCGGAACTGGACGCGCCCCGCGGACGATCCGGGATGCTGGCACGCACGCCGCGCCCCTCACGCGACCGATTTGGACGCGGCACCGAGTGGATTGCGCGCGCCATGGGAACTCCGTGGTTCCTCATCGCACTAACTCTGTTCTGCGTTGCCTGGATCTCTTGGAATACCATGGCGCCCAACGCGCTGCGGTTTGATTCAGCAGCGAACGGCTTCACAGCGCTGACGCTCGTGCTCTCCTTGCAGGCCTCGTATGCAGCCCCACTGATTCTGCTGGCTCAGAACCGCCAAGACGACCGAGACCGCGTGCAGATCGAGCAGGACCGTCAACGTTCCGAACGCAACCTGGCTGATACGGAGTATCTCGCGCGTGAAGTTGTCGCGCTGCGGATGAAGATCACCGACCTCTCCGAAGAGATCGTCACACGGGACTCCCTGCGGGACGCGCTCAGATCCTTCGTAGAAGACCTTGATGCCCGAGCCGCGGGAGAGTCCGAAGAAGTCGTGGCCGAGCGAGAAGAACGCCGCGAGCGACGAGAACGCGCGGAAAATGCAGAACGGCGCGCTCGTGAACGCTGACGCCGCGAGCGTCCGTTCCGCGGTCTCTGCGGTCATCGACCCCGAACTCCGACGCCCGCTCGGCGAGCTCGACATGATCGGCGATGTGACCGTCGATGATGGCGTCGCGCACGTAAAGGTCGCGCTCACGATTGTCGGGTGCCCCGCGGCGGTTCGCATCGAAAGCGAAGTACGGGAAGCCGCCGCGCATGTTCCCGGAGTCTTACGCGCCGATATCGAAATGGGAGTGATGACTCCCGCGCAACGCTCAGCCCTCACTGAGCGACTTCGTGCTGGCCGACCGCGCGGAGTCGCCTTCACGGCTGACGGCCTTACGCGGGTCATCGCGGTCACAAGCGGTAAGGGGGGCGTCGGAAAGTCGACCCTCACGGCAAACCTCGCGGTTGCGCTAGCCGCACGCGGCCTCTCCGTCGGACTTGTCGACGCGGATGTTCACGGTTTTTCCATACCCGGATTGCTGGGGCTCGTCGACAGCGCTGGCAGAACAGTGCGTCCGACCCGTATCGATCAATTAATCGTGCCGCCCATCGCTTACGACGTGAAAACAGTGTCGATTGGCATGTTCTTGCGCGAAGGCGACGAAGGAGCGGCGGTCGCGTGGCGCGGACCGATGCTCCACCGAACGGTTCAGCAGTTTTTGACCGACGTACATTTCGGTGATCTCGACATCCTGCTGCTCGATATGCCTCCCGGCACCGGCGACGTTGCGATTTCGGTAGGCCAACTCTTACCCCACGCAGACGTTCTCGTCGTGACAACACCGCAGCCCGCGGCAGCAGAGGTTGCGGTGAGGAGCGGAGTTCTCGCCCGCCAGACCGGCCAGCGCGTTGTCGGAGTCATAGAGAACATGGCACCGATGGTCCTCCCCGATGGCACGACGCTCGAACTTTTCGGGTCCGGAGGTGGAGCGGCAGTGGCGGCATCACTCACTGAATCCGGCGATGAGGTACCTCTCGTCGCCTCCGTTCCCTTGAGCTCCGCATTGCGTGTCGCCGGTGACTCTGGTGCACCCATCGTGCTGTCGGATCCGGGCGATCCCGCAGCTCACGCGATCACGGTGTTAGCGGCGAAGATTGCCTCAGAACCTCGCGGTCTGGCTGGACGAAAGCTGCCACTGCAACCAAGGTGATGGGTTAGGTCGCCTCGTCGTCGTAGGGAAAATCACCATCGACGTTACGGGTGGTCTCCGGCCCCGACTCAGGATCAGAGAGGATCGCGGCAGCTGAGACAGCTTTCACCGTCGCCGTTGGCGGATCATCCAGCAGTGCCTCGCGAATGATCCGGCGCGGGTCGTACTGACGGGGATCGAGTTTGCGCCAGTCGACATCGTCGAAGTCCGCACCCATCTCGTCTCGCACCCTGGTCTTCGCTCCCCGCAGATAGTCACGCGCTTGGCCGATGAGGCGAGCAGCACCTTCGGCATATCGGGGAAGGCGATCTGGGCCAATGATCAGTCCAGCTATCACGGCAATCACCAAGAGCTTTTCGAAGGTGAGGCCGAAGATCATGACTTCAGATTACCGCCGCGCCTGCCGCGTTCGGTCATTGTGGCCGCGTACTCTGAATGCGGAGGTCTCCACATGGGTGAACACACAGCGAACGCACGCTTCGCCGACGAGGTCTCGGTCGAACCGGACTACATCTCGCGCGCACGCGCGCACGCGCTTGAACTCGGAGCCGCGCCTGTGAGCGCGGCAGTAGGCTCGCAGATCTCGGTCATCGCAGCAGCGTCGAACGCACTCAACATCGTTGAAATCGGCACGGGGGCTGGCGTATCCGGCTTGTGGCTCATGCGCGGAGCTCCGCGAGCGACTCTCACGACGATCGACAGCGAACCTGAGCACCTCGGTGCTGCCCGGCAAGCGTTCATCGACGCCAAGATCCCGCCCGCGCGTGCCCGTTTCATCACGGGACGTGCGTCGAGCGTGTTGCCACGAATGAATGAGGCGTCGTACGACGTCGTGCTGGTTGACGCTGACGCGGATGCCGTCATCGAATACGTCGAGCATGGACTTCGCCTGGTGCGCCCGGGCGGCACGGTACTCGTTCCTCGCGTACTCGCTGGGGGCGGAGTGTCAGACCCGGTGCGCCGAGACCCGACGACCGTCGCTTACCGCTCGCTGATTCAAGAAACGCAGTCATCCGCCGCCGTCATCGGCGCGCTATCGATCGTGGGCGAAGGACTCCTCCAGCTCACGACACTCCGAGACTATTCGTCCTAGCGCCGAAAATTCCGCGCCGGTATATACGAGACGGTCGGTCCCGAATGGGACCGACCGTCGATTTCGCCGTAAGGATCAGGCTGCGTTTACGACTCCGCTAAGAACGTCGTAAAGCTCCTTCGCTTCCGCGTCGTTGACGGAGACGACGAGACGTCCGCCACCCTCAAGCGGTACGCGAACGATGATAAGGCGCCCTTCCTTCACGGCCTCCATCGGCCCGTCTCCGGTTCTCGGCTTCATGGCTGCCATCGTGGCTCCCTTTCCTCACATGTCTTACCAATGAGTTTACCGTGATGGATCGCACAGCGGATAACTCACGCACCGCAACGCACTCAAGGAATTTGCCAATAGGTGTTGCCGAGCGCATACATGTTGTATATCCACCACCACTGCCCCGCCAGCGCCACCACGAGGACACTGACACGCCATGCCGTCCGTTTCGGCACAGCGACCGCAGCCCACAGCGGTGAGAGCGGTACGAGAAGACGAAAGATACTCGACTGAGGAAAGAAAACCGCGAGCAGGTAGAGCAGGTAGCTTGCCGCCCAGAGTCGAATCTCCATGCCGGTGCGTCGCACAGCGCGGTGAAAGATCAGTAGCGCTCCCAACGCAACGATTCCAAGGCCGAGAACAATCAATCCGATGAGCGCGGAACTCCCCCAGGAAACGAACCAGAATTCAGCGCCCTGAACGAAGCCCTCGAACGGGACGAAGCCCGCGCTGTCACCAGTGAGCCAATTGCGGCGCCACGCCAGTTCAGTCGCAAGATAGGCCGCAGGATCACCGGTGGCGACAGCCGCGATAACCTGCCATGCGAATCCGACGCCGACCGCGAGAGCACCAAGAGCGAGGATGTGGGTGACCTCTCGACCACGAAGCGGGTCTTCCTGACGCCGCATCCATCGCCAGATTCCGAACAGGCCAAGGAACAGCGCGAACGCGAGCACAGCCGGTCGAGTGAATCCCATGAGCGGAACAACGACATACAGCCATCCATAGCGCCGCTGCGAAATCAGCAGGAGCGCAAGAAAAAGCCAGAGCATGAACAACGACTCCGCATATCCCACTTGGAAGAGCGCAGCGAGCGGGCCCGAAACGAAAAAAATCACAGCCCACATGGCTGCCGACGCACCGACGCGCGGTGTCCAAAGTCGATACAGCACGACAGCGGAGAGATACCCAGCAACTAACGAGATGACGACCGCGCCGGCGATCCACGAACCTAAAGCTGCGCCGAGGGCAGCTGCAAGATACGCGTAGATGGGCATGAAGGCCCATTGGTTCTCCGCGACCTGCCCACTACTTGTCAGAGGAAGATCCGCGGGGTATCCGCTGACGGCGGTGAGCCAATACCACTGCGCATCCCAGCCGACGGCAAGATCTGCGACGGTGGGATTTACACCGAATCGCGACCCCGGTCCCGACATCGCGGAGGCGAGAACGAAGAAACCCGTCGTTACCGCGCGCGCGGCCAGATAGAAGACGCCGATACGCAGCCACGGCGATAGTGCTCCCCACCGTTCCCGCAGGCGCCGAGGTTCGCTTAGGACTTGCTCAGCCACGCGCGTAGGCCCCGCTCGACACTTTCGATCTGAGAGAGCGGCACCTGCTCGTTGTCGTGATGTGCGAGGTGCGGGTCACCCGGACCGTAGTTGACGGCAGGCACACCGAGAGCTGAAAAACGTGCGACATCGGTCCAGCCATACTTGGGCCGCGGCTCACCTCCAACAGCTGCGATGAACTCCTTTGCGAGTGGCGCGTCGAGACCGGGCCGCGCCCCGTCAGCGACATCGATCACTTCGAGATCGAAACCTGCGAAGACATCGCGCATGTGGCTCTCTGCCTCGTCGGAATTCTTGTTGGGAGCAAAGCGATAGTTCACTTCGACTTCGCACGCGTCAGGAATGACGTTTCCTGCAATACCGCCGGCGATACGCACCGCATTGAGGCCTTCGCGATATTCGAGGCCGTCGACCGCGACGGTTTTCGGGCGGTACTCCGACAACCGCATCAGAATTGGCGCGACTTTGTGGATGGCGTTTTCCCCGATCCACGCGCGGGCGCTGTGTGCCCGAACGCCAGAGGTACGCACAATAGCGCGAATGTTGCCGTTGCAGCCGCCTTCAATGTCGCCGTTAGACGGCTCACCGAGGATTGCGAAATCTCCGGCGAAAAGGTCGGGACGAGTCTTCGCCAGACGGGTTAGCCCATTGAGGTGCGCAGCGACCTCTTCGTGGTCATACCACATCCAGGTGATGTCCACTCGGGGGTCGACGAGCTCAGCAGCGAGCTTCAGCTGCACAGCAACGCCCGCCTTCATGTCGACAGTGCCTCGACCCCAGAGCATGGGTTCACCGTCAACATCGATGACGCGCGTCGGCAGATTGTTGTTGATCGGCACTGTGTCGATGTGCCCCGCGATGACCACGCGCTGCGCCTTGCCAGTGTCTGTTCGCGCGACGATCGTGTCGCCGTCTCGATAAAGGTCAAGGTGAGCGAGGCTGCTGATCGCGTCAGTGATCGCGTCAGCAAGAGTGCGCTCGTCGTCAGAAACACTCGGAATATCGCAGATGGCTCGAGTGAGCTCGATCGACGACGTGGACAGATCAAGCGAAGGCATGCGCCGATTCTACCGATGCTGATTCGATAGCCTGATGAGATGAGCAACGAACGATGGATCTGGGCGCAAGGCTTATCGACGACGGCAGAGAACGGGACTGTTCTCGATGCCTGGTTTCCTCACGTCCACGAGGGACAAGCCCCGTCCGCGTCGAACCTCCCGGAACTCCCGTCCGAGCTTTCAGCGCTTGCCACTCCCGATCCTCGCAGGTCAGTGACCGTCGAGGTCGTCGTCGTCGAGATCGATTTGGATGCCGCGCCCGCGTCTACTCACGATGCGTACCTGCGCCTTCACGCCCTTTCGCACCGCATCGCGGCGCCGAACACCCTCAACCTCGATGGACTCTTCGGCGTGCTTCCGAACGTAGCGTGGACGACGGCCGGACCGGTACATCCCGACGACCTCACTCGCCTTCGCCCCGCGCTGATGCGCGCGGGAATCCAGGTCCAGAGCATTGACAAATTCCCGCGCCTGCTCGACTACGTCACGCCTGATGGCGTGCGCATCGCAGACGCATCGCGAGTGCGGTTGGGAGCTCATCTTGCTCCCGGCACAACCGTCATGCACGAGGGCTTTGTGAACTTCAACGCCGGGACTCTCGGCGCATCCATGGTTGAGGGCCGCATCTCACAGGGTGTCGTGGTCGGCGACGGCAGCGACATCGGCGGCGGTGCGTCAATCATGGGTACGCTCTCGGGCGGCGGAAACCACAGAGTCTCCATCGGAGCACGCACGCTGCTCGGCGCAAACGCTGGCATCGGCATTTCGCTCGGAGATGACTGCATCGTCGAGGCAGGGCTCTACGTCACAGCGGGCTCCAAAATTGTGCTCGCAGACGAACCTGTGCAAGCGGATGGCGCCCGCCCGGTCGTGAAAGGCGCAGCACTATCGGGGAGCAACGGCATCCTCATCCGGCGAAACTCGCTCACCGGCGCCATCGAAGCGGTCAAGCGCGGCGGTGTCGGGGTCACGCTGAATGCGGCACTCCACGCGTAGAGTTCTCTCACCTCGAGTGAAGGAGCCCTGATGCCTACGCGTGTGCCCAAGAAGCCGTACGAGCGGGAGCTGAAGAAGCTGCAGGCACAGCTCGTAGACATGCAAGCCTGGGTCCAAGAAACCGGCGCTCGAGTAGTCGTCATCTTCGAAGGCCGCGATGCCGCTGGCAAAGGCTCGACGATCAACCGAGTTTCCGCGTATCTCAATCCCCGCGTGACCCGAATAGTTGCACTTCCATCACCGACTCCGCGACAGAAGAGCGAGTGGTACTTCCAGCGCTACATCGCGCATCTACCCGCGGCCGGCGAGATCGTGCTGATGGACCGGTCTTGGTACAACCGCGCTGGCGTTGAGCGCGTCATGGGATATTGCACGCAAGAGGAATACACCAGGTTCTTGCGTCAAGCACCGATTTTTGAGCGGATGCTGGTAGAAGACGGCATCCTGCTCCTGAAGTACTGGTTCAGCGTGTCCGATGTGGAGCAGGAGCGCCGCTTTCGAGATCGCGCGGACGATCCGATGCGCCGTTGGAAGCTCAGCCCGAATGACGTGGCGTCCATCACCGAATGGGAAAGCTATTCGCTTGCCAAAGACGCGATGCTCATCCATACCGACATTCCCGAGGCTCCCTGGTTCGAAGTCGACAATGAAGACAAGCGACGTGGCCGCCTGAATATGATTTCGCATCTGCTCAATCAGGTGCCGTGGACCGTCATCGAGCGGGAAGTCGTCAAAATTCCGTCGCGCCCGCAGTCGCAAGGCTACGAGCGACCGCCGCGCGAGAACATCGTGACGGTCCCCGACTACGCGTCAGAAGTAATAGGGAAGAAAAAGAAAAAAGACTAGACGCCCGGATAGTCCCGCTGCGGCGATCCGGTGTAGAGCTGCTGGGGGCGACCGATCTTGGTCTGCGGATCTGTTTGCATCTCACGCCAGTGCGCGAGCCAGCCGGGAAGTCGACCGATCGCGAACAGCACTGTGAACATGCGGGTGGGAAAGCCCATCGCCTTGTAAATCACGCCGGTGTAGAAATCGACGTTGGGATAAAGCCGACGTTCCTTGAAGTAGTCGTCATTCAGCGCAATATCTTCTAGCTCTTTCGCGAGATCGAGCAGCGGATCCTTGACTCCCAGCTCGCGCAAAACCTCATCAGCGGATTCCTTCACGAGACGTGCGCGCGGATCATAATTCTTGTAGACGCGGTGACCGAAGCCCATCAGCTTTACGCCGTCTTCTTTGTTCTTCACCCGCTCGACAAAACGCTGCACCGATTCTCCCGAGTCTCGAATGCGTCCGAGCATGTCGAGTACAGCCTCGTTCGCACCACCGTGCAGCGGACCGTACAGCGCGTTGATGCCTGCAGAAATCGAGGAGAACTGGTTCGCGCCCGTCGATCCAACCAGACGCACCGTCGATGTCGACGCATTCTGCTCGTGGTCCTCGTGCAAGATAAGCAATCGCTCGAGCGCACGAGACATGACCGGGTTGATTTCATAGAGCTCGCTGAGAACTCCGAAGTTGAGCTTCAAAAAGTTGTCGACGAAGCTCATCGAGTTATCGGGGTACAAAAATGCCTGACCGACACTCTTCTTGTGGGCATACGCAGCAATGACGGGGAGCTTCGCGAGCATCCGAATCGTGTTGAGTTCAACGTGCTCAGGGTTCGATGGATCCGATTCGCCCTCGTAATACGTCGACAGCGCAGCGGTTGCGGCCGAAAGCACCGACATCGGGTGCGCCGTCGGTGGCAGCGAGGAGAAGAAACGCTTGAGATCCTCGTGCAAAAGAGTGTGGCGACGAATCTTGTTATCGAACTCGGCAAGCTCGCTCTCAGAAGGCAGCTCACCGTAAATCAACAACCATGCGACCTCGAGATAGCTGGAGTGGGTCGCGAGCTGCTCGATGGGGTAGCCCCGGTAGCGGAGGATGCCCTCATCACCATCGATGTAGGTGATGGCTGACTTCGTTGCGGACGTGTTGACGAATCCGTAGTCGAGAGCGGTATGGCCGGTTTGACGCGTGAAGGTCGAGATGTCGATGCTGGGGGCACCATCGGTGCCAAGTAAAACCGGGAACTCTGCAGAACGCTCCCCCACATTCAGTGTGGCCTTGTTCTGGTGCGTGTCCGCGTCGCTCACGGCGCCTCCTTGCGATTTCTGGTCGGCGAGGGTCGTTGGGTGAGTCACCGATTGATGACCCCCGGGAGTCTCGAACAGTCCGCCGTGACTTCCGTCCAATACAGCCTAGTGCGCGTCTGAGGCTATGCCGACAACGTCCAAAGGATGACGTAATCCGCGAGAGGTCTGCGACTAAAGACCCGCAAGACGTGTAGCAGCTGCCCTGATTCTTTCGTCTGTCGCCGTCAGCGAAAAACGCACGTGCTGCGAGAAGTCGCCGCCATAGAAGTGGCCTGGTCCGGCCAGGATGCCGAGACGTGAAAGCGTCGCGAGGCTGTCCCAGGCGTCTTTGCCCTCCGTCGCCCACAGATAAAGCCCTGCTTCACTTCTGTCGACGCGGAACCCGGCTGACTCGATCGCGGGCTTCAGCAGCGCGCGTCGCGCGCGATAACGCTCCTTTTGCAGAGCCACATGGTCATCGTCGCCAAGAGCAACAGTCATGGCGGCCTGCACAGGTGCGGGTGGCATCAAGCCGAGGTGTTTGCGTGCGGTTAAAAGCTTGGAGATGAGAACTTCATCCCCGGCGATGAACGCGGCCCGATAACCGGCCAGGTTCGATTGTTTGCTGAGCGAGTACACCGAAAGCAGCCCGGTGAAACTGCCCTGCGCGACTCGCGCATCAAGTACCGATGGGATGGGGTCGACATCCCAAGGAGCATCCCACCCCAACTCGGCATAGCATTCGTCGCTCGCGAGCACGGCGCCAAGAGACTCGGCACGTTCTTTCGCCCCACGAAGCGCAGTAGCATCCCAGACGTAACCGTCAGGATTTCCGGGCGAGTTGATCCAGACGAGTCGAGTAGCTTCCGGCCATTCGGCCGGATCATCCGAAGCGAGCGGTGTAGCTCCTACGAGCCGTGCACCCACCTCATATGTCGGGTAAGCGGCACGCGGATGGACGACGACGTCGCCGGGGCCCAGCCCAAGCAGCAAAGGAAGCAACGCGACGAGCTCTTTGGATCCGACCGTGGGCAGCACGTTATTCCGACTGAGCCCCTCGACAGCACGCCGGCGCGAATACCACTGGGTTATTGCATCGCGCAGATCCGCCGTTCCCATTGTCTGCGGGTACGCGTGCGCATCGGTCGCGGCGGCCAGCGACGTCGCGATGACCTCAGGTGTCGGATCGACCGGGGAACCGATCGACAAATCGACGATGCCGTCCGGGTGGGAGCGGGCTGTCGCTGCGTAGGGAGCGACAGCATCCCAGGGGTATTCCGCGAGGTCTGCAACGCCCATAATCGACGCTCGACTCAGTGCGCTTGGGGCGGGAGCGCGGCGATGAACGGGTGGTCGCTCGCGATCACACCGACCTTCGCGGCACCACCGGGAGAGCCGATGTCGTCGAAGAACTCGACGTTCGCTTTGTAGTAGTCCTGCCACTCGTCGGGAAGATCGTCTTCGTAGTAGATCGCTTCTACCGGACAGGCGGGTTCACACGCACCACAGTCGACGCATTCGTCGGGGTGAATGTATAGCGAACGCTCCCCCTCATAAATGCAGTCGACGGGGCACTCGTCGATGCAGGCACGATCCTTCACATCGACGCACGGAAGGGCGATCACATACGTCATGGTTCCAGTCTAAGCGTCCTCAGCCCTCGGGCTGCGAAGGTCGGGCCATGCGACAACTATCGCGACGATGAGAGGTACCGCGACTGTCCACACAACTCCGAGTGTGGATGCCTCGACAACTACAGAACCACCGGGCCCGCTCCCCGAGAGCACCAGTGTGATCACAACCATCCCCACGCCCGCAGCAAGCGTTGACCAGCGGTCTTCGGAAAGAAGGCGAATCGCGGCAAGAACCGCGGCGCACGCGATCATCGAGATAGCGAGTCCCAACGGAATACCCCACAGCATGTATGCCTGCGATATCGTCCCAGCCGCGCCATAAGCAGCTCCCACGATAAGGCTGATGACCCACGCGCTAATTCGTCCGACATTCACGATCTCATCGTACGGCGTGATGTTTTGAAGAAACCTATGCGGCGAGCCCGATCGCACGCAGCACGGCGGCAACCGATGCCGCAGCAATGACGACCACGACGAACGGTGCGCGCAGCCACAGCAGGATTCCCGCTGCGAAGAGTGCGGGGATCCTGGCATCTACAACCAGTTCTTGGCCCGAGGCAAACGTCTGTACCGCCACAAGGGCCCCGAGAAGGGCCACAGTCAGTAGTTCCGCGATTCGCGCCGGGCGCGGAGCTGAGAGCAACGACGGCGGCACGAGATAACCGAGTGTCTTCAGCAGCACACAGGCGATTGATGCCAGGAGCACCGCTGTCCACGCCGTCACGGGTTCGCCTCGCCTTCGACCGGCTCGGGCTGCTGTGGCTGCAGCCAGTTGAACCAGCCGACCACGATCGCTACGAGTGCTGCCACAATCACCGGAACCCCTGGCATCGATACCGGCGTCATTATGGTCGCAACGACAGCCGCCGCCGCCGCGACAGCGACTGTTTGGCGACTACGGAGCCTTGGCCACAGCAGCGCGAGAAATGCTGCAGCAGCAGCCGCGTCGAGCCCGTACTTGCTGACGTCACCGAGCACATCGCCCGCAAGTGCCCCCGCAAGGGTAGTGATGTTCCAACCCGCATAGATGGCGATGCCTGTCGCCCAGAAGCCGATCGTTCGCCCGCGTGGAGTCGACTGGGCGAGAGCCACGGCCGTTGATTCGTCGATAGTCAGTTGTGCGGCTGCAAGCCTTCGCCAAAAGCCGCCGCCGACGACCGGGGACATGCGGATGCCATATGCCACGTTTCGCACCCCGAGGAGCGCCGCCGAAGCGATCGCGGACGGCGCCGCAGCGAGGCCCCCGGCGCCAATCACGCCGATGAACGCGAACTGCGAACCGCCCGTGAACATCAAGAGGCTCAGCACGCAGGTTTGCCAGACGTCCAGCCCCGAGGCAACCGCGAGCGCACCGAATGAGACGCCGTACGCGCTCGAAGCGAGCGCGACCGACCACGCTTGGCGCCACGGGCGCTGCGACTCATTCGTCTCACTGCGGGTCACACGCACCACCTCGAACGTGAACCGTGGCCATCTTTCGTAACACCCGCATGATGACCATCTTGGGCATCGAGATCTCGGCTGTCAAACTGAACGATTGTTTGCCATACTGAACAGTATGAACAACCTCGGGCAGAAGATAGCGCGCGCCGTGAAGCGTGAGCGCGAGGCCGCTGGCCTTTCGGTCTCGGAACTTGCTCGCCGCTCGGGCGTATCGAAGGCAACCGTCTCGCAGCTGGAGAGTAGCGGCGGAAACCCCAGCGTGGAAACGCTTTGGGCACTCGCCACAGCGCTGGGACTACCGTTTGCCGCCCTGATAGAAGAGCACTCGTCAGCGCCAACTCTCGTTCGACGCGCTGCGTCGTCGGGAATCCACTCCTCGGAGGCTACGTACACAGCAACGCTACTGGCGGTCAGTCCCCCGCAGACACGACGAGATGTCTATGTGATCAATGCTGAGCCGGGCCCGGCACGCCGTTCCGAACCTCACCCGCGGGGCACGACCGAGCATGTCGTGATGATCGCGGGCGAGGCGCGCGTGGGCCCGATAGTCGCTCCATACACCCTTGCGACGGGAGATTACCTCTCCTACCCCGGCGACGAGCCGCACATCTTCGAAGCGCTCAGCCCCGGGACATCTGCGGTCTTGATCTCCGAGATGCGATGACACGAAAAGGATCTCTTCTAGGCTGGCGGCATGCGAACGCGACGTTTGATATTGGCAGCAATACTCACGGGGCTTGCCGTGCTCGTCACCGCCTGCAGCACCGGGCAGGCAAACAACGCACCTGATGCGTCGAGCGAGGAAGGTGTGAGAGAGGAGACTGCCAGCCGCTTCGCAGAGCTCCTCAACGAGAACGGTGTACCAGGAGGCGTGCTGGTCGTGCGCCAAGGTGGGACTGAGCAGGCCTATCCCGTCGGTGTGGCTAATGAATCCGGTGCGGCAGTCACCGATGACACACTCTTCGCATACCGCAGTGTGACCAAATCCTTCGTGGTCACCGCACTGCTGCAACTCGCTGACGAAGGAGTTGTCGATCTCGACGCACCCTCGACGTCGCAATTCGACGGCATGAATCCGGCTGTGACGCCGAGGCAGTTAGCCGTCATGCGTTCCGGAGTGCCGAACTACTCAGCGCAACCCGAGCTTCTCTCTCTCATACAAGAAAACCCCGAACGCCGTTGGGACGACAGCGAACTTCTGAGTCTCGTGGCGGGTGTACCAGAGAGCTTCGCGCCGGGTACTTCGTACCAGTACTCCAACACGAACACGGTTTTGATCGGTCAGATTATTGAGGCCGCAACCGGAAGCGCCTGGAGTCAGGTCGTCAAGGATCGCATTCTGACGCCTCTGGGACTCGACAGCGTCGTCTATCCCGACAACGACACGAGCATTACGAACATAGCCTCGCCCTACGCAGTTGACTCAGATGGCGCAGAGGCCCTGCCGGTCGTGCAAGCGAGTGCATTCAGCGCAGCGGGCGGACTGTACGGAACTGCATCCGATCTCGCGGCCTGGGCCGAGGCCCTCGGAACCGGAAGCGTCCTCAGCGCCGCTGTGCAGCAAGAACGTCTTGAATCTTTTTCATCCACGTCCGCAGACGAAGCCAGCCCGTACTACGAAGAGTACGGGCTGGGTATCGGCAAAATCGGTGACTGGGTGGGGCACACCGGCAACGGTCTCGGCTACCAGTCACTCGCGATGTACAACACCACAACAGGTATGTCGATTGCGATCTGCCTGAACGCGAGCGGTGAGGACGGCGACCTCCCAGCGCACATCCTCGAAGCCCTCGAGGATGACATCACTACGCAATAAGCGTCAGGCGTTTGCGTCCTGGCGCTTGAGACGGGAAGCCGAGCGCCCACGCTCAGTAGCGTCAAGCACTACTTTGCGAATACGCACCATCTCAGGGGTGACCTCGACGCACTCGTCTTCGCGAGCGAATTCGAGGCTCTCCTCGAGCGAAAGCTGGCGTGGTGGCGTCATCGACTCGAAGGTGTCGGAGCTCGCGGCACGCATGTTCGTGAGCTTCTTTTCTTTCGTGATGTTGACGTCCATGTCATCGCTACGCGAGTTCTCGCCGATGACCATGCCCTCATAAACCTCTTGAGTGGGCTGGACGAAGAAGCTCATACGCTCCTGCAGAGCGATGATGGCGAACGGCGTTACCACACCGGTGCGGTCGGCGACGATCGAGCCGTTCTGACGCGTCGAGATGTGACCAGCCCAGGGCTCATAGCCGTGCGAGATGGCGTTCGCGATTCCGGTGCCACGGGTTGTCGTCAGGAACTCGGTGCGGAAACCGATGAGACCGCGTGAAGGAACGATGAACTCCATACGAACCCAGCCGGTGCCGTGGTTCGTCATGTTATCCATGCGGCCCTTACGCACAGCGAGAAGCTGCGTGATGGCGCCCAAATATTCTTCGGGAGCATCGATCGTCAAGTGCTCGAAAGGTTCGTACGTTTTTCCGTCGACCTTCTTGGTCACAACCTGAGGCTTCCCGACAGTGAGCTCGAAGCCTTCGCGACGCATGTTCTCGACGAGGATAGCGAGAGCGAGTTCACCGCGACCCTGAACTTCCCAGGCATCCGGGCGTCCGATGTCGACGACCTTGAGTGAGACGTTACCGATGAGCTCGCGGTCGAGACGCTCCTTCACCATGCGCGCGGTCAGCTTGTGGCCACGGACCTTACCGACCAGCGGTGAAGTGTTGGTGCCGATCGTCATCGAGATCGCGGGGTCGTCAACCGTGATTGCCTTCAGCGGACGAACATCCTCGGGGTCAGCGATCGTTTCACCGATCGTGATTTCTTCAAAGCCTGCGATGGCAACGATGTCGCCGGGGCCCGCACTCTCGGCGGGGTAGCGCTCAAGCGCACGCGTCTTGAAAAGCTCGGTGATGCGTGCATTGCTCACGGTGCCGTCTGCGCGCACCCACGCGACTGTCTGGCCCTTTTTGAGCGTGCCGTTGAAAACGCGCAGAAGAGCAAGGCGGCCAAGGAACGGCGAAGAGTCGAGGTTCGTGACCCATGCCTGGAGCGGAGCCTCGTCGTCGTAGGCCGGCGCGGGAACGTGCTCGAGAATCGCTTCGAAGAGCGGCTCGAGATCTGCATTGTCGGGCAGTGAGCCGTCAGCGGGACGGTTGTGGGATGCAGCCCCCGCACGACCAGACGCGTAGACGACGGGAACGTCGAGAAGTGCGTCGACATCGAGATCGGGAACATCATCCTGAAGGTCAGAGGCAAGACCGAGCAGAAGGTCGTGGCTCTCTTCTTCGACCTCGGCGATACGCGCGTCGGGGCGGTCCGTCTTGTTCACGAGCAGGATGACGGGGAGCTTCGATTCAAGTGCCTTGCGCAGCACGAAGCGCGTCTGAGGCAGCGGGCCTTCAGATGCGTCGACGAGAAGCACAACGCCGTCAACCATCGACAGTCCACGCTCGACTTCGCCACCGAAATCAGCGTGACCGGGAGTGTCAATCACGTTGATCGTGACGGGGCCGTCGGTGGCATGGATGCCGGAGTACGTAATCGCAGTGTTCTTGGCGAGGATCGTGATGCCTTTTTCGCGCTCAAGGTCATTCGAGTCCATTGCGCGGTCATCGACGTGCGCGTGTTCACCGAACGACCCTGTCTGCCGAAGCATGGCATCGACGAGAGTCGTCTTGCCGTGGTCAACGTGCGCAACAATTGCGACGTTACGAAGGTCCGAACGGAGGGCGTGCGCCATGAAAGAAGTCCTTGAAAGCTGAGGTGGGCCGGGATTCCGGCATCTCTATCGTACCGCAGGGTTCCGCGGTGTTCTCAGGTGGGTGTTTTTCGGTTAAGCGGGTGAGCCAGCGACCAGGATTGCGATGGCGGCCCACACCAGAATTACCGCCAGCGCGACAATTGCCGGCACGTCCCAGGAGCGGGATTTTTGTGGAGCGTCAGCCAGGTCGTCGGCTCGGCGCCAGAATTCCCTAACGACCTCGGCGTCTCGCTCTCCGCGGCCACCGCCCCGCGTGCGTGCGATAGCGCCCACGGCGGGGCCACCCATACCCGTGATTTTCGACCCGTCGGTGAGAACGAACTCGAGCTGCCAGCGCAAGACGACGTCGGTCACGTCCCGCCACGGAATCCACGTCCGTCGCAGAAAGTTCTGCACACTCACCCCTGATGTATCCACCCGGATGTGGGATGCAAACGATGCAACGTATGCACCCCACACCATCAGCAGAAGCCATGGGGCAAGCAGCAGGAGATCAGCGATGCCGGCGCGCACTCCCGCATCGATCAGAAGGGCGGCCGCGATAAGCGCGACGACGGCAAGCATCACCGCGCTGGACGCCGGCCGGAGCACCCGTGATCCGCTCAGAGGTTCCCTCCGAGCGGGATCGTGGCACCCGGGATCGCATCGAGCAGCTTGCGAGTGTATTCCTCGGCGGGGTTCGAGAAGATCTCGTCGACGCTCCCCTGCTCGACGATGCGGCCGCGCTCCATAACACTCACGGTGTCGGCCGCCACACGCACAACGGCAAGGTCGTGTGTGATGAAGAGATACGACAGGCCCAGTTCTGATTGCAGCTCTGCGAGCAGTTGCAGAATCTGGTCCTGAACGAGCACGTCAAGGGCCGAAACTGCTTCATCGAGCACAACGATGTCGGGTTTCAACGCGAGCGCACGCGCAATTGCGACGCGCTGACGCTGTCCACCCGAGAGCTCGCTCGGATAACGAGTCGCCAGGTCTTGCGGAAGCGACACCTGGTCGAGCAATTCGCGCACTCGCTCCCGGTGGGACTTCTTGTCGCCGACCTTGTGGATCTCCAACGGCTCAGAAATCGTGTTGCCGATGTTCCGCTGCGGGTCCAACGAGCCGTAAGGATCCTGGAAAACCGGCTGGAGCCTGCGTCGGAGATCGAATACCTCGCGGTTCGGCATCGACGCAATATCGACGCCGTCGATCTCGATGGCACCGCTTGTCGGCTTCTCGAGTCGAAGCACCATCTTGGCAACAGTCGACTTTCCAGAACCGGACTCCCCTACCAGAGCAAGAGTCTTGCCCTTCGGGATTTCGAACGACACCTCGTCGACAGCGCGGAAAGATTCGGACTTGAACGAGCCCATCCGAATCTTGTATTCCTTGGTGAGATCCGAGACGCGGATCGCGGGTGCCGCATCGGTCGCCGCGGCCACTATGTGCTCGCGCGGAGTCGCGACGGCTGCCATCCGCTGAGATGCGATAGATGGCGCAGCGGCGACGAGCTTCTTCGTGTAGGGATGAATCGGGTTCTGCAAGATCTCCCGGCTCGGACCCGACTCCACGATCTCGCCGTGCTGCATCACGATGATCTTCTCGGCACGCTCTGCAGCAAGCCCGAGGTCGTGGGTGATCAGCAGCACCGACGTCGATTTCTCCCGTGTCAGGCTCGCCATATGGTCGAGGATCACGCGCTGCACGGTCACGTCAAGTGCCGAGGTGGGCTCATCCGCAATCAGCAACTTCGGGTCTGCGGCAAGCCCAATACCGATGAGCGCGCGCTGGCGCATACCGCCGGAGAACTGGTGCGGGAACTGATGCAGGCGTTTCGCGGCATCCGCGAGGCCCGCCTGCTGCAGGACTTCGATGGCGCGCGCCTCAACGTCTTTTCGGTTGGTGGCGATTCCGTTAGCCCGAATCGCTTCCTTCACCTGAAACCCGATGCTCCACACCGGGTTGAGGTTCGACATCGGGTCCTGCGGCACGTAGCCGATCTCGCGACCGCGGACATTCTCCATCTGACGCGGTGTCAGCGTGGTGAGTTCGCGACCCGCAAGAGTGATCGAGCCCGAAGTCACGTGGCCCGTTCCGGGGAGAAGTGAAATCACAGCGGATGCCGTTGTCGATTTGCCCGAGCCGGACTCGCCCACGATCGCGACGGTCTCGCCGGGGAAAACATCGAGACTCACGCTGTGGAGAACCTCGCGCGAACCCTCCTGCGTGTCGAATGCGACTCTGAGGTCACGGATGCTCAGCAGAGGTTCCGGCGTTACTTCGCTCATCGGAGGGCCCTCGCTCTCGGGTCGAGGGCGTCTCGTGTGAGCTCACCCAAAAGGATGAAGGCGAGGACCGTGACGGTCAACGCGATCGAAGGATAGATAAGTGCCATCGGAGCGACGCGGAGCGACGTCTGAGCCTGAGCAATGTCATTGCCCCACGACATCGTGCCACTGCCAAGACCGACGCCGAGGAACGAAAGCGTAGCCTCTGCAACGATCGCGGCCGCGAGCGACAGCGTCGAGATCACCAGGAGGGGGGCGATTGCGTTGGGGATGACGTGCGAGACCAAGGTCTGGAATCGGGTCTGACCCAGCGCGAGTGAAGCGGTGATGTAATCCGCCTGCCGCACCCGCAGCACCTCGGCCCGCACAACTCGCGCGGTTGACGCCCAGGCGAAGCCACCGATCGCAAACGCGAGAACAAACACGTTCTTGTAGTCAGCCAGAACACTCATCACGACGATTGCGGCGAGGATATAAGGAATCGAGAAGAAAATATCGCCGATGCGGGACAGCAGTGAATCGAGCCATCCACCGTAAAAACCAGCGAGTGCGCCCATGATCAGACCGATTGTCGAGCCAATCACGGTAGCGATGATGCCGACCGACAACGACGTCCGTGCGCCCCATACGATGCGCGCGTAGATATCGCATCCGAGGAAGGTAAACCCGAGCGGGTGTCCGTCCGTGGGCCCTCCGTTGGAGTTGGCCAGCTGGCAGTTGTCTGTGGGCGACGTTTGCGTGAAAAGCGTCGGCCATACCGACATCAAGAGCACGATCAAAACGATCAGCAGCGATAGCCAGAAGGTCGGGCGTTTTCGGAGATCTCGCCACGCATCGCGCCAAAGGCTGGAAGGCTTCTCATCGACACGAACAACGTCGACTGCAACGCTCTCGTCTTTGATGGGCGCGACGTAGTGCCCATTCAGGTTTTGATTACTTGACATAGCGAATCCTCGGGTCGAGCAGACCGTAGAGCAGGTCAATCACGAGATTGACGAGCACGTAGATGATGACGAAGACGGTAACGAACGAAACGATCGTGGGGCCTTCGTGACGGAGCGTCGCCTGGAAGAGCGTATTTCCGACTCCGGGAACGTTGAAGATGCCCTCCGTCACGGTCGCGCCGACGAGCAGCACTCCGAAGTTTGTCGCGGAGTTCGTGATGACCGGGATGAGCGAGTTGCGAAGCACGTGGGTCGGGATGACCTGACGACGCGACATTCCCTTGCTGTATGCGGTACGGACCCAATCCTGATTGAGCGTGTCGATAACCGACCCGCGCATGAGGCGCATGCTTGTCGCGTACAGGCTGAGACCGAGCACGATTGCGGGGAGCCAGAGATCACCCCAGTCGTTCTGGGCGCCTACCGTTGGGCTGAACCATCCCCATTGAATGGCCAAGAAGTACTGTGCAAGGAATGCCAACACGAAGATCGGCATCGCGACGAAAAGCAGAGAGACGACCAAGGCGGTGTTGTCGAAGATCTTGCCCTTACGCAGAGCCGAGACTGTTCCGATGATGATCGCGAGAACGAACTCGATACCGATCGCCATCACGGCCAGTCGACCGGTTACCGGCAGCGTTCTCGCAAGTACGTCGTTGACTGACTGTCCCGAGAACGTGTCGCCCAGATCTCCTCGGAAGATACCGGTGATGTAGTAGAAGTACTGGACGATGAATGGGTCGTTCAGGTGGTACTGATCTTGAAGCGAAGCCAGCAATGCCGCGTTCGGTGTTTTATCGCCGAAGAGGGCGAGAATCGGGTCGCCAGGCATGGCGAACACCAGGAAATAAATCAGCAGCGTGGACCCGAAAAATACGGGAATCAACTGCAGCACACGTCTGAGGATGTAGCCGAGCATGTGCGCTCCCTCCGGCTAAGGACTTTGGACCATCGCAACCGATCGGGTGCGATCCTCCGCCCGCTAAGGGCTAAACCCGACTGGTGTGGCGCCAGGTAAGCCCATGGAACAGACCGCGAGGCGGTGACGTTGTCGTCACCGCCTCGCGGGTGCGATCATCCGAGATTACTCGGACTTGGTGATCGCGTAGTACAGCGGAACAGAGTTCCAACCGAACTGAACGTTGTCGACAGCTTCGCTGTAGCCACCGTTGACGTTCGAGTACCAGAGCGGGATAGCCGGCAGGTCCTGGAGGAGAATCTCCTGTGCGGCCTGGAAGTTCTCGTTCTGAACCTCGACGTCTTCGCTCGAGATGCCCTCGGCGAGCAGCGCGTCGAACTCAGCGTTCGAGTAGTCACCGTCGTTTGAGCCAGCACCGGTTGCGTAGAGCGGTCCGAGGAAGTTGTACAGACCCGGGTAGTCGGCCTGCCATCCGGTGCGGAACGCTGTGGTGATCGTGCGCTGAGTTACCTCGGTGCGAAGCGACGCGAAGTCGACGTACGGTGCACCCGACGCGTCGATACCGAGCGTGTTCTTGATCGAGTTGGCGGTCGCGTCAACCCACGTTTGGTGCCCACCATCGGAGTTGTACGCAATCTGGAACGTGCCGTCCCAGGGCGAGATGGCGTCAGCCTCAGCCCAGAGCTTTACAGCTTCGTCCGGGTTGTAGTCGAGAACGTCAGCACCCTCAAGGGAGTCCGACCAGCCGGCGATAACCGGTGAGGTGAAGTCCTTGGCGGGGGTGCGAGTGCCCTCGAAGACGGTGTCGGTGATTTCTTCGCGGTTGATTGCCATCGAAAGTGCCGCACGGCGGAGCTGGCCCTCTTCGCCCGAGAAGTGCGCGAGGGTCTCAGGAATCGTGAACGACTGGAAGATGGCTGCGGGCTGGTTGACAGCACGCTCTCCGAGGTCGCTCTCGTAGGTGGCGAGAGACGACGTGGGGATGCCATCGATCACGTCGACGTTGCCGCCGAGAAGGTCGGCATATGCGGCTTCCTGGGTGGCGTAGAAGATGATGTCGAGTCCACCATTTTGGGGGGTACGGCCACCGGTGTAGTCCGGGTTGGTTACGAGGTCGATCTCCACATCGTGCTGCCACGCGTCATCACCGTCGAGCATGTACGGGCCGTTGCCGATGGGGTTCTCACCGAACGCGTCCATGTCGTCGAATGCTGCGTCAGGCAGCGGGTAGAAGGCGGAGTAGCCCAGGCGGAGTGCGAAGTCGGCCGCCGGCTTGTTCAGCGCGATCGTGAAGGTGTAGTCGTCCACCTGCTCGAGACCGGTGAGTTCCGAGTCCTCTTCGTAGCTGAAGCCCTCGATGTCCTCGAAGAAGTAGCTCGAAAGCTGCTCGTTCGAAGCAAGCGCTCCATAGTTCCACGCGTTGATGAAGTTATCGGCGGTCACTTCTTCGCCGTTGGTGAAGTACTGGCCTTCCTTGATCTTCACCGTGAGGTGCTGTGCGTCGTCGACCGTGATCGAATCAGCCACGTCGTTGACGGGGTCGCCATCAGCGTCGTAATAAACCAGACCCGCGAAGATCGAGTCGAGAATCTTTCCGCCACCAGTTTCGTTCGTGTTGGTGGGGATGAGTGGGTTCTGCGGCTCCGAGCCGTTGGTGCGAATGATCGACGACGACGATGAGTCGCCCGAGTCAGACGAACCGCTGCTCGAGCAGCCAGCGAGGGCAAGAGAGCCCGCCGCTGCGACTGCCAGAGAACCGAGAACGCGCTTGCGCCATGCCTTTTCAGACAATGTGTTCCTCCTGTGCAAAGGGATGAGTGCGGGCACGACGAAACTGAATGTTTCATCTGCCGCGGATAAGCAAAACATAAGCATGCGTTTACCCGATGGTCAAAATGCTGAGCGGAAAAGTTACATAGCTTTAACTGAAAAAGTTCCGCGTTGAGCATTATGACAAGTTCGAGGCGCGCGAGCGGCGCTTTTCTTGTCGGAATCGGAAGTTTCGAACCTATGAGAGAGCGATGAGCCGACGCCTTCTCGCCAGATACTTCTGACACGTTGCCGGCGATAGTGTGCGAGCCTTTTGACGTGCACGCAGAGCCGCCTCCGAGAACAGTCATCGAACCTCGCTCAGAGCCATCGAGAGGACGTCTCACCTGGGAGGTGTTACTTGTTCTCGCGGTCACCGTCGGACAATCGGCCCTCTACTCGGTGCTCTCCCTCGTGCGCTCGTATCTGCGTTCTCTCGAAGAACAATCGAGTATCGGATCTCAACAGACTCAGCTGAATCCGACTCGCGACTCCGAGGCACTGTGGGATGCGCTTTACCAACTGCTCGGGATCTTCTTCGCGCTCGCCCTGGTCGCACTCGTCGTCTATCTGATGTGGACGCCAGGGCAGAACGCCCTGCGCCGGATCGGACTCGACTTTCGGCATCCGTTCACAGATGCCGGGCGCGGCATCCTGCTGCTCGCAGTGATTGGAATTCCCGGTCTCGGCGTCTATGCCCTCGGTCGCACTCTCGGAATCACGCTGCAGGTCGACGCGTCTCCGCTCGACTCGGCGTGGTACACGATTCCGCTCCTCATTCTCGCAGCCGTCCGTGCCGGACTCACCGAAGAGATCATCTTCATCGGCTACCTCTTCGACCGGCTTCGGAGGCTCGGCTGGTCGTGGTGGGCGATCATTCTCTCGACTGCAGCGCTCCGTGGTGCCTACCACGCCTATCAGGGCATCGGTTCGATCATCGGAAACTTCGCGATGGGTGTGGTCTTCGGCTGGTGCTACCGCCGATGGGGGCGCGTGATGCCGCTCGTCATCGCGCACACCCTCATAGACATCATCGCGTTCGTGGGCTATCCGCTCGCGGTTTCGCTCTTTCCCGGGATCTTTGGACCGACACCGTGAGCTGTTAGGCGAAGGCCTCGATCGGCGGGCAGGCGCATACCAGGTTGCGGTCCCCGAATGCGTTATCGATTCGTCGCACAGGTGGCCAGTACTTGTTCCGCACAAGCGATCGCACCGGGTACACAGCGACTTCACGCGAATACGGATGCCGCCATTCGTCGTCGATCACGGCTTCGGCAGTGTGAGGCGCATTCACCAACGGGTTATCTTCCACCGGCCACTCGCCTGCGGCCACAGCATCAGCTTCGGCTTTGATGGCGATCATCGCGGCCACGAACCTATCGAGCTCGGCGAGATCTTCGGACTCGGTGGGCTCGACCATCAGTGTGCCCGCGACCGGGAACGACATCGTCGGAGCGTGAAAACCATAGTCGATGAGGCGCTTCGCGACATCGTCGACGGTGATGCCGGTCGCTTCGCGAAGCGGCCGGAGATCGAGGATGCACTCGTGAGCGACGAGTCCGTCCTCTCCCGTATACAGCACCGGGAAGTGCTCGCGAAGCCGTACTGCGATGTAGTTGGCCGCGAGGACCGCAGCAGCCGTGGCATCCTGCAGTCCTTCCGAGCCCATCATGCGCATGTAGGCCCATGAGATCGGCAAAATCGATGCCGATCCATAGGGAGCCGCTGACACCGGGCCGCCCTCGAAAACGAATCCTGAGGCATGGTCAGCGCGCTGAGCCAGCGGGTGCGATGGCAAAAACAGCGCGAGGTGAGCTTTTGCCGCAACCGGGCCAACGCCCGGGCCGCCGCCACCGTGCGGGATCGCGAACGTTTTGTGAAGGTTGAGGTGAGAGACATCGCCACCCAGATCGCCGAAGCGCGCGAAGCCCAGCAGCGCGTTGAGGTTCGCACCATCGACATACACCTGACCACCCGCGTCGTGAACCGCCTGCGTGATGTCGAGAACATCGTGTTCGTACACACCGTGGGTCGACGGGTAGGTGATCATGAGAGCGGCCAATGACTCCGCGTGTGCAGCGATTTTTGCCCGGAGGTCGTCGAGGTCGACGTTTCCGGCCACGTCACAGGCCACGACAACGACCTTCATGCCCGCGAGCACAGCGGATGCAGCATTCGTGCCGTGCGCCGACGAGGGGATCAGGCACACAGTGCGCTGATTGTCGCCGTTGGCCGCGTGATAGCCGCGGATCGCGAGAAGACCCGCGAGCTCCCCCTGCGAGCCGGCGTTCGGCTGCAACGACACGGCGTCGTACCCGGTTGCCTCAGCGAGCCAGGTTTCGAGCTGCTCGACGAGAGCCAGGTATCCGCGTACGTCGGCTTCGGGCGCAAACGGGTGCACGCGCGAGAACTCTGGCCACGAAACCGCTGCCATTTCGGTCGCGGCATTCAACTTCATGGTGCAGGAACCCAGCGGGATCATTCCGCGATCGAGCGCATAGTCGCGGTCAGCCAAGGTTTTGAGATACCGCATCATCGCCGTTTCGGAGTGATGAGCCGAAAACACCGGATGCTGCAGGTACGCCTCCGTACGGTGCAGGTGCTGTGGCACGCCAGCAAGCGCGGTGGCATCAGTGAGATCGAGCACAGGCTCAGCGTCTGACTCATTCGGAAGCCCGAATGCCCATACGACATCGGCGAGCTCAGCCGGTGTCGTGGTTTCGTCGACCGATATACCGACCGTGGCATCGTCGATGTCAGCGAGTTGGATGCCGCGGCTACGAGCGCGCTCAATCACACGCGCGGAAGGCCCGGGGGTGGTGACCCTGATCGTGTCGAAGAACGAGTCGGTCGCAAGCGAAAGTCCGTAGGAGCGGAGGCGTTCCGCGAGAGCATCTGTCTTCGTTGCGACGTCTGTTGCGATTGCCCGGAGACCCTCAGCACCGTGGTAGACCGCATACATCGATGCCATGACAGCCAGCAACACCTGTGCTGTGCAGATGTTCGACGTGGCCTTTTCGCGGCGAATGTGCTGTTCGCGAGTCTGCAGCGACAGCCGATAGGCGGGGTGGCCAACGGCATCCTGTGACACGCCGACGAGGCGACCGGGCAACTGGCGCTCAAGGCCCAGGCGCACGGCCATGTATCCGGCGTGGGGGCCACCGAAACCCATCGGTACGCCGAAACGCTGGGTCGTTCCCACGGCGACATCGGCGCCGAGCGTGCCAGGCGAGCGGAGCAGAGTGAGTGCCAAAAGGTCGGCAGCGACAACGGCGAGGCCGCCAGCGAGGTGAGTGGCTTCAATCACGCCGGATGGATCCCACACGCCTCCAGATGCGCCGGGGTACTGCACGAACGAACCGAACACATCGCCCGAGAGGGTCTGGCCCGCGGCAAAATCTACTTCGACGATGTCGATACCGACGGCTGCCGCACGGTGCTGCAAGAGCGCACGGGTCTGCGGCAGCGCATCAGTGTCGACAGCAAACACCGGTGACGCGCTCTTCGATGCGCGTCGTGCGAGCAGCATCCCCTCGACGACGGCCGTCGACTCGTCGAGCATCGAGGCGTTCGCGGTCGTCAGCCCCGTGAGATCGGTGACCATCGTCTGAAAGTTGATGAGAGCTTCGAGGCGACCCTGCGAAATTTCTGGCTGGTAGGGCGTGTACGCCGTGTACCAAGACGGGTTCTCGAAGACATTTCGTGCGATGACGGCGGGCGTGAAGGTGTCGTAGTACCCGAGCCCGATCATGCTGCGAGCGCCGCGGTTTTGCGATGCCAGCGCACGCAGTTCGGAAAGCGCCTCAGCTTCTGTTGCCGCAACTGGCAGTTCGGTCGTCGCTCGTGCCGTGACATGGATGGATGCCGGAACTGCCGCTGCCATCATCGCCTCGACGCTCTCGTAGCCGATGGCCGCCAGCATCTGCGCCTGGGCTGACCCGTCGATGCCGATGTGTCGTGCTGCGAACTCCCCGCTCACGCGTCAGCGCCGGTGAGTTCGACGTACGCGTCACGGTCGAGCAAGTCGGGGACCGGCTCGGCAATGCGCACAGTCACAAGCCACCCGCCCTCAAACGGCTCAGCGTTCACGACGGAGGGGTCATCGACGACGGCATCGTTGACTGCGACGACTTCGCCCGTGACAGGCGCGAAGAGCTCACCCACCGACTTCGTCGACTCGATCTCGCCGCAGACATCGCCAGCGACAATCGAACTGCCGACAGCAGGGAGTTCGACAAAGACCACGTCGCCCAGCTTGTCGGCGGCGAAGTCAGTCACACCGAAGCGGGCGAGATCCCCCTCGACCGAGACCCATTCGTGCTCGGGAGTGTACGAGAGTGCGGTGAGATCAGTCATTTCTTCCTCCGGTAAAAGGGCAGTGCGGTTACGGTGGCCGGGATGCGGGTGCCGCGCACATCGAGCGCGAGTTCAGTGCCGGGCGCTGCTACCGCCGGTGCGACGTACGCCATCGCGATGGGATGGCCAAGGGTCGGGCTCAACGCGCCGCTCGTGACCTCGCCGACGAGGTCGTCGCCTGAGTACACGGCATAGCCCGCGCGACCGGCGCGTCTTCCTGTCGAGGTGAGACCCACCAAGACCGGCGCTGCATCGTCGCTCGAAGCATCGTCGCTCGAAGCGGCGAGCGCCGTGCGCCCGACGAACTTCGGCTTATCGAGCACGACGACGCGGGCAAGTCCCGCCTGCGCCGGGCGAATATCGCGTGAAAGTTCATGTCCGTAAAGCGGCATTCCCGCCTCGAGCCGAAGCGTGTCACGTGCGGCGAGACCCGCCGGAACGATGCCGTGCTCGCTGCCCACGCTCAGCAGCGTGTGCCAGAGCGAAACAGCGGATGCCGCCGGCACGTAGATCTCGAAGCCATCTTCTCCGGTGTAGCCGGTGCGGGCGATCTGCACCGCCACTGGCGCGCCGCCCTCGGCGTGGAATTCCCCGTGTCCGAGCCGGTAGTACTTCAGCTGCTCAAGATCGCCGCTCGTCACGGTGAGCTGCGCGGTCGCTGCGAGAATCGCTTGTGAGGCGGGCCCCTGCACTGCGATGAGAGCTAGGTCGTCGGATGCATCGACCAGGCGCACGTCGAACCCGCCAACGCGCTCGTGGAGAGCCGTCGCGACCGCATCACGGTTACCGGCGTTTGCAACGACCATGATTTTCTCGGCGCTGAACCGGTACACGATGACGTCATCGACGATGCCACCGTTCTCGTCGAGCACGAGGCTGTACTTCGCCTGGTCATCAACGAGCGCTGAGATTCTTCCGGCCAGGGCGACGTCGAGGAAGCGACCGGCTTCGGGCCCTTCGACGAAGAACTCCCCCATGTGCGAGATGTCGAATATTCCGGCAGCCGAGCGAACAGCATGATGTTCAGCGAGGTCGGAGGTGTAGCGCACCGGCATCAACCAGCCGCCGAAGTCGGTGAAAGATGCGCCGAGGGCTTCGTGCGCAGCGTGAAGGGGGCTACGGCGAACCTCGGGTGAGGGCGACTCAGTAGGTACGGCACTCGTCATGAAGGAACTCCAGATACGGCATCCGATGAGGATGCGGTGGGTTCCTCCCGCTCTGTCATAAGCCTGAGAGTTTCCGCGTGACCGAAGTCACGCTTGCCCCGTCGGCGGATGCGCGAAGCACCACTTTCCAGAGTGACCTGCCGCCACGGTACGTGAGCCTGAGAGATTCCGGGAGGAGTTGCTCCTACGGCAGCCGCGGTGAAGCGACGTTCTCCCGTGGCGGGTGTGCGGTCATGTAGTTGTGATCTGAAGTCTAGTAGAACTAGCGGCGCCCGCGTGGCATCCGCGCTAGCCGATGAATGCTTCATTTCCGACACGCAACGGTGGCGGCACAATCCCATCCGGAATCGGGCAGTCGTAGGGAGTGCGGGCGAGAACGGCCTCGAATTCGGCTGTGGCTTCGGAGAGGAGCTTCGGATCGATCGCGATGTCGACAGTTGTTGCCGCCATCGCCGCGGCCGCGTGGAGCATGCCTTTGTGCGCCGCCGGAAGAGTGCCCTGCGCAACCATCTGCCAGGAATGCATTGGCGTGCCCACAGCGTGGGTGCCACCCGAAATTTGCACTGTCGGCGCTATCCAGCTCACGTCGCCGACGTCGGTTGAGCCAGTCATTTGGTAGCGCGCATACGGACTGCCAAGGGGTGCGACCCCGCTAAACAACGGTTCTTCTCCCGTCACTCCGAGAAGACGGCGGATGCCGACGACCTCTGCAGCAGGGTAGGCATCGGTGTAGAGCGCTGCCTTGTCCTGGTCGAGATCGTCGAAGGGAACTCCCCCAATCTTCTCGACGTTCGCATGGAGTGCCTGCTCAAGCGCGTTGTTCGGCAGCAGCTCGGCGCATGCTCCGTCGAAATCCACCTCGAGCGTGGTTTCGGTCATGAGCGCTGCACCCTCGGCGATCTTGACGACGCGGTCGTAGAGGCTGCGCATCTGAGCGACATCGACGGCGCGAACGATGTAATACACCGAGGCATTGGCCTGTACGACGTTCGGGGACGTACCGCCGGCATCTGTGATGGCGTAGTGCACGCGAGCGCTGTCGGGCATGTGCTCGCGCAAAAAGTTCGTGCCGATATTCAACAGTTCAACGGCGTCGAGTGCGCTCCGACCAAGGTGCGGTGCTGAGCCCGCGTGAGCGGCAACCCCCGTGAAGCGAAAGTGGACCTGGGTATATGCCAGCGACAGCACCTGACGGGTACTCATGACAGAACCGGGGTGCCACGACACCGCGGCGTCGATACCCTCGAAGGCACCGCCCTTCACCATGAACGTCTTGCCTGCGGCGGCTTCTTCTGCGGGACAACCGTAGTAACGCACACGCCCCGGTAGCGCGTTCACTTCTAGGTATCGAGCGGCCGCGACCGCTGCGAGAAGCGAACCACTCCCGAGCAGGTTGTGACCGCATCCGTGGCCGTTCGGGTTGTCGGTGTCGGAGTTGGGTAGCGGCTCGGTGGCACCGGCCTCTTGACTCAGACCCGCGAGAGCATCAAACTCCCCGAGTATTGCGATGAGCGGGCCGGATTCCCCTTTCTCAGCCGAAAACGCCGTGGGGATGCCGGCGACGTTCCGTTCGATGTGGAAACCAAACTCAACGGCGACCTCTATCTGCTTTTCGACTGACGCATGCTCTTGCCACCGAAGCTGCGGGTTGGCCCAGATCTCATCGCTGAGTTGGATGAAGCGAGACCCGACCTGGGCGACGATCTCGGAGATGGGCGTGGTGTCTTTCATCGGTCCTCATTTCTCCGCGGTGCGTAATCGATCAGAATCAGATATTCGCTAAGACACGTCTTCGATCGACTCCGCGGCCACCTTTTTCGAGCGTGTCAGCCAAGCGACTGTTGCTGTCAAAACGACGGCAAGCACTGTCGCAAGCGATGAAAGCGCGGGCACAAGCAGCGAAAGGCCGAAAAGAACCACGCTCACCAGGGCAGCGACGATAAGCACGCGCGGCTGCGATCGATTGGTCATGATGATCTGCACGACGAAGCCGCCGAGTACCGCCGGAAAAATGTACGTGCTCACCGCCGTCAGGAAGGCCTCGGGCAACACGTGCAGCAAGACGGTTCCGAGAAGACCCACGAAGACGACGAGCGAGACGACATGCACGAGGGCCGCGCCACAGATTGCCAGGATGGCAGCAAGATCGGCGCGTTTCGTCCCAGTCTTCGCCCCGATGCTCGCTTGCCCTGCCACGGCCGACGGCAGCAGCTTGTTCGAGATATTCCCGATCATGAACGCTTGATACATCGCGGCTGGTCCGAGGATCGGAAAGTAGGCGAACGGCTCCAGCACCCAAATGACGCCAACGACTGCGGCGATGGCAAGAAAGGCGACCCAGACTTTGCCGGCGTCGACCTGAAGACCCGAGAAATACACGAGCCAAATCGGCCCTGCCAGTGAAAAGACCAAGCCGAAGAGCATGGTGATGCGGCCCCAGCGGGCCGTGGTCTTGTCGAAAGCTGCCCACGCTGGAGTGTCTCGTGCTTCAGTTGCGGCGTCGAGTGGCGTGTTTGTCATGTCAATGCTCCGTGTCTCGGCGTCGATTAAGCGGTGGCGGTGGTGAGTGCGTAGGCGACGAGGACGCTGCCGATGATGCCAAAGCCCAACGCCCACTCCTGCAGCCACCCAGCACGCAGTCGCGTCGAGAGCAAAACCGCAAGCGCGACGATGCCGGCAGAAACGAGCACGACAACGGCGTTGATCCATCCCTTCGCACCCTCGATCAGCAGGTTCGTGAAGAACGCGCCGGCGAGCGCAGCTGCAGGAATGATCGTCATCACCAGCGGATTCGCTTTAGAGAGTTTCACCGATCCACGAGTAAGAAACGGGGTTGCGATCAAGGTGACGATCATCCACATCGAACCCGCGATGGCCATCGCGAGGAGGGCGACCGCGAACACTCCCTGCGTGTAGCCCTCTCCCCCGAGAGTTGCACCCTGCACGCCGGTGGCGATGCTCGCGGAGAGCGTCTCGTAAGGCGCAGATCCGATCAGCCCGATGCGCACGAGTGTCGCCGGCGTGCCGAAGAGCGAGATCAGCGCGATCGCGATCATCGAAACAGCCAGCGACGGACCAATTGCAGCGAAGGCACCCGTTCGCATCGCTTTCGCGCTGTCGGCCGGAGTGAGCCCGGCGTCGGGCGACACTCGACGCACGGCAAGAAAGTAAATGACCGATTGGATGACGATCACCGCAAGAACGGCGAGGGCACAAACCCAAAGAACAGGAGAATTCGCGATAGCGAGGATATCCGTCGAATCGGCATCGACAGACTGATACAGCAGGGTCATTTACGGTCTCCAATGCCGGGGAGTACACAGCACCCAGGTCGTGACTGATGCTCCGACACCGAAGTCAACTCGGGATATGTTTCCCGACAGTAACGACGAAACACACCGCACGTAAAGCACGCGCGTTCATGGCGTGTTGACGACAAGTCAGGTCGTACATGCCCCGGTGTCGACCCGCTCGGTGCTGGTAGCCGACTCTGCGATCACCGGAAGAAACTCCGCCGGCGTCATGGCGTAGCCGATGCTTTCGCCGTTGTCGGCTCGCGCGAAAATCACGCCCACGACATCACCGTCGAGCGACAACAGGGGTCCGCCCGAGTTGCCGGGATACACGTCGGCTGTCAACGCGTAAATCTCTCGTGGCGACGTCGATGTGCCGTATATGTCGGGGACCGACGCGGAACCTCTTGAGATGACACGAGCACCCACCATGCTGAATGGGCCGCCGTATGGGTATCCCTGCACTACTGCTTCCGCGTCGGCATCCAGGCTAGGTGCAACTGTCAATGGCGCAACACCCAGATCATCGACGGCGATCACTGCGAGGTCATCGACGGCATCGAAGTACACGACGCGCCCTTCTTTGGCACTCTCACCGGGAAACTCGACCATCGGCGCGTCCACTCCAGCTACGACGTGTGCGTTCGTGAGCACACGCTCGGGAGAAATCACAAAGCCGGTGCCGCTTGATGTGGTCCCGCACAGATAGGCGGCACCCGACACGCGGGCGACAGACTGCGCGGCCTCGGTGAGGGCGGGGTCATCGAGCGATATTTCCGGTGCAGGTTCAGATGTTCCGAGTGCGAGGCCGAGGTCGAGCACGTCGCCGAGTTGCGGCAGAGCCTCATCCCGCAAAAGAGCCTGCACTTTCGCGAGCCCGACCTCGACCGGCTCGGGCGTCAGTGAATCGATCACGCCAAGTACCCGTGACGATGACACTGCCGCCGGAACCACCGGCACGCCGGCAACCGCGATGGACTGTCCCACCAGCGAGAGCGTGAGAGCTGCAACGATCACACCGAGGGCACCACCAAAAATCCGCTCGATTCCACGCAGTGGGGTGCGGTCAACTCCGCGACGCAGGAATCCTCCGATCGCAGACCCGACACTCGCGCACACGACGACGATCAGTACCGGCAGAACGATGGATGCCACGCCCCGCCATCCCGCGTCTGGAATGAGTTCAGGCAGGTGAGGCGTGAGAAGGGGTACGAGCCAGAAGACGGCGACACATCCAAGGACGAGCCCGCCTAACACCCCGAGCGAGGACAACAGTCCGCGGCGGAAGCCGATGAGAAGCGCAAGCACGAGCACCACGATCGCTATGACGTCAACAACCAGCACTGCCACACTCCCCTACGTTTGCGACGCCAAGCGTAGGTGTCCAAGCTGTGGCGATCATGAAATTGACCTTCTAGTCAAAGAGACATTAAGATCGTATCGAGGTTAAGGTCACCATGACACGAACAGCATCCGTTGCTTCTTCTCCCACTGTGGGCACCGACGTCACTCGCGTCGCGGTGTCGACCGTGATCTTCAGCCTGCGCCGCGAACCCGGTGAAGTACGACCAACGCTTGTGCTTCCGCTCGTGAAGCGCACCCGCGACCCGTATGAAGGAGCATGGGCTCTACCAGGCGGTTGGCTCGACATCGCTGAGAATCTAGAGAGCGCCGCATCTCGCACCCTGGCGGAAACAACGGGTCTGTCGCCGAGTTATCTCGAGCAGTTGTACGCATTCGGCGCCGTCGATCGCTCCCCCAGCCGCGTCGTGTCGATCGTCTACTGGGCGCTGGTTCGTGAAGACATTTCGCGCACCGAGTCGTTCGAGAATGTGGCCTGGTTCGACGCGGCATCGCTCCCCCCACTCGCGTTCGATCACAATCAGATCGTCGGCTACGCCCTCTGGCGGCTGCGAAACAAGGTCGGCTACAGCCAGATCGCACACGGATTACTCGCGGACGAGTTCACTCTCGCCGAGCTTCGTGAAGTGTACGAGGCGATTCTTGACCGGCGCCTCGATCCGGCGAACTTCCGTCGCCAGGTTGAAAGTTCCGACACGCTACTTCCCACCGAATCTTTCCGTACCGGTAGCCACCGGCCGGCTCGCCTCTATCGCTATAACCAGGATGTCGAGCTCGCCGACCGCGGCCCGCTCGCCCACTGAAGGACATCGCTATGACCGCCACCCCTTTGACGTTGCAGGACCGCCCCGGAGCGGCACCCATCGACCCGAGCGTCGACCATGAAATTCAGGCAATCGTCTCGGGCGACGCACGCACTGAGACCTGTAACACCGATCTTGCCGCGGGGCCGTGGAATTTCGATGTGCGCCCCGGCTACGGGCCGGGCGCATCTATGGGAGATGTGATTCCGACCGGATCGCCCCGCCAGGGCGAGCTACCCTCGGAATACCGCGAGGCATCCGAGATCGACCTGCGCGCGCGAATTGTTGCTGCAAAGCAGACGCTGGGCGATCGAGTCATGGTCTTGGGGCACTTTTATCAGCGCGAAGAAGTTATCGAGCATGCCGACTACGTGGGCGATTCGTTCCAGCTCGCGGGCGCTGCGAAGGAGCATCCCGAGGCTGAAGCGATCGTGTTTTGCGGCGTGCACTTCATGGCGGAAACCGCCGACCTTCTCTCGACCCCCGACCAGGCCGTCATCTTGCCGAACCTGGCCGCGGGATGCTCGATGGCCGATATGGCGAACATCGACCAGGTCGAAGAGTGCTGGGAAGACCTTGAAGACATCTACGGCCCGATGGATCAGCAGGATGCCGACGGACTTCTTCCTGTCATTCCCGTGACCTATATGAACTCGTCCGCGGCGATCAAGGGATTTGTGGGGCGTCATGGCGGCATCGTCTGCACCTCGTCGAACGCGCGCACCGTACTTGAGTGGGCGTTCGAGCGAGGCCGTCGCGTGCTGTTCTTTCCGGATCAGCACCTCGGTCGCAACACAGCGAAGGCGATGGGTGTCCCACTCGAGCAGATGCCGATGTGGAACCCGAATCGTGCCCTCGGCGGCAACGACGATTCGACTCTCGAAGATGCTCGCGTCATCCTGTGGCACGGTTTTTGCTCAGTGCACCGCCGCTTCACTGTGGCCCAGATAGATAAGGCCCGCGTCGACTTTCCGGGCGTGCGCGTCATCGTGCACCCGGAATGCCCGATGGACGTTGTCGATGCGGCGGATGAAGCCGGTTCGACCGACTACATCCGCAAGGCCATCGCTGCAGCAACCGAGCCGACAGTGTTTGCCGTGGGCACCGAGATCAACCTCGTACAGCGCCTCGCGGCGGAATACCCGCAGCACACGATCTTCTGCCTCGACCCGGTGGTGTGCCCGTGCTCGACGATGTACCGCATCCACCCGGGCTACCTGGCGTGGGTGCTCGAGGGATTAGTCGCCGGAGAGGTCATCAACCAGATCACCGTCCCCGCCGACGTAGCCGACCCCGCACGTGTTGCCCTGGAGCGGATGCTGGCGGCAAGGCCGATTGCAGATGGCCGGAACAAATCATGACCTCCGTGATCGTTGTGGGCAGCGGCATCGCTGGGCTCGTGACTGCGCTGCACGCAGCTGACCGCGGGCTTGAGGTTACTGTCGTCACAAAAGACGAGCTCTCTCAAGCCAACACGCGCTACGCACAGGGCGGCATCGCCGCTGTGAGTTTTGCCGACGACAGCACCGAGTCGCATATCGCCGACACGTTGACCGCGGGCGCGGGTATTGCGGACCCAGAGGCGGTGCGGGTCCTCGTTTCGGAGGGGCCCGAACGCATCCGGGAGCTCGTGCAGTGGGGCGTCGAATTTGACCGCGATACTTCCGGCGAGTTCGTCAAGGGGCTCGAGGCCGCCCATTCGTATCCGCGTGTTCTCCACGCCGGTGGCGATGCGACGGGCACCGCAATCGAGCAAGCGCTTGTCGCTCGAATTGCCGCTCGTGGAGTGCGGGTCATCGAACACGCTTTCCTCGAAGACCTCATGCTTGAACACGGCGCCGTCGTTGGAGTGACGCTCATTACCGACGACGCAACGCTGTCGCTCAGAGCGGATGCCGTTGTTCTCGCCACCGGCGGGGCCGGACGTCTTTACGCGCACACCACTAACCCGTCCGTCGCTACCGGTGACGGCATCGCGGCGGCTCTTCGCGCCGGTGCCGCCGTGACAGACATGGAGTTCGTGCAGTTTCACCCCACCGTCCTCGGTGTCGGCGAGGCATTCCTCGTGTCAGAGGCCGTGCGAGGCGAAGGTGCAACTCTCATCGATGACAACGGTTATCGCTTCTGCTTCGATTCGCACCCAGACGGCGAACTTGCTCCCCGCGACGTGGTTGCGCGCGCAATTGCCCGAAAGATGTCGGAGCAGGATGGCCGCCCGGTGCGCCTTGATGCCACCGCTCTCGGCGGTGAGTTTCTCGCCACCCGGTTTCCCACAATCGATGCGGCGGTGCACGACCGCGGACTCGACTGGGGAAAAAATCCCATTCCCGTGACACCCGCGGCGCACTACCTGATGGGCGGAATTTCCACCGACCTAGATGGGCGCACAAGCCTTGCCGGTCTCTTCGCCGTGGGCGAAGCAGCTCGCACCGGCGTACACGGCGCCAATCGCCTCGCATCCAACTCGCTACTCGAGGGTGCCGTCTTTGCGGCGCGCACGGCCGCCGCTCTCCCGCCTTCGGTTATGCCCACTTCGGGTCAGCTTCCGCACGCTCCGCGAACAGCTGATGCCGCGCCGTCTGCAGACGTTGCTGCGTCATTTCCGACATTCAGCCGTGCCGCGCTCCAGGAACTCATGTGGAATGACGCTGGATTGGTGCGCTCTGCCGCAGGACTTGAGCACGCGGCATCCGTGTTGGCGTGGTGGAGTTCGCTCGATCGCACACCCACATCCGTCGCAGCGCACGAGGACGAGAACCTGCTCCTCGTCGCACGTGCAGTTGTTGATGCCGCCCGCCGGCGCCCCGTTTCGGTCGGCGCGCATTTTCGCGTCGACTCCGCCACGGCTCAAGCGGCGCCATCATCTCGAGAGGCAGTGACATGCTGACCCGTGCTCAGATTCACACCACAGTTGCCGCGGCTCTCGCCGAGGATGCGCCCTGGGGAGACATCACGAGCGAAGCCCTCATTCCGTCATCGGCCACCGCCCGGGCCGACCTCGTGGCACGCGAACACGGCGTCTTTTCGGGAGGTGAGGTCTTCACCGCGGCTTTCATACAAACTGATCCGCGCATCGAAGTCGAGCTGCTCGTCGCAGACGGCGATACTTTCGAGCCGGGCGACATCCTCGCTCGCGTGAACGGTCCCGCTCAGGGCGTTCTCACCGGCGAGCGCATCGGCTTGAATTTTGCCCAGCGCATGTCGGGTATCGCCACATTGACGGCGACGTATGTCGCGAAGGTTTCTGGCACCAAGGCTCGGATCGTCGACACGAGAAAAACGACACCCGGGCTCCGCGCATTCGAACGCCACGCAGTGCAATCGGGTGGTGGGCACAATCATCGGTTCTCGCTGTCGGACGCCGTGATGGCAAAAGACAACCATCTTGCGGTCCTCACCGCCGGCGGTCTCGACGTCACATCCGCGTTGCGCCAGGCGATTGCACAACTCCCCCACACGACCCACGTCGAGGTCGAGGTAGACCGGCTCGATCAGATCGAAGCTGTGCTCGAAGCGGGAATCGGCACGATAATGCTCGACAACTTCTCACTCGATGACCTGCGAACCGGGATCGCCCAGGTGGCCGGTCGCGCAACCATCGAGGCATCTGGCGGCGTCTCGCTCGAAACCGTCGGCGACATTGCGGGGACGGGTGTCGATGTCATCTCGGTCGGCGCCCTTACCCACTCGGCGCGAGCGCTTGATCTCGGGCTCGACATCTCCATCAGCACCGCATCGAACGCGTAGCCATGCTTTACCTCGACAACGCGGCGACAACGCCCGTGCGCCCAGAGGTGAGAGACGCTATCTGGCCATACCTCGCGGAGTGGTTCGGTAACCCTTCCAGCCATCACACGGTCGGCGAGGCTGCGGCATCCGCTCTCGCCGATGCTCGTGCACGGGTCGCCAAGGTCGTCGGTATGCGGACGGGCGACATCGTGTTCACCTCGGGTGGCACCGAAGCGAACAACCTCGCCATCAAGGGAATCGCTGTGGCCGCGGCGTCCGCTCGTGGCGCATCGCACGTCGTGACGACAGCCATCGAGCACGAGTCGATTCTGCAGTCGGTCGACTATCTACAACGCGTTCACGGGTTCACCGCCACTCTGCTCGAGGTCGACAGTGCCGGTCGGCTCGAGGCGGCGGCACTCGCCAACGCACTCAGCGACCGCACCGCGCTTGCCGCCATCGGCTACGCCAACAATGAAGTCGGCACGGTGCAAGACACCGCGTCTCTCAGTGCGATCGCCAAGGCACACCGAATTCCCCTCCATGTCGATGCCGTGCAAGCCGCAGGTTGGCTGCCGTTGGCCGGGCTCGGCGCGGATTCGATGGCCATTGCAGGTCATAAAATTGGTGCTCCTCCTGGGACCGGCGTGCTGGCTGTTCGCGGCAGAATCCCGCTGGAGCCACTCCTCCACGGCGGCGGACAAGAGCGTGATCGCCGCTCCGGCACCGAAAATGTTGCCGGAGCCGTTGGCTTTGCACTCGCCCTAGAACTGGCGGAAGCCGAAAGAATCGAGTCAGTTCATCGTGTGGGGCACCTCCGCGATGAATTCGTGACACGGGTACTGCAGCTTGTGCCGAGCGCCCGTCTGACAGGTTCGGTCGAGCATCGCCTCGCCAACAGTGCGAGCTTTACGTTCGAAGGCACGAGCGGCGAGGCTGTGCTGCTCGAACTCGAACGCCGCGGCGTCGTGTCGTCGAGCGGATCGGCGTGTGCCGCCGGCAGTGACGAGCCCTCGCACGTGCTGTTGGCACTCGGGGTCGAGCCCGCAACAGCGCAGACTGCTGTGCGATTCACCTTCGCTCACACTCAGCACGACCCGCTCGCTCCCGTCGCCGACGCGGTCGCCGCCTCTGTTGCGCAGCTCTCAGCATGAGTCGCGCGCTCGTCACGGTCATCGTTCCCGGCTTCAACGTCGCACCCTACGCCTCCGAAGCGATCGATTCTCTCCGCGCCCAAACGATGACGGCGTGGCGGGCGATTCTCGTCGATGACGGATCAACGGATGCCACTGGCACCCGGTTCGACGAGGCCACAGCGATCGATCCCCGGTTCCGCGTCGTGCACCACCCATTCCGCCGCGGACTCGGCGCCGCACGCAATACCGGTCTCGACCTGGTCGACACCGAGTTCGTCGCGTTCCTCGACGCCGATGACGTGCTCACCGAGACGGCCTTGGAACGAATGGTTGCCACCCTCCAGCGCACGGGAAGTGATCTTGTCACCGGAGCATACGTACGGCTGCGACCGCAGCCCGACGGCACCTACCTCAGCGGCGATGTGCAGCCTTGGGTGGCAGCTGCGACATCACCCGCTCGCGACGCGGCAACACTCGTGACCCACCCCGAGGTGACGGCGAACGTTGTGGCGTGGTCAAAAGTCACTCGCGCAGCTTTGTGGGAGCGACTTTCGCTGCGCTTTCCCAACGATCAGCTCTATGAAGACCAGGCAATCGCCCAGCAGCTCTACGTGGGCGCCCGGGGGTTCGATGTCATTCCCGATGTGGTGGCGCTGTGGCGAGTCCGCGCTGATGGGTCATCGATCACGCAGGCAGAGGCGAACCTCACAGTACTGACCGCCTGCATCACCGCAATGCGTGACGGTATCGCTGTGCTCGATGCTGCCGGAAGTGTCGCAGCGGCATCCGCTCGGGTCGGTCAAATTCTGCGCATGGATGTGCCCCGCCTCGTTGAGATCGCCGGTTCTCACCCCGACCCGGTCTATCGGGCAACTCTGGGCGCATTTACTCGAGAACTCATCGCCCGAGCGCCCACTGGCGAGTCGCTCGAGAAACCGATCATCACCGCGAGCGCCTGGTAGCGGCTTAGCGTTCTTGCTCGGCGAGGGTCTCTTCATCGGCGAGCACGCGTGATGAGGCGAGCTGCTCCGCCACGAGATCGGCGTAAAGACCGCCCTCGGCAAGAAGCTGCGCGTGAGTGCCGCTCTCGACGATATGCCCGTGATCGACCACGTGAATGAGGTCGGCTCCGATGACGGTCGAAAGCCGGTGAGCGATTGTGATCGTGGTGCGGCCGTTCGCTGCGGCATCCAATGCTTCTTGCACGATGCGTTCCGACACCGTGTCGAGGGCCGATGTCGCCTCGTCAAGCAGCAGCACTGGTGGGTCTTTCAGCAGAACGCGGGCGATGGCGATGCGCTGCTTTTCGCCACCAGAGAGGCGATAGCCGCGCTCGCCGACAATGGTGTCGTAACCCTGCTCGAATGTTTCGATGACGTGATGGATGCTGGCGGCACGGCACGCCTCGATGAGCTCTTCATCGGTGGCATCGGGCTTCGCATACCGCAGGTTGTCGGCGATGCTGGCGTGAAAAAGGTACGTCTCTTGAGACACGATGCCGACGTGCTCGATGATCGAGTGCTGTTTGACGCGACGTACATCGCTGCCCGCAAACAGCACAGTGCCGCTCGTGGCCTCGTAGAGCCGCGACGCAAGCGAGAGGACTGTCGATTTTCCCGCTCCCGACGGGCCGACAAGAGCGACATGGGCTCCCGGTTCGGCGATGAAAGACACACCGTTGAGTGTCGCCGTCGACTCGTTTGACGCGTCACTGTAGCGAAACTCGACGTCGCGAAACTCCACTCGACCCATGGGCCCCGGCCCATCGGCGACATCCGTTGCATCCGGCGCATCGACGATCGACGGCTTCAGGTCGAGATACTCGAAAATACGCGCGAAAAGCGCTGTCGATGTCTGCACATCAAGGCTCACTCGCATGAGGCCCATCAGCGGCTGCAGCAAACGCGCTTGCACCGTCGTGAACGCGACGATCGTGCCCGCGGTGAGACCGCTAGATCCCCCATCGAGAAGCAAACCCGCCACCAGATAGATGACGGCCGGAACACTCGACATCACCACCATGACGATCGCGAAGAACCCCTGGCCACTCATGGCGCGGCGCACCTGCAGTCGAATCTGGTTGGAATTCTCTGACGAATAACGTGTTGATTCTGCCTGCTGACGGTTGAAAGACTTCGACAGCAGAATGCCGGAAACGCTCAGTGTCTCTTGAGTGATCGCCGTGAGCTCAGAAAGCGACTCTTGCGTCTGGGTCGCAATCCGCGCCCGCACCTGCCCGACCCGCCGCTGGATCACCGCGAGTATCGGCATGAGCACGACAGCGACGATCGTCAAGCGCCAGTCGATCAGAATCATTGCGACAAGCGAAGCGATGACAGTCACGGTGTTGCCGAGGATGCTCGTCACCGCGTTCGTGAGTACGTCAGAGACACCGCCCACATCGTTTTGCAGACGTGACTGGATGACACCCGTCTTGGTGCGAGTGAAAAAGCTCAGTTCCATCTCTTGCAGCCGGTCGAAAAGACGCTGACGAAGATCGCCGGTGACCTGGTTACCGACCGTTGAGGTCAGCCACGTCTGGCCCACACCGAGCACGGCTGACAAAAAGAAGAGTCCCACCATGATGCTGACCAGGCGCACGAGTAGTGGCACGTCAGGTCCACCCGTGGTCGGAAAAAGCGCGTCATCGAACACGCGCTCAACCAGAAGCGGAGGGATGACGGCGACACCGGCGCCGACCAGCACGAGAACGACGGTGAATGACAACTTTGCGCGGTATGCACTGAAGAGGGCGATGACTCGTCGACCAAGATTGGGGATGCGAGGCGCCGAAGCATTGAGTTCCTTTTGCGCAGAGACGTATACGCCTCTGAATCCTCCGCCGTGACCGCCTGGTCCACTCATAAAATCTCCTCGCGTACCCGCATGTCCGCTTTACATGTCACACTACATGCGTTTTAGAGCGCGGGGCTCGAGGATGGTTGCTTTAGAGTTGTGGGATGACAACGACGCCCGAGCATCCCGCCCATGACGGATCCGATCTTGCCGAACTTCGCAAGGTCATCGATGAACTCGCGAGCAAGTCAACAGAGTCTTTGATCGATCCGGAACCTGCGGCGCTGCGAGAAGCCGAGGGTGAGCCACACCCAACCGAAGCAATCGGCTCCACGAATTGGAATCGCGCTGACCCGCACCCCGACACGGAATCAGACGAAAACTAGATTTCACTGAAGTTTTGTCCCCTCGACGGAATGCCGTCGGGGGGACAATTGTTTGACCAGATGTTGCGCACACGCAGCAGTACTCGATGCGCCACGCCGCATCTTTGACGAGGAGACCCATGGCTTCCCCCGCCACCGCCACCACCCCAACTGCCCCGCCGGAGGTTGTGACGCCCGAGGCAACACGCCTCATCTGGCTACTTCTGACCGCCGCGTTCGTCGCTATCTTGAACGAAACGACGATGAGCATCGCGATCCCGCACCTCATTGATGACTTCGGGATCACGGCTGTCGCCGCGCAGTGGCTCACGACGGCATTCATGCTCACGATGGCAGTGGTTATCCCGATCACAGGGTTCCTGCTGCAGCGTTTCACGACGCGCGCCGTCTTCATCGCGGCCATGAGCCTCTTCTCAGCGGGCACGACGATTGCGCTTTTTGCGCCAACCTTCGAGTTCTTGCTGGCAGCACGCGTGGTGCAAGCGTCCGGTACCGCGATCATGATGCCACTACTCATGACGACACTGATGACGGTCATTCCGGCACACGCACGCGGGCGGATGATGGGTCGCGTCAGCATCGTGATTGCTTTCGCACCGGCGATTGGGCCGACACTGTCCGGTCTTATCCTCGACACACTTTCGTGGCGCTGGATCTTCGGCATCATTTTGCCTATTGCCCTCGCATCTCTTTTTGTCGGCTCGCGCTGGATTCGCAACATTGGCGAGACGCGTCGCGCCCCCATCGACGTTCCCTCGGTCATCCTCTCGGCGTTCGGTTTCGGTGGGCTCGTGTTCGGACTCAGCCAGATCGGCGGCGCCGAAGCTCACGGTGGCGATTCGGCGGCAGCATCCGCCAGCACAGCTTCACTGGTCATCTCGCTCGCGATCGGCGTGATCTCGCTCGGCATCTTCGTGTGGCGACAGTTGCGACTGCAGCGCACCGATAACGCACTTATGGACATGCGCGTCTTTCGCGTCTCCAACTTCACGCTGTGCGTGATCTATCTCGCCGTAATGTCAATGGCGTTCTTCGGAGCAATCACCATCCTTCCCCTCTATGCGCAGGGCCCTCTCGGCATGAGTGCTCTCGATTCGGGCCTGATTGTGCTTCCCGGCGCGATCGCCATGGGGCTCGCGGCACCCGTCGTCGGACGTCTCTACGACCGCTGGGGAACCAAGCCGCTGTTGATCCCCGGGGCGATACTCATCGTCGGAACACTGTGGACGTTCACAACCCTCACCGACTCGACGCCGGTATGGTTCCTCGTTCTCGCCCAGGGTCTTCTTTCGGTCGGGCTCGCCCTGTCGTTCACGCCGCTGTTCACTGCGTCGCTCGGTTCATTGAATCCGAAGATGTACTCGTACGGCAGTGCGGTAGTGAATACCATTCAGCAGGTAGCCGGCGCCGCCGGTATCGCAGTGATGATCACCGTCATGTCGTCGGTGTCAGCATCCGAAATTGCCGCGGGAGCGACCGAATCTGCAGCGGGTGCCGCAGGCACGCGGGCCGCGTTCTTCATCTCAGCCGCGATCGCGACTTTGCTGCTGGTCGGAGCGCCTCTTATCAAGAAGCCCGCCGACAACGATTCAGCGCCCGTCGTCGGTCACTGAATCAGGCTCCGGGGATGCCGCAGGTATCCCCGGAGCAACAGGTGCCCTCAGATTCGAGGAGTTCGAGTAGCGGCTTCTGGCCTTCAGGAGAGGTCGATACGAGCGGCTGAAGAGGCGTCACGTTTTCGGACATCCATCCAGCTTAGACACTTCTCCCAGATAAGGGCCAGTTTCGCGTTCAGCTGTCTGCGAGCGAAATCGCATCACACATCATCCCCTATTATGGGAAGTCCAAGGGGAGTACTCCGAGACAGTCGGCTCGTCAATACGGATGCGTTCGCATCCCGGGCCACCGGTTCTTGATTTCAAGAATGGAAGAGACCTTGGCGCTGATAACCTCACGCCACGCTTGGAGTACCTCTTGAACATCACCCCGCTTGTCTGGATCATTACGATCGCCGTGACGATCGCGTTCTTCGTCTACGAATTCTTCGTTCATGTGCGAAAGCCCCACGAGCCGACGATCGGTGAGTCGGCGCGCTGGTCGGCCTTCTACATCGGACTCGCGCTACTCTTCGGCGTCGGCATCGGCGTCTTTTCAGGGTGGACTTTTGGCGGCGAATATTTCGCCGGATATCTCACTGAGAAGGCGTTGTCGATCGACAACCTTTTCGTCTTCCTCATCATCATGACGGGCTTTGCCGTACCGAAGATCTATCAGCAGAAGGTGCTGATGATCGGCATCATCATCGCGCTGATCCTCCGTGGCATCTTCATTGCTGCCGGTGCAGCACTCATCGAGAACTACTCCTGGGTCTTTTACATCTTCGGCGGTTTCCTGCTCTACCTCGCGGTACAACAGGCGCGAGGTAGCCACGAAAGCGACCCGGCGAACGGCATCTTCATGCGCTTTGTTCGCCGAATCCTGCCCGTCACCGACGAATATCACGGCGACAGGCTGACAGTTCGTAAAAACGGACGCCGCTGGGTGACACCGCTTTTTCTCACGATCATTGCCATCGGTTTCATCGACCTCGTCTTCGCGCTGGATTCGATTCCCGCGATCTACGGCCTCACATCAGAGGCCTACATCGTCTTTACCGCAAACGCGTTCGCGCTCATGGGGCTGCGCCAGCTCTACTTCCTGATCGGTGGCCTCCTTGAGCGTCTGGTGTATCTCGCGCAGGGACTCGCCGTCATCCTCGCGTTCATCGGTGTGAAGCTCGTACTGCACGCCCTGCACGTCAATGAGCTGCCATTCATCAACGGTGGGCAACACGTGGAATGGGCGCCCGAAATCCCGATCTGGTTCTCGCTGCTGTTCATCGGCGCAACGATCACCGTGGCAACCGTCGCGAGTCTCCTCAAGACGCGCGGCGATCGCCGCGCGGAGACAGCACATCTCGGCGCTCCCGACGCCGAGTAGGGCCGCGTGAGCTGTGGCGCCTATCCTGGAATGATGGGTAGGCGCCATCCCCGCTGCTCGATCCGCGCGCACTGACGAAAGGCATCCGTGAACATCACCCAGCTTCAGCGTTTTGTCGCGGTAGCCGAAGAACTGCACTTTCCGCGCACAGCTCAGGCGCTGAACATTCCGCTCCCCTCGCTCTACACCTCGATTGAGAAGCTCGAGGCTGAGATCGGGCATCCGCTCTTCACCACTGAGCAGGGCAAGACTGCACTAACTCAGGCAGGAATTTTGCTGCTCGCCGACGCGAAAGAAGAGATTGCAGCGGCCCCCGCTCCTGCTGAGAAACCGAAGGTGCCCGCAGGCGGTAAAGCGAAAGCTTCGAAGGGTAAAGGACGCGCGCCCGTAGTCAAGGGCCAGCCCAAGCCCTACAAGAAGCGCCAGGGCCGCTAAAAAGCCTGCTTAAAGCTCAGAAACGCGGCCTGCCTCGACACGCCAGCGGCGGTCGATACGCACAGTGTCGAGCATCCGCCGGTCGTGTGTGACGAGTAGCAGTGTGCCTTCGTAGGACTCAAGCGCCTGCTCAAGCTGCTCGATAGCGACGAGGTCGAGGTGGTTTGTGGGCTCATCGAGCACGAGCAGGTTGATGCCTTCTGCCTGCAATAGTGCAAGGCCCGCCCGCGTGCGCTCACCCGGTGAGAGCTCGTTGGCAGGCCGATTCACGTGATCGGCTTTGAGGCCGAACTTGGCAAGGAGCGTGCGCACTTCGCCAGATGCCATCGACGGCACAAGATCTTCGAAGGCCGCCGCGAGTGGCTGTGTGCCCGAAAGCTTCGAGCGCGCCTGGTCGATCTCTCCAATTTGCACGCTCGAGCCGAGGCTCGCCGTTCCCTCGGTCGGCGCTTGCCGACCGAGCAAAGCGCGAAGCAGCGTCGATTTACCGGCGCCGTTCGGCCCCGTGATACCGATGCGCTCCCCCGAGTTGACTTGAAGAGAAACTGGACCCAGCGTGAAATCGCCCTGCGTGAGGACTGCCGAGCTGAGCGTCGACACGACGGAGCCCGAACGCGGAGCCGCACCGATCGTGAATTCGAGATGCCACTCCTTGCGCGGCTCTTCGACCTCGTCGAGCCGAGCGATGCGGCTTTCCATCTGGCGCACCTTCTGGGCTTGCTTTTCGCTCGATTCCACCGACGCTTTGCGCCGGATCTTGTCGTTGTCGGGCGACTTCTTCATCGCGTTGCGAACGCCCTGGCTCGACCACTCGCGCTGAGTTCGGGCGCGAGAAACAAGATCAGCCTTTTTGTCAGCGAACTCGTCGTACTTCTCGCGGGCATGACGGCGCACGGTTGCGCGCTCTTCGAGATACGCGTCGTATCCGCCGCCGAAAACGCGGTTCGAATTCTGCGCCAGGTCGAGTTCCAGTACCCGCGTGACACAGCGTGCGAGAAACTCACGGTCGTGGCTGACCAGCACCACGCCGCCGCGCAGTTGCCGCACAAAGGTTTCGAGGCGTTCGAGCCCATCGAGGTCGAGGTCATTGGTGGGTTCATCGAGCAGCACGATGTCGAAGCGGGAGAGCAGCAGCGCCGCAAGTCCCACCCGAGCAGCTTGGCCACCCGAAAGTGACGTCATCTCCGCATGTTCAAAACCTGCGGCGGCGAGCCCGAGGTCCGCGAGCACAACAGGGAGGCGCTCATCGAGGTCGGCGGCGCCGCTTGCAAGCCAACGCTCAAGAGCCGCTGAGTACACATCGGCCGGGTCGGGGCCGCTGCCCGCCGAGAGTGATGTGTCGCCGAGGGCTGTGGCTGCGGCATCCATCTCTGTCGTCGCCTCTGCGCACCCCGTGCGGCGTGCGATGTATTCCGAGACCGTCTCGCCGACCATGCGCTCATGCTCTTGCGGCAACCAACCCACGAACGCGTCGGCCGGCTGCAGCGTCACGGTTCCGGCCTGCGGCGCGTCGATGCCAGCGAGCAACCGGAGCAGCGTCGACTTGCCTGCGCCGTTCGCGCCGACGACCCCCACAACGTCGCCCGGAGCAACTGTGAGTTCAAGCGAGTCGAAGAGCGTGCGATGGCCGTACCCGCCAGCGATTCCATGGGCGACGAGTGTTGCGGTCATCCCTCAATCTTCGCATCCACTCCTTCGCCCAAGCACCTACTCACGCGGGGCTGTTGAGCTGGATGAGGTTGCCGCACGTGTCATCGAGAATTGCAGTGGTCACTGGCCCCATCGCCGTCGGCGGCTGCACGAACGTTACCCCGGCCGCTTCGAGTTCACCGTGGGTCGCATACACGTCGTCGACGGCGAAGGACGTATACGGGATGCCGTCGTCCAGCAGCGCTTTTTTGAACACCTGCGCCGCGGGGTGAGCATCGGGCTCAAGGAGAAGCTCGACACCGTCTGGCTCGTTCGCACCGACGACAGTGAGCCAGCGGAACTCCCCCAGGTCAATGTCGGTTTTCACGACGAATCCGAGCTTCTCCGTATAGAACGCGAGCGCCTTGGCTTGATCATCGACCATGACGCTCGTGACATTGATCTTCGGCATGACTTCTTCTTCCTCTAGATCTTGGTCGCCATCATCTCGCGTGCTGTTGCAGATTGTCGATAGCGTTCTGCGACCGCACACACTACCCGCCTCCGCAACCCTCGGGGCCGTTTTCTATTCACGCGTATCGTGGGGCGCTGTGTTCGAAACGAGCGCACCCGAAGCAACGAGAACGGTGACTGGATGAACCCCGACGACCACGACGGCTGGGTGCGCGTTCGCGGCGCCCGCGAGCACAATCTGCAGAACATCGACATTGATGTTCCCCGCGATTGCATGGTCGTCTTCACCGGGGTCTCCGGCTCCGGCAAGTCGTCGCTGGCGTTCGGCACGCTCTATGCCGAGGCGCAGCGCCGCTACTTCGAGTCCGTCGCGCCCTATGCTCGTCGCCTCCTTAACCAGGTCGGTGCCCCTGAGGTCGATGAGATCACGGGTCTTCCCCCGGCGGTCGCTCTGCAGCAGCGCCGCGGCGCCCCGAGCTCTCGCTCGACGGTCGGCACGATTACCACCCTCTCCAACCTGCTGCGCATGCTTTACTCCCGCGCGGGCACGTACCCCGAGGGCGCGGGGCACCTTTCGGCAGAGGCCTTCTCCCCCAACACCGCGGCCGGTGCATGCCCGCGCTGCCAGGGACTTGGCACCGTGCACGACGTCACCGAAGAACTCCTCGTTCCCGATACGTCGCTCAGCATCCGCGAAGGCGCAATCGCTGCGTGGCCCGGCGCGTGGCAGGGCGCCAATCTCCGCAGCATTGTGCGGGGCCTCGACATCGACATCGAGAAGCCCTGGCGCGCGCTCCCCCGCAAAAACCGTGACTGGCTGCTCTACACCGACGAGCAGCCCTCCGTGCTCATCAAACCCGAAGAGGGCCGCGTCGACCACGGGTACTACGGCAAGTTCTGGAGCGCTCGCAAGCACGTCATGCATGTGCTCTCGTCGTCTCAAAGCGACCGGATGCGGGAGCGCGCTCTCCGCTTCGTGCAAAGCATGTCGTGCCCCGAGTGCGGCGGTAGTGGCCTGCGTGCCGAGGCACGTGCGGTGACGTACGCCGACCGCACGATCGCCGAGATGAACGCTGTACCGCTTGCCGAGCTCGCGGGTGAACTGAAGCGCGGCGTCGGCGCGGGCGCCGGGGCATCCGCTGGAGACAACAGCGAGGCTGCCGAACGGATCGCTGCCGACGTCATTTCGCGCGTCGATGTTTTGCTCAACCTGGGCCTCGGATACCTCAGCCTCGGCCGCAACTCCACCACGCTGTCGCCCGGCGAAGCGCAGCGCCTACGCATCGCAACTCAGTTGCGCTCCGGACTTTTCGGGGTGGTTTATGTGCTCGACGAACCGTCTGCGGGGCTGCATCCGGCCGACGCCAAGCCGCTGCTCGAAGTGCTCGACCGGCTCAAAGCGTCGGGCAACTCGCTCTTTGTCGTCGAGCACGACCTCGATGTGATCCGTCGTGCCGACTGGGTTGTCGACATCGGACCCGCAGCGGGTGAAGGCGGCGGCCACGTGGTCTACTCAGGGCCGGTCGACGGGATGCGTGAAGCCACAAACTCCGTCACCGCGCGCTACCTCTTCCCCACGGCTTCGGCACCAGAGCATGAGCCTCGCACACCGACCGGGTGGCTGCGACTCGATGGCATCACGCGGCACAACCTGCGAGAGACGTCGGTCGAAGTGCCGCTCGGTGTGATGACGGCTGTCACCGGTGTTTCGGGCTCGGGCAAGTCGACGCTCGTCACCCAGGTGCTCGCCCATGTCGTTCGCGATCGTTTGGGCACAACACCCGAAGACCCGGATGAAGCGGTGCTCGATCTCGATGTGCACAACGTCTCGGGCGCTGAAGCTTTCGATCGGCTCGTCGTGGTGGATCAGCGCCCGATCGGCCGCACCCCACGCTCGAACCTTGCCACCTACACCGGCATGTTCGACACAGTGCGAAAGCTCTTCGCGGCTACCGATGAAGCAAAATCTCGCGGCTACAACGCTGGTCGCTTCTCGTTTAACGTTGCGGGTGGACGATGCGAGACCTGCCAGGGCGAGGGATTCGTCTCGGTCGAACTCATGTTCTTACCCGGCACGTATGCCGCATGCCACACCTGCCACGGAGCCCGCTACAACGCGGAGACCCTCGAGGTGACGTACCGCGACAAATCGATTGCGGATGTCTTGGGCATGACAGTGAAGGATGCCGCAGTGTTCTTCGCCGATGTGCCCGCGGCCTCCCGCAGCCTCGAAACGCTGAGTGATGTCGGCCTCGGATACCTGCGGCTTGGCCAGCCCGCGACCGAGCTGAGCGGCGGCGAAGCCCAGCGCATCAAACTCGCCACCGAGCTACAGCGTGCGCACCGCGGCCACACGCTCTACCTGCTTGACGAGCCGACCTCCGGCCTGCACCCGGCCGATGTTGAGCTGCTGCTCGACCAACTGCAACAGCTCGTGGATGCCGGCAACACCGTCGTTCTCGTCGAGCACGACCAGTCAGCAATCACCGCGAGCGACTGGATGATCGACATGGGTCCCGGTGGCGGCGATGTGGGCGGCCAAGTGGTCACCACAGGTACACCTCGGGACGTTGCGCGCGGCGAGGGTGCGACGGCGGAGCACCTTGCGATGTGGCTCGGGCGCTAGACCCTCAAAGAACCTTCTTCACCACGCTCGATTTCAGTTGCATCTGACCGAAGCCGGGAACCTTCGCATCGATGTCGTGGTCTCCGACGCCATCCGAGATGAGACGAATGCCGCGCACCTTCGTGCCGACTTTCACAGTGCCGCCGCCGGCACCCTTGACCTTCAGGTCTTTCACGATCGACACCGTGTCGCCGTCCGCGAGCACGTTGCCGACGGCATCCTTCACGACGCGCGCTGTCTCAGGCGAATCGGTGCTGTCTTCGACTGCTGGCGTCCACTCATGTCCGCACATCGGGCAAACGAGCATTGCACCTGACTCGTACGCGTATTCGCTGGCACACGCAGGGCACGGCGGCAAAACAGTAGACATCTATCCCCAAAACTTCACGGCGCTGCGAGTTGCAGCGACAAACTCGTCACCCTCGAGACTAACTTCACTCGGCGATCGCACCTGGCCTACGGCGCTTGAACAGCCGCCACGATCTCGGCAACGGGTGTGTCCAAAACGTCGGTTGTTTGTCGCTCGCTTCGGGTGGCGCCGCCGACTTTCGTCGTGAAAATCAGGACCTCATCAGCCTTCGGGCCCACCGTGTCGGCTCGCACCGTCGTTGCTCGTCGATCCCACCGCAGCTCTGGGCGCGTGCGGCTCAACAGCGTGGTCTTCTCGCGCCGAGAAAAGACCACTGAGTCGGAAGAAATCGTGAACGCGATATCAGGAAGCGTGGGGCGCAAGCGGAGCCGCCGAACGCCTAACACGATCAGGACGATCGGGATCAGACTGAGTATGCCCAAGCCGATAACTACACGGAGAGGTTCAGCCGTGCCGTCCATAGATAACGCGATCGCCGGAACGACCACCGCCATGAAAGCAAACAGGCACCCCACGACGATGAGCAGAACCGATTGCTTCCGCACCAACGGGGCGAGCGTTTCCTCGTACCTTCCACGCGCTTCCAGCGAATAACGCACGATCAGTGCTTCTTGGCTTTCGCTCATGAGTCGGCCCTTCCAGACATATGGAAAGCGCGCAGCATACGAGCTGCTGTGTGTGCTGAGTGGCCCATGCGTTCAGTCTCGCGCAAAAACGCTAGTCCCAGTCGAGGTAGTCCTCGATGGCCCAGGATGCCTCACCAATATGCGTCACAGGGAACATATGCGCAGCGCCCTCCACACGCACAACGCTCACCCGGTCGGGCGCGGCAGCCTGCAGCGCATCGCCATTCGCGGCGGGCGTGATGGGGTCTTCCGTTGCCTGAATGACGAGCACCGGGATGCCTTCGGCCAACGGTGCAAGATCGGATGCCTCGCGCGCGGCGCCCTGGAGCTCTGCAACATCTGCGTCGCGCAGGTGCTCGGGAATCTGCGCGACTTCAAGCCCACCGGCCTGATCCGCAGACTCGACACCGAGGAGCAGCAGACCATTGACGCGGTCCGCGTAGTCAACGGCAACTTCGCGCGCGACAGAGCCGCCGAAGCCGTGGCCACCGACCCAGGCATCTGCAACCTCGAGGTGGTCCATAACGTCGATCACGTCTTGTGCGATGTCTCGCATTGAGACTGCGGCATCCGCTGGTCGGCGCGAGCCGATCCGCACGAGCGTGAAGTCTTCGGCCGCAACCGAGTGCGCGAGCGTACCGAGCGAATCGATGTTGAGCCCCTGCCCCGCGATCAGCACGACCGCAGCCCCGTTCCCTTCAATGGCATAGGGAATGGCCCGGCCATCGGGTTCGAAAATCTGAGTATCGGCCATGGTCTCGAGTCCTCTCGGGGTGTGGTCGTTTCACGTAAATGTGCACGCGGAGAACCGCGTGCACACCGACCGGACGGGGGTCCGTTGTTAAACCGGAACTCCACAACGTTCCGTAGCCGAATAAAGTCTAAGTGACCAGCAGCCGCACCCTGTCAGCGGCCAGAGGTCAGAGGTTGAAGCAGATCTCCGGCGTGAGCCTCACGACCAACCGCGAGTCGAGAGAACCAGCCGATACCCGTCAGGATCCTCGACCGTGACGCCATGTTCGTTCCAGTACGGGTTGCGCGCATCGACAGCAACACCACCAGCGGCCTCGATGCGAACAACCAGCGCGTCATCGATGGGTTCCGCCAGGTAAAGCACCAGGAGATCTTCTTCCGTGGGGTTCGGCGTAACCATCGCGTCCTTGACGAGTTCAAGATGCCAAGCAGCTTCCGGCCATCCCACGAACGCCAGCTCCTCATACGGCGCGCCGTCCTCAAGCTTGCGGCCCTCGAGCGTCATGCCCAAGCCATCCACCCAGAACCGAACTGCGGCATCCATGTCTCGCGTCGGGCGTGCCACCCGCATGTGAGCACCGTCGAGATTGCGCATTTTGCCTCCACTGAATCTTCGCGGCCGCAACGCTAGCACGCTGGCGGAGCAGCGAATGTCAAGCGAGAAGGAAGCCGACCGAAGCGCTGATACTCGCCACGGATGAGCGTGGAGTGGATGCGGAAGGAGACCTGACGAGGAGAACTTTCAGTTGTTAAACCGGAACTCGACCACTACTCGTCCCAGCTACCGAGCGGCCATGGTTCATATTTCACATCGGCGAAGTCAGCGACTTCAGCGCGGAGACGTGTCACGATGCTCAAGCCTTCTTCGCGCCACTGCTCGCGTGCCTCGTCACTCTTCCAACCTTCGAACGGGTCGAAGTTCGCTTCCCAGAGTGCATTCCACTTGGCCATGTCTCGTGTCAGAGCCTCTGACAGTCCGTACATCTTTGGCGTGGTTGTGTAGCCCACGTCCCACGTAGGTGTCGAGTTCTCCCACAGTGGCCAGTCCCGGCTGTATTCGGGGAAGAGACGGATCACACGCCGCTCGGGAACCAAACCGCTCATCGGCTCCACCCTTCCGTGCACCCCGACAGATACCTAGTTGTTGAACCGGAACGCCACCCGGTTACGTCACGGAAGACATCACGCTGACAGCAGGAAGCGCTACGTGCCGACGAAAGGAAAAAGAGGACCCCGGAGGCTTCACCGCTCAAGTCGGGAGAGGCCAGATCCGGGGACTACACCGTTAGCATATGCCCCATGCGCTTGTTGTTCAAGGAGGCCCATTCGATCGATCGGGCGATTTCGTCAGACCGCATGGCGACGTATCTGAGCGAGTCCGGGGGAAACCGTCGACTCGCCCGGGAACTCTACGTTTGGGACCGGGACCTCTCGGTCGCACTGTTCGCCGACATAGCGATCCTCGAGGTGGCACTGAGGAACGCTATTCATCGAGAGGCGAGCTCCGAGCACGGGGTTCGCTGGTTCGAAACAGGCGGGATGCCGCTCGATGGACGATCGCTAAACGCGCTCGGCCGAGCTTGGGAAGATCTACCCGGCCACATCAGGCAAAACGTGCAAGCGCCGGAGTTCTCCGGTCGTCTCATCGCGCGACTTATGTTCGGGTTCTGGAAGGATTTGTTCGACGCTGGAGGCTATGCAGGGAAGGAACCCCGCCGGCTACACGTCGATTACGAAGACAATTGGCGACGGACGCTACATCGAGTCTTTCCCGGCGGCAGGGCTGTCGCGCGGAACCTCAGCGCCCAGTATTCTCGCGTGTGGGCGCTACGCCAAGTCACGGAAGTTCATGCTCTGCGAAACCGCGTCGGACACCACGAGCCACTCGTGCGAGGCTTCCCGCTCCCGGGTCAACAACAGCAACGTTTGACCGCGAAACAGGGACACGAAGCTTGTCTAAGACTCGCCCGCATGCTCGACAGAGACCTCGCCACATGGCTGGAACGCTCGTCGAATGTACCAATGCTCCTAGAGTCGCGTCCGGACGGCAGACGCGAGAAGCTCCGCTCTCCTCGAATCCGAATTTCGCGATCCATGAGATAGCGACCTGCGGCTCGCCGCAGGCTCAGTTGTTAAACCGGAACTCCACGACGTTCCGTAACCGAGTAGCGTCATAGGATCGCCGGATTCGCGGCACACCGGCCCGCACTCGTATGAAGGTTGGGCAGTCGTTCTCGGACTGGATACGCGGACCTCTAACCTGTGATCATGAGCTTCGCCTACTCGGTCGCCCCGATACTCACACGCGTCGATTGGGAGCGTACAGTCGGTAACGTTGCCGACTGGGTGACCCTCGGGGCGTTCACGATCACGCTGATCGGATTACTTTCCGCGTTCCTCACTCGCGGACGCCTACGCAGCTCCATATTCACTGCGCCGCCTTCCCGATCGTTCACGTGGACGCTGTCAAATATGGGGTCGAGCCCCGTGCGGCAGATTGCCTACCATCCAGCATGGATTACACGAACTGGGCGCCCAGTCGCGGGGGATGGAACGATACCGCTGGTGCAGGCGCTGTACCCGGGTGAGAGCTTTCGCATTGAAATATTCGACTCCGAGGATATCTCGTGGTCCGGTGACGAGCGAGCCAATGAGCTTCGAATGGCCTCCTCTTCGAGCGCCGACGGCGCAGTCATAGTCTTGACCTGGCGCAATGCCGTGATCCCGTGGAGACGCCGACGTCGAGCACTAATTTTCATGTTCGGGCAACCACAAATCGAGCTTCGTGGCCGTCGAGCACGCCGTGTCAGCCAGGACCTCTTGTCCATGGATCCGGAAAACTTGCCTGCCGCGATTCAATTGGAACTTTCTCGGGCGAACGGCGGCGTTCCTCCATCGGAGCAGAGAATTCAGGATCGATACCCTCGCGAAGTTGATGAAATTTCCCCACATGTTCTTGCCCAAGGTATCCCTTCACAACGGGTTCAATTGTGGCTCGGGACAGAGTTGCTCGCCGACGGTCGCCTCGAGGGGCACATGTACGCGAGCGCACCGGATGCCCGGGGCGTCGGCACCGGCACCGGCACCGGCAGTTGGCCACAGGGGAACATCACGATCGACGGTCAAAAATTTGACTTGAACGAGTCTCATCGGATCCGTACTTTCGCCCGATAGAAATCCGTCGTCCACCACGATCAATCAGACGCTTTGGACCACGCCCTTCGTCGACTGCGGCGGAGTTGACGGTTGCTCAGTGCTACGTCAAAGTAGGTCCGTCGGTCACGCGCAGGCGTGTTGACGTACGTCTGCGCGTGTGACAACACAACCGATTCCCCCGCGCTGGGACGTTCTCTAGCTGCCAAAACCGAACTCCACCCGGGTTACTTTACAGACAGCCATTTGTCAGAGAGACAGCGGCCGATGGCGCTCTGAAAAGGTGCGCGCAGTCACGCCGCCATGTGCGCGCACATTCTCCAGGACGCAGCTTGGGGCGCCGCAAGGCTTACTCCATCTGACGGAACCAGTCCCTCACCGACAGGCGCAGTCGAACGACTTCGTCTTCAGCAAGGAGCGTACAGTGAGCTATTGGGCCGCGGAGCGTGTTCAGATTCGCCATGATTCGGATAACAGCTTTCTCGCTCTTGAAAAAGGCGCCGAATACATCCCAATTGCTCGTAATTATCTGGCCAAGTTCGCCAAATGTGGAAAAGTCTAAGGGGTCCTCCGAGCGAAGGGTGACACCGGTGTCCTCTTCTTTCTTCAGACGAGACTCACAATCGTCCTTGATCTTCGAAGGGACGCGGTCCGGATTAAGCCACCACCCTGCGCCGTCCGATGCCTCAAGCGAATCTGCAACTAGGGTTCGTATAGTTCGTTCGAGGGAGTAAAAAACCTCATAGTGGGGGGCCATCTCCTTCGCCTCGGCCCGAAACGCATGCTCGATCTGCGGATAATAATCGGCTGCTTCACCCGCCCCAGCCTTGCGCTTCCGTCCGAGATCGAGGGCAAGAGTCTGTTCGACCTCATCAAGATCTTCTTCGATGAGTTGAGCCGTCATCAGGAAGATTTTGAGAGAATCATCCATGGACGTCACAGCAAGTTTTCCTTCAGGCTTTTGAAGATCGCATTGAAGACTGCAATATCGCTGGTCGCGGGCAGATTTAGGTGGATCGTATAGCCCAACTGGATTTCATTCCCGTGGCCAGACTCCGCTCCATTTCCAAGATGGAGTGGAATTTCAGCATTGGGGCCTTCCCCCTCGGTGCTGCTTTGGCTCGGGGCCCCATTGCCCCCATTAAAGTCAGCATATTCCCTCAGAGTCTTGAAAGAAGCAACCATCGACGGGATCAACTTGGAGTCGGCATTCAGACCTGTGACCTGCACGATGAGGCCCTTCAGATCCTTGTCGTTAGCGTCATGGACGTACTCGTTGGCCGTGTAAAGGTCGGCGTACGCGTTCCTTAGACCCTGCGCCGCCGCGCCACCACGCAATGACGGATTCCTGAACTGCTTGTACACTTCCGTCGGAGTGCCATCAGAGCCTAGGAATCCGGCTCGCTTGAGGAACGGAATGACCGGCCGTGCACCTCCGCCTGGCAAGTCGAGAGTCGTCGCGAGAAAGTCCTGTGTGAACTTCGGCGGCACAGTCGCATTGATGATTTTCTCCAGCGCCTTTTTCAGGTTGCCATGCGCCTGCAGGTACGGAACTTTGCTGCTCGCATCATCAGCCATCAGAGATCTCCTTCGATCCACTCTCGATCACGACATGGATACTCTACTGATCGATGTGGTGAGCAGATGAGAAACGAGCCCCGCAGGCCCCTATCAAGCGTGCGAGTTCAGTTGCTCAGAACCGTCGGCCGAGCGACCCTCAGTTGTTGAAGCGGAACTCCACGACGTCGCCGTCTTGCATCACATATTCTTTGCCTTCGAGGCGCGCTTTGCCCTTCGAGCGAGCTTCGAGCACGGAGCCGGTCTCGACCAGGTCATCGAACGAGATGACCTCGGCCTTGATGAAGCCCTTTTCAAAGTCGGTGTGAATCACACCGGCTGCCTGCGGAGCCTTCCAGCCCTTGCCGATCGTCCACGCGCGGGCTTCTTTGGGGCCAGCGGTGAGATAGGTCTGGAGGCCGAGGGTGTCGAAGCCGATACGAGCGAGCTGGTCAAGGCCCGACTCTTCCTGACCTGTCGAGGCGAGAAGCTCAGCGGCATCTTCGGGGTCAAGCTCGATGAGTTCTGACTCGATCTTCGCGTCGAGGAAAACAGCCTTGGCCGGAGCAACAAGGGCCGCGAGCTCGGCAGTGCGAGCAGCATCCGTCAGCACGGCTTCGTCGACGTTGAAGACGAAGATGAAGGGCTTTGCCGTCAGCAGGCCCAGTTCGCGAATCGGTGCCAGGTCGATGCCCGAGCCCGACAGCACGATGCCACGCTCAAGAGCGTCTTTGGCGGCAACGGCCGCTTCAAGAACCGAAGGGTCAAGCTTCTTGCCCTTGATCTCCTTTTCGAAGCGCGGGATCGCCTTTTCGAGGGTCTGAAGATCAGCGAGCTGCAGCTCAGCGTTGATCGTCTCCATGTCGTTTTGCGGATTGACCGCACCTTCGACGTGAACGACGTCCGAATCAGCGAACCCTCGCACGACCTGGGCGATCGCATCCGCTTCACGAATGTTCGCGAGGAACTGGTTACCCAAGCCCTCGCCTTCACTCGCGCCACGAACGATGCCGGCGATGTCGACGAACGAGACGACTGCGGGCAAGATGCGCTCGCTACCGAAGATTTCGGCGAGCTTGTTCAGCCGAGAATCTGGCAGGTTGACGACACCCACGTTGGGTTCGATCGTGGCGAAGGGGTAGTTCGCCGCGAGAACCTGATTCTTGGTGAGCGCGTTAAAGAGAGTTGACTTGCCAACGTTGGGCAGTCCGACGATTCCAATGCTGAGAGCCACGGGAGTCCAGTCTACGTTGCCGACGCACATCCCCCGCTCCAGCGGCGAGTGCGGCCGCCGCCGACAATCACGCGTGAGAAGGTGGAAGGGTGCCACTGGACTTCACCGCAATCGACTTCGAGACTGCCAACTCCAGTAGTGCGTCGGCGTGCAGTGTGGGTCTTGCCCGCGTTCGCGACGGCCAAATCGTCGAAACGACCGGATGGCTCATCAAGCCGCCGCCCGGTCACGACGCGTTCTTCGAGCTCAATATCGGCATCCACGGCATTCGTGCCGACGACGTGCTCGACGCTAAGACCTGGGTCGCGCAGCTCGAAGATCTCGCCGCCTTTGCCGGCACTGACGTGCTCGTGGCACACAATGCTGGCTTCGACATGGCAGTACTCCGACGCGCTTGCGAAGCGACGGATGCCGTCTGCCCCTCGTTCGAATACGCATGCAGCCTGCAGGTGGCACGCAAGGCCTACGACATTCCGTCGTATCGTCTGCCGTTTGCCGCAGCTGAAGCCGGGTTCCACGACTTCGCGCACCACGACGCGACCGCCGATGCGCTCGCGTGCGCCCACATCATGATCGATGCCGCGCGTCGCTACAGCGTCACTTCGATTGCTGACCTCACCCGCGCCGTCGGAGTGAATATGTCGCGCGTGGGGCAACCGGTCGCCGCCACGGCGTAGCGACTCCCGAACAATGTCCGATGCTCGCAGCAGACTAAGGGCATGGATCTAGTCCCGGCGCTTCTGATAGCAGTTCTGTTTCTCGCGATCGGTGTCGTCGTTGGCATCTACGTCGGCTCCGCGCGCTCTCGAGCCGCGCACTCTGAAGCGCAGAACTCCTTGACTGCCCGCCTCGCTTCGGCGGAGGCCTCGGCGATGGCGGCAAATACCGAGCTCGAACGCCAACGAGACCTGCAGCGTGAGCTCGCGGCATCCGCGCGGCACGATCTCGCCCAGAGGGAAGAGCGTGAGAGGCGCGATCAGGCGGTACTCCGAGCATTAGACCCGGTGCGCGATGCGCTCGAAAAGATGCAGATCAAGGTCACCGATCTTGAGCGCGACCGACACAACCAGTACGGTTCGCTCGCCGAGCAGCTGCGCCGCGCACAAGAGTCCGACGAAGCGTTGCGCGCCACGACAGAGTCTCTCGCTGGCGCCCTTCGCTCCGGAACGACGCGCGGGGTCTGGGGAGAGACGCAACTTCGCCGGGTTGTTGAGGCAGCAGGCCTCACGCGCTACGTCGACTTCGACACGCAATCATCCATCACATCGGATGCGGGAGCTGGCCGCCCCGACATGGTCATTCGCCTTCCGGGCAACAAGACGCTGGCGGTCGATGCGAAGGCACCACTTGACGCCTATCTCGAGGCGAGTGCGATCCCCGTCACAGCCCAGGGAGAAGAAGGCGCGCGCCGCGCCGCGCTTCTCACGCGACACGTGAAGGCTGTGCGCTCACACATCGACGCGCTCGCGAAAAAGACCTACTGGAGCGGGCTCGACTCGAGTCCCGAATTCGTCATCTGTTTTCTGCCCAGCGAATCGCTATTCTCTTCCGCGCTCGAAGAAGACGCTTCGCTCCTCGACTACGCCTTCGGAAAACGTGTGGCGTTGGCTTCCCCGGTCAACCTCTGGGCGGTACTGAAAACAGTGGCGTACACCTGGACACAGCAAGAGGTCTCGCAAGAAGCACGCCGGCTGTTCGAACTCGGAACTGAGTTGTACAACCGGCTCGGTGCCCTCGCGGGCCATGCCGACGACCTTCGTCGCGCCATCGAGCGCACGGTTGACAGCTACAACAAGTTCGCCGGCTCTCTTGAGAGCCGCGTACTCGTGACAGCGCGACGTTTCCCCGGCATCGATCAGACCAAACTCGATGCGCTCGGCGAAGCCGCCGTTGTCGAGTCATCGCCGCGGCGATGGACAGCGCCAGAACTTCTCGAATCGTCCGAGACAGAAACCGACGACGCTACCGACTCTGACTCACGCGCCGCCGGGAACGAAGCTCAATAGCGCAATCACTGCGCCAGAGACGAACACAAAAGCGCCGATAAGCCACCATGCGCTCACTTCGTGACCATCTTCACGACGCTTTCGCAACAGCACATCGGGGCGCCGAGCGGGATCGACAGCGTTCGCCACAACAGCCTCTGCGCCGGTGCGTGGACTCGGTCCAGTCGCAGGTGCGTTCATTGAGATGCCTCCGCAGGTAGCTTTCGATCGCGCGCGAATGCGGCTGATCGCTACCGATTCTGCCAGACGGCTCCTGAACGTCTGCGATCAACCCACCATTGCGGATCGACCCCTCAGTTCACAGCCACTTCGACGCGAGGTGCTCCGACGTAATGCGGCGAAGCGTTCCCGAAGAACCGCGCAGCACAACACTCTCGGTATAGATGAAGTTCCCTTCGCGACGCACGCCGGCGACCAGCTGGCCATCGGTCACGCCCGTGGCGACGAAGAACGTGTTGCTGCCCTTGACGAGCCCATCAGCTTCGTAAACCTCACCGTCAACCTTGAGCCCGGCGTCACGGCCCCGCTGCATCTCGTCATCGTTGCCGGGAACAAGACGCCCCTGAATGTGCCCGCCGAGCGCCTTGATTGCGCACGCTGTCACGATGCCTTCAGGGCTGCCACCGATGCCGACACACATGTCGGTGCGCGCGTTGTGGCGGGCCGCGTTGATGCCGCCTGCGACGTCGCCATCGCTCATGAGGCGTGTGCCGGCGCCTGCATCCCGAATCTCTTGGATGAGCTGTTCATGGCGGGGCCGGTGAAGCACCGAGACAACAATCTCGTCGACCGGCTTACCCAGCGCCTTGGCCAGCAACCTGATGTTTTCGCCAATGGGCAGGCGGATATCGACGACTCCCACGCCGGCAGGGCCGGTAACGAGTTTGTCCATGTAGAACACCGTGGAGGCATCCAGCATCGCGCCGTGATCGGCAACCGCGATCACCGACAACGCGTTGTTTCGGCCTGCTGCGGTGAGCGACGTACCGTCAATCGGGTCGACGGCGATGTCGCACTTCGGTCCACGGCCCGTGCCGACGTGCTCACCGTTGAAGAGCATGGGCGCGTTGTCTTTTTCGCCTTCACCGATAACGATGACGCCATCAAAGTTCACTGTCGTCAAGAAGGCACGCATCGCGTCGACGGCGGCACCGTCGGCGACTTCTTTTTGTCCGCGCCCGATGAACGGCACAGAGCGGATCGATGCCGCTTCCGTCGCGCGCACCAGTTCAAGAGCGAGGTTTCGGTCGGGATGCAGAGGGCTCATGTCCCCCGTAATACTCACCATGGCGCCAGCCTAGGCAGGAAGATTGCCGAATCTTGCCGATCAGGCGCGCTCAGAGACGAAGGTTTCGCGGTATTTATCACCAGCGAAACCTTGAGTGCGCAGCGATCCCGACATCGGCGCAATGGCGCGACGGGCCCGGTCGGTACAATCGAATAAGACATCCGTCATCATCGAAGGAGCCCGCGAATGCCAATCGCAACCCCCGAACAGTACGCCGAAATGCTGGACCGTGCGAAGTCCGGTGGCTTTGCCTACCCGGCGTTCAACGCCTCCAGCTCGCAGAGCATCAACGCCATCCTGCAGGGACTCACCGAAGCCGGCTCAGACGGCATCATCCAGGTCACGACCGGTGGCGCAGACTACTTCGCCGGCCACACTGTCAAGGGCCGCGCAACCGGTGCTTTGGCGTTCGCGAAGTTTGCCCACGAGGTTGCGAAGAGCTACCCCATCACGGTCGCGCTCCACACCGATCACTGCCCGAAGCCGGCTCTCGACGACTTCCTCCTCCCCCTCATCTCAGAGAGCGAAAAGGTCGTCGCAGACGGCGGCCAACCGATCTTCCAGTCGCACATGTGGGACGGCTCGGCCGTTCCCCTCGACGAGAACATCGAGATCGCAAAGAGCCTCCTCCCCCGCATGAAGGCGATCAACTCGATCCTCGAGGTCGAGATCGGCGTCGTCGGCGGCGAAGAAGACGGAGTTCAGCACGAGGGTTCAAACGAAGCCCTCTACACGACCACCGCTGACGTCGCGAAGGCTGTCGAAGCTCTCGGACTCGGCGATCAGGGCCGCTGGATCGCTGCCCTCACCTTCGGCAACGTGCACGGCGTGTACAAGCCCGGTGGCGTCAAGCTTCGCCCCGAGCTGCTCGGTGAGATCCAGGCTGGTATCTCCGAGAAGTTCGGCACCGCAGCCAAGCCCCTCGACCTGGTCTTCCACGGCGGTAGCGGCTCGACCGCAGACGAAATCGCGCTGGCAGTCGCCAACGGTGTCGTCAAGATGAACATCGACACCGACACGCAGTACGCATTCACGCGCGCAGTCGCTGGCTACATGTTCAGCAAGTACGACGGCGTCCTCAAGGTCGACGGTGAAGTGGGCAACAAGAAGGCCTATGACCCCCGCGCCTGGGGCAAGGTTGCCGAATCGGCCATGGCGGCCCGCGTTGTCGAGGCAACGCAGCAGCTGGGTTCCGCGGGCAAGTCGCAGAGCTAGTCTCCACGCACGATCACGAAAACGCCCAGTCAGCGCGACTGGGCGTTTTCGTATTTTCGGATGCCGGAGCTCACGACATCCGAAAGATCTCCCTCACCGTCGGGGCACCTGCCGCAGCCGGAACGATGTCGAGCGCGTCTCCGGCCGCGACACTGCCCGAGCGCACGACCCTCAAGTAGGTACCAAGCCTGCGTTCCTCGGCAAAGCGCTTCACCCAGCCGCGCGCCGTGGTTCCGCCCATCCGACGCGCGAAGGTCTGACAGGGCTCGCGAGGCATGGTGACTTCCAGCACGAGCCGTTCCCCGATCTGCCAGCGTTCACCAATGCGGGCATCGTTGACGTCGTACCCTTCGATGCGCAGATTCTCACCAAAGAGTCCGGGAACGATGTCGCGGTCAAGTTCCGTGGACCAGAAGTCCGCGTCATCCTGACTGTAGGCGTAGACGGCTTTATCGAGCCCGCCGTGGTGCTTTCGGTTCGCCTGCACATCGCCGTAAACGCCATATGGTCCGATTTTGATCTCTCCCGAGACCGGACGCTTATCGATCGCTGTTACCCCGTTGGTGCCAGAGTCGGGTCTCAGTTCAAAAACGCGGCATACCGCGAGCACACTTGCCATAGACAGAGTGTGCCAGAGACACAGCTTGGTTATCCGGCTGTTGCCATCAGCGCGTCAAGCACGCTCGGGTCATTCATGATCGGGATGATGATCAGAATGCCGGTGATGAAGTTAAAGACGATGCCTCCGACGAGCGGAATCCACCAGGAGTAGCGTCCAGCGCGAAGATTCGCCCACGACAGTGTTGCCGTCGCCAACCACCCGAGACCCAGAAAAATGGCGGCGGCGAGCGCCCATCCGTTGCCTGCAGCAGGATCGCTGAGCGTGGCATCCACGCCCATCACGGAGAAGAGGTTCGACGCGAACGTCGAGTAGTCGGTCATGGTCGGAATCGCGGTGATCGTTGAAAACAGCCCGTATCCCAGGAGCGCATAAGTGATGATGCGGTCAGTCACGCGACCCCGTGTGGGTGCCGCAAGCACAGGTACGACCGGTTTCGAGGGTGCGGCCGGTGCGGCCTCTTCGACTGGCGCCTCTACCGCTTGTCCGGTATCGAGAGCGAAAGTCGCGTCGGGCTGCTGAATGCGTGCGCGCTGTTCTTCGGGCGTTGCGTACTCGCCGTACTGCGGTGCCGGGCGGCTATCCGCGTTGGCGCGGTCGTCACTCACGCGCTTGCCCGCCCGCCGGTTCCGCGCCCTTCGCGCAGTTCCTTGGGCAGAGAGAAGATGAGGTCCTCTTCCGCGGTTCGAATCTCTTCAATGTCGCGGTAGCCAGCACCGGCGAGGTCTTCGAGCACTTGCTGCACCAGTACCTCCGGCACCGAGGCGCCACTTGTGACGCCGACGGTTTCGACGCCGTCGAGCCATTCTTGTTTGACCTCATCGGCGTAGTCGACCCGGTACGCAGCCTTGGCGCCGTGTTCGAGGGCAACCTCGACGAGGCGCACGCTGTTTGAAGAGTTTGCGGATCCGACAACGATCACGAGGTCAGCGCCAGTGGCAACCTTCTTGATGGCCACCTGACGGTTCTGCGTCGCGTAGCAGATGTCGTCCGAGGGCGGGTCCTGCAAGTGCGGAAAACGAAGCCGCAAGCGGCGTACGGTCTCCATGGTCTCGTCGACCGAAAGCGTGGTCTGTGAGAGCCAAACGACTTTCTCCGGGTCGCGCACCTCGACGGTGTCGGCGTGCTCGGGTGAATTGACGACGGTCACGTGCTCAGGCGCTTCGCCCGCTGTGCCTTCGACTTCTTCGTGGCCCTCGTGACCGATGAGCAGAATCTCAAAGTCGTCACGGGCAAAACGCACGGCTTCACGGTGCACCTTGGTGACGAGGGGACACGTCGCGTCTATGGCCTGGAGACCACGATCGGATGCCGCTGAAACAACCGCCGGCGAAACCCCGTGCGCGCTGAACACGACGTGAGAGCCCGAGGGGACCTCGTCGACCTCTTCGACGAAAATGGCGCCGAGAGATTCGAGTTCACTCACAACATGTGTGTTGTGCACGATCTGCTTACGGACGTAAACGGGCGACCCGTAGCGCTCTAGCGCTTTCTCCACAGCGATCACAGCGCGGTCAACGCCGGCACAATAACCACGGGGTGCTGCCAGTAACACTCGTTTGTGTCCAGCAACGGGCATATCCTGAAGGCTGCCTCGTCGTCCTGGGACACGGGGCACGGGCAGATGCACGGCGGGGGAAGTCACACCTTGATTCTATGGGCGTGCGCTGGATGCGGGCCGTGGACGGCCGATAACGCTTGCGAGAAAGCTCTTCATGACTATTTTTGAACCCGATGCGACAGCCGACGAGCCGATCCCGGCGGGCACCGTGCACCCCCGTGACTCGTCGAAAGACACTCCTACCTCTGTCGGCCGCCTCGGCGAGACGATCCGCGGTTTCATCGAGCGTTGGGGCACGATCTGGGTTGAAGGCGAGATCACCTCATGGAACGTTCGAGGCGGCAACGTCTTTGGACGACTGAAAGATCTCGATACCGACGCGACGATTGCGTTCCGCGTGTGGTCATCCACCACGCGTCGATTACCTGATGATCTTTCGGTGGGCGATCACGTGATCGCGTGCGTGAAAGCTGACTATTTTGTGCGCGGTGGCGACTTCAGTTTCATCGTCTCAGCCATGAAGCACGTTGGTCTGGGTGAACAGCTTGAAAAACTCGAAAAACTCCGGGCCCAGTTGCGTCGCGAAGGCCTTTTCGATGCTGATCGTAAAAAAGTACTGCCCTTTCTCCCCCAGACGATCGGGCTCATCACGGGCGAGAAATCAGACGCGGAACGTGATGTACATCGCAATGCCGAACTGCGCTGGCCGCGCGTGCGCTTTCGCAACGAGTACGCGGCGGTCCAGGGCGACCGCTCGGTTCCCGACGTGCTCGCGGCTCTTGCTCGCCTGGACGCCGATCCCGACGTCGATGTCATCATCATCGCTCGCGGCGGTGGCGATCCGCAGCATCTGCTCGGCTTCAGCGATGAACGGTTGGTCCGCGCTGTCGCGGCGGCCGAGACGCCGGTCGTGAGTGCGATCGGGCACGAAAACGATCACCCGCTTCTTGATGACGTCGCCGATCTTCGGGCATCGACGCCGACTGATGCCGCAAAGCGAGTGGTTCCCGACGTCAGCGAGCAGCATGCCCTCGTGCAACAGCTGCGAGCGCGGCTAACGGGCCGGCTCACCCTGCGCGTCAATCACGACATCGCCCAACTCGAGCAGTTGCGCTCGCGCCCCTCGCTACGCGACCCGGATGCGATGCTCAATTCGCGCAGCCAGGAGGTGCACCTTCTCTCCTCACGAGCACGTGACGTAGTCGATCGACATCATGCTCAAGCTGAGCGCACAGTCTCTGAACTACGCGCTTCACTGCGCGCTCTCTCACCGGGTGCGACCCTGGCTCGCGGGTACGCGATTGCGCACCACGATGGTGGAAAAGTGCTGCGGGATGCCGCCGACGCACCTGCCGGAGCACAAATTGTCGTCACGGTCGAACGCGGCTCGTTCGCTGCTGTCTCTGAAGGTGAAGTAGCAGAGTCCGCTGAACCGCAGCAGGCAGCACCCACACGTAGGATGGAATCATGACCGACGAGAGCACCCGGGATGTGGCATCGCTTTCGTTTGAAAAGGCGCGAGACGAGCTGATCCGCGTCGTTTCGGAGCTCGAACAGGGCGCCCCCACTCTGGAGGAGTCGCTCGCACTCTGGGAACGCGGCGAGGCACTTGCTTCCCGCTGCGAGCAGTGGCTGTTGGGAGCAAAACAGCGTCTCGATGCGCCCTCGCGTGACGACGAGGCTACTTCGTGAGCCAGAAAGAACCACGTGTTGTGGCAGAGCTTGGGCGCCCAGAAACGCCTGACGAAACCGCAGCACGGAAGGCCGCTTCTTCGCGCGCCTACCGCGGCAGCCAAACCTTTCGTAACCTCTTAACGGCGCTCGGGGTCACTCTCGTCATCGTCGCAATCGTGATCTTCGCCGTTCCGCGCGGTGAGATTCCTGATGATCCAGCCATCGATGTGGTCTCACTCGCGGCCGACGCTGAAGCCGGATACGGACGAGACATCGTCGTCGCCGATGTCTCGTCGACCTGGCGCGTAAATTCTGCTGTGGTCAAGGGTGACTCGGTTCCGGCATGGACGGTTTCCTACGTTCCCCAGGATTCATCGTTCCTGGTCGTTGCTCAAGCATTCGACGCCGACGACGCCTGGGCACGCACCGAGCTCAAGGGCAGTGCGCCAACAGGCACGACCACGATCAACGGCATCGTGTGGGACGAGTACGAAATTGCCAACCCTAGTTCAACGGGCAACATCACCTATGCTCTCGGCACTCAAGCGGGAACCGACCATATTCTCGTGTACGGCACAGCCGATCACGATACGACGGCTGCCGTTGCCGCGTCGCTGACAACAGACATCCAAACAATGCAGGAGGAATCAGCCTCATGAGCGATACGCAGTCTGCACCACAGCAAGTGTGGAACGAGATGCAGCGCGGAAATGCGCGTTTCGTGGCGGGTGAGCCACGGCATCCTCGCCAAGACGTTGAGCGACGCCACGAGCTCGAGGCCGCGCAGACTCCCCGCGCCGCGCTTTTCGGGTGCTCCGACTCACGCCTGGCCGCTGAGATCATCTTCGACAAGGGCCTCGGCGACTTGTTCGTCGTGCGAAATGCTGGTCAAGTCATTTCGGACTCTGTCATCGGCAGTCTCGAATACGCCGTCGCTGTGCTGAATGTACCGCTCATCGTTGTGCTCGGGCATGACGAGTGTGGTGCTGTACGCGCCGCGATCGACAGCACAAGCAACGATGCGCCGCCGCTGCCGACGCACATTTGGCGACTCATCTCACCAATTGTCCCGGCAGTTCGCCGAGTGATGGCGGCAGATAAAGCACCCACCGCAGACGTCGATGCCGAGCACGTCGGCAAAGAGCACCTGCGTGACACCGTCGCTGAGCTGCTTCGTTCATCCGAGCTCATCAGCGAGGCGATAGCCGAGGGCCGCTTGGGCATTGTCGGCGCCAACTACCGCCTCGGCGAAGGCACCGCGGTCCCCGACGTCCTCGTCGGCGTCGGCGAGATGGCTCCCAACTAATCTTCCACAACACACTCAGCACAGAAGGAACAACGACGTGACCGACACTGAATACCGCATCGAACACGACACCATGGGCGAAGTCCGCGTACCCATCAACGCGCTCTACGGTGCGCAAACGCAACGTGCGGTAGAGAACTTTCCGATCTCGGGCCACGGCCTGGAGTCGACTCAGATCGCCGCACTTGCCCGCATCAAGAAGGCGGCGGCGCTCGCGAACAAAGAGCTGAACGTCCTCGATGGCGCCATCGCCGATGCCATTGCAGCCGCGGCCGATGACGTTGTCACGGGGAGTCACGACGGACAGTTCCCGGTCGACACCTACCAGACAGGTAGCGGCACTTCGTCGAACATGAACATGAACGAGGTGCTCGCGGCCCTCGCCACCCGCATCCTCGGCGCAAGTGTTCACCCGAACGACCACGTCAATGCTTCACAGTCCTCGAACGACGTGTTCCCGACTTCCGTCCACATCGCCGTGACGCAGGCCCTGATCGACGACCTCATCCCCGCGCTCGACCATCTCGCTGTCGCGTTGGAGGCGAAGTCGGTCGAGTGGAAAGATGTCGTGAAGGCGGGCCGCACGCACCTGATGGATGCCACGCCCGTGACGATGGGCCAGGAATTCGGCGGATACGCGCGACAGATCCGGCTCGGTATCGAACGCGTGCAGGCGGTCATCCCTCACGTGAGCGAAGTTCCGCTCGGCGGAACCGCCGTTGGCACCGGGATCAATACTCCCCTGGGCTTTCCGCAGAAAGTCATTGAGCTTCTCGCGAGTGAGACCGAGTTACCGATCACCGAGGCGAAGGACCACTTCGAAGCACAGGCAAACCGTGACGCTCTCGTTGAGGCATCCGGTGCACTTCGCACGATCGCAGTATCGCTGACGAAAATCAACAACGACATTCGCTGGATGGGTTCAGGCCCGAACACAGGTCTCGGCGAGCTCCACATTCCTGACCTGCAGCCCGGCTCTTCGATCATGCCCGGAAAAGTCAACCCGGTCGTCCCCGAAGCCACTCTCATGGTCTGCGCGCGCGTCATCGGTAACGACGCGACAGTGGCATGGGCCGGCGCGTCGGGCTCCTTCGAGCTGAACGTCGCCATTCCCGTGATGGGCACAGCGCTGCTCGAATCGATCCGTCTGCTCTCCAACGCGATGCGTGTGCTCGCCGACAAGACGGTTGACGGCCTGGAAGCCAACATCGAACGCGCCACAGCGTTCGCCGGAATGTCCCCCTCGATCGTGACACCGCTCAACAAGCTCATCGGATACGAGGCCGCTGCCAAGATCGCCAAGCACTCGGTCGCCAAGGGCGTCACAGTTCGTGAAGCAGTGTTGGACCTCGGCTACGTCGATCGCGGCGAACTCACCCTGGAGCAGCTCGATGCGAAGCTCGACCTCCTCTCGATGACTCACCCCGGCTAAGACGACAATCGGCCGGCTCCACGCCATAATCGATACGTGTTCACGGTGCGCAACCCGCTAGCTGGGCGCGCAACCGTGCTCGGACCGGTGCTTGCTGCGGCGGGTATCGGCCTCGCCGTCACTGGAATCTCGGTGTTTGCGCTGCAACGAGCGCGGATTCTCGCGGCGCTTCCGCGCAACGCCAGTCGAGCCGATATCGATGCGGCGCTCGACCCCGTGCTGACGTCGAGCCTGACATATGCCGCAGCCGGAATCATTGTGCTCGGTGCGATTGCGGCGGCCGGTTGGTATGTCAGTCGCCGGGTGTATTCGCCGCTTCGGAATCTGGAGGAAACGGCTGCGCAGGTCACGCTGGCCGACCTCGGCGCTCGGCTGCCAGACCGCGGAAAAGACGATTTCAGTTCGCTGAACCGCACCATAAACGAGATGTTCGAGCGGCTCGAGGGATCGGTCGACGTGCAGCGGCAGCTGCTTGACGATATCCGCCACGAGTTGAAAACTCCGCTGACGATTGTTCGCGGCCACCTCGAGATCATGAACACCACCGACCCCCTCGACGTCGCAAGCGCGCGAGAAGTCGCCATGTCGGAGCTTGACAGAATGAGCCGCTTGATAGACGACATCGACCTCTTGGCGACCGTCGAGGGCGGCGGCCAGCTTTCGATGGATGTTGTCGACCTTCGCGCGCTTACACAATCTGTCGCGCAGCGCGCAGCTGTCATTCCCGGGCACGCGTGGCGAGTCGAGTCACGCGCCCGTGGGCACGTCCACGGAGACTTCGACCGACTGCTTCAGGCGTGGTTGCAGCTTGCAGACAACGCAGCGAAGTACACGCCGTCCGGGAGTCCCATTGAAATCGGGAGTGCTGTCGACGATGTCCGCGCATCTCTTTGGATCCGGGACCACGGGTCGGGAATTCCACCGGCAGCTCGTCACCGAGTATTCCGGCGTTTCGATCGGGCGAACGGACAGCGTAGCGTTGGTGGTTCGGGGCTGGGGTTGGCAATCGTTGACGCCATCGCAAAAGCACACGGGGGAACATGTGCGATTACAGACACCGCGGGCGGTGGTGCCACCTTCACCATCGAAATACCGCTTCACGACTACCAACCTGCGGCTCCCGCACCAGTACGAGCTGAGGATGTCGTGACGCAACGGGAAGCTACAGGATGACTCGCATACTCATCGTCGAGGATGAGCCCCGAATTTCATCCTTCGTGAGCCGCGGGCTGATCGTCGCCGGATATGAAACTGAAGTCGTCGACGACGGCGCACTCGCTCTTCAGCGCGTGTTCGATGGCGCATTCGACCTTGTGTTGCTCGACGTGGGGCTTCCCTCTATCGACGGCTTCGAGGTGCTTCATCAGCTACGGGGCCAAGGCTTCACGCTTCCGATCATCATGTTGACGGCGCGATCGAGCATCCGCGACACTGTCGACGGTCTCGATGCTGGTGCGAATGACTACATCGCAAAGCCGTTCCGGTTCGACGAACTGCTCGCTCGCGTGAGAACTCGATTGCGCGACCCGGGCCCCACCGAAACCACGGCTCTTGTGCGAGGCGATGTCACTCTGGATCCGCTGAGCCGACGGGCGACCTCGGCAGGACGAGATATCGAGCTTTCAGCGCGGGAGTTTTCACTCGCCGAATACTTTCTGAGGCACCCCGGTCAGGTACTGAGCCGTGAACAACTCTTGAGTCGCGTCTGGGGCTTGGATTTCGACCCAGGATCGAATGTTGTCGACGTATATGTGCGGTATTTGCGCAATAAATTCGGCACGAGCGTCATCACGACAGTCCGCGGGGCCGGATACCGCTGGGAATAGAAAATGTGGATGCCCCCGACGCTGGGGGACGTCGGGGGCTGATGAGAGTTGCGAAACCGAGGCTTCGCGACCGCTACCGGGGCAAACGGTCTTCCTCTCAAGAACTTCTCCGATGTACTTGGGGGAAACATCAGAGGAGTGCGGCTTTCGCCACAGTTAGATCCTGAATCACTTTTATGAGACAAAAGCGAGTGCCGGATGAGAAACCTCTCATCCGGCACTCGCTTTTGCATCGGCTAGCTGAGCTCGCCAGCCTCGAGCAGATCAGTAACGAGCGCGGCAATCGCTGAGCGTTCCGAACGCGACAGCGTGACGTGTCCAAACAGCCCGTGACCCTTCAGCGTCTCGATCACCGACGCGACACCGTCGTGGCGGCCCACGCGCAAGTTGTCGCGCTGCGCGACGTCGTGTGTCAGCACAACGCGTGAGTTCTGACCGATTCGGCTCAGCACGGTAAGGAGAACGTTGCGCTCCAGCGATTGAGCCTCATCAACGATGACAAAAGCATCATGAAGCGAACGCCCGCGAATGTGAGTGAGTGGCAGCACCTCGAGAAGCCCCCGCTCGATGACTTCTTCGACAACATTGGGCGAGACGATCGAGCCGAGAGTGTCGAATACCGCCTGACCCCACGGATTCATTTTTTCTTGAGCATCGCCTGGCAGGTATCCAAGCTCCTGCCCGCCTACAGCGAAGAGCGGACGAAACACGATGATCCTGCGCTGCTGTTGGCGCTCCAGTACCGCTTCGAGCCCCGCGCACAGCGCGAGCGCCGATTTTCCGGTTCCCGCGCGGCCGCCGAGCGACACTATTCCGACCTCAGGGTCGAGCAGGAGATCGATCGCAATGCGCTGTTCCGCTGAACGACCATGCAGGCCGAATGCCTCTCGGTCCCCGCGGACAAGCGAATATTCGCCATCACCGGTGACACGGCCAAGAGCCGAGCCACGTTCGGAGTGGATGACGAGGCCGGTGTTGATCGGAAGTCCACGTACCGACTCGCTCGTGCCGATCTCCGTCTCGTAGAGATCGCTGATCTCATCCCCCGCGACGTCGATGGTCGCAATACCGGTCCACCCGGAGTCGACGGCCTGCTCGGCCAAATACTCTTCGGCCGTGATTCCGAGGGAGGCCGCCTTGACGCGCATGGGGAGGTCTTTCGACACAATCGTGACTTCTTGACCGCCGTTCATGAGGTGCATGGCGATAGCGAGGATGCGGGTGTCGTTATCGCCGAGGCGCATTCCCGACGGCAACACCGAGACATCCGTGTTGTTCAGCTCGACGCGCAGCGTGCCGCCGCTTCCTACAGGAACCGGAAAGTCGAGCCGACCGTGTTCAATGCGTAATTCGTCGAGGTGGCGGAGCGCCTGCCGGGCGAAGTAGCCGAGTTCGGCGTCGTGCCGTTTTGCTTCGAGTTCGGTGATCACGACGACCGGGATGACAACGGAGTGCTCCGCGAAGCGGAAGAAGGCCCGCGGATCGCTGAGGAGAACCGAAGTATCCAAAACATAAGAGCGCAGATCTTGGTCAAGATCCGCGCTCTCGTGAACGGCTTCGTACTGTCGCTGCTGTGCTGCTTGTGTGGTCACAACTCGCTCCCGACCCGGGACACGATCCCGGTTATCGCAAGTCGACCTGGGGCCACGAGTCGCGGTCCTGAAGGCCGACCCGACCGGGCTCCTTGCCCGATGAAACAGAAACTACGCCGCAATTGTCACGGAGGGATACCGACACGCCCTTTCGCGGGTTACAGCTCCGTTAACTCCGGGCGTCGAGACGGCTGACGAGCGTTCAGCGGTCGCGTATCAGTCGCGCTTAAGGCTCTTTCGTAACCAGACGGTCGCGTTGGGGTTGTCGTTGTACGCCGCGATCGCTGTAAACCCGGCGCGCGCGTAGAGGCGTCCCGCGGCGTCCAACGAGTGATGGGTATCGAGCACGAGTTCGGTCGCGCCAAAGCCTCGTGCGCGTTCTTCGAGGCCAGCAAGTAGCGCACTACCGCCTCCGCTCCCGCGCGCAGAGGCACGCATGTAGAGATGCTTCACCTCGAACCGCACGACGCCGGTTCCCGCTGGCGCTTCGATGCGGCGCACACCACCGCACCCAACGTCGACCCCATCATCGTCCGTGAACACCAGGAACACCCCCACTGGTGGCACGAACGCGCTTGCATCTGCTGGTGATCGCTGATAGCCACCGCCAGGAAAACCATCGGCGCGAAACGCCATGTATTCGTTCAGAAGGGCGATTGCCGCTGGTGCATCAACGGATTCGGCGCGAAGGCGAGACATCTAGCTGCCGTAGCGTCTGTCTCGCGTGGCATAGTCGCGAATTGCTCGCAAAAAGTCGACTTCACGAAGGTCTGGCCCCAGCGCCTCAACGAAGTAGAACTCGCTGTGCGCGCTCTGCCAGAGCAAGAAGTCGCTAAGTCGTTGCTCGCCCGACGTCCGAATGACGAGATCAGGGTCGGGCTGGCCACCGGTGTAGAGGTGTTCACCGATTTGCTCGGGCGTCAGGTTTTCTGCGAGCTCTTCGAGAGAGCCCCCCACGCCGTCATGCTCGGCGATGATGCTTCGCACCGCATCGACGATTTCGCTGCGCCCACCGTAACCAATTGCAAGGTTCACATGCAGGCCGGTATGGCCCTTGGTGCGTTCCGCAGCTTCCGAGACGACCTCGGCCAGATCTGGCGGCAACAGGTCGGAGCGCCCCATGTGGTGCACTCGCCAGTTACTCTCGTGCGAGAGCTCGTTGGCGAGCTCAGCGATGATCTGCAGGAGATCAGCAAGTTCTCGAGTGTCGCGTTTACGCAGATTGTCGTTTGAGAGCAGGTAGAGCGAGACGACCTTTACTCCGATATCGTCGCACCACCGCAGAAATTCCCGCATCTTGGCGGCGCCTGCTCTGTGGCCGTGGGCTGCGGAATCGAATCCAAGCTGCCGAGCCCACCGACGGTTTCCGTCGATCATCATCGCGACATGGCGAGGAACTGTCTCGCGGGTGAGGCTTCGCCGCAACCGCGCGATGTACACGCGGTAGAGGGGGCCTCTCCCCTCACTTGACCAGCCGGTTTTCACGATCACTACGCTACCGCCTGCTTCTATCAATGCCGGAAGACACGTGTGTTGGGCACTCTCACGGCTCACGTGAACGACGCGGCATACATCGGGTCGTAGGCTCGCTGTGTGTCCCCCAAAAATCGCCGGTCAGACATCCCGGTTCCTGAGCTCCCTCTTATGGAGGCAGCCCACGTCGATGCCATCGTCGAAGTCAAGCCCACTTGGCGCGGATGGATTCACGCGGGAACGTTCCCGGTTGCAATAGCTGCGGGAATCGTGCTGATCGTGCTTGCCGACGGCGCGGCAGCAAAATGGGCGTCCGCCATCTTCATGGCAACGTCGCTGCTACTTTTCGGCAACTCCGCGCTCTACCACCGCTTCAACTGGGGCGCCAAAACTCGGGCAGTGCTCAAGCGAATAGATCACGCAAACATCTTGCTGCTGATCGCGGGAACCTACACTCCGATCGCGGTACTCGCGCTGCCGCCCGGCAAGTCCGTGCTGCTCCTCAGCCTCGTGTGGTCGGGGGCACTACTCGGGATCCTCTTCCGCGTGTTCTGGATCAACGCACCTCGGTGGCTCTATGTTGCGCTTTACCTTGTGCTCGGGTGGGCCGCCGTCATGTATATGGTCGACCTGTTCGACGCGAACCCCGCCATGATGGTGCTCGTTATCGTCGGCGGACTCTTGTACACCGGTGGAGCAATCGTGTACGCGCTGAAGAAGCCGAACCCGTGGCCCGGAAAATTCGGATTCCACGAGATTTTCCATGTGTGCACAGTGCTGGCATTTCTCTGCCATTGGACAGCGTGCCTCTTGATCGCGCTGCACCCCGCATATAACGGCTAACTGTCGCGCGGCTTCGAGGGATCGTCCTCGGGCGCGGAGGGGTCTTGTCTCGTCGCGCCATCCGCGTCGGCCTTTGCCCGTGCCGCAGCCTCTTCGGCATCAAGATCCTCACCGATCTCGAAGCGGTAGCGAGCACGACGTATCCGCCGCAGCATGTCCCACACCAGAAGCATCACGGCGATGGCCACGAATGCAATGACTCCAAAGCCCCAAGGCCCTGGGGTGACGAGGTCCGGGTCCAGAGTGGATGACGGACTCGGCGTCGCAGCCGCGAGTACCGCGGCGACCGCGAAGTGCATGTTGTCCTCGTTTCGCGCGTAAGCGCATAGCCTAGAGTTACAGCTTATTCCCCCTGTGAGAGACAGTATGACGACGCAAGAAAAACTCGACGTTCGATACGGGCGCGGTCGCCTGTCTGCGCGCAGGAGAAGCGCCTATATCTCGGGGAGCGTCGTCCTTATCGCTGCGCTGGGCTATCTTGCATGGGGCGCAGTGAGCGACATTTTCTACACGGTCGACGCTGTTGACACCGGATATAGCCTCGTGAGCGAACATCAGGTAGATGTGCGATTTCAGGTGACCGCTCAGGTCGGTGCCACCGTTGCATGCGCGATCGAAGCACAAGATGAAGACCACGGAATCGTGGGATGGCGCATCGTCGAGTACGAAGCATCCACTGATGCGACTCATTCCTACACGGAGTCCATTCCCACTCTCGACCAAGCTACGACCGGGTTTGTCAACTCATGCTGGGTGTCGTAATCTAGCGGGAAAGAAGTCGACGAACGCCCTGGCAAGAGCCGGGGCGTTTATCTTTAGCCGACGTACCCAAAGAAGGAGACAGCCGTGTCTGCCGACGCACCTGAAACGTTCCTCACTCAAGACGCTTACGACCGTCTCGTGAACGAGCTTGAGTACCTCTCGACGACGGGCCGCGAAGAAATCGCCAAGCGTATTGAAGCCGCTCGCGAAGAGGGAGACCTGAAAGAGAACGGCGGATACCACGCCGCTAAAGACGAGCAGGGAAAGCAAGAGGCGCGCATTCGCACGCTCACGAGTTTTCTCAAGGATGCCAAAGTGGGCAAGGCTCCGGAAAGCTCAGGCGTGGTCGAGTCGGGCACGGTCATTACGGCAATTGTTGCCGGCGGCGAAGAGGTCTTCCTGCTCGGAAACCGCGAAATCGCAGCGAACAGCGAACTCGACGTCTACAGCGAGGCGTCACCCCTGGGTGCCGCGATCATGGGACAGCGTGAAGGTGCAAAGACCAGCTATACGGCACCCAACGGCCGCGATATCCCCGTTGAGATCATCAAGGTTGAGACGTACACGGGCCAGTAGTCGGCCGCTCGCGTCATCACCGCTCAGTCTGCAACAACCGTCGGGAAGAACCCTGCCTCTTTCAGAGTGGTGATGACGAGAGCACGATGTTCCTCGCCGCGTGTCTCCACGCTGAGCTGAAGCACGACTTCACTTATCTGCATACCCTGACCGTGACGAGTGTGCAGCACTTCGGTGACGTTCGCTCCCACCAGAGCCAACAGCTCCGAGACCCGCGCCAGCTGCCCGGGGCGATCAGGCAACGGAATACGCAATGACATATAGCGACCGGATGCCGCAAGTCCATGTGCCACGACACGCTGCAGAAGTAGCGGGTCGATGTTGCCGCCTGAAAGCACAGTGACCGTTCGCCCCTGGGGCACCACTTTGCCCGCAAGCATCGCAGCAACCCCCACAGCGCCAGCTGGTTCGACGACCTGTTTTGCGCGCTCGAGCAATACGAGCAATGCGCGCGCGATGTCATCTTCAGTGACGGTGACGACCTCGTCGACGAGCTCTTTGATGATCTCGAACGGGATATTGCCGGGGCGAGCGACAGCGATGCCGTCCGCAATGGTTGGGAGGGTATCGATTTGCAGTGGAGACCCTGCAGCGAGCGAGGATGGGTAAGGCGCGGAATTCTCTGCCTGTACGCCGATGACTCGCACTGTGCGGCCCACCGCCGCAGCGCGGGCCTTGATAGCGGCTGTCACGCCTGCAATCAGGCCTCCCCCGCCGATGCCCATGACGACAGTGTCGATGTCTGGAAGGTCTTCGAACAGCTCAAGGCCCAGTGTTCCTTGGCCGACGATGATATCGCGGTGGTCGAAGGGGTGGATGAGGACGGCACCCGTGCGTTCAGCAAACTCCGCAGCGAGGCGCAGCGGCGTTTCGACAGTGGCACCCTCGAGAATGACCTCGGCACCGTAACCTCTTGTGGCCAGCAGCTTCGGCACGGGGACGCCTAGGGGCATGAAAATCGTGGCAGCGATGCCGAGGCGTTGCGCTGCGAGCGCGACGCCCTGAGCATGGTTGCCGGCGGAAGCCGCGACAACTCCGCGAGCTCTTTCTTCCGCGGTCAGGCGCGATAGCCGATAGGTGGCGCCGCGGATCTTGAATGAGCCCGTGCGCTGCAGGTTTTCGAGCTTGAGATGTACTGGCACACCGAGCACCTCGGTCAGGTGCAGAGACTCATCGAGTGGGGTTCGCGTAATGATGCCGCGGAGCGTGGCCGCGGCATCCTCGAAATCAGCAAGTGTGGGAATCGTCATCGCTTGGGCCTCCTTTGCCGGGGAACAGTGATCCAAATGAGGTCGGCAGCTGCAGGATCTTGCCCCGTTTTCCACGATTTAGTCGAGAGAGATACCGCGACCACGTTCACAAACGCAGCCAGCGGCACGGCAAACAGGGCACCGGGAATGCCCGCGATCATCGCGCCGCCTGTCACCACGAGAACGACGGCGAGCGGGTGAACCTTCACAGCCGAGCCCATGAGAATCGGCTGCAGGATATGACCTTCGATCTGTTGCACCGCGAGCACGACAACGAGCATCCAGAGCGCAATCCACGGCCCGTTGTACACGAGGGCGAGAAAGACAGCGACCGCACCTGTGACAACCGCACCGACAATCGGCACGAACGCGCCGAGGAAGACGAGGATCGCGACGGGGATAGCAAGCGGTACGCCGAGGAAGAAAGCGCCCAATCCGATTCCGACCGCATCGATCGTTGCGACCAGCATCTGCGTGCGCGCGTAGTTCACAACAGTGACCCAGCCCGCACGCGAAGCGTGGTCGATCGCCGGTCGCGCAGCGCGCGGAAAAATCCGCGTCGTCCAGCGCCAGATGCCCCCGCCGTCAGCGAGGATGCAGAGAAGAATAAAGATCGCGAGAAGAAAACCGGTGGCGACGTGCCCCACGGTGCTGCCAATCGCGAGTGCGCCCGAAAGCAACAATTGCGCCTGCTCTTGCACCAGGCTGACCACTTGGTTGAGGATGCCGTCGATGTCTTGAGTCGTGAGGTGAAGCGGACCCTGAATCAAGTAGTCGCGAAACTGAGATGTCGCCTCGACCGTTCGATCCTGCACCGAAGACCATTGACGGGCCACCTGCCAGCCAGCCAGCCACAGCAATCCCGAGACAACCGAAAGCGTGCCGACGAGCGCTATGACGATGGCAAGCCATCGCGGCACTCGGTGACGCAGCATCCAGGTGAATCCCGGCCACAGCAGGGCAGTGACAAGAATCGCGACCAACAGTGGAATGACGAGAAGCTTGAGCTGAATAATCAGCCAGATTCCGACTCCGACCGCAGCCGCTATGACAAGCAATCGCCACGCAAAAGCGGTCGCTACCCGCATGCTGTGCGGAACAACCTCGGAGCTTTCGGTGCTCACGATTCTGCTACGCAGCGCTTCGATGAGAGCGTTGCGCGGCTTATCGTCAGAACCGGTCACCCGCTCAGTCTAGTTGCGGCGATGACCCACGGTGTCGGCGCTCACCCGTAGTCTGCCGGGGTGAGACAGACCCTCAGTGCAGCAGAAGCCCGACGCCTCGCATTAGCGGCTCAAGGCTTCGGCCGAACTCGTCCTGACGTCGTGTCGAAGCAACACCTTCGCCGCGCGTTCGAACGCATGGCTGCGCTGCAGATCGATTCTGTCAATGTATTTTCGCGATCTCACTACATGCCGTTGTATTCACGGCTCGGCGCCTACGACCGCACTCAGCTCGACGAGCTGCTTTTTGAAAAGCGCGCGCCGTACGTTGAATACTGGGCGCACATGGCCGCCTTCATTGCCATCGATGACTGGGCGCTATTCGACTTTCGTATGCGCGATATGCGCTCTCGCTACCGCGACGGCCCTGATGCATGGCTCTCTGGGAAGCCCGACGTGGTCGAGTGGGTTTACCGCGAGCTGTCGGCACGAGGTCCGCTGCGCCCAGCCGAGATCGAGTACGACGTCGCGCGTTCTCGACAGAGCAGCTGGTGGGGGTGGAGTGACGTAAAACGCGCCCTGGAGCTTCTCTGGCTCTGCGGCGATGTGGCTATCGCAGGCCGACGCGGGTTCGAGCGCCGCTACGCCCTTGTAGAGCACGTCATCCCGCGCTCGGTGCTGGACGCACCCGTCCCCCGCGCCGAGGCGCTACTGCGACTTGTAGAACGAGCAACGCGAGCGCTCGGCGTTGCGACAGCAGCAGACATCGCCGACTACTGGCGAGTGCGAGACCGTCGAGCAATCACAGCTTCACTCGATGCGCTCGTAGATATCGGGTCGATAACTCCTGTGACGGTCGAGGGCTGGCAATCCCGCGATAAACCAACTGCAGCTTGGATGGATGCTGGCGCTTCGGTGCCGCGGCGAATCGATACTGCAGCCCTCCTGACGCCGTTTGACCCGATGGTGTGGTTTCGTGACCGTGCATCACGACTCTTCGGCTTCGACTACCGCATCGAGATCTACACGCCCGCCCATAAGCGCCGCTATGGCTATTACTCGTTGCCGGTGCTCGTCGACGACCGTATCGTGGCGCGCATTGACCTCAAAGCAGATCGTCAGCGCTCGACGCTGCTCGTGCAGTCCGCCTGGTGGGAGGGCGAACCACAGCCGAATTGGATCGAACGCGTCGCGCAGGTGCTGTTGGATGCCGCATCGTGGCAGCGTCTCGAAAGTGTCTCGATCTCCCGCTGGGGTGACGCAACCGACAGTGTTGCCGGTGCGCTGCCTCGCGCATTACGCCACGGCTGAATCGGTGAAAGCCAGGGCGATTCTAGAACTGGACGCGCGGCGGCTCTGAGACGTTCGCACCGCCGACGACCTCGAAGAACTCTCGTGAGTTCATTCCCAGTCGACGAGCAAACATGCTCGCCGGGAACACGTTCATTTTGGTGTTGAGTTCGCGCACGCCGCCGTTGTAAAAACGGCGCGATGCGTGAATCTTGTCTTCGACTTCAGCGATGGACTGCTGCAGTTGCAAGAAATTGTGGCTTGAATGGAGTTGTGGATACGCTTCTGCCGCCTGAAACAGCGGCACGACAGTGCGTTGGAGCTTTCCCTCGACGATGCCGGCCTGAGCGGGCGTGAGCGTTGTCGACGCCTCTGCGCTCGCATCAGCCGCCTGCGCGAGCACAACTCGTTCGTGCGGCGCATATTCGCGAACGGCATCGACGAGACTGTTCACCGCTTCGGCGCGATGAGACAACTGCACCGTGATGTCGTTCCACGCTTCGTCGACGCGCGCGTTGAGCTGCACGAGCGATCTGTAGCTGGCCCAGAGATATACGCCGACCAAAACCAGCAGTACAACAACAATGAGGACCGGGATAAGCCATTCCCACATAGCTTGAAACTCCGTTCACAATAGAGATTTATTCTATCGAGCGGTCCCGCCGAGACGTCGATCAGAGCCAGTACTCTCAGTCACTACTCACCCAAGACGCGCGCGAGATAGGCGTTCTGAAAGCGTCGCTGTGGATCGAGCCTGTCACGCAGGCTAACAAAGTCAGTAAACCGGGGGTAACGACTCTGCAACAGCTCTCGGCCCGTGGTGTGCAGCTTGCCCCAGTGCGGACGCCCACCGTGCGCGAGAAAGATTTCCTCCATCGCGCGAAAGTACGGGCCCGGGCGTTCGCGCCAATAGCGATGCACCGCGATGTACCCAGTGTCTTGCGCGTGAGCTGTCGACAGCCAAAGATCATCGGCGCGGGCAACCCGAACTTCGAGAGGGAACGATATGCGCCACGAGCTCTGTGTGATCGTGGCACGCACCTCCGCGAACACTGCGTCGAGCGATGATCGCGCAACGGCATACTCCATTTCCACGAACCGGACACCCCGGTGTTGAGTGAAGACGCGAGTGGAGGCATCGGTATATTCACGAGATCCAGTGGATGCCGCGGCGAATCGGGTGAGGCGAGGAACTATCGGCGGCGCAGCCGTGCCCGCGGCGCACGCCAGTCCCCACACACCGTTGGAGAGCACTTCTTCGTCAAGCCATTTCGACACTTTTCGCAGTGGACGTCGCGGTGCGCTCTCCGGCAGCCGAGTATTTGTCTTCGTGTGAGCGATATCGGTGTGCGGAAACCAATACAACTCGAAGTGGTCTGCCGCCAGCGCGCGCTGCTCGATGCTGTTCGCTACCGTTTCCAATGGTTCCCGCGCCTCGAGAGCGTGCAGTACGAATGCCGGAACGCACTGCAGTGTGATCTCGACGAGCACGCCGAGGGCACCAAGGCTCAGGGCGAAGGCCGGTAGCAGCTCAGCGTTCTGCTCTTCGTCGATAGTGAGGAGCTCACCATCCGCGGTCACGACTTTGAGGCCGACCACCTGAGTCGAAATACCGCCGAAGTCGGCTCCCGTGCCGTGAGTTCCGGTCGATATTGCACCAGCGATAGTCTGCCGGTCGATGTCACCGAGATTTGCCATCGCGAGCCCGTAGGGAGCAAGGAGACGCGGAATCTGATGCAGTCGCGTGCCCGCGCGAAAACTTGCACGACCGCGCTCGCGGTCGATCGCGACCAGACCGGTGAGGTCCGCGAGGTCGAGGAGCACTCCGGTAGTCGCTGCGATATCGGTGAAGCTGTGACCGGCGCCTACGGCTTTAATGAGAAGTCCTCGCGTGGCCGCCGCTCGCACAGCACGTTGAACTGCACCGATACTGGTGGGATATTCAACGCGCTGTGGGCGAGCCGCGGCGGTGCGCGCCCAATTACGCCATACTCCCCCGGGCCGGGTCACAGGAACGCCTTTCCCTCGCCGCGATACGTCGGTGTTTCTCCCACGATCGCTCCGTTCTCAACGAGCTGATAGCGATCGACCCGCTCCGCGAGCTCACCGCTCTTCGCGTGTCGAAACCACACCCGATCTCCCACTCGAAGTGAGCGCGCTGCCTGACCTTGCAGTGGGGTCTGCACTTCGCCCGCACCCTCGCGCCCCAGCGTATGAAGCCCCTCGGGCCACGCTGGAATCGGCTGGCGGGAGGCCACAGGCGGGCCCGACGCAATCCACCCACCGCCGAGCACGGTCGCGATGTCGTCTGTCGGTTTTCGCACGACTTCGAGGGAGAATGCCGCGGCGGGCGCCGGTGAAAACACCCGGTAGTGATCGAACAGGTGTCCCGCGAACAGTCCACTGCCTGCGGTGACTTCGGTTACCGCGTGATCGGATGACGTCAACTCGAGCGAGCCCGTTCCGCCACCGTTCACGAACTCAAGGGGCGAGACGGAAGACACAGCTTCGACGATGGCCGCGCGTCGCTCGAGCAGTTCCGCGCCGGAGCGCCGCTGCATCCATCTGATGACCGGGTCCGCCGGGCCCGCAGCGTCCGGTTGCCCGGCGATCTGCGCTTCGTACATCATGAGGCCCACGAGGTGAAAGCCGTCGCGTCCTGCGATCTTGCGGGCGAACGCGGCGACCTCGTGCGGTTCATGTAGCGGCGATCGACGCACACCCACGTGCCCCATCGCGCTGGAGCGCCACGAAGCGTCGGCGTCGATAGCGAGCCTTACTGCGGCCCGAGTGCCCGGTGCCGCGAGCGAGTCGATGAGGTCGAGCTGTGCTACGTCATCGACCATGAGCGTGATGCGCGCGGCGGCATGCTCGTCGGCGATAAGCACCCGCAGCGCTCCCCTGTCGACGGTGGGATAACCCAGAACGACATCGTCGTGGTCCTCCGCGAGCCAGAGCGCTTCGGGCAGAGTGAAAGCCAGGATGCCGTGGTACCCGGGCACACGCAGCGTTGAATCGACAACCTCGCGTACCCGCACCGACTTGCTCGCGACACGGATAGGCACGCCGCTTGAGCGCACCACCATGTCGAGCGCGTTGTAGCGCAAAGCGCCGAGATCGAGCACCGCAACCGGACCCGAGACGTCGGCCACTGCAGTGCTCAGCGACCCCCAGTATTCGTCGGGGCGACGCCACGGTTCTGCCGCGCCCTGGGCCGATGCCAGTAGGTCGATGCTCATACCACCACGCTTCCTCGTCGAGACGGTTGTCTGATCACCCTACGGCGATGTACTGCGAGCGGCAGGCAAAAAGCGAGAAACAAAAAGCCCGCTTCTCTCAACGAATCAAGAGAAACGGGCTTTTTAAAGCAGTACCCCCGGTGGGACTCGAACCCACACTGGAGCGATTTTAAGTCGCCTGCCTCTGCCATTGGGCTACGGGGGCATCGCCAATTACGGCGAGTCCACCGTAACGCGACTTCAGCTTTCGACGGCGTCAGTCTTCGGCGTTGCTGCCTTCTTTACGGCGGGCTTCTTCGCAGCCGGCTTCTTTGCGGCCGGAGCCTTCTCTGCGGCAGGCTTCGCCTCAGCTTCAGCGGGACGGGGACGAGTAGCAAACTCCTCGAAGTAGTGGCGGGGCGTCTGCACGGCGATCAGCGAAACGTTGTCGCGCCCCATCCAGAAGTTGAGCCACCAGTCTCCGATGACGCGCCACTTGCGCTCCCACGACGGCATTGCCAGACCGTGGTAACCGCGGTGGGCGCACCAGGCGATGAAGCCCTTGAGCGCGATGTTGCCCGACTGGAACACACCGTTGTAGAGCCCGAGGCCAGCAACGGCACCGAGGTTCTTGTGCTTGTATTCGCGGGGCAGCTCGCCGCGAAGCACCGCGACGACGTTCTTGGCCATGAGCTTCGCCTGACGCACAGCGTGCTGAGCGTTCGGCACGCAGAAGCCGCCGACACCGCCACCGCTGAGGTCAGGAACTGCGGCGACGTCGCCAGCGGCCCAGGCGCCCTCCAGGGGCTCCTCGGCAGTACCGACGCGCAAATCTGCGCGGGTCTGAATGCGCCCACGCTCTTCAACAGGAAGGTCTCCGCCACGAACGACGGTGGGGTTGGCCATCACGCCAGCGGTCCAGACGATGACGTCGGTTGGCAGTACTTCACCGGTCGAGAGCTCGACGTTGCCGTCGACGGCACCCTTGACCTGAGTGTCGAGGTGGACGTGAGCACCACGCTTGGCGAGGTCTTTCAAGACCCACTCCGACGTTTTCAGCGAAACCTCGGGCATGATGCGACCCATGGCCTCGATGAGGTGGAAGTGCGTGTCTTCGAAACGGATGCCGGGGCGATCCTTCAGCAGCGACGATGCCATCGCCCGCAGCTCGGCGAAAACCTCGATACCAGCGAAGCCACCGCCGACGACGACGACAGTCAGGAGACGGTCGCGCTCGGGACCTGCGGGCAGGTTCTCGGCCTTGTTGAAGTTCGTGATGATGCGGTCACGGATCGCAACAGCTTCTTCGATCGACTTGAGTCCGATCGCATTGTCGGCGATACCGGGGATCGGGAAGGTACGCGAAACCGCGCCGGCTGTGACAACGATCTGGTCGTATGTCTCGGTCCACGGCTCACCCACGGGCGGCGTAATCGTTGCCGTCTTCGTCGCGTGGTTGATGCCGGTCACCTTCGCGCCGACCACCTTGGTGGTCTTGAGGTGGCGACGGTGACCGACAACCGCATTACGCGGTTCGATCTCGCCAGCAGCGACCTCGGGAAGGAACGGCTGGTAGGTCATGTAGGGCAGCGGGTCGACCATGGTGACCATGGCTTCACCCTTGCGCAAGTGCTTTTCAAGCTTCCATGCGGTGTAGAAACCGGCGTATCCGCCACCGACGATAAGGATCTTGGGCACAGTGCTAGTCACAGTGGAATTACTCCTAGACAGTTAACGGGTTGGCGTACGAGAGTGGCGCGCCGAACGGATACGTCGGACAGCAGCGGTGACGCCGAGCGCTCCCAGTATAGCCGGGACCGTCACGGCAACGAGCGGAAGAGTCCCGTACGTCAGTGACGCAGCGGTCGGAATGAGCGCTGACGCGTCGTTTATCGCTTCCTCGGGCGGCTCGAGCGGAGCAATCGTCACGGGGTTCGCGCTTGGCTCGGGGTCGCTTCCCGCGTCTGCCCGACGGTAGAGGCGAATCCACTCAGAGAGGCTTCCCATCGGGTTCTCCGTCACCGATGGGAGCCATGTCGTCACTGCCGCCTCAGCATTGACCAGCCCGTAGCCGTAAAGCACATCGGGTACCGATGTGGCCGCGGCTGCGGGCGTTGCTGTCGACACGATGTGGTTGATGACATCGGCTGCGCTCATACCCGGGTTGGCGGAGCGCACGAGGGCAGCGACGGCCGACACTATGGGCGCAGCACCGCTCGTCCCGTTCCACAGCACGACGTTACCGTCGGCCGAGACCCCGAGTAGTCGTTCACTCGGCGCCGAGACACCGATCGTGACACCCTGCGTTGATGCTTCTTGACTCGCGTTCCCTTCCGGGTCGACACCACCGACTACCAGTACGCCCGGAATCGTCGCCGGTGCGCCGATCTGATCGGTGCCGGCTCCGCGGTTGCCCGCCGCAACAACGACAACGACGTCGTGGTCAAATGCGTACAGGAATGCGTCGTCCCAGCTGGGGTCCCAATCCAAAGTGTTCGTCGTAAACGACATGTTGATGACATCTGCGCCGTTGTCAACGGCCCAGCGGATGCCGTCGGCCACCTGTGTCACGAACGGTACCGATGACTCCACACCGAAACCTACCGACACCGACAGGAGCTCCGCTTGCGGGGCGACCCCCAGCATCCCGGTGCCATCTGGTAGCCCACGGGATGCTGCGAGGGACGCTACCCAACTGCCGTGATTCGAGTCCGCTCCACCAACGGGCGTGCGGCCGTCGGGCGAACCGAGCCCTGACATGTCAGTCCCGCCCACGACGGCACCATCGAACTCGGGCGCGTAGCCGATACCGGTGTCAATGATCGCGATGCGCGTGCCCACGCCACGCGTCGTCTGCCATGCCGCGCTCACCCCGTAGTCATCTAGCCAATATTCGGCTTGACGAACCGGGTCAACATTAGGAGTCGCGGGTACTGCAGCGCCGGCAGTAAGAATGAGAGCGAGAGCCGCCACAAGCGCGCCCGTCGCTGCGGCAAGAAAAGGCCGCCTCATTGCGCCCCGGCACTCGTGGCGTTCGGTTCAGCGCATGTGCAACGCTCAGGCGACCACGTGCTCCGAGCGAGGGCCTCGTCGCCGATGGGGTTGACGCCGGGTCCGGCTGCGAGCGCATGCCCCGCAAGAGCATGCAGACATTTCACTCGTACTGGCATGCCGCCGGCCGAAATCCCCTTAATCTCCTCGACGTCGCCGTAGTGCGCACGATCTGCGAGATATGCCTCATGTGCACGCGTGTACGCGGCAGCGATCTCGTCATCTTCAGCGAGAGAATCCTGCAGCTCACGCATGATGTGCTCAGCCTCGAGCACCGACATCGCGGCTGTCGCCCCGGGGTGGGTCAAGTAGTAGAACGTCGGGAACGGCGTTCCGTCGTCGAGTCGCGGGGTCGTTGCGACAACCGTCGGATTGCCGCACACGCAGCGCGCAGCGATCCCCACGACTCCCCGGGCGGGGCGTCCGAGTTGGGCGCGTACGACCGCCAACTCTGCATCGGTTACGGGCGCAAAAGGCGGAGTAGTCACTGCGACAGAGTACCGTCGTCGTCTACTTCAGTCGCAGTTTGCGCGAGGCCAGCGGCCGTGACCGACCGGACCATCTGCGTCATCCAGTCAGTTTTTGCCTGCTCGACATCAGTGCTGATCGGGGCTTCTTCTTGCGGAATCGCCGACTCTGGCAGGTCATTGTCGATGAGGTAGCCGACCTCGCCCGGGTTGAAGTAGTACAGGCGCTCTCTCGCCTGAGTGGTGATGTAAGCCGGATCGCTCCAGCGATCACGCTGTGCTTCCAGGTCAGCGACGTCATCTTTGGTCAGCTGGATCGAATTCTCGAGCGCGTCGATCTGCTGACGCTGATCGAGATAGGTGCCGAATGTCGGCACAAGAACGAAAACACCCAGCACGACGAGGCCCAACATGATGACCATGAAGCCCGAGAGCCGGATGCCACCGAGCCACTCACGCGCATCGACTTGACGTGCCGACCCGCCCGGCCGCCGCGGCGTCTTTCCGGACAAAGCAGAAGGGGGAGCCGTCGGTTTCGACATGACTCCCCCTTCCTTACTACTTGCCGTACTTAGTGCTTAGCCTTTGAAGCGCGGGAACGCGGCGCGGCCGATGAAGGTCGCTGCATCGCCGAGTTCTTCTTCAATGCGCAGAAGCTGATTGTATTTCGCGACACGCTCGCTGCGTGCGGGCGCGCCGCTCTTGATCTGGCCCGAGTTGGTTGCGACAACCAGGTCGGCGATCGTGGTGTCCTCGGTCTCGCCCGAACGGTGAGAGAACATCGACGTGTAGCCGGCGCGGTGCGCCATCTCAACGGCGTCTAGCGTCTCGGTGAGGGTACCGATCTGGTTCACCTTGACGAGCAGCGAGTTGGCGACGCCGCGCGAGATGCCATCGGCGAGACGTGCCGGATTCGTAACGAACAGGTCGTCGCCGACGAGCTGCGTCTTTGTACCGAGCTTGTCGGTGAGGTGCTTCCAGTTGTCCCAGTCATCCTCTGCAAGAGCGTCCTCGATCGTAACGATCGGGTAAGCGTCCACGAGGTCGACGTAGTAATCGGTGAGTTCGGCTGCAGTCCAGTCCTTCTTGTCGAAGCGGTAGACGCCGTCGTTGAAGAACTCTGTCGCGGCAACGTCGAGGCCGAGCGCGATGTCGGTTCCGGGCGTGAAGCCCGCCTTCTCGATAGCACGCACGAGGAAGTCAAGACCCTCACGGTTGCTGGGAAGGTCGGGGGCGAAACCGCCCTCGTCGCCGAGGCCGGTTGCGTAGCCAGCGGCCTTTAGCTCGCTGCGCAGTACGTGGTAGGTCTGCGCACCCCAACGGAGCGCTTCGGCAAAGCTCGACGCACCGATGGGTGCGAGGAAGAATTCCTGGCAGTCGATGCCGTTGTCGGCGTGTTCGCCACCGTTGATCACGTTGAACAGCGGAACGGGCATGACGTGAGCGTTCGGTCCGCCGAGGTACCGGAAGAGCGGCAGGTCAGCCGAATCGGCTGCGGCCTTCGCAACGGCGAGGCTGACGCCGAGGATGGCGTTCGCGCCGGTGCGCGACTTGTTTTCGGTGCCATCGGTGTCGATCAGGATTTGATCGATCATGCGCTGCTCGCTGGCGTCGACGCCCTCGATAGCGGGTCCGAGCTCATCGATGACAGCAGCAACGGCCTTGAGCACGCCCTTGCCGTTGTAGCGGTCCTTGTCGCCATCGCGCAATTCATATGCTTCGAACGCACCGGTCGATGCGCCGGAGGGAACTGCCGCGCGCTGGACGATGCCATCGTCGAGCAACACCTCCACCTCGACGGTCGGGTTTCCGCGTGAGTCGAGAATCTCGCGCGCGTTGACAGCCTCAATTAGTGCCACAGAGGACTCCTTGGGTAGTGGAGAAAAGTTTCACGGAGCAACGTCGGTCCTCTCCCGAGTCTAGCGATCTGAGCCGCCGCTGCCAGGGGTCACGCCGTGCAGCGGAGAATTGGCGACTTACGCGAGCGGCTTCAACTCGAGAGATTCAGCGGATTGACCGGCCTGCAGCATCGCGAACTGGCGGTAGCCATCGGATGCCGCACGCTCAAGCAGCCCCTTCACGTTCTTCGTGCGCTGCTCGAGGCGTACCCGCGCACCCTCGGCGACGAAAGCACTCTTGGCTGCGAGCAACTCGACCATTGGCACATCCCTGTCGTGGACGATGACAACTGCCGCCGCTTCACTGAGGTCTTGGGCATCGACGAGATCGACAATGCGCTCGAAGCCGATGGAAAAGCCCACCGCCGGCACTTCTTGACCCAGGAAACGGCCGATCATGCCGTCATAGCGCCCGCCACCGCCGAGCGAATAACTCACCGATGGGTGTGCCAGCTCGAAAATGGTCCCGGTGTAGTAGCCCATCCCGCGTACGAGAAAAGGGTCGAAAACGAGGGGAACCGCAGCGCCATCGCGGGCAGCAGCGACCGCGGTACCGAGAGACACGAGGTGCTCAACGATCTCGTCGGGCGCACCGTCCGGGAGCATGCCACGAATCTGCTCTCCGCCGAAGATCTCGGCGACCGACGGATGTTCGCCGGTCAAGAAGAGCTCGAAAGCATCCACTGCCGAAACTGTCGCGTCTCGCGAACGAAGCTCGGCGATCACGCCTTGCGCGCCGACTTTGTCGAGCTTGTCGATTGTGATGAGCACGCCAGGGCGCTCTGCTTCGCTGAAACCGAAAGCTTCGAGCATCCAATCGAGTGCACGTCGGTCATTGATACGCACGCTCGCGCCAGTGAGCTGAAGAGCGTCGAGAGCGTCGAGGCTCGCGACGATGAGTTCGGCTTCTGCTCGAGATGAGGCGTCGCCGATGATATCGATATCGCACTGCATGAACTGGCGATAGCGCCCCTTTTGTGGACGCTCCGCACGCCAGACCGGCGCGATCTGAATCGCGCGAAACACAGTGGGTAGTTCCGCACGGTGAGTCGCGTAGAAGCGCGCCAATGGAACTGTGAGGTCGTAGCGAAGGCCCAAGTCCGTCAGAGACGCTGGGTCGTCGGCTGCAGCACGAATGGCCTCAGCATCGAGTCCGCGCTTCATGACGTTGAAGGCGAGTTTTTCGTTGTCTCCGCCGATACCGGCGTGCAGGCGCGCGTACTCCTCCATGACCGGGGTTTCGATCTCGTCGAAACCGTGCGCGCTGTAGCGATCGCGGATGACAGAGAGCACGCGTTCACGGCGGCTCTTTTCGGCGGGCAGGATGTCGCGCATTCCGCGCGGAGGATTGACCGAGGGCACGTGCCTATTCTTTCAGTTTGTCAGACGCATCCGACGCGGCGGTACTTTGTTCAGCGCCGCGAACGTCGTCCTGAAGTTGACGCAGCCGTTCACGCAGGGCTCTTTCGGCGTCGAGCCCATGCGCTCTGGCCGTAGCGACAAGGTTCAGCAACGCGTCACCGAGGTCTGCCTCGTCGACAATTTTCGACTCAGCTTTTTGCGGCACGACGCCGACTTGCGCGGCTTTACCGAGCACTTTTTGCGCGAGAGCGAGCGACGGCATGTGCGGTGAAACGCCGTCGAGCACGCTGCGGCGCTCATGCTTTTCTGCGGCCTTTGCCGCGTTCCACAGCACGAGCACCTCTTCGGGGGTACGCGCCGTCTCCCCCGCGAAGACGTGGGGATGCCGTCGCACCATTTTTTCGGTGAGACCGCGCGCAACGTCGTCTATGTCGAACGGATCGGCGATGTCGCGCGAAGCGATCTCGGCATGAAAAAGCACCTGCCAGAGCACATCACCGAGCTCTTCGCGCAGATCGGCACGCGTGCCGGTTTCCACAGCATCGACGAGCTCAGCGCTCTCTTCGATCAAGTAAGGAACAAGGTCACGGTGGTCGATCCCCTGCGTCCACACGCAGCGATCACGGATGTCGTGCATCGCTCTCACTGCGTCGCGCAGGGGATCGTTCCTCACGCTGTTGCTGCGCTTTCGGTCGACCCCTCGGCGGCGGCGATCCGGCGGTAGTAACGTGCGCGCCACGACACGATCACGGCCGCCAGAATGACGGCGATACCTGACCCGGCAAGCACACCGAGTGTGGCCTCGTCACGAACCTCATCGTTGCTCGCGAAGGCAAGCTCAGAAAGCAGCAGCGAAACCGTGAACCCGATTCCGCCCAGAGCTCCCGCGGCCAGGAGGTCGCCGATCGGAAGCCGCTTGCCCCCGCCCTGCACGACGCGCTGTGAAATCCACCCGAAAATCGTGATTCCGATGATCTTGCCGACAGGCAGTGCGACCAGGATTCCCCAGAAAGCCGGAGAAAGCTCAGCCAGCGGAACGTTGGGAATGATCACGAGCGCAGACGAGAACGCGAAGAGCGGTAGCACGATCCCGTTGACCCACGGCTCCATCTCATGACGAACCCGCAAAGCCGGCTGCTGCGCCATCACCAGTCCGAGCGCGACGCCAGCGATCGTGGCGTGCACACCGGAAAGATAAACGAGCACCCATGTCGCAATTGCCAACACGATGAGAATCGTGATGATGAGGCCCTTGGCGCGGCTATCCAGCATCCGACTCACAAAACCGAAGGCCGCCACGGTCAGCACAGCAAGACCGAGAAGCGCGTAGTTGACATCCGAGGTGAAAAGCACCGCGATGAAGACGATTCCGACGATGTCGTCCAGGATCGCGAGCGCAAGCAGAAAGATCCGAACACCCGAGGGCAGGCCACGGCCGAAGACCGCAAGTACCCCGAGAGCGAACGCGATGTCGGTTGCAGTCGGGATGGGCCAGCCCGAGGTTACATCGCTTCCCGCTGTGAAAATCAGAAAGACGATGATCGGAACGATGACACCACCGGCGGCGGCGATCGCTGGCTGGAGAGCCTTCCGTGCCGAGGCAAGCTGGCCTTTCGTGAGTTCGTACTGCAACTCGACAGCCACGACGAAGAAAAAGAAGACAAGCAGTCCGTCGGCGATCCAGTGCCCGACAGAAAGTTCAAAAATGCCGGGGATACCGATATAGGCGTGTTGCACATCCTGTGCGAACGGTCCCGCCGCCGAATTGGCGAGAATGAGGCCGAGAGCGGCAGCGGCGAGCAGCACAATCGCGGGAAAACGATCTGAGCGCAAAAGAGACACGGATTTCCTTCCGTAGGAAGCAGGGGGGTCACAGAAACATCGCCGACCAGACTTCCCGGCACACCAGATACCAGCCTACCGGTGATGGCGTGACGAAGAAGAAACACAGGCCCGCTAGCGTGGGTATATGCGTGAACCCACCCCCACGGAAGCCGTCGACCTCGTCGGACGCTTCGAGGCTGGTCAAGAAATCCCTGAAAACATGCGCGGCGACGTGCGTCTACTCGGCTCCCTTCTCGGGCGAGTACTTCGTGAAAGCGGATCTCCCGGCCTCTACGAAGACGTCGAGCGGCTTCGAATCGCAACGATTCAGGCCTATACCGATGAAACCCCGGAAGCTTTCGAGCGGGCAACAGCTGTTGCCGACTCGTTCTCTGTCGCGAGGGCCGACGAAGTCGCGCGAGCATTCACGGCGTACTTCCACCTCGTGAACCTCGCCGAAGAACACCAGCGCGTGCGCATTCTTCGTGACCGTGACGGACAGCCCGAACGCGCCGATGCCACGGATTCCGTCGGCGGCGCTTTCACGAGCCTTACCGCCGAGATCGGTAGCGAAAAGGCACTCGAGCGCCTTCAGGCGCTGCGCTTCCACCCGGTATTCACCGCGCACCCCACCGAGGCTCGCCGCCGCGCCGTGTCTACCGGCATCCGCCGGCTGTCGGTGCTTCTGGACGAGCAGGATGCCGCAACCCACGGTGGCGACAAGCGTCGACGCCAGCGCCAGATGCTCGAAGAAATCGACACGCTGTGGCGCACCGCTCCCCTTCGCCCGGAAAAGCCCTCGCCCACCGACGAAGTTCGCGCGGTCATGGCGGTCTTCGACGACACCCTCTTCACATCTGTCCCGCAGGTGTACCGCCGCATCGATGACACGCTGCAGCCCGGACTTTCGGGCCACGCGGCGCCGGTTGTGCGCCCCTTCGTGCGTGTCGGTTCCTGGGTCGCAGGTGACCGCGACGGAAACCCGTTTGTCACCGCATCCATCACTCGTAAAGCCGCGGGAATTGCGAGCGAACACGTGCTGCTCGGACTCGAGCGCGCCACGAGCCGGATCGGCCGGGGGCTGACCCTCGACGGCACGTCGACTCCGCCCAGCGACGAACTGATGTCGCTGTGGCGTCAGCTTCGCGCGTCCGACGAAGAAGCTGCTGCCGACATCGCCAAGCGCTCACCCGACGAGCCGCACCGTCGCATCGTGCTGCTCGTCGCCCGAAAGATCGCGGCCACCCGAACACGTAACGCCGATCTTGCATACGGCGACCCCGAAGAGCTGCTCGCCGATCTGCGTATCGTGCAGGATTCGTTGGTAGCCGCCGGTGCTGCCCGCCAGGCATATGGCAATCTGCAAGAGCTGATCTGGCAGGTCGAGACCTACGGTTTCCACCTGGCCGAGCTCGAAGTGCGACAGCACTCCGCGGTGCACAAGAAGGTACTCGAGGAACTCGAAGCAGGCGGGGCGCGCAGCGAGCAGACGGAAGAAGTTCTCGAGGTGTTCCGCTCGATTGCATTCATTCAGGAGCGCTTCGGGCCGCGGGCCGCGGGTCGCTACATCGTCTCGTTCACGCAGTCGGCAGAAGACCTCGAGAACGTGCACAAACTGGCGCGGTTCGCGATGGGTGCTGACTCGGCTGTGCCGGTGCTCGATGTCGTGCCACTCTTCGAGACTTTTGCCGATCTCCAGGCTGCACCCGGCATTCTGGCCGAGATCATCGACCATCCCACGTTTGCCGCGCGTCTTACGGCGACGGAGCGACGCCTTGAAGTGATGCTCGGCTACTCCGACTCATCGAAGGATGTCGGACCGGTCGCGGCGACCCTCGCGCTGTATGAGGCGCAGGCAAAAATCGCGGCGTGGGCCAAGGACGAGAACATCGAATTGACCCTGTTCCACGGGCGTGGCGGCGCTCTGGGCCGCGGCGGCGGACCGGCCAACAGCGCAATCCTTGCCCAGCCCCCGCACTCCGTTGACGGTCGATTCAAACTCACCGAGCAGGGCGAAGTCATTTTCGCTCGCTACGGTGACGCAACGATTGCGAAGCGTCACATCGACCAGGTGGCGGCCGCAATTTTGCAGGCATCATCGCCGTCGAACGAAACACGGAACTCCTCGGCTGCCGAAACCTACGCAGACATCGCAGCGACGATGGATTCGGCATCGCGCGAACGATTCTTCAGCCTCGTCAAGGCGCCCGGCTTCGCTCCGTGGTTTGCAACAGTCACACCCATGGAAGAAGTGGGTCTGCTCGCGCTCGGTTCACGTCCCGCTCGTCGCGGGCTCTCGGTTGAGTCGCTCGAAGATCTCCGCGCCATTCCGTGGGTTTTCGCATGGACTCAGGCACGTATCAACCTCGCCGGCTGGTTCGGCCTCGGTACAGCGCTCGAAGCCGTCGGCGACGAAGAGCGGCTCAAGAAGGCTTACGCCGAGTGGCCACTGTTTCGCACGATGATCGACAACGTCGGTATGAGCCTTGCCAAGGCCGACGACCGTATCGCGCGACGCTATCTCGAACTCGGTGATCGGCAAGATCTTGCTGACCTGGTCATGGACGAGATGACCCTCACGCAGTCTTGGGTCATCCGGATTGCCGGAGGCACGGGTCTGCTCGAGAACAAGCCCGTCTTGCAGCGTGCCGTCAAGCTTCGCAGTCCTTACGTCGATGCGCTGTCACTGCTGCAGCTGCGAGCGCTCAGAGCTCTGCGGGATGCACCTGCCGATCAGCCAACGCCCGATCCCGACCTTCAGCGGCTCCTGCTGCTTTCGGTCAGCGGGGTCGCCGCTGGGCTTCAGAACACCGGTTGACACGAACCGGTAGGGGCTCCTAGGCGGAAGTCGCCTTGGCGCCCCCATCGGACGTCGGCTGCGGCGCACTCTCAGCGACCGGAGCCGGGAAAAGCTGATCAAGGAGCGTTGCCACCCACTGCAACAGGGCGGCATCCGATACCGCTCCGTCAGAGGCCGTCGGTAGCGGCACGACCATCGCGTCTCCGCCTGAAATCAACTTCGCTTTGGGGTAAAGGCGCTGCAACCGAATGCGCATGGAATCCGCCAAATGCGCGGGCGCAATGCGTAAGTTGGGCCCCATAGCGACGACGTCAGCGAGACCTGCACGCGCGGCACGACGGCGGAGTTGGGCGACTGCGACAAGGCCGTCGACATCGGCGGGCGGCTCGCCATAGCGGTCGCGGAGTTCATCAATGACGGCATCCAGCGCATCGTCTTTGGCGGTTGCGGATGCCGCAGCGGAGAGCTTCTGGTACGCCTCAAGGCGCAGCCGCTCGCTGTCGATGTATGACTCGGGAATACGCGCTTGTACCGGCAACTCCAACCGCAGTTCGGCCGGCCCCTCGGTGTCATCGCCCCGGAAAGCCGACACTGCCTCACCGATCATGCGCAAGTACAGGTCGAAACCGACCCCGGCGATGTGGCCCGCCTGCTCAGCCCCGAGAAGGTTTCCAGCGCCACGCAACTCGAGGTCTTTCAGCGCAACCTGCATTCCGCTTCCGAGTTCATTGTTGACCGCGATGGTCTCGAGGCGGTCTGCCGCGGTCTCAGACAGCGGCTTCACGTCGTCGTAGAGGAAGTAGGCATAGGCACGCTCGCGAGCGCGCCCCACCCGCCCACGCAACTGGTGCAGCTGAGAGAGTCCGTATTTGTCGGCACGATCGATGATGATCGTGTTGGCATTCGAGATGTCGAGGCCCGTTTCGACGATCGTGGTCGACACCAAAACGTCAGCACGACGCTCCCAGAAGTCGTCAACAACCTGCTCGAGCGCGTGCTCCCCCATCTGACCGTGAGCGACCGCGACACGGGCCTCCGGAATAAGTTCCGCCAGATGGGCTGCCACGCGCTGAATGGACTGCACGCGGTTGTGTACGTAGAAAACCTGCCCCTCGCGGAGGAGTTCTCGCCGGATAGCTGCCGCGATCTGCTTGTCGTTGCGTGGTCCGACGTACGACAAAATCGGATGCCGGTCCTCCGGTGGAGTCTGGAGCGTCGACATCTCGCGGATCCCCGTGACAGCCATCTCGAGCGTGCGCGGAATCGGCGTCGCGCTCATCGAGAGGATGTCGACGTTGGTCTTGAGCTTTTTCAGCGAGTCTTTGTGCTCAACGCCGAATCGCTGCTCCTCGTCGATGATCATGAGGCCGAGGTCTTTGAAGATGACCTTCTCAGTCAGGATGCGGTGTGTACCGATCACCATGTCGACGGTGCCATCGGTGATGCCCGCGAGCGTCTCACGCGCCTGCTTGTCGGTTTGGAATCGCGACAGCGCATGCACCTTGACCGGGAAACCGGCAAAGCGTTCGGTGAATGTCTCAAGGTGCTGTTTCACGAGCAGCGTCGTCGGCACAAGCATGGCAACTTGCTTGCCATCCTGGATCGCTTTGAACGCGGCACGAACGGCAACCTCGGTCTTGCCGAAACCGACATCACCCGAAAGCAGCCGGTCCATGGGAATCGGTTTCTCCATGTCTGCTTTGATCTCATCGATCGTCTGCAACTGGTCTGGGGTCTCCGCGAACGGAAAAGCTTCTTCGAGTTCGCGCTGCCACGGAGTGTCGGGGCCGAATGCGTATCCCTTCGACGCCATGCGCGCCGAATAGAGCTTGACGAGCTCAACGGCAATGTCTCGCACGGCCTTCCGCGCACGACCCTTGGCCTGCGCCCAGTCGCTGCCGCCCATTTTTGAGAGCGTCGGAGTTTCGCCGCCGACGTAGCGAGAGAGTAGATCGAGCTGATCGGTCGGAACGAAAAGCTTGTCGCCGGGATAGCCGCGCTTGGTCGGCGCATACTCGAGCAGCAGATACTCCCGCTTGCTTTTGACAGGGTTGCGCCCGCCACTGGACACTTCACGCTGCACGAGCTCGACGAACTTTCCAATGCCGTGGGTGGCGTGCACCACCACGTCACCGGGCTTCAGCTGCATCGGGTCAACGACATTGCGACGACGCGAAGCGAGCTTCTTCACGACCCGCTGATCGCTGCCGATCGTCCGCCCGTAGAACTCCGTCTCGGTCAACACCGCGAACTGCGCCGCCGGCGCTTCGAATCCCCGCTCTAGAGCTGCGGGAACAACAAGTACGACTCCCACCGGTGGCGCCGCATCGATGTCGTCAACGCGACGTGCGGCCACACCACGTTCAGCGAGCACATCGCGTGCTCTGTCGGCGAGCCCGACTCCTGATGCCGCGACAACGACGCTCCAGCCGTCAGCGACGAGGCGCGCGACATGGTCGATGGCGCCATCAACCATCCCCTGAAAAGAGGGAACAGCGTTCGCCGCGATACGCACAACATCGTCACCGGCGGTGAGTCCCTCATCTGCGGCGTCTGCAGCGCCGGAATCAAAGGCACTAAAAGTCCACCATGCGCCATGACGGTCGTGGACAGCTTCCTTCAATTCTCCCAGCGTGACGAAGTCGCCAGAGCCGAGGTCAACGGGACTCTCACCGCCCGCGGTCGCCACTGACCACGCTGCCTCCAAGAATTCACGGTTCGTGTCGCCAAGGGTCTTGGCACGCGATGCGGCACGGACGGGGTCGACAAGCGCAATCGCGGCACCGTCAGGTAGGTAATCCGCGAGAGTCACAAGCCGGTCAGCAAGCACGGGAAGGAGCGATTCCATACCCTCTACCGGGATGCCTTCACTCATCTTCTCAAGCATGCCTCGCACGCCGGGAAATCTGTCTTGAAGCTCCAGTGCGCGGGTGCGGACGGCGTCCGTCAGAAGGAGCTCGCGGCTCGGGAGAAAGTCGACTTCGGTGATCTCTTCGGGGAGCGATCGCTGATCGGCCACCGAAAACGAACGAATCTGATCTACCTCGTCACCGAAAAACTCCACACGATAGGGGTGGTCAGCAATGGGCGGGAACACATCGAGAATGCCGCCGCGCACTGCGAATTCTCCCCGCCGAGAGACCATGTCAACCCTGAGGTACGCGCGCTCGACGAGGGCAGCGCTGATTTCACCGAGGTCGTAACCGCGTGCGCCTCTGCGAACACGAAGACTCGCTACATCCGCAAGCCCCGCCGCGAGCGGCTGAAGCGCGCCGCGAACCGACGAAGTTACGACGAGCGGAGTGGTTCGATCCCACTCCGCGATTGCCCGGAGCGCCCAAAGTCGCCGCCCCACTGTCTCGGTGCTGGGGCTCAGCCGCTCATGCGGCAGCGTCTCCCATGCCGGGATGTGCAGCACTATGGCACCGGGAATCAGCGCTTGAATGGCAGGTCCTACCGCCTCGGCGCGTCGGCCCGTCGGAGTGATCGCGAGTACCGCTGGCACCCGCCCGTTCTCACGACGTTGCTGGAGGAGCGCCGCTATGAGCGGTGCATCGAGCCCGTCTACGAGCGAGAAGTCGGCATCAACTGATGCTGATTCCAGTGCCTCCCGGAAAGTATCTGTGGACGCGAGGGCGCGCGAAATCCCGGGAACTGTCACCGAATAAGTCTAGAGCGCCCCCGCGACACTCGGGGTCAGCGTTCCGTCACCGAGGCGCGTGGTGGCGTTGCTGGGCGGAAACGAGACCATCTTCGATGAGCTCTTCCACTGCATCCGCAGCGTCTGCGACCAGAGATGGGAGGGCGCTGCGTTCCGTCGTTCCGAAGGGGTCGAGAACCCAATCGGCCGCATCCATCCGCCCCGGAGGGCGCCCGATGCCTACTCGCACGCGCGGAAAATCGGGCGTTCCCAGTGCTTTCGCGACATCGCGAACGCCGTTGTGTCCACCGTGCCCACCGCCGACCTTCAGCTTGATCGTGTCGAAAGGAATGTCGAGCTCGTCGTGCACAACGATGACATGGTCGGGTGTCACCCCGTAAAACGCAGCGAGTGCGGCAGCGGGTCCGCCTGAGACATTCATGAACGTATTCGGCTTCGCAAGCACGAAGCGGTCACCGCCGGGACGAACCCAGCTCTCCGCGACGCGCGCGTTGGCCTTGTGTGCGCGGAGCTTCTCGCTCCGACGCGTGACCAGCTCGTCGATCACAAGTTGACCTATGTTGTGGCGTGTTTTTTCATACTGCGCGCCAGGGTTTCCGAGGCCGAGCACAATCCAGGTCGTCGCCATGACAGATCTCCTCCGACAAAAAGTGAGGGGGCGCGCATCGGCACCCCCTCACAATCGCAATGTCGTGACTATTCGGCAGCTTCAGCTGACTCTGCGGCCTGCTCAGCGGCAATCGCGGCATCTGCTTCGGCGATCTCGTCGATGTCGCCGTCGCCAGCGGGCGACGAGATTGCGACGATGAGAGTCTCGGGGTCGACCACGAGCACTGCACCGGACGGAAGCTTGATGTCTGCTGCGGTGATGTGCGCTCCGGCTTCGAGGCCCTCAACACTGACCTCAACCGACTGCGGGATGTGGGTAGCTTCTACCTCGAGCAGAACGGTGTTGGCGTCGACGTTCACGTTCATACCAGCAGCAGGCTCACCGGTGATGATGACAGGAATGTCAACCTCGACCTTTTCACCCTTGATGACGACGAGCAGGTCGATGTGCTCGATGATCTGGCGTACCGGGTCGCGCTGAATGTCTTTGACAAGCGCGAGAACCTGCGAGCCGTCAACCTCGATCTCGAGAACGACGTTCGCACGACGCACGATCAGCGCAGTCTCGTGGCCCGGGAGGGCAACGTGCACGGGGTCGGTGCCGTGTCCATAGATAACGGCGGGGATCTTGCCTGCAGCACGAAGGCGGCGGGCGAAGCCCTTGCCGAAGCTGTCGCGGAGTTCCGCGGTGATCTTGGTATCGGCGGACTTTGTCGCCATGATGATTCTCCTTGCGGGCACACGGGCCCGTATCGTCTGGGGTCTGGATTCGACTCGAACGCGAGTGCGTGAGGAAAGCCGTGAGCCTGCTTCACTGCGTCGATAACGGATGCATGGAGCATCCCTCGCCGAAGTACAGTGTGTGAGTCTACCAGCGTGCCGCCCGGGATACGTGCCCGCTACGATAAATAGCGCAACGACTTTGAAGGAGCCCTCATTATGGACGCCCAGCTTTCCTCTGACATCATGCTCGGCGTTGTCGGTTTAATCGCCGCCCTGGGGCTCGTCGGAACTGTCCTGGCCTTCTGGTCAATGGGTCGTCAGGCGTATCGCAAAGACTGACGTCGTCGCCGCAGGGCGCCTGACCTGCTCCTCTGTTCCTCACGACTTCTTGCAGGACAGACTTTTCGTATTTCAACCCCAAGGAGAACGAGTTGAGCGATAAAACAGCAAACATCGGTGTTGTCGGACTGGCGGTGATGGGCTCAAATCTCGCCCGCAACCTCGCGAGCCGCGAAGGCAACACCGTTGCGGTCTACAACCGCAGCCACGACAAGACCGAGCACCTCGTCTCCGCGCACCCCGAAGCGGGCTTCATCCCGACGGCTTCTTACGAAGAGTTCGCTGCGAGCCTGTCTCAGCCACGCACCGCCATCATCATGGTGAAAGCCGGCCGCGGAACAGACGCCGTCATTGAAGAGCTCGTACAGGTTTTCGAGCCGGGCGACATCATCGTCGACGGCGGCAACGCGCTCTTCACCGACACGATCCGCCGCGAGAAGGCAGTACGCGACACCGGCATCAACTTCGTCGGTATGGGAGTTTCCGGCGGCGAAGAAGGCGCGCTGCTCGGCCCGTCGATCATGCCCGGAGGCTCCGACGAGTCCTGGGTGACCCTCGGACCGATCCTGAAGTCCATCGCGGCGGTCGCCGAAGGCGAACCATGCGTCACGCACATCGGACACGACGGCGCTGGCCACTTCGTCAAGATGGTTCACAATGGCATCGAATACGCCGACATGCAGCTCATCGCGGAAGCGTATGACCTGATCCGTCGCGGAACCGGCAAGTCACCAGCAGAGATCGCTGACGTGTTCGCGGAGTGGAACAGCGGCGAACTCGAGTCGTACCTCATCGAGATCACCGCGGAGGTACTTCGTCAGGTAGACGCTGAAACCGAAAAGCCGCTCGTCGACATCATCGTTGACCAGGCTGGGGCCAAGGGAACCGGCGCATGGACAGTGCAGACCGCGCTCGATCTCGGCGTTCCGGTATCTGGTATCGCCGAAGCAACATTTGCCCGCTCGCTCTCGAGCCACGCCGAACAGCGTGCAGTATCTCGTGAGCTCCCTGGGCCCGCTCAGACGCTCACGGTAGACGACGCCGATAGCTTCATCGAAGATGTGCGCCTTGCGCTGTTCGCTTCCAAGATCGTGGCGTACTCGCAGGGCTTCGATGAGATTCGTGCCGGTGCGGGTGCATACAACTGGAACATCGACCTCGGCGCGGTATCGAAGATCTGGCGTGGTGGCTGCATCATCCGCGCTCAGTTCCTCAATCGCATCGCTGACGCGTACAGCGATGCGCCCGAGCTGCCCGTCCTGCTGACAGCGCCGTACTTTGTAGAAGCGCTCGGTCGCGCTCAGGATGCCTGGCGTCGAATTGTCTCGATCTCCGCCGCCGCGGGGCTTCCCGCCCCCGCGTTCTCATCGTCACTCGCGTACTACGACGGATTGCGCGCCGAGCGCCTGCCTGCTGCCCTGATTCAGGGCCAGCGCGATTTCTTTGGCGCGCACACGTACAAGCGAATCGACAAGGAAGGCACCTTCCACACGCTGTGGTCGGGAGATCGCACCGAAATCGAAGCTGAAGACACGCACTGACGGTCTGAAAAAACGAGGGTGGCCCGGTACATGTGCCGGGCCACCCTCGTTTTTCATAACCACTGTTTGCGCTTGAAGATCGTGTACAGCGTGATGCTGGTTCCGAGCATGAGGGCGATTGCCATCGGATAGCCGTAGGTCCAATGCAACTCCGGCATGTTGTTGAAGTTCATTCCATAAACAGTTCCGACGAGGGTTGGGGCGAACAAGATCGCCGCCCAACTCGACACCTTCTTCACCTGGTCGTTTTGCTCGAGACTAATCTCGGTCATCCGCCGCATTTGCACGCTGTTTTCTTGTTCAACCAAGATCGCGTTAACCTGCAGCGCAGATTCGAGCGCATGGCGGAAAGCTTGAGTACGTTCGACCATGTGGCGTGCTCGATCGGCCAGATCGCCCAGAATCGGCGCGCGCGTGATGTGCGCTCGCTCCATCGCGATTCGCTCGAGGTCTTCGAGAATTCCTGGCAGTTCCGATGTCGCGTGCTGCAGATCGATCACTTCTCGCTGGAGAGCGAATATCCGCTTTGACACATGCGGGTCTGTCGACGACAGCTGCTCTTCGATCTCGTCGATGTCGTGCTCGATGCCGTCGAGTACGGGGTGATAGTGACCGATGACCTCATCGATTATCGCGGTCAAGGCGGCTATCGGCCCCCGCTCCAGGTATTCGGGACGGCCGGCTAACCGCTCACGCGCAGCCGAGATGTCGACTGCGCTGCTGTGCTGCACCGTGACGATGTCATGCACGCCCGCGAACACGTCGACTTCGGCGCACGACACCATCTCGGAGGCATCGTCGTATCGTGCCGGTTGCAGCGCAACGAAGATCTTGTCATCCGATGCGGCGAGCTTCGTTCGCTGGCCAGGGCGCAAGACCCCTTCGGTGAGAAGCGGGTGCATATCGAGCAACGACAGCGCTTCGTCGAGCTCTGTCTGATCGGGATCGAGTAGAGACACCCACGCCATTCCGTTCGAGGCTCGAGCCTCCGATATCGCGTCAGAAAGGGTCGTCGCATCCGCGATCTTTCGGCCGTCAGCATAAACCTCGGCGCTCAGCACACTCATTCCGCAAACGTAATGCAGCAATGGGTGCGGACAGCACCGCCGTCCGCACCCAATGCTGAGCGTTCACTTTGTGATGTCGCGCACAGTCCCCTTCTCGAGACGAAGTCGGCGCTTCGCGCGCCGTGCAACGGCTGAGTCATGCGTCACCATGATGAGTGTGAGCCCCTCAGCGTTGAGCTCTTCGAGGACCACGAGAATCTCGTCGCGCATGCTCTCATCGAGGTTTCCCGTTGGTTCATCCGCAAGAAGAACGCGCGGCCGCTTTGCAATAGCGCGTGCGATGGCGACACGCTGCTGCTGGCCACCTGAAAGCTCTCCCGGTCGATGATCGCCGCGCTCTTCGAGGCCGACGCGCAAGAGCGCTTCCGCAACCCGCTTCGCGCGTTCTTCTTTATCCAGGCCCAGGGGCTCAAGGCCCATATCCACGTTTTCCGAAGCCGTGAGCGTGGGAATGAGGTTGAAGCCCTGAAAGACGAATCCAATCTCGTGCGCGCGCACTTTTCCGAGGTCGGCGTTCGACGCTTTGGCGATATCCGTATCGCCCAGCAGCACCTCGCCTTTCGTCGGTCGCTCGAGCGCTCCGAGCAACTGAAGGAATGTTGACTTTCCACCGCCCGTCGGACCCTGAATGGTCACGAAATCGCCCTGAGCGATGTCGATGTCAACGCCCGTCAGTGCGTTTACGACACGCCCCTTCTGCTGGTAGGTCTTCGTGACGCCTTTAATCCGGTAGGCGCTTGCGGTGTCTACGATGCTCATGCCTGTCTCCTGTTCTGAACTATCACGGCGCTTAGCCGACTGACCGAAGTGCCTCAGCAGGGCTGAGGCGGGATGCGCGCCAGCCGCCGAAGGCTCCCGCGACCAGCCCACCAACGATCGAGAGTCCGATCGCGATGAGAATCATGGTGATCGAGATGGGAGCGCTGAGGACGATGTCCGCTGAACTTGTTGCAGCATCCATTCCTGGCATTCCACCGCCACCCGGGGCACCCATACCGCCCATGCCACCGGTATCGGCGGTTGATGACGTCGAGATGGTCGGCCCGATGATGTTGATAGCAACAACGCCAGCGAGGCCAATGGCAAGACCCACAACGCCACCGATGAGGCCCTGCACCACCGATTCACCGGCAACCTGGCCGACAACCCGACGATTCGACCAACCGATGGCCTTCAGCGTTCCGAACTCTCGCGTACGTCGCGAGACTCCTGAGATCGTGAAGAGCACCGCGAGGGCTACCGCAACGATCAGGAGGATCACTGAGAGCCACGTTCCAAGGTTGGTGATGAGCGATGAAGCGCTCGACAGCGAGCTTGACACCGTCGAAGCCAAGTCAGATTGCGAGCTGACGGTGGCATCGGGCAGCGCCGACTCGATCTCGCTCTGGACTGCGCCGATGCTGTCAGAAGAATCCGCTTGCACGTAGATGGTTGAGATGACATCTTCCACGCCTGCCAAGCTCTGTGCGACGTCGATGGGAATGTAGACGTTCGCCGCGGTGTCGGCCTCGTCCGAAGTCGATGTCACGAGCCCAACGATCTCCATGTCGCTACCGCCGACGTCGATCGTGTCACCGACCGCGAGTTCGTTCGTCGTGGCATACGTCGAGTCCAAAAGCGCGACGTTCTCGCCGGCATCCGACTCACTGAGCAGGCGTCCGTCCGAGACTTCGACCGCCGAGAGCGGCCCGACTTCGGTGTCGGCAGATTCGATGCCGAGAACCGTGAACGAGTCGACGTTGAAGGCACTCCCGCCGTCGCCGCCGGGTCCGCCCGTTCCGCCTTCGGCAGCATCACCGGGAGGCCCACCCGCTGTGTCGCCGTTCTGCGACATATCGGGAATCTCACCGTCGAAGGTGATGTTCGTGAGGCTGAGAGCTCCAGAGGCCGCCGACACACCGTCGAGCTCGCTCACTGTATTTACTGTTGTGGCGTCCAGCGTGCCACGCTGCATGTCGGTCGACAGACGCGACTGGCTGAGAGTCGTTGTGCCGTCTGATGTTTCGCCGTCATCCCCACCGAACTCGAACTGCCCGCGGTCTCCCGGCTCCCCCGGTTCCGACTGCGCGCCGCTCACGGTGAGGTCGGTGCCGACACCATAGACAGATTGCAACGCCGTGGCCTGCGCGTTGCTAACTCCCGTCGATAGTGAATTCACGATGATGACGAGCGCGATCGCAATTGCGAGTCCCGCCGCCACGATGGCTGTTTGTTTCTTGCGACCCGCTAATTCTCGCCGCAGATATGTCCAGTACATTCGTCTCCTCTCGGCCGCAGGGTCCGGCCATTTGAACCGAAGCTAGGAGTCGCGCTGATGGACCGTGCTTGAGGAACTTAAGAGAAAGCTATGTACGCGCAGTGATGCCCTAGAAAAACTCACAGGCTGCGCATAGCATCATCCATAGGAATCACATAGAACGCCGCACACAATCGGAGTATGACCACGATCGCACCCACCCACTCTCTCCGCCGGGCCGACGGCAGCGCGCCCCGCGTGCTTGTCGTCGACGATGAGCAGATGCTCACCGACCTCCTCTCCATGGCATTGCGCATGGAAGGGTGGGATGTGCGAACAGCCGGTTCAGGCTTTCAAGCTCTGCAGACAGCTCGCGAATTCCATCCCGACGCGATGGTGCTCGACATTATGATGCCCGACCTCGACGGCATGGCCGTCTTACAGCGGCTGCGTCAGTCCGGCGACGACGTCCCGGTGCTTTTCCTGACAGCTAAGGATGCTGTCGGTGATCGTGTTGCGGGTCTGACAGCCGGCGGTGACGACTACGTGACGAAGCCCTTCAGCCTTGAAGAGGTCGTAGCGCGCCTACGCGGCCTCATGCGGCGCGCCGGCACAGCAGAAGCGAGTGATGCTGAGCCGATCCTTCGGGTGGCAGACCTCAGCCTCAATGAAGACAGCCACGAAGTGGAACGAGCCGGAACTGAAATCGAGCTGACAGCTACCGAGTTCGAGTTGCTGCGCTACCTTATGCGCAACCAGCGACGAGTCGTCTCGAAGGCGCAGATTCTCGATCGGGTGTGGAACTACGATTTCGGTGGACGCTCAAGCGTCGTCGAACTCTATATCTCGTACCTACGGAAAAAGATCGACCAGGGCCATGACCCCCTCATCCACACTGTGCGTGGTGTGGGCTACATGATCAAGACACCGCAGTGACGTCTGCTAAAACCTCCACACGACGACGCAATTGGAGTCTTCAGGCTAGATTGATGACGGCCGTCGTGGGAATTGTCTCCCTCATCTTCGTGGGCGCCGGGCTTGCAACAGCCACGATTCTTGAGAGCATTCTGCAAGAAAACCTCAATACGCAAGTCGTCGAAGAGACCCCCGATCTGCGCCGAGTGACAGCAACCTCAACCGCGGCTGACGTTCTTGATACCGGACGTCAGACACAGGGGTACCTGCTGATATTGCAGGTACCGAGCGGACTTACCGGCGCATACGTCACGGAGGACGCCGACGTTGCTGAGCTCACTTCAGAGCAACTGAGTGTGGTCGTCGCGGCGCTCGATACGCCAGGTTTTGTGACGATTGATCTTCCAGAGCTTGGGGAATACCGCCTGGACTTTACAGGCTCCCCCTCAGGCCTTTTTGCCGCGTACGGCCTACCAACCTCCGAAGTCACATCGACGCTCGGCACGATCCTGACAAGTGTGACGCTCGTCACTGTCGGCGGCCTCATACTGCTCGGCGTAGTGATCGTGCTGGTTATTCGCCGAAGCCTCCGTCCGCTGCGGGCAGTCGCCGACACGGCACAGCGCGTTGCCCGGATGCCGCTCGCCGAAGGTTCCGTGCGTATTTCAGAGCGCGTGCCCCCTGAGCAATCCGACCCTCATACCGAAATCGGTAGTGTCGGTGATGCCCTCAACACTCTTCTCGATCACGTCGATGCTTCCCTTGAGGAGCGGCAGCGGAACGAAGAGCGCATGCGACGCTTTGTCGCCGATGCCAGCCATGAGCTGCGCACTCCCCTGGCTTCTATTCGCGGCTATTCCGAGCTTTCGCTCCGCGCGATTCACCAGGGAAACGGCGCGGAAGCCGTCGCCAACACCGAAACCTCGCTCGAGCGCATTCAGGCTCAGTCGCTACGAATGACGGCTCTCGTGGAAGATCTCCTCCTGCTCGCACGCCTCGAAGAGGGGCAAGAGCTCGTCTACGGCGCTGTCGATCTCAGCCGCTTGGCCATCGAAACCCTCGGTGACGCGCAGGCTGCCGGTCGTGACCACACGTGGGAAATCGAACTCGGTGACGAGCCCATCGTCGTCGCCGGTGATGAGCCACGTCTGCACCAGGTCGTGGTCAACCTGTTGGCGAATGCGCGCACGCACACGCCGGCGGGAACGACTGTCACTCTCTCGGTAGCCGGTGAAGGCACCGAGGCCGTCGTGCGCGTGCATGACAACGGTCCGGGCGTCGATCCCACGATCATGAACGAGCTCTTCGAACGGTTCGCGCGCGCCGACAGTTCACGGGCGCGAAAGACCGGTGGTACGGGTCTCGGCCTTTCGATCGCGCGAGCGATCGTCGATGCGCACAGCGGAAGCATCTCGGTGGCCTCAACTCCAGGTGACACGACCTTCACCGTCCGTTTGCCAGCGCGCCCAGATACACCCGCCGCGGCAGATCCCGCTCAGTAACCGCTGAAGGCATCCGTTGTGAGCCCCCGCGCTTTCCGAAGCGCGGGGGCAAGGTCTGCGATAAGTGCCGGTGGGCCCGAGATGAAAGCATGTCGGGCGGCGAGGTCCGGCACGGCGATCTCGAGGGACGCCGCGTCCAGGCGCTTTCCGCCTGTCCACTGCCAGGCCGCAGGAAGGTCGGCCGGCTGATCGGCGCTGTAGATGATCACAGGAATACCCGCAGCCTTCAGCTCGTCCCGGAAGGCGAGCTCAGCGCCGGTGCGCGCGACGTAGACCAGCACCACGTCTCGGCGTGGTCCAGCGAGACGCATTTGGCGCAGTTGAGAGATGAAGGGCGTGACACCGATTCCGGCCGCGACCATCAGCAGGGGTCGACTCGCATCCCGCGGAAGCACGAAGTCTCCCCACACGCCTGTGACAGCCAGTGCGTCGCCGGGCTCGACTTCACCGAGCGCTCGTTTGTAGGTGCTCTGGGGTCCGGTGCCGTCGCGATACGCGACGCGCACCTCCGGAAGATCTGCCGGAGCCGACACGATGCTGAACTCTCTTCGTGTCCCGCGCGCATCGGGGCGACGGTGCGGCACGTCGAGCTCGAGGTACTGACCCGCCGCAAAGGTGAGCGGACGGCGCGTGCGAAAGATGAGCTCGTGAGAGGTCGACGTCGGCATATCGCGTGCTACGAGGGTCAGCCGAATCGCGTGGCGCAGGCAGAACGCAAACGCGACAAGATTGCCGATCAAAAGCGCGCGTTCTTGCCCGAGCGTGAACGCACCAACGCTTATCGGCCACCCAGCAAGCACACCCACGACGATCGCCACGGTGTATTGCTGCCATCGGCGCGGTGGCATTGTGAGTGGCTCCGACAGCATGAATGCCCCAAGAAAGAGGAACGGCGATGCAGTGACGATCTGCGAAAGCTGCGCGCCGACATCGAACGCAAGCCCCGCGTCTTGAAGTTGATACGCCACGCGGCCGAACGAGACCACAGTTGCAACGACAAAGAACATCGCAACAACAGCAAGCTTCTCGATACGCGCCAACACGAGCATCCCGAGCAAGACCACTGGCCCGAAGAGAACCGGAGTCCCCACCCACCAGGCGGCACTGCCGAGGCCTACCTCGAACGGAAGGAAACTAGAGAGGATCGTCAAACTGGCGGCGCCGGTCGCAGCGGGGTTGAAAATATGCCGGCCACGCCATACCAACAGGTACTTTGATGCAGACGCTACGAGGGCCGCAAGGGCGATCCCGAGAAGTGCTGCTGGATCAAGCGTCGGACGCAGCACGAATAGCAGAATCAACGCGGTAATGAGCGACGATTCGATGCGCTGAGGCAGCCGCAGTATGCGCTGCGCCGCGGCATCAACTCCGACGCAGATGATCGATAGCACGGCGAGCGTCGCCAGCATCTCGAGCGGAGCGGGCACGACCAGTTCGAAGAACGAACCACCGAACGCGATGATGGCAAGAAGCCCCAGCGCGATCAGCACGAGACGATACATCGAGATGCGCCCGAGAGCTGCGTAAACGCGATTCCAGGAAGATACCAGCGCTGTCCTCATCGGAAAATCTCTGCCCTTCCACCGGGTGACCATTCCACCCGTCCGTCTGTTGTCATGCGTACCCAGTCAACGCCCCACGCGGCAGCAAGCTCTGGACCACCATCGAAGAACAGGGCTGTTGCTGCGGCATCCGCGTGCATGGCATCCGGATGCACAGCCCATGTTGCCGCAATAGTACGCACCGGAATGCCTGTACGGGCATCGAGAACGTGGTGCAGTCCATCACCCCATGATCTCCGGTTGGTCGCCGACGCGCACAGCGCCTCATCGTGAAGTTCGTACACTCCAACGACGCGCCGACTATCGAAGGGATGCTCGAGCCCCACACGTACCGGCGTCCCCTGCACAGCGAGGTCACCGCTCGCATCAACGATCACGGGGCCATCCACGCGGGCAACAACGTGGGCGAACACCAGATCGACGAGGCGGCCTTTTCCGAGCGCCCCGATGTCGATCATGGCCCCCGGCTCCGAGACCCGCAGGTGAGTCTCGTTCCAGGCCAGAATGTCTTCCCAAACCTCTGGTGCCGGTGCGGGCCCGCTGTCAACCAACGACATACGAGCGTCATACCCTCGCTGAGCGAGCGAGTGCCCCACCAGTGGGTTGACGGCACCAGCAGTTGCAGCGGTGAGTTCGCGGTAGACCGTCAACATGTCGTCAGCGTCAGCCGGGAGAGGGATGACGCCGCCGCCGTCGGCGAGAAGTGTCACAGCTGAGTCAGCACGAAACCGTGACCAGGTGAGGTCGAATTCAGCAATCAGGTCGCTAATCGCGGAACGCTCGTCGCGGGTGAGTGGGCGTGCTGTCTCGATCTCCCACTGTGTACCGATAGCGGCGAAGCGCCACATCGACGCTTCGCCATTCGCAATCACGCGGCTGCTTCGGACTTGATTTCTTCGATTGCCGAGTTGAATCCGGAGCTCGTGAGGGATGAGCCAGCGACTCGACTGACCGAGATATCGTCGATGTTTTTGCCCTCGACGACATCGGCGATCCCACCGATGAACTCGGACTGGTATTGCTGCGACTCGCGCGCTTGCGGATCGCCCGTGACCTCGACATCTGTGATGACGTTGTCTGCAAGGGTGACAGTCACACTGATCGTTTCGACGGACTCGGGCGTCTGGTAGGTGCCTTCCGCCGTATAGGTGCCGTCGCTATACGTCCCACTCGATGTGCTGGACCCCGCCGCAGCAGAGCTTTCTGGCGTAGCGGCCGCCGAATCGCTCGTTGCCGACGTGTCGGTAGTCGAGCAACCGGCGAGAGCGACGAGTCCGGCAACCGATGCCAGGGCAGCGGCGACGCGAACGGGTCGGGGCGCGATGGTGGAACGGATCATGGTCATCCTCCTGAGTAGTGAAAATCCATCGTCGTGGTCGCGGCTATGAATAAACTCCGAGCGATCCCATGCCAGAGGTCGAGAGCTGTCTAGGCGGCGCCGTCAAACATGCTCGTCACGGAACCGTCTTCGAAGACCTCATGAATTGCACGAGCGAGCAGCGGCGCAATGGGAAGCACCACGAGCGCGTCCCAGCGACGCTCCGGCGGCAGTGGAACTGTGTCTGTCACCACAACCTGGTCAATCGAGGAGTCCTGCAGGCGTTCGACGGCGGGGTCACTGAAGATCGCGTGAGTCGCCGCAACAATGACCTTCTTCGCGCCGCTCGCCTTGAGTGCTTGAGCCGCCTTGACGATGGTGCCACCGGTGTCGATCATGTCGTCTACGAGCAGGCACACGCGGCCATCGACCTCTCCGACGATGTCGTGCACAGTGACCTGGTTGGCAACCTTCGGGTCACGACGCTTGTGAATGATGGCAAGGGGCGCGCCCAGGCTGTCTGACCAGGTATCTGCGACGCGGACACGACCCATGTCGGGTGATACGACGGTGAGCTGGGCACGGTCTTCCGCTGTGAGGTTCTGTTCGAAGTGTTCGAGCAGCACGGGCTTCGCGAACAAGTGGTCGACAGGCCCATCGAAGAAGCCCTGGATCTGGGGAGCGTGCAGGTCGACACTCATGATGCGGTCAGCACCGGCAGTGCGAAGAAGATCGGCAACGAGGCGGGCGCTGATGGGTTCACGACCGCGGCCTTTTTTGTCTTGACGCGAGTACGGGTAGTAGGGCGCGACGATAGTGATGCGCTTGGCAGAGGCACGCTTGAGCGCATCGACCATGATCATCAGTTCCATCAACCACTCATTGACGGGCGGGCCGAACGACTGGATCACGAAGACGTCACAACCGCGAATCGACACCTCGAAGCGGGTGTAGATCTCGCCGCTCGCGAAAGTTCGGTGTTCGGTCGGTACTAACTCGGTGCCGAGACCCAGAGCTACGTCGTGCGCGAGGTCGAGGTGGGATCGCCCCGAAACAACAACCAGCCGCTTCTTGGTCTTGGCGACCAGTCCTGGGGCGATTCCGTTTTCGCGGTCGAGGTCAACTGTCTTCTTTTTGCGTGCCATTGCCTGTTTCCTGTGCCGCACGGTTCGCAGCAGCCGCATCTGCGGCCCTGGTACCCGGCCTGTTGGTCTCGACCCACCCGGTGACATTGCGCTGGGGGGCAACGCTGAGTGCAAGAGCACCGGCGGGGACATCCTTTCGGATGACGGCACCGGCGCCCGTTTTCGCGCCGTCTCCGATCTTAACCGGCGCCACGAAGACGTTGTGCGATCCAGTGTGCACTTCGTCACCGATCTCGGTGCGGTGCTTGGTCAGATCGTCGTAGTTCGCCGTGATCGCACCGGCACCAAGATTGACATGTGCACCGATCGTCGTGTCTCCCACGTAGGAAAGATGCGGCACTTTACTGCCAACGCCGATCGTTGAATTCTTGGTTTCGACGAAGGTACCCACCTTGCCATCCGCCTGTACGACCGTGCCAGGACGAAGATAGGCGAACGGACCGATATTCACACGCTCTCCGATGACAGCGAGCGTCGCGTCGGCGCGCGTTATTTTGGCGTCTTCCGCGACTTCGCAGTCCCGGAGCGTCGTGTCTGGCCCGACTGTCGCCCCAGCGGCGATGGTAGTGGCACCGAGAATGAAGGTGTTGGGCAATAGCGTGACGTCTGCGGCGAGCACAGCATTGGTGTCGATCCACGTCGTGGCGGGATCGAGCACAGTGACGCCCTCTCGCTGCCATTTGTCGACAGTCCGCGCGTTGAGCGTGCGTGCGGCCTCGCTGAGTTGGACGCGATCGTTCACGCCGAGCACAGCTGTCGCATCCGGGGCGACCGTGGCCTCGGCTGCCAGACCATCCGCGCGAAGGAGCGCAACCATGTCTGTCAGGTAACGCTCGCCCTGGGCATTCGTTGACCCGACCAGGCCGATTCGCTTCCGCAGTTCAACCGACTGAAAAACGTACACACCAGCGTTGATTTCAGCGATAGCGGCTTCATCGCTCGTCGCGTCTTTTTGCTCGACGATACGTTCGACAGAGCCACGGTCGCTCCGGAGGATGCGGCCATAACCGAACGGATCCTCCATGAGAGCGCTGAGCAGTGTGACGGCAGCGGTGCTTGCACGATGGGCTGCGACGAGCAGGGAGATCGTGTCGGCATCCAATAGCGGCACATCACCACTCAGGACAAGAACGTCGCCGTCGAAGTCGGTGAGCGCCTGCAAAGCGAGTTCTACGGCGCGGCCTGTTCCCGGGACCTCGTCTTGATCAACGACGTCGACGTTCGGGTCGTCCGCCTTGATCGCTGACTCGACGAGGTCGCGCTCATGGCGAACGACCACGACGACCCGGGCGGGATTCAGGCTGCGCGCAGTGTCTAGGACGTGCCCCACGAGAGGACGCCCGCCGATCTCGTGCAACACTTTGGGCAAACGTGACTTCATGCGCGTACCCTGGCCCGCAGCGAGGATGATCACTGCGAGTGGGCTATCAGCGCTTGGGGACATGCTCCGCCGCCAGGATTCGAACCTAGACCTAACAGCTCCAAAGGCTGTCGTGCTGCCGTTACACCACAGCGGACCGCGGCGTCCGAGGGCGCCACTACCTCCAGTCTGCCAGAATCTGAAGAAGTTGCAGCGACGACGATAAGAGGGACATGACGCACGACACCGACGAAGTCGACAGAATCGTTGGTGCCTGGGTGCGCCAACGGCCCGATCTCGACTTCTCTCCGCTTGAAGTTCTCTCGCGTGTCGACCGACTATCTCGGCACCTCGACCGGGCACGACGTGACGCATTCCGCCGGAGCGAGTTGGAACCGTGGGAGTGGGATGTCCTCTCGGCGCTGAGACGCGCCGGAGAACCTTTTCAGATGAGCCCCAAGTCGTTGCTCCAACAGACCCTGGTTTCGAGCGGAACGATGACCAACCGCATCGACCGGCTCGTTGATCGCGGGCTCGTCAGGCGCGAAGCAGATCCTGTCGACGGGCGAAGTATTCTCGTCATCCTCACAGGAAACGGTCGGACTCGAGTCGATGCAGCGATCACTCGCCTCGTCGATGCAGAGTCGGTGTTGCTCGGCGCGCTGTCGCGAGGCGACCGCGACCGTCTCGCCGGACTTCTTCGCAAGCTCAGTATGGGCTTCGATTCATGAGCGCAAGCGATCGTCCCTCAAGAGAGCCCAAGCCAGCGAAAGATGCCAGAAGCTTCGGCCGTTGGTTCGATAGCCGTTTTCGCAGCGCGCCCGCTGTGTACGGACTCATCGTTTTTACGGCGTTCATTACGATCGCTTCAGATCACGCCCGCGATGCATGGGACATGCTCGACACCGCGGTGGGCACCCTGATCGTTTTCTTTATTGCCCACGTCTTCGCTCATACGCTCACGTCGCACGGCGAGCACGGACTGTGGCGAGCAATTCGTCACGGGATCGCTCACGCCTCAGGCATGCTGTACGCCTCAATTCCTACGACCCTCGTTTTGGTCGTCGCTGGAATTCAGGGTGCCTCCGCCGACAACGCCTACATCTCGTCGATGTGGGTTGCTGTAGCCATGCTCGCGCTGCTGGGATACTCCGCCTATGCCAAGCGTGGCGCACACGTCGTCGTGAGACTCTTAGGGGCCGCCGGAACCGCATTACTCGGACTGTTCATCATTCTCTTGGAGTATGTGATTCACTGATTTCGCTCAGCCGATCTGCTCGGTGAGTGCGAACCAACGCTCCTCGATGTCGTCGCGTTCAGCCTCAAGGCCCGAGATTCTGGCCATCTCGGCGGCAAGACCTTCGTAGTCGGATTGGTCGCGGTCAGCAAGCGCTGTTCGTGCAGCCGAAACCTGTTTGTCGATCTTCATCAATCGACGCTCAAGAGATGACACCTCTTTTTGTGCTGCGCGAGCATCCGCGCCTGAGAGGGCAGGAGTCGCACTCGGCGTCGACGATGAGGTCGATCCGGACGAACCGCCTGTCGTCTGCTCGAGGTGGCGAAGTCGAAGGTACTCGTCGACACCTCCGGGGAGGTGACGCAGCCGCCCACCGAGAATCGCATACTGCTGATCGGTGACGCGCTCAAGAAAGTATCGATCGTGAGAGACCACGATCAGTGTTCCCGGCCAGGAGTCGAGCAGGTCTTCCATGGCAGCGAGCATGTCGGTGTCGAGGTCGTTTGTAGGCTCGTCGAGAATCAGCACGTTGGGCTGCTCGAGCAGAATAAGCAGCAGCTGAAGGCGACGCTTCTGGCCTCCCGAGAGATCTTTCACGGGTGTAGACAACTGAGCGGTCGAGAAACCCATACGCTCGAGCAACTGACCTGGGGTGAGTTCTTGTGACTTCGAGCCGGATCCGAAGGCGTATGTCGTTCGAAGACTCGCGATGACGACGCGCACCGGATCGTTGAGGTGCTGTTCGAGCTCATCCAGCCGCTGCGTGAGCGTCGCGACCTGGACAGTCTTGCCTCGCTTGACCCGACCAACTGTTGGCTCGATGTCGCCGGAGATAAGGCCGAGGAGCGTCGACTTACCCGCACCATTGACGCCAAGTATTCCGGTGCGCTCCCCCGGTGCGAGCCGCCACTCGACATCACGCAGCACTTCGTGGTCGCCGTATGAGACGCCGGTGTCAAGCAGGTCGACGACATCCTTTCCGAGGCGTGCGACAGCGAGCGACTGGAGCGCTACGGGGTCACGAATCTCTGGGACATCTGAAATGAGTTCGTTCGCTGCATCAATGCGAAACTTCGGCTTTGTCGTGCGCGCGGGCGCTCCCCGTCGAAGCCATGCCAACTCTTTGCGCGCAAGATTCTGACGACGGGCTTCGATGGTCGCGGACTGCCGGTCACGCTCGACTCGCTGCAGAATATAGGCGGCGTAGCCACCCTCGAACGGGTCAACGACACGATCGTGCACTTCCCAGGTCACCGTGCAGACGGCATCCAAGAACCACCGATCGTGCGTCACGACCATGAGCCCACCGCTCGATGCGGGCCAGCGCCGGATGAGGTGTTCAGCCAGCCACGTAATCGCCTCGACGTCGAGGTGGTTTGTGGGCTCATCAAGCGCCAGGATGTCGTAATCGCCCGCGAGAAGCTGAGCAAGCGCCACGCGACGACGCTGCCCACCGGAAAGGTCTCGCAGCGACTTTCCCCAGTCGAGATCAGCGAGGAGCCCCGCAATGATGTCGCGGATGCGGGCATCTCCTGCCCACTCGTATTCCTCGAGGTCACCTACGACGGCATGCCCGACGGTGTCGTCGTCGTCGAGGGTGTCAGCTTGGTCGAGCACACCCACGCGTACGCCGCTTCGCACCGTGACGCGGCCGGCGTCGGGCTTCTTACGACCGGCGAGCATCGCCATGAGACTGGACTTGCCGTCGCCATTGCGGCCGACAATTCCGATGCGATCGCCTTCGTTGACCCCCAGAGAGATCGAGTCGAAGACGACTTTGGTCGGGTATTCGAGCTGGAGGGCCTCGGCCCCGAGAAGATGCGCCATATTACGTCCAGCGTACCGACCGACGGAAAGAGCGGGGGCCAGACGGTAGTACCGAAGTACTGCCGCCTGGCCCCCGGTGGGGTTAGGAACCCGCGATGAGGCCGTTGTCGGTCAACCACTGAGTAGCGATGTCAGCGGATGACATCTCGTCGACGGTGCTTTCAACGTTCAGCTGCACGAGGCCCTCCGGGGTGAGAGCTGCGCTCACCGCGTTGATAACACTTGCGATCTCATCAGCGACATCCGCGTTGACAACCGGCACGACGTTCGATGCGAGGAAGAGACCTTCAGGGTCCGCCAACGTCACAAGGTCGTCTGTCGAGATGCGCGGATCTGCCGTGTAGACATTCGCCATATCGATCGTGCCAGCGATCAGATCGTCGACGGTCGTGTCACCGGTAGCGGTGAAATCGACCGTGACGTCGTATACGTCCTTCAGTCCGGTGGGCCCGTAGGGTCGCTCCGCGAGTTCGGCGGGCCCGCCCAACGTCAACGTGTCCGAGACGTTGGCGAGGTCGCCGATCGATTCGAGGTTGTTCGCCTCGGCAAACGCGCCGGTAACCGTGTACGAATCCTGGTCAGTAGCACTCGACTGATCGAGCACTGTCAGGTTGTCGGGCAGCGCGTCTTGGAGCGCCGCGTACACGTCGTCGGACGTGCGAGCTTCGGTGTCTGGCTCGAAGTACTGCAGAAGGTTTCCGCTGTACTCCGGGAAGAGCGTGATCTCGCCGCTTTCCAACGACGGAAGATACGCGTCGCGCTGCCCGATGTTGAACTGACGGTCGACCGTGAATCCACCGTCTTCAAGGGCTTGAGCATAAATCTCGGCGATGATCTCGTTCGAGTAGTAGGCCTGGGAGCCGATCACGATAGTGTCTGAACTCGCCGAACTGGAGTCGCCACTGTCGAGAGGATCCGACGACGAGCAGCCCGCCAGTGCCAACGCCGCGACAGCAGTCATTCCGACAACGCCCAGGGCGCTCTTCTTACGTGAGAGTTTCATTTCGATTCTCTTTCTCTTGGTGCAGTGGGTGCGGTGGGTGCGAGCTCTATGAGCTTGTGGACATCGAACGTTTTCGGACTTCGCGCGGAGGTTTACCGGCGCTTACTCGAGCGGCGGCCGAAACTCCGGTGGGAACGACGAGCCGCTGCGCGAATGCAAACAGTCCATCGAGCACGAGTGCAAGCGCTGCAACAAGTATTGCTCCGCCGATGAGAACGTCGAGTTGGCGAAGTTGCAAACCGGTGATGATGTACTGACCGAGGCCCACCGGCATGACGTAGGCGGCGATGGTTACGGTCGCTACGACTTGAAGGGTGGCCGAGCGCAATCCGCCGACGAGAAGTGGAAGACCCAGCGGCACTTCAACCCGCCAGAGTACTTGCCACTCTGTCATTCCGAGCGCGCGGGCCGCATCAATCGTGCGCCGGTCGACGGCTTCGAACCCGGAATACGCGCCGGCGAGGATCGAGGGAATCGCCAGCACGACGAATGTGATTATCGCCGCCTCCGGCTTCTTGACGACGCCGAGGACGAGCACCAGAAGAACGAGCAGGCCGAATGAGGGGATAGCTCGCGCAGCCCCAGACACCGCAACAGCAACTTCTCGTCCGCGGCCGGTGTGACCGATGAGCCAGCCGAGCGGAATGGCGATGAGTGCTGCGATGAGGACGGCGAGAGCGGTATACCCGAGCTGCTGCGCGAGGGCCGCAGGTAACGGCACCGTTCCCGAAAAGCGATCCGGCGAGAAGATCCACGCGAACGCCTCGATGAGATAGTTCATGCGGTCTTCTCCGCCGCGACAGTGCGAGCAGCGCTGGATCGTGAACGCGATCGATGCGCGCGTACCCAGGGCATGAGAACTCGGCCAAAAATCACCAACGCAGCGTCAATGACGAGGGCGAGAACCATGACGACCACCACGCCCGTGAGCACTTCAGGAACGATGCGCCGCTGCAACCCATTCGTGAAGAGGTAGCCGAGATTGATGATTCCCACGAGGATGCCGACCGTTGCGAGCGAAACCGTGCTCGCGGCGGTCACACGAAGGCCTGCCAAGATCACAGGGCCCGCGAGTGGGAATTCCACAGCCCAGAATCGACGGAATGGGCCGAAGCCGACAGCGATCGCGGCTTGGCGTACGGAGGGGTCGACAGAGTCCAGGCCGTCGGCCACCGCCCGCACGAGGATGGCCAACGCGTAGATCGTGAGCGCGACGATGAGGTTCGCTTCGCTCAGAATCGGGTAGCCGAGAACCGGCGGCAGCAAAAGCAGGAGCGCGATCGATGGGATCGTGTACAACAGCCCGGTGATCGTGATGATCCCGCTCCGCACGATCTTGTATCGCCAGGCAACCCACCCGAGCGGCACCGAGAGCACGAAGCCGATAACGAGTGCGATCACGCTCTGGCGCACGTGCACCAGCGTCAATTCTCCGATGAGACCGAGGTTGTCAAAAACCCAGCTCATCCGCTTCTGCCGTCCTCAATGAGTGCGCCCTGCGCGCGCCCTTCGCCGTCGACGACAACAGTGCCGCCGCTGGTTGCCTTGAGCCGCAGCGCGCGCTTGCCTTTATCGGCTCCGATAAAAGAGCGAACGAAATCATTCGCAGGGTTTTCGATGATGTCATTCGGGCTGCCCACTTGTGCGACATGTGCACCCTTTTCGAGGATGACTACCTGGTCGCCGAGAAGAAACGCCTCGTCGATGTCGTGTGTGACAAACACGATCGTTTTCGCCACGTCGCTCTGCAAACGCAGCAACTCTTGCTGAAGCTCGCTTCGTACAATTGGATCGACAGCACCGAACGGCTCATCCATGAGCAAGATGTTGGGGTCGGCCGCGAGTCCGCGCGCCACACCGACGCGCTGCTGTTGTCCGCCCGAGAGCTGAGCCGGGTAGCGGTCTGCCATCGCGCGATCAAGGCCAACGGTGTCCATGAGTTCGAGGGCGCGGGCGCGCGCCGCCGCGCGCTTTTGACCGCCGAGTACCGGCACCGTCGCGATGTTGTCGGCGACGGTGAAGTGCGGCATGAGCCCCGCATTTTGCATCACGTAGCCGATTCGGCGACGAAGGGCCACAGGATTTCCGGATGACACATCGTCACCGTCGATCTCGATGGCACCACTGGTCGGCTCGACCATTCGATTGATCATCCGCAGCAGCGTCGTCTTTCCACACCCTGAAGAGCCGACGAACACCGTCGTCGTGTGGGCGGGGATTTTCAAAGAAAACTCTTCGACGGCGTTCGTACCACCGGGGAATGTCTTCGTGACAGTCCGAAACTCAATCATGATGCAGTGTCGTTCGACGCTCCGAGCGTCAGGCGACGACCTTCACCTGTGGCGAGAATGCCACGTACCCGGCGAAATCCGACCCAACTCGCTCGATGGCAGAAGGAAACGGCGTGAGGTATGCCCATGCCGCGTCCACCTGCTGCACAACGTCACCGTCGATGACCGAGTAATACTGGCACGCACCCTTCCAGGGGCAGGTGTAGGGAGTGGGGCTCTCAGTGAGAACGCCTTCCGTGATACTCGCGGGAGGAAAATACCAGTTGCCCTCAATACGAACGAGATCTGATTCTTCGGCCTCGGCGAGAACCGTCGTGCCCAGTAATGCCTGCATGTTTTCCTCCCAAAGACGCACGTAAGAAGTGCGCCCGGTTGTCGGCTACTGCAACGCTACCGACACCAACGGACATCGGGGCGGACTTGTCTCGAAACACGATGATCGTGTACGTTCCGCGCCGATGCCCGTAAGGAGATGTATCAGTAGACGAAACTGAGTCGAGCCTGTTCGTGCCAGCTGAACGCACGAGCCAGCGCGACAGCAGCCGTCGTCTCGATTCGGCCAGCTGCCGCGAGGGTCGCTGCGGAAACCTGACCAGCCATGATGGCTCCGAGCTCGCCGATTCCCATTCGCGCTTCTGTCACGCCGTCCGGAACAGCGTTCGGGGCGGGCGAAATTTGAGCGGAACCCGACGCGTCGATATCGATCAGCCAGCGTCCGCCAGTGATGTCGAGCGGGTCAGAGATGTCGAGCAGGAATCGACCCGGCGTGGCATAGGTGCGTGATGCCAACACAACCGGGAGATCGAGGATACGAAGATAGTGGTGGTCGAAAAGTGTTACTTTCGCGGCCTTCTGATCAGAAATCATCCACAAGACCGGATCGTGGATCCCGCCCTCGTCCATTCGAATTTCACCGATCAGATCGTGATCGATGAAGAATCGCCATAGCGCGCCGTGCGCCGCATCGTCATCCGAGATGAGAGAAAGAATCTCGAGATGAGACTTCGTGAAGTCCTCTTTATTTTCGGTGATCGCATATAGCGCAACACCCCGTACGACACCTTCGGTGTCGGTGTACTGCACCGCGCGTCGCTTTCCCGGCTTCTCGACGTCGGGGCGAGTTCCGGCGAACCGGTCCCAGTATCCGCCGGGCATCTTTGCTTCGCCCGGACGGCCGGGGCGAACCCGCTCAAAAATCTCTGGCGCAAGCTCACGCCAAGCTGCGCGTGAGATGAAATCGAGTCGACCGGGATAATCCGGGCCGATCCACGACGCACGCTTGGCATCGATGATCCAACGACCAGCGGTCGCGGCGGGAGCGAACCCGTATCGACCGTAGATGTTCGACTCGGTGACGGTGAGCGTTGCCATCGGAATACCGACGGCGGCGGCGCGGCGAAGTTCACCTTCCATCATCGCGCGAGCAATTCCGCGGCGACGATGAGTGGGAGCGACAGTGACATCGCTGATCGCGCACGTGGTCACCACGTGTTCGCCGGGCAGCGAAACCGCCGAAATCCAGGAAGCGAAGGTACCGACCGGAATCTCCGGCATGACGCCTGTGCTGTCGATGACGCCGATGAGCCGGCGGTAGTCAAAACGTGCGTGCGTGGCGTCGCGCTGCACATCCGTGGGCTCAGCGTCGAGAAAACCACGAGATACGGCTTCGAACCACGGCTCGAACTCTTTCATTTCGTTCGACATGCGCCGCAGTTCAAGACCGCGACGTGCCAGCTTCTCGCTCGACTGCTGATCGACGGGGCCGTCGTGGTGTGCGGTGGTCAGATTCATCGTCACCTCCGGGGTGTTGGGTCGGTGAGTACGCGCGCGCCAGGAACCGGCCCATGCGCTCGAAGCGCGTCACATCCCGCGGCACTCAACGTCACCTGCAAATCAAGCGCAGATGCTTCATCTCGTGCAAGGAAGGCAAGAGTCGGGCCCGACCCAGAAACGAAACCCGCGAGGGCTCCAGAACGTTCACCGAGTTCGAGGATCTCTGCCAGGTCGGGACGCAACGCAAGCGCTGCAACCTGAAGATCATTACTCACGTGCAGAGCAAGCATATCGGGATCGCCCGCGCGCAACGCTTGCATCACGCCCGGAGGAACCATCGGGGCGCGCGGCGCAGGCGAAATGTCGAGCACGCGCTGAGCACGATATTCATCGAGGGCGCTGTACACAGCGGGGGTAGAAAGCCCCTGGGTATTCGAGACCAATACCCACTCGAAGCGCCCGCGGGCGAGGGCCGGGCTGAGTTCGTCACCACGGCCGGTTCCGATCGCGGTGCCACCCAGAAGGGAGAATGGCACGTCGGCGCCGAGCTCGGCCGCGAGCTCGTGAAGTTCGTTCATTGCAAGCCCCGTGCCCCACAGCGCATCGCACGCGACGAGCGCTCCGGCAGCATCCGCTGAACCGCCACCCATTCCACCCGCAACCGGCACTGCCTTGTGGATAGTCAGGTGCACTCCCCCGGAATAACCAGTCGTCGATGCGAGCAACCGAGCGGCTCGCATCGCAAGGTTTCTCGCATCGAGCGGGACGCCCGTGACATCGACAGTCCCAGACACCTCAATCGAAAAGTCATCCGAGTGCTCTGCCCAGACATCTTCGTAGAGCGAAAGCGCCTGGTATGCCGACGCCACGTCGTGATACCCGTCGGCCTCGACTTCGCCGACTTCGAAGAACACGTTGATCTTTCCGGGAGCGCGCACGTGCACTCGGAAAGGTGACGACGCGGCTCCGCTCATAGATCTGAAGACTTCGACCAGAGATTCACATCGATCGCGCCGGCGAGATTGTCGATCCGTTGCAGCTCGTCGTCGTCGAAGGCCGGTCCGTTAACAGCTGCCAGGTTCTCATCGAGCTGGCGTGTCGAAGACGCTCCCCCGAGAGCGGATGCCACGACACCATCACGAAGGACCCACTGAATAGCCATCTGAGCGAGACTCTGACCACGCTCACGCGCAACGTCATTGAGGCTACGAAGCGATGTGAGTGCGTTATCGGAGAGCGCACCGCTCGGCAAAGAGTTGCGCTTCTGGGCACGTTCTGCGCTTCCGTCGCCGAGATATTTGTCCGTCAGGATGCCTTGCGCGAGCGGTGTGAAAGCGATGGCCCCCATCTGCTCGGCCCGCAACGCGTCGGTGAGGCCGTCTTCGATCCACCTGTTGAGGATCGAGTAGGAAGGCTGATGAATCACGAGCGGAGTCCCGAGGTTCCGTGCGATTTCGGCTGCCTCTGACGTACGCTCGGCGCTATAGGAAGAGATTCCGACGTAGAGAGCTTTGCCCTGGCGCACCAGTGTGTCGAGGGCCCCGATTGTCTCTTCGAGGGGCGTTTCGGGGTCGGCGCGATGCGAGTAGAAGATATCGACATAGTCGATGCTCATCCGCTTGAGCGACTGTTCCGCGCTCGCGAGAATGTACTTTCTTGACCCGAAGTCACCGTAGGGACCGGGCCACATGTCGTAGCCGGCCTTTGACGAGATGATCATCTCATCGCGGTAGCGGGCGAAATCCTCGCGCATCATGCGACCGAAGTTGGTCTCGGCTGATCCGTAGGGTGGCCCGTAGTTATTGGCCAGGTCGAAGTGGGTGATACCGGAGTCGAATGCGTGCCGGAGAATCTCGCGTTGATTGTCGAACGGAAAATTGTCGCCGAAGTTCCACCACAACCCGAGAGAAAGTGGCGGGAGATAAAGTCCAGAGTTTCCGACGCGGCGATAGCCGAGATGGTTCTCACGACCATCGGCTGCCGAGTACGGGCGGTGGAGGTCGGGAATATGGGAACGGAAGCGCGGCTCATCAGTCACGCTTCGAGACTACTCGGCGGTCCGGTTTGCGGCCATCGGGTCGACAATCGTTCGGAAGTCTGAACTGCCGCCAAACGGTGAGTAACATCCTGGCAACGAAGAGGACGTACTCTGAGCACACACAGTCAACAAGAAGGACTAAATGGCAACGACACTCTCTGCGCTCGACGCACACCAGCACCCCTGGGCCAGCCTGCTCGAACGCGAGGATGTCGTTCTCGATCACGGGATGCTTCATCTCGTCCATGACGATGTGACCCCCGCTCAAGCGCGCGTTGACGACCTCCTGCTGATCGCATCAACGCTAGAGGGCGCCGGCATCCCGGTTCTTCTCATTCGTCACAGCAACACTGTGCCCGCGCTCGTCGTCGATGACAGCCTGCGACAGGAGGCCTTCAGCGCGCTCATCTCGCTGTGCTCACGCGAACCGCTGTATGCCAAGACCAAGGGAAAAACGACGGTTCCACTGCCGGACGTCGCTGTCAGCAACGTCGGCCCGTCATCCGTTCGAATCTTCCGGCCTCGCCGCGCCGCATCCGGTGGCAAGCGCTACGGTGTCGAGCACGCGGCTCGAGTAGAGTTCTGGCACTTCGGCGAAGAGCTCATCGAAGCGCCGCTCAATAACGCGCTCACTCGCCGCATCACCCCCGCCGAAGACATCGTCTTTGGCGACGTCACGCGTTTCGGCCGCGAGTGGCGCACGATCAGCGGGATGTTCGAAGCTCACCCGAGTGAGATCACACATGACATCGACATGGTTTTCTCGTGGGTTGACGGATCATCAACGGAGTTCCAACGCCAGCGAGCAGCGCAAATGGCGGGTTACGTCGTCGGCGAAGGAGACGACGGCGCCGCGCGCTTTCGTCACGTCGATGAGCTCCGTTACGCGCTTCGAAGCGTGCACATGTACGCACCCTGGGTGCGACGCATTTTCATCGCGACAGATTCACCGCGGCCCGCGTGGCTCGCCGATGATCCGCGTGTGACGATCGTGCGTAGCGAGGAGTTCTTCGAGGACCCGGCTGCGCTCCCCACACACAACTCGCACGCCGTCGAATCACAGCTCCACAAGATCGACGGTCTCGCCGAGCATTTCTTGTACTCCAATGACGACATGTTCTTCGGTCGCGCGGTGCAGCCAGAAATGTTCTTCACTCCCGGCGGCCTGTCGCAGTTCGTGGAGTGTGAGGTGCGGATCGGAACCGGAAACCGAGCTCTGCACCGAAGCGGCCATGACAACGCGCTGCGCTTGAACCGAGAGCTCTTGCAGGAGCGTTTTGGTCGCACGATTGTCCGAGACCTCGAGCACTGCGCTACTCCGCTGCGTCGAAGTGTGATGCAGGAGCTCGAGCAGGTCTATCCCGAGGACTTCGCGCGCACAGCGGCTTCACGTTTTCGGGCAGCCACCGATATCTCCGTCACGAACTGCCTCTATCACTATTACGCGCTGTTCACGGGTCGCGCTGTCGCAACCACCGCGCCGCACACACGGTATGTCCAGACGACGCTTGCCGATTCGCTCCGCAAGATCGAACGCCTCGACGACGGCACGATCGACATGTTCTGCCTTAACGACGGTGGCGAGACCGAAGTTCCCGAAGAGGTGCGCGTGCGTGTACTGAGCGATGCCCTCGAGCGCATGTTCCCGGTGCGAGCACCGTGGGAACTTCCCTCAGTTAGCGCAGCGTCTTCAGCGGAGCATTCGACCGCACGCTCCGGCGCGCTGTCGTAGCACGCGCGCGAACTCCCGCTTCGCTCAGTCGTCGTTCCGCTTCTGCGGCGTCGATGTATTCGAGAGGCTCTGGAACGTCGACCGGTACCACCGAATGCACGACGGTGTCGTCGTAGACGTGCACGAGATTGAACGCCTGGGAGCCGTCTTGCGGACGCGTACCTCCCGTGGGGACAGTCAGATCCTGCGCATAACAGGTCGATGATGCGACTGAAACCGGGATGCCTGCGAAGGTTGCGAAAGTCGAGTAGTGCAAGTGCCCGGCGATGATCGAACGCACATCTGTTCCTCGAAGCACAGCAGCTAGCCGGCGCTGATCTCGCAACTCAACGCTTGCCGCGAGCGGAAGAACCGCGGGGACCGGAGGGTGGTGCATGGCAAGTATCGTGCCAAGCGGTGCCGGGGTGGCGAGTTCGGCCGCGAGCCACTCGAGCTGTTCATCACTGATTTCGCCGTAGTGCTCTCCAGGCACGCTCGTGTCGAGTGTGATGACACGCAGCCCATCGAGTTCGTCCACGCGGTCGATCGTCGCGGAGGAATTGTCGGCGGCATCCGTGTCGAAAAGCACTTCACGGAATGCGTGCCGGTCGTCGTGATTTCCCATGACCCACAGCACCGGCGCACCGAGGCGTTCAGCCCACGGTTCTACCAGTTCGCGCAGGACACGGTACGCGTCGGCCTCGCCCAGATCGACGAGGTCACCGGTGAAGACGACAGCATCCGGCTCTACACCCGATGCGGTAATAGCATCGAGAGCCTTCTGGAGCTGAGCCGCACCATCCAGCGAGCCGAAGAGCTGTGGGCCCGGAGCACGCAGGTGGGTGTCACTGATGTGCAGCAGCACCCGTTCGGGTGCAGCGTATTCTGCGGTGCGCATGGTCTCCCCTTGCGCTCCGCTTCTCGGTATCGGGTGATGAATCAGCGGAACGTGCTGGTTATGTTACCGGCATGTTTCGTCGTCGCGCTGGTAACAACATATGAACATTCCAAAAAAGGTTTACGACCCAAGCACCTGAGCGATGCGTTGAAAGTCATCGATCCGCAGTTCTTCGCCGCGAGCTGTGGGCGCGACACCCGCACGTTCGAGAATGCCGGATGCTTCAGCGGCAGTTCCGCCGAGAACGCTCGCAAGAGCTTGGCGAAGCATCTTGCGACGCTGCCCGAATGCCGCGTCGATGATGCGGAATGTACTGCGGCGCTCTTCTTCGCTGCCTCGAGTCGAGGCATCCCGCTCGAACGCCACCAGCACGCTATCGACATTCGGAACGGGCCAGAACACTTGCCGTGAAACAGTGCCCGCGAGCCGCCACGAGCCGTACCACGCAGCTTTTGCGCTCGGAGAGCCGTACACCTTCGACCCGGGCGCTGCCGCGAGTCGCTCGCCGACTTCGGCTTGCACCATGACGACACCGCGCTTGAGCGACTCGAAATGTTCGAGGAAGTGCAGCAGCACCGGAACCGACACGTTGTAGGGCAAATTCGCCACGAGTACGTCGGGGTCACCGGGAAGTTCAAGAATACGAAGCGCATCGGCGTCGATCACGGTGAGTGCACCATCGGGCACACCGTGGGCGGCCGCCGTCTGCGGCAATCGCGCGGCCAGCCGATGATCGATCTCGACGGCGACCATCGACGCGCCTGTTTCAAGGATCGCCAGCGTGAGAGATCCGAGGCCGGGACCGATCTCAACGACCCGATCCGTGGCAGTGACGCGAGCCACATGAACGATCTTTCGCACGGAGTTGGCGTCGACGACGAAGTTCTGGCCGAGCTTTTTCGTCGGAGTCACGTCGAGTTCGCCAGCGAGGGCACGAATCTCGGCGGCACCGAGCAGGGTCACAGGCATGACTCTCACCCTAACCAGCGTTCTGTCAATACTCCGTCTCGGCACCCCGGAAGGGATATTCTGACGGCTATGACCAGCACAGGTGCGATCCCCTCCGACGCCTTCTCGCTGCGTAGCCCGTTCGGGCGGCGCGCGATTGGACTCTCGGTAGCTGCCGCCGTCGGCGGCTTTCTTTTTGGCTTCGACTCATCCGTCATCAATGGCGCGGTGGACTCGATTCAGGGCAACTTCGATATCGGCGACGTGCTCACCGGCTTCGTCGTTGCTGTCGCGCTTCTCGGTTGCGCTGTGGGAGCCCTGCTAGCCGGAAACCTCTCGGACCGCTGGGGTCGTCTTCGCGTCATGCGACTCGGCGCGATCATGTTCCTTGTGAGCTCCGTCGGTTCCGGACTGACCTTCAGTGTTCCGGACCTCATCCTGTGGCGGGTTATCGGCGGAATCGGCATCGGTATCGCCTCGGTCGTGGCGCCTGCGTACATCGCAGAGATCGCGCCGCGTCAAATTCGCGGTGGTCTGGCATCGCTCCAGCAGCTCGCGATCACGCTCGGTATTTTCGCCGCACTCTTGAGTGACGCCGTCATGGTCTGGGGCGCTGGCGGCGCGTCAGAACCTCTCTGGTTCGGCCTTGAAGCCTGGCGCTGGATGTTCCTCGTCGGCGTCGTACCAGCAGCTGTCTACGGTCTCCTGTCGTTCACGATTCCAGAGTCCCCGCGGTACTTGATGGCCAAGGGGCGCGACGACGAAGCAGAAGAAGTGTTCGCGCGCCTCGTACCCGCGGCCGACCTCAAGCAGACGATGCGCGAAATTCGCAACGGCATCGATACCGACAAGAAAAACTCGAACGCGTCACTTCGCGGTCCGGTCTTGGGACTGCAGTCGATCGTCTGGGTTGGAATCATCCTGTCGGTGTTCCAGCAGTTCGTCGGCATCAACGTGATCTTCTACTACTCCACGACGCTCTGGAAGGCCGTCGGATTCAACGAGAGCAACTCGCTGCTCATCGGTGTCATCACCTCGGTCACGAACGTTCTCGTGACTCTGATCGCCATCTTCTTGGTCGACCGCATCGGCCGAAAGCCGATCCTCTTGACCGGTTCCATCATGATGACGGTGTCCCTCGGTGCCATGGCGCTGGCGTTCGCCTTCTCGGTCACCGTCGATGGCGAAGTGTCACTTCCGGGTGCATGGGGTCCTGTCGCCCTTGTTGCCGCGAACCTGTTCGTCGTCGGGTTCGGCGCGTCATGGGGCCCGCTGGTGTGGGTGCTGCTCGGCGAAATCTTCCCCAGTCGCATCCGCGGCAAGGCGCTCGGAGTTGCCGCTGGCGCTCAGTGGGTCGCCAACTTCTTGATCACGGTCTCGTTCCCCGCGATGTCGAGCTGGTCGCTCCCGCTCACCTACAGCATGTACGCCGCTTTCGCCGCGCTGTCGTTCTTCTACGTACTGCTTCGTGTGCCAGAAACCAAGGGCATGGAGCTCGAGAAGACCGAGACGCTTTTCACGCAGAAGAAGAAGCCCGCGAAAACCTCATAGCCGCACGCCGGTTCGTTCGGCGCCTGGGAGCCGATAGCGCTACGCGCCGAACGAACCGTAGACCTCGAGTGTGTTGGCCGAGATCTGAGCGCAAAGTTCATCAACGCCGACACCGAGTTCTGCAGCCATGAACCGCACTGTCACGGGCACGAGATACGGAGCGTTCGGGCGACCTCGATGCGGGGTCGGCGTGAGGAACGGGGCATCCGTTTCGACCAGAATGCGCTCGCGTGGGGTCACTGCGAGGGCGTCGCGCAAGTTTTGAGCATTTTTGAATGTCACATTGCCGGCGAAAGACAGGTAGTAGCCGCGATCGGCAGCGATCCGCGCCATCACATCGTCTCCCGAGAAGCAGTGAAAGACCGTGCGGTCCGGTGCGCCGACGCGAAGGAGCGTTTCGAGCACGGCATCGTGCGCATTCCGATCGTGGATCTGCATCGCGATGTTGTGTTTTTTGGCCAGCGCGATGTGGGCCTCGAAGCTCTCCAGTTGAGCGGGGATGCCGTCTGCTTCGGTACGGAAGAAATCGAGCCCCGTCTCCCCGATCGCTCGCACGCGTGGCTGCGCCGCGAGCTCGTCGATGACAGCGATCGCTTCGGCAAGTCTTCCCGCGGCGGCATAGACAGGTGCCTCGTTCGGGTGAATTGCGACCGCCGCGAGCACGCGCGAATCGGATGCCGCAGCATGGGCCGACCAGCGACTCGATTCAATGTCGCCACCCGCCTGCACAACACCGATCACCCCGGCGGCGGTGGCCCGGTCGAGCTGCTGCTCGAGCGTCATCGGACTGTCACCGTCAGAGATCTCGAGGTGAGTGTGGTTGTCGTACACGGGCACCATGAGCGGCTCGGGCGACTCGGGGTACCGCAGTTCTTTGCGCCCGTCGGCCGTGCGCTCTCGCACATAGGTGCTGGCGTCGAAAGCCTCCGCAGCGACCTGGGGCCGGGTGGCGCCGTCTCCCCCCGCTGACTTGCCGGTTTTTGCGGACGCCGCCCCACCCACAGAAACGGGCAAGTCAGGGGTGGAATTCGGGGTCATACTGACTGTTCGATGCGCGGGAAGAGGGGCGACAGCGCCGCGACCTTGGTACCGACGGGGAGTTGTCCCCAGCGCCCTGCGTCGCGGAGGGGCTGAGCCTGAAGCGCACCGAGCCTTTCTGTCACGCCAAGCGATGTCCAGAGCTTCTCGGTCGCAACGGGCATGACCGGCGACAGCAGTACCGCGAGCGCACGAAGGCCCTCGGCTGCCGTATACAGCACAGTGCCGAGCCGCTCGCGCTTCGTCTCGTCCTTTGCGAGCGCCCACGGTTCGTTTTCGGTGATGTAGCCGTTCAGCACATCAACGATCGTCCAAATCGCGGCGACGGCCTCATCGATGCGGAACCGTTCGATGGCAGCATCGGCGGCGGATGCGGCATCCGCAACTGTCTTTGCGACGACATCGTCGGCCGGGGTCGGTACGCCCGCGGCCGGCACGACGCCGGCGAAGTAGCGCTCGATCATCGCGATCGTGCGAGATGCCAGATTGCCGAAGCCGTTGGCAAGCTCGGCCTGGTAACGGGCCGAAAGGTCTTCCCACGAGAAGGAGCCGTCTTGACCGAAGGCAATCGCTGAGAGGAAGTAGAAACGGTACGCATCCGACCCGAAAACATCCGTGATTTCGGTCGGGGCGATACCCGTGAGCTTCGACTTCGACATCTTCTCGCCACCGACAAGCAACCAGCCGTGCGCAAACACCCCTTTGGGCACGTCGACGCCCGCAGCCATCAGCATCGCGGGCCAGATGACAGCGTGGAAACGCAGGATGTCTTTACCCACGACGTGATAGGCGGGCCAGCGCTTATCGAACTGTTCGGGATCCGAACCGAAGCCAACTGCCGTCGCGTAGTTGAGAAGAGCATCGACCCACACGTAGATGACGTGCGATTCGTCCCACGGGACCGTGATGCCCCAGTCGAAGGTCGAACGGGAGATCGAAAGATCTTTCAGGCCCTGCTTAACGAACGAGACGACTTCGTTGCGCGCAGACTCGGGACGCACGAAATCGGGCTCGGTGCGGTAGAGCTCGAGCAGCCGGTCTTGAAACTCGCTGAGTTTGAAGAAGTAGTTCTTCTCCTGCAGCAGTTCCAGCGGCTTGGAGTGGATGGCGCAGATCTTTAGTCCTTCGAAAGCACCTGTGCCATCGAGGATCTCTGATTCGGTCTTGAATTCTTCGCAGCCGACGCAGTAGAGCGCTTCGAATTCGCCGGCGTAGATGTACTCGCGGTCATATATTGCCTGCACGAACTCGCGCACTCGCTCTTCGTGGCGGGGCTGAGTGGTGCGGATGAAGTCGTCGTTGGCCACATCGAGAGTCTCGAGCAGCGGAAACCACGACTCGCTCACGAGCTTGTCGACCCACTCCTGCGGGGTTGCACCGTTGGCGGCGGCGGCACGCATCATCTTCTGACCGTGCTCGTCGGTGCCCGTCAGCATCCAGGTGTCGTCCCCAGACTGACGGTGCCATCGGGCCAGAGCATCGACGGCGACCGTCGTGTAGCCATGGCCGATGTGCGGTACGTCGCTCGGATAGTAAATCGGCGTCGTGATGTAAAAAGATCGGTCCGTGCTCACCAGTGAATTCTAGTTGCGATGGATGCCGCCGCTCACCGTGTGACGATTACGCGCTGTCTTTGTTGCTCGTTTGCTTCGCTTCAAGGGCCGCCTGGTACAGATCTCGTGATGGGTGCCCAGTGTGGCCGGCGACTTCGCGCACGGCTTCTTTCAGCCGGCCGCCAGCGGCGACCAGCTCAGTCACCTGTGCGACCGCCGCCGGAAAAGAGACCGGCTCTTCCTGTGAACCGCCCACGACAAGCACGACTTCGCCGCGCACACCGTCTTCTGCCCATTTCGCTAATTCGGCGACCGGGCCACGAACGACCTCTTCGTAGAACTTGGTAAGTTCGCGACAAACGGCTCCCTGCCGGTCATCACCGAACGCCGTGGCCATGTCGGCGAGCGCCGCGCCCGTCCGCGCGGGCGACTCGAAGAAGACCATTGTGCGCGTCTCAGAAGAAAGCGCCGCGAGCTGTGCACGGCGCTCCGACGGCTTTCGCGGCAGAAACCCCTCGAACGTGAACCGGTCAGTCGGCAGCCCCGCAACGGCGAGCGCTGTCAGCACGGCGCTCGGTCCTGGGAGCGCGGTCACTGTGACGCCAGCCGCAATTGCTGCGGCAACGAGCCCGTATCCGGGGTCGCTGACGGTGGGCATTCCGGCATCCGAAATCACGAGCACGTCGTCGGTTTCGGCGAGCGCGATAATCTCGGCTGCCCGCTCTTTTTCGTTGTGATCATGCACCGCGATCAATCGCGGCCGGTTGGTGATGCCAAGGCCCGCGAGCAGCCGCTGCGTCGTGCGAGTGTCTTCGGCGGCGACGACGGTGGCGTTCTCGAGAGCTTCGACGAGTCGTCGAGTTACATCGCCGAGGTTTCCGATCGGCGTCGCCGCGAGGATGATCACCACTCCAGCTTAGGCTTGACGCTGTGACGGATACCGCGCCGCCGCTCGTTCCGACCGAGCCGCCCTCTCACTACGACAGGTGGGCCGCGCGTGTGTACGCTTCGACGCGGCTGCAGCACAGACTCAATATCTTGGCCCCGCTAGTCATCACCCTCCTGGCCGGCTTTCTGCGCTTTTTCCGTTTGGATCAGCCGCACTCGCTCGTGTTCGACGAGACCTATTACGTGAAGGATGCCTGGAGTCAGTGGCTTCTCGGCTACCCCGCGAACTGGCCCGAGGGCGCCGACGATCTCTTCACCTCGGGTTCAACAGACATCTTCTTGTCGACAGGTAGTTACGTTGTGCACCCACCGTTGGGTAAATGGCTTATCGGTGCGGGCATGTGGCTGTTCGGGCCCGATTCGTCGTTCGGTTGGCGTTTTTCCGTCGCGCTCTTTGGCACGGCGACGGTGTTACTCGTCTACCTCGTGGCGCGCTCGCTCACCCGCTCAACGGTGTTCGCGAGCATCGCGGGAACACTCATGGCAATCGACGGCCTCGCCATCGTGATGAGCCGCACCGCGCTTCTCGACACGTTTCTCACCTTCTTCATTCTGTTGACGTTCTGGTTTTTGATCCTCGATCACCGCTGGCATCACAGCAGGCTCGCGGCAAGAATCGCTGCGCGCGAGGGCGTCGTACCCACGCGCCCAGTGCTCTGGGGCCCAGTGCTCTGGAATCGGCCCTGGTTGCTCGCGGCCGGCGCTGCCGCAGGTGCCGCGACCGCCGTCAAGTGGTCGGGCCTTTATGTGATCGCGGGCGTCGGCATATACGTCGTCGTGTCCGATGCCCTGGCCCGTCGGCGTGCAGGCGTCGAATTCTGGCCGATGGATGCTGCGCGTCAGGGCGTGGCATCGTTTCTGCTTCTCGTTCCCGTAGCCGTCATCGTGTACATCTCGACATGGACCGGCTGGCTTGCGACGTCAGGCGGCTACGACCGCTCGTCAGCCGCGGACGCCCCCGCCACCGGCTTCTGGTCTTGGGTTCCCGAGTCACTGCAGAGCCTGTGGAAGTACCACGAGTCAATGTACGCATTCCACGTCGGGCTTTCCACGCCGCACAGCTACGCGAGCCCGGCGTGGCAGTGGCCGCTACTCGTTCGTCCCACGTCGATGTATTGGAATCAAGACGACAGCGTTCAGGCTGTCTCCTCCATTCCCAACCCGCTCATCTGGTGGGCAAGTATCGCTGCGGCAGTGTTTTTGATCTACCGTTTCGTCATCACTCGCGACTGGCGCCTGGCGCTCGTGCTCACCGGAATTGCCGTCACGTACGTGCCGTGGCTGCTCTATCCCGAGCGCACAATTTTCCAGTTCTACACGATCGCGATGCTGCCCTTCCTCGTGCTGGCGCTCACCTTTGCGCTGCGTGAAATAGCGGGTCCACGGCACGCACCCGTGCATCGCCGGAAGTCCGGGCAGCGCGTCGTGATCGTCTTCTTGCTCGTGGTGGTCGCGCTATCGGCGTTTTGGTACCCGGTGTGGACAGCGTTCCCGGTGCCATATGACTTCTGGCGCCTGCACAACTGGCTGCCCACCTGGATCTAAGACGACCGAGGAGCGCCGGCTGGGTGCCTCGAGGGAATACGATGAGAGGCTATGTCTGAGCCCGTCATCACGTTCCCGCCCGAGCTGCCCGTCAGCGCCGCGCGGGAAGAGATTGCACGCGCGATCAAAGACAACCAGGTTGTCATCGTTGCGGGAGCCACGGGCTCCGGAAAAACAACGCAGCTACCGAAGATTTGCCTCGAGCTCGGGCGCACCAAAATCGCCCACACGCAGCCACGACGAATTGCAGCACGCTCTATCGCCGAGCGCATCGCAAGCGAACTCGAAGTACCGCTCGGCACAGCCGTCGGCTACAAAGTGCGCTTCACCGACAAGGTGTCGGCGGAGACCAGCATCGCGCTGATGACCGACGGCATCCTGTTGAACGAGATTCACCGCGACCGCCTGCTGCGCCGCTACGACACGATCATCGTCGATGAGGCCCACGAGCGCTCACTCAACATCGATTTTCTGCTCGGGTATTTGACCCGCATTCTTCCCGAACGCCCCGACCTCAAGGTGATCATCACGTCGGCGACGATCGATCCGCAGAGTTTCGCTGCGCATTTCGCGGATGCCTCGGGCAATCCAGCCCCCGTCATCGAAGTATCGGGCCGCACCTACCCTGTCGACATCCGGTATCGCCCACCGAACGATGAAGACGACCTCGACGGATTGGTCGCGGCGCTTCGGGAACTCGATCGTGAAGCCACGGGCGATGTGCTCGTCTTCCTCCCGGGCGAGGCCGAAATTCGCGATGCCGCCGATGCCGTACGTGGTGCGTACGCGAAGGATGCCGCGCCCACTGAGGTGCTCCCCCTCTATGGTCGCCTGAGCGCGGCTGAACAGCACCGCGTTTTCGAACCGTCGCGGATCGCGGGGGTCCGCCGGCGTGTGGTGCTCGCCACCAACGTTGCCGAGACGAGCCTGACGGTTCCCGGCATCCGCTACGTCGTCGATATCGGTACGGCACGCATCACGCGCTACAGCCCGCGCAGCAAGATCCAGCGACTGCCGATCGAGGCGATCTCGCAGGCCTCCGCGCAGCAGCGTGCAGGGCGCGCGGGGCGCACTGCGCCCGGAATCGCGATTCGTCTGTATGCCGAAGACGATTTCGCGTCGCGCGATGAGTTCACCGATCCCGAAATTCTTCGCACATCGCTCGCATCGGTAATTTTGCAGATGTTGGCGCTGGGCTTCGGTGACATAACGGCGTTTCCGTTTCTCACTCCCCCGGATTCTCGTGGCGTCAAGGCCGCATTCGATCTGCTGCTCGAGCTCGGCGCCGTCCGCACAACAGGCTCCGGCAAGACCGCGCGTACAACGCTCACCGATACGGGAAGAGAGCTCTCACGTCTGCCCATCGATCCCCGATTCGCGCGCATGCTCGTGGAGGCGAAACGGGGCGGCGTCTTGGCCGACGTCATGCCGATCGTTGCGGGGATGTCGATTCAAGATGTGCGTGAGCGCCCAGAGGAGGTTCGCGAGCAGGCGGACCGTCTACACGCCAGATTTACCGACCCCACAAGCGACTTTCTGTCACTGCTGAACCTCTGGAACTATCTGCAAGAGCAGCAGGAGGCGCTCGGCTCGAGTGCTTTTCGGCGCCTGTGTCGCAGTGAACACCTCAACTATGTGCGCGTTCGCGAATGGGTCGATGTGCACCGCCAGCTTTCGGCGCAGCTCGGTCGGCTTCGGGGCGCAAGCGACGCGGCCGACCCGGATGCTGTTCACAAGGCGATCATGGCGGGGCTCCTGTCGCAGATCGGCATCCTGGATGAGCGCACACCGTCGCGTGATGCCAAGGCCACCGCGAAAGATGCGCCAGCACGGCGTGGGGGTGAGTACCTCGGTGCCCGTGGTGCCCGGTTCGCCATTTTCCCCGGTTCCGGGCTCAAGAAGAAGCGGCCTGCTGCCGTGATGGCGGCAGAGCTCGTAGAGACAAGTCGCCTCTTTGCGCGAACGGTCGCCGCGATCGACCCGGAGTGGGCCGAAGCTCTCGCACCGGACCTCATCAAGCGGCAGGTAAGCGACCCGCACTGGTCGAAGGATGCGGGAGCCGCCGTTGCGGCCGAGAAGATCACCCTCTTCGGAGTAGAGATCGTGCCGCGCCGCCGCATCCAACTGGCGCGAATCGATCGCCCGCTGGCGCGAGAGATGTTTTTGCGGCACGCGCTCGTCGAAGAAGAGTGGGATGCCACTCGGCTCGACAAAAAGCTCACCGCGTTTGTTCGGCGAAACCTTGAACTGCGGCGCCGCCTCGAGAAGATCGAAGAGCGCGAGCGCCGCCGTGACATTCTCGTCGGCGATGAGGCCGTCTATGCCTTCTACGACACACGAATTCCGAACGACGTTTTCGATGTGCGTTCGTTCGAATCGTGGTGGCGCGAAGCCATGACGCGCACACCCCGACTTCTCGACATGAGCGAAAACGACCTCGTCGACGACGCGTCACGCGCCGACGAACGTGACTTTCCGACGCGCTGGCGACAGCGTGATCAGGTCCTGTCGCTCACTTATCGATTCGAGCCCGGTGCCGTCGACGACGGTGTCACGGTCGTCGTTCCACTCGCACTTCTCGCCTCGATCACGGAAGATGGCTTCGATTGGCAGGTACCAGGGCTTCGGCCTGAGCTCATCACCGGGCTCCTGCGTGCGCTTCCCAAAGCGATTCGGCGTCATGTGGTGCCAGCCGCTGACTGGGCAGCGACCTTTGCCGAGCAGGTGGCAGACCTCGGCCCCGAGAATACCGAGGGTGCGCCGCGTCAGAGTCTTCGGGTGGCGTTGGCATCTCTCGTGCAGCGCGTAGCCAACCAACCTGTCACGGCTGACTCGTTCGAACTCGAAAGAGTTCCCGCCCACCTTCATGTGTCGTTTCGGGCTGTCGATGAGCGTGGACGCACTGTCGGGAGCGATCGCGACCTCACCGCGCTCCAGTCGCGCCTCGCCGCCCGCACACGCTCGAGCGTCGAGCGGTCACTGCGTGCCCACAAGCCCGAGCCGGCGCACGCTGCCGCGCGCGTAGCCGCTCACGCGCCCACGGGCCCGTCGACCGCTGTTGCGGCGCGCAGCGGCCTGACGACATGGGACATCGACGATCTTCCCGCTGTTGTCGACAGCCGGGTTGCTGGCGGGATCGTCCGCGGCTACCCCGCCCTCATCGACGACGGTGAGAGCGTGTCGGTGCGTATCGAAGCGACACCCGAAGCGGCCGCTGTCGCCACGACCGCGGGCGTGCGGCGCCTTGTGCTCTTGGCAGTGCCATCTGCGGCGAGTTATGTGCTCGAACATCTCACCGCGAAAGAGAAGCTGGCGCTAGCGGCATCCCCGTATGCATCCGCGAAAGCTCTCATCGAGGACTGCCGCGTGGCCGTCGCCGATGATGTGATCTCGCGTCTTGCCCCTGCGACGGGCGTGCGCACGAAAGCGGAGTTCGAACAGGTTCGTGCGGCGTTCTCGGCAGCGTCGGTCGAGACAGTGTTCAACACCGTGTCACTGACCGCGCGCATCCTCACGCTCTCGCGCGATGTCGAGCGCTCGCTCAAGAGCCAGAATTCGATGACGCTGCTGGGAGCGCTCGGAGATATTCGTGGGCAGCTTGCCGGACTTATTTTTCCGGGGTTCGTCTCTCGCACAGGGTCACGGCAGCTAACGCATCTGCCGCGGTACCTCAACGGCATCCTCAGCCGATTGCAGATATTGCCCGATAATCCCGGGCGCGACCGCACTCGTATGACTGAGTTCGAACGCGCCCAGGTGGCATTTACCGATGCCGGCGGCACAATTCCCGTCGCGGTCGACGCGCCCACACGCATCGCTCACACGCGCTGGCTTTTGGAGGAGTACCGTGTGAGCCTGTTCGCGCAAACGCTCGGAACGGCGCAGGCTGTTTCGCTGCAGCGGATTCAAAAGGCGCTTAAGGAATAGCGCACCGGGACTCGGAGGTTGGTTACCCAATGGCACATGCAGTCGTCTACGACGAGTTCGGTGGTCCTGAGGTTCTTCATCTGATTGAAGTTGCCGTTCCTGCGCCGACGGCCGGCCAGGTTGCTGTCGCTGTCACAGCCGCAGGCGTCAACCCCATAGATATCAAGTTGCGCGCCGGGATGCGGGCGTCAAAGCCCATCACGTCAGCGCGACGCACGGGATCGGATGCCGCCGGCACCATCACCGCGGTCGGAGACGGAGTCGACGGGTTCCGCGTCGGCGACGACGTCGTCATCTTCGGTGGCCACGGCATGTATGCCACCGATGTCGTCGTCGGAGTGGAACATGTGCACCACCGACCACCGCAGGTGTCGGCAGCCGCGGGAGCTGCGCTTGGTATTCCGGTCGGAACCGCGTACCAGTCTCTTCGCTCGCTCGCCGTTCGCGAAGACGACACCCTCCTCATCCACGGCGGATCTGGAGCGGTCGGTCAGGCGGCGATTCAGTTCGCCGCGCTCTGGGGCGCTAACGTCGTCGCGACGGCATCGCCGCGACGATTTGACCGCGTGAGCGAGCTCGGCGCGACGCCCGTTGCGTATGGGCCCGGACTCGAAGAGCGCGTGCGCGCGGCGGCCCCGGGCGGCGTCAGCGTCGTCTTCGATGCTGCAGGCACCGACGAAGCGCTCGAGGTTTCGCTCGCGGTGGCGACGGACCCACAGCGGGTTGCCACGATCGTTCGCGGGGCGGATGCCGCGGGCATCGGCATCCGTGCCTTCTCGGGCGGCTCGCCAACTCCGCTGACCGAACAGCAGCTCGCCTGGCGCGCAGAAGCACTCCCCGTCACTCTCGCGCTGATGGCGGCCGGTCACTTTTCTGTGGAGCTTGCCGCGTCGTTCGCGCTGAGCGAGGCGGCACGAGCGCAGCAGCTCGTCTCAGACGGTGCCGACGGCAAAGTGACACTCTCCCCCTGACCGAGACCAGACAGTGCGGCGGCTTGATCAGCCCGCGTTAGCGAACGCGAACGGTTCGGCAGGCTCGAACAGTGCCGAGACATCACCGCCGCGGATCTCCGAACGATCTGTCGTGAGGTCAAGCTTTCTTGCCGGCATGGACTCTGAGAAATCGATCTTGGGGAGATCTACCCAGATGACACTCGGCGAAAGCACCGAGTCGAAGAAGTAGCGTCCGTCTTTGTGGTCGGCGACGGTGCGCCACCGCGTCGATGAGATATTCGGCTGACCGGGCGTTGTGATGCCATAAGGCACTGACGCATTCCGGATGACGCCAAAGACCGCCGCGGTGGCGATCGTCCGGTCTTCGACCTGCGGAACCGCATTCACGTAAAAGCCCGCTCGCACGTAGCGGTCGGCCGCCCGGTTGGTGCCGGGAAGCATGACAGTACCGCCGATTTCATCCCAGTACGTGTTGATCGCCAGCTGCTGATCGTATGGGGGCGAGTTCGTCATCACCTGGTACGAGCGACCGTGGTGAACCGTCAGCTTGCCACTCAGGTATTCGAAGATCGCACTGTCGCCGGTCGGATCTGACAGCGCGAGGTGCATCGTCGTGTCGCGGTCTTGCCCTGGCACGCCTGAGGTTGCGATCGCGAACGCGTCATCGCCCGAGACTGCGTCAACTGCATCGGTGACCGTCGCGAACGTATCGAGAAAGTACTGCGCCCACGCCGCGACCGAGAGCTTAGGGCGGCCGTCGTCTGTTGCCGGATACTCAGATTCGGCAAGCCAGAGTCCGCTCGCGACGAGACCCTTCTCATTCATTCCGTCGGCTGTCGCGACGTCATAGGCCGCAGAAACGACGCTCCCGTATCGCGACGTCCAGGTGAGCGAGTTCGCACCCGCTGCGCCGTTCCGCTCCATTCCGCGTGGAAACAGCCACATGTTCGTGCCCATGTCGGCGTTCCAGTCCATGGAGCGCGCGGTCAGCACTCGGTCGCCCTCGCCTAGATAAACAACCCTCGTGCACATCTCGTAAATCCTCTTCACCGGGCTTCTGGAAACGCTGCGGTGTGGACGTCCACCAGCGCATGGTTTTCACGTTTCCCCTGCTCTGAGCAAAGCAGGTTTTTCACGCGCCGGTCAACAGCCGGGCCCCGACGAACGAACGACGAAAAGGGCCCCGCTAAAAAGCGGGACCCTTTTCTCTGTACGTGCGCGGTCTAGCTGTGGCCAGCGCGACGCTTGTTGTAGACGTCGAAGGCAACGGCCAGCAGCAGCACGAGGCCCTTCACTGCCTGCTGCCACTCGATACCGATACCCATAATCGACATACCGTTGTTCAGCACGCCGATGATCAGACCACCGATGATGGCTCCACCGATCGTTCCGACACCACCTTGAACAGCCGCGCCACCAATGAAGGCTGCCGAGATCGCTTCGAGTTCGAAGCCGTCACCGGCCTTCGGGCCAGCAAGGTTGAGTCGTGCGGTGAAGATCAGACCAGCAAGAGCGGCGAGAACGCCCATGTTGACGAACAACAGGAAGTCGACACGACGCGTCTTGATACCCGAGAGCTCGGCCGCGTGGCGGTTGCCACCGATCGCATAGACGTGGCGACCAAAGACCGTACGGTTCATGACGATGCCGTAAATCATGACGAGTGCCGCCAGGATGATCAACGTCACGGGGATGCCCTTGTAGGAAGCGAGAGCGTAGGCAAAGAACCCGATCACGACAGCAATGAGAACGAGTTTGATCCAGAACCAGAGGGCCGGCTCCACATCCTGGTCGTACTTTGCTCGCCCTGCTCGAGCGCGCAACTGCTGCACAACAAGTGCGATTACAGCTGCTGCGCCGAGAAGTAGCGTGAAAATATCGGGCTTCACCGAGCCGAACACACCATCAAGGAAGCCGTTACCGAGGGCACGGTACTCCTCGGGGAACGAACCGATGTTCGCGTTGCCGAGAACGACGAGCGCGAGCCCGCGGAAGATCAGCATGCCCGCCAGCGTCACGATGAACGCGGGTATACCGACGAAGGCCACCCAGAAGCCCTGCCATGCACCCACCAGAGCACCGATGAGCAAGGACAGGATGACCGAGAGCCACCATGGCAAGCCCATGTTGACGGCGAATACACCCGAACATGCACCAACGAAGGCGGCGACGGATCCCACCGACAGGTCGATGTGACCGGCGATGATGATCATCACCATCCCGATCGCGAGAACCAGGATGTAGCCGTTCTGCACGACCAGGTTCGAGATGTTCTGCGGGCGTAGCAGGATGCCATCGGTCAGTACCGCGAAGAGAGCAACCACCGCGACCAACGCGATGAAGATACCGTTCTTCCCGAGGTCGGAGATGACCGTCGCGATCCAGCGCGTGAACCTGTTGTCTTCGGGCTGAACGAGACCGCCCGCAGCCTGCGAATCTTGAGAGAGATTGTCGTTTGACATGAAATGTGTCTCCTGCAAGCCCCGTTAGCGGGACTTCTCCATGGTCATAAGTTTGAGGACGGACTCGGGGGTTGCTTCGGCAATCGGCAGTTCGCCGGTGATGCGCCCCTCCGAAATGGCGTAGACGCGATCCGAAATGCCGAGCAGTTCCGGAAGCTCGGAAGAGATCACGATGATCCCTTTACCCTCAGCTGCGAGCTTGTTGATGATCGTGTAGATCTCGTATTTTGCGCCAACATCGATACCGCGAGTGGGCTCGTCAAGAATGAGCACATCCGGATCGGAGTAGATCCACTTCGAGAGCACGACTTTCTGCTGGTTTCCACCGGAGAGCTTTCCAGTTTTGACCAACACGTTCGGCGCCTTGATGTTCATGTCTTTGCGGTATTTATTCGCAATGCGGAATTCTTCGTTGTCATCCACGAGGCCGGCTTTTTCCAGCTTCTTGAGGGATGCTACGGAGATATTGCGCTTGATGTCTTCGATGAGGTTGAGACCGTACGTTTTGCGATCTTCGGTCGCGTACGCGATCCCGTTGTCGATCGCTTCGGCAACGGTACGGGTCTTGATTTCCTTGCCGCGCATGAACACTTTGCCGGAAATCTTGCTGCCGTAGCTGTGGCCGAAAAGGCTCATCGCGAACTCGGTACGACCGGCACCCATGAGCCCGGCGATGCCGACGATCTCACCCGCGCGCACGTTGATCGACACATTGTCGACCATGACACGCGAGGAATCTTGCGGGTGGTGAGCTGTCCAATCTTCGACGCGCATGAGCTCTTCGCCGATATTCGGCTCGTGATCGGGATAGCGGTGCTCGAGATCGCGTCCCACCATGTCTTTGATGATGCGATCTTCGGTCACATCTGCCTTGGCGATCGTCTCGATTGTCTTACCGTCACGAATGATCGTGACAGTGTCGGCGACCTTTTTGATCTCGTTCAGTTTGTGACTGATGATGATCGAGGTAATCCCCTGCTCGCGCAAACTCAGAATGAGATCGAGCAGGTGATCCGAGTCCTCGTCGTTGAGAGCGGCAGTCGGCTCGTCGAGAATGAGGAGCTTGACCTCTTTCGAGAGCGCCTTCGCGATCTCGACGAGCTGTTGCTTTCCGACACCGAGCTGATTGACCTTCGTCATCGGGTTGTCTTTGAGGCCCACTCGCTTCAAGAGCTTCGATGCCTCGAAGTTCGTCTCGTTCCAGTCAACAAGCCCGAAACGGGTGCGCTCGTTGTTCAGGAAGATGTTCTCGGCGATCGACAGGTACGGGCTCAACGCCAGCTCCTGGTGGATGATGACGATGCCCTTCGCTTCACTTTCGCTCAGGCTCTTGAACTGCACTTCATCACCGACGTAGACGATCTTGCCGTCGTACGTGCCGTGGGGGTAAACCCCTGACAGCACTTTCATGAGAGTCGACTTGCCGGCGCCGTTCTCGCCGCAGATTGCGTGGATTTCGCCACGTTCTACGGAGAAGTTCACATCAGCGAGCGCTTTCACGCCGGGGAACGTTTTAGTGATTCCCCGCATCTCAAGGATGTGCTCGGACATCCTGCCTCCTCATTGAACGGGCCCGAGCCGGGCGGTGGGAATTCCCACCGCCCGGCCGGAGCACTCGTGGATTAATTAACCGGCGATCTCGTCTTCGGTCCAGTAGCCGCTGTCGACCAGCACCTCTTGGATGTTGTCCTTGACGACGATTGCCGACTCAAGCAGGTACGAGGGAACGATCTTCTCGCCGTTGTCGTAGTCGGTCGTGTTGTTCACGTCCGGCTCGTCACCGTTCAAGAGAGCCACAGCCATGTTCACGGCAACCTCTGCCAGCTGGCGCGTGTCCTTGAAGATCGTGGCGTACTGCTCGCCGCGGTTGATCGCCTTCACCGAGTCGAGCTCAGCGTCCTGGCCCGAGATGATCGGCCACTCGTCACCGACGGTGTAGCCGGCGTCGGTCAGAGCGGAGATGATGCCGCGCGAAATGCCGTCGTAAGGCGACAGGACTGCATCAACCTTCTCACCGCCGGAGTATGTCGACACGAGAATGTCTTCCATGCGGCTCTGGGCGGTCTCCCCGTCCCAGCGCAGCGTAGCTGCCTGCTGGAAGTCGGTCTGGCCAGAAGCCACAACGAGCGTGCCCTCGTCCATGTAGGGCTGCAGAGTGTCGATTGCACCGTTCCAGAAGAACGTTGCGTTGTTGTCGTCGGGCGAGCCGGCGAAGAGTTCGATGTTGAACGGGCCTTCAGGCGCTCCGTCGGTCGGAGTTCCATCGAGTTCGGTCAAACCGAGTCCGTTGAGGAGCGAGGTCGCCTGCTGCACGCCGACCTGGTAGTTGTCGAACGACGCGTAGTAGTCGACGTTCTCGGTGTCGCGGATAAGACGGTCATAAGCAATGACCGGGATGCCGGCATCCGCTGCTTCCTGCAGCACGCTCGTGAGCGTCGTGCCATCGATCGATGCAACGATCAACGCCTCGGCGCCCTTGGTGATCATGTTCTCGATCTGAGAGACCTGCGTGGGGATGTCGTCTTCTGCGTACTGCAGGTCGACGGAGAAACCCTGCTCTTCGAGCTGCGACTTGACTGCGTCGCCGTCCTGGATCCAGCGCTCTGAGCTCTTGGTCGGCATTGCAACGCCGACCAGTCCGCCATCTCCGCCTCCGCTTGAGTCGCCCCCGCTCGCCCCCGAGCAGCCGGACAGAAGCAAAGCGCCCGCAACGACCGTGGCCGTTCCGAGAAGAATCTTCTTACCGTTCACTGTGTTCCCTTTCTGATGGACATCGTTGTCGCCTTCGTTGACAGCTTTGTCTTGTTGTCGATATTCGGTTTTATCTTGGTGTCGATGTTCAGTTGTGGTGTACCGTCGCCGTCTCAGCGACGGTCGTCTGTGCTCTGCCCGTAGACATTTTGATATCGGTCGTAAAGCCGATCGATTGCCTCGGGCGGAATCGGCAGGAGGTCTCCACCCTGCCGTGAAATATGGATCGTGCGGGCAGCGTCCTCGAGCATGACGGCGGCCTTCACGGCATCCTTGGCTGTCGCCCCGATTGTGAACGGCCCGTGGTTTTGCATCAGCACCGCGCGTGAACGGTGGCCGGTGAGTGTCTCGACTATTCCGCGCCCAATGGAGTCATCACCGATGACGGCAAACGGCCCGACCGGGATCGGTCCGCCGAACTCGTCGGCCATGCCTGTAATCACGCAGGGGATCTCTTCTCCGCGTGCAGCCCACGCCACCGCGTATGTGGAGTGGGTATGGACGACACCGCCGACCTCCGGCATGTGTCGATACACGTAAGCGTGCGCTGCGGTGTCGGAAGACGGCGATCGATCGCTGCCGGGCGTATCGACAACAACCGACCCATCGAGATCACAGACGATCATGTTCTCGGGAGCAAGATCGTCGTACGACACCCCTGAGGGCTTGATCACGAAGAGGTCGGTGCCTGGCACACGCGCCGAGACATTGCCTCCCGTCCAGACGACGAGGCCGTACCGGACGAGTTCTGCATGAAGCGCCGCAACCTGCTGGCGTGCGCGAGCGATAGCAACCTCGGCTTTCGCCTCGGCAGCCTGCTGCTCACGTGCATCGTTGCCCAAAACCACTTCAAGAACTCCTTCGTCCCCGGCCAATGTGACCGTTCACATTGCGTCACTATAGCCAGGTCGGATCGGGTCGTGTCAACTCCGGATCGGTCTCAGATTGGTAACGAGACTTAATGAACCGGTGCTGTCGATGCCCTCACGATGACTTCGGGCATGAGTGGATCGCTCGCAAAGTCGCGTTCTGTTGCGGATCCGAGCAGCAAGTCAACACATCGACGTCCGAGCTCTGCGAAGTCTTGGCGCACGGTAGTGAGCGGCGGCCAAAAGTGAGCAGCTTCGGGGATGTCGTCGAATCCCACGATGCTGATATCTCCAGGGACGTCGAGTCCGGCATCCCGCACCGCGTGGATAAGCCCCAACGCCATCTGATCGTTCGACGAGAAGATCGCTGTGAAGTCGCGAATTCGCAGCAACTCGCGACCGACGAAAAATCCGAAGTCCGCGGTCCAATCGCCGAGGATCGGCGCAGTCGTCGCAATATCGTTTGCGCTCATTTCCTCGAGAAAACCGCGCATTCTCGCCTCCGCCTCGATCCAATCCTGAGGCCCGGAGAGATGGTAAATCTGACGGTGCCCGAGTTCGATGAGGTGACGCGTAGCGAGCCTCGCCCCCGCTACCTGGTCAACGGTGAGGTTGTTTTCGGGCTCCAGATCGGTTGATTGCAATGTCACATACGGCACATTGAGTTCATGGGTTGCAAGAGCGCGAAATACCCGCACCTGCGGCGCGATCACGACGAGGCCTTCGATTCCCTGCGCCATCAAATGCGACAGACCCGCCGCAATCGATTCAGGGTCGGCAGCGTCGATATTCGCCGTGCTGACCCAATACCCGCGGGCTCGCGCGGCCGCCTCGATCGCCGCAATCGATGACGCCGGGCCGTACTGCGTCGCAGACGATGCCAGGACCCCGATAGTTTGCGATCGGCTGGTCACGAGAGCTCTCGCGGCACGGTTGGGTCGATACTGCAGCTGACCCATGACCTGCAGTACGCGTTCGCGAGTTTCGGGCCTGATGCTCGGATGATCGTTCAGCACGCGAGAGACCGTTTGATGAGAAACGCCCGCGAGGCGCGCAACATCGCGGATGCTGGGCGGACGCCCGCTCGCTTCGTCGCCCATGGCACTCGCTTCCTCGTGATGCCCAGCAGCTGGTGAGCCCATTATGCACGTAGTGAGCGCAAATGTGACTGTCACATTGAGAGCGCGATTCTGAAATCAGCAATCGTGCGTTGTCACATGTTGTCACATGCACGTTGTGGCGTACGCTGAGCGCCATGGCGGATTTCGCCCGATACCTCCCCCTCAGCCAGCATGAGGCGCCGGATTCTTCCGCCGTCTCATCCGATCGCCGTCGGCAGATCTCTGAACTGATCGTCGAAGCTGCCCGGCTGCTCCAGAGTGCACCAAAGCCCGAGGCGGCGGTGTTGGCCGCGAACTTCGCACGAGACGCGAAGCTTGGGCGCGGCATCCGTCCTGCGTCCTCTTCGTTCACGCCGGATGACCTCAGCCGCTACGCCGTTGAGGTCGTTCCGGGACAGAAGCTGCGGATCCGGCATCTCGCCGACACGCTGCGCGCCCTGTTGCTATTAGCGAAGGCGGTCGACTCAACTCCTGTGGTTCCCGTACTCACCTCGGGCGCTGTCGCGCTATATGCGTCTGGTCGTGCGCCATTCGAGCGCCGAGCTGCCATTTCGGGCCACACCGTCAGTGCCACTGACGCCGAGTGGTCGTTCGGTTCCGGGCCCGCTATTTCTGCGCCCGCACTGCAGATCGCAGCTTTTCTCCTGGGCGTGAGCGAAGACCCGCCACGTCGCCCCGCTGCGCCCTAGCTCGCCGTCATCAAGCTGCGATAGAAGCGAACGCCCGCGAGCCACGATTCGACGCGGATCCGTTCGTTGTGCGAGTGGAGCGCCTCTCGCTCGCCTTTGCTGAGATGAAAAGGTGCGAAGCGATAGACATTCTCGCTGAGACCGGTGAACCATCGACTATCGGTCGCACCCGACTGCAAATATGGCGTCGTGACGACGTCCGGGCCAATTGCTGTCGCCACCGCCGTGGCGATTCTGCGCCAGGGTTCACCCCGCCACGGCGAGATCGGTGATGGCTCCGAATCGTGCCGAACGTCAATTTCGACCTTCGGATCCGCGATCACACGGCGCATGCGTTCCCGCACCGATGCCACCGTTTCTCCGGTCAGAATTCGCACATTGACGGATGCACGTGCCGTCGTCGCGAGAACATTCTCCGCGGGTGCTCCCGACAGCTCTGTCACGACGGCTGTCGTGCGAACGGTGGCATTCATCTCGGGGCCGAGCCGTGAGAGCACCAGAGCAACAAGCGGCGCGGTCAGCCGGATGTGTCGGAATGCCCACCCCAAGGCGCCCGGGGCAGAGGTCGAGAGGGTGCGAAACATCGCTCGTACCGGAGGCGAAATGCGGGCATGAAATGGGCGACGCGACAATCTTGTGATCGCCCGTGCGAGTCGTGCGGTAGCCGGCAGTCTCAACGGAGTCGACGCGTGCCCCCCACTTTCTCGGGCCGTGAGAACAACTGTCATGATGCCACGCTCGGCGACGCCGACCATGGCGGTAGGTATCGAGATTCCAGGGATCGCACCGTCGACAACAGCTCCGCCCTCATCGAGCACGAGTGCGGGGCGGATGCCATTTTCTTTGAGTGTGCGCGCAAGCGCGCGTGCTCCGCCGCCCGCGGTTTCTTCGTTGTGACCGAATGCGAGGTAAATATCGTGAGCCGGCACGTACTCCTCACTCACGAGTGATTCGACGGCTTCGAGAATTCCGACGAGTGCGCCCTTGTCATCGATCGCGCCGCGCGCGTGGATCGTCGCGTCGTCGCCTGCGCCGACGAGTGTTGCGCCAAACGGATCGTGATCCCACTCGGCCGCGACGACCGGCACGACATCCATGTGCGCCATCAAAACAAGAGATTCTTCGGCTGTTCGGCCGCGCCATCGGTAGAGCAACGAATGCTCGTCGACTGTTTCACGGCTCAAAGCCGCATGGGTTGCCGGATACAGACGCTCCAGTGCGGCAGCGAATTCGGCGAATGCAGACCAATTGGTGTGCTCTTCATCGACGTGAGAAACAGTGGGTATGCGCAAGAGCTCGCGAAAGCGGTCAACGGCGGCGGTCACAGTCCGAGCCTAATCCGAAGAGCTGCTCGTGGGCATAGGGTCGGATGCATGACCGGAGATCAGACACCGAGCCTGCGATGGGGAATCCTGGCAACGGGTGGAATCGCACACGCTTTTGCAAGTGACCTGCGCACGGCTGGGCGCACTCTCACCGCCGTTGGCTCAAGAAGCGAGCAATCAGCAAAAGCGTTCGCCGACGAATTCGACATCCCGCACGCACATGCCTCTTATGAAGACCTCGTTGCCGACCCCGACATCGACATCGTGTACGTTGCGACACCGCATCCGAGTCACCTTCAGAATGCACTCCTCGCGCTGCGAGCGGGCAAGCATGTCCTGGTCGAAAAACCCTTCACTCTGACGGCACCGGAAGCTGAGATGCTGCGTGAGGTGGCAGCAGAAGCGGGTCTTCTCGCGATGGAGGCCATGTGGACGAGATATCTCCCCCATATGGTGCGGATTCGCGAAATCCTCCGGGAGGGCACTCTTGGCGATGTGCGCACAGTGTTCGCCGATCACACTCAGAAGATCTCTACCGACCCCGCACACCGGCTGAACGCTCTCGCGCTGGGTGGTGGAGCACTTTTGGATCTGGGTATCTATCCGATTTCGTTCGCGTGGGACATTCTCGGGGCGCCGGTATCTGTCGTCAGCGCTGGCCGACTGAGCGACGCGGGCTCCGATGCCGAAGTCGCGACGATTCTCACGCACGACGGCGGCGCGCTATCGACGTCTATCTCCTCGTCACGCGGGCGCGGCCCGAATATCGCTCACATCGTTGGTACGGACGCGCGAATCGACATCGATGCCGTCTGGTACACCCCTACCTCGTTCCGGGTAACGGCATCCGATGGCACCGTGCTAGAGGAATACACCTCTGACGTCGATGGGCGCGGTATGCAGTACCAAGCACTCGCAGCCGAGAAATTTGTCGCTGACGGCACGCTAGACAGCGATCTACTTTCTATCGCGGAGTCGGTTGCCATCATGGAAACCCTGGATTCGGTGCGCAAGAGCATTGGCGTCCGCTACCCCAGTGAGGACTGACATGGCTGAAATCCGTGCCGAGGCCCGTGTCGCGGTCTACCTCGACTTCGACAACATCGTGATGTCTTGGTACGACCGCGTGCACGGCCGAAACGCCTACTCACGAGACCGTCAGAAGATCGCGCAGAACCCAGCCGATCCCGAGATCGCGGAAAAACTCACTGCTGCGACCATCGATCTCGGCGCAATCATCGACTATGCGGCATCCTTCGGCACTCTCGTTCTCACACGCGCGTACGCCGACTGGTCGTCACCGGTGAACGCCGAGTACCGCTCTCAGCTCGTCGCGCGCGCCGTAGATCTGGTGCAGCTTTTTCCAGCCGCGGCATATGCGAAAAACGGTGCCGACATTCGGCTTGCTGTCGACGCAGTAGAAGACATGTTTCGCCTGCCTGACCTCACCCACGTCGTCATCGTCGCTGGCGACTCCGACTATGTGCCGCTGGCCCAACGCTGCAAGCGCCTTGGACGTTTCGTCGTCGGCGTCGGTGTTGCGGGCTCGACAGCGAAGTCTCTCGCCGCGGCCTGCGATCGTTTCGACGCCTACGACGCGCTCCCCGGCGTCACTCGACCCGCGAGCGCCGAGAAAAAGGATGCTGCGCCCGCTCGTTCCCGGGCGCGAAAGCGTTCGGTAGACCCGGCCGCCGATCTCCTCGAACGCGCGCTGCGATTAGAGGGAGACAAAGAGGGCACCGACTGGCAACATGCCTCGGTCGTGAAGAGCCTCATCACGCGCATGGACCCATCGTTCAGCGAAAAGGCGCTGGGCCACCGCAGCTTCTCGGACTATGTGAAGGCCCACAGCGATGTCGCCGAGATCGACGAGTCCGAAAACATCGTGCTCGTCAGACTCGCCGCCGCACGGCGCTGACCCGCCAGTTCAGACGCGCGAACGCGACGTCGACCATAGCGCCCACGCTACGAGCATCGGCTGGAAGAAGAGTCGCGCGAGACGCTTGGTGTCGCTGTCGAGTCCGAACCCGTCACGCTTCTGTGTGTATTGCGCGATGTTGCCGGGGAAGATCGCAACAAAGAACGCCGCAAGGATGCGGCCTACGCGGCGGCGATCTTTCGGAAACAACACGAGCGCGGACCCGAGCATGATTTCGACGACTCCGGATGCCAGAACAACGCCGTCTTTATCGATTCCCGTGACTTCAGATACCTTGTCGGGAACTTGAGCCTGGAATTCTTTGCGGGCCCAGAACATGTGGCTGACACCAGCAAAAACCATGGCTGATGCGAGCATCCAGCGAAGAACAATTTTCATCTTCTGATCAAATCGCGTCGACGTCACCTTGTCGAGCGGCTAGTCCGGTTCTCCGATCAGTGATAACGACCGCTATAGGCATTCAGCGCGGGCTGACCGCCCAGGTGTGCATAGAGGACCGTCGAGTCTTTCGCGATTTCTCCCGATGTGACGAGATCGATGAGGCCCGCCATCGACTTGCCTTCATATACGGGGTCGAGAATCACACCTTCGAGTCGGCCCGTCAGATGAATCGCGGCATCGGTCGACTCGACCGGGATCCCGTAGAAGTCACCGGCCCACCCCTCCAGGACCGTGATCTCGTCTTCGGCGATTTCACGGCCAACTTCGATGGACGCGGCGGTCCGGCGGGCAATGCGTGCCACCTGCGCGCGCGTCTCATCGATCTTCGCCGACGCGTCGATGCCGATCACTCGTCTCGGCCGGCCCCCGAAGTTCTCCGCGAGATCTGCGAACCCGGCAATCATGCCCGCGTGGGTAGAACCGGTTACTGAGCACACCACAATCGTGTCGAAGAACACGCCCAGAGCTTCTTCTTGAGCGGCGACCTCGTGGGCCCAGTTCGCAAAACCGTGCCCACCCAGCGGGTGGTCGCTTGCGCCCGCGGGAATCGCGTACGGCGTGCCGCCACGCTCCTCTACGTCGGCGATTGCCCCTTTCCACGAGTCCTTGAACCCGATCCCGAAGCCCGACGGCGAAAGCCGCACATCGGCGCCCATGATTCGCGAGAGCATGATGTTGCCGACGCGGTCGTTGACGGAATCGGGCCAGTCGACCCATTGCTCTTGCACAAGCACGGCCTTCATCCCGAGGTGCGCCGCGACAGCCGCGACCTGCCTCGTGTGGTTCGACTGCACTCCCCCGATCGAGACGAGCGTGTCAGCTCCCTGCGCGAGTGCATCGGGCACGAGGTACTCAAGCTTTCGTACCTTGTTGCCGCCGTAGGCAAGTCCACTCGAGACATCCTCACGCTTCGCCCACACGCGCGCCCCACCGAGGTGATCGCTCAAACGGTTGAGGGGATGTACCGGGCTCGGCCCGAACATCAGAGAATGGCGGGGAAAATCGGCCAGTGTCATTGCGGATCCTCATTCAAAGTCGGTGCCGGGGTCGTGCGGAGTGTGTGATCGGATGCCTCGGGCAAAAGCCGCTCGAGAGTGAGCCAGTTCTCGCGGGTCGCCGTCGCTGCCGCGTCGATGTCGCCACGGACGCACAGCGCGATAATTCGTTCGTGGTCGGCAACGCTGCCGCGACCGGCGAGGCTTGCGAACCGCGCGCGCTCGAGTCGGCGAAGCGCGGGGCTGACCTGTTCGAGGAGGCCGGGCAGGAGCGGGTTTGCACTCGCCCTGACAGCTACGGCATGGAAGTCATCGTCTGCGGCTATCGCACCGTCAACGTCTGAGGCACCGAGAGCTGCCGTGAATCGCGCGTTGGCTGCCCGCATTGAGTCGTGGTCACCACCTGTCATCAACGGAACCGCGTCACGCATTGCTAGTTCGTGGAGAGCCGCCGCCACGCGCTGTGCGGCGAGCGCCTGTCGAGCATCGAGTGGAGCAACCTCGGTGAGCTTCGCTCGGCGTGTATGCACGAGGCCCGCGGCTTCTAAGCGGGTCAGAGCTTCTCTAATGGGCGTGCGGCTCACTCCGAGCCATTCTTCGAGCTCAGGGTCGCGCAGTCGCGCCCCGGGAGCAAGCTCGCCCGACACAATCGCGTCACGGATCTGCTGGTAGGCGTAGTCACGCAGCGACCTAGGACGCTCGGCGTGCGGTAGTGACATGCAATATATTGCACATCACTGATGTGAGGACGTCAAGTCATCCGTGGGTTCTCCCAGTTAAGAACAACAGTGACGACCGCCAGTTACGACCGCGAGGTGCTCCACAGCGCCCACGCCACCAGAACCGGCTGCAAGAAGAGTCGCCCAAATCGCGCGCGATCGCTTCCGAGCATTGGGGCGTTTCGTCCGGTGCGCCACTGGTGGACGTTTCCCGGCAAGACCGCGATGAAGAATGCTGCGATCACACCGCCGACACGGCGGCGCTCACGCGGCAGCGCGATGGCCGCAGCTCCGAGCATGATCTCAACCGCGCCGGATGTCACCACGATCGCGTCCTTATCGAGCCCGGTTACCCGCGGCGCCCAGTCGGGCACCACAATGCGGTAACCGCGACGGCCCCAGGTCAGGTGAGAAAGGCCGGCCGCGATGAGGAGGGCGGCAAGCAACCACCTGGCAGCTACGACCACACGAGTCATCAGCGATCGCGCTCGATCGCTGCGCGCGCGACGAAAGCAGCATCGTCTCGCGCGGTGTTCCCCGGCGTGATCGCGCGCAACACGACTTCGTCGACGGCGCCGCGGTAGGCGGAAAGACGCTCCCGCGCGTGTTCGCCGGGCGCGATGACAGTATCCCCGGCGCTGACACCAAGGCGGGCAAAGTTGGCGGCATACTGCGGGAAGCTGGCATAACGCGCGCTTTCTTCCTCAAGAGCGCCCGCGGCATCCGGGTCGAACGCGGTGCGGACGTACAGGATGCTGCGAGCATTCCCCCGCGACCTGGTCTCGCCAGTCTGCTCCGCTGCCGCTTCTGGTGTCAGCCAGTTCAGGAGCACACCGTCGCTCCGCTCCGCAGCCAACGCGCGCATCTTCGGGCCGAGCGCTCCCACCACGACCCGCGCTCGAGTGCCATCTTTGACGGTGTCAACGGCAGTCCTCACGTGTGCCAAAGCACCGGTGCGCATACCGCCGGTTCCGATTCCGATTATCAATCGGTCTTCTGGAAGCTCCAGCGACGACACGTCATCGACGATCTGGTCGGCGCTCCGACGATCCAAGGGAACGACACCGGTCGCCAGGTTGATGCGCTCGGTTACTGCCGCGGCGGCAGCGAGCCCCGCCAACGCATCCGCGCCCGGAGTGTCATTGATCCACAGCGCATGAAAACCTGCCTGCTCGACGAGCGCGGCAATGGCACGGATGCGGACAGTACCGATCACCGCAGCCACGCCGATTGAGACGTGACCGCGGCGATCGTTCATGATTCGAGACTACGCCGCGGCTGAAAGCACCGGCGACGACACGACGAGCGTGCCGTCCATCGCGTCGACCTGTACGACGCCCCCATCAGCGAGCGTTCCGGCAACGAACATGTCGGCCACACGATCGTCTACTTCACGCTGGATGACCCGGCGCAGCGGCCGTGCCCCGAACTCGGGTTCGTACCCGGTTTCCGCAAGCCACGCAATTGCCGCGTCGGTCACCGTAAAGCTCACATTCTGGTGCTCAAGGCGAGCAGCTGTGTCGGTGAGAAGCAGACGAACGATCTCGTGCAGTTGGTGAGAATCGAGCTTTCGGAACAGCACAATCTCATCGATTCGGTTCAAGAACTCGGGACGCATCGACTCGCGAAGCTTTCCCATCACGCGAGCGCGAAGATCCGCCTCACTGCCGAACCCGGTAGCGCCGCCACCGTCTGCAATGAAGCCGATGGCCCCGGATCGGGACGCGAGGAATTCGCTACCCAGGTTTGATGTCATGACGATGACGGTGTTTCGAAAATCGACTGTGCGGCCCTGTCCGTCGGTCAAACGCCCATCATCGAGCACCTGCAGCAGCAGATTGAAGACGTCTGGGTGAGCTTTCTCGATCTCGTCGAACAGCACAACGGAGTAGGGGTTGCGTCGTACTCGCTCGGTCAGCTGGCCCGCTTCGTCGTAACCGACGTATCCGGGAGGGGCACCGACGAGCCGAGAGACAGTGTGTCGCTCGCCGAACTCGCTCATGTCGAACCGGATGACGCGCGAGTCATCGTCGAACAGCGACGAGGCCAATGCCTTCGCAAGCTCCGTCTTTCCAACCCCAGTGGGGCCCAAAAAGAGGAACGAACCAACTGGGCGCTCTGCATCGCCCATGCCGGTGCAGTTGCGGCGGACGGCCCGCGACACCGCGGCGACTGCGTCGTCCTGCCCGATTACACGGTCGTGGAGCTCAGCCTCTAGGCTCCCGAGTCGGGTACGTTCCGATTCGGTGATGCGGTTGGCGGGGATGCCGGTCGCTCGGCTGATCACTGACGCAATCTGAGCTTCATCCACGATCGTGCTCGCGTGCTGTTCTGGCACCACCGCGCGGTCTATCTGCTCTTGCAGCGACGCCATCTCGTCTCGTACCCGAGATGCTTCCTCGTAGTGCTCGGCGGAGACTGCGGCATTCTTGTCGGCTTCGAGGCCGGCAAGCTGCGCAACAAGTGCCGACACGTCGACGGTGGGCCCGGTGCGCAGCCGTAGCCGCGCACCCGCCTGGTCGATGAGATCTATCGCCTTGTCGGGAAGCACTCGTTCGGTCAGATAGCGATCGCTGAGTTCCACAGCGGCACGAAGCGCGTCATCCGTGTACGTCACTGCGTGGTGTTCCGCGTACGCAGGTGCGACTCCGTGAAGGATTGCCACGGCATCCTCGATTGATGGCTCGCCCACCCGGACCGGCTGGAATCGACGTTCGAGAGCCGGGTCCTTTTCGATCGTGCGGTACTCAGTCAGAGTTGTCGCGCCGACCAGACGAAGTTCGCCACGAGCGAGGCGAGGCTTCAGGATGTTCCCGGCGTCCATCGCTCCGTCTCCGCCGCCGCCGGCGCCCACTACCGTGTGCACCTCATCGATGAAGACGATGACTTTGCCCTCTTGAGCGACGATCTCATCGATCGTTCCGGTCAGCCGCTCTTCGAAATCGCCCCGATAACGGGCGCCCGAAAGCATTGCGGGGAGGTCGAGCGAGATGACCCGCTTGTCGGCAAGCTGTGCTGGCACGGTACCGGCAGCGATTGCACTCGCGAGACCCTCGACGATGGCGGTCTTGCCGACGCCGGCTTCGCCCACCAATACCGGGTTGTTCTTCGTGCGACGGCTCAAGATCTCAATTGTCTGCTCGATCTCGGTGTCGCGACCGATGACCGGGTCAAGCTTTCCGGCTTCCGCGCGAGCGGTGAGGTCGGTGCCGAAACGATCGAGCATCGGCGTTGTCGAGGCGGGGCGGTTGTCTTCACGTTCCGGTGCCTCTCCCGTTGACGTCACCGTCTCACGTGCGCCCTCGGTGAGCGCTTCTGCCGTGACGCCAGCATCCGCCAGAACCTGGCCTGCCGGAGCATCTTGAGCGAGCACGAGAGCAAAGAACATGTGCTCGGGATCGATATAGGTGGAGCCTGACGAACGAGCCACCTGGAATGCATGAAACAGCAGCCGCTGCACCGAGGTCGTGACGACGGCACCATCGATGTCAGCGGCACTAGTGGGGGCAGGAAGACGCTCGTCTACGGCGCGCGCGATGCGGTCGGGGTCAACACCAATACGAGACACTGCGTCACGCGCCGGCGCTTCGGTCACTATGACGCGTAGTACGTGCAGCGCATCGAGCTCTCGCTGCCCGCGCTCGATCGCAAATCGACCGGCCGACTGCAGAATTTCCTGCGTGCGCGCGCTCAAGAAACGGCTGAGGTCGATCGATCGCGCGGCGCGCGCGCGCTCGCCTTCGAGGTAGCGCGCGAGAAAGTCGTCAAACGCGTTCGATCCGTCCGGAGTGAAGTCTTCGGGCATTGCCATGCTCCTTCAAAAACTTGATGTTATGCGTAGCAACTTTACAAACTTGCGCCGCTACGTATCAAGTTAACGAGCTGCGCTCCTGGCGTATTCCCACCACCCGCAATTGATCCTCCGACTTCGCGAGGGGTCGCAACACGCCGCATCACCCCGCGTACCCGCAGCACAAAACGGCGTGTTGCGACCCCTCGCGAATAGGATGTGGGCGATGCGAGAGTTCTTACGCGGGGCCATGCTGCTCGGGCAGGGGTTTGCATGGTGGCGCCGACGGCCGGGCGTCATGTTCTTGGGCCTCATACCCGCAGCAATCGTGGGGGCCGGGATGCTGGCAGCCCTCGTTGCGCTCGGGATTGCGCTCCCCTCGGTCACTGTCGCCATCACCCCGTTTGCCGAGGACTGGCCCGGAATCTGGGCTACTGCTCTGCGAGTCACCGTCGGCACCGCACTCGTCGGCACGACCCTCGTGCTTCTCGCCGTCTCATTCACAGCCCTCTGCCTCATGATCGGCGAGCCGTTCTACAACCGCATTTGGTTGCGCATCGAGACTGATCTCGACAACCACGCGCCAGCCGCCGATTCCGGATTCTGGCAGGGAATTCTCGATGCTCTTTCGCTCCTCGTGCGCGGAATTGGAGTATCGATCTTCGCAGGGCTACTCGGGCTTGTTCCCGCGGTCGGTGGCGTCCTCGGTGCGATCGTCGGAGTCACGCTGACCGGCTGGTTGCTCGCGGACGAGCTGAGTTCTCGAGCCCTCGCCGCTCGCGGCATCGCGCGTCGCGACCGCCGCGCGATGCTCGGCGCCCAACGTGCACGAGCCCTCGGCTTCGGTGTCGCCACCCAGGTGTGTTTTCTCGTGCCGCTCGGCGCTGTCGTCACAATGCCGGCTGCTGTGGCCGGATCCACACTGCTCGCTCGATCCCTTGTCACAGCAAACCCGCCCACAGCGGGTACCCTGGATTGAGACGTCCTCGAGGGAGATTCATGTTCATCATCTCGCTGCTGCTATTCCTGCTCGGCATGTTCGCCTTCGGCATTTCCTTTTCTGTTCCAGGACTTGAGGCGCTGATCTTTATTTCTGGCATCCTGCTGGTCTCTCTCGCGATGGCGCTGCCCATCCACCTCAGAGCGAAGTAGCACACCGCACAGGTGGCTTTCTCCTTCGATTCACTTCGCCGCTGGCCCGATATTGAGGCGCCCGAGCTTCGGGCGTGGGATGCCGCAGACACGCTGATCCTCGACGAGTCGGCGTCCGCGCGAAGTGAACTCCGCGACGGCACCCTTGTCGTTATCGAAGACACTCATGGGGCATTGACTCTTGCCGCCGCTGATGCAGGCGCCAGCGGCATCCGCACCCACCAGGACTCGCTCACCGGCGAGCGAGCACTGCACACCAACGCGAAGCGGGTCGGCCTCGAGCATGTCGCGGTCTCAAAGCCGCTCGATGCCAGCCTGGTCGCCGGAGCTCGGATAGTTCTTTTGCGACTACCCCGGTCGCTCGATGCTCTGCGTGATATCGCAGGACTCATCGCCGCACACGCAGCCCCCGGGGTTGTTGTGTACGCGGGTGGGCGCATCAAGCACATGACTCCCGCGATGAACGATGTACTCCGCGAGTATTTCGATCGCGTCGATGTGACTCACGCTCGACAGAAATCGCGCGTTCTCATCGCATGCCAGCCACACGACGGCGCCGACCCCAGGGCTTCTCTGGCTGTTCACAGCGGAATGTCTGTCTGCGCATTCGGTGGAGTATTCGCGGGCACAGCGATCGATATCGGTACTCGCTTCCTGCTGGAGTGCCTGCCAGACACCGTGCCGGGTGGCTCTTCTGCCGACCCGCTCATTGATATGGCCTGCGGCAGTGGCGTCGTCGGGGCAACCCTTGCGCTACGGCACCCCGACGCGCGCGTGTACGCATCGGATCAGTCCGCCGCGGCCGTCGCCTCCGCCACAGCGACAATCGAAGCAAACGGGATCTCGTCACGCGTTGAAGTCCAGCGTGATGACGCACTGTCACTGCGGCCGGATGCAAGCGCATCCTTCATCGCGCTCAACCCTCCGTTCCACGCTGGTGCCGCGATTCACGATTCCATCGCCCCGCGCATGTTCGAAGACGCCGCGCGGGTACTTCGTCCCGGCGGCGAATTGTGGACCGTCTGGAACACTTCGCTGGCCTACCGCTCCGCCCTCGAGCGGATCGTCGGCCCGACCCGTCAGATTGGTCGCAACACCAAGTTCACTGTGACGCGTTCGGTACGGCGCTAGGGTTCTCAGCTGCGGCAGAGTCTTCTGCGGCAGAGTCTTCTGCGGCAGAGTCTTCTGAGGCATCCGGATCGTTCCAGAGCTGTACGGTTTGCACTGTCCAAAAGACGGCAAAAAGGGCAAGCGCCAACGCCTCGCCGACAAATATCAGTGGGATGCCGGTAGCACGCGACACATCGAAGCCCCATACGTCGCACAGCACAACTGTGATCAGTAGCGCAACGCTCACGCCAATCCCGATAGCGACGGTGGCATACGCGCCCCGGTATATGAGTCCACGACGGCGAGTTCGAGCGAGGCGTCCGGCACCGAGAGCCGCAATAGTTGCAACCGCAGCGATAAGACCGAAAAAGAGGGATGCCGCTACGGCGTGAGCACCCTGCAGGAACCCCTGCGGCCAGATGATCCACCACGCGCCCATCGCAATGACGATGAGTGCCGCGATGATGAGGGCGATCCCTGAAGCGCGACTCAGTGTGCGCTGCACGATGGCAAGGGCCCAGGCTCCACCGACGGCGGCTGCCGCTGTGGCGATGAGCGCGACGGCGCTGACATCAACGCTTGCCGCAAACTCTGGCGGAACACACGACGGTGCGTCGGCACATGTTCCGCCCCATACCGCTGGGTCGATTGGCGTCGGCACGATCGCGACGATGGGGGCAAGAATCGCCATGTAATCGAGGAGCGCCTGCTCGATGCTCCTACCCGACAGCGCAACGAGCGCGAGCGTGATGGCAAAAATAGCCCCGACGAACACATCCCGCGCCGGTGAATAGTAGGCCGCACTGATGGATGTGAGTGGACCGTCAGTGACAAACACCGCGGCGAGCGTGACGCCGAGCGCAAAAACTGCCCCGACGATCGAGAGCCGAACATAGCGATACGTTCGCTGCGTTGATGTCGTCCGCATCCGCATGGTGACCCTCTCGTTTCGCCTGCCATTGCCATCATGTCGTGTTCACGAGCGACGGAGATCCACACGCCGTTACCGAACTGTGACCGTCAATTGCTTTTCTTTCGCAATCCCGAGGAGCAAGGTTCAAGTGCCGCGTCGATGACGATGCGAGTGAAGTTTTTCACGTCAATGAAGGGTGAGAAATGAAGAAAAGCACATGGGCGCTTGTGGGAGCGCTCTCAGCCACCACAGCGTTAGCGCTATCGGGTTGTTCTGGTTCAACCGACACGGCAAGTAGCGACGGTGGTGGCGGCGATGCAGCGGCTCGGGCCTGCGTCATCCTTCCGGATGCGGCATCGTCACCCCGTTGGGAGAACTTTGACCGTGCGTATCTCGAAGAGGGCCTGACATCGGCGGGTTTCGAGGTCGACATTCAAAATGCGCAGGGAGACACGAGCAAGTACTCGACCATCGCAGACCAACAGCTCACGCAGGGCTGCGGCGTCATGCTGCTCGTCGATTACAACGGCGCGGCTGAAGGGGTTGCAACCAAAGCGAAGGCTCAAGGCATCCCGGTTATCGCCTATGACCGACCATTTACCGGCGCCGACTACTACGTCTCGTTCGACAACGTGCAGGTGGGAGAGCTTGAAGGACAGACGATTGTCGATGGACTGACCGCCGCCGGTAAGGACCCGGCAACCGCCTCAGTCATCTACATGGGTGGTGACCCGACCGACGGTAACGCGGCGATGTTCCGTGAGGGCGCAGACAAAGCGATGTCGGCTGCCGGAATCACACCGGCTGCCGAGCCCAAGGGCGTGTGGGATCAGGCGAAGTCGGCAACGAACTTCGAGCAGGCCCTCACATCTCTTGGCGGAAGCGTCGATGCTGTGTGGTCGGCGAATGACACCAACGCTGCGGGAGTTATCTCCATCCTGCAGAAGAACAATCTGACGGGAGTTCCAGTTTCGGGCCAAGACGCCAACGTGGCTGGGCTCCAGAACATCCTGCTCGGGTGGCAGACAGCCACTGTCTACAAGCCGGTGGCTGACGAAGCAACGGCGGCCGTTGACGTCGTCGTGAAGCTGCTCAACGGTGAAACGGTGAGCACCGATCTCACGCTCGACGACGGCACACCGTATATCGCCGTCACACCGCAGCTTGTCGGGCCTGACGAGGTGCAGACAGTCGTCGATGCTGGCGATGCGTCGGCAGCCGAGATCTGCACCGGCGATGTTGCACCCAAGTGCGAAGAATACGGCGTGAAGTAAACCGTGGATAGAGGGCGCCGCGCCGGTCAGGTGCGGCGCCCTCTGGCACGCATTTCGGAACTGTCGCAAGGAAGCGAGCATGAGCGAATACATCATTGAACTCTCGGGAATCCGCAAGTCCTTCGGGCCCGTCACTGTCTTGAAGGGCGTCGATCTCCACATTCGTGCGGGCAAGGTCACGGCGCTCGTCGGTGACAACGGCGCCGGAAAATCCACACTGGTCAAAGGACTCGCCGGCGTACAGCCGTACGACGGCGGAAGCATCCGATTCGAAGGCCAGTCCGTCACGCTGCATTCACCGCGCGATGCCGGTCATTACGGAATCGAGGTCGTCTATCAAGACCTCGCACTCTGCGACAACCTCGACATCGTGCAGAACATGTTTCTCGGGCGTGAAGAACTTCGCGGTGGCACATTCGATGAGGGTCGAATGGAAAAGGATGCCTCCGATACGCTGCGCTCGCTTTCTGTTCGTACCGTCAAATCTGTGCGACAAAAGGTCTCGTCGTTGTCGGGTGGTCAGCGCCAAACTGTCGCGATCGCGCGCGCCGTCTTGAAGAAGGCACGCGTCGTCATTCTCGACGAGCCGACTGCGGCTCTCGGCGTGGCGCAGACCGAACAAGTACTGAACCTTGTGAGGCGGCTCGCCGAGCAGGGCGTCGCCGTGCTGCTGATTAGCCACAATCTCGCCGATGTCTTCGCTGTCGCAGACGACATCGCAGTGCTCTACCTCGGTCAGATGGTCGCCCAAATCGACGCCGATGCAACGTCGCGTGACGACATCGTGGGTTACATCACGGGCGCGAAGACGCCGGAAGGGTTCTCTGTCATGGATACCACCACGATTGCTGCGGAGGGCCTGCGGTGAGCGCGCCGAAAACTAGCGGATCCTCAAGCGGATCTTCGAGCAGCGACCTCATCGGCAGTGGACTTGAGGGCGGCGTTCGCGATCAGTTCGCCGCGTGGCTTCAGCGTCTTCGTGGCGGCGAAATGGGGGCGTTACCCGCTATCGGCGGTCTCATCGTACTCACGGCGTTGTTCACGTCACTCAGTCCGTACTTTCTCACAGCGGGCAACTTCGCCAATCTCCTGAACCAGGCCGCTTCGCTGGTCATGCTCGGAATGGCGCTCGTCTTTGTCCTGCTGTTGGGCGAAATCGATCTGTCTGCGGGCGTCACAGGTGGCGTTGCGATGGCGATCTTCGTGGTACTCAACGACAAGTTCGGGGTGAATTGGATTCTTGCACTCGTGATCGGATTCGGGTTCGGAATAGTGACGGGAGCACTCATCGGCTTCTTTGTCGCTCGCGTCGGTATCCCGTCGTTCGTCGTGACGCTAGGGCTCTTTTTGGGGTACCAGGGTCTCGCGCTCCTGATCATCGGCGCTGGCGGGCTGTATCAAATTCAGGTGCCAGAACTCATCGCCATTCAAAACAGCAACCTGCCGGTATGGGCGGGGTGGGTGATGCTCGCGATCATCCTCATCGTTTCAGCAGCCACGTCGTTCTGGGATCGCATACAGCGCTCGCGGGCCGGCGTACCCAACCGCACTCTCACCCTCGTATGGCTCAAATTGGGGGCGATCGTCGTTCTGGGCGGGCTCGTTATCGGCGTGCTCAATCTGGACAGATCGCAGTCGATCCTTCCGGTTCAAGGCGTTCCGATCATCGTTCCGGTCGTGCTCGTCATTTTGTGGATCGGCACGTTCATTCTGGACCGCACCAAATTTGGGCGTTACATCTACGCCATTGGCGGCAATGCCGAAGCTGCACGTCGATCTGGGGTCAAGGTGCGATGGGTCAAGTGGTGGGCATTCGTCGCCTGCTCCACTCTTGCCGTGCTCTCAGGACTTTTCAGTGCGGCCCGCATTGCGTCAGTGGATGCCGCGGCGGGCCGCGACATCGTGCTCAGCGGTGTAGCCGCAGCCGTCGTCGGCGGCGTGAGTCTGTTCGGTGGGCGCGGCCGACTCATGCACGCGGCCATCGGCGCACTCGTCATCGCTATGATCACGAACGGGCTCGGCCTGCTGCGGCTCCCGGCGGGTATCAACCTGCTCGTCACCGGCGGTGTACTGATCCTCGCCGCGACCGTCGATGCCGTATCTCGATTGCGCTCCGGCGGCGGCCGAACGTAAAAGGTGGGGCCCGGCGTGTGCCGGGCCCCACCTTTTACGTTGATCGGATCTTCGTTAGAAGTCCCAGTCGTCGTCGCTCGTGGCTTCAGCCTTGCCGATCACGTACGACGAGCCCGACCCCGAGAAGAAGTCGTGGTTCTCGTCGGCGTTCGGTGAGAGCGCCGAGAGAATAGCGGGGTTCACGTCGGTGACGGATGCCGGGAACATGGCCTCGTAGCCGAGGTTCATCAGCGCTTTGTTGGCGTTGTAGTGCAAGAACTTCTTGACGTCTTCGGTCAGGCCGACGCCGTCGTAGAGATCTTGTGTGTACTGCACCTCGTTGTCGTAGAGCTCGTACATCAGCGAGAACGCGTAGTCCTTGATCTCGTCACGCTCTGCCTGCGAGACCTTCTCAAGCCCCTTTTGGAACTTGTAACCGATGTAGTAGCCGTGCACTGCCTCGTCACGAATGATGAGACGAATGAGGTCCGCGGTGTTCGTGAGCTTGGCACGCGACGACCAGTGCATCGGGAGGTAAAAGCCCGAGTAGAAGAGGAAGCTCTCGAGCAGAGTCGAGGCGACCTTGCGCTTGAGGGGCGAGTCTCCGCGGTAGTAGTCCATGACGATCGAAGCCTTCTTCTGAAGGTTCGGGTTCTCAACCGACCACCGGAAGGCCTCGTCGATCTCTTTCGTCGACGCAAGCGTCGAGAAGATCGAGGAGTAGCTCTTCGCGTGCACCGACTCCATGAACGCGATGTTCGTGTAGACGGCTTCTTCGTGGGGTGTGATCGCGTCAGGAATCAGTGAAACTGCGCCCACCGTGCCCTGGATCGTGTCAAGCAGGGTCAAGCCTGTGAACACGCGCATCGTCAACAGCTGCTCATCCGGCGTGAGCGTGTTCCACGACTGAATGTCGTTCGACAGCGGCACCTTCTCGGGCAGCCAGAAGTTGTTGACGAGACGGTTCCAGACCTCGAGGTCTTTGTCGTCTTCGATACGGTTCCAGTTGATGGCCTGAACGTGGTTCAGGAGCTGAAGCTTTTCGCTCATATCAGTTCTCTCTTGGTGCCGAGATCAGAGCATGCACGAGACGCACTCGGACATGTCAGTGCCCTCAAGCGCCATCTGCCGCAGGCGGATGTAGTAAATCGTCTTGATGCCCTTGCGCCATGCGTAGATCTGCGCCTTGTTGATGTCGCGGGTCGTTGCGGTGTCCTTGAAGAACAGCGTGAGCGACAGCCCCTGGTCAACGTGCTGAGTGGCTGCGGCGTAGGTGTCGATGACCTTCTCGTAGCCGATTTCGTAGGCATCCTGGTAGTACTCCAGGTTGTCGTTCGTCATGAACGCCGCCGGGTAGTACACACGCCCGAGCTTGCCTTCTTTGCGGATCTCAACCTTCGACGCGATCGGGTGGATCGACGACGTCGAGTTGTTGATGTACGAGATCGAACCGGTCGGAGGCACAGCCTGCAGGTTCTGGTTGTAGATACCGTGCTCCTGGATGGAAGCCTTCAGCGCTACCCAGTCTTCCTGCGTCGGGATGTGCTTACCCGCGAACATCTCGGTGACCTTGGCTGTTGCAGGTGCCCATACGCCATCGATGTACTTGTCGAAGAACTCACCGCTGGCGTACGTGGAGTCTTCGAAACCGTCGAAGGCCTTTCCGCGCTCAACCGCGAGGTTGTTCGATGCGCGAAGCGCGTGGAACAACACCGTGTAGAAGTAGATGTTCGTGAAGTCGACGCCCTCTTCGGAGCCGTAGTACACGTGCTCACGTGCGAGGTAGCCGTGGAGGTTCATCTGACCAAGGCCGATGGCGTGCGAACGGTCGTTTCCGTCTTCGATGGAACGAACCGAAGCGATGTGGCTCTGCTCACTTACCGCGCTCAGAGCGCGAATAGCGGTTTCGACCGTCTTGCCGAGGTCTTCAGCATCCATCGACAGTGCGATGTTCATCGAACCAAGGTTGCAGGAGATGTCTTTACCGATCTGGTCGTACGACAGGTCAGCGTTGTACGTGGTCGGTGTGTTCACCTGCAGAATTTCGCTGCAGAGGTTCGACATGTTGATACGGCCCTTGATGGGGTTCGCCTTGTTGACGGTGTCTTCGAACATGACGTACGGGTAACCAGACTCGAACTGGATTTCCGCGATCGTCTGGAAGAACTCGCGCGCGTTGATCTTGGTCTTCTTGATGCGCGAGTCATCGACCATTTCGCGATACTTCTCGGTGACGGAGATATCGCCGAACGGCACTCCGTAGACCTTCTCGACGTCGTACGGGGAGAAGAGATACATGTCTTCATCGTTGCGTGCGAGCTCGAACGTGATGTCAGGAACGACAACACCCAGCGAGAGCGTCTTGATACGGATCTTCTCGTCGGCGTTCTCGCGCTTGGTGTCGAGGAAGCGCATGATGTCGGGGTGGTGAGCCGACAGGTACACAGCACCGGCGCCCTGGCGAGCACCCAGCTGGTTGGCGTAACTGAAGCTGTCTTCGAGGAGCTTCATCACGGGGATGATGCCGCTCGACTGGTTCTCGATCTGCTTGATCGGAGCACCCGACTCGCGGATGTTCGACAGCAGCAGAGCCACACCGCCGCCGCGCTTCGACAGCTGCAGTGACGAGTTGATTCCGCGTGAAATCGACTCCATGTTGTCTTCGATACGAAGCAGGAAGCAGGAGACGAGTTCGCCGCGTTGAGCTTTGCCGGCGTTCAAGAACGTCGGTGTCGCCGGCTGGAATCGGCCAGCAAGAATCTCATCGACCAGGTTCATCGCGAGCTTCTGGTCGCCATCGGCGAGCGCAAGAGCTGTCATAACTACGCGGTCTTCGAAGCGCTCGAGGTAGCGCTTGCCGTCAAATGTCTTGAGCGTGTAGCTCGTGTAGTACTTGAAAGCCCCGAGGAAGGTCGCGAAGCGGAACTTCTTCGAGTACGCGAAGTCGTTGAGCTTCTCGATGAACTCGAAGGGGTATGCCTCGAGAACGGCACCTTCGTAATACTCCTTCTCGACCAGGTAGTCGAGGCGCTCTTTGAGCGAGTGAAAGAAAACGGTGTTCTGGTTGACGTGCTGCAGGAAGTACTCGCGAGCGGCGCGCCTATCGGCGTCGAACTGAATCTTTCCGTCAGCGTCGTAGAGATTAAGCATCGCGTTGAGCGAGTGGTAATCAAGCCCTTCGAAACGCGCCTCGCTCTTGAATGCGGGGTCTTTCAGTGCTGTTGTCTCCACCATTTTTCCAATCCGTCGCTCACGCGGTCGACATCTTCAGGCGTGCCAAAGAGTTCTAGCCGGTACATGTGCGGCACGTTGCACTTGCGGCTGATGATGTCACCGGCAAGACAAAAGGCCTCACCGAAGTTTGTGTTTCCCGCGGAGATCACTCCGCGGATGTGGCGGCGGTTCTGTTCTCTATTTAAGAAGCGAATAACCTGCTTCGGAACAGCGCCGCCCTCTTCCCCACGGCCTTGGCCACCGCCATATGTCGGGGTGACCAAGACGAAAGGTTCGTTGACCTCGAGGGGGGCATCCCTCGGCTGAAGCGGAATCCGCTCCGCCGGCATCCCCAACTTCTCGATGAAACGCGCAGTGTTTCCCGACACGCTCGAAAAGTAGACGAGGAGCGGTGCCGATGTTGCAACCGCCCTGGTCATGTCTTCAGACCAGGCGGCTGGCGAGCTCGTCGATCTTGTCAGGACGGAAGCCTGACCAGTGGTCACCGTCAGTGACGACAACCGGTGCCTGGAGGTAGCCCAGTGCCTTTACCTGCTCGAGGGCCGCGGGGTCCTGCGAGAGGTCGTGAATTTCGTACTCAATGCCCTTGGAGTCCAGTGCGCGGTATGTCGCCGTGCACTGAACGCAGGAGGGCTTGGTGTAAACAGTGATCGCCATATTGGACCAGTTTCCCCTCAAAATCTTTACTGTGTCCCGACGGTACGCCGCCAGGAACTCAATACTACATATGGGTACGGACATTGGATAGCACCACTAGGGGTAGTAGTTACACGGATGTAGTTTTCCACCGCTATCCCCACGTACACCACAGGTTCTCCACCGTTTCATCCACAGCTGAGGCGCCGCGGGTGTGATCAGAAAAGGCCTGAATCTCGCGGTTTTCGTGTCGATGCCGGACCGTTGTCCACAATCACGACGATATGCGGACCCTCCGACATCGAATATGGGTGCGCATGGCAGCTCCGGCGTGTCGCACCGCTACCGATCGAATGCACCAAATCCACCCTTTTTGGGCGCTAGCGTTGTGGCATGGCCAGCTACCGCGACCTTCTGCGCACCCCCGGCGTCGGGCGTATCATCGCGGCACAGTTGACCGCACGTTTTCCCAACGGAATGACGAGCCTCGCCATCCTGCTCCATATCGAGCACGTCACAGGTTCTTACGGTTCGGCGGGTCTCGTGCTTGCCGCGACATCGGTAGGCCAGGCGATCTCTGGACCCGTCACGAGTCGATGGATGGGCCTGTGGGGCATGCGCAAAGTGCTCACCCTCACGACGGTGCTGTGTGCCATAGCGATCACGACACTCGCCCTGGTGGAAATGGTTCTTCCCGCCTACATGGCGCTCGGACTCATCGCCGGCCTCACCACCCCGCCGATTCAATCGGCTGCCCGAACGATCTACCCCAAGCTCGTGAACTCACGGCAACTGTCTCCGCTGTATTCACTCGATGCGTCACTGCAAGAGATCATTTGGATTCTGGCGCCAGTGCTCATCACTTTTGTGGCAACACAGGCCGGCACGGTGCCGGCGCTCCTGCTGATCGCTGCGATCCTCGTCGGCGGCGGGTCCTGGTTCATCCTGTCCCCCGAAGTCGGCCGTGTTCGCATCCCTCGCAGTCGCCGCAAACTCGGCCGCGTTCTCGCGAAGCCGCCGGTGCTCATGGCAACCGCTGTCGGCTTCCTTCTCATCGGGGCGTGTGCTGCGGTCGAGGCAGGAGTCGTCGCCGAGTTCGACGAGGGCGGCCTCGAGGCTGGCCTCATCCTCGCCGTCTTCGGTATCGGAAGCCTCGCGGGCGGTCTGGGCATGGGGCACCGCCCCATCAGCCCGTGGTCGATGGCACGGCGCCTTCTGATCGTCACGATCGGCCTTGCCACGACGATGTTCGCACTCAACGCGTGGTGGCTCGGTGGCTCTCTCCTGGTCGCCGGTATCGGCATCGCGCCAGCGCTCGCGGTGATCTTCGCGATGACCTCGGCGAGTGTGAAGTTCAGCGAAACAGCCGAAGCTTACGGTTGGATCGGCACCGGTCAGCTCATCGGCGCTGCGGCAGGATCGGCCGTCGCTGGGTTCCTCGTTGACGGCATCGGTCACGTCGGCGCATACGCTGCCGCCTTCGGCTTCATGTTCGTGGGGCTCATCGTCAGCATCGTGTTCGTACGCGCCTTTCCCGACTTGCGCCACCGTGATCCGAGCCCGATACCCGATACCGAGCCGGTCGAAACAATCACTTAAGAGGGGCAGCACCTGCGCCGCGCGAGCTCACGCGGTATGTCGCTTCGACGCCTACCTCTACTACGACGTCGACGAACTCCGGCAGAGCGCTCTCCAACTCGGTTTCGAGCAGGCTAGTCGCCGGTACCGTGCCGTCTGGAGTCGCGACCCGAACTGTCGCTTCAAGGCCCGTCCACTTCACTCCGCCCACACGTGCCCCGTCGACTTCGCTGAGCCACTCGGTCGCTGACGCCTCGATATTTTGCGTCCATCCGGTCAGCACCACCGTGACCGTGGTGTTCAGTGCGAGTGGAACGACGATCACTGTGGAAAGCACAGCGACCACCGCGTACGCCCGTTTGCGGTTGGCGGTGCGCGATGAGCCCGCCGCGCGTGAATACCCCGCAAGAGTGAAGACGATACTCCCGGCGATCACGAGAGAAATCACGTTCGACAAAAAGAGAATGAGGGCACCGAGCGCACTGTCCCAGTCGCCCTGCCCCGCGCACACCCCCACAACCCCAAGCGGCGGCACGAGTGAGATCGCAATCGCGACTCCGGGCAGGATCGCGCTCAGATCGCGGCGACACATTGCGAAAGCGCCCGCCGTGCCCGTCGCCATCGCCGCCAGGAGGTCGACTAGTTGCGGAGACGTTCGACCGGTAATTTGCGAGTTCGTCGACAGCGAAGAGCCGTGCGGCAGGATGATCGAGAGCCCATAGCCGATGAACACGACGATCACGACGCTGGCGAGCACCCACAAAATCGAGCGCACCAGGAGGCTTCTCCGGCCCACGACGAGGGCGAGGCCAATGCCGAGAATCGGGGTACCGAGAGGTGCGACGATCATCGCGCCGATCACTGTCGCCGTTGAGTCGGCAAGCACGCCGGCGACGGCGATAACGCCCGACAGAATGAGCATGATGAGGAATCCGCTGCGTTTGCCGACGGCGTCGCCGCGGGTGAGGTCGAGCGCGTCTCGCACGTCATCGACGCTCTGCCGCTGTGAGTCGGGCAGAAGAAACTGCGACAGCGAAGACATATGCACATCTTGGCGGAACGGATAGCGCGATCCAATGGGCAAAAACGGCCGGATCCGGACAAGAGCGCAAGAATGAGTACTGTGACTTCTTCGGTGTTCGACCCTCGCGACATCCTGCCCGACGATCTGATCGAGCGAATTCGCTCTCGCGCCGCGGGCTATGACGCGCAAAATGCGTTTCCCGTCGAAGACCTCAGCGAGCTGACAGCGGCCGGGTATCTCTCCGTTTTGGTGCCGACAGCACTCGGCGGCGCCGGTCTCAGCATCGCCGAAGTCGCGCTGCTGCAGCAGCGCCTTGCCGGGGCCGCTCCCGCCACAGCGCTGGCCATCAACATGCACCTCGTGTGGACGGGGGTTGCAAAAGTGCTCGCCGACCGCGGCATAGATGACCTCGGCTTCGTGCAAGAGGGTGCCGTGGCGGGCGAGGTGTTCGCGTTCGGGATCAGCGAGGCGAGCAACGACCTCGTACTTTTCGGCAGCGACACGGATGCCGCGCCCCAACCTGACGGTTCGTACGCGTTCACCGGCACCAAGATTTTCACCTCGCTCGGGCCGGTATGGACTCAGCTGGGACTCCACGGTCTCGACACGACAAGCTCAGACGGCCCAAAGATGGTCTATGCGTTCGTCTCCCGTTCGGATGCAATTGTCACGCGGGACGACTGGGACACCGTTGGTATGCGTGGCACACAGAGCCGCACGACCGAGCTTCACGGCGCGGTGGCGGCGCCCGATCGTGTCGTGCGAAAGATCGCGCCGGGGCCGAACTCTGACCCGATCGTCTTCGGCATTTTCAGCGTCTTCGAGGTGCTTTTGGCTTCGGTCTACACCGGTATCGCCCGACGGGCGCTCGACTTGGCTGTTGAGGTCGCAAAAACGCGCACATCGAAAAAGACCGGCAAGACATATAGCGACGACCCCGACATCCGTTGGCGAATTGCCGAGATGGCGCTCGCCTACGATGCCCTCGGCCCGCAGATCGCGTCTCTGTCCGAAGACATCGACGCTCAGACCGATCACGGCGCGCGCTGGTTCTCGCTCTTAAGTGGTCTCAAGCATCGCGCCGTCGTTTCCGCGAAGCAGATAGTGGATGACGCGATGCTCGTCGCGGGCGGGTCGTCGTACCGCTCGGCATCGGAACTTGGCCGCCTCTACCGAGATGTGCTCGCCGGAATGTTTCACCCCTCCGACCCGGAGTCCGCGCACTCGACCGCGGCGTCGGCGTGGCTCGGACCGATGAGTTCCTGATGCCCCGCACTCCCACATCTCTCCTCAGCCGCGCGGACCAGGAGCGTCGGCGCGCACTTCGGGTGATGAAAGGTATTGCGCTCGGCGCGCTCGTGGCGCTCGCAATAGTTTTCGTGATCTCGTTCGTTTTGCAAGAACGCATGCCGGCTTTTGCATATGTGCGGGCGGCGGCCGAGGGCGGAATGGTGGGTGCGCTCGCAGACTGGTTCGCCGTGACGGCGTTGTTTCGGCATCCGCTTGGCATCAAGATTCCGCACACGGCAATCATTCCGAGCCGAAAAGACGAGATCGGTCGCTCGCTCGGCGAGTTCGTCGAGACTAATTTTCTGTCAGCGGACGTCGTTCGCACCAAGCTCGAGAGCACCTCTGTCGCCGCACGCTTGGGTGAGTGGCTGCGAGAGCCCGCGCACGCCGAGCGTGTGAGCGCCGAGGGCGCTGCGATGGCTGCTGGCGTGTTGCAGGCGCTGAGCGATGATGACGTCGGAGACGTACTCGAAAGCCTTGCTCGTGAGCATCTGATCGAGCCGCAGTGGGGTCCGCCTCTCGGTGAGCGGCTGCAACAGGTGGTGTCATCCGGGGCGCATCATGGCGCCGTCGATCTCGGCGTTGACACGATCGCCACGTGGCTTCGCAGTAACCAGACATCTTTCACGGGTTTGCTCTCACGGCGGCTGCCGTCGTGGGTGCCGTCGGTTGCTCGTCGCCTTGTCGACGAAGCGGCCTACAACGAGGCGATGAAACTTGTCGCTGCAATCGCCGCGGAGCCCGAGCATCCGGCGCGTTTGGCTCTTGATGGGTATCTTGAGCGCCTCGCACACAATCTGCAGAACGACCCTGAGACCATTGCGAGCCTCGAGAGCACAAAGTCGGGAGTCTTCGATAGCCCGCGTGTGCGCGAGCTTGCCGCGAGCGTGTGGGAAACCGCAAAGTCTGGGCTGCTGAAATCTCTTGCCGATCCAGAGAGCGCGCTTCGCGCTCGCGCCGCACGAGCACTCGCTGAGGTGGGCGATCGACTCACATCAGATACCGCTCTTCAGGCGCGAATCGATGGGTGGGTGACGGATGCCGCGGTGTTCCTCGTTGAGCGATATCGTCACGACATCGCCTCGATCATCACCGACACTGTGGAGCGATGGGATGCTGCCGAGACCACCGAGAAGATCGAACTCATGGTGGGTCGGGATCTGCAATACATTCGCTTGAACGGCACGATCGTCGGCTCGCTCGCGGGCCTGGCCATTTTCACTCTCGCCGAGGCGTTCCTCCGCGGGTAGCCTTGGCGCGTGGCCACTTCGTACCCCGCTCAGCTGCTCTTCAGCTACGGCACGATGCGCTCCACCGCTGTGCAGCTCGACACCCTCGGGCACGTTGTGACGTGGGAGGTGGACGTGCTCACTGGGTACACCGTCGACTATCTCGAAATCGATGATCCGAGGGACGACGCACCGGGCATCAACACTCATGCGCGTATGCGTAGTACGGGCAGTTCGCTCGACAAAGTCGTCGGCTTCGTGTGTGAAGTCAGCGAGGCAGAACTTGATGCACTCGATAACTATGAAGCAGCGCGCGGTCGCCGAAGCGAGGTCACTCTCGACAGCGGGCGCGTTGCCTGGGCATATTTGCCGGTGTCATCGTGATCACGCTTGTGCTGGTGCGCCATGCGAAGTCCGACTGGGGCAGCGCGATCCTCGATGACCATGAGCGACCACTGAACCGTCGCGGTCATGGCGACGCGCCACTCATGGCTGAACGCCTCGCAGCGCGCTTATCGGCGAGCGGGGTGAAGCCTGACGTGATCTTTTCGAGCACGGCTCTCCGCGCCGCAACGACAGCGGATGCCTTCGGCCAGGCGCTGAACGTGGAGGTCACTCGTGACGCGCGTCTTTACGGGGCTCTGCCGAAGGTGTTGTGGGAAGTCGCGGCGGAGTCCCCGGGGAACACGGCCATCGTCGTGGCGCACGACCCCGGCCTCAGTACGCTCGTTGCCCGACTCACCGACGGTGAGATCGTCGCGATGCCCACCTGCGCTGTCGCGATGTTCGAGTGGGAAGCTCCCGATTGGGCATCGATCGACTTCGATAGTCCCGACGGGTGGACGTTCGATGAGCCGGGTGCTCGCTAGCCGACCGCGACGATCTCGCCGCCGGTGAGGCGAACGAGTTCGTCGAACGTCAGCGGAAAGACGGTGTGCGGGGTTCCGGCGGCAGCCCAGATCTCAGGGAACGCTGCGAGTGACTCGTCGACGACAGTGGTGAGCGGGGAAGGATGCCCCGTGGGCGCTACTCCCCCTATGACTTGTCCGGTGGCATCCTTCACCTGTTCGGCTGTCGCACGACGGATGCTGTCGCGCCCGAGGCGCGTTGCGAGCGCTGTGGTGTCGACCCGGTGTGCGCCGCTCGTCATGACGAGCAGGGGCGCGTCATCCGACCAGAAGACGAGGCTATTTGCGATCGCGCCGACGTCGACTCCCACAGCTTCTGCGGCGGCGGCAGCCGTGGCTGCGGCGTCGGGAAGGACGACGATGTCAGACGAAATTCCGGCGGCACGGAGGGCCTCTCGCACAATGAGGTTTCGCTTATGCAATTGTTCGCTCACGATGTCACTTTAGCGCCGGTTCATAGCCTCACTGGTGGCGGAATCGGCGGGCTGTTCGTCGCCGCCCGACTGGAGAGAACATTGAGCGCGTCAGCGGATGGGGACCCTGGCTCAGCGTTGTAAATGGGTGGCCACCAAATCTTGAGTGTTCTTTTCCCACTCGAAATAACAATCGGGGCATCGTCGCAGAGAAAAGCGTACTTTGTGCTGTTTAACGAGGACTCGGAAGTCTGCTTACCGATGGGAGGGACGAGCATTACGAGACATGTAACAGTCCACGGGATGATTTCTTGCAACCCGGCATCGTCATTCGTTGACGAACTGCCGCAGGATGCAGGGCCATTGCGATCTAGAGATTCCGCGCGTGCGATTTCGTCACGCGGATGGTGCTGGAATCTTCTTTCAGCCGCTGCTCTTCACTGCGCCAGAACGGTGCTGCCTCAAAACGGTGGCGGTGCGTCCAAAGGCGTGAGGGAACCTGCGGAGGAGACAGACTGCTCCCGCGAACCCGAGTCAGCATCGGGCACGTCAACCACATCGGGTTCGAACGCGACCCCAGGTGGTTTGTCGGTGTAGCTTCGCCCGGTCGGCGACGTCCACTCGAGGACTCCGTCGCCGACTTGTTTCACCGACCACTTACTCGCGTGTTTCAGGCTGTGATGTCTTCGACACAAATGCGCGAGATTGTGCTGATGCGTTGGCCCGCCGAGGGCCGCATCGACTGTGTGATCAATGTCGCACCGGTGTGTGGGCATGCGGCATCCGATGAACCTGCAGTGCTGATCTCGTGCCCGAAGTTGCCGCTTCAACTGATCGTTGGGTCGGTACCGGTCAACCGAGATGACGGTTCCGGTGACCGGGTGGGTGAACACGCGATCCCACCCCGGTGCAGTTCCGGCGAGCCGCCGTGCGCTCTCGGGATCAACCAGGCTGAGCCCCGATAGATCCGCGGGGGTCGACGCCGTGCCCGCAAGCGTCGTGGCAGGCACCGTGACCTGCACGATCGCGCGGATCGCACCCAGCCCACCACAGTCATCGCCCGCGAGCGGGTCAAGACTCGGAACCGAAGTTAGCAACATGTCGGAGAACAGGTCCGCGCGGATCTGATCCGTCGTCCGCCGATCATCCACCACAGGCTCATCTTCGGCGCGAAGTTTCGTGCCGTAGTCCGACCGTCCCGCCCGGAAGTCTTTCAACGCCCGCGCCTGCTGCGTCAACCGGTTGAAGATCCCATGCGCCTGCACCGACGGCAACACTGCGTTGAGAGAACTCATCCCCTCGGCCAGGTCGAACAGGCGCACCGTACGGGTCGCGTTCGCATCATCGAAGCGTTCCTGCAGCGTCCGCGGCTGCGCCTTCTCCGCAAGTGCTGCAGCGAATCCTCGCAACCTGCCCGGTGTCTCAGCCTCAGCGACCCCGACAACCTCGCGGTCGTACTGGGCTTTGGCTGCGGCATCCGTCAGGTTTTCACCCGCCCGCAACACGGCTTGCACATGCCGTTCCGAAACACGCCCCGCACTCCATGATGCGAACGTCTCGGGGTAGTGCTCGGTGATTTCCATCGCGTCGTCGATGCGGTTTTGCGCGGTGCGATCCGACATCCGTAGCGCGGCGCCGAGTTCGGCTGCCATGGAGCGCATCGGAATCTCGCGTTCCCGCGACTCACGAGACGCGATCAGACGCATCTCAGCGAGGGCCATCCGCCCGGCTTCGGCGAGGTCCGCTGCCAGCGCAGCTTCGAGCTGCGCGATCTGCGCCACGCGAGATTCTGCCGACAACACAACCTCAGCCCGGGTACGTGCCCCGGCTTCGTGTTGCGTGGTCGTGTCCTCTGACATGACTCAAGTATCGAACATACCTCCGACATCGACCACCCCAAAAAGCCCCGATGTGGATAACTTTCTCAAAAAACTTTTGGGGAGAAACGGATGCGAATAACCGCGTCCTCGGGAGTTCCGAGCTACCGATCGCCGCCCAGACGCGAAAATTCTCTCAACAGCTCGGTGGAGTGTCGTGCCCGGCTGCGGGCTTAGTCCCCTGAATCTCGCCCCAGGCGTACCCGTTCACTGACTTGCCATCGAGTTTGCCGGAGTATGCGAAAAGCCCCTCGTAGACGGGACGGTCTCCTGCGTCGATCTCTTGCTCTTTCTCGACCGCGGTGAAGACGAGGTCGGCCGCCGGCCGCGTCGACGACGCATCGAGCTTCACGTTGTAGCTGAGCTCATAGACGTAGCAAGTGTTCGGCGAAGTCCATGCGCTTGATGGATCCGGTGTGATGTGGATCGCTCCCTGCGGCCAATTCGAGGTCGGAGCGAGGGTCCCATTCTTCGACTGCGTGGACCCGGCACCGCCGAGCATGGCGTAATAAAGGTCTCCGACATCCTCCTGGCCGGTAACAGCGATCAGCATGCCCTGTTTCGAGTCGGGCAGCTGCACCGAGAATTCAGTCCAGTGGTATCCGTTTTGCACGATGTAGGCCGCAGAGTCGTTGTAGGTTTCCGTCAGATTATCGAAGAACAACTCACCGCCAGTCCCGCTGGCGATATACGACGATCCACGTTGTACAGACCACTCCTCGACCTCAACCAACGGCATCGAATAGTAGTGGGAGCCTTGGCCGGTCATCGGGTCGCCGGTGGCCTTCAGGTATGCGCCGATGTCACCGCCGTAAGTGTCCATGATCGGCCCACGCTGATCGCGAGTCGCGATGTCAAGATCGGTCGGGTCGATGGAGTCACCGTCGAACATCCAGAGCGGGAAGAAGCCATTGGGGCCGTATCCCCACTGAATGATTCCGGTCGTATCCTTAGCCCGCACGTGGAGTGTCGTCGGCTCGGTGTCGACCCCAATCGAAGTACCGGTCGGCACGACAGCAGTGATGTCATAGACCGCACCGACCGCTCCTACCGTGCCCGAAACGACGCGCATTTCCATCGTCTGTTCGGGCTGACCGAGCGGAGTGTCGGCGACCGCGATTTTCCACGGCTGATAGTCGATCGAAACCGGCGTTGTCACGTCGGCTATCCCGCCGATACCCCCGACAACGGGACCTTCGTGCTGGTCTAGGCGATTGAAAATCAGCCCGGCTTCCTCAAAGGTATAGACCGTGTTTGAGTGCGGCCACTCTTTTTTGTTGCCCTGAGACATCATCGCGATGGAATTTACGTTGCCCTCATCGTCGATGAGGTTGCCGAAAAACTCGTATGACTGCGAGTCATACTGCGGCAATCCGGTCGAAAGGTAGGCACGAAAGCCCGTGCAGTCTTTGCCCTGGGCCAGCGGCGTGGTGGAGTACTCCGCGATCGAACCGAAATCAGCAGCCGGGATGCCGGGCGACGTTTTGCTCGTCGAGCACGCCGCAGGAATGGGGTTCGGTGCCGGCGTCGGGCTCGGGCTCGGGTTCGGTGCCGTCGTCGGGCTCGGAGCGGGGTTCGGTGCCGGCGCGGGCGGCGCCTGAGTGGGGGTCGAGTTCGGCACGTTGCCGCCCGAACCACTCGATCCGCCCCGGTTCGACGTGCCGCCGTTCGATCCGCCATTTCCTGGCGCAACAGGCGTCGGCGAAGGAGGCGAAGTCGGCGTCACGGTAGGCCGCGGGGATGGGGTCACACTCGGTCGAGGTGTCTGGCTGGCGGTTGGCGCGGGTGTCTGGGTCGCGTTTGCGTCCGGTTTCGGGGCATCGGCCACGCACGCCGCAAGGCTCAAAGTGACGAAAATACCGATGACGGACAAAGACCACACGCGCCTCGATTTCACCTCGTCAGTATGGCATGACCCTAAAACGCGCCCAGACGGCGAGCCCGGGGAAATCAGCCTCAGCGCTAGTCGATCTGAGCACTCGTGGGTGGTGAAGCGCGGGGGTGGAATCGCGGCATCCGAGTGTCGCTAGAGTGACTTCGGGGTGGTTCTGCCAGAACGATCTTGCAGCGGGTGGCTTATCAGAAACCCCGCGCGAGGGCGCTCTGCAGCAGCACTGGGGGTCTGGCGCAGCCTGGGTCCGGGCATCCACGCTCCCCGAACGAGCCTGCACGCATGAGGGAGTCTGACGTGAAAATCGACGAGACGGTCGGCATTCTGACCATCGTAGGAATCAGCGTGGTTACGGCGATCATCATCGGTTTGATCGTGTTGATATTTGCGAAGAGCTGGATCAAGGTCGCTCGCGCAGATGAGGCCCTCGTGATTTCAGGTCGCAAGCAGAAGGTGCAGAGCACCGTGACAGACACGGATGGTGCGCTGCGCTCCGAGATGTCGGAGTCGCCGGTGACGGTTATCGTCAACGGCAAGTCGCTGGTGAACCCCATTACGCAGCGTCACGAGATCATCTCTTTGCGCTCCCGTCAGGTGTCGCTGAACGCAGAAGCACAGTCGCTCGACAACGTCACGTTGAACGTCGACGGTGTCGCGATCGTGAAGATCGGCTCCGACCCGCTGCTCGTACGGCGTGCTGCCGAGCGCTTCGCGTCGCAAGACAAGGCCATCGAGCAGTTCACGACCGAGCAGCTCGAAGGTGCCCTTCGCGGGATTGTGGCGACACTATCGGTTGTCGAGCTGATGCGGGAGCGCAAGAAGTTCTCCGACCAAATCGCGGCCGACGTATCCAACGAGCTTGCCGAGCAGGGCCTGATCCTCGACTCCTTCCAGATCAAGGGCATCACGGATGCCACGGGCTACATCCAGTCACTCGGCGCCCCCGAGATTCAGGCGAAGCGCCAGGCGGCAGAGATCGCCGAGACCAATGCCGACCGCGCGATCAACCAGAAGGTCATCGCGAACAAAGAAGCCAATCTGATCGAGCAGACCGATCTCGACACCAACACCGCCAACGCGGATTCCGGCGTCGGTCGCGCTCGCGCCGAGGCGGAGCAGGCTGGCCATCTCGCCCGCGCGCAGGCCGAGCAGGCGGTGCTGCAGCAGCAGGCGGAGAACAAGCAGGCGCAGTTGGATGCCGACGTCAAGCGCGTTGCGGACGCACAACGCTACGAAGCCGAGACTCGGGCGCAAGCCGAGTTGTACACGCGCGAGCGCTCAGCCGAAGCTGCTGCGATCGAGAAGGTGAAAGAAGCCGAGGCCCGTACGCGCATCGCCGAGCAGCAGGCGGAGGCCGACAAGGCTCGTGCCGGTGGTGAGGCAGCGGCCGCCGAGGCGAAGGCTGCCGGTGAGGCTGGCGCTCTCCGCTCGCTCGCTGATGCCGAAGCCAGTGCGCGTCGCTTGCGTGCTCAAGCCGAGGCCGACGCGATCCGCGCCGAAGGTGAGGCGCGCGCCGCGGCTGTGGAGGCCGAAGCGCAGGCCATTGCCTCGAACCAGGAAGCGATCCTCTCGCAGCGCGTGCTGGATGTGCTGCCGTCGATGATGGCGGAGTTCGCCAAGGGCTACGCGGCGATCGGAAGCGTCTCGATCATCGGTGGCGGTGGTGGCACTGACGGTGCATCCAGCGTCGTCGGCGCCGAGAACGCCAAGGCCATGCGCGCGGTGTTCGACAGCGTGGAGGCCGCAACTGGCCTCGATCTGGCTGCGATCATCCAGGGCCAGGCTGTCGGCCGAGGAATCGGAGCCGGGATCAACGCGACTTCTCAGGGTTCTCCTGCTGCACCGGCTGACCCCGCCGCTTCCTAGAAGCCTCACACCCGGCAAGACATAAAAAGAGCCCGGCCGATGGCCGGGCTCTTTTTATGATCTCAACGATGTCGCGACTCAGCTTGGCCGAGATACCGCCGCGGTCGTGAAAATGATTCGGGCGGAGATGAACGCCTGAGTGGCGATCTGTTTGATGGCGACGCCTATCTGGCGGCGGCGCGCGGCCGACAACAAGAAGAATTACGGTGCTGACCCACTCACAAGACGCTCGATAAGGTGCCACCGAGCCCACACTGCGGCGGGCTCGAGGCCTACTACTTGGTCCTCGTTCGCTTTTGACCTCGTGCCGTGGTGGTAGATCGTCGGCCTCCCCGTAAGAGCATCCCGGATGACATAAGGCGGAGGCCACTCATCCTCCGGCCCCACACCAGGGTCATGGCCAACGACAGGCACGTCCTCCGCACGGAGAACATCGTCATACACCCCAACGACGAACTCGTACTCACGCTCACCTATCGGCGGCATGCCGGGTTCGTTCGATCTCGTGCAGTAGAACGCAACGGATGCATCCCTCAACACACGCCCGTATGCGAACCCTCCACCCGGAAGAGGAAATTGAACCACTGACCCCACAACAGGCCTTCTGCGTCCCACTTTTACTCCCCGAACTCGTTCCGCACCGCGACCGCCTCAGCCCTCGCGACCAACTCCAGAATCGAGCGGATGCCTCACCGTCACGCCCTGAGATCACTCGGACGTCAACGACGGCGGGAGCAGTGTCGCTCCATAACGCTACCGTGCGCGCGCTGGCCCGCGACCTCAATCGCGCCGCTGGGAGCGTCAATGCAGAGCAGCTGCGGACGGGGTGCACCCTGCCCGCAGTGAACATCGTCCACCGCAGCGTGGGCACCCGATCGAAGAGAACTACCGGGTACAGCACGCGTAAACCCCAGCCAGCCCCTTGAGCAGCACGTCTCCGAGACCGACTTTGGGCATTCAGGCGTTCGTGAGGATTTCGACGACCAAGTCTTCGAAATCAGGCTCCCCTTCGCCGTCGCTGCATCCGAGCACGACCCGACCAGGCTGCTCGGTCGTTGCACGCATTCCCGCGTTGCCGAGCCAGGCCTGCATCACGCCTAGGGTCCGCCACACGTATTGACCGGGCTGCCCCCCGCTTCCATTCGATCGTGAGGCTCTGTTCAGGTGCGGCTGTGTCGTTCCAGAAAACGAGATTCTCGAATCGCTCGCCGAGCAACACGAAACTTCCTCCCCGTATACGCAACCGGACTCCCTGAGGAGGCTGCGCAATCGCATCGACGAAGCGGATCGTCAACTCGGATATATTCCCGGGCAACTCATACAGACCGTACAGCGGGCCATACCAGTCAACAACTGTGGCCTCCTGCTCTGCAAACAGCTCAGACAAAAACTTAGGCATTTCAGTAGCCTGGCGTTCTGAAGGAGTCGACGGCAGCGTGCCCCTGACCGGACGGAAATCGGCTCATGGCGCAACCCTACGCACTCAATGCCCCGCTGCATCCACGTTGCAGAGGTGCCGTGGTCATCCGTGCAAGCTCTGCGTGACCCCAGATAGCGCGCCCGGGAGAAACCCCCTCGCAGCGCACCTACCCCTCGAAGACCGCTTTGAAATTCGTGCCCGACGTCATCCCCGTTGCCAAAATCGCTTCGACGAGTTCAGCCCGCAGATAGAGGGACCCGCGCGGCATCTCCGCCAGTTTGAACACCTGGCTACTCCCAAGCGCCTCCACACGGAAGACCGGCTCAGTCAAAGACATGATCCCCCCGGCGCGGAAACGAACAGTTTTCGAGCGTTCTTCATCGAGAACTCCCGCAATGAGAGGGGCCGAAAACAGCATCAGACGCGCATAGTCACATACCAATGGCAAAAGCTCGCCATGCGGTCGCAGCAGCGGTCCTACCACTTCGATCGCCTCGTCACGGAGCACAAGGACATGACGACCTAGCCAAGGCATGTCAGCGCGCCGCATCACGGGCGCACCTTCATCCTCCTTGATGAGAGCCATGCGAATTGGACGCCATACCGAACCGACAGTCCGCTGGGGCAGCGTCTGGATGGTTTCAAAGTCATCAGGGTCGACGGGCAACGCCCACTCGAAATCGTCTTCAGGCAAATCCGGCCGATAGATACGTGCACTTTGACTCACGGGTAACCTCCTGACAACAAGCTTCCTCGAACTCGCCCACGGCTACCCAATGCATGGAATCTCGCTTGGTGGCCAGTGAAATAAGTACATTGACGTGCCCACAGTACTCATCGGGGCACACAAACTATTCCTCGCGCGCTTTGAGTGCTGCCACGAGCTCGCGCAGCACGACGGTAACGAACGGTTCACGCTGCTCCCCCGCCCAAGAATCCGCCGCATCGAAGGCGCGTTCCATCGCGCTCAACACCTCGGCACGCGCATTCGCCGGAGCCTCTGCCGGCAACGCGACTTGCACCTTCAACAGGTTGTCGCTTTCCCTAAAAGCCCCGATACGCACACCATCGAACTCGGGCACAAAAAGGTTCCCGGGAACGTGAAACTCTATGTTGAGCTTCGCGCTCGATGCCACCCCCTCCCTCAAGGCCATGACATCGAAGAACAGATCGCTGATCGCCGTGGTCCACTCGTCGTTAGCGGGAGTCACCCCGCCCACGACGCCATTAATGCCCAACACGGGAACGACGTCTTCCGGAACCCGTTCGAACCGCAACGCGTCACTAATCCGATCGTCCAACCATCTGTAGCTCACAAGCCCCCAGACGCCCGGGACGTGATCTTCTTCTAGCGTGATCGGAACGTCATTTTCATCGACGTACGACATTCGAGCCGAGTTCCAATAGCAGGGGTGCTGGAGACGATCGTGTGGGGTGAATTCCGCGTGCGCGACGGTTTTGAAGAATCCTTTCGACCACGGCATCCGATTGATAAACACCGGGGGCAACAAGAGCTTGTCAATCGTCAGCGCAGACACATCTACTGCCTCTTCAGTGACGCGATGCCTGTACACGTAGATGAGATACACGCCTGTCACCGGCGGGAGCGACTCACCCTCGAACCGGGGTGTCAAGATCACTTCCTGAATCTCGCCAATCTGACCCACGAACGCGCCGGGGATGCCGGGGGGGGGAAGGCAGACAGCGATCGCCCCTTTTCCAGCGTCGAGCGGCTTCAACACGGAACTTTCCAAAGAACTCAGAAGCACACTCAGTACCTCAATATTCGCCGTCAACGCCGCTCGAAGAATCGGACGCTAGCGAGCGAGTTCGCGCCAGTAGGCGACGTCTGGATTCATCTCGGCCGCCAGCTCGATGAAGGCTTGATCATCCATTTCAAGATAGCCGTTGGGATCAACGAAGAAGACCCCGCGCTCGAAGCACTCTGCCAAGGTCTGTATCATCGCGCTCAGTGACAAGAACTCGGGCGGGTACTCGAGCTCGTCGATGCAGAAATGTCGAACTGCACGGCTCTGGGCGGCCTTCAAGTCGACGAAATAGAAGTCACCGCCGCCATTTGCGAACACGGGAAACCAACCTTCTACCCATCGGCGATCAGCAAGGAACACGCGGTAGTTGGCGACAGCTTCCTCAATAGAGAGGAAGGAGTACCCCGGAAAAATCTGGATGTCATCAAGCGAAGCCACAGTCGCTGAAGTGCCATTTCGCCACCGGTAGAGCTGTTCGAGTTCCTCGGTAGCAACAAGGCCGACACCCGCAAGTTGCTCTCCAGCGGCCGCGCCCGACAGCCCCTCCTGTAGGGCGTCAAGCAGAACATGTCGGTCGAGCACACGCAGCGCCGCTTCAACTCGATCGAGCGAGGACGGAATTTCTGTGCCGATCATGGTCGAAACCCTCCTTAAAAAGAATCAGCCGATGCCATCCCCATTGTTCTCGGATCCGCATAGAGAACGCCGATAACACGCGATGTTTCCATGCCGCTAAAGACGAGTGCGACCTCACCAGCTCCGCTCAACAAAGCACATGGCGAGCGGTCGAACCCGCCGAGGAGAAGGTGAGGGCGATCTCGTAGTGCGCTGCCCACCTTTCCAGAGCACTCTTGGACGTGCGGAACGCTACATTCGTTGACAATCAAGCGAGCTTCGTCAGTGCCTTCCGCGCGGCGGCACGTACCCACGTTCGTCGATCGTTTGTCATTTTCTCCAGACCTACACGCGCGCGCGGAACCTTCAGCTTCGCGAGCGCGCTCACCGCATGCCCATTGACATCTGGATCCGACAAAAGGTCAATAAGCACGTCACCTCTAACGCATTACCTACAGCCCACCGAGGGCCTAGCCCCGACGCGTCATCCACTCGCCGAAACACCTCAATCAGTTCGGGCGTCGCTGCGGGCTTTGCCCACGGCACGCTCAGAGCCCGCACGATCTGCTCCAGCGCTCTCGGCTCTGTCGTCGCTCGAAGAGCCTCAATAAGAATCGGAATAGCTCCGCGATACCGAACACCCGAACTCCGCAGTTCAGCCAAGGAACGGAACTCAAAACCCACCTCGGCGAGTCGCTCCAAAATCGGAGTTTCCCACGACGCTCTCGGCACTTCGTCAGTCACGGCAGCCTCCGAATCACACTTATTCTTCAAGAAGCGCGAACGCGCCCAAACGGGCGTTTCGCGCCTACTGAATTTGAGCCTACTGATCTGTGCGCAGGGCTCACCATGGCATGGACACCAAACCGAAAGGACGGACTGGAATGTCTGGAATAGCTGACACGAACACGATCGACCTCGTCGCGCAAGATGCCGACGGCACCTACCTTCTTGTCATGGTCGAGTCGCGGCCTTGGGGATCGGATGCCGCGCAGGCCACGCAACTACAGAACAAGATCAACACGTACGCCGGATATGCTCTCGATGGCTTGTTGGCGGAGCACTACCCCGAGACAGTCGGGCAGCCCGTCGCGATTCGGCTCCACTGCGTTGATACGCCCACCGGCGAGTTTGCGGACATCGCGGCGCAGGCAGCAGACCAGCTCGCGACGTACGCAATCGCGTTCCGCGTCAATCCGGAGAACTCCCCAGAAAGCGCACACGAAACGCCTCGATAAAAGCGCGCAACTCCACCGCGTAAGCGTTGTCCTCGTCGCGAATGTCTGCTTCGGTCGCATCGAGGAGAGCGATAGCTCGATTGTGGTCACCCGCAAGCCACCAACCCACAGGACGCCGGTAGGCGAGTTGATGGTCAAATCCCAAACGTTGATCCATGAGATCACAAACAGATTCAACACTCGCCGACGCCTCCATAAAAGGCACGGCATACTCCTGAATCGCATCCGTCAGTTCGCCCACAGATGTATTCGACGTCTCTAAAGTGCTCACCATCCACGCTCGATACCGCGCATCAGGCATGATGTAGCCAATCGGACTACATACTGTCGGCGGCTCATAGGCATGAAACCGCTTGCCCCGGAGTTCTGCCACCACACGCTCTATGCCCTGATGGCGTACTCCCACGACCGGATTGACCTCAAACTCGCCTACCGCCGTGTGCCGACTCGCGGTATTCAGACCAACCCAGCCGATCATATCGTCCGCGAGTTCACGAGTGAAGATCATGCCAGCACGCTTCTTAAACCCGAACCCCACAAGTCGCTCCGCGATCTGCCCCCACACCATGGCTGTCATCCTAGGAGCGCCCGAGCATCCTTGTGAACGAACGCTGTGAGCTTGCCCGCCGCGCTAGCCCTTTTCAGCTCATCCAGCGTCGCGGTCTCTTCCGAGGCAGACCACATTGCATCCGCCAGACGGTCGAGTACCTCGTTGCGCGCCTCCTCGGTCAGCGTGCTCTCCGAGTCCAGAGCCTGCCAGGTCTCCCCCGTGTCGTGACCGAACATCTCCGCCCCGCCGCTAGCCGGGTAGAGAATAATCGGACAGTCATTCGCGCGTGTCGGCCATCCGTCGCACGCCAGCACGGCCGGGCATATCCCTACACACACCCCGACCTGGGATGTTCTGGGGATCAGCTCGAGATGAATCAGCCACGCGACCTCTGGTCGAACGATCCGCAAGCTGCGTCCACGTCCCGCAAACCCATACCTCACAAGCTCAGCCCGGAGACTTCTGATGATCTCTTCACGTGTCGTCATCGTCTGTATGTATCCAATTGCGCCGCCGTAGACATAGTGGGTGTGGGTGGTGTTAGCCGTGACTTCATCTGCCGATGCGGCGCGGCTCATGCATGCTGACATCGCGGGTTTAAACACTATTCCAGCTTTGCCCACGCCCGCACGGGTCGCATTCGAAACCGTGCGGACCACAGCAGACGCTGCACGCGCGAAAGCCCGCGCAGCAGCGCCCACGGCTGGGCCGAAAAGGATGCTGTGGCCCACCACCTGTTCGAGGGTCTCGTGTGTCGCGCGGCCGAGAACAAGAAGAGTTACGGTGCGGACCCACTCACAAGACGCTCGATAAGTTCCCACCGAGGCCACACAGCGGCCGGCTCGAGGCCAACTACTTGGTCCTCGTTCGCTTTTGACCTCGTGCCGTGGTGGTAGATCTTCAGCTTCCCCGAAAGTCGGCTCCGTCAATTACGGAACCCGCGCCCGACTTGAGCTTCGTCGAGACCTCGAACGGTGAAGCGAGGAATCATAAGTCGTCCGGAGCACGCCTTTAACAGCGAACAACACCCGCCCATGAAGGTGACGCCCCGGCCTTCGTCTGCCTTGCTGACCTCAAGTGCTCATTGTCCTTGGGTCCGCGTAGAGCACTTCAATCACATTCGCGAGCGCTTCATCGCTGAAGACGATAGCAAGGTCCCGATATCCCCTCCCAAGAGGCACATAGCTACCGGCGCGGGGCCGAGCGATGCAAGAGCAGCCAAGACTTCTTCGAGCCCAAGCACAGTTGCCCCAAGGTCGCGCGCTCGCCCGTACTTGACTCGGAACGTATCCCCTGTGCTGGCCGCGGCTTGAATACCACATGGCACAAGCTGGTCTTGCGGTAGCGAGTCGGATAGCGCGAGCGCATGAATGCTCGCGCTATCGCACCGACCGTTCAGCATCGCGGTGACGTGCGCCAGCTCGACCATTCGTATGGGCATTAACACCTTCCCTCGATCGCGCACGAGACCACTCCACGCAGCGGCACCTCAGATTCATCGTATGCGTTGGGTCCTGGAACTAGCGATGGGCCTGCTCCTCCACTGTCGTGCGGAGAATAACCCTGTGCCCGGTAGGGCCCTTCGACGCACACTGTCTCGCAACTTTAAGATCTAGAGACCGAATTAGTGGGCCTATCCGAAGTCCTTGCGAATAATGCCGGTCCCTTCACAGCGCTCCAATGCGCACTCCGCAAAGGCACCATACGCAAAGCGAAGACAAGTTTGACGTCTATCCCTGCGCCGGTCGCCCTTGAGCTCAAGGGTCGATTGCCATCGACCTGTAAGCTCTTATTCGACAATCTCGAGCACCGTTCTCCACCTCTCGTCCTCATCCCGTCACGGCGAGCCCCACATCGATAATGGGCGACGCCTGCCTCACAAGCCGAAGAGCCTGCCTCAACTGCGAGCAGCCAACGAAACCTGGGCGGCTCCCGGGTCTGTCCGAGACGTCCTCCTGCTCGCCGAATTCACCCTCAACCCCACCCACGGTTACCAACGAAAAAACGGATGACACCCGAAACCGGGGGTTCATCCGTCCACGATGTCCTGAGAAATCACACGGACGGATCTGCCGGATCCGATCCTTCAGGATCGTCAGCGAGTGCTCCCACCCGATCCGCTCCGCTCCGCAATCACCGTCGTTGGCATTCTCGCGTCCACCGCGAGGAGCTTGCGCACCTCGGGCTCGGCCGCGTCGACCAACGACTGCTTACCCGCCCGCTGATACCGCGGCGGCGCGTCCGACGCCAACGCCGCCCTCACCGTATTCCGTGCGATCCCGAGATGCCTCACGATCGCCTTGATCGACAAGCCCTCGGCCCGATGCAACCGGCGGATCTCCGCCCAATCCTCCAAACTGATTACCCTCCAAGAGTGGTCGAAAGGGGTCAGAATCCCCCGACGTCCTGGGGTCAGTATTCACGCGTTGTCGACACCGGGCGCGTCTCGCGAGTCGTGCAGTACCTTCCGGGGACGAACGACCAACGAGCTCGCATCTCGCCGACGACTACGGCGGAGAAAGTATGTCGTCCAGGGTAGGGAACATGATTGTCGCCCTCGCCCCCGGGCCTCACAATGCGCGGACTGCGAGAAAGACCCGCGCGTCCGCACGGCCCACATGGTCGGTGCGCCTAGCGTCGCAAGCTCATGCGTTTGCGACGGCCATATGAACCACGGCTACGAACTCCTCGTCGTCGACTGGAAGACCCTTAATCACTCGATGGCCATACGACGCAACAAGGAGGTCAACGTCAACGTTGAACCTTGGATTCTCCACGTTCCTGAATCCCATCAGGACGTGCCGCTGGTAGGAGATGTTTCGCTTCCCTTCTGTGTACATTACCCACCTCAAGGAAGGAGCCCGCTCGATGATGACGTCCCCTAACCAAAGAGCGATGTCGTTAACTACCGCGTACCAAAGGTTGCGCAGCCTGTCGGGGGTGTCGGGGGATGGCTCAACATTGGTTCGATACCAGTCATTCAGTCGCTGAATCGACTCATCATCACTCTTCAGATCGAAGCTGTTGGCCTCAACGAGGCCCGCGAGAGCGGCACGACGATCAGACCGAGCTCTCATGAGATCCCCGAACGCCTCGCGGGCCTGCGGCTTTGTTAGCTCGTGAGGCAGCCCGCGCACTGGTGGCTGATACGGGTGGTAGTTGGCCCAGTCAACGCTCATCGGACAATTATCCCGCTGCTGCGGAGGAGATCCAGCAAGGGTTTTGTCGGTCCTTGCAACCCCGTGACGCGGCTACGCGCAAAGTGCCATTCGACTGAGCTGAAGACGCGTTGCGACATCAGCTCGACATCTCGCTGCACCTGCTGTCGAACTGCTGCCGTCAATGAGGTGCGTCCGACCTTCGACTCGATCGCGACGCGCGTCGTCGAGCCCCACACATCGACGCGGCGCACCCCGCTGGTCGCTTGGAAATCCACTTCTCTTCGGGCACCCGGATAGCGCGCGGCGATGGCATCGGCTGCGGCATCGCCGTTGGCCTTGTTTTGCGCGATCCGCGACGCCGAGGTCGATCCACCCTGGCCCGTCGAAAACCATTGGATTGCCGGACGTGGAGGCACTATGGACGCCTGCGCTCACAAGCCGAAGAGCCTGCCTCAACTGCAAGCAGCCAACGAAACCTGGGCGGTTCCAGGGTCTGTCCGAGACGTCCTCGGGATCAGCTCGAGATGAATCATCCACGCGACCTCTGCCCACGTGACGTGCAGGTTGCGGCCGCGCCCGACGAGCCCCCGATCCACCAATTCAGATCGAAGTCTCTTGATGATCTCGTCACGGCTCATCATCGTTCGCACAGATCCAATTGCGCGGCCCAACTACGCCGTCGCTCTGCTACGCGTACATCGGTCGCGTGTGCCGTCGCAGTCTTCGCCTCACACCAGGTGGGATCCCTCAGCCTCCATCAAGGCCTCCGAGCGGAATAACAGCTGCCCCCGCGCTTGACCACCGGCGGGCCGCCTCTACGACATGGTTGCTCCCTCCTGCGAGAATCACATGGAAGGGGACAGCTGGCCGATCCCACCACTCGCCGAGCTCAATTGGTCGAGCCCATTCCGCGGCGGCTGCCCTCAGAGAACAAACTAGCCATTCGAGCTCCAGAGCTTCTTCATCAGCCAGTACCTGGTCAGGCTCTGTCATCGTCACGACGTAGCCCTCGCCCGCGGGAAGTGTCTCCAACTCCGAGATGCACTCGTCAAACGCGTCCTCGTTGTCGCCGAAGTAGAGCGGAAACTGCAACGCCGCGGCAAACTCGTCAAGCACACCTTTCCGGCTCCGCATCTTGCGTCCGCGAACGATGCGGACAGTCAAGCCGGCGTCGGCCCAGGCCATCACAGCTATACCAATCGATTCGGCATCGCCCTCAAGTAGCAAGAGTCGAAGCTCAGAATCAACCGTCATCAGCGTCAAGGGCACCGTCATGGCATCGACCCCCGGAACATCAGGAAGCTGTCATAGTGATCACCCGTCCAATACGCCGAACCGTCGCTGCCCGTCACGATGCGTTCAGTTCCACGGTTCACGCCCTTCACGAACGGATTCGCATCCCACTCGCGATAAGTGAGACCTGGCGACTCAGGAAGCTTACCTTTCTTGTTCACAAAGACCCTCCCGCCCTTGTACCCCGGTAACGGCATACCCTTCGCATCAACGCGATTCAGGACCGTCCACGCCTTCTCCGAACCGGGTCCGATTGGGAAGACATGGTCCGCCGTACTCGCCGCACCGACCGAGCAGTTGTGGGTGAGGATGTCTGTGACACCGGCGTCTACGTAATACGTGTGCGTGGTGTCGACGGTGAGATTGTAGACCGCCTGTTCCCTGTGGTCGTGTTCGATCGCAGTGATCTGAACCCACGTGCCGTTAGAGGTACGCAACCACTGGCCGGACTGCAGTTCTCCCGCTTCGACCCACTCGCTCTTGTCTGCGACCCAGAAGGGGTGGCCGGCGGTGGCCGTGACTTCGCCTGCCGAGCCGTCATCTGACATGACGGCGATGGTCACGAGATCTTTCTCGCCCGTTCCGGTGATGGTGACGTTCACCGGTTCAGCGCTTGTTTCTCCGGTTTCCGGGTCGGTTGCGAGCACTAGGTCACCGACACGGATGTTTTCGATCGCAATACGTGTGCCGTCAGCGAGCAGAACGAGGGTACCGGGCACGAAACTGTTGACCGCGCAGGATGCCATCGATGTAGAGCTGTTCTGCGCGCCAGACGTGGCTTGGGTGGCAGATCGGGTCGCGGAGGCGTTCGCGGCACGGCTCGCGGTGGCCGACATCGCGGGTTTGAACACTGTTCCGGCTTTGCCCGCGCCTGCACTGATCGCGTTCGAAACTGTGCGGACCACAGCAGACGCTGCAGGCGCGAAAGCTCGCGCAGCAGCGCCAGCGGCTGGGCCGAGCAACCCCAGCGCCCCGCCCATAGCGGTCTCGGCGGCGAAGCTCCCCCAGTTGAAGGGTTTACCCGACTCCTTCTGCCTCCAGATATTGCTGACCGCGGCCCCAGCAGCACCACCCGCGATGGCACACGCAACGCTTCCGACACCCCCGGTGACAGCCAAACATCCCGCAGTAACGGCCACACCGACCACGACACCCGCGATCACAGACTTGTTCTTGTCGACCCACTTGGTGACGTTGTTCCATGCGTCGCCAAGCCAACTCAACCCTGACGGATCCGACCAGGTAATCGGATTGTTACCGGAATAGACATAGGCGTTGAGTTGCGCCGGCACACCGGGATCCAACAGTGGATCGGGACTGATGAACGTTCCGGTGCTTGAGTCGTAGTACCTCGCGCCGAGCAAGGTCAAGCCTGTCGTATCGGCGGGAGCGCCAAGATATCCGCGACCTTCGACCTGGCCAGCCTCACCAGCGCGCGCATCACCGAACGGTTCCGTGCGCACCCGCTGCACACCTGCCGCCCAATCGGTGTTATGCACATAAGCGACGGGGGTGCCGTTCGCGTCGGAAACGACACTGGACACACCCCCGAGGCCCGTTCCGGTGCGGACAGCAACAGTTGTGCCTGCGAAGCTGTACCAGCGGGTCGCGGTGACCTTCTCGTCGGTCGCGGTCACTTCCTGCCCGCCCGGGAGGTAGACAGTTGCTGCTCCGTCGTCGACGCGGACTAACCGCTCACCGGACGCGTCGTAGACGTTGGCCACGTCCGTCTCAGCGCCGGCGATCGAGGCGAGCTCGCCTTCGGCGTCCCACGTGAGCGTCTGCAATGCTCCGTCCACGGTGCGAGACGTCTGGTTTCCCGCGGCATCCCAGTCAAACCCGACCACCGTGGTCAGTTCTCCCGTGGTCTCGACCATCTCCGTCAACTGGTGAGGACCAGCGCCGCCGCCGCCATGGGTGTACTCGGTAACCGTCGTGTCGGCCCCGTCAACGCTGGTCTGCTGGGTACGGTTCCCGAGCACGTCATACGTATAGTCGATCCAGTACGGCGAATACCCACCAACATCAGACGTCGACCGAGGCACGGACTCGCAGCCCGGCGCGCCTTCTGTCCACGCCGTTTCCAACCGCCGCAGTCCGTCATAGTCAAAGCACTGCACATCGGCTTGATTAGACACGCGCGCTGCGGTCGGCAAGTCGCTGATGCTCGTGACGTTTCCGGAGTGGTCGTACCCATATTCCAGGGCGACTTCTGTGCCGCTGACGCGTTCACGATCCAGGCGAATACTCGCAAGCCTCTGCGTACCAATTTCCCAGTCGTAGGCGACAGCAGCCCCGTACGTAGTACCGAGGTCTTGCACGGCAGGTGTGGCGTCCGAATTCCACTGCGCATCGGCAACGTAGGTGCCCCACCCGAATCCGCCGCTCATCCAAGAGGGCATAGAGGCCTCATCGAACATCGTCGTGACGGTTTCTTCGCCGAGCACGATGCTCTCGCCGTCAGTGACTTCGGGGTAGGTGATCTGAGCGACCTGCCCGTCCTCTGTGTACGAAATCAGCGTGTCGAACGATTCCCCCGACAGGGTGTGAAGTGTGGGATTTTCAGGAAGGGTGGTCGTCACTGTGGTCGGCTGGTACGCGGTGTCGTACTCGCCGTACGTGGTTGTGTACTCGAGATTGTCAACGACGCGGGTGGCGGCGCTGGGTTGCCCAAGCGCAGTGTCGCCACCGCCACCGGCCAGAGGCGTGGCATCGAAAGTCCAAGAGGCTCGGATCGTGCCGGTAGCGGTGTCGTCACGGAGAGTTGTCGCGCGGCCAAGCGGGTCGTAGTTATAGGCGAGGGTGTCGCCGTTCGCGTCTGTCTGTGTCGCGACCTGACCTAGAGCGGTGTATGTCGTGCTGCTCGTGCCACTGTCGGGGTCGGTTTGGGAAAGAAGTTGCCCTGCGAGGTCGTACTCATAGCTCCAAACATCCCCGGTCGGGTTCGTGAGCGTGGTCAATTCATTGGCCCGGTTGTACCCATACGTGGTGGTATGAGACGTGAGTGCACGGATCTCAGCGGCGGTATCTGCGTCTGCGTCGGCCCGCGGGTCTCGGACGTATTCGCGCAACTGCGTGGTGCGTCCTCGCGCGTCGATGATGGTCTCGGTCGGCGTTCCCCCATCTGCGGGAATCGTGAGCGTAGTGGCGCCGTCGTAGACGGTGGTAGTCCGCCACATCTCGTACTCGGGGTTGGATTCAGTGCCGACCCAAAAAATCTCGGCGGTCACCCGCCCGGCACCGTCGTACTCATACGATGTCGACGACGGCGGCACGGCAAGCGGCACGACAGGAGACGCAGCCGGCACACCCTGGGCATGCCACGCGGAAGTGCGCGACTCCACATGGCCGATCGAATCGTAGAAGATATGGGAGACCATGCGGCCCCGGTCGGTGAGCGTCGCGTTCGCGCCCTCCACCTGCTGCTGGAACGGACGCAACAACCCGTCATACAAAACGACTGAAGAATGCTGGTTCTCACCGTCGGCAGCGAGGCTGCGAGTCACGACAGCGTTGAGGCCATTCGGCGATACCGTGTACTCGTATTCGAGAGAGGGGTGCGGCGCATCTACGTGCTGCGGATAGCGAATCGAGGTGGGGCGACCCAACGCGTCGTAGGTGGCTGTGGTAACCAGGCCGTTCTGATCGGTCATCGAGACCGGTTGCCCGGTAAGCGGGTTCAGCGTCTGGACAGAAACGAACTTCGACAGCGGCCCCGTGCCGTCAGGGTCGGGCGAAGTTGTCGTCACCTTTGATACTTGTCCCCCAGCCGACGCGCTGTAGTCGGTGGTGGTCTTGTTGCCCGCGGCATCTTTCACCGATGTGACGCGCCCATAGACGTCATAGGTGTTAGTCGCTCGGGTGACATTGGCCGAGGCGTTCCCCGGATCCACCGATGCTGTGGAAAGGACGCGTCCTAGCGTGTCGTAGGTGGCGGTGTCACGAGTGAGAAGATTCGCGGCTGCTGTGGAGGCACAGGCCGCGCCAAATGTTTCGGTCTTAGACGCGAAAGCGAGCATGTGCGCACCCAGATACGCCTGGTCGCGTCGATATGTGGTCTTCGTGCAGACGTCGTCGATGCTCGTGGTGAGGTCGCCGCGATCCTCAACCGTAACCGGCAGCCCAGCACTGTCGTTAGTAACCGTCGACGAAGTGCGGTGTTCAAGCGCTCCAGTTGCCTTGAAGGTGAACCCGTACGTGGTGGTCGACGGTATCCGCTTCGACGTCAGCCCGGTGCCGGTCGCGACCGTGACGGGAGTGCCCGGTTTGGTGATCGACTGGGTAATCGTCTTCGACCCGTTAAGGGTCTCGGTACTGAACACCGTACCGGCGAACTCTTCGACGTCGACCACGGAGACGGTATTGCCGGTGGGTCCCGCGGTGAGGGTGCCGCCAGTTCCGCGCAGGTACGTCGCCCGCTCGGTGGTGGCTTGCTCCTCACCTTCGCCAACGACCGTGTCCACTCGAGCAAAGCCCCGGAAATCGGTATAAGTGACTTTTGAGGCGTCCACCATCGGCCCAGTTGGCTTCGCCCACTTCGCCCCACCTAGATAGGTATACCGGGTGACTTTGGATTGCGAGCCAGTGATGAGGTCGCTCGAACCGGCCACGTGGGGTGCACCGTCTTCAACCATGCTTTCGACGACATATTTGTGAAACCAGTGGTCGGCCGGTTGGAGTTCACCATCGGGTTGCCAGCGCACGAGGTAGCAGAGGGCGGTGTTGGCGCTTTGCGCGGCGTCGCTGGAGGCGGGCAAAGATTCAGGGGTGCATTCAGTGCGGTAGCTGACGCTTATCTGAGCACCCGCGTCGGTGCGAACTTGGATAACGCGCGGACGCCACAAGCCCGACTGCCCGTCGGTTGCGGTATCAACACGGTTCGGAAGTGATTCGTAGGCGAACCGGACCGGCTGCAAAGTGATGTCATCGCTGGTACTCGCAGTGCCGGCGCGCGCGGTTCGGGTGATTTTGTCGACGCGCAGCACGACCGACCGAGATGTCTCTACCGGGTCGAAGTCGCTTTCCCCCACGAATCGGCCGGCGAATGCCCACGAGTCGATATCGCGGTAGCTGGAACCGTCCCATGCCTGCGCGGTGACATTGCTGAGCCTGGTGGTATCGAAGAAGACAGGGACGACATTCATGCAGTCATCTGCAGTTACTGTGCACTGCAGATCCCGCGGGGTGTCGGGCCATTTCGACTTGTTCGAATCGGTATATCCGTCCGCACACAGCGAAGCAGGATTGGCAAAATTGGTGAGGCAGCGCGCTTGGGTGGTGAAAGTAACTCGGTACGGTGCACTCGCGGTGGATCCAGTGCGGGTGCCGTAGTCGATGCGGACGATGTGGCCCCCGGAAATGTAGCCCGTAGTGCCCCAGTCATCGTTGTGCATGTAGTCGGCGACATAGTTGTTTGTCTCGGTGGCGTAGGTATACGACATCGTGTTGCCCGACGGGTCGACCACCTGATCGAGGTTCCAACGCCACACCTGGCTGCACTGGGAATCCGCGTACTCGGCGGCGTGGCACGGCTCGCCGGCATGGTTGCCATACACAGGGACTGTCCACGCGGACTTGAGGTCGGCACCGTTCTCGGATGTCTTTCCCCGACCGAACGTGTACTGAGTGCCGTCCGGGGTAGTGACCTTCCAGTATTCGCCGCCATTTACCCCGTTCCAGCCTCCGTTAGTGCGCTGTACCCGGGTACCGTCGTCAATTTTTGAGTGCCACACATCGGCGGCCGCATCGTAGACAAGCGGCAATGAGGCGCCTTTGAACACGAGAGTGGCATTCTCTCGGCCCCAGCAGAGGTCGCCAGATTCACGGTTTGCGTTATTCGCGCCAGGACGTTCGGAGTCTGTAGTGCACGATTCGTACTGGCGCTCGATGTAGCTCGAGGTCAGATCAAATCCCTCGCCGATCCACCCCGACTGATTGTTGGCCGACGGCACCCGACCATCGGAGACAGCAGATGAGTACGAGAGAGTGAGTTCCGGTGCTGGGCCTGCTTCAGGAACCGGGACGGTCAAGGGATACGACCACGTGAACGCACCGGTGTTGCCGGAAGTTCCCCACGAGGACGAGGCCGGTAGACCTGACTTAGACCAATCACCGGCCGAACCCGACACTCCTGCCATCAGCGCCACCGACCCGGTACCGGATGAAGAACGAGCCTGCCGTGCACCCATCCCGAATCCCATGGCGCCGGGCTCCGAGTCGACCGGCACCGTGCCGGTCACCGTCTGCGCCTCCTCGTCGTTCGTTGAGGCGAGAGGGGTGAACTGGCAAGCCTCAATGTCAGGGGTTTCTTCCGCGCACTCGGGCACGAAGACCAGCCGCAATCGGGACGCCCAGTCCCCACCCACAAGACCACTGAAATTCTCGTACGACACCGTGAGGTCGATCTCCGCACCCTCGATCGGCTCGGCAGAATCCACCTGGGCGACGTCAATGAGGACACCCGTGACACCCACCGATTCGGCGACAGACGAGTCCTCCACACGAAGTTTCACTGCCTCAGGGGAGCCTCCGCTGCTTGCGGCGGCAATGTTGACGTCCATCCCACCGAGATCGACCGTTGCGGTGTCGACAGAGGGCACCGTCACGGTTTGTTGCGCTGCATATGGGAGCGTTGCCTGAGCCTCCGGCTGCGTGCTGTCCTCGGGCTCGGGTTCGGGCCAGTCGCCCACAATCTCCGATGCCTCGACTGCGGCGGATTCCGCGACAGCATCCTGCGCCTCAGCCAGGTTGGTCGCGCGATCTTCGACCGTGTCAACCGTGCCCGTGACACCGCTGGCGGCGTTCCCCGTGGTGAACGGATCGATGGTGAGAACCACGATCATCACGGTCGCGACAGCAGCCAGCGAGAACCGAGAGTCAAGAAGACGACGCATAAAAGGGTGGCGTTCCGCGCCTGTGCGGTAAGACATGGTCACTCGCCTTCGGTGATGGTCGGGTCGAGGGCATCGAGGTCACCATCGAAGTCGGTGGCTTCCGCGCCCTGGCACATGCGACGGATCTTCGATTCAGCGACTACCTCGCCTTTAAATACGCGCACGTTGTCGATCTTCCCTGGCCACCAGCTCGATACGGCCGAGTTGGAGTACCCCCGACCCAGGACGAACGCACCAGTGGAGTCCCACGGAGTCGCTGTTCGCGCCACAGCAGTTTGCACCGGGTTACCTGTTGCGGGGTTCTCGGGGGTACCGATCTCGCACACCCAGATACTCATCGTCTTGGTGGCGGCGTCGTGTTCGGCGACCAGATGGACCCACTCGTCTCGAACACCAGGAACCGTCGATTTCACGAACGTGAGAGGGGCGGTGCCCGCGTCCGCGTCTCTCATCCGGAACGACCAGCAGCCGGCTGTCGTGTCCGGACAGGACTGGGAATAACCCAGCTGAAAAGCGGATGTGACGATCCCGTCCTGCGAAACGGCGGTGAAGTCGTACGGGCTAGTCGCCTCGGCATTCAGCCAGACGAATGCCGAGACAACAAACGATTCACTGGTGTCCACTACCGGGCCCGTACTGGCAACGTCGTCTGTTCCGTCGAAGCTCAACGAGCCATCCCCTGGCCGCGACCCGAACAAATCATGCGGGCCCGCGAGCCAGCCGGCACCGGATACTTCGAGGTCACGGGCGGGAGTGGTGCCGCTCGTGTCGGCGGCGACGTCACCCTCGCCTTCGTCGAGCATCCAGATCGCATCTTCTTTCGCCCCGGCTACGTCAAACACGTAGGTGGTCGGTGGTGATTCGTTTCCGGCCTTGTCTCGGCTCGACACCCGCATCGTCACAGGTCCGGCCGTAGTGGGTGTGAACGCAATCTGCGCAGTACCCGAGCTGTTCGGCGTGGCTGTTGAGGTTAGCGAGGTGTTGTTGAACGAGTACTTAAACTGCGTCACATCACTTGAATTGCCGCGGCTGATGGTGAACTTTCCTGCTAAGCCGACACCACCGCGCTCCACATCACGGTCGTAAATCGCGGCAACACCGGTGCGCACGGGAGTCACCGTCGGCGATGCCGGTTTCGTCACATCGACCGTGAACTCGCAGATCGCCGACGACCACGACGATCGTCGCGCCCCATCGGTCGTGTACGCCCTATAGCGGTAAACCTTTCCGGCAACGAGTTTTCCAGACGCGACCTTTGCGGAGAAGGTAGACCCGGAGGCCTTCGCAGCAAGGTCACCACTGTTCCAGGCTTCTGACTCTGGGCTCGGAATATATACCTGAAACCGAACGCGGACATTTCCGCCGTCGGGGTCCGAAGCAACCGCAGAAAAAGTCGGCGTCGTAGTCGCCAGCACAGGGCGACTACTACCCGACACACACGACTGCGCGGGCGAAGTCATCTTTACGCTCGTCGGGACATTCGGCGCCCGGTTGAAAACGATGTCGAGGCGCGCGTCGTTTTTGTAGGTCTTGTATCCGCTTGAGCTGGACTCGTTGTTCGCTTTAAGACCGATCGTCACCGAAGGCCAGTTTTGGTTAGACCCGTCAACAACGACGCTCTTCACGTCCCACTCTCGGCGCACCCCGGAGTCAGAGCATGCGTCGCCTTGCGGAGCAGTGATGTTGGAGGCGTACTTGAGGAAACCCATACTGCTCCAACTCTGCTGTGAGCTGGATATCCCATCGGTCTGGTAAGCATCCGTCCGGGTTGACGTGCAGTTTCCACGTTGTCCTGGGTCGGCGGAGAAGGTCGCGGAGGTGATGTCGGATCCCGAAAGCTTGTCGAGCCAACTTCCGACGGAGTTGCTGCCGCTGTCGCGGAACTCCCACACAAGACGGGAGGTGAAGGTTGTTACACATGCTGAGGTCCACGACATGGAGCAGTGCCCCATCGACTCGCCGACGCGGGACGACGTATCGGCCCACTTGTAAATCGCGCTGGTAAACCCACCTGTGCGCACCGCGACCCATGCTGTTGGTGTCCGTCCGCCGAGCGTCGGGTCGATCCTCACTGGCCAGACGGTGTCGGAATCCGACAGCATCTCCTCATTTGGCGACACGAGGACCGTGCCCTTGCCCTCGTCTCCTGCCACAACATCTACCGGCATCACGAGCGATCGGTCGCCGGGAAGAGGAAATTCTGCGCGCACCTCCCCGCGATCTTCAGCCATGTCGGCGCTTGAGTCCCACATCAGCGACGGCGGGCTGGAGAAGAGGATCTCCCCGCTTTCATTGACGAACTCGAATCCGGTGTCCTCTACTCCCTGCATGCTTACACCGTCCGAAGCTTCGACCTCGAACGGCATCTGCAGACCAGACCCGGGCAGTCCGCGCTCTTCGCGTGCCGATGAAAGTTCGTCCTCCAACCAGTCGGCGGCCTGCGGCGTGTCCAGTTCGACCACGGGTCGGAATCCCGATCCGTCGGCCATCACCGCGACAATCAGGCGCGCCCCGGCGGCGAGTTCGTACGTCACAAACCTGTCATCAAGAGTGGGCTCGGGTAGCGAGAGTGGAAACCACAACTTGACCCATGCGTCGTCACGTTCGACGACGCCGAGTGGAAGCCCTTCACCTGCGTCGCCGCCCGGGTTGAACCAAAGTGGAAACACCGGAGCGGCGACGCCGAGCATCGACTCAGTATCGATATCGATAGCCCCGCCGCCTACATCCTCAGGATGTTCACCGTCGTCTGTGACCTCGTCGTCCGCCACGGTGTCGCCAGCTGTGCGCTCTTCGACAATCGGAAAGACGTCAGTGCGTGTCGTAGCTGGCGCACCGACACCGCCGCCGTGCCCAGAGACACTCGTGGCGCTCTCCGTCACATTCGCGGGCACAGCCGCAGGAATGACAGAAACGTCAATCGGCTCCCACACACCGTTCACGTTCGTGTGCTCAGGTACCGCGTCCACTGTCATCCGCGTCTGCCCATCGGGGCGAGCCAACACGGTCACCCAGGGTGTGCGCTCACTAAGAACTTCGACCTCAACATCACACGCAGCCGCTATCGCCCCCGCCTCATCGGATGTCTCGACCTCGGCGAGGGAGCAATCGGCCCCAACCGGCGGTGTCTGCGATGACTGGATACCCGCCACGACGCTCGCACCTATCAAGGACGAAATCAGAAGGATCGGAACAAAACGGCCCCGCCGTGCGGCAATGCGCGCCTTCGAAGCCGCGCTCGCCTCAGCCCTAGTTTCCACGTATCCCCCACTACGCGAGGGCGCGCGGAGCATCAGCAGCGCGCGCATCCCCAAACACTTGCGCTGCGGCCGCCCCTGTGGCGAACCAGAAACCCGAACAAGCTTCAGAAATGTATCACTATGAACGACCTATGAGGAAGATGTTTTTGGGCTGAAATATCAGGCCCAACCTTAAGCGCCGAAACGTTCGACGAGCGACGGCAAAAAAACTGTCGAAAACTCGCGGAAGCGCGCCGATACTCCAACAGGTCGCGCACGTCACTCAAGTCCCTTCGACGCAATCGCATGGTCAACGACCCTAAAGACATACGAACAAAGAAACAGGGATCAGCCGCACAATCGCCCGCAAAAAAGGGCCTCCCGCGCTTACCGGCTTGCCCGTTCACTCGAACATTACGCCTAATAGAGGCATAGACGTATCAAAAAATGGTGGACCTGAGGGGATTTGAACCCCTGACCTCCTCGATGCGAACGAGGCGCGCTACCAACTGCGCCACAGGCCCTTGAACCTCAAAAACATTATCACGCCGGTCCGGCGCGACACGCATCAGGCGGGCTATCCCGCGACGCGTCGCTCCAGCAGATCGCGGACGTGCGCTTCGATCTCGGCGTCGTCGACGTACCCCATGCGCGAGTACGCCGAACCGGATGCCGCAGGCTCAACCACGCGTGCAGTATCAATAGAGCGCGGGGCAACCTTCGCCGCTTGCTGCCGCTTCGCTTCTTCGATCGCGGCAGCACGGAGGGCCTCACGAGCATCCGCTGCATCACGAACGACAGCTGCTGCTGACCCCACTGACGAGCTCAACGGACGCGGAAGTGTGCGCGGCTGCCACTGCGTGTCTCGGTGCTGACGCACGAGAGGAACGTCTTGCACGACAGGCTGGGTTCGAACAGCAGCGGGTGCCGCAACGACGGTGTGTGCGCGACGCGAGACTGCAGCCATCCGCTGAAGTACGACGACTGAGCCGAGCAGAACAGCCCCCGCGGCCCAGAGAAGGGTTGAGGTGCCAACGCTCACAAGCTGCCACGTCCCGACGCCACCGACGACGAATGCCAGCAGCGCCATCGCGGTCGCAGTGGTTCGTGCTCGACGTCGCGCGCGTGCGCGGCGAGCCGCAGGAAGTGCTCGTGCGCGCTCACGTTCGAGTCGAGCGGTCTCGAGTTCAGCTTTCGCCGTATCGAGCTCAGCGTTCTCACGCTCAGCCTGGGCGCGGCGTGCAAGTTTTTGCTGAGCCATCGCGGTGCGGGCGTTCAGCTCCATGCGCACTTCTTGCGGCGTCTCACTGGTTTCAGCGAGAATCCGAAGCGCCTGGTTGAGCCGCACAGCATTTCGTTCGGCAGCATTGAACTGGTGCGAGCTGTGCAGCGACGGCAAAAGGTAGACCAGCCAGAGCGCGACAGCGACGGCGATGATCACCCCGCCACCTAGTACTTGCCCACCCATGTCGTAAACGGTATGCGACGACACCGTTCAATGCACGCTAGAACTGCGCGTGTCGCCTGGGGTTACTCTGGCAAAAGGTCTGCTGGCGGAATGCGCGCGGCATCCTGAGGTGCATTGCCGCCGGCCCAGCGACGCAGCACGCCACCCGGCACATCCTCTCGAACGAGAGCGAACGAGTAGTGATCGCGCCAGTCGCCGTTGATGTGAATGTAGCTGCGACGCAATCCCTCGTACCGAAAACCGAGCTTTTCGACGACTCGGAGGCTCGCAACATTTTCGGGCCTGATGCAAATCTCCATGCGATGCAGGCCGAGCTCGAAGAAGCAGATGTCGGTGGCGATAGCGACCGAGGTCGGCGTCACGCCGTGCCCGGCGAACCGTTCGCTGACCCAATAGCCGATCGTTGCCGATGAGAGGGATCCGCGCGCGATCCCCCACACGTTAAGTTGACCGGCGATTTCACCGTTGTACTCCATGACGAAGGGAATGCCGGCGCCATCCCGATATTGCTGCAGCAGGCGCTTGACCCCGGCGCGCATGTCGAATGACACGGCGCTATCGGGGCTGGTTGCTTCCCACTTGCGCAGCCAACCTCGATTGGAGATCAGCTCATTTTGCAGCGTTCGCGCGTCTTTCGGACGCACGAGGCGTATCGAAATGGGTCCGTGCGCACGTGGCACCGTCAAATCCATGCCGGCACCCTTTCAAACGGTGACTCAGAGTGTGGCCGCGAATTCTTTGAACCACGGACGCAGGTCGGGTCCGAGGTCGTCGCGATCGGCAGCGAGCTGAACGATGGCCTTAATGTAGTCCACTCTATCGCCGGTGTCGTAGCGACGGCCGCGGAAGATAACGCCATAGACGCCGCCACCGGTTTCGTCGCTTGCCATCTCCTGCAGCGCATCAGTCAGCTGGATTTCGCCGCCCTTGCCGGGCTCTGTGTGCTCGAGCACATCGAAGACCGAAGGGTCGAGCACGTAGCGACCGATGATCGCAAGGTTTGAGGGGGCATCCTCAGTCGCGGGCTTCTCTACGAGACCCGTCACCTTGACGACGTCTGGGTCGTCGGTCGGCTCAACAGCGGCCGCACCGTACATGTGAATCTGCGACGGTTCAACCTCCATCAGCGCAATGACAGTCGCCGAACGCTTGTCGTACTCCGACAGCATCTTCGTGAGGAGTGGATCACGCGCATCGATGAGGTCGTCACCGAGCAGTACGGCGAATGGGTGGTCTCCGACGTGGCGACGTGCACGCGACACTGCGTGACCCAGGCCCTTCGGCTCCCCCTGACGCACCATGTGGATGTCGGCGAGTTCGCTCGACTTGTGTACGCGCGCGAGGCGATCGAGGTCGCCCTTTTCGCGGAGTTTCTCTTCAAGCTCAGGAACCGAGTCGAAGTGGTTCGCGATGTTGTGCTTGTTACGCCCCGTGATGATGAGGACATCTTCGATTCCGGCAGCGGCAGCTTCTTCGACGACGTACTGAATAGCTGGCTTGTCTACGACCGGCAGCATCTCTTTTGGCATCGCCTTGGTCGCAGGTAGAAAGCGGGTGCCGAGTCCCGCCGCAGGAATAACGGCCTTAAAGGGCTTGTGAGACATACCCAGATCCTAACGGGAGAAGGTTTCTATGACGTCACGATGACACACGGTGAGATAATCCACTCGACCCGCGAACAAACCCGAGCCTCGTAGACTCAATTCATGCCCGACGACATTGACAACGAGAAGCGAGCGCTCCGCGCCGACCTCCGCGAACGGCGACAGATTCTTTCGGATGCCGCGCGAGACGCTGCCGGAGTCGGTGTGCACGCCCAGCTCGATGCCCTCCTCGAGAGCACGGGCGCCACTTCTATCTCGTGCTTTCTTTCCACTTCGACCGAGCCGGATACCCGCAACTTCTTAAACGCTGCGCTGGATCGCGGCATCCGCGTGCTGCTACCGATCACCCGCGCGGATGGCCTTCTCGACTGGGCCGTCGCCACGGCCGACGGCGACATCGCCGAGGGTCTTTTCGGTCTCCCTGAACCAGTCGGTGAAGTTCTCGGCCCCATCGCCGTCAATGACGTTGATCTCCTCATCATTCCGGCGGCCGCCATCGACCACACCGGTATGAGGCTCGGATGGGGACGCGGCTACTTCGACAAGACGCTCGGTTCGATGGAGCGCTGCCCTCCGGTCTACGCCGTCATCTACGACTCCGAGTACATCGAGTCAGTTCCCGCAGACGTGCACGACCAGCCGGTCACCGGCATCGTGACCCCGACACAGACTCTCACCTTCGCGACGCAATCGCTCTAATCCGAAAGACGCCATGCCCACCTATGCCTATGCCTGCACTCAGTGCGGTCACCGATTCGATGCGGTGCAGTCCTTCACCGATTCAGCTCTCACGGAATGCCCCGAGTGCGGCGGCACACTCCGCAAGCAGTACGGCACAATCGGTGTGACGTTCAACGGATCGGGCTTCTACCGCACTGATTCTCGTCCAGCGGAGAAGAAGAGCAGCGATTCGAGCAGTTCATCTTCTAGCAGCTCATCGTCTTCTGGGTCATCATCGAAAGAATCGTCGTCAAAAAAGTCGGCGTCTAAAGAATCGTCGGGGAGCACCTCGTCGAGTACGTCTAAAGCCAGCTGAGCGTGCAGTGAGGAAAGACATGATCAAGGGATTCAAGGAGTTCATTCTCCGCGGCAACGTCATCGATCTGGCCGTAGCGGTCGTCATTGGCGCAGCGTTCACTGCAATCGTCACGGCACTTGTCACCGGGTTCATCAACCCGCTCATCGGCGTGATCTTTCAGGTCGGTAGCCTCGATAAGTGGACCTGGGATGTTCCCGTCCTCATCGGTGACGGTGTATCCACCTTCGCTATCGGCAGCATGGTCGGTGCGGTCATCAACTTCTTGGCCGTCGCTGTCGTCGTGTACTTCGCGTTCGTCTTCCCCATGAACCGCATCAAAGCGCGCGCCGCGACTAAGGCCGGTGTCAACGAAGAGCCCGAGTCGGAACCACTTCCGACCGAACAAGAACTTCTCATGCAGATTCGCGACCTGCTCCAGAAACAAGAGCCCACAGCAAAGCAGTAGGTCTCACTAGCTGAACTCAGTAGTGCGGCGGTACGTCGCGCAGCATCCGCTCGTCGTTGGGGCCGGAGGTATCAACGGATGCCTCGGCCCCAACGCCGTTTGTGTCGTCTCTTGGCACGGGCTCAGGGCGTGTGCCCGGGGCCGGCGTGAGCTTGGCGCGGCGTGAGCCCGCTACTCGCTCTACGCGCTGACGGCGCTCATTCGATGACATCGAGCGGTTGGGTCGTAGCACCCGTGATGGTGCTGCTATCGGTCGTGATGCCGAGCACGCCGCCGATGCGGGCCGCGACGAGCGCCGGATCGCTGTAGAGGTCGAACGCGTGCACGCGCACGTAGTGCCAGCCGAGGCGCCGAAGAATCTGTGGGCGAAGGCGCAGCGACTCACGAAGCGACTCGTCGCGGGTCTCCGGGTCGCTTTCGGCGACCACGGCTTTGCCCTCGAAGTGAGCGACGAGCGGCAGGAGGCCACGGTAGTTGACGTCGACCTTGATGCCGAGCTTTCGAAGTTCCCGCGCCAGCACTCGCGTGGGCGGGTCGGCCAGGTCTTCGAGCTGGTTCGACCGCTGGCGAGAAGCAACGTTTCCGAGGATTCCCATGAGCGTTGCGGCGCCGTGTTCGAGGCGGCCATCGTCGAATGCCGATGGACGGATCGACGAGACGATCACCATCGAGCGGCGTGCACGGGTCATGCCGACGGTGAGAAGGCGCTCACCATCTGGTGTCGAAAGGTCCCCGAAGTCGCTCAGCACACGGCCGTGGCGGGTGAGGCCAAAGCCGAGCGAGAAAATGACGCGGTCGCGGCTTTCGGCAACAGACTCTTCGAGGGTCAGCACGGCGAAGGGCTCGGCCGTGTCGCGTCCGACGAATTCGGCGACGTCGCCTCGACCGGCGAAGGCCTCGTCGATGGCTGCGCGCACGCGCTCGGCGTGGCGACGGCTCGCCGTAATCACCATGAGCGACTCCGAACCGCGGTTCACAGCGTGCTCGGTGACGAGGGTCACGATGCGAGAAACTTCGGCATCGGGGCTCTCGACCGCACCGCTGATCGGGTCGGGGGTTCCGGTACCGCCCTCGACGTAGTCGACGCTCAGGCTGCCACGACCGAGATACGAACCAGCCCACGGCAGCGAGACGATTTCGCCGCCGTAGAAGGCGTCGTTCACGAGTTCGGCCAGGTCTTCTCCCCCGGCGCGATAGCTGTGCGTGAGGGTCTCGACGTCGAAAAGCTCCGAGAGGCGTTCGAAGAGCGACACCTCGTCGAAGGGAACCTCCGACTCGTCCTCGATATCTGCGGCAGCGGCAGATGCGACGCGGAACGGCATCGGCTTCTGCGTCACGGGGTCGCCGAAAGCGACGATCTGGCGTGCCCGGCGAAGCGCGGGAGCGCCCTCTGCGAGGCAGAGCGAGGCGGCATCCGCAATCAATACCGCGTCGAACATTTCGGTGTCAGGAATCTCGGGCACGTCGTAGGGCGAGGCGAGCCACACCGGCGCGAGCGTGCGCATGAGCTTGGGTGCCGTGCGGGTGAGGGCCGCGGCAGAAGATACGCCCTGCTTGAGTGCCTGCTTGAGAGCGGATGCCTCGCGCTCTTCGTCGACGATGCCGATACGCCACTGCGTCGCAAGCTGGGCCGCCATGAGCTTTCCGGCTGCTGCGGCGTGCGCTTCGTCGACGAGTCGGTAGTCACGCTCGAGGCGATCGACAACCGCCGTGTTCGCGCCCAAGAGCGCACGGTCGGTGCGCAACAGGTGTTCGAGTGCGGACTGCCACCAGGCGAATTCGAGCTCTCGTTCGACGTCTTTTTCGGACACGTGACGCACCGACAGCTCTTTGAGGAGCGGTTCGAGTCCGAGGCCCGCAAGCTCGGTGCGGAGGTGCGCGCGCTCAACGAGGTTGTCGAAGTACGACGACTCCGCGGCAAGTCCTGCAAGGGTGCGAACGAGCTGCGGGATCGGAAGCGAGGCGAGACGGTTGACGCCCTCACGGCGGAGAATCTTGTCGAGTTCGCCGAGGTCGGCGTTCACGCGCTGCCAGGCGACGCTCACGTCGGCGAGCCCGACGGGCACCTCGGGAATCGCTCCCGCTTCAACGAAACGCTGCCACTGCGAGCGCTGCTCGTGAATGCGCACGAGCGACTCGTACATGTCGGCGACGTGCACGCCCGGGCGTACGTACTCTTTCGAGAGGTTCTTCAGACGTCGGCGGTTTGCACCGCTCATTGCTGAAGTGTCTTTTCGCGGCGAGTGAGCCTTGATGAGCTCGGCGAGCGGACGCTCGAAGACCGTCGGGCTGAACTTGTCGAGGGTTTCACGAATGCCCTGCAAAAGGCGCAGGTACTCGCCGAGCTCGGCAATCGAGCGGTACGGGCGCATGCGCGTCTGCGCGATGAGCTCGTAGCCGCGCTCGATCAGGCTCGGGGTGTCTTGCACGTGAAGTCGCTTTGCGAGAGCGTGGGCGGCGCGCGCCTCGTCTGTCACCGCGAAGCTGACGCCGTACCAGGGCGAATCGTCGGGGCCGAACCGGAATTCACCGAGGCGAGCCGATGCGGTCAGCGTTGCCGCTGCTGACTTGCGGGAATCACGCAGGCGCTCAAGGGTTGCGACGTCGAAGCGCGCCGAAGTGCTTGGTGCCGGCGACTGTGATGCGAGCTCTGTGAGCTTTCGTACGATGTCGAGCGCGCAGACGCCGAGCGACGGATGCTGCACGGTCAGCGACGAGCGGTAATCACGAAGCACCGTGCGCAACCGCACGAGCGCGTCGTCGATCTCTGACACGTTGTGCTGCTCGGCCTTTTCATTCCGACCGATAGCCCGAATGAGGTCGCGCCGGAGGTGCCGCGGCGAGACGGCGAGCGACTCGAGGCCGATCGACGAAAGCCGGTGACGGATGCCGTCAAGCGTTGAGCGACGCGCACTCACGATCAGCACCCGCTTGCCTTGCTGCACCATCGCGCCCATCGCATTGATGACAGTCTGCGTGCCACCGGTACCGGGGAGCGTGTGAACGGTGAGTGAGTGCCCCGCGGTAATCCGCGACAGCACAGCTTCTTGCTCGCCATCAGCGTCAAGGAGCAACGTGTCGGCCGCCGGAGAACGGTGATCGGGGTCAGCAGCGGGTGGCATCGGTGGGCGCACCATGACGCGGGCGCGGTCGTCGGGGTGACCGGCGAGCGCATTGAGCAGGGGGTGGTCGAGGTTTGCGGCATCCCGCGCCATCGGCGATCCAACATCGGCGAAGGTCGAGACGATCAGGCGCGGCTTCACGGTGAACGAAGCGATGTGGGGTGTGAGCGCGCGCAGGTGATCGATGACGGGCTGCGGCTTGAAGATATTGCCGTCGTAGGCGAGCGCGGCGAGCGCGGCACTATCGATGCGCATACCGAAGTGTGTGCCGAGAGCATGGACCAGCTCAGGGTTGACCGAGAACGATCCGTGCAGTTTGAGCTCGAAATCGGTGTGGTGGCGGCGAATTGCGAGGGGGCGGAGCAGTACGGGGGCGGCGCACGTGAGGCCACCGATGCGCCATCCGGCCATTCCGACGCCGAGGTGCACTGCTTCCATGCCGCGGGCTGTGCGCAGCTCGACGTTCTTTGCCGCGATGCGTTCGGCAGCGATCCGGGCTGTGCGCAACGCCACCTCGTCGCGGAACAGGTTCGAGAGCAGGGTGGCTCGGCCGGTCAGAAACTGCGGGAGGCTGCCGGGGTGCGCCTTGGTGATGTCGATGCCGGCTTCCGGCGTGTCGGAGAAGTGCAAAAGAGTGGAGCGACCACCCAGGTCGGCGGCCTCTTCGCGCAGTCTTTTTCGTTCGGGCTCGGCGATGTGCGTCACGACGACACCCGGCTCCGATAGTCCCAAACCACTGGGGTCCACTGAAGACGGGGTGTCCTTTTGCTCCGACACCGCGGTTCCCTCTGTACGCCACACAGGTGTCAGACTAGGCGCGTGGTGCTTAGAGAGGCCTTAGCGCGCCCGAGTTTCGCATTATTGAGCGACACGCCGAGCGGATCGGCGATTCCTCCACGACGGGTGTTGAGAGGTTGGCATCCACCGTTTGGGTGGGTGCGGGCACTCGATGGGCGTGCGCTACGGAGGATGAAAAGATGACCCCTACGACGTATTCAGTGCATTCCACGCCCATCGGCGACATCCTGCTGGTGCACTCCCCCGACGGTCTTGTGGCCTGTCAGGTGATGCACGCCCCACTCGACCACGTGCTCGAGCCGCTAGCGCACGAGTTGCGCTCGATTCCGCACCATGACGCGGATGCCGGGCGTATGGCTGCGGCCCAGATCGATGAGTATTTTGCCGGTGCGCGCAGAGAATTCGACCTCGAGCTGGATTGGCGTCTCGCGCACGGATTTACCGTCAGCGCCTTGAAAGCTGTCTGCGAAGTGCCCTATGGCGAGACGGCGAGCTATGCGGAGGTTGCCGCGCTCGCGGGGAGCCCCCGCGCACATCGAGCGGTGGGGACCGCCTGCCGTACGACTCCGTTCTCCGTTGTCGTGCCGGTACACCGTGTTGTGCGCGCGGATGGCTCGATCGGCGAATACGGCGGATATCCCGAGATCAAGCGATTTCTGCTTGACCTCGAGAGTCGGGGTTCGTTACGGCTGAATTCACGCGACCCTGAGTAAGGTGTGTGCATGGCTCGCAGAATCGTTCATCAGCTCGTAGACGACCTCGATGGCACCCTGTTGGAAGTCGGAGAGGGCGAAACACTGCTCTTCTCCCTCGACGGTGCTGCATATGAAATTGATTTGACGACCGAGAACGCAGAGTCTTTGCGTGCGGCTCTCAGCCAGTACATCGAAGCCGCAAGGCCCGTTGCGGCGCGTCGCGCCCAGGGTGCTGGGGCTCCGCGCAAGCGCCAGCGAAGCGGTCAGCAGGACTACTCAGCCGTGCGTGCGTGGGCAAAAGAGAACGGCTACGAGATCTCTGATCGCGGGCGCGTGCCCGCGACGATTCTCGAAGCGTTCGAAGCTTCTCGCTAACGGCAGTTTTTAGCTCTTAGCGCCGCGGCGTCCAGCCCGGCGGCAGCGGGACATCGGTGTCGGCGCGTTCGCGATCAGCGCGTGCTGACCACCCCTGGGCTTCGTTTGTGCTGTCGAACCCGCCGCGTGCGACTCGAAAGCCGACATCGTCGTGGTGCATCCTCGGGGCACCGCCTCGACGCGTTGAGGCGCGCACGTTCCAGGCATCGTCGGCGAACCCGCCGCCACGAAACACTCGGTAGTCTCCGTATCGCGCCGGATCGAGAAGGTCCCAGCACCACTCCCACGCGTTGCCCAGAGTGTCGAAGAGTCCGTTGAGGTTCGGGAGTTTTCCGCCGACGTTTTGTGGCGCACTCACACCATCGGCGCTTGTCCAGGCCACTTCGGTGAGGGGTCCGTAGTGTGGCCCGTTGGATCCGGCTCGGCAGGCAAATTCCCACTCGGCTTCGGTGGGGAGGCGGTATCCGTCTGAATCGACGTGCCACGTGATGTCTTCGCCGTCGAACGAGTAGGCGGAGTCGAGGCCTTCCCATTCCGATGCGGCGTTGCAGAATCGGATTGCGCGCAGCCACGGCACGTCGACCGCGGGGCGACGCGGGTGGGATGCCGTTTCGCCGATGATCTCAGCGAGCTGCTCTTCGGTGACGGCAAAAACGCCGATTTCGAACGGCTCGAGGTCGACGCTCCAGCGGATCTTTCGGCGGGCATCGTGCAGCATCACCGAACCGGCAGCGATGCCTGCCATTTCGATATCACTCATGGCTGGCCTCTCATCGGCGACCTCGCGCGATGATCGCGTCGATCGCCGAGGTGACGAAAGCTGCGACTGCGCCGGTCGCGAGCACGAGTCCCGCTGTTGCGGGGGAGATAACTCCGCCGCTCACGTCGGGAACCGAGAACATGACGAGGGATCCGATCGTGAAAGCACCGCCGAGGGTCACGCCCGAGACACGGCGGACGACTCCGGTGATCACTTTGCGGTCACGCTCGTTGGCGAACAGGCGGATATTCACGGTGAGGTTGCCATCTGAGAGGTCGCCGACGATGCGACCGACTTGCTCGGGCATTCGCCGCATTCCGGGGAGCATTCCGAGCGCTCCTTTGCCGATCGTGCCGGCAAGCGAGCGGGGCGAGAATTGGCTTGCGATAAGCCCTTCGGCTGCCGCTCGAGATTCGGCGAGGATGTCGAGCCGGGGTGCTGCGGTTCGGAGTGTGCCTTCGAAGATGGCGTAGGCGCGGCCCGCGGCGACGAGGTCTGCCGGAAGTGCTGTGCCCCAGCGCGTGAAGACTTCGACGGCGCGGTCAACCGTCCGAAGCGTGACGCGGGAGCCGTCGCCGAGCTCGTTTGTGATGAAAGAGGCGAGGTCGCGGCGGAATGCTGGCTCGTCGGCAGAGTTTGCCAGCGGCATGATTTCGAGCGCGGCATCCGCTACTCGCCGGGTATCGCCCTGCAAGAACGCGATGGCGAGGTCTTGCACAGTGCGGTTGAGGTCGCGGTCGAGGCGTCCGACGGAGCCGAAGTCGATGAGCGCCGGTGACCCGTCGGGGCGAATGATGATGTTGCCGGGGTGGAGGTCGGCGTGAAAGACGCCGTCGATCACGAGCTGACGCAAGAAGCTGCGCAAGACGATCTTAAGGGCGTTATCCACTCTGTTAGAGCTGTTGCCGCGCGTGAGCGAACTGATCGTGTCGCCGGAGACGAACTCCATCGTCATGACGCGCTCGGTGGAGAACTCGGTGAAGAGTTTCGGGATGTGGAGCCCGTCATTGGCTTCGAGCGATGCGGCGCGCAAGCCTTCGAGATTGCTGCCCTCGCGAGCGAAGTCGGTCTGTCGCATGAGGTCGTCGGCGTACTGACGTGCAATGTCGAGTGCTCCGAATTGTCGTGCTTGCTTCGAGCCGCGCATGATCCATCTGGCGATCCGCAGCATGATGTCGATGTCGCACTCGATGAGCGCGACGATGCCCGGGCGTTGAATCTTGACGGCGACCGGTGTGCCGTCTTTGAGGGTCGCGCGGTGCACTTGCGCGATAGATGCTGCGGCCATCGGTTCGTCGTCGAACGTGGCGAAGGTCGTGCGACGGTCGCCGATCTCTCGTTCGAGCAGGGCGTGGACGGCATCCGTCGGAGCGGGCGACACCTCTTTTTGCAGTCGGGATAGCTCGGTGACCCACTCGGTGGGGAGCAGGTCATCGCGGGTGGAGAGCAACTGGCCGGCCTTGATGAAGCCGCCGCCGGCCGTTTCGAGAGCGATGCGGAGCCCGCGTGCTTGAGCTGCACGAAGAGTTACCGTCTCGGGGTTGGCGGTGAAGTCGAGCCGTCGAAACGGGATGAGCTTGTGAGTGCGGGCGAGGCGGAAAATCTGCCAAAACCGTGCCCGTCGGGCTCGGCCGGTGAGGGGCTTCTCGCCCGCCGAGGCGGCGGCAAGATCCGCGAAGCGCGGTGGAGCGAACATCGACGAGGAGGTCACACTTCGATTCTCTCCGAGATCGCGGGCTCGCGGGCGGAGATGTCAGGCGGGCCTGCTGTCATTGGGTAACTGAGTCGACGAAGGCGAGGGACGCTTCGGAAATCTGAGTGCGTGCATCGTCGTTACTGATCTCGGGGGTGTTGTCGCCTGGCTGCGGCCCGTAGGAGCCGAACTGCGCGTGTGATGCCCCATCGATGATCGTGAATGCGGTGTCAGCGGGGAGGTCGGTGCGCGATGCGTCGATATTCTCGGGGGTCGCAAGACCGTCTTGAGTGCCAGAGATCGATTCGACGGGAATCGTGAGCGACGTGCTCATGTCGGTCGCGGGGTAAGAGGCGAAGAACAGCAAGCCGGTCGCGGGCGCCGTGGTGTCGATTTCGGCGCCCTCGGCTTGGATTGCTGCAACTGTTCCGCCGAGAGAGTGGCCGCCGACGACCCAGCCCGTAACGTCAGGATGCTGCGGCCGCGCCTCATCGAATGCTCCGAGCGCGAGGAACGCGATGCCGAGGGGTTGCTTCGGAATGACGACAGTGTGGCCGGCTTCGGCGAGTGGGCGAAGGACGGCGGCGTAGGCGCGGGCGTCGACGAGGGCTCCCGGCTGGAAGAAGACGCCGGTCGTGCTCTGGTCGCCGGTGGGGGTCATGACGATCTCGGTGGGCGACTCGGTGATGGTGACAGCGGCATCCGATTTCATTGCGGCGAGGGCCGGTTCTTCTGCGGTGTGCGGGCGAAGCCATGCGATGAGCGCGATGAAGCCGGTCGCGAGAACGACCAGGATGATGCGGACGACGCGGCGCCAGCCGCTGCGCCAACGGCCCCCTGTGGGCTCATGGTTTTTGCGCGGCAGGAACGCGAAGAGCAGCACGGCGGCGCATGCGAGGAGCGTCAAGCCGAGCAGCAACGCGTAGGCGGGGTTGCCGTGAACGACACCGCCCCATTCGGTGATGCTCGCCCAGAGCACGACGACAATTCCAGCCGCTGCGACAATAGCTGCCGCCCACATGACCCAGTCTCGACGTGGGGTTGCGGGTGCGGTGCTCATGAGGTCTCCGTGTGTGCTGAGTCATTCGGCGCGGGCCGGGATTCGAATGGGTACTCCCATCTTCTCCCGTCGACGCCGCATGCGGCTGGTCGCAGGGAGAACGCGAGCTGTGGGCGCGGCAGCCCAGCAAAGGTTAGAACGGTGGCGGCGTGTCTGGGCTTGAAGCGGAGGCAAACTTCTCCCCCACTAACGAATCGGTATCGGCGTCGCACTGGGCGTGACAATCGGAGTGGGAATGAGAATCGGGATCGGGCACGTCTGGTTCGAATGCGACCCCGGGTGGTTTATCCGTGTAGTTGCGCCCGGTCGGTGACGTCCACTCGAGGACTCCATCACCGCGTTGCTTCACCGTCCACCGGCTCGCGTGTTTCAAGCTGTGATGTCTTCGACACAAATGCGCGAGATTGTGCTGATGCGTTGGCCCGCCGAGGGCCGCATCGACTGTGTGATCAATGTCGCACCGGTGGGTGGGCATGCGGCATCCGATGAACCGGCAGTGTTGATCTCGCGCCCTGAGTTGCCGTTTCAACTGATCGTTGGGTCGGTACCGGTCAACCGAGATGACGGTTCCGGTGACCGGATGCGTGAACACTCGATCCCACCCCGGCGCGGTCCCTGCGAGCCGCCGCGCGCTCTCCGGATCAACCAGACTCAGGCCCGACAAGTCCGCCGGGGTCGATGCCATGCCCGCAAGCGTCGTGGCAGGCACCGTGACCTGCACAATCGCGCGGATCGCACCCAACCCGCCGCAGTCATCCCCCGCGAGCGGATCGAGGCTTGGAACCGACGTGAGCAGCATGTCGGAGAACAGGTCGGCGCGGATCTGATCCGTCGTCCGCCGATCATCCACAGGCTCGTCCTCGGTGTGAAGTTTCGTGCCGTAGTCCGACCGTCCCGCCTGGAAGTCTTTCAACGCCCGCGCCTGCTGCGTCAGCCGGTTGAACATCCCATGTGCCTGCACTGACGGCAATACTGCGTTGAGAGCACTCATCCCATCGGCCAGGTCGAACAGGCGCACCGTACGCGTCGCGTTAGCGTCATCGAAGCGTTCCTGCAGCGTCCGCGGTTGCGCCTTCTCGGCCAGGGCCGCAGCGAATCCTCGCAACCTGCCCGGTGTCTCAACTTCAGCGACCGCGACAACTTCGTGGTCGTACTGGGCTTTGGCTGCGGCATCCGTCAGGTTTTCACCCGCCCGCAACACGGCTTGCACATGCCGTTCCGAGACACGCCCCGCGCTCCATGATGCGAACGTCTCGGGGTAGTGCTCGGTGATGTCCATCGCGTCGTCGATGCGGTTTTGCGCGGTGCGATCCGACATCCGCAACGCCGCCCCGAGTTCTGCTGCCATGGAGCGCATCGGAATCTCTCGTTCCCGCGACTCACGAGACGCGATCAAGCGCATCTCAGCGAGTGCCATCCGCCCGGCTTCGGCGAGGTCCGCTGCCAGCGCAGCTTCGAGCTGCGCGATCTGCGCCACGCGAGATTCTGCCGACAACACAACCTCAGCCCGGGTACGAGCCCCGGGCGAGTGGTGTGTGGTCGTGTTCTCTGACATGACTCAAGTATCGAACATACCTCCGACATCGACCACCCCAAAACAGCCCAAAAAGCCCCGATGTGGATAACTTTCTTCAAAAACTTTTGGGGAGAAGACGATGCAAAAAATCCGCGCCTGAAACAGCCCGTAGACACAGCATCCGTCAATACCACTACGCTTGCGCTACACGTCGGGCACAAGGGGGTTCCGACCACTGCATTACTTGGGGGAAGTTATGTCTGACAACACATCCGCGCCTGCACCTGGCTGGTATCCGGCTCCGCATGCAAACAATGAGCAGCGGTATTGGGATGGCAGCCAGTGGACCGACTGGACCCCCGAGTCGGCCGCTGCCGCACGAGCAACGGCGCAGCTGCCGGCATCCGACAACTCTTCTACCGCCGCCACCACAGTTATGCCACGCGCCGAAACGCCCGTAGACGCGGTCGACGCAACGGTTCAAGCGAAGAAGCCGGGCCTGCGGTGGTGGGCTTGGGCTCTTATCGCGGTGGGCGCTCTGGTGCTGCTCGGCATCATCATCGGCGCCATCGGCAGCGCTACGAGTCGCTCGACTTCTGCGTCGGACGCGCGACCGGTTGCCTCGGCGACCGAAAAAGCCGCTGTCGAAGAGGCAGAACCGGAGCCCGAAGACACGCGGGTCGAGGTTCCTAATGTTGTCGGCAAGACTGTTGCCGAGGCGCGCGCGGCAATCGAGTCGGCCGGACTTGTTTTCGTGGCCACCGATGGTGCTGGGGATGACTGGACCGTTCTTACGCAAACGCCCATCGAGCCGGCTGAACCAGGCACCGAGATCGCCGTGACGGCCGAGGCTCCCGAGCCGGTCTACACGCTGGAGCAGCAGAATGCCCTCCGCGCAGCACAGTCGTATCTCGATCTCATGGCATTCTCGCGTTCCGGTCTTATTGAGCAGCTCTCGAGCGAATACGGCGAAGGCTATCCGGTAGAAACAGCGACGTGGGCTGTCGACACCGTTGGCGCCGACTGGAATGCAGAAGCTGCTGAGTCAGCGCAGTCATACCTCGACATGATGGCGTTCTCGCGCGATGGTCTCTATGAGCAGCTGACGAGCGAGTATGGCGAAGGCTTTACTCCAGACGAGGCGAACTACGCGCTGAGCCAGGTGGGGTACTGAGCGCCCGATAGGTACTCAGTCATCGGGCCTTCGCCAGACAAAAACACGGATGCCTCAACCAGCGACCTCTTCAGCGTCTTCACCGTGCGCGACGATGTCGCCGTCTTTGAAAAGAATCCCCTGCGCGATTTCGCGCCATTTCGGCTTCGCACGCAACAGGAATTCGAGTTCCATGCTGAAGTGCTTGTACTCCTCTCCCAGCGAGTCATTCATGATCGCTTTGGCAACCGCATCCTTCTCGACGGCAATGCGCTGGTCGTACCACCCGATCGCTTCAGCTTCTTCAGACAAGCTCGCCCACATGCGCGCGAAAGTGCGGACCTCCCGTCAGTAAAACTCCACAAATATTGCGGATGAATTCGAGCAGATCATCGTCGGACTAAGCGTTGCCGGGCTGCTGAGTTCGGCGTTCCGTCTATAGCACCGCGAGTCCGCGCTTCATGAGGGAAGCGAGCGCCACGAGATCGCTTCGCGAACACGTAAGCACCCCGGAACGTGACCCGGCGAAGACGGATCGTTATCTCTCCCGGGCAACCCGACGGCTACGGTTGGGCCGTGTCTGAGTTTGAACCAATGCCGCCGGCGTGGCATCCCAGTCGAGTTCGCATTGGTATGGTCTGGGGCGCGTCCGTCCTGCTCGTCACATCGATCGGCGCCACCCTGGCGGCCTGGCGGATGATCGCGTTCGCGAGGTACTGGGCTGCGACTGACCCCATCGAAGGCTTGGTCGTCCTTGCCCCTGCTGCGGGCGGTTTCTTCGCCCTCTTCGCAGGCTTCGTGCTGGCGCTCGCCGGAATGGTGATGGCAAGAGCGGATGGCGTGCCAACGACGGCACGTCGCGCGGTCACGACGGCTGCGGTGATCTGTTTGTGCATGAGCATCGCGGTGCCCTTCCTCGTAATCACTGGCATAGCTCGCTGACATACCTGGAGACCGGCACGGAAGTCGGTCGTCAACCGCACAGTCGTAGCTCGACTTGCACTCGAGGTGCTGTCCTCAGGCCGAGGACCAGGGCGCTTGCGGCGTCGTTCTCACGCGGTTTTTAAGGGCGTTCGCTCGCAAGCTCGCTTTAGCATTCGCGGAAACTCGGGGTGCTGGGATGCTGGGATGCTGGGATGCGCAGCTTTAACTTCCCTCGACCCACTCGTCCTTCTCGAGTTCTTGACTCACCGCTTCTGAAAGCGATACCTCCGTGGCATCGTCGGGGTTCCGCGCAACAAGCCAGTCAGGGCACTTTAGGTCTTTGATCGTGACCACTCGACCGTCTTGGTCCGCGCGAAGTTGTGCGCATCCGTAGAGGCTCGTGGACTCGGCGTACAGACCCGCGTTAGTGCTCGCCGCCGAAGGAATGAAGACGTCAATGACAGCCGCGCTAGGAGTCGAGGTAAAGCCGTAGATGGTTGGCGCCCGTCGAAGATCAACAGCGGTGGCCTGCTCTTCGGACGTGAGGAGAATATTCTCCGCTATTGGGTCGAGATGATCGGTCGCTGCAACGCCTCCGGGCGGCAACGCAAATACGACGTCACTGAAGACAATGACGGCGTTGTCCGTTCCTATCGCAATGCCACGAGTGGCGCTGCGCTTCGAGCTTCCCTCCGCAGTCCACACGTTCCCGCAAGACGTCAGCACAAGCGCGACCAGACATGCCGCCGCACATGCGGAGGCGGCGCGAGCTACCAGTGGAGATCGTCTTGCCATGGCTGCGAAGCGCCTCCCCCGCGCGCGTAAAAATCGACGCTTCAACGCACACTACCCGAACAGCAGATTGGAGCTGCTCAGGGCATTAGCTGGCCATGTGAACGCCTGCACTTCGTGTGGCCGTGCCCAAGATAGCGAGCCAGTGCGCGCCTGGCCGACGAAACCGCTCGATTCACTGATGGTCACTCTCAAGTCATCGCGTTCTGCGGCCTCGATAGGGTCGAGTCCATGGCCGACGTTACTCCCGCGAATCTTTCTCTAGAGCTCAACGTCCCACAGAAGCGCATCCGGGCCTTTCTGCGCGGAATTTACGGCACGTTGCCAACGGGCGTGAGCAGGTGGCAGCTCGACAGCGGCCAAGTCGCACGAGTCCGAGCTCACTTCGGCGGCGACGGATCCGCGACCCCATCGTCATGGTCGCTGGACCCGGGCGACACTGTTCGTCGGCGCGAAATCCATTCTGCATATGGCGGTCAGCAACAGGGCGGCATCTCGACTCCACGCAGCATCCCGGACGTGTTGATTTTCACCGACCCGGCTAGCGGTGCGAAGTACGGCTACGACACGTTTGAGGGTCTCCGGGAGGACGGCTCCTACTGGTACACGGGAGAAGGTCAGTACGGGCCACAAGAATTTGTGCGGGGTAATCGCGCGCTTCGGGATGCAGCCTCCGAGGGAAAGACAATAAGGCTTCTGCGCACGAACGGTGTGAATGCGACGTACATCGGCGCATTCACAACAGGCGACCCAGCTTATGAGATCGAGACGATTCCAGACGCCGACGGCAACCCGCGCGAGGGGATTATCTTCAACCTGCTACCGCTTGACGCGCGAGTTGAGCTCTTGCCCGCATACGGAGGCGAGCTCAAGCCCCCGGGAGGCCTCGTCGACTACGTTGCCGACCCGAGGCGTTGGACACCGCCAGATTTCGCGGACATTCTCATTCCGCAACGCGAAAGCGCGCAGGGCGATCGTGTCGTATCTCGCGTCGAGTTCGAGCTGCAATCAGACTTCGGCGCATGGTTGACTGACGCGAATACCCCGCCATATCGGCTGCCACTTCGCGCAGGAAGCACGATCATCGAACCCGATTTCTACGTTCCGGGCCGCGAATGGATCGTCGAAGCGAAGCGCTCGACCGCACGCGGTTATGTGCGAACCGCTATCGGACAGGTCCTTGACTATGTGCACATCGCAGCCAAAGCGGGCTTAACGGCGCTACCCGTGATTCTGTTGCCCGGCGAACCTGAATCGGATCTAGTCGAGCTAATGTTCAGCCTCAACATCATCGCGGTCTGCCGAGACCACAGTAGTTTCAGGGTCTTGGCCGACTGATCCAGCTCTAGAGCGTGGGCTCAGCTAGCAATCGGACCGCTGGCAGGTCAGGTTCTGCCCAGTCCAGTTTGGGGAGTTCGGATATCGTCAACCAAATAAGTCGGTCGTGGTCGGAGCTAGCCGTCGGCCTCGGCCCGACGAGCATCGCCCGCAAGCAGATCAGTCTGATCGTGGTTGTTCCGACTCGCGTGGCATCGCGGGTCAACTCGTCGAGGACCTCGATATCGACAGCGAGCTCCTCTCTGATCTCGCGCCGTAGAGCAGTAGCGGAGCTTTCCCCGGGCTCGATCTTGCCTCCAGGGAACTCCCACTTGCCACCCGCCGCTCTATCTCGGTTGCGCCTGCAAGCAAGTACGCGATCCCCGTCAAGGATGACTGCGGCGACCACGTCAACCTGTTGAGTCATGAGCCAATCAGCCCCCGGTCATGCTCAGCGGATGCAGTGACCACCTCGCGTCCAATGACACCCGCGACGTACTCCCGTAGAGCCGGATCACACACGTAGACGTACGTGCCACGCATTCCGCGCGTCAGCAGAACTCCGTAAATATTCCGAATGAATTCGAGCAGATCATCGTCGGAGTAAGCGATCCCGAGCTGTTTATTGTTCTCTTTTCCCTTGCTGTCGCGATACGACTCACGGTCGATGAAAAGGCGATGTGATTTCGGGTCAAAACGGAGGTCGTTGCCGATAATGACACCTGCGTAGTTGAGGTCATATCCCTGCACGGTGTGAATCGAACCGACCTCGTCGATCGACGCTGGCGAATTGATCCAGTCCTTCGCTTGGCTATTCCACCGCAACTGCAGACCGTCGACTTCGATATCGAAGGCACGTTTGTCATGGCGGCTTTTCCAATCCCACGCGTACCCCGCAACGAGACGGGCGAGGCCATGCTCGGCGTTCCGGCTAAGCACCTCGCTTCGCATCTCCGAGAGATCGTCGAAGACTCGCAAGTCGTAGTCACCGAAGTCGGAGCGGTTCGCTGCGCTGGATTCGCCCCGCAGCATCGCCCGCACAAACTCCACGTAGTCGGTCCCAGCACGTACACGCATCTGGGTCGACAACGGATACAGGCGGCGTGCTGAACGAGCTTCCTTAGCTAGCGCTCGCAGAACAGCCTTGGGAAGGTCAGCCGGCCGCACCGTCTGCTCCGCATCAAGCAAATAGATCTGGTGCGTACTCTGCGCCTTAATCCAGTCGAGCTGGGTTTTCGATGGATCGTCGCGGCCGAAGAGCTTCTCGTTTAAGTCCACGAACCGCTTGTTATTCACGCCCGACGACTGGTTGGCTCGTTGATTCAAGCGGTGTGTCTCGTCCACGACGAGGACGTCCCACTTCTCGTCGGATACCCCGACATCGAACGGTGTCAGGATCTGAGTCTCCGCTACCTTCGGAGTCTTCTTGAACACTCGCTTGATCGACTGCCGCAGCGACTGTTGCGGCACAACAAACCCGATACGGAGCCCCTGAAGCAGTGCACGGTTCTCGGGCACGAAGAACTCAGCGAACATCGAGTCAGGTTCGACCTCGTCCGCGTCGTCGTGGTCGCGGATGTCGGCGAGCATCTTCATGAGGAAGATTGCGACGATCGTTTTGCCCGTTCCGGGATGCCCCTCGATCACGCTCGTTGACGGAGCACCGGTTGCGAGATCCTCAAGTAGCCCCTCCACGATGTCTTCGACCGCAATCGCTTGCTCAGGCGTGAGCACCTTGAACGGCGAGAGCTTGAACAGATCACTGTTCTCGATCTCCGGAATGCTGCGCTGAAACACGCCATCCGAACGAAGCTTCTCGAATATCTCACGAAACCCCTGACGGTACAGATCGCGCTCGTAGTAACGAGCGTCGGTGATCCCGGCCAATACATTCATCACTGTGTACTGGCCATCGCCTGCTAGCCACCGAATCAGATGTGATTCCAGATCCAGGCAGGCCGACTTGTTGAACGTTTCGTCCATGACAACGCGCACTCGACGAAAGCTGCTTCGCTTTTCTTCATTTGCAAGATGCTGACGCATGCGAGCAGCAGCTTTAGCCGTCTCCCCCACGTATACAGATGCGGCCGCCGGCGATTTCGCGCCATCAAGCACATAAACCACGGGCCAGTTTTTGCGGCGCTCGTCATCTGCAGCCCAGCTCTTAATCGCCGCTGGGTTGAAGCTAAATTTCTCTATTTCAGAGGGCGTCATACTTCGCGCTCCGGCCCTTTGCCTTCTCGACGGGGTATTTGTCGCGAGTGTGTTGCAGCTTCGACATCACGATGTCGTCGAGGTCAACACCCAGCTGATCGGCCATCAGGATGCAGTAGGTAACGACGTCGGCGAGCTCGTTTGTCACCGCCGCCTTGTCGCCTTCCGGCCCCCACTGGAAGCACTCAAGCAGCTCGCCTGCTTCGATGGCCACGCTCTTGGCAAGGTTTTCGGGAGTGTGAAATTGAGCCCAATCACGTTCGTCCCGCATAGCTAGAACTGCGTTTCTCGTTTGTTCGCTGACCACGATGCGAAACTACCAGCGATAGCCGACGAGGCTCGGGCGCCTGCTGCTATCGCTCGCACGCCAACCCGTCGCCGTCTCGGTCGAGACCATAAATGTCTCTGCCGACGACCTTCGCGACTCCGTCGAAGTAAGCAGGTCCGTTCCCGCTCCCCCAGGCACAGTCGACATCACTCGCGATGGGCACGCAGGCATCCGCATAGTTCGAATCACAAGTGGGCTCAGCAGGCGGCGCGGGCTCAGGCGGCGCATCGTAGGTCCCGACCGTTGTCACTTCTGTCACCGGTGCCACAGTCTCGACATCAGACTTCAGCTCTCGGCCGGTCTCCACGCCATCGACGACGGTGACGACATATGTAATTGTTCGCTCGCCGTCCTGGCCGCTTACCGAAATAGTCGTTTCACCGCGAGCGATGTTTGCATCCTCAACCGTGGAGCGCTCGAAGGGAATAACCTCCGTGACGACTTCCTCGCGAGATGTTGTGACCGGCGTCGGAGTGGGGGTCGATGTTCGTCGTGGTGTCGCCTCACTGCGGGCCTCGGCGGATTGAGCAGTTTCGACCGCGGTAGGGGCTCCCGTTTCTCCAGGAACCATAGCCGCTGACACGCTCCCGGCCATGAGGAAGACCAACGCTGCACCGGCGGTCACACCAATCGCCGTGCGACGAGATTTGAGTCGAAGCCAGGTGCCGGATCCCTTGCTGATACCAACGATTCCGGTAACCAAAACGACGAGCGCAACCAATGCGACTAAAGGCGACAAAAGTGCTACCGCTACGAGAAGCCCTAGTGCAAGCAGCACCCAGACCCATCGCGAACGTCGCTTAAGGCCGATGGTCTTTGCGACCAACGGCTCCTCCCACACCGCCCCATCTCGCGAGACGTGTACGGCCCATTCGTTGCCGTCCCACCATCGCATCTTCTTGGCGTCTGACGGGTCCGGAAACCATCCCGGTTGTTGGTTCGACATTGAACTCCTCCCCAAGGACTTCCGCCGAGGAGTTTTCCCCAGATGAGAAGACTCTAATGGAAGAGGCTTCAAAGGGTACTAGAGATGAACCGCCGCGTCAGCTTCCACAAAACAGACTTGTGCGCTTCTGATTCGCCTTGAGGTTCGTTCCGACATTTTCATCTGTGAGAGTTGGAATGATGTCGAGAATTTCTCCGCCCGAGTTCCGGGAACGAGCCCTGAGGTTGTTGGCCTAGGCCCGTGCTGATCATCTGTCTGACTGGGCGGCGTTCACCCATTTCGCGGGCAAGCTCAGGGTGAACCCCGAAACACCGCGGAACTGGACCCGTGCGGCGCAGGTCTATGCAGGGCATCGCCCAGAGTTGACGAGTAGGGCGCATGCGGAGATCGCGCGGCTGATGAAGCAGGCGCGCGAGTTAGAGCGTGCGAACGAGATCTTGAAGGCCGCGTCCGTGTTTTTCGCGAAGGAACTAGACCGTCCCACGACGCGATGATCCGGTTCATCACTGAACACCGGGGTCGTTTCGGGGTCGAGTCAACCTGTCGGGTGTTCCGCCAGGCAGCTCCTGGGTTCATCACCAGCCGCGGATACCGTGCAGCATTTCGCCGCGCACCGTCGGCGCGGGCGTTGTCGGATCAGGTGCTGGGCGCGGAGATCGAACGCGTCCACGCGGAGAGCTAAGGCATCTACGGGGCGCGGAAGAGGCACGCGCTGATGGCGCGGTGGCAAGGGTGGACTACCGGTCGGGATCAGACGGCCCGGCTGACAAGGCAAGTCGGGGTGCGTGGGGTCGTGCGCAGCAAACGCGTGTTCATAACGAAGTCCGCCCTGGGCGGGCGGGCGGCCGACCGACCTGGTGAACCTTCGGTTTCATCCCGACGCGCCCACGGAGACTCTGGGGCGCTGACGTAACCTATGTGCGGACGTGGGGTGGACTCGCACATGTCACGTTCGTGACCGACGCGTTCTCTCTCCGCATCGTCGGGCGGAACCTCGCCTCCACGTTGAAGGCTGACGTGCTGTCATTGCAGGCGTTGAACATGGTCGCTTGGGAGGCCGCAGGCGATCTGAGCGAGTTGACGCATTACTCGGATCACGGGCCGAACTACCTGGCGCTCGTCTAGACCGATCACATCGTCGGGCTCGGCGCGAAACCATCAACAGGAACCGTCGGTGACAGCTTCGACGATGCTCTCGCCGAGGCGGTGAACGGGCTCTACAAGACCGAACTCATCCGCCGGCAATGCCCCCGGCACACCGTTGAACAAGTCGAACTCGCCACGCTCGAGCACGTGTGGTGGTAGAACAGCCATCGCCCGCACGGGGAGCTCGGAATGCGCACGCCCATCGAGGGCGAACAGTCGTACTACGCTCGCCTCGAATCACCCTTGGGAACGAACGTTTCTCTAGTCGCCAGATAGAAAGAACCAAACCCCGGGCGAATCAGAAGGCGTGTTGTAGCCAACACCAACTACTCAGTGGTCGACGAAGGCCGAGGCTCGGTTTTGAGCGTTGAGGGCCTTTACCATTGGAATCGGTATGGCGGAGGCAAATTGATTTATTCTGCCAACCTCGACGGGCTAGCGGAATCGAGGAAGGAATACGGCGACCAGTCGCTTCCAAGAGGCCGGTGGGTTCGTGCGAGATGCCACACAAGAGTCCGCTCGACAGATGCTGCGCGATCATCATGATGGCAGCCACATGACTGGTTTCACCAGCGCTGCTGCTATAGCGTTGCGCCGAGTCCAGGAGAAACTCGATGCGCACAGAGAGCAGATGAAGGGTCCAGGCCTCTCCGCGTCGGAGCAATCGCGTTACGCCCAATTGGACGAGCTGAAGTCTGAGATCGAGGCGGAATATGACCGCTATTGGCGAGGCAGCGGCATTGACTGGAGACCTCTGGCGCCTATCGCCAAGGGCTAAATACTAGAAGCGCCTCCGACTGAATCGCCTCAAGATGAGATCTAAATGATCGCGTCCTGCATGACTAACATGTGATTCATAATCGACAACTCCTTGACCTTGCCAAGTCCGGGAAAGTGCTGACGCTGATAGAGATCTCGAAATCCGTCAATTCCTAGATTAGTCGGGAGCGACCTTTCGTCAACGAAGTCGATGAGCTTCTCAAGGGCCTCGAAGAACTTCCCAGCTGGATCATCCTGGGTCTCATTGCTGTCGGAGCAAAAATGCTTCAGGCGAACGACATCACCTGATTCATAGGTGAAGTGGATAACAACCGCATAGGCAGGACCGCCGCCTGGTTGATATCCTCGCCCAAGGGTCAGGAAGTCGCTGACGCCGTAGTATCCCGCGCTCTTGTAGCCAGCAACGCGAGTGCTGAATATCCCCTCTTCGCGGCCGACATACTCTCGGTTGCGTGGCAAAGAAGGAAACGGGTCGTTCGCCCAGACCACCGGGAGACCACCAAGGGGCAGACCATATGAAGCCGGGACCGTCCGATCCTCAGCAATGTTCCATCGAACTCCGTGATAAGTCGCCCCTTGCAGAGCCACGGAGAGATCCAGCTCATGAACGATATCGATGGTGAACTGGTGACCAGCGCGCCTGGCGTCACTGATCCAGCGTGACATCGCCGCGTGATCAGCGTCAGCATTGGAGAGGATTGCAAGTCCGTGGCGTTTCAGAAGATCGTTCTCAAGGTAGTAGTCGCCGAGTGATCTCCAGCTTCCCTTCGAACGAAGTTCACCGACCGAGGGGTTAAGGACTAGGTCACAACTCGCTCCTTCGTCGGCTATCGCCCGAAGTCTGCGGGTGAAGAGATCGTTTGGCGAGGCAACCGGCTCCAGAATCGGTACGACACGCGAAAATGCTGCAAAACTTGAGGCGCAGTTTCGAACGGCAAAGACCTCGTGCTGTCGTGCCCTCAGCCTAGGCATGTACATTTGCGACCTCCTGGTTCATCCAATCTTGAAGACTGGAAATCTGCTGTTTCGTCGGATCGAGTTTCAAGACGGCGGGGCGCACCGGCTCGGGCAGTCGAGCGATCAGTGACCGGCCAGCCCTCGGCTTTCGCCCTCTCAACTGTTCGGCGACCGCGTTATGGAAAACGAGCGGGTCCAGGTTTCTGGAAGCGGCTAGTGCATACGAGAACACCCGCGTGTTCGGAAGGTCGGGAACAGTAGAGCCAAGAGCAGACAGAACCCTGAGATACTCTGCACGACGAAGTGACCGCATCAAGACCTCTGAATCAAGAAGCTCACTGCTAAAACTCGCCTCGCGAACAGTCACCACGCGACCGTTCACATCAAGCCAGTGAAGACCAATACTCTGGAACTCCGGGATTGCGTGCACTCGTTCCACCACGCGCTTTGAGGCCATAACAGACACGTAAGGTGCGATTCTCCTATAGTCGTTTAGTTGACTATCGAGCCGGGAAGTGTTGTCGAGGTCGCTCTTGATCTCGACAGCGTGCAACGAGCCTGACACGGCCAAGAAGTCGACGATGGATCGCCCGGCCCTGAACTCCGGCAAAAGAATGCCGTCGCTCCAAGGAATCATTTGACCGAGAACGGCTCTACGGTAGACGAGATCGTTACGGTAGTGGCGCGAGAGCCATCGGTCGCAGCGCCAGATCAGTGTTCGAACAGTGGGTGCGCCAACGGCTAGGCCACTCTCAACAAGACTTGAAATGGTGCGGTTCGCCAGCTTCGACGCGGGGCCGTCCCGCATCGCTGAGCGGAGAACAGGCGCCGAAAGCAGTGCCGAGGCGGCCGCCGCCTGACTTTCTACCGCGCTCATGATTTGGCCTCGTTCAGGGGCCCGTGCATCAGCCAGTCGAGGGCCACTGCCAACTTCGCGTACTGAGTGAGGTAATAGGACTGCTGACGATAACTTCGGTTGTTGTTCAGGTACTCTCGCAAGCCCGCACCGTCGCGGGTCTCATCCAGCAACGACCAAGGGTGGCTAAGAATCCAGTCCTCGCCTTGACGGTCGAGCACATCTTGAAAAGTAACACCGGCCGGAAGAGAGCGTTTTCCAAGGTTCTTGGTCTCTCGGGAGATATACGAGCGAATCTTCGACGGGACCTCAGCCTGAGGGACCAAGGCTCCCTCCTCATCCAGGAACTCACCTTGCCGGAGATGCTTCCAGTAGGGCACGTACCAGTTACTGGCGAAGGAACTCCCGAATGCCTCAGTTATCACCTGGTCGCTGGGAAGCCCTCGGTCTGGCGAACCGAGCACATCGTCGACGAGGTCCCAGCGCGACAGCCCGATGATCCCTTTGACTGTCATCTTGGCGCCAACACCGAAAACCACGTCAAGTTGATCCGAGGACGACTCAATGTCGGAAACTTGCACGAGTCGACCATCAGGATCGTTGCTTTTTACCAGTTCGTAGATCTGATTCTTGAGTTGGCGAAGGACCCGAGCCGGAAGCGCTCTCTCCTTGATCCCTAGCGCCCGAAAGACATCGATGAAGTCAGGGACAACGATCTCAAAGGCCTCGATTTGGCCACCTTCGATATGCACGGTTCGAGAGCGAACCTCAGGGGAAGCTCCCGACTCCCAATTGATGAAAAGAAGGCGTTCCTTAAGTTTGCTTGCGTTGGTCCCGCGCATTGCCTTCACCAGCGACCGAAGTATCTCTAGCACGTTGTTGTCACTCAGGCTGTAGCCAAGGAAAACGATAGGGTGCTCGACGAAAAAGGTCATCAACTTGGCGGCAAGGTACGCATCTCGCTCTTGGAAGTCAACGTAGTCCTCCCCCGTCAGAACGAGTGAGCGCGGCTGTTGCGACGACCCGTGAATCATGTAGATTTCCGCGATACCTTGCGGATCAGCAAACAGCAACTCGTCTTGGCCAGTGAAGACGGTGTAGTCGGGGTAAACGACGGACATCAGCTTGTCGAAATTGGTTGTTATCACTCCCTCGACATTTGCGCTCTGCAGAAGCGCGAACTCAGAAGCATACTCAGCGGTCGGCTTGAATCCTTCAATTGCTTCTTCGAAGTATCTTGCTACTTCGATCTTCAAAGCTGATGAGGGATCAGTGACCTCAGCACCATATCTGTCTCTCGAGTCCGAAAAACGCTTATCAGACCACCACACCGAGTAAAACTCTTTAGCTAACAAGGAGGCAGTCTTGGGAAGATCCCCCGAAGCGAGGCCACGGTAGTACTCGTATGGGTGGCTAGTGAATGCAGCAAAGTGCCTAAGGAGACCTTCCCAATCAGGCAGGTCAGCGTATCGTCTAGAAATCCCGGAGCCGATAAAGAGGTACGGCGCAGCCATCGTCTTCAGATGAGAGCTGAGGAAGTCGTACGCGGTACCCATGCTTCATAGGGTATCCTCGCGCGCCCTCCCGCGTTGTCGTTTCCGTGGTGCCACGCCCAGCGGCGCAGCTTTCCGCCCGCTACAACGTCGTCACCGAGTAGTTCCGCGCGTTGCCTGTCGTTGCGCGCCTGATGAGGCCAATAGTCAGAGTCCACGTCGAGGTGTACTGCGGACGGTCGACCGGGATTCTCTCCTCTCATCGTGTCGAACACTCACCGTGATGTGCCGCAATGCGAGCTGGCCAACTCGATACTCGGCCGCTTGGTCAAGGTTGCGGAAGGCGTTCGGCTTGCCCAGCGGTGACGAGCCGGTGATGTCATGGCGGTAGCTGTACGGTGCAACCGCGGCAGCGTGCGCCTTTCACCGCTCTCGCGCCTCAGGTCTCGCACTCGGCTGGTTAAGCCGCGCCACGCCCAAGCGCCTCCCCTTTCTTGCGCATCTTGTAGGAGCCCGTGCGCGTAGGTTTCGATGAGCCACCGCCGCTCTGTGAGCGCAGTCTGCAGGTCTTGCGCGATCAGCTCGGCAGGCGTCGGGATGAGTCCGGCGAGTCGTACCCGACTTCGTCTGCCGGGCCGGGGTCTCTAACTGGCTTGGTCGAGCATGCTGGCGAGGCTCGCGCCCGGCGAGCGCTCCCTCCGATTGCTCGTAGTAGGAGCTGGTTGTCTGGGTTCACGACGTAGGCGACGTATGACACGCGACACTTGAGTCGCGACATAGGCGACGGTGTCGAACTATCGAGTCGTGGTCTTAAAGGGCAGTTGTCTGTCACCGCCGCGGCGGCCGAATACGGAGTCAGTGGGCAGTTATCTCCACACGCTCCTGGATCGGTTCCGAGAGGCTGGCCTCGACACGCTAGAGCCGCGTTCTCGTGCGCCGCTAAGCAGGCCCCACACAACCACGGACCGGGTCCGCGAGCAGATCGCGGCGTTACGTTTCCAACTGACCCGAGACGGCTTGGACTCCGCGCCCGTCACGATCGCCTGACACCTCACACAGCAAGGACTGACCGTGCCATCGGCCTCCAAGATCCGACGAGTGCTCAACACCGCAGGCTTGATCGGCCCGGAACCCCGCTGGCGCCTCGCTGACGGGCAAGACGTCGAGATCCTGAACTGGCTCGACGACCACTCCCGCTACCTGCTGTCCTGCGCTGCCCACACCCCGGTCGCCGGAGACGACGTCGTGCAACAATTCCTCGAAACAGCAGAGATTTACGGGATCCCCGCGTCGATGTTGACCGACAGCGGCCGCGTCTTTACCGACCGTCGCGGCGGCGCAGAGACTCGGGGCCAAACCCGAGTCGCTGCGAAACCGACTCGCGCGCGGCCATCAATTTGAGGTACTCATCGATGTGGTCGAACACGAGCCGAATCGTTCGCTGCTTCGCCTCCTTCGAAAACCTCTTCGACATGATCAATATCTTCCTTCCAGAATCGAATGGAAGCGGCATCAAACCTGGGACGGTTCAAATTCGGCGTCGGCCTTAGCACCCCGATACGACTTCTAATTCGGTGAAACGCGCTCTTCCGCGCGGGGGCGATCAGCCACCGCTATGGTGAGGGCATGGATGAGCTCGTTCCAAATTCAGCCAAAACCACCCGACCTCTGTCCGGGTGGAGAAAGCTCCTGGTGTGGGCCGCGATCATCCCAGACCCGCGCGCGCCCACCGCAGATCCACTGAGAACGCACCTGACCCCGTTGGAACTCGCTTCTATGGTGCGCGAACAGTTTTACAAAGACCGCAACTACATTCGACTCAAGCGACAACGCTGGGCGACTGGAGCGATCGCAATTCGTTTACTTGCACTCGGGCTATCTGGCACAGCCACGATCCTCCTCGGGCTATCCAATTTGTCGGGGCCGGCCGCATGGGGGTTTGGCTTGTCAGCGCTAGTCACGCTGATTACCGCGCTCGAGCCATTCTTCAATTTCAGATCTCGCTGGGTCTCCGCTGATGAAGCACTGGCTCGTTGGCATCGCGCAGAGGAGGAACTCACTTTCTACGTAGCGAACGCATCGGTTGAAGAGCTCAGTGCAGACGAAGTGGTCAGATTTGATGAGATGCGGCGGGACGAATGGGCCCGTTTCAGCCAGGATTGGCTTTCGGAACGTCGCAGCGCGGGCTCCGGTCCACACACCTGAGTCGAGACTCGCTGCTCTGATCACCTTGGCTGCCCTATTCCAGAGGCCCTGGAAGTGAACCAGAGTTGAGGGGTCCTGGAAGCGAACCAAAGTTAGGGGCCGGTCAACGACCTGCTCAGGTCATAGCTGTTGCTCGCTGAGTTACTTCGCAAGCCCGCTGCTGCTATTCCGAGCCGCTCGCCAGAAGCGACGGTTCCGGCAAGTAATCCCCGCGCTCAACCACGACCTTGCTGACATCGACATTTCGATCCAAAGTGACCTTGACGAGTGACCGCTCTGGTGCAGATGGCGCCAACTCTAATGCAGGATACGCAAACAGCTCCAGCTGATGGACGGCAATTGCGACTTACCGCCCCTGAACCCCAGTCAGTTGTCGGACTACCGCGGCGAAGTTGGAGATAAGGTCGCAGAGATAGACACCGGTGCACTCCAGGGCGCCGCGAACTCGCATTGCCCTAGTAAAGACCGTCGGCTCCGACGGCCCGTCGCCGATCAGAGCGACAGCGATCCGCGCCCTGGCTACGTCTCGGGCAGTAGAACTTCGGTGCCCTCTAAGGTGTTGCCGTCGAGGCAGCGGAGGAAGTCGTCCTCGGTCATGACCTCGATCTCTTGGCCCTTGTCTTGCAACTCGAACGCCTTCCGCGCTTTGCCCGTGATGTTGGAGTCGGGCCGAAGCACGGCCGGATTGATGTCACCGACGACGAGGACGTTGGTTCTCTTGGTGGTGGTCTGTTCAGGTATCGCGCCAACCTTGGCGCACTCCTGGCGCGCTAAATCTCGTGTCATCGACATCAGCGTGCCAGTGAAAACCACGACGCGGCCATACAGGTACCCGCTGGGGTCGGCGTCGTCGTTCACCTCGATCGGGGTTAATCTGCGGCCGCCAGCATGCACAGCGACGCTGCCTCGATAGATACCTCCGCGCATCCGACCGATGCCAACGCCCAGCCCACCCGCCAGATCCACGAGGTCAGTCGCCTGCTGTTGCAGGGCCAGCTGGGCGACGATGTGGACGACCGCTGTCGCGTCGGCGAGCGCGTCGTGGTGGTCTTCGAGCGCTATGCCCATCGTCTCGGCCAGGAACGGCAGCCGGTAAGTCGGCAGCGCAAGTGCGCGGCGAGCCATTACTAAGGTGCAGAGGAACTGCAGGTCGGGCCACTCGATGTTGTCCAGCGTGCACGCGTAACGGATAACGCCAAGATCGAAGCCCGCGTTGTGGGCGACGACTAAATCGTCGCCGATGAAGCTCACAATGCTCGGAAGAATGTCCCTCCATCGAGGAGCACCCGCTACCATCTCCGCGTTAATCCCGTGTATGGCAATATTCCAACCGTCGAACCAGTCAGCTCCCTCCGGCGGGCGCATCAACCAATGCTGGGTCTCGGTGACCTGCCCGTCTCGCACGCGCACAAGACCGACGGAGCACGGAGAGCCACGATACGAGTTGGCTGTCTCGAAGTCGATCGCGGTGAAGTCAAGCATCAGTCACATCACAGGATTCGATCGCACGGTCAATGGCCACTGCTGCTCCTTCACACTCGCCCAGCAACTCGGGTGTTCAAGAGGCGAGTCTGACGCACCCTTGATCCGCCGTCCAGTGAGACACGGCAGCTGCGGAAATGGGCCCATAGACAGCAGCGTGACCCGCGCGGTGAGCGATGCTGGCCTGCAACGAATCCGCCTCAGAGGACGAGAATCTGATGGGGAGCGATCATCCGGTTTTCGTCCACCGCAGCGTCGCTCGCGATCAGCTCGGGCACGAATGTGAAGGCTGTGCAGCGGGCGGTGGGTCCTGCCTCGGCCACGACGAGGCTCAATACCTATGCCGGCCGATTTGGATGCCGCGGCGACGCGGCTCAACGACGCTATACCGCTGGTGGCTTTGCCGTCGGGTCCGCGGACCCACTACGCCCCATCGCCGTGACCGCAGGGGCAGATTGCCCAGTTTTCGACGAGGCAAAGAACGCTCAAATTGTCAATTTTGGTGCTGTGAGACATCGGATGAACTCGATTGAAAACCGTCCCCGCTGCACTGAAAATTCTCAGAATGCGACCAAAATCGACTTTTGCGTGGTCCAACCATAGATAAATCCCTGATCAGAAAACAAAAACAACTGTGCCCCTGGAGGTGTCTGGGTTCACGACATAGGTCACAGGTGATAGGTCCTTGGTGAGTCGCGTCATGCGTCACAGTCCGATGTATGTCGAAGCATCGGGTTGTTGTTTTGAAGATCATCGCGGGCCAGCTCACCGTCACCGACGCGGCGATCGAGTACGGGATCTCCCGTCGACATTTGCATCGGCTACTCGCTCGTTACCGTGACGGTGGACTGGACGCGGTCGAGCCACGCTCACGGCGACCGAAGACGAACGCGTCCGCCACACCGGAACAAGTTCGCGCCCGGATCATCACCCTTCGGGCGGAACTCACAACCCAAGGACTCGATGCCGGCCCTGTCACGATCGCCTGGCACCTCGAACACGAGCAACACACACCGCCATCGACATCCACGATCAGACGCATCCTGCACACCGCCGGGTTGATCACTCCCGAACCCCGCAAACGACCGAAATCGTCCTACATCCGCTTCGAAGCAGCCCAACCCAACGAGACCTGGCAATCAGACTTCACCCACTGGCGCCTCGCAAACGGCCAGGACGTCGAAATCCTGAACTGGCTCGACGACCACTCCCGCTACCTCCTGTCCTGCACCGCCCACACCCCGGTCACCGGCGACAACGTCGTCACCACATTCCTCGCAGCAACCGACGAACACGGCACCCCCGCCTCAACACTCACCGACAACGGCCGCGTCTACACAGCCCGATTCGGCGGCGGGCGCAACGCCTTCGAATACCTCCTCGCACTACTCGGAGTGAAACAAAAGAACGGCACACCCAACCACCCGCAGACCCAAGGCAAAATCGAACGCTTCCACCAAACCCTCAAACGATGGCTCGGAGCCAGACCCCCAGCCACCACCCTGCATGAGCTACAACTCCAGCTCGACCACTTCCGACACCACTACAACGAGCAGCGCCCCCACCGAAGCAACAACAGAACAACACCAGAGGCCACCTACCGTGCATCCCCGAAAGCTCTCCCCACAGCCCCACGGGCAGGACACTTCAGAATCCGCTACGACCACGTCGGCAGCAACGGCAAAATGAGCCTTCGCCGAGCCGGACGAATGCACCACCTCGGCATCGGAACAGCCCACCGCGGCAAACGCATCATCGCGCTCATCGACGAAACAACCGTCACGATCATCCACCTCGACACCGCCGAGATCATCGCAACAAACACCATCAACACACAACGCGCCTACTGGCGCAACGAAATGAAAGAGCCCGGCCGATGGCCGGGCTCTTTCTGACACATGTCGCGACTCAGGTGAGACCTATGTCGCGACTCATCACACTGTGCCCCTGGAGGGATTCGAACCCCCGACCCTCTCCTTAGGACGGAGTGGCTCTTCCACTGAGCTACAGAGGCTGGCGGCACAATTCTAACCGCCGTGCTGGTTGATCAACCAAACACTCGGCGCCACACGTTGGTGTCGGCAAGGTCGAGCAGTTCGTCGCCGCGACCCGACATCACCGTGCGCAGCGCATAGAGCGCAAAGCCCTTCGCCTGGGCGGCAGTGATCGACGGCGGAATCGACATCTCTTCGCGCGCCACCACCACATCAACGAGCACCGGGCCCGGGTCGGCGAGCGCGCGGGTCAGCGCACCCTCGAGATCGTTCGGGTCCTCAACGCGAATACCCGTCATCCCCACCGACTCCGCAACGGCAGCAAAGTTCGGGTTGTCCAGATCAGTGGCGTAGGTCACGAGGCCCGCGGCCTTCATCTCCACCTCGACAAAACCGAGGGCAGAGTTGTTGAACACCACGATCTTGATCGGCAGTTTGTTCTGCCGAATCGACAGCAGATCGCCCATCAGCATCGAGAGTCCGCCGTCGCCCGCGAGCGCAATAACCTGCCGCGAACGATCCACGCCCTGCGCCCCCAACGCCTGCGGCATGGCGTTGGCCATCGACCCGTGCGAGAACGACCCGATCAGCCGGCGCTCTTTCGTCATCTGCAGGTAGCGCGCAGCCCAAATCACGGGGGTTCCGACGTCGGCGGTAAAAACGGCATCCTTATCGGCCAGTTCGTCGAGCAACCGCGCCACGTACTGCGGGTGAATCGGCGCCTTGCCGTCGTTGTTGGCGAGACCGTCAAGCTCGCGCCGCGTCTTCTTATAGTGCTTCACGCTGTCGCTCAGGTGCGCATCGCTCCGCTCCCCCGACAGCAACGGCAACAGAGCGGATGCCGTCGCCTTAACGTCTCCCACCATCCCCAGGTCGATCGGAGTGCGTCGCCCCAACTGTTCGCCGCGAATGTCTACCTGGATGATGGTCGCTTTTTCGGGGTAGAACTGGCGGTACGGCAGGTCGGTGCCGAGCATCAGGAGCACGTCGCAGTGCTCCATGGCGCGATACCCCGAGGCGAACCCGAGCAGCCCCGTCATCCCGACGTCATAAGGATTGTCGTATTCGATGTGCTCTTTGCCTCGGAACGCGTGCACGATCGGCGCCTGCAGCTTCTCGGCGAGCGCGAGCACCTCGGCGTGAGCGCCGGCAACTCCGGCGCCGGCAAGAATCGTCACCTTCTTCGCCTCGTTCAAGAGCCCCGCAGCCTTGGCCAGCACGGCATCCGCTGGCACGGTGTGCGAAGACGACGCCTGAATCGCAGCCGACGGCCGGCGCTTGGGCGCATCGGCGAAGAACACATCACCCGGCACCACAACAACGGCGACACCGCGACGCTCAACGGCGGCACGCATGGCGGCTTCGAGCACCCACGGCATTTGGGATGGGTCAGAGACGAGCTCGCAGTAGACGCTGCACTCACGAAAAAGCTCTTGCGGGTGGGTCTCTTGAAAGTAGTTGCTGCCGATCTCTGACGACGGAATGTGCGACGCGATAGCCAACACCGGCACACGCGACCGCTGCGCATCGAAGAGCCCGTTGATGAAGTGCAGATTGCCCGGGCCACAGCTACCCGCAACGACGGCGAGCTCGCCGGTCACCTCGGCTTCGGCACCGGCAGCGAACGCCGCGGCCTCTTCGTGCCGGGTGTGCATCCACTCCAGAGTGCCGTGAGTGCGCATCGCATCGGTAAAGGCGTTGAGGGAGTCTCCGGGAAGACCCCACACTCGTTTCACCCCGGCGCGAGTAAGTGTGTCGACGAATAGATCTGCGATCGAATCGGCCATGATTCCACGCTACGCGGCGGGCACGCTGAGCGGCAGGGGTTGCGCCTTTTTCAGCTTTTTGTAGAGCATGCCGTGAACATGTGAGTTGCCTGGCAGAAGTGGCTGTGGCTTGCGTCGGGCCCGGATTCTCGGAATCGTAGCCAACCCGCAGCAATTCACGGAAGGAGAGCTTTTATGCTCACGCTCACCGAGAACGCAGCAAGCGCTGTTAAGAACATCACGGCACAGATTCCCACCGAAACCGGTGGTCTTCGCATCCGAGACACCGGAGCCGAGAACTCAGGCTTCGAGCTCGCACTCGTGCAGGCCCCCGAAGAAACAGACGCCGTCGTCGAAACTGACGGCGCACGCGTATTCGTCGACGAGATCGCAAAGGTCGCGCTCGATGACCGCATCCTCGATGCAGAAGTATCTGAAGACGGATCGGTTCGATTCGCCCTCGGCGTTTCCGCATAACGCAGTCTTTTATACAACGCCCCTGGTTTTTACCGGGGGCGTTGTGTTGTGTCTGGGCAGCAGTCCAATCAGGATGCTGTGGCATCCACCGCCCGGGATAACACCTGATTTTCTGCGCACGCAGCACCGCAAAGGGCCACACGGGCGCAATTGGCTTCTTGAAGCACTCCAATCCGTGCTTTGGAATCGAACTATCGATCCCAAAGGAGAAGCCCATGATCGTCTTTCTGTGCCTCATCGCAGCGCTGGTTTTTGCGGCAGTTTCGGGTTCGATCGTCGCCGTAATCCGCGATGGCTACAGCGCACGGCCCGAACGAGCCGACTACGACTCGCGGCAGCCTCACCGGTAATCGCGCGAGCGGTGCCCCACTCCCACTTGCAGGTCTTCGAACCGGTCGGCGACAAGGTTTGTCACGCCCTCGGGAGAACGCTCGAGAATGCCCCGCACAATCACAGCAGGTGAGTCTCGAGCAACCCTCCGGTGGCGGGTAAAGACACCGACCGAACAGATCACGTTGATGATGCCGTGCTCGTCTTCGAGATTGAAGAACGTAATACCGGATGCCGTAGCCGGCCGCTGCCGGTGCGTCACAAGACCTGCAATCTCGACGCGGCGGCCCGGTTCATGTGTGCGTAGCTCTTGCGAGGTCAACACACCTCGCGCATCAAGGGCGGCACGAAAGTGCGTGAGCGGGTGATCGTCGGTCGAAATACCGGTGGCCCAGAGGTCGGAGGCCAATTGCTCGTAGCTGGAAGGGTCAGAAAACAGCGGGGGCTGCACGGAGATGAGTGAGCCCGGCAGAAACTCCTCGCGGTCGGTTGCAGCAGAACCGGCCAGCCACAGCGCTTCACGGCGGCTGAGACCGAAGCTCTCGAAAGCACCCGCTGTCGAGAGGGCTTCGAGGTGCACTTCGGTCACACCGGTGCGACGAACGAGGTCGCGCATGTCCCGGAACGGGCCCTCCGCTACTCGCGCGGCGACGATGCGCTCGGCAACAGCAACACCCACGCCCTTGACGGCGGCAAGCCCCATGCGCACGGCGAATGCACCGTCGCGGCGATGGGCCGCTGACTCGTCGGGAGCCGCGGCGTCGAAGACAGCGACCGGGGGCTGCGTGCGGTGCGCGCACGACGGCATACCCGTCGGCGGAGCTGTGTGCACGGCTGTGTGCGCGGCATCCGCCTGTTCTGCTTCAAGGCTCGCGTGTGCGCGCGAACGCTGGATATCGGGGCGCAACACTGTGACACCGTGCCGGCGAGCATCGGCCACGAGGGTGGCGGGTGAGTAAAACCCCATGGGTTGCGCGCGAAGGAGCCCCGCCAGAAAAGCTGCGGGGTAGTGCAGCTTGATCCACGAGCTGGCATACACAAGCAGCCCGAACGAGAGCGAGTGCGACTCGGCGAACCCGAAGTTGGCGAACGCTTGAATGCGGGCATAGATCGCGTCAGACTCCTCGGGCGACAACCCGTTTTCGGCCATGCCGATGTAGAGCTGCTCACGAATCGAGTCGATGCGCTCAAGCCCGCGCTTTGACCCCATCGCGCGGCGCAGAGTGTCGGCTTCTTCGGCGCTGCAGTTGCCGATCACCACAGCCATCTGCATCAGTTGCTCCTGAAAAACCGGAATGCCGAGAGTGCGCTCAAGCACCGGCTTGAGCTTCTCGTGCGGGTACGTCACCTCTTCATCACCAATTTTGCGCCGCACAAAGGGGTGCACGGCCCCACCCTGAATCGGGCCGGGGCGAATGAGGGCGATCTCGATCACGAGGTCGTAAAACCGGCGCGGCTGTAGGCGCGGCAGAAGCCCCATCTGCGCACGCGACTCCACTTGGAACACCCCGATCGAGTCGGCCCGGCACAGCATGTCGTACACGGCGGCTTCTTCTTTGGGGATCGCATCGAGGCCCCAGGTCTCCCCCGTCGCATCACGCACGAGATCAAAGCAGTACTGGAGGGCCGCGAGCATGCCAAGGCCCAGCAGGTCGAACTTCACAAGCCCCATCCAGGCTGCGTCGTCTTTGTCCCACTGGATGACAGTGCGGTTCGGCATCCGTGCGTGTTCGATCGGCACCACCTCACCCACGGGGCGGTCGGTGAGTACCATTCCGCCCGAATGAATGCCGAGGTGCCGTGGTGCCTTGAGCAGCTCACCGGCGAACGCGAGCACCTGGTCGGGGATGTCGTGACTGCCCGTCTGAGGCCCATCTCCCCAGCGGTCGACCTGCTTCGACCACGCGTCCTGTTGGCCGGGCGAAAACCCGAGCGCCCGGGCCATGTCGCGCACGGCGTTTTTCGGCCGGTACGTAATGACGTTCGCCACCTGCGCCGCACGCTCGCGCCCGTAGGTGCGATACACCCACTGAATGATCTCTTCACGGCGATCAGAGTCGAAGTCGACATCGATGTCGGGCTCTTCTTCGCGCATGCTCGACAAAAACCGCTCGAACGGCAGCCCGTAAAAGATCGCGTCGACAGCTGTGATTCCCAAGACGTAGCAGACGGCGCTCGAGGCCGCAGACCCCCGCCCCTGACATAGGATGCCGCGGCGACGAGCCTCGACAACGATGCCGTGCACGATCAAGAAGTAGCCGGGAAAGTCCTTTGCCTCGATGACATTGAGCTCTTTTTCGAGCCGAGCCCGGTGGCCTGCTGGCATGTCGGGGTACCGCTCTGCGGCCCCTCGCCACACCAATTGGCGCAGGTGCGACATGGGAGTGTGCCCGGGTGGAACATCCTGCTTGGGCAGTGCCGGTTTAGCGCTCTGGAGCGGAAACGCCAGCTCGTCAGCGAGCGTGACAGTGCGCGCAACAGCCCCCGGGTAGCGGGCGAACCGTGCCGCCATCTCGGCGCCCGATCGCAAAAAGGCGCCGCCGTGCGCGGGTAGCCAACCGTCGATTTCGTCCATGCTGCGGTTTGCACGGACGGCCGCAATCGCGGTGGCAAGCAGTCGCTTTTTCGGCGATGCGTAATGCACATTGCCGCTGGCGAGCACGGGCAGAGATCGCTCGGCCGCAAGAGCTGCCAGCACATCGTTCGTGCGTTGATCGGTTGGGTCACCGTGGTCGATGAGTTCGACCTGCACAGCGTCGTGGCCGAAGAGGTCCACCAGCCGGTCGAGTTCTCGCGCGGCGGCGTGGGGCCCAGCCTCGGCGAGCGCCCGCCGCACAGCGCCCTTGCGGCATCCGGTGAGAATCGCCCAGTGACCGTCGGCGCGCTCTGCAAGCTCGTCGAGGTCATAGTGGGGGCGTCCCTTTTCGGCGCCCTGCAATTGTGCCGAGGTAAGGGCCCCCGCGAGCCGGTGGTACCCCTCTTGACCGCGCGCGAGCACAAGCAAGTGCGCACCCACGGGGTCGGCCACACCTTTTTGGGGTGTGGGCAGCTCGAGTGACATCTCGGAACCGAAAACCGTGTCAACACGTCGAGTCTGCGCGGCCTCGGCAAAGCGCACGATCCCATAGAACCCGTCATGGTCGGTGAGAGCGAGTGCGTGGAGTCCCAGTCGTTCGGCTTCTTCGACGAGCTCTTCTGGGGAAGATGCACCATCGAGAAAGGAGTACGTCGAGTGCACGTGCAGTTCGGCGTACGGCACCGCATCGGCTGGGCGTTCAATCTGGGGCGGCACGTAAGGTCCGCGTTTGTGCGACCAGGCAGGGCTGTCTCCCCCGTCAGCTCCCGGCGGGCGCTCGCTCTCACGCCCAGAATCGCTCAGCACTCGTTCGAACTCGGCCCAGCTCACCGGTGGGTTATTGAACCCCATCAGTCATACCTCGCCTCTGCCGCCCAGACCCCGCCAGTGCACACCAGCAACCACGCGAGCTGATCGTCGTCGACGATCTGAAAGCGATGCGTCAGATGAGCCCGGTCGGCGTCCCACTCGCGCTCGATCACGGGCCATGGGCCCGCCCACGAGGTGATGAGCGAACGCCTGCCACGAACGATCAGCAACTCCGGTTCTGCAGTGAGACTGCCGCGTTCATCGACATCAACGCCAAAACCTCCGGCAGCTGTCACGTCGACCGGCAGAAGTTCCGGAAACACCGACGCCGGCAACGGGGCGGGCAGATGCCCAGGCCACGGCTGCGCACGTTCTCGGGCAAGCACAGCGCGATCTCCCCACGGCACCAGCACGCGCCGCTCCGCAAGTAGGCGCCCACCCCCGACGGCAGGAGTCACGACCCCACGGTGCCCGAGCATTGCCTGTACCCGAGAAAGCGCATGGTGCACTCGCTCATCGGGGCCACCGCCGAAGAGCCCGGTGTGGTGGTGGGATGCCGCATCCACAGCCTCCGGAGACAGCCGCACTCGCCCGACCCCCGTCACCAGGTGCTGCGCGTCTTCGCTCAGTTGCCACCTCACACGGTCGACCACCGCCGCAGCATCGAATGCCGTCGGATGCAGCCACACCCGCTCGCTGTGCTCGGCTCGGTCTCCCGTGAGCTCGACTCGCAGCTCGGTGCACACAAGATCAAGCGCTCCGAGGGCATCGATGAATTCAGATGCCGCGAGCCTGATACCGAACGCCACATGTTCTGCAGCCTCAACGGGCGGTTCGAAAACGACCTCTCGATCAAGCTCCGGCGGCGGCGTTCGCGGGTCGACAGCGCGGGAATCACGCCCCGAGGCCAGCGCAAACAACCGCTCGCCGTGAGGGCCGAGTCGCTCCGCGACGCGAGATGCGTCAAGACCCGCGAACTGGCCGAGTGTCTGCACGCCCAATCGACCGAGCAGCAGCGCCACCTCGGCATCCTCCAAAACAGCCACCGGCATCGGAGCCAAAAAGCTTGCAGAGCCCCCCGGGGGCACGATGTGCACGGGCACTTGTGTTGTTGTGATGTTGCGCGCGGCGCGCTCAGCGGTGAAGACCCCATCGGCAACTCCCGCTCGCACATCGGTGATACCGAGATCCGTGACAGCCTCACGCAGCACCGAAGCTGCCTCGCTCTCGCCGCCGTAATACCGTGCTGGCCCGCGAATGCGAAGCGCCAGCAGCCCCGCACGCAAAATCTGCACTCCGGGCGCCCGCTCTTCGACAGCGGCAACTGCCGGGGCAAAAGCCCGGTGGTCTCGTTCGAGATCGGTCGCAATGATCGTGAGCTGCGGACACCGCGCTTGCGCATCACGTCGCCGCTGCCCCCGCCGCACACCCTCGGCTCGGGCCGTCGCCGAACACGCCACGACAGCGTTTTTTTCCACCACGGCAACAGGTGCGGCAGCGTCGAAAATACCGCTGTGCTCTGCCGCGATGATCGGCCAATCGGGCACCCACAGCACGAGCGTGCGTACTGGTTCTGCCACGTCAGCTCACCGCTCTCATCGCGGCTCGATAAGAACCAACCGAAACGGATGCCGCGGCGACCTCTCCCTGCGCATCTGGCAGCAGAATGCGTGCTCGGCGCGGAACAGCAGTGCGCCTCGAATGCACCGTGACCGTCAACGCACGCTGCTCGAGGAGCCCGTGCCCGGACCCCAACCCCGACCACTGCGGATCGCTGACGTCGAGGGTCGCTTCGCTCTGCGGCCATGCGCCCTGCACGAGAAGCACAGTCCCTTTTTCGCGGAGACGTGCCGCGAGCCGAGCTGCATCACCGTCAGACACTCGCGCAGGCGGGCGCACTGCCACCACGGGCAGCACATCAGCCAGGGTGGCAACAACCGCCAGCCAGCGCGGACCGGGGTCAGGAATGAGCACAAGCCTGTCTAAGTCGACACCCGCATGTTCGGCAGCTTCGATGCCCAAGTGCGGAATTCCGACGGCGGCGCACCATGATCCGGCGCGCGACGGACGCGCCAGCAGCGAAAGAAGAAGCGCACCCGATGGCGCAAGCGAATAAGAGGCCCCCGCGCGAAGCCCGCCCCCGGGCAGAAGGGCCGAGAGTGCGGGAGGAGCCGGAAAGACCGGGGCATCCATGCGGCGCCCCTCGGCGCGCTTGAGCTGTGCACGCAAGCGCTGCACATTCTCGGTCGTCGCCGCTGTCATGGCATCCTCATCCCTACAGGCTAGAACTTATGTTCTAGCAATTCAATGCAGGTTTCGAAGATAACAACGACTTACGACATCGGCTACGACGTCGATAATCGGCGCGAAGCCACGCGGGGTGGAAGGCTGCCCCAGAGTACCCCCACAATCACAAGCGCCAGACCGACCGCCTGCGCAATACCGAATGCTTCGCCACCCCACACGACCCCCAGCACGGCACCCGTCACCGGATTAAGAAGACCGATAATGCCCACAACACTCGCCGGCAAGCGAGAGAGCCCGGTAAACCATGCCCCGTACGCCAAAGCTGTTGCGATGACGATGATGTAGATAAAGCCAGCAATCGCGCCACCGTCGAGTGCGGGCGGCGCACCCTCAACAACGATCGCGAACGGCAAGACGACGAGAGCTCCCGCAATCAGCTGCCATGCCGTCATGGCCAGGGGCGGAACATCACTACCCCATCGAGTTGTCAGCACAAATCCGACCGAAGACGCAAGCATCGCCCCGAGTGAGGCAACCACGCCCCACATATCGACCGGGCCCGCACCCGGGCCCAGCATCAGCACGACACCAACGATGCCCACGCCCGCTCCCAGCACTGCCGCCGCACGTGGCCTCTGCCGCAAGAGCAACCAAGCAAAGAGCATCATCGCGGCAGCCGATGTCGACATGAGGGCCGCAGCCAAGCTCGTCGGAATCCGCTGACCCACGATATAGATCAGCACCGAAAAGCCACCGACATTCAGCATTCCCAGCACCACCGATCGCCACCACCAGCTCCCCCGCGGAAGCTGACGGGCAAAAGCCAGCACCAGAAGTCCCGCAGGGAGACATCGAATCACACTGCCCCAGAGCGCAGCATCCGCTGGCAACAGGTGTCGAGTCACAAAGTACGTACTCCCCCAGGCAATCGGTGCAATTGCCGTAAGCAGCATCCATCGGACTCTTTTATCTTCCATGGAAGATACTTTAGCTTCCAAGGAAGATAAAGTCGAGACATGGATGCCTCCCCCCTCGATGACCGCGTCGCACACATTCAGCGCGAGTGGGCGCGCGAACGCCCCGATCTCGACCCGTCCCCGCAGGGCGTCATCGGCAGGCTGCATCGACTCGCTCTAGCTCTCACTCAAGAGCTGACCGAGGTATACGACAGGTTCGGCCTCTCGGAAGCAGAGTTCGATCTCTTGGCATCGCTGCGGCGCACCGGTGCCCCCTATGCCCTTCGCGCGAGCGATTTAGCAGCCCACACGATGGTGACTTCGGGCGGGCTCACGAAGCGTGTGGATCGGCTCATCGAGCGTGGGCTCGTGGAACGTGCACCCTCAGACGCTGACGCACGCCAACGCCTCGTGCACCTCACTCCCGAAGGCATGACGCTCATTGACGACGCGTTCGCAGCTCACATGATCAACGAGCATCGGCTCGTAGACCAGCTCGACCCGGCCGACCGCGCAGCACTCGAGCCGATCCTCGCCCGTTGGCTCAGGCTCTTCGAAACGCCCTGATGCCAACGCGGAGAACCGCGCTACGCCGCAAGCGGCAAGTACGGCTCCCACCGCGGATCTGCACGCTCAACACCGCGCACCGTCCAGTGCGCTCCGCGCGGCGCACCAGGAACAAGGCGCAGCGTCCATGCCATCTCTTGCGGCGTTCGGTTGCCCTTGAGATTGTTGCACCGCAAGCAGCAGGCAACCAGGTTCTCCCACGTCCCCTTGCCCCCTCGTGAACGTGGCATGACGTGGTCGATCGTCGACGCGGCTTTTCCGCAGTACGCACAGCGGTGCGCGTCACGACGCAGCACGCCACGGCGAGTTACGGGCGCACGACGCGCGCCGGGAATGCGTACATACCGCGTCAGGATGATCACCGCCGGTCTCTCATAGAGGCCGCTGGCGCCCCAGATGGGTTCGCCCTCGACATGTTCGATGACTGTCGCTTTCTCATTCATCACGAGCACGAGCGCTCGTTTGAAAGAAACCACGGCAAGTGGCTCGTAGCCGGCATTCAGCACCAGTGTGCGCATATCCTGTCCTCCCGAATGGCCGGGAAGGCTTCCCGGATATTCGATTCGAATGACGATCGAACCGCGGAGGGTATGAAAAAAGGCGCCGTCTTCACAGACAGCGCCTTGCAGACACGGCAGAGCCGCAGCATCCAGTCACACAATGCCGAAGTGCGAACATGCCAAAAGCATCCATGGTTCGGATGTTCGGTATGTCGTCCATCGGCGCTCTCCGCTTCTCTCAGCGTCGAGTGACAGGGTAACGCACACCGCTGGAAGAAGAAGAACCGCGCGGTAAACGCTCAGTGTCGTGTCGTGGTCAGCCGGCGTTGGCTTGCAGCCACGGAAGCGGGTTGACGAGCGAACCGTTGATCGTGACCTCGAAGTGGAGGTGGTTCGCTGTTGAGCTTCCGGTGCTTCCCACGAGGCCGATGACCTGTCCTGCTGTGACAGTCTGGCCCGCGGCAACGACCCGGCTGCCATACGTCATGTGACCGTAAAGGGTCGATACCGACTGACCGTTGATGACCGAATCGATCACGACAGCAACGCCGTAGCCGCCCAAGCTTTCTTGCGAAGCACGTACGGTGCCAGACGCTGCGGCGTAGATCGGAGTTCCAGCCGGCGCGAGCATGTCGAACCCGTTGTGGTTCGGGCGCGACGGCGGACGGAAGAGGTTGATGTCGGTATACGTGAAGCTGCTCACAGGCCAGCGAACTTCTCCGCTGCCGGGAGCGACCATGCTGAGATCGACAGAGACAGCCGAGGAGGACGCTGCCGTTGAGACACTTGCCGCCAACTGACGTGCGCGCTCCGCTGCGGCCTCTTCAGCCTTCTTCTTCTCGATCTCTTCTGAGGTCGTTGCCGAGTAGCTTTCACGGCTGAACGATTCGTCGGTGGCATCCGATGCGATCACAAGAGACTGTGCATCTTCAGCTGCCATCTGCTGCACAGTGACCGCTTCGGTCTCGGGCTTGAAGGCGGCATAGGCGGGCAAAGCGACCGTTGCGACCAAGCCGCCAACCATCGCCACGATGACAACGCTTCGAGCGGACTTCTTTGCTGCCGCTTTATTCACAACGCGCGCCGGAAAGACGGGACGACGGGCTTTCTTAACCGATGCCTTCGACACTGTTTTGTTGGCCGCAGTGATCGCCGCACGAGCGTCTCGTCGAGAACTCGAATGAGTCGCCTCCGAGAGGTCGGTGCCGTCCTGAGACGGCTCGGTTACATCAGCCAAACTATCCTCCGCCGCCTCAACGCTTTGCGCTGGCTTGTCGGCAATAAATATCGGTTACGTATATAAAAATCGGGCCGCGACAATGACCGTAGAAGGTACTCGACGCGGAAAACCCAGGGTGGGCTTTTACCCTCGGGATCATCCGAGGCTACCGGACGGTAACGAATATGTCACGCCGAGCGCAAGAGTGGGAGCCGTTATGCAGGTTGGTGGACAAGAAAAATGTGGCTCGCAACCTCGACGGGAAGTTCAAGCCCTTCATCACTGCCGTCCATCTGAACGAGAACGTAGCCCTCACTGAATTGATACGTGCCTTTCGCGCCGGGTACGACGCCGGCTGTGCGCAGCTGCTGCAGAAGTTCGGGGTCGACCTGCGCGGGTTCGGCGAGGCGTCGGACGGTTCCCGTCATCGGACCGCCGCTCGTGTTCAGCGCACGTACCAGACTCACGACTCCTTCACCGAATGTCGATGAGGCAGCGTCACCGAGCTGGTCGAGCCCGGGAATCGGGTTTCCGTAGGGCGATTCTGTGGGGTGACCGAGCAGTTCAACAAGACGACGCTCGACCTGCTCACTCATCACGTGCTCCCAGCGGCATGCCTCTTCATGAACGTATGCCCAGTCGAGCCCGATCACGTCACTCAAAAGCCGTTCGGCGAGGCGGTGCTTGCGCATGACGTCGATCGCCTTCTGGCGACCTGACGTGGTGAGTTCCAGAGTGCGATTGTCCGAGACGACAACGAGGCCGTCACGCTCCATGCGCCCTACTGTCTGAGACACTGTCGGGCCAGAGTGTCCGAGGCGCTCAGAAATACGCGCGCGCAACGGAACAATGTGCTCTTCCTCGAGTTCGAGGATCGTGCGCAGGTACATCTCGGTGGTATCGATGAGATCAGTCATGGCATTCCTCGGAACTGTGAACTAGTAAGTCAAGCCTATCTATTGCCGACGGGACGAAGACCGTTTCGGCATCGACGCTCGCAGCGAAGCCGTGCGACCTGTCTCTAGAATCGTGACATGTCTCACGTTGCGCTTCCCCCTAACCTTCTTCCGGCTGACGGACGCTTTGGATGTGGCCCCTCCAAGATCCGTCCGGCGCAGCTCAAAGCTCTCGCTCAGTCGGGATGGTCGGTTCTCGGGACGTCGCACCGGCAGGCGCCTGTGAAGAACCTCGTCGGCAGCGTGCGGGAGCACCTCGGCGAACTGTTCACTCTTCCCGCGGGCTACGAGATCATCGTCGGCAACGGTGGGTCAACAGCATTTTGGGATGCTGCAGCTTTCGGTCTCATCGAGAACCGCGCTCAGAACCTCGTTTTCGGCGAGTTCGGCGGCAAATTCGCTTCTTCGGCAGCCGCGCCGTGGCTCGCGGCGCCCGATGTACGAAAAGCCGAGCCCGGAACACGCATCGCCGCCGAGGCCGTTGAGGGCGTCGATGTTTACGCCTGGCCTCACAACGAAACCTCGACCGGAGTAAGTGCTCCGATCTCGCGTGTTCATGGCGACGAGGGCGCGCTTACCGTCATCGACGCGACGAGTGCCGCGGGCGGCATCGATTTCTCGCTCGCGGAAGCGGATGTCTATTACTTCGCGCCGCAGAAGAATCTCGGCTCGGATGGCGGCCTCTGGTTTGCGGCCGTCTCACCCGGCGCGATCGAGCGCATTGAGCGCATTGCAGCATCCGATCGCTACATCCCGGAGTTCTTGAGCCTGAAGAACGCGCTCGACAATTCGCGTCTCAACCAGACGCTCAACACGCCAGCTGTCTCGACGCTGTTCCTTCTCGAAGAACAACTCAAGTGGATTCTCGGCAATGGTGGTCTGGCGTGGGCGGATGCTCGGACACACGAATCCTCTGACGCACTGTACGAGTGGGCAGAAGCCAGCTCATTCGCCACACCGTTTGTCACCGATCCTGCCGACCGGTCACCCGTGGTCGTCACGATCGACTTCGATGACTCGATCGACGCTTCGGGCATCGCTAAGAGCTTGCGCGCAAACGGTGTCGTCGACACCGAGCCGTACCGCAAGCTCGGTCGCAATCAGTTGCGCGTCGCGACATTCGTCTCAATCGAACCCGACGATGTACGCCAGCTCATTCGCTGCATCGACTACACGCTGAAGAACCTCTAGCGCGAAGGTTATCGGTCGTCGTCTTCGGCGTCAGCGTCTTCGGCGTCAGCGTCTTCGGCCTCAGCGTCGGAGTCGCTGTCGTCGGACTCGTCGAGCTCGTCGGAGTCATCAAGTTCGTCGCTGTCGTCCAGTTCGTCGATGTCGACACCGTCTACATCTCCCGAGTGAAGAATCGCTGAACCACCGTCGTCGAACTCATCGTCTGAGTCGTCGTCGGAGTCGTCGTCGGAATCCTGATCGTCGAGATCTTCATCTGCGCTCGTGACTGCCTGCTGGGCGTGATAATCAGCCAACCGGACGGCCCACGGCACCCACTCCGGTGCAAGCAACGCGCCATCGTCCGGAATCAATTCCGTTTCGAGCACAGTCGGCTCGCTACCGTCAACGCGCGTGACCGACACTGCCCACAGCCAGCCCGGGTATCCGCGCATACGGTTTTGGAACAGCAGCGTAATGACGCCATCCGCTTCGACACGGTGCCCCTGAGGCGCGCCGATCGCGTCGTCGGCCGTGATCTCTTTCAGCGCTGCGAGCGCGAGATCGTGGGCCGCGATAAGGGTCGAATCAGGCGTCGAGGTCATCGGCTACCTTGCGCAGAACCGCAGCGACCTTCTTGGCGTGCGAACCACTGGGGTAGCGACCGCGGCGGAGGTCTCCACCGATGTCGTCGAGAAGCTTCACCAGATCTTCCACAATGATCGCCATGTCATCGGCCGGCTTCCGTGAGCGCTTCGCAAGGCTCACGGGCGCGTCGATGACACGTACCGAAAGCGCCTGAAGACCACGCTTGCCGTCAGCTACACCAAACTCCAGACGTGCACCGGCCTTCGGCGCGGGAGCACCCGCGGGAAGCGCCGTGGCGTGCAAGAAAACGTCTTGGCCATCCTCTGCGGTGATGAAACCAAAACCTTTTTCTTCGTCGTAAAATCTAACCTTGCCGGTGGGCATGGAAACCTCGCTGAAGACGACCCGCTGACGCGGGTAAAACTGAACAGGGCCGGTTGCCGACCCTGTTGCTAGCCTACGGCACCGCCGACCAGGAGTAGTGTGGGCACGATGAGCACCCGTGCCCCTGGCGACGATCTACCGGTACGCCGGATTGATCGCATTCTCGCCTTCATGTCCCTTGGACTCGTGATCCTGACAATTGCGCTGTTCTTCGCGATTTTGATCGGTACTTCTGCGGGTGCCAATTTCTCCACGGGCGTATGGCCCGCGGTCGGAATCGTTGTGTACATCGCGCCAATCGTTGCCTTCGTCCTCATGTTCATCGTCCTGATCACAGCCTTCGTCCGGAGGGCAAGGGCGAATAAGGACCGATGACGTGAGCGGCCTCTCAGACGAACGCGCCCTTGCGGCTAACCTTTCAGCGCGTTCGCCCGAGGAACTGGCCTCGCTCTTCGCGCTTCGTGGAGTCAATGCGACCGCGTCGTGGCGTGATTTCTACGATGCTGCTGCGGCGCTCTTGGATTCTGCATCGATAGATCGGGCGCTCATTCGCGCGCCCCGCGCCGTGCTGCAGTCGTTGATTGCCGACGCCGGACCGGCATCAGCAGACATCACGCCCTGGCTCATCGAACGTGGCCTGTCCGACGACGAGGGCAATCCCTACCGGGCAGTAGCGGAGCGAGCGCGCGTATCGGATCAGACCTCGGCCCCTGGGAGTGAACTCGGGTCGATCGCACAAGAAGCTACGCTCACGGCAGCGGAAAGCTCTGCAATCGACACGGCGGCCGCAGCGGAACGTGCATTCACCGCCGTCTCGGCGCTCACCGACGTGCTGCTGGCATGCCAGCATTCTCCGCTTCAACGCGTAGGTAGCGGAGCCGTGGGCGCGGCCGATAGGCGACGGCTCGTTGAATCAGCAGCCGTTGCCGACGGCGACGAACTTGAAGATCTGCTCGGCGCGGCAGAAGATGCGTCCCTCATCCGCGGCATCGATCGTGAGTGGATAGTGACCTCCGACGGCGAGCAGTGGCTCAGTGCCGACACGGTCTCGCGGTGGTCGCAGGTCGCCAAGTCGATGGTCCAACGGCTTCCCGGTGGCATCCGGACCCCGAACGGCGGTATCTACCAGCCAGAAGCGTGGCAAGCCGCCTATCCCCTCGATGCGAGTTGGCCGGCGCGGGCCGTTTTGCTGCACCGCCGTCTCGTGCGGTGGGCGCTGTTCTTGCCGAACGGCACTGTCCCCCCGTGGGCCGCTGCTGTTCATGCGGGCGCCGATCCTGACCCGGCAACGCTGAGTGCAGCTTTCCCCGCCGAGATCGACCGCATTTATCTGCAGGCTGACCTCTCAGCGATTGCACCGGGCCCCCTTCTTCCACGCGTTGAAATGCGCCTACGCGCCATGGCCGAACGCGAGTCGCGTGCTCAGGCTTCGACCTACCGGTTCAGCGACGCCAGCCTCTCTAGCGCCATCGCAGGCGGCGAGACTGCGGAGTCATTGCGTGCATTTTTGTCGGAGATCTCGCTCACCGGCATCCCCCAGCCTCTTGACTACCTCATTGAACGAGCGTCCGACCGGCACGGTCTCGTGCGGGTGTTGGTCGACGGCGTGTCAGGGCGCACGCATGTCGAGAGCGATGACCCGCACGTGCTCGCAACAATTGCGGTCGACCAGAGTGTTCGCAGTATCGGCCTGGTTTTCGATGATGCGGTACTCGCTACGGGTGTCGGACGTGAGGCCGTTTATTGGACGCTCATCGACGCTGGCTACCCCGCGATGGCTCTCGGCACCGACGGGGCGCGTCAGAAGATTCGCCGCCGTGCGACCCCAGGGCGCGACGCGGCCCTCTCGCCTATCGAACGTTTCAGCGGTCTCATTTCTCAACTGCGCGCGGGAATGCCAGCCGATGCTGACATCGACACGGTGTGGCGAGAGCGTGAACTTGATCGCGCGGTTCGCGAACACGAGGTCCTGATCATCGAAGTTGCCCTGCCGGGAGGCGCCACGCGCTCGTTCACGATCGAGGCGACGGGCATCGGCGGTGGACGCCTTCGTGGGCGGGATAGAGCTGCGGATGTCGAGCGCACGCTGCCGATCACGAGCATTGTCCGCGTCGACCGCGCCTGAATCAACGCTGCATAGCGCGCCCGGGCACATCAATAGCCACGGTAGGCTCGTACGTTATGGCTGATGGCCCCCTGATCGTGCAAAGTGACCGCACCGTGCTCCTCGAAGTGGCGCATCCCGACGCTGAGAGCGCTCGCCATGAACTGGCGATTTTTGCTGAGCTCGAGCGGGCCCCTGAGCATATTCATACCTACCGCATCACTCGACTGGGCCTCTGGAATGCTCGAGCCGCGGGGCACAGCGCTGATGACATGCTTTCGACGCTCGACCGATGGTCACGTTTTCCCGTGCCGCCCTCGGTGTCGATCGACATCAGCGAGACCGTCGCGCGCTATGGACGGCTCGTCATCGAGCGCGCCGACGTCGCGGGGTACGGCGAGAACATACTCGTCCTGCGCTCGACCGATGCAGCTGTGCTCTCTGAAGTGTCGAAGAACCGCCGAATCCAACCCCTCCTTCTCGGTCACCCGGCTCCCCACGTCTTCGTCGTCGATGCGTGGGCACGCGGCCAGATCAAACAAGAACTGCTGAAAATCGGCTGGCCCGCAGAAGACCTCGCTGGTTACACGCCGGGCACCCCGCATCCGATAGAGCTGGCAGAGGACGGCTGGACACTTCGCCCCTATCAGCGCAAAGCGGTCGACATCTTCTCCGAGGGCGGCTCAGGCGTCGTCGTGCTCCCCTGTGGCGCCGGAAAGACGCTCGTGGGCGCGGCCGCAATGGCCGACACCAAGACCACCACTCTCATTTTGGTCACCAACACGGTGAGCGCCCGGCAGTGGCGAGACGAACTACTGAAGCGCACGACGCTGACGCCCGAAGAAATCGGTGAGTATTCCGGGCAGGTCAAAGAGATCAAGCCGGTCACGATCGCGACCTACCAAATTCTTACCGCCAAGAGGAAAGGCGAGTACGCCCACCTCGCGCTACTCGACGCGCTGGACTGGGGACTCGTCGTGTACGACGAAGTGCACCTTTTGCCGGCCCCCGTATTCAAGCTGACGGCTGATCTCCAAGCTCGCCGCCGTCTGGGTCTCACCGCCACGCTCGTGCGCGAAGACGGAAGAGAAGGCGATGTCTTCAGCCTTATCGGACCCAAGCGTTTCGATGCGCCCTGGAAAGAGATCGAAGCCCAGGGTTTCATCTCGCCCGCAGCCTGCTACGAAGTGCGTGTCGACCTTCCAGCGGGAGACCGACTTGAATACGCTGCTGCCACCGACGACGACAGGTACCGGCTTGCCGCATCCGCACCCGCCAAGATCGGGGTCGTGAAGAGTCTCGCGGCACGTCACAAGGGCGAGCAGATTCTCGTCATCGGCCAGTACCTCGACCAGCTCGACACCCTCGCCGAAGCTCTCAACGCGCCGAAGATCACGGGCGCAACCCCCGTAGACGAGCGAGAAGACCTCTACCGAGCCTTCCGCGAAGGTGAAGTCAACCTGCTGGTGGTTTCGAAGGTTGCGAACTTCTCGGTCGATCTACCCGAGGCCTCCGTCGCGATTCAGGTCTCGGGCTCTTTCGGCTCACGCCAAGAAGAGGCACAGCGCCTGGGCCGACTGCTGCGTCCGAAAACAAACGGGCACACGGCAAGCTTCTACACGCTCATCGCCCGCGACACCGTAGACCAGGATTTCGCTCAGAATCGTCAGCGTTTTCTTGCCGAGCAGGGCTACAGCTACACGATTTTGGATGCCGACGGCATCGCTGCCTGAGCCATAAAAATCGACCAAACTGACGGCATCCCGGGAAATATCCAGCAGACCCATCGCTCAGGTCACCATAATGGGGCTATGACCGCACCTCGCATCCTCGTCGTAGACGATGAGCCGAACATCCGCGACCTGCTCATTACGAGCCTCAAGTTCGCGGGATTCCAGGTGCGCGCCGTAGGAAACGGCGCGCAGACGATTTCGGCAGTCCTCGAAGAGGAGCCGGACCTCATCGTCCTCGATGTCATGCTGCCCGACATGAACGGGTTCAGCGTGACGAAGAGATTGCGGGAGGCCGGCTACACGGCTCCCATTCTCTTCCTGACCGCGAAGGACGACACCGAAGACAAGATCACTGGCCTCAACGCCGGTGGCGACGACTACGTGACGAAGCCGTTCTCACTCGACGAGATCGTCGCTCGCATTCAGGCGATCCTTCGACGCACGATGCAAGCCGACGAAGAGTCCGTCATCCGCTCCGGCGAGATCACGATGGATCAAGACACGCACGACGTATTCGTCGGCGAGACCCCCATCGATCTCAGCCCGACCGAGTTCAAGCTTTTGCGCTATCTCATGCTCAACCCCAACCGAGTGCTGAGCAAGGCGCAGATTCTCGATCATGTTTGGGAGTACGACTTCAACGGCGATGCTGGCATCGTTGAGAGTTACATCTCGTATCTGCGACGCAAGATCGATCCGCACTCCTCCGAAGCGCTGATTCAGACGAAGCGCGGCTTCGGCTACATGCTCAAGGCCGCCAAGAGCGCCTGAGCCAGCGGAGGAACACCCTGGGAACCGACACCACCTCATCCGACTCGGTCACTCGATGGTGGCGCAGCGTCAGTCTGCGCGCCAAAGTGACGGGAGTCACGGTTGCTGTGCTCGCGATCGGATTGCTGGCGGCAGGTGTGGGGACCATGGGGTTTTTGCGCCAAACACTCGGAAACAATCTCGACGAGCAGGTTCGCCAGCTCGTGAAGACCGGAGTGGCTAGCTCGGTTTTCGACGCTGAAGTGTCTGATGCCGGATTGACGTTCGTCGATAAGTCGAATGCGACCAGCTACTTCGTGGTTATCTACAGCCCCGAATCCGATGGCCATCTCGTCAATCAGGGCGGTGGTGACGGTGCGGCCGCGCCGGAGTTCCCTGACAGCTACACGATGTCTCAGGCGATGGCACAGGGCTCCGATGCTGTATTCACTCTTGAGAACTCCGCTGGCGGGGCGCCGTACCGCGCGGCCGTCGCCGTTGACACGGATGCCGAGACGGGGCTGTTGTACACACAGCTTGTCGCCATACCGACAGCGGCGAGTGAGCGCTTCATGGCGGCGTTCCTCGGCATCTACAGTTTTCTCGCCATCATCACTGTCATCGCGAGCGCTTTCCTCGTGCGGTGGGTCGTCACGCTGACGTTTCGGAGCCTGGGACAGGTGGAGTCGACGGCTGAGGCAATCGCCGCCGGAGACTTCAGCCTGCGTATGACCGACGTTGAAGCGCCCACGACAGAAGTCGGGCGTTTGAAATCCGCAATCAACGCCATGCTCGGTCGCATCGACGGCGCGCTATCGCAGCGAGACGCCACAGTGCGTCAGATGCGGCGTTTCGTGGGTGACGCTAGCCATGAGTTGCGAACCCCACTCGTGACGGTACGCGGCTACGCCGAGCTCTACCGCATGGGTGCGATCAAAAACCCCGACGATATTGCGCAGTCGATGGAACGAATCGAGAAAGAAGCGATTCGCATGGGCGTGCTCGTCGAAGATCTACTTGCACTCGCTCGACTGGATGAGCGACGCGGCGTTGAGATCACGCCGATCGATCTGCGACCGATTGCGCGAGATGCCGCGCTCGACGTAGGCGCCGCTGCTCCCTCAAGAACTGTCACCGTCGTCGACACGACGGCGCTTCCTCCACGCCCACCGTTGCCGGATGCCACAGCGCTCACTCCCCCGACGACGCCCACCGAGTCGGTGCGTCGCCGTGTGTCGCCCATGGAACGCGCTGGTTCGCTGCTGCGACGTCGCTCACGGGCTCAGGACAACGCCGCAGACGGTTTCGGCGGCACCGGCCCGCTCGATCTCTCTACAGACGCTGTGCCGGTCGTGCGCCCGACGCCTGTCGTGCTCGGCGACGAGAACCGCATCCGCCAGGTCATCGCGAACCTGCTCGGCAACGCCCGACGATACTCCCCCGACGAATCGCCCATCGAGGTACGTGTCGGAGTTGACGCCGAACAGCAGATGGGCTGGCTCGAGATCGTCGACCACGGTGAAGGTATTCCCCCACAAATCCGTGGGCACATCTTTGAGAGGTTTTGGCGTGCCGACACGTCGCGCACTCGCGATACCGGTGGCTCCGGACTCGGCCTGTCTATCGTCGCGTCGATCGTCGAATCGCTCAACGGCAACGTGGAAGTGACCGATACAGCCGGTGGTGGAGCGACGTTCCGTGTTGCGTTCCCGCTGGCGCTCGGTAAGGATGCCGCGGCTCACCTTCTGATCGAAACGCAGCCGTTGCCGCGGATGAAGCTCTCCTAACGCACCGGTCTCTCTCCTCCCCAGCAGGAACCTTCGCGACACCGGTACACGGCCTGCAGCCGTCGCGAACCAGCGTGGTGTGCTCACACTTAACGTGAAGTCTTCGTCATCTCAATCGAAGGAGCACCCCATGGCTGTTTTCGCCGTCGATAGCGACGCCGTCCTCACCACCACCGCCGCCGCCCGCGCGACGATCGATCGGTTGCATAGCGAGTCGGCTTCGCTGACTGCTCAACTCAGCCAGCTCCAGTCGTCATGGACTGGTACCGCCGCTACGGCGTTCCAAGGAGTGGTCGATCAGTGGCGGGCAACTCAACACCACGTCGAGGACACCATTGGCACCGTTAACCAAGCGCTCGCTCTGGCCGGTCAGCAGTACGCCGATGCCGAACTTTCCAACGCCGCCATGTTCCGCTGACACGCCCCCGGAAAACACGAAGGGCCCCGGCAGATGCCGGGGCCCTTCGAGGCGTCTAGTGGATCAGAAGTCCATGCCGCCCATGCCACCTGAGGGGTCACCGGCCGGAGCCTGCGACTTCTCGGGCTTGTCAGCGACAACAACCTCGGTCGTCAGGAACAGACCTGCGATCGATGCTGCGTTCTGCAGAGCGGAGCGCGTGACCTTTGCGGGGTCGATGATGCCGGCTGCGAACATGTCGACGTACTCACCGGTTGCCGCGTTGAGACCCTGACCCACGGGGAGGTCAGCAACCTTGTTCACGACGACCCCGGGCTCGAGGCCAGCGTTGAGCGCGATCTGCTTGAGCGGTGCTTCGATAGCAACACGAACGATGTTCGCTCCGGTTGCTTCGTCACCCGTCAGTTCAAGCTTCAGGAACACGTTCTTGCCTGCCTGGATGAGCGCAACGCCACCACCGGCGACGATGCCCTCTTCGACAGCTGCCTTGGCGTTACGCACTGCATCTTCGATGCGGTGCTTGCGCTCCTTCAGCTCTACCTCAGTGGCCGCGCCAGCCTTGATGACGGCTACGCCACCAGCAAGCTTCGCGAGGCGCTCCTGGAGCTTCTCACGGTCGTAGTCACTGTCGGTGTTCTCGATCTCGCGGCGGATCTGAGTGACGCGCCCCTCGATCTGTGTCGACTCGCCAGCACCCTCGACGATGGTCGTCTCGTCCTTCGTGATGATGACCTTGCGGGCACGACCAAGAAGGTCGAGAGTGGCGTTCTCAAGCTTGAGGCCTACCTCTTCGGTGATGACCTGTCCACCAGTGAGAATCGCGATGTCCTGCAACTGCGCCTTACGACGGTCGCCGAAGCCGGGAGCCTTGACGGCTGCCGACTTGAAGATGCCGCGGATCTTGTTGAGAACCAACGTCGCGAGAGCTTCACCCTCAACGTCTTCCGCAATGATCAGGAGCTCTTTGCCGTCCTGGATCACCTTGTCGACGATGGGGAGGAGATCCTTGATGTTCGAGATCTTCTGGTTCGCGATGAGGATGTAGGGCTCCTCGAAAACGACTTCCTGACGCTCAGGGTCGGTGACGAAGTAGGGGTTGATGTAACCCTTGTCGAAGCGCATACCCTCAGTGAGCTCAAGCTCGGTACCGAACGTGTTCGACTCCTCAACGGTGACGACACCTTCTTTACCAACCTTGTCGATCGCCTCAGCGATCAGGTCACCGATGGTCTGGTCCGCAGCAGAGATCGATGCCGTTGCAGCGATTTCTTCCTTGGTCTCGATCTCCTTGGCGGATGCGAGCAGCTCTTCCGAGATTGCCTTAACAGCCTTCTCGATTCCGCGCTTGAGGGAGATGGGGTCGGCGCCGGCCGCGACGTTACGCAGGCCTTCCTTGACGAGCGCCTGAGCCAGAACGGTTGCGGTGGTCGTACCGTCACCTGCGACGTCGTCAGTCTTCTTGGCGACCTCCTTGACCAGCTCAGCGCCGATCTTCTCGTAGGGGTCGTCGAGTTCAATTTCCTTGGCGATCGACACACCGTCGTTCGTGATGGTGGGAGCGCCCCACTTCTTCTCGAGCACGACGTTGCGACCGCGGGGACCCAGGGTCACCTTGACGGCGTCGGCCAGGATGTTCAAGCCGCGCTCGAGGCCTCGTCGGGCCTCCTCGTCGAAAGCGATGATCTTTGCCATGTGTGTCTCGTCCCTCCCGGACGTTGCCTTACCGTCTTAGCACTCGGCGATTGCGAGTGCTAATTCATTTTGGCACTCGGGGGTGCCGAGTGCAAGCGCGAGCAATCACCGATGAGGGCGCAAGTGGGGTGCGCCGCTACAGACATGACAACGGGCGACCCTGCGCCACCCTCACAAGAGAGGGGAACGCAGAACCGCCCGGTGAAGGTCGATGCTCAGGCTACGACGCGAACAGCTTCTGCCTGAGGTCCTTTTTGGCCTGATCCCACCGTGAACTCGACGGCTTGGCCTTCTTCGAGTACACGGAATCCAGACATGTCGATGTTCGAATAGTGGACGAAAACGTCCTGCCCATCCGACACCGTAATAAAGCCGAAGCCTTTCTCAGCGTTGAACCATTTAACGGTACCCTCGGCCATGCGTATCTCCTGTTAGTGCAGTAGGACGCGGCAATCGTATCCATGCGCACGCAAGAGATATCGCCGTTCCCGCAACTTGTGACACGGCGGCAGCGAACTTTTTACAGACCGGAAACACGAGCGCACTTCCGAGCTATGAGGCCGGCGCTTCCTCGCCAGTTGTGGCACGGTCAGCACCAACGACGACTGTCAATTGACGGGTCTGAGAGCCGTCCTCAGACTGTTCTGTCTGGAGGTATGCGTCGCTCTGCACGACCGGAACGTCGCCCAGAAGTTGAGCCAGACCCATCGCGGCCGCTTCGTCTTCGGGATAGGCGTAGTAGACCGTCGTCTGCTCGAAATCGGTCGAGGCTGCGTTTGCCGCCAGCACCGTATCGCCGGTCCATCCAACATCGGCCGCGATGATTTCGTCGCGTACCGCAGTTCCGAGTCCTGTTTCATCGGTCGCGTTGAGAACAAGCACCGTGTACGACGCGTCGACCACGGGCTCGACGCCCGCAGACTGCGAGACAGTGGGGTCAGCGGTCGGGAAGAGGTCGATTCGGCCCGAGATCATCATGCTCGCGAAGATGCCGACGACGGTCAGGACAACCGTTGCAACGAGCGCCCAGATGAAGACCAACCAGCCGCGCATACGGGGATTCTCGGCGCGATGCGCGCCGACGCGGTCAATTCCCTCGGGGAGATCGTCGAATCGGTCACGCGAAGTGGGCGTTCTCGGCATCCGTCGATGTTATCGGGCTGAACCAGTGCGTGCGGTATGCGCGCGGCGTGATTGGTCGTCGGCGTCACGAAGGCGCCGCAGTCGGTGCACGAGCAAAGGATCGAATTCAAGCGCCTCAGCGGTGTCGATGAGGCGTCCGAGGAGTTGGTAGTACCGGGCTGGGCTCAACTGCAACTCGGCGCGAATGCGCTCTTCTTTGTCTCCGACGTGGCGCGGGTACTGCGCTTCGAACACCAGCAGCGCCCGGTCACGATCAGTCAGATCCATACGTCAACGCTAACGCGCACCGGTTACCGAGAGCGGATGCCACTCCACGACAGCGCCGAGCGGGTCAACTGCAGCCACGATCTCGCCGTCGATCCCGAGCACGAATCGCGATGCGGGCCAGCCCTCGCCGGGCGGCACAGTCCACGCATCGTGGGCGGCGGGTGGATCGATCGTGACCCATCTGGCCGCGGCGCTTGCCGCGCTGATAACGGCGTCGCGACGCGCCCGCGGGATGTGAATCAGCACTCCGGGTGTGGTCACCACAAGGGTTGCGTCTTCAGGCGCGCGGGCGATGAGCGCCGGCAATTCGGCTTCGGCGTCTCCAGCGACAAGGATCGGCGGATCAGCTGCGGCAATATCGAGCGCCGCGGCGATGCGCTCGGCACGCCCTTGCTCGCCCGGCCATACGAGCATCTTCAACCACTCGCGATCCTCGGGATTTCGGGCGTCGAGAGGCGAAAGATCGATCCCTGCGCGCCACACGACATGCGGCAGCGCGACGCGCGGTTCTCCCGAGAGCTCACAGTCGAGAACGACACTGCTTCGTCCGCGAGCGGGATCGAGCTCGATGACGCCCGCGCCCGTGCGCGAGAACCGGTAGGAATACTGGTCGGGATAAAGACAGAGCCCCGCGCTCGCGCCGAGCTCGATAAGAGCGATCGGGCCCTCGATGAGCGCCAGCGCGGGCAAGAGCGCAGCGCAGCGCAGCGGCTCATTGGTTTGCAACGAACGACGCTCACACTCAGCGATCACGAGATCGGCGTGAGCGTGCAGCCATTGTGACCACTCCTTGTACGCCGATAGCGGTGCACCGAGAAGGCGCGTCGCCGCGAAAACCAACGGTGGCTGACGATGCGTTGCGGGAATCTTCGCGAGAATTGCCCACACGTGCGGGTCGTCTGCCACGCCCTGAGCCCAATCGGCATAGAGCGCAGAGCGCCCTGGCGCCTCATCACGCGCAAATCTCGCGTACCGTGCTGAAACCACCGCGCGCTCGGATGCAGTCATATGTCCATTCTCGGCGCACTCTGGGCGACAGCTGCCACCTACTCGGGTTGAATAGAGAGAGCCCCAAGGAGGTTTCATGACGTACCCCGTCGACAAGTCAGATGCGCAGTGGCGCGATGAACTCGATCCCGATCGATTCGCCGTCTTGCGGGAAGCCGCCACAGAGCGCCCCTGGACCGGCGAACTGCTCGACGAAGCACGCGCTGGGCTCTACACCTGCGCTGGTTGCGGCGCGGAGCTGTTTCAGAGCGGAACGAAATTCGATTCGCACTGTGGGTGGCCGAGCTTCTACGAGTCGGTTCGACCCGATGCCGTTGAGCTGATCGACGACAACGCGCACGGCATGCAGCGCACAGAGGTGCGCTGTGCTTCGTGCGGCTCACACCTCGGCCATGTCTTTCCTGACGGTTTCGGCACGCCCACGGGCGACCGGTATTGCATGAACTCTCTTGCCCTCGAGTTCAGTCCTGAGGTGGCATCGTGAGCGGCGCGTTCGATGCCGTGCTCGCACGCAAGTCGCTGTCGCGCGTCACCGATGCTGCGCCCAACCACGCCGAGCTTGCCGGCTTCGTTTCCGCGGCGGGCACGGTAGCCGACCACTCAGCGCTCCGCCCGTGGCGACTCATCGAGTTGCGAGGCACCGATCGTGAACGCCTCGGACGTGCGCTTGCGAAGGCAGAGGGCGAAAAGCATCCGTCTACGAAGCCGATGCGTGCGCCTCTGCTGATAGCGGTCGTCGTCAGCTACGGAAAAAGCGAAAAGGTCCCGCGCTGGGAGCAGGAGGCCACGGCGGCCGGTGTCGCTCACATGTTGAGCCTTCTCCTCGACGAGGCCGGGTGGGGTGTGTTCTGGCGAACGGGCGGCGCAACCCGCAGCAAGGCGGTCGCTAAAGCGCACGGGTTGGCAAAAAATGAAGCCTTGATGGGCTGGCTGTACGTGGGCGGCAAACCACCGCGCACACGTCCGGGTCGTCGGAAGTCCATCGACGGCGATCGGTTCTTAACGCGGATGCCACGAAAAAAGAAAACCGACGCTTCGGCCTAGTACCGCGGGCGACGTTTCGGAAACGCCGCGACACCGACTCCGATAAGTGCGACAACGGCTGCGAGTATCGCGAACAGTGTCGACGGGCCTGACGGTGCTGGCCAGATGACGTCGAGCACGACGGCTGTCGACAGGAGACCCACGACCGATCCGAGCCCCAGCAACAGCACACCGGTGATGCGCACGAGAGCCGCCGACAAGAAGATGTAGACCACGCCGAGCGCACCTCCGAGGTATACCCAGGGACTCGTGGGAAACGTCGTCGGCGGCCCAGAAATCGCGATGTGGATGAGCGTGATTATTCCGAGCGCCAGAGTGCCGCCCAGAAAATTGACGAAGGTCGCTACGAGTGCGCTGTCGATGCGCTGCCTCAGCCGCCCATTCGTTGCCTGCTGCCACGCAATGCCAGCTCCTGCCAGAAACGGCAAGACGAGCATCCACCAGGTATCGCCCGCGCTCCCGTCACCGACAACACACAGCACAACCGCGACGACAGCGCACGTCGCACCGACTACTCGCGGCATAGTGACGGCGACGAACCCGGCCGGTCCGTAGCCGAGCCTGTCGAGGAGCAAACCGTTGACGGTTTGACCCGCGACAACTCCCACGGTGAACAGCGCGACGCCCACGGTCGCAACCGTGAGACTTTGCGTCACAACGGTCAAGGCTCCGGCGAGACCGCCCAGCATCATCCAGGCCGGGATGGTGCGAAAAGCCCCCCGCGCTACCGCTTTCACGCCGGTGCGTCCCGAGGGAAACACAAGGCAGAGCACGAGCACGATGCCGAGGCCCGAAGCGAACGAGATGAACGCTGCGACGAGCCCGTCACCCAGCGCAGACCCGAGCGATCCATTGGATCGCGCCTGAAGTGCGGTCAACACACCGACAGCGACAGCACCGGCCAGTGAGAGGCCCACGGAGAGGGCCGACGGCATCCGCTTGTTCATTGCCCCTCTTTCGCCCGCGGGTTCGAGGAAGGACGCGAAACGTCTGTTTGTTGTGCCGGCTACAGGACTTGAACCTGCAACCCCCTAATTACAAGTTAGGTGCGCTACCAATTGCGCCAAGCCGGCAAGGCGATCCAGTCTACTGGGTGCCAGGCCCCATCCGTTACGGCGTGGGAGTGGGTGTCGCCGAACCCGAAGTGGGTGACGGCGTCGGAGACGGGGTGGTGTAGTACGAATCACTCGCGACCGTCAGCACGAACTGCGAGAACTCTTTGGGATCGGTGAGCGATCCAAGGTAGGGCTCACCGTTGACCAGAATCGTAGGAGTACCGGTAAGAGTCTCAGAATCAGTGTCAGGAATACCCTCCAGAGCTCGATCGGTCGCTGACCGCGCCCACGAGACGAATTTCTCGTCCTCGATGCACGAGCGAACGAGCTTAGGACTCGAAACTCCTGAGGCCTGCGCAATGTCTGCCAAGTCGCTGTCGCTCAGACCGTCGGTTGCCTCAGCGGGTTGCTTATCCAACACGTTGTGGTTGAAAGCGAAAACTGCGTTCGGAGAGTACGTCGCGACACACGCAACTGCGCTGGCAGCACGCAACGAATATTTCGTGCCATTCGACTTCGCCGTGAGCATGGCGACGGGGTAATACGTCAGAGAGGCGACGTCGTTGGAGACCCACGTGGATAGCTGCTGGGCATTCGCCATTTCGAAGTCGCGCGCACCCGTCGACAGGTAGTCGATGTACACGCGAATGTCGACCTCGTCGACGGCGCTGGTGACCTTGGGGGTTGGCTCGTCTTCGGCTTTATCGGTTTCGTCCGGGTCTGGAACCGCCTGGGTGACACCTGTGACCCCCGACACATCGGTGATAACGAATCCGTCGTTCGTGTTCTGCGGCTGCAACTGCGGCTGCGAGGCGTTGGAGACAACAGTCCAGGTCACGGCACCCGCGATGAGTGCGACGACAGCGACAGCGCTCACAGCGATGACGCTGAATCGGATCTTGCGCGCACGTGTCTGCTTCGCGTGCACCAGTGCAGCTTTTTCGCGAACGGCGTGGCGCCGATCACGTGCTTCGGGCACGTTCGATGGGTCGTCGCTGGACATGGAACCTCGAAAGACAAGCGGAGAACCGGGAGTACCGGTATGCCGCGCAGGGAGGCGCGACCTTTTAGATCGTAGTCAGAGAGGCTGAGAAAAGCCCAGACACGACAATTTCTCGCATGACATAATGAACGAGCGCCCGATGATGGGCGTACGGGCAACACCCGTTAAATCCTCACAACGGATCGTCCGGCACGTACCTGCCGGTGAAGGAGAAGAAAAAATGGCGTCAGTGACGTTTGACAATGCAACTCGGCTTTACCCGGGCGGAACTCGCCCCGCCGTCGACAAGCTCAACCTTGAAGTGAGCGACGGCGAATTCCTCGTGCTCGTCGGACCCTCCGGTTGCGGTAAGTCCACCTCGCTGCGAATGCTCGCCGGCCTCGAAGAGGTCAACTCGGGTCACATCCGCATCGGCGACCGTGACGTTACAGACGTTCCGCCGAAAGACCGCGACATCGCAATGGTTTTCCAGAACTACGCGCTGTATCCCCACATGACCGTCGCTGAGAACATGGGCTTCGCGCTCAAGATCGCTGGCATCGGCAAGGATGAGCGCGCGACCCGCGTTCTCGAGGCTGCCAAGCTCCTCGACCTTGAGGAATACCTCACACGCAAGCCCAAGGCGCTCTCCGGTGGTCAGCGTCAGCGTGTTGCCATGGGCCGTGCAATCGTCCGTCAGCCCCAGGTCTTCCTCATGGATGAGCCGCTGTCGAACCTCGATGCAAAGCTCCGTGTGCAGACTCGTACCCAGATCGCGTCGCTCCAGCGTCGCCTCGGTGTCACCACTGTCTACGTGACGCACGACCAGACAGAGGCGCTCACCATGGGTGACCGCATCGCGGTGCTGAAAGATGGCATCCTGCAGCAGGTCGGCACTCCTCGTGACCTTTACGAGAAGCCCCGCAACACCTTCGTTGCTGGCTTCATCGGCTCACCCGCGATGAACCTGTTCCCCGCAAACCTCGCAGAGGGCGGTGTAACCTTCGGTAGCCTCGTGGTGCCGATCGAGGCCGACGTCATCGGTCGCGCATCGAGCTCCGAGGTCACAGTGGGTATTCGCCCCGAAGACATCCAGCTCAACCCGGCTGGCAGCGAAGGCCTCTCGGTTGTCGTCGACCTCGTTGAAGAACTCGGTGCAGACGGTTACCTCTACGGCCACGCCGACATCAACGGCAAGCGCACAGACGTTGTCGCTCGTGTCGACGGTCGTAACCACCCGAACAGTGGCGAGACAGTTGTTCTCAGCCCCGTTCCGGGACACATGCACGTGTTCGACCTCGAGTCGGGCGACCGCCTCACCGACCGTGCTATCGCGTCGGCGTAAGCACGTTGCAGCCCGACAGTAGTCGGGCATTTACTCCACGCGCGGCGCGGCGGGTCTTTGATCCCCGCGCCGCGCGTTACGTAGAGGAGAACACATGCCCAAGTCGTTGACGATCACAGCGAGTTCGATCGACCCTGGCTTGCTATCATTGCCGTGGGCTACCCCATTGGCTGATTGGCCGAGTTCGGCAATCGTGTATCTCCCCAAGGGTCTTTCGCGTCACCTCGTTCGCTTCGCAAACCTGTCTGGCCGGGTCGTTGCGATCAAAGAGACCACCGCCGAGATGGCACGGCGCGAATACGACATGCTCGGCAATCTCACGCGCCTTGCTGTGCCGTGCGTTGATCGATTCGCGGTCATCGGTGGTCGCACAGATGCCTCTGGCGAGCCGCTTCCGGCGGCTCTCGTCACAGCGCACCTCCGGTTCTCACTCCCCTACCGCGCACTGTTCACGCAGGTGCTTCGACCACACACCGCTACGCGTCTTGTCGATGCTCTCGCGCTGCTGCTCGTGCGACTCCACAACGTGGGTTTCTTCTGGGGCGACGTTTCACTGTCGAACACACTCTTTCGCCGGGATGCCGGCAGCTTCGCGGCCTATCTCGTCGACGCCGAGACCGGCGAATTGCACGAAGGCGGCCTCACCGAAGGTCAGCGCATGCACGATCTTGATGTCGCGCGCACGAACATCGCGGGCGAGATCATGGATCTTGAAGCCGGTGGACGATTGGAAGGCGGCATAGACGCCGTCGCGATAGCAGACGGCATCATGTCGTCGTATCACGCACTCTGGGCTGCCCTTACCGACCAAGAGACGTTCGCAGCCAACGAGTCGTGGCGCATCACAGAGCGGGTACAGCGCCTCAACGAACTGGGATTCGACATCGGGGAGATGTCGATCGAGACCACGAACGACGGCACGAAGGTGTCGATTCAGCCGAAGGTCGTCGACGCCGGCCACCATCAGCGCCGACTGCTGCGACTAACGGGCCTCGACGTAGAAGAAAATCAGGCTCGCCGTCTCCTCAACGATCTCGATGAGTTCCGCGCGCGCATCTCGCGACTCGGCGACGACGAAGAGATGGTCGCCCACGAGTGGCTCACCCGCGTGTTCGAGCCGGTCGTTAAGGCAATCCCCTTCGACCTGCGCTCAAAGCTCGAACCTGCCGAGGTTTTTCACCAGGTGCTCGAACACCGTTGGTATATGTCACAAGAGCGCGGCAAGGCTGCGCCGCTTGCTGAGGTTCTCACCTCGTACGTCGAGAACGTCTTGCGATTCCGGCGAGACGAAGCGACAGTGATGGGGCCTCCCACTGAAACTGTGTCGATGCCGATCATCAGTGACGATGCTCCGCTCGAGCAAGATGATGAGGCTGACAGCATCGACTGGCGCGACCTCGTCTGAGGCCGAGTCAGTCGATCAGACTCAGTAACCGACGGTGAAGCGCTCGCGCGAGTGCTTTGGACTCTCGATCTCGTCAACGACGGCCACCGCAAGGTCTTCGCCGGAGATGAACGAGTTGCCGGTCTCGTCGACGACGAGCACGTCTCCGCCGTCTCGGTACCTTCCGGTTCGCTCACCCGGATTGAAAGAGCCGAACCCGGCTGCCGGGTGCACGAAGAACCAGTCTCGTGCCGATTCAAGCTCCTGCAAGTGTTCAAGCACCTCAATTGCCTCGAGGGCCTCGGGCTTGAAGTCCTCGGGAAAATCAGTGTCGACGAGGCGCGCGCCACCGACGGCGACGAGACTGCCGCCAGCCCCACCGACGACGCCGAAGCGGACATCAGCCGGAAGATGCGCCTCGAGTTCAGCGACAACTGTGTTCAACACACCGACGAGCTCACCGCGCGCGGGGACACTCACGACGACCACCTCAACGCCCTCAAGCTCGGCGATCAAACTCGGAACGTCGAGAAGCGTGCCCTCGACGTAGGTTGCGCCTGCGACGCGTTCCGCCGCGATGTTTCGCGCGACGGAGACGACCGTGTGCCCACGGTCGACGGCCTCGCTCACGATGTGGCGACCGGCGTAACCGGTTCCGCCGATGACGGCGATGCGTGTCATGATTCGTCCTTTACTTCGCGACGGTTCGGAAAGTCGCGATCTGGTAGAGCGCAACGGATGCCGCAATGCCGGCGTTCAAGGATTCAGTCGCCGCTTCGATGGGAATCGAAACGATCTGGTCGCAGGTTTCGGCAACGAGTCGAGAAAGGCCTTTTCCTTCGCTGCCGACGACGATGACGACCGGACGATCAGCGAGCTCGATCGAGGGGAGCATGACGTCACCGCCACCGTCGAGTCCGAGAACGAAGACACCCTGCTTCTTGAGGTCTTTGAGTGTCGCTGTGAGGTTCGGAGCGAGCGCGACTGGCACCCGCGCTACCGCGCCAGCGCTCGTCTTCCACGCGGCGGCGTTGACGCTCGCGCTGCGACGCTGGGGAAGAATCACAGCGTGTCCACCGAATGCGCCGGTGGAACGAATGATCGCGCCGAGGTTTCGAGGATCGGTGATGCCGTCGAGCGCCACCATGAGGGGCACCTTGCCGCTGTCGACGATCTTCTCGAGAACATCTTGAGGGTGCGGATAATCGTAGGGCGGAACTTTGATAGCAACGCCCTGGTGCACGCCATCGAAGCCAGCCATGCGGTCGAGCTCTGGGCGCGTGACCTCCATGACGGGGATGCCGCGCTGTGTCGCGGTCGAGAGCATCTCCTTGACACGATCGTCCATCTCGACGCGCTGTGCAATGTAGAAAGCGGTCGCCGGGATCTTTGCGCGGAGCGCTTCGAGGACCGAGTTGCGGCCCGTCACGATCTCGGTGTCGTCGTCGCGCTTCGCCGCGCGCGGTCGCGAGTTCTGAGGGCCGGAAGATGGCTTCTTGCCTCCCGCGGCCGCGTAGCGCTCGGCTGCAGCTTTACGCTTTCCGGCAGGGTGCCACGCGCGATCCTCGGCCTTAGGCGTCGGGCCACGTCCCTCAAGCGAGCGCTTGTTCTTTCCGCCCGCGCCCTTTGTAGGGCCCTTCTTGTTACCTTTACTGGCGCCTGGGCGCCCTGGCTTACCGGCCATCAATACTCCAATGAGTTCCATCTGGAGTGTCCTCCAGAACGATGCCCGCAGCACCGATCGCGTCTCTGACACGATCTGCAGCGGACCAATCCTTTGCGGCGCGCGCTTCGGCACGTTGAGCGATCATGCTCTGAACCAAAACGTCAAGAGCGGATGCCTCAGCCGCACCCGTTCGCGCGTTGCTGTCGTTGCCGACAGCAATCCCCAAGGTTCCCATCATGCCAGTAACTTCGGCTGCGGCTACAGCGGCGGCACTTTTGTCGCCCGCGTCAAGGGCAGCATTACCCTCGCGGACCAGTCGGTGCACGACGGCGAGAGCCTCCGGAACGTTAAGGTCGTCATCCATCGCACGTACGAAATCGTCGGGCAGCGATCCAGCAGACACCGTCCCGTTCGCGGCTATCGAGCGCTTGACGAAAGTGCTGATTCGTTCGAGCGCAGCGGAGGCCTCATCGAAAGAGACGGGCGTCAGGTCAAGGCTTGAGCGGTAATGCGCTGCCGCTAGCGCGTACCGCACGACGAGTGGATCCCGCTCGGCCAGCACATCAGCGGCCAGCAAGAAATTACCGAGCGATTTCGACATCTTCTGATCGCCAACAGTCAGGAGACCATTGTGCACCCAGTACCGGGCGAAGCCGTCTCCGGCGGCGGTGGACTGCGCAAGCTCATTTTCATGGTGCGGGAATCGCAGATCGAGACCGCCACCATGGATATCGAACTCGGAGCCAAGGTAACGTCGCGACATCGCAGAGCATTCGATGTGCCACCCTGGCCGTCCCATGCCCCACGGCGATGACCAACTGGCATCCCCCGGTTCATCCTCTTTACGCGCCTTCCATAGAGCGAAGTCATGAGGATCACGCTTTGCGCGCGGATCCGAATCCGCGGCGGGTTCCATCGCATCGATGGACTGGCGGGTGAGCTCGCCATATGCCGGCCATGACGCAACATCGAAATAGACGTCACCGTCGGCAGCATAGGCATGACCGCGCTCGATGAGTTCCGCGATGAGCTCGATCATCTGCGGAATACTGCCCGTTGCGCGCGGTTCGTACGTCGGGGGCAAAATTCCGATGGCCTCATAAGCGCTCGTGAACTCTCGTTCAACTCGATATGCAAGCGCCCACCAGGGCTCATCATCCGTCGCGTTGGCGAGAACCTTGTCATCGATATCGGTGACATTTCGCACGAAGATGACGCGACCAAAGCGATCCTGCAGCCAGCGACGCAGGATGTCGAAGCTGAGAGCCGCACGGAGGTGCCCGATATGCGGCCCCGATTGCACCGTTGCACCGCACACATAAACTGAGACAGAGTCAGCTTCGAGCGGCACGAAATCGCGCAATGAGCGCATCTTGGTGTCGTATAGCCGGAGAGTCACTTCACCAGCCTACCGGCGTCGCTCTCCCCGTCGATGATGAGAAGTCAGTGCGAAACGAATCCCAGAAAAAGGTGTCGAGAACAGTGCCAACCATTGAGATCCGCATCGACGATCTTTCCGGTGAAGGTGTGCGCGCGCTCGTTCAATCCCACCTCACGTCGATGCACGCCACGTCTCCCGCCGACAGCTGCCACGCTCTCGACGTCGACCAGCTGCGGCATCCCTCGGTCACGTTCTGGTCAGCATGGATAGGCGACAGCGTTGCCGGAATCGCCGCGCTCAAGGTACTCGACTCTGATCGAGGTGAAATCAAGTCGATGCGCGCCGATGACAAATTTCGCGGCGATGGCGTTGGCCGAGCTCTCCTTCGTCACATCATCGCGACGGCACGGGACAAGGGGCTGTCGTCACTGTGGCTCGAAACCGGAACGGCACCCGAATTCACACCAGCGACTCGCCTCTATGCGAGTGAAGGGTTCGTCGATTGCGGCCCGTTCGACGAGTACCTCGAAGACCCGCACTCTCGCTACATGACCGCGAGCCTGTAAGCGCTAGGCAGGCTGCAGAAGTGCCACAGCGGTAGCCGTGACGCCATCACCGCGACCGGTGAATCCCAGCCCGTCGGTGGTCGTCGCTGAAACAGAGACTGACGCGCCGCCGAGCGCCGCGGAGAGGGCTGCTTCAGCTTCTTGTCGGCGTGCTGAAAATCGCGGACGAAGAGCCTGCACTTGCACCGAGACATTGCCGATGTGCCATCCTTCGGCAAGCAGAAGCTCCCGGGTGCGCGCGAGAAACGCATCAGCGTGCGCGCCCGAGAACTCCGGACGATCTACACCGAAGTGTGTGCCGATGTCACCGATTCCCGCAGCGGAAAGCAAGGCGTCAACAATCGCGTGTGCGACGGCGTCACCATCGGAATGGCCGGAAAGCGGCGCTTCGCCGGGCCATTCGAGTCCAGCCAACCAGAGCGTTCCCTCGCCACCGAATGCATGCACATCGGTACCCACACCGATGCGTGGCCCGACCGCCCGACGCGCGGGGACTGCATGCAGCGGAGAAACGAGGTGGCGCGCGCGGTCAAGATCAGGCGGGGTCGTAATCTTGAAAGCCAGCGTGTCGCCCTCGACCGAGACGACCTCATGACCAGACTCCGCGATGAGCGCGGCATCATCGGTGAATTCGACATCAGAAGACTCATACGCCGCGTCGAAAACGAGCCGAGCGAAGCCCTGCGGGGTTTGTGCGGCTGCTAATTCTGACCGATCGATCACGCCAATGATCTGCCCGCCCTCGACACGCTTGATCGTGTCGACCACAGGAACCGTCGGTATCGCTGCCGCAGCACCGCCCTCGATCGCTTCGATCACGCGAGCGAAGACATCCGGCGGCGTCAGTGCGCGCGCAGCGTCGTGAACGAGCACGATTTCAACGTCTGGCCATACGGCCATTCGACCGGCATTAACGGACGCCTGTCGAGTCGCTCCGCCCTCAACGACCGAGATGAGATCAGCACGATCACCGGCGACCTCGCGGACGTCCGTGAGCGCGTCACCCACTCGATCGGCGGGCGCGACAACAATCACCTGCGCTGAAGGCGCGCGAACGACTCCGCGGAGAGCGTGCCAAAGAATAGTGTGCTCATCGAGCCCCACGAATGCCTTCGGAGCGCCCGCTGACAGACGTGTCCCAGACCCCGCAGCGACCACGATCACCGCAACACGTGGCACAGGAGTGATTGCCACCCTTGGCTTCTCTCGTCGTAAAGCGAGCGCTAGCTCGCGAGCACCTCGTCGAGAACGACGCCTGCGCGCTCCTCGTCTGTCTTCTCCGCAAGTGCGAGCTCAGAAATCAAGATCTGACGCGCTTTTGCAAGCATGCGCTTCTCACCTGCGGACAAGCCACGATCCTGGTCTCGGCGCCACAGGTCACGAACGACTTCGCTGACCTTGATGACATCGCCCGACGCGAGCTTTTCCAAGTTCGCCTTGTACCGACGCGACCAGTTGGTCGGCTCTTCGGTGAAAGGAGCACGGAGGACATCGAAAACGCGCTCGAGTCCCTCTTTGCCAATCACATCTCGTACACCGACGAGATCGACGTTATCGGCCGGGACCTCAATCGTTAGATCGCCCTGGGTGACTCGGAGCTTGAGATAAATCTTCTCTTCGCCTCTGACCGTCCGGGTCTTCACTTCGGCGATCGTTGCTGCCCCGTGATGGGGGTAAACGACCGTTTCGCCAACCTCAAAAAGCATGGAGTTATGTCCTTTCGGCAACCTCAAGGATACCACAGGGCTTTGTGCGCTAAGGTATGCCGCCGCTGACCGCCATGCGATGCGCCCGGCTGCTCCGCGGTGCTGGCGCTACCCCATAGAATGCTAGAGAAGCTTTCAGCCACTGTGGGAGGAACCGTGAAATCGCGCCTCATCGCGTCGCTCGTCGTGAGCGCTGCCGTTGTCGTCGGAACGACAGGATGCAGCATGATCACGCCGGCGTCCACGACAGTCCCCTACTCGCCCTCGGATGGCATCAACATTCCGAACGAGAGCGGGCCAGTCGAGATTCGTAACGTCTTGATCGTCACAAACGAAGAGGGCACAGAGGGAAACCTCGTAGCCGCCCTGGTGAACACGTCAGACCAAGCCCAAACCGTGACACTCGACATCGGAGAAGCGGGTAGTTCGAACACGCAGCGTCTTCGCATTCCCGCGGGAAGCAACGTGAGCTTGGGAGCCGAAGGAACGGCACCTTTGCTTCTCACCGACCTCGACACCGCGGCTGGTGCGACGCTTCCGATTACGTTCCAGTCCGGCACCTCGACTGGCATCACCGTCGACATTCCCGTTTTGAACGGCGATCTTTCTTACCTTTCCGACCTGGTGCCGTAAAGGTCCGGTCACAAAAAACCGCGGGGCGCTCAAGCGCCCCGCGGTTTTTTGTTGGATCACGCCTCGAAGCGGTACCCCAGACCTCGCACTGTGACCAACATGCTGGGACGGCTCGGGTGCTCTTCGATGCGAGAGCGAATCCGTTTGATGTGCACATCGAGAGTCTTCGTGTCTCCGAAGTAGTCGGTGCCCCACACACGATCAATGAGCTGGCCCCGAGTGAGGACTCTCCCCGCATTGCGCATGAGAACCTCGAGAAGCTCGAATTCTTTCAACGGCATACTGATCTCGCCACCGCCGACGGAAACCGTATGCCGATCTATGTCGAGCGAAACGCGTCCGCCACTCAAGACGTGTTCATCGAGATCAGCGTCCGCGCTTTCGAAGCGACGAAGTACTGCACGCATGCGCGCAAGCAGCTCCCGGGCCGAGTAGGGCTTTGTGACATAGTCGTCAGCACCCAACTCGAGTCCCACGACGATGTCGACTTCGGAGTCCTTCGCCGTCAGCATGATCACGGGGACGCTCGATGTGGTGCGCAACTGGCGACAGACCTCTGTTCCCGGCATGCCGGGAAGCATCAGGTCAAGCAGGACGATATCGGCGCTGCGCTCCCGAAACGCTGTCAACGCTGCGGCACCGTCTTCGGCGATCTCGGTCTCGAAGCCCTCGCGACGCAACAAATATGCGAGCGGATCTGCAAGATCCGGCTCGTCCTCGACAATGAGCACGCGGGTCATAGTGAAGCTCCATTCGTGGACTGAACTTTAGTCTTCTTCTTCCGTGCCTTAGACGGCTCCGGGATGTCATCGGGTGCTTTGGCGCGCGGGAGGCTGATTGTGAAAGTCGAGCCCTTGCCCTGCCTCGACCACAGGCGCACCTCTCCCCCGTGCCGCTGCACCGCGTGCTTCACGATAGACAGGCCGAGTCCGGTGCCGCCGGTGCGCCGAGAACGCGCTTGATCCGCGCGATAAAACCGCTCGAAAACCCGCTCCTGCTCGGCATCTGTCATTCCGATACCCCGGTCTGTGACAGAGATCTCGACTGCCTCGCCATCGAGCTTCACACCGACGCCCACTCGAGAGGAGCGCGGCGAGTACGCAATGGCATTCGCGACGAGGTTGCCTAGAGCTTCGCTCAAGATCTGCGCATCGCCGCGCACATACAATCCGCGCGTGCCACCACGAGCAACTTCGACGCCCGCGACATCTGCTTGCAGACTTTGCGCGTCGATCGCTCCAGTCACGATCTCATCGACGGAAACATCTCGCACGTTTGCCAACTCATCTGCCGCCTGAAGTCGCGAAAGATTCATGATGCGCGACGTCAGCGACGACAGTCGCGAAGCCTCAGCGTTGAGGCGTCGCGCGAATATCCGCACCTGTTCCGGGTCGTCAGCCGCCGACTCGATTGCTTCCGACAACAAACTCACGGCACCAACGGGGGTCTTGAGTTCATGGCTTGTATTCGCTACGAAATCGCGGCGCATCTGTTCGACACGTTCACGCTCGGTGATGTCGCGCACCACGATGAGCACAAGTCGGCCGGAGATGGCGCTCGCGCGTGCCGATACGAGACGCGGTTCGGCGGGAGCGAGTGCGCGTTTCAGAGTGAGCGTGGCAGCACCCGGCACATCGACCGCACGCGCCGCGCGGGCGAGGGTCCGCAGCTGCTCGTCGCTGATCACATCGCCGACATTCATGCCGAACCCGCCAGCCGCGACGGATGCCGCGCGGACGGTGCCGGATGCATCGACCACGATGGCCGCGTCATCCATGCCCGCTAAGACGTCGCGCACGCCGTCGGGTACATCGACGGATGCTTCGGCGAGCTGTCGGTCACGCGCCCGAAGCGCGACGACGACAACGAGCGCGGCGGACCCGCCAATAATCACCCCGAGTAACAGGGCGAGCAGCGCGAGCTGCGTCGTTTCCATTTCTCCAGATTAGACGGCGCTACACATCGCTTCGGAACCGGATTGAGGCAGATGCGCCCAGGCCAGCTACTATTCACTCTCGCGGCACCGTTCGTTAACCTTCGCTCGCGAGAATCGCGGAGGCCGGTTCGAACGCTTATCCCCGCCAGGAAGGAATGTCGATGCGCGAGGTTTTTCAGCAATCGCTGGCAGATGTGCAAGATCGACTCATTGAGATCGCCGAGCTCGTGGCAGAAGCCATGGCTAAAGCGACCCAATCATTCGGAACGAGTGATGTCGCGCTCGCCGAAGAAGTCATTGAAAACGACCCTGTTATTGACGAGAAGACGGTTGCGCTCGATGAGCTCGCAATCGATATTCTCGCTCGCCAACAACCCGTGGCAAGCGACCTTCGCGTTGTCGTTTCGGCGTTGCGCATCAGCGCATCGCTCGAGCGCATGGGTGACATCGCCGAGCACATCGCGCAGTTGACGCGTATGCGTTTCCCCGATCGGGCCATCCCGAAGGGCCTCAAGGGCACCTTCACCAAAATGGGTGAGCTTGATGTTGAACTCGCGAACAAGCTCGCCGAGTTGCTCCGTACGCGTGATGTCGCGCTTGCTGATGAGATTCGCAACGCCGACGACAAACTCGACGAACTGCACGTCAGCGTCTTCGAGAAGGTCTTGAGCGACTCATGGCGCGGCGAAGCTGCTGCCACCGTCGATGCAACCCTTGCAAGCCGCTACCTCGAGCGCTTCGGCGACCACGCGGTGTCAGTTTCGAAGAAGATCGTCTACCTCGCCACAGGTGACTGGGTGCCGGTAGCAGACGACGCGTAAGCAGCTATACAAACGAAGAAGGAGCGGATGCCACGTGGCATCCGCTCCTTCTTCGTTTGCGGTGGGGTTACTTCTTGCCCTGCGACGCGACGGCTGCGGCACCTGCGGCTGCGGCTTCAGGGTCGAGGTATTCGCCCGGGCCGAGCGGCTTAAGGTCGGCGTCGAGGCGATAGACGAGCGGAATTCCGGTGGGAATGTTGAGCTCCGCGATATCTGCATCGCTGATGCCCTCGAGGTGCTTCACGACACCGCGCAGTGAGTTACCGTGAGCCGTGACGAGTACCGTCTTGCCCGCGGTGAGGTCGGGAACGATCTCACTCGACCAGTACGGGAGCATGCGATCGATGACCAGCTTGAGCGATTCGGTGCGGGGCACGTCACCATCAATGCCGGCATAGCGAGGATCGTTCATCTGGCTGAATTCGCTGTCGTCAGCGAGCTCGGGGGGCGGCACGTCGAAGGAACGACGCCAGAGCATGAACTGCTCCTGGCCGAACTCTTCCAGCGTCTGAGCCTTGTCTTTGCCCTGCAGCGCACCGTAGTGACGCTCATTGAGGCGCCAGGAGCGCTTCACGGGAATCCAGAGGCGGTCGGCAGCGTCGAGCGCGATATTCGCGGTCTGGATCGCACGGCTGAGCACCGAGGTGTGCAGCACGTCAGGCAAAAGACCCGCTTCGGCGAGGAGCTTGCCACCGCGAGCGGCTTCAGCGCGCCCCTGTTCGGTGAGTCGCACATCCACCCACCCGGTGAAGAGATTGAGTTCGTTCCATTCGCTCTGCCCGTGGCGGAGGAGGATCAGCGTGTATGGCGCAGTCATACCCCAATGATACCGAGCAGACCTACCCCGACCAGGCCGGAACGTGCCGGGTGCGCCGACTCAGAGTCGTGGTACTGAGCTTCTCGCCTGTTCGCCGGGCATACCGGCAGCAGTGAGGAGATCTACCACAAGGGGTCGGAGCGAAAGGATCAGGTTCTGATCGCTCGGCGCAGCATCCGGCAGCATTGCTCCTGGGTCAAGTCTCACGGCGACAGCGCGCAGTGACTCGCGTGCCAACGGCTCGTAGGAGATATCAGTCAGCGAGAGGTGGACGAGCGTTGCACCGCGCTGAATCTCAGCAATCACGTCGGCGATAAGCGGGCGTTTGGCACCGTCATCTTCAACATAGAGCGCACGTCGGGCGATAACCCGCAGGTTTCGCACCGAGAGATCCATGGCTGAACGCACGCGTTCGTGGCGGAGAAGCTCCGGCTTGGTGCGCGCAAGAATCGGTGAGATACGCGCGATAGCGAGACTCGATTCGAGCGATGCCGTCCACGCGTCGATGCGGGTGCTCAAGGCGCGGGCTTTCTGGAGGGCTCGGTCTGCACGCATGCGGTCGCCACGGCGCAAGGCCTGAACCACGGTCGCCACCGCGTCATCAAAACCCGAAAAGACGCTCTCTGCATCCGCAAGTTCTGCGCGTCGCGTGTTCCGCGGAATAAGCGCTGTCACGGCGAGTGCGGCAGCTCCCCCGATGGCACCATCAAGAAGTCGTACGAACGGAACGTCGATCGGCAGAATCATGACGATCGCTGCCTGCGTTGCGGCCGCCATCGTGAAGCCCGGTGCGGTTGCCAGGAAGCGAGCTGCGGCCATCGCAAGTGCCAGCGAAAGAGCAAGCTGCCACCACCCGATGCCGAGTGTAATGACGAGGAGCTCCGCGATCAGGATGCCCACCAGCATCCCCGCAACAGTTTCGAGAACACGAATGGGTCGGGCATCTCGCACGAGGCCGAGACTCGAAATTGTCACTGTGGCCGCGAGCAGCGGTGTCGCGTGGCCGAAGCCCCACCGGGCTACGGCGACAGCAGCCGTCACAGCAACAACGATTTGGACAATCGCGCCGGCCGACCAGCGCACGCGCAACAGTCGTGGTCGAATATCCCAACGTGTGCGCCATCCGGTAGGAATCGGCGCCGTCAGCGGTGACGGGTCGTGGTCGCCGCTCACCGCACCGCAGCGCGCCGCGACAGTCGCGGCAGGCGCGGCACGTTGGCAGCGGCTCCCGCCTCCGGCGGCACGATGGTTTCGAGTGTCGCCGCGATCCGCCCCTCGGGCGTCTCTACCTGCACGACACCTTCGACCGGCGAATTCCGCTTGAGCATCGCGAGCGCGATCGGGCCATCCTCGTAATGCAACGCCGATGACCAGACGGTTCCAAGCAGAGTCTCGCCGTCGAACACCGAGGCATTCCTCGCCGGAAGTACGCTGTCGCTACCGTCGAGATGAAGCATCACCATTCGACGTGGCGGGTGCCCCAGGTTGTGTACTTTCGCGACAGTCTCTTGGCCGCGATAGCACCCCTTGCTGAGGTGAACGGAAGTGCGCAGCCAGTCGACCTCGTGAGGCAGCGTGCGATCGTCGATATCACGCACGCGCGGACGCCATGCCGCGAGCCGCAGTGCGTCAGCCGCGATATAACCCGCCAACGAAATCTCGTTGCTGGAAGCACGGTGCGCAAGCTCAGAGATTTCATCTGGCGTGAGCAGAGCTTCGGCCCAGGAGTAGTCAGTGCCGGGGTGGCTTTCGACAACCGCGTAGCCGTGGCCGCCAGGGGTAATCTCAGGCCAGCTATCGCGCCACGTCGGAGCAGTTGGTGCAACCGCCGCGAGGGCTTCTGGCGTTCCGCCGACCACCGAGTATTCCGCGCTCGCGTCACGCGGCGCTACTCGCAGCCGAAATCGCATCCGTGTCAACCACGCGAGCAATCCCTCGGCGTTCACATCATCGACGATGAGCCACGCCGTCTCACCATCGTCGTATACGGATGCCGCGTACTCGACGTGCCCGTTCGGACCAAGAATCAGCGTCTCCGAGCTGCCGGCCGGCGCGAGCGCGCTGAGCGCCTGGGACGAGATCGAATCCAGCCAGGTGAGTCGGTCTTCGCCGGCAACGGCGAGCACCGATCGATTCGAAAGCGGTACGACAGCGCTACCGTCGGCCAGCGATCGCTGCTCGCGCAGCGGCGCTCCGAAGTGAGCGACTCCGTACTCGTCGATCACAGCTCCAGAAATTCCAGCAAAAAGTTCGTTCATTAGTCCGCCTTCGCGAGTCGAGCTGACGCGTGCGATGCGAGTCCGGATCCGAGTGCTGCGATGTCCCATGCCCACAACAAATGCGAGTCGACGAGTCCGTACATTCGGGTCGCTGCCGCATATGGCTTCGCTCCCGCAGTGCGGACAACCGCATCCGTCGCAATGTCGATCCGCGGCCCAGTGGCCTGGCCGATGTAGAGCTCGCAGACGCCGTCCGCGCGGACAAGAGAAACTTCGATACCAAAGCCACCTTCGGGCGTTCGTAGTTTCTCGACGTCGTCCGCGGTACGCACGACAGCGGGTGCACTCGCGGGAAGAAGAGCCGGCCCTGGATCGGATGCCGCGGCATCACGCGCGAGCCGCCAATAGCCCATCTCGGCGAGAAGGGGACGTTGTTCGCCGTCCTCGCCAATCAGCCATGCCGAAGCCGAATAGTTGAGGTACGCGCCACCATCGTGGCTGAAACTCACGCGGTGGGCGAATTCGCCCGCAAAGTGGATGCCGTCGGCTTCGTAGTCGATGACGCCGCTCCCTTCCCAGACTCCGATGAGCCAGGAGAGGGGAACGAGTTCGGCAGGTAGATCCGTGGGTAGATCGATCACGACGGGGCCGCTAGCGCTGACCGCGGTAGAGGTTCTTGATCACGACTCCAGAGACGAAAGCGATCGCGAGCGAGGCAAGCCCCAGAAGTCCCACGAAGAAGAGTTCAAGCGCGACGAGATCCATGATCTGATTCTAGACCGATCTAGGCGGGGATGAGGGCGGCAACCCTGAACCCGGCGCTGATGATTCCCAGCACGATGAGCGCGCCGAGAATCGACAGCGATGTTCGCTGGATAAAGCGCTGGGTCTGCCCGTACCAGAGCTGAACGATGAAGGACAGGATGATCGCGCCTCCGAGCGCAACAAGCGTCCACGCGGAGCGGAGGTCGGACGGGACGAAGAACCCCACGACGAGTCCTGCGATGGCCGCGGCGATCCAAACGGTAACGATGCCACCGAGCGGACGGCGTGGGGCGAGGTCGGGCGCTGACATGCCTCTATTGTGGGGCATGCGCTGCGCTGGTGGAACGCCGGAGATGCCGGCGTGCACTCGCCAGCCCCTAAGATAAGGGCACGACGCGGTCTACCGCGGCCGGGAGGACTCTTTGGCACAGCTTCTTGTACTCAGCTCCGCACACGGGGGCGGCCCGATCCTGCCCGCGCTCGAACTCTTGAGCCACCGTGTACGACAAATCCCGGCAGAACCGGCACAGTTGGTCAATGCGCCGAGCGCGGATGTGATCTTCATCGATGCGCGTATTGACCTCGTCGGCGCGAAGTCGCTCTGCAAAATCCTCAACACGACAGGTCTCGATGCGCCGCTCCTGCTGGTTGTCACAGAAGGCGGCCTGACCGCTGTGTCGACGGACTGGGGCGTGGACGACGTCATCCTCGTCACCGCTGGCCCCGCGGAAGTGGACGCGCGTATCCGCCTCGCGATCGGACGAGTCACAAAAGAACAGGTCTCGAGCCGGATCCAGACGTCGGGCATCACGATCGATGAATCGTCGTACTCGGCCAAGGTGCACGGGAAGCCGCTCGACCTCACATACAAGGAGTTCCAGCTTCTCCACTTTTTCGCCACGCACCCCTCACGTGTCTTCACCCGCGAACAGCTGCTGAGCGAAGTCTGGGGATACGACTACTTCGGCGGCACTCGCACTGTCGACGTTCATGTGAGGCGCTTGCGCGCAAAACTCGGCGACCTCGAGCAGCTCATCGGAACAGTTCGAAACGTCGGCTACCGCTTCAACGTGTACGAAGAAGATCAGGTGCCTCCGCGCAAGGAACGCTCCGACGCGTAGCGAAACACTCGCCCTATCGCGCCGGTCGCTCTCGCAGGCGAGATGAGATCGCCATCGCCAACCCGATGACCGCGAGGGAAATCGATGCGGTGAGCACGAGCGCGAACGCTCCGCGCGATCCGGTTTGCTCAGCCCAGACGCCGGCGATCGCAGCACCAGCTGCGATCCCGATGACGACGCCACTGGCCGCAAGAGTCATCGCGATTCCGGCGCGACCGTTCACAACGACAGACCCCGTGACGGTGAAGATCGTGAGCAACAGCGGTCCTTGAAAAAGACCCGCGAAAATGGCTGCCGCCAGCACAAAGCCGAGACCGGGCGCCCACAGCAGCAACGTCGCGCCCACGCTCATGCCGACGCCGGCTATCCACCACCGCGTCCAAAGTCCGATTCGCGCCGGCAACCACACCATCGCGATTGTTGTGACAGCCGAACCCACGGCCATGACCGCATAAAGGAGCGCACCGGCATCCGGGATGCCGATCTCTTCGGCGAACGCGGTGAGACCAGTCTGTGAAGCGCCGAAGAACACACCCATCGCGAGCATGCCGGTAAGAGACACAGCGACAAGAAATCTGCGACCCGCTGGCGCGCCAGCGGTGTCGTCGGTCTCGGTGTCGTCACGCATATCGCGACGACGCGGCACCAGCCGGTGCGTGCGGTGCACGGCGAACTGCGTCACAAATACGACGACCAGAATCCCGGCAACGATCACTGCTGCCTGCGGCGCGAGCGTCACCGCGAGAATGCCGACGATCGCGGGCCCGAAAATGTACGCGAGCTCGTCGACAACGCCCTCGAATGCAAAAGCTGCCGGAAGATCGCCATCGGCCACGGCCATCCAACGTGCTCGCGAGAGCGCACCAACCTGAGGAAGCGTCAGTCCCGCCGCACCGGAAAGCGCGACAGTGATCGCATCAGGGCCCACTCCTGCTGTCAGAACCAGAGCCACGAGGAACGTGACGTGGAGGACGACCCCACCGAGCAATACGCCTCGCTGCCCCCATCGATCTGCGAGGTAGCCGCTCGTGGGCGCGCCGATTGCTTCGCCAATAGCGGCGGCGGATGCGGCGAAACCACCGATTGCGATTGAACCCGTCGCGGATGTTGCGAGAGTGAGGATGGCAAGTGGCACCATCGCCATCGGCAATCGACCGAATGTGGTCGCGGCGAGATACGCCCACCCAACCCGCTGCGGAAGCGCTCGGTAGCTGGTAAAGCCCCGCTCGGACGATGGCTCGTTGGACGATGGCGGCGCTGTGTCGCTTTTAGACATGACTGACCTATCTTCTGGCGTGTCCCCCACCCGGATCACGCCTCGGCCCGTTCATTCGATCTGAGGCGACATTATCAGCATGAGAGTTCACACGGCGGTCACTTCTGAATGTCATGATGAAGGAATGATCCACGAGACATTGGACACCGGTCTTGGTGACGCAGACGACGACGACTTCGATGGAGTCGACGAATCGCGCGACTCAGAACTGCCAGAGAACAGATATCTCGACAGAGAGCTGAGCTGGCTCGCGTTCAATCAGCGCGTGCTCGAGCTCGCTGAGGATCCTCACCTCCCGGCACTGGAGCGCGCCAACTTCCTCGCGATTTTCGGCAGCAACCTCGATGAGTTCTTCATGGTGCGTGTTGCGGGACTGAAGCGTCGAATCATCACCGGGCTTGCAGTTCCCACCAACGTTGGCCGCGCTCCGCAGGATGTGTTGGCCGACATTTCTCAAGAAGCGCACACTCTGCAACTGCGCCACGCTGATGCATGGCGAAACCTTGTGCGCCCAGCACTTGCTGATGCCGGCATCGACGTCGTGCGTTGGGACGAGCTTTCCGACCCGGATCGTGCGCGGCTCTACGACTACTTTCAGACGCAGGTTTTTCCGGTTCTGATGCCACTGGCAGTCGACCCGGCACACCCGTTCCCCTATATTTCGGGCCTCAGCCTGAACCTTGCGATCCGCATCCGCAATGCCAAGACGGGTCGCCAAGAGTTCGCGCGCCTCAAAGTGCCGCCGATGCTCCCGAGGTTCGTCGAGGTGCTTCGCGAGGGCGACCGCGTGCGGTACCTCCCCCTCGAAGATCTGATCTCCAACAATCTCGCGGATCTTTTCCCGGGGATGGAGATTCTCGATCATCACGCCTTCCGTCTCACCCGCAATGAAGACATGGTGATCGAAGAAGACGAGACCGAGAACCTGATCCAGGCCCTCGAAGCGGAGCTCATGCGTCGCCGATTCGGGCCCCCGATTCGGCTTGAGATCGCCGACGACATGGACGAACTCACGTTGAAGCTGCTCGTCGATGAGCTCGGCATCACGACGCAGGAGGTGTATCGACTTCCGGCGCCGCTCGATCTTCGCGGTCTGTTTGACCTCGCACGCATCGAACGCCCCGACCTGCACTACACACCCCACGTTCCTACAACAGCTGCAGCGTTCCAGCCGGGCGACAACAACGAGCGAGTGGACTTCTTCACCGCTATCCGCAAAGCAGATGTGCTCGTACACCACCCTTACGAGTCATTCGCAACGAGCGTGCAGGCGTTCCTCGAACAGGCGGCGAAAGACCCTTACGTTCTCGCCATCAAGCAGACGCTGTACCGCACGTCTGGCGACAGCCCCATCGTGCAGGCACTCATCGACGCTGCCGAAGCCGGCAAGCAGGTGCTCGCGCTCGTCGAGGTCAAGGCGCGTTTCGATGAGGCGAACAACATCGTGTGGGCCCGCAAGCTCGAAAAGGCCGGCGTGCACGTCGTCTACGGTCTCGTGGGTTTGAAGACTCACTGCAAGCTTGCCCTTGTCATTCGACAAGAAGACAACGTGCTGCGTCATTACAGTCACGTCGGAACGGGTAACTACAACCCGAAGACCAGCCGTATTTATGAAGACTTCGGCTTGTTTACTGTGGACAACCAGGTGGGTCGCGATCTCACCCGCCTCTTCAACGAACTCAGCGGCTATGCGATCGAGAAGAAGTTCAAACGTCTGCTCGTTGCGCCGCTGCACTTGCGAAAAGGTCTCGTTCGACTGATCGATAAGGAGCGCACGAATGCGCTGGCAGGACGCCCATCCGGCATCCGAATCAAAGTCAACTCGATGGTTGATGAGCAGATCATCGACGCCCTCTATCGCGCCAGCCAAGCAGGCGTACCAGTGGACGTGTGGGTGCGCGGCATCTGCAGTCTGCGCCCCGGTGTCGCCGGGATGAGCGAAAACATCACGGTGCGGAGCATCCTGGGTCGCTACCTCGAACACTCGCGCCTTTTCTGTTTCGAAAATGATGGCGACCCCCAGGTTTACATCGGTAGCGCCGACATGATGCACCGAAACCTCGACCGTCGTGTCGAAGCCCTTGTTCGTATCGTCGACCCGGCGCAAATCGCCCACCTCGGCTCGTTGTTCACCGAGGCGCTGAGCGCAGAAACCAGCTCATGGTGGCTGGGTTCCGATGGCAAGTGGACGCGTCATAATTCGGATGCCGAGGGCAAACCGCTCGAGGATCTCCAAGACAAGACGATGGCCGCGATTCGACGTCAGCGTCGCGCGCGGGCACGGGCTATTCGGTGACGGCTACAGCTGTATACGCGGCCGGCGGAGTGGTCTGGCGCCTCGTCGACGGCAAGTTGAGGGTGCTGCTCGTCAGTCGCGAGGAATACCGCGATCTTTCGCTACCCAAGGGCAAGGTGGACCCTGGCGAGATGCTCGCGGAGACCGCGGTCCGTGAGATCCACGAAGAAACCGGCATCCGCACATCGCTCGGAATTCCCGTGGGCGTGTCGACCTATCATCTGCCCAGCGGGCGCAAGAAGATCGTGCACTACTGGTCGGCACACGCGACCGATGATGCGATCCGCGCCTCAGACTTCGTTCCGAATAAAGAAATTTCTGCGCTGACGTGGCTGAGTCCCAAGAAGGCACTCGCTCAAGTGAGCTACCCCGCTGATGTCGAGATTTTGGAGGCGTTCCTCAAGTTCGTCGATGACGGAGTGCTCGAAACGTTCCCGATCATCGCGCTTCGACATGCGAAGGCGCTCCCCCGCGAGTCATGGGCCGCGATCGACAGTGCACGCCCGTTGACCGCACGGGGAACACGACAGGCAGAGTCGATCGTCGGTGCGCTGCGAGCATTCGGCATTCGTCGGATCGTCTCGAGCGACGCGCGCCGATGCCTTGACACTGTCGCACCGCTTGCGGCCACGCTCGGAATCAAAGTCACAGCGACGCCCGAGCTGAGCCAAGACGCGTGGGAAGCGGGCACAGCAGACCCACGCAGCGTCATCAGCAAGAGGGTACGGTCGAGAAAAGCCGCTGTGCTGTGCAGCCACCGACCCGTGATGCCCGATGTTCTCAACGAGATCGCGATGACCACTGGAACTGTCGCTGGCTCGTACATCGGGGCCGCCGCGGCACTGGACCTGGCCGGGTTCTCTGTGGCCCATATTTCGGCCACGAACCCAGGTTCCGGAATTATCGCGATTGAGACGCACGTTCCGAAGGACTGACGTGCGCCCTGACGTTCGTGTGGCATGGGGGCCGGCACCCGATCGCCTTGGTCGGCGGGACGCCGCGTGGTCGCTGCTGCGGGGACTCGTCGGCGACGCAGCTCACATCTCGACGGGATGCGCTCGCTGTGGCGGCGATCATGGTCCGGTGCGTATTTCGGGGGCCGCGCTGCGCGCGAGCGTCTCTTACGCTGGCGGGCTTGCCCTCGTGGCAGTAGCGGACAGCCGTTCAATAGCTGCTATCGGAATCGATGCGGAAGCTACCGATGACCCGGTTCGCTCGCGCGAGGGGTATGCGAGAGCGCTGGGTCGCACATCGGCGACTGTCACTGATTGGGTGCGCGTCGAATCGGCTCTCAAAGCAGACGGTCGCGGGCTGCGCGTTGATCCGCGCAGCGTTGAGATCACCGGAAACACAAAAGCGTGGACAGCGGTTATCCCGGGATCCACGGCATTTCGGGGTTGGGATCTTTCGGGCCCATCGGGAGTCGCAATCGCTCTTGCAGTTCAAGCGCGCTTCGTTACCGCCGCGGGAAGCTCGGCAGCGAGGGCTGGTCAATCCAGGCGCTGAGGGTCGCGCCGCCGTGGCGCGGTGAATAGCGAGCGACGAGCATCCGAAAGTCTTCGGTATCGACGAGCGCATGGCGGTTGTCGGCGGCCCACTCGCGAAGCAGATCGAAGAATACGGTGTCTCCCAGCAACGTGCGCAAAGCATGGAGAGCGAGCGCACCACGCTTGTAGAGGCGGTCGTCGAACATCAGATCGGGCCCGGGCTCAGCGATAACGAGGTCTTGCGGTTCACCGCGCAGCTGACGGTAGTGCTCGCGCGCGCTCGCATCCGCGGTTTGCCGACCGGATGCCTCGAACCACAGCCATTCCGCGTAGCACGCGAATCCTTCGTTGAGCCAGATATCGTTCCACTGCCCGATGCCGACACTGTTGCCGAACCACTGGTGCGCAAGCTCGTGCGCGACGAGACGCTCACTGTCGGGGGCCAAATGGTTTGACCCGAACACGGCCATGCCCTGCGACTCGAGCGGTATCTCCAGCGCGTCGGGGGTGACGACGAGGGTGCAGTGCTGCTGCGGATAGGGGCCGAAGGCATCCGTGAAGGCTCGGAGCATTTTCGGTACGTCGGCAAACGCACGGGCAGCGGCGACTCGCTGAGTTGGAGCCGTGTGGAGCTCGCCAGTGATTCCACCCGGCACCTCGAACGGCGAGGGCGTGTATGTGCCGATTTGCAACGCGAGCAGGTACGTCGCGGTGGGAACATCACTCCGAAATCGGGATGTCACCATGCCACCCTTGCGAGTGACGTCGGTGCGAACGCCGGTCGCCGCGACAGCGTACTCGGCATCGACAGTGATGCTCAGCGAGTAGGTGGCGCGGTCGTCTGGACGATCGTTGCAGGGAAACCAGGTGGGCGCACCCACCGGCTGGCTGGCCACGAGAGCGCCGTTGTCGAGCTCTTCCCAGCCGATCGTTCCCCACCGCGAGTGTCGGGGGGCGGGAGCGCCGGCATAGTCGATCGCGATGGTGAACCGCTCGCCAGGCCTCAACTCGCGCGGCGCGCCGACCTGAAGCTTTCGCGGTCCCTGCGTGAACTTCGTACGCTTTTCACCATCGAGACGCACCCGCGATACGCGAAGACCGATGAGGTCAATCGAAAGCGAGCGCGTCTGCTCTCGCACCACCCCCGAGAGCATTGCGGTACCTTCCAACCGATTCGTGCGAACCCGGTAGGTCAGGTCGAGGTCGTACGACTCCACGTCGAACGAAGGGTCGCCGCTTTGCGGCGCGTAGCCTTCATGGTCCTCGCTCATGAGGTGGATTGGTATGCCCGCGCCTTGACGGCACGCCACGGCCCGATCGGGTTTCCGCTCCACCGCGAGCCGACAGGCACAGTCTCGCCTCGCATGACGAGCGAGGCCGGTCCCACGGTTGCATGAGCACCGATGACAGCAGCGGGAAGGATCACGCTGTGAGGCCCGAGGGTTGCCCCCGGCGCGAGTTCGACGGTGTCCATGCTCATGATTCGATCATGGAACAGGTGCGTCTGCACAACGCAGCCCCGATTGACGGTTGATCCAGCTCCCAAAGTGACCAGATCGGGCTCCGGTAACCAGTAGCTGTCGCACCAGACTCCTCGTCCGATATTCGCACCGAGCGCGCGCAGCCACACGGCCAGCGCGGGGGTTCCCGCAGCGCTGCGCGCAAACCACGGCGCCGCAACCATCTCGGTGAATGTGTCAGCGACTTCGGTGCGCCAGACGAAGCTTGACCACAGCGGGTGAGAGCCAGCCCGGATCGGACCTACGATCGCCCACTTGGCCGCGGCTGAGATAGCGGCAGCGACGGCTCCGGCGATCAGCATGACAATTCCTGATAACGCGATCGCCCACCCGATCCCCCAGGCGCTGACGAGCGCCGCGAAGGTGAAGAGCACCGCAAGCCCGAGCGCGTAGGTCACGATGACGGGCACGATGCGGCATAGCTCCCAGAGTGTACGTGCAGCCCGCAGAGCGCCCGTGGGTTGATAGGTACGAGTCTGGTCGCCCGTGGCAGACACACGGCGCAGGCGCACGGCGGGAGAACCCAACCACGACGACCCGGCCTTCGCTTTGAACGGCGCTGAAGAGAGCACGGCGACGAGCCCGTCTTTTGGCACCCGGTGACCGGGGGCAGCCATGCCCGAGTTTCCCAGGAATGCGCGTTTTCCGATGCGCACCTGACCGATGCGCACCCAGCCCCCGCGCATTTCGTACGTCGCGACCATCGTGTCGTCAGCGAGGAACGCGCCGTCATCGATGCGCGTCATCGACGGCAGAAGCAAGACCGTGGATGCTTCGACATCTCGACCGACAGATGCTCCCAGCATCCGGAGCCACACTGGCGTGAACAGGCTCGAGTAAAGCGGAAACAAGAGCACGCGTGATGCATCGAGCAAGCGCTCGATCGACCAGGCTTGCCACCCGATGCGGCTGCGCACCGGCGTAATACCTTCGCGAAGACCGAGTGAGAGCAATCGCACGAGAAGGACCACGACAGCAGCAAACACGAGACCCGTAAGAAGCGTTGCCGGTACGAGCCAGATCGCTGCGGCGAGCGCTGCCTCGGCAAGCGAATCTGCACCGCGCATACCGAGTGCGAGCACCGCCGCACCGCACGCGAAGGCGATGACGGGCAGCAACGCCAAGCCGATGGCTGATGCGGCATATGCCCACAGCCAGCGGTGCGTCGCAGGTGCGTGCTCGCCGGGCCAACCGCGGGAGGTGCCGCCTACGCGGATGGCAGGGGATCCCGCCCACGATTGGTCAGCTCGAACGCGACCGAAAACAGCGGAGCCTGGCGCTATTTCTGCGCGCTGCCCGATGCGGGTGCCCGGGGCGAGAGTGCTGCGTGCACCCACCGTTGCCTCGGCTCCGATGCGCACTTCGCCGATGCGCACGAGGTCACCGTCGATCCAGTACCCCGACAGGTCCACCTCGGGCTCGATCGAGGCGCCATCACCGATGCGGAGCATTCCCGTAATGGGCGGCAGAGTGTGCAAATCGACGTTTCGACCGATGCGGGCGCCCAATGCGCGAGCGTAGTAACTGATCCACGGCGCGCCGGCAAGGCCGACGGCATCAATCTGATCGGCTAACTGCTCGGCGAGCCAGAGCCGCAGGTGAACTCCCCCGCCGCGCGGATAGTCGCCGGGGGCCACGCCGCGCAGCAGCACGCGCGCGGCACCGGCAGCGATCGCCATCTTGCCGAAGGGGGTGGCGAACACGAGGAGCCCCAGGACCAGTGCCGGCCACGGCACGGTAGGCAGCACGTCGAATCCGCCGAAAGGCTGGAGAAGCGCAGACGCGGTCAAGATGTACAACAACCAGCGGATGCCGGTGAGCACAAACAACGGAATTCCCAAGAGCGTCTGGAGCCACTGCATCCGCCGCGGAGTCGGAAGCGGCTCGTGAAAGTGCACGTCATCGTCGGAGACGAGTGGACCGAGGGCTTTGGCCATCGCTCCCAGCCGGGGTACGTCATAGATGTCGGCGACAGCGAACTCCGGCACGCGCTGACGGATGCGCGACACGAGCTGCGCCGCAGCAAGTGACCCACCGCCGAGATCGAAGAAGTCGGCCTTCGGCCCCGGAACGGGCACACCCAAGACGGCCTGCCACTGCTCAGCCAGCCATGCTTCGCCGGGTGTGAGGCCCGCGACGGGAGTATCGATGCCGGGAAGCGGCCACGGGAGCGCTGCGCGATCCACTTTTCCCGACGTCCGCACCGGCAACTCCTCGACGAGGGCGAGCAGCGGCACGATTGCCGCAGGAAGGCGCTCCGACAGCGTCATCCGTGCGGAAGAGGTGTCGAATCCGGCAGCGGGGTTGTCGGCAACGAGATACCCGACAAGCACCGAGACACCGGCATCCGTGGTGCGCACAGCTACTGTCGCGGCAGCAACGCCAGGCAGGTCTTGGAGCGCGGACTCGACTTCACCGAGTTCGATGCGCCGCCCGCCCACCTTTACCTGATCGTCTGCACGCCCCTGGAAGACGAGGCCTTCGGTGTCGTAGCGCACGAGATCGCCGGAACGGTAGGCACGGTCCCACCCGAGAGTTGGCATCGGGGCGTATTTCTCGGCGTCTTTGGCGGGGTCGAGGTAGCGGGCAAGCCCCACCCCACCGATGATCAATTCGCCCGTCTCACCTTCGGCTACTGGCTCGCCTGCGGTGTTCACGACTGCCAGACTCCAGCCATCGAGCGGGAGTCCGATGCGCACCGGCACTGTGCCATCGAGGAGGGCCGCGCATGCGACGACTGTCGCTTCGGTCGGACCGTAGGTGTTCCACACTTCACGCCCGTCCGCAACGAGTCGGGCCGCTAGTTCCGGCGGGCACGCCTCGCCGCCGAAAATAAGCAGTCGCACGTTTTCGATCGCACTCGAGGGCCACATTGCCGCGAGCGTCGGCACTGTGGACACCGCGGTGATGCCCTGCCGCAGCAGCCATGGCGCGAGGTCTTCACCGGAGCGCACGAGTGCACGCGGCGCGGGCACCAGGCACGCACCATTTCGCCACGCGAGCCACATTTCTTCGCACGACGCATCGAACGCGACAGAGAGTCCGGCCAACACTCGGTCACCAGCACAAAGGGGTGCATCGCGTAAGAAGAGCCCGGCCTCGGCATCGACGAATGCCGCCGCTGAGCGGTGGGTCACAGCGACACCTTTGGGTACACCCGTTGAACCGGAGGTGAAGATGATCCACGCGTCGTCGCTCGGCTCCGGTGAGGGGACCGTCGCAGTGGACGTCGTTGCGGGGTGTGGCGCATCTCCGGAAAAGAGAGGTTCTGCTGCAGAGTCAGTCTCGTGGTCAGAGGAGACGTACTCCCCCGAACCGACGATGATGCCCGTTACGGCGGCCTCACCGAAGACAAGTCGTGCACGTTCGTCGGGATCATCAGCATCGACGGGAACGTATGCGGCGCCCGCGGCGAGAACGCCGAGAATCGAGATGTAGAGCTCCTTCGAACCCGATGCCACCCGCACTCCCACGCGGTCGCCGCGCCGGACGCCTGCCTCGTGCAGGCGTGCAGCTGTCCGGTTGACGTGCGCCAGCAGCTCGCGGTAACTCAGCGCGCCAGACCCGTCGTCGAGAGCGGATGCCTCGGGAAACTGGGCCGCAGTGGCACGGAGAACGTCGATGAGAGTACGGGACCTGGGCGCGAGGGAAGCAGCATCCAAAAGAGGCTGCGCCACGTCGGGAAGGTGGGGCATGACGATCAGACTATTTTCCGCATGAGCCCCAATTTGGCACACACAGGAGCCGTTCACCTCCCGTTCACCCCTGCAGCGCACTCTCTTAAGAGTTCGTGTCTACCGTCGGGGCGTGCCCTGCACCGGGTCACACCACCCTGATTTGTGAAGGATTCACAGTGAAGATCAACCGCATCGCCCAGGTGGGCGCCCTCGCCGCTGTCGCGGCTCTCGCTCTCGCCGGCTGCGCCGCAAACGAAGGTGGCACCGCCACTGACACCGAAAGCGCATCGACGCTCTCGGGCACCCTTTCCGCAACGGGAGCCTCGTCACAGACGGCAGCCCAGGAAGCATGGGTCGCCGCATTCCAGACGGCAAACCCCGACGTCACGATCAACTACGAGCCCACCGGTTCGGGAACAGGCCGCGAGAACTTCATCGCCGGCGCCAGCAACTTCATCGGTTCTGACCGTGCGTTCAACGACGAGGAGATCGCCGCTGGCGGCTTCGCCTCGTGCGCAGATGACGGCGCCGCTGGAATCGTCGAGCTGCCGCTCTACATCTCGCCGATCGCGATCATCTTCAACCTCGACGGCATCGACTCGCTCGACCTCGACGCCAAGACGGTCGCTGGCATCTTCGCCGGAACGATCACCAACTGGAATGACGCGGCTATCGCCGACCTCAACCCGGGTGTTGACCTTCCCGACCTCGCGATCTCGCCCGTGCACCGCTCGGACGACTCGGGTACCACCGAGAACTTCACCGACTACCTCAACGTTGTCGCACCCGACGTGTGGAGCTACGAGGCTGACGGCGAATGGCCGCTCGATTCCGGTGAAGCCGCACAGGGCACCTCCGGTGTCGTTGCTGCTGTGACCGGCGGTCAGGGCACCATTGGTTACGCCGACGCTTCGCAGGCCGGCGACCTCGGCACCGTTGCTATCGAGGTCGGTGGAGAGTTCGTCTCTTACTCGCCCGAAGCTGCTGCGGCGCTCGTTGACGCTTCTCCCGAGGTTGAGGGTCGCACCGACGGCGACATCGCCATCGAGCTCGACCGCACCACCGACGAGGCTGGCGTTTACCCGATCGCTCTCGTGAGCTACCTCATCGGTTGCGTCGAGTACGAAGACTCCAACGTCGCTGACCTCGTGTCGCAGTACTTCTCCTACATCGCAAGCCCCGAGGGTCAGGATGCCGCAGCGTCGAACGCTGGTTCGGCTCCGATCTCCGACAGCCTGCGTACCCAGGTTGAGTCCGCGATCGCGCTGATCAAGTAATTTAATCCCGCTTATCCTTGCCCAGCTCGGGGCACTCGTTACACTCCGAGCTGGGCAGGTTCTGCAGGGGCCTCGGCGCTTGATCGCACCGGGGCTCGTGCTGAGCCCGATCGGACTCCACACAAAGGAAGCTTGAATGGCGATGACTACGGCGAAGGACACCAAGCCGCGCAGTAAACCGAAGGCACCCCGGCGGCCTGGCGATCTCGTCTTTTCCGGCACCGCTGTCGCCGCCGGAATCACGATCCTCGTCGTACTCGCGGCCGTAACCGTCTTTCTCGTAGCCGAGAGCATTCCGGCGTTCACGGGTGACCCCGAGGCAAACCCGATCCTTAAGGGCGAATCGTTCTGGGCCTATGTTGGCCCGTTCGTCTTCGGCACCATCTGGGCGTCGATCCTCGCGCTCATCATCGCCGCTCCGCTCGCTATCGGCATCGCACTCTTCATCTCGCACTACGCGCCGCGCCGTATCGCGTCGTTCCTCGGCTACATCATCGACCTGCTCGCTGCTGTGCCGTCTGTGGTCTTCGGCCTCTGGGGCGGCGTTACCTTCGCTGGACTCATTCAGCCCTTCTACGCATGGCTGAACGAATATCTCGGCTGGATTCCGCTCTTCGGCGGCCAAGTATCCGCAACGGGTCGCACCATCCTCACCGCCGCCCTCGTGCTCGCGATCATGGTCTTGCCGATCATGACGGCCATCTGCCGTGAGGTCTTCCTGCAAACCCCGAAGCTTCACGAAGAGGCAGCACTAGCGCTGGGAGCCACCCGCTGGGAGATGATCCGCATGGCCGTGCTCCCCTTCGCCCGCGGCGGTATGGTCTCGGCCGCGATGCTCGCCCTCGGACGCGCCCTCGGAGAGACGATGGCCGTCACGATGGTGCTCTCGGTGTCCGGTGCTGTGACATTCGAGCTCATTACGGCTACGAACCCGACCACGATCCCCGCAAATATCGCGCTCTCCTTCCCTGAGGCGTACGGCGATGGCGTGAGCGTGTTGATCGCGACCGGCCTTGTGCTCTTCGTGCTCACGTTCGCGGTCAACGCGCTTGCCCGTTGGATTGTCAACCGCCGTTCCGAATTCTCGGGAGCAAACTGATGTCGACTGTTACAGCCACCGCTTCTCCCGTGAAGTCGGTGAACTCCCTCACAAGCGGCAAGCTGCCGCGATCTGTGCCGTGGACGGTGCTCGGCGCATCGTGGCTCATCATGTTCGCAGTCTTCGCGATCTTGAACGCCGGTCAGCCGATCAAGAACTTCAATATCGCGGCCGCGGTGTTCCTCGGCACCCTGCTGTTCGTCATCGCCATCGGCGTACTCTCGAGCATCGTCGAAGGCCGTCGCAAAGCGGCAGACCGGGTCATCACAGCAGTCGTCTCGGCAGCGTTCATCGTCGCTCTGCTGCCGCTCATCTCGCTGCTCTACACCGTCGTGGTCGAAGGCGTGCAGCGCTTTGATATCGAGTTCTTCAGCTCCAGCATGCGGAACGTCGTGGGCGCCGGCGGCGGCGCGATCCACGCCATCTACGGCACGCTGCTCATCACGGCCGCAACAACTGTGATCTCGGTACCGATCGGGCTCATGACGTCGATCTATCTCGTCGAGTACTCCACCGGCAGCCGGCTCTCGCGGGCCATCACCTTCTTCGTCGATGTGATGACCGGCATCCCCTCGATCGTTGCGGGTCTGTTCGCCTATGCAGTCTTCGCGCTGTTCTTCGGTCCGGGTATCTCAATGGGCATCATCGGCGCCATCGCCTTGAGCGTGCTCATGATTCCCGTTGTCGTTCGGTCATCTGAAGAGATGCTGCGTCTCGTGCCCAACGAACTCCGTGAAGCCGCCTACGCGCTAGGCGTGCCGAAGTGGCTCACGATCCTCAAGGTGGTGATCCCGACATCGATCGCCGGAATCACCACGGGTATCATGCTTGCCATCGCGCGTGTCATCGGTGAGACTGCTCCCCTGCTTCTTACAGCGGGCTACACGCAGAGCCTCAACCTCAACCTTTTCGATGGCAACATGATGACCCTGCCGGTGTACGTGTACAACCAGTACGCGAACCAGGGCACGACCCCGGACGATTCCGTCGCCCGCGCATGGGCCGGCGCTCTCACCCTTATTCTCATCGTCATGGTGTTGAACCTGGCTGCGCGAATGATCGCGAAGCTGTTCTCCCCCAAGACCGGCCGTCGCTGAACCGAAAGAAAGAGCCCCCGTGTCTAAGAGCATCGAAGTCAACGACCTCAACGTGTACTACGGCGATTTCCTCGCGGTAGAAGACGTGTCGCTGATGATTGAACCCCGATCCGTCACAGCGTTCATCGGCCCTTCCGGCTGTGGCAAGTCGACATTCCTCCGCACGCTCAACCGCATGCATGAAGTGATTCCCGGCGCCTACGTCGAGGGCGAAGTGCTGCTCGACGGTGACGACCTCTACGGTCCAGGCGTCGACCCGGTGGCGGTGCGCCGCGACGTGGGTATGGTCTTCCAGCGGCCGAACCCCTTCCCCACGATGTCGATCCGCGACAACGTGCTCGCCGGTGTGAAGCTCAACAACAAGCGCATCTCGAAGTCAGACGCTGACGACCTCGTAGAGAACTCGCTCAAGGGCGCAAACCTCTGGAACGAAGTGAAGGATCGTCTCGACCGTCCGGGATCAGGACTCTCGGGCGGTCAGCAGCAGCGCCTGTGCATCGCGCGTGCGATTGCCGTCTCCCCCGACGTGCTGCTGATGGACGAGCCTTGCTCGGCCCTTGACCCCATCTCGACGTACGCGATCGAAGAGCTGATCGGCGAGCTGAAGAACGACTACACGATCGTCATCGTCACGCACAACATGCAGCAGGCATCACGCGTCAGCGAGAAGACCGCTTTCTTCAATATCGCGGGCACCGGCAAGCCCGGAAAGCTCATCGAATACAACGACACGTCGGCGATCTTCACGACTCCCGCTGTGCAGGCCACCGAAGACTACGTCTCGGGCCGCTTCGGATAATCCCCCGCTGCGCCTAGTCGCGCGGTGACAGCAAATACTCGTTGATGGATGCCGTGAACTCGGCATCCATCACGAGTTTTTTTGCGTTCAGGGTAGAAACCGGAGCTGCCAGTCGCACGCTCGAGACGAGCCATGCGGCATCCGCTTGTTCGAGCTCTGCCGCCGTGATCGTTTCGTACGCCGCCTCGTGACCCCGCGCCGTCAAGTGTTCAAAAACACTCATCTGAGTTGTGCCGTGGAGGATGCCAGCTCCCGGCTGAGGTGTCACGAACCTGTCGCCGAAGCGCAGAATCACTGAGGATGTGGGCCCCTCGAGCACAATGCCGTCAGAAGAAACAAAGATCGCGTCATCCGCTCCTTGACGCTTTGATTCCCGGAGGGCTGCCATGTTGACCGCATAGGAAAGCGTTTTGGCCCCCAGCAAAAGCCACGGAGCACGCTCAGATGCGCCGCTGTCGAGCCCACGATCGAGCGTGACAACTCGTACGCCATTCACGCGCACAGCGGCGTTATTCGGCGCTTCAGCGGCAGTCACCCATGCGGTGGGTGTCGGGCCGTGTTCGATACCGCGGCTGAGAATGAGTTTGATGACGCACTCGCCCGCTGGGCAGACGGCCGCGGCAACGTTGATTGCCTCGCGCCACTGTGTGAGGTGAGGCGCCGGCAGATCGCACAGCCGCGCAGAGTGCGCAAGGCGCTCCAGATGAGCTTCGACCTCTTGGGCGTGACCGCTAATCACACCGATCGACTCGAAGATTCCGTCACCGCGCTGAGTGCTCAGTTCCCCCACGCTCAATGCCGGAGCGCTCGGGTCGACGACTTCGAAAGTGTGGCCATAGCCGGGCAGCGAAACATCGGCTGCGAGCGGGTCGATGAGCAGAGCAAAACGCCAAGACATACCGTGAGCCTACGCCGCAAGGAATGCTCGTTGCCGTGCTCTTGTTACACTTGAGTAGTCGGGCCGCAGTAACCCCGGGCTCCATACTCTGCCGCTTCGAGCGGCCTCGCGCCGAGAGGCGTTCTGCGGCCCGGCGCTAATTTTTTCGCGTCGACGTCTAGGTGAGCGCGTCTTTTCGCCAGAGCGTCGCAGCGGACGCGAGATCTGTCGCATATGTCGTCAATCGCAAGGCACGCGTTGTGAATGCTGATGCACGCTCGGGCTCAGTCGCGTCGTAGTCGTCGGCGAGGTGGGCTGCGCCCGTCGCTTCAAGGCGGCAGAAGGCCGATGCGCGCTCGAGAGCCACCGCGAAGTCGCCTTGGAAAACACCCCGCATAATCAGGTCGACGAGGGCCACGAGCTCTTCCGGACCCGCAGGCGCTGGCGCGCCAGCTACGATCTCGTCGGCAGTGGATGTATCTGTGCGTCCGCGCTCGTAGAGCAAAGCAGCCGTCTGCGGATCTTCGTGGATCATCAACTGCACGAGGTACAGCCGCCAGAGGGTTCCGGGCAAGGACCGAGCGGGTGAGCGCGACCACAACTCGGCGATGTCGTCGATGCCATGATCGCGCGTGAAATCGACGAGGCGATCGACGACGTTAGCCTCGGGGTCTTCACGCACCCGCGAAAGGAGAGCAGCGGCAGTGCCGTGGGCGACGCGAGAGACTTCGGCCGGGTCATCGGCTGCGAAAAGGCGATCGAAGAGCTCTGCGGGCCGGCGGATGGGCTTGTGGAATTCCCTCGACTCATCACTCATCGATCAAGGCTACCCGCCGAACCGAAGCGCGATCTCGACTTCAAGCGCGAGTTAGGCGCCGGTTTCGATCGCAATGATCGGAGTCGAGGTCGGTTGGCCATCTGCCGAACCACCGGCAGCTTCGACGGTGACCGCGATGACGTCACCCTCGTGCATTTCTCCGCTGAGAACAGCTGTTGCTTCTCCGTTCGACGCGTCGAACACGCCCGCGGCGATCGCTTCGCCGTCGCGCACATACCAAAGCTCGAAGGCCTGCGCTTCGGTGAGGGTCGGCAGCCCGTCGGAGACGAGCACAGCTTCACCTTCCGATGCTGACCAGTGCAGGGTCGCTTCTCCCCCATCGGCGAGAGTTGTCGTTGCGCTTTGCGCATCAGCGGCTTGTTCGATGCGGTCGAGAGCCACGACGGATGCCGGTGTGCTCAACTGCTGCGAAACGTATACGGCGCCGCCACCGATTCCGAGGACGAGGGCGAGGGATGCCGCCAGCGCAAACCATGCGCGAGAGCCCCATCGTCCACGAGCTGGACGAGAACGCGAGACAGCATCTTCCGATTCGGTCACAGCGAGAGGTGTCACCGAATTAATTTGCGCGAGGATTCCCTCACGCAGCGCACGTGGCGGGGCAACAGCAGGAATCGTGTCAGCAAGCGCCGCAGCAGTGTTGAGATCGTCGGAGACGAGGTCGGCCCATTCGGGGTGCTCGAGCATCGCGTCAGCGAAAGCAGTCTGGTCTTCGGGCGACAGCGCGCCAAGTGCGTGTCCTGCCGATAGTTCAGCAAACTCTTCTTTTCTCACGATGTCACCCCCATTTCTGCTCGCAGCCTAGTGAGGCCGTCTCTCATTCTTGTTTTGATTGTTCCCAGCGGAGCCCCAACGAGGGCCGCGATTTCGCTCTGACTGTAGCCGCCGTAGTAAGCAAGGGTCAGAGCTTCTCGTTGTGCTTCGGGCAGCGTCGAGACAGCTTGGGCCACCCGACGTCCTTCGATGCGCAACTCCGCCTCCTCCGAGACGCCATCATGTGCGACGCCCATATCTTTGAATCCCGCACGCACATCACGATCAGCACTCGACTGCGCTGACCGCACACGGTCAACAGCTCGTCGGTGTGCCATCGTGAATACCCACGATCTTCCTTGGCCCTTATTCGGAGCGAACTTGCTGGCGGATTGCCAGATCTCCAAGAACACCTCTTGAAGCACCTCTTCGCTCTGAGAGCGATCGACGAGTACCCGCACGATAAGACCGAACACGCGCGAAGAGATCATGTCGTATAGCCGGGCGAACGCGGACTGATCGCCTTGAGCGACCGCCAGCAGAAGTTCGGCAACGTGATCGACTGAGGGACCCCCGTCTTCGGGAACGTCGAGGCCGTCAATCACCATGACATCCAGCATGCCTTACACCCGGTCCAGATATGAATCGACGCCCCGATCTTGACGCAGGATTTCGGGGTTTGGCATGCGATGTAAAAAACTTTCCATCCGATTCGGCGACGGTCTCGAAGACCTTATGAACGTCGCAGACAGCGGCGGACACCCCACACACGGAGGAAGTCATGTTCAGCACCAAGACTCGCATCAGCGCCGGAATCTCGCTCGCCTTTGTTGGCGCCCTCGCCCTGTCGGCATGTTCCGGCTCCGGCAGCACCACCGAAGGATCGTCGTCGGAGCCGATGGACTCATCGACGCCGATGGCCGAAGAGACAATGTCGTCTGACGCTTACGCAAACCTCGTCGGCGCCGGTTGCGCCGATTACGACGCTGCTGTTCCCGACGGGTCGGGTTCGGTTGCCGGAATGGCTGAAGACCCGGTAGCGACGGCTGCCTCGAACAACCCCATCCTCACCACGCTGACTGCAGCAGTGAGCGGCGGCTTGAATCCCGACGTCAACCTCGTTGACACTCTCAACGGTGGCGAGTTCACAGTGTTCGCACCGGTTGACGACGCGTTCGCGAAGATCGACTCGGCGACGATCGACACCCTCAAGACTGACAGCGACCTGCTGACAAAGATCCTCACCTACCACGTGGTACCCGGTGAGATCGAGCCCGCCGACATCGTCGGTACCCACGACACCGTAGAGGGCTCGACCCTCGAGGTGACCGGTAGCGGCGACGACCTCATGGTCAACGGCGAGTCCATGGTTATTTGTGGTGGCGTCCAGACCGCCAACGCGGTTGTGTACCTGGTTGACACGGTACTCATGCCCACCGAGTAACTACGTAGCTCACAAAGCGGCGGGGCCGCTGACATTTCTCTACAGATGTCAGCGGCCCCGCCGCTTTGTCATGAGCAGTGCCGAAGGCAAGTAAGATAGTCCGGTACGGGCCTGTAGCTCAGTCGGTAGAGCATCGGACTTTTAATCCGCGGGTCGTGGGTTCGAGCCCCACCGGGCCCACCACATCTGTGCTTCAACAACCGACAACCCTGCGCAAGCGGTTGTTTTAAGTTCTTTGATTTGCTGCCTCATGAATGGGCCCACACAACCCCGATATCGTTGCTCGGATCAGCCGCGCCAACACCGGGAACACCGGGAACACAAGGTCAGTTGTGGCCGCGTGTGGTCGGTGTTCCCGGGCTCATCATCGGCCACTTTTTACGTCTACGGCCTCACGATCGCGAGCGCGAGAAACGTCGCGCCGATAAAGCAGCCTCCTATCGCTGAGTACATGAGCCGCGCTCCAACTCCCGATTCAAGATTCGGGTCGGTCATGCTCTTAGGCTCGGCCCGCGTGGCGCGGCGAAGAAGCAGCCGGGTGATTCTCGCGCGCGTAACCAGGGCAAGACTCGCGATAAGAAACATCAATGAGCCGCCGACCCCGGCGAGATCCCAGAAAGTCACTCAGACCATCCCCAGGGCGAAGAGGTAATAGACCCCAGCCGCAATCATGTATAGCCCCACGGTGATCATGAACACGCCAGCTACGACTACTGAACCAGCGGCTTTCGGATGTTCCAGCCCTTCGCTGGGCTTGCCGAAGTAAATTCGAAAAACACGCGCGCTCGAATTCGCAAAGTAGGACCGGAGCCAAATTGCGAGTACGCCCATCACCACAACGATCGGTCCGACGATGATGGTCGGCAGAACCACGTCAGGGGACACCGAATTCATAAAATCACCACGACCAACCTCCATCAGCGAAACAGCCCACGCCAGCACCGACTGTTAACACCCCAGGTGAAAGGTCGTCGCTTAACTTGCTCTCGAATCCCGGTTGCGCGAATCAATCGCTGCCCATTACTCAGCGTCCATGTACTGCACCAAACGAGCTCTTGAGCCTACTGAGAATTCATCTTTCTACACTCAGCGCGAATCACTCAGCGGCCTCTCGACGCGTAGCGACCATGCCCACAAACCCCAATAATCAATGTGGCCGATCGCAGGAGAGTTCACTCTGGGCAAGCCGACGACGATGTCGTCCCGTCGGATTGCAACCAATCATCCGCGGGTACGCCGTCCGACGGTATCCGGAAAACAGCCGATGCGATCGTCTCGTCGCCGTCGAAAAACGCGATATCGAGTTCGCTGCCTGGCGCGAGGGTCGGCGCATAAAACACCTCGGCTCCGTTAACCCCTGACGCACCCGCAACAAAGGTGGTCCCGGGACTTACACCCTGTTGAGTATCAAGAGACCAAAACTCCGTCCACTGCTGAGATGTTGACCGCCCTCGCTCCAGCCCGGAAATTCTGCTTACGTCGCCGTCTACACAGATCGCAACCTCGAGCGACCCCTCGGAGTCTCTCAGCGCAGCTCGTCCCTGGAACATGTGTGGGTCACACCCGGTCAGCGCGAGGCAGAGAACGATCAGGAGGTACACGTGGGCAAAGTTCCTCATATCACCAACCACAATTCCGATATCCCGAACTCTGCACGGTTCCAGCCACCCGTCCTCTCTGAGGAGAAGCCTCCCATCAGACGAATCCGCCGGGTTGTCTCGCACGAGCTGCGCTTCTATACGAAGCAAACTCAGCGTGGAATTAGAGATTGGTCAAACCCGAAAAATGGCCAAGAGTCGCCAACAAACTCAGGAAGTTTCAACGCACGCCTTTATACCTGGTAGCGAACGTGCTTGATAACTAGAGCAAGCGTAATGGGAAGCCAAGCAACACAACCTGCGATTCCCGAGCCAAACGCGACCAGCGAAACTACCTCAACGCCGGACAGTTCCGTCGAGACAAGAACCCCTAAAGCTGGCGCTATCGACGTTGCCATGCAAGTCGCGACAACGAGTGCGATTTCCCAATGCCCCGCCGGACGCGAGACACTGCGCAAGAATAGATACAACCCACCAAGCAACACAAGCTGGACACTCAGAGCCCACGCAAATAGAGGAACAAGCTGAGTCAGCGCATCCGGCCGTAACTCCCAGCGGCCGCTCAGGAGCGGCCAACCCGCCGTACCGTCGTCGATGACGAAGAACGCCGCAACAACAGCCAGTGAAATGCCCTCCGCCCACCAAAGTCGACCACGGTGCATTCTCTCGCTTGCAGCAAGCATGTCAGCCTTCCCAATCGCACGCCGCAGACGGATGCCCAATCGGCCCGATAAGCGCCCCCAGGCCCAGCCCGGATCGCTAGGTCTCGCTAGGTCGCAGCATACCCACACTGCTTTCAGCTCTCAGCTCGCAAGTTGCGAAAGCCCCGCGAAGCCCCAGACGAGCATGACTGCTCCCACTAAGACGCCACCGGCCCCGGCGAAACCCACCCAAAACGGACCTCGCCCTCGGTTAACTCGCTCTGCGACACGAACAAAAGACGGCTTTGACCTTGCCACGATGGATCGATAAGCACTTCTTCTGAAGAGAACGATCAGAACGCCCACCGCCACGGCAACGCACCCCACAATAAGATTCGGCAGAATCGTACTGCTGTCAACGTCACCCATACCTCACCATCCCCCTGAAAAACTGGCTCCAGGGCCCGCCGCTTAGCCCGATACGGAGGACAACCGCTATACAACGGCCACCGAGAACAATCCACCAGGCGAGCCTCCTGGCTCGGGAGACACCGCCGCGGCCACTGTCGATGTCTGTCATATCCGGGTCCTTTCCGGCAAGCATAGGCTGCCCATCTAGAACGCCTGGGAGGCGGGGGCTCAGTCACGGAACTGGGCGACTTCTGTGTCCAAGCCCGCGCAGATCCTGGATACCTCGGGCTTCGAAAAATCCCCCGGGCGTCACCGATGCCTTGCGCGAATCAGAAGCACAACAGCAAGGCCGATGAGCCAGACAGCGGACTGAAACACGAAACCAGCGCAGAGCCCATAGACGGCTGCCAACACGCAGGCAAGGCAAATCAATGGCACACTCGGCGGGCGAGCGACCGCTGAGTGTCCGAGCCCGCTTGCGAGAAGGACCGTCACCGCCAGCCCGATAACCACCTGCACCCAGTTCAATTGGGTCCATGCACCATCCGGATCGAGCTGCCAATCCACATATACGCACGCGAGAACGAAAGCTATGTAGAGCAAGGCTGCCCAGGCGGCAGATCGGAAGGCCGAGCGTGATCTCGACGCGATCGCAATTGGTGCGACTACAAGCAGCCCGAACGGTTCGGTAAAGAACAGCCCCAACATGCCGCCATCACCCATGAAGAGACCCGCAGAAACAAAAAGTAACCATTTGGACGCGACAACCGCGACCAACACGCTTCCTGAAGCCCAGAACACGCGGCGAAGTACTTCGAAGGCCCTCCGCGCAGTAGAGTGTGGGGACTTTTCTAGCATGACATTTCAGGTCCCATCACTGAGGGCGAGTCGGACATGATCGCTGTACACCCAGCCTCTCCAACCTCATTCACTAGTGCGCACCAATTCAAGCGTTTGTTGCTCATCCGGCACGTGGGATCACCTGGTCAACGATCAAAAACTGACCAAGCACAAAAACGTGGGCCCAACGTGATCAGCGCTGTTGGCCCTTCGTCAGCGAGCAGTTGGGGGGCGGGAAAATGATTCTCTACTCGGCAGTCGCCACCGAACGGTTGAGCTGGTCAACCATCGGTCCTAGTAGGTCTTCTTTCATCATCTCCGGTACCCACCCCGTCCACTTCGAAAGCGGCACCATAACAAGAGCGGTTGAAGCTCGATTCGAAAAACGTATCCGCAACGCAGGAATGGTATGAAACGGGAGATCCACACGTCCGATCTCGAACCGCGTGTCGACAAGGTCCATGCTGCCCACAAATCTTTTTCCCTTGTAGATCAACATCTGCCTGCTTTCGACAACCATGCTGTAGTACACCGGGAGTCTAAGAGCACGTTTGGAGCTCACTACTTGATCAAGCACTTCCCTCTGATCTACGCGAATCATACTGACGAAAATCATCGCAGCAGGGTGCCGCTCACGAAGTGCCCCAAGCCCGCCAAACGAGTTATGACGATAGACCAACACCATCCAGCCGTATCCTACGAAACACACTACGACCGTCAACACAAGGATCAGGACGGTCGTGGCAATATCGTCGTACTTCTCGCCAGCTGCGTATAGCGAGGTAATTGCCCGCACCGAAAGCAAGGCCACTCCGACAATGCCCGCAGCCCAAATAAGTGCGACATTGCGCCTTTTTCTTACTCCCATATTACCGGTAACCCTCCAATAGCAGTGGCAAATCCTGCAGGAAGAAACCCGCGATAGAACTCTTAGCAGCGTGGACGGGCTGCACAGCTATCGCAGGGACTCACAAGCGATTCGGTCCATATCAGCATCCAAGCCGAAGACGTCGCCGTAATACCGGTAGTACTTGTTGAAAGCCGCCTGCGCCGCCGCTTGGCTTGCGAAGTCACTGCAGTTCTTGTTGTCCGCGGGCCTGCTTGGTTTCGCAGGCGCGGCGGGCTTTGGGGGTTTTGGCGGTGCAACGATCGTCGCCGTCGCGGCCGACGTGCGAGACACCGAGACGTATCCTGACTTCGATCCGGTCACTCGCAGCGTGATTTTCTTACCCACTGTCGACGCTGTCGTCGTGTACGTCGCGCCAGTTGCCTTTGATATTGCCTTGCCGTTCGCGTACCACTGGTATTTGAGTGTGGTGCCGCTCGTCCACGAACCCGGTTTTGCAGAAAGCGTCGACCCAGCTTTGACGGAGCCCGAGATTTTCGGTGTGGATGCCGCGAGAACCTTCGCGGTGGATGTCGACGTCTTCGCGACCGTTGTGAAGCCTGACTTCGAACCGGTGACCTTCACAGAAATTTGCGCGCCGGCTCGAGCCGAAGTCACAACATATATTGACGAGGTCGCACCCGAGATTGCTTTGCCGCTCGCGTACCACTGGTATTTGAAGGTCGTGCCGCTTGTCCAAGAACCACGCGAGACCGTCAGTTTCGAACCAATCGCAGCCGTGCCAGACAACTTCGGGGTCGAGGCCAGAAGCACCAGGGCTGTGCCCGACGATGTACGTGACACTGACACGTACCCAGACTTGGCACCTGAAATCTTCACGGAAATCGACTTGCCCGCAAGCGACGAACTGACCGTATACGTCGCGCCGGTCGCTTTTGAGATCGCCTTACCGTCCGCGTACCACTGATATTTGAGGGTCGTCCCGCTCGTCCATGACCCTGGCTTCGCCGTCAGTTTGGCGCCTACAGCGGCAGAGCCGGAGATTTTCGGTACCGGCGACGCGAGCACTCGCGCCGTCACTGACGATGTCTTCGAGACGGACGTGAAGCCCGACTTGGCTCCGGTGACCTTCACCGATATCTGAGCCCCGGAAAGCGACGATGTGACGACGTATGTCGAAGATGTCGCCCCCGAGATCGCTTTACCGCTCGCGCACCACTGGAACGAGAGCGCTGTGCCGATCGTCCATGAGCCGGTGACTGCCGTGAGCTTCGACCCGATCGCGGCGGTGCCAGAGATTTTCGGCGTCACCGCCGCGAGAATGCCTCCCGTAACCACCGAGGTCGCGGGCGAAGTCTCTGATGCCGATTCAAAGCTCTCCTTTGCCCCGGTGACCTGCACAGTAATGCGCGTGCCAGCCATCGTGTTCGCGAGCTTCAGCGTCGCTTGTGTCGCGGATAAAAGTGGAGCATCGTCAGCAAACCATTGATAGGAGAAGCTCGCGCCTGCTTCCCACTCACCCGGGTTAACAGTCAGCGTGGAACCGACTTTGGGCGTTCCCGAAATTGTCGGAATATCCGTCAAGAGTGACGAAATAACGTCGATGGTGGGCGATGTACTCGGCTCGACGGCCACGCTGCCACTCGGCTCGGGCAACGGCGATTCTGCAGCCATCGCTTGCTGTGGCATGAAACTGATCGATACCGCAACCAGCGCGGTCACGGCCAACTTCGCCGAAGAACGTGTGATGCGCGCGCGCAATTTGCTGCTCATCGCAGCACCCCCTACTACCCCCCAGGCGCCGTTGCGGAGGACTTCGGCCGCGTCGACGTAGATGAACGCACTGACGTAAGCGTCAACTCACACATAGCTAATGAATACCACATTCATGGGCCCGACGAGACGTCAGAGATCATCGGTCAGCGACTCGCCGCAGCCCGGACAGCATCGATGCAAAGCCTTTCGGGTGAAACCGCACGAGCTGGTCTAGCGTGGTCAATGTCGGAGGTATGTTCGATACTTGAGTCATGTCAGAGAACACGACCACACCACACCGAGCCGGGGCACGCACCCGGGCTGAGGTTGTGTTGTCGGCGGAATCTCGGCTCGCGCAAATCGCGCGGCTGCAGGCAGGGCTGGCAGCAGATTTCGCCGAAGGCGGGCGTATGGCGCTCGCTGAGATGCGTCTCATTCCGTCGCGTGAGTCGCGGGAACGAGAGATTCCGATGCGTTCCATGGCCGCAGAATTCGCGGCGGCATTGCGGATGTCGGATCGCACGACGCAAAATCGCATCGATGAGGCGATGGACGTCACCGAGCACTACCCCGAGACGTTCGCATCGTGGAGCGCAGGTCGCATCTCGGAACGGCATGTGCAAGAAATACTGCGGGCGGGCATAAACCTCACGGATGCCGCAGCCAAGGCCCGATACGACCAAGAAGTGGTCGAGGTCGCTGAGGCCGAGACACCGGGACGGCTCCGCGGGTTCGCTGCCGCGTTGGCGGAGAAAGCACATCCGCGGACGCTTGAGGAACGCTTCGAAGACGCCAACGCGACGCGCACGGTGCGACTTTTTGATCTTGCTGATGGGATGAGTTCGATTCAAGCAGTGCTGCCGTCAGTGCAGGCGCATGGGATCTTCAACCGGCTGACGCAGCAGGCGCGGGCTTTGAAGGACTTCCAAACAGGGCGATCGGATTACGGTACGAAGCTTCGCGCTGAGGACGAGCCCGTGGTTGATGATCGGCGGACGACGGATCAGATCCGCGCTGACCTGTTCTCCGACATGCTGCTCACCTCGGTGCCGAGCCTCGACCCATTGGCGGGCGACGACTGTGGTGGGCTGGGTGCGATCCGGGCGATCGTGCAGGTCACGGTGCCTGCGACCACGCTTGCGGGTACCTCATCGACCCCCGCGGATCTTTCGGGGCTGAGCCTGGTAGACCCCGAGAGCGCGAGGCGGCTCGCCGGTACCGCGCCGGGGTGGGATCGAGTATTCACTCGGCCCGTGACAGGAACTGTGGTGGCGGTCGATCGATACCGGCCGAGTGATCAGCTGAAACGGCAGCTTCGGGCGCGAGATCAACACTGCCGGTTCATCGGATGCCGTATGCCCACCCACCGGTGCGACATTGATCACACGGTCGATGCCGCTCTTGGTGGTCCGACGCATCAGCACAACCTTGCGCATCTGTGTCGAAGACACCACAGCTTGAAACACGCGAGCAAGTGGTCGGTGAAGCAAAAGGGCGACGGTGTCTTGGAGTGGACCTCGCCGACCGGTCGAAGTTACACCGACAAACCACCCGGGGTCGCATTCGAACCCGACGTGCCCGATAGTTCGGACTTACCCGATCCGCATCCGCCCTTTTAAACGCAAGGTGGCGGCGCGGCGCGTGATCAAGTCAACGTCACGACGTCGACATTGATCTCGACCTCCATCTGGATCTCAGCCTCGAGCGTCCAGCCAGAGTCGTCCCCGGTAGCGCGTGCGCTTCAAGAGATGGCGCCGATGAAGACCTAGGCCCGGCTCACGGCAGCCCGATCACGGTCTTCTTGCTCACGCTTCGCGAACCACCTGGCTATCGGAACGTCGGTCGATGAGTGCGCGATGATCGAGAACGAAATAGCCACCACGATGATGTGGAAGAGATGGGTGGCATCCACCAGGCCGCTCTCGAGTACAAGCAGCCCGTACAGCACCGATGCAAAGCCTTTCGGCCCGAACCACGCCGCCGTCGCTCGCTCTTCCCACGGTAGGCGACTGCCTATGAGAGACACTTCGACAGCAAGCGGCCTCGCCAACACGAGCGTGAGCGCACAGAAGATGTAACCCCAGATATTGACGTCGCCGAGCACTGCGGGCGAAATCAGCGCTCCGAACACGAAGAGCGCCAAGAGCTTGACCACCTCGGCGACGTAGTCGCCGAACTCGATGAACGAATCTCGCACCTCTGGCATCGCCGTGGCGATCGTGATGCCCGCGGCGAACGCAGCGAGATACAGGTTGGCACCGGTGGCGGTACTGATGCCGAAGATGAGGCATGCGATCGCGACGGGTGTCAGTGCGGCATACAACGGCGTCGAGGGGAAGAAGCGCAGCCGCACGAGAAGTGCAACCAGGAGCGGCACCGCAACGCCCAGCACGATGCCGCCGATGAGCTCGAGCGCGAGCAGGCCGAACTCGGTCTGCTCGCCATCGGCAATGGCCAAGAAGATCAACACCGCAGGCAGCGCGAGCCCGTCGTTGAGGCCGGACTCGACGCTCAGCAGGTGACGGATGCGGCCGGGGATTTCTTCTCGCCCGACGATGGCCGACGACAGCACCGGGTCGGTAGGTGCCAGCACCGCCGAGATGAGGGCAGCTTGGATCCACGGAACACCGAGGAGAAGCATCCCGAGAAACGCCGTCATGGCGAAGGTCAGCGGCATTCCGAACAGCAGCGCTCGACCTGGTAGACGCCACGCGCGGCGCAGATCGCCAACGGCTATGCGCTGACCGTCGGTGAACAGCACGATGAACAGCGCGAGTTGCGCGATCAGACTGACGGTCGGATCGCCCGCCGAAAGATCAATGACTCCGAGAACACCGTCGCCGAGTAGGAACCCGGCGATGAGGAAGAGCACAGCTGTCGATAACACCGTGCGGTTCGCGATCCCGGAGATGAGGATCGCGACCAAGAGCACCGCCCCGAAGGCGATGATCATTCGGGAAGTGGAGTCTCAGCGAGCTCAGCACCCGCGTGCGCGACCTCGGCGAGCGCTGCTTCACTCGAGGCTGGGTGAACCCCGGCCACAAGATCAGTGAAGATTCGCACGTGGCGGCCTGCTGCCACGGCATCGAGCGCAGATGCCCGTACGCAGTAATCGGTCGCAAGCCCGACGACGTCGATATCGAGAATGCCGTGTTGCTCGAGAAGTGCTGTCGCAGTGAGCCCATCGTCGCTCACACCTTCAAACAGCGAGTAGGCCGGCTTTCCCTGACCTTTTTTGAGGTGATAGGTCACCCGAGACGTGTCGAACTCGGCGTCGTACTCAGCACCAAAGGTTCCGGCCACACAGTGCACTGGCCACGTGTCTACAAAGTCCGGCGATTCGGCGAAGTGGCCGCCATTGTCGTTCGAACCGTCATGCCAGTCTCGAGATGCGACGACGATTTCATAGTCATCGGCATGCTCGGCGACAAACTGCGAGATGCGTGCAGCCACCGCGTCCCCACCGGCAACGCCCAGAGCGCCATGCTCGGTGAAGTCATTTTGAACGTCGACGATAAACAGTGCCTTGCTCATGACTCGAGCGTACGTCGGTACTCGGCTCGTGTCATCGTCTCGGATGCCTCATCTCGCCGCTGCTCGACGGTCTCGTGACCATGTCGCCACAGCTTGGACGGCCACCAGATTGCGCGGCCTATGTCGTAGGCGACCGCCGGCACCAGAAGTGAGCGCACGACGAATGTGTCGAGCAGCACACCGAACGCCACGATGAACGCCAGCTGCGCGAGGAACAGGATCGGAATCACACCGAGCGCGGCGAATGTTGCAGCCAAGACGAGACCAGCCGAGGTGATCACGCCACCGGTTGCCACAAGACCCCGCAAAATGCCTCGCCTTGTGCCGTGACCAAGCGACTCCTCGCGCACCCTCGACATCAAGAAAATGTTGTAGTCGACGCCGAGCGCGACGAGGAACACGAACCCGTAGAGCGGAACGGCGGGGTCGGCACCGGCGAAGTCGAAGAGGTGGTTGAAGACCAGTGCGCTCACCCCCAGCGCGGCCCCGAACGACACGATGACGCTGAGAATCAGCAGCACCGGAGCAACAACAGCCCGCAGCAGGAGCATCAAGATCAGCAGGATCACAACGAGCACGACCGGAATGATGAGGGTGCGGTCACGGATCGAGGTGTCGTTCGTGTCGATATCCGTCGCAGTCACTCCCCCGACGAGCGCTGTGCCTGCGCCAAGGCTGTCGTCGAACGATGTACGCAGCTCACGAACCGTTTCTTCGGCGGCGACGGAGTCGGCGGCATCCGTCAAAGTCGCGATAACGAGCACGTCGCCGTCCGAGACTGTCGCGGTTGGTGCCGCTGTTCCGGGCGGACCCACGGCGGCGAAAACGGGTGCTCCATCTTCGATGGTCACGCTCGCTTGGCCCGTTGGCGAGTCCTCGGACGATACGGCGACAGCATCGATTCCGGCCGAGTCGTCGAGCACTGTCACGGTGTCAGCAAGGTCACTTTCGGGCACGATCACGTAGGCCGGGCTTCCGGATCCACCAGGAAAATGCTCGCCCAGCACGTTCTGACCGTCGCGTGCCTGCGATGCGCCGAGCACCAGATCGCTCGTTGGCACACCATCGGCTTTCAGCTGCAAAACACCCGCGGATGCCGCCAGCAACACCACCGTGCAGATGATCCACACCGGGCGCGCGTGACGCGCGATGAAGCGCGCCTGCCGTGGCCAGAGGCCCTTCACCGGCTGAGTGAGGTCGTCGGGGATCACGACCATGCCGTGCTTCGGAATGAACGGCCAGAACGCGGCCTTGCCAACGAGCGCGAGTAGCGCGGGCAAGAAGGTAAGGGCGGCGAGCATCGAGAACGCGATACCGATCGAGGCGATCGGTCCGAGCGCGCGGTTGGTTGCGAGATCAGAGAGCAACAGGCAGAGAAGGCCAGCGATAACGGTGCCGCCAGAGGCGAGAATCGGCTCAAACGCTCCACGCCAGGCCGAGCGCGTGGCATCCCATCGACGTTTTCCTTGTCCGATCGATTCTCGGAACCGCGCGACGTATAACAGGGCATAGTCGGTCGCGGCACCGATCACGAGGATGAACAGAATTCCCTGGACTTGTCCGTTGAGGACGAGGATCTCGGCCTTCGCCAGCCACCAGACCGTCAAAAGCGCAACACACAGTGCGAACGTCGAAGTCAACAGCACGAGGATTGGCAGAAGCGGCGAGCGGTAGACGATGATCAGAATGACGAACACGGCGCCGAGAGCGACGAGAAGAAGCAGTCCGTCGATTCCGAGGAAACCCGCCACAAGATCTGCACTGAAGCCGGCGGCTCCCGTCACCCAGGCATTAAGACCTGCGGGCAATTCGTCGGAGATCATCGTGCGGAGCTCTCCCACGACGTCGCCGATATCGTCCGCCGCATTCAGCGGCACAAATATCTGGGCGGCTTCGCCATCTTCGGAGATGACCGGAGGAGAAACGTCACCCGAGACACCGTCGAGGTTGCCAATGTCGGTCACGAGCGCCTGCAGGTCCGCGATCTGCGCATCGGTGAGGTCACCGTCTCCCGTCACGACAACGAGAGCAGGAATTGTGTCGCTCCCTGTGAAGTCGGTCAGGCGTTCGGTGACCTGTGTCGCGTCGGCACTCGAGGGTAAATAGCTTGACTGGTCATTGCTCGAGACCTCGTCGACCTTGCCGAAATAGGGTCCACCCACGGACCCACCGATGAGCCATACGAGCACGAGAAGTGCTGGAATACCGACCCGGAGCCATCGCGTCGGTTGCACGCGTCGTTCGTTCGCCATGTATCTAGCTTATCTAGCGAAAAGATATTTTTGCTAGCCCTTTATGCTGGCGAGAATGTTCTCCGCCGTTATCGCCCTCGTGGGCGCCCTCGTTTACGGCTCCGCCGACTTCCTGGGCGGACTTGCGGCACGCCGGCTCAAAGCAGTAGTCGTCACGGCGACAGCTGCCGGCTCTGGCCTCCTCCTTTTACTCATCGCTGCACCCTTTTTCGGGGGAACCTGGAACCGTGAGGACGTTATCTGGGGCGCGCTTTCCGGCATCGCGGGTGCTGCCGCCATCGGGCTGTTGTACGCGTGCCTCGCTATCGGACCGATGAGCATCCTGTCGCCGCTCACCGCGGTCGTGGCGGCGATTGCCCCGATGATGTGGGGCCTACTCGTCGACGGCGAGTCACTGGCATCCGTTGGTTACGTGGGGCTCGCTCTCGCCGTTGTCGCGGTTGTGCTCGTTGGTTTCGTTCCGGGCCAGAAGACGGTACGCCCCTCGGCTCTCGGGGTCGCGATGGCGACCGGGTCGGGGCTGTCTATCGGCGCGTTTCTCATCTTGATCAACCAGACCGCGGACAGCAGCGGGCTCATTCCTCTGGTCATGAATCGTGCCGTAAATGCCGCCATCACGGGATCGATCGTTGGCGTGCTCATGCTCGTTGCGCTGCGACGCGGCCAGAGCCCAACGGCTCCCCTGCGCCCGCACCGCGCCGGCACGGTTCGCCGCGCTTGGCTACTCGCGATCGCATGTGGAGTGACGGATGCCGTCGCGAACGTACTCTTGCTCGTCGCCCTTCGCGACGGGCAACTGTCGATCGTTTCCGCACTCACCGCCCTCTACCCGGCGGGAACAATTCTTCTCGCAGCGCTCGTTCTGCGAGAGAGGATCGCGCTGGTGCAAGGTCTCGGGCTCGCGCTCGCCGTGGCCGCGGGCGCTCTCCTCGCGATCGCGTAGAGGACTATCCGCGCACGAACAGCAGGGCAAACGAGACTAGGACGGCGACAACGCCGAGCGCGAGAAAACCTGCCCCGAACAAACTGACGGCTCGAACGAGCGGCCATCCCGGCGTCACACGGTAGCGGCTGAGGCTTCCGCGCCGACAGTAGATATCGATCATGTCGCCATCAACGCGCTCGATGTGGTCGGGGCGAAGGATGACGCTTCCCACGTGCCCAGACTCGTCGAACCACCGCGCCACGGATTGGTCGCCGTCGCGGTCGACGTACGCGCGTATCGACACCCAGCGACCGTCTACAAAATGCAGAACGACGGCGACGATGATGACGATGAGTCCCATGCCGATGCCCGCCCAAGACATGATCTCGAGCAGCATATCTACGACGTGTTCCATATCTACGACGTGCTCCACCGCAGCCTCCAGACCCAGAACCCCTGTCGTTGTGCCACGTACGACGATCGGACGCTCCCCGGCTTTTTGGCCGTCTGGCTTGATCATAAGTCGTGAATCGACGTAATTGTCCCACGTGGGTCGATCAGCATATTCGAGCCAAAAGGACACGGCTTGCGAGAGCACGTTTGCGCCGAAGCGCAAATGGTAAACCGCGTTTTAATTCGGCACCGCGCACACCTGAGATCTCGTTGCCAGCGAGACGCATGTGGTTTGGAAGCAAGCCGAAAAGAATTTGGCTGCCTGCTGGGGCCCGTCGCCCGGGTTCAGGCAGTCGCGCACCACTGCTTAACGCGCGACGGCGGGACATCCACTTGACGACATGTTGGGGTATCTGCCACTGTCGAATTTAAGCGCTTCACTCGCGTTGCGTGTCCAATCGATAAAGGAGTCGATTTTGTCCAAAACCTCACATACGCCCCTCCGCCGCTTCGTTATCGCCGTGCTAACCACAGCCGCTTTGCTTCTGTCGGTCCTCGTGTCAGCGGCGCCAGCCAACGCCCTCAGTGGTGAGACCCGGATGCACGATCCTTCGATGATCAAGGTCGGGTCGTGCTACTACGCGTATTCCACTGGCTTTGAGAATGACCAGCAGAACCCCACGGGCTCGATCACTGTATTTCGGACGTGCGATGCCACACCGGCAACGGGCTGGGCAAAGATAGGTAACACGTGGAGCACGACGCCCGCGTGGATCACGACGAAGCTCGGCAAGACGCCGCCGAACATCTGGGCGCCGGACATCAACTATTTCGACGGCGAATATCACCTGTACTACGGCGCGTCTGTCTGGGGAACCGCCGATGCGGTAATGGGTTTGTTGACCGCAAGTGATCCTGCCGGCCCGTGGACCGACCAGGGCATGGTCACCGACGTGAACTATCCAATCGACCCGGATGTCATCCGCGGCGAAGACAACCGCCTCTACGTGTCTTGGGGATCATGGACAGGAGGAGCCGTCTACATGCACGTGCTGGATGAGACCAGCGGAAAGCTCTCCACCACCGACCACAACCTGTGGAAGATCGCCACCGGCGTCGAAGGGGTATCGATCGCGCACGACGGCGACTACTTCTATCTCTATGGCTCTAAAGGCCTCTGCTGCTCCGGCAGCAGCAGCACCTATCACACGGTCGTCGCACGTTCAACGTCGGTCACCGGGCCTTACACCGACATGAGCGGCGGAAAGATGGTCGACGGCGCGGGCACTGTCGTCCTGGCCGGCACCTATCCGCGTGTCGCGGCCGGTGGTGGCGACGTCTATCAGGACGGTTCGTCCAGTTCTTTCGCCTACCACTATTACGACGCGGCCAACAACGGTCGCGAATCGCTCGACGTTCGTCCGCTGAGCTACCAGAACGGATGGCCGGTCTTCGGGGCTCCCGCAGGAAAGAGCGAGCTAACCCTGCAGGTCGCGCACAGTTCGAAGTGCCTTGACGTCTGGGGTCTTAGCACGGCTGAGAACGCGGGCGTCAGACAAGGAAACTGCAACGGCGGCGCTAACCAACGCTGGACGCTACAAGCTTCCAGCAGTAATAGTTACCAGGTGGTTAACGTTAACAGCGGCAAATGCTTGGTGCCCGAGAACGGCAGTTCTTCGCCAGGCACTGTTATGACTCAGGCCACATGTTCTACCAGCGGTTCGCAACAGTGGACTATCACGCCGACGCTGGGCGGGTACGTCACCGTTTCAAATGCGGCCAGCGGGCTGTGCTTGGAGGTGTGGGGCAACAGCACCGACAACGGTGCGTCGACCAACCAATGGGCCTGCAACGGTGGAGCCAACCAGCGGTGGCTCCAGGGCTAAGAGTTTAAGGGGCGGTGAGGCGCAGCCTCACCGCCCCTTAAATTGGAACGAACTATGGTTCGGATCTACGCGGCGTCAACGAACATCTGGTGCGTTCCCGATGTGAGCCGCGTCGTCTCACCTTTTGGGCCCTCGAACGCACCCACTGCGCCAACAGGAACGACGACGGTGGCAGTGATCGTAGTTCCGGAGCGCTGCCAAGAGATCTCGGCCCGACCGAGCGGAGTCTGGTGAACGGCGGATGCCGCGTCTAACCCGCTCTCATAGCCCGGGCGGAAGCGAATGCGAGTCCAGCCTGGGCTGAGCGGGGCCATGCCAGCGACCGTACGATGCATCCAGTCGGCGACCGAGCCGAATGCAAAGTGATTGAACGAAGTCATGTCCCCCGGATTGACACTTCCGTCTGGCAACATGCTGTCCCAGCGCTCCCATATGGTTGTTGCGCCCATCGTCACGGGATACAGCCACGACGGCACGCTGCGTTGCCGAAGCAGCGCATAGGCTACCTCGATGTGGCCGCCAAGCGTCAGGGCGTCCAAGAGCGTAGGCGTTCCGAGGAACCCGGTGGTGAGGTGATAATCGGCCGCGCGGACGAGTCGGGCGAGATTATCCCCTGCTATCGCGAGCTCGTCCTGGTCGAACAGCCCGAATACGATCGCGATCGCGTAAGCCGCCTGCGAATCCGAAGTGAGCGTGCCCGGTGCGCTTAGATACCGTGATCGAAACCCTTTGCGCGCGAGGTTCGCCCGCTCGCGCAAGAGCCGCCGTTCGGCTGAATCAAGCTCAATCTCGAAATCAGCCAGTATGGCCGCCGACCGTGCGAAGTAAGCTGTCGCGACAAGGTTGGGGTCAGTCATGCCGTTCGCGGGGTCGTCCGGCGGAGCGCTCGGATCGAGCCAGTCTCCCAGCTGATAGCTGGTGTCCCACACATGGTTGTCGCCCGCCAGGCGCGCTTGCAGGTCTGACCACGCGCGCGCAGAAGGATATTGCCTACGTAGTATGTCGGTATCTCCAAAGTGGGCATAAAGTGCCGCTGGGACTATCACCGCAGCATCTCCCCAACCGGCTCCCGGGCGGGGCGGGGTCCACTGGTCGCCGCCGGGAATTACCGGGACGTACCAGGGAACCGTGCCGTCCGGCTGCTGCTCGGCAGCTACGTCGCGCAGCCATGAGGCAAGAAGCCCAGCGCAATCAAAAAGGTATCCTGCGGTGGGGGCGAATATCTGGATGTCTCCAGTCCAACCCAACCGCTCGTCACGCTGTGGGCAGTCCGTTGGCAAATCCACGAAGTTGCCACGCATGCTCCACACCACATTTTCGTGCAGACGATTAAGGTCTTCATCAGAGGACGAGAACCAGCCTGTGCGGGCCATATCGGTGTGAATCACTCGCGCTACGACACGTCCGTCGATTGGCAGATTATCCGGCCACCCGCTCAATTCCGCGTAGCGGAAGCCATGAATTGTAAAAGCCGGTTCCCACTGCTGCACACCGGAGTCGTCCAGAATGTACCGGTCGATCGAGTACGCCCCGCGAAGTGGTCTGGTATACAACTCGCCTTCGGCGTCAAGAACCTCGGCGTGCCTAATTGTGATCTCGTGACCGGAGATGCCATCGACCTCGATTCGTAGCCGCCCAACCAAGTTCTGCCCGAAGTCGATGACGAATCTTCCTCCACCACACGATCGCACGGCTGCGGGTGATCGCTCCTCGACGCATCGCACCGGGGGGCCGTCGGGGGCCGTGAGCGTATGCAGATCAATCTCCCGCGGTGCTGCGGGCTCCCAGCTTTCCGCGAAACCAGGAGTCGACCACCCGTTTTGGGTTTCGCGCGCGTCGAAAGACTCCCCCTCGAGTAAGTTGGTGCGCATGATCGGACCGGGAGCGCACGACCATTCAGGCCCAGTGCCGTGCACGATATGTGTACCGTCCGCAAGGTCGACGCGCACCTGCGCAAGCAGAGCCGTCTGGGTCCCGTACAAATTGGAATGCCCGCCATGGAAGCCGACCCTCCCCCGAAACCAGCCGTCAGCAAGCGTGACACCGATAGCGTTGGAACCCTCCCGTAGCAGGGCGGTCACATCGTAGGTGTATACGCGGAGACGGTGCGAGTAGCTGGTCCACCCTGGCGCGAGCTCGTCATCGCCGACCCGCTGGTTATTAATCTCCGCCCGGTAAAGTCCATGCGCTGTGATGTAGAGGCGGGCGCGAACGATCGGTGCTGTGACAGCGAACGTCGAGCGCAACAGCGCGGGCCTGCGATCGGACTGGGGGTCTTCGTGCCACGACGGGCCGATCGGTAGTGCGATCCAGTCTGCAGGATCCAACAGACCAGTCTCCAGCACGGTCCGCGCACTCCACCGTCCTGGCGCGTTTTCATCAGCTCCCTGGACTCGCACTCGTACGAGCGCACGCTGAGAAGAAGTCAGCGGTGCGAAAGGCCACTCCACGAGTGTCGAAGAAGATCCTTCGACACTCGCAGTGCGGCGTCGCCCTTCAACCACGGCCTCGATCTCGAATGACTTCTGCACCCAGCCCTTTGGAGCCGAGCGGATGCTCCAAGACAAACGCGGATTGCGCTCGCCGATCCCGAGAGGAACGCGATGATGCTCGATTGAGGGTGCAAAGGGCGTGACAGACACAGGTAACCGTCTCTCGTGGATCGTGTGCGGAAAAATCGAAAGGGTGTGCGTCAGCCTTTGACCGAGCCGGCCGTAAGACCCTTCATGATTCGTTGATTAAGCACGAGGTAGATAGCCAGCGCTCCGAACACGTTGATACAAATGGCCGCGAACAATGGCCCGTACGCAGTCTGGCCAAACTCGCCACTGAACGTGAGAAGTCCTACTTGGATAGTGCGCAGGTTCTGGTCCGTGGTGAAGGTGAGCGCGATCAGAAGGTCATTCCAGATAAAGAAGAACTGGACCAGGGCAACGGTAAAGACCGCGTTGCGTACCATCGGAAATCCGATCGACCAGAATGCTCGCAAGACGCTGGCACCATCGAGCGTGGCTGCTTCAAAAACCTCTCGAGGCACCGATCGAAAAAAAGTCGCCATCATGAACACTGTCAGGGGCAGTCCGGTGGCGGTGTAGGTAATGATGAGGGGCCACAGGGTTCCTGCGAGGCCCACCTGAAAGTAGACGGTGAACAGCGGCAGAAGAATCATCTGACCCGGCACCATTATGCCCACCAGGAACAGCAGCAAAGTTTGATTACGCCCCTTCCACACAAGCACCTCAAGGGCAAACCCGGCCGCTACACCGAGCAGAATAATCATCACTAGCGACGGAAATGTCGCGAGAATACTGTTGCGCACATAGGTGCCGAGGTTGCCGTCAGTCCAGGCGGTGACGTAGTTGTCGAGGTTTAGTTGGGATGGTAGTGCCCAACTGGGCTCGGTGAGGAACTCGTTCTGACTCTTGAAGGAGCTGAGCAGAAGCCAAACCAGTGGGTAGATTTCGACCACCAGCAGGACGCCGACGAGGACACGAACCGGAAGTTTGCGCAAGAAGCGTGATCGGCCTCGGGCCCGAGGGGTCGAGTCTGCTGAAAAAGCAGGGATAGCTGTCGTAGTTGTCATGGTCAGCTCTGAGTGTTATCGGCGCGGGCGGAACGGAAGATAAAGACGGTGACACCGAGGCAGAGAATCGTAAGCACCATGGCGATCGTGCTGCCGTACCCGTACTCCCCGTATGAAAACGATGTCTGGTACATATATAACGTCAGTGGAGTGGTCGATGTGCCTGGCCCACCGTTAGTCAACGCGAGGATCGAATCGAAAACCTTCAATGTTCCGTTGATCGAAAAGATGACCGCCGACAGCAAGACCGGAAGCGAGAGCGGGACCACGATGTGGCGTACCAAGCGCCAGCCGCTCGCTCCATCCAACCGCGCGGATTCGAGAATGTCTTCTGGAATATCGACCAACCCGGCGTACAGCAAAACCGCGTAGAAACCCATCGACCGCCAGAGGTCCATAAGGATGACCACCATAAATGCGGTACCGGGGTTGCCGAACCAGTCGACGCTGGAGAGGCCGAGAAAATTGAGGAACTCATTGACGATTCCCTGTTGCGGCGCCACAGCAAACATTTGTTGGAACAGCAATGCCACCGCGACAGTCGGAAGGACTACAGGGAAAAACACAAGCGTTCGGACGACGCTTGAACCTCGCCGCAGCGCGAATGTGTACAGGAGCGAGAGGGCGTAGCCCAGCAGAATCTGCCCAGCAGTAATGATGACGGCGTATCGGATCGTGAACCAAAGCGCGTCGAGCACGCGCGCGTCCTGGAACAATTCGACGAAGTTAGCCACACCAACATACTGAAAGCCAAAGAGGGCGTTGCCTTCGAAAAAGGTCAAACCCAGCGACCAGAGAACGGGAATGAGCATCCCGAGCGTGTAGACGACCAAAGCGGGCGCCAGCAGGATGGCGATCGACTTGCGGTCACCGAGGACATTCTTCATGGGGCTACTTCCTGAGAATGAGGGGGCGGCAGAACTGTCGCCGCCCCCTCGCGATCGGTATGCCTACTCGGCATCCAGGTCGGTCTGCACAAGGTTCATGAAATCTTGAGCACTTATCGCGCCGGTCACCAGCTGGGCAGCGTTCTGCTGACTCGTAGTCGTCGCCTTGGCACCGAAGAGAGCTTCAAACCAGAGCGTCGTCTCTTCCGTCTGGGCGATCGTGTCTTGCGTAAGCTGAGTCAGCGGGGGAAGGCCCGCCACATCCCCGTTCGTCTTAAATCCGGAGATCGTGCCCTGCTCAGTGAGCGACTCGGCTCCATAATTTTCGGCGATGCAGCTCAACCACGCGCCGACGTTGTCATCGTAAGATTTTGCCGAAACGGCGATGGGTAGACCAACGTTGGCCGGGATCTGGGCAGCACTTCCTGCTCCACCCTCGACCTCAGGCAATGCAAAGAATCCGATGTTGTCCTCGCCAATCTGATTCTGGTCGGGGTCATTGAAAGCACCGAGTGTCCAACTTCCCATGTAGAACATTCCGGCCTGACCGGTCAAGAACTGCGAGACCGCAGTATCGTAGTCGATCGACCCGACGCCTTCGCCAAAGTATCCCGCGGCTCCGAGATCGGCAATCGCCTGCGCTGCGGCGACATATTCAGGATCCGTAAGCTTGGCCTCGCCGTCCGCAATTTTCTGCATCGCATCTGGCCCGAGTTCGCGATAGAGGTAGCCGCTGATCAAGCGTGTGATGGGCCACCCCTGCTCGCCCGACGCTGAAAACGCGGTAAGCCCCGCGGCCTTGAGAGTTTTCGCTGCGCTGACGAGGTCGTCCCACGTCTTGGGCACGTCGATTCCATTCTCAGCGAAGATCTGCTTGTTATACCAGACACCCTCAATATTGAACTGGTACGGCAGAACAATGAAATCTCCGTAGATGTTCTCGATAGTAGACATCGCGGCGGGCTCAATGTCGTCGATGACGCCGAGATCTGTCAGCGCCGACTCGAGGTTGAGAGTCTGTCCCGCCTCGTTGAGATCCTTCGTCACGGCTGGAGATCCGCTCGCAGCGAACTGGGCTGGAAGCGCGTTCTGTCCTCCGAGCAGCTGGAGTTGCTGGTCGAGTCCGGATTGCGGGACTGTGTCGATGCTCAGAGCAGCAGTGGCGTTTTCGGCCTCGCACGCACCTTTACTCAAAGACGTTAGCGTGTCTTGCACAACGGCGTTGTCATCGTTGATGAGAAGTCCGAAGCTTGACGATGAGCTCTCACTTGTACCACCTCCGCCTGCGCAGGCCGTAAGGGACGCGACGGCTGCGGCGGCGACGATGAGAGGGAGCGCACGCGAGATGCGGCGCGTACGGGTAATGGACACATTTCCTCCTTGAAACGCAAATGTAATGCCGTGATTTAAGCGCTTTAATTAAGCGCTTAACAGACACTAGACCCAAATGCATTTTCTGTCAAACACCCATCAGGCAGGCATGAATGCCCCTATCGCCGTGCTGCCCCTCAAGACCAGCGAGGGCGCAACGATGACGGTGCGGTGGGTATGTTCCCAAACCGGCGTCGTCAGCTCCTCGATGAGCAGATCCGTCGCGGCCTGACCGAGTTGCGTGCCTGAAAGGCCAACGGTCGTCAACAGAACTGGCCCACTCTGGGCGGACCGGTTGTCCTCGCATCCAATAATCGCGATGTCATTCGGCACCACCGCAATGTCCTGCGCGTGCAGACCTGTCGCGAGGCCGTTGGCGATTTCGTCGGTGACGGCCACGACGCCGTCAGGTAAGTCTGCTCGTCCGAGCGTCCCGAAATCTTCAGCGACCTTCAGGCCATGCTCGAATCGCAAGCCTTGCGTGTCGATCTCTTCCAGCGAGACGTCGCTCATTTCACTAACCGCCCGGCGCACACCTTCGCGCCGATCGTGCACCGGCTGATAGAAATCTTTGTCTGCTAGAAAGACGAGTCGACGGCGGCCAAGATCAATAAGGTGTCGCGCTGCGAGATATCCCACCATCTCGTTGTCGACAAGTACCGTACAGCAATCAGATCCCACTTGTTGGTAGTTGATCAGGACGATTGGTCGACCGTGGGACCGTATCTGCTCGATTCCCACGGTCGAGTCCTCCATTGGCGCAAGGAGCACACCCGCGACACGCGCTTCATCGAAAAGTCGCAGGTAATCTTCCTGCCGAGGGATCGAACATGCTGAGTTTCCGAGGAGAAGACGATAGCCGCGTTCGTCAGCGCCCTGCTGCGCTCCATGGGCCATGTCGACGAAGAGCGAATTATCTAGGTCCGCGAGAACCATCCCGATCGAACTAGTTGAACCGGTTGCCAACATACGAGCCGCGTCGTTACGGACGAATCCGAGTTCCGAGACCGCCTTGTTAACGCGCTCGGTCGTCCGCTGGGAGACGTTACCCTTGCCATTGACCACGTTCGACACCGTGGCAATCGACACGCCAGCCCGGCGCGCGACGTCCATCATGCTCGGGCCACCCTGCCCTGCTCTGATTCGTGCCATCGTTACCTCCGTGCCCTGAGTGTATCCACCTGCGTGGTGGGCAGCTTGATTCCCACACCCGATACCGGGTCCGCATCGCCCGGTTAGTTCGTCAGCACAAGAAGCCAGAGCCGGACAAGAGCTTCCTGTTCCTCCACGCTGGTGCTTTCCTTTTCCCTGCCGGCAAAAAAGCTCGACCCCAGTTGCATAGTCGCGGTGAGCAAGACCGCCAGGGCGCCCGAGTCGATGGTACCCCTCCAGCCGCGCGCGGAAAGTTCAGCAAGAACTCCGGCACTCGCGCGCCGCATGCTCATCATCAGTGATAACGCAAGATCGGGGTTATGCCCGATTGCGTCATTTACTACCCCGGTAACGGTGCCGAACGAGCGTAGCCCCGTGATAACAGAGTCAACCCACTTGCTGATCCCTTCTTCTGAGAGCGCAACGCTAGACAAGCTTCGAACAACTCGGATCATCCGAGGTTCGATGCTGCGTGCGATCTCATCTGCCAGGTCGTGCTTGCTAGCGAAGTGAAGGTAGAGCGTCGCTCGCCCAATACCCGCACGATCGGCGACGTGACTCATCGTTGTCGACCGATAGCCAAGCTCTGAGAATGCTTCTATCGCGGCTTTGACGATTCGTGCCCGTGTGAGTGCCTTCCCCTTCGCTCGTACCGAGTTCGTCATGAATCGATCATCTCACCTTGCTTTTCTTATAAAGCCTCGAGCTAGACACCTGCCTATTGACTAGACAAGTGTCTAGTCATATTGTCGCTACATCACAACGAAGTGGGGAGGCCACAATGACGTACGATCTAACCGTTCTGATCGCCGGCGGTGGGGTGGGCGGTCTGGCCCTGGCTCAGGGACTGAAGAAGCAGGGCATCCATGTCCGGCTCTTCGAGCGCCAGCCCGAGGGATCGGCCGCCGGCTACCGGCTGCACATGAACGGAGACGGCGGAACCGCTCTGGAAGCGTTGCTGCCGCCGCACCTGTTCGAGCTCTACCTCGACACCTCGCGCACCGACCCGGAGCACGAGCGCCTGGTCTTTCTCGACAACCGGCTCCGATTCCTCGGCGGCCGGCCACATCTCGGCGCCCTCGTGCGCCACCGCAGGAAGGACACCGCGGTCAACCGGTCCACTCTGCGCCAGATTTTGCTGAGCGGCCTCGACGACGTGATCGAGCGTGGCGAGGTCGTGGGGTTCGAAGAGGATGCCTCGGGCGTCACCGTGATCCTCGCGGACGGTCGCCGTGAACGCGGTGACGTGCTCGTGGGCTTTGACGGCGTGCACTCGCGCGTGCGCGCCCAGCGACTCCCGGAAGCCGCTGTCGTCGACCTCGGGCTGAATGGCATCTACGGCCGCACGCCGCTGCCGCCCGACCTGCAGCGCTCGATCGTGCCCGAGCTGCTGGACGGATTCGTCATCGTCATGGGTCCTCGCCTGCTCGAGAACGGCGTGCTCGCGATGGGCGCGTTCACGCCCCGTGTCCCCGTGGCGGAGGCGGCAGAGGCTCGAGGCCTGTTCCCCGATCTGGCCCCCGTCGGGCCGTACATGATGCTGGGCGCCGGCGTGCCGGAATCAGTGTGGAGCGAAGTCGGTGCCGAACCGGCCGACGCGAGTCCCGAGCAGCTCAAGGCCGCCCTACAGGTCCTCGTGCGCGGATGGCATCCGCAGATCGTCGAGATGGTCGACCGCGCGACGCCCGGCGACCTGTTCCTCACGCAGCTGCGGTATGTCGACGCCCCGGAGTCGTGGACTGCGTCGCGAGTGACGCTCGCGGGAGACGCGATCCACGGCATGCCGCCGACTCTCGGCGTCGGGGCGAACCTGGCGCTGCGCGACGCGCAGGTACTCGCGGGGGCACTCGTGTCGGTCCGTGACGGACGCGCGGCATCCGTCACGGATGCGATCGGAGACTACGAGCGCGAGATGCGTTCGTACGCATTCCCGCTCCTGCGCCGCGCCATCACCCAAGAGGGCAGCGCCTCGGGATTCACTCCCCGGGGGATGCTGCGACTCATGCGGATGGTCGGTGTGCGCCGCCTCGTCCGCGCTGCACGATCCCGTAAGAACACCGTCGGCCGACTGGTCGGCACCGAGCAGAAAAGGAACCACTCATGAACACCCGAGAGATCGAGATCGACCTGCAGGGCGTCGTCCTGCGCGGCAAGCTCTTCACTCCCGAAGGTGACGGCCCGCATCCGGCCGTTATCCTCCAGGGCGGACTGGGCGGGCCTGCCGACAGCTTCCTCCCGATGGTCGGACCCTTCGTCGAGGCAGGACTTACGACGCTCGTCTACGACCACCGCTACACGGGAGCGAGCGACGGCGAGCCCCGTCAGCTGTTCGACCCGTGGCAGCAGTGCCGTGACCTGCGGCACGTCCTCACCTGGTTCAGGATGCAGCCCGAAGTCGATCGCGATCGGATCGCACTGTGGGGCATCAGCATCGGCGGCGCGAACACCCTGTTCGTTGCAGCGCTGGACCGTCGCGTCGCCGCGGCCGTCGCCCTCATCCCGCCGGTGAGCGGCATCTCGGCGCGCAACCTGCAGCCCGCGGACACGCTCGCAGCGCTGGATGCGCGGATCCCCGCCGATCGCGAAGCGCAGCTGCTCGGCGAGCCGGCCGAGACGATGCGACTTCACGGCGTGCCCGCCCCGGGCGACCCCGTCATGTTCTCGGACGAGGAAGGGCTCGATTTCGTCGAGCAGATGCTCAAGGAGGTGCCGACGTTCCGCAACGCGATCACTCTGTCGACGCTGGACTACCTGTACGAGATGGAAGTCACCGCCTACGCCGAGCGGATTGCGACCCCGCTGCTCATGGTCCTCGCCTCCGAGGACTATGTGGCCCCGGTCGAAGAGGCACGCGAGATGTTCTCGCGCGTGCCCGAGCCCAAGGAACTCATCGAGTACCCGGGGCAGCACTACGAGATCCTCTCCAACCACCTGCCCGAGATCCTCGGGCGCACCGCGCAGTGGCTGGCGAAGACGCTCTGAATATCGTCGTGTAACCCGAAGGTAGGAACAAGGAGAAAAACGGTCCGGACCGGGCGCATCGTCGAAAGGAGAAAAACGGTCCGGACCGGGCGCATCGTCGAGGCGTCTGCAGTCATCAGGCTACCCACTGCACCTCAGCACCGAAGTGCACCAACGAGGAATAGCAGTTTGTAGCTAGCCTGGAATTTACCTCGACGCCGCGAAGAAGGAAGTCAACGTGATAGTCACCGGCCGCCTGACTTTAAAGCCTCAGACATCCAGTTGTGGAGCCACCTAAGGGAATCGAACCCTTGACCTATTCATTACGAGTGAATCGCTCTGCCGTCTGAGCTAAGGTGGCGCGCGTAGCTTGCGCTATGCACGATCATCGATCTTACATGGCCGAAAGAACACCTGCGAACCGAACTATTCGCAGACAACATCTTCCGCTGGTACGGCACCTGTCAAGAAGTAGTTTTCGACGATGTCGTCAACGCACTCGTTGCCCTTGTTGTAGCCCGTGTGCCCCTCGCCCACTCGTGTGACGAGCACACCGGACTCAAGCTGATCAGCGAGTGCCACCGACCACTCGTAAGGCGTCGCCGGGTCGTTCGTTGTGCCGACAACCACAATCGGGGCAGCGCCCGCGGCAGTGATCTCTTCGCGGACACCCGTAGCGGGGTACACCCATTCCTCGCACTGGTCGGGTCCTGACCAGTACGGTGCAATCGTGGGCGCATCAGCTTCGAGGCGGGCCTGCGCCGCAGCCTTTTCCTCTGCCGTGTAGTCGAGCGGATAATCCATGCAGTTGTATGCCGCAAAAGCCTCTGTCGAGTTGTCGGTGTAGACGCCGTCTTCGCGTGCGTAATAGAAGTCCGCGAGCACGAACGCGACGCTTGGATCGCCCGCCAGAGCGCTCGTCAGCGCGGTGGTGAGATACGGCCAGCTGCCTTGCGAGTACAACGCCGCGATGATTGCTGTCATCAGCGAACTCGAGCCGAGCATCCGGCCATCTGCGTTTGCAAGCGGTGAGCGGTCCACACTCGCGAGGAGCGTGCCGAGGTCTGCCATTGCATCATCGACTGTGCCAGCGAACGGGCAGTCTTCCCCAGCGAGGCAGTCGGCCATGTAAGCACGAAGCGCCGACTCAAAGCCGATGCCCTGAGTTGTGCCGACGTCGAGGCCAGAAACAGACGGATCAATTGCGCCGTCAAGCACGAGTCGGCCGACATTTTCGGGGAAGAGCTTCGCGTACGTCGCGCCGAGAAACGTGCCGTACGAATAGCCGAGGTAGTTGAGTTGGTCATCGCCGAGCACACCCCGCAAGAGGTCCATGTCGCGCGCTGAATTCTCGGTCGTGATGTACGGAAGGATGCCGCCACTGTTGGCATCGCATGCCGCCGCAAAGTCAGCGTTCGCCGCATTCAGTTCAGCCGTCCACTCGTCGCTTCCGCCCGCGCCCGTCGGCAGGTCGAAGAGATACGCGTCCATGCCTGATGCGTCGTAGCAACTGACCGCTGTCGAATCCCCCACCCCACGCGGGTCAAACCCCACAACGTCGTAAGACACCTGCAGGTCGGCACCGACCGAGTAATCGAGCGAGTCGCGCACCAGCGCAACACCGCTCGCGCCGGGTCCTCCTGGGTTTACGAGAAGAGACCCCAGCGGATCGGTCCTAGTCGCGGTGTGCCGAATGAGCGCAAGATCGATATCGCCAGCTGAGGTGTCGCTCCAATCGAGAGGAGCGGTGACTGTCGCGCACTCGAAGACGTCATTGCACTCGGTCCACTCCACAGCCTGCTCGTAGTAGGGCAGCAGCTCAGCGGCAACACCAGATGTCGAAGGAGCGCGAGTGGGTGCTGGTGTGGAGTCTTGCTTGAAAGAGCAGCCAGACAAGGCCACGGCCACAACCGCACTCCCTGCAACGAGCGCAAGAGCCGAACGACGAAGCGAAAAAGTCATGGGGTTCTCCCGGTCGCAACAGTGATGAACAAACTCTCGAGCGCGAGAGCGGGGGCAGCGTTCTGCTCAAGGTGACGCCGCGTCGTGGCAATCTCATCGAGCACAGCCAGAGTGCGAGTGGGTGGCCAAGCCAGGGCAACCGCGTGAAGAGGCTCCGCAAGCTCAATGTTGATGAGCCCCTCTGTGCGACCGAACTGCATCATGACTACGTCGCGAAACAGCGCTTGCAAGTCGGTGAGCACGCGGTCGATTCCATCGCGAAGACTTCGCGTCGCGCGCCGTTTCTGCTCGTCTGCGAGAGCGTTGACCTGTGCACGCACCCCGGGGGGCACAGCCGCACCCTCGGGCACACCCACTGTGCGCAACAGCTGAGAGCGCTCAGAGTCATCGCGCTCCGCGGTCAGCGTCTTTGCGTCTTCGGTTGCGGCCTTTACAACCTGAGCTGCAACCTCGACAGCGTCGGCCACACCGCGCACACCGAGCACGGCGCGCAGGGTGTCGTTTCGCCGGTCGCGGGCTGCGGCATCCGTCGCGAGTCGCTGCGCCATACCGATATGACGCTGAGCGTGACGAGCCGACTGTTCAGCCACAGCAGGATCGGCTCCGGTGCGTTCCACGATGAGCCGCGCAACGTCAGCAATCTCAGGTTCGCGCAACCGCAGGGTGCGCACGCGCGACCGAATCGTGGGCAAAAGGTCGGCGTCGCTCGGTGCGCAGAGCACCCACACAGTGCGCTCTGGCGGCTCTTCGAGCGCCTTCAGCAACACGTTGGACGTGCGTTCGGCCATGCGATCAGCGTCTTCGACAATGATCACGCGGTATCGACCGACAGAAGGTGAAAAGTAGGCACGCTCAACAAGCTTGCGTGCCTCTTCGATGCGAATGATCACCTGTTCGGTGCGAAGAGCCGTGAGGTCTGGATGGGTGCGCGCGATCACCTGGCGCATGGCCGCTGTGTCACCGGGCTCAGCGATGAGGGCCGCCGCGAACGCGTACGCAAGAGTTGAACGCCCCGAGCCAGGAGGGCCGGTAATGAGCCACGCGTGGGTAAGAGCGGACGGCTCGGATGCTGCAGCACGCAGAGTTGCGACGGCATCCGCTTGCCCCCACACAGCGCCCCAGGGCACATCACCGAGCGACACGGCGGGCGCCGCCGTCGCGGTGGGAGCATCCATGTCGACCAGCCTACTGGCGACCGCTGACGTTCCTCCCCGAGCGGAGCAGCCCTAGAGAAGCGCCCCTAGAGGAGTGCCGTGATGCGCTGTTGAATCGCGCGAGAAATGTCGGCCGGGTCGCGGCTCGCGTCCACGACGAGAAAGCGCTTCGGCTCGGCTGCAGCGAGCGAAAGGAATGCGTGCCGCACCCGAGCGTGGAAGTCGGCTTTCTCGGCTTCGAGTCTGTCGAAAGGCTTGTCCGCGGCATCCAGGCGCTCACGAGCTAACTTCGGGTCAAGATCGAGCAACACAGTGATGTCAGGCAACGCGTTTTCTGTCGCCCAGAGTGACAGCGAACGCACTTCGCCCGGGTCGAGTACGCGCCCGGCTCCCTGATACGCGACCGACGAATCAAGGTAGCGGTCTTGCAAGACAACGTCACCACGCTCGAGAGCCGGGCGCACGACTGTCGCGACGTGGTGGGCGCGATCAGCCGCGTACAGCAGCGCTTCTGCCCGGGGCGCGACATCGCCTCGGTGGTGCAGCACAATCTCGCGAATCAGTGCGCCCACGTCACTACCGCCGGGCTCGCGGGTGCGCACGACCCTGCGGCCGTGCTCACCCAACCACTTTTCGAGCAGCGCCGCCTGAGTCGTCTTACCGACCCCGTCGCCGCCCTCGAGCGTGATCCACAACCCCGACGTGGTCACTTCTTCTTCGCGGGAGTCTTGCGGGTTGTCGTCTTGCGGGCGGTGCGCTTGGGAGCAGGCCCCTTGGCGCGTTTGTCTGCCAATAGCTGCTTTGCACGTTCGAAATCGACGTCGTCAGGAGTCTCACCACGAGGAATCGTCGCGTTCGTCTCGCCGTCAGTCACGTAGGCACCAAAACGGCCATCTTTGATCTTGATCGGCTTGCCGCTGACAGGATCGGCGTCAAACTCTTTCAGCGCACTTGAGGCGCGACGCGCACCGTACTTCGGCAGCTTGTACACCTCGACGGCCTGATCGACCGTGATGTCGAAGATCTGCTGTTCGCTTTCGAGCGAGCGCGAGTCAGCACCCTTTTTGAGGTACGGACCATAGCGGCCGTTCTGGGCCGTGATCTCTTCGCCCGACTCCGGGTCGTTGCCGACCACGCGGGGCAGGTCAAGAAGTCGGAGCGCAGTTTCGAGATCGACGCTGTCGACCGACATGCTCTTGAACAACGATGCCGTGCGGGGTTTGGGTGCCGCCGCCTTCTTGGCCGTCTTCTTCTTGGGAGCAGACTCAGTTACTTCACCGGTGGCTTCGTCTACTGCTTCCGGCTCTTCGGGGTCGTTCTCTTGTACGTAAGGACCGAAGCGGCCGTCCTTGACGACGACCAGCTTGCCGTTCTCCGGGTTCTCACCGAGCACACGATCGCCCGCGACAGGAGCATCAATAAGCTCCTGCGCCTTGGCGGGGGTCAGCTCATCCGGAGCAAGCTCTTCTGGCACATTGACGATGCGCGCCTTGGCTTCTGGATCGGTAGCGTCGGGCACTTCGAGGTAGGGGCCGTACTTGCCGAACCGCAGAGTCGCGACGTCACCAATCGGCGTCGAATTGAGCTCTCGCGCATCGATCTCACCGAGGTTGTCAACAATGTTTCGAAGACCCACGTGCCCCTCAGAGCCGAAGTAGAACTCCTTGAGCCACGCCGTCCGCTGTTGCTCACCACGGGCGATCGCGTCGAGGTCATCTTCGAGTGCCGCTGTGAAGTCGTAGTCGACAAGGTCGGCAAAGTGCTCTTCGAGAAGACGCACGACGCTGAATGCGAGCCAGCTCGGAACGAGCGCCTGACCGCGCTTACTGACGTAGCCACGATCGAGGATGACGTCGATGATGCTCGCGAAGGTCGAGGGACGACCGATGCCCTTTTCTTCGAGGGCCTTCACGAGGCTCGCCTCGGTGTAACGGGGCTTCGGGGTGGTCGCGTGACTCTTCGCCTCGACGTCGTTCACCCCGAGTACATCATCGACGGCGAGAGCAGGGAGCGACTGATCAGATGCGCGATCCGCATCGCTTCGCTTTTCGTCGCTGCCTTCTTCGTACGCCTCGAGGAAGCCCTTGAAGGTGTACACGGTGCCGGACGCGGTGAACTCTGCCTTCTTGCCACCGGCCATCACGGCCATCGTGACTGTCGTCGTTTCGTACTTGGCATCGGACATCTGGCTTGCGACGGTGCGCTTCCAGATGAGGTCGTAGAGACGCTGCTCATCACGGTCGAGGCTGCTAGAAACTGAGCTCGGGGTACGGAAATGCTCCCCCGACGGACGAATGGCCTCGTGAGCTTCTTGGGCGTTCTTGGACTTGCTGCGGTACACACGGGGGTTCGCCGGAACCGCACGATCGCCGTAGAGCGCCACAGCCTGCTCGCGGGCTGCCGTAATCGCCTGCGTCGACAGCGACTGCGAGTCGGTACGCATATAGGTGATGAAACCCTTTTCATACAGCCGCTGCGCAACGCTCATCGCGTGCTTCGCGCTCATCGAGAGCTTGCGCCCCGCCTCTTGCTGCATCGTCGAAGTGGTGAAGGGAGCCTTGGGGCTCCGAGTCCCGGGCTTCGCCTCGACGCTCGAAACGGATGCCTCGCCTGCAGCGACGACGGCCGCGGCGAGTTCCTGTGCGTCTTTCTCGCTCAGCACGAGCACAGCTTTTTTGAGCTGACCGGAGTCGTCGAAGTCGGTGCCACGCGCAAGCTGCGCACCATCTACCCGCACGAGACGCGTGGAGAAGGCATCCGTGCCCTTCTGCACGAGAGCTTCGATGTCCCAGTACGACGCCGACACGAATGCCATGCGCTCGCGCTCGCGCTCGACGACGAGGCGGGTTGCTGCCGACTGCACGCGGCCTGCGCTGAGAGCGGCACCTTCGCGGCCGGAGCCGACCTTGCGCCAGAGCACAGGGGAAACGTCCCAACCGAACAGGCGGTCGAGCACGCGGCGTGTTTCTTGAGCATCGACAAGCGCGAGGTCAAGCTCACGCGTGTTCTCGGCGGCAGCCTTGATGGCGTCTTTCGTGATCTCGTGAAAGACCATGCGCTTGACGGGAACCTTCGGCTTCAGCACTTCGAGCAGGTGCCACGCGATGGCTTCACCCTCGCGGTCCTCATCAGTGGCGAGCAATACCTCGTCGGCTGTCTTCACCGCCCGCTTGAGTTCTGCAACCGTCTTCGTCTTGCGGTCGTTGACGACGTAATAGGGGTCGAAGTCATTGTCGACGTCGATTGAATATTTGCCATACGACGCCTTTTTATCGGCGGGAATGTCTTTCTTGCTGGCCAAGTCGCGGATATGACCGACAGAGCTCAACACCTCATAGCCATCGCCGAGGTACCCCTGAATCGAGGTCATTTTTGTGGGCGACTCTACGATGACGAGTTTCTTGCCCTGAGCCTTGCTGCCGGTAGCCACGTGTGGTCCTTTCTTCGTTGCACACCATACACACCACAGACTGTGACCTCGGCGCATCGCCGCGCCAGGTTCGCCCCGCGCGCAATCATTTTGGGCGTTTCGCGCGCCGCTGCGGCGCTCACTGCGGCGGGCCGGCACGTGCCGATGCAGTTGTCTGCCAGCGCAAGAAAGTCCCGGTCACACTCACGGTTGCGATGAGCCCATCGAGTGCGCACGAGGAGACGACAGCGCCGAACGTGGCGGCGACTTCGGCCGCCCGATCACACGGCACACCAATCTCGGCGCCCGACGCCGTGTCTGCGGCGGCAAGGGCTGCCGAGTCCGCAGCGCTCGCCAACCGTTGTCCGGCAACGGCTGCACTTCCTGCCGTAACCAGTCCTACGCTCAGCACTGCGGTTGCCGCCACGATGCCGAGCGCGGAGAGTGTCCCTGCCATCAGATCCCTCCGGCAAGCGCGCACGATGACGCATGAAGCTCGACGAAAGCAAGCGCTACGCCAGCCGGGGCGCTCGCTACGACGCAGACCAGATCGCCACGCTGCTCGATCGACGCCGCCGCGCCCGAGACCGCGTCGCCGACAAGGGCGATTGCGCTTGTCGCGTCTTCACCCCGTGCGACCCATCGCGCGGCGTCTGCCGCGGCATCCTGAAGCCTGACGTGACGAGACGCCGCGCCGAGCGTGCCAACAGCGAGTGCCACAACGACGAGCACGGCGGGCAGGGCGACCGCGAACTCGGCGGTCACCGAACCACGCTCGCCCCACCGCTTGATCATGCGACGGTCAGGGCGCGGCGCACGAGATCTTCCAGGATGCCGCGCACCTCATCGGATCGCATGATGACCACGAGCAGCCCGGCAAACGCCACGGCCGCCGCCGTGAACGGCTTTAGGCATACTCTGACAAGATTGAGCCATGCCAGCCCCTGAGCCCAGAGTCCCTCGCGTCGCAATCTACGCCAGGCAATCTGTGGACGAGGACCAGGGAATCACTCAGCAGCTCGAAGACTGCCGTGCAGAAGTCATTCGACGTCGCTGGACACTGGTCGAGGAATATCAGGATAACGACACGTCCGCTTCGAAAGAACGCGGGCCGAAGACCGCTTGGTCCGCGATGCTAAAAGCCTTTGACAAGGGCGAGTTTGATGCGATCATCGTCACGGAGACTTCTCGAATCACTCGAAGCCTCATTGATGTGCTTGACATCCGTCCCCCGCGCCGGAATATCAGGGTCATCGTGATCCGCGAAGGTATCGATACTGACCTCGATGACTTCATGCTCAAGCAACTCGTTCTCCTCGGCGAACGTGAAGTCAAAATCAAGACCGAGCGAGCTGCGAGATACGCGGTCGGGCGCCGACTCGCAGGGCATCCGACACCCGGAAAGCCGCCACACGGCTACAGGTGGGTTCCTGGCATCGAGCGAGACGCCGGAGGGACGCGCTACAGGGTGGACGAAACGGAAGCCGAAGATGTGCGTCAGATCTTCAACGAATTCCTCACGGGAGCTCCGCTGGCTCAGATTGCTCGCGACCTCAGCGACTCAGGAAGGCTGACACGGCAGGGGGTGCGCTGGCACTCGTCCACCGTTCGCAGAGTGCTACTGAACCCGCTATACGCGGCGCTACTACCGCCTGCGCAGCCGAGCGGGAAGTTTGATGCCGCAGCTATTGATCTCGAGGCCTGCACGGCAGGGGCATGGGAAGCGATCATCGATCGAGATATCTTGGTGACGAGCAGAGCACGGCTCATCGCAGTGAAGCCGAACCATAGCGGCACCGCGCGCAAGTGGTTGTTGTCGGGTCTCGCTGTGTGTGCAATTTGTGCCAGCCCTGTCAGATCGGCGCGAGGGGAAACCCACCCAACCCTCCGCGTCAAAGACGCAGTCGCCGCGCCGTCTCAGCGTTACCACGCGTATCGCTGCCCACAGGGGCACTTCATGCGCAACGGTGACATCATCGATGAGTTCATTTCAGAGATGTGTATCCGTCGACTCTCAACCAACGATGCGGTCGGATTGGTCGCTCCGCATGAAGCTCCGATCGACGTGGCATTGCTCCATACGAAACGTGAAGTGCTGACAGCTCGACGCCGGTCGATTGCGAATTTCGTTGTACGAGGCTTAATGACCGACGCTGACGCGCTGGAGAGCCTCGACGAGGTCGCGAGAGAACTTCAGCTCATCACCGACCAAATCGCGATGGCTATCAAAGTAAACCCACTCGCAGAGCTTTCCGAGGTGGAGGACGTGCGAGCTTGGTGGGAAACAGCGACTCTCGCTCGAAAGCGTCTGGTCATTGGCGCGCTGATGAAAGTTCGAATAAGACCCGTTGGAAAAGGAAAGCGCGTGACCACGCTTCAAGGGGCGGCCGACAGCCTAGACATTCACTGGCTCGAGAATGCCTAGCCTCAATCCAGTCCGAACCGTGCGGCATCGATGCGCTGAGCGGGCGACGATCCGTGAGGGGCGAGCTCTGCCACAGCTGTCTGGCGCCGAGCGGTATGCGCATGAGCGCCGCCTCGGCTTGAATTGTTTCTTCTCTGCGGCTCCGACCCTCTACATCCCCGCGACTTCGAAGCACCGACGGCCAGAGTGCCATAGCAATAACAACTCTCAAAAAGATCAGTCGTCCAACTGGGCTCCGGCTTGTGGAGAGTTTCTGACGCAGTCCTGGGGTATTCGCTAACGTGCGAGGCATGAAGAACGCGATTTCAGACGACGGGCTTGGCGCAGCTGCAGCGCCTCATTGTCCACAGTGTGGAACGGTGCTAAGACCGTCGGGACGTGGCTACTGGTGCGAATGGTGCCAGCTCATCGTTGTCGGGCTTTAGCCGCATACCAGTATTGGTTGCTCGTGTGAAGGTTGGCACGTGTGTCGAGCTGTGAGAAAGTGCACGTCGCGGAAACCCGCCTTTATTCCTCCCGCAACTCGCAGATGATCTGGCGTCTCGACTGAGCTGGGAGCGGACCTCGAGAGCCGTTGCGAGCGCTGTCCCAGCGTTCAGATAGATCGTCATGACGCTGATCGGTTCTCGGCGCCGATTCGCATCGACGACGGCCTTCCCCGCGGGTTCAAGAAGTCGAGCGTCTCCATGCACCTCAGCGCGTAGACGGCCCCAATAGCTAGCAATCCTGTCGCAGGCATGGCTGGCTAGCGCATGTGGGATTGTCTGGAACGTCCACCGACTGTAACAACACTTGCAGCATCGGGCGGCCTGTTGCAGGATGTGAACTATGGACAAGCGAATCGAGAAAGAACTCGTTCTCCTGCGCGCGCAGCGCACGCGCTTGGTCGACGAGATGCATCGAGTGGATGTAGCGATGGGCTCTACAGCAGCGAAGGCATTGGCTTCCGACCGATATGCATCAAAATCTGCCATCGCGCGGCTGCTGGGCTTCTCTCATACCCACGTCGGAAATCTGATCGAAGCGTCATCGCGGGAACTCCCTCCAGAACCTGAGACTCTTGTCCCCGTGATGGAAAACACGCTCGCAGGCGACTACGTGACGTCGATCGGTGCGCGAATCACAAGGAGTGTGTCGGCTTTCTCGGAAGCGGATGTGCTCTTCCAATCAGAGATCGATCCCCGAGCCCTCTTGTTAGAGAGCCAGGAGAGCGAATCTCCGTGCATGATGTGGCTCCTCGATAACGGGCAATGGGTCGGTGTTTCGGCAGCTACCGTCGGATACAACGGAAGCGGTTGCTCGCTTTCAATCGAGGCTTTGACTCGTGCGGGGATAAGACCAGAGATAGCCGAAGAGATCGTAGGTTGGCGCTTCTGTGATGCGGTTGACATTGAAGACCCGTCCACCTGGAAGACCAGCAGGAAGTGGCCCGTCCACTCACGAGAGATCCCTAAGCGCATGGGGGATCGACTTATCGTGCCATTCGGAGATCTGCTCCGCGAGGAGAGGTTCCCTTCCACTAACTGGTTGCCGGTTAGAGCCCCTGGGATTGACGAAACGGGCTTTTACCCTTCAGATACGGGTCAAACCTCGTTCCAGGCATGGCTGCGCTTTCTCGACGATGAAGATGGAACGGGCCTTCCGAACTGGGCTCAAGGGGGACGCGTTGCGCGCGTCTTTCGCAACAGCGAAGCCGCATTCGAAGATGGGTTTTCTCTTTCGACAAGAGGCGGTTTGTGGACCGAGAACACACTTCAGCCGTGCGTCGTCATCGAGCAGGGATTTGTGCAGTTGTGGGGGTTTTTCCATGCGCCGCTTAACCGCACGCAGTATTTGCCGGACGAAGCATACGAAGTCCTTGCGATGGCAGGTGTGTACCCGAATTCCCTTCGAGAGCGTGACGAGCGGGCGTCGCGACCGTGGGCCCGCTTCGTCGCGTCCCTTGGCCCGAGTAAAGACGGCCTGCCGGATCGAATCGATATTTCTGGTGACGAAAACGGGTGCGTCCAGTTCACGCCGGACTTGCCACTAAACGCATAGAAAGGACGCGGAGCAGCAACGCGAGAGCGTTGTCTCCCGGAAGCAGTCCAAGCTATGAGTACTCGATTATTAAGACATCCACGAGGCTTGCCGTCTCCGCTCAGCCGATCAGCTTAGCCATCGAAGAGGCGGACTTTCCTCTGCTTGACGAGGTCTCCACAGAGTTCGCCAACGACAACCGCCGTGAGTTCCTTCGGGTCACCACCGCAGAGTTCAAAGAGCAGCTCGAAGAATAAGCCCTCGCCCGTCAGCGCCACGATCTCCATCGTGAGCTAGAGGCTATGGTCACCGGCGACTATATCGAGGAACACGAAAAGTCCCTTCCCTGATCGCAGGGCTGTCTTCGACTTCAGCGGTATCCGGACAATCGGCGCACGTCCGCAGGCTCACTTCGACTCACCACTAACGCCCAAGATCGCGAAGAGATAGATCCGCTGCCTCGCTTGCGCGAAGACCTTGTTGTCAGACGTGGGCGGGATGATCGGGCGGATTTGGATGCCGCCGCACGATAGATATACCAGGCTGGAGTCGAAACCAGCGCGCATTATTGCATGGTCGTATTTGAGCGGATTGCCGAGCTTCGCCAGTGTCGCGTCAAGCACCGCCATCACGGCTGGCTCGACAGCGGGGACGAGGAGACGCACAGCATGGTGGGATCCTGGACCCGTGGTGTCTTCGAGCTGTTGGAGTTGCAGGCCCGACAAGAACGGCTTTAGCGCTTCCAGTACAGCAACGTACGCCGCCTCGTCTTCGGAGCGGCGGATGTCTACACGGTGCTTGTTTCCGACGAACTGCTCGCCCGCATACGCTTCATCGAAGATGAGGAGCCGCGGGATGGGCACGTAAGGCCGACTATTGAAAATGGAGCTGTGTGCAATAACCCCGATAGCTTCACCCGAGTGCACGGCCAACTCCTCGGACGAGCCCCAATCGTCATGCCTACCGGTCAGCAGCGCGACAGGGATGCCCTCGCGCTTCGCCGCGCTAGCGACCCGCGTCGCCAACTGCGTAGTCGGCGACGCGTACAGGACTGGACCCTCGCCCTTCCGGCGCACCCACTCGCCGATTAGTAGTCCAGGCGGCGTCTTCCCTGTGCCCGTCGAGAGTTCGAGGGCGAGATCAGCGGTCTCCCTGTGTTCATCCACATAGGCGCGGATCACATCATCCTGGTGCCGCCAGCACCCAGTGACGGCCTCGTTGGCACGAGGCGTCGTGTGGCTGCGGCACATCTCCTCAGAAGTGTCGAAATGCTGAGGCGCATTCTTGCTCCTGCCGTCGAACGCCATCGTGTGTTCCTCTCACGCTTGCCGTGTCTACTGCTACCAAACTCACGCCGCTTGACACGTTCTGGCGTCTCTACAGTCGACGCTGTAGCAGCCGCGGCATTCGCCGGGCTCCAGCGAATGCACTCACAAGTGGGTACCCCGGACATGCACGGTGCTCCCAGACAGCGATCGGTAAAGATGAGGCGTGAACGGAACCGAATCTTTGACAGCCAGCTGGTGGAGCTCGAGTCGCCCCTCGAAGGCCGCCAGGACAAGCCCCGCCCCGGACGCCGACGGAGCAAGGACCCCTTGGAAGCCAAGGAACCACGCAGCGTGTCCCACCGACTGGCAGGCGGTCCAATCGTCATCCGCGACGTCCGCGAGTGTCAGCCCTAGTTTCTCCAAGACTTCCGGATCAGTTAGATCCAGCACTAGGACGTCATCTACGGCAATGGTGTGAAGCAGATACGAGGCCTCGAGCATCGTCTCAGGGGTCGTGGCGAGGGCGGAGGCAGCGCGGCGCGCTTCTCCGGCACAAGCATCGATGGGAGTAGCTAAATAGATGGCCCCAAAGATGTCGCGCGGGTTCCATCGCCCACCGAATGCGCGCGCCCCTGCCCCCGAAAGAGGATCTCGGCGTGAGGTCGCGTACCGGTGGAACGTCTCGCTGATCGCTCGCCGTGGCAGCTCATCGATGCGCTCGACGAGGTTCTCGTCGAGCTCGCCATTCAAACGACTATCCCGTCAGCTATCGCCTCGATTAGATCCAGGACATCTCGATAGCGACCGTCATGGATCCGTTGGGCTGGGGTGTCGTGGTTGAGTAAGCGACTCGGGGTGAACATCCAGAGGTTGGCCTGAGATGCCGGCAGGATTTCTGTCACCGCACCCGCCACATACGCAAGTTCCAGAAGCCTCGCCTTGTTCAATCGCTGGGGAACGACATCCCCCATCGACCACCGCGCTACCGACCGCGCAGAAGCATCGACGATGGCGCCGACCTCTTCTTGCGTAAGGCCAAGCTGATCAATGATGTTCGAGACCTTGTGCGCGAGGGCTGTAGCCGTATTGACGTTCAATTTGTCCATCCTCTGGTGGTCTTTCTGGCGTTAAGTATGACATACTTCTGTCATCCTAGGGAGGGTTAGGGACATGGGCATCGAGTTTCACGTCGGGAGAACCGACCATCACTCCGTCGAGGACTACCTCGGCCGCGATCACGATGGCGTGACTGCTATCAACCTGGAAGCCAAGTACGCGAGCCACCAGGAGGCCGTCGCGGAGGTTGCGCACTCGGAAGGCATCGCAGTGTTTCTCGACCCGCGTACTGATCGCCTTGAGCATCCCGGCCTGCACCTTCAGCAACTTCCTGGATACCGCGAGGAGGGATATCGAGTGGCTGAGCTTGCAGCAAGTGACAGCACTCGTCAGCGCCTAGCGGAGTCCGTGGTGGACGCTCAGGTCGGACTCGTTTCGAGCATCACTCCCGCGTACTTTTTCGGCCAGGACGAGCGTTCAATGAACCTGAACCTGGATCTCGCAGACATAACCCGCACGATGACGGATCTCCCGGTTCGTCCGATCGTCACGATGAAGAGTCGAGTCAGCGCCCAGACGCTTGCGCAGGTTGCGGAAGACTACGCACGACTTGGGTTCGATCAGGTCGATCTCCGCTTCAGTCCTCTCGGCGGTGAGCACGACAGCATCACGAAGATCCGGTCAGTGTTCGCAGCTACCCAGATGTTCACGTCCGCGGGGGTAGCGGTCACGCTCGGGCATGCTGGGAACATCGGTCAGGTCGCCTACGCCCTTGGATATATCTCCTCATTCTCGTCCGGCATCGGCATGGGAGAGAAAGTAAACCTCGCATCCGATTATCAGCGGCAGAATCAGCCTCCGCGGCGTGGAGCGGATGGTCGGACACTCGGAGGCGGACAGTGGGAAGGGGTGTATCTTCCCGGGCTGGCGATGACGCTCAAGAAGAGTCGCGCAGCTGCGCTGCTTGAGCACAGCGACATTCGCACACGGATCGGACGGTGCCGTGTCGGGGCATGCAGTAATTCGGTGACCGGGCCGACGTCCGACCACCGTTCCCATTACCTTCATTCGAAGGCCGGCGAAGTCGCTTTCCTGCAGAACACCCCCGCGCCGTGGCGCGCGGAGGCGGAAATCAAGCGCCTTCGCCGCGCACATGAACTTCGCGAAATCGTCAACAGCGACTACAAGAAGCGCGGAGAACCGCTGCTCCAAACCCGCACACTCAAAAGCTTGCTGGACGAGATCGGCATTGCTCGCAACGAAGCCGTCGCGTAAGCGACACCGGCCCGCTGCGCAGGCCGGTTTGCGTCCTCTGATGGACGCGATGGCACAGACTCCGCACCGACAGTCACCGAGCACCCCCTCCTCAATGGGCATTCACAACCCCACGGGGAAGTACGCCCTGTTTAGCCCTGGGCTTCGGTCCGACTTTTCGATCTGTGAAAGTTGACGCGAGCCCAGGGCGAATCACGCCACGTCTCCGAGTTTTTCGATCTCTTCAGCGCATTGGACGCTCTCTATACAGCGTTCAATACGCACGGCGTGAAAGGGCAAGTGGCACACAGCTGATCATCTCGATGCGACCGACATCGCCGATGCTTTCATTGGCATCCATCGCACCATTCCTGACTACAGCAATTTTGAGTTGGCGCAGGACATGGTGCGACCCCATCAAAACATGATCAGGGAGATCCGATGTCGGCATCTTGAGAGGAATTATGGTTGGCATCCATGCTGTTTTCGTGGCTGGGGCGGTGATACCGCACGGCCATGAGCACAGCGATCGGAGCAACGGAACTGAAGGCCTACAGCGACTCAATCCGACGCACCACTGCTGAGATCGTCGAAGACCTACGCGTTGCCCTCGGCGCCAAGCTCGTGGCGTACATCGCTGGCGTCTCCGAGACCCGGACCGTTCGCGAGTGGGCCGAAGCTACTCGCCGCCCCACGCCCTCGACTGAGAATCGTCTGCGCCTGGCGCATCGTGTTGTGACCCTCATCAGCGAGAGCGAAGGCGATGCTGTCGTCCCCACCTGGTTCCAGGGGATGAACCCGCACCTCGCCGACCGTTCGCCCGCACGTGTGCTGCACGAGGACAGCTTCGACGATGCGGTGCCCGGGGTGCTCGCAGCGGCGTCGGCCTTCGTGGGCGCCTGATCCCTGGGCTTGACCACCAACTCTCCGGTCACAACCGCTGGGATGAGCCATCGGGCCTCTTCAGGGCGGACTGCGCAGGTGACGGTGTCCATGGTTGCTTCGTTGAAGTGCCCCGGATGCGCACGCGCTGACCTCGGAGCTTGCGACAGTGATCTCTCGTCAGGCATCACTGAGAGCCCCGAAGACGTCGAGCAGTACGCGTGTCAGTTCCTGCGTCGCTTCCCAAAGAGTGGATCGCAGTGCCTCAGCGGCGCGGATCTCCCGGCAACTCGGGCGTAACCGCTGCTGTGTCGTCAGCACGGATGTGCGGAGGCTCTCCGGCGTCGCACTGGTGAACCGTCCGTTGGAGGATCATTCGAACCATTTCTTTCGCTCTCGATGAAGTGAACGTCACGCCCACCCACTGATATCACGGCGAAACACGCATCATTTCTGGGCATCGCCGCGGTCGCAGGCTGTATACCTGCTTGCACCCCTCTTCATCTACGGGTCGACACCACTGTCGTCTGCCATAGCTATACTGAAATTTCGGCGGTCTGGACCGCCACACTCCGAGTCTGATCCCCCACGCGGGTCAGGCACCGAGGACAACCGAGGCGGATTCAGAGCTGCAGTACCTGTGAAATCACGTTCTCTCTCATGAGGGCGCCGCAGGCGTGGGATGTGACGTCCAGAAATGAGTTCGAGTTGACTGATTGCACCAACCGCGATCCCGATATCACGCGCGACGCGAAGGCCTGGCGAGACGCCGCTGGCGTGAAGTACACCGAGGCGCTGCGCGTCATCGAGGACCCGCTCCATCAGGGCCTCCTCGGAGATCGCATCGTCGTGCGCGATCTGCTCCGCATGCTCGAGGAAGACCCTCTTCTCGGACGAAGCGGATACGCCGGCACATTCGGTCGCAACGGTCTGCACGCGGACATCGCCATGCGGGACCAGCTCTCAGAGCGAGTCCTCCGTGAGGTCGTGCTCGCCGCCGAAGTCCTACGGATGTTCACGCGCTCGAAGACGCTCGCCCCCGGCGGCACCCCGACGCTCACAGCGGCCGGTATCCCCTTCGACACAAGTCTGATCGACCTCTACGAGCGAGAGTGGGTGAGCAGCTACGAGATGAAGCACACGGCCGAACAGATGCTCGGCCCGATCGATCCATACATCTCGAACGGCGCCGTGATTCTCGCAGCGACCGCCATCGGACTGCCGACCATGAGGTTCGAGGAAGACAGCCCCAACGTGCGCATCGGGGTCAGTCGGGAAGAGCACGACCACGTCCGACGGATGCTAAACGGAGGCAGTGACCGACCCAAGACTGGCCGAAACCTTCCTCCCGGCTACACGCGCCTGCAAGCGGTTCTCATGCGAGCATCCGCCGGCGAAACGTTTGAGCAGGAGCTCACGATTCCGCTGACCATGCGGAAACCCGATTCGCCGTTCCATAGGTGGCTCGTCGCTCAATCGGATCGCACCGGCATACTCGGCAGAATGGCCCAAGACTACGCAGAGGGCGTGCGACTGAGCCATCACCGTGCAGTTGACTCGCCCGACGACCTGATTGAGCTGATGGGCACGCTGAGCAGCGCCCCAGAATTCGACCATGCTGCTGCGCAGTTCGCCGCGGAATACAAGAGTCTTATGTCAACGCCCTGACCAACCACATCCGCCCAAAAGGACCGCCTAGTGCACACCCGCGCTGGGCGGTTTTTTGCGCGCCTGAAAATCAAACCCCGCCCTCATAAAGACACCTCGAAAGGAGCGTCAGTCATGACACTCATCTACTCCGCGAGTGAGTACGACACCGACGAGATCGTCGAACTGCGAGCCCGGATCAATACCGACAGCTCAGCGTTCGAAGAGCTCCGTCGCGCACACCGCCACGAGGAGCGACAGCTGCTGGCCCAGTACAACGCCCTACTCGCAGCCGAGCGACCCGCGTACCCGACAGCTGCCCATCTGCGCGCGTTCGATCAGATTGCCACGATCGTGCACAACGACGAAAGATACGGCACGCACTCCGGTCGACCCACGAAAGAAGACAAGAGCGCCGGCATTGAGCTGCCGCCTGAAGTGCATTTCAGTTCCCACGTCGGTCGTGTCAACGTCTACGCTCTCGCCCCCTACAAGCCGGAAAGCGTCAGTCGCCTATGGGGCTTCGACGAGGACGACATCGTCACTTTCCGCAATGAGTTGACCAAGCGATCGCTTCGGATTGTTAATGATTGGGTACATGAAGACGGCGTCGCGTTCATCGTCGTCGACGGCCGTGTCTGATGTGTCTCGCTCGAATTCAGAGTGAACAGTGAGCCGTTGACGCGCTTGAGAAGCTCACCTAAAGACCTTCGACGTTGAGACGCGCTGCGTCGTGACGACCAGGTGTAACTAGGGTGGCTTTACGGGTAGAACACGGGTATCCTGAGGGCATGGAGACCCTGACCCCCACCACCCAGCACGGGCGCACTATGCGGATGGACATCCACGAAATCGTCCGTGAGCTCAACGCGTCCCTTGGTCCGACGCTCGTTGCCTCGCTCGCCGGGTCCAAAGACAGCAAGCTGCCGATCCGCTGGGCTAAGGACGACGGCCCCGAGCCACGATCGGACGCCACCCGGCGCCTCACTTTCGCGCACCGGCAGTGGACTCTTCTGGCCGCGGCCGATGGTGAGCACGTCGCGCGGCAGTGGTTCATAGGCGGCAACCCACAGCTGCGGGAGGACACCCCAATCACGGCGATCCGCGAGGACCGCCACAGCGCTGTCGCCGAGGCGGCCGAGTCGTTCATCGCTGGTTCCGCCGCCGCATGACCTTCACGTGGACCTGCGAGAAGACAGGCCTGCATCTCATCTCTGGACCCGGCGTGTACAGCTATCACATCGGCAACTATTCCGCCAGCACCCCTCATTCGCTGGTAGGGGGAATACGATTAATAACGCATTACTAATCTGAGTAGGAGGCCCGATATGGCCGCTCGCCCCATCAGCTTCGCCGTCGAAGAAGCGGACCTGCCTCTCCTCGATGAGCTCGCCGCCGCGTTCGGCAGCGGCAACCGCAGCGAGTTTCTTCGGGTCGCCATCGCCGAGTTCAAAGAGCGGCTCCGCCTGCAGCGACTTCACGAAGTCCGTGAGCAGATGGAGTCTCTTCACGACGAGGCACTCGCTGAGCGCGGCGGCAGGGTCTTTACGTCCGCGGAGACCCTGGCCCTCATCGAAAATCTCGAAGGCTCGTGAGCACACGCTCTGCGCGCAGGATCAACGTCGTCCTCGACGTCAACGTCTTCCTCGACTACATCGGTCGTGAAGATGGAAGGATCCTCTTACCCACAGCAGACAACCTCCCCTCTTCTTCTCCCGCAGCCGACACGCTCGCTCTCGCGTTCGACGATCGCTATGCCCTCTTCGTTTCCCCGCATATCCTGCGCAACATCAACAGGGTCATGCACGCGAACGGACAGTCGGAACAGACCCGTCGCAAGTTCATCGAGTTCATCGTCGAGACCTGCGAGCTAACCGGCGGGGCGATCGTTGACCCCGTTGTGCGTGACCACGCTATCGGGGACCACGAGGACAACCACATCCTCGCACTGGCGAAAGACCCCTCCGTCGACGCTGACGTCATTGTGTCCTCTGACCATCACTTGATCGATCTGGGTCCCGCGTGGAATGGCCGGCTGATGATCCGCCCTCGCCAGTTCACCTCGCACATGATGCGATCGGGTGGGCAGCAGTCTGCCGCTACCCCCGCCCCTATGGAGCACGTGTCTTCCGCGAGCCAGACAGAGGCCCGTCCAAAGGCAAGACCAGCGCAGCGGCCACAAAAACCAACCGACAGGTTCCCCGAGCTAAGAGATGTGCAGGTTGATCGAGCGGGTCTTGGGCAGAACGGTGACCCCAAGACACACGACACGCCTGAACTCTGAATCACGCAGCTACCTGGGCCTGCGGGTCAGTACAGATAGACAAGCCCTCCATCGCGGGTCTTGCTGCTTCCGAAGAACAGATCGACTTCCGAATACATTCCGAATAGGATGGTGTCATGACTCTGATCAATGAACTTCACGCCACTTCGCGGCGCTCGTCCGACTTGAGTAAGCACTCAGCTGACGTCTTTGCGGAAGCCGAAGATCACACGGTCCAGATCACCCGGCGTGACGGTGAACCGTTGGTTCTCATGTCGCAACGAGAAGCAGATGCCCGTGCAGGGTTGCTGCAGTTCGCTGCAGACCTCATCACGGTCACCCTCGACGAAGACGGAACTCTCGCTTCTCGCATGGCTCGGAAGTTCGAGTGGATGCACGCACTGAGCGCTGCCGACCAGGCCACGTGCGCGCAGGATCTTGTCGCCGCTGCCCGGGCCTCTTTCGCGACCGGTCAGGCCCACCTCGCTGTGGCCGAGCTCACCTCTTGGCGTGAGACAGCGACCGCAATCGCTGCAGGGCTTTCCGCCGCACCCGTTGAGTGGCTCGACACGACGCCGACGGTGGAGCGCCCCAGCTAGTGCCGAAGGGTAACCAGGTACAGCGTCCAACGAAGAAGTCCGAGTACACGATCGTTTTCGCCTCAACCGGGGCCGAGAAAGGCTGGCGCGACCTTCGCGCCACGACCCTTGGGCCCCTCGCCGATTCGTGGGACTTCCTCACAAGAACTCCGACCGAACGCACCCCGACCAACTATCCGTTGAAAGGTGAGCTCGGGGTCGTCTCGCGCGGCGGGAAGACGTACATGAGATGGCAGCACAAACCCACCCGCCAGGGTGACGCCCGCATCTGGTTCTACGTCGATGGGCAGACCGTCTACCTCGAGCAGGTGCACACGACGCATCCGAATCAAACGAAGTAATCGTTGAGGTCGTTCGAGCTTCGTATTCTCTCGTCCGCGCCACCACCCGCAGATACGGCACTTGGCTGTGCTATCAATGTTGGCGGCGACGAACATCCGAAGCGTACTCGTTTACCACTTTCAATGCCTCGATCGCACGTGCAGAGTCTCCGCCGAATAGTCCGGAAGCGACAGGGCCCCACGCGGCCCCCAGCCGTTCGACCTGCTCGAGCATGAGGGCTTCTACTGGCTTTTCTGCATGTTTGTGCCGCCAGGTATAGCGACCAAAGCCACCCCGGTTGCCGTACCGCTGTTGTCCCTGCAACGCCGCGTCGTTGGCCAGGGCATCAAGAAGCACTTCAGCCTGGTCGAATGCATCAGCAAAATCGGCATCCTCGGACAGAGTGTCGGCGAACAGGTCACGAAGAAGTGCATGAAGGTGATCCGACATCGGCGTGAACCTTCCTCCGATCCGCTTCTCTGCGAGACCAGTTATGGTTTCGTCGTTGACTGATCGTCCGTCATCAATCAGTCCGAGTGCCGACGCCAGCACCTCAACGTCACGGCCTACCGACTGAACGTTGACCTGTCGCACGAGGGGTACCTTGATCTTCGGATCGAAACGGTCCCGTACCGTAGGTGATACAGCGAACGCGTGAAGTGGCGAATAGTTCTCACGAGAAACGCTCGCGATCGCGACGACGTACATAAGGATGAGCGCGGGGTAACTTCGCAGTCGAACGAGCACAGGTAACCCGTCGGTTTCGATCATCCTTGCTGTCAGCAAGCCCATGAACTGCGTCCAAGCCTGGTTGTGCCGCGGTAGCCCGTAGGTGGCAGCGAGACGCACTGGCTCCAGAACGGGCGCCAGAGCGGTTTCATAGTGCCGGACCTGGCCCTCCCAGACGGGGAAAAAGCCGACATATGTTCTATCTTCAACCGTTGCAGGGAAATCTTCATCATTGCCGAATTCTTTTCGCAGAGGTTCGCCAAGCTCACGCATGAAGTCTTCGAGTTCAATGTCGGCGTTCGGATCGCGAAGGAGCTGTTTCATAGTGTCCGCACGTTCGCGAGCAGTCCCGCTCGCCGCACGCGCGCTCGACTTAGCGTCGGTGGCTATGGATGGGCGACTCTCCGGGTTGACGATTCGCCCGACCGCCTGAACGAGCCGAATGGTCTGAACTGTTTTCTTTTCTCCGAAGAGATCCACGTGCTGAACGGCCTCCTCCAGCGTCTTGCCTCCTACGAGCGAATACTCCGGGATCGGACACTCATCGAATCGCACAGTGAATAGCCACGAGGTTGCAGGGGGGCGCAGTTGGTACTCGTCAACCGCGAGAGCCAGCTCCGCATACTGATACGACTTCTCTCTCCGCGAAGCTGCCGAAGAAAAACACGCGATGAAAGCGATACTGTCCGCCTTTATCGCAGCGCGTATTTTGGCCTGCCAGTCTTCTCCCGGCCACAGATCTTGAGTATCACGCCACACCCGGACTCCTGCAGATTCGAGAGCTTCTTGAAGTTCATCCACTGCGGCTTTGTCCTCGTGCATGTAAGACAAGAAGGCGTGACGTTGGGAGAGCGGCAAGGGTTGCATGACATGCAGTATCTCAGCCGATCTGCCGTGCCGGTCTCGGCAAGCGGCAAGCGGCAAGCGGCAAGCGGCAAGCGAGCCATCTGACTCATTCCCGCATACCAACAGATAAATACGTAAGTGTTGGCATGATTCGATGGTGACCACACCATCTCTCGACGCTCCGTCCCCATCGATGCTGACTCGCGCTTCATGGCCCGGGTCAACGCGAAGATGGCGCAATACGTAGGTGCTGAGCGGATTGTGGTCATCGACACTCAACCTGAGTAGCCAGTGGATAGCGTGCGGAGTGATCTTCCTGACGCTGCCTAGCCTGGAAAGGTTCGCGCTGGCACCCAAAGAACTGAACGAAGGCCGGCCGATTCTCGCCCCGGCTCCTTTTCCTGCAGATCACTATCTTCCTTCACGAGCACAAATCGGCTAGAGTAGTACTCGCCCACCGTTACGACGGATCGGGAAGAAAGCCTTAGAAACCCAGCCGGACGACTGGATCTAGGGCTTTTCGCTTGTCTACTGCATGAGCGAACTTTCGGTCGAGCGAACGTCGACAAGCGTCGAAAGCGCATCGAAGTAGCGCGAATTTCCAGCCCTATGAGCGTTGATCGCTCCCAGAACAACATCCGCTATCCACAAAAGCGGTTCGTCCCCACCGCGCTTGTGCGCGATTCTCAAGCGTTCATCCAGTCCGGAATTCTGGAGTGCGACTATGTGCGCGACGTCTTTCTTGTCCTGGGCTCCGCCGCGGCTTTCGAGTACGAGGTCGTGAACATCCAGATCGAGCATGTTGTTGTAGAGATCGCCAAGGCACAACCTGCGGAACCGCTCAGTCTTGTTTTGACGTTCGCTGCGATGAGTGATCACGACGCTCAACGGCTCAAGCTGCTGAACCTCATCAACGATTTTCTTGCGTCGCTGCTCGCTTTCGTCTCTCCAGTGCAGCTTGATCTGCCCGGGCAATTTCAGTCGCTGCAGCTGCTCTCGCAGGCCATCACAACTATCCGAAGGTACGACGGCCGCACCAATCAAGTACTCCTGCGTTCCCGGCTCGCGAAGCGCTGACGATTCATCGACAAACGCGCGGTGGGTGGACATCACAACACAGTATCGCCCACAACGGGTGACGGACTTGCGTCCGACTGATACTTCACGAATACGTGTGCAAAAGCACGTTTTCACTCGTTTTTGACGTCCGATCTCATGAAAGTTGACAGCGCGTGAGACGCAGGTCTCGCGGAACTCCGCCACTTCCGTACTTTGTAGTCACGGCCATTCGTCTCACGAAAGCTGTCAGTAACCATCGGAGCAGCAGGTCGGAAAGCGAGGCATGGAGATCTACGGGGAGGGCGAACCGGGGCATACCTCCTCCAACCTCGGTGAGGAGACTCTGCACCAGCGGCGTAATCCCGGCACATGGGGGCAGGGCGGTCGCCCCCTAGTGCGCTGACACAGCGATACTTTCACGGTGAATTTCAGATGGCCGCAATCGCTTGCGGCAGAGCATCTTCCTCGATCAGATAGGAACGTCGTCTTCCGAAAGGTCCATCGTCGCTTCGACTAACGCGAGCAGCTGTTGCGCCTGAGCGATAAGGCGAACGCCGTACGACGCGTCGCCCGGAGCGGGAAACAGAAACCGGAGCGACCCCACAATCACGCTTTGCGTGGTTGTTGCGTCTGGAAGGTGTCGCTGCTCCCACTCGTCCCAGAGCGCAGGCACCAGCGCCATCTCCGCAGTGGCATCGTCCGAAGCAGTCTCGCCCGGGGGCGCGGAGAAGGCAAGGAATGCCGGCGCGCCAGATCGCAAAGCATAGGTCGCGATCTGATATTGCGCGGACATGGGCGCCGAGTACAACGAGCTACTGGCCATGTACTTCGCATCGACGATGATCTTCCCGCCGCCCGGCGGTGATACCAATAAGTCCGGTGCCTTCCCCGTAAGTGCCTTCCAGCCCAGCGGCTCTTGGCGATAGAAGAGGGGCAGCCGCGGTTTGGAGACGTCGGCGCCTGCACCTCGGAAAGCCTCGACCAGCAGGTGCTCCCACAGGTCGCTCGTCACAAATTTCACGTTGATGGCGACGCCGCTCGCTGTCAGACTCTCGCCGCTGTGCCGAGAATCACTCCGCAAGACGGCAACGGCCAGGTCATGCAACTCCTTCAGTTTTGGATCCCGGCTAGACCAAGCGCGTCTCGCGCGTGAAAGGACAGAGGCGGCTTGCACGCTGCCAACATCCTCCAGTCGCGCCACCGCTTCACGGATCAGGTCGGTGCGCGCTATGGCTTCCGTGGACGCGATAAGCGCCGTCTTAATGGCACGCCAGACGTCGTCATCACCCGTCAGCGTGTCAAACTCGCAGTCGATGGGGAGCGCTCGAGTCGCCTGCCGTCGCACGAGGGGAGCGGCGAGAATACGTCCACGCACCACACCGAGCGATTCCACTACTTCGCGGTACACCGGTTTGCGAAGAGGGATTGCCGCCACCGCCCGATCCACGAAGACAGACTGCAAGAGCGGGCGCAGTTCAGGCATAGAAGCGAAGACGCCGGCCGCAGCAGTGAAGTCAGCGATGCTGCCCCGCACCGGTGCGATCTGCTGACGGCTACCAAGCAGGAGATCCCACATAGCCGTACGAAGCTCCGGGCGCTCTACCGAAGTTTCGGGTCGACGCGGTCGCGCAACGGGAGTCCAGAGTTGATCGCCCGCCCCGGGTTCTCGGTCGCCATCGCTCGAGTGACTGGCCGGCACCAAGACCTCGGCCTCAGCCTCGGCGATCGGCAAGGTCGTTGTTTCTATCCGCGTCGCCCACACTGGAGGGAAGCCGACATAGTCACCTTCGTAGATATCGACCGAGCCTCCGGCGACAGGTGCGCCAACGCTTCGCGGGGTGCTCGACCCACGCCATAGCTTGGGCAGCACATGTATCACCAGCGACGATCGAGACGCGCCGTCGTTAAGTACGGTGAGGCCCACACCGTTTCCCCGCTCACTAACGCGGAACCAGCTTAGGTTGTGCACATCAGCCAGCGGGGTCGAGTCGGTCATAGATCGACGGCCCGCGTGGATCGCACGATGGGCCGGCGCCCAAGCCCCAAACCGACGTAAGCGATCGTCCAGCTGGTGCTCTCAGATGGCAGTAGCAACGCCGGTATCAACTCGAGCAGCGTCTCCGACGCGTTGAAGACGTGAATGATCTCGGCGAGCTGTGCGAGCAGAAGCGCGGCGGTGCCACTCGCGCTTTCGTCAGCGAAGAAGTACGAGTGCCCCAGTCGAGCATCCGGTCCGAGTTGCTCAAGCAGAAGCGTGTTGACCTGGCCATACCACTCGATCACCGTTCGCCACTCCGGATCCTCCGATACTCGCGCGCCCACGAGCGTGTTCGAAATAAGGTCATTGCTCGTTAGCGGCTGCATGTCCATCCAAGTGAACCGCCGACGCAGGGCCAGATCGATCGAGCCAACGGAGCGGTCCGTCGAATTCATTGTTCCGAGCACATGCAGGTTTTGCGGAACCACTAGATAGCTAAGGCCGAGTGGTTTTGCGGACGGCGTCGAACGCCCCAGTTTGTCGAGCAGCGGTAGTGCAACGTCATGGACTTCCTCTTCTTCGGGAGCAGGCCCCACGTCGGGAAGCACGTCTATAGGAGTCTGCAGTCGCACTGAGATGTCATCACCCAATGGCCGGTACTTCAATAGCGCCTCGTCAAGAGCAGTCTCGGCGAAATCTACACGCTTCGACTTTTCGAGAGGGAGAAGCAGATCGCCGAAAACACGTGACGTGTTCGCGCGATTGATCTCGTCGACGAACAATAGGAAGAGCTCATCCGGGTGGCGCGCCGCGCGGATACACATCTCGACGAACACCCCGGCTCGGCCCTCGAAGCCGCCGTCCGCCCTGGGGCGCAGTCCCGAGACGAACTCTTCATAGCTTGTAGACGGATGGAACACGACCAGCTCGACGTGTTGGTACGCCGTACGAAGCTGATGGATCAGATGCGACTTTCCTGATCCGGCAACACCCTCGACAACCACATTGAGGCTGTCCCGGAGCTTCGCCAACACTTCTCGTGCGATCGGAAAGTCGTCCGCCGCATCTTCTGGCTCAACCGCGGCGTCTAATGTTGATGCGGCTTCGGCGTCGCCATGCGTGTCGAGTCTCTTGTACAGTGACGGCGCGGGTGAGCCGCGCAACGTAAAGTCGCTAATCGAACTACCCCGTGCCCGCGCCAGCTCCTTTAGATACTCCAGGATGGCGGGAAACGCAGCAGGGTCAGACCACTTCAGAACCGGGCCGATCGCGTCACGTCGTAGGACAAGGGCTTCCAGGACATCGTCACGAAGATCCCCCGACTTGACGACGGCGTTGTGTAAACGAATACCGAGCTTGTTAGAGGAATTCATCGGGCCGATCACCTCGGGCTCGACATTCTCAAGAGAGAAAAGAAAACGCGGGATAGGCTGATACCCCAGCTTCAGGAGCTCGTCGAGCTTGTCGGCCTGCACCGCGAACCGAGGGTCATCAACCGCAAATGCCTCCGTGATGCTGTCCACTGTGCTGTCGTCCGGCCGCGCCCCACGAGGGTGCAACCAGATGGGCGCGTCTGCGGTGTCGGTAGTTTCGGAGGTCATCGCTCCCCTTCGATCGAGTCGTCTTCGCTCACACTAATGCGTGGTCTACCGGCGAATGGCGGGCACGTGAGTGAGTAAGTCAAACCGCTGCATAAAGTCTCGCGTACTTTGGCGTACCGACTGCCTAGACCCGAACGCAAGGCGGCTCACGGCAGATCGAACAACGGCAGGGGGCGGGCATCCCTCTCTTCTCAAACTCATCCTGCTGGTCCTGGACGAGATCGATGAGATAGATGTACGCGGCTCGCGCCACACGCAGAAACTGTCGAGTAGCGTGGCCTAACGCTGTCGCGGCGATGTTGCTGTGCGCGGGCTCGGTTGCTTCTGTCGGTACACGGTGCGTTAGGTGCACGAGTCGATGCGTCCCCGCTTTGCGAACCGTCTTAACCTCTGGGTACACCCCTTCGACATCGATCGGCCGTCGTGACGCCAGCGAGCTCGTCATCGACTTGGGCGGGCGAAGGCTCACGTCCAACGGGAGAACCGCTGGACACACGCAGTTCGCTCAGTGTCAAACACGACGACGTAACATTACTCAGGCGACAACGCGCTCCATGTCTTTCCATCCCAGAACCATCCGAGACGCGACCGCTCATGCATGACCCAGAAGTGTGTGATTGCAGGATCCAGCGTCGGAGCAACTGAGGGGGCGCCCCACCCCTCGTCGGCCCAGGACGGCGATGTCCTACTCAAGGGCCGAGCGATGTTGTGCCAGGTGTCGTCGTTTACCCACACGAAGAGATGCCGCTGCACGGCGCCTGTGGCCGCCAGTTTCTGAGGGTTGTCGATCTTGTCGCTGAGCGCATCTAGCAGCCGCTCCAGCGATTCGTCGCTGCCGCTGACCGACCCGCCGCTGCCCGTGGATACCAACACCTGATGCACGTGACTGGGAGCGTCCGACTTCACCTCGTGCGGCGCGGAGCTCGCCATCTCCACGCCCGCGTTCAGTAGGGTGCGATAGATCTCGGCCAGAGGGCCGCCCTCAATGGTGTGGATCGCCGCGCGCTCTCGACGGAAATACGACTCACCCACCCTCTCTAGCTCAGCCAGCGCCGGCTGCACCCGTTGTATGAAAGTCTTCATGTTCGCCTGCCCCTCAGGCGCGAATACAAGCCAGCATGTCGCGAGATCCACGCCTGGCACGCCCTTCTTCACGGACTTCTTCAGAGCATCGCGAGCACCCTTATTCCCACCTTGGGTCACCGCGGTGACCTCCAACGCGATCTTCCCATCGGCAGACTTATAGTCCACCCCACCATGGGTGTCCGCGTGCTCGAGCTCCACCCCAAGCCTCTCTTCGACGATCTGCTTGGCGACTAGTTCATTCGGACGTTCCTGGTTCACCACTGCCTTCTTCCTCTGGCGACTTTGCCCTCGAAGCATCTTGATACAGCGCCACCGTAGCGCTTCCGAGGCTCGCGTCGCTCGCGGCATGTCAGCAGCTTTGCGCGCCGACGTCGACCTCCACGCCGATGCTCCGACGGCACCCAACCGAGTCAGAATCGGGGTGCGCGGTGCCGTGCGATCGCACGATTTTCGTTGCTCGGCCGCCGCACCGGCGTCTGGTCATCCGAGCCGGGCTCAAAGAATCCTGCGAGCAACCCCTGCTGACGTCAACTTCGAGCCGAGCGCTTGTCACTAATGGTCGCCCCAGGCCTCCAATCTGCCTGCGCTCGCGGACGTCGGGCGTCAGCGCCACCTCAGGAGGCATCACTCAGCGAGGGCCTCGGCCACCTCCGGATCAATGTCGGCCTGCATCGCGAGGCTTGCGTACATACTGAGCTGTCTCGTAAATGAGGTTTGCTGTCCCCGGACAAGCGCTACAAACTGTGCCGAGAACGTCTCACCCATATTCCCGTCTGCTTCCCGGGCGACTTGTGCGGCCAAGGAGTCGAGAAAGGCAGCAATGTCTTGAGTGATCCGATCCGGGTAAGCGCCGAGGGCCGCGCGGGCAACCAGGAACTCTCGTTCAGCCGCCAAACGCGTTTCGGCTAGCGGAACGGTCGACCGAGAGCGCTCTAGCAGTGCCAGCCCGGACAACACAGCGAGCGCATGCTGGCCCGCACCGAGCGCCTCGAACCGAGGAGTCTCCCATGCCTCTGGAAACGTCGCACCCCAACCAGTGAGTGGTTCGACGATCGGAAACGCAGACCGAATGATTTGCCAGCCGAACGAGTCGACTCGGCGTCCAGCTATCTCCGGGAAGATGATCAATGCGGGGCGGTACGCGTTTCTCATCTCCGCGGGAGTCAGAGCCGCGAGCGTTCTCTCCACCACGAGGAGCCAATCGACAACGTTCTCGGCCTTCACCGCAATGGCGTATTGCTGTGGCGGCCAGCCGTCCTGAATGCCCTGGATCATCCTTGAGTAAGAAGCAGCCTCCCCACCGAAATCTCGGATGACCGCGAGTCTCTCCTGTTGTCCGCGCTCGGCACGCCGCAACGCGTTCCTGGTTGACAGGTCTGCCGCGCGAGACAAGGCCCGCTGCGAGTCGCCGGACCGTGCGGCTCGTCGAATGTCCTGCGGCATAGTGCCAGCTGACCCGACCTCCTGGAGCACGGTCGCGAGTTGTTGGAGCTCTCGCTCGACGACGTCAAGCAGCCCGCCGGGATGAACACCGATCATCTCCCACTGCTCTTGCCGTGCCTTGCCCACTGCATCCACGAGAGTTTCACTGATATGCGAAGCGAGCGCTACGTAGCCTGAAGCGTCGGCCAGCCGACTTGGGATGTCCACCGCGATCGCGGAAAGCAGAGTCTGGAGACTATCCGCCATAACGGAGATTTCAGCCGCAAGAGGCTCGCGGAACACCGGGACCAGTCGACGTGAGAGCGCGTCAAGTTCAACGCGTGAGGCGTGAATCGCAGACATGGCAGAAGGACGATTCTCGCCACGGAGCCACACACGGATAATGCTTGGGAGGAGCGATTCGGCGATGGTGATCCCTGCTAGCGCGATCTCCATACGATCAGTCGCTGTTAGATCGTGCAAGCGAGCTGCGGCGAACCCAGCGGTCTGCCGATGCCCGCTCACAGACGACCGAGAGTGAAGATACTGCCGACGAAGCGTCGACACTCCCATCAAGTTACCTCCAACCTCATAAGGCGCTCCGTCCGACCAGATCGTGGTGATATCTGCATGTACGACGCTCGGGTTGAGGGCGATCCCTAAGCGAGCAAATTCCTTGGCGTTTCGGTCAGCGTCACCCTGCACTTGATCGGAAATGTGGAGGATCTGGCCACGGAAAACTGCGCCTTCAGGTCCGCCAACGATTCCCGCCGTCGTCGCCCAGGGGAATCGCTCGAGGATGCGCTGTTGCGCGCGGTCAGCACCGCCCGCGGCCGCGAGCAGTAGTTCCGCGACTTCCGAAGCAAACGTAGCCGCTGTTAGCAAGAGGTCAGCCAACTCGTCCAGATCTGGTTCGACGTCGAGCGATCGGACGGGGCGGCCTTCGTCGCGCATCCGCCTAAGTGCCTGAACGAGGTCGCTGGCGATCGCCGGCGCAAGGCTTTGAGAGTGTCCGAGCGCCTGGTTCACGCTGGCTAAATCTGGCGAGTCGAGTATCACTTCACCGAGTCGTTGCACACCCACTTGTTGCACAGCCCTATCTAAAGACTCGAACGGCTCGCGCACCGCAGCACGCAGCTCCGCAATCGCCGCTGAGACGTTTTCCGGGAACGGCAAACCCGTTGGGTCCGAATCGATCAGCGCCAGCTGGATCGCGAGGAGTTTTGACGGCGGTTGCACATCGTGTCGATCGAGTACTTCGACCCACCGCCCTGATCGCGCGCTCAGATCGACGAACTTCACGGCGCGAAGCCCTTCGAGCACATCTGCGTTGTCGCTTGACTGCATCCTGGCGATAAGCGCCTCTACAGCCGCCGGCAAGGCAGCCGGGAGATCTTGCGAGATTCCTGCCAACAGCGCCGGTAAGGCGGGAGCGGGAAGTATGGATGCGAGCTTCACTGTCGTCATGCTGGCGGTCGGTGGCGGGAACTCATGGAGGATCTCCGAGAGGAATCGTGATCTCAGCGGATGTAGCCCTTGCACCGACTCACTCACGACTTGGACGAGGTGTTCCTCGTTGAGCCGCGTCAGGGCGCTTCGCAGACTTCCTGAGCCGTTCTCGAACTCCGACAGTTCCGAGATAGGCACAGAGAGCGCCCACCTCCCTGCGGTTGCGATCAGGGCGAGGATCTGGAGCTCGGTCTCTTGCTGGGCCCGGACGCGCGAGAGCACTTGGTCTCGCAGGACGTCTCGGAGCCGACGGCCACGCGTGAGCATGTAGGTGAACTCCATCGTCAGTCCGTCCGCTTCGACGTACGCTTCACGCCAATGCGCGTTTGACGTCAACCCCCGTTGCCGAAGATTCTCGTGCAGCGATTCGGCGATTTCCTCCGTGAGGGCAACCTCCACGATCGCGCACGCGGCCCGATCTTGAACGCTGACGAGGTCCTCATTGCGGACCGTCCCGAGGAGCATGACGCCTTCGAAATCACGGGCGGCCCGGTTGATCGCGTCCCACCCGACGAGCTCCCCCGTCCCCACGCCGTCCACGACCAGACCGATCTGGTTTCGGCGGCTCGGCATCCGCGCGGTGAGGAGATCTCTGATTCCCTGGATGGCATCGTCCGAGAGACGAGTCACTCGATACCAGGTGACGTCGCGGCGCGTATAGACCGTCGACCAAAGGGCGGTTGATTTTCCAACTCCGGAAGGACCGGCCAATAGAACGGAAACGCCCGAGTTCAGGCTTCCGATGGCCTGCGCAGCGATATCAGGCATCGGCGCTGGCAAACCAGATGCGATGTGTGAAGGTCGGGCTGCGGTGCCCAAGTAGTAGTCATTCGCCGCCGCGTCGTTCGAGAACTGAACGGGGACACAGATGCCATCCAGGAGTGCCCGCTCCAAGGCATCCCGGTCAAGAAGGGTTAGCACCTCCTCAATTCGTCGCGTAATCGAGGTCATATTCACGAAGGCGGCGCTGGCCGCGTCAGGAGCTGCCGCGTTCTGATCCGCCGCAGTTGCTACGTCGATGCGCAGCAGACGCTCGACGAGTTCTGCAGCACCACGTACCGACCCCGACGCGGAAACGATCGCATCCACCGCGGCGGACTGAGCGTCCTGCCACTCGAGGGTGATCAAAGTAGTCAACCGGAGAAACGATCTTGCATGATCGCCACCGAGACGCTCGTGAATGCCTACCACGAGCGGATGGGCCGAAGTCAGGTCCGCCAGGACCGCAGCAGGCCCATCGAAGACCTCGCCCGCAACGCTTCGCTCTTGAACCAAGATCAAGCGCCCTGGGGCGATGCCTAGCGATTCACGGGCCAGGTGTTTGGCCCACATCTCCTCAAGATATCCAAGGGTTTCGGAGACTGAGAATGGACCTCGTTTCTCCTGCCGGCTCTTCACCTGCACGAACGCCGGTGCGGCCCCTTCTATGTGCAGGTCTTCATAGCCCTCCGGGACGATGCGTTCAGCAGTAATCCCGCCAGCGATCAGCTGGCTACTGAGCCACGCCCCGACTGCATCCTGATAGTGGAATCCCCTCCCGGCTATAGCTCCAGACCGGCTCCAAGCATCTAGCATCGTTGCTTCCTCCCGAGGCCGAACCTAACCGTTACCGCTAGCCCCTGCCGGGGATCACCGAGTGAGGCGGGCGTACAAATGAATAATCGCCTGGATGGGGTTGAGTCCAGAAATGGCGGACATCACGAAGATCTATCGCCGCCAATTGCTGTCGAAACGACGCTCAGGCAGCATCGAAGGGCGAGTCAAAGAACCAGCTGCGGCGTCTGCAAACCATCCCATCCAACGCTCCAGGAACTCCTCCGGATCAGCCCGGTCGATAGCAGTGATCGGCCAAGCTACCTGAGTGCCTCCTGTCACCTGCTGAAGCGCATCCACGGCCTCATACGGCGCCTGAGCGAACGGCTCAATCTGTCGATCGGCCCCAAATGGAGAACTCATGAAGGCAAGCTCGTACCAACCATAGTCGCCTTCCTCGTACGGATCGCAGAACCAGAGGGAGTGACTTCGCCCCACCCAGTCGCGACCCGGGCGGCCAAAATCTACCCCAATACTCGCAAAAGCAAGCACTGAAAAAGGAGTCGTCCAGTCTTCGACCGACCGAACACGACCGACGCTCAGGGTCGCTTCTACAAGGTCAACTTTGAAGATCGGAGCCGCGTTCCCGGTGATATTCGCGAACTTGGCCATCGGGGCGTTGTCCGCGATGTCGGCGCGAAGGCGCCCCATGATGTCCAACAGCGCGCGTTCTGCCGCGGCCACCTTCGACTGGTGTTGCGCGCGTTGCTCCTCTAGGACCGATAGCGCTGCCTGCTCTTGGGCCCGTTCCCGCGTTTGCAGGTGCGCGAAGGCGGCGAGCTTGGATGCCCCACTTCTATCCGCCCCTTTGTCGGCGTCGCGAAGGCGTGCGAGGAGCGCTCGAGGCTGAGGGCGAACAGCGGGCTCCTTATAAAGGCACTCCTCGATCAGAGTGCGCAGCTTCGCAGTTCCAGACTGCAGTTCGGCGGGCGCTACATGGAGGTGCTGCTCTCGATAGTCCGCTTTGCTGGGTCCACGGAACGGCCGACAACCGTCGACCAGCTCATAGGCGAGCACCCCGAAGGAGTAGACATCGGTCGCGCCAGTGGCATGGCGATGCTGCCATTGCTCCGGTGCCGCGTACTCCTTCGTGAAGCTGAACATGCGAGTACTCTCGGCCGTACTGGCCTCGCTGTATCTAGAAATTCCGAAGTCCGCGAGCCTCCACCTTCCGTCGTAGAACAGTACGTTCGCCGGCTTGAGATCGCGATGGACAATCGTGCCGTCTATCTCAGCGAGTGCTCCCGCGATGTCCCGAAGAACGACGAGAACCTTTGCCAAGGGGAAGGTGCCCTCAACCTCGGCTATGTGTTGCGCTAGGGAGTAGTCCGCTCGCGGCATAACCAAAACCCAGTGGTCTTCGTGCTCGCCCGTATCGAGGACTGGCATTACGTTACGGAACTTCGACGCGCCAACGGAATCCGCAATTAGAAGCTCGCGATGCGCTCCAGGCTCTTTGGGCACCGCCTTCGCCACCGCTCGTTCGCCGTCCGGAGACTCCACTTCGAGGAGTCGTCCGAACCCAGCATTGTCCGCGTCGATCGGCCCGATCACACTCCACTCCTGGTGGTCAAGGATCATTCGCACGGGGAAAGACTACCTACCCCTGTCGCATTGGGTGTGCCGCCTCCCCGATGCCTCTTCTCGCAGAGATTCGAAGCAGTTCTTAGGTTCTGCGTAGAACGGCAGAGAGGCGATCCACAACCCGATCGTGACTCGGTTCATCGAGCGCGATGGGACGGCAGGAGCTCAGGCGTCGTCGCAAAGTGACCCGCGTTAGCCCCCGACTTTTGCAGGGACAGATAGACAGCCCTGGGCTGCGACGAGCAACGGCATCGCACCGTTCGGCCGGACAACGCCAAAATGGCAAGCCTTCACCGTGCGGTCAGAACGAAACTAATCTGGTGTGCAGCTGCACGGAAGCTCCGAGCAAACCATTCGGACGCTCCCAGGCATGGGTCTGTCGGGAAGTTTGTGTGTGAGGGGTTCGGCGTGATCGGTTCGGCTTCGGTCGGCCGGGAAGATGAATCACGTCATGAACACCGAATTGAAGACAACAGCTGAGCAATCCTCGACCGTCGATCTGCGGACCGGGGAGATCCTCCCCGCGCCTCCCGATGTCGCTGCGGTCGCGGAGCAATTGGTCGCGGTGGCGCGTGGTCAAGGGATCGAGCTGACGGGCCCGAACGGGCTGCTGACGGGGTTGACCCGGCAGGTGCTGCAGTCCGCGTTGGAAGCGGAGCTGACTGAGCACCTCGGCTACGACAGCGGCGACCGGGCGGGGAAACAGACACCGAACAGCCGGAACGGATCGACGCCGAAGACGGTGCGGACCGAGATCGGCGATCTGACCATTCAGGTCCCCAGGGATCGGGCTGGGACGTTCGCGCCGGTGGTGGTGCCCAAACATCAACGCAGGATCGCGGGCTTCGACGAGGCCGTGATCTCCCTCTATGCGAAAGGCATGACCACCGGCGATATTGCAAAGCACCTCTCCGACCTCTACGGATCCGACGTGTCCAGAGACCTCGTCTCGACCGTGACCGACAAGGTTCTCGGCGACATGCAGGAATGGCAAGCCCGTCCGCTGGACGTCGTATATCCGGTGGTGCTGATCGACGCGCTCGTGATCAAGGTCCGGGACGGGCAGGTCGCCAACCGGCCTGTCTACGTCGCTGTCGGCATCGATCTCGAGGGTCACCGGGACGTGCTCGGGTTGTGGATGGGACCCACCGGCGGAGAAGGCGCGAAGCAGTGGATGAATATGCTCACCGAGTTGCGAAACCGCGGCGTCGCCGATGTCTGCATCGTCTGCTGCGACGGACTCAAAGGCCTCCCCGACGCGATCACCGCGATCTGGCCCCTCGCAACCGTGCAGCAGTGCGTTGTCCATCTCGTACGCAACTCGCTGCGGTACGCGTCGAAGAAGTACTGGTCCAAGATCACCGGCCAGCTCCGCGAGGTCTATACCGCCCCGAGCGTCGCAGCAGCCGAGGCGAGGTTTACGGAGTTCGCTGAGCAATGGCGGGGGCTGTATCCGGCGATGATCCAGATGTGGGAGAACGCCTGGGGCGAGTTCGTGCCATTCCTGAAGTTCCCGCCCGAGATCAGACGGCTCATCTACACGACGAATGGGATTGAATCGCTCAACGCCAGATTCCGGCAAGCGACACGTCGTCGCGGGCACTTCCCCAACGAACAAGCGGCGATGAAAGTGCTCTACCTCACGGTGCTCGAGCGGCGCCCGAATCGCACGAACCCGACCGGGCAGATCGCTGGTTGGAAAGCTATCCTGAACGCCCTGTCCATCACCTACGGCGACCGCCTAGGAATCAACTAAGCCGAAGCCCCCGTACACAAAGGAACGGACAGACCCGCAAGCCACCACAGCTGGAGGCAAAAAGGCGACGCAGGTCAAAATGTCACCTGTCCGCGCAGCAGTGCCGGTCTATCCGATGAGGATTCGTGCGGTGTGGTCTCCGAATCGGATGAGATTGCCGGGCGCGATGGCGGTTCGAACGCTAGGTGGGAGGGGCGTGTTGTCAAGGTAGGTGCCGTTTGCGGATTCGAGATCACTGATCCAGGGGCTGTTCTCTGGGGTGAGCCCGAAGGCAAAGTGGCTTCGCGAGAGGAGCCGTTCGGCGTCTGCGATGGTGATGGTGTGTTGGTAGCCCTCGTCGGTGCGGGGGTTGCGCCCGACGACGCCGGTCCCACTTATGACGACGCGCTGACCGTCTGAAAACGCGAGTGTCCACTGAGTCATAGGCGAGACGCGCACTCGGGGTGCCGTCGGCTGGGCGGCTGCGGTGCCGCCGGAATTGGTCATGGGAAACCGAGGCGGCGTCAGCAGCGTGTGGGCGCGCTCAGGGATTTCCCGGGCAGGGGTGGCGATCTTTTTGGCGCTCACTGGTTTTCTCCGGGAAGCGGGTGGAGCCTGAAAGTGTCGGTGACAGCGTCGAAGAGTTCGAGTAGTGGCTCGTGGATTTCGGCTGCGGGCGATCCGGCGGATATGAGCGCGACGCCACCGGGGAATGGAACGAAGGTGTTCATGAGGACGGCAGGCGCGGTGATCCGACGGTTGTTGAGGTGGATGGGTTGAATTCCGTAGGTGCGGGCGGCGGGCCCCGCGTGGGTGAGTTCTGTCGTAGTGGTTCGTAGCCAGTATTGATCGTTGTGGGTCGCTTCGATGCCCGTGAGTTGGGAGACGATGTCCTCAAGTGGCTGGCCGCCGGTTTCGGGCGCTGGGGGAAGGATGCTGACGGTGACGGAGCCGGGAACGATGCCGTCGTCGGCGGCTTCGAGAAATACCCCGCAGTAGCGGCAGCCGATGTCCCAGGCTGAGCGGGCGGTGTCGCGGAGGTAGGAGACCATTTCTGCTCGGTGCGGGCGGAGCTCTGGGACCTTGCTGTATCGGTCTTGCACGATCTGTGCGATAGCCCTGTCCCGAGTGAGGGGCCGCAGGTCGATTTCGGACCACGAAGGCGGGATCGATAAAGAGAACGCTACTCGGGCGGTCACAGCTGCATCTCCGATACTGCGTCGGGCGTTTGCGTGAGAGTGGGCGTGAAGCCGGGTCCCGGCATGTAGCCGCGGCCGACGGGGTGTTCGGTGGCTGCGGTGAGGTCGGAGCGGGAGAGTTTGATGCCGATGGTGTCACCGTCGGTGAGTTGGGTGGGGCGAAACAGGATGCCTCTCCGGCCTTTGATCGCTTCCAGCAACCAGCTGCTGAAGCCCTTTCCGATCTCGTCTGCGTCGCCACCGACGATGAAGGCGAGGTGGCGTTCGCTGGCTTGAGCGATCGCGGTGCGAAGCCACTGCTTCGCGGATGCCTCTCGTAACAGTTCAGCGTCGTCGACGATGACGATCGTCAGCCTTCCGCTCTTCCCGTCTAAAAGGGGTTCTAGTTGCTCTTGTGTCAGGTCACTGCCGGTGAGGACGGCGTGCACTCCGGGTTTCCCGGCAAGGGTTCGAAGGGGGCTACGCCTGGGTGCGACGACGACGACGTCATAATCGTTGCGAAGCGCGGACATCGCAAGGGCGAGGAGAGCTGTGGAGCGTCCGGAGCCGCTGTTTCCCGCGACGACGAACGTGGGTGCGGTGCGGGGGTCGAACGTGATGGGTTCGACGTCCTCACCGCCGAGCCCGACAAACAATTGCCCTTCGGATTCAAGCATCCCGCGCTCAGCGAGCGCATCGGCATAGGTAAAGCGGGTGGGTATCTCGGCGATCCGCAGCGGCTGTTGGTGCCACCCGGTTCCCGAGTAGTGCGCGGTGAGTTCCGCGCCGATCTGAGTGATGCGAGCGGACTGCTCGGCTGGGTCGAGGTCGGGTGCAATGGCGGCAACGTGAACCTCGGCGGCATCGGTGGAGTTGAACGCGCGCCCGTTGGGGATGGTTTCCGGCAGGGACTTCGGTCGCAGCCCGATGAGGGCGTAATCCGAGCGTTCCACGAGTCGGAGCAGCAGCTTCCGGTCTGCGAGGGTGGCCATCCTCCCTGAGGTGAGGAGTTGCCGGTCACCACTGACGATGAGGTGGACGCCAACCGAGGCGCCTTCGCGCAGCAAAAACAGAACCGATTCGAGGAGAGCGCCGCCGTCGACCGATTCGAACATGCCCTGAAACGATTCCCACCCGTCCAGTAGCACGAGCACTTGGGCGGGCGCGTCCTCGCCTGCGCGTCGGCGGAGCGCGCGCAGCTGGGTGAGGTCGGAGACTCCAGACCCGGCGAGCAGGTGCTGGCGCTCTTTCACCAGGCCTCGGAGTTTGCTGATCAGCCGTGCGATCTGATCGGTCTGGTGGCGGAGAGTGACAGTGCCGACGTGCGGGAAACTGCGCAGCGGCAGCAGCCCGCCGTTTCCGGCGTCGATGGCATAGATATGGAGATCTCGTACCTCGTGGGTGGTCGCGGCAGACACGGCGATGGTGCGCAGCGTCGTGGTGCGTCCGCTGCGCGGCGAACCGACGACGTACAGGTGCCCGTCGTCCTCGAGCGAGAATGACGCCGCGACCTGGTTCTGCTGGTCGGGTCGATCTTCGATCCCGAACCACACGCCAGGCGAAGAACCAGGCGTCGTGTTGTGTTTTTTGATGTCTTCGAGCGCGAGTACCTCGGGAAGCGCGGGCAGCCAGGGGCTACGCTGCCTCGGAACGCCGACAGCCGCGGTCGCCGCGACAACAGCGTCTACGAGGAGGCGCAGATCGGTGACTTCCACGTCGCCGGCGACTGACCGTTCGACCGGTCGTGGTGCGGGGTCTGCCAGGTCGGTGAAACGCATCGGCCTCATGACTGGGTCGGCGGCATCGGCCTCGCCGCGAGACGGTGCGCGCCCACCGATTCTGGATGTCTGGAATGGAATCAGGGCATTCGCCCCGAGCCGAGCGAACGCGCGGCCCCGTTGCGCGGGGTTAATACTGCCGGCGTCCGGTGCGTCGATGACATCGGCACTTTCTGCCCCATCCGTCATGCGCAGTGCGATGCGCAGATTCGTGTTGGCCCGGATCTCTGGCGACACGGCCCCAGAGGGTCGCTGGGTCGCGAGGATCAAGTGAATCCCCAGAGAACGTCCCCGTTGGGCGAGGTTCACGAGACCGGTGACGAAGTCTGGCAACTCGCGGGCGAGGGAAGCAAACTCGTCGACCACGACAAGCAATCGCGGGATCGGCGTAAGGTCGCGGCGCGTGGCGAGATCTTGGTAGTCCTCGATGTCTTTTGCACCGGTCTCGCTCAGGAGGTGTTCACGGCGTCGAAGCTCTGCAGACAGGGACGTCAGCGCTCGTTCGACCAGGTGAGCGTCAAGGTCAGTGACCATGCCGACAGTGTGCGGCAACGCGGAGCAGTCTTTGAACGCCGCACCGCCCTTGTAATCGACGAGCACGAAGTTCATCTCGGCCGGGCTGTTTGCCACGGCGAGGGATGCCACCAGGGTTTGCAGGAACTCCGATTTCCCCGACCCCGTGGTTCCCCCGACCAGGCCGTGCGGGCCATCAGCTGTCAAGTCGATCGCGAACGCGCCGTCGAGGGACTCGCCGATAATCGCCGTTGTGGAGCGCGGATTCAGTGACCACCTGGCCCGCAGAGCGTCCGGTGTCGGCGGGTCGAGCTTGAGAACCTCGAGCAGCCGTGAGGACTGCGGGATCGCCGCGTCGTTGACGCTCGGAGTGATGTCCACGATCGGAGCAAGTCCACGCGCAACCCAGTCCAACCACTCGTCCTCGACGAGATCGACGAGGACTCGTTCGTGGCTCGCAGCCTTCTGAGTCCTCAACTGCCCGAGGTGGCGATCCACGACCAGTACCGTATGACACTCCTCGGGGAGGAGTCGCTCATCGCGTTCCACACAGATGGAGTAAATCCCCACCCGCGGGCCTTCTTTCAGGAGCCGCACGATCCCGGGAAGCGGCCGCAGCCTCGACGCCCCGTCGATGACAAGAACGATCGAGGGAGAGGCCGGGCTCTTATCGCCCGATGCCCGTGCCGCGGCCAGTCGCGCGTCAAGGGTCTGCACCAACTCCGCGACTCGCGTTCCGAGCGCAGTCGTTGAGACCGCGATGGTGCGAAGCGTGTCCTGCCCGAGCCCCGGCTGAGTATGTGGCAACCAAGCCAGGAACTCCCACGGATGCGTCCGGAACGGACCCGACGGCTCGGCGTATCCCTCCAGGAGGTACAAATGGACGTCTTTTGGGCTGTGCAAGACGCCGATCTGCGCCGCCATCCACTGTGCGACACGACGCGGTTGGTCTGGCGAAGAGTCCAGGCTCGCGAGCCCCACTACCCCAGCCGTGGGTAGTGCCACGGTCACGGGGGCATTGTGAATATCCCAAACAACCCGCTGCCGGTGCTGCAGCTGTTCAGGATCCTCCAACGCCACATCGGACGGTTGCGTTGCGGTTCCCATCCGCAACGCCAGCCAGGTATCTTCATCGGTTCGCCGCTCCCACAATCGGGGCAGCGGTCCGACGCCGATCAAACCGGCGAGAGCCGCGTCGGGAGCATCCAGACGTCGTTGAACTCGTTCTGCAGCAAGCGCGGCCGCGGCATCCTCCTCCGTGCGCTCTTTCACATCGACGTAGTCAGCCATCAGGCGCTTGTATCGTCGGCGAGACGCTCGGCGACTAGTGAAGTAAGAACCTATGAGCATGACCGGCGACATAATTCCGAAAGCGAGCATCACCGGATTCCGATACAGCAGTGCTAGGCCACCTGCCAATACCAGCGGAATCAGACTCATCAGGATCGGTAGCGGCACACGATCGGGTTCTGCCGGCTCCGACGGCAGCCGGAACAGCGACGAGGGTTCGGCGGGAAGGATTCGCGGCGGCCGGTTGTATTTCCACTCGCCCGACGTCTCCTCGACCTCTACCGCCGCGACCACCGTCTCGGCATAGCCGATCTCGAGGATGACGTCGTCGTAAACGATCTGGTCGCCAGCCTCTAGCTGCTGGCCGTCTTGGGGCGATTCGCCGTTAATGGCGCACGCAGGTGTGACGTCTGGAAGGAACCCGACACGCACCGGTCCCGCGCGTTCTACGACGAGTGCAAGATCTTCCGGTGCAGCGGTCTGGTCCCGAACAATCACGTCGTTGCTGTCGCTGGTGCCGATCTTCAGGGAGCCGGGACCTGAGTGCAGGATGCGCCCTGCCCCGATCCCGGAGACTACCCGCAACTGCATGGTCGACTCCACGAGACGTGGACGCGTGACCGCCTCGGAGTCAGCGCGAAGAAGGGACACAAATGACCCTTCGCGCAGCCCGCTCTGAGCGACCGTCGCTCCTTCCGGAACGATGACGCCGTCGACGGCGATCTGCGCGGATGCTCCGCTGAGATCCGCACCGGTGGCCGCGATCCCGCGTCGAGCGAACGCAGCCATCGGTTCGGCGCGGTCGCTGTCTACGAACACAAGACGCCGAGCACCCGTCACCCCGTCATGCAACGTCACCAGCATGCAAACCCCCGTTTCACGCGCGCTCAACTATCATCACTCATCCCGCGCCGCCGAAATCACCAAAGATTAGACCTTGATGAGAGTTTCGGGCTCGACAGGTGTTGGCCCTGGGCGTCGCAGGTAGCATGATCACAAAATCGGTAACAGGGGGCAACCATGGCGAACGTAAACGTCACATACCAGGAACTCACGAGCACCGCTTCGCGGCTCTCCAGTGGCCAGGTCGAAATCGAGCAGAAGCTCGCAGAGCTCAAGAAGCTCGTCGACAACCTCATTGCCGAAGGTTTCCAAACCGACAAGGCATCAGGGGCTTTCCAGTCGTCATACGAGGAATTCACGACCGGTGCCACCAAGACCATCCAGGGGCTGGAGGGGCTGTCCAGTTTCCTCAAGTCGTCTGCTGACGCGTTCGACCAGGTCGACCAGCAGCTGTCGTCGGCGATCAGGGGCTGACTCTGACCTTCGCACTCGTCCGGCTCTCGCCGGGCGAGTGCGGTGCGTTGATGGCTTTGCGGGGATAGGGGGTTTGTCGTGGCTGGACGGTTGGTCGTTGATACCCAGCAGCTGGAAACGCTGGGCGTTCAGCTGAGCCGGGTGCGTGAGAAGCTCGCTGACACTCGCGCGGAGTTGGACTCAAGGGAAACATCAGTCGGGTCTCCCAATGTCGTCGGGGCATTGCGCGGATTCGAGGACCACTGGGGACGCGGGCGACGCGACCTTACTGAATCAGCCGACGCTCTCTCTCAGATGCTCGTCGACTCCGCGACCAGCTACCTCAACGTCGACACGGATCTCTCTGACGGCATCACGTCGGAAACTGTCGCCCCTGGCGCCCCGGGCGCCAAGGCACAGCCCCAGGCCTGAATCGGTGCCCGTGAACAGGAGCATGTAGTCGATGTCGCGTCCCACAGATTGGCATCTCGTTGACCTGGGAGGTGACCCTACCCCCGGGGAGTCTTGGGGTGTGCGGGCACTGTCCGGCGCCTACGGCAACATCGCGTCGATCGCGGGTGAGGTGTCCACGATCGTCGATGCGATCACCACGACGTCCCGATCGGGGATTTGGATCGGGCACGCCGGCGACGCGTTCCGCACCAAGATCGACTCACTCCCCGACGACGCCCGCAAATGCGCCGACAGTTACGGCATCGCACGCGACGCAATGACACAGTGGGCATCGAAGCTCGACGACACCCAAGCCCGCGCCGATACCGGACTCAATCAGGCGCGCACCGCGCAGGCCGACCTCGAGTCAGCTCAGCACGCGGTCGCCGAAGCGCTTGCCGCGCAATCCACCGCGTCCGCGACGCTGCGACGCAGCACGAATCTGTACGACCTATATCGTGACGAGCCAGCCCCGGCGGGCGTAAACGTCCCGACAGATTGGCAGATGAGGCAATCCCGCAACAGTGCCGCCGCCGCATCCTCTTGGGTACACAGCGCGTCCGGCGAGCAAGCCGATGCGCAGGCACGTCTGGATGCCGCTAAACGTCTCGTCCACGAAGCACAAACCGACTACGACGACGGCGCACGCGTCATCGTCACGCAAATCGAACATGCCAAGAATGCTGGCGTTCGCGCTGACACATGGTGGGAATCGCTCTACCACTCCGACGCATGGAAAGTCATCGTCGCCGTCGTCACGGTTGTGGTCATCGTCGCTGCGATCGTTCTCTCCGGCGGCGCCGCTCTCGCTGTCCTCGCTATCGGTGGAGCCCTCCTCCTCGCCGACAGTCTCATGGCATGGCAAGAAGGAGACATCGGCGGGGGTGAGTTCGCCCTGGCCGCCATCCTCACCGTAGTGCCAGGTGGAAAGCTTGTCGGAGCCGCGGAGAAGGGTCTCTCCGCGGCCGCACGTGGCACTGCCGCAGCCGCCCGCGGCACGAAAGCCGCTGACCGGATCGCCGAAACCACGAACGCCGTCCGGCGGGGTGAGACAACTACCGTGACACGCTCCGCGCGACTCGGCGAGACAGATTCGCTGAAGTACCGCGACACATTCTTCGAAGCCAACCCGTCTGTGCCCCCCACAAACACTGTCGTTCACCACGCGGTCGAACAGGGAGTACTCAAGAAGTACCCAGGGATTGCGACGCCCGAGCAAATCCACTCACTTGAGAACCTGCGAGGCATTCCGAAGTCCCTGAACAGCTCGATGCACCTCAGTGAGATTCGAATCGCGTGGAACACTTTCTACCGAGAAAATCCGACGACGACCCTCGATGAACTGCTGCGTTATGCCACCAAGCTGGACGATCAGTTTGGACATCTGTTCACACCACCGATCCGTTGAATTAGGCTGATCAAATGAAGTATTGGGCGCTAACGCTAGAAGTTCCTTTCGGGATGGGGGAGTTCGCAGAGTTTGACCAGGATCCGTCTCACTGGATCGATGGTGTCAAGCCGATGTCGACGATTGACTTGGTGCTCTACACGATGTCGGTTCCCGATCTCACGACAACGGACGGCATCTATTTCGCTACACCGCGTTTGGCACAGGCGATGGCTCATCTCACAGGTTTGCGGTCAAGGGCTTTTACCCTTTCATTTGACGAGCAAATGCTTGAACTTGGTGAGTTTGACGACCAAACACTGCCCGACTTGTCCTGTTTCGAGGTGGTTGGCTCCTACGGGACAGATGACTTCGCCCACCGCGAAGGCGTGACAGAACTTCTCGCATCAGAAAGGGCCATGGCGCTGCTCGCCGACTTCAGCCTCGGTTCGGGTACTGCTGCACTCTTCCGCCCCTAGTAGCCGTCAGCCGGAGCTGAGGGGTGGCGCACCATTCCCACGCGAACTCGCCTCCTTCGTGACGGTCAACTATCTGCACGATCTGCGCTCATCAGATCTCCTGCGACGATGCGGGCTTTCCTCGGCCAACGTCTGGGAGCGAGCGCACACCAAAGACATGCGTCACGGGTACACCACACCCGGTCTAGATACGGAAAAACCCCGATTTGCCGGGAGCTTCCATGGCAGTGGCAGTGGCAGTGGCGGTGGGACCTGAACACTGTAATAGAACTCGTTCGTCATGGCTCGGAAGAACGCCCGGATGGCTCGACATGTAGGTGCTGATCGGGCCATGATCAGCGACATCCAACCTCTGAGTAGCCCGCAGCTAGCGCGCGGAATCGACTTCTTGATGCTGTAGAGACTGCAAATATCTTCAGGACCGGCCGATTTTCTGGAAGTAGCAAGGCCCTGCACGAGTGCAGGGCCTTAAACCTGATCAAAACGGACAGGGGCTGTGTGACCAGCGTAGTGAGATTGGTTCGAGTCGAGCGGCGCTGAATGAGACCTCGATCACCGCGCATGCGTATCGGAAAAGACTCATTTGGAATGAGTCGCGGGCATGCCGTCAGCAACTCATCGGGCCGAAACATCTGTATTCGCGGCGTGAATTCACCTCACGATCCCGGATAAGCACCGAAAAGCGCGCCTGAAACCTAGGCCTAAGACGAAGTAGTCGTGAGAGCGGAGCACTCGGAATCGCTCGCCGTATCGTGGCTGAGCGACCGACACGCCCAGATCCCGTTTCCAAGCATGATCGGGTGACCGGCGATGAACCAGTTGGTGGCCAGCTTCGGGTCACCAACTGGTCTGCTATTCACCACGGGGTCCAATGGTGGCCTCCGGATGGTCTCGTGTTGGCCAGGATTAGGTCATCGGGAGTCCAGTGATCCCGAAAATCGCTGTTCACCGGATCTAGTGACCGCTAACTGCCCATAAGGTGGCCAGTTCGCGGTCACTACATGCCCCCTACTTATTCCGATCGATCATCGCTCACGATCGAAGTCCTTTTTCGGGGCGGGCTGATCGTCTCGCCCCATCAGCCCGATCACTTCTCGCCTTAGTGTGCGGGCTTTGCGCATGTCAGCGTTGAAGAGATCACGCAGAGGCTTTTGCCCGATCTTTACCTTGTCTAGCCAACGATCAACATCCGCAGGCACGTGCTCAAGGCGTGCGCTGAGATCGCGCATGCGTTCTCGCTCGGCATCGGCATCTTTGCGCGCTTGATCAGCCGCATGCTGCGCCTGCTGGGCGCGGTGGCGGCTTTCGGTCGCCTCTCGGATCGCTAGCTCTGCAGTTGCTTTATGCGCCGCCAACTCGCGCTCTCTTCGGACGATTTCTGTCTCGCGTTCATCAAGTTTCGATGCGCGAGAAGTCAACCTATGCCGCGTGGACTTGTTGGTTTGCTGTTCGTTTTTTATGGCCGAGGCGGCATCTTTGAGCCAGTCCGCCTTCCGCTGGAACTCGCTGCTACTGAGATGCTCCCTTGAGCGCTCAGTGACCCGATATTCCACGTCGTAGCCGGCGGATGACACGGCAGCGCGAAGCTCCATGTGCTGCCGCTTCAGATCGGATGGCCCCTTGAAGAAGTCTTTCTGAGAAAGCCTTCCGTCCGCTGATATGGGGACGATCGCAACCTGTATCTGGGGGTTCACCTCGTCTAGATGAACGGAGAATCCCACGATGTTGTCGGCGCCAAACTCTCCCACGACCCAGTCCAACGCTGCACCCATATAGGCGTACGCTTCCTTGCTCGGTCCCTCCTCGCGCCAATCAGCGTTGTGGTCGTCGAACCACTTGGGATCGAGCTGCAGGATCACTCCACGCATCAAGACCGCATCCTTGCGGAGTGCCCGTTGCACCGTACTGAGGCGCTCTTTGAGGTACTCGTCGAGCTCGTCAGACGGTGGACGTCCGGCGACTGACTCCAGTCGCCGAACCCCGCCCTGACCGTCGTTCACCCTTGTGAGATTGAAAACGGTTCTCTCAGAAACGATGTTCGGATTCGACTGTGAGAAGTGAAAGCCAGCCTTCTGGTCGGCATCTCGTGCGATGTGCCTGAAGAAGTTCTTCGCGTGGCCTCCGCGCCCCACTTTGTGGGACACGTCGAAGGTCATCGTGTAACTCACGATTCTCCCCTCCCGATCTCCTCCGTGGTCTGTTCCGTCCTCGACGCAACAGACCACGGAGCCTCCGGCGGCTCTCCCGAGGGGCTTCTCCTGTCGTTCATCCGAACACCACGCCTGTACTTGTTTTTGAGGGTGGTGTTCTCCTTCGCGTCAGAAGAAGGCGTAGCCCCATACACTTTTGAGCGCGCTTCGCTTGTCAAAAGCTCCTGGTGCCCTCCGGGAGCCGCTGCGCGGGCCATGCGCACCAGCTTCGGGCTACGCCCATCGAGAGACTCGCTGCGCGAGGCGCGGCTGGAACTGTGCGGGAGGCCGAAGAGACGCAAGACGGCGCCCAGTGCCGACGGCAGCGCAGATCTCCGCGAGCTGATTGCTCGCCCGGCGCGTTCACCGACGTTACCGATCATGATTCTTCCCGTTCGGCGATCCTGCGCAGTTGCTCTTCACGCTGCCTGACCATCTCAGGCGGATAGGAGACGATCTCACCGTCGTCGTCGAGGACGTAGCCGTCCTCGGTCCTCTTGTTGCACCGGCCGCGATGCGTCGCGTGGCACCAGTCTGGGTTGCACTTCGCGTCGTGCCACGGGTGGCCACAGCCTCCCGCAGGGGCGCCGCCTTCAGAGACACCGTCGGGAACGCTGTAAGCGTCGCCGATGCTGAACGCCTTGACGAGCTCATGCAAGGTTGCGTTGCGTCCACCGGAGCTAGTCGTCACATATCCGCTCGCGACGAGCACCTGCAAAGCCGCGAGCACCGTCTCAGACTTACCTTTGACGCCCTTCTTAATCGCCGCAGTTGTCTGCGGCGATTGGTTCGCTTCCAAGAACTCCGAGATTCCCAGCATGTGCCGGGTCGGTGCCCACTCGTCGTCCTGGATAGGACCGAGCAATGCGTCGACGCTGCTCGTGCCGCGGCTCGGCGCCGGGTTGACGGTGAGCGTCATGGACACCTCGCCGGTCACAAAGTTCCCATGACGATCCTTCGTTGCAGTTAGCCGCGCCTGCCCGGGACGCCCTTTCGCGAACGCCATCTCCTTCCCGATCGTCTGAATGAACTGAGCGCCTGAAATCGCTGCTCTCTTTCGCTGCGAGCCGATCGGAGACGGCGCCGCGCTGTCCGACTTCGGCAGATGGTCAAGCAGGAGGACAGCTGGACCGCGGGTCGCGATCGCCGTCGCGACCCGCTGAAACCAGAGCGCCACGGCATCGTCTGAATTGGGGTCAGTCCCTTCGAGAGCCATGCTTTCTCCCGTGCTATCGAGGACGACGAGCGACGGCCGCATCTGGTCAAGGAGTGCCCAAAAGATCGATCGAACATCGTCGCGGAACGCTTCCTCCGGACGCACGTACGCGAACCGTACGGGGTCGGCGAGGACGCCAGGCGGAACGCCAAGAGCGAGCATCCGCGCTGTAAGGCCGATCGGCCCGTCCTCCATATCGATGTAGATCACGTTGTTGCTGTCTTCAAGCTCGGCGGCCGCGGCCGCTAGTGCAGTCCAGGTCTTCCCGCAGCCGGACTCGCCCGCGAGTCCATTGGTGGCCCCCGCATACAACCAGTACGAGCCGTCCGTCAGCCGCCCAACACTCGGGCGCGGCGGGGTAAGAGTGCCGCTCTGGAGGCCGCTAACGCACTCAGCAAGATTGGTTGGGAGCCACGAAGATCCCGGCTGCGCCGGGATCGCAGATAAGGGAACGCTCGCTCCGCTCGCTTGGCTCAGCGGGGAGGAGGTGGAATGCGCAGAAGGGCGTGAGGTATTCGTGAAGGGTAGGGCTGCCCGGCGCTGCGTTCCCGTTCCTGGGCCGTTCCCCTCACTGGGAACTGTTCGTTCGTCGCCATCTGTAAGGACCGATCTGACCCGTTCCCCCGTTCCCTGTCCTACTGGGAACGGGTAGAACGAGTCGGATTGCACGGCCCGGTGGTCTGTTTCAAAACCCTTCCGACCCATTCCCGATGGGAACGGGTCCGTAGCCACTCCATCCTCCGAGCTCTGCCCGCGAGCGAAGCGAGCGGAACTGGGCGTCCTCGCGCTGTGCGCGTCGGTCCGATCGGCGGACGCGAGTCCGCCCGCAGACTGTTCGTCGGTGGCGCTCATCGTCCGCCTCCGCCAAGGATGACAGCCAAGCGTTCACGCTGGCCGGAAGTCAGTGGCGGCGCAGCGGCCACCAGGCGGTCAATCACATCTACGTGCTTGTCGGCAGCTGCTATGTCAGGGCTGCGAGGAGTGTCGACTAAAGGCGGGGCGGATGAAGTAGGTGCTAGGGGCATACGGAAGGTCCTCAACGTGAGTGTCTTCCGGTTCCCCGCCCTCAGGCCTTTTACCGATTACTATCCGGGTGCAGTACCTCGCGCTTCGTGGCTGCAGGATCCGTGTGGATTCCCTCAGCGGGTCGCGACCCCGGTGGGATGTTATATTTCCTGCGACGCTAGCGCTCGGGTACGACATTTCTTGGTGCTCGTCGCTCGACGCTCGACCTCGGCCGCCTTGCTCGCCCCGTATATGACCGCTTCGCGAAACATCCGTCCTGTCGCCAGCTCAACGACTATGTGGCGGGTGGGATGTCGTCAGCCGCCACGCCCTGGCTTCCGAGCCCAGCTTCTCGCGCACGCGGCACGCCGTTAGTCGAACGCTGGGGTGTCCCGGGCGAAACAGATGAGTAGTGATGTCGCATTCATGATCGCGAGCACCGCGTTGATGCGGTTGTACTGGTGGCGGGTGATTGCGTGCGAAGTCGCGTTGCGCCGGTACCCTCCCGGCCGGTCGTCGAGCGTGAACCAGCCGCGCATAACAGTCGTGGCCGGATGCACGGCCAAGGTCAAGCGCCAGCTCTGCTTCTTGAACTTCGGATACGAGCTGGGGTTCGTCAACACTCCGGGCTTCACATCGAATGCATCTTTCGTGTGCTGGTTCACTAATGTGTCCAAGACGTTGGTTGCCAACGCCTGGGAGGCCTCGACGTGGCCGTCACGTAGAGCCAAGATCGCCTTGCGGATCATGTCCACGTAGAACAGAGCGCGGCCGCGGGGAAGGCGCCCGATCACCCGCTCACAGTGGGTGAGGATGCCGCGGTGGTTGTTGGAGATGATCCGGCGCCGCGCCGGCGCACCGGGCGCAGCGAGAAGCATCTCGATGACTCGCCCCGACGGCACCCACGCCAGCGGGATGCCTTCCTCCAGGATGGCCCGCACATCGTCTTCAATGTCGTCAGGCTCGAGTCCCACCGCTCGCCAATTCGGCGGCAGGTGCTGCTTGTCGAGCTCTAGGCCCTTAGTGAGGTCAGTGATCCAGCTCAGGTCACCCAAGAAGCCGGTGTTCAACCTCCCGAGGACATCTAACGATGCCAGCTGCTGCGCGCTGATGAGCGACTCCATCGGCCGGAGAAGCGAGTTCATGATGGTCTGAGTCGGGAGCGCGTCAGCCAACGCGGATGAGGTGGAGGTTATGCCGAGCGACTCGACGCCCTTCAGCATGGAGAGCGTGTCCTCGCTGATCGATGCGATCGCCGGCATGTTGACGGAGTCGAAGAAGCTCGTCGACAGCACGGAGTTAGACAGGATCGACGAAGCAGCAGCATCACCGAGGATCCCCTCTAGGCCCGTCATTCCCCGGAATGTCGATGTGAAAGATTCCGTATCGGGGAGAAGTTTGTTGAAGTTTTGAACTTCGTCGAGAAGCTTCTTAGTGGTCGGGGACAAGGTGAACCCGAGATCCGTCTTCGGCATGGATCTCATGATCGAATTCATGGCCTGCGTCGAGAGAATCTGGTTAGCGTCCCGTGCGCTAGCGCCGACCTTGTTCGGTGTCTCTGCCGCAGCGGGCGGCGCGGTCTCGGCCTCGGTGTTGTCGATCTTGTTCTCGGCAGCGGCAGCGTCGGGCGCTCCGTCCACTTTGGCGTCGGCCGCGATGTCGGAACCGCCGTCCTCAGTGGTCGAGTTCTTCACAATTTAAGAGAACCACATGCGGCGGACACCGGACGGGAGGTTGGAAGCGAGATGTGCCACGCAGAGAGAATGTAGTTGTCGTGGCGACGGCAGCGCTCAAGAAGCATCGGATTCCAGTGGATCGTCCATCCTCCGATGCGGACGATTTGGTGCCCAGGGGACTCGTCGCGCCCGATGGCGTTGAGCACGCCGTCGACATCGATAGCGATGATGACCAGCTCCTCTGGCGCGACCGCCTCGCCAAACCTGACGCCGCGCAGAACTCTCCCGCATTCGTAGCACGGTCCACAATTCTGCCGCCGTCGCGAACAGGCGCCTCCCACTCATTCCTGCTCGTATACGAGCAAACGCAGTGAAGTCACAATTTTCTTTGTTTGATCTGGCTCTTTCTGGTTCAAGGATGGCCTGCTACGGTTTCGATTCGCCTCCGAAATGACCCGCAGCCAAGCACCAGGAAGATTGTTCTGAACCGTGACGTTCACCTTTAGGAACGAACTTGCTCTCGGGCGCTACTTGTTCGTCCACCTAACGTTTCTACTGTCAGAGCTCGGCATGAACATACTTGTCGCGAGGCGAGAGGTAACGATTAACGCCGGGCGAATCGACCTCTTCGGGATCGATTCCGACGGCACTCTTTACATCTTCGAGCTCAAAGTCAACACGGCGAGGTCCGCGATCATTGGTCAGGTCATTGCCTACCGGCAAGTGATCCGAACGATGAGCCGAGACCAACTCACCGAGAGCGTGCGCCAAGGGCCAGGCGGGGTCGACTTAGCCACGGAGTTCGAGCGTCACTTCGGTCACCGAATGCCCGAGATTGGCGAGCACGAACCGGTAATGGTGCTCATCGCCGGAGCTTTCGATCTGAACACCTCCCTTTGTGTGACGGAACTCGCAGAAAAGGGGTTCGGCATCGTGGCCCTGCTATACGTGATTTCGGACGACAGAGTGGCTCTGGTCCGAGCTCTCCGGCCGGACGGCACAGTAAGCCTCTCACCACCAGGCCGGCGCAGCTTGTGGCAAGTTGTTCCCGTGCGACCCGATGTTCGGGAGTTCTGCGGCACTCGTCTGGACGCTGTCGTTCCGCCGGTGATGACGTTCCAAGGGATCTACGCCATGTACACGCGATGGGTGATCGAGCAAGAGGGGTTGGGCCGAGGCATGCAGTTCCTTCAGCCATGTGCCTTCGGCAGAGAGCTGGCAGCTTTCATGGCTAACTCCGGCCAATGGGTGAGAGGCTTCGCGCTCCCCGGAACACGGATCGACCCTTGCGAACCTCTCGAAGCGGTGCCGTCACTACGTCCGCGCAAGACCGAGGGTCACCGCGTCGTGGCGTATCGTCGTGTCGCTTAGGCCCCCTAGTTGTACCTGGTCAAGACGTTGGTTGCAGTCGGCTGATCGGTGGTTGGCCTCCGAGGGCTGAGTGGCGTCGTCCAGTGTTGTAGTGCTTGAGCCAGGGGTCAAGGGCTGCGGCGCGGTCAGCGCTGGAGTTGAATGACTGTCGGTAGGCCCACTCAGTCTGCAGGGTGCGGTTGAATCTCTCGACCTTGCCGTTCTGCCAGGGGCAGTGCGGCTTGATGAGCTTCTGTCGGATGCCGTGCGCGGCGCAAACCTCGTGCAGCGAGTACCGGTACGCCCAAGCGTTGTCCGTGATCAAGCGCTCGATCCGGGTGATGCCATGGGCGGTGAAATAGCTGATCGCACGTGCGAAGAACGCAGCGCAGGTCGCTCCCTTTTCGTCGGGAAGGACCTCCGAATACGCCAACCGTGAGTGATCGTCAACGACCGAGTGGACGAAGTCATAGCCGGCACGCGTGGCGGCAGCCTTGAGTCGGGTCTGATGATTCGTCGCGGTCTCCCCGCGAGAACGCCATCCGCCACCGTCAGGGATGCGGCCAAACTTCTTCACGTCCATGTGCACCAGCTCGCCGGGTCGTTCCCGCTCGTAGCGGATCGAGGTGGTCTTCGACGCTCGGATGCGCTCACCGGTCATCGGGTCCAGTTCAGCAAGTCGCGGCAAGCCAGCACGGGCGATGATCCTCGAGACCGTGCGGGGCGGCACCCCTGTGCGGACGGCAACCTCGTCCCGTCCCACCCGCTCCCGCGTGCGCACCGCGATCACCTCAGAAGTCTTGGCCGCCGACGTGCAGTTTGCGATGTGGTGGGGCCGGGAGGACCGGTCCCGTAGGCCAACTGGGCCCTCATCGCGGTAGCGATCCAGCCACCGCTTCACACAGCGGCGTGGCACACCCATCGCCGCAGCGATATGCGCTTGCTTCCAGCCCGAGCGGGTGCGTTCAACGATCAGCAGCCTGCTATGAATGGTCAGGCGCGCATTAGCGTGGGACATTGAGGGCCTCCGGTCGGTAGAGACGTCAGATATCTCCACTAAGCCCGGAGGTCCTCGCCTTTCACAAGACCCGAACTGCCACCAACCTCACGACCGGGCACACCTAGGCGCGGATCGGTAGCATCTGCTCTAACGCCACAACAAATGCTTGTGTGACACACCATAGACAAACTAAGCCCGGGGCGATGAAGATGAGCGGCAGGAAGGCCAGGGAGGCACGGCGCGTTCTCCGCCAGAACAGCACTGACGCGAGCCGTAAATATGTAATTGAGTCGGAGTATCCTGCACTGACTTCGCAAGAGCTGGCGGAGTCCGCCAAGGCGCGGCTTCGGAAGTCACGCCTAGCGTTCAATCATCTAAGTTCCGGTCTGAAGCTGTCGAAGTCCGACGACGCCTATACCTTGTTGATTGGTTCTCAAACAGATGCATCCCACGCATCTGCGTCCAGGGTTGATGAGTGGCTCGAAGGTTGGCGGATGCCTGCGGATCATGAGTTACCCGACGTGAGAACTTCGCTCACGACTTACGTGGGTTTTGTGGAGTCGCGCGACATGCCGTCAAGTAGTTCGCGACAAAAGGGGAAGGTCCCGTATGCGTTGATCACGACGAGATTCATCGACCTTTGCTGGAAACTCACGGAGGTCTTCCCGACTTTCATTAGCAGCGTCATTCCGTCGCGCGACGTCGAGATAGGGTCGAAGTCGCGCACGATTTTGTTCACTCATCTGGGTCTGACCGATGATCGCCGTGAAGACGTTGCAGAGCTAATTGATCGCGCCCGCGATGTCATTCTCTCAGAGCGAGTCACGAGTGCGGCGATCCGGTGGGCTGTCGCGCACGAGATGGCTCACATCCACGGTTCAGCGCCCGACCGGACAGGCGCCTATTTACGCGCTGAAGAAAGTTACCCGAACATAGTCCGCGAACAGTGGGAGCCGAAGCGAAACGGCCTCTCTCGCTTCGCTGACAGCGTCCAATCCTACAAGAATGAAATTGCGTGCGATCTTCTCGCGAACCAATATGTCCTGGACTCGCCTTTCGCAACGCATGACATTATCACACAGGCGATCGGTTCACTCGTCGCACTCGAAGCGCTCATCTGGCACGGGTGGGATCTGGACAAAGCGAAGACCTCGGACACACACCCGTCGCCGTCACTGAGACTTGAGCTCGTGGCGAAGGACTGGGCACGAATCTTCGCCGACCCTGAAACATGGGCCAGATGTGAGGTACCGGGGGAGTATGCCAAGGCTGATTTCGCATACATGCTCGCATTCGACCGCTGGGCACGAGGCGTCTATGGCGAGCACCGCGATGGCTCTGTCTGGGGCTTTGAGATCGAGGCCTGCCTGAGCGAGCTGCATCGCGTCGTGCCACAGGGCGGAGTGGATTACGTCTACGTGCAGCGCCCCGAAGGCTCACTTCGTGTCCGGAGAACCCAGTGATGTGAAGATTTCAGACTCTTGATTGGCTGTTCCCCAAATATGCTTTTAAACGTTCACGGCGGCCATTGTGGCAATGGCGTACTCAGCCGTGGCAGCTCCCTCGTCGTCGCTCATGATTCCTTGCCGCGCTGTGCGCGCGCGATACAGGCGCTCGGCGCGACGACGCGAAAGCTTTGGCACCGCAGTTTCGTTGGTTCGGCACAAGCTGGCGAACATGACATTCTCCTTCGATTGGTGAGGCGGGCACTCTTTGTCAGCAGCTCAGATCGACATCGGTGTCGAGGCGAGAACGCTGAGGAACATGGGGGCGACGCCGAGCAAGAGGAAAGCCGGCAGAGTGCAGACTCCGAGCGGTACGAGCAGGTGCGAACTCAGCTTCGCCGCGCGCACTCGACCCTCGGTTCGTGCGTGGTGGCGCGCCAGCGCTGCTGTTGCACGCAGGAGCTCGACCGCAGGAACTCCCGCGGATCGCGAAAGCGCAAGTGTGTCCGCGGTTGATTGTGATGTCTGCACTTGAGTCGCCCCGCTGACCACCGAACGGGCGCGTTCGAGAGAGACGCCGCCCGAAAGAGCAATCGCCATGAGTTCGGCATCGAGTCCGGGAACACCCGGAGGAGGTGCGGCAGCGCGCACAAGCTTTCGCGTCCAACGCCGGGCGCAGATCATGAGCATCACGCCCGCGATGACGCACACGGCACCGACGGGCTGCGACACAAAAACGCCGACGACATCGAAACCGAGGGCCAGCGCAAGGCCCACGGCTACGAGCGGGAGCCACGACATGAGCCGCGCGGTTCCCGCCGGCTCGGCCAGCGCGACCCTCGCCTCATCGGCACACTCTTCTGCGTCGCGTAGTGCACCGGCTACAGCGCGAAGACTGTCGGCAAGCGGTGCGCCCACTATTTCTGCCACCTTCCAGGCAGCACCCACCGGTTGCCAGTCGGGCCCGATTTCTCGAAGTGTGGCGGCGATGTCGCTTCCCGCCTGCACACGCTGAGCAACGGCATCCCCTGACGAAGCGAGGTATTGCCAGGCGCGCTGGGGATGTATGCCGGCCTGCAGCAGCACCGCAAGCCGAAGCACGGCTTCCGCAGCCGCGGAACGATCATCGCCCGCGTCGGCGGCTCGCCGCAGAAGTTTCATCACCGCTCCTCGCTGATGACGAGTCGACCATCTTCGACGGCCGGCGCGCCGAAACCTGCGATCCGGCGGAGGCCCTCCCGAGTGCGCTCCAAATGGATGACGGTGTCGAGTCCGCTTGCAGCTTGGCGCGCGAGCGCACGGTCATCCAACCCGGCAAGTGAGCCGAGCGCCTCGAGCCTGGCCGGTACATCTCGCAAACTGTTCGCGTGAAGTGTGCCAGCACCGCCGTCGTGACCTGTGTTCAGGGCAGAGAGCAGTTCACGCACTTCAGCGCCGCGGCACTCCCCCACGACGAGCCGATCGGGCCGCATACGCAGAGCTTCACGTACAAGCTGAGCGAGCCCTACTCCACCGGCGCCTTCCAGGTTCGATTGACGAGCCTCCAGCCGCACGTGGTGGGGGTGAGATATCGCAAGTTCCGCGACATCTTCGATTGTCACGATGCGGTCGGATGCCACAGCACGCTGCAGCATCGCAGCGAGAAGAGTCGTCTTTCCGCTACCGGCTGAGCCCGTTATGAGCACGTTCTGGCGTCGAGCAACGATCTCTTCGAGTTGTGCGCGTTGCACCGCGTCGAACGCACCCCGGCGTTGAAGCTCGTCGAGATCTGGCGCGTCAAATCGCGGAACGCGAATCGAAATCGTTGCACCGGCCGGCGCGACGGGCGCTAAGACGGCGTGCACCCGCATACCGGACTCGAGCCGCACATCAGCGCACGGAGTTGCGTCATCGAGGTGGCGCCCACCGAGACCGATGAGCGCCACCGCGAGTTCCCTGACGTCGTCGGCGCTCGCACGCCACTGCGGCACTCTCTCAGCACCATTTCCTCGGTCGACGAAAAGCCCATCTGCGCCGTTGACGAAGACATCGGTTGTGTCCGGGTCACACAGCCACTGGGCTAAGGGACGAAGCGCCGGAAGCTCCGCCAGCTGCGATCGGTCGGCCTTCGGCCGCGCCTGCACGTCTCTGCGATGCGTCGAGATCGCGGGTTCAGACATGCGAGGTTGAACGACAAATGGCTGAGGCATCCCTCAACGCTACGAACCCCGCGCACTCCCCTGACGGTCAAGTACGTCCCTCGTGGATACCGCAGCTCGCCAAACCAAATGGGGAGGAAGAAAAGAGATGGGCGGCATCCCATGGGGGAATGGAATGCCGCCCGCGCGACGCATGCATCAGGGGGGTGGTCAAGCGCCGCGAAGCCAGAATCAAAGTTCGGCCGAGACAACTGTACGCAGTGATGAATGACGACCCAACCGATTTCAGCCAATGGCGCACTGATATATCGGCTCAGGTCGAAAAGTCGTTGAAACCCGGCGTCATCCGAGGTGGAGCAGTCGCCGAAGCGCGAGATAGAGTGACGCGGAAAGTTAGTCGCAAAGGAGCGAGCGCTCGATGAGCACACAGATCGATCACCTGATGAACGAAACCCGTAAATTTGCGCCCTCCGTGGAGTTCGCAGCGGGAGCCGTGGCCACGCCAGACCTCTACGAGTCGGCGCATGCCAACAGGGAAGAGTTCTGGGCGAGCCAGGCACGAGAGTTACTGCACTGGCACACTCCGTTTGAGCACGTACTCGACTGGTCAAATCCGCCCTTCGCGACATGGTTTGCCGACGGCGAACTCAACGTGGCCTACAACTGCCTCGACCGCCACGTAGCGGCAGGAAACGGCGACCGGGTCGCTCTGCTGTGGGAGGGGGAAAATGGCGACGAACGTCGCATCACGTACGCCGAGCTGACGGCCGAGGTCAGTCGCGTCGCGCACGTTCTCGAAGACCTCGGAATCACTGTCAACGACCGCGTCGCCATTTACCTGCCGATGATTCCCGAAGCGATCGTCGCAATGCTCGCGGTCGCACGCGTCGGCGCTGTGCACTCGGTGGTTTTCGGCGGGTTTTCGGCTGACAGCCTGCGAGCGCGCATCGACGATGCTGGGGCAAAAGTCGTGATTACGGCCGACGGCGGGTATCGCAAAGGCAAGGTATCCGCACTCAAGCCGGCGGTCGACATGGCGCTCGCTGATCGCGGAAACGGCGAACAGGAAAGCGTCGAGCACGTGCTCGTCGTAAAGCGCGGCGGCAATGAGGTCGAATGGCACGAGGGTCGCGACCTGTGGTGGCACGATGTCGTCCCGGCAGCATCGGATGAGCACACGGCGAAAGCCTTCCCGGCCGAAACCCCGCTCTTCATCCTTTACACCTCGGGCACCACGGGCAAGCCGAAAGGCATCGTTCATACTTCGGGTGGATACCTCACGCAGGCGGCTTTTACTCATCTCAATGTCTTCGACCTCAAGCCCGAGACCGACGTGTACTGGTGCACAGCGGATGTCGGGTGGATCACGGGCCATTCGTATGTCGCGTACGGGCCGCTCGCGAACGGTGCGACTCAGGTGATCTATGAAGGAACACCCGACACCCCGCATCCTGGTCGGTGGTGGGAAATCGTCGAGAAGTATCGCGTGACCACTCTTTACACTGCTCCGACTGCCATCCGATCGTTCATGAAAATCGGTCGCCATGTCCCGCAAAAATTTGACCTCAGCTCACTGCGGTTGCTCGGGTCGGTGGGCGAACCAATCAACCCAGAAGCATGGATGTGGTATCGGAGCGTGATCGGCACAGACCTTGCTCCCATCGTCGACACGTGGTGGCAGACCGAGACCGGAGCGATCATGATTTCGGCTCTCCCCGGTATCACCGCGACCAAGCCCGGTTCCGCGCAGGTTGCCGTGCCGGGAGTGTCCATCGAAGTCGTGAACGAAGCCGGTGAAACCGTTGCGAACGGCGATGGCGGTCTCCTGGTCGTCACCGAACCATGGCCCAGCATGCTGCGCGGAATTTGGGGTGATCCCGACCGTTTTGTGGAGACGTATTGGGAGAAGTTCGCAGCGCAGGGGTATTACTTCGCTGGCGACGGCGCTCGCCGAGACGAAGACGGCGACATCTGGTTGCTCGGCCGAGTCGATGATGTGATGAACGTGTCGGGCCACCGGCTCTCGACCGCCGAGATCGAGTCCGCTCTTGTCGCGCACGAAGCCACCGCAGAGGCAGCAGTTGTGGGAGCACACGATGAGGCCACCGGGCAGGCGGTCGTCGCTTTTGTGATCATCAAGCAGAGCTACCTCGAGGCGCACTCGCTGGACGGCTTGGCCGGCGCACTACGCGCGTGGGTCGGCGAGCAGATCGGGCCGATCGCACGACCACGCGATGTGTATATCGTCGCGGAACTGCCGAAGACCCGCTCCGGAAAGATCATGCGCCGTTTGCTCCGTGACGTTGCGGAGGGTCACGAGGTCGGCGACACGACGACTCTCGCCGACACGATGGTCATGGCCACTATCAAAGGTCAGGTGACAAAGGCCAAACCATGAGAGAGGTTGCGCCAACCGAACACCGGCCGCTAGGGCCATGGCTCCTGCGCACTCAGGCGCGGGCTTGCATCCGAATCCCGGCGAGCAGGAGGTCCAGACCAGCGCAAAACTGAGCACGGTCGCTGTGGTGCGCGAACTCTTCGACGATGTGGTGGATAAACGGGAACTCGCCCGGGTCGAGGCTCCTCCACGCTTCCGTCGCGCGGTCGAGATACTTCTCACGACTCACCTCACCTGAGACGACCTCCTCGGGGAGTTCGTGCCCCATGTCTGCAGCGACCCCGATGACGAAGCCGACGACGGCAGAGGTCGCATTGAATCGCTGCGTCGGAGTCAGCTCCAGCAGCATCGTCTGCTCGCCGATCTTCTCGTAGAGCCGGAGCGAATGCGGTTGCGTTCCCGTGTCCCGAAGCGCGTAGGCACCGAGCCACGGCCTGTCCACGATGGCGTCGAACAAGGCGACGGCGATCGTGCGCAGATCATCGACCGGATCCCCGCCCCCCACGTCCTGAACCGATGCGAAGACTCTCGCCAAGATCGAGTCCGCCGCCATGTCGAGAAGTTCGTCTCGACCCGAGACGTACCAGTAGATGCTCGCGGGGCCGCCACCGAGTCGCGCGGCGAGGGCACGGATCGTCAAGCCAGCCACCCCGGACTCATCGAGCAGGGCCACCGCCTCAGCGAGCACGGAATCCAGTGAGTGCGACGCGCGCGACCGCGCTCGCCCAACCGCCGTACCGGTATCGGCGACAGGTTCATCGTGAGTGGGCATGCCCCCATCACACCACAGCGAGCGGGCGCCTTGCGGATTATCGAACACTGTTCTATTGTATCGAACGTCGTTCGATTATCGAACAACGTTCGAGAAAGGTTTCGCCATGAGTACATCGACTACTCCCGCACCGACCCGCATATACCCGTCACTGAAAGCTGCGTGGCTGCCGCTCGGGGCGCTCTGCCTTGCATTCTTCGTCGAAATGGTCGACAACACCCTTATGTCCATCGCCCTCCCGACGATTGGGCGAGATCTCGGCGGAGACACGACCTCTCTGCAATGGGTCAGCGGCGCGTACGCCCTGACGTTCGGTGGACTGCTTCTGACCGCGGGTTCCGTCGCCGACAGGTTCGGGCGACGACGGGTGCTTCAGATTGGACTCGCACTGTTCGGCACCCTCAGCCTCGCCGTGCTCCTGGTGAGCAGCACCGGCGAACTCATCGCTCTCCGCGCGGCCCTCGGCATTGCGGCAGCAGCCATGGCTCCCATCACGAACTCCCTCGTCTTTCGACTTTTCGACGACGACAAGCTCCGGATGCGCGCAATGACGATGATGATCGTGGTCGGAATGTCGGGCTTCGTCATCGGGCCCCTCCTCGGCGGCACGGTGCTCACCCATCTCTCGTGGCACTGGCTTCTGCTGGTGAACGCGCCGATCGCGCTGGTCGCGGTGGTCGGCGTCCGCCTCGGGGTACCCCGCGACACCGCAGAGGGGCTCACCCGGGATCGGCTGGATGTCGCCGGTGCGGCACTGAGCATCCTCACGATCGGCTTGGCCTGCTACACGTTCACGAGCGCCGTGGAGAACGGATGGAGTTCTCCCCTCACCATAGGGTCGATCCTCGGCGCGGCGCTCGGCCTCGCCCTGTTCATCTGGCGCGAGCGCACCGCGGCCACGCCCATGCTCGATCTGTCTTTATTCAGTCATGGGACGGTGCGCGGCTCGACGATCGCTCAAGTCGGCACATCCATCGCGATGACGGGCGTAATGTTCGCGCTGATCCTGCACTTCCAGTACGCCTGGGGGTGGAGCCCCATGGACGCAGGATTCGCGAACCTTCCAATCATCGTCACGATGTTCGCGGCCACACCGATCTCGGAGGGACTCGCGAGCCGGTTCGGTCACCGCATCGCTGCCTTCGTCGGAACAATCTTCCTTGTGGTCGGCCTGCTCGCGATGGCGTGGAGCGTGGAGCAGAGCTACGTCGCCATCGCCGCCGCGATGGTCGTCATAACGATCGGACTGCGTACCGTCATGACGATCTGCGCGGTCGCTCTCGTGGGCGCCATGCCCAAGAACCGCACCTCCATGGGGACCGCACTGAACGACACCGCCCAGGAGGTCGGCACGAGCGTGGGCACGGCCGCCGTCGGCACGCTCATCGCGGCACTCGTGACGACAGTACTGCCGGACGGTGCCTGGAGTCCGGAGCTCATAACCGCATATTTCGCAGGCGAGAGGGTGATTTTCATCGCCTTGGCGGTGGTTGTCGGGCTGCTCTCCGGGTGGGGCGCATTGACGCTGACGAGCTCGCGGTCGTTGGATGAGCACGCGACACCTACAGAAGAGGTCACGGAGGCATCGTGACCCACGAGCACAGCGGCAACGCCCGCTCGCACCTCATCACGTGCCGTCGTCGTCAGATCCTTCACCGGATCGATGACCATTTGCATCTATCCGGGCGTGTCGATGGCATACTTCCCCTCGGCCGTAGCCACACCGTTTGTCGTGGAAAACTCGGAAGCAACGAGCGCAGACGAGACGGTGATGTCTGGGTTTTGGGTCGTGTGGATGACGTCATGATTATCTCCGACCGCCGCCTCTCGGCCATGGAGATCGAGGCGGCATCGGTCTCATACAAACCCACCACCGAGCCTGCCATTGTCGGCGCCTATGACGACACCTCCGGCCAGGCGGCGGTCGCTTTTAGATCATCAAGCAAAGCTGCCGAAGACCCGCTCCGGAAAGATCATGCGCCGTTTGTTGCGGGATGTGGCAGAGGGTCGTGATGTCGGAGAGACCACGACCCTCTGCGGACACTGCAGTGATGAGCGTGATCAGCGCGCAGGTGCTCTAGTCGCGCTAGCTCATTCGAATGAGAAAATAACCTCGACCTCGACAGGAGAGTCGAGCGGAAGTACTGCGACGCCCACTGCAGAGCGTGCGTGTGAGCCGGCTTCACCGAAGATTTCTCCGAGCAATTCGCTCGCGCCGTTGATAACGCCAGGCTGACCCGTGAATTCAGGAGCGGATGCCACGAACCCCGTGACTTTCACTACACCCGTCAGACGATCCACCCCTCCGACCGCCGCAGCAGCAGCCGCGAGCGCGTTCAGCGCGCACACACGCGCATACTGGCTGGCGTCGGCGGAGTCCACATGTCCACGCCCTTCGCCGACCTTGCCGGTCGCCGGGAGAACCCCCGCCACAAACGGCAGCTGACCGGAGGTGAACACCAGATCACCGTGTGTCGTCGCTGGAATATAGGACGCGACGGGTGAGGCGACGTCAGGAAGATCGATACCTAGGTTCGTGAGGGCTGCTGAAATGCTCATCTCACTTCCCCTCGAACTGCTGAGCGGCGACAGCTGCGGCATCCAGTCCGGCGTTTGCGGTCCCACCGCCGGTCGGTCGCTTGAAATACGCGACAAGACCGCCTTCGGGGCCGGTCACAACCTGAACGAGTTCCCACCCCTGTTTACCCCAGTTATTGAGGATCGCGGCAGTGTTGTGGATCAAAAGAGGAGTGGTGAGGTATTCCCACGTGGTCATCGGAGCTCCGGATGTTCGCGGTTCGGTAAGGGCAAAGCCTGCGCTGATAAGCGCGTGATCAAGGGATTCCCCAGGTATCTGGCCTAGCATCAAGCCTATGCCCGAGAAGAAACGGACTGCCAGCGGTGTGCTCGGCGGCCTCGCTGGACTGGTTGGTCTGAGCGTCGCTGCCGGTGTACTTATCACTGCCACAATCACTCCTGCTGTTGCAGTCACCGGCGCCGCTGCGTCAAGTGCGATCTCGATGTTCGAGAACATGCCTGACTATTTGGCAATCGATGACCTGATGCTGCCCTCGACGATCTACACGAAAGATCAAGCAACGGGCGAGTACACCGAGCTCACGCAGTTCTACGAGCAGAACCGTGAACCGGTCACGTTCGACGAGATCGCGCCCGTCATGTACGACGCGCTGCTCTCGAGCGAGGACCCTCGCTTTTACGAGCACGGCGGCATTGACCTTATCGGCACATCGCGCGCGCTCTTGAGCAACCTCAGCGGCTCGAGCCAATTGCAGGGTGGATCGTCGATCAGCCAGCAGTACGTGAAGAACGTATTGATCCAGCGCTGTGAAAGCAACGCCACGTCTGACGAAGAGAAGCAACAGTGCTTCACCGAGGCGACGAACTCGAGCGGCTCCGACGGCATCGAACGCAAGTTGCAAGAGATGCGGTACTCGATCGCACTTGAACAGGAGTACTCGAAAAACGAGATTCTGCTCGGCTACCTCAACATCGTGAACCTGGGCGGAACGACCTACGGTGTCGAAGCCGCTGCCCACCATTACTTCAACGTCTCCGCCGCCGACCTCACGCTCGGCCAGGCCGCTGTCATCGCCGGCATCGTCCAGAACCCCAACACGTATCGCATCGATATGCCAGGCGGGTCATCGACCGACCGCGATGGAAACCCCATCAACAGCGCCGAAGACGGTTACTCGCTGACAAAAGACCGTCAGATCTATGTTCTCGATCGAATGCTGAGTGATGGAAAAATCACCCAAGACCAGCACGATGAGGCCGTCGCGGCTCCGATCGAGCCGAACATTACCGACCCGACCACGGGCTGTGCCGCCGCCGGGGATGCCGCCTACTTCTGCCAGTACGTCGTATCGGTAGTTCGCCAAGATACCGCACTCGGTGAGACACAAGACGAACGTGACCGAACGCTCAAGCGTGGCGGTTTGAACATCTACACGACACTCGACTGGCGCGTACAGCAGCAGGCTCAAGACTCGATGAATGCTTACGCTCCGACTTCGGTCGGCGGCATGGACTTTGGTTCTACGGCGGTGAGCATCGAAGCATCTACGGGTCGAATACTCGCGATCGCACAGAATACGAAGTTCAGCGAAGATGCCTCGTTGGCCGACGATCCGAACTACACGTCCCTCGTTTACGCCGGAAATTCCACGTATGGAAACTCCGACGGTTTCAACGCCGGCTCGACATTCAAGCTCTTCACGCTTGTCGACTGGCTTGAACAGGGGCACTCCGTTAATGAAGTGCTCGATGGCCGAAATCGAGTCTTCAAAACGATGCGGAACTCCTGCACCGGCGACTGGAATAACACCTCCAATACGCTCATCAACAACTTCAATAAGGTCGGCGGATCCGTCGGCACACCAATGAGCTTCACCGCACAGTCCTTGAACTCTGGCTACCTCGCAATGGCATCTGAGCTCGACCTTTGCGACATTGCCAACGATGCAACGAAGATGGGCGTCACGCGCGGCGATGGCACGCCGATCACGATGCAGTACGGCACCAACGTCATCGGCTCCGACAACGTGTCGCCGATCGCTATGGCTGGTGCTTATGCCACCATCGCGAACAACGGAACCTACTGTGAGCCCACCGCGATCGATAAGGTCACCAACTCAGACGGTGATGCCCTCAAGCTCGCCGAGAAGACATGCACCCAGGTACTCACACCTGAAGTCGCTGCGACGGCCGCGTACGCGCTACAGGGCGTCATGGCGAGCAGCGGCACTGGCTCGCAGGGAAACCCGTGGGATGGCACAGCCCTCATCGGAAAGACCGGAACTCACGAGTCGTTCCAGACCTGGATGATCGAATCCTCGACCAAGGTGACGACGGCCGTTTGGGTAGGAAACGCCTCCGGCGACGCCGATCTTTTCACGCAGTATGCAAACGGACGCCAACTGTCGAGCCTGCGGTATTCCATCGCGCGAGATATCCAGCATTCAGCGAACGTGGCCTACGGTGGAGACAGCTTCCCCGCACCAGATCCGAACCTCATCCGCACCGTTTATCGCGACCTGCCGAGCGTCATCGGCCAGTCAACTGAACAGGCTCAGCAGACGCTATCGGATGCTGGCTTCACCGTGACCGTCACCGACGCTGCTGACGGCGTCGAGGCTGCTGGAACGATCATCAGCCAGAGCCCGGGGGCTGGAAAAGTCGCTGGCGGCACCTCCGTCACGATCACACCCAGCAATGGAAACGGTGTCTCCGTTCCGGGCGTGAGCGGAACGCTCGCCCAGGCGCAGCAAACGCTCTCCGGAGCCGGCTTGAACCCGGTAGTAGGAACCTGCACTGAAACCGGCAGCGCCAGCGGCGAAAAGGACAAGGACAAGCCCGAGGACAAGACGAAGACTGCGACGGGAACCGATCCCGCTGGCGGTACTGTCGTCGCGCGTGGCGCAACTGTCTCGATCAACTACACCGCCGCATCCTGCCCGTGACATCGAGCAGCACAAGGGTCGCCCTCACCGCTCTCGCTGCGGTGGGGGCAACCGGCGTCGGTGCCGCTGTCTGGGGTATCGGGATTGAACGCTATTTGTTCACCGTTCGCAGGCACGATGTCTACGTTTTGCCTGCCGGGTCGCGACCACTGCGAGTCCTGCATATCTCCGATGCCCACATGGCTCCGAGGCAGCACCGCAAACAGGAGTGGATCGCTTCTCTCGCGCAGTTGAGCCCTGACCTCGTGATCAATACCGGCGATAACCTCGGGCATCCGCGTGGTCTGGAAGGTATCCGCGAAGCGCTGAGCGCATTCCGCGGGATTCCCGGCCTCTACGTACACGGCTCGAACGATCTCGTCGCGCCGTCGCCGCGTAACCCCTTGCGCTACTTCATCGGCCCCTCATCGCATACCCCGCAGGCAGAACCCCTGGACACTCGCGCTCTCGACAGGTTCCTGCAGGACGACTTGGGATGGCACGGTCTCAACAATTCGACCGCTGCACTGCGCGTCGGCGATGTGAAAATCAACGCTTTTGGCGTGGATGACGCGCATCGACAGTGGGATGATATTCCGTCACTTGCTCCCCAGGTCGGCAAGCTGAAAAAACGTACCGACCTCACGCTCGGAGTGACGCACGCGCCCTACCGCCGAGTCCTCGATGCGTTCGTCGATTTCGGAGCTGATACGATTTTCGCCGGTCACACTCACGGCGGACAAGTACGAATCCCCGGCTCGCCGAAGGCCCTCGTGGCAAATTGCGACATCCCGCTCGACCAGGCGCGCGGCCTCAGTTCCTGGGCTCACGGCGAAGCATCTTCCCCGCTGAACGTGAGCGCGGGAATTGGCCACTCAATCTACGCGCCGATCCGATTCGGATGCCGCCCCGAAGCGTCTCTGCTCACGCTTCTGCCCCGCCGATAGCCACTACGGCCTTCTCTCCACAGCCTCGGCATGCACCGGGGTTATCCACCGCGACGCGCGCGGAGAGTTCGACGAGTGCGCCGGCGATCGACGATCGTTGGCATGCGAAGAATCCTTGTGGCGATAGTGATCGTGGTGGCACTAGCAACCGGCGGCATTCTGATTTCCCTGCCTGTGCAAGCTGCTTCTCAAGGAAGTGGTTTCGGCACGTGGGCCCCGACATCGACGTACGGTTGGCACGGCTCGATGGTCGTCGGTGGCGTGCACACCTACTGCATAGTGCCGGGCCAGCCTGCACCCACCGGAAACACGGTTGATAACGGCATCAGTTCTTCTGCTGCCGGTCTCAGCTCCGCGCAGCTGACCGGTATCAACCTGCTCGTGTCGAAGTACGGCCAAACCAGCGACCCGGTGCAAGCGGCAAGCGTCGGGTGGGCCGTCAAAGCAATTGCGAATTGGCACGAAACACTTCATGCCTTCGGATATCAAGGCGACAGCCTGCAGGGTGCAATTCACTGGACGTTCTCGTCGCTTGCCTCTGAACACGACGAAGCCGTACAAAACCTTGCGGCCGCGTACTACACAGAAGCCACGAACACTGCAGCCGCCCCCGCTAGTGGGACGGGCTCACTCTCGCTAACGATCGACGAGGCGGATCCGTTACGCGGCACCGTGACGGCCCACACAGACGTACCTCACGCGTCTGGCACTCTCGCGCTGGAGAATGGAATCTTCGTGCAGAGCGGATCCGCGACGATCGAAAATGCCACACCGGAAACGACATACGAGATTCAGGCGCAGGCACCCGTGGCCGGAAGAGGTTTTCGCGTGCACGCCTCGGGTACGTTCAGCGGAGGCTTCGCGGGGGCGGTGCATCACTTCTCCACACCTGGCGGTCAAGACACAGCCGGTCCCGCCGGACGTGTGGAAGTGTCGATGTCGGCAGAAGATGCCGCTGACCGTGAGACGACTTTCTCGCCGGTGATCACGACCCAGGTTGCCGCCCGCTACGTACCCGGTGGCCGCTACACCGACGACGTCACGTTCGCCGCCGCCGAGGGCACGTGGGCGCGAGACGGCGGGGGCGACTATCTCCCGGTATCCGCAATCGGAACTGTCTACCGCACTCAGTCAGAGCCCGCGCTGGCAGACGAGATCCCGAGTGATGCAGAAGAGGTTGGTTCTCTCGCACTCACGAGCGAGTCATCGAGCGGCCCGACGGTGCCCTATCGTGTCGAATCAGAATGGGAACTTCCCGGGCCCGGTTTCTATACCGCGGTATGGAAGATCAATGCTGCGGAACAAAGCGACGAGGTCGCAGCGACGCTGCCCGAAAACTACAGCTGGACGGAACAGTTCGGTGAGGTGAGCCAGATCACGATGGTTGCCGCCATCTCGTCGAGAGCCCAGCCAGTGGCCGCTGTAGGTGGCACCATGAGCGACGACATCATCGTCGACGGAGTGGTTCCGGCGAACGGTCTTTTCGTGACAGCATCCGTCTTTCGCGCTCCGGAGGGGGTCGCTCCAGCCGATGCTTGTACGCCAGAAAATCTGGTGTGGGAAAACAGCGAACCGGTGTTGGTAAGCCAACCTGGAACAATCACGATCGAGGCGCCGAATGTTCCCGACTTCGGCACGTATTACTGGCAAGAACACGCACGAGATCATGAGGGAAGCAGCGTGCACGTCGGCGCGTGTGGGATAGAGAGCGAGACGACGACAGCACCGCTTCCCACGGTGACGACGACCGCACTTGCCGAGGCTGACTTCGGCGCGGCCATCACCGACACAGCGCACGTTACGGGGCCGGTTCCCCGCAGTGGTACGACTGACTTGACATTCGAGCTCTACCACGCAGAAGGAAACACCGAACCTGCCAACGCTTGCACCCCGGAAACGCTCGTTGAGACGACGCAACCGATCCCAGTCACGGACGAGGGTGACTACGTCTCGCCGGAAGTCCGCGCCCACCAGCAGGGCAGCTACTACTGGATCGAGTATCTCTGGTACTCCCCCTCCGATGGCGGGGAACGACGTCTTCTCGCGCAGGGCGCGTGCGGCCTCGAAAACGAAACCACCGCGGTGGCTTCTCCAGAGGTCGTGACCGCAGCGCTCGAGCGCGCAGGAGTCAACGAGTCGTTCTACGACAACGCAACGGTGACGGGGCTCGCCGCCGATACCGACGCCGAGCTCGTCTTCTTCGTTTTTCACAACGAGCCCGACACTCTGCCGGTGTGCACAGAGGACACGCTTGAGTACGAGACCACGGTTGTGCCACTCGATGGCAGCGGCGAATACCGTTCGCCAGACGTGAGCTCGCCCACCTCCGGCACCAAGCAGTGGATAGCCGAGTTGCGTTACCGCACCGCAGCGGATGCCGAAACTCTCGTGCTCGCGAAAGGCACCTGTGGCGACGAAGACGAGTCGACGATCGTGAGCGACCTTGCAGTCACGGGTGCGCGCGACGGCAATGGAATGCCGGTGCGTCAGCTGGGCGCGCTCGGAGCAGCAGTGCTCGCCCTCGGAATCGGAATGATCGCGATCTCACGCGCGCGACGGACGAGAAGAGGGCGATTCGTCGCCACGCTCGAATCACGGTAGAGTTGTGTGGTTGATACGGGGTGTGGCGCAGCTTGGTAGCGCGCGTCGTTCGGGACGACGAGGCCGCAGGTTCAAATCCTGTCACCCCGACAACAGAGAGGCTCCGCCGGAAGGCGGAGCCTCTCGCATAACGACGATAGGAGCCTGAAATGCCCTCCCCTCGCACGCCCAAACTTGTGGCATTCGATCTCGACGACACTCTCGCTCCTTCGAAAAGCGAAATCGACCCCCGCATCGGAGAGCTCCTTGTCGCTCTCGCGCAGCGCGTCGATGTCGCCATCATCTCCGGCGGGCAACTCGCACAGTTCCGCACGCAGGTCGTCGAAAAGCTGCCGCCTTCCGCCGAAGAAGTTCTCTCCGCTTTTCACCTCATGCCCACGTGCGGAACCCAGTATTACCGCCTCGAGGTTTCAGGGATCACGACCGTGTACGCACACACGCTGAGTGACGATGAAAAAGTACGCGCACTCGCGGCCGTCGAAGAAGAGGCACGTCGTCTCGGCCTTTGGGAAAGCGAAACCTGGGGCGACATCCTCGAGGACCGCGGGTCACAGATCACCTTCTCGGCCCTCGGCCAGCGCGCCCCGCTCGAGGCAAAGATGGCGTGGGACCCGACGGGCTCGAAGAAGAATGCTCTCCGCGAGGCCGTCGCTGCTCGTATCCCAGACCTGGAAGTACGCTCCGGCGGCTCCACCTCAGTAGACATCACACACCGAGGCATCGACAAAGCATACGGAATGACGAAGCTCGCCGAGCAAACCGGCATCCCGCTCAGCGACATGCTCTTCGTCGGCGACCGACTCGACCCTGACGGCAATGACTATCCGGTGCTAACGCTGGGCGTCGAATGTCACGCGGTCGAAGGGTGGGAAGACACCGCCGACTACCTCGACCGTCTTCTCCCCACCCTCGCTCCTCGCTAAGCCTTGGCCGCGGAACGCGCTGCGTCCGACACCGGGACGAGCCGCATCAGCTGAGTGACGTGGCTCGGCTGTAGTTCTTCAAGGCTCGATACGCCCAGCAGGCGCATCGTGCGCTCGATCTCACTGCGGAGGATAGAGATGGTTTTATCCACACCTTCTCGACCGCCGGCCATCAAGCCATAAAGGTACGCGCGCCCAATCAGTGTGAACTTTGCGCCGAGAGCGATGGATGCCACAATGTCGGCACCGTTCATGATGCCGGTATCGACCATCACTGTCGCATCCCGTCCGACTTCGCGAACGACCTCCGGCAATAGTCGGAACGGGATGGGCGCTCGATCAAGTTGCCGCCCGCCGTGGTTCGACAGAATGATCCCGTCCACCCCGGAGTCGATGAGCCGCTTCGAATCCTCCAGATTTTGAACACCCTTGATGACGATCTTTCCCGGCCACATGTCGCGAATGACCTCAAGATCGTCATAGCTGATGGTCGGGTCCATAGCGGCGTTAAGCAACTCCCCCACCGTGCCGCCGGTCGTGGACAGCGACGCGAACTCAAGCTTCGGTGTCGTGAGGAAGTCGATCCACCACCACGGGCGCGGAATCGCATTGACGATGGTGCCGACGGTTAGCTGCGGCGGAATTGAAAATCCGTTGCGTTTGTCGCGCAGGCGCGCGCCCGCAACGGGTGTGTCGACCGTGAATTGCAGAGTATCGAAGCCCGCCTCGGCCGCTCGCTTCACGAGGGCGTATGAGATGTCCCGATCACGCATGACGTAAAGCTGAAACCAATTACGCCCGTGCGGATTAGCCTTCTTGACGTTCTCGATCGAAGTAGTCCCGAGCGTTGAAAGCGTGAAGGGAATTCCCGCCGCGGCCGCGGCGGCGGCCCCCGCGCTCTCGCCTTCGGTCTGCATGAGGCGGGTAAACCCGGTGGGGGCAATTCCGAATGGCAGGGCGCTCGGGCCGCCAAGAATCGTCGTAGAAGTGTCAACATCAGGTGCAGGGCGCAAAATGCCGGGATGAAACTCGACATCTTCAAACGCCTGACGCGCACGCGCTAGTGAGATTTCACCCTCGGCGGCGCCATCCGTGTAGTCAAAAGCCGCTTTCGGAGTGCGGCGCTTCGCGATCTTTCGAAGATCAGCGATCGTCAGCGCCTGATCAAGTCGTCGCTTTTTCGCGTTCAGCTCCGGCTTTTTGAACTGCATCAGTTCAAGAAGCTCCGGAACTTTCGGGAGCTGTCGGGAAACCATTGTTGCCTCTTTCCTAAAGAATGTCGCGTGTGACGCCCGCGTAGTAGCCGGTGATGTGATCGTGCACGAGAGTTTTAGCGGATGCCGCGTCGCCGGCGTCGATGGCGGCAACAATCTCGCGGTGCTCATGGCGCAGGTTCGTCGACGCTTCATCCCAATCGGGTAGCGCCGCGGCCCCAGCTTGAACGTAAGACTCGATGGCCGACCGCAGGCCCGCCATCATCGCCGAGACGACGACATTGCCGGTAGCCTCTGCAAGCGCCACATGAAGGCGCGCATCAAGCGCCACGAACTCGCTGCGCTCGAGAGTCGTCGCATCCATCGCGTCGAGAATCTCTCGAGCTGTCTCAAGCTCGCGCCCAGGGTCGTTGGCGAGAGTTTCGACGACGGATGCTTCAAGCATGAGCCGCGTCGCCACGACATCTTCAAGCGGAAAACCTTGAGCCGCAACCTGCAGGCGAAGAAGCGCGGCCATTCCACCTCGCGGGGTGGCAATGATAATCGCGCCGGCGGAAGGACCGCTCCCCGTTGCGGTGTGGATGAGTCCGAGTACCTCGAGCACCCGGAAAGCCTCACGAACGCTCGAGCGACCGACACCCAGTTTCGCCGCCAGCTCACGCTCCGACGGCAACCGATCTCCAGGAGCAAGGAGGCCCTCGAGCAATTGGGATTCGATCGTTTCAAGAACTGAACGCCACGCCCGCGTGGGCACATCTTCTTCGATGATGGTCACATTTTCCTCCAATGGTCAGACCACATTATCGCGTGTGGTCCGACCATGCAAAGCGTCGGTAGCGCGTCAGTCTCCTCTACCCTTTGCTCATGACCCCTCTCTCGTTCGTGCTTGTGGTCGCGGCCGCCGTCAGCTTTGCGTGCTGGGTCCTCTCACTCGTGACGAAAGACACCTCCTGGGTAGACCGAATCTGGTCGATCGTCCCGGTCGCATATGTCTGGATCTTCGCGTCGGCAAGCCTTACAGCGGGCGCTGATTCGGCACGCCTTTTGATCATGGCCGCGCTCGTCACACTGTGGGGCGCCCGCCTCACCGTCAACTTCGCCCGGAAGGGTGGCTATTCGGGCATGGAGGACTATCGCTGGGCAATCCTCCGAGCGCGTATGAAGACCTGGCAGTTCCAGCTTTTCAACCTGTTCTTCATCGTGCTCTACCAAAATGCGCTTCTCGTGCTCATCGCCCTTCCCGCACTCGTTGCGTGGCAGAACCCCGCGCCCCTCACGTGGTGGGATGCCCTATGGTCGCTCTGTTTTCTTGGATTTCTGATCGGCGAATACGTCGCGGATCAGCAGCAGTGGACGTTCCACAAGGCCAAACAAAGCGCGGGAGGCGCCCTGGCGCCGGGCTTCGCGACCGGAGGACTTTTCAAGTTCAGTCGCCACCCCAACTTTTTCTTCGAGCAGGCGCAGTGGTGGGCGTTCTACTTTCTCGGCGCGACCGCCGCGACATCCTTGGGGTGGTGGGGCGGGGTCATTAATTGGACGATCGTAGGTGCCGCGCTCTTAACAGTGCTGTTTATCGGATCGACGATTTTCACCGAATCGATCTCGGCCGGCAAGTATCCGGAATATGCCGACTACCAGCGCACGACCTCGATGCTTTTTCCGTGGCCGCCGCGCATGATGGCTCAGACGGCGAGTCGCCCGCCCGATTCAGTCAGGTAGCACTCGGCACACATTGACTCATAGGTAACGCTGTCGGCCGTGAGCTGGTCGATCGCGACTTGGTCGCCGTCGAAGACAAACCGCCCGGCGACGAGCCGCGCGTTGAACAGAGCCTTCCGCCCACAGCGACAAATGGTCTTGAGTTCTTCCAAACTGTGCGCGAGCTCCATCAGCCGGCGGGAGCCCGGAAACGCTTCCGTACGAAAATCGGTGCGGATGCCGTACGCCAACGCCGGAACGCCCTCCAAGACGACGATGCGCAAAAGATCGTCCACCTGCGCAGGCGTGAGGAACTGCGCTTCATCGATCAAAAGGCATGCCACACCATCGTGTCGATTGTCTCGAAAGAGCTCGCGAACATCATCGCCGGGCCGGATGAGAAAGTCGACCTCTCTCGACACACCGAGCCGGCTCGAGATGCGGTCAGCATCTTTCGTATCGATTTCAGGCTTCGCGAGCAGCACTCGCTGCCCTCGCTCCTCGTAGTTATAGGCAGCCTGCAGAAGCGCCGTGGACTTGCCCGAATTCATCGCGCCGTAGCGGAAATAGAGTTTGGCCACCGGCCACTCCTTCTAGGCTGAAAGCTGAAGAGTTGCCGACGTGGCGCCTAGCGTTTCCGCAGCCTCGGCCGGGCGTTCATTGAGCTTTTCGCCGTAGCTCGGAATGAGCTCACGCAAGCGTGGCTCCCAGCCCGAGATTCGGTCAGGAAAGCACGATCTCAAAAGCTCAAGCATGATCGACACCGCGGTCGATGCTCCCGGGGAGGCACCGAGAAGGCCTGCGATCGAGCCATCCTTGGCGGCCACGACCTCGGTACCGAACTGCAAGACACCGCCCTTTTGGGGGTCTTTCTTCATGACCTGGGCGCGCTGCCCCGCGTCGAGCAGTTCCCAATCCTCATCTCGCGCGGTCGGCATGAAGTCACGGAGACTGTCGACCTTTTTCGCGTGATTTTTGAGTAGCTCTCCCACGAGGTACTTGATAAGACCCGGGTTATCGACGGCGACCTTCAACATCGGCCCGATGTTATGGGGGCGTACCTGAGTTACGAGGTCCCACACTTTTCCCTGTTTCAAGAACTTGGGGCTGAATGTCGCGAACGGACCGAAGAGAAGTGATGTTTCGCCATCGACTACACGCGTGTCGAGGTGCGGGACCGACATCGGTGGCGCACCGACCGACGCCTGCGAATAAACCTTCGCCTGATGCTGAGCGACGAGTTCGGGCTTGCTCGTCTTCAGCCACTGGCCACCGATCGGGAAAACGCCGTAACCCTTGATTTCGGGAATGCCGGAGCTCTGCAGCAGCTTGATAGCCCAGCCGCCAGCGCCAACGAAGACGAACCGCGCGTTAATGTATCCGGGTGTGCCCCCGATGACGTTGCGGTATTTGGCACGCCACGTGCCATCTTTCAACCGCTTGAGGTTTTTCACCTCGCGGTTTGTGATCACGTCGACACCGCGGGTGCGCAGGTTGTCGAACATTTGATGCGTCACGGCACCGAAGTCCACATCAGTTCCGGCAGGAACACGGGTTGCCGCAAACGGCTCCCCCTTGCGGCGCTTCTGCATCAACAACGGAGCCCACGAATTGATGACGCGAGAGTCTTCGCTGTATTCGATGCCGGAGAACAAGGGCTGCGTACGGAGAGCCTCGTAGCGCTTCTTGAGGTAGGCGACATCCTTCTCGCCCGTGACGAAAGTCATGTGTGGGGTCGAATTGATGAACGTCGATGGTTCATCAAGTACTCCATCGTCCACGAGCGACGACCAGAACTGCCGGCTCAACTGGAACTGCTCATTGATCGACACTGCTTTCGCGGGATCGACCGAGCCGTCAGCGGCCGGGGGCATGTAATTGAGCTCGCAGAGCGCTGCGTGGCCGGTACCAGCGTTGTTCCAGGCGTTGGAGCTCTCAAGCCCCACGTCACCCAACCGCTCGTGGACAACGATCTTCCAGTCGGGCTGCAGTTCAGAGAGGAAGGTGCCCAGCGTGGCACTCATGATGCCGCCACCGATGAGCAGCACGTCGACGGATTCAGTCACGGTACTAAGTCTAGGCGCGAGCGGCGAGGACGAGAGCCGCTCAGGCGGCTGCAGTGATGCGCGCGGAAACCAATTCGGCAATCTGCACCGCGTTGAGGGCAGCGCCCTTTCGCAGGTTGTCATTGCTGATGAAAAGCACCAGCCCGCGACCCTCGGGAGCTGACTGATCCGCACGAATACGACCGACGTAGCTCGGGTCCGTACCGGCTGCTTGCAGCGGCGTGGGCACTTCTTCGAGAACAACACCCGGCGCCGAAGACAGCACCTCGCGCGCACGGGCGGGAGTGATCTCGCGAGCAAACTCCACGTTGATGCTCAGAGAGTGTCCGGTGAACACGGGAACACGTACACATGTGCCTGCCACCCGGAGGTCCGGAAGCTCGAGAATCTTGCGACTCTCGTTGCGGAGTTTCTTCTCTTCGTCGGTCTCGTTGAAGCCGTCATCGACAAGGTTGCCGGCAAACGGAATGACGTCGAACGCGATCGGGGCAATGTACTTTTCTGGCTGCGGAAAATCGACAGCCGAACCATCGTGGACCAGAGCAAGGGTGTTGTTTTGCGCGAGTACTCCCTCGACCTGACCCAGAAGCTCTTGAGCACCGGCGAGGCCGGAACCGCTCACCGCCTGGTAGGTACTGACGATGAGACGCTCAAGGCCCGCTTCGGCATGCAGAGCCTTGATGACCGGCATCGCAGCCATCGTCGTGCAGTTCGGGTTGGCAATGATGCCCCTGTGCGCTTCGTCGATTGCGTGGGGATTTACTTCGCTAACCACGAGCGGAACCTCGGGGTCCATGCGCCACGCGCTCGAGTTATCAATGACCGTCGCGCCCGCCGCCGCGAACCGCGGAGCGTGAGCACGGCTACCTGTCGCGCCCGCCGAAAAGAGCGCAATGTCGATTCCAGCGGGGTCAGCAGTGGCAATATCCTCCACAATCACGCTGTGTCCACCGAAGTCGATCGAGGTTCCAGCAGAACGAGCTGTCGCGAACAACCGCAGCTCACCAATCGGAAAGTTGCGCTCGAGGAGAATCTCGCGCATCACTTTGCCGACCTGGCCGGTGGCGCCGACAACGGCGACGGAGAGTCCTGAATCTGCGATGCGGGTCATGGTGTTCCTCGGGTGTGACGGACGCGCGGCATCCGTTGAATTTCCGCGCGGGGTTGCCCGATTCTACCGTGCTCTCACACGACGCCCTCGAGCTTTGGACTAGATACCTGTGCCTGCGTAGACGGTTGCCTCGACGTCGCCATCCAAGCCATAAGCCGAGTGCACGATGCGCGCAGCATTCGCCAAGTCGTCGCCGCGAACCACGACGGAGATGCGAATCTCGCTCGTCGAGATCATCTCGATGTTGACGCCCGAAACGCTCAGCGCTTCGAAAAGTGTCGCGGACACACCCGAGTGGGTGCGCATTCCGGCGCCCACCACCGAGAGCTTTCCGATTTGATCGTCGTGAATGAGGCTTTCGAAGCCCACCTCGGACTGCTCACCGGTCAACGCGCGCATGGCTGCCGGAGCATCCGTTTTGGGCAGTGTGAAGGAGATGTCGGTGCGACCGGTCGTGGCCGCCGATACGTTCTGCACGATCATGTCGACGTTTGCCCCGCTCTTGGCGACGATCTTGAAGATCTCCGCGGCTTTTCCGGGAACGTCGGGCACACCGATAACGGTGATTTTTGCCTGGCTCAGGTCGGTGGCAATGCCCGCGACAATCGGCTCTTCCATGTGTTCTCCCTGGGGGACGAGATCAGAACGAGTATTGCGGCCGAGCACCCACGTGCCCTCGCTCGAACTGAAAGTCGAGCGAGCGTGGATGAGTACGCCGTGACGGCGCGCGTATTCGACCGCGCGGATGTACAGGACCTTCGCACCGTTTGCGGCAAGTTCGAGCATCTCTTCGCTCGAGACTCGATCAAGCTTCCGTGCTTTCGGAACGACGCGTGGGTCTGCCGTGAAAATACCGTCGACGTCGCTGTAGATCTCGCAGACATCGGCCTGGAGCGCGGCAGCGAGCGCAACCGCGGTCGTGTCGGAGCCACCACGACCGAGAGTCGTGATGTCGCGGGTGTCACGGTTGAAGCCCTGGAAGCCGGCGACGATGACGATTGCACCCTCATCGAGCGCCTCGCGAAGACGAACAGGGGTGACGTCCACGATGCGCGCGGAGCCATGCGTGGCATCCGTAATCATGCCGGCTTGACTGCCGGTGAAAGAGCGCGCTTCGAAACCCATCGATGAAATCGCCATGGCGAGCAGCGCCATTGAGATTCGTTCACCACTCGACAACAGCATGTCGAGCTCGCGTGGAGCGGGGATCGGCGCAACCTGAGATGCAAGCGCAAGCAGTTCGTCGGTCGTATCTCCCATCGCGCTGACGGCGACGACAACCTCGTGCCCTGCCCGACGCGCATCAACGACGCGCTTAGCGACGCGCTTGATGCTCTCGGCATCGGCGACGGATGACCCGCCGTATTTCTGGACGATCAGCGCCACAGTGAAACTCCCGGGGATGAAAGGCGCTCGGATGCTACGCCCAACAGTCCATCTTACGGATCCAGATATGCCAGCTCGAACATGCAGTCCGCTCGGATACTTTGCACGTCAACGGCGATACGGCGTCCAGCATTTTCGAGGGCGGCATCAGTAGGATGGGTGGTTGCTTTGGTCCACCCGATACAGACGAGGAGAGCGGCGAAATGCAGCCCCCACGCCGCGGGATCTTCACCTCGCTCAACGCGCTCATTCGCAGCGAATCCTCTTCGCAAGCGATGACCGAGGCGATACCGATCATTGATGATTCGATGGCGGTACGCATTCTGGACCTTGCCGTTCGTATCGGCGAGACTATGTTGTCGACCGGTGCACCAGCGAGCGAAGTCACCCTCACAATTGTTCGTGTAGCAGGCGCGTACGGGCTGGACCCGGTACATACCGATGTGACGTACAACTCGATCACGATCGCGCATCACCGAAGTGGTGCTGACCGGCCGCTCACTCTCATGCGCGTGGTGCGCGTGAGTGCTCCCGACCACGAAAAGTTGCAGCGACTCCAAGCACTTGTGCTTCAGATCGGCGATGGGCTGAGTGTTGATGCGGCGCGACTGGAATACCGGGCTATCAGAGGAACGCCGTTTCGATATCGCCCCGCTGTTGTCGTCGCAGCTCAAGCCACGCTGGCCGTCGGTGTCGCCGTCATGTTCGGCGGTAGCTGGCTCGTCATCGCGCTCGCGTTTATCGCCGCCGCTCTGGCTGCCCTCACCCAGGCGGTCCTCGCGAAAGCACGTGTTCCGTTCTTCTTCAGCCAGATCGCCGGCGCGTTCGTACTCACGATGGTCGCCGCACTCTCCCCCCTGCTGGCCATGACCAACCTTGAAGTCGCGTCCGAGATTCGGCCGTCGGTCATCGTGGCGTCCGGAATCGTGCTGATGCTGGCGGGACTCACCGTGGTTGGCGCTGCTCAAGATGCGATCGACGGTTTCGCGCTCACTGCACTCGGCCGCATTCTCGAGCTCATGACCCAGACTCTCGGTGTCGTCCTAGGAATTCTGGTGGGCCTCGAAACAGCCCGTGTCGTCGGGCTCGCCATGGAGCCACCAAGCGAAGCTGTGCCGCTCGGGCCAGTGCCGCTGCAACTTTTCGGAGCGGTACTCATCGCAGTGTCGGTCGCGATTTACAACGGTGCTGGACTTCGAATCATCGTCGTCAGCGCGTTCCTCAGCCTCGTGGCGTGGCTGGCGTACCTGGCAGCTTCGAGTATCGGGCTCGACATCGCGGCCGCCAGCGGCCTGGGTGCATTCGCGGGCAGCTTCGTCGGCATCCTCATTGCATATCGACTTCATGTGCCTTCAGTGGCGATCACGACAGCCGCAATTTTGCCGATGGTGCCCGGGGCTGCGGTGTTCCGAGGTCTGCTCACGATCGTGGAGTCCGGTGAAGATCCCACGCTGCTCCTCGCAGGCTTCGGCACTCTGGTGAGCGCGGGTGTGATTGGCATCAGCCTCGCCGTCGGCGCATCGCTCGGTATTTACTTGGGGCAGCCGGTTCGCGCATCGTTGAAGGGTGTCATCCGATCACGGGCGCGGGTGCGACGGTAAGCGCTCCGGTGATCGCAATCGACGTCAGAGGGCGCGGCGTCCTTCGAACGCGCGGCCAAGAGTGACCTCGTCGGCGTACTCCAAGTCGCCGCCGACCGGCAGTCCGGAAGCCAGCCGGGTGACGGAAATCTCAAGGGTATGCAGCAATCGGCTCAGGTAGGTTGCCGTCGCCTCGCCTTCGAGGTTGGGATTCGTCGCGAGGATGACTTCCTGCACGGTGCCGTCGGCAAGACGCTGCATGAGCTGAGTGATGCGCAGGTCGTCCGGTCCGATTCCCGCGATGGGGCTGATCGAGCCGCCGAGCACGTGATAGAGCCCGCGGAATTCACGTGTCCGCTCAATCGCCGACACATCTTTGGCGTCTTCGACAACACAAATGAGAGTCTGGTTGCGTCGCGCGTCACGACAGATGGAGCAGCGCTCTTGCTCGGTCACGTTTCCACAAATTTCGCAGAAACGAACTTTGTCGCGCGCATCGCCGAGAAGCGAAGAAAGTCGGGACACGTCGAAACTCGGCGTCTGCAAGATGTGGAAAGTGATGCGCTGAGCCGATTTCGGTCCGATTCCGGGAAGACGACCGAACTCGTCGATGAGATCTTGAACGATTCCGTCGTACATCAGTTAAACCTCGTGGCTCGTTCGAAAGGCTCTTCGCGAACGAAGTGTGCATTGAGTACCTGCCGCACGACGGCTTCGCCGTAGCGCTGGATGCCATCGGGTGCGGGCGCTGTGCGAATCGGGGGCGCAACAGTTGGGGGCGCGTATGCCTCGTCGACAGGTGGAGCGATGTCATCTTCGCGATCATCGGAACGCTGAAGTTCTGAGGCCAGTACCGCCCCATCTCGCGGTTCTGCGCGTACTGGCGCGGCGACCATCGTCTGCAGATGCCGCGGCGCTGCATCCTCTGGCTCATCATCGACAGGAAACTGCGAAGCGGCGCTGTCGGACCATCCCATATCGGGCGGTGGTGCGTCATCATCGGAGGGGATCTGCGCAACGTCCCAGTCGGTCACTGGTGCCGACGGTGGCTGTGCCGCAGGAGATGCGGCCGACGGTGGAGTTTCTGTGCTCGCTGCCGGCGGGCTCGATGCCGAGCCGGGCCGGGCCCCGCCGCGCGAATCATCGCCGGGCGGAACGTCTGAGGGAGGCGTGGGCCCCCGCCCCGGACCACCGCCGGAATCAGGACCGAGGTCGCTCTCGTGCTTCGCGATGTATTTCACCCGCACGCCCACGACGCCGAGAATCGCCTGCCGGAGATCTTCACTCGGACCGCCACCCGCGCTGCGCTGCTTGAATTTCTCCACATCGCTCTGGCTCGGGAAAGCCAGCGTGAGCACATCATCGTTGAGCGCGACGGCGCGAGCACCTATCGCGATCATCCACGAAGAACGACTGATGCTCTCAAGACGCACGAGAACTTCGGGCCAGGCATCACGAAGGCGGCTGAAGCTCACCGGCCCGGATGCCACGGGAACTGGGGCAGACTCTGGCGCGGACGTCGCCTCGGGTTTCGGAGCATCAGGTTTCGGAGCATCAGGTGCCGCAATTGTAGGTACCGGAGCCACTGCGTCGCGTTCAACCGAAGGTACTGCCGCCGGACTAGATGCGGGCGCTGATGTGGGCGCGGCGGACGACGCTGAAGTGTGCGCGAGTACGCGCGCGATCATGAGCTCAAGCTGCAGTCGAGGAGACGTCGCACCGGTCATCTCGTCGAGTGCGCCGATCACGATGTCAGCCGTGCGCGAAAGGCGGTCTGACCCATAGATGGCAGCTTGCCCAGCCATCTGTTCGATCTCTTCGGCTGGAACCCCGCGCAACACCGTGGCAGCACCCTGACCCGTTGCCGCGATCACAATGAGGTCACGCAACCGCTCGAGAAGGTCTTCGACGAAACGACGCGGATCTTGACCGGTTTGCACAACACGGTCGATCGCCGCGAAGGCTGCTGCCGCATCGGCGCTTGCGAGTGCATCGATGACCTCGCTGAGCAACGCGCCGTGGGTGTAGCCGAGCAAGGCCACAGCACGCTCATACCGCACGAGCACTCCCCCCGATTCGGAAGGGTCGGAGCCGGCAATAAGTTGGTCGAGCAGCGACAGTGTGTCACGCGGCGAACCGCCACCCGCGCGGACGACGAGGGGCAACACGCCCGATTCGACCTTCACGCCTTCCGCATCGCTGAGCTCACCGACGTATTCGAGCATGGCGGCGGGAGGTACCAGACGGAACGGGTAATGGTGTGTGCGCGAACGAATGGTTCCGAGAACCTTTTCGGGCTCTGTCGTCGCGAAGATGAACTTGACGTGCGCGGGTGGCTCTTCCACGAGTTTGAGGAGCGCGTTGAAACCCTGCTGAGTCACCATGTGCGCTTCGTCGAGAATGAAAATCTTGAACCGGTCGCGAGCAGGTGCGAACACGGCACGCTCTCGCAGATCACGGGCATCATCAACACCGTTGTGACTTGCCGCGTCGATCTCGACGACATCGAGCGAACCGCCGCCGTCACGCCCAAGTTCGACGCAACTGGGGCATACGCCACAAGGCGTATCGGTGGGGCCCTCGGCACAGTTCAAACAACGAGCAAGAATTCGCGCGGATGTCGTCTTGCCGCAGCCGCGCGGGCCTGAAAACAGGTACGCATGACCCACCCGGTCGCTGCGCAGCGCCGTCATGAGGGGCTCGGTTACCTGCGCCTGTCCGATCATCTCGCCGAACGCCTCTGGGCGGTAGCGGCGGTACAGAGCAGTAGTCACAAACCCAGCCTACGGCGTTCCACAGACACTGCCGCGGTTCGCTCCAGCATCCACTCATTCCCTCGTGAGCCGTCGCCCCGGGCGGACGAGATACAACGAGTGGCGGATGATTTTCGATCACATGCCCGCTCTAGGTAGATCTCCTCCCGGAGGACCATGGCTAGTCGATCATCGGTCGCGACTCGTCGGGGTCGACGGGGTTTCCGTCATCACCGATGATCGAGATGCTGGTGGTCACTGTAGGTACGGAGGCCGACAGCAGTGTGCCGTCTTCGCGGCGCACATCGGCGAACTGAGTAAGCGACGGACGACCGGGAATCACGGGACCCTGGTCTGCGAGCGGCACCGAAAGGTCGCTGCCGCCGTGCACTGTGTACTCGGCACCACGCACCCAGAACGTCACCGGGGCACCCTCCCCTGCCCGGACGCGCATTTCGTCGGGACGCAGCACGATGTCGAGCTCTGTCCCGTGCCAATGAAGCGTGTATGCAAGCTCCGGCCAGTCCGCCGGAAGCCTCGGATCGAAAGAAAGCTCGCCGAAGTGATCGCGCATTCCGCCGAATCCAGAGACGAGCGCCGTCCATACTCCACCAGCCGACGCCACGTGAACGCCGTCGGCCGCGTTGTGGTGCAGGTCTCCCAGATCGACGAAGATCGACTGCAAGAAGTAGTCGAGGGCAAGATCCTGATACCCAACTTCGGCGGCGAGTATCGACTGCACCACCGCAGACAGCGTCGAGTCTCCCGTTGTCAGCGGGTCGTAATACTGGAAGTCAGCGAGTTTCTCTTCGCTTGTGAAGTGGTTTCCCTGCAGGAACAGCGCGAGGACAACATCCGCCTGCTTGAGTACCTGATAGCGGTAGATCACGAGCGGGTGGAAGTTCAGCAGCAGCGGACGCTGATCCACCGGTGTGTTCTCGAGATCCCACACCTCGCGTTCCAAGAACACGTGATCTTGTGGGTGGATGCCGAGGGCTTCGCTGAAGGGGATGTGCATTGCCTCAGCGGCTTTATCCCACATCTCGGCTTCGTCGGGGTCGAGACCCACGCGGCTCACCAAGAGTCGATACGCATCGGGTTCGTAAACTTCCATTTCACGAATCGTGCGGGCGGCAAATCTCAGGTTGAAGCGTGCCATGACGTTCGTGAACAGGTTGTCGTTGACGACCGTGGTGTATTCGTCTGGCCCGGTTACCCCATGAATGTGGAACGAGCTCTCGCCGTCACTCTCGCGCCAGAACCCGAGCGTCGCCCACAGCCGCGCAGTCTCCACCGCGATGTCGACGCCCTCGCTGTACAAGAACGCGGTGTCACCGGTTGCCCGCACGTACTTCGCCAGAGCGAAGCTGACGTCGGCGTTGATGTGGTACTGCGCGGTTCCCGCTGCGTAATACGCGGATGCCTCTTCGCCGTTGATCGTCCGCCATGGGAAAAGCGCACCAGCCTCGTTGAGTTGACGCGCGCGACGGCGAGCCGCCGGAAGCATAAGAGCACGCATGCGGATCGCATTTCGCGCCCATTGCGGGGTCGTGTACGCCAGGAAGGGCAGCACATAGATTTCGGTGTCCCAGAAGTAGTGGCCGGAGTATCCCGAACCAGAAACACCCTTCGCGGGAACGCCCAGGCCGTCAGCACGCGCGGCGGCCTGCGCCAACTGAAAAAGGCACCAGCGCGTGGCCTGCTGGAGGTCGTCGTGTCCTTCGATGCGCACGTCGGAACGGCGCCAGAAGGCGTCCAGCCAGTCGCGCTGCTTCTGGAACTGCGACGCAATGCCTTCGGACGCAGCACGATCAAGAGTGCGGCGGCAGCGGTCGATCAGTTCGCGGGTGGGCACTCCACGCGACGTGTGGTAGCTCACGACCTTCACGACTCGTGTCGGAACGCCTAGCCTCGCGTTGACGCGGAAGACGTTTTTCGCAATGTCGGGCTCGATGAGAGTGCGCGCGGTGTAGGCGTTCTCGGTTTCGATGATGTGGTCGGCTGCGACACCGATGGTCATCTGCGATTCCGATACGCGATAGCTCAGGGCCGACCGGAGTCCGTCTTGCCAGTACTCCTCAGGGCGAAGTACGCGCTCCGCGATGCGTTCTGCTTTGCGAGGGTCGAACCCGGCACGCTTCGTGGGCTTGGGGGTGCCGCCGTAGACATCTTCGCCATCTTGACGGTTGATCAGCTGGCAGTTGATCGTCACTGGAGCATCAGCGTTGAGTACCGTGACCTCGACGCTCATGATCGCCAAATGCTTCTCTTCGAACGACACCATGCGTTCGAAGTCGATACGCACCTGCTTACCGGACGGAGTACACCACAGTAAGTGGCGGCGCAGCACACCGTCACGCATGTCCAGAGCGCGCTCATACTCGGTGACGTCAGCGACGTCGAAAGACAACGGTTCGTCATCGACGTACACGCGCATGACTTTGGCATCGGGGGCGTTGATGATCGTCTGGCCCACTTCGGCGAAGCCGTAGGCCTGCTCAGCATGGCGAATCGGGAACGTCTCATGGAACCCGTTGATGAACGTGCCCTGCTCGTGGCCGAACCGCCCCTCCGGGTGATTGCCTCTTAAGCCGAGATAGCCGTTGCCCACCGAAAACAGTGTCTCGGTAACGCCGAAGTCGTCGAGGCCGTATGAACGCTCAACGAGGCGCCAGGGGTCTACGGGAAACCGGTCGCGATCCATCATGGGGATGCCTTCCACTGTCGGGTCTCGGCAAGTGTCGATAAAGGGAAAAAAGTCAGTCTACGAACGCGTCGAGGTCATCGACCACAACGTCAGCACCTGCTGCGCGCAGCGCCTCAGCGCCGACCCCACGGTCGACACCGACGACAAGGGTGAAACCACCGGCGGATGCTGACTTCACACCGCTGATGGCATCCTCGACCGCCGCGGTGCGCGCAGGGTCGACACCGAGCATGCGTGCAGCTTCAACGAAGACGTCGGGGGCGGGTTTCGAAGAAAGGTTGTCACGCTCGGCGATGACGCCGTCCATCACGACCGGAAATCGATCGCGGATACCGGCAGCGGCCAGCACCTCTTCAGCATTTTTAGAGCTCGATACGACGGCAACCGGGGTGCCAGCGGCCGCAAGCTTTTCAAGCAGTCGCAACGAGCCCGGGTAGGGTGCGATGCCTTCCGCACGCAAGACCCCTGCGAAAACCTCGTTCTTGCGGTTTCCGATTCCGCACACGGTGTTCAACGCTGGGTCGTCGCTCGGATCTCCCCACGGAATCTCGATGTCGCGGCTTCGGAGCAGACTCGACACTCCGTCGTATCGTTTCTTACCGTCGAGGTACTCGAAATAATCGCTTTCGGTATAGGGCTCTTCTACGCCCCACTCCACGAACACTTCGTCGAACATGGTCTTCCACGCGTGCATGTGTACTTCGGCAGTCGGCGTGAGAACGCCATCAAGGTCAAAGAGCACAGCTTCGAAGCTCGTAAGGTCGGGCAGGGCGTCGTTTGTCACAGTGCCTCCAGACAGGGTGCGGCATTCCGCAGGGTTAGGGGAATTGCACCTCGGCGTGCGTGTCTGCTCAGCGTAGTGTGCCCACGTTACGCGCCGGTATCCCGCTCACGACTCGTCAGCGACAACAAGCGCTTGACGCGCAATTTCGAGTTCCTCGTCCGTCGGTACGACGAGCACTGTGACTCGTGAATCATCCGTGGAGATGACGCGGACGCCACCACCCCGCTTCGCGTTGCGCTCAGGGTCGATCTCGACGCCGAGGAATCCGAGCGTGGCAACAGTTGCAGCACGAATAGCCGGGTCGTTTTCGCCAACGCCGGCTGTGAAGCTGATCACGTCGACGCCACCGAGCTGCACGATGTAAGCGCCGAGGTAGGTACGCAATCGGTGGATGTAGACGTCAAAAGCGAGCTGGGCGTCGGCGTCACCCTCGTCAACTCGATCCATGAGGTCGCGCATGTCGCCCACCCCGGAAAGACCCAATATTCCGCTGCGCTTGTTGAGAAGCGTGTCGATCTCGCCGATCGACATGTCAGCCCGACGCGCGAGCTGAAAAACGATGGCCGGGTCGAGATCGCCCGAGCGTGTGCCCATGACGAGACCGGCGAGCGGAGTAAAGCCCATCGATGTGTCGACCGAGCGGCCGCCATCGACAGCCGTGACAGACGCACCATTTCCCAGGTGAAAGATAATCTGGCGCAGCTCGCCGTTGGGACGCTCCAAGAACGAGGCAGCAGCCTCGCTGACGTACTTGTGGGACGTGCCGTGAAAACCGTACTTGCGAAGGCGGTATGCCTCGGCGACCTCACGATCGATGGCATAAGTGAACGCTGCGGGTGGCAGAGTCTGGTGGAAAGCCGTGTCGAAGACGGCGACGTGAGCAAGATCCGGAAAAGCCTCGCGTGCAGCACGGATGCCCTGAAGCGCGCCCGGGTTGTGCAATGGCGCGAGTGCGGCAAGCTCGTCGATGTTGATCTCGACCAGCGGTGTGATCAACGTCGGCTCGAAGAAGCGCGCCCCGCCGTGTACGACGCGATGGCCTACCGCGGTGGGGGCGTTCTCGGTGAGCGACGGCCCCTGATTCGCGAATGCCTCGAGCATGACAGCGAAACCGGCGCGGTGATCGACGATCGGCACTTCACGGGTGGTCGTGGCATCCACCATCGTGGCGGCATTTTGACCACCGGGCGCCATCACCTTGTGCTTGGCGCGGCCAATACTTTCTCCGATGCGCTCGACGATTCCCGACGCGAGAACGCGCTCACCGGTCATCTCAATGAGCTGATACTTGAAGGACGACGAGCCACTGTTGACGACGAGGACGACGCTCACGCGGTCACGCTCCCTGATTCTGATCGGCCCTGTTCCTGATCGGCTTGGGCCTGGATCGCAGTGATCGCGATCGTGTTGACGATGTCTTCGACCAGCGCGCCGCGCGAAAGATCGTTGATGGGTTTATTGAGGCCCTGCAGCACCGGGCCGATCGCGACAGCGCCGGCCGATCGCTGCACAGCCTTATAGGTGTTATTTCCCGTGTTGAGGTCGGGAAAGATGAACACCGTGGCGCGCCCAGCGACGTCTGAACCGGGCATCTTGGCGAGAGCGACGGCCGCATCCGCGGCCGCGTCGTACTGGATGGGGCCCTCGACGAGCATCTCGGGCGCACGTTCACGCACGATGCTGGTGGCGGTTCGTACCTTTTCGACGTCTGCGCCGGTTCCAGACTCCCCCGTGGAGTACGAAAGCATCGCGACGCGGGGTTCGATTCCGAACTGCGCGGCAGTAGAGGCCGACGAGATCGCGATGTCGGCGAGCTGGTCGCTCGTCGGATCAGGAATCACCGCGCAATCACCGTAGACGAGCACTCGATCGGCCAACGCCATCAAGAACACGCTCGACACGACTGACACACCGGGCTTTGTCTTAATGATCTCGAACGCCGGTCGGATCGTGTGAGCGGTGGTGTGGGCCGCACCCGACACCATGCCATCGGCGAAGCCCATGTGAACCATGAGCGTGGCGAAGTACGAAGCATCCGTCACTGAGTCCGCGGCGCGTTCGTAAACCATGCCCTTGTGGGCGCGAAGGCGTGTGTACTCCGCGGCGAACTTGTTGACGTAGACGGCGTCGAAGGGGCTGATGATCTCGGCCCCGGAGATATCGATGCCCAACTCGAGGGCTCGGTGGCGCACTTCGAGGTCTTCTCCGAGGATGATGATGTCCGCCACGCCGCGCGCGAGAACCGTCGCGGCAGCGCGCAACACTCGGTCGTCTTCGCCCTCGGGCAGGACGATGCGTTTTCGATTGCTGCGGGCGCGCTCCATGATGCCGTACTCGAACATCAGGGGTGTGACGATGCTCGATCGCGCGAGCCCCAGCAATCGAGTGAGCTCCTCGACGTCCACGTACTTGTGGAACATCGCAAGTGCCGTGTCATAACGGCGCTGCGAGTCGGCCGCGAGTCGCCCGCGGGTGTTCATGATCTGCACGGCTGTCTCGTACGTTCCGCCGTCGGTTGAAATGATCGGGAGCGTCGAGTCAAGACCGTCGATGAGGCGGTCGATATCTTCGGGCAAGGGGAACGGCCCGTTGAGCACCACTCCGGCAAGAGATGGGAACGTTCCCGACGAGTGCGCGAGCATCGTCGCGAGGAGAACCTCAGTGCGATCGGCCGGAATCACAACGAGTGCGCTCTCGGCGAGTCGGGGCAACACGTTGACCATTGACATACCGGCAACGACGACGCCGAGAACCTCACGGGTCATGAGGTCAGGGTCGCCTTTGACCAGGGTGCCGTTAACCGAGCGGAGCACTCCCCTGACAGATGGCGCCACCAGGAAGCGATCTTCGGGCAGCGCCCATACCGGCACTTCAGCTGCGCGAGCAGCAGGCAGACTGTGCTCGATCACGCCGCGGATGGCGGCCACGATCTCTTCAGAGCGTTCCGGGTCGATTCGGTTCGCGGCAATGCCGAGCAGGTCCGCTCGACCATTTGATAGCTCGGTGAGAGCCAGCGACGTGATCTGGCCCATCTCTTCGGGCGTCCGAGGGGTCGACGTGCCGAGTTGCTCACCGCTCCCCTGATGCGCGCGCCCCCCGAGGACAAGCAATACTGGCGCGCCGAGGTTCGCGGCGATTCGAGCGTTGTATCCGAGTTCAGCGGGGCTACCGACGTCAGTGAAGTCGCTACCAAGGATCACGATCGCGTCGCACTGCGCTTCGACCGCTTTGTAGCGCTCGACGATTCGACCGAGCGCGGCATCCGGATCGTCGTGCACGTCGTCATAGGTGACGCCGATGCACTCGTCGTAATCGAGGTCGACGCCATCATGGTCGAGCAACATCTCGAGCACGTAGTCACGTTCGACGGTGGAGCGCGCAACAGTTCGGAAGACCCCGATACGGGGAGTCGCGTGACTTAATGCGTCAAGCACTCCGAGCGCGATCGTGGACTTGCCGGAATGTCCTTCGGCTGAGGTGATGAAGATGCTCTGTGCCACACATCAACCCTAAGAGGCTGCGACACCCGCCGCGCGCGGGTGCACCGGAGAAAGTCCTACGAATCGTTCCGGAAAAATAAGACTCTCCGCGAACCCGGCAGAGCCTGGTTACCCTTGCTACGTTTCCGTCCTGGGGGAGTTGGCCTGGATGCCGCCTCGCGGAGAGCTTCCCATAGTCTAACGTGCTCGCGCGCTCTCGCCAGTCGACGGTCAGGAGTCGACAGTCGTGCACCATATTCTGAGTGGGTGCATTCCCGCTACCGCTTTTCGACATCATCCGACGAGATCGACCGCGTTGTCGTGCACGGGTGGCTCAGCGAGCAGTCGTACTGGGCGAAGGGACGGACCCGTGAGGCGCAGGATGCTGCGATCGATGCCTCACGTAACTACGGCATCTTCGAGGTCGATTCCGGCGCACAAGTCGCCTACGCCCGCGTCATCACCGATGGCGTGACCTTTGCATGGCTGTGCGATGTCTTCGTTGCAACGACTGCGCGGGGCAACAACCTTGGCAAGGATCTCATCGCGGGCGTCGTAGCTGACCTCGAACCCCTGGGGCTACGCCGCGTACTCCTTGCAACGGCCGATGCGCATGGCCTTTACGAAAAGTATGATTTCGGGCCGCTGCCGGAGCCTGACCGCTTCATGGTGCGACTGCAGCCGACCACGTGACTCCGGACGATGCATGAGGCGCGACAGACCTCACGTCACAAGTGGCGCAAGCCGTTCCGCAGCGGGCCGCAATATCTCAAGCACCGCTGCAGGCTCCGATATGCGGTGTGCGGGACCGGAAAACCCGACAGCGCCTGCGAGAGCACCGTTGCTGTCACGAATGGGGACCGCGAGGCATCCATAGCCCACCGTGATTTCGCCCACTTGACGGGTGGCGTCGAAACGCGCCAGGTCGGACGCCACAGCCCCGGGTAGCGCGTTCGCCGGCGCCATCTCGCCAAGAAGCAGGCGCCCCAGCGCAAATCGCCCCGGCTCTCGAACGAGGCGGACGTCATCGGACAGGGGAAAGTCGGGGTCGGCATCGACAACCGTGATCCGGCCGTCGATGTAAAGCACCACATGCACTCCGCCTCGGACAGCGGATCGAGTATCGGCGACGACGGCGCGGGCCGCTGTAGCCAGCCGCAACGGTGGTGTCGCAGCCGCAATGAGCTGCGACACTTTTGCACCGAGCGCGAACCCGGCAAGATCCGGCGTGCGCACGAGATATTCGTCTTGCACGAGCAGATTCAAGAGGCGATAGGTCGTCGCACGCGGCAACCCGAGTTGAGTTGACACTTCGCGTGCCGTCGCGCCCGCTCCCAGATGCGCGACGGCCTCGAGCACACTCAATGCACTGTGAATCGCACGCGGCTGACGCGCGGTGAGAGCGGGCGCAGGTGCCTCAGGCATCAGTGGTTCGTCCATCTCGGGCGACACCACCCAACACTTGAGATGCGATCGGTTCGTCGTAGGCGCCAATGCCATCGAGCGAGCGTCGATCGCCGCGAATTCGCCCGATGATGACGATTGCAGCCGCCACCGCGACGGCGAGTACCACCCAGATCGCCGCGCTTCCTGATGCCGCATCGACCACGAGGAACGCTACGAGACCGCCCGTGAGGGCGACAGCAGAGACTCCGGCGATGACCGCCGAACCGACTGTTAATTCGCCTATTCGACGCAGAAACAACGGCGCGGAAACGCAGACAAAGATATAGGCGACGATGTAACCGACACCGCCGAGCGCGATGGTGATGTGCATGGCGTCGCGAATTTCCATACCGGCAATCGTCACGAGCAAGGGCGCGATCGTGATCACGGGCAGCGAGAGCCAGATGGCCCCGATCGGGGTGCCGAACCGGCGGTGAGCCCTCCCAGCAGCCCGAGGGAGCACGCCGTCACGGCCCATCGTGAAGAGCACCCGGGTGAGGGCCGTCGTCGAGCCGATGGCGCAGGCGAGAAAGGATGCGGCGATCCCGGCGTCCGCAAGGGTGGCCCACATGTCCATGCCATAGGCCGCCGCGAGTTCGTTGATGGGCGATGCGCTTTCGGAGAGTTCCCTATCCAACGCGGCAAATCCTGCAACCTGGGTGATCGATGCCAGAAGGTAGAGCCCACCCGAGAGGATGACCGTCCAGACAATCGCCCTCGGCACGGTTCGAAGCGGCGAGCGTGCTTCGACGCCGAGGGTCGCTGAGCTCTCGAATCCGACGAATGCGGTCAGGGCGATAACGGAGCCGGCAGCGATGGCAGCCGGCGACCATTCGCCGGCTGCTGGCACCAAGACCGCCGGGTTGATCGGCCCAATCTGGACCAGCAAAATGATGAGCATCACGACGATGAGCGCGACCGAAATCACTTCGACGACAAGAGCGATTCGCGAGGACACTCGAATGCCGCGCACCAATACCAGTGCGACAAAAGCCGCTTCTGCGAGAAGCACGAGTGCTGTCGTGACGGGCCCAGCTGTGCCAGGAAGAATCGCACCCAACAAGAACGTGAGGTAGTAGGCGCCGCCAAAGAGCGCGAACATCGCGATTGCGCCGTACCCGACGAGAATTGCTGCCCCAGAAGCCAGGCCGGCTCCCACCCCGAGGCCTCGGGCCGTGTAAGTGTAGGTCGAACCGGCCGCCGCAAAACGGCGCGCGAACTGCGAAATAGTGCGTGCTACCAAAAAGCTCAGCACGCCGGCGACAAGGATCGACAGCACGGTAGCCGAGGGCGAAATTCCGGCGACCAGCAGCACTACCGTCGTTGCCGCGGCCGCGGGCGCGACCGCCGCGACTGACTGGGCGAGCACATCGACGAAACCGACGCTTTGACGATCAAGTCCGTGCAGCGGCGAGCGCGCACCGAATTCTCGCACCGGATCGGGACGAGCGATGGCGCGTTCGAGTGCTGTCATGGTGCCTCCGGGAGCCGTCTGTGCAGCGTAAACACCACTGGTTGCCGCCACGGGTCTCGCGTGTTTCGAGTGTGTGTCTCTCAAATGAGACCGCGTCCGCACACTGTCTCGTTTGTCATGCCCTTCTTTTTCACGACCCAGGAACGGTGTTGCAATCCGGGCGCGAGAGTCTCATGGCATCCGCTCGTTCACCCTGCACCGCCCACGAAGGGACCGCTCATGACACAGCTCGAATCCACGGGGGTCGAAGCGTCCGCAAAGCGCTCGCTCACCGGCTCTCTCGGCGTCACCGCCATTGTCTTTATGGTCGTCGCCGCGGCTTCTCCCCTCACCGTCGTCGGAGGAGCCGCACCTCTCGGCATCCTGATCGGCAACGGGGTGGGTTTCCCGTCGCTTTATGTCATCAGCGCCGTCGTCCTGTTGCTGTTCTCAGTGGGCCTGGCCGCGATGGCGCGGCACGTCCCGAAGCCGGGAGCATTCTTCACCTACGCCGGCTACGGCCTCGGGCGGTCGACCGGCCTCGCCGCGGCCTGGATCGCCATGCTCACCTATACGACAATTCAGGTATCGGTGTACGGCTACGTCGGCTACATCCTGAGCTACACCGTCGAATCCATCGGCGGGCCCGCTGTTCCCTGGTGGCTTTTCTCGCTCGTCGTCATCGCCCTCGTGGGAGTCCTCGGCTATCGCCACATCGATTTGTCGAGCAAGGTGCTGGGTGTTCTCCTCGTCGCTGAGGTGGGGATTGTGCTCGTCATGGTGGCCGCCGTCATGATCAACGGCGGTCCGGAAGGACTCAGCCTCGAGACATTCGTCCCGTCGAACATCGCCAGTGGTTCACCCGGAGTCGGGCTGATGTTCGCTATCGCCGCGTTCATCGGGTTCGAAGCCACAGCGATCTTCCGTGATGAGGCGAAGAACCCCAACCGCACGATTCCCCGCGCAACGTACGCCGCTGTCATCGGTATCGGCGTCTTTTACACACTCGCTTCATGGGGGCTCGTGATGGCGTGGGGACCAGACGGAATCATGGATGCTGCGGCAGAAGACCCCGGCAACCTCATCCTTCGCACGATGTCGATCTACCTCGGAAGCGCCGGCGAGATCATCACCAACGTCTTGCTGATCACGTCGATGTTCGCCTGCGTGCTCTCGTTCCACAACGTCGTCACGCGCTACCAGCACTCGATGTCGAACGCGGGGGTCATGCCCGAAAAGGTGGGCGCGGTGCACCACAAGCACCTCTCACCACATATCTCGTCGGTGGTCCAGACCGCGACAGCGGCCGTACTCATCGTCGTCTTCGCGATCTTCCAACTCGACCCCGTGTTGCAGGTGTTCACCTGGTTCGCCGGCGTCGCAACGCTCGCAATCGCGCTTCTCATGGCGCTGACATCGATCGCCGTCATCGTCTACTTCGCCAAGACCAGACAAGACCGCCGCGTCTGGCAGACGATGCTTGCTCCGGGCCTCGGGTTCGTCGGACTGATCGTTTCGGCAATCCTGATCATCGCCAATTTTCCTGTGCTCGTCGGTGACGCAGATGCTGACGGCAATCCCGTCTTCGGCGGGGTGAGCTGGGTGCTACTGGCACTGATCGTGATCTTCCCCCTGTTCGGATTTGTACAGGCGTGGTGGATTCGCACGCGCAGACCCTTGGCGTACGCAAAACTCATCGACACCATCTCGAGCTGACGACCGCCGGGGGTGCGCTCTCCTCATCCCGCGTGCTCCCGGCATCCCTCTCCCCCGCTGTTATCCCTTCTTCTAGGAGCATCACCCATGAGCATCACCGATATCGAAACCGCCGCCGGATATACCGCACCCGCTGCCGCCTCGCACCCACTGTCATCGCTGAGTGCCGACGAAATCGACGCCGTTCGCGAGATCACCGCTTCGCTTCCTGAAATGGGCGACCGGGTGCGTTTCGCGTACGTCGGCTTAGAAGAGCCGCCGAAGGCCGACGTACGCGCATGGGAGGCTGGCGGTGGGCTTCCCGACCGTCGTGCGCGTGTGCAACTTCTCGATATGACGACGACGCGTTCCGTGGATGCCATCGTCTCGATCACGAACGGAACCGTGCTCTCCGCAGATGTACTCGACGGCACAGCCGGGCAACTACCGATTCTCGATGCCGAGTTCGAAGAGGTCGGCATCATCGCGAATGCCGACGAGGGGTGGCTCGCCGCTCTCGCCGGTCGCGGACTCACTGTCGACGACGTCGCGCTCGTGCCGCTGTCGGCTGGGCATTACGGATACGCCGCTGAAGAGGGCCGCCGCATCCTTCGCACCTTCGCGTTTCGGCAAGACCACCCCGCCGACCACCCGTGGGCGCACCCCGTCGACGGCCTGACCGCCTACATCGACGTCGCCGACCGCAAAGTGATCGAGATCATCGACAATCCGGGACTCGCGGTTCCCGAGACAAGCGGAAACTTCGACGACCCGGCCCTGCAGGGGCCACCGCTCGAGGGCCTCAAACCGATCGAAATCACGCAGCCCGAGGGTGCGAGTTTCACTGTTGATGGCGAAGAAGTGACGTGGGGCAACTGGAAGCTTCGCATCGGCTTCGACACCCGCGAGGGCTTAATCTTGCGCCAAGTGGAGTTCGCTGACCGCCCCGTCATGTACCGCGGATCCATCAGCGAAATGGTGGTCCCTTACGCGGATCCGTCGCCGAACCGCTTCTGGCAGAACTACTTCGACACCGGCGAGTACCTGTTCGGCCGGTATACGAATGAGCTCGAACTCGGCTGCGACTGCGTCGGTGACATCACGTACCTGGATGCCACGCTCTCTGATGAGTTGGGCATGCCCCGCGTCGTCCGAAACGGGGTGTGCATGCACGAAGAGGACTTCGGTTCGCTCTGGAAGCACACCGATATCTTCACGGGATCAAACGAAGTGCGCCGGCAGCGCCGACTCGTCATCTCGTTCTTCACGACCGTGGGCAACTACGACTACGGGTTCTTCTGGTACCTGTATCTCGACGGCACAATCGAGTGCGAGGCAAAGCTCACGGGCATCCTTTTCACGTCGTCATACCCGGGTGACGGTGAAGACGGCACCCCGTATCCCTACGCTTCCCAGGTGGCACCGGGCCTCGGCGCTCCGTATCACCAGCACCTGTTCTCGGCACGCCTCGATATGACAGTGGATGGCACCGCCAACGTCGTCAACGAGATCGACGCCGTGCGGTTGCCCATTTCGGAGCAGAACCCCTACGGAAACGCGTTTACCAAAAAGGTGACACCGATCACTTCAGAGAAGGTGTCCGGCCGACTCGCCAACGGCGCGCTCAACCGGGTGTGGCAGATCGCGTCTACCGAGAAGACAACCTCAATGGGTCAGCCAACGTCTTACGTGCTCTTTCCGACAGAAACGCCGACGCTGATGGCTGACCCGTCGGCATCCATCACGTCGCGCGCGGAATTCGCAACCAAGAACCTTTTCGTCACGAAGTACGACCCGGCAGAACGATACGCCGCGGGCGATTTCGTCAACCAGCACCCGGGCGGGGGCGGCATCCCCGAGTTCATCGCGGGAGACGAACCTCTCGTCGGTGAAGATGTCGTGCTGTGGCACACGTTTGGTCTCACGCACTTTCCTCGCAACGAAGACTGGCCCGTGATGCCCATGGACTACGCCAAGTTCACGCTCAAGCCGTACAACTTCTTTGACCGCTCACCCGTGCTGAACGTGCCCGCTCCCGTTACCGACCATTGCTCTGCGGGTACGGGTCACGCTCACGCTGAGCACCACGGACACGGCCACCACGACGATCACGCCGCGCACTGAGTCCATGCCCGAACTGCTCCACGCGTGGGCCGTTGCCCCGGCCGCGATCGGAACCTGCTGCTTAGCAGCCGATCGGGGCCGGGTGCGGATGCCCGAGCTCATGGCGTCGATGTTGATGATGCTTGCGATGCTCGATGCTGCTCTGACACGTCTCGTCGCACCGGTGTACTGGGCAGCGTTTTTGGTCGTCGGCGCCATGGGGCTGGCTGCGCTGCGCACCACTCGGCGGAGTCGTCATTCGCGATCTCGAAACGAACACGGGGCTTCGAAGGCAAGTGGCACCGGGGCAGCACTTCACACGCCGCTCGGAATGATCGTCATGGCCGCCCTCATGCTGGGGATGAATCATGGTTCCGGCGGCACTGCAACAGCAGGGGCGCATCAGCACGGCATCGGCACAGGGTTGCTGATGGCCGTCCTGATCGCTGGGGCCGCAGCCTACTCGGCAGCATCTTTTGCTCTTGCTGTCCGCAGAAGCGGATGGTCGGTGCGTGCTGAGTACACGACGATGGGCGCCGCGACCTCGCTCATGGCGATCGCGCTCCTCGTTTGACCCTGGCACCGGCACCGTCGGGTTACGATCGGGTAACGAGGGCGAAGAAGCTCGCCGAGTGCGCCGGCCGGGGGACCAGATGGACAACACCGCAACGTCAGAAGCTGCACCCACACGCAGGAGCGCACTCGACTCCGCAGAGTTCCAACGGCTCGCGGGCCTTGTCGAAGCGTCGATCTCGCGAGTGATCGATGGCAAGCCTGAAGCCGTGCGTTCCGCGATGGTCGCACTTCTCGCCGAAGGCCACCTGCTCATCGAGGATGTGCCAGGCGTCGGTAAAACGATGCTTGCGCGCGCACTCGCCGCGTCAGTTGCGGCGAGTGTGCGCCGCGTACAGTTCACTCCGGATCTCCTCCCCGGCGACATCACCGGAGTGAGTGTTTTCGACCCGGTTGAGCGCGAGTTCGAATTCAAACCGGGCGCAATCTTCGCGAACATCGTCATCGCCGACGAAATCAACCGGTCCTCCCCGAAAACGCAGTCGGCGCTGCTCGAAGCGATGGAAGAGCGCCAAGCAACCGTCGACGGCAGTTCTCACCCACTCCCCGACCCGTTTCTCGTGGTCGCAACGCAGAACCCCTTCGAGATGGAGGGCACCTACGCGCTCCCGGAAGCTCAACGAGACCGTTTCATGCTGCGGATCTCGATGGGTTATCCGGATGCGGCATCCGAGATTCTCATGCTTCGTCAGCGTGAAAGTTCGAATCCGCTCGCGGCCATCACGCCCGTGATCTCTGCCGAACGAGTACGTGACCTCATCACCTGGGCGCGCGCTGTTCACGTCTCGCCGTCGATCGAGGAATACGTCGTCGCCCTCGCGCACGCGACGCGCACACATCCCGACATCAAGCTCGGTGCGAGCCCCCGCGCGACTCTTCAGCTCCTCCGCGCAGCCAAGGTGTGGGCGGCGCTCGATGGGCGGGCATTCGTGATTCCCGATGACATTACCGACCTCATCGTCCCGGTGTTCGTGCACCGGATCATTCCCTCGCGGGTCTCAGCGCGCGGCGGGAACACCGGCGGTGTGACAGCGATCCTCGAACGCATCGCACGCAGCATGCAGGTTCCGCTGGCTACCCGGTCGTGACGTCGCGATGAGGCGTTTCTGGCCCCTGACCGTCCGCGGGACGGGTGCACTCGTGCTCGTTATCGCGTTCACTGTCGCAGCCAACGAGCTGGGGCTCATCGAGCTTCTCGCGTTCGCGGTTCTCCTTCTCGCGTTGCTGACGATGGGCGCACTTTCTGTATGGCTTCGGCGCCGACACGCGCAGGTCACTCGCGCGCTCTCACCCGATGTGCCCTCGATCGGAGCAGATGCCACAGTGACAGTTCGTGTGACCGCGGAGTCGTCGTGGCCGGCGTCATCCGGCACCTGGACCGACGCTCTCCCCGGGGATATCACGGCGGATGCCACCGGGGTCTTTCCCGTGTTCACCTCGCGCCGCGACGGTCGGCACGCCGAAGTGACGTACGAGCTCAACGCTGTGCACCGCGGCATCCATTGGATCGGTCCCCTGCGGCTGAAAATAACGGACACATTCGGACTCATTCGACGCCAACATACCCTCGGCGAGCCCACGAAGATCGTCGTTGCCCCCACGGTCGTCGACCTCGGACCGACTCCGGGGTTTTCCGGCGACAGTGGCGGCACGCTGAGCCCACTCCTCACTCAGCGCGGACAGGGCGCTGACAACCTCATCGCGCGGCCGTACGCGTCGGGTGATTCGATGCGTCGCATCCACTGGCGGGCGAGCGCTCATCGCAACGAGCTGATGGTGCGAGAAGAAGAGCAGGAGAGCACCCCCGAGGCCACCGTCGTGTGCGATCGCGCAGTGATACGTTTCGATCCCGCAGCGCTGGATGCCACCGGCGCTGACGCCGATTTCGAAGTCATCGTATCGGCGACTCTCTCGGTGACGGCACGACTTGTGCGCGACGGTTACACGGTCGCCGTCATCGACTCTGATGGTTCAGAGTTGTGCGCACCGATTGCCGGTGGCGACACCACTGCCGTCGAAGAACTCGTGCTCGACTTCGCGACGATAACCGCACGCTCCGTGCGCGCCGGCGTGGCCTTCGCCGGTCTCGCGCAAGAGGTCGCGGGTCGAACCATCGGCCCGCTCGTTGTGGTGACTGGTGCCCTCACCTCTTCCGATACCACGGCACTCGCAGCCCTCGCCGGCCACAGCCATATGCCGGCGCTCATCACGACGACGCGAAACCGCGAAACGTTGCAGTCAGCCACTGGTTGGCGCACCGCGACGGTTTCCGACGACTCGGAGCTCGCCGAGGCATGGCGTACTGTGACGTCTACCGCGGAGGTGGCTCATGGCATCCGCTGAACGTCGGGCGCACCGCGCCCAGCATCGCCGCGGTGCGCTCTTGCCGACCATCGCACTGTGGACAGCGCTTGTCGCGAGCGCGCTGCCGCTCCTGCGCGTCATCGACTCGGGCGCTTGGGTCACGACAGCGCTCTTTGGAACAGCCGTCGTTCTCGCCGTCGGCTGGGGCGCACGCCGCTTATTGCTGGCGGCGGTCGTTGTCCCCCTGCTGGAACTGCTGACGTGTGTCGTGTTTCTGACGGCCGCATTTCTGCCGACGACCGGGATATTCGTCGTTATCCCCACATCTCAGACCGTTGTCGGGGCGCAGTCTTTGCTCGCTCAAGCCCTCGACGAAATCGCGGTGGGCGCGGCTCCGCTGTCTCCTACTCTCGCGCTTTCTTTCTGCCTGGTCGCGGCGATCATGCTGCTTTCGGTTGCGATGGATCATGTCGTCCTCACCGCCCGAATGCCGCTTTTGGCTGGCCTCGCACTCGTCGCGGTTTCTGTCATCGCGCAGGTCATCGTGCCCGGCGACTTCAGTGCGGGTGAGTTCGTGTTCTTGGCTGCCAGCATCCTGTTTCTGTTGTGGACTGAGACGCGGCGTCGTGAGAAATCACGCGCATTGCAGTCAATTTCTTCAACGGATGGCCATGCCACTACTGCGCGGCGACATGCTGGCCGCGGTGCGGCCGCTCTCGCAATCGGCACCGTCGCTGTCATCACAGCTCTCGTTGTCACCCCACTTCTGCCCGCGCCGGTGGCACGCACGCAGGCCAGTACGGGACTCGCCGGCACTTCGATCAACCCGACCCTCCGGCTCGGCGACGATCTGAGGCAGCCGAATGACGTCGACGTTCTTACGTTTCGCACCACGCTGCCAACGGCGCCCTATCTTCGCGCCGCAACTCTCTCGACGCTCGATGGCGCGGTCTGGACGCCCGATGAGGGCGGTGCGCTCGCGCTGACGCCCGGCTCCGGGGTTGCCGCGATCACGGCTGGCGGCGACATCGCGCGCACAGCCGGCGTGACAACGATCGATATCGAGGCTCTCAACTCCGGGCTTCTTCCCGTGCCTTACCCAGCGACCGATGTCACGGGTTTGAGCGGAGATTGGGAGGCGCGACCCGAAGGCGGCACGGTCACCGCGGTAGCGAGCAACACTCGCGGGCAAAGCTACGCCGTGACGAGCGAGGTTCCGCGCCCAACCCGGGAACAAATTCAGGCATCGGATGCCGGTGGCTCAGGCAACGATGACCTGTTCACCGAGATGCCGAGCGATATTCCTTCGAACATCGCTCAGCTTGCTTCTGAGGTGACGGCTGGAGCCGCAACCGACTACGACGCGCTGATCGCACTTCAAAGCTGGTTTCGAGGCTCAGAGTTCGAATACTCTCTCGACGCGCCGGTAGAAGAAGACTTCGACGGATCGGGCATGGTTGCGGTTTCGAAGTTTCTCGAGGTGCGTAGTGGCTATTGCGTGCATTTTGCTTCGGCGTTCGCCTCGATGGCACGAACACTCGATATGCCCTCTCGCATCGTCGTCGGGTATCTGCCCGGCGTCGCAACGACAGACGTCGTCGGCGAACAGCGCGTGTACCAGGTGTCGAGTTCGCAGCTCCATGCGTGGCCCGAGGTGTATTTCGATGGCATTGGCTGGGTAGCATTCGAGCCGACGAAGAGCCTGGGCACGGCGACGGTTTTCTCGGCGACGCCCACGAATTCCACCGACACCACCGAAGAAAACGCCGCCTCGGCGCAACCGACTGCGCCCTCAGCTTCGCCGTCGACATCTAATGGCCGACCCGCAGATGCGCTCGATCAAAATAGCGCCGAGGCTGCGGGCGAGGGCGACGCGCTGGGCTCAACAATCGGCATCTTGGGACTCGTCGTGTTGCTGCTCGCCATGCCAGGACTTGTTGCCGCGCTCCGCCGTGGTCGTCGGCTGCATCTGGCGCATCGCGGTGATGCGCACGCGGCTTGGGCATTCGTCGTCGATTCCGCAATCGACCTCGGCATCGCGATCTCGGCGAGCGCGTCTCCGCGCGCTGTCGCAGCGCACCTTCGCGATAGCTGCGACAGCGCGCTGATCGGGCTGAACCTACTCGTGCCAGCGATCGAGCGTGCGGCGTACTCGCCAGCGGGCACAGCGGCCAGTAGCAGCGGATTAGCGGATGCTGCGGCATCCGTTCGCGACGAGTTGCGGGCGTCAGCGAGCCCCGTGCGTCGCGCTTTCGCTCTCGCTGCACCACGCTCGATTGTGGTGCGCCCTGCGGTTGAGGTTGCCAAATAGGCAACAGCGATCCCGACCTCGGGCTCGGGAGCACTGCCGATGACCTGTAGGATGGTCTGCGGCCCTCCGGGGCTGTGGAGGATTCGCCTAGTGGCCTATGGCGCACGCTTGGAAAGCGTGTTGAGTGAAAGCTCTCAGGGGTTCGAATCCCCTATCCTCCGCCACTGTGATGAGTCGCGACATAGGTCTCACCTGAGTCGCGACATGTGTCAGAAAGAGCCCGGCCATCGGCCGGGCTCTTTCATTTCGTTGCGCCAGTAGGCGCGTTGTGTGTTGATGGTGTTTGTTGCGATGATCTCGGCGGTGTCGAGGTGGATGATCGTGACGGTTGTTTCGTCGATGAGCGCGATGATGCGTTTGCCGCGGTGGGCTGTTCCGATGCCGAGGTGGTGCATTCGTCCGGCTCGGCGAAGGCTCATTTTGCCGTTGCTGCCGACGTGGTCGTAGCGGATTCTGAAGTGTCCTGCCCGTGGGGCTGTGGGGAGAGCTTTCGGGGATGCACGGTAGGTGGCCTCTGGTGTTGTTCTGTTGTTGCTTCGGTGGGGGCGCTGCTCGTTGTAGTGGTGTCGGAAGTGGTCGAGCTGGAGTTGTAGCTCATGCAGGGTGGTGGCTGGGGGTCTGGCTCCGAGCCATCGTTTGAGGGTTTGGTGGAAGCGTTCGATTTTGCCTTGGGTCTGCGGGTGGTTGGGTGTGCCGTTCTTTTGTTTCACTCCGAGTAGTGCGAGGAGGTATTCGAAGGCGTTGCGCCCGCCGCCGAATCGGGCTGTGTAGACGCGGCCGTTGTCGGTGAGTGTTGAGGCGGGGGTGCCGTGTTCGTCGGTTGCTGCGAGGAATGTGGTGACGACGTTGTCGCCGGTGACCGGGGTGTGGGCGGTGCAGGACAGGAGGTAGCGGGAGTGGTCGTCGAGCCAGTTCAGGATTTCGACGTCCTGGCCGTTTGCGAGGCGCCAGTGGGTGAAGTCTGATTGCCAGGTCTCGTTGGGTTGGGCTGCTTCGAAGCGGATGTAGGACGATTTCGGTCGTTTGCGGGGTTCGGGAGTGATCAACCCGGCGGTGTGCAGGATGCGTCTGATCGTGGATGTCGATGGCGGTGTGTGTTGCTCGTGTTCGAGGTGCCAGGCGATCGTGACAGGGCCGGCATCGAGTCCTTGGGTTGTGAGTTCCGCCCGAAGGGTGATGATCCGGGCGCGAACTTGTTCCGGTGTGGCGGACGCGTTCGTCTTCGGTCGCCGTGAGCGTGGCTCGACCGCGTCCAGTCCACCGTCACGAGCGAGTAGCCGATGCAAATGTCGACGGGAGATCCCGTACTCGATCGCCGCGTCGGTGACGGTGAGCTGGCCCGCGATGATCTTCAAAACAACAACCCGATGCTTCGACATACATCGGACTGTGACGCATGACGCGACTCACCAAAGACCTATCACCTGTGACCTATGTCGTGAACCCAGACACCCTATCCTCCGCCAATTTTGAATTCACGGGTTTCGTCCCAGGGTTCCGTCCATCCGAGTCGGTCGAAGAGCGCATCGAGAAGCAGCGCAGTGAAGCCCCACACCAATTGCGTGCCTCGTTGCCCTCTGGCATGAAAAGCAGGCCCTCGCCACTGCTGACCATCTCGTTCGATGACGGTCACTCCGCGATTGGCCCGGTCAAGAAGATCCGCGACCGGCGCCCGGAACACATCAGATGATTCGGCCTCGTCAACAACGCCCACCGGCGATGGGCGTTGCCACCATGCCAACACTGGCGTGACGAGATGCTCCGAATACGACAGGGGCACGCCTTCGAGGGTACCGAGCACTTCGACGCCCTCGGTGTCGAGCCCAGTTTCTTCTCGTGCTTCACGGAGCGCCGCAGCGATGGCGTCGGCATCGCCCGGATCGGCACGCCCACCGGGAAAAGCCACCTGCCCGGGGTGCGCGCGCAGCGTCGAGGCGCGCGCAAGCAAAAGCACGTCGAGATCTCGCGAAACCGCGCGCGCGGCAGCGTCATGAGCGCTGGGAAAAGTGTCGAGCGCCCCGAACAGAATCAGCACGGATGCCGCCCGCTCCCGACCCGCGCGCGGCATCTGGTCGAATACCGGGAACATCCGCTCGCCGCTGGCTGCGGCATCGGCGAGAGCTCGGAGTTGGTCTCGCGCACCTGCTGTTGCCATGCTCGATCCCTCCTGTCTCGCACACGAAGATCACTGCGCGGCGTGATCTCAGTTTGCCGCATTTTCATTGTGCACCTCCGACGACGAGATCGAACCGCACTCGAAAACGGGGACAGAAGTCACAGATCCATAACGCTTGAGCCTGCCGAAACCGCACGCACCCGCCATAGCGTCTGATCGGGGCTTCGGACCGCCCCCGTCGTATCCGGAGCGCCAAGATTCGCCTACCGTAGAGAGAGCGCGGTCTGTTTCGTGATTCGCTGCAACTGGTGGCTGGCGTCAGCCTGAGAAAGGACGCGCTCATGAAAATTGTTATGTCTGCCGATTGGCGAGACGACATCCCGTTCGAAACCCCGATGATGGCCTCCGAGTCGGCTCCGGGTGAGCCCATTCGCTGCGCGAGCTGCGACAACGACAAAGATGCGTTCCCTCGCGATGAGCTCTGGGCTTTCAAACACCGCCATCCCACGAACCACGCTGGCTTTGTGCGCTTCTACTGCGCCGAGCACGTACCTGCGGCGGTCGTAGAGCAGCCCGCGGCACCGGTCGCGGCGAAAGCCACCAAGACTCCGCGCGCCTCCCGCGCAGCGACGCCTGCACGACGCCCCACACCCGCCGAAGAACGGCCGCGCGCCGTGTGCCCCACGTGCTACATCGAGGTGTCCGCAAAAGGCGTCTGCGGCATGTGCGGCGAGCAGGTCGCCTGAGCTTTCGCGCCTAAACTGCACACAGGGAAGCATCTGTCTTCCCGGACTCTTCCGAATGTTGCCGGAGTTCTTTGACACAGTCAGGACCTCATGGACGGCACGTCCCGCGAAGCCCATATCAACGCAGCGTTTGTCGCGGTCGCAGATACCTTGACGACCGAGTACGACATGGTCGATCTGCTCCACACTCTGGTCGAAAGCTGCGCGTCGATTCTGCATATGGATGCCGGTGGCCTCACGCTCGTCGATGGCTCGGGTCGTCTCCAGCTCATGGCGTCGACCAGCGAGACGGAAGCGTTCGTGAACGTCATGCGGCTGAATGCTGACGCGGGTCCGTGTAGCGAGTGTCTCCGAACCGGTATCGCTGTCTCGGTGAAAGACATTTCGGAGCCCGCACCGTGGCACGCGTTCCAAGCCTCCGCAGTCGACCAGGGGTTCCGGTCGACCCTTGCGACACCCCTCAAGCTTCGCGGAAAAGTCATCGGCACGATGAACCTTTTCGGTTCCCGTCCCGATGAAGTCAGCGCTCGCGATGCCGCTGTGGCTCAGGCTCTGGCAGATGTGGCAACGATCGGGATTCTGCAGGAGCGAGTGATCCGAGAGGGCCACGCGGTCGAAGACCAGCTTCGGCACGCTCTGGAAAGCAGAATCGTCATCGAGCAGGCGAAAGGCGTCGTGGCCAACGGTCTCTCGCTCAGCATGGATGATGCGTTCGCGCTGCTACGCAAGTACGCGCGCGATCACAATCTCACTCTCAGATCTGTTTCTGAGCACGTCAGCAATCGCGAAGTATCAGTCGATCAGTTCGCGGCTCTCGCCCGCAGCTGAGTGGCAGAGCAGCACGCACGGCGAGGGCTCAAGCGTGCTGCCCGCAGTGTTTACTTGCCTCCCGGCGGACCCACCAGCAGCAGCAGCACAACGAAGACCAGCGCGACCACACCGACAAGGAGCAGAGCGAGCAGCCACGGGCGGCGTAAGAGTAGGCGCATGAACCTGTCGTGCCACGCAGCATCCCTCGGGTCATCCCCTGCCTGCAAGCGCCAGCTACCCGCTAACTTGCCTGCTCGATGCAGCCAGATCTCCGTCGGGATCGTCGCGTACGGGACGACAGCACTGACGATCGCGATAATCGCCGGACCGGCTTTCCAGCGATTGTTCTTGGCCACAAGAACCGCTGTCGCACCATAAGAGAGAAACACGAAACCGTGGATGCCGCCACCAATCGACACAGCGATGTCGAGGTCGGCGGTCGCGCGAAGGATAAGCCCGAGGAGGAGAAGCGTCCACGACACGGCCTCGCCGATTGCGAGCGTGCGAAAGAGGGTGAGTGGAGTTCGGAACATGCCCTCTAGTTAACCAATCAAGCAATACCGCGAGTACAGTTCGAGTAGTTGCTCCAATCCTTGGCAGCGGATTTCTTTTCGCGCCGACCAAGGATCGCCATGGCACATACAGACACCACCCTGATTGTGGGTGTGCTCTCTGAGCTCAGCTCTCGAGAACATCGCGTCGCGCTCGATCCGAGCGCTGTCGACCACCTCGTGAAGGCCGGTTTTGCTGTGCTTTTCGAAGCCGGTTGCGGGGCGGACGCAAGCTTCCCCGACAGCGCCTACGAAGCATCAGGTGCCACTGCGGCATCCCACAGCGATGTCATCGCGAAGTGCAATATTCTTGCGGTGCTTGATTTTCCGGCTCCCCTGGTCGCCGATGCTCTCACTTCCGGTCAAGTCCTCGTCGGGCTCCTCGATGCCCTCAATAACCGTGATGCAGTCGCAAAACTCGCAAGCCGCGGGGTCACGGCCGTTGCCCTCGAGCTTCTTCCGCGGACACTCAGCCGCGCGCAGGCGATGGATGCTTTGAGCTCGCAATCAAGTGCAGCGGGATATCGGGCCGGAATCGTCGCCGCTTCGAGCTTCGGCCGTTACCTGCCAATGATGGTGACGGCATCCGGTACGGCAATCCCCGCAAAAGTGATCGTGATCGGCACCGGCGTCGCGGGGCTTCAAGCGATCGCCACCACCAAGCGCTTGGGCGCCATTGTGACCGGTTACGACGTGCGTCCCGCATCGCACACCGAGGTTGAGTCGTTGGGTGCGCGTTTTCTCACGTCGTCGGTCGCGGCCGGCGCCGGCGAAGGTGGATACGCGCGCGCAATGACAACCGAAGAACAGGCAGCACAACAAAACGAGCTGTCCGAAGCGCTCATCGCGTTCGATGTGATCATCACGACCGCGAAGGTGCCCGGGCGAATGCCTGCCCTTCTCGTCTCAGAGCAGGCACTCGCCACGTTGCAGCCCGGCTCGGTATGTGTCGACCTCGGAGCGAGCGACAAAGGTGGCAACGTCTTCGGTTCCGTCGATGGGGAAACGCACACCACAGCGGGCGGAGTCATTGTGGTGGGCGGGGGCAATCTCGCCGCAGATCTCCCGGCATCCGCTTCGCAGATGTACGGCAGAAACATCACATCGGTCATCGATGCTCTTGCCCCTGACGGCGTGATCACGATCGATGCCACCGACGAGGTTCATTCGGCCATCGTGGTGTCGCACGACGGCCTCATCGTCAGCGAAAGAGTGCGCGATGCGATGAAACTCGCGCCACTACCGGCGCCAGACGCTCACATCACTTCTCCGAAAGCGAAGGCCGCGTGATGCAAACCCTTTTCAGCAACCTCGCCATTTTCGTTCTGGCACTTCTCGTCGGCGTAGAAGTGATCAGCAAGATTCCAACGACGCTCCACACTCCGATGATGTCGGGCTCGAATGCCATTCACGGCGTCGTTATCGCGGGCGCAGTCGTCACTGCCTCGCTCGCCAACACTCCGGCGGGCTACGTCCTGACCTTCATCGCGGGGACCCTGGCGGCCGCGAACGTCTTCGGCGGGTACGTCGTCACCGATCGGATTCTCGCAATGTTCACGCGCCCCACGGTGCACGACGACGCCAAGGCTTCGACGAAGGATGCATCATGACCGGTTTCGATTTCATCGTCGGTGCGCTTTACCTCGCATCCGCCACTCTCTTCGTTGTGGGGCTCCATAAAATGCGCGCGCCGTCGACGGCTCGACGCGGGAATCTCATTTCTGCCGCCGGCATGGTCATAGCCGTCGTCACGACGGGTGTGTTCTCGCTGGTGACGACGGGGGCGACTGGATCGCCTGGAGCGCGCTCGCTGCTGGCGCCATCGTCGGCGGTGTGTTCGGTGTTCGGCAAGCCCGCACGGTGAAAATGACCGATGTACCCCAGCTGGTGAGCATCTTCAACGCCGTCGGGGGCGGCGCGGCCGCCGCCGTCGCTTTCGCCGCCTTCGTGCTGCCCGCAGACAACGCCACACTCAGTCTCTCGGTGTCGATTCCTGTCGTGCTGGATGTGCTGATCGGTTCGATCACGTTCTCCGGATCGCTCGTGGCCGCCGGAAAACTTCAGGGCATTATTCCGGGCAAGCCCATCAGCTTTCCGGGCGCCCGCGTCGTGAATGTGGGCATCGTGATCGTTGCCCTCGTCAGCGGGATCTTGGCCATCGTGTTTACCGGCAGCACCCTCATGCTCGTGATCGTGCTGGTCGCCTCGCTCATTCTGGGTGTCCTGATGGTGCTGCCGATCGGTGGAGCCGACGCACCCGTGATCGTGTCGCTCTTGAACGCATTCACCGGGCTCGCCGTGGCAATGGCTGGGTTCGCGATCAACAACCAGGCCCTCATCATTGCGGGCGCTCTTGTAGGTGCCGCAGGCACGATCTTGACGTTGCAGATGGCGAAGGCCATGAACCGTTCGGTCGTTTCGATCATCCTCGGCGGATTTGGCACCGGCGATGCTGCGGCCTCGCCCGCGGCTAGCGACGAAGATCTCTCAAACGTTCGGAGTCTGACTTCCGACGATGTCGCAATCCAGCTCGCGTATGCCCAACATGTGCTCATCGTTCCCGGGTACGGACTGGCAGCAGCGCAGGCACAGCACGAGGTTGCTGAGCTTGCCGCGCTCCTCATCAAAAACGGCGTCGATGTGAAGTACGCGATCCATCCAGTCGCGGGCAGAATGCCGGGTCATATGAACGTTCTACTCGCCGAAGCGAACGTGCCCTACGACCAGATGCTGCAACTCGACGACGCCAACGCAGCGTTTGATAACTGCGATGTCGCCCTCGTCATCGGAGCGAATGACGTCTGCAACCCTGCTGCACGCGTGTCCGAAAATGCCGTGTCTGGGATGCCGATCCTCAACGCCGACCACGCAAAATCTGTCGTCGTCATCAAGCGATCGATGCGGCCAGGATACGCGGGCATCAGCAACCCGCTCTTCACCGACCCAAAGACCGGCATGCTCTTCGACGACGCTAAAAAAGCCCTGGTGGACATCACCGCGGGTGTTAAAGAATATGTCGCAGCGTAGTCGGCAGAAAAGGAGTTGTGAAGAATGTCTCACGACGTATCCGAACCGGGCTGGTCCCCGCAGGGGCCAGTCGTCGAGCTCTCAGATGAGGCAAGTTGGGCGCATCTCATGAGCAAGAATTTCGGCCACCTTGCACTCAGTACGCGCGGCAGGCCCGATATTTTTCCGGTCAACTACTACTCCGATGGAGAGAAGATTCTCTTTCGCAGCAGCAAAGGATCAAAACTCGACGAACTGATCGAGAACCCGCACGTCGCGTTCGAAGTGGATGCCGACACATCCGATAACGTCTGGAGCGTCGTTGTTCGGGCGAGCGCAAAAGTTCTCAAAGACGACCTCGTACTCTCCCCCGCGGCACGAGAGACACTTCCGGCATGGATACCGGTCGAAGAGTTCGTATACGTCTCCCTTGAACCCAGCAGCATCCGCGGCCGGTTGTTCGAGCACCACGTGCCGATCGGTCGCATCTAGTTCGACGCGCTGATCGGTTAAATGCCGACGAGGCCTCCGCGCGGCCGGATGAGCCCGATGCGGGCAAATGCGAGATACAACTGGCAACCCAAGCACAGCCCGAATGCTGCGTTGAGGAATGCCGCCACGAACGCCGCGGCGCCTGCGATCGGAAGCGCCCACGCCACACCGAGCAGGTAGAGCGCGAGTCCCACGGTCACCACCGTGAAGCCCACGACCTGAGCGAACCGGGGCGGCCGCGGGTCTTCGAGCTCTTCGGGAGGGGCAAGTCGTGGTCGAATCACGCTCCGATACAGCACGCCCCAGGGCGCGGTACGAGGCGATGTGAAGCCCCAGACGAAGAGTGCATCGACAACGACCAAAACGATGAATCCAGGGTCAGTCAGTCGTTCCGCGACGGTCGCGAGCGTTGCAACTCCAGGGCCGAGTAGGGCGAGGAACGTGCCGATCAGCAGCAGCACAGCGGTGATCCACGCCGCAAATCGCGGCGCCCTCGGGTCTATCCCGCGCGGTAGCTGCACTCTGTTTTCACCTGGCGAATGCGACATCTGCGCCCCTTCTCAGTGCGTCGATTTCTTGATTGATGAGCATCGGCGACACGGCGCCGGCGTATCGTGCAGCAACTCGACCCTGCGCATCCACGACAAGAACCGTCGGCGTTTGCAGTACGCGCAGCTGCGAGGCGAGTTGCGGGCGGTGAGTGAGGTCGACATCGGTGTACACGACGTCTTCGACCCCGGAGAGATTTGAGACGAGTGCCCGGTGAACCCCCGGGCAGCGCGCGCAAAACTCGGTACTGAGTTGTACAACGGTCGCGACGTCGCCCAGTGTTTCCAGATCGATGTCGGCGGGCGTTACTTCGGCTACAGTGACCCGGCGTTTGCGGCTGGAGCGACGCTTCGTGACGATTCCAACGGCAATGGCGACGAGTACAAGCACGACTATCAGCGCAGCGGCAAGGACGGGATTCACGTGATTACGTTACGTCTGCTCTGAGGTGTGGCGGCGAATCTGCGTCATAGTCCGTCACAGAACACCGGCGCTCGCACCGTGCGCACTCAGCGGGGCCGCGCCGCGTACCCTCGAAGGTGACGGCCCTGTATCTCCCTCCAGGTGGCCGCCCACGAGAAGAGGACTAGTGCGCATTCAGAGCACGATCGCAAAGTCGGCCACGATCATCGGCGCAGCGGCAGTTTCACTCGGGGCGACAGCTTTCGTTGGCGCCACGAATTTTTCGCTCGGCTATTTTCTCGGCACAGTTCTCATGCTGTCCGCCGTGATCTTCTGCGTGCGGACGTTCCGCGGCATCGACGAGCACATCGAACCAGCGCGGGCATGGTGGCGTATGACCTCTCGTCCTCTAGCCGGTTATCTCCTCGGTGCCCTCTTTCTGGCAGAGGTTTCGTGGATCGCCGCGGGGTACGTCGAGCCACAGGGTGGCGTCGCTCTCGTGACGGGTCTCGTCGTGAACAGCGTTTTGTCAGTTGCGTACCTCCACTCGTCGCTACGTTTGTCGAGGAACGCACGCAAGGCCGCAGCATGATCTCGTACTGAAGCAAGCGGCGACCGTCGCTCGACCTGGGGGAACGATGTCAAGACAACGCTCGACTGTCGCGCGACACGCGCGCCTGCGCTCTCCTCACCCAGCGAAGCAGGCACTAAAACTCATTGCCGTCGCAGCTGTCGTGGCTCTCGTGGCTACGGCAGGGGTAGCTTCGTACATCGTCTACGACCTCTCGGCGAAAGTCACCAGCAAAGCTGTCGCGCTCGAAGATGACGTCGCTCAGCCGCCAACGATGGGCGCATTTGAGGGTGACTTCAGCGTGCTCATCGTGGGAACTGACGAATGCGAAGAAGAGCTGAAAGCGGCCCTCGGCGATCGGTGCACGGGAGCAGACTCCGAGGGGCAGCTCAACGACGTCAACATGCTGATGCATGTGTCAGAAAATCCACGGCGGGTGACTGTCATCTCGTTCCCGCGCGATCTGATGGTCGCGGTGCCCTCGTGCACAAGAGAAGACGGATCCACCACCTCCGCCATGTCTAAGCAGCCTCTCAATAGCGTCTATGGCGTTGCCGGGCTCGGATGCGTTGCCTCGACGATCTCTGCACTCACCGATTTTGATATCCCGTTCGCCGCGAAGGTGAGCTTCGGCGGAGTCGTCAACATCACCGACGCAATCGGTGGAGTCGAGGTATGCATCGGCAACAACGGCATCCGCGATTACTACACCGGCATCGACTGGGAAGCGGGCATGCAAACGGTCAAGGGGCTGGACGCACTGCAGTTCTTACGCACGCGCCACGGCGTTGGCGACGAAAGCGACCTGGCTCGTATCGGCAATCAGCAGCAGTACATGTCGCGGCTCGCTCACAAGCTTCGGAGCGAGGAGGTGCTGGCGGATGCCGGCAGCCTCTACCGACTCGCGAATGCCGCAGTAGACAACATCGAACCGAGTGAAAGCCTCACGAACCCGCTACGCCTCGTGCAGCTCGCGCTTGCGATAAAAGACGTGCCGTTCGAAGACATCACCTTCGTGCAGTACCCGGTCGTTGACGACTCTGCCGACTCGAACAAGGTGGTTCCCGATTCTTCTTCCGCCGAGATTCTGATGACGGCGATAGCCGAGAATAAATCGCTCGAGATCAACGGTAAAGCCGGCTCGAACGGGGGTGTCATCGAAGTGACCCCGACTGATGAGCCCGAAGCGCCGGCATCCGAAGAGCCGACGGAGACCGCATCTGAGGCCCCAGCCGATGGAACCGTCGCTCTGCCGGGCAACGTCAACGGTACTTCGGCCGATCAAGAGACCTGCTCCGCAGGCAACGGGCGGTAGCTCATCGCTGTTGACTCTTCATCGCAACGCATGATGCGATGAGAGTATGGCTGCTGCGCGCTGGATTCCACTCAGTGTCATCGGCGCGTGCCTCTTTCTGGCGTCACTTCAGATCACACTCCATGCAGCAGCCTGATATCGAAGATGACTTCTCGGGCCCGCTCCGCGCAGACCTTTGGGTTGACCACTATCTACCGCATTGGACAACACCCGAGCGTTCGGCTGCGCGATACTCATTCCCGGCAGGAGGAATGCAACTGCGCATCGATTTAGAGCAGCTCAACTGGCGAGACGAAGACGCCCCGCTACGCGTTTCGAATCTTCAAACCGGCACATTTGCTGGCGATCTCGGCACAAGAGTTGGCACACACCGACATCGAGAAGACGGACTCGTTGTCCGCTCGCCCACTCCGACGCGGCTGCTGTGGGCGCCCACCGCCGGGCGCGTTGAGCTGACCGTCAGCGCGAGCGTAGATCCGCAATGCATGCTCGCTGCGTGGCTGGTAGGCACGGAGCATCTGGATGCCGCGCAGTCCGGCGAAGTGTGCATCTTCGAGATCGACGGGCACGCGGTCGGCGCATCAACTCTCGCGCGTTCGGGCATCAAAGCTCACACCGACGCTGCCATAGAGACTGACATGGCCGACGTGCGCTTGCCCTTTGACGCCTCGCGGCCACACACATGGAGCGTTGATTGGGGCGATAACCGCACCGTCATCTGCTGCGAAGATGTCGTCGTTCGCGACATCCCGCAAGCACCGAACTACCCGATGTTCCTCATGGTCGATCTTTTTGAAATCGGGCAACCTAGCGGCGCGTATCCGAAAACAGCCATGCTGCATAACTTTCGCGGCTGGACTCGCTAGCTCGACAGTCAGCCCTGATTCATCGGCGAGAGGCTAAACCCGCCGCTCGTGCCGCAGAGGTTTGAGGCGCTCGGGAGCGTCGGATGCCGGAATCCATTCGCAGGTGAATGATCCGCGGTATCCGAAGAGAAAACCGAAGCGATGGTTGTGCACCTGCATGTCGACATGAAAACACTGATCAGTCTCGTCGTACCATTCATGCAGGGTGGCGCGCCCGCTGAAGAGCATGGGAAAACGGAAGGCAACGGGACCTTCATAAAACCGTTGCGCATCAGATTTCAGCCTCAGACCACCGTCGTCGTCGACCGATAGCTCAAGATCAACGGCGAGATGCTGATGAGTGCCGAGGTAGTCAACGATGCGCCCGGCGCTGAGGATCATCGTCGCGTCGAATCGACTGGCGCGCTCATTGATCGTGTATTCACGCACGAAGGTGACCGTTTCACGTCCGAGTGGGTCTCGATACGGAAAGTTCTCGATGGTGAAAGGCACCTCGCGACCGAGCGTGGGAATCAGGATGTTGCGAAGTCTCCCGATCTGCAAAAACGGCACCGTCCACCACGGCCCGCGCCGAATTTCTGTCATGACACCGCGGCCGATGCACGCTTCGCCCGACTCAAGCCCGACGCCAAACCTCCGCTGCATCATCGGGTGAAGCCTTGCGAAATCATGCTCGCCAATGGCACGCGCAAACATCGAACTCATGCTGTGCCCTTCGGGTCGGCAAGCTTCCTCAGCGTTTCTGGCGCCGCACTGAGATGGTCGGCGCGCCGACTTCCGCCGTGGGGTTTGCGTTTGCAACGACCAGCCCGAGGACGGTTTGCGCGCCAAAACCACAGCACGCTCCACAGCGGCCACTGTTCGGGGGCAACGCCGGTTTCTAGCCAGATGCGCAATCGGTCGAAGCTCCACGCGGTGGCCCAACCGATGATCGGGCGAACGACCACGTCGAGCACGCCCCATCCGCTCGAATAGTCGTAGCCCGTAATGAAGCTGATTGCCCCGTCGCCCGCCGGTACATACCGCCAATATCCGCGGCCATCGCGAATCGGTGACAGCGGGTCGGATGTCGTGAAACGCAGCGCCGATGTGCGCGTGCCGTCAGCGCGAGTGATTTCTCCGAGACTGATTCCGGTGCCGCGCACGGTATGCAGCGGAACCCGCCGCGTATAAACGAAGCGGGTAGTCCCGGAGTCCGTCGTCGAGGTCGGTTCGATGCTCGTGAACCTTACGTCCCAGCGCACGTGCTGCGTGGGATCTTGAGTGGCTTGCCACACGCTCTCTAGCGGCGCCCGAATACTTGTTTCTACGTAGATTCCACCCGCCGCCATCCCTCGACGGTACGACACATGCGTCGATGCTCGCGAGCGACGCTCCACGCGAGAGAACCTGGCATGATGACGTCGATCGACGAACCCTTGGCACCTCCGTTGCCCGTGGTACCGGCTCGCCATACGACCGGGCAGTACGTGGGGTGACGTCGCGAATGCCGTGCCTCGGGTTCGCGGGCGAATTTGCTACAGCAATCCCTGAGCAGTGCTCGCGTCACGCGGAATCGAATGCAGCACGACTAGATGGATTAAGGCGCATCTTCTTCTCCCCAAAAGTTTTTCAAGAAAGTTATCCACATCGGGTCTTTTCGGGCTTATTCGGCGGGGTCAATGTCGGAGATATGTTCGATACTTGGAGCATGTCAGAGAACGAAACCGAGCAACAAGACGCAGAAGCGCACGAGCTTTCTGAGTCTGTGGCGACGTTGATTTCGTTCGATGAACAGATCGCTCAGATGCAGGCGGCGCGGGCCGAGGTTCTCGCGAACATGGGGCGCATTGCGCTTGAGCAGATGGGGCGGATGACATCGCGAGACTCACGGGATCGGGAAATTCCGATGCGGGCCGTCGCAGCAGAAGTTGCGGCGGCACTGCGGTTGTCGGATCGCACCGCGCAGGCACGGATCGACGACGCGATCGAAGTGACTGGGGCGTACCCAGAGACGTTCGCGTCGTGGAGTGCCGGGCGTGTCTCGGAACGGCATGTGCAAGAAGTACTGCGGGCAGGCGTGAATCTGACGGATGCCGCAGCCAAAGCCCGGTACGACCGGGAAGTGGTCGCGGTCGCTGAGGCTGAGACACCGGGACGGCTGCGGGGGTTCGCGGTGGCTCTTGCGGAGAAAGCGCAGCCGCGGACGCTGCAGGAACGCTTCGATGATGCGAACGCGACCCGCACGGTGCGCCTGTTCGACCTGGCCGATGGGATGAGTTCACTCAACGCAGTATTGCCGTCAGTGCAAGCGCATGGGATCTTCAACCGGCTCACCCAGCAGGCGCGGGCGTTGAAAGACTTCCAGGCGGGACGGTCGGACTACGGCACACGGGAACACGAGCAGCCCGCAGACGATCATCGGACGACCGATCAGATCCGCGCGGACCTGTTCTCCGACATGTTGTTGACGTCGGTGCCGAGCCTTGACCCGCTCGCGGGGGATGACTGTGGCGGGTTGGGAGCGATCAAGGCGATCGTGCAGGTCACGGTGCCCGCGACGACCCTTGCGGGCACGGCATCGACCCCGGCGGACCTGTCGGGGCTCAGTCTGGTTGATCCGGAAAGTGCCCGGCGGCTCGCCGGGACCGCACCGGGGTGGGATCGCGTGTTCACCCACCCGGTCACCGGAACCGTGGTCTCGGTTGACCGGTACCGACCCAACGATCAGTTGAAGCGGCAACTCAGGGCGCGAGACCAGCACTGCCGGTTCGTCGGGTGCCGCATGCCCACCCACCGGTGCGATATTGATCACACAGTGGATGCAGCGCTTGGCGGGCCAACACATCAGCACAACCTCGCGCACCTGTGTCGAAGACACCACAGTGTGAAACACGCGAGTAAGTGGTCGGTGAAACAAGTCGGCGACGGAGTCCTCGAGTGGACGTCACCGACCGGGCGCAACTACACGGATAAGCCACCCGGGGTCGCATTCGCACCAGACCCGGCCACCTGACTGCGCTGCGCATGACACACGCGAGTAGTGTTCGAAGATGGCTTCAAACGACCGCGGCAGCGTGCTGTACGTCGAAGACGACGCCGACATCGCCGCGATGACAATCGAGATGCTCTCGGAGACGTACGAGGTCGAGCACGCCGCCGACGGAGAGGCGGCGCTGCGTCTCGCACTACAGCGCCGCTACGACGTCATGATCGTTGATCGCCGCTTGCCCGGGATGGACGGTGTTGCATTCATCGCGGCCGTCCGCAACGCACGAATCACGACACCGATCCTCATGCTCACGGCTCTCGGCGCCGTCGACGATCGCGTTTCCGGCTTGGATGCCGGAGCCAACGACTACCTCGTCAAACCGTTCGACTACGACGAACTGCTCGCGCGCCTGCGAGCACTCCGCCGGGCGTTTCGCGCGGAAGGTCGGCGCCGACAGCTCGGCGACTGGACCTTCACGCCAGACTCGCAAGCGATCTACGATCCGTCCGGATTCCGCATCACCCTCACCACAACCGAGAGCGCGCTTCTCGAACTCCTGAGCGACAGCCCTGAGCACGTTTTCAGCCGAGAAGAGATTCTCAGCTCCGTCTTTCCCGACGGTGAAAGCACCAACTCTGTCGACACCTACGTGCACTACGTACGCCGCAAATCAACTCCGCACATCATCGACACCGTTCGGGCTCGAGGCTACCGCGCGGGAAATCCGTCATGAATTCCGTCGACGACAAACATCGCGTGCAACGCGCCGCTTTCACGGTCGGACTCTCCGTTGGCATCGCATCCGCCGTGATCATCACGCTAGGCGTGGGCGCGCTGGTCGCATTCATCCTCCTCACCTCACGCCATGAAGCTGATGAGCATCGAGGCGGCTTACCTGGAGACGAAGTCGTCGTTGACGTCGACCGAATCCTGCCGGCCGTCATCGTCATGGGAGTGCTGGGAGTGCTCCTCATGGCACTCGTTGCATGGATAGCAGCACGGCGCTCAGTACGACCGCTCGGCGAAGCTCTGCGGCGCCAACGCAACTTTGTCGCCGACGCCAGCCACGAACTACGCACGCCCCTCACTACTCTGACGAGCCGTATCCAGATCCTGCAGCGACGAAACGAACGCGGCGAACCGATCGAGTCGAGCATCACCGACCTTCGGGGTGATGCTGGCATGATGAGCGACGTCCTCAACGACCTTCTCTTGGCTGCCGAAGGTTCAATCGAGCGCGCCGCCGAACCGACACCGGTTGCAGCCGCCATTGCGAGCGCACTCGAATCGTTGCAACCGGTGGCCGATGAAGCATCCGTCGCTCTCGCGATGACGGCGCCGGACGCGGGAGCAGTATCGCTCCCCCGCGTCACCCTCGTGCGCGTGCTCGTCGCGCTCCTCGACAATGCAGTGCAGCACTCCCCTGCGGGCGGCACTGTCTTAGTCGCGGCCAGCCGACAGCAGGATGCCGTCGCCATCCGCGTGAGCGACGAAGGCCCGGGTATTACCGGCATCCGCCCCGAAGACGTCTTTGAGCGCTTCGCACGATCGGGAGAAACCGGGCGCCGACGAAGCTTCGGCCTCGGGCTCTCTCTCGTGCGTGACGTCGCCCTCCGCGCGGGAGGCAGCGTCGACGTGGAGCAAACATCGAGCGCGGGCACGACTTTTCTTGTGACGCTACCCGCGCTGTAGCAACTCGACACTATGGCCGTCGCGGCGGAGCCTGTCGTGTCTAACGACGGGTGACCAACTCGGCGCTGAGGTCTAGCCTGCGAAGCAATTGCGCATTCAACGCAACAACGACTGTGGAAAGCGACATGAGTATCGCGCCGACCGACATCGGCAGCACAAAACCTATCGGTGCGAGAATTCCCGCCGCCAGCGGCACAGAGATGAGGTTGTAGCCGGCGGCCCACCAGAGGTTCTGCGTCATCTTGCGATACGACGCTCGAGAAAGCTCGATCACCGACACGACAGAGCGCGGGTCATCGCTTGCAAGAATGACACCCGCCGATGCGATCGCAACATCGGTACCGGCTCCGATCGCGATACCCACGTCGGCTTGCGCAAGCGCCGGGGCATCGTTGACGCCGTCTCCGACCATGGCGACATTTCGCCCCTCAGCCTGAAGCTCTTTCACCTTCGAAGCCTTTTCATCTGGCCGCACACCGGCAAAGAATCTATCGATTCCGAGCTCTTCTGCAACCGACCGAGCAACAGCATCCGCGTCGCCCGTAATCATGACCACTTGCACGTCCCGCTCGTGGAGGGCAGCAATCGCGTCACGCGATTCCGAGCGAACAGCGTCGGCGAGGCGCAGGGCTCCCGCAGCTTTTCCGTCAACGACAACGTGCAAAATGATGGCACCCTGCGCGCGCCAATCGTTCGCGATGGGCAGCTCCGAGAGGCCCTCTTGCTCGAGAAGATGCGGTCCACCGACCTGTACTGTTCGACCTGCCACACGGGAACTCACGCCCACAGCAGGAGCTGACGTGAAGTCGTCCGCGCTTTCGAGGTTGATCTCCCGATCCGCTGCGGCTCCAACGATTGCGCGACCGAGCGGGTGCTCGGAATCCGACTCCGCAGCCGCAGCCCATCCAAGAACTTCTTCTTCGGTAAAGCCATCGGCAGCCTCGATTCCGGTGACGGCAGGCTTTCCCTCAGTGAGAGTGCCCGTCTTGTCGAAGAGCACTGTGGTAATTGTTCGCATCCGCTCAAGCGCGAGGCGATCCTTAACGAGAACCCCCGCTTTTGCTGCGCGCTCGGTCGATATGGAAACCACGAGCGGAATCGCGAGACCAAGAGCGTGTGGGCACGCGATAACGAGGACCGTAATAGTTCGAACGACAGCTGCATCCGGCATCCCAATCGCCGTCCAGATGATCGCTGTGAGCACACCAGAGCCAAGTGCAAACCAGAAGAGCCAGCCTGCCGCGCGGTCTGCCAGGCGCTGCGCCCGAGACGAAGACCCTTGTGCGTCGGCCACGAGCTTCTGAATACCGGCAAGCGCCGTGTCGTCGCCGGTTGCCGTGATTTCGACTCTCAACCCAGAGTCGGTCGCGACGGTACCGGCGACCACAGCGTCTCCGTCCGCTCGACGTACCGCTCGGGACTCCCCCGTGATCATCGATTCATCTACCGAAGCTTCCCCCTGCACCACGCGCCCATCGGCCGGGATCCTCCCGCCCGGTCGCACGACGACGACATCGCCGATCTTCAATTCCGATGGGGACACTGTGGTCGTCGAGTCTCCATCTACGCGTTCGGCAACATCGGGAAGGAGCGCCGCAAGTGAGTCGAGGGCCGAGGTGGTCTGTGCCAGCGATCGCATCTCAACCCAGTGGCCGAGCAGCATGATGACGACCAAGAGAGCGAGTTCCCACCAGAAATCGAGCCCCTCGTCGAGCACGCCCAGGCTTGCACCCCATGACGCCGCAAATGCGACGGTGATCGCGAGTGCAATCAACAGCATCATTCCCGGCTGCCTACTGCGAAGCTCGCTCACAGCTCCCGAAAGAAACGGCGCTCCGCCCCACAGGTACATCACAGTTCCGAGCACAGGCGACACCCACATCGCCCATGAACCGCTCGGCAACGAGTAGCCGATCAGCATCGCGAACATCGGCGAAAAGAACACAACAGGAACTGCCACGAAAAGCATGATCCAAAAGAGCCGCCGAAACTTCGCCACGTGGTTCGCGTGACCAGAGTGCTGTGCGTGATCCGAGTGCTGTGCGTGATCCGAGTGCTGTGCGTGACCAGAGTGGCTATCGTGCTGACTCATGGGAACCTCGTCCGCCGGTTGATTTTCAGAGTTCATACATACCCTACCCCCGTACCATATCGTCGCGCCTGATGTGTGCGATACGCCCTACACGACGAGAATCATTGAATGAGTCGTGACGAACTGAGCCGGAGCGCCGAATTTCTGCATGCATACGACACTCAACTACGAACGGATGCCGAGACTCCAAGCGCCACCAAGATCACCCGGCTCGGCTCGCTACGGCTCGTGACGTTTGCTGGCGGCCGAGGCTTCATCACGTATCAAACCCTCGGCGACGCATCGGCCGAATCGCTGCGCCGCCTTGTGCCAGAAGCGTTGAGCTACTTTGCGTCGGACAATGAAATTAACCGGGTCGAATGGAAGACGCGCGGCCACGATCACGCGCCCGGACTTTCTGACGCACTCCTTGAGAACGGTTTCATCGCGGACGAACCCGAATCGATCATGATCGGCGACGCGCAGGGACTCGCCGTTGACGTGCCGCTGCCCGAGGGAGTGTCTCTCCGACGCATTTATGCCGAGTCGGATGTGCGTGCGATGAGCGCGATGCAAGATGAAGTCTTCGGCGATCCAGTTTCGGATGAGATGGCAAATGCGTTGCTGCACCGACTTTCGCTCGACGACGGCATGGAACTGTGGGTCGGTGAGGCGGATGGCGAGATCGTGACGGCGGGTCGCCTTGAGCCCGTCGCAGATTCTGACTTTGCCGGCATTTGGGGAGGTGCGACGCGCGCGGAATGGCGGGGTCGAGGCATTTATCGTGCGTTGACCGCGGTGCGTGCTCGCTCGGCGATCGCGATGGGGAAAACGCTGATCCACAGCGATTCGACTGACTACTCGCGGCCAATTCTCGAGCGTTCCGGGCTGGTCGCAGTATCGACGACAACACCGTATCTCTGGAAGCGGTGAGTTACGCCGGTGGCAATGACATGAAGACATCGACAGCGTCTTCGCTATCAACCACGAATCCATACCTTTCGTAAAGCCGGCGCGCCGCGCTTCCCTGCAAGACATTGAGGCGAAAAGGCCGCGAACTGTCTTCTTCGGCAAGCACTGTTTCGAGCACGTGACTCCCCACTCCGCGCCCTTGCAGCGCCGCGGAGATGTAGAAGTGCTCGATCCAGCGGGCACCATCTTCGACCCGCACGGTGATAGAACCAACGTCGCTGCCGTCAACAACAATCACGCGCGCGCTCGCAGGCGTGAAAGCATCACGCATGCGTTGACGCACCCGAACCGAGTCGTATCTTCCCAGGCGCTCAAGGTCTGCCCGAAGCACCTCTGCACGGATTTCAACGAGCCACTCGATGTCATGACTCATAGCTGCACGCAGCGAAACTGTCGCTTGCATCTCCGAGGGAGGGGCAGCCAGAAAGTCATCCACACCGGGTATTTTATCCCGAGGATTTGCGGCGCGCTTTCGCTACGCCACCACCGTCTCGATGACGGTGCTGCCCAGCCAGCGGGTCACACGGCCGTCATCGGCAACCAGCATCCCGGTCTGTGTTCCGGCCTTCGACACCCAGGATCGCTCATCGAAGCCGGCAACCACCGCGGCCGTCGCCCACACATCAGCGCGCGTCAAACTGTCGGCAACGACCGACGCACTAGCCACGCCACGGGCAGCGGCGAGACCGGTGTGCGGATCGATGATGTGAGCGCCGCGCTCGGCCGAGCCCGACGTTGCCATCGCACCGTTCCTGATATCGAAGGTCGCCAGGACTTCACCCTGTCGATGCGGGTCGCTGATACCAACCGTCCACTGCCACTCGCGACCCTCAGCCGTGAACAGCTGCAGGTCACCGCCGGCATTGATGCCCACAGCGATCTCATCGGCGAGCAACGGCTCGAGGTGAGTGCGCGCCGCACGCTCGACCGCCCAGCCCTTGACGAACCCGGTGGGGTCGAACCACCCCTGCCAGTGCGCAGAAAACAACCCGCCCGTCTCGACTTCGGCTTCGCGGCAGGCCTGCGCCACCTCGGCAACGCGAGGGTCGGCATCCGCCTCAAAAAGTTCACCCCGCGCCATGCGAGAAATGTCAGAGTCGTCACGGTAGGTCGAAAACATCCGATCGATCTCGCGAAGGTCAGCAAAGCAGGATGCCACGGCTTTCTCGGTCGCAACACTCGCCGTGTCGCTATCCGACCTCACGTGAATGCTCACTGCCATCCCCATCAGGTCTTCCACCCAGACGTGCAGACCCGCTACCCGCGCGCCCATCAGCTCTGCGCCTGGTCTAGCGCTGACTGCAGCGACGTCTTGTACCCCTGGCTCGTGTAGGTGGCGCCCGAGACCATGTTGATCTGCGCGCTCTGCGCGTCGATCGTTTCACTCACGAGGCGCGGGATCGCGTACGAGTTGATCTGCCTGTCCTTACCGTTGCCGTTCGGATAGTCGACCGCCTGAACATCGGTCACAACGCCACCCGAGACGGTGATCTGCACCTGCACCGGGCCGTACCGCGTACTGGTTGAGTCCCCGGTATATGTGCCGTCAACGAGTCCTGATGTGGTGGCCGCGGGCGCAGATGACTGTGGCTGCGATGACGTCGAACCCGAGGTCGAACTCGAGCTTGAGTCCGAGCCCGAACCCGAAGTCGAGCTTGAGTCCGAACCCGAACCCGAAGTCGAGCCCGAACTCGAAGTCGAATCCGAGGTCGAGGAGCTCGCATCCGTCGAGGACTCCATCGCCGCAGCGGGTGCCACGACGTCGAGCGAGGTGCGATAGCTGAACAACAACACCAGCCCTGAAAGCGTTGCGAGCAGGCCGTAAATGATCTTCTTCATGGCGTCTCCCTACGCTCAGACCGTGAATGCTTCAGAGTGAATGCGCTCGGGCTCAACGCCCGCACGCTTGAGGTCACGCGTCACGTGCTTCATCCACGGGATCGGACCGCACACGTACACGTCGTACTCACCGAGGTCTGGCGCAAGATATTGGATCAGGTGAGCGCCGCGCCATTCGTTGTGGCTGACCGAAATCCAGGGCGAGTTGCGTGTCGAGCGAGACCCGACGAGCGGCACATGCCGCAATCCGCGCCGCGCTACGAGATCAGCGATCGCATCGACCCGCAGCGCATCGTCGGCCACGCTGTCTCGCGCAATGAGAGTCGCATCACCCGGGGCGTACTGCTGCTCTTCGAGCAGCGAGACGAGAGGTGCAACACCCGCACCTGCGCCGATCATGAGCAGCTTCGTTCCGCCCCGCACTTCGCCGGTCATATGCCCATAAGGACCCTCGATCATCACTTTGGTGCCGGGGCGCATCGAAGCGAGACGTCGCGTGCCATCGCCCGCATACCGGGCAGAAATCGACAGTCCGGCAGCGGTCGGAGCCGACGCGAGCGAGAAGGGGTGCCCGCGTGTCCAACCTGGGCCGTCCAAGAACCGCCACACGAAGAATTGGCCGGCTTGCGCATTGAGGCGGTCGAGGCGCCGACCGGTCATCTGCACCGTCACGCCCCGTGCACCATCGGCGGTAACGGATGCCACACGAATGTCGTGGCGCAGGGAACTGAGCAGCGGCATCCCGAAGCGAAAGACGATGACGGATGCCGCAGCCGCTGCCCACAGTGCCCACCAGTAGAAAGTGGCAGCGGGAGATGAGAGAAAGTCAGCACCGGTCCACAGCTGGTGCGGCAGCGCAAGCCCCACGCCGAGATAGGCGTAGAGGTGCAGCAGGTGCCACGACTCGTAGCGGATCCGGCGGCGAGCGCGGCGGATCGAAGTGACAACGACCATGATGATGCAGAGGGTCGCAACGGTTGCGAGCAGCATGCCGGGGTAGTCCCAGACGAACTGCCACAACTGCACGAACGGATTGATCGCGGCGGTGGCGGCGTAGCCGAGCACGAGCAACACGATGTGGGCCATGATCAGCCAGAACGACCAGAAGCCAACGAAGCGATGCATGCGCGTGATCTCGTCACGCCCGAATCCGCGCTCGAAAAACGGGATGCGCGCCATGAGCAGCACCTGGTAGAGCAACAGGTTCGAAGCAACGAGACCGGTCAAACGACCAAGCGTCGTTAGCGTTTCCCCGTTGAAGCCGAGAACAGCTGTGACGCCTCCGCCCCACACCCATAGGGCAACAACGAAGAGGCTAGAGAGCCAAATGAACACCGTCGCGCCGACGTTCCACGCTTTCTTGTGCGAACGCGTGCGCGTGCGAAGTACTGGGGTCACGGGAGCCGCGGGAGCGGGTGCTGTCGTCCGCGCTGCGAGAGTGGTCATACCCACATGTTCGAGTGCGCTCTCTCAAAGAGCTCTAAGAAAGCGGCTCTCTCAGTAACCTCATAGAACTTCGGCTCTCGGCAACAAGATTCGGAGCGAAAACCACTGCTCGGTCGAGCTCAGCGACATCGACCCGCCGTACCGTTCAGCTGCGGCTTCGATATTTCGCAGCCCATAGCCGTGCTCATCCCCCGCTTTGCGCGTGACAATTCGACCATCGCGACGAGCCACCACCCCGTCGAACGTGTTCTCCACACTGATCATCACAAAGTCGTTGCGGGCGAACAGCGAAAACTTCACGAGGCGCTCTTCGGCATTGGCGACACGCAAAGTTGCTTCGAACGCATTGTCGAGCGCGTTACCGACGATTGCGGTCACATCGAGCGGACTTAGCGCGTTCAGAAGGCGCCCGTCAGCAACCGATGTCATTTCGATGCCGCTTTCACGCGCGTAAAGCTGCTTACCCATCAACACGGCATCAAGCACCGAGTTGCCCGTCCGGATGCTCGCCCCGTAGTTCTGAATCGACGTCTCCAGCTCGTTGAGTATCAGCAGGCGCGATTGCGGGTCTTGCTCTGCTCTGATCGCCTCGAGGTGGTGCTTCATGTCGTGATACTTGCGATTCACTTCATCGATCGCGCGACGCGACATCTCGTACTGGTCGTGCTGACTTGTGAGCAATCGTGCCATCGCGTCGGCTTCACGCCGAGCTTGCAGACTGCGTCTCACTTCGAGTTGCCCGTAAAGCGCGATGTATCCGCACAGGTCGACAAGGGTGCGAATGTAGAAAACCTCGGTACCGACACGACCACTGAACGGTGTGTTGGCATTGACGAAGCTGAGATTTGAAATGCCGAACGTCGCCACCGCGATGGCCAACGCGCTCACGAGTTCGCCCACCCCGACTTCGAACTCGATCCCCCGCGGCAGGTGCCGCCGCTCCGCCCACCACGCGAGCGCAAAAACAGAGCCGTAGACCGCAAGCATCACGCTCGTTCGCACAACCTGTGGAGCAGCGTCGAGATAGAACCGCTCCAACTGCCAGTGCACGGATGCCGTCAACTCCGCGAGAACGAAAGCACGCGCGGCGAGGTATCCCGCCGTCGTGGCCGTCACCTCGAGACTGACGCGCACGATGACAAACATCGTGAAGGCTGCAGCGAGCATGCCGAATATCCAGAGCGAAAGCGGCAGCGATCCAGCCCACATCTGAACTGCCACGAGTGCGAGCAACGCGAGAAGCGTCACCATCGACGTCCCGACCCACCGCATCCGCCGATTGACGAGCAGCATGAAGACCATGCACGCGCCCCACTCGGCGACCGCGGTGAATATTCGGGGAATGTCTGCTGTTGCGGCGGTCGCTACCTCGACCACGCTCACGTCGTGATCCCGCGCGCACTGATATATGCCGAAAGAACCGCAAGAAACTCTTTCTTCCGCGGCCTGCTGATCTGCAGGCGCACTCCCCCGCGCACGCGGCAGTCGTTGCCTTCGACACCAGTGACGTGACGCAGATTGACGAGATATCCGCTGTTGCAGCGGAAGAAACCGTCATCGGCGAGCTCTGATTCCATCGCCTTGAGGGTCGTCACGACCGTGTGATCAGCGTCGAGAGTGTGAATCATGACGTGATGCTTGACGCTCTCGATGTAGAGGATATCGGCAATATCCACGCGGTGGCGATCGCCATCAACGGCAGCGAACAGGAGGTGCCGCCGCTCTCGCCGCCGCAGGCGCACAAGACTTCGCGTGAGTTCTTGCGCGAATGCGGCATATGTCACGGGCTTCATGAGGTAGCTCAAAGCATCCACTTCGTAACCGGCGACTGCGTACTGCGGCGAGCTGGTGACGAACACGATGATTACCTCGCTATCGACCTCGCGGATGCGCCGCGCGGCCGTCATGCCGTCGACGCGCTCCATCTGAATGTCGAGAAAGAGGATGTCCCAGTCGGGTCGATAGTCCTCGAGAATGTCGGCACCATCGCGAAATGCCCCCACGTGGAAGGCCTCGCCCTGCTCGCGTTGGAACCGATCGAGGTGAGAAAGCAGCCGATCAATGCTCGCTGGGTCGTCCTCGACCACTCCGACTCGAATCACTGCTCTCCTCCCCTGTTCACACGCTTGCGGTCTAGCTAAATCCAACCACCCTTCGCGCCACGTGATACGCGAGCAGAGTGACACGTCGCCCGGCTTGTCCCGGAAGGTTGCTACTGGTTCCCATAAAGCTTCGCCTCATCCGCGTGTAGACCCACGGGTTTTCGCGCTTGATTTCAGCCCAGAAATCCTGACGTTTGCGAAGGTGCTCTGGTGTGCCACCGCGCGCGAGCGTCGCGGATGTGACAGCGCAGAGCGCTTCGACGTAGTGCAGCAGCGCTGTATACAGTGCAAGCGGGACTTCGCCGCTCGAAACCTGCGTGGGAGACGGCAGAGCGTGCAGAGCGAGCTTGTTGACGAGGAGCTGTTGATCGACGCGCGCAAGCATCACGTTAGCCTCGACCGACTGACCGACACGGCCGATGAAATAGTGATACAGGCTCACGGGTAGGTAGTACATCTTCCGAACACGAGCGAGCGGCACGATGACGTAAAGATTGTCGACGTAGAACGTGTGGTGGGGCAGCTGTAAGCCGCTTTCACGAAGCAAAGCTGTGCGATAGATGATGGCGTGCATCATCAGGTACTGCCGTTTACTGAAACGCTCCACATCGTTCCATCCGAAAACTTGTCGTTCCGGAAAGACGGAGTCGAACCGCGAAACCCGATTCTGTTTGCCCACCCGATCGTGCACGAAGTCGGTGAACAGCGCGTCGATGCCACCGACCGCATCACGTCCGCGAAGAGTATCGAGTACCCTCACCAGAGCCGCGCGATCGAGCCAGTCGTCGGCGTCGAGCACCTTGAGGTAACGACCCCGCGCGTGCGCGATTCCGGTTTCAATCGCGGCCCCGTGTCCACCATTCTTCTGGTGAACCACCCGAATCGTATCGGGGTGCACTGCCGCGAAGTTATCGGCAATCACACCCGTCGCGTCAGTAGAACCGTCGTCGACGATCACCACATCGATATCGCCGATGCCCACGAGGGAATCAACAGCACGGTGGAGATATGCGGCCGCGTTGAACGACGGAACGACGATCGTCAGCAGCGGCAGGGCGGCGCCTGTGGTCATGCCGATTCGCTCACCGATCCAACTTCCGGCTCGGTCTTCTTTTGCCGAAAGATCACTCGGAAGATCGGATAGAAGACCCAGAACGAGATCGCTGCGTTGATGACGCCGGTGATGAGGTCTGCGACTACCTCACCGGTCGATCCCCAGCCCCAGGTGTTCATAAGCAAATCGTAGATGGGCGCCTTGTAGAAACCCTGCGCGGCAGCAGCGATGAACGTAATGGCGACGTACGCGAGCGCGTACCAACCGGCGGCGATCCATGCCGATGTGTTGGATTTGAAGGTGATGTTTCGCTGCAGGAAGAAGTTGATTACCTGCGCGATCAGCAGTGTGATCTGCACCGCGAGAAAATATGCGAGCCCGCCGCCACCCTGCGGCAGAGCACCGGCGGCGTAATCGAAGATGTAGTACTGGCTGCCATCGAAATTCGTGCCGACCGGCAACGTTTGAAAATTGACGTTGACAAGATTGGTGAATGTATCGAAGAGCCACCGGAAGATGGGCAGCATCGCGAGCTGCAGTGCAGTCACACCGTTCGACAGCACAAAGAACACGAGGAATCGCGAAATTTCGGGGCGGCGAGTGGCGAAGTCGACCCACCAGTTCTTGATCTTGGTAAACATCACGAGCTCCTGTGTGAAGTGTGGGTGAGAGTCGCCGCAGCCGCGCGGAACTGCTCACGCGAACGCTTTTCGGCGCGGCGACCCCTGAAATAGGCAGACAGCACGCGACCAATGCCGCGGAATACATGGCCGTTGACGAGTGTCAAAACACCGTCGGTCAGCTGCCTCGTTGCGCGACCGCCGCTCATCTTCGACAGCACGCGGAAAGGCGCATTGAAGATGAAGAGAATATTGAGATCCGGCTCGCCGGACTCTTCGGCTTTGCGACGACGACCATCGATGATCCGGAATCCGAAGCGTGCCAGAGCACTCCGCGCCACGCGAATCCGGTCGATCGGATCGTTGAAGCCAAGTGGCCCGTCACCCCACGCCGCACGGGGCACCGGACGACCAAGCAAGGCCGAGAAGTCAGCATCCGAAACGTGCGCGATGTCAGCCCGGTGATAGACCTCGGCCGACGCTGCCACCGCTCCGGATTCGACCGTGCCAGCGACGTCGATCTGCGCGTTTAGCGACAGATTTCGCACGTGCGAACCGACGGCGATCTCGTAAGTTCCCGACTCGGTCTGCCACGACGAGGTGTTCTCATCGAAGAAACGGAAGGCGCGTTGTCCGAGTTCAATGGTCACTGTCTGCGACTGGCCAGGCTCGAGTCGTACTTTGGCAAAGCCCTTGAGTTCACGCTGCGGACGATAGAGCGAGCTCGCACTCACGCGGCCAACATAAAGCTGAGCAACATCGCTGCCCGCGCGCTCACCCGTGTTGGTCACTGTGAACGACGCAGAACCGCCATCGATGGTGAGGTTCTCGTAGGCAAACGTTGTGTAGCTGAGGCCGAACCCGAAGGGGAAAGCGACGGATGCCGCGACCGACTCGTAATACCGGTATCCCACGTAAAGTCCCTCGCGGTATTCCGCGGTGCGATGAACGCTTGGGAATGAGTCGGCGGCCGGGGTATCCAGAAGCTTGTGTGGATACGATTCTGCGAGTCTTCCACCAGGGTTTACTACCCCCGTCAGAAGATCGAGCATGCCTTCAGCACCACCCTGTCCGCCGAGATACCCGTGCACGAGCGCTTGAGCTTGGTGCGCCCATGGCACCTCAACGACACCGCCAGCGCTGAGCACGACAACGGTGCGAGGGTTTGCGGCGGCGACTGCGGCAAGGAGCGCCACCTGATCACCAGGCAACTCGAGAGTGGCGCGATCAATACCTTCTGACTCAGCGATTTCGGGCAGCCCCAGCGACAGCACGACAACATCGGCTTTCGTTGCGACGGCAATCGCCTCACGAACGAGCGCTGGGTCGGCTTTTCCGTCACGCCGGAAGCCCTGAGCAAAGTCAGTGAGTACGAGATCGGTGGACGCGATTGCAGCGCGGAGATTCGTCACGCGAGTCGCGTTGACGTTCGATGAGCCAGCGCCCTGGTAACGCGGCGTCTGCGCAAAATCGCCGATAAGCGCGACGCGTGTGCCTGCTGCGAGGGGCAGAAGCGCTTTTTCGTTCTTCAGCAGCACCGCAGACTCTGCTGCGGCGCGCCGAGCGAGCGCGTGATGCGCCTCAGCGTCGAACGTTGCCGGTGTTTCGCGAGCTGTCACGCGCTTGACGAGGTCGATGACCTCACGCACGCGTGCGTCGAGGTCAGCTTCCGAGAGCGTGCCCGCGCGCACGGCATTCGCAATCGCGCGAGCCGAGTCGAACCCCGGTGACGGCATTTCGATCGTGCCGCCAGCGTGAACCGCGCGAACGGCATCGTTTCCGCCACCCCAATCCGAAATGACGGCACCGTCAAAGCCCCACTCTTGGCGAAGTACTTCGTCAAGCAGGTGAGTGTTTTCGTGAGCGTACGCACCATTGACGAGGTTGTAAGAACTCATGATTGCCCAGGGGTTCGCGCCCGTGACAACGATCTCGAACGCTGTCAGGTACAGCTCCCGAAGCGTCCGCTCGTCAACGACCGAATCGCTGACCATACGGCGAAGCTCTTGGCTGTTCACAGCGAAGTGCTTGGGAGTGGCAGCAACGCCCTCCGACTGGATGCCGCGGACGTACGCTGCCGCGAGGCGTCCCGCAAGCTCGGGGTCTTCAGAGAAGTACTCAAAGCTACGACCACCGAGTGGATTGCGCTTGATGTTGAGACCCGGCCCCAGCAAAACGTGCACGCCCTGAGCCGAGGCTTCACGTCCGAGAGCCGCGCCGATTTCTTCCGCAAGCTCTTCGTCCCAGCTGTTGGCAACTGCGGCCGCTGTCGGAAAACAAGTCGCAGGCTCTGAGTCGTTAAGGCCGAGATGATCGGCTGAGCCGACCTGCTTTCGCACACCGTGGGGCCCATCCGACATCCATACCGCGGGCAGACCGATCCGCGGGATCGCTCGCGTTTGCCAGATGTTCTCGCCACTCAAAAGTGCGGCCTTCTCGATCAAGCTGAGGGCCGCAACCGATTCGGAGGAGTCAGGGGTGTTGTTCACTGTGTGTGTCTTTCTGTGCGGGGCCGGGAGTTTCCCCCCGGCCCCGTGATCAGTGTTGTTTCAGCCGCGCGATCAGCTCGCGGCAGGCTCTTCAGTCACGACGGATGCAAGACCGCGGTGACGACGAACCCGGATGATGATCCAGACAATGGCGCCGGCGATCAGGATGCCGAGCAGCACGGTGCCCGCGATCACGCCGACTTCCCAGGCCGCAGCCTGATAGGTCAGAGTTGCGCCCGGTGCCATGCCGTTGACCGCGTTCGAATTCGCGACGGTGTACAGCACGTTGTGAATGGCGTAACGGATGTTGTCCTGTGCGTACGCGCTCTGAGAATCTTCGACTGTCTTGAAGTTCTCAAACGTCAGCATGTGGTCGGTGCCACGCGCTGCCCACGCCTCATCGGGGTACATGTACGGGTACAGGTTGAAGTCGGTGATCGCCATTCCGGTGAACCCCCACTCTTCCCGCAACACGTTGTGCATGAGAGCTTCCGAACCACCGGCCCACGTCGCGCCGATGCGGTTGAACGAACTCATGATCGCCGTCGCACCGATATCGCTCGTGACCTGCTCACCATCAGCATCGAAGTACGTGAGTTCGCCCGAGGCATCCTTCACAACCATCTCGAACGGCTTCAAGTACAGCTCGCGGATCGTCTGCTCGGTTGCCCAGGTAGCGAGACCGTTGCCGTTGACACGGTTGGTCTCCTGGTCATTCATCGCGAAGTGCTTCGTGAACGAGTAGACGCCCTTGGTGAGTGCGCCATCGACAACGCTCGTTGCAAGCGTTCCCGAAAGCACCGGGTCCTCTGAGTAGTACTCGAAGTTGCGCCCGGCGAACGGAGAACGGTGGAGGTTGACGGCAGGTGCATACCAACCGTTGACGCCCATCGTCATGGCTTCGTTTCCGATCGCGACGCCCATCTCCTCTGCCAGCTCTGTGCTCCAGGTCTGGCCGATGAGGTACTCCGAGGGGAACGCGGTTCCCGTCCAGAGGTCCGGGTTGATGAACGAGCTGAACCCAGCGGGCCCATCAAGGTCGTTCGTGCGTGACTTTCCGATTTCGGGGAGCCCCGCCGTGTTGTACGCACCCGAGGTGAGAAGCGCGATCGTGTCGTCGAGGTCGAGCTGGTTCAGCAACTCATCCCACGCTGGGTCATCCCACTCGAGGCCGCGCATATCGATGAGCGACGCGTCGCCATCGGCATTCCAGGTAGGTGCCTCGGCATCCGTGTTCTCGTCCGCTGCAGCCGCAGCGTCGTAAGGAGCAAATGCCGCGATCGTCGCATCGCTGGCCTCATAAGCGTCTCCGGAGGGCGCCGTCGGGAAAGTACCCGCGAAGTCAGCGCGAGAGAACGCAATAAGAGGGCCATCGGTGTATTCGGTTGTGACGTCTGCGAACTGGTTGGTTGCTGCCGTCTCGTCGCTGTCGCGGCCTTCGGTGTAAACGATCGTGTCATCCACGTTGTAGGCGATCGGATCGATGCCCGCGGCCAGGTTGTGCGAGTCGGTCTGCACCTTGATCTCGTATGTGCCGGCATCCAGCACATACGAACCGGCTCCCGACTCGTCGTACGAGGCCATGTCTTCCACGGCGATCGTCATCGTCACGGTCTCTGTCGCGCCAGGCTCGAGAATTCCGGTCTTGGCGAAGTCTCCGAGAACAACCGACGACTTCTCGATGCCGCCAGGTGTGTAGGGAGCCGTGTAATAGAGCTGCACGACGTCCTGGCCCGCAACATCACCCGTGTTCGTGACGTCGACATCAACGGATATTTCTCCATCGACATCGCCGAGTTCTTGGCCGGTGACGGCCCATTCGAAGTCGGTGTAGCTGAGGCCGTACCCGAACGGGTAGACAACAGCCTCGTCGTAGTTGATGAATCCTTCGACTGCGGCGGTCTCGTAGTAGCGGTAGCCGACGTAGATGCCCTCGTCGTAGTTCACGAAGTACGCGTCGTCGAGGTTGGTGTACGCGTAGTCACCGAAGTTCTGGAACGTCGGGTCTGCCGTGAAGTCGCTCGAGAATACGTCAACCGTGTGGCCCGAAGGATTCACTGCGCCGCTCAGAATGCTTCCGAGAGCGTTGAAACCGGTCACACCGGGCGATCCGGCCAGAATGATGCCGTCGATGGCGTCATCGTTCTGGAGCGATCCCAGCTCCATCGACGTGGACGCGTTGATCACAACGATGACAGTGTTGAAGTTTGCTTCAGCGAGCGCGACGAGGTCTTTCTCGTCTTTGTTCAGCTCAAGCTGGTGCTGTCCAGCTTCCGCGTTGTCGTCCCACGCCTCCATGTTGGTAGCCAGGTCGCCGCCCTCGCCGCCGCCACGACCGATCACGATAACTGCCGCGTCGTTGTAGTCAGTGAAGCTGTCGAGTGCGTCTTGCGAGTAGTCGGCAACAGGCATCTCGCCGATGTTGTAGTTCGAATCTTCCGGCTTGTCCATGACGATGTTGGTGCGCCCACCGTCGGCGGAGAGGTTTTCTTCGGCGAAGGCCGAGAGCTCTTCGTAGACCGTGTCGTTGACAGTGAAGCCAGCGTTCTCGATACCGTCGCGAATGTTGACGGCTGTGCGGGTGTCAGCTGTTCCCGAGCCCGATCCGCCATAGACGGGGTCTGCGGCGCCGCGGCCAAGCAGCGTGACGTTACCGAGAGCCAGCGGAAGTTCACCGGTGTTCTTCAGTAGTGTCATGCCTTCGTCTGCAATGTCTTCGACGAGTTCTGTTGACGCAGCCTTGGCCTCGTCAACAGTTGCGTAATCGCCGGAGTAGTACTCGGTGTCGAGCTCTGAACCCTCTGCGGTGTTCGTGATCTCGTACGTACCGGTGCCCATGTAGGACTCGATAGCTCCTCGGAACATGCCGATCGCGACGTTGGCTCCAATGGCGATAATCGCCACGACTGCCACAACCGGGATCCAGATCGCGAGAAACTTCTTGTTCGACATCGGCCTCTTAGCCGTGGTTGAACTCACTGTGTTCTCCTCTTGTGTGCAGACCCTCGTCTTCGGGGGTCAGCACCGCGCGACAATGCGGCGGCGCCGTGACCCATTCCACATCGGTCTCAAGAGGGTGATTGACGCAAATGCACAAACTGTCATTTTGCTCGCATGATCTGTCTGCCGAGGAGCAGATTTTGCCCGCGCACCTGCAACGCTAACGTCGAAAAAGGCCCGCAACCTAGAGGAGGTTGCGGGCCGTAGGGGCTAGCTGCGGTCAGACCAGCCAGTGGTTCTTCTGCACGATCGGCAGTTTCTTCCACTGAGCGCCGAACCCCCATGTGTCACCAGCAGAAGCTGCGGCGACGACAATCAGCATCAGCGCGTAGATGATGTGGTAGTCAACCAACGGGTTGGTGGACCCCGTCAACATGGCGAACGGCCATTCTGCGAGGTACATCATGATCATGATCGCGGTGCCGGCAACAGCAGAGATCCGAAGACCAACGCCGAGCATGACCGCCAGGCCGACACCCAGCATTCCCGCCATGAACAGCACATCGACGAGCGGGCTCGCGATGCCCTGGAAGAACGGCTGCAACGGCCCCGTCACCGCTTCGCTGTTGAGGAAGCCCTGAGCGGGGGTGCCGCCGTTCACCCAAGCTCGCTCTACCGGAGTAGAAAAGCCAAGGCCAAACGTCTTGTCGAGAAACGCCCACAGAAAGATGAAGCCGATGGCGTACCGAGATACTGCCAAAACCCGACGAGCGATAATTGACGTGACGACGTCTTTTTCTGCGGGGATGGCCTTGAGGGCCGCGGCGTTGCTGGTAGCAGCGGTCGTGGTGACGCGGGGAGCCGCGGTGGTGGACATGGTGTTCTCCTATGTGGTGATCAGGGGCCGGTTTTCATTTCGGATCCCCTTGGTGACTTTGTGGCCTGACCACACATACGATCCTCTGGATCAACTCTCAGCAATAGGGACTTTGGTCCCGGCGTTCAGAAATTTCTCAGAAAGTCCGCGCGGCGCCGCTGCACGTGCTTTGCTGTGGACATGACGACGGACTCCGCGCTTCCCCCTGCTGGTCACCCCCACGAACCGCACCAGGAGGGACTAGCGAAGCGACTCAATTGGCTGCGCGCCGGCGTGCTCGGCGCCAATGACGGAATCGTGTCGACGGCTGCCATCGTCGTGGGTGTCGCAGGCGCGACGAGTGCCGTCGCGCCGATCTTCATCGCCGGTATCGCAGGTCTCGTGGGTGGCGCGATCTCTATGGCCCTTGGAGAATATGTCTCCGTCAGCAGCGCTCGCGACAGCGAGCACGCTCTCATCGAAAAAGAGAAGCGCGAACTGCGTGAGATGCCCGAAGAAGAGCTCGAAGAGCTTGCGGGAATCTACGAGTCGAAAGGCCTGAAGCCGGCAACGGCACGTCAAGTGGCCGTCGAGCTCACCGCGCACGATGCGGTCGCAGCGCACCTCGCCGCTGAGCTCAACATCGATGAGAGTGACGTTGTAAGCCCGTGGGCGGCCGCCGGAGCATCGGCTCTCGCCTTCACGATCGGGGCGATACTTCCGCTCCTCGCCATCCTCCTGCCGCCCGCCGGGTGGCGGGTGCCCGTCACTTTCATCTCGGTGCTGCTCGCACTTGCAGTGACCGGATGGATTGCGGCCTACATCGGAGGCAGTTCGCGTACAAAGTCGGTCGTTCGCGTACTGATCGGCGGCGCCGCTGCACTTTTCGCAACCTACGGAATCGGCTCGCTCCTCGGAGTCTCCGGAATCTAGACCGTCGCAGGCGCTGTGCTCAACACGAGCGAGATTCGCCCGGGCTGAGGAGCCACCCGATAACGCTGCAGGATTCCGGGACCACACGTGGCCGTGCCGACGCCAGACTGCGCGAGATCGATCGAGACGTACGTGTTGCCGTCGGCGACAAGATCCGCGTTGTGCGTTGTTTCCGCGAGCGTTTTTCGGGAGTGTGGCGAGACCGTGAGCGCGAACGGCTGCGACAGGGTTCGCACGGTGAGCGAACCAGCATCCGTCTGCACCGTGGCTTCGCGAACCTCACGGCGCGAACCACTCTCTTGCGGCCGCACGTGATCGACAGTGAGATGAGCGCGCTCGACATTCCACCAACCGTGCGAGACGCCCGACGCGGAATCCGGGTACGCCTGACCAGGACCGAGACCGAAGTAATCCATGCCCCGCGGGGGCGAAGCAATCACGAAGTCGAGCCCTAACCGCGCCCAATCTGAAGTCCACTTGCCGCGAGGTTCGAGTGTGACATCGAGGCGAACATCTGTGGACGACAGCGCCGTCCAGGTGAAGGCACCCTCGATACCTGTCTCTCTGATGGGTGTGCCCGTTCGAGTCCGCACCGTGAGACTCGCTGATTCAATCTCGGCCGAGATGAATCGCGAGACGGTGCGGTCGATTCCGGCGTCGTGCCACCGATCAGCGAACGGCGGCTTCTCGGCTTCATCCCAACCTGGATAACGATCGTTGTCGGTCGGAGCACGCCAGATACCCACGGCGGGTCCCGCGATCGGTAGCGCGCCGAGAGTCACGAGGGCCCCATCGACGACACCGAACGACGCGGCTCCCACGTGCGACGCCGATGCGGTCAGCCCAGCCGTCGGCTCCGGTGCCGTGATGACGGTCTCACGCACGTCTTCGCCGCGTGAGACCACATGCCCCGCGGGTGCCCACGACGTCGCAACGCGCAGCCGCGCCTCGAGCGAAAGCACGTCGGCGAGTGCGGTCTCGACGACGGAGCGCGTGCTCTCTGGCAGCGGAATGCGCGTGCGCGACCTCGGCGAGATGCCCGCAGCATCCACGGTTCCGGCGGCGATCTCCACGCCGTCGACGACGCGCCGCCACACAAGCTCAAGGTGGTCGAGCGAAACCATGTCGTACCGGTTTGCGACGTCGATGTGGCTGCGGTCAGCGGCAACGACGATGCGCACCGGCGCAATGATCGCGGCGTAGTCGATGAGTCCGGGGCGCGGTTCGAGGTCTGCACTGACGAGGCCGTCGATCACGAAGTTGCTGTCGTGAACCGTCTCGCCGAAGTCGCCCCCGTACGCGATGCGTCGAGTGCCATCTGCGCCTGTGGTGGCGAGACCGTGCTCAATCCACTCCCAGATGAAGCCGCCCGCGAGGCGAGGATACTGCTCGAAAAGATCCCAGTACTCAGCAACAGCCCCAGGACCGTTGCCCATCGCGTGGCCGAACTCGCACTGGATGAAAGGAAGAGTGCGCCGATGCATTTCCGCCGCCGTTGCCGTAATCGGGGCTGGCTGTTCAACCTCGCGCCCGATCTCACCGACCTCGGCATGCGACGCGTACATGCGTGAATATACGTCGACGTAGGTGCTCGACCAGTCACCCTCGTAGTGCACGAGGCGAGAAGAGTCGAACGCTTTCACCCATGAAGACATCGCTTCGAGGTTGGCGCCGGTTCCCGCCTCGTTTCCGAGCGACCACATGATGACGCTCGGGTGGTTCTTGTCGCGATTGACGGTGCGACGGATGCGGTCAAGGTAAGCCTCGCGCCAGGCATCATCGTTGCTCGGGTTTCGGCGCCATTCGGAATGCTCGAAGCCGTGCGACTCGAGGTCGCACTCGTCGATGATGTAAAAACCGAGCTCATCGAACAGATCGAGAACCTCGGGGTGCGGCGGATAGTGCGAGGTGCGGACGGCGTTGATGTTGTGGCGCTTCATGAGCGACAGCTCGGCGCGCACACGCTCAGGATCAAAGACGCGACCCTTGTCGGGATGGTGTTCGTGACGGTTGACTCCGCGCAGCATAACCGGGCGACCGTTGACGAGCAGTTGCGCCTCTTCGATGTGCACGCGACGGAAGCCGACGCGCAGCTGCACGGTTTCGCTCGCGGTACTGATCTCAGCGTCGTAGAGCGTCGGAGTTTCCGCCGACCAGGGTTCAACGAGGCCGACCTCGATCGGCCCTTTCGCCACGGCATCGACGGTGAGCGCTGGGATCGTCAGCCGAGCGTCGACGTCGTTCTGCACGGCTACCTTCACGTCGAGCGTTCCGGCACCGGTCGCCGGATCGTAGTCAGCCACGATGAAGATGTCTTCGATGCCACCATCTGGCCGCCCCAGCAGAGTGACGCTTCGAAAGATGCCAGGGAGCCACCACATGTCCTGGTCTTCGATATAGCTCGCGTCGCTGAACTGCATCACGCGCACGGCCAGCTGGTTTCCGCTCTCGCGAAGAGATGCGGTCACATCGAACTCCTGCGTGAGCCGGCTCCCCCGAGTGGTGCCGAGAAGCTCGCCGTTGAGCCAAATCTCCGCCGCCGACTCAATGCCGTCGAAACGGAGAACCACTCGATGGCCCTGGAGCGCAGCATCCGTGTCGAAATCAACCCGGTAGTCACCGATCTGGTTGGCATCCGGCGGGTACGGCGGGTCGAGCGGGAAAGGCATCTGGTGGTTGGAATATGCGGGCGATTCAAACCCCTGCAGATTCCAGTGCGCGGGAACGTCGATTTCGTCCCAGTTCTCGCATTCAGCTGTCTGCCACTGATCGTCGGGAGCGCCGCGCAGCGAGCGCGAGAGTCGAAAGTGCCATTTTCCGTCGAGCTGCTGCTCCGGCGCGTTGCTCGTGAGGCGGGCACGGGAAGAGAGCGTTCCAGTGGAGATCTGAGGGAGCATGAACAACCTTGTTATCGATATCAGGGCCTAACCGATCCTAGGTCGACCGGCGCGCCGATTCCAGCCCAGGCGATCACTGGGAGCACTATTCATTCACCGGAATGTTTTGTGCGGCTTTATCGTTGCAATCACTATGCAACGCTTTGGAACTCTCTCCTTCGGACACTACGGCCCCCTCGGTGGCGGCCGTGAGCTCACCGCTGGCGACTCGCTGCACCAGGCGATCGACCTCGCGCAGGGCATGGACGAACTCGGCGTCAACGGCGCGTACTTTCGCGTGCACCACTTCGCCCGCCAGCAGGCGTCGCCCATGCCGCTTCTCGCCGCAATCGCTGCGCGCACCAAGAACATCGAGGTAGGTACCGGTGTCATCGACATGCGCTACGAGAACCCCCTCTACTTCGCCGAAGAGGCAGCGGCCGTTGACCTCATCAGCGACGGCCGACTCGCGCTCGGCGTGAGCCGTGGTTCACCCGAGTCTGTGGTTCGCGGCTACGAGAAGTTTGGCTACACCGGGTCGCAAGACCCCCGTGGTGCTGACATCGCCCGCGAACACTTCGCAGACTTCTTGCGCGCAATCGAGGGCGTAGGTATCGGCGAACCCGACAACAACAGCCCCTTCAGTACCGGCGCTTCGGGCCTTCAGCGCATCGAGCCACACTCCCCCGGCCTTCGCGACCGCATCTGGTGGGGCGCCGGCAACAGCGAGTCGGCCGAATGGGCCGGACGCATGGGAGTCAACCTCATGTCGTCGACGCTGCTCACCGAACACAAGGGTCTCCCCTTCGACGAGCTTCAGGCACAGCAGATCGACGCGTTCCGCGCTGCATGGAAGGATGCCGGTCACCCGGGCACCCCGCGGACATCGGTGAGCCGCAGCATCTTCCCCATCACGACAGCAGAAGAGAACATGTACTTCGGCGGGCGCCAGGATGGCGACCAGGTCGGCGTCATCGACGGCATGCGGTCAACGTTCGGTAAGACGTACGCGGCAGCCCCTGACGTGCTCGTGGAGCAGTTGCTCGACGATGCGGCGATCCGCACCGCCGACACGCTCATGCTCACGATCCCGAGCCAGTTGGGTGTTGCTTATAATACAAGGCTGGTCGAGTCGTTTGCGAAGTACGTGGCACCGTCATTGGGGTGGAAGCCGAATACCGAGGGATACGCAATGTGAGTGCACCGAAGGGTGCTCTATCGGCCTGCGTCGCTCGATCCGCGACAACTGCCCCACGCTAGAGTCGGCTCATGCTCCGACGAATTGATGTGAAGGGACCATGGAGGTCACTTGACAAGGGTTTTTGGCCTGAGGCGACACCCCTAGGCGCACAATCCATCATCTATGGGCACAACGGGAGCGGGAAATCCACCTTCTCGCAACTGCTCCTGAGCCTCGCGGAAGACGCCGCCGTCACTGAGATGGTGTGGGAGGACGAAGACAAAACCCGCGTGACAGTTAACACGGGAGATAGCTCTCCATCGCCATCAATGGCTGTGTTTACGAGAAAATGGGTTGAGGACAACCTCAAGGATTTTCTGGACGGCGATAGCGCTTCAGCAATCGTCACTCTCGGCAGCGAGGCAATTCATGCGAAAGAGGTGGAAGCGCAGCTTGTCGACGAGATTGCCGAGCTCGTGGACGCGGAAGCCGACTCAGAAAAGCAGCTCAAAGCCGCCGACAAGCGTGCCGACAAGGTTGCAGCCGACGTTCAGAGCCAGATCGTCAGCCAGCTGCGGCCCTTCGACTACGAGCACTACACAAAAAATCGGTTCTCCCTCCCGCGAGTAAAGGAAGAACTCCGCAAGTATGGCGGCGACTTTCCTTCTGCCAACGAGCACGCGTCCGCACTTGTGAAACTGGCGGAATCCTCGCTCACCAGCCTTCCCATCGTGACTGCGGCCCCTTCAACTGCTGTCAGCGGACTTGAGGAACTGAGGGCGCTGTTGGGCGAAAGTCCAACGCGCCTCGCAATCGCTGCGCTCGAGGAGAACCCAACCGCACAGGCATGGGTGGAGAAGGGGCTCGCACTACATGAATCCCGCGACGACTGCTTATTTTGTGGTCATCACGTGGACGACTCTCGCCGCAAGCAACTAGCGGAGCACTTCGATGCGAGCTGGCTGAAGTTGAGAGCAAGGGCAAATGACCTAATCAAGGACGTTCGCTCTGCCATAAGCAGTCTCGAAAATTGGGAATCAAGACTGCCGTCTTCTTCTGACCTTACGTCCGATCTGCAACTTCCCTACGCGGACGCGGTCGGACAGATTCAGGCGGCTGTCAAAGCAAGGATCTCTCAGCTCCACGAGATCGAAGCGGCCCTCGAACTCAAATCCTCCGATCCGAGCACCCAGCCAACCTGCCCTGATCCTTCACCCCTGACGGAAGTCATCTCGGTGACCGTCGCCTCGCAGGCGATCATTGAACACAACGATCAGGTTGCTCGGCGTGAGGAGGTCATGGCCAACTACCGAGACGTTGCGTTCCGTCACATCGTGGGTTCTCAGCACGATGACTTTGCGGCAGCCGAGGAGAAGGCTAGAGAAGCAGCCCTACGTCAGACGACGAGTAAAGACAAGGCTCGTCTGGCGGAACGAAAGCTTGAACAAGTGCGCGCGGCTCAGTTCACGACGAAGGACATGGCGGACACTCTCAGTCGAGACCTCGCTCGTGTGTACGGCAAGAGTCACTTGACCGTGGTCGTTACGGACGATGGCAAGTCCTATGCCTGTCGGCGCGGCGATGATCCCGCAACACACCTGAGTGAGGGTGAGAGAACGACCCTCTCTCTGCTCTACTTCCTGCGACGCCTCGAGGATGAGCAGAAACCAGGAAACGAGCGAGCGCAACGAATCGTGGTCATCGATGACCCGTCCAGCTCCCTCGATCGAGAGGCACTGTTCGCAACCCATCAGTGGCTGCTCGACACGTTGGAGGATTTTGGGCAGTTCATCATCTTGACTCACGATTTCGGGCTTCTGCGGCTGTTCATCAAGTCGAAGGGAAGCAAGTGGGGATCCTCGAACAAGGCCATCCGGACGGGGGACGCTGACGAATCTCGATTCCCCAAGGTTGCGTTCTTAGAGATGTACTCAGCTCAAGACGGAGACCGTCGAGGTACGAGGATCGCCAACCTGCCCCCGCTCCTCTTGAGTACCACTTCCGAGTACGCATATCTATTTGCGATGGTCATGGCAGGCGTGGGGGACAGCCCCGATCACGACCGGCTCTTTCTTCTCCCGAATGCAGCGCGACGAGTTCTTGAGATCTTCGCAAGTTACAAGGCCCCTCATCGGACTGACTTCTCCGAACAGTTGCGTTCGCTGGTCGAGACTAAAGAAGGTGAGCCCTTCCGTGATGTTTACGACTTCTGCAACCGACATTCGCACGGTGAAGGTAGCGAGAGCGTGGACGTACTGGACGCGCGTTCCGTTCACGCTCAACTTCGCCGGGCGATGGAGTTCCTCAAGGCCGTAGACGAGGAACACTTTCAGAGGATGTGCCAGGCGGCGAAGATCAACAAGCAGCACTCGCTTTTGCGGGCGCCTCGAAGCAACGGCAGCTCCCCGCGCCCGACGGCAGACTCATCGACCAACACATAGCTCATCGCTGGCAGTCGCAGGAGTGGGTCTGCGCGAGTTTCGTGACGGGGGTCCGATGCGGGTCTGTGGCAATTTCGAAGCGCAAACCCCAGCGTCCTCATGACCCAAACCTTCTGAGCACTGCCGCCATGCGCAGTTCTAGATCGCGCGTCGGGTTGATCGAACGGGAGCAGCCTTGACGGTCTTCTCGGTGTCCGACAGCCTTGGGGGTAGGACGCGACGAACGGCAGCGTCCGGACGCCTGAGGGGGAACTGTGGAGCTACCAAACCATGACGACGTTATTGAGGCGATAGCGCGACGCCGTGAAGTGCTGGTCACCTTCCGATCGAAGGAAGATGGTGGCGCAGTCCTGGTTCGACGGTGCGCGCCGATGGATTACGGCCCGAGTCGTCGGGCGCACGACAAAACACCCCGCTATCACTTTTGGGATTGGGAGAGCGACAGCCCTCGCACTCATACCCTCTCGCTTCTCGCGATGCAGATCGAGTCTGTCGAGATCCTCGACACGACCTTTGATCCGTCATCCTTCGTCACATGGGCGCCGAAGTGGTTCGTCGAACGCACGACGTGGGCGCCGTTCAACTAGCTGGCCGTGTAGAGAACCAGCACACCCGCATGTCCCACGGCGTATAGCGATTCACGAAGCCCACGGCTCGCGGAGGCTGTGTTGCTTGCGATTGCCATCCCGAGCCAGCTGGGGGTTGAGTTCAACCTGCGTATGGTCGGGTCCTTCGCGAAGTACGTCGCTCCCGCATTGGGGTGGGAGCCGAGCAACGCAGGCTAGGGCGTTACGCGTTCCCAGGTACCCAAGCCCTGGGAGTTGAAGAAGTCGAGCGTGACAGCGTTGACCTGACCTTCGGAGCGAGTGAACTCAGCCGACGAAAGAGAACCCTCCGGGGCGTTCTCTCCGGTGGGAATGAATGAGTATTCGTCACCGTCCCACGGCGAAAGCACGAACTCATACTGACCGTCGGGCCCGAGGGCTCCCATCAGAGTCGATCCGTCGTCTGTCGCTGTGACCGAGAGGGTGCCGTAGTAGTCACTTTCGTACGTGCCAACGTATTCGGCGTAGTCACCGGGAGCTGCAGCATCTGTCGGGCGGGTCTCGCCCGCGAGATCACCAGCGGGTGCGAGATAGACGCCGAGCGCACCGGCGTAGTCCGCAAACCAGTCGCGCGTCTCGTACCCGAACTGCACGAGATCCAAGAACGACGAGGTGACTGCCTCCGCAGCACCCACGGGAGCACCGTTGGTGAGAACGACAATCCCAAGATCAAGACTCGGAATCATTCTGAAGCTGGTTCCCGCTCCCAAGACGAAAGCCCCCGAATGACTGATTGAGGCTCGCCCGCCCGGTTGGGACCCCACCTGGAAGCCGAATCCGTACATTCCCGTTCGTCCCGCCGCGGTGCCCGGGTGACCCGACACCATCTGCCCCGTCGTTGCGGCGAGCAGAGCTGACGAGTCAATATAGGTGTCTCCCTGAAACTCGCCCTCTGAAAGCACCAGATTCATCCAGGTGCCGAGGTCCTCCACGTTCGATGAGACACCACCCGCGGGCGACTGCTCCTCTGGATTGCGCTCGTAGAGCGGCGTGAACTCACCGTCAACCATCGCGTGCAGGTCAGCGCGATCGGCTTCGGCGAGAAAATCCTCGTAGCGAGAGCTCGTCGAATCCATGCCGAGCGGCTCGTATAGGTAGGTCTGAGCGGTGTCTTCCCACGTCATCCCCATCGCGGATGCTGCGGCTTCTGCACCAATCGTGATTCCGTAATTGGAGTAGTGATACTCCGCCCGAAACGCAGTCAAAGGCTGCAAGTACATGTGATCAAGGATGTATTGACGATCAAATCCGAGATCTTCGAGGTCATCGCCAGCTCCGGTTGCGAGCCCCGAGCGGTGGGAGAAGAAATCGCCGACCGTCGCGTTCTCGGTCACATACGGATCTGACAACTCGAAGCCGTCGAGTTCACTCTGAACTGGTGTTTGCCATGTGATTGCGCCGGCAGTGATCGCCTTAGCCACAACAGTTGCAGATATCGGTTTCGAAAGAGAAGCAAGCTGAAACACGGTTTGAGCGTCGATAGGGGCGTCGGTTTCTATGTTCTTTACACCGAAGCCCTCCGCATAGACCGTTTCTCCACCGTGGACGACCCCGATTGCGAGGCCCGGAATTCCAGCTGTGTCGAGCGCTTCTTGCGCAAGGTCTGGCAGCTGCGCGAGCGCCGAAGCGACGGCGGCATCGACCTCCTCATCGCTCGCACCCTCCGGGAGCGCAACTGCGTCAGCATCGGGGCTACCGCCGGCAACAACCTCAACTGTCGCTGGGGCGCTCGCGCACCCCGCGACCAGACCAACGATCGTAAGCGAGGAAAGAAAAACAAGGGGAAAGCGGTATCGCGAACGCACAGTTGCTCCTTGGCGCGGATCACAGAGAGGGAGATATCGAGCATGATCGTGCCCGATGTTTCTCACCCATCGTTACCCACCAGAACCACGTGCGATATAGACATGGGTCTATAGAGAGCGACAGTCTTCCGAGAGGATAGTGAGAGACGGAACATCCGCCCCACCACCGCCCAATCTCGCCGTCAGGAGCAAGATGTCGCGACAACGCCTCGCGAGCGCGCTCCTCCTGCTCGCGATTTCGGTTGCGCTTTTGGGCGCGCTGCAGCTCGCGCTCGTTTTGCCGGGGTCTGGTGTTCCCGCAGTTCTGACACTTTTCACGATCGTGTCGTGGGTCTACGCCGCAGCTGGGATTTTCGCCTGGTGGCGACGCCCGGCAAACGCGATGGGCATGCTCATCGTCATCGGGGGCTTCGCAACGCTCATTGCGGGGCTAGGCAATGCTCGTGTCGCGCCGCTGACAACCGTCGGCGCGATCTTCAGCACCACGATTTTCGCTGTCATCGTCCATTTGCTCCTGGCATTCCCCTCGGGCGGCCTCGACTCGCCTAGCGCTGCCGCCACAGTCATCGGCGCCTATGTCGTTGCGCTTCCAATGCAGCTCCCCTACATTTTCACTTCGGCAGATTCGCCAGAGTTCGCCGTCGCTAGCGCGACGCAACAGATCGCCGGGGCGGCAATCATGATCGCAACCGCCGTGATTCTCACCAACCGCTTGATGCGCGCGCAGCCACGAGCACGACGGATGCTGCTTCCGCTCTACTCCTACGGAGTCATCGCAGTACTCGCCGTACCCGGGACGAGCCTCGTCTTGACAGCTCTTGGCTTACAGGACGGGGTTGCTATCCCTGTGACGCAACTCATCGTGCTGATGGGGGTTCCGATCGCGTTCACGGCTGGCGTCTTAGACGGGAGCTTTGCACGCACCGGAGAGATCATTCAACTGAGCGAATGGCTCAGCACTTCCGATATCAACCGCGGCCCCATCACAGACGCCCTCGCCTACACCCTCGGGGATAGTTCCGTGCAACTGGCCTTCCGAGTAGATAACAGTGACTCTTACGTCGACGAGCACGGAACACCGCTTGAGCTGCACTCCGACACGCACCACCGCGGACGCGTCGCCGTCACCACGAATGGGCGTGAGATTGCAGTGATCGACTATGACACTCAGCTCACAGCACGCGACGACGACGTGCGCCGAGCGGGACAAGTCGTAGCTATCGCGATCGACCGCACGCGACTCGCCACCGAGCTCATCGCGGCGCAACGCGACGTTGTCGCCTCCCGTGCGCGCCTTGTCGATGCCGCCGACCAGGAACGCTTTCGGATCGCGCAGAATTTGCATGACGGCATCCAGGTACAGCTCGTGTTGTTGGCGCTCGAGGCCCAGCAGATTGCGAATTCATCGGCCACGCCGAGAAATGTGAGCATGCGCGCAACCGAGCTTCGCAAACGCATCGATGACGCAGCTGGTGATCTGCGGCGACTCGTGCACGACGTCGTCCCGCTTGCCCTGCTGCAGCGGGGGCTCGTCGCAGCCGTAGAAGATTTGGTCGATCGGATGCCGATTGCCACCAATCTCGAGACAGCATATGAGAAACCGGCGCTCACCTCGACAGTCGAAAACACGGCATATTTCGTCATTGCCGAAGCGCTCGCCAACACCGTTAAACACTCCGGGGCAACGTCCGCGAGCGTGCGAATTGACTCGGATACAGAGCGAGTGATTCTCGAAGTGAAAGACAACGGGCGGGGCGGCGCTGTCGCGGGAAAACGCGGTCTGGGCGGCCTCGCAGATCGTGTTGACGCGCTCGGTGGGCGCTTTTCCATTGATTCTGCGCCAGCGAACGGAACTCAGCTGATTGTGGAATTGCCATGCGCGTAGTGATCGGCGAAGACGAAGCACTTCTGCGACAGGGCCTCACGTTGGTGCTCGAACAAGCAGACTTCGACGTGGTCGCCGCTGTCGGAGACGCCGGCGCGCTCGAGGATGCCGTCATACAGCACGCGCCAGACCTCGTCGTGACGGATATCCGGATGCCACCGACCTTCACCGATGAAGGACTTGCCGCGGCTGTGCGCATCCGCAAGCATCACTCCGAAACAGCGGTAGTCGTTCTCTCCCAACATGTGCAGCGCAGATACGCTGTCGAACTCATTGGTGACGGTGGTGGACACGTGGGTTATTTGCTCAAACAGCGCATCTCCGACGTACGTACTTTCACTCAAGACCTGCGCCGCGTCGCTACCGGCGGGACAGCGCTCGACCCAGACGTCGTCGCAATTCTGATGTCGCGAGCTCGCATGCTCGGAGGCGGAATCGAGGCACTTACACCGCGCCAAAGCGAAGTCCTCGGACACATGGCTGAAGGACGCAGTAACGGGTGGATAGCGGACGAGCTGGGACTCTCCGAAAAAGCGATAGTGCAGCACACATCGCGCATCTACGACACGCTCGACCTCCCGGTAGATGCCGACGACCACCGGCGGGTGCGTGCCGTGATCCACTACCTCACTCACAGTCCGCCGACAACACCCGCGGGCCCCGCTAACTGACAAGATCGAGGTCATGGAAAGCATCCGTGATCGCGCGCGCGAAGTATGTCTCGAACTGCCTCAGGCAGTCGAGGAATACCCGTTTGGCGTGGAGACGGCCGTGTTCAAAGTACGCGGCAAGATGTTCGCCGCGATCCGGATGAACCAGTCACCCACCGCGATCACGCTGAAAGCGGCACCCCCGCATTGCGAAGCGCTAGTTCGCGAGTATGCCGAAATCACACCGGGTTACCACATGAACAAACGGCACTGGGTGACAGTTCAGTTGATCGACAGTGTGCCCGCGCTGCTTGTAGAAGACCTCATCGCGAACTTCTACGATCGCGTGCTTGACACCCTGCCGAGAACTAAAGAGGCGCCTCAACAGCCGGACGCATTCTGACGCTGTGGTGTCATTGGTATCGGATAGAATTTCCATAGCCGGCAGGGGGTGCTTGGTCGCGCTTTTCAACGCGACTGAAAGTATTCCCCTCGCGTCTCGCGCTTATCACCCGGTGCGTCCGACTCATACTTCAAGGAGCCCGAGTGTCTACCCCTACTCCCCCGGAAAACCCCGAACAGCCGGAACAGCAGACGCCTAATGCACCCCCGGCGCCACCAGCCCCGCCGGTACCCCCGGCACCTCCTTACAGCGCGCCGCTCGCGGGAGATCCGCGCATGCCCGCTTATCCTGCGCCGCCCGCCGGTGTCGCGCCCGCACCTCCGGCCGCGGCCCGTTCCGCGAAGCTCGCAATCTTTGCTCTCGTCTCGGCCGGTGTCGGTCTTATCTTTGCCGCGATCCCCTTCGTGACGTGGTTCTCGGGATTGTTCCTTCTCGCCGGTTTCGTCATGGGCCTCATCGCACTGATCAAGAAGAACCAGGGCGGCACCGGATTCAGCATTGCCGCCGTCGCCGTGTCGGTCGTCGGATGGATTCTTTCCATCGTCATGACCTTCGTGTCGTTCGGATTGATTAGCGACGCGACCTACGATGCGATCGTCGACGACTACACAGGTGAGATCGAGGGTGGCGCGCCTTACACGGATGACAGCACGGAAGACGTTGCGGGCGACGCGGAGTCGGTCGAGATTGTCGAAAGCGCGTTCGCTCAGGTCGACTACGCGGAGGATGTCTGGTGGTACGCCGTCATACTCGACAACCCGAACGACGACTACATCTTCGCCTACGAGGCGGTCGAAGTCACCGCTCTCGATGCGTCGGGTGCGGCCATCGACACGGCAACCGAATACCCGATGTTGCTCGCGGGCAAAAATGCGCTCTTCGGCGCATTCACTGAGATCGGCACGAACAAGATCGCCGAGATCGAGATCGTGCTTCCCGATGCGAGCGCCGGAGTATTTTCGCCCGCGGACGAAACCGGCACCCTCGACATCGGAGATGTCACGGCGACGTCAGACGAGTACGTCTCGTACGCGAGCGGAACAGTGAACAGCACGTTCGGCGAGGAACTTTCCGGTGTGTACATCACCGTGATCGCCCGCGATGCGGCTGGTGCGATTATCGGCGGCGGCTGGGACACCGTCGAGACGGTACCCGCCGATGGCTCATCCGCTCCGTTCGAGGTGATGCTCTCGCTCCTCTTGACCGACGGCTCCAGCTTCGAGGTCTACCCGAGCCTCTAGCTGCGGGCAGCCGTGGGTCGTGCTCCCACGGCGTCAGGTACGCTCACCGATATGTGCACTCGCATCTTTTGGAATGACAATGCCGTCGCGAAAACCGTGACGCGTTGCATGGACTGGGCCGTCAGCGACGAACCAGAACTGTGGTTCGTGCCTCGCGGCACCACGCGCAACGGAAATGGCGACGAAGCATCCCATTCCTGGACGTCTCGCTACTCGAGCGTCGCGACCAGTATGTGGAGCATGGGCACAGTCGACGGGCTCAACGAGAACGGGTTCGGAGCTCACGCGCTCTATCTAAACCCCGAAGACGTGTCATTCCCCGAAAATGACGGCCGACCCTCCGTCGCCAACGCGATGTGGGTGCAGTACCTCCTCGATAACTACGGCACTGTCGCGGAGGCCGTGGCAGACGTCGATCGCGTGCGCATCACGTCTCCGCTTTTTCGCGGCATGGAACTCGGTGTGCACATTGCGATCGAGGACGCCTCGGGCGACTCCGCAATCATCGAACCCCTCAACGGCACACTCGTTGTGCACCACGGGCCGCAATACACGGTGATGGCAAATTCCCCCACATTCGATGAGCAGCTCGAAAACCTCAAGCTGTACCGACCGTTCGGGGGCGAGCTGCCCCCACCCGGCGACATCACCTCGGCCGATCGTTTCGTGCGTGCTGCGTACTTTCTGAATTACCTACCCGAGCCCGAAAACACCGAAGAGGCCGTCGCCGGTGTCTTCCAGCTGATCGCGAACGTGTCGGTGCCCTACGGCGCTCCGTATTCCACCGGCGACGTTTACCCGACGTGGTGGCGTGCCGGGGCCGACCTCACGAATCGCATCTACTACTTCGGGTCGACCCGAAGCCCCAACATCTTCTGGATCGAACTCGACGAACTCGCAGATAGCCAAGAGATTCGAAAGCTCGATCCGCGCGAGCTCACCCTGGTCGGAGACCAGACGTCACACCTCGCACCCGCGGAACTGGTCTACTAAGTCAGGCGGCGCCGTGCACGTGCATGCGTGCGCCTGACTCGTTGAAAATGCTCAGCACCTGAGCCGGTCGAAAGCCCGCGCACGTCATCGCGTGCGGCGTGCGCGTATCGAACTCGGCGGCCTCGCCGCGAGTGAGCACCAGATCTTGGTCACCCAAGCGCACGTGCACTTTGCCGCTGAGAACGTAGAGCCACTCGTAGCCTTCGTGCGTGCGGGGCTCGGGGAGTTCTCGCCCCGGCAGGTAAGTGATCTTGTCGGTATGGACCGGTGCACCCTCCGACGCCAACGGCGCGATGAGCATGCCATCTCGCCGAATCGTCGCTCGTCGAATGCGCGGATCAGGAGTCTCGGCGCGCACCAGATCATCGAGTCGGATGCCGAGGTGCCTCGTCAACGGAACCAACAGCTCCAAGCTGGCCTGACGTTTGCCTGATTCCAGCCGCGAAAGGGTGCTCACCGACATCCCGGTTCGCTCCGCGAGCTCCTCGAGGGTCAGATCGTGGGCACGGCGGGCGGCGCGAAGGCGTGGCCCCACGAGATTGAGTTCTTCACTCACAAACTCCTCCTTGCCATTTCTGCAAACCAACTTGCCAATACTCCACTATGACGCAGATGCTGAAGGTATGGAAAACACGTCCTGGGACACGATCATCATCGGCGGTGGTGCAGCCGGGCTCAGCGCAGCACTCATGCTCGGCCGAGCACGTCGGCGGACTCTCGTCATCGACTCAGGTGCTCCTCGCAATCGCTTCGCAGACCACATGCACGGCGTGCTTGGTCATGACGGCATCTCCCCCGCCGATCTCATCGCACGCGGACGCGCCGAAGTCGCCCGCTACGGCGTCGAGGTGGTGTCGGGTGAGGTTTCACGGGTCGATGCGGGCGAGGCATCCGTGACCGTCGTTTACGGCCCCGGCGCTAGCGCCACAGCCCGCAGCGTAATAATCGCCACGGGGCTGGCCGACGAACTGCCAGACGTTGCCGGGCTCGCCGAGCGGTGGGGAAAGGGCGTGCTGCACTGCCCGTACTGTCACGGCTGGGAAGTCCGCGACGGCCGACTCGGGGTGCTGCTCACGTCTCCGATGGCACTCCACCAGGCTGAACTGGTGCGGCAGTGGAGCTCCACCGAAATCGTCTTCACGGGGCTGATCGGCGGCATCGACGACGATGCCGCCCATAGGTTGCGGGCGCGAGGGGTCGAGATCGTCACCGAACCTGTCGTCGAGGTTTTCGGCGAAGGCCGCGCTGTCGCCGGAGTGCGCCTGGAGTCAGGCACGACAGTGCCACTCGACGCGCTGTTCGTCGCCTCGATGCCGCGTCCCATCGACGGCTTCGTGTCGCACCTCGGCCTTTCGCGCACCGATTCTCCCGTAGGCAGCTTCTTGGCAACGGATGCCGTGGGCACAACAAGCCACCCACGAATCTTCGCTGCGGGCAACGTTGTCGATCCACGTGCCACGGTACCAATGGCAATGGGTGCCGCCGCGGGCGTTGGCGCCGCTGTCAACGCGATGTTGGTGCAGGAAGACACCGAAGCTGCCACCTTTTGGGAAGAGCGCTATGCCGGTTCGGAGCGCGTGTGGTCGGGGCATCCGAATTCCACAATGGTTGACGTTGTTTCGGACTTGAACCCTGGCACCGCCCTCGACCTGGGGTGTGGCGAGGGCGGTGATACAGTGTGGCTCGCTCAAAACGGGTGGGATGCCACGGGCCTCGACATCTCGCCGACCGCTATCGCGCGGGCAACTGCCGCAGCGTCGTCGCTCGGCATCGACCGGGCACGGTTCGTCTTAGCGGATCTCTCGACGTGGCGAAGCGATCAGGTCTTCGATTTGGTCACAACGAGCTTTCTGCATTCACCGGTGGCGCTCGATCGCATTGCGGCGCTCCGTCAGGCCGCGGAGCGAGTTGCTGTGGGTGGACATCTCCTCATCGTGTCGCACGCCGCACCACCGCCAGGATCGGGCGGTGCGCACCATCATGCCGATATGTTCGTCGCACCGGCAGATGAGGTGCGGATGCTCGCGCTTGATCCCACGCACTGGGAGGCTGTCCTCACCGAGTCGCGGCGACGAAAAACGACCACAGATGTGTGGCATGAAGACGGCGTGATACTGCTGCAGCGACTGAGCTGAGCTTTACTGAACTGAGCAGAGTTTTCCACAGTTGCTGGTCTATAAATACGAATGTCTGACCTTGATGCAACACTCGAGTTATGAACATCTTGACGGCAATTCGTGAGCGGCTCGACCGCTTGGCGGCCCGTGCCGAGCTTGATGTTGAGCCGCGAGCATTGCCTGCGACCACCAATGGATTGACAGATGCGGCAGTTTTAGAGGTACTTCGCGACCTCGCCGGCATGTCAAACGATGTCGGCCGGTTGCAGTCGGTTCTCGCTGGGGTCGCCGCCCAACGATCGCGGCGCGAAGACGGCCACTCGGGGCTCGCCGCCACCGAGGGACATTCCTCACCCACGGCTCTCGTGCAATCGATCATGGGCGGCACCCGAGCCGAGGCGCAACGTCAGGTGCGGATTGGAACGTCACTGGTTGACGCTGAGGATCGTCTGCCGGCTGACGAGGCGGATCGTCGTCGACCCCTCTGGCACGAGCCACTCCGTCGTGCATTGCTCGATGGGCGGATCACCGCAGCTCAGCATGATGCCGTCCGCAGCGGACTCGGCGAGCCCATCGTCGGGGGCGTTGATGACGAGACTGCCGCCGCCGCGTGGTCGGTGGCCGCCGATCAGCTCGCCGATGAGGCGACTTCGCTCACCGCGGAAGACCTCGCGGCCAGGGCACGCGGGGTCCGTGACATTCTCGACCCGACCGGAGCCGAAGCGCGATGTGAACAGCGCTACGAAAAGCGATCGCTCCGCATGTGGATAGACCAACACGGCCAGCATCACGGCCACCTCACGTTCGATGACGAAATGGCGCACTGGGTGCGGGCGTTGACGGCTGCGGCATTGCGTCCACGGCTGGGCGGCCCTCGATTCGTCGCCGACGGCGAGCGAGAAGCGGCGGCTACCCTCACCGAAGACCCACGCAGCAATGAACAACTCGAATACGACCTGTTCATGGATGTGCTGCGCGCGGGGTCTCTTGCCGAGGCATCCGACGTGTTTGGCGCTAGGCAGCCGGGCGTGCGCATGATCGTGGTGAAAGACCTCGTGGGGCCGCGAGATGCGCTCGGCAGACTCCTCGCCGTGGGGCACACCGAAGACGGCGGCGCACCAATCCCAGGTTCGATCATTGATCGGTCACTGTGCACCAGCGGTGCACTCGATGTGACGGTCGATAGTTGCGGCAACCCGCTCGATGTCGGGCGCGAACAGCGGCTCTTCACACCGAAGCAGCGCATCGCGCTGGCGGCACGTGACGGCGGGTGCGTCTGGCCAGGATGTCAGCGGCACGCTTCCTATTGCGAAGCCCATCACATCGACCACTTTTCGGCGGATCATGGGCGCACCGACATCGACCGAGGCGTATTACTTTGCCGCTTTCATCACATGTTTCTTCACAATCGCGGGTGGAAAATCGAGCGAAACGGGCTCGCACCATTCGTGCTCAGACCGCCGGGTGATGCGCGAGGGCATGGCAACGCCCAGGCGATGGAGCTGAGATCGAAGGCACCGTGGAACTGGGCATGGGATCCGCCGCGGGCGCCCCATCGCGAAAGATGGCGCCAGAACGCCGACAGAGAACCAATGGCACCGCGCCTCACGCCACAATTGACACTGTGATGCGACGAGCTCTTTCCGGCGATGAAGCTGCCCTGCACGTTCTTGCTGCCGCAACGTTTCCCCTTGCATGCCCGCCGGGATCGACCGAGAGCGACCAGCGAGATTTCATCGCCGAGCACCTGAGCGAGGAGTCATTCGCACGCCACCTGCGCGACCCCGAACGCGCGATCTTCGTAGCTTTGCCGGGTGGAAGCGAGGACGGCAGCGAGGGCGGCAGCGCCGACGGCAGCGAGGGCGGCAGCGCCGACGGCAGCGAGGGCGGCAGCGCTCGAAGCTTCCTCGGCTATACGATGCTCGTTTTCGGTGAACCGACAGACCCCCAGGTGCGTCGTGCCATTAAGGGGCGACCCGCGGCCGAACTCTCGAAGTGCTACGCACTGCCGTCAGCGCACGGCAAGGGAATTGCCGCACAGCTCGTTGCCGCGAGCGTCGCCGAGGCATCCGCCCGGGGTGCACGCACGCTGTGGCTCGGCGTCAACGAAGAGAACACCCGCGCACAGCGGTTCTACGCAAAACAGGGATTTGCGGTTACCGGCACCAAACAGTTTCAGGTCGGTTCGCGCCTCGAAAATGACTTCGTACTCGCTATGCCGATCAGCAGCAACAGCTAACGGCTGAGCAGTTCGTCCGCCGTCATTCCGGCAATCATCACCGTCACCTGAGTGCCCCACGGATCGTGCGTGACAATCGCGCGACCATCATCACCAAACTGAACTCCCTGACGCCGCAGCCGAGACGCAAGCGCATCAAGGTCTGCGCGGTCGGGAACAGTCACCGAGACATCTCCGAGCCCGAGGCGAACGGCCCGCGGCCCCGCTCCACGGCTGTTCCAGGTGTTCATAGCGACATGGTGATGGTAGCCGCCTGCCGAGGCGAAGAGGGCGGTCGGGAAGCCTGAGAACGTCGGCTCGAACCCGATCGCATCCACATAGAAGCTTCGCGCAGTGGGGACGTCACCGACTTGAAGATGCACATGTCCCACACGACCCGCGAGCGCCGGAGCCACATCGAACACCTCTTGCGTCAAGTGGCGGCGCAGGTATTCGTTCGGGTCGAGATACACCGTGTCCATGGCGATCTGGCCGTCGCGGTACTCCCACTTCTCGCGAGGGCGATCGGTATAGAGCTCGATGCCGTTCCCCTCGGGGTCAGTGAAGTAAAAAGCCTCGCTGACGAGGTGGTCGCTCGAACCCGTGAATTGAGTTCGCGCGTCTTGTGCTGCGCGATAGACCGTCGCCGCAAGGCTCGGAGCATCGTCGAACAAAAACGCCGTGTGATAGAGGCCAGCTTCGTGCTGGTCGACTCCCGGAAGCCCCGGCGTATGAATGAACCGCACCATCGGCACCTCACCGCGCCCCAGCACACGATGCACTTCGGTGCCGCGCGAACGCTCCTCAATCGGAGTAAGCGCGAGCGCATTTTGGTAATAGGTCGACATCAGGTCGAGGTCGCCCACACGAAGGCTGACGGCATCCATCGTCGTGTCGGGATTGATGAAACGTTTGTCGGCGGGCGACGGAGACTGCAATGCGTTCATAGTGTGGTTTTACGCTACGACAGCGAATCCCCCGGTCCAGGAAACCTTTTCGCCCACCGCGAGAGTGAGCTGCAAAAAGCCGATGGCCTCGAGCTCGTGCGCACGGCTGAGAGCACCCGCATCGATGGCATTCACTCCACCCGCAGCAACGGCTTCGATGAACGCCGCCTTGGCGGACGCATCGTCACCGGCAACCAGCACCGTCGTCGCATTTCCGCCGACCTTCTTCGTTGCGAGGGTCGCCGCGAACGTCGTGTTGAACGCCTTCACGACGTGGGAATCTGGCAGTGCTTTCTGAATCTCAGCGGCAGCAGAAGAGCCGACAGGAACAGTGAGCGAATCGAAGGTCTCGAAGTTGAGCGGGTTCGTGATGTCAACAACAGTTTTTCCCGCGAGCTGGTTCGCGTATGCACTGACGATGCCATCAATAGCCGGGTAAGGAACCGCGAGCACAACGATGTCACCGGTGACGGGTGTTGCCGGAATCTGGTCCTTCGCGATGTAAGTCACAACGCTGCCACCGTCGGCGAAAACACCACCGATCGCACTGGCCATTTTTCCGGTTCCGAAGATCGTGACGTGAGCCATCGGTCTCTCCTTCGTTCGTTTGCTTGTAGGTACAACTAAGACGATATAACCAAAAGGTTGTAGCCGCAACTAATTGCTATACTTCTCGTTATGGCCGAGCTTTTGAACCGCGACGAACGCATTGCGATCGCGCGGCTTCATGCTCTTCTCGAGCTCCTCCCCACAGCTCTCGACAAAGAACTGGCGCCGGCAGGACTCACTTCCTTCGAGTACACGCTCGTCGAGGTGCTCGCCGAGGCTCCCGCGCACCGCATGCGGCTCAGCATGCTGGCGGCGAAGACCAATGCAACGCTGCCCCGGCTCTCGCGCGTGGTGTCGAGCCTCGAACGCAAAGGGCTTGTCGTGCGAGCTCCCTGCTCTCAAGACGGCAGAGCCACAAACGCTGTGCTCACTCCCGGCGGAATAGATGCGTTCAACGCAAGCCGCGAGCTGTATGCGAAGGCGGCTCGTGCCATGATTCTCGATGGCCTTGCGACTCTGCCGGACGATGGCGTCGCGCAGCTCGCTGAGCTGTCGTATGCCATTCTGAGCACGCTAGACCCAGACAAGCGTTTGCCGGTCACCGCCGATGGCGCGCCCAGTTGCGGCGCTGACCCGGCATGAGGCTGTAGCCCGAATAGGGTGACATTATGCGTTCACTCGGTGTCATTTTTCAGCCTTCGTTCCCGCCCGAGCGCATGCTCGACTACGCGCGAGATGCCGAAAAAGCTGGCATTCCCGAGCTGTGGCTGTGGGAAGACTGCTTTCGCGAGAGTGGGATAGCTGCGGCATCCGCTGTTCTTGCTTCCACCGAGAAGTTGCGCGTAGGCATCGGCGTACTGCCCATGCCACTTCGAAACGTTGCACTCACTGCAATGGAACTTGCAACAATCGACCGGCTCTTTCCTGGCCGCATCATCGGGGGTGTCGGCCACGGCGTGCAGAGCTGGATGGCCCAAGTAGGTGCGCGTCACGCATCGTTTCTCGCCCTCATGGACGAATACCTGCCGACTCTCCGCTCGCTCCTCGCGAAGGAGCGGATCACGATCGACGGTCGATATGTGCACCTCGATGACGTTGCTCTCGACTGGCCACCCGCACAGCCGACGCCCGTGTATGCCGGAGCGGAAGGGCCGAAAACGCTCGCGCGCACGGGTGCCCTCGCCGACGGCACGATCATCCCGTCGGGGTGGAGCGCCGAACGCCTACGCCCCGCGGCACACATCGTTCGTGACGCCGCTGGTGAGAGAGCGGATACGCACCCCATCGTCGTGTTTTTACTCGCGTCGTTTCGCGATCACGACGACGACATGGCACTCGAATTTGCCCCCACCACCGACCCTGAACATCGCGTGAGTGCAATCGGGTCTCCGACGTTCGTGGCCGAAAAGGTGAAAGAGCTCATGGATGCCGGCGCCACAACAGTTGCACTCCAGCCGCGTCTGACCGAACCCGATCTTCCGGGGTTCATCGCGGGCGCGGGCGCTGTTGCGAAGCTCTTAGGCCTCAGTAGCGCCAACTGAGCGGGCTAGAACTGAAGCCAACCGAGGGTATTCGCGCCAAAGAGAACGACGAAAACACCCACGACGATGACGACGATCGCCATGATGACAGTCGAGTCGCGCTCGATCCAGCTCTGCAAGCGCTCCAAACGCTCGCGCATCCCGCCGCTGGCTGACATATAGGTCGCCGCGATCGCGACCACGGTCGAGATCGACAACACGACAAAAAGCAGCACCATGATGACGCCGATCGGCCACGTAACCTCGGCATGACGCACGCGGGTGGCGACCGTCGCGGCGAGCAGAAGCGCCTCAGGGTGCAGCGGAAAGCTCACCCCAACCACAACTGCCACCCACGGCTTGACGTTCTGCATCGCTGACATCATTCGCGACGGACGCCGCGGGCCAGATCGAGTGCGTAAGAACTGAATCGCACCCACCACACAGAGGAGAGCCCCGGCGACGAGTTCGACACTGCCAAGAAGCACCGGGTCATCGACCTGTGGCAGATGCACTGCCTGCAAAGCACCCGCCAAGAGCACTGTCACGATTAGAAGACACGCACCGTATCCGACAGCCAGATACCAACCAGGAACCGACGAACGCGCACCCACCACAGCAACAATCGTCGTGACGATCGGGATCGCCGTGAATGCCACCGTCAGCCCGAGGCCGATCACAATGAGCCAATCCGCCACGTCTCACCCACTTTTCTCTTCAGCAAGTGTGCCAGGTTCGACGCTTATGCCGTCGCGCCTGCTTTAGCGGGGGGGGCGAGCTAAGACCAGAGCTTTCCGTCCCAGACTCGGTCTGCGACCAGAACACCGTCAACGAGTAGTTCTGCAATATCTCCCGCCCCCGACACACGAAGTACTCGCCGAAGGCCCGGCTGCGCAAGTCCGACATCGCCGAGCCGGAAGACACGTGCACCTTCAGCGATGCTCGATGCCGCCGGAGTGGACGCAGGTCCGTTGTCAGCGCCATACGTTGCGCGCGGCTTCCAGCCAGCCGAAACAACCGTCACTGGAACGATGCGTTCGGCCGCACCACCGGGCATTTCCACAACAAACTGGGCGGCCAGAAGATATGGCAGCGGAATGTCGGGCTGGTGGCAAGTGATGAAGATGAAGCCCCGTTCGCCATCGGCGCGGAGAGCCCATCGCGTCGTCAGCGCGCGGAGTTGCCCGTTCGGTGGCGGTGTTATGTGATCGCTCCGTGTCGCGGATCGATTGCCGATGACGAGGACGCTGCCGGCGGCTTCGATGACGTCGTCGGTGATCGTCTCGAGTTCGTTCGATTGTGCATCAGGCTCCGAGGGTGGTGAGGAGGGCCTGCAGCGCTTTCTGTTCGGTGCCGGAGTCGGGGGTGACGGAGCGAACGGAGGAGAGGACCGGGTCGATCTGCTGGTCGATGTAGGTCCAGGCGCCACAGTCGGTGGCGTTGAGGGCATCCTGTTTGTCGTCCCAGGCTGTCTCGAGGTCGGTGGCGCGGGCGCTGGCGCCGGCCTGGTCGCCACTTTGGACGCGGCCCAGGATGTCGGTGGCGATGGTGCGGAACTGGTTCATGTCCGCGACGGGGAAATTCGCCTCGGCCGCCGCCGTCGCCTGATCCTGGGTAAGGGTCGAGCTGTTGTTGCAGCTGGGCCCGGGGCCCTCGTCCGCGAGGGCGCTGGCATGGGGCTGGCTGCTTGTGAAGGCCAGGAGGGCGATGGTGGCGACCGCGACGACACCCAGGATGCCCAGGGAGACGCGTCGACGGCCGGGTGAGGGGGCGGCATCCTGCGTGGTGCGGGCGCGCTCCACAACGTCGGCCTTGCTGATGGTGAGGTAGATCACAGTGGCGAGGATCGCGGCGAGGAAGATCAGGCTGGTCGCAAAGGTGCCGAGGCCGATGCCGCCCTCGGTCGGGGTCAGGCCGAGCCAGTCGCCGATGTTGGCGCCGAGCGGACGGGTGAGGATGTAGGCGATCCAGAACGCGAGGACCGGGTTGGCGCCGTAGCGCCAGAGAGCGGTGACGATGCCGATGAGTACGAGGGGCAGGAGAATCGACAGTCCTGGTCCCCAGCCGGTGAGTTCGAGGGTCCAGTCGCCGAGTGCGGTGCCGAGGGCGAAGGTCACGAGCACGGTGACCCAGTAGAACGCCTCGCGAGGGCGGGTGACGATGCTGTGGATGGAGAGCGTGCGTTCGCGGGCGTACCAGATGGCGAACACCACGGCGAGGGCGACGGCGAAGATGCTCGAGCTCACCGCGAGGGGTACACCGACCTGATCGGTGAGGATATCGGTGTACAGCGTACCGGTGATGCTCAGCACGACCACTGTCAGCCAGTACGCGCCCGGCCGGTACCGAGCGAGGCTCAGCTGCACGGCCAGCACGATCGCGGTGACGACGGTGAAGATCACCACGGTGGCCACGAGGCCCACGCCGAGGGCCATGTTGATGTAGTCGGCGAAGCTCTCGCCCACAGTGGTGCAGAGGATCTTGATCACCCAGAACCAGATGGTGATCTCGGGGACCTTGCTCAGCAGCTGCCTCGCCTCAGCGGCGGGCCGGGTGTCGTGTGCGCTCATGCTCTGAGATTCCCAACCGGCGCTTCGAGCATCCTGCACGTCGCGCTGCTCGCTTCTGAAAGTTCTCACACGATTGGGAGCGCGGCCCGCGGCCGGGTCTGCCGGCGGCTGAGGGCGGCGACGCAGCCGGCGATCGCGATGGCGAGCACGAGGCTCACGATGCCCGTTCCGATGCCGATCCCGCCGCGGTCGGGGCCGACGCCGAGCCAGTCGGCGAAGGAGGCCCCGAGCGGCCGGGTGAGGATATACGCGATCCAGAACGTTGCGACCTTGTTCGCATCGAGGAACGCGTACGCGACCGCGGGAATGCAGATCGCGACCAGGAACAGGAAGCCGGAACCGAGGTAGCCGAGACCGAGCACGTGCGCGGCCCAGTCTCCGGCGGCGGTTCCGAGGGCGAAGGTGGTGAGCACGGTCGCCCAGTAGAACGCCTCACGCCGCGGGGTGATGATGGCGTGGATTGAGAGGGTGCGCTCCGTTCGCCACCAGAGCAGGAACACCACCGCGAGTGCGATCGCGAAGACGGTGGTCGACACCTCGTAGGGCACCCCGAACTGCACGTGCACGACGTCGGCGGTCATGGTGCCGAACACGCTGACCAGCACCACCGCCAGCCAGTACACCCAGGGCACGTAGCGGCGGGTGCGGAATTGCAGCAGCAGCGCAGCGACGAGCAGCACGAATGCGATCGCGACCCCGACGACGGGTTCGATGGTGGTGACGACGAAGTCGGAGGTGGTCTCGCCCATGCCGGTGGTGAGCACTTTCGTCACCCAAAACAGCACCGTGATCTCGGGTACCTTGCTCGCCAGGACGGGGCGTCTCACGCGCTCACCCACGGTCGGCGCCGGTCGAGGCATCCTGCCCGCGACCCTCGTCTCGTTCGCGCTTGTCGGCGCGCCGTTCGCGGAAGACGGCGATGGCGATCGGGATGACCGAGATCACGACGATGCCGACCGCGATGAGGTCGACGTTGTCGGCGACGACGGGGATCTTGCCGAGGAAGAACCCGGCCACGGCCAGCAGCAGCGCCCAAGCGATACCGCCGATGGCGTTCCAGAGTAGGAAGCGGCGGTACGGCATGCTCGACATGCCCACCACGGGCGGCACGAAGGTGCGCACGACGGGAACGAACCGGGCCAGCACCAGCGAGTGAGCGCCGTATTTGGCGAAGAACGCGTCGGCCCGGTCGAGATACCGGGTCTTCAAGATGCGCGCGTCGGGTGTGAACAGTCGGCGGCCGAATCGCCGTCCGATCGCGTAGGCGACGCTGTCGCCGACGATCGCGGCGACGGCCACGCCTGCGATGAGCAGCGGGAGGGGAAGCCCGAGCGACCCGGCCAGTAGCGCGGCGGTGAAGATGAGGGAGTCGCCAGGGAGGAACGGGAACAGCAGCCCGGTCTCGATGAAGATGATGCCCATGATCACCGGCAGCACCCAGGGGCCTGACCCCTCGAGGAGGGCGGTGGGATCGAGGAGTCCTCCGGATTGGATCAGCACGTGTGCCCTCTCGGTGTCGACGGCTGCTCTCGATGTCGACAGCTCGTTGTCGAAGACTAGGCAGCCGCCGTACGAGAAGCACCCGGATGCGCACCGGGGTTCCTGAGAGAACTCTCAGACGGGCGGGGGCTTCGGCACAGCCGTGATTCGACGGCCCGGTTCGTGAGAAACCGTTCAGAGTCCCGCGCTCCCGCAATCCGTCGGGGAGAATGGGTGCCATGGCAGCTGCCCCTGATCGTCCGGTGCCGGTGCTGATCGTCGAGGACGACGTGCAGCTCGGGCCGCTGCTCGTCCGCGGTCTCGCTGAGGAGGGCTACGACGCCGAGCTGCTGCAGGACGGGCCGTCGGCCCTGATCCGGTCCAGGGCTGTCGACTTCTCGATGGCCGTGCTCGACGTGATGCTGCCCGGCATGTCCGGGTTCGAACTCTGCCGCCGACTCAGGGGGGACCATCCCGCTCTCGGCATCCTGATGCTCACCGCTAGGGACGACGTCGACGACCGGGTGAAGGGGCTGGACGCGGGAGCCGACGACTACCTGGTCAAGCCGTTCGCGTTCGCAGAGCTCACGGCCCGACTGCGGGCGATGCGCCGCCGCGAGGGCCTCGCGCCCAACCCGCGCATCGAGATGGGCAACGTGCTGATCGACAGTCACGACCACACCGTCGAGATCGCCGGTGCGCCGGTGTCGCTGAGTCCGAAGGAGTTCGCGCTGCTGCGGCTGCTCGCCCAGAACCCCGGCGAAGTGCTCGCGCGGGAGCGCATCCTGATCGAGATCTGGGGCACGGTGCAGCACACCGACCCGAACATCGTCGACCAGTACGTCAGCTATCTGCGCCGCAAGATCGACCCGGCCGGTTCCGGGCTGGTGCTGCGAACGGTCCGCGGCGTCGGATTCGTGCTGGAGCAGTCGTGACGCGGATGCTCGGCCGGCTGTCCATCCGGGCCCGCATCACCATCGGCACCCTCCTGATCGCGGCCTTGTTCTTCACCGGCGTGGCCATCGTGGTGAGGCAGCAGGTCGACGGCATCCTCCAGAACGCCGCCTACGACGTGCTCATGAGCGACGCCACCCCCTTCGAGACCGCCATCCAGCAGGAACCGGACGACCCCGTCGACAATCCCGGCGAAGGGCAGCTGATAGCGGTCGTGGATCCCACGGGGGCGACCCGCGTCTCAACGCTCCCGAGCGCCCTCACCGCGACACCCGACCTCGTTGACGTCACCCGCCCCGGGCCTCAGCACCTCGTCGTCGACGGGTCCGCGTACCTCGTCGCCGTCGAAAAGGTCACCTCGCCGGGCGGCGACTGGACGATCATCTCCGCCCGGAACGAGAACGCGTCCCGGCAGGTGCTGGAGGACCTCACGGTAGGCCTGATCATCGGTCTGGGAACCTTGACCGTTCTGTTCGGGTTGGTCTCGTGGCTGCTCACCGGCGCCGCCCTGCGGCCCGTCTCCCACCTGCGCCGCAGCGCCGATACCATCGTCGCCACCTCGTCCGACGAACTCCTGCCCGTCGGGCCCGCGAAGGACGAGATCACCTACCTCGCCACTACGCTCAACACGCTCATCACCGACCTCCGGGCATCCGCCACCCGCGAACGCCAGATGGTGTCGGATGCGAGCCATGAGCTGCGCACTCCCCTCGCCGTGCTGCAAACCCAGCTCGAACTCCTCCGCACCGGCGATCGGTCGACCCTCGACGCCGACCTCGTCGCCGCCGGGAGCGCGACCCTCCGCCTCAACCAGCTCGTCGACAGCCTCCTCGAGCTCTCCCGCCTCGACAGCGGACGCGCCACGACCACAGCGACGCTCGGTGAACTGATCGACGAGGCGGGGGAAGCCGTCGACCGGGCCCGCTCCGTCGCCGGGAGCGACCGAATCGACATCGACCTCGACGTCACCGGGAGCATCGACCGCGCCCGCACCCTGCCCATGGCGGCGCTGCTCTACGGACGGGTGCTGGACAATCTGGTGGCGAACGCCGTGCGAGCCGTCGACGGGCACGGGAGGATTCTCGTCACGCTCACCGCTACCAACGACCGGCTCGAGACCACGGTCGCCGACAGCGGGCCAGGGATGCAGCCCGCGTTCGTCCCCTACGCGTTCGACCGGTTCACCCAGGAAGACCGCTCCCGTGCCGCTGGCCACGGCAGCGGACTGGGCCTCGCCATTGTCGCCGCTGCCGTCTCCGCAGCCGGCGGATCCGCCCACCTCACCAACGTCCCCGGGCGCGGGCTCACCGTGACAGTGCGACTCCCGAACAGCGCCGAGACGATCGGACCGTTGAAAAGCGGCCACTAGCCTTGCAAAAAAGCGGCCACTTATCGATGCGACTTACATCCAAGCCGGCCAACGTCCCGAGAACTCGGACCCGCTATGCGCGGAACGACCGCCGCGACGCACGTCTCAAAAAGCTACTGTTTTTCGAGGTGACATGCTCATGCCGTGAGGGCGGCGTTTCCGAGTTGGCTGGGCGGGGGTGGCGGGTGAACATTCTCTTACGCGCGTAGAGCATCGTGACGGTGATACCGACTGCGAGTGCTGCACCGGCGGGTGAGAAGCCGAGGAGCACGAACGCGACAGCGTAGTAGAACGCGCTGGTGCCGAACCCGGAATGACTGGGCAGTTCACGATACGTGCTGTCAGAAAGCGTGAACGGGGCCGAGATGAGCAGTGCTTCCGCGGCAGTCGGTACCGACCAGATGATCTATGGCTAGGACTGGTTGGATCCGGCCGGGCGTGCGCTTGCCGAACACGGCGTGCAGACCGCACTCGACAACGGAATATGGGGCGTCGTGCTGTGTTCAAACGCGGCACCCCATCATCCGATGTGGCAGCTTCGCGACTGGCAATCCGCTCTCAACGCGAGAATTCTGGCTGCTTCTTAACGCGCGACGAAAGCGCGACAAGAACGAGAGCGGATGCCAACACCACAAGCCCGACAGTGGCCGAAACCGTGAGCCGCTCCCCCAGCAGACCGATGCCGAGCAGGGTCGCTGTCAACGGCTCCGCGAGCGTCAGCGTCGCAACCGTCGGTGCGGTCAACCGCGAAAGACCCCACCCGAAGAGTGCATAAGCGATCGCGGTCGTCACGACACCGAGCCACAGTGCGAGCGCAAGCCCTGCCGGGGTGAGTAACCACGCCGTTCCTGCAACGAGCAGCACCGGAACACTCACGACAGCCGCGGTGCCGAAGAGCGCACCCATCGCATCGAGCGAACGCCATCCGCGGTCAAGCAGCGCTTTACTCGTCAGGGCATAGGCGGCGTACGAAGCGCCGGCCCCCACCGAGGCGGCAAGCCCCAGCGGATCGATTGCGACGGCTGCGTCTCCGCCCACGAGACCCCCCACGAGCGCCACGCCGATCACGGCGAGTGCGGTCGCCAGAGCCCATCCCATGGTGGGGCGTCGGCGGCGGATCAGGGCATCGAGTACACCCGTGATCACCGGTGCCGAGCCGAGCGCGACAACGGTTCCGATGGCTACGCCGTTTGTTCGGGTGCCGAGAAAAAACGCAGGCTGGTACGCGAGAACCCCAACGGCCCCCACCGCGACAAGGATCGCAGTCTCTCGCGTGAGGCGTGCTGGGGCTGCATCGGCGCGCGCGTTCGCACGCTTTCGCGTTGCCAGGGCAATGAGCCCGAGCATCCCGCCGCCGATGAGGATGCGCGCAGCACCCACGGCGAAAGGCGACGCGTCAACACCCGCGAGAGCTTGAGCTGTGCCCGTCGTACCGAAACACAGCGCGGCGAGCAGGACAGCGAGAACGGCGACCACGAACGAATTTCAGCGCACGCGCAGCGCGCCGGGCTGAAGCGTGACCTCGAAGCACGCAACCTCGCCGACTTCTTCGCCATCGATTTCGAACGGCTGTGGCGATGGCAACTCGAGCCGCATGGATGTCGCCGTGCGGTGCTGCAACGAATCATTACTCGAAGTGTTCTCACCCGGCATCAAGAGCTTGATCAGACCATTGTCCCAGACGACGGAGCGGAGGGCCTCCATCCACTGCATACCGTTCTCAGCGCTCACGACGATCATGTCGAGGCGGCCGTCATCGGGCTTCGCGTCGGGCATGAGCGTGATCCCGCCCTGGATCATCCCGCAGTTTCCCACGAGCACCGTGTGCGCACGGAGCTTCTCCGGCTCGCCCCCATCGATCGTGAGGGTTGCCTCGACTGAAGCGGATGCCGAAACAGCACGCCCCATCGCTTCGACATACGCCATCCAGCCAGCTCTTGCCTTCAGCTCGCTGTCGGTCTCGGCGAGCATTTGAGCGTCGATTCCGAAGCCCACCATGACGACGAAGGCCTCTTTCTTGCCGCTGTCGTCTACCGTGACCCAGCCAACGTCGATGTCAGAGGCAGTGCCCGTCAGCGCACGTTTCACTGCGGCGCGCATACTCACGAGCGGGATACCGAGATTTCGCGCGAAGAGGTTACCCGTGCCACGGGGTACGATCCCGAGCTCAACACCGGTACCGGCGAGCGCTTCTGAAACCGCACGCACAGTACCGTCGCCGCCCGCAGCGATCACGAGGTCGCACCGGGCTTCAACTGCTGCTCGACCCTGGCCAAGGCCTGGGTCATCTTCGGTGGTTTCGAACCACTGCACGTCGACGCTGTCAGTCTTTCCAGCGGCCTTCAGCGTCTTGGTGATCAGGTCTTCCAGATCGTCCCGGTCCAGCTTGCTCGGGTTGATCACCACGCCGATGCGCGAATCCGTCATGAGTACCTCCTCGGTAAGAATATGTGCGACACGGGCAGAACACGGCACACCCCTACGATGACAAGAAGAGTTCGCCAATCTGGGGGTGTGATGCGACTGCTGTGGCTGAGCGTTATCGCGCTCATCGCGGGCGCCGCGGCCGGATTTGTCGGTGGCGCTTTTCGGTGGGTGCTCTTTCACGCCGACACTCTGCGCGCGACCATCTCCGAGTGGGCGCATGCAACTCCAGGCGGATTCGTCGTACCAGTTTTGCTCACGGCGCTGGCTGCCGCTGCGGCCGCAGCTATCGTGCGGCTCTCGCCCCGATCATCAGGGAGCGGAATTCAGGACGTCGAGGCCGTTGTGCGCGGTGAAGCAGAACCACCTCCGCTGGGAGTGCTGCCGGCGCGGTTCATCGGCGGCGCGCTCGCCATCGGCGGTGGCCTCGTGCTTGGCCGGGAAGGCCCGACCGTGCACATGGCCGCAACGATCGGAGCATCCGCTGGTCGCGCCACCCGACGCAGCAGCGACGACATTCGGGTGCTCCAAACCGCGCTTTCGGGTGCAGGTCTCGCCGTTGCGTTCAATGCACCGATCGGCGGTGCATTGTTCGTCTTCGAAGAAGTGACAAAGCGGATCCAACTCCGAACGGTTGTCGCCACTCTCGCAAGCGTTGGTGCAGCCGTCGCCTGCGCACGTTTGATCACGGGCGACCGTCCAGACTTTACGGTTGTCGAACCCGCAAGCATTCCGTTGTTTGCACTGCCACTCGTTTTGATATTCGGAGTGCTCATCGGCGCCGTCGGCTCGGCGTATAGCTTTCTCGTGATCGGATTTCTCGATATCGCCCGTCGGCTCCGTCAGATTCCGGCCACGGTGCGCGCCGCGTGCATCGGAGCGATTGTGGGCGGCGCGCTTTTTCTCGACCCGCTGACTGTGGGTGGAGGCGATGCCCTCACCCAGGCGATTTTGACAGGTCATGCGATCGCGCTGCCGGTGCTCGTGATGTATATCGTCATCCGTTTCATCGCAGGGCCGTTGTCGTACGCGGCAGGAACGCCAGGGGGTCTATTTGCCCCGCTGCTGGCGCTGGGTGCACTTTTTGGCCTTGTCTTCAGCCGTCTTGTCGACATCTTGGTTCCGAGCTTCGCAGCGAGCCTCGGGCCGAACGGCAGCCGAGATTTCGCCATCACGATGGCAGTCGTTGGGATGTCTGCACTGTTCGCAGCTGTTGTGCGGGCGCCGCTGACAGGTATTGCACTCATCATTGAGATGACAGCAATCACGAGCGCCAGCATCCCGATGATTCTTGCCGCGGTCGCCGCCGTCATCATGGCCACGGCGCTGCGTTCGCAGCCCGTCTACGAAAGCCTTCGCCACCTCATGATTGATGGCAAACCGTGAATCATTCGACAACCCGCGGGATACTAGAGCTATGACCCGGCCCGGATACAGCGCGATCTCGAGTTACTCCCGCGTCCAGATCCTCAACGAGCTGCAGCAGAACGCTGGCCGATCGATCACCGAGCTGTGTGCCGCCACCGATCTTCACGCCAACACCGTGCGCGAGCACGTGCAGCGGCTCATCGAGAGTGGCTATGCCGTTGCAGAAACCGAGGAGCGCAAAAAACGCGGGCGACCACGGGTTCTGTATTCCGCCGCGAACGGCACCGGCAACACTGAAAGCCCCATTGCTCGCCGGCGCGCCGAAGACGCGGCTCGGCGCGGCGACCTCATGCGACGCGTCATGCCGTGGACTGATTGTGGTGACCTCTCCACCGCCGCGATGCATCAGATCGATGCACTCGTCGACGACCTCGGCGGCGCAGGTTTCGACCCGGTCGTCGATGACATAGACCTGACCGTCGACCTCTCACCGTGCCCGCACGCCGACACTCTGCCGGAGCACCGCGGCACGCTGTGCCACGTGCACCTCGGCATCATGGATGGCGTGCTTGCTCAGGCGGGCGGCCCGCTGCGCGTCGAAGGAATGGCGCCCAGCTGCAACCCGTCAGAGTGCGTTGTGCACCTGTCGAGTCGCAGCTGAACGCCAGAGCCCACTGCGGATTTAGTGCTCTTCGCCCTTACCTGCTTCGAGCATGTCGCCCGTGGGAAGTTCTTGGTGTCCGCCGAACTGCAGGCGCATCGCCGAAAGCACTTTGTTGGCGAACTGATCTTCGCCGCGTGAGGCAAAGCGCTCAAACAAGGATGCCGCGAGCACCGGAGCCGGAACGCCCACATCAACAGCAGCCTTCACGGTCCATCGGCCCTCACCGGAGTCAGAGACGCGTCCAGCCAGCCCGTCGAGCGTGGGATTCTGCTCGAGGGCAGCCGCGGTGAGGTCAAGCAGCCACGACGAAATGACCGATCCGCGCCGCCATAGTTCGGCGACCTTTCCCGTGTCGATATCGAACTGGTAGAACTCCGGCTCTTCGAGAGGCGCAACCTCGGCGGAGTGGCTCGCATCGCGAAGGCCCGCGTCCGCGTTGTTCAAAATGTTGAGGCCCTCGGCGAGCGCGGCCATGATGCCGTATTCGATGCCGTTGTGCACCATCTTCACGAAGTGTCCGGCGCCCGAGGGACCGCAGTGCAGATACCCGAGTTCTTCTTCGGTGTAGTCGCCCGTGCGACCCGGAGTGCGCTCGATGTCGGATGCACCGGGGGCGATCGTTGCAAGAATCGGCTCGATACGCGAGAAAGCGACATCGGGGCCACCGACCATGAGGCAGTAGCCGCGATCGAGTCCGAAAACGCCACCGCTTGTTCCCGCGTCGACGTAGTGAATGCCGCGATCTTTCAGCGCTGCGGCGCGGCGGACGTCGTCGCGATAGTTCGAGTTACCGCCGTCGATGATGATGTCGTCAGCTTCGAGCTCTGCCGCAAGCTCTTCGACAACGGCGCCGGTGAGTCCAGCCGGAACCATGAGCCAGATCGCTCGAGGACCAGTCATCTTGGCGGCGAGGTCTGCCATGCTCGACGCCCCGACAGCACCTTCCGCGGCAAGCGTCGCAACGGCATCCGGATTCACATCGAAAACGACACATTCGTGGCCGGCACGCATGAGGCGCCGCACGATATTGGCGCCCATGCGCCCCAGTCCAATCATTCCCAGCTGCATAATTTTCTCCTCGCGTGTGCGTATCGGTAGAGAGTGTGGTGTTCGGTCAGAGGGGTGCGGGTGAGTTCACGCTGATGCGCTCGGAATGCGAATACACATTCATCGATGTGCCCCGCAAAAAGCCCACGAGTGTGAGCCCTCGGTCAACGGCGAGCTCGACAGCGAGCGAAGACGGCGCCGAAACCGCGGCAAGTATCGGGATGCCTGCCATCACGGCTTTCTGCACCAGCTCGAAGCTCGCGCGGCCAGAAACCTGCAGCACAGTGCCTGAGAGCGGAAGGCGGTCGCTCAAAAGTGCCCAGCCGATCACCTTGTCGACAGCGTTGTGTCGACCCACGTCTTCGCGCAGTACGAGCATTTCACCGGATGACGCATCGAACAGCGCCGCGGCGTGGAGTCCGCCGGTCTTCTCGAAGATTTCCTGCTCGGCACGCAGACGATCGGGAAAGGTCGTCAGCAGCTCCGCGTCGAGCACAGCATCGTCTGCTGCGACGTCGTAAGTAGAGCTCGTCTCGACCGCCTCAAGAGAGGCCTTTCCACACACGCCGCACGAACTAGACGTGTAGAAGTTGCGCCCAAGCGCGCTTTCGGGAACCTCGACGCCGGGCGCGAGAGTCACATCGAGCACGTTGTAGGTATTGCCGTCGATCGTGATTCCGGTGCCTGGCCCGCCGCAGTGGATCGCCGAGTGGAACTGCGGCCCCGCCGCGATCACGCCCTCAGATACGAGAAATCCTGCGGCGAGTTCAACATCGTGACCGGGGGTTCGCATCTGCACAGAGAGAGCGGTGCCTCCGACACGAATCTCAAGAGGCTCTTCGACAGCGAGCACATCAGCGCGGCGGTGAGGTTCCTTGCCGAGGGTGATTTTCATCACCGGTTTGCGTGCCGTAATCCGCCCCATGCGCTCATGCTATCCCCGGCCTGTGGCCGAGGTTCAGCCACCAATCGCATTCATCCCGCGGGCTGGTTGCAAGAAGCCCGGATCATTGATTGCGTGGCCGGGAAGCTTTCCGTGCACGCAGGAGCGCAGCATCCGATCGATTCCCGCGTCGATGTCTTTCACGTCGCCAGTGGACGATGCTCGCAGCACCGGCATGAGGTCATACTCGGTCGTAGAAAAGAGGCAGTTTCGTAGCTGGCCGTCGGCGGTCAGCCGCAGCCGGTCGCAGTCACCGCAGAACGGCGCTGTGACAGAGGCGATGACACCGACGGTGTGGGGGCCGCCATCGAGGGTCCAGCGTTCGGCGGGCGCGCCGCCACGACCGGGAACGGCAGCGAGCTGCCACCGTTCGCTGAGTGCCGCGAGAATCTCGTCGCGAGTCACCATCTGCGTGCGGTCCCACGTGTGTCCGGCGTCGAGCGGCATTTGTTCGATGAACCGAAGCTGCGCGTTTTGCGAGATGGCGAATTCCACCAGGTCGACAAGCTCATCGTCGTTGACACCGCGCATCGCGACGGCGTTCAGCTTCAATGGTCGAAGATCGGATGCCGCGGCGGCAGCGATCCCCTCCAGCACGTCATCGAGCCGGTCACGACGTGTGAGCTCGTGGAAACGCTCGCGCCGAATCGTGTCGATCGAGATATTTACACGGCTGAGGCCCGCGGCGATCAAATCGGGCAGATACTCACCCAGACGGATGCCGTTGGTCGTCATCGCGATCTGTACCGGACCCGCGGGGCTCTTGATGACGGCCAGGCGTCGCACCACCTCGACGATGTCTTTTCGAAGCAACGGCTCACCGCCGGTCAAACGGAACGTCGTCACACCAGCGGCGGCGGCCACACGGGCCACTCGCTCGATCTCGTCGAGATCGAGAATGCTCTGTCGGGCCAGCCATTCATTGCCCTGCTCCGGCATGCAGTAGGTGCAGCGCAGCGAGCAACGGTCTGTCAGCGACACCCGAAGATCGCGATGAATTCGGCCATGAGTATCGCGTAGCGGACCGGATTCACCCGAGAAATCCGGCGATTGCGGCGCGCCGATGCGGGGCATCCCGATGGTTACCGGAACTGAAGTCACCGCCCGTTGCTCCTCGTCACAATTTCAGAGTAACCTGGTGCAGGACGCATGTGGTCAGACCACAAAGAGATCGAATCGGATTATTCACGGTCCGGGGCATGGCTTCACTGAGAGTGACCTGAGTACCGTTGATCAAAATTCGGTGCGATGGGGAAGGAATACTGATGGATTTTCTCGATCCGCTGGCACTGGCGAGGTGGCAGTTCGGGCTGACCACGCTGTACCACTTCTTGTTCGTGCCGTTGACGCTCGGAATGGCATTGACCGTCGCCATCTTCCAAACGGCATGGTTCCGCACAGCCAATCTCAAGTGGCTCCACCTCACTCGCTTCTTCGGCAAGATCTTCCTCATCAACTTCGCCATGGGCGTCGTCACAGGAATCGTGCAGGAGTTCCAGTTCGGCATGAACTGGTCGTCCTACTCCCGCTTTGTCGGTGATGTGTTCGGCGCACCCCTTGCTTTCGAGGGACTGCTGGCCTTCTTCTTCGAGGCCACATTCATCGGACTCTGGATCTTCGGATGGGACAAGCTCCCCAAGGGTCTCCACCTCGCCAGCATCTGGATAGCGACCGTCGGCGCCTGGTTCTCGGCCTACTTCATCCTCGCTGCCAACGCGTTCATGCAGAACCCCGTTGGCTACGAGATGTCAGCGGACGGCACGCGCGCCGAAATGAACGATTTCCTCGCGGTCCTCACGAACCCGGTGGCGCTCGCAGCTCTCCCCCACACTCTTTTCGCGGCGTTCATGATGACTGCAGGCGTCATCATCTCAATCGCCGCGTGGCACCTGTTACGCCACCAGAACGTTGACATGATGCGCACAGCGCTTCGCTACGGACTCTGGGGCATGATCGTCGCATTCGCTGGAGTTGCCATCTCTGGCGACCAATTGAGCCTTGTCATGGTCCAAACGCAGCCCATGAAAATGGCAGCAGCTGAGGCGATGTTCGATACATCGTGCGGGGCGGATGCCTCGTTCTCGATCTTCACGCTGGGCACGCCCGACGGTACGAGCGAACTGTTCTCGATTCGCGTCCCCTACTTACTCTCGTTCTTGTCGACGCACACCCTGGACGGATGCGTCGAAGGAATCAACGACCTCAACATGCAGTACACGACCGAGCTGTTCCCGCAGTTTGCGGACCAGGTCGACGGCAACTTCGCCCCGACCCTTTGGGTCACATACTGGGCCTTCCGCTGGATGATCGGCCTCGGCGGCACTGCGGCGCTGGTTGCCGTCGTCGGCCTGTGGGTCACACGCAAGAAGGCGAAGAAGCAGCCCGCCAAGTGGATGTGGCGCGCCGCTATCTGGGCATGGCCGGCATCGCTGTTGGCCATCCTCGTCGGATGGATCTTCACTGAGATGGGTCGACAACCGTGGATCGTGTTCGGGTTGATGCTCACGGAAGACGGGGTATCACCGAGCGTGCCCGGCTGGACTGTGCTGATCTCCCTCATCGCCTTCACCGCTATCTACGCTGCCCTCGCGGTGGTCGAAATACGGCTCATTATGAAAGCGGCTCAAAAGGGCCCCGATCCGCTGCCTGAGCCCGGAAGCGAGCCCGAAACACCTGCGGCGCTCGAAGACACCCCGACGACGATTTATTAGGAGCAGCAGTCATGGATCTCGCATATCTCTGGTTCTTCATCGTCGGCGTCCTGTTCGTCGGCTACTTCGTCCTCGACGGCTTCGACTTCGGTGTCGGCATGTCGCTGCCGTTCCTCGGAAAGAACGACGTCAGCCGCCGCCAGATCATCAACACGATCGGTCCCGTCTGGGACCTCAACGAGACCTGGGTCATCGTGGCGGGTGCGTGCTTGTTCGCGGCCTTTCCCGAGTGGTACGCCACGCTCTTCAGTGGCTTCTACCTCGCACTCCTCCTGATTCTGCTCTCGCTGATTCTCCGCGGCGTCTCGTTCGAATACCGCCACCAGAACGACAGCGTGCGGTGGAAGCGCAACTTCGACCGCATGATCGTCATCGGCTCGGCCGTGCCGGCATTCCTCTGGGGTGTCGCCTTCGCCAACATCGTGCAGGGCGTGCCGATCGATGCCAGCCACGAGTTCACTGGATCATTCCTCACCCTCCTGAATCCCTACGGGCTGCTCGGCGGACTCACCACTTTGCTGTTGTTCTTTACGCACGGCGTGTATTTCGTCGCGTTGAAAACTGACGGCCAAGTGCACACAGATGCACGAAAGCTCGCCCTGCGTTCAGGCGTTCTCACGGTCATCGTGGCGGCGGTCTTCCTCGCATGGACGATCATGAACGCCTCGAGCGGTGGCGCGCCGCTTGTTGGACTTGCAATCGTGTGCGCGCTTCTTGCTGCAGTACTGCTGATCGCATCGGTCGTCGCGAATCTGCGCGACCGCGAAGGTTGGGCATTCGGCTTCGGCGCGTTCACCGTCGTGTTCGCAGTTCTCACACTGTGGTTCTCGCTCTTTCCGAACGTCATGCCCTCGTCGACAGACCCGGCATTCAACCTGACTATCGAGAACGCCTCAAGCACCGACTACACGCTCACGATTATGTCGTGGGCAGCCCTCATCTTCCTTCCCCTCGTCTTGCTGTATCAGGGATGGACTTACTGGGTATTCCGTAAGCGTGTGACCCGCAGCCGCATCGAGCGCGCCGCAGCTGAAGTTCATTGAGGCAAGATCGAAAGATGCCATCACGCGACGGGGCCGGGCCAGCGACTCGAACGAGGGCCAGCCCCGTAGATCCTCGGCTTGTGCGCTACAGCAGGGCGTCGCGAGGGTTCTTCGCCGTCACCGCGGCGACGGTCCTCGCCCAGACCGGGATCATTCTCGGGTTCGCCTGGCTCCTCACGAAAGCTCTCGTGGGTGCCGTCGAGGGTGCGCCCATTGACGAGCTCATCCCTTACGCGGCGGGAGCGCTCGGGCTTGCCCTGCTTCGCGGACTGCTGATCGCGGCATCCGAACGCACCTCAGCCACAGGCGCGGCGAAAGCGTCGCTGCAGCTGCGCCAGGCGCTTATCGCAGCCGTCGAAAAACTGGGTCCAGCATGGCTTGCGCGCCGAAACGGTGCCGCACTCGCCGTGACGTCCGGGCACGGCCTCGAAGCGCTCGACGCATATTTCGGGCGCTACCTGCCCCAGCTGATTGCAACAGCCATCACCATGCCCATCGTGACCATCGCGATCTTGGGGTCTGACCTGGTCGCGGGCATCACGGTGATCGTGACGATGCCGCTGATTCCGATCTTCATGATCTTGATCGGTCTGGCCACCCGCGGCGTGCAAAAGCGACAGTTCGACACTCTGCGGACGTTGGCTTCACGCTTTGCCGACACCGTCGGGGGCCTTAGTACCCTGAAGATCTTCGGCAGAGCCGAGCGGGCGGCATCATCGATCGATACCGTCACCCGCGGCTACAAGCGGGAGACGATGACCGTGCTGCGCGTGTCTTTCCTCTCGGGATTCGCGCTCGAGTTCTTGGCGTCGATTTCGGTAGCCATCATCGCCGTGACGATCGGTTTCCGGCTCCTCAGCGGCGACATTTCGTTGACCGTCGGCCTGTTCATCCTTCTGCTCGCCCCCGAGGCCTATCTGCCGCTACGCCAAGTCGGGGTGCAATTTCACGCGGCGTCCGAGGGCGTCGCCGCCACCGACGAGATCTTCAGCGTGCTCGACGACGCCGCAGCCCTCCCCGCTGCCGCCGCCCCCGCTGCCGCGTCAGCCGCCGCAGATTTGCCGAAGGGTCGCAACACGCCGTTCCCACCGTCGTCGGCATCGCCATTACGGCATGTTGCGACCCCTCGCGAGGGGGTTTCGGCGGGTTCGCACAGCGCCACACCAATCATCGAGGTGCGCGGGATGCGGGTGGCCCGCGGCGACCGCTCACTCCCGGCCGTCGACCTCGCCGTCGCGGCGCAAGAACTCGTTCTCATCGAGGGCCAAAGCGGGGCGGGCAAGTCGAGCATCGCGGCAGCTCTCCTCGGCTTTGCTACGTTCGAGGGCGAACTGCTCGTCGAGGGCGTCGCTGTAGCGGCGGCTCGCGATGAGCTCGCGTGGGCTGGCCAGCGGCCCGGTCTCATCTCTGGCACGGTTGCCGTCAATGTCGCACTCGGCGATTCAGCACCCGATACCGAGCTCGTCGAGAGGTGCCTCCGCGATGCGTCGGCCGGCGACATCCCCACGGATCTCGAGCTCGGCGCCGGTGGTTCGGGGCTCTCGGGCGGCGAAGCCCAGCGCGTTGCTGTAGCCCGTGCGCTCTACCGACTTCGCTCGACGAGTGCACGTGTTCTGCTGCTCGATGAGCCTTCGAGCGCACTCGATTCCGAGACCGAGGCGGCGCTGTGGGCACAGCTTCGAGCCGAAGCAAACACGGGGGCCGCCGTCATCCTTATTTCTCATCGCACCAGTTCTCGTGTGATTGCGGATCGCATCGTTCGCCTCGCACCGTTGGAGGTGCCGGTGTGAGTGTGTCGACCGAGCTCGAGCAGCGCAGCCGCGAGGTTCTTCGCGCAGCCCAACCACCGATTCGCCAATTCTGGCCCGCGCTCGCGGCAGCATTCGGCACCGCTATCAGCGCCGTTGCGTTGCTCGCGGCGAGCGCATGGCTCATCACCCGCGCGGCCGAGCAACCCGCCGTGTTGTACATCTCGGCCGTTGTCGTAGCAGTACGCGCGTTCGCCCTCAGCCGCGGCGTGTTCCGGTATCTCGAGCGCCTCTGGGGCCACGACGCCACCCTCACTCAGCTCGCCGATGTGAGGTCGAGTCTTGTTCGTCGACTCGTTCCTCTCGCGCCCAACGGACTCGGCCGCACGCGCCGCGGCGCGCTGCTTTCGAATCTCGTCGATGACGTTGACGAGCTGCAAAACCTGCCGCTCCGGGTTGTGATGCCGCTCGTCACCGCCGGGCTCGCCGCGTTCGCGAGCGTCATCTTCGTCGCGTTCCTCTCTCCGCCTGCCGCCGGGGTGCTCGCAATCTGCCTCGTTGTCGCGTTCGCCCTCGCCGTCTGGGTCGGCTGGGCTGCCGGCGCACGCGCCGAGCGCGCCATCGCTCCCTTGCGGTCGCAGCTCTCCGATGCACTTGTCGACGAGCTGACCGCTCTCGATGTGCTCACCGCCTACAGCGCAACGGATGCCGCGGCCAGCCGCGTGCGCCGAGCCGATGAAGCCCTCCGCACTGCCATCATCCGCCGCTCGTCGGCACAGGGTCTCACGAGTGGCGCTGTGTCACTTCTGGCCGGTGCCGCTTCACTTCTCGCGCTATTTGCCGCGCTCCCGGGGCTCGGCGAAGGCGGGTTCACGGGCCCCGCTCTCGCCGTCGTGGTGCTCCTACCTATGGCGGTGTTTGAAGTCTTCGGCACCGTACCGCTGGCGCTCGCTTCGCTTCGTGAAGTGCGCGGTGCCGCGACCCGCATCGCCGAGACGGTCCCCGCCGAGATTCCCGCCGAACTCCCCGCGCCCGCATCCGAGACACCCTCGCGAGGGGTCGCAACACGCCGCAATGAGGGCGTCGATTCGGGCGATAGCGGCATGTTGCGACCCCTCGGCAGCATCCGAACCGATGGCGCCGCCGCCAGCGCCCGCATCGGCGACACCGGGATCGAGCTCGTCGGGCTCGCCGCACGGTGGCCGAAGCGCGGCGGTGAGGCTGCGGCATCCGTCGATGACGCGGGAACCCTCAACGACGTCGATCTGAACATCGCTCCCGGCGAGCGTGTGCTCATCACGGGACCGAGTGGCGCAGGCAAGACAACGCTCGCGCACGTGCTTGTGCGCTTCTTGGACTACACCGGGTCATTTCGCATCGGCGACATCGAAGCGCGCGACATCAGCGACGACGAGCTGCGGCGAACTATCGGACTCTGCGAACAAGACCCCTACCTCTTCGATGAGTCGCTGCGCCAAAACCTCATTTTCGCCCACGATTCCGCGTCAGATGCCGACCTCTGGACGGTACTCGACCGCGTCGGGCTCTCTTCATGGGCACACGAACGCGGTGGACTCGACGCAGCCCTCGGCGAACGCGGTGTGCTCGTCTCTGGTGGCCAAGCGCAACGCATCGCTCTTGCCCGAGCGCTGCTGGCCAACTTCCCCGTGCTGGTGCTCGACGAGCCGACAGCGGGTGTTGACCCGGATGCCTCCGACTCACTGCTGCACGACATGCTCGGCGCCGTCGACCGCGACCACGCAGTCGTGATCATCTCCCACGTGGCAGTACCCGCAGGGCTCGTCGATCGCTCTGTGCGCCTCGTCGCCGGACGCATTGCGTGAGGGCGCATGTGTCAGATCCGCGGCTCTGCCCCACCTGCGGCGATGTCCTCAAGTTCGAGATCCTCGACGATGAGCGGTTTCTTGTGGCCTGGTCATGCGTGAACTGCGGTCTGATCCGCACCACCGAGCCGGTGTAGCGCGTTCGATCCAGCGGTGCCGACCGAACAGCATCCTTCGTCACAGCTAGCGGCCTGAGTTCGCGGCTATGAAAGCCCTACCTACCGGCAGCTGCACCCCTCGTGTTGGCGAAAGCATGCCGAAGTGCGTGCTCGAGACCGTCGACGTCGCGCACATCGTAAAAGGCGACAGGAAGGCCAGGCCCCAAGGCCGCGAAGAACTCGAGACCGCTATTCGCGTACACACCGAGGCCGGAATTTGTCCGCATTCGAGCAGGCCGGTCACCCGGTAGATCGAAGCTCACGTCCATTCGGAACCGGTTCACAGTTTTCGAACGCCCCATACCTGGCGCCAAGGCAATGGAATCTGTCGAGCGAGGCCCAACGACAACCGCACGCTCAGTGGTGAGGTAATAACGCGTCCGCCGTTTCGTAAATGCTTTCACGAAGAACCGGCCCACCGATATATAGACGCCAAAAGCGACGAAGAAAAGCCCGAACACGATAACGAATGGTGGTGCTGTCGATCTGGAGACGCTAAGCGTCCAGAAAATCGCGAAACCCACCCATAAGAAGCTGAACGGGATGAAAAAGACGTCCGTGCGCGTGAAATGAAGCGAGGGATCAGGGCGTCCTGTCCATACGATCTCTTCGCCGGGAGCAAGCGTGATGTCGTTGGCCACGCGAAAAGAATGTCACAAGAACTGAATCTCTCGTCTCACACACCAGACGAACGACCATCGCTAGAGGCTGACGACCAGCTTTTGGGCCGAAACGCCCTCACGTAGTGCATCAATGGCCGACTGCACGCTGGCAAGCCCGTGGCCTACAACACGTGCCGGAGGCGCCGCGACATAGCGCCCCTCGGCAAGGGCGAGAGGCAGGAAGTCCCGGAAGACAGCAGGCGCGACCTCGTTATTCATCAGCGAGCTGCCCCACACGAACCCGGCCTTCACACCGAGCAATCGTGCGCGCACCTGGAGCGCCACGTTCGTCCACACCAGGCGGGAGAGCATGCGAATCGTGATGCTATTCATGCCGCCGCCGCGAGGGAAGTCACCGAGAGACACCGATGGGCTGGCAAGCACGACCCTCCGTCGACCGTCGACGCGCGAGGCGACAGCGACGGTTGGCTCCGCCGAACCCGTGCCGACCGCCAGGGCCCCCGCGAATTCAGCGCCTGCGAGCGCTGCGACCAGATCATCAACGGCCGTGTCACTGGAGTAGTCGAATACCTGGCTGGCGCCAAGGCCCCGCACGTAATCGTGGTTCTTTGGTGAGGCAGTAGTGATCACGTCGTAGCCCGCCGCGACCGCGAGCTGAATCGCATTGCTCCCAACGCTCGTTGAACCTCCCCAAACAAGCACAGTTTTTCCCGTAGGCATCGCATCAACAGAAGGATGCTGCAACCCGAGCTGGTTGCGTTGAAACAGCGCTGAAGCCGCGGTAGACAGCGCCAACGGCAACACCGCTGCTTGCTCGTGCGTCAGGTCGTCGGGAATCGCAGACGTAAGCTTCGCCAGCACCACCGTGTAGTTCTGGAAAGCACCTTCGGCCGCGGAGTTGCGAGATTTCTCCATGCCCACGGCATAAGCGAGCACCCGATCGCCGATTGTGAATCCAGTAACGCCCGACCCAACTTCCACCACTTCACCCGACAGGTCCTCTCCCAGCACTGACGGGTAAGGAAGCCACGAATACATCATGTTGCCCGTGGTCTGCTTGACAGCGTCGAGTGGGTTCACTGCGATGGCGCGATTGCGGACGACAAGTTCACCGTGACCCGCCACCGGAACCGGTGCCGGTCCAACCTTCAGATCGGCATACTTGTCGCCCAGCCAGGCGGCCTTGTTTTCACTCATCGGGTTCTCTTCTCTCCACACGACGTCTGCACCACACGTGCATGACATGCAATGTCATCACTCTATGCCATGTGACGACACCGCGTGTCATCATCTAGGCTCGTGGGATGAGTCGCTGGGAACCAGATGCCGCAGTTCGCCTTGAACGAGCAGCCCTCGAGCTCTTCGCCGAACGGGGCTTCGCCGAAACGACCGTCCCCCAGATCACAGAGCGGGCGGGACTCACCACCCGCACATTCTTCCGGCACTTCACGGACAAGCGCGAGGTTCTCTTCGCCGCCGAGCGCGATCTACCCGCCTACATATCCGATGTCATGGCGTCCGCGCCTGACGGGTTGAGCCCCATGCAACTTGTCTCTCATGGGCTTCGCGCCGCAACAGCGACGAGATTCAACGACTGGCGTCCGCAACTCCTCATCCGCCGATCTGTCATCCGCTCAGACGAGGGCCTTCGAGAACGAGAGCTGGCCAAGGGACGCGTGCTCGCTGCCGCGATCGATGCGGGATTGCGTGCCCGGGGTGTCCCGGTTGCGTCCGCCGGTCTGCTCGCAGACATCGCCGTGACAATCTTCAACACGGCCCTCGATCGATGGCTCGACGGCGACGACCGTCCGCTTGCCGACATTGTCGGCGCAACGGCCGACGAGCTGCAGCGGCTCGTCTCAAGCTGAGCGGCCGCGAGCGTCCCGCGGCGCCGGACGCTGAACAACTATGCTCGGCCTGTGATTCAATCTGGCCAGGCATCGTTCACAGTGTTTTCCACCGAAACCACCCCGGAACGTATCTCAGAGATGCTCGGGCTCGTTCCCACAAAAACCACGACTCGAGGTGCGGTGAACGGTGCCGGACGAGTGCGTGATTACAACACGTGGACGATCGATGTCCGCGAGTTGCACAACACGGAGTCCGACCAAACCGGCACCGTTGCGCTCACCGAGCTCATGACTCAGGTGCAGCCATCTGCGAGCGAGATTCAGCGACTGCCCGCTGATTGCGAGGCACGGATTACCTGGTCTGCGTACTCCGACTCGTCACAAGGCGGCTTCGTTCTCCCGAGCGAACTCTCCCGCGCGATTGCAGACCTTGATGTGGATGTGTTGGCCACTGTGTACATGTCATCGGACGACGATGACTAAGGATGTTCGCTGAAGCCGAACCGGCCAAGCCCCGCTAGTTCCGCTAGCTCCGCTAGCTCCGACGAGCCACGGCATCTTCGAGCGCTGCGCGCAACTGCGGATGGGTGAACTCGAAGCCCGCATCGGTCAGCGTTTCGGGTACGACCCACCGGCTCTTCAGCACGAGTTCTGGCTCGGTGCGGAGCACCCACATGGCGGGCTCCAGCATCCATCGCCATGCCGGAAGCCCAAACGGCATCCCCACGACCTCGCGTAATTCGCGCATAAAGGTGCGGTTGTCGCTCAGCTCCGGACTTGCGAGGTTCACCGGCCCAGAAATGTCCGGCCGCTCGATCAAGAACCGCGTCGCCGCAACGACATCGTCGATGTGAATCCAACTGAATTTCTGCGCGCCCCGCGTGCGGTGGTGCGATGAACGCTCGAGACCTGAAGCGTCATCGCCGATCCCTCGATAGCGCCGGTGCCGAAACCACGGGCTATCGATCTGCGGCCCGCCGAGACCCACGCGTGCGAGCCGAAGCAACGACGCCGTCGCGGAACCATCACCGACGACGATCGCCATTCGAAGCGCAACTCGGCGCGTGTGCGGCAGATCACCTGCGAAGAACTCTTGCTCCCACGAGCGAGCCACATCAACCGAAAACCCTTCGCCGATCACCCCGCTCGATTCCGTGTTCGCTCGTACCTCTTCGTGACGGTAGATCGTTGCGGTCGACGCGTTCAGCCACACCCGCGGCGGATTCGGCACTGCAGCAATTGCCTCCCGCAGAGCCCGCGTCGTGTCAACGCGGGAGCGCAAGATTTCGTCGCGCGCCACATCGGTGTATCGCGCATTGACCGATTTACCCGCAAGATTCACGAGCACATCGGCACCATCGACAGCGCGAGCGATCGCAGCAGGCGTATCCCATGTGGTCTCAGCGCTTCGCCCGATACGACGCACTTCATAACCATCGCTCTCGAAAGCGCTCGTCAACGCAGAACCGATAAAGCCGCTGGCGCCAGCCACAACAGCGACGGGGCGAGCCCCGGGGGTCACTGTCTGCCCAAACACCTGCTCGCCCCGCTCCGAGTCGAGTCGGTCAAAGCCGAGTCGATCGTAGAAAGCGAGCGCGCCGGAATTCTCGGCGTTCGCCGCAAAGTGCACGCCAGCGATGCCGCGCTCGCGAAGAACCGCGGTGAAGGCAGTAATCAGAAATCTGCCCCAGCCCTGACCTTGCGCTCCGGGAAGCAGGTCGATGTGCAGATGCGCAGGGTACGTGCCACCGTGCGGGTCAGAACCGGGGCGCAAGTTATATGCGTAGCGAAGAATGTCGGTCTCGCGCGTGGACTCTGCCGCGGCATCCGGAGCGGGCCAGCGGTCAGCGAAGCGCGGCCACCACTCTGAGGCGAACCACTCTTCGAACTCACGAGTGTTGTCCGTGCCAACGATGTAGCCGATCGCACGATCATCGTCATCGACGACAACGAAAGCCAAATCGGGATGCCGCGCAACATACGGCAACACGAATATCTCTGCCCAGAGGTCATCATCCGGCAGGAGCCCGGTGGCATCCGCGCCTGCATCTGCCGTGCGGAGACACACCTCAGCGAGGGCCTCGTCATCGGTAGGACGATAGCTGCGAAGGTGTGGCATGTCTCGAGCTTATGTGTTGGGAAGTGTGCGCACTCGCTGCGGATCGACCCACAGTTCGAGTACCGTCCCGACTGCTATCGCACGCTCGGCGAGGTCTTCTAACTCGATGTCGACGGCCACTGGTGGCGACTCGGTGTGAAGCCGCACACCGACGAGCGTCTGTTCGATGCGAGATACCCGCGCTCGCCACGAGCCCGGGTGCGGCTGCTGAAGAATCTGCACATCGGACGGCCTGAAAATCGCTATCTGATCGAGATACGACCCGCCGATACCCTCAGTCAGCCGGTTCCGCCCCGCAAGGGACGCCACGAACCGAGTAGCAGGAGAAGCGAAGACTTCGCGTACACGTCCGGTCTGACTCACGACACCATCTTCGATCACGACGAGCCGTGAGGCGATCGCGAGAGCGTCGACGGCGTCGTGCGTCACGATAAGTGCGGTGGAGTGCACTTGCGCCTGAACGATCTCGCGAAGGCCGGCCGCCGTCTCGGGATCAAGGGCGGTGAAGGGCTCGTCCAAGAGCACGACGCCTGGCCGCGCGGCGAGCGCCCGGGCGAGAGCCACTCGCTGCTGCTGGCCGCCTGACAGCTGGGCCGGCGCTCGATCAGCGAGCTCAGCGATCCCGACCTTCCCTAGCCACCTCAGCGCCCCTGCGCGCGCATCGACTTTTGAAACACCCTGAGCTCGCATACCAAATTCAACATTCGCTGACGCTGAGAGGTGCGGAAAAAGTCGCGGATCCTGCCCCAGCAGTACAACTCCTCGCCGGTGCGCTGGCGCAATACGCTGCGGGCTCGAAATCTCGCGCCCGTCGATCCTCACGGCTCCATGAGACAGCGGTTCAAGCCCGGCAATACCCGAAAGCAGTGTCGACTTTCCGGCCCCGCTCGGACCCATCACCGCGACGATCTCGCCAGGCTCGAGAGCCACATGGGCGTGCAGATTGAATCCGCTCCCCCGCAGAATCTGCACGTCGGCATCGAGAGCGGATGCCGTGCCCTCCCCGAGCGTCATCGCACAGTCCCCGGTCGCCATGCGCGCACAAGCAGCAGCACCGCGATAGCGGTGACGAGGAGGAGGAGCGACAGCGCGACGGCGGTGCCCTGCGTGACGCCGGCCCCATTGAACGCCGTGTAAATCGCCAACGGCATCGTCTGCGTTACTCCGGGCGCGTTACCTGCAAAGAGCGCCGTTGCCCCGAACTCACCTATTGCTCGAGCGAAACACAACACGACACCTGCGACGAGACCCGGGGCCGCCAGCGGAAGCGTGACCCGCCAGAGGATTCGCCACCGGCCAGCCCCGAGCGCTGCTGCCGTTTGTTCGAAATCCGTTCCGGTCGCACGTACGGCTCCTTCGAAAGCCAGCACGAGAAAAGGCAGAGCGACGAACGTTTGCGCCAGCACGACAGCGCTCGTCGTGAAAGTAATCGAAATCCCAACTTCGGCCAAAAGCTGACCGAGCCATCCGTTCCTGCCGAACAGGAACAGCAGCGCGACGCCACCGACCATCGGCGGCAAGACCAGCGGAACAGTGACTGCGGCACGAAGAATCGCGGCAGTGCGAGGCGCACTGCGGGCGATAAAAAGTGCGAGCGGAACCCCGAACACGACACAGATCAGCGTCGCGAGCGCACCTGTTCCCAGCGACAGCCCGAGCGCTGAGAGCGCCTCGGGTGTCGTCACGTCGTGCCACAGTGTCTTCCACTCCACGCGCGCGACCAGCGCCGACAATGGCACGATGAGTAGCGCCAGGCCGAGGAACGCGGGCACCATCAATACTTGAGGCACGTACCCCGGTCTCAGGTTCTTTGACGCGATCGTCACGGCGAGCCGAATCCGGCATCCGCCATGATCTTCTGCCCCTCATCGCTTGCGATGAACGCGACGAAGGCAGCTGCCGCATCCGGATTAGACGAATCAGAAAGCGCAGCGATCGGATACGTGTTGACGACGTCTTCGGCTCCGTCAGGAGTGATCGTCAAAACATTGCTGAGACCGACGGCATCCGTTGTATAAACGAGGCCCGCGTCGGCTTCGCCCGCTTCGACCTTCGTGAGCACTGCGGTCACATTCTGTTCGGAGCTTGCGGGGGTCACATCAAGACCGGCGTTCGCGAGCAAAGTCTGCGATGCGGCCCCGCACGGAACTTCAGCGGCACACAGCACAACCGACACTGCTGGGTCAGCAAGATCCGCGAGCGTCTCGATTCCAGCAGGGTTCGATTCCGGAACGACGATCACGAGCGTGTTGGTGGCAAAATCCACGGGATCGGTCACGAGCCCCGCGTCGACCACTTTCTGCATATTTTCTTCGTTCGCTGACGCAAACACGTCGATCGGCGCTCCCTCGATGATCTGCGTTGCGAGCGTGGACGATCCGTCGTAAGTGATGGGCGAAATGGTCACACCCGGATGCTGACGCTCGAAGGCGACGACAATCTGATCAAACGCCGCGCCCAGCGATGCGGCAGCCGCGATCGTGAGGGTTCCCGAAAGTTCATCGTCGGTCGCAGCAGATGAGGATGTCGCGTTTGTCGTGGCCGATGTGCACCCGGCGAGCGCCACGATCGTGACGGTGACTCCCGCAAGCGCGGCGAGGGCACGTGTTGTTCGCATTTCAGTCCTTCGGGGTCTCAACGATGACGTTCGTGGCTTTGACGACAGCGACAGCGAGCGAGCCTGGTTCGAGCTCGAGCTCTCGCACCGCCTCGGAGGACATCAGCGATACGACGCGGTGGGGGCCTGCCTGAATGTCGACCTGTGCCATCACCCCATCGATCTGTACTCGCGTCACGAGCCCGACGAACTTATTACGTGCACTCGAAAGCACATCGCTCGCGTCGTGTGCGGCGGCAGCCACGTCCGCAGCGTGAGCGGCGAGCGCAGCTCCTGGCACTGTGACAGGACTCTCTCCGGTCGTCGGTAGCGCACCCTGGTCGATCCATCGACGAACCGTGTCGTCGCTCACCCCGAGCAACCGGGCAGCGTGAGAGATTCGATAGGAATGCATGAATTGATACTATCTCCGCTTCTACGGTTTCTGTACGCAAAATTCTCCGCTTAAGCGGTGCAATAAAGCGCGATGGGTCCGCAGTAACAACACGGGATTACTCTGGGACCATGCCTCTTCCACCCCTTGTCGAGCCCGTCGCAGAACTGAGCGCAAGCGAGCGCACGCGCACGGCACGCCACACGGCACTCGCCGGGTTCGGCGACATCAGCCAGCGTCGACTGTCGTCCGCTCACGTCGCGATCGTTGGCGCCGGCGGGCTGGGGTCGCCGAGCGTATTGGCGCTAGCGGCGGCTGGTGTTGGCATGCTGACCGTCATCGACGATGACGTGGTCGAACACACCAACCTGCAGCGCCAAATCATGCACCGCCGCGGTGACATCGGTGCTGCCAAAGTCGAGAGCGCGATCCGAGTCGCAAGCGACCTCGCACCAGAAACCACGGTGCGTGCGCGACGTGTGCGTCTCACAACCGAGAATGCGCGCGAAGAGCTCGCCGGCGCCGACGTCGTCATCGATGGCACCGACACATTCGAAACGCGACACGCTATCGCCGCCGCGTGCGAAGAGCTCCAGGTGCCTCTCGTCTGGGGCACCGTGCAAGGCTTCGATGCTCAGGTCACGGTCTTCTGGTCAAACCCACCCAAGGGCACTGAGCCCATCGTTCTCTCCGATCTCTACCCGGATGGCAGCGTCGGCGAAGTACCGACGTGCGCGGATGTCGGCGTGCTCGGCGCGCTCTGCATGCAGGTTGGTGGCGTCATGGCAATCGAAGCAATCAAGCTCATCGCGGGGATCGGCGAACCGCTCCTCGGGCGAATCCTTGTGATCGACAGCATGCGCGCACGCCAGAGCGAGGTCACTCTGCGATCGTCTCGCATGCGATGGACGCGCGCACCAGAACCAGCGTCGAGAGTGAAAGCTCCGCACGTCACGGTTGCAGGGGCGCTCGAAGCTCAGGCCTCAGGAGTACGCCTGCTCGACGTGCGAGAGCCGGGCGAAACTGCCACGGGCACGATCCCGGGAGTTGTCGAATTACCCCTCGCGCAGCTCCTTGATGATCCAGGCCGGGTCGGCACCGACCCGATCGTGATCGTCTGCGAAAGCGGAATGCGCGCCCAGCGTGCGGCTGACCTGCTGCGCGGACGAGGGGTCGCGGCATCCGTTCTCACCGGCGGCATGGTCGCGTGGCGCAGCGCCCAGAGCGAAGCGCAACAGCCCGCATGAATGAAATGCTCGAGGTCGAAGAGCACCTCGCCAGTATTTTGGCGACCGTCGCCGTCGTTGGAACTGAAACAGTCACTCTCGCTGCTGCGTGCGGGCGCACGCTGCGTGAGCCCGTTCGGGCCGCGGTTGATATCCCGGTTTTCGACAACTCCGCGATGGACGGATTCGCGGTGCGCTGGGCTGATGTGGCCACAGCATCCACCGAGCATCCGGTGCGCTTGCGCGTAGTCGCCGATCTTCCCGCTGGCAGCGATGCTGACCCGGTCCTCAGCGCAGGAGAGGCCGCCCGCATCATGACGGGGTCGGCACTTCCTACTGACGCCGATGTGATCGTGCCGTTCGAAGAAACCGCCGGCGGTCTCGAAGATTCACTCGGCGAAATCGAGGTGCTCCTCGCCCCGGCGCGTCGAGGTGCCCATGTGCGGCTCCACGCCGGCGACGCTCATGTCGGCGACGAGATCATGGCCCCCGGAATCCACATTGGTCCGCTCCAGGCCGCCGCCGCAGCCGCAGCCGGGGTTCCTACGCTCGTGGTTTCACAGCAACCACGCGTCGCGGTCATCTCCACCGGTTCCGAGCTCGTCACCCCCGGCGATCCTCTCCGTCGCGGGCAAATACCCGAATCGAATAGCACTCTGCTCGCGGCGCTCGCGGCCGATGCCGGCGCCGAGATCGTCTTGCGCATGAGCGTTCCCGACGACGACGAGAGCTTGCGTCGCGCACTGGCGGATGCCACGACCCGCGGCGCTAATGCCGTGATCTTCTCTGGCGGAGTCAGCGCGGGAGCCTACGAAGTGGTGAAGACCGCTCTCGGACCGGGGGGTGAAATGTCGTTTTCGAAGGTCAAAATGCAGCCAGGAAAGCCCCAGGGCTTCGGCCGGCTTTCCAGCGGCGTTCTCCTTTTCGGGCTCCCCGGAAATCCCGTGAGCTCGGCGGTGTCTTTCGAAGTCTTCGTGCGCCCCGCGCTCCTCGCGATGCAGGGCCGCGCCGAGCTGGCGCGCACGGTGCTGCGCATGCAGACAAGCGCTTCATGGCGCACCCCTCCCGGTCGGCGCCAGTATCTCCCGGTCGTGATCGACCGCACCGACTCCGCCGGATGGACTGTCGCCCCAGCTACGTCTGGTGCCTCCCATCTTGCCGGTGGGCTTGCGCGCGCCGAGGCATACGCGATCGTTCCCGCGGAGGTCACCGAAGTCGCCGCCGGGGCGTTCGTCGATGTCATGCTGGTGTCATGAGTTTCACGCATCTGGATGCCGCAGGCCACGCCCGCATGGTTGATGTCACTGCCAAGCAGCCCACCGTCCGCGCGGCCACTGCCCGCGGCTTTGTGCGCTGTTCTCCCGAGGTCGTCGCAGCACTCCGTGACGGCACTGCACCGAAGGGTGACGTCCTCGCCGTTGCACGCATCGCCGGTATCCAGGGCGCGAAGCAAACCCCCGCACTTCTGCCCCTCGCCCACGTAATTGGCGTGCACGGCGTTGTCGTCGACCTCGATCTGGGTGACGAGGGCGTCGCTATCGAAGCTGTCGTTCGCACGGCCGACCGCACCGGGGTCGAGATGGAAGCACTCACCGCGGTGTCGGTGGCAGCTCTCGCCATCGTTGACATGGTGAAGGGGATGGACAAAGCCACCTCGATCGAGAACGTGCGAATCGTCGCAAAAGAGGGCGGCAAGTCCGGGCCCTGGATGCGGCCCGGCGAGCAGTGAGTATCAGCGCTATCCTTCTCGCGGGCGGCCGCGCATCGCGGCTCGACGGTGCGACGAAGCCACTGTTCACTCGTGACGGACATACTCTCCTTGACCGAGCGATCGGCGCGGTACGAGGAGTCGGCTGCGAGCTGATCACAGTCGTCGGCCCCGAACTCTCAACACCCGAACGCGCCGGCATTGCCTGGGTGCGCGAAGATCCGCCTTTCACAGGTCCGGCCGCCGCGACCGTTGCCGCACTGGCTACGGGCACGATGGACTCGGAGTGGACGCTCATTCTGGCATGCGATCTCCTCCGCCCAGATGTGGCCGGGGTCATGCTCGCGGAAGCCGTCGCGCTATTGCCCCACGACACTGACGGCGTATGTCTCGGGGACAGCGCCTCACGCCCACAGTGGATGATCGGCGCGTATCGCACACGGGCGCTTGTACGCGCGGCATCCGCGATGCCCGATGCTGGCCGCAATGCGTCAATGCGTGCGCTGCTCGACGACTTGGCGATCGCCGTGATCGCCGCACCAGACCACGTGGTCGCAGACGTGGACACCTGGCAGGATGTCGAGACAGCACACCTGCAGCTCCCCACTCGAGAGGATCCCTCATGACTGAATCTCAGCGGACGCTCCCACCCGAGGCGCTCGACGCATGGGCGAAGGTGCTCTGCGAGCATTTTTCGATCGAGCGTGAAGACCTCCCGGTGGCGTTGATTCTCGATCTCGCGAGAGATGTGGCGGTCGGCGTTGCCCGCCCCGCCGCACCCCTCAGCGCATTTGCCGCTGGGCTTGTTGCCGGGCGCCAGGGGGGCACTTCCGAACAGGTGCGCGCAGCAGTCGTGCAGATCACCGCGCTCGCCGAAGCAGTAAAGAAGGATGTCTGATGGCCCTCGTTCGCTACTTTGCCGCGGCTGAAGAAGCCGCGGGTCGCACGCAAGAAGTCCGAAGTGATCCCACCCTGGGTGATCTACGAGCGGCACTCGCGACTGAACGCCCGGGTCTCGGCGGCATTTTGCCGAAGTGCGCCGTGTTGGTTGACGGTTCGCGCGTCGAAGACGACACCGTGCTGACAGACGACGCCGTGGTCGATGTGCTCCCGCCCTTCGCCGGGGGCTAACTAATCGCTTGAGGGTCAGACGAATCGCCCGGAACGAAACGGCAGCATTGGCGCTCGGTATTCGAGAAAAGACGCGCCGTCCGCGAGAAGCACAGCTCGCGCTTGGCCGAAACGCCACAACCGGTTGAAGAGAAAAACGTCGATGACGACGGGGCGATCCGCGGCCACTTGCCACGTACCGACACCCCACTGCGCGGGTTGACCGCGCCCTTCGACAACGAGCGTCGGCCTCACCCCGGCGTAGAGAGCGAACCACGGTTTGTGCAGCCTGAGTTCGATGCGTCGCGTCGCGCCACCCGCCAACTCAACCACTACCCGCCCAGCCCCTTCCAGGCTGTTGTACCGTCTGCCTCAACCTGGCGTTTCCACACCGGGAGTCCGGTCTTGATCGACTCGATCACGGCCCGGCATACCTCGAAGGCCACACCGCGATGAGCGGATGCCACGGCAATCACCACGGCAGCATCGCCCACTTCGAGGCGACCAATCCTGTGGCTCACCGCGACGATTGCCCCGGTATCGCCCGCGGCATCCTCAGCGATGCGATACAGGGCGGCTTCGGCGTCGGGATGAGCGGAATAGTCCAACGCGACGACAGCGGTCGTGGCATCCGGGTCGTGGTCGCGCACCCGACCGACGAACGTGGTCACGGCTCCCGCCGCATCGTCGTCGACGGCGAGAAGGTGCTCGTCGAGGTTGAGCGGGTCAGAGCTCATTCGAGCAATACGCACGGAAGTCATCAGTGGTCTCCCCCACTCAATTGGTCGATCACGTGAGCAGCAATAGACAGAATCACCGGCATCCCCGATCTCACAGCCGCTGTGGAACCGGGAAGATTAACGATCAGCGCACTGTCTTCGTCGACAACTCCTGCGAGTCCTCGAGTGAGCATCCCCGCAGGCTTTTCTGCCACACCGCGGCGACGGAGTTCTTCGGCGATGCCAGGAATCTCGCGCGTGATCACACGGGCGGTGCCCTCCGGTGTTTCGTCTCGCGGCGAAACGCCAGTGCCGCCGGTCGTCACGATGAGCCGAGCACCCGCAACGAGCGCGGCGTGCAGTGCCGCCTCGACGTTGTCGGCACCGTCGGCGACAACAGTCGGCGCATCGCAGATCCAGCCCGCTTCGCGAAGGACAGCGACCGCGATCGGGCCACTGGTGTCAGTTCGTTCCCCCGCCGCTGAACGGTCCGAAACCGTCACGACGAGCGCAGTGCGTTGCATGAGATACAGCCTATGGTCCGGCCAGCACGGATTGGCGCGCGCGTCGCCATGCAGCCAACGCGACGACAAGATGTCTCACGTGTGGGATCAATATTCGCTTCATACTCACGAAGACACGCGACCCGTCGTCGGCGAGCGTGGGGCAGCGGCAAGGGGTAGCTCCGCTACTCCCAGAGCTCGATGGGTAGCCCCTCGGGGTCATGGAGACGAGCGAAGCGACCGAAGCCCGCGGCATCCCATTCCTCACGACGTTCGACAACGATGTCCGCCGCTTCGAGCGACAGCACAAGTGCATCGAGATCGGTAACGCGGAGATTGAGCATGAACGGCTGATCAGCAGAAAAATAGTCGCTATCAGCTGGGAACGGCGCAAAGATCGTGGGGCCTTCTTGCTGCTGCCAGATGCTTTCAGAGCCGGCATCGATACCGAGATGCTCGCGATACCATTCAGCGCGTGCTTCCGGGTCTCGACTGCGGAAAAAAAGCCCTCCAATGCCCGCCACACTCATGATTTATCTCCCTGCGGTCATGGCTGATTAGCCGGCTCGGTTTCCGCTGATCGTAACCCGATCCACCGTGTTCGTCGGGTCCAGGTCATGGCGTGCGCTACCGCGCCACACTTCGTTGGCCTGAGGAGATCGACTGTGACATGGCCCACTGCGACTGCGCTCGAAACATCTCGTTTCAGCCTCGAACCGTTGTCTCAAGATCACGCTGATGAGATGACCGCCGTACTGGCAGACGCATCGCTCTACACGTTCACCGGCGACGAGCCGCCGACGCGAGACGAATTGCGCGCGCGATATGCACGCCAGTCCGTCGGGCACTCCCCTTCGGGCGATGCGGGGTGGCTCAATTGGATCATCAGAGAAAAAACGTCACAGGATGCCATCGGCTACATACAGGCAACGGTCACCGTCGATGACAACGCACGCGCGGCATCCATGGCTTGGCTCATTTCGCCCGCGAAACAGGGACTCGGGGCAGCTACCGAAGCAGGCATCACGACCGTGACGTGGCTCGCGGCCCAGGGAATCCAAATCGTTCGCGCTGAAATACATCCCGATCATCGCGCCTCCGAGGCGGTGGCAAGTCGCCTCGGCCTGGCTCCGACACTCGCGTGCATCGACGGTGAGCGAGTGTGGCAACGAGACCTGAGGTCTGATGGCTAAGCCGTCGGCTCGGCCTCGGCTGCCGCGGCGATGCGGTTAGCCATGCCGCGGAAGATGAAGCCGTGGAACGGCAGCACGGAAAGCCAGTACAAGCGACCGGCCAATCCTCTTGGGAAGAACACAGCCCGCTGATCGTAACGTGAGCCACCGTCTTCGTCGGCCGTCGCACGCAGCTCAAGCCACGCAAGACCCGGAACTTTCATTTCAGCCCGAAGCCGAAGCAGCTCGCCAGGCTCAAGCGCTTCAACGCGCCAGAAGTCGATGGCGTCCCCGACGCCCAGCCGCCCCTTGCTGCGCCGTCCTCGTGCGAGACCGATGCCGCCGACGAAACGATCCATCCAGCCGCGAATCGCCCACAAGACCGGGCTCGAGTACCAACCGGTCTCGCCGCCGATTCCTTCGATCACCGTCCACAGCTTGTCGACGGATGCGGTAGTCTTAGCGCTGCGCTTATCGGTATAGACGACTTGGCCCGCCCAATCCGGGTCGCTCGGCAACGGATCGCTCGGCACGCCCGAGAGGTCGGCATCCTGCCAGCTCGTCTCGATCTCGTCGGCTTCCAGGCGGCGGAGAGCGAGCGAAACTGCGCCGCGGTAGGTCGTGAGCCCGCCTTCGGGCAGCGGAATCAGTTCATCGACATCGTGATTTTTCATCACACATTCGTTCTGCAGCGAAGCGATGAGAGGCCGGGCGATCTCACGCGGAATCGGCGTCACAACATTTACCCAGTGCGAGGCGAGGCCCGGAGTAAAAACCGGTAGTGAAGCGATCGGGCGCTGCCGAAGGCCCGCTTCGACGGCGTATCCGTTCATCATCTGGCCGTACCGCAACACGTCCGGTCCACCGATATCGACCGCACGGTTCACGTCGGCATCGACGCGTGCTGCCCCCAGCAGGTAATGCATGACATCGCGCACAGCAATGGGCTGGATGTGGTTTCGCACCCACCGCGGTGCCGGCATGTACGGCAGGACCTCCGTGAGGTGCCGCACCATCTCGAACGACGCCGAACCAGACCCGATGACCACGCCTGCCTGCAGCACGAGAGTGGGAACACCCGACTCGAGAAAGACTTCGCCGACCTCGACGCGCGAACGCAAGTGCGGCGAGAGTTCGACATCGTTGGGATGTAGCCCGCCGAGATAGACGATGCGTGAAACGGATGCCGCAACCGCCGCGTCCGCGATCGTGTGAGCCGCACGCAAGTCGGTTTCTTCGAAACCTTTGCCCGCCGACATGGAGTGGACGAGGTAGAAAAGGACATCGACGTCGGAGCTTGCCTCGCCGACAGCGTCGCGATCTTCTGCAGAACCTTCGACGACCTCGACATCTTTGCCCCAGGGGAACGCCGCCACCCGGTTAGCCGAGCGACCGAGCACACGCACCCGGTACCCAGCAGCCAGCAGTCGCGGAACCAACCGTCCGCCGATGTAGCCGGTTGCACCGACGACGAGCGCTCGCGGTGCACTACCGTCGGCACGTGGAATTGCCTGGAGCTGCGGTTCGCGGCCAGTGGGCGCAAAGGTGTCGGTCATGTCGCCGACGATACGCGCTGTGAGAAGTTGTTCTTCGGGGCTTGCGTCTACAGCAACACTCGCGTACTCAGCGTCTAGCTGCGGTGTTCGAGTCGGATGACGACCGACTTCGAGGTGGGTGTTCCACTCACATCCGCGACGGACTCAAGCGGCACGAGCACATTCGTTTCCGGGTAATACGCCGCGGCATTGCCGTGTGGCGTCGAATAGTCGACGATCCGGAAACCCTCGGCACGCCGCTCGTGCACAACGCCATCGGCGTCAGGCCATTCCGAGACAAGGTCAACGATTTCGCCATCGACGAATCCGAGCGCGGTGATGTCATCGGCGTTGACAAACACCACGCGGCGTCCGCCGTGGATGCCGCGGTAGCGGTCGTCTTTGCCATAGATCGTGGTGTTGTACTGGTCGTGCGAACGCAGGGTTTGTAGAACGAGGCGTCCGCTGGGAACCGGGATGTACTCGAGAGGATTGGCGGTGAAGTGGGCCTTTCCATCAGACGTCGCGAATCGCCGTTCATCTCTGGGCCCGTTCGGGAGAAAGAACGTGCGCCCCTTGTCGATGCGCTTCTCGAAGTCGTCAAACCCCGGTACGACCTTTTCGATGTGAGCGCGGACTCGGGTGTAGTCGTTTTCCAGCAGCTTCCAGTCGGCGACCGGCGCGTTTGGTCGATCCGATCCGAAGACAAGTTCGCATAGACGCGAGACGATGGCGACTTCACTCAGAAGGTCTTCGGCGGGAGGCGCCAACCGGCCTCGCGACGAGTGCACGGCCCCCATCGAGTCCTCGACAGATACCTTCTGCTCGGCTCCGCCACGCCGATCGCGATCGGTTCGGCCGAGCGTCGGCAAAATGATGGCGCGCTTGCCTGTGACGACGTGCGACCGATTCAGCTTGGTAGAGATGTGAACGGTTAGATCGAGTCGGCGAAGCGCCGCCTCTGTGACCTCGGTATCTGGAGTGGCAGAGGCGAAGTTGCCGCCCATGCCCAAGAAGAACCGCGCCTTGCCGTCGCGCATCGCACGGATCGCACCGACGGTGTCGTGACCGTGTTCACGCGGAGCAGTGAAAGCGAACTCGCGATCGAGGGCCCTGAGAAATTCTTCCGACGGCTTCTCATAAATGCCCATCGTGCGATCACCCTGCACGTTCGAGTGTCCCCGCACGGGGCACACCCCCGCGCCCGCACGACCGATGTTTCCCTGCAACAGCAATACGTTCACCACTTCGCGAAGCGTGGGCACCGAGTGCTTGTGCTGAGTGAGTCCCATCGCCCAGCACACGATCGTCGACGCTGACTGACGCACAGCTTCCCCCACCTCGCGAAGCTGCGCCTCATCGATCCCGGTGGCTTCCTCGAACTCTGACCACGAGGCATCCGACAGATGCGCTTTGTATGCCTCGAACCCCGAAGTGTGACTCGAGATGAATTCGTGGTCGAGCACGCCACCCTCGCGCACTTCGATCTCGAGCAGGTACTTCCCCACAGCCTGAAAAAGCGCCTGGTCGCCGCCGAGCCGAATCTGCACGAACTGGTCGGCAACCGGTGTGCCCCCGAGCACCATTCCCTTCGGCGTCTGTGGATTCTCGAACCTTTGCAGCCCGGCTTCGGGCAACGGATTGATCGCGATGATCTTCGCGCCCTGCTGCTTTGCCTTTTCGAGCGCGGTGAGCATTCGCGGGTGATTCGTCCCGGGATTTTGACCGGCAACGATCAACAGTTTTGCGGTGTGCACGTCTTCGATCGAAACCGTGCCCTTGCCAATACCGATCGTCTCGGAAAGGGCTGAGCCGGATGACTCGTGGCACATGTTCGAGCAGTCGGGCAGGTTGTTCGTGCCAAAGCCACGCACGAGCAGTTGATAGACGAACGCGGCCTCATTCGATGTGCGGCCCGATGTGTAGAAGATGGCTTCGTTCGGATCCGCGAGAGACCGAAGCTCGCGTGCGATCTCGTCGAGGGCATCGTTCCACGAAATCTCGCGGTAGTGCGTCGCGCCCTCATCCAGAATCATCGGATGCGTCAAACGCCCCTGCTGACCCAACCACCAGTCATCGTGGCCGGCGAGATCGGCCACGGAGTGCTCCGCAAAAAAATCTGGAGCTACACGGCGCACCGTCGCTTCTTCGGCGACAGCTTTCGCTCCGTTTTCACAGAACTCCGCCACATGACGGTGGTCAGTCTCGGGCCATGCGCAGCCCGGGCAGTCGAAGCCATCCTTCTGATTCACGCGCAACAGGGTTTGCGCCGTGCGCACGACACCCATCTGCGAGAGGGAGGTCTCCATCGCGTGCGCCACTCCAGGAATACCCACCGCAACGGTTTTGGGATTCGTCACGCGCAGGCGAGTTTCGTCGATGTCTGTCTTCGGGGGCTTCGATGCCATAACGCGATGCTAACGCGCCGTCCGGCGAACGGGGACGACAGTGTCCACGTCGCTCGCCAGCGGACAGAAGTACCACAGGCCGCGAGTCGATGCGAGCCCGGGCGTGATCTGAGCGAATACGCAACAGTAGAACATGACGCGTCCACACCGCCGCGGCACCCTGCCGCGCCCGGAGCAGCCCAATCGGGCCCGACCGCAGGAGGAAAAGTGCGTAACGAAAAAGATGTAGCCGCCCCGAGGCTCGACGTCGACGATGTCATTGTCGTCAAGAAGTCACGAATTCGAACCGCGATCGGCGGCACGGTCGTCGGTAACTTCATGGAATGGTTCGACTTCGGAATCTACGGATACCTCGCAGTCACCCTTGCGGTGGTCTTCACGGCTGATCTTCCCGATCCGTGGGGCTTGTTGGTCACGCTCTTTGGCTTCGCCATCTCCTTTCTCGTTCGCCCGATCGGCGGGATCGTTCTTGGGCCGCTCGGAGACCGCATCGGTCGCCAGAAGGTTCTCTTTCTCACGATGGCGATGATGGCCGTTGCCACGGCGCTTATCGGTGTGCTCCCCACGTCGAGCACTATCGGGCTGTGGGCAATCGTGCCGCTGTACTTCTTGAAGATGGTGCAGGGCTTCTCAACCGGTGGCGAGTATGCGGGCGCAACAACCTACGTGTCCGAGTTCTCCCCCGACAAGAGCCGCGGATTCTGGGCGTCGTGGCTCGATGTGGGTTCCTACGTCGGCTTCGCCGCTGGAGCTTCCGTTGTGGCGCTTACAACAATCGTCACAACGAACGTGTGGGGCGAAAACGCCATGGTCGACTTCGGCTGGCGCATCCCGTTCCTCGTCGCGATCCCCCTCGGAATTGTCGCAATCTGGTTCCGTCTCCGCATCCCGGAAACGCCCTCGTTCGAGGCAACGCGTGATGACGAGAACGCCACCGTGCTGCCACCCGAGAATCCGCTTGCGCGACACGGCGTGCTCGGAATTATCCGCTACCACTGGCGGACTGTCTTGATCGGTATCGCGCTCGTCGCGGCAACCAACACGGCCGGCTACGCGCTCACGAGCTATATGCCGACGTATCTCGAAAGTGAAGTCGGCGTCTCCAACCTCGGCGCGGCGGTCGCAACAGTGCCGGTGCTGATTGTGATGTCGGCACTCCTTCCGCTCATCGGAAAGCTCAGCGACCGTATCGGGCGAAAGCCGGTCTACCTCATCGCATCGAGCTCAACGATCGTGCTCATGATCCCGGCGTTCGCCATCATGCAGATCGGTGAAGAGTGGGCTGTGTTCATCGCCCTGGCGATGGTCGCAATCCCCGTCGCGTTCTACGTGGCCGTGTCAGCGTCGGCGTTGCCCGCACTTTTTCCGACGGCATCCCGCTTCGGAGCGATGGCCATCGCCTACAACATCTCGGTGTCACTGTTCGGCGGTACGACACCGTTGTTTAGCCAGGCACTGATCGAGCTGACTGGCAACACGTACATGCCCGCGTTCTACATCATGTTCTTCGCAGCGCTCGGCGGAGTCGCGATGCTCGCGATGCGCGAGTCCGCAAAGCGACCGCTGCTCGGATCAGTGCCAACGGTCGAGACCGAAGAAGAGGCACGAGAAATCGTCGAGCATCAAGACGATGACCCGTTCATCGACACTTCTACGATGCCTGTTCTCCTGACCCGCTCACCGCAGTAGTTCGACGCCACGAGCGTTCTGCGAGGAGCCGGGAAAACGCAATCGTCATGAGAAGCGCTATCCCGGCTCCGACCAGCGCACCCCCAACGGTGTCGGTCAGCCAATGTGCGTGCAAATAGGTCCGTGAGAATGCCATCAGCAGCACCCACAGTGCCCCAACGACATACGCCCATGCGCGTGGCACGAGCACAGCGAAAAGCACAGCCAGCGTCGCCGCGTTCGCAACGTGACCAGAGGGAAATGATCCGTAGTCACTCACGACGATGATGTCTTCGGGGCGCGCGCGCCCGAAGAGGTGTTTCAAAATCTGCACCGCCAGTGTGCTGGCGATGAGCGTCGCCACGACATAAACGGCAGCCCACGGTCGTCGAGTGACAAGCAATGCGGCGACCGCCGCCACCGGAACAACGACCGACGAAACGAAAACTCCGCCCGCGATATTCATTGCTTGTGAAAACCAGAGCAACAGCGGCGCAGCTGTTGCGGCAAGAAGGTTGTTCCACGCCGTGTCGATCGCAAACGGGACTGGCCCTCGTTCGTGAGTCCACAGTCCCAGACCGCACGCGAGAGCAATGCACACGAGCGCGATCGGCAGCAGAACCCGCAAGAGCGTTCGACGGGATGCCGGGCTGACCGGTGCTGCGTTTGTCATCGCACCATCATGCCTCTTTCGCGACGCCCACCTCTTAAGGCGCGAGCTGCGCTACAGTTCGCGGCCGCACGATGAACCACAGCGAGAATGCGCCGATGACCGCGCACCCGACCATCACTGATGCCATGGTCGTTGCGGTGATTCCGGAATCTCCCGAGATCAACCCAACGAGAGGCGAAATAATCCCCGCGATACCGAAGTTCGCAGCGCCGATGAGCGAAGCAGCCGTTCCCGCCGACTTTCCATGTCGGTCCAGAGCGAGAACCTGCACGCACGGAAAAGTGAATCCGCACGAGGTCATGAAGATAAAGAGCGGAATCATGACGGCCCACAGTCCACCACCCATCAGGTCTCCGATGATGATGGCGGCAGAAGACAGAATCAATGCCGCCGTCGAGAACGCCAAGACCCACTGCGGCCCGTAGCGCGCCGCCAGTCGGGATGCCGTCTGCACACCGATCACAATGCCGACAGAGTTAACGGCGAACACGATGCCGTACTGCTGCGGGTCCATCCCGAAACCCTGCTGAAACAGGAACGGCGACGCCGAAAGGTAAGAAAAGAGCCCACTGAACGCCATTGCGCCGATAATAAGCACGCCGACGAAGATCCGATCGCTGAAGACGCTGCGGTACCGCTGCATAAGAGTGGCCGACCCCGGACCGTTTCGGCGCGCAGGCGGAAGCGTCTCGGGAATCAGAAACAGAGTGCTCACGAGCATGACCGCGCCGTAGATCGCCAAAAAGACGAAGATGCCCCGCCACGGCATCACAACGAGCAACGCTGAGCCGATCAACGGCGCAATCACAGGAGCAACTCCCGATACGAGCGCGAGTCGACTGAGCATCACCACCAGTCGCTTTCCGCCGAACAGGTCGCGCACGATCGCCATCGCGACGACTCCACCGGCCGCAGCGCCCATCCCCATCAGCACCCGAGCGACGCCCAGCAGGATAAGCGTCGGCGCCAGAGCCGCGAGCGCACTCGCGACAACATGCAACGCAGTGACGATGATGAGCGGGATTCGTCGCCCCACCTTGTCGCTGAGCGGCCCGACGATGAGCTGTCCGATCGCGAATCCGAGCGTCGTGCCAGTGAGCGTGAGTTGAATCGCCGCCGCCGTCGTGTTGAAGTCGACTTCGAGCACCGGAAACGCGGGCAGGTAGAGATCGATCGTGAACGGCCCGAGCGCTGTGAGCGCCCCGAGCAACACGATGTAGATCACGCGACGCGCCCCCGGGATCGCGTCTCCCGGGTGGAGCATGATCGGTGCTGTCACCGGGTTCGTGCCCAGGGTGCGAATTGCTCCCGTCGGAGAGCTCGATGATCGCTTGGGGGAGGTGCGGTGAAAGCCGGTGGCAGTGGGTACGGAGTCAGTATCAGGCACGACGAAATTCACTTCAGGTTCGTAAGAGGTGTGGCCGCTAGGCCGAAATCAACAGCGCATCGAAACGATTCGAGCGCAGGTTTCAATGGTATCGGAACTCACGCGAAAGAATCAGGGCCACTTCGCATCAGCGCGCTTACCTAGAGCGCACGCGCCCTTCGTGTCAGGATGGGCGCGTGAATGAGCCCATCCGAGCGTCGAGACCCATCGTCATCACCATCGCAGTGGTGCTGGTCTACCTCAGCGGGCTCACGAGCACCGGGCTCGGCATCCTGATTCTTCTGAGCCGCTATCAGGTCGCAATAGATCAGGTTCTGTTGGTGTCGCTCCTCGGTGCGGGTATCATCCTCTTCGGCTTGCTCACCGTCGCCGTGGCCTCGTCGCTTTCCCGCGGGAGCGGGCTGTCACGTTTGCTCGTGACGATATACCTCGGCGTGCAGATCACACTTCACCTCACGACGATCATCACGACCGACGTCTGGGACTGGTACGCAGCAGTGCAGCTCGCGCTGGAGATATTCGTCGTGGCAGTCGTGTGGCTTCCGCCGGCATCGCGCTACTTCCGGCCGATGCGTGAAGCGCACACACCCGACATGGTCATTCAGCGCTAGCCATCACCCGCGCAACGTAGCGGCGGTGTACAAAACGCACTGCTTCGAGCAGCGCGATGGCACCGATCGTCACAGCGGTGAGCAGGTACGCCGCGGTCTCTCCGGGGTCGATCAACGCGAAGAACGACGTGGCAAGCGGAATGGTGAATATTCCGACGAGGCCGATGAACATCGCTCCGATAACGAGCACCTTGAAGCGATTGATCGGACGAGAAAGCACTGTCAATATCCAGATCCCGACGACGGCCAGGATGATCGTGGCGCCGGTGCGAAGCTCGGGCTCATCAACACCAAGACTCTTTGCCGCAAGTGTGTACGTCGTCAAGGCGAGCGCGACCATGATTCCTGCGGGGATAGCAAAAGAGAGCGAGCGCTTCAAGAAACCCGGAACGTATCGCTGTGCGTTCGGCATCAGAGCCAAGAAGAAGGCCGGGATGCCAATCGTCAGCCCATCCGTAATCGACAGCTGTCGCGGCAAGAATGGAAATTCGAGCACGAAGATGCCGAAGATCACGGCGAGCGCCGTGGCATAGGCCGTCTTTGTGAGAAACAGCATCGAGACCCGCTCGATGTTCGCAATAACCTGCCGGCCCTCCGCGACGACATCGGGAAGATGCGAGAACTGGCCATCGAGCAGCACCAACCGGGCGACGGCTTTCGTTGCAGCGGCACCCGAATTCATCGCGATCCCCATGTCGGCGGTTTTGATGGCGAGCGCGTCGTTGACACCATCACCGGTCATGGCGACTGTGTGCCCACGTGATTGCAACGCCACGACCATTCGCCGCTTCTGGTCCGGAGTGACTCGCCCGAAGACTGACTCAGTTTCGAGCACGACAGCCAGAGCGTCGTCATCTTCTGGGAGCAGCCGCGCGTCGTATCCTTCAGCCACGTCCACGCCCACTTCGCGGGCGATCGCCGCGACCGTACGCGGGTTGTCACCCGAGATGATGCGGATGCCGACGCCCTGTGCGCGAAAGTACGACAGTGTCTGCGCGGCATCCGGGCGCACTTGCTCCCGAAAAGTCAGCACAACGACCGCGTCAAGCTGGAGGGGCAACTCTTCGGCTTCGACGCCCGCAGCCTCCAACGTCAGCGGACTGTATGCAAGCACGAGCGTCCGGCGTCCGAGAGAAGCTAACGAAACGACTTCGGCGCCGAGCTCTGTCGATGTGTCACTCGCTTCGTCTCCGAAGATCATCTCGGGTGCTCCGAGCACCCACGTTCCTGCCAGATCAGAGAACGAAACCGCGCTCCACTTGCGTGCCGACGAAAACGAAATCGATGCGCCACGAGTGAGCGGATCAACGTGCGGATAGGGCTCTTGCAAACAGCGCGCAGTCGCATTGGCCTCGGATGCCGCACCATACCAAGACAGCACGCGCTCCCAGCCGTCAACGTAGTTCCGGAGCGGGTGGGCGCCATCAAATTCGATATTGCCGCCCGTGAGCGTGCCGGTTTTGTCGAGACAGATCACATCAACACGAGCGAGACCTTCAACAGCCGGAAGTTCGTTCACGAGCACCTGCTTGCTCGCGAGCTTCGCCGCTCCGACAGCGAATGCGATCGACGTCATCAAGACAAGTCCGAGCGGGATCATCGCGGTAAGAGAGGCGATCGTGTTCACGATCGCCTGCACCCATGAGCCACTCTCGAAGGCTCTCACCCACCCCCCGGCCACCATGATCTGAGCGTTCAGAACGAGCAGCCCGATTGGGCCGATTCCCCAGCCGACCCACTTCAAGACACGGTTGACCGACGTGCGAAGTTCCGAAGAAACCAGTGAGAACCGCTTCGCCTCAGTTGCGAATGTGTTGGCGTAGGAGTCCGCGCCCACTCGCACCACACGGGCGTCGCCCTCTCCGCCCACGACAACCGACCCCGAAAGCGCCTCATCGCCGGGATGTTTGTCGACGGCATCCGATTCTCCGGTGAGCATCGACTCATCGATTTGCAACCCGTGGGATGCGATAACGGTGGCATCGGCGGGTACCTGGTCGCCAGCGCGCAGAACGAGGACATCATCCATCACGACATCAACCGGAGCGATCTCGCGTTCCGTGCTGGCACGTCGCACTCGAGCCTGCGGAGCGTTAAGAAGCGCCAGTTTGTCGAGCGCAGCCTTTGCACGAAATTCCTGAACGCACCCAATGATGGCATTTCCGAAGGCGGCAAGGCCGAACAACGCATCGCGCCAATGGCCGACCAACAACAGCACGAGAAAACAGGCGCCCACGATGCCGTTGAAGAGAGTGAACACATTCGCCCGCACAATGTTCCACGCGCTACGACTCGAATCCGCCGTATACGCGTTAGTGTGCCCTGCGGCCACTCGATCGGCGACTTCTCCGTCGGTCAGCCCGACCGACGGATCAGTCACCTTCTCTTCAACTTCTGTATTCGTCGGCTCCACTAACGTCCCCCGTCTATTGACGATCACACTAGCGAAACAGACCCGACCGGAATCACCCCTTTGTGGAACCGGCCAGGAGCCCACGAACGAAGTAGCGCTGCAACGAGAAGAACACGATGAGCGGAACGATGATCGCAACGAACGCACCGGCCGTGAGGAGTTGCCATTCGTTTCCGCGCGTTCCCGTAATCTCGGCCAAAAGCTTCGTGATTGGCGCCACGGGCCCGTCGGCAAAGATGAGAGCGACCAGCAGGTCGTTCCACACCCACAAGAACTGGAAAATCGCGACTGACGCGATTGCTGGCATTGTCAGCGGCAAAACCACTCGGTAGAAGATCTGCCCCCGCGACGCACCATCGACGCGAGCTGCCTCGATGATGTCGGCTGGTATCTGCGACATGAAGTTGTGCAGAAGGTAGATCGCGAGCGGAAGTGCGAACATCGAGTGCGCAATCCAGACCTGCGCGTAACCTCCGGATACATCCAGCGGGCCCGTTATCTGAAGACCTGCCACATTGAGCCCGCGGGAGAACGAGCTAAGGAGCGGAATAAGAGCCATCTGAATGGGAACGATCTGAAGCGCGAAGATAAAGATGAAAAGCGCATCTCGACCTTTGAAGTCAATCCACGAGAACGCATATGCCGCGAAGCAGGCGATCGTCAAGGGAACAACTGTGGCTGGAATCGTGATCGCGATCGAGTTCACGAAAGCGCCCGCCATTGTCAGCTGAGCATTTCCGGCCTGCAGCACCTGCACGTAGTTATCTATGGTGACTTCGGGGTTAGTGAAGAAGGTCCACCACCCCGTGCTCTTTATCTGCTGTTCGGGGCGGAACGACGAAACCAAAAGCCCAAACGTCGGAATCGTCCAGAGAAGTGCGATGACGATGGATGCTACCGATGCCCACGGATTGGTGAGCTTTTTCCGCGCTTTTCGCCACGGGTTCTGCTCGCCCCGACGCTCGCCGCGAGTGAGCTCTTCTTTTGTCTCGTCGTCGAGTGGAAGATCGACCGGCATTACCTCGCTCATCGGATCTCCTTCTGCTTGCTGATTTGTCGCGCGTTGTAGATCACGATCGGCAATACCAGGATGAACAGCACGACAGCGAACGCTGCGCTTCGTCCGGCTTCGAACTTCGTGAACTGTGTATACATTTCGTTGGCGATGACCGACGTGTCGAAGTTTCCGCCGGTCATGGTTCGCACGATGTCGAAGACCTTCAACGATGCAATAGATATTGTCGTCAGCACCACGATGATCGCCGGTCGAATTGCCGGAACGGTGACGTTGCGAAAGCGCTGCCACGCGTTGGTTCCGTCGAGTTCGGCCGCCTCAAGTTGCTCGATGGGCACGCCCTTGATGGCAGCGGAGAGAATAACCATCGCAAAACCTGTTTGAACCCAGATCAGCACGACGATCAAGAAGAACGTATTCCATGGCGCTCCGAGCAGCCACTGCTGAGGCTCGCCGCCGAACCACACCACGATCTGATTCAAAATGCCGATCTGGGCAAATTCTGCCGACCGGTATTCGTACACGAATTTCCAGATGATGCTCGCACCGACGAACGAAATCGCCATCGGCATGAACACCAGCACTTTGTAGATCTTCTCGCCGCGTGTCTTATCGATGAAGACCGCATAGGCGAGACCGACAGCCGTCGAGACGGTTGGTGCGACGAGTACCCACACAATGGTGTTCGCAATGGTGCGAATTCCGTCAGGCTGGGTGAAGACCCACACGAAGTTCTCGAACCCGACGAATTCCTTTCCGGATGAGTTCATCAACGATGCGACGAGCGTTTGGATCGAGGGCAGGATGAGCCCGATGAGAAGCAAGATGCCGGCTGGCGCGAGAAAAGCGACCAGCTGGATGAAATATCCCTTTCCTCTTCGAGAACGAAAATCGATCAGGAAGAGAATCGCGCCGATGACCGCGGCTGCAATGGCAGCCCACCACACTGAGTTGAAGACGACGACAACGACTACTGGCACGAGCACGCACATGGCGAGTCGAACCCAGGTGTAGATCTTCCCGCTACGCGGGGCGATGTCGACGAAGAAGAGAATAAGACCAATGACGGCGAGGAACGCCACCACCACGACGACCGCCTGGAGAATGGGATGCATTGTCCCGACCCAGGTAAAGAAAGCGGTCATGTCGCTCCTTTCGAGTACGACTGTGGACTCGATGCTCGAATCCGGGTGAATACCAGTGCGCGGATTGAACGGGGCTGCTTCATCTCTATGAAGCAGCCCCGTTTCATCGCGCTAGCTGGGCCAGCCAGACTCGATCTGCTCGGTGACGTCTGCCACTGAGCTACCGCTAATCCACGAGACCATTCCCTTCCAGAATGTTCCGGCACCGACAGCGCCAGGCATTAGGTCGGAAGCGTCGAAGCGGAACGTCGTGTTCGGGTCCTGCAGAATCTCGATCGACTGCGAAAGGATGCCTGAAGAGGCATTGGCCGAGTCGAGACCGTTGTTGGCCGAGATCACGCCGCCGAGAGAAACTCGGTTGTTTGCCCACTCAGGGCTCGAGAGGTACTCCTGCACCTGCACCGTGTCAGCATCGCTGTTGAAGGCTCCGACAATTTCGCCGCCACCTGTAACTGCCGTGGCACCGGCTTCTTCACCCGGCATGATGAAGGCCCAGACGTCGCCATCTTCAGCGACTGTGCCACCGGCATCCTGAATGAATCCATCAAAGAACGATGCCTGGTGGTGAAGGGCGCAATCGCCACTCACCAGAGCGGTCGCCGGGTCTCCGAATTCGGTCGAGTTGATCGACTGAACATCGCCGAACCCCGCATTGACATAGTCACCGTTCAGAAGAATCTCGCCGGCCGAGTTGAACGCGTCAACGATCGGAGCATCCGTGAACTTCACGTCGTTCGTCACCCACTGGTCGTAGACGTCGGGGCCGGATTGGCGAAGTACGTAGTCTTCGATCCAGTCTGTTCCCGGCCATCCGGTCGCGTCTCCCGACCCGAAACCAGCGCACCAGGGCGACTTGCCTGTTTTCTCTTGAATCGTTTGAGTCAACGTCATCAAGTCGTCGAGCGTTTCGGGTACTTCCACGCCCCATTCGGCAAACTTCGCCGGCTGATACCAGATGAAGCCCTTGACGCTGGCCATGAGGGGTGCGCCGTAAAGCGTGCCATCCACAGTGCCGTACGCCGCCCAGTCCTCGCTCCAGTACTCCGAAACATTCGCGGCCACACTGTCAGGAGCCGGTGCGAGATAGTCACGGCTTGCGAGGTCTGCCAACAGACCCGGCTGCGGGAATATCGCGATATCGGGCGGGTTACCGCCCTGAGCACGAATTCCGATCTGGGATTCGAATTCTTTGGATGATTCGTACTCGATAGTGATGCCCGAAGACTCCTCGAAGTCTTTCCACGACTCTTGCAGCAGTTCAGCTTCAGTATCCGCGATTGTTCCGTAGATCGTTACGGTGTTGTCGCTGTCGCCACCGCCACTTGATCCACCCCCACTGTCCCCCGAACAACCGGCCAGGGCGAGGCCTGCAACACCCATCAGTGCGATGGGTGCGACCAGGCGACGACGCTGTGTAAACACCATGTGCTTCCTCCTCTTTGAGTACACGAGCGATTCATAAACCGCACATCGGATTCGCTCAGGAACCGATTCCAGGCAAAGCTACCTCGCAACACAGAAAGACACAACGTTGCTCTAGATCACAACTTGATAAACACGGGCATGGGAGCGCTCTCGGTACCGGGTCGAGTCGTGTGGAACCGGTTGCGTGTTTCGCTTTTCACCAGTACTGTGAGCGACAACTGCCATCGGCCTATCACTGGAGAAAGCGCTGAGATCATGAGCGGGATCACTGATGTCGCTGTGCGCGCGGGCGTGTCGAAGTCAACAGCCAGCCGGGCTCTCAGCGGTGCGGGTTATGTCTCCCCTGATACCCGCGAACGCGTGATCGCGGCTGCCGCTGCTCTCGGATACGTGCCCTCGACGAGCGCTGTGAGTCTTGCAACCGGGCGCACTCGCAATATCGGCGTGATCATGCCATATGCGAACCGTTGGTTCTTCGCAGAAGTGCTCGAAGGAATTCAATCAACGCTCTTGAGCGAAGGCTTCGACCTCACGCTCTACGACGCGAAACCCGGTACCGTCGAGCGCGCCAGGGTCTTCGATGACTTTTTAGCACGCAAGCGATTTGACGGACTCATAGCTGTCGGGCTCGAGCCAGTGCACGACGAGTTAGAGCGTCTTGTCGCGATCGGAAGACCCATTGTGAGCGTCGTGGGCAAAGACGAAGAGACGAGCGGCGTCGCGATAGACGATGTACGTGCCGCCCAGCGTGCAACCGAGCACCTTATTGCGCTTGGTCATCGAAGCATTGTCTTCCTGGGTGCCGGCGATCCTCATAGCTGGGCACACGTCGACCGCGCCCGTCTGCGCGGCTACGAGATGTCGATGAAAGATGCAGGCTTGGCCGATGCGATCCGCCATGTCCCCTCGGAGGTGACGCTGCCAGGTGGTTACTCGTCCGCGGTTAATCTTTTGAGCGATGCCAGCCGTCCGACTGGAATTGTCGCTGTCTGCGACGAAGTGGCAATCGGGGCAATCATCGCTGCACGGCGCCTCGGAATAACTGTGCCGACCGCGCTGAGCGTCGTGGGAATCGACGACCATGAGTACGCCGAGATGTTCTCGCTGACAACCCTGGAACAGGTGCCCCGAGAGCAGGGCGCGCGCGCTGCTCGGCTGCTACTCGATCAGATCACCCATCCTGATCTCCCCGCGGTGTTCGAGCGACTGCCGGCGCGACTCATCGTGCGCAATTCCACCGCCGCGATTGATCCGACCGCGTCTGCCATCACAGCCTCGGTGTAGCAGCGGGCCGGGCGGAGGACAGCAAAAGGCCCCGCCGCGAGGACGGGGCCTTTTGCTGTGTTGTGTTCTACGCGCGACGCGTTGCGACAACGCGCGCTGTCAGGCCGAGGCCTAGCAGCAGCATGATTGCAAGCAGCAACCCACCGGTCTGGCTGAAGTCGCCACCGGTCGTGGCAAGCGCGCTCTTGCTCTCGATCGTGATGGCTTGCCAACCGATGACATTGCCATCAGCGTCAAGCACGACGAGTCGATGATCACCGGTCATACCCGCGGGGAGCTGCACTGTGACAGTTCCCGCGGTCGAGACCTGCAGCCATCCATTGCCGTTGATATCCATCAGCTGCTGCGGTGTGGAGTGAAGCCACACCGTGACCCACTCGCCGGCGTACTTGGTGCCGACGTTCACCGTCACCATGCCGCCAGGCACCAGTTCACCCGATTCGATGCTGATCTCGCCCGAGAGTGCGGCTGTGAGTTCCGCATCTGTCGCAGGAGTCGGCATTGTCGTCGGCTGCTCGTTGCCGCCGGTACTGGGTAGTCCGGTGCCGGGATCGGTTGGATCGGTGGGGTCGGTGGGGTCGGTGGGTTCGGTGGGTTCGGTGGGGTCGGTGGGCACTGTTGCCCCGGTCACGGTCAGCGGCACCGAGATCTGCGTCCCACTATCCGTCGCGACAAGACTCAGAACACTCTCCCCCACGGCCGATTCCGGAACAGTGAACTCCACCGTCGCCACACCACCAGTAACCGTGAACGGTGCAAACACCGTGTCACCAATGGATGCTTCCAACACCGTGTTCTCCGGGCTCCCCAGCGACGTCAGATTGATACCCGACACCCGCAACGACACCGTGTCACCAACCTTCACCGTCTCAGGAACACCCGTGATCTCAGCACTCCGGCTCGCGAAATCAGGCTCAAGCCCCGGGTTCTCTTCCAGATACGAAATCCACGCATCCCGGTCAATCAAACCGGAGTCCTTCGTATCCGCGCCCTCTGCCAACACGGTGAAGTTGTCGCCACCCTGCAGCAAGAAGCTGAACGAACCCACACGGTACTCACCCGCCGGATCAATCGGTTCCCCATCAATCCACACACCCGTGATGTGCTCACCCCGCGGCGCGGACTTGTCATACGTATACCGAACGTTGTCCGACAAACCCAACGCAAGATACGAACGACTCGCACCCTCCGGCTGCCACTGCTGCTCAAGAACCGCCTTGAACTGCGCACCCGTCAAAGTCGTCGTCCACAAGTTGTTCACGAACGGCAACACCGCATTCGCTTCCGCATACGTGATCGCACCGTCTTCGCCATAGAGAAGATCAGAACGCAAACCACCAGGGTTCACCATCCCAATCTCCGCACCACCACGATCCGCACTCGACAAGCTCGACACCAACGAATCCGCAACAAGGTTCCCCAACGTCGACTGCGACGCACGATCATCACGCTTCGCCCCCGTCCAGACACCGTCAACGTACGACCCTTCCGTGAACGCCGTCGTGATATCAGCGGCGACCGAGCCCTTGACCTGCTCGCCGATAACAGCGGCCTTGTCGAGAGCATCGTTCACAATCGTCGACACCTCAGCAACCCGCGGATACGTCGCGATCAGATCAGCGTCCGCCGTCTTTGACCGTGCCACGTTCTTCGCCTCGTACGCCTCAACATCGCCCGTGACCGGATCAACCTCGAGCACAACCTGACCAATGTTCTCGCCATAGCTACCCGTCTGAACCACCGGACGCGTGCCCTCAGAACCCGGAATCGGACCATCCCACGCATACTGCTTATGCGTGTGACCGGTGAAGATCGCATCCACCGACGCCGAAGTCTTCGTCACGATATCCGCAAACGCACCACCCGCCGCGATCTCTTGCTCGATCGTCGCGTTCTCCGCAACACCATCGGTAGAACCCTCGTGATACTCAGCGATGATGACATCCGCCGTGCCCTCAAGCTCAGCCGCAACACGGTTAACGGCCTCGACAGGATCCCCAAACGTCAATCCCGAAATCCCACCAGGCGACACCAAAGCCGGCGTCTCCTCAGTAATCGCACCAATGACAGCAACAGTCAGACCATCCACCTCGAACAAGGCGTACTCATCCATGATCGGATCACCCGACGCGTCATACACATTCGCCGCCAAATACGAGAAATCAGCCTCATCCGACACCCGACCCGTCAGATCACCAACACCCTTATCGAACTCGTGATTACCCACAGCAGACGCCGCAAGACCCAAAGCGTTCAACACATCCAACGTCGGCTGATCATCAGCAGACGACGACGCGAACAACGACGCCCCAATATTGTCACCCGCAGACAAGAACAACGTGTTCTCATCGCCATACTCCGCACGCAACTGCTCAATCGTGCCCGCAAACTTCACCGTATTCGCATCGATACGACCATGAAAATCATTGATATTCAACAAGTTGAGCTCGACAGTAGCGTCAGCTGCATCGAGGTCGAGACCGACAACGACGGGGTCGTGATCGCTGGAGCGATACGGTGACTTGTCATAGAAGATGGTCGCGTTGTAGTTGTAGCGACTGTACTCAAGAGCGATCGACTCACCAGAGTTGATGTTCCAGATGTCGACGCCGGTCACCATGTCATCCGCAGCCGAAGAGGCCAGGATGTGGTCCAGTGATCCGCTCTGGCCGCTGAAAGAGTAGGTGTACTTGTCTGTCTTCGAGCCCTGGTCGACGTATCCCGCTTCGTAGAAGACCTGCATCGGATCTTCTTGCGTATAGGAGTTGAAGTCACCGATGAGGAAGACGTCGTCGGTACCAACCTCAAGCTGAAGCTCAGCAGAGAAGTCGACGAGCGCTTCAGCCTGCGCAACTCGCGCCGCGTTCGATGCGCCCTGACCGTCGCCCTGGTCAGCGTTTTCGCCTTCACCCGAACCCTTCGACTTGAAGTGGTTCACGATCGCGAGGAATGTGTCATCTTCGGTACCACCGACAGGCTTGAATGCCTGAGCGAGTGGGTAGCGCGCATTGCTGAAAGCAGCGTCATCGTCGATGACTGAGTCGCCGACGGGCTCGACAACAGCCTTCTTATAGATGAATGCGGTACGAATCACGTCTTCGCCCGTGGGAACTGCGTCGGGCGTGCGTGCGTAGTCCCACACGTCGCTACCAGCATCATCGTTGAGCGCGCCCACGAGTTCGGCCACAGCCGAGTCGCGGTCTTCGCCGGCGATGGTCGAGTTCTCGATCTCTTCGAGCGAGACAACCTCAGCGTCCAGGCCGTTGATCGCCGAGACGATCTTCGCCTGCTGGCGCGCAAGGTTCGCGTCATCTGCAGCGCCTCGAACTGCGGCGGTTCCGCTGCAGTTGTTGACGGTGACCTTGTTTCCGGCGCGGTCGTTGTAGTAAGAGCACGATGAGCCGAGCGCTACAGCATCCTCACCGGTCGTGGTGAAGTAGTTGAGCACGTTGAAACTTGCGATCTGGATATCACCACCGACGTCTGCGGGTGATGCGGTGCGCGTGTTTTCGAACGTCGCGGGCTGCACAGTTGACGCGTTGTCGGCCGTGAGGTGCTGGGTGGGCTGGAAGTTCCACCCGGAGTTGCGATATTCCACGATCACTGGCGCGGTGAAGCTCACTGCGGCACCCACGCGCACGGGGTCGGTAGTCGAAAGATACGGCAACGGGATGCTCTTGTTCGCCGAGGAGTTGAAATTGATCGATGCACCATCGTCGAGTGTCACCGCCCGAGCTGCGTTGTCGGTCACTGCGGCGTCATATTCCGCACTGCCGGGCTTCGCAATCTCGGTCGGCGTCATCAGGGGCGTCGTGCCCGACGCGAGGCCGATCGATGCGTAGTAGTTGGTGCTGTAAGTGTCGCTCACGGTGAAGTCGCCCTGGGGGGCTACGAGCATTCCCTCGAGAGTCTCGCGGGCTTCTTCGCTCTCAGGCCAGGCAACGTCGGCCGCTGAGACACCGGCAAAATCTTCGTCGAGCACTGTCACGTTGGCTGCCGAAGGCGAGATCTCAGTCGTACCGTTGTACTCGCTGACGGGGCCAGTGACCTCGACGTAGTCGCCGATATTCACCTTTGCGGTCGCCTGCGAGCCGTAGATAAACACAGCTTCAGACGCCGCGTGCGTCGCCATATCGAGCGCGCCACCGGTACCCGGTGTCTGTATGTAGAAACCGTTGAAACCGCCCGTAGGATACGCGGCTGTCACAACACCACGCGTCGTGACGGTCTGCCCGGCGAGCGGACTCGCAGCACCGGTGCCCTGAATTTCCCTGATCGACGTCATTGTTGGCTCAGCCGGGGTCGTCGGCTCCGGCGATGCGGTTGCGGTGGGTTCCGGTGACGCGGTTTCCGTCGGCTCCGGGGACGGTTCGCTCGAACCTGACGACGCCTGTGGCGTCACTGTGGTCGCGACGGTGATGTCGGCGGCATTGTTGTCGCTGTCACCGAAGTTCGTGCGAACGAGCGAATTGGGAGTCGGGTTACCACCGGCGTCGGGACCAACCGCGGTTTCGTACGTGTTCGAGGAGCCATAGCCGATGAGATCGACGATATCCGCCGCTCCCACGTTTGAACCGACTGCGGGGCTGAGTGCAGAGGTCGTGTCAGCCAACCAGAGTGTGCCGTTCTGTCCACCCGGATTCACGGAGGTCCCCGTCAGGTCGGGAGTCGGCAGAGCCGCACCGTTCGCGCCGTTACTCCCCAACCCGATAAGGAAGTAGTCACCAGCGTCTATCGATCCTTCGAGTGTCAAGACGCCATTAGCCGCCCCGGTTCCGCCCGCTGAGCGATACTGCAGCGACCATCCGGAGAGGTCTTGAGCAACATCTCCCGCGTTGTAAAGCTCAACGAACTTGTTGGTGAACGGTGCGCCAGCACTCCCGCCCTTCAGGTAAGCCTCGTTGATGATGACGTCTGAGCCATCGGCTGCCATCGCTGGCAAAGGAAAGAGCATTCCCCCTGCGAGTGTGGCGCCGATGCCTACTGCAAGCACGCTACGCGAGCGCGACTGCTGTGAGCTGAACATGAATCTCCCGATGATTTCCTCGACACGAACCATCAGAGGCTATGCGCCGGACAGCTACGCACTTTTGCCGAAAAATGTCGCTCGGGTGAACATCGGAGGAGAACTTTCTCATCTCGCTCTCATCTACGGAGGTGAGGGGTCATAAAAAGAACCCCGGATGCCGAAGCATCCGGGGTTCTTTTTAAGAGAACGAGATTACTTGAGGGTAACCGTCGCGCCAGCCTCTTCGAGGGTGGCCTTTGCCTTCTCGGCGGTCTCCTTGTTGGCGCCTTCGAGGACGGGCTTGGGAGCACCGTCGACGACAGCCTTTGCCTCACCGAGGCCGAGCGAGGTGAGCTCGCGAACGACCTTGATGACCTGGATCTTCTTGTCGCCAACCGACTCGAGGATGACGTCGAAGGAGTCCTTCTCTTCAACCTCTTCAGCTCCGGCTCCACCGGCGGCCGGAGCGGCAGCAACGGCGACGGGAGCGGCAGCGGTGACCTCGAAGGTCTCCTCGAACTTCTTCACGAACTCGCTGAGTTCGATGAGCGTGAGCTCCTTGAAGGCTTCGAGCAGCTCGTCAGTGCTGAGCTTTGCCATGTTGTATCTCCTTATTTGGGGTTTCGACTAGCCGCGGGCCGTAAATCAGGCTGCGGATTCCTGCTTTTCACGCAGCGCGTCGACCGTACGAACGGCCTTCGACAGCGGTGCATTGAACAGATAGGCAGCGCCAAACATCGAAGCCTTCATCGCACCGGCAAGCTTTGCCAGCAGGACTTCACGGCTTTCGAGGTCAGCGAGCTTGTTGACCTCTTCTGCGGAAAGTGCGGCACCGTCGAAGTAGCCGCCCTTGATAACCAGAAGAGGGTGTGCCTTGGCGAAGGCGCGCAAGCCCTTTGCGACGGCGACAGGGTCACCGTGCACGAAAGCAATAGCCGACGGACCCTTAAGGTCGTCGTCCAGACCCGAGATGCCAGCCTTTTCAGCGGCAATCTTGGTCAGCGTGTTCTTCACCACGGCGTATTCCGCGTCCTGACGAATGTTGTTGCGTAGCTCTTTGAGCTCGGCAACCGTCAGACCGCGGTACTCGGTCAGCAGAACAGCGGTCGAGTCCTCGAAGTTCTTCGTGAGCTCGGCAACCGTTGCATCCTTCTGCGCCATGGCCACTCCTTGTGTGTACGTGACACCCCGCGGAGGCGGAGCGCCGCCGGAGACACTGGCACCGCAATAAGAAAAGCTCCGGCGCAAGCGCACGGAGCTTCGGTTCCCGTTGAGGAAATTCGTTCGTGATGCCTGCGCGGGCCCCTGCATTGCAGAGCTTCGATTGGAGCCTGATTTCTCAGGCGCCAATGACCAGCGGTCTTCGGATACGCCAATAGTACCCCATCGACACGCCACACCGAAACCAACCGCTGAGTGCACGGCATCCTGTCTAGTGAACGACTTCCGACCGCAGCGATCTCGCTCACTCGGCGGCAGCCCGCGGTCTCGAGGGCACTTGCCTCGCAGCGCTAGTTCGGAAAGATATGGAAACTAGAAAGCCGTTGCGCCAGATCTTGTGGAGTTCGGATGTGCTCATGGCCCCAGCGTGCGAATTTTCGCTGAGTTGCGCCGCGGATCCAGTCTTCCCGGGATTTCTCCGCCAGCAAGACCTGCTCAATGGTTCGCCCCGAGCGCATCGCTTCATCCAGATACTTGTCTTTGCCATCAAATTCGCCAAATGCTTCTTTTCCCAGTTCAAAGTCGAGATAGTACGAACCACCCCCGGGTGCGGCAACAGGTACCTGCAGCCGCACATTCACGAAGCCGAGACGCGCAAGCTGCACTCGACTCACGCTTTCGCCCGGAAGTTGCGCCCTGCCATCGCAGAATTCGACGACTCTCCTTGCTGAACGGATGCCGCGAACACCCGTTGCTGCCGCGCGAGTGATCATTTTGCTGCGCCACTTTTCGGCCTCAATTTCGTCGTACAGATTCCCCGCCAGAGCCACGCTGCGTAGGGCCGCGTCGGCGCTAGCGGTAGCGGCTTCAACGTTGAGAGTGCAAGCGAGATCGAAGACGGTTCGCTCCAAGCTCGTGCACCGATGACCGAAGCGGACGACGACATCCGCCGCATCCACGTCAGCCACGTGACGCATCACGTCCGGAGACGAAGAGATGCGTACGTCCGGCCCGACGGTGAGGTGCACCCGCGGTGTGGGCACCCGATAGAGCGGTAGCCCATGCAATACAGCCGCGGAGGAGTGAGAGGCAACAACAGCCTCGCTGTTACTCGCACGCAGGACAGCAAGTGTGTGCAGCAGGTGGCGCGACTCCGGCCATAATTCGCGCCAAAGCGTTCCAGTGACATAAATACCGCGCCGCACCCGATGCAAGGCGCCCTCTGCCACTGCTGCCCGGATACTTCGTTCACTCCATCCCGCGTCACGCAGCGTGCTCCACATGACAAGGGCAGTCTCAATCTTGGATCTCGCCAGATGTCGCGGCATCTGCCAACTCTCTCTGAGCGCATTTCACTCGCGCCCATTCGACTGTCTTTCTGTTGAGCACCTTATTTTCACTCCCGCATGTGGAGAGGTGCCGAGCGCGCGGCTTCACGACGAAGACACGGCCTGTCTTCAACGCCATGCCGTTCTTTCGACGCGACGGCGTGCGTTCGGCGCAATCCGGAAGTCACGGTTAGCCTCGAATAGTGACACCCGAACTCGCCGCACGTATCGTCGCGGATTCCCGCGACCGTGTCGCCTGGATTCGGGCTCGCTCGCGCGGGATCACCGCGACAGATGTAGCGGGTCTCACTACCGAGAAATCAATCCAACGGGCAGCAGACGCGAAGCTCATGGGCTCCGGGTTTTCAGGAAATGCGTACACCGATCATGGCCGCCGCCGTGAGCCTGAGATCGCCTCGTGGGTTGCCGCTACTCACGGCATTGTCCCGTCATCCGCGCTGTTTCACGCCGAGATCGAAAAACGCCATCTCGCAACACCCGATGGCGTCGGGTTAGACAGCCAAGGACGGATTATCTTGGCGGAGATCAAGACGACGAATAAAGCGTGGCGCTCAATCCCTCGTCCCTACCTTCGTCAGGTGTGGTGGCAACAGCACGTGCTCGGCGCCGAGCGCACTCTCGTCGCCTGGGAGCAGCACGCTGACTTTGTTCCGATTGACGACGAGCCCCGGTGTGCTTGGGTCGACCGCGACGACGCCGAGATCGCCAAGCTTGTGGAACTCGCAACAAGCCTGATCGACGAGCTCCACCACCGAACGATGGGAACTCGTGCGCGGATGCCGCAACCCGTCGCACCGGTTGCAACCAGTGCGATCAAGACACCCTCCGCGTCTCGCGACCTCTTCCGCGCACTCGCACTTGGCGACTAGTCGCTGAGGCCCCCGCGTCACACGCGACGGCGCAAACCACATCCGTTTAGTTGACCCGAGTCAACCAAACGGATGTATAGTTGATTTCAGTCAACTATCTGCGCCAGTGTCGTCGCGCCTACACATCTTCAGGAAGTCATTGCATGGCCACTTCACTTGACGCGACAGCCGCTAGCGGATCAGCCCCCGCGATGTCGCACCGGAAAGTCCTCGAAGCACTGTCGGGCCTGCTGCTCGGCATGTTCGTCTCGATGCTTGCATCCACTGTCGTATCCTCGTCACTCCCCGTCATCATCCATGACCTCGAGGGGAATCAAGCGGCGTATACCTGGGTCGTGACGGCGACTCTTCTGACCACCGCGATCTCCACGCCGGTGTGGGGAAAGCTTGCCGACCTGTTTAATCGCAAGCTGCTCATCCAGATCGCGATCGTGATCTTTGTTCTCGCGACGGCTGCCGCCGGATTCTCGCAAGACACCACGACACTGATCGCCTTCCGCGCGATCCAGGGCCTCGGCGCAGGTGGACTGGCCGCCCTCAGTCAGGTCATCATGGCCGACATCATCAGCCCGCGCGAGCGCGGCCGCTACATGGGATTGTTCGGTGCGGTACTCGCCGTCGCCACGGTCGGCGGCCCGCTTCTCGGTGGGGTGATCACCGACACGTGGGGATGGCGTTGGAACTTCTTTGTCGCGCTTCCCTTCGCAGTCCTCGCACTCATCATCCTGCAGCGGACGCTGCACATTCCGGCACGCGCTCGACGCAAGGTCCACATCGACTACGTCGGCATCGTGCTGCTCGCATCCGCCGTCTCGCTCCTGCTGATTTGGATAACGATCGCGGGAGACAGCTTCGAATGGTGGAGTCTGCAAAGCGCCCTCATGGTGGGCGGCGCCCTTCTCGCCGCCATACTCTTCGTCATCGTCGAGCTGCGCGCACGCGAGCCGCTCATCCCCTTGACCCTGTTTCGGAACCGCACCTTCAGCCTCGCCGTCATCGCATCGATTGCCACCGGAATTGCGATGTTCGGAGCATCCGTCTATTTGAGCCAGTACATGCAGTTGGCGCGCGGTGCAACACCGACGGAGGCGGGCCTCATGACGATTCCGATGATCGCAGGACTTCTCCTCGCGTCGGTTGGAGTCGGTGCGTTGATCACCCGCACCGGAAAATGGAAGCCGTTCTTGATCGTGGGCGCTGTGTCGCTCATCGCCGGCGCCTCGCTTCTGTCGACGATTCACTACGACACGAACTTCGTACTCGTCTCGGTGTACATGTTTCTCCTCGGCGCCGGAGTCGGCATGACCATGCAGAATCTCGTTCTCATCGTGCAAAACACCTCGAACCCGAACGAAATCGGTGTCGCCAGCTCTGGAGTCACGTTCTTCCGGAGTCTGGGCGGCACAATCGGCGTCTCAGTGATGGGGGCAGCGCTCGCGTCGAGCGTGACCTCGCTTGTGGCAGATCGCACCAAAGAGATAAGCGCAGCAATCGCTGGTCTCGGCGACAGCGGAACCGCAGTCGCCGCGCAGTTGCAGTCCGGCACCATTCCCGCCGTGGCATCCCTGCCCGACACAGTGCGCGTGATCTTTGAAGACATTTACGCGCAGGGTATCTCGCACTCGTTTCTGATCGCGGTTCCTTTCGCGATCGCCAGCCTCATCGCGATCATCTTCATTCCAAACAAGCCGCTGACGCGCATGACGACAAGTGAGCGAATCGCTGCCAGCGAAGCTGACCTTGCCACGGTTTCTGTCAGCGAAGGTATGGATACGCTTGGTGCATCCGCATCACCCGAAACGGATGCACCAACCACCCCCATAACCACCCGCACCCGAGGAGACCAGCGTTGACGACTGACCCGGCGGCGCCCGACCCGCGCACTCAAGCGGTGCGGGTGCTCGAAGCCGAGATGGGCGAGCTGATCGTCCGATTTCGCACGGTTATTCGCGAAGCTGCCGAACGCTTCTCGCCCGGTATGCACCCCGGCGCATACAAGATGTTCACGATGATCGCTCGCCGCGGGCCGTTGACGTCGTCAGCACTGGCCGAGCGGTCAGGTATCGATAAGGGCTTGCTCAGCAGAACTGTACGGCAGCTCGAAGACCTCGGTTTGATCGAACGAACACCAGACCCGGATGACGGGCGCTCGAGCCTTTTGAGTGCATCGCCTGAAGGGCGCGCTCGACTCGAGGCAACGCGCGGAACACGCAGTTCTCATCTTGCCGAGTCGCTCGACACGTGGTCGGTTGAGAACATTCAAAAACTCGCAGTGCTGTTACACGCACTCTCCACGGGAGAAGAGCCGGCCGCGTTCGAAGATCTCGCGACACCCAGCGAAGAACAGTGAGCGAGGCTGTGCAGCGCTCACACCAGCGCTGCACAGCCTCATCTTCAGTCGTGAATGGCAAGCTCGTAGACTCGAGCGATCTTCACTTCCGTCGTTGATGCGGATGGGTTGCTCACCGTGAGGCGTACGCCGTCAACGTCAGCGATCCCCACAGCCACTTCGCGCGCGCTCGACGTATTTCCGGTGATTGCCGCGACCTGTTGCCACCCGGCCGTGGTGTGGACGTCCACGGTGAAATCAACGAGTACGACACCGCTCCCACCGGTGTAGCCGCTATAGATACCCACCGACGACACGTACTGCGCCGCATCCAGGGACACCGTGGCCGTCGGCGCGGTGTCGCCCGTCGCCGACAACCAACGCCCGGCATTGGTGCAGTCCCCATCCGTGAGGTTTTCACCGCCATACGCTGTGCTGTATTGCGAAGACACTTGAACTGAGGCGCCAACCGCGTCATGCGAAGAGCATGGAGATCCATTCGGCTCGCCCGCCAACCAGTCCTTGATGAACTGGCCCTGATATTCCCCACCCAGCAAGTTCCAGTCGTAGTCGAACATCTGCGGCTTCCAGAAGTTGTCGAGTATCCACGCCTGCCAACCAATCGAGGGGTGCGCATCGAGGTATTCGCGAAACGGCACTCCCCAGCTCGTTGTAGTTCCCGCGGTGATGCTGTCGGAGAACTCCCCCGGCGGGTTCCAGCCGAATTCGGTTATGACGACCGCAAGTTGGTTGGCCGCATTGCCGAATTTGCTGTCGAGCAGGGCAGTCGTGGGTGAGCCCTGATTGGGATAGATGTGGAACACGTACGCGGTGTTGTCATCTTCGATCGGGTTGGTCAACGCACCGTTCAGCATCGTGCTCCACTGCGGCGACCCCATCAATATCAGCGTGTCCGGAGCATCCTCTCGAATACTGTCGACAACAGGCTGGATGTAGTCCTTCCACGTATCCCAATTCGCCGGATTGATCGGCTCATTGAACACTTCAAAGATCACGTTGTCAACGCCGCCGTAGATCGGTGCGACATAGTCCCAGAACCGCGACACCGTCGATCGCGGCACCCCGCCGGCAGCATCGCCGTAGTCTCGCACCAGATGCAGATCGATGATGAGGTAAACCCCGAGCTCAACGGCCTGCTCGACATAGGGCGCGATGTACTCAGCGTCGTACGCTGCGAGGTCCGTTGTCGCTCCGATTTCGGTTACTGGCAACCTCACGACCCCGGAACCCCACTCCGCCGCAAGCTCGATCAACTCTGACGTGGGACGGGAATCGCAGTATGTGCACAGGTCGTTTTGTTCCGGAGCGAGCACAGATACACCCTGTAATGTCACCTCCTCACCGTCTGCGTTCGTGATCCAGTTGCCGTCAACGTGAAGCGCGGGCAACTCGGCTGGCGCTTCATCTTCGTCAGCGCTCGCGACAGCAGGCATACTCACCGCTATCAGCGCTGTCGCGGCGAGTGCCGCGAGTATGACGCGGATGCGTCTCGGGCGATGGGATAGTTTCATATTCTTTCCCTTTCCAGTGTGCGTTGTTGCACTGCGCTGACGGCATCGTTGCCGCCGGCCCGCTCGGTCCTAACCGACCGAGACACTATCTTTCGACTCTTGCGCGTCCTGTGGCACATAGTGATGAGTGCGGACGACTTCGGGCCACTGCAGAGTGATCCCCAGACGAGCGGTGAGCACGTGTTGATAGTCGAGAAGAAGTCTGCGGTCCGCGCGCACAGCGCGCGGCGGACACCCTCGCTCGAGCGCAAATGCCGCGAGAGCGCCGACTGCTTCGCCGATGCTCCACTCCACGGGGTGAAGTCGATAGCACCCGTTCGTAATGTGAGTAGATCCGATATTTTTCGCGGCAGGAAGCAGGTTGTCTACCCGAACCGGCAGGAGCGCTCCGAGCGGGATCTGGAACGGGTACGACTCGATATCAACGTACGTTCGACCCGCCGTGCTCGGATGCAAATCAATACGGTAGTGACCGAGCCCCACGCTGTCGTCGAAAACTTCGCTCCCGGCTCCCGCACCCCGAGCTTCCACACCGACGTGTTGCTCCACGACGCGAAACTCGGTGAGTGCACGTCGCGACTCGCGCACGTACACAGCCTTGGCGTATCCGTCATCTGTTCCTGTGATATCACCACGTAGCCGCAGGCCGCGGTAACCGTGGCCACCATCTTCGCGAGGCGCCTCCGTCTGCATCCAGTACAGAAAGGATGCCGACAATTCTCTGCTGGCGTGGAGTGCACGCTGGGCTGAGACCTCGTCGACGCCGAGAAGCGGCGCCTCCCAGTAGTCGATCTGTGGCCAGTTTACGAGCGAGACATCAGAATCGATCGTTCCATTACGGAAGTTCTCCGCAGCTAGAATCCTGCGGAACCGCCACAGGTCGAACGATGCGTGAGGCGTGGGCCTCGACTGGAATATGGGCCTCGTGCGCACCGCGAGTCCGATGGGTTCAACATCGGTCCACGACAGCTGCGGTCCGGGCCAAAACGGATCGACGTGTGTGCGCCAATGATCGTAGCGTTTGGGTTTGTCACCGACGTGGTCCTCGCCAGACCTGTACTCAAGCGCGAAGCACCACGACACGGCTTGCTGATCAAGAGGGTTCGCGACTTCCGGGGCGTGCAGCTCTCCAGTGTCGTCGCGCCCTTCTGCTCCGATGACGTGTTCGATGTGGCCGAGCTCCAGCAGGTCGCCGAGTTCAGTCGCATCGACGATGATCGGAGCCGCTAACGTTCGCTCGACACCGTTGATGTCACGCACCGTGACAGATCGCACGAGGTCGCCAGCGATCTCGACGTGCACGGGGCGATGCTGTAGCAACACCTCGAGGTGCCCTGATGCCCGCCAAGGCGCGAGCATCTCATCGATTACAGCCACGGCGACCCTGGGCTCGTGGCAGAGCCTGCTTACCACTCCGAGCCCCGGATTGAGAGCTGGGTCGGATGCCGCAGATGTCGTCAGCGGATAGTTTCTGCGGTAGTAGTCCCGCACGCGTCGCCGAAAATCGGCATAGCTAGGAGAGGTCTGGGGCCCTTCCATCCATGCATTCTCATCAGGTGGCACCGCCTGGCTTGTGAGTTGTCCGCCGAGCCAATCGGTTTCTTCGGTCATGATGACACGGCGACCGAGTCGAAGGGCTGCAAGAGCTGCAGCGACCCCTCCGGTGCCGCCACCGATCACGAGCAGGTCTGGTGTCGTTTGACTCATGCGTCTCTCTCATTTCGTGCAGCTGCAATGGTTTCGCCGTGCACGGCGTCGCACGCGACGAGCACGCTCTCACGCGGTCCGGCCGGGTCCTCGACCATCGCAATAAGGCGGTCGACAGCGATCGTGCCAATTTCTTTGCGCGGAATACGAAGATCGCTCCACGGCACTCCCGCGCCGCTCGTGTCTTCGAGCACCGCCACCGAGACATCGCGCGGAATGCTGACGCCTCGTCGGGTCAACTCCGCGTGCAGTAAAACCGCAAGCCCTTCCGACTCGACGACCGCCGCGGTCGCTCGCCCGCTCACGAGATCTTCGAGAACTGAATCGGGAAGGTCTCTTTCTCCGCTGGTGAAGCCCGGCGAATCATCGCGCAGGCGTAACCTCTCAACGGCCTCCCGGTAGCCTGAGCGCCGGTCGTCGTAGGGCTCACCTTCGATGGGCGAGCGCACATACACAATCGATCGGTGTCCGTTGTCGTACAGGCGACGCACGATCTCGGCTGCAGCGCCCCAATAGTCCGGAACGACACACGGAAAAGGCGCGCCAGCGACTTCACGGCGTCCGATGTGAATGAAGGGGTAGCCGTCTCGCCATAGCCGTGCCAGCTCATCGCGATCAGGGCTCATACCCAGGAGCACGCTGCCATCGGCAATCGTCAGGCGATTGGTTTCTTCTCGATATATTCGCCGTGCCCCAGCACCGTCTCCTGTCGAGCTGAAGAGCACGAGATCATGACCGGTCTGTTCTGCACGCTGCTCGATCCCGAGCAGAAACTCGAAATAGAAGGATTCCCTCGGATTAGGAAAGAGCGGTTCGAAAGTGTGCACGCCAAGCAACTGCGTGCGCTTCCCGCGGAGATTTCTGGCAACAGGGTTCGGCACATAACCTAGCGCCGCAATCGCCTCCTGAATGCGCTTACGGGTCTCCTCCGGAATGCGTGAAACGGACGGGTCTCCGCTAATTACGCGAGAAACCGCTGACTGCGACACTCCTGCCAGACGTGCAACGTCTGACTGTCGAGCAGCACGCGCACGAGGCTCTCTCGGCGTGATATCGGTCATCGGGTTTCCTTACGTCGGCGAGAAATCAACTCGGTCATCGAATGCTCACTGAGCTCGTCAGCACGGCCGGCATCGTGGAGCCAGCAATCCGCCCACCGACCCGAATCGAGCTGAACTCGCGGCGGCGCGGTTGTGAGACATTGCTCCATCGCTAGCGGGCATCGCGGATGAAACCGGCAACCCGATGGCGGATCGATCAGACTCGGCGGCTCGCCCAGTTCGTCAGCTGCCGCGAAAATCTCATCTCTGTCAACAGTCGTGTCTCGGTGCGGATCCGGCGAAGACTCGACGAGCAATTTGGTATACGGATGCTGCGGGCGAGAGATGATCTCATCTTTCGGCCCCGCTTCCACCATTTGTCCGGCGTACATCACGACGATGTCATCGCAGAGGTACCTCGCGCTCGCGATGTCGTGAGTAATGTAGAGCATCGCGAGGCCGTCTTCACGGCAGAGCTCGTTGAGTAGATTCAACATTTCGAGCCTGATCGAGACATCAAGCATTGAAATTGGTTCGTCACCGAGCAACACGCGCGGTCCTACCGCTAGCGCACGCGCGATGACAACACGCTGGCGCTGACCTCCAGAAAGTTCGTGCGGGAACTTGTCGAGGAACTCTCTCGCCGGGCTCAAGCTCACGCGCTCCAACAACGTGATCATGCGAGCCTCACGCTCCGCCCGTGAGAGTTTTTCATGGTGAAGGCTCAGCGCGCGTTCAAGATTGTGTCGCACGCGATGCAGAGAATTAAGCGAACCGAACGGATCTTGGAAGATCAGCTGCACATCTTTTCGATACTGCTTTTGCACAGAGCGCCCGTCAGAAACCGTGTTTCCATCGAGAAGGATCTCGCCGGATGTGGGTTCGTAGAACCGCGCAAGCAGACGGGCCAGGGTCGTCTTCCCGCTGCCGCTCTCACCGACGACTGCCGTGATCCGGCCAGGCACTAACCGAATACTGGCGTTTTCGACCGCGCGAACAGTCGCAGAACTTCCGACCGAGTTGGTGACCGTGAAGTGTTTTGAAACTCCGGCCGCTTCCAGAACCGCGTGTGTCATGAGCTGATCTCCTCATCGTGAAGATGGCACGCGACGGCGCGCGAGTCGTGCAAGGTAAGTAGCGGAAGCTCGGTCCGGCACCGATCCATCACTGCCGGACAACGGTCGGCAAACGCGCAGCCCGGAGGCAGCGCACGCAGATCAGGCGGAGTTCCCGGAATCCCTTCGAGCCTGCTCACCGGAGCATGCAGTGGCGGGAAGGAATCCCGCAGGCCGCGGGTGTAAGGATGAAGCGGCGAGCGGTAGATCGCGGCTGCGGATGCCAACTCGACTATCCGGCCCGCGTACATCACCGCGATGCGGTCGGCGAGTTCGAGAAGCAACGAAAGATCGTGCGTCACGAAGACAACCGCGAAGCCGAACTCATGTCGAAGTCGCAGTACCTGCGCAAGAATCTGGCGCTGCATTACGACGTCCACTGCTGTCGTCGGCTCGTCCATCACGATGAGCTCTGGTCGGCAAGCCAGTGCGAGCGCAATGGTCGCGCGCTGGCGCATTCCGCCGGAGAGCTCGTGCGGATAGCTGCGTACACGGTCAGCCGAGATACCCACGAGCGCAAGCAGACGGCGAGCTTCCTCCCACGCACCGGCCTTACTCAGCGAACGATCGTGCTCACGCAGAACATCGACAAACTGAGCGCCCACCCGCATAACCGGGTTGAGGGCATCCATGGCACTTTGCAAGACGATCGACAGTCGAGTCCAGCGCAGCTTTCGAAGCTCCTTCGGCGGCAGCGTAACGAGGTCGATCGCTTCGCCGCCCTCTCGCGGCCGGTACAGGATGCTGCCAGCCGACGTCACGGCTGGAGCGCGCTGAAGTCTGGTCAGCGCCGTGATCAGCGTCGATTTGCCCGAGCCGGACTCGCCGACGACGCCGAGAATCTCGCCGCGCCGCAATGCAAAGGTCACATCGGTGCACGCACGCGTCGGTTCCCCTGCGGAGGCATACTCTACGCACAGTCCGTCAACCTGCAGAAGCACATCACGGTCAACGTCCACGTCGTGGATTCGCTGAAGGTTCACATCAGTGATCGTCATCATTTAGCTTCCGTAGCGAGGGCTGCACGTCGGGCAGCAGACGTGCGTTTGACGAGGGCACGTGAGGCCGATCGCATCTTGGGGTTGGCGAGCTCGTCGACCCCGAAATTGATGAGCGACGCAGCCGTTCCCACGAGTGCGATGCAAAGCCCTGGCGGGATGAGCCACCACCACAGTCCTCGCAGCACCGCGCTCTGCTGTTGCGCAGACTGAATCATCGTCCCCCAGCTGATCGCAGTGGAGTCTGAAACCCCCAAAAACGCAAGGCCCGCTTCTGCCATGACCGCCCCGATGAGTCCTCCGAGGAACATCGACGCGATCCAGCCATACAGGTGCGGCATGACTTCAGTGAAAATAACGCGTCGATGGGATTCGCCGAGCATGCGCATGGCCTGCACGAAGTCACGGCTGCTCACACTCATTGCTTGTGCGCGCAGCGTGCGGGCACCGCCTGCCCATCCGAAGACGCCGATGATGATGGCGATCATGACGAGACCTGTGCCCTGCAGGTAACCTGCGATCACGAAGATCAGGGGCAGAACCGGCATGACCAGGAACAGATTCGTCAGAAAGTTCAGCGAATGCCCGGTGATGCCATTGAAGTAGCCGGATGGCACCCCCACCACGATCGCAATGGCGGTACCGATAGTCGCCGCAAGAAAGCCGACGAACATCGAACCTCTCGCACCTTCAACGACCTGCGCAAGCACGTCTTGACCGAACTGGGTCGTGCCCAATAAGTGCTGCGCGCTCGGAGGTTGAGAGATCGCAGATATGTCGTTGGCTCGCGGGTTCAATCCGAAGATATCGAGGAAAAGCCCACCAAAGATCGCCAGCAACACGAAGAAGCCGAGCACGATGACGCCAAAGGTTACTTTTCCATTGCCGAAGAGGTGATACTTCATCTCAGTTCTCCTCTCTCACACGCGGATCGAGCCATACGTAGACCGAATCTGCGATCAGGTTTGCGAGCAACACGGTCAGGGTGACGAGCAGAAAGACACCCTGCATCACTGGGTAATCCCGTTTTTGGAGCGCCGAGAACAGGAGGTATCCGATGCCCGGGTAGCTGAACACGATCTCGGTGAGTAGAGCTCCACCGACGACCCCTCCTAGCGCCATTGCGAACCCGGTGAATTGAGGCAGCATCGCGTTGCGGGCGGCATAGCGCCAACGCACGCGCGCCGGCGAAAGACCTTTCGCCTGCGCCAGCAGCACGTAGTCCTCACCCACTGTTGTCACCGTCATGTTGCGCATTCCCAACATCCAGCCGCCAAACGCCGAGAACACGATCGTCGCCGCAGGAAGAGCGCCGTACTGAAGCGCGCTGAGAGCGAAGGGGAAGGAGAACGCAATAGGGAGGTTCGGGTCGTACCCACCTGAGAGCGGAAACCAGCCCAAGATGAATCCGAAGTACCAGACTGCCAACAGCGCAACCCAGAAGTACGGAACCGACGACAGGAATGTGGTCAGTGGCGTCACGATCGAGTCGAACCTCGATCCCGCCCGCCACCCTGTCGCCACTCCGAGCGAGGTGCCGATCACGAAGGCGGCAACGGTTGTGACACCCACGAGCATGAGCGTCCACGGCAAACCAGTCGCCACGAGACTTGCAACCGGAACCGGAAAGTTCACGATCGAAACTCCGAGATCGAAGCGTGCGAGCTGACCGAGATAGACGATGTATTGCTCGAACAAGTTTTGATCGGGATCACCGAACAGCCCTTGGATCGACACCAGCGTGGACGGAGCGAGGGCTTGTCCGCTGACTCGCTCCAGCTGATCGATGATCGCAGCAGATGGATCGCCAGGCATAAGACGCGGGATCACAAAATTGAGAGTGATCGCGGCCCAAGCGGCGGCGAGGTAGAACCCCAACCTCTTGAAGAGGAAGTTCCTTCGACCGCGCCCGCCCTTTTTACGCGTTCTTCCGCGGGCTTCAGCCACCGCGATGTTCACGGTAGCCGAAGCCTCATGCTGAGGAGTGATGGTCATGATGCGGGAGTGAGCGACAGGAGGGTGAGGATGGTGTCGGGCCCGAGACTCGGGAACGGCACTGCGTCAAAGTCGTCCGGCGTGGGCCAGCCCTTCCAAAGCGACGCATTCACATCGACGAACCAGTAAGAGTTGTAGATGGGACTGAACGGAACCTCGTCGACGACGATCTGCTGCATCTGCATGCCCAGCTCTTTCATCGTGGCCTCATCCGACGTCTGCGCCATTTCACCTAGGACTGCGTCGGTTTCCGCGTCATCCCATCGTCCGATGTTCGTTGCCGCTGCGGTACCGAGCGGCTCGACGTAGCGACTGTCCAAGAAGCTATAGAGGCCGTAGACGCCGGCGCCCCCCGTGGTTGCGATTGTCATGTCGAACTCGCCGGTCTTCTGCTGGTCGTAAAGGGTCGCGCTTGGAGCACCAGAGGGCGTGACCGTTACTCCGAGAACTTCTTTCCAACTGTTGATCATGATGTCTGCGTAGGCGTTCCACCCAAAGTCCTGGTTGAACGAGAGCTTCGGGGTGTAGCTCTGTCCGTCTTTGACGAGCGCGCCGTCGACGACTTCATATCCGCTCGCAGCGAGTGCTGCTTGTGCGCTGGACGCGTCCACTTCTTGCACCACGTCCCGGTATTCGGGAGCGATCCAATCGCCGTAGATTTGGTCGACGAGCCCGGTAGGACCGGCCTCCGTGCCGGGTCGATTGAGCGTCGCGGTGATATCCGAGCGCGGAATCGACAGTGCAAACGCGCGACGCAGATTGACGTCGTCAAACGGTGCCTGCGCGGTGTTGTACATCATCGAGTACGCACCGCCTGTCGCGTACAGCTGATAAATATTGTTCTCGGGATCTTTCGCAACGAACTCTTCTTCAGCGTCGGGCCAGCCCGCAGGCGCCCAATCGATGTCTCCTCGCAGAAGCTGCGCTTTCACTGCCTCCCCGCTCGTCGCCAGGATCTTGTAGTACTTCATGGGCATCTGTCCGCCCCAGTAGTCATCACGTGCTTTGAGAGTGACCTGCTGAGGAGCGAAAGCATCGAGCGTGAACGGCCCGGTGCCCACCGGATCGGGGTTTGTCCACGTCGTGAGGTCCTGGTCTTTCCAAATGTGCTCGGGAACCATCGGTAGCGATGCCGACGTGAACTGATTGAGCGCCGCAAACGACGGCGCGTCGAAGTCCACTTGCACCGTCGCGTCATCGATGATCTCAACGCTCGAATACGTGATGCCCGCGAGGTTCAGATCAGGGTTGTCGATCGGTAGCGAGAGCGAGTATGCGACATCGTCGGCGGTCAAAGCCTCACCGTCAGAGAATGTGACATCGTCCCGAATAACAATCGTGAGGTGTTCCCCGGTCTCGTCGAACTCCATCGACTCCGCCAGCCACGGCACCACGACGGCACCGTCCGAGTAGTCGATACGGGCAAGCGGTTCGTAAATGAGCTCGGAGTTGGGAGCCTTCTCGGTCGCTGGGCCGAGGACGTTGTAGTTGCGCACGTACGTCGTGCCGCCATCCGACTTTCCGTAGATGAGGGTCTCGTTACGCTCTCCACCGGTGGCCTCGCCCCCGGCACTGCAAGCGCTTGTCGCGATAAGCGCGGTTGCGACGGATGCCGCAAGGCAAATTCGGACGATAGTTCGCATTCGTGTCTCCTTTGACGGAATGGTGCTGTGTGAGATTGTTTGGTGCTGAAAATTGTTGCTCATTCGTATGCACAACTGGATACGATATTCCGAAGCTCAGTTGCTACTACGTATGCGCAGAACATTATGACGAGCACGACGATGTGTCAACAGTCAGATGAGGAGAAATCAGATGGAGTCGAAAATCGACGTCGAAACGGCGCGAATGCGCCAATCAGACTCACTCCCCCAGCCCGCCGGACAGAACCTCTGGCGTGTACACGCCATGACAGCGCGAGCGAGCACTGAACCCCTCGAGGTGGTCTGTTGTGGCTCTTCAACGACATCCGGGATGTCGGCCACGGCCCCTTCCCGTCGCTGGGTGAATCTGTGCGCGGAGGCTCTCCAGCGCAGCATTCATCCAACCTTGCCCACACACCCAACCCTCGTTCTCGACGACGCAGATCAACGGAATACGGATGCTCCGGGTCTACGGATCATCAACGCGGGCGTTCCAGGCACCACATCGCAAAACTACCTGACCCCGGCGAGCGTTTCGGCGATATCTCGCATCGCACCCAGGTTGGTCATTCACATGGTCGGATCGAATGACGCCTGGGCAGGCGTGCACCCGGACCGATATCGTGCGCAACTGCACGCGCAGTTCTCACGGCTGCAAGATGCAACATCAGTCGACTGCATCCACCTGCTTGTGCACTCCTACGCGAGGTATGACGAGTTCACCCCGGTCGCACCTTGGGCCGCCTACGGGGAAGTTCTCTCGGCAATCGCGGCCGAACGAGAAGATACCGCCGCTGTCGATATCAGCGGAATCTACGCCGCGGTCGGGGTGCCGGGCAACGACCCCCGTCATTTCATGACCGATGATCGGGTGCATCAAACCGATGCGGGCCACGCCTTCATGGCAAAGGTCATGGCCCGCGTGTTAGAGCCGGCGCAGGGCGCTACTGGTTACTGAAAGCCGCATCGAACGACGCAGTGGGAACCGGCCACAGCAGTGACCGTACGTACTTCACGGCTTCCGCAGCCCCATGGAGGCGGTCCATTCCGGCGTCCTCCCACTCGATCGAAATGGGTCCGCGGTATCCGATCGATTCCAAAGCGCGGAACGAGTCTTCCCACGGCACGTCGCCGTGTCCTGTCGACACGAAGTCCCAGCCTCTTCGAGGATCACCCCACGGCAGATGTGACCCCATAACTCCCGCGCGCCCATTACGGGGGCGAAGTCGCGTGTCTTTGCAATCAACGTGGTAGATGCGGTCTTTGAAGTCCCAAATGAACCCGACCGGGTCGATGTTTTGCCACATCATGTGACTCGGGTCCCAGTTGAAACCGAACGCATCACGGTGCTCGATGGCTTCAAGCGCACGCATACTCGTCCAGTAGTCGTAGGCGATCTCACCGGGGTGCACTTCATGCGCGAAACGCACGCCTTCACCATCGAACACGTCGAGAATCGGGTTCCATCGCGCGGCGAAGTCTTCGTATCCGGCGTCGATGACATCCGCGGAGACGGGCGGGAACATGGCCATATATGGCCAAATCGATGATCCGGTGAAGCCCACGACGGTATCAACATCGAGCTTTCTCGCCACGCGAGCCGCGCGCTGCATGTCTTCAGCGGCACGTTGCCTCACGCCCTCTGCGTCACCATCGCCCCAGACGTATTCGCGCACGATCGCTTTGTGACGAAAATCGATGGGGTCATCACACACGGCTTGGCCCGCAAGGTGATTCGAGATCGCGAATAGGCGCAGGCCGTGTCGGTCGAGAAGCTCTCGCCGTGAACGCAAGTACGATTCGTCTTCATCGGCTCGCTGTAGATCGAGATGGTCGCCGCTCGCAGCGATTTCGAGGCCGTCATACCCCCAACCGGCGGCGAGCGCGGCAACTTCTTCGAGCGGCAGGTCAGCCCACTGCCCGGTAAAAAGCGTGACGGGGTGCGAAACAGCAGTCATGAAGTGCTCCTCGGGGTTTTGTCTTGCTTGTCGGTGGGCGGGCTTGGTGCGACCGTGACCCACTCGCCACTGCGAGCTGAGTCCAGCACTGCGGCCGTAATGTGCGCTGCACGCACACCGTCTTCGAACGTGGGGAGCCCGTCCGGAGACTCACCCGCGATCGCAGCGTACGCATCGGAAACGAAGGCGTTGAAGGCATCCTGGTACCCCATCGGGTGACCTGCCGGAACGAGCGAAAGCTCGCGATCGCCGAGCGCGTCTGGTGAGCGGAGGAGCGTGCGTGACGAGTCTCGTGTCCCGACCCATAACTCTTCCGGGCGCTCCTGTGCGAATCGAATGCTCTGCTGCGACCCGTGGATCTCAAAGACGAGTGCGTTCTTACGTCCGGGCGCCATCTGTGAAATGAGCAGCGTGCCGAGAGCTCCCGAGTCGAGTTCGACGATCACAGCGGCGATGTCCTCGTTGGCTACCGGCTGGCCACCGCGCTCGTCATACACAGTCCGCGTGCGCGCACTGAGCGATTCGATGCGAGATCCCGTCACGAACTCGATGAGGTCGCACAGGTGGGAGCCGATGTCGGCGAACGCTCGTGATTGCCCGCCGGAGGCGGCATCCACTCGCCAATTCGTCTCACCCGAGCCCAGCAACCAGTCCTGAAGATATGACGCGTCGACAGTTAAGACTGTGCCGATCTCGCCGGCGGAAATCAACGCTCTCGCGTGGCGCACGGTCGGGTGATAGCGGTAGATAAACGGAACAGCTCCCACCACTCCGGCAGCACTCGCAGCATTCGCTACAGCGATTGCATCGGGGACGGTCGTCGCGAGCGGTTTCTCGCAAATGACGTGTTTTCGATGCCCGAGAGCGGTCATGGTGTCGGCGACGTGTTGTGCATTAGGCGTGCACACGTGAACGACGGAGATCTCCGGGCTAGCCGCAATGCCCTCAGCACTGTCGACACCGTTCTCTATCCCGAGCCTTGCGGCTGCCTCGCGCGACCGTTCGACAGAAGAGCTTGCGACGGCCACGAGACGCGCCCCTGCCGCGCGCGCGGCACGTGAGTGAACGGCTGCCATGAAGCCGCCACCGATGAAACCTGCGCCGATGCGTCGCCCGGAAGGAACGTCGGTCACAGCGTCGCCTGGCGTGGATCGCGATCGAGCGGCACGAGGGGAATCTCCCCCACGGTGCTCTCCACCTCGATGAAGCGCCCCTCTGCCGCTGACTCGTCCATCGACAGCAACGTGTCGAGTACGTGGAAACCCAACTCGCCTGTCGCGATGTGTTGGTCGCCCGAGCGGATGGCACGTGCCAGATCGAGCACTCCCAGTCCTCTTCCACCCTCTGTGCCTGCGACGGGAACCGTTTCCCACAACGGCTGTGGGCCGGATGCTGTCTGCTCTGAACCGCGCGTGATCTTCACGTCGCCCGTGAACATGTTCGGATCGGCCATCACGAGAGTGCCCTCGGTTCCGCTGACTTCGATCACGCCAGCTCGCGGAAGTGCCGAATCGAAGCTGAAGACGCTGTCACTCGTCGCGCCGCTCTCAAAGCGAGCGATCGCCTGCACGTGCGTGTTTACCTCTACCGGAAATACAGTTCCTGCGCGCTCTCCGACCTGAATGCTTCGCACGTCACGTCCACGTGACGCGACAGCGGCGACCGAAGCCACCGGCCCGAACACGTTGACCAGGGCGGAGACGTAGTACGGTCCCATATCGAAGAGCGGTCCGGCACCCCGGGCGAACAAGAATTCCGGGTTCGGGTGGAAGGTGTCAGGGCCGATGTACTGCATCGTCGTATGCGCCGAAAGCGGCACGCCGATGTCACCACGCGCAATAGCGCGGCGAGCGCTCTGCAGGCCGGGGCCGAGCATCGTGTCAGGTGCTATGCCTACCCTCAGGCCTGCGGCATCCGCCTCTGCCAGCAGCAAGTGGGCCGATTCGCGATCTATGCCGATGGGCTTTTCAGACCACACGTGTTTTCCCGCAGCAATCGCCGCGCGGCTCACCGCGACATGCGCCTGCGGAATCGTGAGGTTGACGACGATCTCCACATCAGGGTGCGCAAGCACTTCGTCAGGGCTACCGCTAAACGGCACGCCGTGCTTCTGCGCCTGCGCAGCTGCGCGTTCAGTGTCGATGTCACCGACGATGATGACGCTGACATCTGGAAATGAGGTCAGATTTTCGAGGTAGGTGTTACTGATCATGCCAGCGCCGATAAAGCCGACGCCCACGGGACCGCCGGTGGCGCTCATCGCACGCCTCGATTCGAGAGATACTGCACGCTCGCTTCGATACCGGAGAAGACATCGCCCGCGAATTCGTCGTACTCGACGACCGCGAACTCGAGACTCTGGGCGGCGTCGAGCACGTCACCGAGCGGCACCGCGCCCGTCCCGGCGGCCACCTGCCCGAGATCGATAGGTCCCGCGGAGTCAGCACGGAATGGGTCCGCATCGATACTGCCGTCCTTCACGTGCAAAGCAACGAGACGCGTTCCTAGACGCGTAGCGAGAGCCGCGACATCCTGTTTGCCAACAGCAGCCCAATACGCATCGAGTTCGAGCACAACCTTGTCGTCGAGCAATGAGACAAAGTACTCATATGCGCTGACGCCATCGAATTCGTGATGGAACTCGTGAGAGTGATTGTGGTAGCCGACACGGATGCCGCGCGAAGCAGCCAACGCCGCGGCGTCGTTGAGGCGTTCGGCTGTAAGCGCAACATCATCTGGTGCGGCCCAGAGCACGGGGTCGACCATGGGGTCAATGACGATGCGTGCTCCGAGTTGACCGGCGGCGTCGAAGACTGCTTCGTCCACGGGGGCGGGCACGCGGTTCGCATCTGTCACCAGGGCTGCGTGCATCGTGGGCGAGGAAAGGTCGTAGCGAGCAAACGCATCTGCGAGTTCCGTCGCCCGCTGCACAGCACCGAATGCTTCGACATTCCGGAAACCGAGTCGAGAAACCCGCGCCAAAGTGCCATCAAGGTCTTCGGCAAGCGCATCGCGCACCGTATAAAGCTGGAGGGAGAGTTGGGGCTCAGTCACGCTACATCCTCATCGATTGAACTGGCGCTGCGTCTTCGCGTCGCCACGGCGTTGCCGTGTCGACGAGCGTAGCACCAATACCGACATAGGTGTAGGTATTGGTGCTACCGAATTAGCGCTACGGTCTTTTCATGCCCAAAGCCGTGCCGCAGAGTTCGTACGCACCTGGTCGCGTGCGACGCGAGCAGATCATCTCAGCTGCATTCACCGCCTTCGGCGCCGTTGGATACCGGCAGACAAGCATGAGCAAGATCGCAGAAGACTGCGGTGTCTCACGCGCGGGGCTCCTCCACCACTTCCCTACTAAAGAAGCCCTCTTGCAGGCGGTTCTCGATGAACGCGACCGCCTCGCATACGAAAAGATTTTCGCTGACGCGCCCGGCCCGCAAGCCGATGGACTTGATCATTTCGAACGACTAGTGCGCCTCAGTGCGTATAACGCATCGACGCCCGGGTTGGTGAGTTTGTACGCGGTGCTGTCGGCCGAAGCCACCGACCACGCACATCCCGCGCATCCATACTTCTCGCGTCGCTACGACGGATCGCGTCTCGACCTCGGCGCGGCCGTCGACAATCTCCGCTCACGAGGGCTCCTCCGCTCGCCCGATATTCGCAGCACTGATACCGCCATAGATGTCATCGCACTCATGGATGGGCTTCAGATTCAGTGGCTCATTTCACCGGGCGTCGTCGACATGCCCGCGCGCTTGCGCGAGCGACTGGAGAGCGTGCTCGCTGAGCCGCTTGCGCCGGGTGAGGATCCGCGCTGAGCTTCTCGACGTGGTATCACTCGCGTAACACGTGCGAGACAAACCCGGGGTTTACTGAGGCAACGAACGGCCCATTAGCGCTGCCGCCGCAGCTACACCTTTGAGGAGCGACCAATGTCACAACGGCCGCTACATCCAACCGAGTCTTCGCCTGCGACCATGCGGGCTTGCGTCTTTGATACCACGGGGGTCGAGGATGTGCTGCACGAAGCAGAAGTCCCTATCCCGTCGCCGATTCTAGGAGAGCTGCTCGTCAGAATCGTCGCGGCTGGCATCAATCCCATCGATGCCAAGACACGCGCCGGTGCCGGTGTATCCGCGGCAATACCCGGCTTCCCCTCAACTTTGGGTTTCGACTTCAGCGGTGTTGTCGAGAAGAGCCCGTTCGAAAACCATCCTTTCCCGAGTGGTACGGAAGTCTTCGGAATGCTGCCATTTCCGCGTACCGGCGGGAGCTATGCAGAGTACGCCGTTGTTCCGTCTCTTTCGGTAGCGCGTAAACCTGCGGCCCTTTCACACGTCGAAGCGGCCGGCGTTCCACTCGCAGCGCTTACCGCGTGGGGAATCGTCGTCGAAACTGCGCGCGCCCACGAGGGACAGAGCATATTGATCCACGCCGGGAGCGGCGGGGTAGGTCACTTTGCCGTTCAGTTCGCGGCGTACTTCGGAGCCCGCGTTACAGCCACGACATCCGGACATAATTCTGCTTGGCTGAGGGACCTCGGCGCCGCGAGAGTCATCGACTACACGCTGCAGCGATTCGAAGACGAGGTCGCCGACGTCGACGTGGTGATCGACCTCGTGGGCAATACTCATGACGAAACCGGCACCAGGTCTCTTGATGTGCTGCGTCCCGGCGGAATGTACATCCTCGTGCCGACGGGTTCATGGCCAGGCTTTGCGGAGGCCGCATCATCGCGGGGCCTACGGGCGACGAGCTACAAGGTTGCTCCCGACGGCGCCGCCCTTGCAACGATCAGTCGCCTCCTCGAGTCGGGGTCAATTCAGGTCTACATCGACCAGGTGTTTGATCTAGCGGATGCCGCCGCTGCCCACACCGAGTTAGAAAAAGGCCACACTCGCGGCAAGATCGTGCTGCAGGTGAGCGAAGACTAACCCGCCGGAAAGAGCACTCGGCGGCCCTCCGCAACGATGTCGGAGGCGACAGCGTCGAGCAGGTCGGAGTGGAGATTCCACTGCTGCCAGTAGAGGGGCACATCCACGTGCGCACCGCCCAATGCCACAAGCTTCCCCGAATCGAGACCATCTTGTGCCTGCGGACGAGGGAGCAAGCCCCAGCCGAGCCCAAGATGGACGGCGGTGGCAAAGTCTTGTGACGCGGGAACATAATGCCGCGGTGGCGCACTCGGATTTATGCCGCGGGCGGCGAGCCACTGTCTTTGCAAGTCATCACGCCGATCGAACTCCACGACGGGTGCTCTCTCGAATGCCGCGCTGACGGCCCCTCCCGCCAGCCATCGCTCGGCATACTCAGCGGATGCCACGGCGTCGTAACGCATGATGCCCAAGGCTTGCAGGCGGCAACCAGCGACAGGAACAGCCGTCGATGTCACGGCACCCATAACCTGACCTGTTTCGAGAAGTTGCGCAGTAAAGTCCTGGTCGTCTCGATGAAGATCGAAGGTCACGTTCAATCGCGATGACAGGCGCGCGAGCGGCGCAAGAAACCATGTGCCGAGCGAATCAGCGTTCACAGCGAGTGGAACAGATGTCGGACTCGACGTTGCGAATCCGGCGGAAACATCGTGAGCGAGAAGCTCCACTTGTCGCGCAAACCTCACAATTCGCATACCTGCCGGGGTCGCGCGCACGGGTTTCGAGCGCACGAGCAGCACTCTTCCCACCTGCTCTTCGAGTGACTTGACACGTTGACTGACAGCAGATGCTGTCACATTGAGGCGACGAGCCGCCGCGTCCATCGTGCCTTCGTCCAGCACCGCCGCGAGTGTGCGGGCAAGCTCGGTATCGATGTTCATTAAGTAAATCTAATGGTTCTTAAGAATCATTCGCTATACACCAGATGGCGCGATGGTTAGCGTGCTCCTGTGTGGGAATCTCTTGTGGCTGGGCTTGGTGTCGGGCTGTCTCTTATCGCCGCGATCGGTGCGCAAAACCTCTTCGTCATCCGACAGGGAGTGAGGCGGAACCATTTCGGCTTGGTGATCGTGATCTGCACGCTCAGCGACGTGCTGCTCATCGCCGCTGGGATTGCCGGCCTCGCCGTGATCATTCAGAGAGCTTCGTGGTTCATGGTGGTCGCACGGTGGGGCGGCGGGCTCTTTCTGATCGGCTATGGCGTCCTAGCTGGCCGTCGCGCTCTTCAAGGGAGCGATGAGGGGCTCGACGCATCGGCAAGCTCGCCAATGTTGGCCTCGCGGGCGGCCGTCGCAGCGACGGCACTCGCACTCACCTGGCTCAACCCCCACGTGTATCTCGACACCTTATTGCTCTTGGGTTCGGTCGCGAATACGAAACAAGCACCCTGGCTTTTCGGAATTGGTGCGGGCGTCGCAAGTCTTACGTGGTTTTCTGCACTGGGGTTCGGCGCCCGATATCTCGCCCGCTCGCTGAGTAGTGCGCGGTCATGGCGCATAATCGACGCCATGGTCGCGATCGTCATGATTGTTTTCGGCATCGGTCTGATAGTGGCGCGCTAGCTGTGCGGCAACGACGAAGGGGCCCCACCTCGCGGTGGAGCCCCTTCGTTTCGTGAGGTGATCTGAAGAGATCAGAGACCGTTGACGTCCAGCGGGATGCCGGGACCGAACGTCGTCGACACAGCACCCTTCTGGATGTAGCGACCCTTCGAGCTGGAGGGCTTGAGGCGAACGATCTCGTCAAGCGCAACCGTGATGTTCTCGTCGAGCTGCTCAGCCGTGAACGATGCCTTACCTACGACGAAGTGCACGTTGGCGTGCTTGTCGACGCGGAATTCGATCTTTCCACCCTTGATGTCTTCGACTGCCTTGGCAGCGTTAGGCGTCACGGTTCCGGTCTTCGGGTTCGGCATCAGGCCACGAGGACCGAGAACCTTACCCAAACGACCAACCTGGCCCATGAGCTCCGGGGTCGATACGGCAGCGTCGAACGACGTGTAGCCATCGGCGACCTTCTGGATGAGCTCGGCTCCACCGACCTCGTCAGCACCAGCAGCGATAGCTGCCTCGGCTGCGGGGCCCGTTGCGAAGACGATGACGCGAGCCGTCTTGCCCGTTCCGTGGGGCAGAATGACGGTGCCGCGCACCATCTGGTCCGCCTTGCGGGGGTCAACAGCGAGCTTGAGCGCAACCTCGACGGTCGAGTCGAACTTCGCCGAACCGGTTTCCTTCGCCAGGGCGACGGCTTCGGTCGGTGTGTAGAACTTGTCTGCTGCGATTTTCGCAGCGGCAGCCTCGTAGGCCTTGGACTTGGTAGCCATAGTCGTTATCTCCCTCAGCCCTCAACCGTGATGCCCATGGAACGGGCGGTGCCGGCGATGATCTTCGAGGCAGCCTCGATGTCATTCGCGTTCAGGTCAGGCTGCTTCGCTTCAGCGATTTCGCGAACCTGGTCCTTGGTGAGCTTGCCCACCTTCACGGTGTGGGGCGTTGCGGACCCCTTCTGGAGGCCTGCGGCCTTCTTGATGAGTTCCGCAGCCGGCGGTGTCTTCAGGATGAACGTGAAGCTGCGGTCCTCGTAGACGGTGATCTCTACGGGGATGACGTTGCCACGCTGCGACTCGGTCGCGGCGTTGTACGCCTTGCAGAACTCCATGATGTTAACGCCGTGCTGACCGAGCGCGGGCCCGATCGGCGGCGCCGGGTTGGCAGCACCAGCCTTGATCTGAAGTTTGATCAGGCCGGTCACCTTCTTCTTCGGTGCCATTCTTTTTCCTTTCATCGAACCGAGCGCGTATCGCTGCGGTTCTCCCGCAATTCCGGCTTGTCCGGATCGCGGTGGTCTATGGGAGATTCGTCAGATCTGCTTCGTGACCTGATCGAATGAGAGCTCTACCGGCGTCTCACGCTCGAAGAGCGAAACCAGAACAGTGAGCTTGCCGCTTTCCGGCTTGATCTCGCTGATCGAACCTGGAAGGCCCGCGAACGAACCCTCCTTGATCGTGATGGTTTCGCCGATTTCGAAGTCGACCTCAGTCGCGATGCTGCGCGCAGTGACCGGAGCACCCTTTGTTGCGCCAGCCTTCGTCGGTGCAGCTTCCTTGACCTCGACAAGGCTCTTCAACATATTGAAAGCCTCTTCAAATCGAAGCGGTGTCGGGTTGTGGGCGTTGCCCACAAAGCCCGTGACGCCGGGCGTATGACGCACGACCGACCAGGTGTCTTCGTTTAGCTCCATACGTACGAGAACGTAGCCGGGGATTCGAACGCGAGTGACCATCTTGCGCTGGCCATTCTTGATCTCGACGACGTCCTCCATCGGGACCTCGATCTGGTAAATGTCTTCTTCAACCTCGAGCGTCGACTTGCGCTGCTCGATGTTGGCTTTCACCTTGCGCTCGAAGCCTGCGTAGGAGTGCAGGACGTACCACTTGCCGGGAAGTGAGCGCAGCTCGGTGCGAAAAGCCTCGAATGGGTCGACGTCATCGTCGTCGGCGTCAGGCTCGGGACCGTCGTAGGGGGTCACTTCGTCGGCAGCTTCTGCCTCGGCTTCGGCCTCATCTTCGGCCTGGGCATCCGTGAGCACCTCGGCGGCAGCTTCAACCTCAGCTGTCTCGTCGATCTCAAGAGCATCGTTCACGATGCGATCGGCTTCGGGGTCGTTGATCTCGATGTCGTCCAACTCCTCGTCGTCACTCTCGTCTTCACCGTCTTCAGAAACCTCGTGGACGGCGATGTGCTCGGCCGCCTCAGAGGCGCGCTCTTCTACCGCGAGGATGTTTCCCTCTTGGGCTTCATCGTCCTCGCTGGACTGCTCGGCAGTCGGCGCCCAATCGGCGTCGTCGACATATCTTTCAGACAATTAAGTTCACTTCCATTCGTGGTTGCGGAAGACAACTCCCACTACCGCGGAGCTTTTTAGGCCACGCCTCCCGGCGTGCCGAAGACGACGGTCGTCACCCAGACAAAAAGCAGGTCAAGGCCATACACGAGGGCCATCATGACCACAACGAAAGCCAGCACAACACCGGTGAACTTCAGAAGCTCTTGGCGCGTAGGCGTGACCACCTTGCGGAGCTCGGCAAAGACCTGGCGGATGAAAATGACGATGCGCTGGAAGAAGTTGGGCTTCTTCTCACGCGGGGCATCGCGTTTCGCGACAACCTCGCCCTTCTGCTCGTCCTGGACCATTAACCCACCTGAATCATTCACTGTGTGCCAGCATTCGCTGACGCGCAGGGCGGACAGGAATCGAACCTGCAACCTGCGGTTTTGGAGACCGCTGCTCTGCCAATTGAGCTACCGCCCTAGAGACCGGAAGGTCCCAGGGAACCTGCATCCGCTGCCGCGACGCGATTCGAGGAACACTTCGAACCGCGGGCACGGCAAAAGAATGCAGACTTCTACTGCATCTTCAAGTGTACGCCATGGCAATGCGACAGGCGAACTCCAGCCGCGTGCTGCGGGCGCGGATAACGCGTCTACGCCGATTGAGGAGCGGTGCGGACAAGCTTCTTGTTGACGAATTCGTCAGCGGCAAGAAGCCCCATCTCGCGCCCTGTCCCCGAGCGTTTCACTCCCCCGAATGGAAGCTCAGGAGAGTCTGCGAGTACACAGTTGACGAAAACCATTCCCGCCTCAATTCGGTCTGCCACTCGATCCGCCTGGTCTGCATCTGTCGTGAACAGGTAGGAGCCAAGTCCGAACGGGGTGTCGTTCGCCACAAGAACAGCTTCGTCTTCATCGGCAACTCGATAGACAACACCGACCGGTCCGAAAAACTCTTCGCGATACGCATCCATCTGCGCCGTTACACCGGTGAGTACCGTCGGTTCGAAGAACGCTTGGTCGCGATGCCCTCCGACAACCACCGTTGCGCCCTGGGCCGCTGCCCGATCGACTTGCTCCTCGAGCCGCTCAGCCGCAGTCAGCGACGAGAGCGGCCCGAGCACGGTGTCGGGATCGAAGGGATCCCCCATGTTGCAGGACTGCATTGCGGCGGCGAACTTCTCCACGAAGGCGTCGTACAGCTCGTCAACCACGATGAAGCGCTTCGGCGCGTTACAGGACTGGCCGTTGTTGTCCATGCGGGCGTCCACAGCGGCAGTCACCGTGGCACTCAAATCAGGCGTAGAGAGCACGATGAAAGGATCCGACCCACCTAGTTCGAGCGCCACCTTCTTCAAGTGTTTGCCCGCAAGTGCAGCAACGGCCGAGCCGGCGCGCTCGGAACCTGTCACGGAGACACCCTGCACCCTCGGGTCCGCGATAACGTCCGCTGCCTGCGCATTGGTGATGTAGAGGTTGACGTACGCCCCCTCCGGTGCGCCAGCGTCGAGGTACATTTGCTCGATAGCAGCAGCGGACTCGGGGCACTGCGGAGCGTGCTTGAGCAGAATAGTGTTGCCGAGCACCAGGTTGGGAGCAGCAAAACGCGCCACCTGGTAATACGGAAAGTTCCACGGCATGATCCCGAGCAGAACACCCAGCGGTGAGCGGCGGATGAATGCCGACCCCTCGCCGAGGATGTCTAGCGGCTGATCGGCCGTGATGCGCTCGGACTGGTCGGCGTAGAACTCGGTAATATCCGCAGCGAAGTCGACTTCGCCAAGGGCCGCGTCCAGCGGCTTCCCCATTTCTCGGACGATGATCGCGGCGAGATTCTCACGTCGCTCGCGGTGGAGCTCGGCTACATGCCGCAACACCGCGGCACGATCAGCGACCGGAGTGTCACGCCACTCCCGGTAGGCGGCATCCGCAGTTTCTGTCTTTTCCCCGACAACAGCGTCGGTGAAGGTGTCGTACTGGGCCAGCGTCTGACCCGTGGCTGGGTTCACAACCGCATACTCACTCATGTGCGCTCCAATGTCTCCGTCGTGGTTCTTAGGCTGACTTGCGGCGCGGTAGCCGAAGCGTGTCTGGCGCGTCTACTGCAAGCGTCTCTCCTTTGAAGAAAGCGGGATGCTTCGCCGCCTGCCAGATCATGATGATGATCCCGATCCCGATGACCGTGACCCCCAGGACGAACACCAGTCCGAGCCCGAAGATGCTCGAGCCACTGCCGTAGTCCGGGTTCATTGAATCGACGAGAGTCGTCACGAAAAGCACCGCCAGAATTGCGCCACCAACGAGCGGGAACAAGAACGTGAAGAACACGTTCCGCGCTGAGTCGAACCATTGCTTTCGGAAGTACCACACGCACGCGAAGGCGGTGATGCCGTAGTAGAAGCAGATCATCATTCCGAGTGCCGTGATCGTGTCCCACAACACGTTCTCGCTCACGAATCGCATGACCGCGTAAAAGAGCGAGGCGACCACCGCCGAGATGATCGTTGCGAAGCCAGGGGTGAAGAACCTCGGGTGCACGGTCGCAAAACGCTTCGGAAGCGCCCCGTAGTGCCCCATCGCCAGGAGGGTTCGCGCCGGCGAGACGAACGTCGATTGCAGACTCGACGCCGAGCTTGTGAGCACAGCCAGCGAAACGAGCGCCGCGAGCGGTCCGAGGATTGGCCCTGACAGGTGGAAGAACACGTTGTCTTGAATGTCTGGGTTTCCGAGCCCGTACTCCCCTGTACCCACTCCCGCGAACATGATGAGCGAGACGGCGAGCAACAGGTAGAGCGTCACGATCGCCACGACCGTCAGCGTGGCGGCGCGGCCGGGGGTCTTGTCGGGATCTTTCGTCTCCTCATTCATCGTGAGCGTGACATCCCACCCCCAGAAGATGAAGATCGAGAGTGAGAGTCCAGCGGCGAAAGCGCTGAAAGACGAAACAGCAAACGGGTTGAACCATGACCAATCGATCGGCGTGGGGTCGAACCCGTTCCCATTCATCGTCGCGACGATGGCGGCGACGGCAAACACGACCAGAATGACCACTTGGAAACTCACGAGTACGTACTGGAGCTTCTGCGTCGTCTGCATATCTCGGTAGGAGATCATCGTCGCGCCCAGCATGAAAAGCAGACACACCGCAACGTTGATGAACGGATTCGATGCGAGGTCAGCAATCGAATCATTTCCAGAGAGCTGTGCAATCAGAAGGAACAGAAAATCGACGGCAATGCCCGCGAGATTCGACAACACGAGGATCGTGGCAGCGATCAGCCCCCACCCTGCCATCCAGCCCACCCACGGACCGAACGCGCGCGTCGCCCAAGTGAACGACGTCCCAGAGTCAGGCATCCGGTTATTCAACTCGCGGTAGCCAAATGCGACGAGCAGCATCGGGATGAACCCGACAAGGATGATGGCGGGAACCTGCACACCGACCGCCGATACCGTCGGCCCAAGCGCCGCCGTCAGTGTGTACGCCGGAGCGATACACGAAATGCCGATCACCACAGCGCCGATGAGCCCGACGGTGCCGGCGCTCAATCCTTTCGAAGACAACCCTCCTGTGACTGCTTCACTCGAGGTTGATTTCTGTTCTGGAGTGCTCATTGCCGTGCTCCTTCCGTTGCACGCGTGCGAGGCACGACAATCAGTGGTACCGAAAGAACGTGCAGCATTTTCGCTGCCGTGGATCCGAGAAAGAGCCGCCGAGGTTGAGCAAGACGGCTTGATGCGACCATCACGATCTCGTCCGGGTCCCACCCGACCTCCTGCACAGCATCTTCGATGCTTTCGCCCGTGCCCACGAGAACCTGGGCATCGACGCCCTGAGGCAGCTGATCGTGCGCCTGCGCGAGGACATCATGTGCGTGCGAGGCACCGGTGAGTCTTATCGCCCCGGTATCGGTTCCCGGCGGCATGTCCACCGTCGCAAGCGAGATCAAGCGCAGATTCGCGCCGCTTGCTGCAGCGAGCGCCACCGCTTCGGCAAGTAGCGCGTCTGCACCAGGCCGCGTGCCTACGGCCGCCGTTACCCGTGCAATGGCTACGCCCGGCGAATTGTGCCGAGCACCCTCCGGGGCGAGCACCACCGGGACATCGGACGAGTGCAACAGTTCTGATGCGACGGTGCCGAGGCGGTGCTTGCCACGAAGCCCTCCGCTTCCAGCCCCGACGACGATATAGCTCGCGCTGAACTCAGCGGCTGCCGCAATCAGCCCCTCGGCGAACGATTCGCCGTACCTGATATGCCCGCTGTGGGCGACGGCATCCTGCAGAAGTTCAGCGGCAGACGCCAGCCACTGACGCGCGACTTCACGAAGATGCCGGTCGAAACCCGCGTCCGGCGGTGTAATGACGCTGCGATCATCGGACGGCAGCACGATCACAATTTCGAGCTGGCTCCCGCTCGCCGCGGCGAGACGTGCACCCAGGACAAGAGCGTCCGCTCCCGAGTCCGTCGCGGTGTAGCCCACCACGATGGAGCGACTCACGACCTCACCTGCGCCACGATCTGACTTGCGACGAGATGGCCCATACGAATCGCGCCGTCGACGTGCTGGTACCCGGCACCGGCGAGGTCGCTACAAGCGAAGTGGATCGGGCCAACGGCAGTGCGAAGATCGGCCCCGTATCGATGCAAACCACCGAGGTCAAAGCTTGCCGCGTACGCTCCGCGAGTCCATTCTTCGCTGCCCCAGTCGCTTTCGTAGTAGACGACCGGAGACTTCGCCTCGTCACCGTAATAGTGAGAAAGCGATTCGAGAATTCGCTCTTTTCGCTCCGCCGCGCTCAACCGGAAAAGGTCGTCAGCATGTTTATCAGAGACAAAACCCACGAGTGTGCCGCGTTCATCGCCGTGGTTGGTGTTGTCGTAAGCTTCGTGCGAAATTTCATAGGGGCTGAAGGCGGTTCCCGACAGACCCTGTTCCCGCCAAAAGGGCCGGTCGTACACCGCGTGGACTTTGATAACGAAACCCATCGACAGATGCTGGTGCAGCTGGTGCTGAAGTCGCGGTAGCGGCGGCACGAATGAGACGCGGTTGTAGAGAACTGGCGGAACGGCTAGAACCGCCGCGCGCGCGTGCACGGTGACCCCGTCTGCTGCCACCGTCACCGCGCCGTCTCCCCATTCCAGCCGACGAACAGGCTGACCGAGGTACACGTCGTCGCCCAGACGCTCCGCCAGAAGGAGGGGCACCTGCTGGAGGCCTCCCACAACACGCTTATCCAGAATGAAGTCAGCATCGACGAGGTTCGTGAAGCTTCCTGCGCTTGCCGCCATGAGAAGCGCCTGCAGTGCAGAAAACGCATGCGGCGGCTTCGTGAGCATCGCCCCTGCGATGAAGAGAGCGATGTTGTCGACGGCTTCTGCGTCATCCGTCTGCTGGCGCAGCCACCCTTCGAACGAGACACGATCAAGAGCCTCAGCATCGGGGTGCTCCCATGGGCGATCGGGATCCATCTGCGCGACCATCACGTCAAGTCGATCGATGAGATCGACCATGATCTTCTCGGTCGCGGGAGCCACGGGAAAAATGTCTCCCGTGAAGCGGGTCAATGTGCCGTCAGGCCCGATGTAAACGCTCTCGCCTTCGCGATAGCGACTAAAGGTTTCGAGGCCGAGTTCCGCGACGGTGTCGATCAAGGCATCTTGATCGGGTGACACCCACTGCCCGCCAAGTTCGAGCATCGCGCCGTCGACGACGTCGGTCCACAATCTTCCTCCCACGCGGTCTCGGGCCTCGAGAACAGCGACCGACACCCCGGCCTTCCTCAGGTCGTTGGCTGCGGTCAGCCCAGCTGCGCCCGCTCCTACCACCACGACATCGCGGTTAATCTCGGCCATCATCGACTCCTTTGTCTCGCCGTTCATCAGATGCGCGCCATTACTTCGGCGACAACATCGAGGCCCTCATGCAGCAGCTCATCGCCGATCGACAACGGCGGCAAAAACCGGATGACGTTGCCGTAGGTTCCGCAGGTCAGCACGATGACGCCGGCGGCGATGCACGCCTTCGCGATGTCGGCCGCGAGCGCGCTGTCGGGCGCACCCGTGTCGGGATCCGCCAGTTCGACTGCCACCATCGCTCCGCGCCCGCGCACATCACCTATCCGCGAGTCCCGCGCCTGCATCTCTTCAAGCCGGGCGAACAAGATCTTCTCGATTTCGACAGCACGTTCGATGAGCGCATCGTTCTCATACACGTCGATTGCCGCGAGAGCTGCGGCACACGCAATCGGGTTTCCGCCGTACGTGCCCCCCAGCCCGCCCGCGTGCGAGGCATCCATGATCTCGGCGCGGCCAGTGACGGCGGCGAGCGGTAAGCCGGCGGCAAGGCCTTTCGCTGTCGTGACGAGGTCGGGCTCGATTCCGAAACCCGAGCTTGCAAACATGGCACCAGTGCGAGCGAACCCGGTCTGCACTTCATCAGCGATGAAGACCACACCGTTTTTCCGGCACCACGCAACCAGGGCCGGGAGAAAACCGTCAGCCGGCACGATGAAGCCGCCCTCACCCTGAATGGGTTCGATGATGATCGCTGCGAGGTTCTCTGCTCCTACCTGCTTCTCGATCAAGGAGATGGCTCTGCGGGCGGCTTCTGGCCCGCTCAAGCCATCCCGGTAGGGATACGACGTCGGGGCGCGATAGATCTCTCCCGCGAACGGACCGAATCCACTCTTGTAGGGCATCGACTTCGCAGTCAGCGCCATCGTGAGATTGGTGCGGCCGTGATACGCGTTATCGAAAGCGACAACTGCCTGCTTGCCTGTGAATTTTCGAGCAACTTTGACGGCGTTTTCTACTGCCTCTGCACCCGAATTGAACAGCGCCGTCTTCTTCGCGTACCGTCCTGGTGTCAGGCGGTTCAGCGCCTCGGCGACAGCAACGTACGACTCGTAGGGCGAGATCATGAAGCAGGTGTGAGTAAAACGCGCGACCTGTTCTTGCACAGCGGCGACAACAGCCGGGTGCGCGTTACCGACCGTCGTGACAGCGATACCCGACCCCAGATCGATGAGGCTGTTGCCGTCAGCGTCGATGATCACGCCACCGCCTGCGGCGACAGCGGCAATCGGGACGGTGTGTCCGACTCCCGCGGGCACAGAGTCGGCCTTCCGCGCGAGTAGCTCCTTCGAACGCGGCCCGGGAATCGTCGTCGAGAGAAATCGCTGCTGCGGAAGCTGGGGCCCGCCGCTGATCGCTGTGGACTGGGGGCTGGTGATGCTCATGGCCGTGAGCGTAGAAGTGAATCTTCCGCACCGCACTCGCCGGGCTGTACAGTTTGGGCCAGAGAAGTAGACAGGATGTATATGGGCGGCACCGGCGACTCGACGGCAGATAGACCAACCCTCAGCGCGCTTCTCGGCCGCACTGACCTCGGGCTGCGCCTTGCCTCGTCACCCGAGTCCCTTCCGCCTGGTGCTCTAGAGCAGGACGTTCGCTGGGTTCACAGCTCGGATCTCGCTGATCCGACGCCCTTCCTTTCGGATGGACTCGCCCTCCTCACGACAGGAACCCAGTTCACCGACGAGAGCCCCGCTTCGTTCGATGACTATGTGGCTCGTCTAAAGCGACGAGGGGTTGTTGCCCTCGGATTCGGCACCGAGGTTGTGCGCGAGGGCATCCCCGAGCCGCTTCGCGCTGCGTGTCAAGCGCACAGCATCCCGCTCTTCGAGGTGCCGTACGTCACGCCTTTCATCGCAATCGCTCGCGCGAATGCCGAAGCTATCGCTGCGCTCTCGTACGCCCGCAGGTCATGGGCGCTGTCAGCTCAGCGCGCGATCTCCCTGGCGGCACTTCGCCCCAATGCCCTCGGCGCCACGCTCACCGAACTCTCTCGTCAACTCGGCGCGTGGGTCGGGCTTTTCGACGCGAGCGGGAGCCTGACGCGCCAGCATCCCGAAGCCGGTCTCTCAGAATCCACAATGGGAGCATTATCCGACGAAGTGCGCGGGGTGCTGCGCCGCAATGCGCGTGCCGGGTCGTCCTTCCGTATCGAGCAGACTTCGTTCAGTCTGCAAACACTAGGGCGTGGCGGCCGCTTGCGTGGCGTTATTGCCATCGGAGGCGGCGAACTCGATCAGGAGAGTCGAGGCCTGGTGACATCGGTGGTCGCGATGGCTGGCCTGGCCCTTGAGCAGCAGCAGAATTTGCAGCGCGCACGAACCCAGCTGCGCGCCGGCGTTCTCCAGGCGCTTCGCGCACAGAACCCGACTCTCGCAGCGAAACTTGCCCGCGAGGTATTCGGGCCGCTCCCCGCGCCGCCACTAACCATCGGCGTCACATCGGCGGGATCGACCGCCATCGCGCCCCTCGCCGAGTGGCTGGAGCTACGCGCCGAAGAGCAGCAAGGTGCACTGTTCTTCGGGCGCTGTGATGACGCGCTCGTGCTGCTCCTTGGCGCCGGCGGGAATGGTGCCGTGTTCGCTGACATGACCGAGCTCTTCGACGTACGGCTCGGCGTCGCTGAGCACGCGCACTGGGATGACTTCTCAACGGGCTACGAGCAAGCGCTTCTAGCCCGCAAACGTGGGCGTGACAGCGTCAGCGTGTTTTCGGAGGTGTCGCGCGCCGGCATCCGCGCTGTCTTAGACACAGCTGACGCGCGGACTTTCGCGAGAGCCTCACTCGCACCGCTCCGAGCTCTCGACGAGCGCGAGCGATCTGAGCTCGAAAACTCCTTGCGCGTGTGGCTCGCAAACAACTGCTCCTATGAGACGACTGCCCGAGTGCTGCGCGTCCACCGCCATACGGTGCGTGCACGCATAGCGCAGGCCGAGAAAGTACTGAAACGAGACCTCTCTCATTTCGGCACCCGCGCCGAGCTATGGGCCGCGTTCGAAGCCACGAGCGACGAGCTGGCATGAGGGTTCAGTTCGGCGCGTGGGCCTCGAGAAATTTATAGACGTCCGTCGAGTCGACACCCGGAAATGATCCCGTCGGCAACGTCGCCAACAGGGTCCGCGGCGTGCGCACATTCGGCCACGCGTTTTCTCGCCACGTCGATTCGAGCTCAGCCGGCGCCCGTCGACAGCACACGTCGACGGAATGCCGCGAAACCCCGCGATTGGCGGTGTCTCGGCCGATGAACCATTTCGTGTCGTCGAATCTCACACCGACGCTAACCGAGTGCTCGCCTTCGCTCGATGCTTCAACTCGAGCTGTGCACCAGTACGTGCCGTTTCCGGTGTCGGTGTATTGGTAATAGGGATTGAATCTGTCGTCTTCATCGAAGACCACTCGGCTCGTCCACTTTCGGCAGCACATCTGGCCTTCGATCGACCCGAGCCGGTCGCTCGGAAAGTTCACATCGTCGTTCTCGTATGCCTTGGTGATCGTGCCCGACTCGTGCACCTTGAGAAAGTGCACCGGGATGCCGAGGTGCACAGTTGCGAGGTTGGTGAACCTGTGCGCGGCTGTTTCATAAGAGACAGAATAGGTATCGCGCAGATCTTCGATCGAAATAGACCTCGCCTTTTTTGCTTCGACGAGCGCGGGGACCACGTGTGCTTCTGGAATCAAAAGCGCACCCGTGAGGTAGTTGGTCTCCACCCTTTGTCGCAAGAAGTCGGCGTAGCTTGACGGTTCGGTGTGCCCGAGAACTCGGGCCGAGAGCGCCTGCAAGACAGCAGTCCGAGGGTCGGCTTTGGCCACGCGAGTCGAAAGGTAGAGTCGGCCATTCTTCAGGTCGGCAACGCTTCTCGTGGTTTGCGGCAGGTCGGGCACGTAGTGCAGCGTGAAGCCAAGATGGGCGGCGATATCGCTGGCGGTTCGCTGCGTCAATGGTCCGCCGGCATGCCCAACCGCCGAAAGAAGCTCTCGCGCTGTCGCCTCGAGAGTGTCGAAGTAATTGTCTTGATGCCGCATGAGGTGGCGCAGCTCGACATTTGCGCGCCGCGCCTCTTCTGGTGTTGCCGAACGCTCATCTCGGAGGCGTTCAATCTCACCCTGTAGCGCGAGCATTGTGCGTATTGCCTCGTCGGGCATCGATTTAGCGATGCGAAATGGTGCTATCCCGAGCGCTGAGAATGTCTGGCTGTGCATCGCCCGCTCCAGCGAAATCTCCAGCGTTGCTCGTTCGTCAAGCGGCTCCGATTCAACAAGCGCCTCCATCGGGACCTTGAGCGCATGCGCAATCTCCCGCAGCAGCGTGAGCTTGGGTTCGCGCTTGCCGGTTTCGATCATCGACAGCTGGCTTGGCACGCGCTTTACTGCGCGCGCCAGTGCGTCAAGAGTGAGTCCGCGTTCAAGTCTCAGCTGACGGATGCGGCGGCCAATCGTGAGCGCGTCAGCATCTGGCTCTTCGGCCTCTGCGCCGTCGGCGAGATCTTCTTCGATCGTCATGGCGGTGAGTATGTCACATTTTGTGAAAAACGCGTGAAATTCTCTCCCGATTTGACCATAGACAGTGTCGAACTTGACTCAGAGTGGAGCCACATCGAACAACGGAACACGAAAGTTCCGGCATCCAATGGAGGAAGACATCATGATCCACGCCACGCCTGGACAGCCCCCGCTGCGTGCGGGAGATCAGACGCAGACCGCAGCAGAACTCGCGGCCATGTGGGAAAGCGACCCGCGCTGGGATGGCGTCGAACGCACCTTTACTGCCGAAGATGTCATCCGCCTGCGCGGATCGGTTCGCGAAGAGAACACGCTCGCACGTCGCGGCGCGGAGAACCTCTGGAACCTCCTGCACACCGAGGAGTACATTCGGGCACTCGGCGCCTACACCGGTGGCCAGGCAGTGCAGCAGGTGCGCGCAGGACTCAAAGCGATCTACCTTTCCGGGTGGCAGGTGGCAGCCGACGGCAACCTCGCGGGTGAGACCTACCCCGACCAGAGCCTGTACCCAGCCAACTCGGTCCCCGCTGTCGTTCGACGCATCAACAATGCGCTCCTGCGTCAAGATCAACTCGAGCACGCCGAGGGCACGATCACCCAAGACTGGATGGCTCCCATCGTTGCCGACGCTGAAGCCGGATTCGGCGGCCCCCTGAACGCGTTCGAGCTCGCACAGTCCCTCATCCAGGCGGGTGCGGCCGGCATCCATTGGGAAGACCAATTGGCGAGCGAAAAGAAGTGCGGGCACCTCGGCGGAAAGGTTCTCGTTCCGACCCGTCAGCACATCCGCACGCTGAACGCGGCGCGGCTCGCAGCCGACGTCGCCGACGTGCCCACTGTGATCATTGCGAGAACAGATGCACTGGCAGCAGACCTGCTCACGAGCGACATCGACGACCGCGACCGCGAATTCACGACGGGAGAACGCACAAGCGAAGGCTTCTACCGTGTGAAGCCGGGACTCGATGCCGTCATCAGTCGTGGTCTTGCGTTCGCACCGTACGCCGATCTGCTCTGGGTGGAGACCGGTGCGCCTGACATCGAACTCGCTCGCGACTTCGCAACAGCGATCCACGAACAGTTCCCCGGCAAAATGCTCGCGTACAACTGCTCGCCAAGCTTCAACTGGAAACGTCATCTTGACGATGCTCAGATTGCGAGCTTCCAGGAAGAGTTGGCATCCCTCGGGTATGCGTTCCAGTTCATCACCCTGGCGGGCTTCCATGCCGTCAACTACTCGATGTTCGATCTTGCCGCCGGCTACGCACAGAACGCGATGAGCGCCTACGTCGAACTGCAAGAAGCCGAATTCGCCGCTGAGTCGCGGGGCTACACCGCCACCAAGCATCAGCGTGAGGTCGGCACGGGCTACTTCGACACGATCTCGACAGCCCTGAACCCCGAGAGCGCAACCCTCGCTCTCGCCGGTTCGACCGAAACCGCCCAATTCCACTGACCCCACCGCCCCACACCCCACTGCCGAAGGGTCGCAACACGCCGCATCCCCATCGCAACGCCGCCCCCATTACGGCGTGTTGCGACCCCTCGGCGGCAGGGATATTCACTTTTTCGCAACTTGAATCGAAAGGCACGAACATGACTCTCACGACGGCTCCCCCCGCTCCACCTCAGACAGCAGGCCAAACAGCACCGGGCATCACAGTGCTCGGGCACCTCGGCGAGCGCTACGACGAAATCCTCACCTCAGAAGCGCTTTCTTTCCTCGAGCAATTGCATCACCGCTTTGCCGGGCGCAGACACGACCGCCTCGCCGACCGCGAGCGCCGTCGCTTCGAAATCGGCAACGGGCACGACCCTCAGTTCCGCGATGACACAGCGCATATCCGTGACGACACCGAGTGGCGAGTCGCGGGTGCCGGCCCGGGCCTTGAAGATCGTCGCGTTGAGATCACGGGACCAACAGACCCCAAGATGACCATCAATGCTCTCAACTCGGGCGCGAAGGTCTGGCTTGCCGATCAAGAGGATGCCACGAGCCCGACCTGGAAGAACGTAATCGAGGGTCAGCTCTCGCTGCGCGATGCGATCCGAGGCGAGCTGAGCTTCACGAACGCTGCCGGGAAGCGCTACGAGGTGACCGCAGAGCACACTCCGACAATCGTTATGCGACCGCGCGGCTGGCACCTCGGCGAAAAGCACATGAGCTACACGGACCTCTCGGGGCGAAGCCTTGCGGCATCCGGGTCTCTCGTTGATTTCGGGTTGTACTTCTTCCACAATGCAACCCGGTTGATCGCGAACGGTGCGGGCCCGTACTTCTACATCGCCAAGCTCGAAAACGCTGCTGAAGCGAAGTTGTGGGATGACATCTTCACCTTCAGCGAGCAGTACCTCGATATTCCGCACGGCACGATCCGCGCGACGGTATTGATCGAGACGCTGCCTGCCGCATTCGAGATGGAAGAAATCTTGTTCGAGCTGCGCGACCACTGCGCGGGGCTGAACGCCGGGCGCTGGGACTACATCTTCTCGATCATCAAGAACTACCGCGGGCGTGGAGCTCGGTTCGTGTTGCCAGATCGCAGCGAAGTCACCATGACTGTTCCATTCATGCGCTCCTACACCGACCTCCTCGTGAAAACCTGCCACAAGCGGGGTGCGTTCGCGATCGGCGGGATGAGTGCATTCATCCCGAACCGCCGCGACCCGGAGGTGACGGCCCAAGCATTCGAGAAGGTTGCCGCCGACAAGAAGCGCGAGGCAGGCGATGGTTTCGACGGCACGTGGGTCGCGCATCCTGACCTCATTCCGGTCGCCCGGGCTGAGTTCGATGCTGTTCTCGGCGAGCGCCCCAACCAGCTCGATCGTCAGCGCGACGATGTTGAGGTGATGGCAGCAGATCTGCTGAACGTGCACATCGGGCTGCCGGTGACGGCCGCCGGCGTGCATGCGAACGTGTCTGTTGCCATCCGCTACCTCGAAGCGTGGCTGCGCGGACTCGGCGCCGTCGCGATCGACAATCTCATGGAGGATGCCGCAACGGCCGAGATCTCACGATCCCAGGTGTGGCAGTGGATTCACCAGGATCGCGAGACGCAAGAGGGCACCGCGATCACCGTGGGATACATCGAAGAACTCATCTCTCAGGTGCTACAGAGTGCCGAGCGGTTCGATGGCGATCGTTTCGACGACGCGGCTCAAATCTTTCGCGATGTGGCATTGCGTCCGGAATTCCCGGCCTTCTTAACCCTCACCGCCTACGAGCGTTACCTCGTCGAGGTGTAGCCGGCCAAACCATGGAGCGCGGACTTCTTACGTCAAGAGTCCGCGCTCCATCGCGAGAGTTACCGCACGCGTGCGGTCGGTGACGTCCAGCTTCTCGAAGACACGCAACAGGTGTGTTTTCACCGTCGACTCTCCGATACCAAGCTGCACGCCGATTTGTTTGTTGCTCTGCCCCTGCGCGACAAGACGGAGAACTTCGGTTTCTCGGGCAGTGAGCGAAACGGATGCCACGGGCACATGCATTCGCTGTACCAAACGTGCGGCAACCTGCGGCGATAGCGCCGTCTGGCCCTGTGCGACTGACCTGATGCCCGCGACAATCTCCTCCTGCGGTGCCGCTTTGAGCAGGTACCCGGCAGCTCCTGCCTCGATCGCACTGAGAATCTGATCGTCTGATTCGTAGGTCGTGAGAATGAGCACTCGCGGCGCGCCGGCGCCAAGCGCCACGATCTCGGCGGTTGCAGCGACGCCGTCGAGCACCGGCATCCGGAGATCCATGAGTACAACGTCGGGTCGTGTCTCGGCTGCCAGCTTTACTGCGGCTGCGCCATCAGCGACTTGGCCGACAACGTCAAACCCCGGCTCGTTGCCGAAGAGGCCCGCAAGACCCGCCCGAACGACGGGGTGGTCGTCTGCAATCAGAAGTCGAATCACTGTTTCGGCACCCTCACGTTCAGTTGCGTACCCGATCCGGGTGTTGAGTCGATAACGACCGCTCCGCCAGCAAGCACCACACGGTCGACAATGCCGTCGAGCCCAAAGCCGCGATGAGCGCGGGATGAGTCGAACCCCACCCCGTCATCGCGCACCGACATGACAATCTCATCGTCGTCAGAGGTGAGAGATACCGTCACGAGAGTCGCATGCGCATGCTTTCGCACGTTTGCGAGCGCCTCCTGTAGGCAGCGCAGCAATACGACTTGGCCGTCGCGCGGCAGAGCAGCGCCCGCATCCACCGAGACATCGATCGTCAATCCCACCTCGGTGCGGAATCTCTCTGCGAGACGCTCGATGGCTGCCGCGAGCGCGTCATCGGAGGGAACAGCTGCCATTCGTGCAACCAACGCGCGCGATTCGTTCAGCGCTTCGCGCGCTGTTCGTTCTACTGTCTCGATCGTTTGGGCTGCGGCATCCGCCTTGCCGTCTCGAATGTGGCGTGAAGAGAGCTCGCTCAGCAGCACAAGGCCCGCGAGAGTTTGAGCAAGAGTGTCGTGAATATCTCGGGCGATGCGTTCACGCTCAGCCGCGATCCCGCGGTCGTGATTGAGCGCAGCCACGACAGATTGCGCCGCCGTGAGTTCCGCGACAAGCCGCGCACGCTCGGCCCCGTATTCAGTGATGCTGGTGATCCAGAGCCCCATCGCGATGGCGAAAATCACCGATAGTCCGCCGGACGCAAACCCTGATGCCAGCGCTTCGGTGGTGAAGCCTCCACCCACTGCGAACCCCGCAAAGACCGCCAGCCCGATAGCGGCCGAGCCAAGAGCACCGCCCACCCGAGAGCGAGTCGTCACCCACACCAGCGGGTAGGCCAGGGTCTGCAAAATAGCGAAGAAGGGAGCTGCGGCGATGCCCATGACAAGTGCCACGCACAACCCTCCGCAGAACCACGCGGCACGGGCGGCTGACGTTGACGTCAGTAGACCGCGGCCCAGCACGAAGTAACAACCCACGAAAAGCAACGACGCCAGGGCAACAACAAGAACGTCACGCTGGCCGGGGTCTCCCTGGAAAAGAACAGCGATCACAGCGATGACAGCCGTGAAGCCAGGGATGACAGCATCCCACCATCGCCGACCGGTCATTTCGATGCCCTTGCTGTTTTTCGCACACGAACGCGCACGTCTCAGGCTACGCGTCTCGTCGAATCCAGCGGAAAGTCAGCCGACTGAGCACAAGACCGACGACAAGCCAGATGGCCAAGACGGCCGCTATCGCGCCAAGGCCCCACTCACCCGACTGTTCAAGGGTGGCGTAGTCAGCGGGCAGAAAAACCGAACGCATTCCCTTTGCAAGCCACGCGAGCGGAAAGAGATTCGCGATGTTCTGGAGCCATTCCGGCAACAACCAGAAAAAGAGGTAAACCCCGGAGATGAACTGCAGCACGAGCACGATAGGAATCACAACACCAGTTGCGCCCTTCGCGGATCGGGGCAGGGCAGAAATCCCGATGCCAAGCAGCGCCGACGTCACGAGTCCTAGCAAAAATACCCATGCGAATGTCGCCCACGCTTCGATTGTTGTCGGCACAGTGGCGCCAAGTACCCACACCGCGAACGCCAGCAGAACTGCAGCTTGCGCAATCGCTGTGACGAGCACCTGTCCGATCTTGCCAAGAAAGTAGCTCACCGGAGACAGCGGGGTACCACCCAGGTGTTTCAGTGTTCCGTTATGCCGTTCGACGGCAATATCTATCGCCAAGTTCTGCAGCCCAGAAAGCAGGATGCCGGCGGCCAACATGCTCGGCAGGTAAAGGTCCACTGCCGAGACTTCGGGAAGCCCCGGCCCGTAACTCGTGGGGCCATCGCCGCCGAAGACAACGCTAAACAGGCCCAGCAGCATTATCGGGAAGAGAAAGGTGAACACGATCGTCTCGGGCGAGCGAATGTATCCGCGAATTTCGTATCCGGCGCGGCGGATGCCCTGACGAAACACATGGAATGTGGGTAGGGTCCGGGTCACGGTTGTGGCGCTCATTGCTGAATCTCCTCTTTCACGTCGTGCGCAACCATCCCGAGGTAAATGTCCTCCAAAGTTGGCCGGCGAATCTCTAGTTCCGGTAGTTCGCCTCCGCTTCGGTCGGCGAGCGCAGAAACGAATGCCCACGGCTCGCTGGTGCGGTGCTCGCGGCGTTGACCGCCCTCCCGCCAGTGGACGACCGGCATCCGTGCTTCTTCTCCGCCGAAAGTGTCGAGGGGCCCAATCGCCTGCAGCTTGCCGTGGTTGATCACGGCAACCCGGTCCGCGAGTTGCGCCGCTTCATCGAGATAGTGGGTCGTCAGCAGGATCGTCGTGCCTTCGCGCTTCAGTTGACGGATGAGGTCCCAGAACTCGCGTCGTGCTTGCGGGTCGAACCCCGTCGTCGGCTCGTCAAGAAAGAGCAGCTCCGGCCGGCCGATAATGCCGAGAGCCACATCGACGCGACGCTGTTGACCGCCCGAGAGCTTGGAGATCTGAGTTGCAGCTTTCTCCTCAAGCCCTACTGCGGCGATGACTTCCTCGACGTTTCGCGGGCGTGGATAGTACCCAGCGAATTGGCGCAGTTGCTCTCGCACTGTGAAGGTTGCCGCCTGGCCGGTGCTCTGCAGCACGATCCCCAGTCGGGCGCGCCATGCGAGGTTTCCGTCGCTCGGGTCGACACCGACGACGCTCACGTCGCCGCTGGTGCGATTTCGATATCCCTCGAGTATTTCCACGGTCGTTGACTTGCCGGCGCCGTTCGGGCCCAGAAGGGCGAATGTCTCGCCCTGTTCGATATCGAACGAGACGTCATCGACAGCCGAGTTCGAGCCATAGAGCTTTCGAAGATTGCGCACCCGCACAGCAGCATTTTCCATACCTCTAGCGTCTCGCCCACGGCATGGCTGCGCTAGCGGTCATTCGGTCGAAGGAGGGTCCCCCATTCGGTGGACGGCCGAGCACGAAAACGAGGAAGACCAGCGCGAGAATGTCTCGCCTACTACGCTTTAGGCGTGACCGAACGCGCGCCTCTCTCCCGCAAGCTATCCGCCATCGCCGAATCGGCGACTCTCAAGGTCGATGCGAAGGCCAAGGCCCTCCAGGCCGCGGGTCGACCGGTCATTAGCTATGCCGCGGGTGAGCCCGATTTCGCAACACCGCAGTTCATCGTGGATGCCGCAGCTGACGCGCTCAAGAACCCCGCAAACTTTCGCTACACACCGGGCGTCGGTCTTCCGGTGCTCCGCGAAGCCATCGCAGAAAAGACGCAGCGCGACTCGGGTCTCGCGGTCGAACCCAGCCAGGTCATCGTGACCAACGGCGGCAAGCAGGCCGTTTACCAGGCGTTCCAAGCGGTCGTAAACCCCGGCGACGAGGTACTGCTCCCCGCACCGTACTGGACCACCTACCCAGAGGCCATTGCTCTCGCCGACGGCGTTCCGGTGCAGGTGTTCGCCGGCGCTGATCAGGAGTACAAGGTCACAGTCGACCAGCTTGAAGCTGCCCGCACTGAACGCACGACGGTACTCGTCTTTGTTTCACCATCGAACCCCACGGGTTCTGTCTACACGCCCGATGAAACACGCGCGATCGGCGAATGGGCACTTGCACACGGCATCTGGGTGATCTCAGACGAGATCTACCAGAACCTGGTTTACGAGGGTGCGCGCGCTGTTTCGATCGTCGAAGCGGTACCAGAGCTTGCCGGTCAGACAATCCTTGTCAACGGGGTCGCCAAAACGTACGCGATGACCGGATGGCGCGTGGGGTGGATGGTCGGCCCCACAGACGCGATCAAGGTTGCGGGCAACCTGCAGTCGCACCTGTCGAGCAACGTCAACAACATTGCGCAGCGTGCAGCGCTTGCGGCCCTCACCGGGCCACAAGATGAAGCCGAACAGTTCCGCACGGCATTCGACCGGCGCCGCCGCTTGATCGTCGATGAGCTTTCGAAGATCGAAGGGGTCACTGTTCCGACACCGCTCGGAGCTTTCTACGTCTACCCTGATGTACGCGGCCTACTTGGTAAGACGTGGCGCGGTGTCACACCGACGACATCGCTCGAGCTCGCAGACTTCATCCTCGAACAGGCCGAAGTTGCAGCGGTGCCCGGCGAAGCTTTCGGCCCCAGCGGATACCTCCGGTTGTCGTACGCACTGAGCGACGAGCAGCTCCTCGAGGGTATCCGCCGCCTGCAAGACCTCTTCCGAGCGTAGGGTCCAGCCTCGTTCTACAGTTCGACGCCCACCAAAACGGGCTCGGGCTGCAGAATGAGACCATATTCGGATTGCACGCGTCCCACGATGTAGCGAGCGAGTTCAGCGAGCTCAGCGGCCGACGCACCGCCACGATTTGTGAGCGCAAGCGCATGCTTCGTCGACAGCCCGGCGCGCGAACGAGGTAGCTTAAAGCCCTTCGCGAAGCCCGAGTTCTCAATGAGCCACGCTGAGCTCACTTTCACCATCGTTTGCCGCGGCGCAGGAGGCTGCACGACTCCGTCAAAGCGGTCAAGCGGGATCACGGTAACCGATTCAAGGTCATTGGTCAGTGGCCACCGCGGACAAGCGTCCGGCAGGGAACGGGCAAACGACTCCGACACGATCGCGTTCTGGAAAAAAGATCCCGCGCTGTACGTGTCAGGGTCATCGGCGTCGAGCACCATCCCCTTACGGCTCCTCGTAGACAGCACCTGCTCGCGGACCCACTGAAGGGTGACGGATGCCTCAGCCTCGATGCCCAAGGCACCCCGAAGTTGCTCGCCGCTCACGCGTGCCTCTCCGCTACCGACCACAACGAGATCGAAGGTTGCCGACAGCACCACCGCCGGTCGCTTCGGAACAGAGCCGTAGTGGTTTTTCAGCACCGACGTACGGAAACCCAACGCGAGGTCTGATGCCAGGACGGTCTCGATATCGCCTGTTGATTCGTCGATCAGATCAACCTCGACAAGCGTCTGCACGATCTCCTGACCATACGCGCCAATGTTCTGCACCGGAGCGGCGCCGACTGTCCCTGGAATTCCTGACAGTGCCTCAACACCCGCGAGACCGCGCTCGACGGTAGTGGCGACAAAGTCATCCCAGCCATGACCCGCCTCAACTTTCAGGCGCACACGACCGTCACGCGCGGAAGGCAGCTCTTCGATCCCCGACGTGAGTACTCGGATGACGGTGCCGTCAAAAGCTTCGTCTCCGACGAAGAGATTCGATCCTCCGCCGACGACAAACCACGCGTCACCCGACTCCCACACGTCTCGCAGAGCAGAAACGAGCTCTTCGCGAGTGTGTGCGTCAATCATGCGCGCAGGGGTTCCGCCGGTGTGCAGCGTGGTGAGTTGAGCGAGCGGAATCGGCTCGATTTCCGGCATCGTCACACCAACCGGACGCGCACCTGGGCTTTGCCCAGCACCGTCACATCAGCGCTACGCACAGTCAGATCGATGCGCGCGATGCTGTCGTCGACTGCGCCAACGGTTGCCGTGACGCTCACGTCGGCCCCCGCGTCCGCGTCGACGACGACCGGGCGCGTGAACCGCACGCCGTACTCGACTATGCGGCCCGCGTCGCCCACCCACGGTACGACAGTCTCGACGGCGAGGCCCATCGTCAGCATCCCGTGAGCGAGTACTCCCGGCAGTCCAACACGTGCCGCGACGTCGTCACGAAAGTGAATGGGGTTGAAATCTCCGGATGCTCCGGCATAGCGCACGAGGTCTTCTCGCGTCAGATGCACCTGGCGTTCCGCGACGATCTGTCCCACTTCGAGCTCGAGGGAGCCTTTTTCGATACTCATGCGTCTTCGCCCCCGATGAGCAGAATCGAGATGGCGGTTACGACGTGAGCACCCTCGGCATCCGTCACTTCCGCCTCGCTCGTCACCATGGCGCCTTTTCCGATCGCACGTACCCCGGTCACGGCAAGGCTCGCGCTCAGTTCGTCTCCGGCGACGATCGGGCGTGAGTAACGAAACCGCTGCTCAGCATGAATCGTTCGCTCGAGCGCGATGCCCGAGTCAGGTTCTGCCAACAGGATCTGCAAAGTCAGGTCCTGGATGACCATCGCGAAAGTCGGGGGCGCGACGACATCGGCATAGCCGAGAGCTCTCGCAGCCTCCGGCTCGAAGTGCTGGGGATCTGTGGCGAAGACGGCGCGCGAAAATTCCCGCACTTTCTCTCGCCCGACGAGGTAGGGGGCTGTCGACGGAAATACTCGGCCGACGAGCTCAGGGTTCACTGGCACCACACCATCCTATCGAGCGCATGTGGCCCGATCAGGATGCCGTCAGCTCTTCTTCTTGCCCGCGCGAATAGCTTTGTAAGCCATCTGACTCGCAATGAAGATCAAGAAAGCGGCGAACAACACGTTGGCAACCGTCGGCGTCATGAGGGTCGCAAGCCATGCACCGACGGCGGTCGTTGTGCAGGCGGCGACTCCGACCAAAATTGCAGCGAGGAGGTCAACGTTCCGGCGTCGTGCGTTTCCGATCGTTCCGGAGATAGCGGTCGGAATCATCATGAGCAATGACGTGCCCTTGGCGATCAGGTCACTCGTACCAAACAGAAGCATGAGCGCCGGAACGACGATCACACCTCCACCAACTCCGATGAGCCCGGCAACGATTCCGGTGATCACGCCGAGAGCGATGAGGCCAAAAATGGTTCCCACTGTCAACACAAGCTCGGCATCACGAGACGGAATGATGATGAACAAGCTCACGATGACGACAGCCAGGAAGCCGACGAACGCCCAGCGCAGGGCTACCTGCGATACGCGCGGGAGCAGCCAGGTGCCGATCTGTGCACCCACGACGGCGCCGGCAGCCAGGATGAGCGCCGGAACCCATGCGACTGAGTCATGCACCGCGTAAGAAATCACGCCGACCGTTGCGGTCGGCACAATCGCGGCGAGCGATGTACCCGCTGCAAGTCGCTGATCGAACTTCAAAAACAGCACCAGAAGCGGCACGATGACAGTGCCACCGCCGACGCCGAAGAGACCCGACAGCAAACCAGCGAGCAGTCCGGTTGCGATGCAAGTGATGATGAATGCAGGCGTGCGCGCAGCACGAACAGGAGCGTCAGTCACTCGAATACCCTACTCGCGGCTGACCGGCGGCATTTACCGGCTGGGCACCGGCTCAGCTCACGTCAGCGGATGCGATCGCCCACCCGGAGCCTTCTGCGACAAGGGTGTAAACGTAGTGGTCGCTGTAGGAGATGGGCTCATCGACCTCTTCGCCCATCGAATCGATGTAGGCAAAGTAGGACTCAGTCGTTTCAACCGTGATGTTGTCCGCCGTAGCGACGACGCTCGTCACGGTGACGGCGTAATCCTCTGTCGATTGCGCGAAATATCCGGCCTGGTCGTTGAACAGATCGCAGTCGGTGAGCCCCGTGCTGTCGCGGAATGTCTCGGTCGTCGCAGCTTCGAACTTTTCGCAATCGACCTCGCGCCACGCCTGATCGTAAAGTTCCACGACAGCGACTCCCGCCGTCTCTTGCTCTCCTTCAGGAGAGTAAGCCTGCCCACCGATAACCGCTCGAATCGCCATCGGAATGAAGACTGCGGCCAGCACGATAAGCGCTACAAGCACCGCTCCGACCGCGACGAACAAGATCCACAGCTTCGATTTCGCCGGAGGTTGGGACGGAGGTTCAGTACCGTCGGCCACGGCAAAGCCCAAAGCTGTTCCCGCGTCCATATCAGGCAATGGCGGTCGCGGCGGAATCGTCGCACCGTCGTTCGCCCATACTTCATGCGCCTGTGGCTGCACCTCAAGCGCCTGCGTTTGCTGAGTCCACTGCGAGCCGTCCCACCAGCGCGCCGAGCCGTTGCCGTCGTCGTACCAGCCAGGGGGCGTCGTCGTCATGCCGTCTCTCTTCGCTCGAGGCCTTGCACACTCTGCCGTCCCCACACTAATCCCAGCTGTGGAGTTGCAGGCGAGTCAAGCGAGCATGAGAAAAAGCTTTTCCAGCTCCTCCGTCGTCATGTCTCCTTCGGACCGATCGGCCGGATCTGCGACGCAGTCCTTCATCGCCGAAGCCACAATTGCAAAACCCGCGCGATCAAGCGCGCTCGATACCGCAGCGAGCTGAGTGACGACGTCGCGGCACGACTTCTCGCTTTCGACGGCCGCAATCACCGCATCCAGCTGACCGCGCGCGCGACGCAAGCGATTCACGACGCGGCGCTGCGCGTCGTCGTCTGGTGTACTCATGCCTGGTCGCCCTGCGGCTCGGCTTTAGCGGCGATCTGTGCGCGCACATCGTCCATGTCCAGTCCCCGGACAGCGGTGATGAGCTGTTCGAGTTGCGGTGCGGGAAGGGCTCCCGGCTGAGCGAAGACGAGGACGTTCTCGCGAAAAGCCATCAGTGTCGGAATTGACGTGATCTGGAACTGAGCGGCGAGCTCCTGTTGCGCCTCGGTATCGATCTTGCCGAAAACGATGTCCTCGTGAGTTTCTGAAGATTCCTCGAATACGGGCGCGAACGAACGGCACGGGCCGCACCATGCTGCCCAAAAATCAAGGAGGACGATGTCGTTGTCGACGATCGTGGGTTCGAGACTGTCGAGGGTAATTTCTGTCGTAGCCATGCGGCTAATATACCCCCGCTGGTATGCCTCAGGGCCAACCCTGCGAGATCACCCGCCGGGCTTAGCTCGCGAAGATCTGCCCGATCGGCTCCCGCTTTTCGGCTTGGAAGCCATCTTCCGAGCGCCCGAAGGCCCAATAGGCCGAAAGCGACATTGCGCGGCGATCAATGCCCCAATCTTCCTGCAGGGTGGCCCGAATAGCTTTCATTGCCTCACGCTCACCGTGAGCAAAAACTTCGACTCGATTCGAGCGTGGAGCAAGGCTCGCCACCTCTGCGGCGAGCCGCGCTCCATACGCTGCCTGATCGGTCTCATTCGCTCGATGTATCCAACGAAGATCGACATCATCGGGTCTACTCATCGGCAATTCACCCGTAGAATCCTCCACTTCGATCAGTGCCAGTCCTCTGGCCGACGCGGGGAGCAGTTCAAGGGCTGCAGCGATCGCCGGGATAGCGGAGTCATCGCCAATATAGAGATAAAAGGTCTCGCCGGTCGTGCTCGGCGTGTACTGGCCGCCCGGTCCAGAGAGCACGAGCATATCGCCAGGAATCGCTTGTGCCGCCCACGGACCTGCCACTCCTTCCTCACCGTGTAAGACAAAGTCGATGGCGAGCGTACGGTCCTGGTAGTTGATTCCTCGCAGGGTATAGGTGCGGCGGACAGGCATGTCGGCAAACGAGAGCTCTGCGCGCAGTGCATCGAGGTCGTAGGGCGGCGTAAGCCCGAGTTCGGGTCGGGCAAAGAGCAGCTTGACGTAGGTGTCGGCTGCGGCGAGCTTCACCGGATCTGCGCCCGCGACAAAAGCGTTGAAAGCATCGTCTCCGCCAAGATGAACGCGCACGAGGGATGCCGCCATTTTCTCGGTTCCAATGACTGTGAAAATGTGCTGCGCACCGCGGCGCGCACGTGGCGCGGCTGAATTCGACGTATTTGAATTGTTCACGTCTCCAGTCTGTGCGCAGAATGCGCGCAGGGGATTGCGAATCTCGCTTCCTCTTTCGAGACTGTCGAGGGATAACCCTCGCTGTTCAATGCAAAGCTCATCGCAGAAGTTGGCGAGGGCAAACACGAGGCACAGACAGCCTGACTCCGAACGAGGGCTGACGTGCTGCTGCCGTTACGGCCGAAAAAACGGATCCGCGTAGAGCGCTTCTGGCACACGGAATCCAAAGATCGCGCGTCCCGAGTTCCAGATAGCGGCAGATGCCGCGCGAACCAGGTCGATGGGCCGATCCCCCGCCGCTTCGATGACGAGATCAATTCCGTCGATGCGTACTGAAGCATTTCCGACGGTCGTGACGGCCCCCTTGATGCGGGTCTTCGGATAGGGCTCATGCAGCTCACGCAGGTCGCCCAAGATATAAGTGGGTCGCGAATCAGCAGGTGCCGCAAGTACATGCTTCGGCCGATCAATACCAGTGAGCACCAGCACCGAGTCCATACCGGCGCGGCACGCACCAGCGATGTCGGTATCGAGACGGTCGCCGATAAAAAGCGGATGCCGCGCTTCGAATCTAGTGACGGCCTCGTCGAAGATCGGCCGCTCCGGCTTACCCGCAACTGTCGCAAGGCGGCCAACAGCGGTGTGGACCGCGGAGACGAGGGTTCCATTACCCGGCGCGATGCCACGTGCCTGCGGTATCGTCCAGTCAGTATTCGTCGCTATCCACGGGATGCCGCCTTCTTCTTCCGGAAGAGCGAGCGCGTAGGCCGCTTCGGCGAGGTCTTTCCAGCCGATGTCCGGGGTGAAGCCCTGAATAACAGCCGAAGGACTGTCATCGGCGCTGCGCGTAACTACGAACCCCGCTTTTTCGAGCTCGACGACCAACCCCTCGCCACCGACCACCATCACCTTTGCACCCGCGGGAACGACGCCCGCCAACAAACGAACCGCGGCCTGCGGGCTCGTCACCACGTCCGTTGGCTGCACGCTGGCCAGCCCGAGATCACGCAAATGAGCTGCGACACTCGCGTCGGTTCGCGAAGCGTTGTTCGTGATGAATCCGAGACGACGCGTTTGGCTGGCTTTAGTGAGGCTGTCGACAGCATGCGGAAGAGCTCCCGCCCCGGCGTAGACCACGCCATCGAGATCGGCGAGGACGACATCGACGTCCTCTAGCGGTGAGGGGCCAATTTTGGCACCGAAAAGCGACATTAGCTCTGTTTGTCCTCGGTCTCGCCCGCCTCTACTTCGGCCTCGTCATCGCTCGCCTCGGTGTCCCCATCGAGTTCTTCGATCTCGAGCACCTCGTCCGTCCCAGCCCCGTGTGCGGACTCGATAGCGTCCGCGGCGATTACAGCTCGCGCGTGCCACTGTGCTGCTTCATCATCGCGTCCGAGCTCTTCGAGCACGGTCGCACGAGCTGCGAACAACCCTGCGCTCCACTCGAAGGCGCGGTCAGGGTCGAGCTCAGGAATCTCGAGCTCTTGCAGCGCCCGATCCGGCTCCCCGAGGTCAAGGCGTGCGCCCGACATCGCAATTGCGAGTTCGACGCGGCTCTCTGTCGAGAGGGTCGAGCGGTCAACACTGCGTCCTAGTTCGAGCGCGCGATCAGGCTTTCCCACGCCACGCTCACTGTCGACCATGAGCGCGATCTGATCGTCACGACCAGAAATGCGTCGATATGTGCGCAATTCACGAAGCGCAAGCGCGAAGTCACCAACGGCGTATGCAGTGATTGCCGCGGTCTCCCGAACGACAGCGACCCGACCTGCCCGGCGAACGGCCGCGAGCGCGTGCTGATGCGCAAGCGCCGGATCTTCGCCCAGAACACGAGCGGCCATCGCAAGATGCCGAGCGACGTTATCTGCGTTCTCCTTGCTCAGTGTTTTTAGCTCGTTGCGAGCAGGGCCGTTCAGATCGTATGCAGTGAGATCGTCAGGCAGTTCAGGCGCGCGCTCGCTATCCGCGCGGTCATCCGGCACGAATCCTGACTCTCGTGGAGCTCGATCATCCCGCCGCGGACGGTCATCTCGATACGGGCGGTCGGCGCTGGGACGGGAGGAACGGTCGCCATCACGGTTCGGGCGATCTCCGGACGGACGGTAGGGACGATCGCCATCACGGCGTGCCCGATCCCCATCACGGTTCGGTCGGTCGCCGGAGGGCCGATAAGGCCGATCACCACTCGGACGGTATGGGCGGTCGCCATCACGACGCTGCGGGCGATCTCCGGACGGGCGGTATGGCCGGTCACCGTCTCGACGCTGGGGACGATCACCGTCACGGTTCGGGCGATCACCGGAAGGACGGTACGGCCGGTCACCATCACGATTGGGACGATCACCGGAGGGACGGTACGGCCGGTCACCATCACGATTGGGACGATCACCGGAGGGACGGTACGGCCGGTCACCACTGGGGCGATACGGCCGGTCGCCATCTCGACGCTGCGGCCGATCACCGTCACGGTTCGGGCGATCACCCGAGGGACGGTACGGTCGGTCACCATCACGACGCTGTGGACGATCACCGTCACGGTTCGGGCGATCACCCGAGGGACGGTACGGCCGGTCACCGCTGGGGCGATAGGGGCGGTCGCCATCACGGCGCGGCCGATCACCATCACGGTTCGGTCGGTCACCCGACGGACGGTACGGGCGGTCACCATCACGACGCTGCGGACGATCACCATCGCGACGCGGCTCGCTCGAGCGCGGCGAACGTGACGACTCGCCACCGTTGTTTCCGCCAGAGCGCGGATCACGGGAGTTAGGCCTTGAGGAGCCTCGATCTGGGCGCTCACGGCGCGATCGGTCGCGATCCTGCGACTCGTTGTGCTCCTCGGCCATTGTTACTCCTTGCAAAAGTTACTGCGTAAATGCGAAAAGGGCCACCCAGCGTTGGGTGGCCCTTTTCTTAAAAGAAGTCCGGCGGTGTCCTACTCTCCCACAGGGTCCCCCCTGCAGTACCATCGGCGCTGAGAGGCTTAGCTTCCGGGTTCGGAATGTGACCGGGCGTTTCCCTCTCGCTATGGCCGCCGAAACACTATTGATGTTTCAATCGTTCAAAAGCATGAGTTCCTGCAACTTTCATGCAGGCACAACACAGCATATGTGTGTTGTTCATGCGGTTCTCGACCGTACATCGAGAACCACTCAGTGGACGCGCACACCTTCAAAGAGGTTATGTGTTATCAAGTCATCGGCTTATTAGTACCGGTCAGCTACACGTGTTGCCACGCTTACACACCCGGCCTATCAACCCAGTAGTCTGGCTGGGAGCCTCTCACCCGAAGGTATGGAAATCTCATCTTGAGGCCGGCTTCCCGCTTAGATGCTTTCAGCGGTTATCCATCCCGAACGTAGCTAATCAGCGGTGCTCCTGGCGGAACAACTGACACACCAGAGGTTCGTCCAACCCGGTCCTCTCGTACTAGGGTCAGATCCTCTCAAATTTCCTACGCGCGCAGCGGATAGGGACCGAACTGTCTCACGACGTTCTAAACCCAGCTCGCGTACCGCTTTAATGGGCGAACAGCCCAACCCTTGGGACCTACTCCAGCCCCAGGATGCGACGAGCCGACATCGAGGTGCCAAACCATGCCGTCGATATGGACTCTTGGGCAAGATCAGCCTGTTATCCCCGAGGTACCTTTTATCCGTTGAGCGACAGCGCTTCCACAAGCCACTGCCGGATCACTAGTCCCGACTTTCGTCCCTGCTCGACCTGTCAGTCTCACAGTCAAGCTCCCTTGTGCACTTACACTCGCCATCTGATTGCCAACCAGATTGAGGGAACCTTTGGGCGCCTCCGTTACTTTTTGGGAGGCAACCGCCCCAGTTAAACTACCCACCAGGCACTGTCCCTGAACCGGATTACGGTTCGAAGTTAGATATCCAGAGTGACCAGAGTGGTATTTCAACAATGACTCCACATGAACTAGCGTCCCTGCTTCAAAGTCTCCCACCTATCCTACACAAGCCACACCGAACACCAATACCAAGCTGTAGTAAAGGTCACGGGGTCTTTCCGTCCTGCTGCGCGTAACGAGCATCTTTACTCGTAATGCAATTTCGCCGAGTTCGCGGTTGAGACAGTTGGGAAGTCGTTACGCCATTCGTGCAGGTCGGAACTTACCCGACAAGGAATTTCGCTACCTTAGGATGGTTATAGTTACCACCGCCGTTTACTGGGGCTTAAATTCTGAGCTTCGCTTACGCTGACCCTTCCTCTTAACCTTCCAGCACCGGGCAGGCGTCAGTCCGTATACATCGTCTTGCGACTTAGCACGGACCTGTGTTTTTAGTAAACAGTCGCTACCCACTAGTCTCTGCGGCCTCCAAACGCTTTCGGAGCAAGTCCTAATACGTCGAAGGCCCCCCTTCTCCCGAAGTTACGGGGGCATTTTGCCGAGTTCCTTAACCACGATTCTCTCGATCTCCTTGGTATTCTCTACCTGACCACCTGAGTCGGTTTAGGGTACGGGCGGCTTGAACCTCGCGTCGATGCTTTTCTTGGCAGCATAGGATCACCCACTTTTTATCCGCATCGTGTCTCAGCCTTCATGAGTGACGGATTTGCCTATCACTCGGCCTACGCACTTGCACCAGGACTACCATCGCCTGGCTTGGGCTACCTTCCTGCGTCACACCTGTTAATACGCTAACCGCACCAGCATGGGGTCATGCGCTAGCTCCAACGTCTCACCCCGAAGGGATCAATCAAAGGAATTCGGGCATTTAGCACCACTGGATTAGCTTGGGCGGTTCTTCGCCGGTACGGGAATATCAACCCGTTGTCCATCGACTACGCCTGTCGGCCTCGCCTTAGGTCCCGACTTACCCAGGGCAGATTAGCTTGACCCTGGAACCCTTGGTCTTTCGGAGGACGTGTTTCTCACACGTCTTTCGCTACTCATGCCTGCATTCTCACTCGTGTAGCCTCCACGGCTGGTTCACACCGCCGCTTCGCTGGCCACACGACGCTCTCCTACCCATCAATACGGCTGGACCACGAAGGCCTACCAAAAATATCAATGCCACAACTTCGGTGGCGTGCTTGAGCCCCGTTACATTGTCGGCGCGGAATCACTTGACCAGTGAGCTATTACGCACTCTTTCAAGGGTGGCTGCTTCTAAGCCAACCTCCTGGTTGTCAAAGCAACTCCACATCCTTTCCCACTTAGCACGCGCTTAGGGACCTTAGTTGGTGGTCTGGGTTGTTTCCCTCTCGACTATGAAGCTTATCCCCCACAGTCTCACTGCTGCGCTCTCACTTACCGGCATTCGGAGTTTGGCTGACGTCAGTAACCTTGTAGGGCCCATCGGCCATCCAGTAGCTCTACCTCCGGCAAGAAACACGCAACGCTGCACCTAAATGCATTTCGGAGAGAACCAGCTATCACGAAGTTTGATTGGCCTTTCACCCCTATCCACAGCTCATCCCCTCAGTTTTCAACCTAAGTGGGTTCGGTCCTCCACGACGTCTTACCGTCGCTTCAACCTGGCCATGGATAGATCACTTCGCTTCGGGTCTAGGACACGCGACTGAATCGCCCTATTCAGACTCGCTTTCGCTACGGCTACCCCACTCGGGTTAACCTCGCCACGTATCGCTAACTCGCAGGCTCATTCTTCAAAAGGCACGCTGTCACAGCTACTAAGGCTGCTCCAACGGTTTGTAAGCAAACGGTTTCAGGTACTATTTCACTCCCCTCCCGGGGTACTTTTCACCTTTCCCTCACGGTACTTGTCCGCTATCGGTCATCTGGGAGTATTTAGGCTTATCAGGTGGTCCTGACAGATTCACACGGGATTTCTCGGGCCCCGTGATACTTGGGATACTCTTCGCGCCAAGAATAAGCATTTCGACTACGGGATTTGCACCCTCTATGATTGGCCTTTCAATACCATTCGTCTATACTCACTTGTCACGCTCGCTGCTCGGCAGAGCAACATGAAAAGTCCCACAACCCCGAATACGCAACTCCTGCCGGATATCACACGTACTCGGTTTAGCCTGTTCCGGTTTCGCTCGCCACTACTAACGGAATCGCGGTTGCTTTCTCTTCCTGTGGGTACTGAGATGTTTCACTTCCCCACGTTCCCTCTACCCGCCCTATATATTCAGGCGGGAGTCACTAGGTCGGCACGCCGCCCAGCGGGGTTTCCCCATTCGGACACCCTCGGATCACAGTGTGCTTATCCACTCCCCGAGGCTTATCGCAGATTGCTACGTCCTTCTTCGGCTCCAGATGCCAAGGCATCCACCGTTTGCTCTTAAAGACTTGAAATCACATGAGTTTCGTCGAAATCGGTCTAGAAAAATCTAGATGAAATTGACTAATGATCTATAAAGATCATCTTTGTGAAACGATCCGAAGATCGTCTCTAAGATGCTCGCGTCCACTGTGTAGTTCTCAAAGTACGGGCGGTACCTTTCCCGCGTGCCGTCACCGGCCGCCAAAAAAGGCCCTGAAGTCCGTCGATTCCCGAAGAAATCATCCGGTCCCTCAGGACCCAACAGCGTGCAAGTGCCACAATCAATCACCATCGCCTTTCCAACCGTAAACGGCGTACTCAACTCCAGATCAATCCCGCGACACCCTGTCAAATGTTCCACCCATGAGCTACCAGTCGAGAACGTATGCCTCGAATCTGGCTCTGGAAGGCCCGAAGACCTCCAAGTGCTCCTTAGAAAGGAGGTGATCCAGCCGCACCTTCCGGTACGGCTACCTTGTTACGACTTAGTCCTAATTACCGATCCTACCTTCGACGGCTCCCTCCACAAGGGTTGGGCCACCGGCTTCAGGCATTACCGACTTTCATGACTTGACGGGCGGTGTGTACAAGACCCGGGAACGTATTCACCGCAGCGTTGCTGATCTGCGATTACTAGCGACTCCGACTTCATGAGGTCGAGTTGCAGACCTCAATCCGAACTGGGACCGGCTTTTTGGGATTCGCTCCACCTTACGGTATTGCAGCCCTTTGTACCGGCCATTGTAGCATGCGTGAAGCCCAAGACATAAGGGGCATGATGATTTGACGTCATCCCCACCTTCCTCCGAGTTGACCCCGGCAGTATCCCATGAGTTCCCACCATTACGTGCTGGCAACATAGAACGAGGGTTGCGCTCGTTGCGGGACTTAACCCAACATCTCACGACACGAGCTGACGACAACCATGCACCACCTGTTTACGAGTGTCCAAAGAGAACTACATTTCTGCAGCGTTCTCGTATATGTCAAGCCTTGGTAAGGTTCTTCGCGTTGCATCGAATTAATCCGCATGCTCCGCCGCTTGTGCGGGTCCCCGTCAATTCCTTTGAGTTTTAGCCTTGCGGCCGTACTCCCCAGGCGGGGAACTTAATGCGTTAGCTGCGTCACGGAATCCGTGGAATGGACCCCACAACTAGTTCCCAACGTTTACGGGGTGGACTACCAGGGTATCTAAGCCTGTTTGCTCCCCACCCTTTCGCTCCTCAGCGTCAGTTACGGCCCAGAGATCTGCCTTCGCCATCGGTGTTCCTCCTGATATCTGCGCATTCCACCGCTACACCAGGAATTCCAATCTCCCCTACCGCACTCTAGTCTGCCCGTACCCACTGCAGGCTGGAGGTTGAGCCTCCAGTTTTCACAGCAGACGCGACAAACCGCCTACGAGCTCTTTACGCCCAATAATTCCGGATAACGCTTGCGCCCTACGTATTACCGCGGCTGCTGGCACGTAGTTAGCCGGCGCTTTTTCTGCAAGTACCGTCACTTTCGCTTCTTCCTTGCTAAAAGAGGTTTACAACCCGAAGGCCGTCGTCCCTCACGCGGCGTTGCTGCATCAGGCTTGCGCCCATTGTGCAATATTCCCCACTGCTGCCTCCCGTAGGAGTCTGGGCCGTGTCTCAGTCCCAGTGTGGCCGGTCACCCTCTCAGGCCGGCTACCCGTCGACGCCTTGGTGAGCCATTACCTCACCAACAAGCTGATAGGCCGCGAGCTCATCCCTGACCGAAATTCTTTCCAACTACTGAAGATGCCTTCGCAGTTCATATCCGGTATTAGACGCCGTTTCCAGCGCTTATCCCAGAGTCAGGGGCAGATTGCTCACGTGTTACTCACCCGTTCGCCACTGATCCAGCAGAGCAAGCTCCACCTTCACCGTTCGACTTGCATGTGTTAAGCACGCCGCCAGCGTTCATCCTGAGCCAGGATCAAACTCTCCGTAAAAGAAAATTGCATACAACAACCGGAAAAAGGTCGAAGCAGCGAGTTTGAACTGACCAAAAGGATGTCATTACTGACAATCCGTTACCAGCCCGAAGACTGGATTTTTGATCCAAAGGAATCTCATCTCGCCGAAACGAGATAGAGGTTATTTGGCATTTGACAAGTGCACGCTGTTGAGTTCTCAAGGATCGGATGCTCCCACTTTCCAGCCTCTCGGCCTTCCACGCAGGGCAACTTCTCTATCTTATTCTCTTTCCGGCGCTTGTCAAGCTGGCTTTTTTCAGATGAAATCTGGAAAAAGAGCATGACGTATCAGCGCTTTTAAGAGGAAGATTTGATGCTCCGTGACCGGCTTTTCAGCTCATCACCGGGGCAACTTGAATAGCTTAACCCATCCCTGACCCAACTTCAAACCACACCAGCATCGGGAACAATCACGACTGCAGCCAGCACACTACTTCCCCGTAATCATGCGGCTTATCGAGACGAAACGAGGTCGTTTGATGCCGTCAGTTCGGGCGTGTCGACGGCATCATCCTCGCGTCGAAAGATGATCTTGAAGATCGGGAAGAACACCGCTGCCGAGATCAGCGCGTTGATCAGCATCGTGACGACGTCGGCGCTTGCTTCGCCGGCATCCCCCATCCCCCGGGTGGAGATCAACAACTCATAGATCGGAGCTTTGTAGAAGCCTTGGAGTGCTGCCGCCCCGAAGGTGATGACCACGTAGGCCAGCGCGTACCAGAGCGCCGCCCACCACGGATTGCTGTTCGATTTGAAAGTGATGTTGCGCTGCGCGAAGAAGTTCAACACTTGAGCGATAGCAAGGGTGATCTGCACCGCAAGAAAGTAGGCCAATCCCCCACCGCCATCAGGCAAGGACCCGGCTGCGTAGTCGAATATGTAATAGCCATCAGTGCCCACGGGAAACGCCTGGAATCCCATGCTGACGAGTTCGGTCATGCCGAACAACCATTTGATCAAAGGCATCAAAATCAGCTGCAGCACCGTCATGCCGATATTGAGCAGCGTGAAGACGATGAGCTGCGCCAGCGTTTCTTGCTTCCTGGAGAATTCGAGCCAGGTTGTCTTCGTATCGCGCGCCATAGCTGTACTCATCTCCATCTGTCGTCAGGCTCGCTCTTCTCCATTCGAGGAGCGCGCCGCGTTCAGTGAATCAAGTGAGGGCATCGACGAAGAGACAGCACGCACAAATTGTCGACTAGAGCACATAACCTGCCTAATGACCGGAGCTCAAGCCAATCAGGCACGAAAAAAGCGTTGATGCAAAACATCAACGCTTTTTGTGAGAAGAAACACCGATTTCGATATGCCGTCTCGACTATTACCACTTCGGTAGCAGGAGAGAGATTCGAACTCTCGACCTCACGATTATGAGTCGTGCGCTCTCACCAACTGAGCTACCCTGCCGCACTGCATCCACCGTGAAAGAAGATGATGCGAGCCCCGAGTCAGGATTGAACTGACGACCCCTTCCTTACCATGGAAGTGCTCTACCACTGAGCTATCGGGGCATTCCCGGATCTCTCCGGGCAACTCAAAGAGAATACCAGAGCAACGGCAACTCGCTGAATCGAGGACGAAGATCAGCCGAGGCTGTCACGTCCGGCATTGGCTTCTAGCCACGCAATCGGGTCGATGGGAGTAACACCGTTCATCAGCACCTCAACGTGCGTGTGCGCGCCGAACGAGTGTCCGGTGTTGCCGGTCTGCCCGATGAACTGGCCAGCTTCGACTACGTCACCAACGCTCACTTGCAGCGAACCGTACTGCATGTGTCCGTAGCGCGTCGAAACAAGCTGTCCATCAATCTCATGATCAATGACGACTGTGACACCGTATGCGCCACCGCTCTCCGTCGCGATGCGCACGGTGCCGGCCGCAATCGCCTGAACGTGCGCTCCAGCGCCTGGGACGAAGTCAGCGCCCTCGTGGAATCCACCGCTGCGCATCCCAAAGCCGTAGCTGATTGAGACACCGACAGCGAACGGCCATTGAATTGCCGCATCCGGATCATTCACGTAGAAGTCTGTCGGCTGAGTGATGCCGAGTTCCGCGGCGGTTGCGGCGATACTTCCCGTCGAGTAATCCGAGCGACTGATCGCCGCGTTCTCAACATCCGCGGGCGCGACATAAGCCTGGATCTCGCCGCTCTCACCGAGGACATCACCGCCTGCCACAAGACTCGTCGTGCTCGAGCTCGCCGACGCAGCGCTCAATGCCTGCGCTGGTGTTGTCATGCCCACAGCGAGAAGTCCGACGACGCCGACGATACTGATCGAGAGCGACGTCGTCGTGGCGCGCTTTACTGCGGTTCCGCGGAACCGCCCCCAGCCTCGGCGGACCGACGTTTGCGGATCGCCATCTGAGCGTGCATCAGTGGCCATCGCAGCTGCCGCGACCTGGATGGGAAGCTCTCCCGTGAACGAAAAAAGCTTCGCAGCAGCGGCGAACTCGTCAACCTCGGAGTCATCTGCGACCGACGCACTCGAAGACTCGGCCCTATCGACATTGGGCGTGAGCGGTACCGCCAGCCACTCCGGATCGGCTTCCGTAACGGTATTGCTGGTCAAACCCTCGTCTGCGACAGATACCGCGACAACCGTCGGAACCTGCACCGACGAATTGATTTGCATAGCGCGCAACTGCCGCCTTGTCAACCCTGACTGCGCGATCTCTAGGGAGGGCGCAGAATCAGACGAAGACGAGATCTCACCGCGTTCACTCGCTACGTGCAACTCAGCATCAGTCTGAGAAACACGGGCGGAACGACGTGTGCGAGCGGAGGCGCTCAAGGGAAGATCAGAAGTCAACGGGCAGTAGGCTCTCGGGTCTCGTCGTCGGGCACGACGGTTAAACGTTCGGAACAAAGATCTTGGTCATTACTCATCTTCCGCAACGGGCGTCAAGGCTCGCTCGAAAGATAACGACTTGGTAAACGATAGCGTCTTCAGTCTGAGAATGCCATGTAGGGCGTCAACTTTCGATTGCAGCCGCGAGGCGATCGTAGAACGCACTCCCCGCGGCAATTGTCATGTCGCGCCCCGGCCGACCACTGGGCGCACCGCCCACACGACCACCTGCCTCCGACACCAAAAGTGCGCCCGCCGCGTGATCCCACGGGTGCAGACCGCGCTCGTAATACGCATCTAGCCGTCCCGCCGCGACAAAAGCAAGGTCGAGAGAGGCAGCTCCAATGCGGCGGATGTCTCGCGCCAGCGGCATCACCCGTGCCAGAAGAGCAAGCGCTGCCGCATGGGTGGCCGGGTCATATCCGAAGCCCGTGGCAAGTAGTGCGCCCGCTTCAGTTGGCTCGGGGCTCATCTGCAAACGAGTCTCGCCCAACCACGCGCCTCCTCCGCGTGTGGCGTGGAACAATTCGCCAGACATCGGGTTGAAAACGACTCCGATTTCGTTCACCCAGGTTTCGGGATTGGACGATCCTGAAACCGCGGCGATGCTCACTGCGTACGAGGGGATGCCGTAGGCGTAGTTCACCGTGCCGTCGATCGGGTCGACTACCCACGTGAGACCTGTGGTTTCACCCGCCGAGCCGGACTCCTCGCCGAGGAATCCATCGTTGGGCCGCTGCGCTTTCAAGCGGTCGCGAATGAGACTTTCGACCTCACGGTCCGCTTCCGTCACGATGTCGGCGACCGCCGATTTGGTGGCGGCAATCGCAACGCCCTGACTGCGGCGCCGCGCCGCGAGCGCTCCCGCTTCTCGCGCGATGCCGACGGCCATGGGAAGTAGTTCACTCACGTTCACGCTCCCCACGCTACTCGCGCGCCTGCGACACACTCGACCCAGCCGCAACTAGTCGCGAGGCGGAAGCGGCGGCGGCGGCGGAAATCCTTCGTATCCCGCGCGGCTTTCTGGCGCTGCTCCTGTGGCCGGGGCATCATCCTTTGGCGGAACCCATGTTTCCACCCGAGGATCGATCGCTCCAGGACTCGGATATCCCGTGTAATAAGCGTTCCAGTCAGGCGTGCCATCCACCATGACGGGCAGTGGCGTGAATCCATCGACATATGTCGGCCATGACTGTGTCGGCGCTGCGTGCTGCGTGGCCTGTGCTGCAGCATGCGTCCATGAGGGCGATGCTCCCCCGAAGGGAGCCGCCGGATGCTTTGGCTTCTTCGGCGCAAACAGTACGTTGACCAGTGGAACGAGAGCCGTACCCACTGCCCCGAGAATTGCAACTGCCACGACGATCCGCCAGTAAAGACTGTGGAAATCGACCCACTCGCTCAGCATCAGCGGCAAGACCAACAAGACGGCGAGAACCGCGACAAGGCCCATCGTGATGTAGCTGATCACTGTCGTGAACGTCATGCGGTATCGCTGGTACGCGCGGCTATAGAGGCGAATGTGCAGCAACGCGAGTTGCAAGATCAGCACGATCAGGAAGAACGAGAAGACGCGCAACGAGCTCGACCCGAAGAAGTAGGAACTCTCCGGCATCCAGGTGAGGAATGCACCGATGAGAAGAGCGAGAATCCAGCTCCCCATACTCAACAACGAGAACCAAAGGGGCCGACGCTCCGCCAGGTGCACTTCCAAAATTGCGATCCCTGCGAAACCCGTGAGAAGCACAATCGTCAGGAAAGCTCGGCCAACGAGGCCGTTCGACTCCCCCACGAGTACCCACACGACACAGACAAGTGCTGCGGCGATGAGCGCACCGATCGCGACCCAAATCGCCACTCGCAAAAGCGGTGAATCGGACGCATTATCAGCGGACGGTTGAGGTTCTGGCGTGGTCATGACGAGCTCCCTTCGGCGAGCCTGAACTCGCTCGCCCATCCTGTCACGTGGCACCGAGAGCTGTGCACGCCACAGTGCTTCTGTGAATATCTCGGAATACTCCACACGTCTCAGACGGCGAGCGCATCCGGAACGCGAAAAAGGCCCCGCAATGCGGGGCCTTTTCTTCACAACGTGGCGAGTGAGGTGTCTGGGTTCACGACATAGGTCACAGGTGATAGGTCCTTGGTGAGTCGCGTCATGCGTCACAGTCCGATGTATGTCGAAGCATCGGGTTGTTGTTTTGAAGATCATCGCGGGCCAGCTCACCGTCACCGACGCGGCGATCGAGTACGGGATCTCCCGTCGACATTTGCATCGGCTACTCGCTCGTTACCGTGACGGTGGACTGGACGCGGTCGAGCCACGCTCACGGCGACCGAAGACGAACGCGTCCGCCACACCGGAACAAGTTCGCGCCCGGATCATCACCCTTCGGGCGGAACTCACAACCCAAGGACTCGATGCCGGCCCTGTCACGATCGCCTGGCACCTCGAACACGAGCAACACACACCGCCATCGACATCCACGATCAGACGCATCCTGCACACCGCCGGGTTGATCACTCCCGAACCCCGCAAACGACCGAAATCGTCCTACATCCGCTTCGAAGCAGCCCAACCCAACGAGACCTGGCAATCAGACTTCACCCACTGGCGCCTCGCAAACGGCCAGGACGTCGAAATCCTGAACTGGCTCGACGACCACTCCCGCTACCTCCTGTCCTGCACCGCCCACACCCCGGTCACCGGCGACAACGTCGTCACCACATTCCTCGCAGCAACCGACGAACACGGCACCCCCGCCTCAACACTCACCGACAACGGCCGCGTCTACACAGCCCGATTCGGCGGCGGGCGCAACGCCTTCGAATACCTCCTCGCACTACTCGGAGTGAAACAAAAGAACGGCACACCCAACCACCCGCAGACCCAAGGCAAAATCGAACGCTTCCACCAAACCCTCAAACGATGGCTCGGAGCCAGACCCCCAGCCACCACCCTGCATGAGCTACAACTCCAGCTCGACCACTTCCGACACCACTACAACGAGCAGCGCCCCCACCGAAGCAACAACAGAACAACACCAGAGGCCACCTACCGTGCATCCCCGAAAGCTCTCCCCACAGCCCCACGGGCAGGACACTTCAGAATCCGCTACGACCACGTCGGCAGCAACGGCAAAATGAGCCTTCGCCGAGCCGGACGAATGCACCACCTCGGCATCGGAACAGCCCACCGCGGCAAACGCATCATCGCGCTCATCGACGAAACAACCGTCACGATCATCCACCTCGACACCGCCGAGATCATCGCAACAAACACCATCAACACACAACGCGCCTACTGGCGCAACGAAATGAAAGAGCCCGGCCGATGGCCGGGCTCTTTCTGACACATGTCGCGACTCAGGTGAGACCTATGTCGCGACTCATCACAACGTGGCGAGTGAGGGATTCGAACCCCCGAAGTCTACGACGGCTGATTTACAGTCAGATCCCTTTGGCCACTTGGGTAACTCGCCAAGGCGCACCCGCCCAGCTTTTGCAGTCGACCGGAGGCGCGATCTCCAATATTACTATCGCGAGGCGCTCGGCAGAAATCGAGATGCTCTCGCGCGTCGCGCTCACGCCGTGGGCCGCGGTTTCACGGGGTTCAGCTGCCGAAGCGCCCAACACCCAATCCTGAGAGCGCCGACGGCAAACGCAATAGTGGACCTTCAAACCGACAGGTCGCCGCAGCCACGTCCATCGCAGTAACGAGCACCTCTTGCCACTGTGACGCGTCTTGCGGCGAGTGTGAAAGCAATGATGCGATCACCGAGGACAGTGCGGCATCCCCTGCTCCCACTGTGTCGATGATGAGGCCGGGCATCTTTGAGATCGGCGCGGACACGACGGTACCGCCGGCCCCCACGATCGCGCCGGCTGTGCCCGACGTCGTCATCACCGCGTCAACGCCCATGCGCACCAGACGCGCGCGAAGTTCAGCGATCGACGCGCCATAGAGCACGGCGGCATCGTCATCGTCTAGCTTCACGAGACTTGCGTTCGCGATGACACTCTCAAAGCCGCTGATGAACTCGGCGCGATCACGCAATACCCCACCTTTCGGGTTGGGGTCGATGCACACGTGCCCTTCTGCCCCCTCGAGAGCTTTGGCGAGCGCCCGTGTCTGGGCAGCATCATCGAAAGGAAAACAACTCACGATTGTCTGAGCAGCTGTGGCCACCGCGTGGGCTTCGACAGCACCGAACTGGATGCCGCGGTGCTTTGCCGCTCTGTTGAATTCGCGGGTCGGCTCGTGTCCCGGTGAGCGCACACTCGCTACTCGAACCGTGCCGTGGCGGCCAGTCGTCGCGATCAGACGAACCCCGTAGTCGTCGAGGTAGCTGCGGATGTGATCGCCGTCGCTATCGTCACCGACCATAGCGATGAGGCTCGTGGGAAATCCGAGACGAGCAAGCCCGACCGCGACGTTGAGGGCTGCTCCGCCGACGAATTCGCGCGCACCGAGATCATCTCGGATCTCTTCGATACGAGCATCTCCGATGATGACGACGCGACCCGCCGTTCTCACTGTGGCATCTCTCCGCTCGCCGCAACCCTGTCGACGAACGCGTAAACGCGCCGCTTTGTGCCATCGATTTTGAGATCGACGCTGCCGCGAACTTCGCTCGGAGCGAGGGGATGGGCGAGTCGCACGTTCTCGTGGCACGACAGATCACGGCAGATGTACGTGCCGACGCTTTCGGTTGAGTCATCCGAAGTTCGGGCTTTACGCGCTGTGAAAAGCGCCACCTGATTGCCAGGCTGCATCGTATGGCACACATTGCACATCGCGTTGCGTGCCCGAGAGTTGCCTTCAGCAGCACGCATGACAACGCCGGTGGGTGTTCCGTCGCGCTCTGCAACGACGTAAGCACGCCCGCGTGCGCGCGGATCTTCCCAGGCCAGGAAATCGAGATGGTCCCACTCAGTGAGCGGGAAATCGAGCGGTACAGATAGGAGGCGCAAGTCGTCGTCTTCGGCGTTGACGAACGAGGCGCGCAGTTCTTCCTCGGTCAGCGGACGCATGCGCTTCATCTTACGAACCCTTTCGACCTCGTCGCCAGGGCCTGCCTCACAGACGCCGATAGAATCTCCCCATGGCTGATTCCTCGTTTGACATTGTGTCCAAGGTCGACCACCAGGAGGCGGACAACGCCCTGAACCAGGCTCGCAAAGAAGTAGAGCAGCGCTACGACTTCAAAGGCACCGATTCTTCCATCGAGTGGAGTGGCGAAACGATCCTCATCAAGGCGAACTCAGAAGAGCGCGCGAAGGCTGTTCTCGACGTCTTCCAGACCAAGCTGATCAAGCGTGGCATCTCTCTGAAGAGCCTTGAGTCTGGCGAACCAGCCGCGAGCGGCCGCGAATACCGCATCGTGTCGACCTTGAAAGACGGTATCTCGCAGGAGAATGCGAAGAAGATCGGAAAACTCATTCGCGACGAAGGCCCGAAGGCTGTCAAGTCGCAGATTCAGGGCGACGAGCTTCGCGTGCAGTCAAAGAGTCGCGACGACCTGCAAGAAGTCATCCGCCTGCTGAAGGCTGCTGACCTTGACGTAGACCTTCAGTTCATCAACTACCGCTAGAGAGCTGGCGCCCGAGCGTCACGAAGCTACAGGGCTGTGCTTCCAGAAGCCGGAGAACGTGATTCGCGACTTTGGGAGCCCAGCGCGGTGAAGCACTCGACGGCCTTCCGTCGCGAGTGATGACTCTCCCACGATGAACGCATAGGCACCCGCGTCCGGAGCGGGGCGCGCGGCAAGCGCGGCGAGCGCCCTGACTCCCGGCACCTCGTGCGCCGCGTCGCGAGGAATCCAGATGACTTCAACGCCCGCGGGGGCGGCAAGCTGTTCGACATCTCCGGATGCCGCGACCTCAATGATCGCAGTGCCCGTCACCGAGGCATCGAGGTCACGAAGGATGCCGCGAATAGCCGGCAGACCGGTTTCGTCCGAGATGACATGGACCTCAGTGGCATCCTCTGGTCGATCAAAGAGCAGCCCCTGGTCGAGGAAGCCCACCGGCGATCCAGTTGCTGCGGTAGCAGCCCAAATCGCGACACCACCCGCGAGATTTCCATCGTGATCCCAGTGGAGCACGACGTCGATGTCCATCTCGGATCCGTTCTCTCCGCGGCGCACGTCAGAAACCGTGTAGTTGCTGTAGTGAGGGCGTAACTCGTCTGGCATCGCGAGGTACGGCTTCCACCAGACCCGCCCGTTGACGGGCGGGAGGGTAAGCGGCATCCCCACCTTCGGCGGGATGAAGAGGCGGAACCAGTGATCAAACCCGCCCCACTCGAAGTCGTCGAGCGTGCCCCCTCTGAGCGTTACGCGCTGAAAGGACGGGGAAAGACGCACCGTGCGCGCGACCTCAGCAGTCACGAGCTGAGGGGCAGTCGGCATGAGTCTTGGATAGCGGGCCACGAGTAGATCTTATTAGGTGAGGCTACGCTTATGTGCATGCGTTCTTTTCGACCACAGACGCGCGCCCGCGCGCTCGTGATCGCGTCCCTCGTTGCCGGTGCCCTCGCTATCGGCACTGTCAGCTTGCTCCTCGGCAGTAATCTCATCTCGCCCGTTGAGGTGTTGCGGGGCTTGTTCGCGCCGGACACCGATGCCGACGCGATCGTGTGGGGCTCCCGGGTGCCTCGCACTGTTCTCGGCATTTTTGTCGGTTTCTGCCTCGGTATTGCTGGCGCCGTCATGCAGGGGCAGACCCGAAACCCCCTCGCTGACCCTGGCATCTTCGGAGTGTCAGCCGGTGCGAGCCTCGCCGTCGTCATCGGTGTCTACGTCTTCGGAACATCATCGATCATCACGACGCTATGGCTCGCGCTCGTCGGTGCAATCGTCGCCAGCGTGGTGGTATTTTCTGTCGCCGCTCTCGGCCGAGGACTTGCCAGCCCCGTGCCCCTTGCCATTGCAGGATCGGCCGTTTCGGCGCTACTCGTCGCCTTCACCTCTCTTCTCGTCCTGAGCGATGAGACCACACTCGCGGCCTATCGCATCTGGGTTGTCGGGTCGCTCTCGGGCCGCTCGCTCGATGGCCTCGCAGCTGCCGCGGTCTTCGCGATCGCCGGACTCGCTCTCGCGTTGTTCAACATCCGCTCCCTCAACAACCTGGCGCTCGGTACCGAGCTCGCGCACGGTCTGGGTGAAAATCTCATCCGTGCCAGGCTCATCGGGCTCGGAGCGATCACACTGCTCACGGCAAGTGCTGTCGCAATTACCGGACCAATCGGTTTTGTGGGACTAACGGCGCCGCACATCGCACGATCCCTTGTCGGCGGAAACCACGCGTGGCTGCTACCTGCCTCCGGCCTCATCGGCGCGACAGTACTTCTCGCTTGCGATGTCGTCGGGCGTCTGATCGGGGGAAGCGCCGAAGTTCCGGTCGGTGTTGTCTTGGCGGTGCTCGGCGGAATCGTCTTCATCGCTATCGTGCGGCGGGGAAAGGTGGCGGCACTGTGACTACGACGATGCTCGACGATCGTTCCGTCACGCCGAAGCGACGGCATCCGCGCGCGCTCGTTGCCACAGCATCGCTCGCTGTCGCCCTCGTGCTGTGTGTGCTGATCGGCCTGTCTGTCGGCTCTTCGGCAATGAGCATCGGTGATCTGCTTCGTACTCTCACGGGCGACGGCACCTCGGGTGAGCAACTCATCGTCTTCGATCTGCGGATGCCGCGCGTCGCTGGTGCTGTCGTGATCGGTGCGAGTCTTGCCATCGCCGGCGCGCTGACGCAGACTTTCGCGCGGAACCCTCTCGCCTCGCCCGACATTCTCGGAGTGACATCCGGGGCGAGCCTCGGCGCCGTCGCCGCGATCGTCCTCGCGGGTGGTACCTACAGTGTCGGCGCGGGGCTCTTGAGCGTTGGCGTACCGCTGGCCGCCGTCATCGGAGCCGTTATCGCCGCCGCGCTCATCTACGCGCTGGCGTGGCGAGATGGCGTCGACACCTACCGGCTCATTCTCATCGGTATCGGGCTGACGGCGATGTTCGGCGGCGTGACCAGCTACCTCATCGCGCGCGCACAGATTTCGGCGGCAGCAACCGCCGCACAGTGGCTCGTTGGAAGCCTCTCGGGTATCTCCTGGGCCAGCGTGTGGCCCGTCGTGATCGTGCTTGTCGTCGTGCTGCCAATTGCACTTTTGCAGACCAAGAACCTCGACATCAGTCAACTGGGCGATGAGATGCCCGTCGCCCTCGGCGTTTCAGTTCAGCGTCACCGCCTGGTCGTCATCGCGTGTGCGGTCGTTTTAACCGCCGCGGCGGTCTCGGCGGGTGGACCAATCGAGTTCGTCGCGTTCGTCGCGCCCCAGATCGCTCGTCGACTCGGCGGTTACGGCAGACCGCCACTCATCGCATCCGCTCTCATGGGCGCCATCATCGTCGCGGGCGGTGACGCCATCACGCGGGGGACTCCCCTCACTGTGCCTGTCGGCATCATCACCGCCATCATCGGAGCCCCGTACCTCATCTGGCTCCTCACCCGCCGCTCGTCAAAAGGGAGCACCGCATGAACGAAGATCGGATGCCGACGCTCGAAGCGCGGGGAGTCACTCTCGCGTACGAGCAAAACGTGATCTTTCAAAACCTTGATCTTCGCATCGAAGAAGGCGAAATCACGACCCTGATCGGCGCCAATGGCTGCGGCAAATCGACGCTTCTCAAAGCGTTCGGGCGCCTTCTGCACGCAACATCGGGCGATGTTCTCCTTGAGGGCCGCCCCGTTCGCGAGACCCCGACACGAGAAGTCGCGAAGCGCCTCGCGATCTTGCCCCAAAAACCCGTCACACCGTCGGCGACCTCGGTGCGGGATCTTGTCGCGCGAGGACGCCACCCCCACCAGAGTCTCTGGCAGGCATGGACGGCCAAAGACTCAGCGATAGTCGATGCCGCGTTGACGTCGACTGGACTCGATGAACTCGCTGACCGAGATGCCGGGTCGCTCTCTGGTGGCCAGCTGCAGCGCGCGTGGATCGCGCTTGTGCTCGCTCAAGAAGCTCCCACGATTCTTCTTGACGAGCCGACAACATTTCTCGACCTCACACACCAGATCGACGTGCTGCGTTTGGTGGCGCAGATAAACCGCGATCGTGGTGCGACTGTCGTCATGGTGCTGCACGACCTCACCCTTGCTGCGCGTTACTCCCACCGGCTTGTCGCAATCAAAGACGGCAAAGTGGTCGCCGACGGAACGCCATGGGAGGTGTTGACCCCCGGCATCCTGCGAGACGCTTTTGACCTTGAAGCACTTGTGATCGCGGATCCGCACACCGGCTCGCCGCTCGTCGTGCCGCTCGACCCGACGTTCGTACACACGGAACAGGTGGCCGCGCACCACGATGTGGAGTTTTAATTAGGTTCGGCTAACCTAATTAAATGACCTCTTCGACCTTGCGGCATCGTGCCGCGCGCATCTTCGTTCCTGTTCTCGCGGTGGCCATGACCGCTCTCGCTGGATGCTCCGCATCGACTGCTTCGACGTCATCTGACACGTCGACAGACGCCGAGTGGAGCTACACGGATGACACGGGCACGACGGTCACCCTCGATCACAAGCCAGAAAAGATCGCGAGCTATGCCGACTACGCGATCGGAATGATGAGCTACGGGCTGGAGCCCGTAGCAATCTTCGGACGTCAAGACGTTGCAAGCGACGATCGCTTCGCCGACTACGACCTGTCGAACGTCGCCATCGTCGGCAACAGCTACGGTGAAATCGACCTCGAGGCGCTCGCCGCGGCGGCACCCGACATCATCGTGACGGGCATTTATCCGAAAGACCGCGACGGCACTCTTGACCTCGAGGGCCCCTACTACGCGTTCGCCGATGTTGAGCAGCAGGCCCAATTGGAGAAAATCGCCCCGATTGTCGCTATCGAAATTGGCGGCAACGGTAGCGACGTCATCGATAGCTTCAACAGCCTGGCTTCGGCGCTCGGAGTAAGTGATGACACGATCTCGGAAGCCAAAACCGAATACGATGCCGCAGCCGCCGATCTGACCGCCGCAGCCGCCGAGAACGACGTCGAGATCACGCAAGCGTACGCGGATACCGATGGCATGTACGTCGTGAAGCCAGAAGACGAGCCCGAGACTGCCCTCTACGGCAGCCTCGGTGTGAACTTCACGAACCTGAATCCCGATGGCGACTACTACTGGGATATCTACAGCTGGGAGAACGTCGGCGACATGATGACCGGAGACGTGCTCTTGATGAACGTCGAAGGTCTACAAGAAGACGACCTGCTCGAACAGGCGACGTTTGCTGACGACCCGGCGCTGAGCGCCGGACAGGTGTACCCGTGGCAGGTCGCAGCCTTTGACTACGCCTCACAGGCAGAGCAGATGACGAAGCTGGCGGACATCATCCGCAGTGCCGACAAGGTCGCGTAGCCCGATTTTTGAGCGAGGGGTGTGCCTGGGAAACCGGGCACACCCCTTTTTACGTTCACAATGAAGTGTGTGCGGCGACGACCCAGTTTCGCAGCACGGCGTATGCCTCGGCACGTGCGCCCGGTGCCGACAAAAAGACATCGTGAATCGCATCTTCGATGCGAGCGACGGTGACAAGCTTTCCGATTTTGAGGGATGCTCGGGCAATATCGTCGACGACGAGAACAGAGTCCGATGATGTCATCGCCGTCACCCAGCGCACCGGCGGCGTGGAGCGCATTGACAGCAGCACCAGCACCGGACAGCCCACGTCCACGCCCTCAGCGATTTTCGAGTGCCCCAAGATGATGGCGTTGAGCCATCCAGGGTGCGTGGGAAAGCCGCGTTCGGGCCGCCACGCTGGATACGCCTCTGCCCCTGCACCCAGATCGTGCTGCGCGCGCGTGTAGAACCCGAGATCGACAACCGGTTGTGTGCCGCGAGGCTCATACCGCGCGCGGACGCCCACGATCGGCGCGAGCGCTGCGCGGCCGAGAGAACCGATCTGCAGTTCTAGCCACGGGCTGTTGAGGATGAGCGCCGCTGCCACGCCGGGGTGCCGCGCCGCCCAGAGCGTGAGTATCAAACCGCCCGTCGAGTGGCCCACCAACACGAGCAAGCGAGAGGCATTCCGGCCCTGCCCGATGAGTTGAATCGCGCCCTCGATATCCTCGTCGTACGTCGCGAGGTCGGTAATGTACCCCGGCGTTTGACCATCGCGCAGACTCCGGCCGTATTTACGAAGGTCAAGCGCATAGAAGCGTGCGCCGAGTTCGGTGAAGAAGCGTGCTTCTTCACGCTGAAAGAAGTAGTCCGACCAACCGTGCACGTAGAGCACGTCAACGTTTCGGAGCGGCTTATTCCACGCCGTAAGCGGGTTCGGCAGGTGTCGCACCACTGTGGCAACGACATCGCCCTCGTCATCGGGCTGAAGTTCGAGTGTGTACTGCTCGAAACCCTGCCCGAGAACGTCGAGCGTCCAGCCTGAACTCTTCCGACCGCTCATGCGGGCAGCCTATTCCGGGAGATGCCCGAATGCCCGCTTTCGCCTACTCCCCGCGGGAGACGCGCACCATTTCGTCGCGCGCGACGACCTTGATGCGAGCGCGCTCGTGGGGTGCTCCCAGAGCGATCTCGTGCTGGTCGAGCAAGTGCCATCCGTCGAGGTCGGTCCACTTGACGTCACGCTCCGCGAGAAGCGCCGGGATGGCCCCCTCGGAGTCATCCTCCGGCTGCCACCAGGATGCTTGGTCATTGATGATGTGACGAACCGTCTCCATCGCATCCGACTTGGTGTGGCCGATGAGTCCGACAGGTCCTCGCTTGATCCACCCGGTCGCGTAGACGCCAGGAACACGCTCATTCGAGTTCTTGTGCAGCACTTGACCCTCGTGGTTAGGGATCACACCGTGGCGCTTGTCGAACGGAACATCCGCCAGCGGCGAGCCGAAGTAGCCGACGGCGCGGTACATCGCCTGGATAGCGACCTCGCGCATCTCGCCGGTACCTTCTACGCCGCCCTCACCGTCGGGCCGAGTGCGCTCGTAGACGAACGACGTGACACGGCCGTCGGCATCCTTCTTCACCTCTACGGGGTTCGCCCAGAAATGAAGGTGCAGGCGGCGCGACGCTTCTCCGCCGGCGTTATTGACGCTCGGGCGCTTCCGCCATGCCTGTAGCACGCGGTCGATCACCATGACCTGCTTGTTGCTGGCAATGGCAACTTTGGATGCCTCGTCGTAATCGAAGTCCTCGTCGTAGACGACCATGTCGACGTCGCGCAGCTCACCGAGCTCACGCAGTTCCAGCGGGGTGAACTTGACCTGGGCTGGTCCACGACGCCCAAACACATGCACATCGGTGACACGGCTTTCACTGAGTCCGGCGTAGACGTTGTCAGGTATCTCGGTCGGCAAGAGATCTTCTGCATGTTTGGCCAGCATGCGCGATACGTCAAGCGCGACGTTGCCATTGCCGATGACGGCGACAGACTCAGCCTCCAACGGCCATTCACGGGGAAAATCAGGGTGGCCATCGAACCAGCTGACGAAGTCGGCAGCACCATAGGAACCCTCGGCGTCGATGCCCGGGATATCGAGGTCGGCGTCGCGAATAGCACCGGTTGAAAAAATGACCGCGTGGTAGTGGTTCTTCAAATCTGCGAGCGTCAAATCACGGCCGAAAAGCACGTTGCCGAAGAAGCGGATGTCGCCGCGATCGAGCACATCGCGAAGCGCGTTGACGATGCCCTTGATGCGCGGGTGATCGGGAGCGACGCCATAGCGAACGAGGCCGTAAGGCGCGGGCAGCTGCTCGAAAAGATCGATAGAAACGTCGAACTGACGCTCAGCTTTCAAAAGAATGTCGGCGGCATAAATGCCCGCCGGTCCTGCACCGACAATGGCCAGCCTGAGCTTGGTCATGGGGGTTCCTTTCGATTTCCGTGCCTAAAGATTGTTGACGAGCGGGCCGCGGAGCTTTCTCACGACGGCCGATGCTCAGCTCGTGCGGTCAGCGACCGCTTGAGCAAAACGCGTGAGGCCCTCACGAACCGGGCCATCAGGCAGCGGCGCGAGCGCAGCAATAGCCCCGTCGGACCACTCGTGCGCGAGCGCGCGCGTGGCCTCGGTCGCTTCGTGGTCGCGAAGATCTGCAAGATCGGCATCGAGGATAGCCGGGTCTTCACCATCAGCGATGCGGGCAACCCCCGCATCGATACGCTCTCGAAGGCCGACGGATGCTTCGTCGGTGCGCCGCCCGAGGAGAAGATACGGCATCGTCGGCACACCGGCGCGAAGATCGGTGCCGGGAACCTTTCCGGTCGTTTCGGGGTCGGCAGACAGATCGAGCACGTCATCGAGAAGCTGGAAAGCAACGCCGGCCTTCTCGCCAAATTCGACGACAGCCGGCTCGTACTCAGCCGGAGCATGCGAATACGCGACACCCGATTGCGCGGAGGCTGCGATCAGGGAGCCGGTTTTGTCTGCGAGTACCTGTAAGTAGAACTCAACCGGGTCGTCATCGACACCGGCGCCGACTGTTTCGTGCATCTGCCCGAGAACAAGCCGCTCGAAGGTATCGGCCTGAAGCTTGATAGCTCGTTCACCGAGGCGCGCCATGATCTTGCTTGCACGAGAAAAAAGGAGGTCGCCGGTCAGGATCGCGACGTTGTTGCCCCACACTGACTGTGCACTCGGCACACCACGGCGAACGTCTGCGCCATCCATCACGTCATCGTGATAAAGCGAACCTAGGTGTGTGATCTCCAGTGCTGTGGCGGCCAGGATGACCTCGTCGGTCACTCCTTCACCTAGTTGCGCTGTGAGTACCGCGAGCATGGGGCGGATGCGCTTGCCACCGGCCTCGTAGAGGTAGCGGGACGTGGTGTCTGCGAAGTGATCGTCGATGTGAATCTCGATCGCAAGTCTCGCCTCGACGTCCGCGAGGCCCTTCTCCACGGTCGCCATGAGACGCCGCACTTTCGGACCGGCGAAGATACGCTCCGTCAGTCCGAGGCTGCCCGCCAATCGGGTGCCCGTCGCGGGCCGGCTCGAAGTCACCCCCTCAGCCTACCGGGGCGAAGCCATGCCCTGGCCGAGCTCAAAGAGGCTTGACAGCGCGGTGGAGCGCGACGATGCCGAAAGTGAGATTGCGGTGAGCCACATCGGTCCAGCCCGAGTCACGAATCCAAGCCGCGAGAGTTTGCTGATCGGGCCAGTTCTTGATCGATTCGTTGAGGTAGTCGTACGCCTCCGCGTTCGAACTCACCGTTTTCGCGATGCGTGGCAGTACCCGGTCGTTGTAGAAGCGATAGAGACCAGCGAATGCGGCCGATGTCGGGTGCGAAAACTCTGCGATGACAAGTCGCCCGCCGGGGCGAGTAACGCGCAGCATTTCCGAGAGTGCCTTCTTCGGTTCGTTGACGTTTCGCAGTCCGAATGAAATCGTCACCGCATCGAATTCGTCGTCAGCGAAGGGAAGAGCCGTGGCATCCGCTTCGGTAAAACTCAGGTTCGAGACGCCACCGTGGCGACGGCGCCCCTCCGCGATCATTCCGGGCGAAAAGTCGGCACCGACGACCTCAGCGCCAGTAGCTGCGAGAGCCACCGAACTTGCACCGGTTCCGGCAGCGAGGTCAAGAATTCGCTCATTGCGCCGCGGCGCTACCGCCTTCGTGGTCGCGACCCGCCAGAGCTGATCATTCCCAAGGCTGAGCACTGTGTTGGTGCGGTCATAGTTCTTCGCAACCTGATCGAACATGCCACTGACTCGTGCGGGGTCTTTTCCGAGGTCGGCACGGTTTGGCTCGGCGGGTGTCGTCATCACCCAAAGAGTCTAGGCGTCAGAGCACTGCCGGGCCTGGGAACTGCGGATCCGAAGGCTCTCGCCGAGTCTAGGCTTGAGGGGTGACTGTTTCTCCGCCTGCGCATCTGCGTGTTGTGACGCGAGAAGTCGCCACGATCGAAGATGTACTGCCCTTCACGGATGCCTCAACCCCGCTCGTCTGGCAACGCACCGGCGATGGGTTCGTCGGCGCGGGCCCCCTCATCATCCGCCTCGACGAGTCAGCACATCTTCCTCACGGCGAGCGCGCCCGAAATCTCGCAACCCGTTGGCGTTCCCTCGTCAATGGCGCAACAATCGACGACGATGTTCACCTCCCGGGTTCAGGGCTCGTGGCTTTCGGTGCTCTCGCGTTCGACGATGGTTCGGAGTTCGCCAGTTCACTTCTCGTTCCATCTGTCATCGTGGGACGCCGCGGAAGTCGGTCATGGGTCACCCGCATCTCGCGTGAGGACGAAGCTCCGGCGCCGCGCGAGACGCCGTACGGTCCACACTGGGCGGCCACAGTAGGGCCAGGAAAGCTCGATCCAGCCGACCATCAGAAAGCGGTACGCGAGGCTCTCGAAGCAATTCGCTCCGGCGTCGTGAGCAAGGTCGTTGTCGCGCGAGACCTCCGCGGGACGCTCCCCGGCGATGCCGATCTCCGGCGCTTGGTGCGCGCCTTGGCGACCGGCTACCCCGACACTTGGGCGTTCGCTGTCGACGGCTTGATCGGGGCGAGTCCCGAGACGCTTGTCACGGTATCGAGCGGAACAGTGACAGCGCGCGTTCTGGCAGGAACCGCCGCACGCGGTGCCGACCCCGACTCGGATGCCGCAGCGTCTGTCGCTCTCGTGACCAGCGCAAAAGACCAAGATGAGCATCGCTATGCCGTGCAGAGCGTTCTCGCATCTCTGAGCCCCCTCGCCCCGGCCGTCGTCGCCGGCGAGCAACCCTTCGTGCTGAAACTGCCCAACGTGTGGCATCTCGCGACCGATATCGAGGGGACGCTGACGGATGCCGCATCCGCTCTCGATCTCGTCGCGGCTCTTCACCCGACGGCCGCAGTCGCGGGAACGCCGACTGATTCTGCACTCGAACTGATCTCACGCCTCGAGACATTTGATCGAGGGCGCTATGCCGGGCCCGTCGGATGGATCGATGCGGCAGGCGACGGCGAATGGGCCATCGCGCTACGGTGCGCGCAAATCGGCCCACGCGATGGTGACATGCGGAGCATTACTGCACACGCGGGCGGCGGGATCGTAGCTGGCAGCGATCCCGAGTCAGAGCTCCTCGAAACGCGAGTGAAGTTTCGCCCGATCGTCGACGCTCTCGCCTGAGCGGGAGTTATCGCTCGAGTGTGACTTCGATCAGCTGACGACCGGCGACGTGCCCCGTCAACACCTGATCAAGTTCGCCCCGGGTCTTAGGGCGGTGGAATTCCCACCCGTACGCGGCCGCGAGCTGTTCGAGATTCGCGTTATGAGGTGTGTACTGCACTCGTGAAAACGCTGCGTCGGATGCCACCGAGGCGACTTCGAGACCGTCGAAGATCGTACCGCCCCGGTCATTGCCCACAATGAGCTGCAGACGCGGCGCCGGTTCTTGCAACGGCAGCAGCAGCGCCCCGACGTCGTAGAGAAAGGCGAGATCGCCCAGTACCGCGCGTGTCACACCGGGCGAACCGGCAATTTGACTCGCGAGCGCGATCCCCATCGCGGTGGCGACCGTGCCATCGATTCCAGCAAGGCCCCGGTTGGCATGCACCGGCACTTTTTTACCGGCGAGAACGGTGTCGGCCACACGCACAAGACGAGAAGACCCGAACATGAGTCTGTCGTGCGGCCACGTCGCACGCCAGACGGCGTCGACGAGCGCTGCGCGATCAAGGGGTGCGCGAATCACGCCGAGTTCCGCGGCGATTGCGCCCAGTCGTTCGCGTGGTTCCGCAGATGACAGCGCATCGGCGTCGGGCGCCGGCGGGGCCAAATCAACGGATGCCGCGCGGGACGCGCGCATCCACTGGCCGAGCCATTCGCGGTCGGCGTCGCCCGCTCTCACCGCGACGCTCTCAGCCGCGACCGTCGCGCCGTTGAGGTTCAAGGGCTCGCCGGGTCCCCTCACCGCGATCACTTCAACGTCGTCGCGGGACAGCAGCGCGACGACTTCACGGCTCAGTGTCGGGTGTCCGAAGACCACCGCGCGTTCGACATTGCCACCGAGTTGACGCAATACATCGCGATACCCGTGAACGAGGTAGCGACCAAAGCGCGAACCGCTCACAATTTCGGCGACGAGCGGCCACGAGCCGTCGTGCGCGAGTTGCTCAGCCGCGGAGGTGGCGTCGGCGCCCGCGATAACGATTGTTCGCGGCCCACGTGAAAGGCTGAACGGCTCCACAGCGCCATCGAGCTCGCACACTTCGCCGATGCCACCGCCGCCCTGATACAACGCACCCGAAGCGTTCGCGACGTCTTCGACGTCAGCGATATTCGGCTCCGGGCTTTTCGGGTCGGATGCGGGTCGGAACCACTCGGGAAGAACGCCCGCGAGCGGCTCCCGATAGGGCAAGTTGAGATGCACCGGCCCTGCCGCCCACGCACCGTCACCGAGCGCGGCGGTGACCGCGGCCCCGGCCACGTCACGCAGCATCATCGTTTGCGACGACGTGCCGGCGGCATCCGTTTCGTCAGGAACCGGTAGGTCTGCTTCGTATCTGACGTTTGGCGCGAAGATTCCGACTTGCCGTGTGGCCTGATTGGCACCAATGCCCCGCAGTTCTGGCGGACGATCTGCCGTTAAAAGCAGCAGCGGTACACCCGCGTGATGCGCTTCGAGAACGGCGGGAAGGAGGTTTGCCACGGCGGTTCCCGAGGTGCAGATGACTGCCGCTGGCACCCGTAGTTCGCGGCCGATACCAAGCGCTGTGAACCCTGCGACGCGCTCGTCGATTCTCACATGGAGTGCGGCACCATGCTTTTCGAGTTCTGCCGCTGCGAGAGCGAGAGCTTGCGAGCGAGACCCGGGGCTGACCACGAAGTGCCGGATGCCTCGGTCAAAAAGTGCACGAACGAGCGCGGCCGCCGCATCCGTCGCTGGCGACCTTTTCGCCTCAGCCATTTCAGCCGCGCGCTCCTCGTGATCCGTGCGTGTCGTCGTCGCCGTCGCCGCGTGGGCCAGTCTCCGCCTCATCGACGGGCGCGTCAGCGCGGGGCGCGCTGCCGGAAGGTGCGTCATCGACTGACTTGCCATCTAACAGACTGGTGTCTTCGTCGTCGAGGCGCGCGAGCTCCTCTTCGAGGCGACGGATACGCTCGTCTTGATCACTCACGGAGCCGAGGCTACTCAAGAAAGCAGGATCGTCGTCGGGAGCATTGCGCTCAGCGATCAACGCTCGCCGGCTCACGCGACCCACAACAAACCACAGCAGACCACCGAGCACCGGGATCAGAATAACGATCGCGAGCCAGGTGCCTTTTCGAACTCCACGGTGTCGGTCAGCTGGTTGCACGGCGCAGTCGACAACGCTGTAGACCCAGAAAACGGTGACCACAAGCGCGAGTATCAGCAGCAACCTCGCCATTCCCCCATCCTAAGCGCCGTTACGGGCACGAGAGCGGCGGCCATCGACAAAGAGCGGCATACGATAAAGAGATGAAAGCCCGCTCCGCCCTCGTCTACACCGTGTTGCGGCTGCTGGCGTTCCTGATTCCGTTCGGCATCCTCATGCTGTTTCCGGTTTTCCAGGAGCTCTACTGGCTTGCCGCGATCTTCGCCGCCTTCATCGGATTGAGCCTGTCGATGCTGTTTCTACGTCGCCCGCTCGCCGAAGTGACCAGTGGAATCGCTGAGCGCCGAGCAACGCGAATGCAGAACACTCGCGACGAAGACGACGAGGACGCCACAGCCGATGCCCTCGAGGCAGCGGACGCGGAATCAGCCGACGAAGGCCCAGAAGAGGAACGCGCCGTACGCAACTGACGTCAAGGACGTCAGTTGCAGAGCGATCACGAGTTCGCGCGGAAGACCGTACGTCCAGACGATCAATATTGCGGGCAGCGCGGCGAGTAGCGCGAGCAGTGTGAGCCACGCGATCGGAAAGAAAAGCGCGAGAAATGCGGCGATGCCAAACGGCGCGAGCACGAACACCGTGAACAGAACCTGCGTCGCCCGCTTGCCAATCAAAACGGTGAGCGTCCGCTTTCCGACCTTGCGATCCTGATCGATGTCACGAAGGTTGTTTGCGAGCAGCACGGCGCACGCGAGAAGCCCTGCCGCGACAGCGCCGAACCAGGCCTCTTGCGGTAGCGCGAGCGCTTGCACGTACGTCGTGCCGAGCGTCGCGACGAGACCGAAGAAGACGAAGACAAACACCTCGCCAAGCGCGTTATAGCCATACGGGCGCTTCCCGCCGGTGTAGAACCAGGCCGCGATGATGGATGCCGCACCGACAAGAAGCAACCACCACTGTTCGGTGCGCACCACGATGGCGACACCGACGATGGCAGCGAGCGCGAAAAATGCGAGCGCGACGATCAGAACGGTCTTGGCCTTCACACGCCCAGACGCCGTCAAACGGACCGGGCCCACACGCACGTCGTCAGTGCCGCGGATTCCGTCGCTGTAGTCGTTGGCGTAGTTCACCCCGATCTGCAAGAACACCGCCACTGCAAGGCAGGCCAGAGCGATCACCCAGTGCACCGCATCGGCGACGAGTGTGGCCGCGCCCGTACCGATAAGAATCGGGGTGACAGCAAGCGGCAGCGTACGAAGGCGTGCGGCACCCACCCAGTCGCCGAGCGTGACCGGCCGCCGCGCACTCGGGTCCCGGGGCGCATTCGCCTTTTGCGGGTTACCCGAGCGGTGCTGCGAACGGGTGCGGTTGTTCTTGGATTTTGCGGCCACGAGGTGAAATCTTAGGCCGCATAGTGATGTGCTGCGCACATCGAGCTGGCAGGCGGGCGCTATACGGCCAGTGTGAGGACGATGCCGCCCACCGCGCCCACAATCACAACAGCCCACGGCGGGGTGCGCCATGCCACGAGCAGAACAAAACACACGAGGGCGAGAGCGAAAGACGCGGCATCCGTCACTGCTGTCGTGAACACGGGGTTGTACAGCGCCGCGGCAAGGATGCCGACGACAGCGGCGTTTGCCCCACGCATAAGTGCCTGCGCACGAGGGCGGGCACGGAAGATATTCCAAAAAGGCAGTACACCGATGAGAAGAAGAAATCCAGGCAGGAAGACGGCGATCAGCGCAACGAAGCCGCCGACGATTCCCGAAGGCCCCGCAGTCGCGAGCGACCCGAGGTATGCCGCGAAGGTGAAAAGTGGTCCTGGCATCGCTTGCGCCGCGCCATAGCCAGCCACGAACTGTTCGGGCGTGACCCACCCGGGTACGACGACTTCTGCTTGCAGCAGAGGCAGCACGACATGGCCACCGCCGAACACGAGCGCTCCGGAGCGATAGAAAGCGTCGAAAAGAGCGATCGTTCCACCGGGAAAAACAGCTGCCAGGATCGGTAGCCCAACGAGCAGAGCGGTAAAGCTGAGCAACGCGCCCACACCGACCACGCGCGACACCCGCAGGTCGAGACGACTGGTGAGAATGGCCGCGTCAGACCGGCACCAGAAGAGCCCCACGACCGCTCCCAATGCGATGGCGGTCACTTGACCCATCGGTCCGGTCAGCAATAGCGCTACCACCGCGGCTGCCGCCGCGATCGCTGCTCGTCGACGATCGGGCGTAAGGGCACGTGACATACCCCACACTGCCTGAGCGACTATCGCGACTGCCACGATCCCCAGGCCGGTGAGCATTCCAGCACCGATCGGGCCTTCAAAAAGCTTCGCTCCAAGTGCGAGCGCGATCATAAGCAGTGCCGACGGGAGCGTGAACGCGACGAAGGCGGCGAGCGCTCCGAACGGCCCTGCGCGCAAGAGTCCGACAGCGAAACCTACCTGGCTCGATGCTGGGCCGGGCAGAAATTGGCCCAGCGCGACGAGGTCTGCGTAAGCACGATCGTCCAGCCAGCGACGTCGAGTGACGAACTCATCGCGAAAATACCCGAGATGCGCCACCGGCCCGCCGAAAGCCGTCACTCCCAGCTTGAGGAACGCCAGGAACACTTCACCGACTCCGCCACGTTTTCGTGTGGGTATTGCGTCAGGCGGTGTGCTCGCCATTCTGTGCTCCGCTCGCAACGATCGCACGCAAGGCTACCCGGTCGGGCTTACCACTTGGGAGGGTGGGAATTTCATCGACCATCAGCACACGCGCCGGTCGAGCCGGAGCACCCAACTCCTCACCAACCGCGGATCGAACCTCCGCGAAATCAGGGGTATTCGCAACGCGTTCCCCAGCGCGAACCACGACGGAGGCTTCCCCCCAACGCTCATCCGTCGCGGCAACCACGACAGCACTTTCCCAACCGGCAAGCGACCGCACCGCAGTCTCGACGCGGTCGAGCGAGACGTTGATACCGCCCGAGATGATGACGTTGTCGATCCGCCCATCAATGTGCAAAAACCCGTTCTCCAGCCGACCAGCATCCCCTGTTCGATACCAGCGTGTGCCTGCGGCGTCCCTGATAAACGCGGCATCCGTGCGGTCGGGATCGCCGAGGTAGCCTTCCGCCAGTGTCGGACCGGTGATGTGTACCTCGCCCGCAACAACACGCAGCGATACGTCATCGAGCGGACGGCCGTCGTAGACGCATCCACCGCTGGTTTCGCTGGAGCCATAAGTGCGCACGATGCGGACCTCCGCCTCGGCCGCGCGTTCGCGAACTCGAACAGGCAGCGCCTGCCCGCCGATCAAGATCGCCTCGAATGAGCGAACTGCGCGGGCCACAGTGTCGTCGTTCTCGGCGGCATCGAGCAGAGTCAAGAGCTGAGCTGGCACGAGAGACGTGAACCGCGGTACCGCGTTCCCCCCGACGCTTGATGCCATCGAGAGGGATGCCGCGGCAAATGCCTGCGCCGAGAACGAGCCGGCCAGAATCGCGGGTTCGTGCCCGCTGACGAGAGCACGCACGAGCACCTGCAAACCAGCGACGTAGTGCGCGGGCAGAGCCAGCAGCCACGCCCCTTCGCCGAGACGCGCCGACGTTGCCATTGCGCTCGCGGTCAGCGCGTGCCGACTGAGCACAACCGACTTGGGGTAGCCGCTCGACCCAGATGTGGTCACGACGGCTGCCGTGCCCGCCGGTACAACGCCGTGCGCGTCGCTTCCGAGTCCTACCGCAGGTCCGGCACCTCCCAGAGCCGCGCGAAGTGCCCGGAGCACGACACGTGGGTCCTCTGCGACGACTGGTGCTAGTAGTGCCACGGGTACGGCGACCAGTCCGGTTCGCGCTTACCGAGGAACGAGTCACGCCCCTCAACGGCCTCGTCCGTGCCGTAGGCAAGCCGAGTGGCCTCGCCCGCGAATACCTGTTGCCCGACGAGACCGTCATCAACCGCGTTGAAAGCGAATTTCAGCATCCGGATCGCTGTCGGCGACTTGGTGAGAATTGTCCGAGCCATGGCAATCGCCTCGTGCTCGAGCTCAGCGTGAGGCACGACACGGTTGACCGCACCCATTTCGTATGCCCGGTCCGCGGAGTACTCCTCGGCGAGGAAGAAAACTTCGCGGGCGATCTTCTGGCCGGTCTGGCGCGCCATGTATGCCGAGCCGTAGCCCGCATCGAAAGATCCCACATCGGCATCAGTTTGCTTGAAACGGCCGTGCTCGCGTGAAGCGATTGAGAGGTCGCAGACAACATGAAGCGAGTGGCCCCCGCCGGCCGCCCAACCGGGAATGACCGCGATGACAACCTTCGGCATGAACCGGATCAAACGCTGCACCTCGAGAATGTGCAGCCGACCAGTGCGGGCGGCACGCGTCGGATCAGCGCTCGTGGCATCGGTGGCGTACTGGTAGCCGTCCCGGCCACGGATGCGCTGGTCACCGCCGGAACAGAACGCCCAACCGCCATCTTTCGCACTCGGACCATTGCCGGTCAGGAGTACGACGCCGATACGGGGGTTTTGCCGCGCATCGTCGAGTGCGCGATAAAGCTCATCGACCGTGTGGGGGCGAAACGCGTTACGCACCTCGGGACGATCAAACGCGATGCGAGCGATACGGCCATCCCGCGAGATGTGCGACGTGATGTCGGTGAAGTCTTCTGCTCCCGGCGCGACCGCCCACTCTGCCTCATCGAAGATGTCGGAGACACTCATGCGTTTTTCCCGTCGCGCCACGCCAGCCAGCGCTTGACCAGCTCGTAGTCCCACTCCGGTCCGAGAAGCCCCAGGGTGAACAGCCGTGTGCCCTGTGCGTGCAGCGCGTCTGCGGTGGCTTCGTCGCGATCACGAAGTTCGTTCGAGATCGTGAGGTTCGAAAGGTCGCGCTCTTCCCGCTCGGCATGACGATTGATCACATCGATTTTGTGGGGAATCTCTTCTGGCGCCACGAAGCTGTGCCAGATATCAGCATGGCGAGCAACGAGGCGAAGGGTCTTCTTTTCGCCCGCTCCCCCGATCATGACCGGGATGCGGCGGGTCGGTGCGGGGTTCAGCACGCCCCAGCGCGACTCGATTCGCCCAAGCCCCTCGGCGAGCGCATCAAGACGCGAACCCGCGGTACCGAACTCATATCCGTACTCGTCGTAGTCACGTTCGAACCAGCCAGATCCGGTACCGAAGATAAAGCGGCCCTCGCCGCCTTTGGCGGAGATGTGGTCGATGGTGCGCGCCATATCTGCCTGCAGATCAGCGTTGCGGTAGCTGTTGCAGTTGACCAGTGATCCGAATTCCACGCGCTCGGTCTGCTCCGCCCATGCGGCGAGCATCGTCCACGCTTCGAAGTGCTCGCCATCGGGTGCACCAAAGAGTGGAAAGAAGTGATCCCAGTTGAAGAGGATGTCGACGCCGAGATCTTCGAGACGGCTTGCCGCCTCTCGAATGCCGCTGTAACTGACGTGCTGGGGCTGAATCTGCACGCCAAGGCGCACCGGTGTGTCGATAAGCATGTCGACAGCCTACGACCGGGTCCATGATGGAGCAGTGAAAGCAACGCTGCCCCCACTCGAAGAACTCCTCTCCTCCGCCCATGTCGTCACACTCCCGCTCGCCACGCGGTTCCGCGGCATCGAGGTGCGGGAGGCCATGCTCTTTGACGGACCGGAGGGCTGGACCGAGTTCTCACCGTTCCTCGAATATGGCGACGCGGAGGCGGCAACCTGGCTTTCTGCCGCCATTGACTTCGGGTGGATGCCGCAGCCCACCGCGCGCCGAGGCACGGTCGGCGTCAACGCGACGGTGCCGGCTGTGCCCGCGGCATCCGTGGGTGAGGTGCTTGCCCGCTTCGATGGATGCCGCACCGCGAAGGTCAAAGTGGCCGAACGTGGCCAGACCCTGGCCGACGACATTGCGCGGGTACGAGCCGTCCGCGAAGTGATGGGTATCGAGGGACGCGTCCGAATCGATGCGAACGGCGGCTGGAACGTCGACGAGGCCGAGCATGCGATTCACGCCCTCGCCGATTGCGACCTCGAGTACGTCGAACAGCCATGCGCGAGTGTGCCCGAGCTCGTGGAACTTCGCCGTCGAGTGAAGTTTCACGGCATCCCGATCGCTGCGGACGAAAGCGTGAGAAAAGCCGAAGACCCGCTCGCTGTCGCCCGCGCGGGCGCCGCCGACATCCTGATCGTCAAAGTGCAGCCGTTAGGTGGCGTTAGTCGCGCGCTCGACATCGTGGCGCGCGCGGGGCTTCCTGCTGTCGTCTCGAGTGCCCTCGACACATCCGTCGGTCTCTCGATGGGAGCAGCCCTTGCAGCAGCCCTCCCCACCCTCGACTACGACTGTGGGCTCGGCACGGCATCACTTCTGCTCGCTGATGTTACCGAGCAACCACTACGACCCCGTGCCGGCGCGATATCGACGGCTCGTGTCGCCGCCGATGAATCAGCGCTCTCTCATAATGCCGCGCCCAGCGACCGCTACAACTGGTGGGTCATGCGCCTCACCCGTTGCTACGAGGTGCTCAGCGCTTCGGTGGAACGATAAAGAGTTCTGCGAGCTGCGCGATGCGCTCACCGCTGACTCGGCGCAAATCCTCACCGCTGAGGCCCAGCATCGTGGCTCTGATCGCTTCTGATTCCCATGCGCCAAGAATCGTGCGTGCCACGTCTTTCAGCGGGAGACTCAACTCCATCTTCTGAGTCCGCACAACATCGTCAATGAGTTGAGCAACCGAGTCGCACATACTCTCTTCGAGCAGCAGATACGAGGCTGCAAGCTCTGGTTGACGGAGCGCGTGCACACGAATCTCGCACGTCAACAGGACGCCTAGCCGGTCTTCTCCAGAGGCGTCGAGAACCTGCTGCACGAGGCGTGTGACTGCACCCTGACCAGACGTAAGAACAAAATCACCGCTGAGCTCGAGAGAAGCTAGGTGTTGACGCGCTGAGTCCAGACGTTCAGTTGACACACGGTCGACCAGAGCGAGAAAGAGCTCCTCCTTCGACTCGAAGTTGGAGTAGAACGCGCCACGGGTAAACCCGGCACGTTCGCAAACTTCTTCTACGGATGCCGCGTCCAGGCCGACCTCGGCAAAAACCTGTTGTGCCGCGTCGAGAAGGCGCTGACGCGTGAGCTCTCGCCGACGAGACGGGACCGCTGCTTCACTCATATTTTTCTCATTCTCGACTGCGCGCACATTGCATATTCACACCAAGCCTTCAGGCTCGCAATTGCAGGTAATCTTAGGATACATCTGTGTATCGGATACAACGCTGTATCGATTGAATCTCAACCCTCGGAGATGTTGTGTCCACTCTGCTTTACTCGCTCGGACGTTGGTCGTACCGTCACCCCTGGCGCATTCTGCTCGCGTGGCTGCTCCTCCTCGCACTTGCCGGCGGCGGGGTCGCCCTCTTCGCGAAGGGCACGAGCAACACGTTTTCTATCCCCGGAACCGAATCTCAGGCCGGACTTGAGCAGCTGAGCCACACCTTTCCGCAGGTGTCAGGAACAAGCGCACAGATCATTGTGGTCGCAGCGGATGGCGACTCCGTTACAGACACCGACTATGTGGATTCCATCGACGACGCAGTGTCTCAGCTCGAAGACATCGATGGTGTCCTCTCGGTGACGAGCCCCTACTCCGACACGGTCACCGGCAGCATCTCAGACGACGACGCAGCAGCACTCATACGTTTGCAGTTCGAAGGTCAATCAACCGATGTCTCGGATGCCTCGATCTCCGCGCTAGAAAACGTGTCTGATGAGTTGGGGGCAGCACTCCCGCGTGACTCAATCGTTTCCCTCGGCGGCGACCTGTTCTCCACCTCCGTGCCAGGTTTGTCGATAACCGAACTCGTCGGGCTGATCATTGCACTTCTCGTACTGATCGCCACGTTCCGCTCCTTCGTCGTCGCGGGTCTTCCCTTAGCCACAGCGCTCATCGGTGTCGGCCTTTCGATGGCGCTCATCTACGGTGCGACTGCCTTCGCCACTGTGTCTTCGACCACCCCGCTGCTCGCGCTCATGCTGGGGCTTGCAGTAGGTATCGACTACGCGCTGTTTATCATTGCTCGACATCAAGATCAGGTGAGAACCGGGGTAAACCCGGAAGAATCCGCCGCGCGCGCCAACGGCACGGCCGGATCCGCCGTCGTCTTCGCCGGAATCACGGTGCTCATCGCACTCATCGGACTCAGCTTTGCCGGCATCCCGTTTCTTACGACGATGGGAATCGCCGCGGCCGTGGCTGTCGCCATCGCTGTCGCGCTTGCCGTCACACTGACTCCCGCACTCCTCGGCTTCACAAAGGCACGCGTCATCGGCTGGCGGAGACGGGTTCCCACCGCAGCGAAGGTCTCCGATGAGCCCGCCAAGTCGCGTCGAGGTTTCGCGACCCGGTGGGTCACGATCGTGACGAAGCATCCAATCGTCACGACTCTCATTGTGGTCATCACGCTCGGCGTCGTCGCGATTCCCTCTGCGAGCCTCGGTCTTGCCCTGCCGAACGCCGGCCAGCTACCAAAAGACAATTCCGCGCGCCAGACCTACGACCTCGTCGATGAGTACTTCGGACCCGGCGCAAATGGACCGTTGATCATGACGGGAACGATTGTCACGTCGACCGACCCCGTGACGCTGATGGACGATATCGCCGATGAAGTCGCGAAGATCCCGGGGGTCGAATCGATCGCCCTGGCAACGCCGAACGAATCGGCGGATACCGGCATCGTGCAGATCATTCCTGAGACAGCACCGGATGACCCGGCAACAGCCGAGCTGGTACGAGCCCTTCGTGACAAACACGACTATTTCCTCGATGAGTACGGCATCGATTTGAAGGTCACCGGCTACACAGCTGTCGCAATCGACATCTCAGACCGTCTCTCATCAGCACTTCTCCCCTTCGGCATCTTCGTTGTCGGGCTCTCGCTCATCCTGCTCACGATCGTCTTTCGCTCGATCTGGGTGCCGGTTGTTGCAGCGCTCGGATACCTCCTATCGGTTGTCGCCGCCTTCGGAGTGGTCGCTGCGGTCTTCGAATGGGGCTGGTTCGCCGATGTGCTTCACGTTGCCCGCATCGGTCCGGTTATCAGCTTTATGCCCATCGTCTTGATGGGTGTGCTTTTCGGACTTGCGATGGACTATCAGGTCTTCCTCGTCTCTCGAATGCGCGAAGATTTCATTCACTCCCGCAAGAAAGGGGCATCCGGTAGCGAGCGCGATATCGCTATCGCGGCGGTACGCAGCGGGTTTACGGCATCCGCTCGCGTCGTTACCGCTGCGGGAGTGATCATGTTCGCGGTCTTCGCAGCGTTCATCCCCGAGGGCGATTCGAACCTCAAACCAATCGCACTCGGCTTGGCCTCCGGCATCTTGATCGACGCATTCCTTATCCGCATGACGTTGGTTCCCGCGGTTATGGCGTTGCTCGGTGAAAAAGCATGGTGGATTCCGAAATGGATGGACCGGATTCTTCCGCACTTCGACATTGAAGGCGAAGCTGTTGAGCGCGAGCTGTCGCTCGCCGAATGGCCCGAGCCGAACTGCACAGCGGCAGTCGTCGCCGAGGATCTCGTGCTGCACGATAACCACGGCGCACAATACTCAAACGTCACCGCGCGGATCGAGCCGGGCGAGACACTCCTGATCTCGGGCGCAGATGCGCTCGGTCCTCGAGCCCTCGGGTTGACGATCGCCGGACGCCTCGATCCGAGCGACGGCCGCTTGCGCGTCGCGGGTCATCTGTTGCCCGAGCGCTCCGCATGGGCCCGCGCGCACGTCGGCGTCGCGCTGCTCGATGGCGCCGAAGACCCGGAGCGGGAGCTGGGCACGGCCCTCGCGGGCGGAACCAGTCTCATCATGATCGACGGCCTCGACCGGGTACCCGCGTCTGAGCGGTACGTCGTCACCGAAATGCTGCGAGCTGCGGCGACGTCTCGCACCCTCACCGTGATCGCCACGACGACTGACGCTGTCGACACGCGCGCACTTATGGCTGACAGCGGCCTGCCCGCCCCCGCCACGCTGACCCTGACCGAATCGGGTGGCGCCACCGCCACCGCAACTGCCTCCGAGGTCTCCGCATGAGCACTCTCATCGAACGCGCCCGCAACCGTCGCCCGATCACATGGTTGACCCTCATCGGGGTACTGCTGCTACCCGCCCTCATCGGCGGGGTTCTTGTGGTCTCGCTTTACAACCCGGTCGATCGGCTCGACAACATGACTGCCGCGATCGTGAACAACGACGAGCCCGTGACCCTCAATGATCAGACTGTGCCGCTCGGTCGACAGCTCACCGCAGGTCTCGTTGAAGGATCCGACGATCTCGAAAGCAACCTTGATTGGACGATCACCAATGACGAGGATGCCGCGGCCGGCCTCGCCGACGGTACATATGCCGCAGTGATCACGATCCCGAAGAACTTCTCAGCGGCGGCAACGTCAACCGCGGGCGACAACCCGGAGCAGGCGACTATCGACGTCGTCACCGCGCCCGACGCGCTGATCGTGGATGAAGCGATCACGGCGCAGGTCGCACAGACCGCCACCTCTCTCCTCGGACAGCAGCTTTCGGAAACCTACCTAGAGAACGTGTTCCTCGGATTCACAACCCTCAACGAGCAACTCGGAGAAGCGGCATCCGGCGCCGATGATCTGACCGACGGCGCTGAGCAGGCCGCGGATGGCGCGGCACAACTCCCCGACGCTGCAACGCAACTCGGCGACGGCGCACAGTCACTCAGTAGCGGCGCAGGTGCGCTCTCGAGCGGGCTGGGCGACATTGCCGGCGGCATCAGCTCTGCCGCCGACGGCACGAACCAGCTCGCAAATGGGCTCTCCTCCAGTGCCTCGACGCTAGCGAACAACGAACTCCCCGGTGCCGCGCAGACGATGCAGGGCTACATCAACGACAGCGCGTCACAGACTGCGGGTGTTGCGCAGTCCGTCGGCGGTGTGGCGCAAGACGCTGGCGCACTAGCAAAGGAGCTCGGTTCCCTGGCGAGCACGTGCCTCGCCGACGGCGGATCTCCGGCCGTGTGCGACCGAGTAGCAGCTGCTGCGACGTCAGCTGGAGGCATCGCGCAGAAAGCTGGCGGGGCCGCGCAGAGCGCCGTGGATGCTGCCACCAGCGCCGGAACCGCGAAGGGATACGCCGACGAGGTGGTCCCCGGTATTTCGCAACTCGTCACACAGACTTCTGCGGGGCTGAGCGAGGCCGCGAGCCAAACGACACAGCTCGCTGGCGGTCTCAGCCAGTTGGCAAGCGGCGCCTCACAGTCACAGTCGGGTGCGCAGCAGCTTCAGAGCGGAGCAACGCAGCTTGCCGATGGCGCGTTCGCGCTCTCTGACGGCGCGCAGTCGCTCGCAGATGGTGTCGCTCAACTGGCGGACGGCAGCGATCAGCTTGCCAGCGGGCTGCACACCGCGGTCGAGCAGATTCCGACGTATACGGATGACGAGGCCACAGCACTCGCGGATGTTGTCGCGGACCCGGTCGCCGCAGAGGGCGTGGGGTCGAATCTCTTCGGAGCGTCAGCGATACCGCTGCTGTCGGCATTGGCGCTATGGTTCGGTGGCCTCGCGTCGTTCATCGCGCTGCAGGCGGTGTCGCGCCGGGCTCTCGTGAGCCGTCGGTCGTCGGCAGCGCTCGCGCTACGCTCGTTCGCTCCCGCCGCGGCTCTTGGAGCAGGACAGGGCTTCCTGGTCGCCGCTGTCGTACAGCTCGCAGCCTCTTACGCGTGGGGCGAATGGTCGCTCTTCGCGCTGCTCTGCGTCGCCGTCGGAATCGCATTCGCCGCTATCAACCAGGCTCTCGTCGCAGTATTTGGCGGAATCGGCCGCTGGTTGAGTGCGATCATCGGCGTGCTTGCCCTCGCAACAGGTGTTGTCTCCACGGTGCCGCCACTGTTGACACAGATCGCCAACTACATGCCCACCGCTCCCGCCTACAACGCGATGCTCGGTGCTCTGACATCCGCGGGTGGCATCACCGCCGGCGTCGTGGGGCTCGCGGCTTGGGCGCTGCTCGCGCTTATCGCCACGATCATCGCGACTGCTCAGCGGCGAAAAACCTCCGCACACGGTGTGGCCGAGGCATCCCTCGCGTAGGAAAATTCGCCCCACTCTTCACTGACTTGCCTGGTTTCGCGGGTGCGAGACGCCAAATACCCGCAAAACGAGCAAGTCGCGTCGAGAAGGGGTGGAGTTAGCTGAGACCGCTGTAGACGTGGAGGCCTTTGAAGAACATGTTCACGATGGTGAAGTTGAACATGACAGCGGCGAAGCCCACGATCGAAAGCCAAGCCGAACGAGTTCCGCGCCAGCCGCGCGTCGCACGAGCGTGAATGTAGCCGGCGTAGAGAACCCAGATCACGAAGGTCCACACTTCTTTCGTGTCGAATCCCCAGTACCGGCCCCACGCATCGTTAGCCCAGATAGAGCCTGCGATGAGGGTGAATGTCCAGAAGACGAAGCCGATGATTGCGAACCGGTAGGCCATCGCTTCCATCGCGTCGGCACCCGGCAACAGGCGCACGAATCGCGGTCCGGTCTTCACGACGGTGTCGGCGGGCGCAGCCTCCTGCGCTGCGACTTTGCGCTCGCGCCGAGCTTGAAAGAGTTGCAGCACCGAGAGCGCAAAAGCGAGAGCAAAGAATGCCGTGCCGAGAGATGCCACGAAGACGTGCACAACGAGCCACACCGACTTCAGGGGATCCATCAGCGGGGTGATCTCAACGTAAAACGCCAGCGTCGAGCTACCGAGAAGCAAGACGACAAGACCTGTGACGAACGAACCGAGAAAGCGCAGGTCGTATCGGAAGAGGACGGTGAGGAACACCGCGACGATAAGCATCGTCCCTGTCAGCGAGAACTCGTACATGTTCGACCACGGCACGCGCTCGGCTGCGATGCCGCGAGCCACGTCAGCACCAACATGGAAGAGGAACGCCAGCCACGTGAGTGTGGTACCGATTCGAGCGAAGAGCAGACGCTGACGCGCCGAGCCTCGGGCGGTGAGGGATGCCTCGGCGGCGCTTTCTTGTGCACGCACCTGCGCGAGCGACTCACCAGAGCCCGCAGCAACGAGTTCTTTGTCGCGTACCGCGACATCTTGCGCTTCGACGAGAGCGGCGGAGCGCCGCGAAAGGTCGATTGTGTATGCGATGAACGCAAGTGCATAGATCGCGATGGCGGTCCAGACGAGCAGTACCGATACGTCGTCGAGGCTGAGCGCTTCGGTTCCAGACATTTCTGAATTCTACTTCCCGGATTCGAGGGCGTCGCCGTGCTTGCGCGCCATTTGAGCGACAGCTGCCGCCAGAGTGGGGTCTTCGCCGCGGGCAAGGCCCGCGTATTCGATTCGTACACCGGTTTCGGTGCTCGTGGCTTTTACCCACATGCGACGTCGTGGCACGAATAGCGCAACGAGAAGCCCAAGGGTCGCGAGCACAGCGAACAACAAAACCCACGGTCCCGCAGCATCGTGGTGGATAGAAAGCGATGCGAACCTCTTGACCGACTGCTCGTAGCCGTCGGCACCCTCGGGCGCTTCGTTGGTGAAGGTCACGGTACCCCACCCGTTGGGCAGCTCCGCGCTCTCACCAGGCATGAGCTCGATCGACTCGGTATCGGTGTCGGTACCCGTCAGCTTCTCCATCGAGCCGGTGTCGAGCGTATAAACCGAACGAGGCGTACCGTCGTCGATCCCGAGATCTCCGGCATACACATTCAGTGTGAGCGTGGGATAGACCAGATCGGGCCAAATCGACGCGAGCGCTCCACTTTCGAGCGTCTGCGCCGTGGGGTAGAAGAATCCGACGAGTCCGACTTGCTCGGGCAGACCGTCTGCAACCTTGACCACGCCGAGCGAGGTGAGGTTGTTGTCCTGGGGCAGGAACGGCACCGAATCTTGGTACACCACGTTACCGTCAGCGTCGGCAACCGTGATGGTTGGCGCATAGCCGTTTCCGAGCAGGTAGATGCTGTCGCCTTCGATCTTCAGCGGGTGATTCACCTTCACAGCACCCTCGCTAGCTTCTTGACCGGGCACCTGCGTCGTGAGATTCGCCGAGAAGTCACCAGCCTGACCCGCACCGCTCGTACCCGCCTCCTGGTAGGTGACATCGAAGCTATCGAGCGTCATCGAGTAGCGAGAAACATCATCGATGTTGACGAACCGACCCGGATTAAACGATGAGTAATCGGTGAGGGCATTCACGAACGTCGTGCCCTCCACGATGACTCGCTGGCCCGTGTAGGTAAAAGAGCCACCGACGCCGACGGCGATCAAGACGCCGATGAGTGCCACGTGAAATACCAAGTTTCCGGTCTCACGGAGGTAGCCGCGCTCAGCAGACACCGAATACGAGCCGCGCCCGTCGTAGCGCTCGACGCGATAGCCGGCTGTCCGCAGCTGAGATGCCGCGAGAGTGACGGCATCTCGAGCGCTCTTGTCGGCATCGCCCTCGATCGCGACCTCCGACACGATGTGGTCGTCGAGGCGCGCAAGGCGGGCGGGCGTGCGTGGTGGCCGAGAACGCAGCGCCTTCCAGTGGTGCTTCGTGCGCGGAATAACGCAACCGATAAGTGAGATGAACAGCAGGATGTAGATTGCCGAGAACCACGACGAGGAGTACACGTCGAACAACTGCAGGTTGTCGAGGATGGGCGCAACGTCTGGGTTATCGGTGAAATACTGCGTCACGCCGTTGGGGTCAGCCGTGCGCTGCGGAAAAATAGATCCCGGTACCGCTGCGATTGCGAGCAAGAGCAGCAGCACGAGCGCGGTGCGCATGCTCGTGAGTTGTCGCCACGCCCAGCGCATCCAGCCGACAAAGCCGAGGTGGGGCTGCGTGATCTCGTCGGAGCCACCTGAACGGTCATCGGGGGCTGCGACGCCGTCGATGTGGTCAGACGGGCGAAGCGGCTCAGAGTCTGCTTCAGAGCGGGAGCGGGACATTGACGAACACCCCCTGCAGGTAAGACATGAGGGCGCCCCAGACGCCAACGACCATCAAGACACCCAGCACGATCAAAAGCACTCCGCCGACGATGTTGAACGCCCGAATGTGGCGGCGAACGAAGGCCACCGATGTGGTGGCCCATCCGAAGCCCAGGGCGAGAAGAAGAAACGGGATGCCGAGCCCCAGCGAGTAGGCAAGACCCAAAATGGCAGCACGCCCGGGGTCGCCGAAATTCCATGACACGGCAATGATCGACGCCAGAGTGGGGCCGATACACGGCGCCCACCCGATGCCGAGGGCGAGCCCGAGCAGCGGCGCACCGACGAGGCCGAGGTTGCCCCGAATCTGCGGTTTGAACGTGCGCTGCGCGAAACCGAAGACACCGATGAAGATGAGTCCCATTGCGATGACGATGACGCCGAGAACGCGGGTGATGATGTCGGCATACGCGATGAAGAATGCACCCAGCGTGCCGCCCAAAATCGTGACCGCCATGAACACGACGGTGAATCCGGCGATGAACAGCAGCACGCCGCCAACCAGGCGCCCGCGGCCGGGCTGTGCAGAGCCGGCCTTCCCACCCGACACACTCGCGCTCGACGCACCGCCCAGAAAACCGAGATAGCCAGGAACGAGCGGCAAGACACACGGCGACAAGAACGAGACGAGTCCTGCCGCAAGCGCGAGGGGCACGGCGACCCACAGCGCGCCGGCGCCAATGATCGCGTCGGGGTTCACGAGGTTTCCGCTACGGCGTCGCGAACGAGCGCGGTGAGCACAGAAGCGTCGGGCAGTTCGCCCACAATGCGGGCAGCGACTCTGCCTTGTTTGTCGAGCACGACGGTTGTGGGCGTCGCGTTCAAAGGCGTCGCGTTGGCGAAGGCAAGCTTTACGCTGCCGTCGTTGACCGCGATCACGCTCGGATAGCTGATGCCGTTGTCTTCAGCGAAGGCAAGCGACGTCGGTGCCTGGTCATAGGTGTTGACACCGAGAAAAGCGACATCTTGACCGGCGAACTCTTGATAGGCCTTTTCTAACCGCGGAGCCTCAACGATGCACGGGCCGCACGCGGCGTACCAAAAATTGACGACGAGCACGTCGCCGTCGTAGTCATCGCTCGACACGTTCTCGCCGGTATCGAGCACGCCATCGAACTCAACGGGCTCTCCTCGCTCGTCAGCCGGGATTTCGACCACGCTCAGGTCACCGGCGATGTACCCCTTGTTATCACCCGCGTTGTACTGCTCCGCGAGCGGATCGCTGGTGCATCCCGCCAAAACGAGTACTGCAGCAAGGGCGATGGATGCCGCGCTCACGATCCGTCGCATTACACAGCTCCTACATCTATCGAGCCAGCATTTGTCGCGGGCTCCGCATAGCCGACTTCGACCCACCCGCTGTCTCGTCGTTCGAGCGAGGTCACGCTCGACAGCGCGCATCGCCGATTGCGGGGGTCATGTTTTGCGGGCAATCCAGAGATGTTGAGGTGAGTGACCCAGATGGGAAGTTGGTGAGAAACGATAACGGCGTCTCCGGCGTCGGTTCGACTCCAGACATCCGTCATCGCTTCATTCATCCGGGCAATGACACTCGCATACGGTTCGCCCCAGCTCGGCACAGCGGGACGCACGAGATAACGCCAGTTCAAAGGGTTCATGAGCGCGCGCTTCATACGTGTTCCCTCGAACACGTTCGTCGGTTCGATCACTCGCTCGTCCACGACGGGGTCGAGTCCGAAGAGCTCGGTGAACGGTTCGGCAGACTCGCGCGTTCGCTGAAGAGGCGAACACACAAGCGACGCGACGGGACGTTCGAGGCTCTGCACGAAGTCAGCTGCTTGACGCGCCATCTTCCGCCCATCGGCACTCAGTCGAAAGGCAGGCAGGCGGCCGTACAAGACACGTTCGGGGTTATGCACCTCACCGTGTCGCACGAGGTGAAGACGGTCTGCGGGCACACCTCAAGTGTACGTGGATGCCTCCTATGGAGAGCCTGAGCGTGAGCTGCAAGGGGCTCCCGAAATGTCAGTCGGACGCGGGTGCAGCTCCGTCGCGACGTTCACGGATGATCGAACGAATACGAGCGGTCACGAACCAACCGATTCCCCCGACGACCGCGACGATGACGACCGATTGGAAGAAGTCGGCATAGCGTTCGACGAGCGGCCACGATTCGCCCAGAAAGTAGCCGGCGAGCACGAAGATCGTGTTCCAGATGGCGCTGCCGAGAGTTGTGAGGAGTCCGAATTTCAGAAGCGGCATCCGAGTCACTCCCGCCGGGATCGAAATGAGGCTTCGAAAAAGCGGAATCATTCGGCCGAAGAAAATAGCTTTGCCGCCATGGCGCTGAAACCACGCGACCGTGCGGTCGATGTCTTCGGGCTTCATTAGCGGCATTTTTCGTGCGATCGCCCGCAGTCGCGCGATGCCGAGCCAGGCACCAAGCGTGTAGAGCATGAATGCTCCCACGACCGAGCCGGCCGTCGTCCACGCAATCGCTTCGAAGAGCGTGAAAGTGTCGCGGCTGGCGGTAAGACCTGCCATAGGGAGGATGACCTCGCTCGGCAGCGGCGGAAAGAGATTCTCGAGGGCGATAGCAATCCCCGCGCCTGCGGGGCCAATGATCTCCATGAGCGAGACTGACCAGTCAACAACACTGGTCAGCCAGGACGTATCTGCGGTGGTGTCGGTCATCAGGTGCCTTTGCGCGCGGTGATCGGCACGCCCGAAAAGGCGCTGACGGCCACCGTATCGAGCCAAGATGACTCGCTCCTGTGAACGAGTCCCCAACGACTACGAGCCGACGACGCCAGCCCACACGATGAATGCGCCGACGTTCCAGAGTCCGACGACCAGCACGAACGAAGCCAGCGGTACCCAGAACGCGAGACGCCGCACGATCAGCAGCACGATGGAAAGCGCGAGCGCGATGACAAAAGCAATCCACGGGGCTGTCAACGAAACCCACACGCCGATGTTCATGACATCTCGGCTGCACGCTCCCGACCCGCACGCGTTGAATGCGTACGTCAGGAGAACTGCCAACACGGATGCCGTCACACTCGCTGCAGCCAAGAGCACGAGAAGGCTGATCGTCAACCAGAGGTCCCACGTGCGTCGGCGTCGCCTTGGTGCCGCGGCCACGTCGCGCTCGCGTGCGGGTGCCGAGGAGGCAGCCGCTACCGGAGGTTCGCTGCTGATCCGGTATGTCTCAGGGCCCAGCGTGTAGACCTGTTTTTTGCCGCTCACGAGGCTCATCTTAGAGCGCAGCGCCAGCGCACGTAGACTGGTGTCCCGTGAGCGAACGCGTCCTGATTAGTGAATTGCAGTCCCGTGCCGATGGCGCCGTTTCGGTGTCGGGATGGGTGGAAACCGTCCGTGACCAAAAGAAGGTGCAGTTCGTCATCCTGCGTGACGAGACTGGCGCCGTGCAGTTGGTGAATCCCGCCACTCGCGAGATTGCTGATGACGCAGCCACAGAGGCATCGGATGCCTTGGCACTCACCGAATCGATCTCGGCCCTGTCGACCGGCACCTTTTTGACAGTGCACGGCACGCTCAAGCACGACGAGCGCGTCAAACTGGGCGGCACCGAGATCAAGATCGGCTCGCTCGACATCGCTGCCGCCGCAGACCCCGAAACCCCCATTGCAAGCGACTCCGGCATGGACAAGCGCATGGACTGGCGCTTCATCGATCTTCGCCAGCGCCGCAACAACCTCATCTTCCGGGTGCAGACCACGCTCGAGCACGCGATGCGCACCTATTGGGTAGACCGCGACTACATCGAGCTTCACACCCCGAAGCTCATGTCGAGCCCATCCGAATCGAACGCTGAGCTGTTCTCGATGGAGTACTTCGGCGACCAAACTGCGTACCTTGCGCAGAGCCCACAGCACTACAAGCAGATGGCGCAGGCGTCGGGATTCGGCAAGATCTTCGAGATCGGCGATGTCTTCCGCGCTGACCCTAGCTTCACAAGCCGCCACGCAACCGAGTTCACGTCGGTCGACGCTGAAATCAGCTGGATCGATTCTCACGAAGATGTAGCGGCGATGCAGGAGGAACTGCTCGCAACTGCCATCGCGGCGGTGAAAGAGAAGCACGGCGCCGAGATCGCCGAGCTCTTCGGCATCGAGGTCACGGTACCCTCGCTCCCGTTCCCGCGGATTCCGCTGGCAGAAGCTCATGACATCATCGCGGCACGCGGATACCAGACGCCGCGCACTGATGGCGATCTCGACCCGGAGGGCGAGCGTCAGATCTCCGCGCACGTCGCAGAGACCTTCGGCCACCAGTTTGTTTTCATCACCGATTACCACGCCGGAATCCGCCCGTTTTATCACATGCGCGATGAAAAGACCGGGCTCACGAAGAGCTACGACCTTCTCTTCCAGGGCGTAGAAATCACAACCGGTGCCCAGCGCGAACACCGCATCGACGTTCTCGAAGCGCAGGCAGTCGAAAAGGGCCTGGCGCTAGAAGGTCTCGAGCACTACCTCGACTTCTTCCGTTACGGCGTGCCTCCGCACGGTGGTTTCGGCATGGGTCTCGCCCGAGTCCTCATGCTGCTGCTCGGTGAATCGTCAATCCGCGAAGTGACTTTCCTCTTCCGCGGCCCCACGCGGCTCGCTCCCTGATGACCGCGACGTTGTGCTCAGCGAGATAACACACCCTCGCTGAGCACAACGTGACTTGCAAGGCACACCGGGGCCCTGCGTACGCTGGGTCTTCCGAACCGAAGGAGATCCCATGTGGCAAGACTGGTTGGAGATCGGCATCGCCGTCGCCATCGCAATTGTCGGCGCACTGCTTCTCGCTTGGATCGTGACGTGGGTCTTCCGTCTCATGGCTCGGCGCGGGTCCTGGCCGAAAATCCTCGTTCAGCGCGGGCGCCGACCGTTCCGAGTGATGATCCTCGTGATCTCGCTGTGGATAGCGATCAATATCTCGCTCCCGACGGATACCGGATGGCGTGAAGGCATCAACCAAACATTCACGATCGCGATCATCGCGGTCAGCGCGTGGATGGTCGGAGCTCTTGTCTACTTCGCGACAGACCTGGCACTCGGCGCGTATCGCATTGACGTACCCGACAATCGGGTGGCGCGACGCATCCGCACGCAGATGCTCATTCTGCGACGCCTTGCCGTGGCGCTCCTCGTCGTCATCGCGATCGGCGCAGCGCTTCTCACCTTCCCTTCGGTACGCACCGTAGGCGCGAGCGTTCTCGCATCCGCCGGTATCGCTTCTGTTGTTGCCGGTCTCGCCGCCCAGTCGGTGCTGGCAAACCTTTTCGCGGGCATCCAACTCGTCTTCAGCGAGGCTATCCGTGTTGACGACGTGCTCGTCGTCGAGGGCGAGTGGGGACGCGTGGGCGAAATCACTCTCAGCTACGTTGTGCTCAACATCTGGGACGACCGACGACTCGTGCTGCCCTGTACATACTTCACGACAACGCCGTTCGAGAACTGGACGCGAAAAGGCTCCGAACTGCTGGGAGCGATCGAGCTAGACCTCGACTGGCGCGTGTCCCCTGCGCGCATGCGAACACACCTTCAGCATGTGCTCGCCGGCACCGACCTCTGGGATGGTCGAGCGTCGGTGCTGCAGGTCACCGATGCAACCGGAGGAATGGTGCGTGTTCGCATCCTCGTGACGGCGAAGGACTCGCCCACACTCTTCGATCTTCGCTGCATCGTCCGCGAATCGATGGTCTCGTGGGTCCAGCAGAACACCCCCAACGCACTGCCGACCCAGCGTGTACTGATTACAGACCCGAATGCGCCGCGCGACGCGGCCGAAGACCCGACGCCGACAAGCGACGGACTATTCACCGGCAGCGCGGAAGCAGAAGAGCGTGCCAACGAGTTCACCCAGGCAGTACCGATCATCCGTGCCAACGAGGACGACGAGTCGCAAACGCCGACGTCGACGTCGACGACTACGACGAACTCCTAACGAGCCGGCGCGGAAAGGTCGATATCGACTGCCATTCGCTCCGATACGACGCTTCGAACGAGCGGCAGCACTGCTTGGTGTGCCGGGTGGTTCTGGTAGGCATCGAGAGCCGCGAGGTCAGCGACGTCGACGACGAGAGCGAGGTCCCAGTTGCCCGCGACGACGCCGGTACCGACGGTGAGGCTTTCGATCGCGGGAACGACGCCTGTCAGCCCCCGCAAGGCGGAAATCACCCGCTGCGCGTCGACGGATCGAGTCGCGTCATCGGAGGCGGCAAGCTTCCACGCCACAATGTGTCGAATGGTCATCGTTACGCTTCTACTTTCTTCGCAGCGTCGAGGAGGGCATCGCGCAGACGCTCGGGTGCCACTCGCCAGTGAGCGTGCAATTGACCATCGATAAGGATCACCGGAATCTTTTCCCACCAGGCGTCGTAAAGTGTCGGATCGGTCTCGATGGATGCCTCAACGACATCGATGCGATCCGCCGTCGCCTCTGGGAGTTCGGCAATCACATGCTCGATGACACCCGCGGCAACGTCACACAGGTGACAGCCGTCTTTCCCGATGAGGGTGATCGTGGTCACAGGGCAATTCTACGGCTCCAGAGAGAACCGAGACGCCGATGCTCAGTCCTCGAGCGGGAACCCGGCAGCAACCCAGTCGCTTGTGCCGCCGTCGATGTTGGTGACGTCGTAGCCCCGAGCTTCGAGTGCTTCCACAACGCGACCCGAGCGCCCGCCGACCTGGCAGATGACATCGAACGAGCCATCCGGCAATTCGTCGAGCCGCGTACCGAGGCTCGACATCGGCACATTGATGGCACCCGGAACATGTCCGGCCGCGAACTCGTCGGCTTCGCGCACATCGATCAATGGCACTCCGGCACGATCACGGAGCTGCTGAACAGAAATCGACTTCATGGGATGGCTTCCTCTTCGCTCAATTGCAAACACAAAGCGCCCATCCGAGTGGATAGGCGCTTGGTGTCAATGCCGCTACTTTTTGTTGCGGCGCTGGTGGCGAGTCTTGCGAAGCAACTTGCGGTGCTTCTTCTTCGCCATGCGCTTACGGCGCTTTTTAATGACTGAACCCACGGAAACCTCACTATGTCTGGGGCTGGACGCGCACATACCCGCGCCCGGGAACGGGCGTTTGTGAAAAAATGCCTCGTATCAGTCTAGCCGACGTCAGCGGCTGATCGCTGCACGGCCTCTGAGACAGCCGTTTCGGGTACGCGATAGCTTCGCCCGAAGCGGACTGCAGGCAACTCTCCCGCGTGCACGAGACGATACACGGTCATCTTCGACACCCGCATGATGTCAGCAACTTCGGCGACCGTGAGGAAACGAACGTCAGGTAGATCGGGCATCCTGTCCCCCCTTGCTCACCAGAGAATGCTGAGCACACTCTATGGGCTGGGTGTGACTGGTGTAAACCTCTGTGACGCGTGAGGTGGACGACCGTTATCGCTTCGGAAGCTTCTTGATCGCCGATTCGAATGCGTGGCGGGCCGATGCTGCTGCGCGCCCCACGACCTCAGCGGCGTGGGCCGCTGTCTCCGGGAGGGCCGCATTCTGTGCAGCTTCAGCATCGTCGTCGATCAGGAAGGGAACGAGCCAGTCATCGATCGCATCGAGCGGCGCGGCAGACAGGCTGTAGTAGCGGTGCTGGCCGTCTTCCCGTACCGAAACGAGTTCTGCCTCGCGCAATACCTTCAAATGCTTTGAGACAGTGGGTTGACTTACGCCGAGGTCGCTCACAATATGTGACACGCTCGTGCCGTGATCTCCTACGGCTGCGCGGTCAAGAAGCAAGCGCAGAATATCGCGTCGGGTGCCGTCTGCGATCACATCGAAGATATCCGCCATGACCATAGGCTAGCCGTGGACAGGCTTAAGTACCACGAGCCGGAGATCGAACAGCGAAAGGAGAACTCGTATGGCGGGTAATCCGACCCCTGCGCGCACATCCGGATGGCGTTTGCAGTTTCGACGAGTCGGCCATTTCGCTCGCGGATTCGCGACGTCTTCTCCCGCTCGATTTGCGATCCTCGTTTTCGTCACACTCGTACTGATCTTCACATTTCTCCTGTCTCTTCCTACCGCATCCGCCAATGGGCGCGGCACTCACATCGCCGACGCTCTCTTCACCGCTGTATCGACAATCTGCGTTACTGGCCTCACCACAGTTGACATGGCGACGCAGTGGTCGCCGTTTGGCCGAACGATCATCTTCCTCGGCGTCAACATCGGCGGAATGGGCGTACTCACACTCGCGTCAATCCTCGGTCTTGTGATTTCAAAACGTCTAGGGCTGCGGGCGAAGCTCATTGCAGCGGGCGACAGCAACCCGCTGCGCGCACACGGGGGGCCCATCAACGAAGGGCAAACAGTACGACTCGGTGAAGTTGGTCAGCTTCTTCGCACGGTGGCCCTGTCGACGCTGATCATCGAAGCGGTCGTTGCGCTCATGCTCTATCCCGCACTCGTGATGGCAGGCATAGATCCGGTCTCGGCGCTCTGGGAAGCGCCGTGGTATGCGGCGATGTCGTTCACGAATACGGGTTTCACCCCCAATCCCGGTGGGCTTACACCTTTCGCCGACGACTACTTTCTCCTCACAGTTCTGATGTTCAGCGTCTTCCTCGGTAGCGTCGGTTTTCCCGTGCTTTATACGCTGTCGCGGCACTACTGGCACGTGTCGCGGTGGTCACTCCACGCCAAGCTCACGCTCATCACCACATCGATTCTCTTCGTGGCCGGTGCATTTGCCTTTCTCGCGCTCGAATTCAACAATCCGCGAACGTTCGGCGGAATGGATGCGTGGGACACCACCTTCCAAGCTTTCTTCCTCTCTGCGATGACCCGATCGGGCGGGTTCTCTGTCGTGAACGTCGGAGAACTACACGGCTCATCGCTCGTGGTCGGATCGATGCTGATGTTCGTGGGCGGCGGGTCCGCCTCGACCGCGGGCGGAATCAAAGTCACGACCCTTGCGGTCTTGGCGCTCGCCGTCTTTTCCGAAGCGCGCGGTCGCCAGTCGGTAGAGGCATTCGGTCGCCGCATCCCGAGCGACGTGCAGCGTGTCGCCCTCTCCGTCGTCGCTTGGGGAGCAACGATCGTGTCACTCGCGACGATCATCATCGCTCAGATCACGATGGCGCCGATCGCCGAGGTGCTCTTCGACGTGATCTCAGCGTTCGGCACCGTTGGCCTATCGACCGGACTCACCGAAACTCTGCCCGATCCCGCGATCTATGTCATGGCCCTGACGATCTTCATGGGGCGCATTGGTACAGTGACACTCGCTGCAGCAGTTGCAGCATCCTCGCGTTCGCAGTTGTACTCTTTGCCCGTCGAAAGGCCAATCGTTGGTTGAACAGATCCGCAGCGATGCGCCCGTTCTTGTCGTGGGCCTCGGCCGCTTCGGCGCGGCGTGCGCCGGCGAGCTCGATCGCCTCGACCGAGACGTGCTCGCGATCGACGGCAACCTTGATCTCGTCCAGAAGTGGTCAGAGCGCGTGACGCACACGGTCCAAGCTGATGCCCGCAATATCGAGGCACTCAAGCAGATCGGTGCACAGGACTTCCAGGTCGCGGTCGTGGCCGTCGGATCATCGATCGAGGCATCCGTTCTCATCACAGCGAACCTCGTCGACTTGAAGGTTCCCCAGATCTGGGCCAAAGCCGTGTCGCAGTCACACGGAAAAATCCTTGCCCGCGTCGGCGCGAATCACGTGATCTACCCTGAGCGTGAAGCCGGCGAGCGTGTCGCCCACCTTGTGAGCGGACGAATGCTCGACTTCATCCGGTTTGACGATGATTTCGTACTCGCGAAGATGTACCCACCGAAATTCATCCGCGGTGTGGGGCTCAACGAGTCAGGTGTGCGCACGAAGTATCACGTGACGGTCGTTGGTGTTAAAAGCCCAGGGCGCCCCTTCCGCTACGCCGAGGCCGACACGGTCGTGACCAACCACGACCTCATCATCGTGTCGGGAACGAACAGCGACATCGAACGATTCTCATCGCTCGATCGCTGAGCGCTTCACGCTAGCCAGCAGCGAGCTCTTTCGCCCGCGCGAGCGCCGCGTCGGTTGCCGCGCTGAACGTCGCCTCGAGGTCGGCTTTCTGCAGCACCGCGACAGCACGTTCTGTCGTCCCCTTCGGGCTCGTGACTTTGCGGCGGAGTTCAGCCGGCCCATCGCTCGACGCGTCCAGCAGGGCCGTGGCACCGGAGAAGGTTCCTTCGACCATCAGACGAGCCTGCTCTTCGGTGAAGCCCTTGCCGACGGCGGCTTTTGCGAGTTCCTCGATGAGCAAAAAAACGTAGGCGGGTCCTGATCCAGAAATCGTGGAAAGGGCGTCGATCTGGGACTCGGGAACTTCGATCACCGAGCCAACGGTGTCAAAGAGGGCGTGAACAAGAGCCGTGTCGGTCGCTGTGGCTTTCGTGCCGGAGGCGAGGCCAGTCACACCCTTACCGACAAGCGCGGGGGTGTTCGGCATCGAGCGGAGCACAGCGATGTCGGGGCCAAGAATCTTCTCGAAAGTCGCGATCGTCACACCAGCAGCAAGGCTCACCACGATCGTGCCCGGGCGAAGCGAAGCGGCGATTTCGCTCAGGAGGTCAGGCACCATCGCGGGCTTGACGCCGATGAGGACGATGTCTGCTCCCGCCGCCGCACTCTGGTTACCGTCGGGGGTGTTTTCAAGAGCGATGCTCGTAACTCCAGAAAGTGCAGCAAGCTCGGTAGCCTTCGCGAGCGAGCGGTTCGTCACGGTGATGCCACCGATGGCAAGACCGGATGCCACGACCCCCTGCAGGACGGCACCACCCATCGAGCCAGCGCCGAGGATCGCAATGGGCGGCAGCGAGGGCGTGGCATCTGAATTCATGCAGTAATCCTATGGGCGTCGCGCAACTTCACTGGGGTTTTCGCGAGGCGCGCATCCGAGCACGGCACCACGTCAATAGACTCACGGTATGAGTGCTTCGGGCGGCGGCAAGGCGATCATCGCGGCGTTTTCGGCGAACATGGGCATCGCGATTGCCAAGTTCGCAGCATGGTTAGTATCGGGTTCGGCGTCGATGCTCGCAGAGGGTATCCACTCTCTCGCAGACTCGGGTAACCAGCTGCTTCTGCTGTTCGGCGGAAGACAGGCTAAGAAGGCGGCTGACGAGGACCACCCTTTCGGGTACGGGCGTGAGCGCTACGTGTACGCATTTGTCGTCTCCATCATCCTGTTTTCCGTCGGCGGCCTCTTCTCGATCTATGAAGGCGTCGAAAAGCTCACCAATCCGCACGAGCTCGAGAACGCGTGGGTTCCCATCACCGTGCTCGTCATCGCAATGGCGCTCGAGTCCTACTCGCTGCGGACCGCCGTGAAAGAGTCGAACCACGTACGCACCAAGGGGCAATCGTGGGTCTCGTTCGTGCGTCACGCCAAAGCGCCCGAACTCCCCGTCGTACTTCTCGAAGACGTCGCGGCGCTCACGGGTCTCGTCTTCGCGCTGCTCGGAATCAGCCTGACGGTCATCACCGGCAATTCGACATTCGATGCCGTGGGAACCCTGATGATCGGCACGCTGTTGGTGCTCGTCGCCATCGTGCTCGGCATCGAAACAAAAAGCTTGCTCGTCGGCGAAGGAGCAACAGCGGCTGACCGCGAACGGATTGTTGCCGCCATCAACTCGAGCCCCGAAATCAAAAAGCTCATCCACCTCAAAACGCTTTACCTCGGTCCAGACGAATTGATGGTCGCCGCGAAAATCGGATTCGCCTCCGACAAGACGCTAGGAATCGTCGCCTCCGACATCAATGCCGTTGAAAGTCGCATCCGCGAGGCCGTGCCGATTGCACGCGTGATCTACATCGAGCCCGACATCTATCGCAATACCGCCGCTAACCCGCCCACCGAGGCGATCGTCATCCGTTCTGCCGACTAACCGGAGCCCCCATGGAGTACTGCCTTTTCGTCGAGCCTCAAGAGGGGTTCTCCTACGATGACCAGCTCGCCTTCGCGCAGGCAACCGAAGCGCACGGTTTCGACGGATTCTTCCGCTCCGACCACTACATGCGCATGGCTCCGGGCTCTCCACTGCCGGGTCCGACGGATGCCTGGACAACCCTTGCGGGTCTCGCACGAGAAACCTCTCGCATTCGCCTCGGCACACTCGTGTCATCGGTGACATATCGAACGCCCGGCGTGTTCGCAGTACAGGTCGCGCAGGTCGATGCAATGTCGGGAGGGCGCATCGAGATGGGGCTCGGCACCGGATGGTTCGAGGCGGAGCACCGGGCCTACGGCATCCCGTTTCCGGAACGTCGCTTCGCGCTTCTTGAAGAGCAGCTCGAAGTGATCACGGGGCTCTGGGAAACCCCGGTCGGCGAGAAGTACACCTTCGAGGGTGCGCACTATGCGCTGACCGATTCACCGGCACTGCCGAAGCCCGCGCAACAGCGCGTGCCCATCATCGTTGGCGGCGGCGGAAAGTCACGCACGCCCGCTATCGCTGCGCGGTTTGCCACAGAGTTCAACATCGGTTTTGCGTCTGAACCTGTCATTGCCGAGAAATTCGCGGGTGTTCGTGCCGCGTGTGAGCGTATCGGCCGCGATCCAAGATATCTCAAACTCTCCGTCGCGTTGCCGACTCTTGCCGGTGGATCTGAGACCGACATCGAACGTCGCGCTGCGGCGGTCGGCCAAGACCTCACCGAGTTTCGGGGCGATGTCAACATCGTCGGCGGCGTCGATGAGATCACCGCGAAGGTAGAGCGTCTTCGCGATCTGGGCGCTCAGCGGGTCTATTTTCAGCTGATGGACATGCGCGACCTCGACCAGGTCGCGTACCTCGGTGGCGAGGTTCTCCCCGCGCTCCCCAGGTAGCCCCGGAACCGATCAAGGCGAGCGGTGGGTAGACTCGGGCATCGCGCGAGCGGATTCCTTCCCCTGTCGAAACGATCGACGCAGCGCACAAATTGGCCACAGCACCTGGCCATGTTCTTGGAGCGTCATGACTGCCATCACCCCAGCCCCGGATAGTGCGCTGCGCTATCGCATCGAGCCGACGGTGTTTCAAGCACTGAAGAGCCCCCGACTACTGACAAGAGAAGTGCTCGCGGGCCTTGTCGTGGCCCTGGCACTGATTCCGGAAGCCATCGCGTTCTCGATCATCGCGGGCGTCGACCCACGTGTGGGTCTCTTCTCGTCGTTCGTCATGGCGGTAGCCATCTCGTTCCTTGGCGGTCGACCTGCAATGATCACGGCAGCCACCGGCGCCGTGGCGCTCGTGATCGCGCCGGTTGTCGCGAACTACGGCATGGACTATCTGATTGCGACCGTGCTTTTGGGTGGCCTCATTCAGATCGTGCTCGCACTCCTCGGCGTCGCGAAACTCATGCGCTTCATTCCCCGATCTGTCATGGTCGGCTTCGTCAACGCACTTGCAATCCTGATCTTCTCGTCGCAAGTCCCACAGCTCATCGGCGTGCCCTGGCTCGTCTACCCCCTCGTTGTCGTCGGGCTGCTCGTGATGTACGTGATGCCACGATTCACGAAGGTCGTACCGGCGCCGCTCGTCGCCATCGTGCTGCTGACAGGTGCCGTGGTTGTGCTCGGAATCAACGTTCCGAACGTCGGCAGCCAGGGCGAGCTACCCGACAGCCTTCCAAGCCTGTTTATCCCGAACGTGCCCTTCACCTGGGAAACTCTTCGCATCATCGCGCCCTATGCGCTCGCGATGGCGGCGGTCGGCCTTCTCGAGTCACTCATGACGGCGAAGCTGGTCGATGACCTCACCGACACGCACTCCCGCAAGACCCGCGAGGCTTTCGGGCAGGGCGCAGCCAACATCCTGTCCGGCGCGTTCGGTGGCATGGGTGGCTGCGCGATGATCGGCCAGACCATGATCAATGTGAAGGCGTCGGGTGCGCGTACCCGAATTTCCACCTTCCTCGCCGGAGTGTTTCTGCTCGTACTGGTGCTCGCTCTCGGCGACGTCGTAGCAATCATTCCCATGGCCGCCCTCGTGGCGGTGATGATCGTCGTGTCGGTGGGCACGTTCAATTGGCACAGCGTCCGCCCCGCGACTCTCCGCCGGATGCCGATCAGCGAGACGATCGTCATGGTGATCACCGTCGCCGCAACAGTGTGGACCCACAACCTTGCTATCGGCGTCGCGCTCGGTGTCCTCGCCGCGATGGTGCTGTTCGCTCGACGTGTCGCTCACCTGGTCTCGGTGACCCGGACGCTGCCGCAGGACGAGAATGTTCCCACCGCCGTGTACACGGTCAAAGGTGAACTGTTTTTCGCCTCCAGCAACGACCTCACGACCCAGTTCGCATACGCGGAAGATCCCGAACGTGTCGTGATCGACATGTCGGGCTCACACATTTGGGATGCCTCAACGGTCGCCGCCCTCGACGCTGTCGTCACGAAGTACGAACACCACGGCAAACGGGTCGTCATCGAGGGCATGAACGACTCAACGTCTGCGTTCCACGACCGACTCAGCGGAAACCTCGGCGAGGGCCACTGAAAAAGTGCCTACCGCTTCGGGGTGAAGAACGCGCGAAGCAGAGCGGATGCCTCGGCCTCGCCGACGCCGGCAATAACTTCGGCCCGCACCGGTAGCCGTCGGTCGCGAACGACGTCGTAGACCGAACCTGCGGCGCCAGCCTTGTCGTCCCACGCCCCGAACACGAGTCGTGACACTCGGGACTGGAGCACAGCACCGGCGCACATCACGCACGGCTCGAGCGTCACGACGAGCGTGCACCCTTCGAGGTTCCACGTGCCGAGCTGTTCCGCTGCACGCCGGAGCGCAACGATCTCAGCGTGAGCGGTGGGGTCGCCGGTGGCCTCACGTTCGTTGCGGCCCTCACCGATGATGCAGCCGGAGGCATCCATCACGACCGCACCTACCGGCACATCGCCCGCGACTGCCGCTTGTTCGGCGAGCGCCAACGCACGCTTCATTGCGGCGCGGTCTTCAGCGGGAGCGGCAATCGTCACGGTTCCAGCGTATGCCGTGCTCTAACCTGGAAACATGCGCTTGCACATCGCCGATCACCCCCTCATCACCCACAAGCTCACGGTGTTGCGCGACAAGCGCACCCCATCACCCGTCTTTCGGCAGCTGACCGAAGAGCTTGTGACGCTTCTCGCCTACGAGGCAACTCGCTCCGTGCGCGTTGAGCCCATCGAGATCGAGACGCCCGTCGTGAAGACAACCGGTGTCGCTCTGAGCACCCCACGGCCGCTGGTCGTGCCGATTCTCCGCGCGGGCCTCGGCATGCTCGAGGGCATGGTCAAGCTCGTACCGACAGCAGAGGTCGGGTTTCTCGGCATGGTGCGAGATGAAGAGACGTTCGAGCCGACAACGTATGCGGAGCGCCTTCCCGATGACCTGAGCGATCGGCAGTGCTTCGTCCTCGACCCGATGCTCGCGACGGGTGGCTCACTCGGTGCCGCAATCGAGTTCCTCTTCAAGCGCGGCGCACAAGAAGTCACAGCGATCTGCCTGCTCGGAGCGCCCGAGGGCGTCGCAGCTATCGAGAAGCAGGTTGCCGGGCGCGATGTCACTCTCGTTCTAGGTTCCCTCGACGAGCGACTCAACGAGAAGGGCTACATCGTGCCCGGGCTCGGCGACGCGGGCGACCGCCTCTACGGCACCGTTTAGGCTCTCTGCGCGTCAACGCGGGTCGTCAGCACCCACGAGACGCGCGAAGCCGCTCAGCCGGGTCACCCCGTCAGGGGTGCGGGGGAAATCATCGAGAACTCCCGGTGAGTAGACCAGGTATGCCGCGTGTTGAGCCCGCGAAATCGCGACATTGAGGCGGTTCTGCAGCAGCAGAAACTCAAGGCCGCGCGGGGCATCCCGACCGCTGGATGCAGCGAGCGAGACGATAGATACGACTGCCTCCTGGCCCTGAAACTTATCAACGGTACCCACGCGCACTTTCGCGAATCCCGCAGCAGCAAGTGCCTCTTCAACCAAGACCTGCTGCGCGTTGTAAGGCGTGACAACGATGATGTCGCGCTCCGCAAGCTCTCTCGGGGCGACAGCAACGATCTCGCCGTCCACAACCGCACTGTCTGCCCACTGACGGCCGAGCAGATCGCCGACGAGCCGCACGACCTCAGCCGCTTCTTGCGGCGACTGAGTCGCATTTCCGGCGTGCGAGACCGCAATGGGGTGAAGCCCCGGCGAGACACCGGCCAACGAGCGCTGCGCCGTCAGTGCGTGCGCTGCCAGTTTGCCGGCGTACGACAGCTGTGAAACAACGGCTGAGACATCCGGATGCATTCGCCAGGTGTGCGCGAGAAAGTAGCCACGGTCGGGGGCGATGACTGCTTCGCCCGCCATGACCCAGCCAAGTGCCGAGGTGTCGACGGGCTGCGGGTGCGTGCCCTGGCTCACTTGCGGGAGCTGCTGCGGATCACCCAACAGCAGCAAACGTGCCGCTGAGACCGAAACAGCGATCGTCGATGCGAGCGAGAACTGACCCGCTTCGTCGATGACCAGTAGGTCAAGCGAGCCGCGCGACACGCGTGCCGGGTGGGCGAGATCCCATGCTGTTCCGCCAATGACGTATCCGCTCGATTCACGCTCAGCAGCGAAAGCCGCCACGCCGTTCTTCGCGATCGGTGTGAAAGTCACCGACTGTGCGGGGTCCTTCAGGGCTTTACCGACCAGGTGCGGCGGCACGCCCGCGGCCACGATCCGATCGAGCATGTGCTCGACGACAGCGTGCGACTGGGCCACAACACCGATGCGGTAGCGGTGCGTGGCGATGAGTTCCGCGATGACATGCGCGCCGACGTATGTCTTACCGGTTCCGGGAGGCCCCTGCACAGCGAGGTAACTGTGATCAAGATCCAGGATGCTCCGCACAATTGCCGAAACGTCGTCCGTGTCGACCGGAGCGAGACTCCCCGAGCGCGTTCGTGGCGGCACGCGGCGCAGGATGTCGGTTGCCGCGTCCTCCGGGAAACCCGGTGCCGCGTCGATCAGACGATCTGCCCACTCATCGATTGCCTTCTGCTGATTACCCGCCGGCGGTGGGGAGGCCGGAGTGATCGCAAGTGGAAGCTCGCTCCAGGTGAACCCATCGATAGCGATCTCCTCGACGACGGCGCCATCGTCGAGGACCTCGAGAATCTTCACGCGGTGATCAACATGCACCCACCGGGGCGAGGCGTGCACGGGAAAGGGTGCTGGCATGGCGTATGCGACCGACGGATTCGATCCTTCGCTCAGCCGCGTGCCCGGCGCGGGTTCGCCATGAAGTTCGAGAATGCGTCGCTCGGCACGCTGGCCGTCACCACGGTGCCAGTCTCGCCGAATCACACATCTGGTCGAGTCGAGAACGACGACGTCACGGGTGTCTTCCCACACCGACACCGGCTCTCGCAACCGCAGAAAATGGGTCGCCCAGAATGTCTTCGCCTCCCGCGGGTAGTAGTCGATCGCCGCGGACCCCAACCGGAGGGCGGCAACGTCGGCTTCGACATCAGCCGGGAGCGCACTGGCCAAGAGTGCGTCGGCCCGCGCCGTCAGGGCGAGTGCTCGCGGGGACGGTTCGTAAAAGGCATCCGTCGGTTCGATATCGACAGAAGGCTGCAGTCCAGCCTCGCGCGCGCGCTCGACCAGCCAGTCGCGGAGCCTTCGGGTGGACACACAGTCGTAGCGGTTGTAGTCGGCGAGATCGTCCAGAATCTCGCGCGAGCCTTCGTCATCACCGTTTTCTGACAGCACCCGAGCTTCGACATATTTGACGATCGAATCGTCGCCACGCTGCACTGTGCTCTCGCGCACCTCTTCGCCCATGTAGAGCGGCTCGAGCTTTTTGATGGAGTACGAGCGCGATCCGACCCGCACCGACCTTTTGACAATGGGATAGAGATCGACGAAGACGCCATCGCGCAGTAGCTTGTCAACGTCGGCTTCGCGCACCCCGTAGCGGGCTGCCATCTGCAATAAATGCGTCGGTTCGTAGGGTGCGTAGTGATAGATGTGCATGGCCGGGTATTCGGCCCGCCGGATCTCGATCAGGTCGAGGAACGTCTCGAGGGCGCGCTTTTCTTCGTCGAAGGAGTGCGCCCACAGTGCCGTGTAGCGCTCGCGAGTATCGACCCACCCGAAGAGGTAGTCGATGCCCCAGAGTGTGGCGTTCTCGGCGGTTGGGTGCTCGGTGTAGAGCGGATCTCCCTCGAAATCGAAGAAGAGATCACCATGGTCCGGGCGCGGGAGCGCCCCGAGTCCGCGCGGAAACACGACCTCGTACGTCGGCACGACAGTTGACGACGCGTTCTCAGCGGCAGGATCGGGCACACCGGCGGGCGAGGCGAGTTGCAGGCGAGCTTGAGTGACAAGGCCACTGAATGTGTCTGGACTCATGCCGTTCGGCGGGTGTTCAGCCGCTGCCAGCTGATCGATGGTCTCGATGCCGGTGGCCCGCAGCCGCTCACGCTGCACGGGACGCATGCCAGCGACCAACAGCAGGTCACGGTGTGCGGTGACTTCGACATCGCAGGTTGCGCAGCGTCCGCACGAGACAACACCGAGCGTGCCGCGCGAGTCGCCCCACGCGATGGGCTCGCCTGCGGCGCCCGCTGGCAGGTCGCGGTCTGCGACCAGGGCCCGTAGGCGTGCACGGCGCAGCGAAAACATCGGGAGCAGATCGGATGCCTCGTGCTCGCTGACGCTCCCGTCTCCGAGCAGCAGTTCCACGCGGTCGGCACGTGGCACACCCAGGGCGTCGAGCTGATCGACATAGGCCGCGAGCTGCATGAGAGCCGTGACTCGCGCCTGCCGGGCAAGCTTCGTGTCTTGCACGACCCAGCGGTCGTCGTCATCGCGCACGAGGAAGTCGGCAAAGCCCACGAAGTCGGGTGTCGAAAACGCGGCCTGATACAGCACTCTCGCGGCGGGGTCGGCGAGCGCTACCCGCGTAGCTTCTGCTGCGGCGGCGAGGCCAGCGGCATCCGTCGAGCGCGTCTCTGGGATCTCGACGACACCCGCACCGTGCGAGTCGCGGTAGTTTTCGAGCACGCGCCGTTCGTGAAGCGTTCCAAGACGAGCGGCGCGTGCCAGCGTCGCATCTTCGGGATCCTCGACGCGCGAAACGCGCTGAAGCTTGGCGTCGATCGCCCGCAGCCATGCGAACTCGCATTCGGCTGACGCCTTGAGGTCGCTCGCGCTCCAGACGATCCGCCGTTCCTGCTCGATGTAACGCATAGCTCCCTTTCGCTTCTTCGACCCTAACCAGCCCCGCCGACATCGCCCCGACCTGGCACACTGGTCGAGTGAGCCAGAAACTGCCGTTCGAAAGCGCCTACCGCCACGGTTTCGCGCGCGTCGCGGCCAGCACGATCCCGATCGCCGTCGCAGACCCGGCGACCAACGCCCGCACCGTGCTGGTTCAGGCCCAGTCATTGCATGATCAATCGGTAGCCGTGGCGGTGTTCCCCGAGCTGTGCCTCAGCGGCTACGCGATCGATGACCTCGTGTTGCAGGATGCCGTGCTCGACGCTGTCGAAGACGCGCTGCTCACGATCGTCACCGCCTCAGAAGAGTTGATGCCGATGCTGATCGTCGGCGCTCCGCTTCGCACCGGAAACCGACTTTCGAACTGTGCTGTCGTCATTCATCGTGGTGAGATTCTCGGTGTCGCTCCCAAGTCGTACCTGCCGACCTATCGCGAATTCTACGAACGCCGCTGGTATGCCGCGGGTGATGAAAGCGCAAGTGACTTCATCCGGATCGGTGGGTTCGATGTGCCGTTCGGATCTGACCTCGTCTTCGAAGCGCTCGATGTGCCGGGGCTCAGCGTGCACGCCGAAGTGTGCGAAGACATGTGGGTACCGGTTCCGCCATCCTCGACCGCAGCTCTCGGCGGCGCAACGATCCTCGCTAATCTTTCGGGCAGCCCGATCACCATCGCGCGGGCAGAAGACCGCCGCCAACTCGTGCAAGCCCAGTCGCTGCGGTGCCTCGCCGCCTATGTCTACGCTGCCGCGGGCTCTGGAGAATCGACCAACGACGTCTCGTGGGATGGCCAAACGATGATCTACGAGGGCGGCACCCTCCTCGCTGAGACCGAGCGGTTCCCCGATGGCCCCCGCACGAGCATCGCCGATGTCGACCTCGATCGCCTTCGCCAGGATCGCTTACGCCAAGGCACGTTCGACGACAATCGCCGGAGCGTCGACCCCCTCGTGCGCACAATCTCTTTTGAACTCCGCCCGCCCACGAAAGACATCGGACTTCGACGCGACGTCGCGCGATTCCCGTTCGTGCCGAGCGACCCGGCGCGTCTCGCCCAGGACTGCTACGAGGCCTTCAATATTCAGGTCTCGGGCCTCGTACAGCGCCTGCAGGCGATCGGAAACCCCAAACCCGTCATCGGCGTGAGCGGCGGTCTCGACTCCACGCACGCGCTCCTCGTCGTCGCGCGCGCAATGGACCGCATGGGGCGAGAGCGAAGTGACATCCTCGCGTACACGATGCCGGGATTTGCCACGAGCGATCACACTCGCTCGAACGCGATCGCGTTGGCTGAAGCAGTCGGGGCCACGATCGAGACGATTGATATTCGCCCCGCCGCAACCGAGATTCTGCGGGGCATCGGCCACCCCGCGGCCACGGGCGAGCCGGTCTACGACGTGACATTCGAAAATGTGCAAGCCGGCATCCGCACCGATTTTCTCTTTCGGCTCGCCAACCGCAACGGTGGCATCGTCATCGGCACATCAGACCTGTCAGAGCTCGCGCTCGGGTGGGCCACGTACGGCGTCGGTGACCACATGAGCCACTACTCCGTGAACACCGGCGTCCCGAAGACGTTGATCCAGCACATCATCCGGTGGGTTATCGCTCACCGGGGCGGCACCGATGGCGCATCCGACCTCAGCGACGATGCCGTGGCTGTTTTGCAGTCGGTACTCGATACCGAGATCAGCCCAGAGCTCGTGCCCGCCGACGCGGACGGCAACGTGCAATCGACCGAAGACAGGATTGGTCCGTATGCACTGCACGACTTCACGCTTTTTCACGTGCTGCGCTATGGATTCCGTCCGTCCAAGATCGCATTCCTCGCCGAACATGCCTGGGCTGATTCAGCAACCGGCTCCTGGCCTCCGGGTTTTCCCGACGACGAGTATGTCGCGTACGACCGCTCCGAGATCGTCGCCTGGTTGCGAGTATTCCTTCGTCGTTACTTCGGCTTTGCGCAGTTCAAACGCAGTGCTCTTCCCAACGGGCCCAAAGTCTCGCCCGCGGGTTCGCTCTCACCGCGCGGCGACTGGCGGGCACCCTCAGACGGCAATCCACGCGTATGGCTGGAAGAATTGGATGCCGCGCTCGATCGCTGAGCTTCGTCAGGCAGCTGGCTGCGCGTAGGCGATTGTGATGAGAAAGCCGTTTCGCGAGACATCAGCAATGTTGTAACGCGCGGGACGATCCGGAATCCAGCCGCGATTGAGGCCCGTATCGAGGCGAACCGCCTCGGGCCGCACGCGCGTCCCGCGGCCATCGGCAGCGATCACGGCCTTCACGTGCACCCAGTGCCGCAAGAAATCAGCCTCGCTTGAACCATCCCAGAGGTGCGAGTGGCGATGCATCTCTTGAGCCTCGAGCTTGTCGAGATGCGAGTCACGCAGGTCGATACCGATAGTGATACCCGGATCGGCCACCGCAACGATTGTCGCTGCACGAAAAGACGTCGTACGAATCTGAAGGGGAAGTTCCGCCCCATCGAGCTCAGCGAACAGTTGCGTGTGATGACCGAAAACTGTGGGGGCCTCCCGCTCGACGCGCACGGTTTTCGCATCGATGCCTAACCGCTCCGACACGAGCTCGCGCGAGAGAACTCGCCGACGATCGTGCTCGCTCACTCGCGGGTCCCACGCAAGACGCGCGTCAATTCCGCTGGGGGTATCGAGAAGTACGGTTTCCATCAGTAATCCCTTCTGGGTAACGACTGTCGTGCTGCGCGATGTCGGGTTCGCCGAATACACCGCGTGGTCCCAGCATCCTCCTTTCCTCGCCGCCGCGTTGCCATCGGCGCCGTGTCAAAAGTCCGGTGCCGAGCCCCCGACGTCGTGACGGATCGATAATGGAGGAATGACGCGTATCGGTGACAGCACCCTCGATGTTCTTCCGCTCTGCCTCGGCGGGAACGTCTTCGGATGGACAGCAGATCGCGACACATCATTTGCCGTGCTCGATGAGTTTCACGCCGGCGGCGGCACTTTCATCGACACCGCAGACGGCTACAGCGCGTGGGCGCCCGGGCACACCGGTGGCGAAAGCGAGAAAATCATCGGCGACTGGCTGCGTAGCCGCACGCCGAAGGATGTCGTTGTCGCCACAAAGGTAGGAACCCACCCTGAGTTCAGAGGGCTCTCCGCGGCCAACATACGTGCGGCTGCAGAAGCCTCATTGACTCGGCTCGGTGTCGACACAATCGACCTGTACTACGCGCACTTCGACGACCCTGAAGTTCCGATGGCAGAGATCGTCGAGGCATTCGGAGCCCTGGTTACCGATGGTCTCGCGCAGAACATCGCGATCTCCAACATGTCTCCAGAGCGCATCCGCGAGTGGATCACTCTCGCGCAATTGACCGGCGCCGCACGTCCGGTCGCTATTCAGCCTCACTACAATCTCGTGCACCGCAATGAGGTAGAAGAGTCGATCATTCCGATCGCCGAAGAGTACGGAATGAGCCTCGTGCCTTACTACGGGCTCGCCTCCGGATTTCTCACGGGAAAGTTCCGTGATCCCAAAACCGCTGATGAGACCCCCCGCGGTCGGTCGTCATCGAAATACATCACCCGACAGGGCCTCAAGGTGATCGACACACTCGAGCGGATCGGCAACGCTCACGATGCGTCGATAGCGACGATCGCGCTGGCCTGGCTTCGCGCACAGCCGACTGTCGCGGCCCCCATCGCGAGCGCCTCACGACCCTCGCAGGTCGCCGACCTGTTGGCCAGCACGACAATCGATCTCACACCCGAGGACATCAGCGACCTCGATGCTGTCTCATCGTGGACACCGTCGGCCGCGTAGCAGACAACGGTAGGATCGCGGGATGACAACTCCCGGGCGAGATCCCAAATCACCATCGCCAGCGCGCATCGGCATCTGGGTCGTCGTTGGCGCCGTCGGCGTCTACATGGTGGCGTCCGGCGTCATCGGCATCCTCAGCGGAGGCAGCTGACGTGAGGCTGCTGGTTGCGGCGATGGATGTCGAAATGGTCGCGTTCAGCGAGCCCATCGAGGGTTTCGACATGCTGGTGACGGGACTCGGAAAGTTGCAGGCGGCGGTGGGCCTCACGAAGGCTCTCAGTGCGCAAACGTACGAAGAAATCGTGGTCGTCGGCACCGCCGGGGCCCTTGACCCAGAGCTTGAGGCATCCGTCTACGAAGTCGTCTCGGCACTACAGCACGATGTCGCAGATCTCGACGGTGTCGTTGGCCAGCACGTCGCGCTGCCGCCTCGGGTCGGGGCATCGGTTGATGGGGTCACGATTGCGACGGGCGACCGTTTCATCGACGATGCGGATGCCGTCACCCACATTCGCGCTCTCGGCGCGAGCCTCGTCGACATGGAGACCTACGCCTACATGTGGACCGCCGAGAACTTCGGGGTCCCCATACGCGTCTTCAAGGCGGTTTCGGATCGCGCTCAAGACGGAGCGACCGAGCTGTGGGACGTCACGGTTACCCGCTGCAGCGGATGGCTGCGCGAGCGCATACGCGTTGAGTACGGCGTCTAGGCGCTCTTCACCGACTTCTTTCCCGCTCTTTTCGCTTCTTTCTTGCTGCGCGAGCTCAAGTCGACAACCGCAATCACGAGCGCAACAGCAATGCAGACCGCGACAGCGATCATGCCGTAGCCGTATGCATCGTGGTAGACGACGATGTCTGCGGCCGAATCGGTTTCGCGATAAATCGTGGCGTAAAAGAGTGCGAGCGCGATAGCGCTTCCGACCGCAGTACCGATGCGCTGCCCGAGCTGACCGACCGAGCCCGCCAACCCGCCCTGCTTCACCGGGATGTCAGCGAGCGTCAGCGTCTGATTTGGCGAGATGACAAGTCCGCCGCCCATACCGCCGAAGAAGAGCGCAGCAGCCATGATGTAAGCCGTCGCCGCTGGTGCAGAAAAGAGCGCTGTCGCGACGAGCGCCGCAACGCACATGAGAACGATCGCCAGTCCCCAAACGACGACGATGCGGCCATACCGGGTGACGAGGCTACCGCCGAGCCATGAGGCAACGGCGCTCGTGAGAGCGAAGCCGATCGAGACCATGCCAGCGAAGACCGGTTCGAGCTTCAGCCCGCCCTGCAAGAACAGGGTCGTGAGCAGGAACATCGCGGGAAGGGCCGAGAAGTAGATCGCCTGCAGCATCGTTCCGTTTCGATACGACGAAATTCGGAACAGGCTGAAGGGAATGAGTGGTACCCGTCCCTGCGCGGCGTACCGGCGCTCCCAGGCGTAGAACGCCCCAGCGAAGAGCACGAAAATCACCAGGAACCACCAGCGACTGGGGTTATCTGTTGGCGAGCCCGTCGTGAAGAGGAACGGCAGCATCAGAGCAACGACAGTGATGCCGAAGAGCACGACGCCGACCGGGTCGAGCTGGAGTTTTCGGTGCGATCGACCTCGAGTGGCGGGAAGCAGCCAGATCGCGAGTGCGATTGCGATGAGTCCGAGCGGGAGATTCATCCAGAAGATCCAACGCCATCCGTCAGTAGCGCCGCCGATCGCGATGAGGAGCCCGCCGATTGTCGGACCGAATGCTGTCGCGACACCGATTGTCGCGCCGAACAAACCGAAGGCACGAGCCCGCTCTTTGCCTTGGAAAAGCTGCTGGATGAGGCCCAAAACCTGCGGCATCTGCGTTCCGGCCGCCATGCCCTGGATAAGCCGAGCAACCAGCAGAGTCGTCGTATCGGGTGCGACAGCACACGCCACACTGGCGAGAGTAAAGACCGAGAGCCCGATGATGAAAAGGCCGCGCCGTGATCGCTGATCGCCGATTCGCCCCATCGGAACGAGAAAGAGTCCGAACGTGAGGACATAACCAGAAACGATCAGCTGCAGCTCTGTCGATCCCGCACCAAGTGCAGACTCGATAGAAGGTAGAGCGACGTTGACCTTGGAAAGGTCAAGGATCGTGATGGCGGCAACGGTCACGCACACCGCAAACGCACGCCATTTTTGCGGGTCAGTCAGCTGAATGTTCTGGGTCGCGGGGTGCGCGGCATCCGTCCTTTTTGCCATGTGTCTAGGAGCGCGAGTCGCCGCGAGCGAACGCCGCACGCAAGAAGAAGAACACGATCACCGCAACGACCGCTACAACGAGGAGCTTGAAGATAATCGCCAACACCGAAAACAGAATGTTGACGAGAAGCCAAGCGATAGCGATTGCGGCGATAACTCCGACGATGGTCCACACAGTGCCTTTATTCACTGTCCTACCCTACGACCGGGAATGACTTGCGTGCCTGATCATGCTTGGCCCTTGCGCGCTCGCGGTGACTATGATCTGCGCGGGAAGCTGCTCCTTCATCGCCTCGACATGGCTGATGACGCCGACGGTTCGTCCTCCGGCTCGCAGTTCATCGAGGGTTCGCATCGCTGTCTCGAGCGTCTCCGCATCAAGCGAACCGAATCCCTCATCGATGAAGAGCGTGTCAAGACGGATGCCTCCCGCTTGTGCGGTAACCACTTCGGCGAGGCCGAGCGCGAGCGCCAGTGACGCCAGAAATGTTTCACCGCCCGACAGCGACTGCGGCGGTCGAGCCTGACCGGTGTGCGCATCGAGAACTTCGAGGCCGAGTCCCGAGGCGGCGTTCCGACGCGCGAGAGCATCGGTGTGCTGCAATCGATAGCGGCCCGATGACATCGTCTGCAAGCGCAGATTCGCGGCGATCACGATGTCTTCGAGTTGAGCGGCAAGGACGAAGGCCTCAAGCGTCATCCGGAGCGCGTTGGGTGCACGGCCTGCGACAGTGTTCGCGAGGCGGGAAATCACCGCATGCGCAGCTTCTGCCTCGGCGCGCTCAGCGTGCAGGGCAACGGCGCGGGCCGCGAGCGTACTCATCCGACCCGATACCTCAGTGGCGGTTGCGGCCTCGGCAACAGCCGTTGTCCACAGCGTGATTGCGGCAGCCTCCGCCGCTTCGGCAGCTGGCACGTCGATAGTGAAGTCTGCGGCTGTGGCGAGAACCTCGTCGAGCTCGACAACGCGTTCCGTTTCGCGGCGCAGTACGGAGTCGTACTCAGCAATCGTTGCGGCTAGCCGTTCACGTTCCGCCCGGGGCCGAAGCGCAGCGCTCGCGGCGTCTTCCGAGACGAAGCCTGCTTCAGCGAGAGCGCCATCGCGTTCACTGACGGCACCACCAGCCGCGCGCTCTTGCTCGGCCAGAAAAGCCGTCGTCTCCGCAATGTCTCTCGCGCGTTGTCGGCGCAGCACGAGCGCATCGAGGCGTTCAGCAACAGTTTCGTAGTGCGCTCGCGCAGACTCGACAGTCGCTGCGGCAGTGGCCAGGCGATCAGCCGCACGAGCGATATCGGTCTCAACGTTGACTCGTTCCTCCCGCAGCTCGACGAGTTCGATACTGGCTTTCGAACCCTCAACCTCGGCACTCTCACGCTCATTGTGCGCACGCTCAAGTGCTGCCACCGCTTCTTCGACACGCATAAGTTCGGCCTCGGCCGTTTGAAGAGAGACTGCAAGGTCGTCGACGCCCACACCACCCGCGCGCGCAGACGCTCGGGCGTGTGCGTCACGAGCAGATTTCGCAATGTCGGCGGCACGCTGCTCAGCCTGGTGCGCCTCTGTGCGTCGTTCTTCAGCTGCCGTCACCATGTCGTCGGTCACGGTGTCGCCGGCGGTCGTGTGCGCCGGGTCGGGGTGCACGAGCGAGCCACAGACCGGACAGGGCTCGTTTTCGCTCAGCCTCTCAGCGAGCTCTCCGGCCGCCCCGAGTAGGCGTCGCTGCAAGAGCTCACCAACTGCGCGGCTCGCCTCTTGAGCGACAGCGTTTGCTGCGACGTAATCGCTGTCAGCAGCCTCAACGGCGCCAAGAAGCTGCTGGGCTTCTTGCGCTGCCACAAGTCGGTCGCGGAGCTCTCCGCGCGAGGCTCGCGCAGAGGGCTCAAGCGCTGCGACCTTCACGAGCTCGCCCGCCATCGCCGTGGCCTGGGTGACGCGCTGAGCCGCGGCATCCCGACGAACGATCGCCTTCGCCTCTGCCGCCGCGACAGCGGTGTGCTGGCTCTGGAGCGCGTCTTGCTCAGTGAGAGTGGCCCGAATCTGCTCCTCGGCGGCGCGGGCCTCTTGCGCGAGTGCGATGTCGCCTGTGAGCGCGTCGATGATCTCACGCGCAGCCCGCTCATCGACCGGGTGCTCACCGGCATGAGCCCACGCATCCGCGGCAGTACGCGCGGCAGCGGATGCCAGAACCACCCGCTCCTCGGCATCGCGCGCCTGCGTGAGAAGAGAGCGCAACGGTTCGGCACGCAGAGCGTCGCCGAGTTCGGTGCGCGCCAGCTCAGTGGCCGACGAGCGGCCGCCAAGGTCCGCCAATATGCGCTCAGCGCGCACGCGCTTATCTTGTGCGTCACGCAGCGTGGTGTGGATCTCCCGGTGACGACTTGCCGCGTCTCGTTCGCGCTCCGCCGTTTTTACTTCGTCCGCGCGAGCTGCAGCTCTTTTCTCAGCCTCGACTGCGGCCTGCGTCGCTTTCTCAACTCGTCTCTCGGCGCTCAGCGCCTCGCTTGCCTCGACGATGGGGAGGAGCTGACGTTCCGCGATCACGGATTCGACATCGTTAAGAAGATCTTCGAGCCGCTCTCCGCCGCGCGTCAGCAGCAGTTCCGCGTCTTTTCGATGCTGCTCCAGAATGCGCTCATAGTCCTCGTAGCTCTTCGTTCCGAAGAGCGTGCGAAGCAGCCGCTGCCGCTCGTCGTTCTTCGCGAGCAGAAACCGCGAAAAGCTGCCCTGCGCGAGAAGAATGACCTGCAAAAACTGTTGCTGCGTGAGTCCGAGAATGTCGTCCAGCGCGAGCCCCACGTCTCGCGGCCCTGCTGCACGACCAATCCATGCGCCGTCGACGAGCTCATCGAGTTGAGCCTCCGCCCCCACACGCGTTGTGCCGGTGCCGCGCTTTTTGGGCCGGTCGAACTCGGGCATGCGGCTCACGCGCCAACGAGTCTCACCGACCGTCAACTCCAGAGTTGCTCTGGTCGGGTCTTCTGGCGCGCAGTGATCGCTGCGTACACGTTTGTCACCATTCTCGTAGCGCGGAACCCCGCCATAGAGAGCAAAACACACCCCGTCGAGGATGCTGGATTTTCCTGCCCCCGTGCGGCCAGTGATGAGAAAGATGCCATCGTCTTCGAACGCGTCGAAGTCGACTTCTTGCTGCGACAGAAACGGCCCAAAGCCCACGAGCTCGAGGCGGTGAAGCTTCATCTGCTCGCCTCGGCTGCTGCCTGCTCGCCCAGCGTGTCGCGAAGAATGTCGGTTTCAGCCGTCGAGGCACCTTCACCTTCGCGCACGTGAGCGAGAAACGCATCGATGAGCTCAAGATCGCTTCGTGCGGCACGGACACGCCCCGAGTAGGTCAATTCGCTCTTTTCGCGCGTCACGGCTGGCACGTGAGCGACACTCGCGCACCACGGGAAACGCGCCTGCAGCCGACGCATGGTGTCTGGTTGCGGTGTCGCGTCGGTGTATTCGGCCGCCACCCACGACTGCTCGTCCGTGCTGAATCGAGGACCTTCCAGCAGTTCATCGAGCGGTGCGCGCAGAGTCGTCAGGCGCCGGGGGACGGGCAAGGAAAGCCATTCGACCGAAGTTGCGCCCGCGGCATCCAAATCGATGAGCCACGAGCCTCGGGGTTTGTTGCCTTCGCCAAAGCTGTAGTGCAGCGGTGCCCCCGAGTACCGCACCTTCGGTGATAACTGTTGGCGGCCGTGGATGTGGCCAAGAGCCACATAGTCGACACCATCGAAGGCCGAAAGCGGCACGACGTCGAGGCCGCCCTGTTGAATGTCGCGCTCAACACCGACCGTCGCCTCAACACCGGCCGTGAAACAGTGCGAAATAGCAATAGAGCGGCCGCCGCGCTTTGCGAGATCAGCACGAACGAGATCCATCGCGTGGGTGAGCGCGCGCTCATGCGTGCGCACCTCGACATCTGGCCACAGGTGACGCACGAGCGCCGGCTCGAGAAACGGGATGCCATAGAACTGCACAGGGCCATCAGCGTCTTCGATCGTGATGGGGGAATCGATCAAAGCGGGGTCGGTGCGAACCGCGATCTCTTGCCTCAGGAGGCGCGACTGGAAACCGAGGCGAGCCGCCGAATCATGATTTCCACTCGTCATGACGACGCGCGCCCCGGCATCGGCAAGAGCCGCGAGTGTCTCGGTCAAAAGTTCGTAGCAGGATGCCGCGGGCGCGGCCGAGTCGAACACGTCGCCCGCGACGATCACGACGTCAACGCGCCGCTCTCGCACCTGCTCCACCATTTCGAACAGCACGCCACGAAGCGCTGCAAGAGTCGAGTGCCCGTGGAAGGTGCGCCCGATATGCCAGTCGGAAGTGTGGAGGATGCGCATCATCCCACGGTATGCGGCGACACCGACATTGCTGAGCAGGCGTGCCACAGGCGCCCGAGCCATGCCACACTCCCGTAACAAACCGGGCGTAGCCTGCCTGCATGAACCTGCCCGAAGTGTGCGCTGTCTACATGATGCGCCCTACCGCGACCAGCGGAACCGAGGTGCTGCTCGGTCACAAGCGCACAGGCCTTGGACTCGGTCGCATCGTCGGGATCGGGGGCAAGATCGAGCGGGGTGAAACCGTGCGCGAGGGCGCCGTGCGTGAGGTTCAGGAAGAAACGGGGTTGCTGGTCGAAGCATCCGATCTCGTTGCGGTCGGTGTGCTCGACTACCTCTTTCCTTCACAGCCGACGTGGTCGCAGCGGTCCCACGTTTTCACGTGCACGGCGTGGACCGGCGAACCGGTTGAGACCGACGAGATCGTGCCGAAGTGGTACTCGATCGACGACATTCCATTCGAGCGAATGTGGGATGACGCCTCGCGCTGGCTGCCGGGGATACTACGCGGGAATAGCGGACTCAATGCGATCTTCACATTCGGCGACGATCTGGCGACCGTCGTGAACGAGGCACCTCGCGCCGTGGCGTGAAGCTCTTCAGATTTTGACGCGCTGTGCGAGTTCGGCCAGGAGCTCGTCGGTGAACTCCATACCGCTCTGCTCGAAGCGCTGACGCAGCACGCCCTCGATGCGTTCCAGACTCTTGTCTCCGACGTCGGCACGAGTCTGATCGACGATTCCGTCAATCCTCTCGTCGTCGGTCGCGGTGTGCATGTCCATCACTGGCTCGTCCTGCACGGTGGCTGGATCGACAGCGGGTGTGTCATTGTCGCTCATCGCAGACTCCTGTCATTTCTTCACGCCAGAACCAACCAGCGCAATGCGGTAATACAAGCATGGTCGGCTCAAGAGCGGAGCGCGCACCCTTGACTGGGGCGTATAGCCCGACTATGAGTTTCGGGCCGCTCCGCGAGGAGTAAGGACGCCGGCGCGGTCGGGGTGCGATTCGAACCATTCCGCCACGTACCAGCACACCGGGCTTACGACCCGATCTCCGGATGCCTCGACATCGGCTACCGCGCGTTCGACGATGTCAGCGGCGAATCCCTGTCCACGGAATGTCGGAATGGTGTAAGCCCGTGTCATGGCCAGTGTGCGGCCATCATCGCGGTAGTCGAGAACGCTCACGAGGTCTTCTCCCCGCTTCAGCGTGTAGCGCGACTCATCGCGCTCGTTCGTGAAAGTCATGTTCGTCACCCGGACAGGGTACGCCTCGAATTTCCTGCCTCGGGCCAACTACTCACGCGTTGAGCAGGATGCACGGTTTTTGTCGAGCGCCACACAGGAAACTGATTGATTTGACTCACAGCGACTCGATCGGTCATAATCGCGACATGACTGACTTCGCTCGTTCCCTGTCCGCCCTGGAGGCGAACGGAACAACCGGCATGATGATGCCGGTGCGCGCTGTCCTGTGTTGTCGAATGTGCCGCTGATTCGGTAATCCCCGATGGGCATCCGCGCCTCTTCTGAATGAGGCGTTTAAGCCCCCGAGCATCGAGAGTCCTACGGCTCACGGAGCTTGCACCCGGTCCCCACCCCGGACCGCGAAAGATGACACACACTTGAACCTGTTTCTGGCAGCATCGCCCGGGTTCCTTTTCGCAAGGACACACACTCATGTCGAACACCGCCCTCCTCGAGCGCCCCGCTACTTCCACCCGTCCGAACCTCCGTGTCGTGACGGATTCCGAATCCGCTCCCGCTGCGCACACACCCGCGGCGCCTACCCGCGCTCTGCCCGCAGGAACCGCACCGCGTGGCTTCGCTCTCTACGTCGGCTTCGACGAAGTGAAGGCTGCGGCATCCGGCGTTTCCCTCGGCACCCTCGTTGAGGCTCTGCGACGCACGCTCGGCGAACTCGCTCCCGATGCTGAAACCTACGCGACGGTCGCCCTTGCCCCGGCATCTGCGGGCGGGCGAAATGTCGATGTGGTGCGTCTTGCCCTTCATGAACCAGCTGCGACGGCGCGCGCCAAAGACGAGCCGGAAGAGATCGACGACGACGCGACGACCGGAGTGATCGTCGACATCTCGCGCAAGCGCGTTCTGATCGACGGCAATTCGGCGGCATTCACCTTTAAAGAGTTCGAACTGCTGCAGTACCTGGTTTTGCGTGAAGGCCGCACGATCGAACGGACCGAACTGGTGTCGTCGCTCTGGAGCCAGGGTGACCTCGATGCGCCCGGCGAACGCACCATCGATGTGCACGTGCGGCGACTGCGCGCCAAACTCGGTCGCTACGAGGACATCGTGCGAACAGTTCGCGGCGTTGGATACCGTTTCGACCGTCACGCCGATGTCGTCATTCGCTACGGTCACGGCACGCCGTCGCCCGACCGCTTCTAAGGTCCCGCTGCTCAACACTCGATGTCAGCTGTGCGTCGTAGGGTGATCGCATGAACCGCGACCCGCGGCCCCCGCACGGCGCACCTCTTGAAACGGAGTATCGCCCGCGGCATCCGCTCGATTTCCGGCGAACCGTACTGTTTCTGCGACGCGGGCGGGGCGACCCCACGATGACGGTCGACGGCCCGGTCGTGTGGCGCGCGAGCCGCACACCTGCGGGGCTCGCAACCCTCGCTCTTCGCGAGTCCGGGGCCGGAGTCATCAAGGCCGCAGCCTGGGGAAACGGTGCTGGGTGGGCGCTTGCGCAGTTGCCCGCGCTCTGCGGTGCCGACGATGATAGCGACGGCTTCGATGCCTCACTGCATCCGCTCGTTGCTGACGCTCACCATCAGAATCCTGGGTTGCGCCTTGCACGCACCGAGATTGTCTTCGACGCTCTCGCGTGCGCGATCTTCGAGCAAAAGGTCACCGGGATGCAGGCATTCGGCGCGTGGCGTCGCATTCTCACGTGGTTCGGTGAGCGCGCACCAGGCCCCACCCCACACCCGATGTTCGCTCCCCCAACGATCGAAGGTTGGCGCCATATCCCCTCTTGGGCGTGGCATCGAGCGGGTCTGGAACCGTCTCAATCGCGCACCGTCGTTGCAGCTGCCCGACGAGGCGACGCACTGACACGAGCCACTACAGCCGCGCACACCGGGCCGGAGCGCGATCAAGTACTCACGAGTATCCGCGGCGTGGGGCCGTGGACGTCGGCAGAAACCCGCATTCGGGCGCTCGGCGATACCGATGCGGTGAGCGTGGGCGATTACCACCTTGCCCATGAAGTAGGCAATGCACTCGCCGGCAGCCGGACTGACGACGACGGGATGCTCGAGCTTCTCGCCCCCTGGAGCGGTCAGCGCCAGCGGGTAATTCGCCTCATCGGAGCAAGCGGCGTGCGCGAGCAACGGCGCGGACCAAAGCTCCATCCCGAAGACCACCGCGCCAGATAAGCCCGACCGCGTACGCTGTGACCATGGCAGCTTCAAAAACCGGTTGGCCGCGCGGCCGCTCCATGTGGATCCTTGGAACCGTCGTTCTGATCGTGGGTGGCGCGCTCATCGGCCTCGCGCTGGGCAATCTGTGGATTGGGCTTGTCTTAGGTGCCGTCCTCTCGATCGGCTGGCTCATCGCATACGAATCGTGGCGCGGCCAGAACGTCGGTATCTATGATCGCGACGACAACGGAGCCCAACTCTAGCCTCGGTTTCGCTATACCTGCTCTTGTGCACCGGCGCTCTCAGGAGCACACTGTTTTCGTTGTGACAGTGACAGCACTCACTGTGAAAGGGCGGGACCGCCGATGCTCCTCAATCCCTACATCAACTTTCGCGATCAAGCGCGTGAAGCGATGGAGTTCTACCGCACTGTCTTCGGTGGTGAACTCACGGTCACGACTTTCTCCGATTTCAATTTTGCGCAAACTCCCGAAGACGAAGACCTCGTCATGCATGCACAGCTGACCACCGATGACGGTTTCACGCTCATGGCTTCCGACACACCGAGCCACGTGGCCGGTGCGACGCCGGCTGGCTTCGCTGTTTCAGTCAGCGGAGACGACGAATCAAAGCTCGAAAATATCTGGAACGGCCTGAGTACCGAGGGCACCGTCAACGAGCCGTTCGAGACTCCCCCGTGGGGCGGCAGGTTCGGAATGCTCACCGATAAATTCGGAATCGAGTGGATGATCAGCGCGAACGTGACGTCGGATGGCTCGTGACTCACATCTCTTCGTGAGAGTCAGGGTCGCCTCCCCACATGCGCCCGCGCTCAAGACCTGAAATCGCGTCAACTTCATCACCGGTGAGACTGAATCCGAAAATGTCGGCGTTTTCTCTCTGGCGCGACGGCGTCGCCGACTTCGGAATAGGTGTCGAACCGAGCTGCACGTGCCAGCGCAACACGACCTGCGTCGGCGTCACATCGTGCGCTTTGGCGGCATCGACGATGGGCTGCTCGCCCAAAAGCTCCGCGCGCGTGGCGAGCGGGCTCCAGCTCTCGGTGCGGATGCGGTGCGCACGGTGATACTCCCGCAGCTGCGCTTGTGGAAAGTAGGGGTGAAGCTCCACCTGGTTGATGGCGGGAACGACTCCGGTCTCGTCGTTTAGCCTGTCGAGCATTGCGGGTGTGAAGTTCGACACTCCGATGCTCCGCACCCAACCGCGAGCTCGCGCTTCGATGAGGGCACGCCAGGTGTCGACGTATTTGTCGACGCTCGGGTTGGGCCAGTGAATGAGATGAAGATCGATCACGTCGATACCCAAGCGCTCGCGGGACCCATCGATGCTTGTGAGAGCGCTATCGAAGCCGTGATCGCGCCCGGGAATCTTTGTCGTAACGATGAGCTCTGAGCGATCGACCGGGCTTCGTCGCACAGCCTCGCCCACAACGCGCTCGTTCTTGTAGTTCACGGCGGTGTCGAGAAGCCGGTATCCGGCCTCCGTCGCCGCGACAACGGCATCCACTCCGGCATCCCCTGTGAGTTTGTACGTACCGAACCCAATCTCCGGAAATGCAAAACCATCGTTCAAGGTGATCGTAGGAATCGTAGGCATGCCACCATCTCATCACTTTTGAGTCGTCGTGATCCACGCCTACCGATAGCGTGGTGCGCGTGACAGAATCCTCCCCGGCAACGACTGCCGCCCTCGACCTCCGTGGCCTTTTCAAAAGCTTTGGCGACAAAGTCGCCGTCGCCGGAATCGACCTCACCGTTCCGGTGGGATCTTTCTACGGACTCGTCGGACCGAACGGTGCCGGCAAGACCACAACGCTATCGATGGCGACAGGTCTCCTGCGTCCCGATTCGGGTTCTGCGACGATCCACGGCGTCGATGTCTGGGGAGACCCCGTGGCGGCCAAAGCGATGGTGGGGAACCTGGCCGATGGTGTTCGGTTGTTCGACCGATTGACCGGCGAGCAACTCATCACGTACACGGGGATGATGTTCGGGCTGGATCGCGCGGACATCGCCACACGCACCGCAGATCTCCTGCAGATGATGGATCTGACTGCGGCAGCCGGTACGCCGGTCGTCGACTACTCCGCGGGTATGACGAAAAAAGTGGCCCTCGCCTGCGCGCTCATCCATGCCCCCAGGCTCTTGGTACTCGATGAGCCCTTCGAATCGGTCGACCCCGTTTCGGCAGCCAACATCGAAGACGTACTGCGCAGCTACGCGCAAACCGGCGGCACCGTCATCGTCTCCAGCCACTCGATGGACCTCGTCCAGCGCATGTGTGACCACGTCGCTGTCATCGCGAACGGCACTGTTCTTGCGGCAGGCACCGTTGGCGACGTGCGCGGGGCCGGCTCACTGCAGGACCGGTTCATTGAGCTCGTCGGCGGCCGCCACCACTCTGAAGGGCCGTCATGGTTGCGACAGTCCTGAGGCTCAGATACCGCATTCTCGGCAATACCCTTGCGTCGAGTCCCTGGCAGCTCATCGGCTTCATCGTCGGCTCGCTATGGGCACTATTCATTCTGCTGGGCGTGACGGCGGGGCTCATCGCACTCAGCTTCACAAGCCTGGATGCCGCGCGCTCAGTGATCACAGCGGGCGGTGCGGCACTGACGCTCGGGTGGATTCTGGGCCCGATTTTCGTTTCCGGTCTCGACACTACTGTCGACGCCGGCCGCCTCGCGCCGTTCCCGATCAGCACACGACAGCTCATGGTCGCTCTCACCGCGGCCGGGTTTGCGGGTGTTCCCGGAATCGCGACGACTCTCGGCGCTCTCGCAACTTTCGCCGCATGGTGGCGGTTCCCCGTCGCCCTTCTCGCAGCGATCGTGTGTGTTCCACTGGGCGTTCTGATCTGCGTCGTGGCGTCTCGCACAATGGGTGCGTTGGCCGCCGGCTCCGGCGGCAGTCGCCGGACGAAGGAGCTCATCAGCATCGGCGCGTTTTTACTTCTCGCTCTCGCGGGCCCGATTCTGGTCGGCATCCTCAATCTCGTCGATGCGGCGACAGCGGCGTCTTCCGGCGGCTTTTCGCTCATCGGGACCGTCATTTCTGGAATTTCGTGGACACCGATCGGTGCCGCATGGGCAGTACCCGGCGACCTGGCCGCCGGTGCGCTTTTGCCCGCACTCGTGAAGTTCGCCATCGCGCTCGCAAGCGTGGGCCTGCTCTGGTGGCTTTGGCAGCGAAGCCTTGCAGCATCGCTCGTATCGCCGGCGCGCTCAGCGACGAAGAAGCTCGCGATCGGATCGCTGGGATGGTTCGGGCGCTTTCCCACGGGCGGCACCGGCGCAACACTGGCGCGCAGCATCACGTCATGGACCCGCGACCCGCGCTATCTCAGACAGCTTCTTGTCGTGCCGCTGATACCAGCGCTGTTGCTCTTCTACTCATACGGCGACCTATCGAGCCCGTTCCTGACGTTTTCGGCCGTGCTCGTGGCGTACCTCCTCGGATCGATCCCCTACACAGACGTCTCTTACGACGGCACAGCGTTTGCCGCCGTGCTGGCAGCGGGCGTCCGCGGGCGCGACGATCGAGCCGGCCGGATGCTGGGGGCAGCGTTCGTCGGAGTGCCGGCGATCATCGTGATCGCCGTCGCCACGATTGCGCTCAGCGGCAACTGGGCTCTGCTGCCGGCAATACTCGGCGCCAGCCTCGGCGCGCTACTCACGGGGTACGGCATGTGCGCGGTCAGTTCCGCGATCCTTGTCGTTCCGGTTGCAGCTCCCGGAGACAATCCGTTCAAGAGAGTTCCGGGACAAACCTTTTTGCAGGGCCTCGCCTACGTGGGGTTTTGGGCAGCATCCGGGGTTTTGTCGCTTCCTGCTTTTGCCCTCGCGGTCGCAGCTGGCATTACGGGCAACGAAATGTTCGGTTGGGCGGCGCTCGGTGTCGGTGTCGTACTCGGCAGCGCTCTTTTTGGGATTGGCGTCGTCGTGGGCGGGCACGTCTTCGACCGTAATGCTCCGAAGCTCCTCGAGCGGTTGCACACCTTCAAGGGAATGTAGTCGCGCGATATGTCGTTGTCGGCACGTATGACAACAGTAGGAATTATCGGAGCAGGCAACATCGGCGGCACTCTCGCTCAGGGACTCGTTGACCGCGGCTACGACGTCGTGATTGCGAACTCTCGCGGCCCCGAGACGCTCAGCGATCTCGTCGCGAAGCTGGGCTCGCACGCTCGTGCCGCAACCGCACAAGAAGCAGCAGAAGCGGCGGAGTGGGCCATCGTGACGGTGCCCCTCAAAGCTCTCGAAGATGTACCGGTCGACGCTCTCGCGGGAAAGATCGTCGTCGACACGAACAACTACTACTGGGAGCGTGACGGTCGCATCGCCGAGCTCGAAGAGGGTCGGACGACCACCGCGGAGATGGTTCAGCGGCACCTTGCGCAGTCAACGGTAGTGAAGGGGTTCAATCACATCGCCGCAGACACCATCCTTACCGATGGGACTCCCGCTGGCACTCCGGGGCGCCGAGCTCTCGTCGCCTCGAGTAACGATGCTGACGCCGCAGCTTTCATGACTGAGTTGTACGACCAGTTCGGGTTTGACACCGTCGACGTCAGCCCGCTCTCCGAGAGCTGGCGCGTCGAGCGCGACCGTCCGGCATACGGCGTCCCGCAGAACGCCGAAGAGCTGAAGGCGAACCTGGCCCGCGCAGAACGCTAAGCGTTACGGAACGAGCAGCTCGAGAACCGCGATCACACCGTGGTCGCGGTTCGACGGCGCCCGGTAGCGCGCGCGTTCGGCGATGAGCGGGTGCGCATTGGCCATCGCGAATGAGTGGTCAGCGGCATCCATCATTTCGAGGTCATTGAGGTAATCGCCGAACACCACGGTCTGCGCCGGAGTCACGCCGAGCACATCTTGCAGGCGGCGGAGCGCATTGCCCTTATTGACTCCGGCGTTCATGACATCCACCCAGTGCTCGCCAGAAACAACGACCTGGTGCGTCGCACGAAGGTGTTCAAGAGCCGGTGCTGTGGTCTCTTCGGCGTGGCCGAAGTCGAAGACCGCGATCTTCAAGACGTCGTCGTGAACGTCAATGACGTCTGGCACGACTTCGAGCCGCGCGTAATACTTTGACGCCTCAGACCGGAACGCTTCGTCGTCGCGTTCGATGTAGGCCGACTCCTTACCGCAGACCACCACGCCGATGTCGTGCGGAGAATCGCGGAGGTGTCGCACGAGATCGTCGACGAAGGCGCGATCCATCGGTGCGCTGCTCACTTCATCTTCACCCCGAAGCACGAATGTGCCGTTCTCGGCGATGAAGACCATGCCGTCGCTGTGGCCTTCGAACTCGCGGCGAAGCGTGGCGTATTGCCGGCCGCTCGCCGGAGCGAAGGCGATACCGCGATCGGCAAGGCGCTTGAGCATCGGCCAGAGGCCGGGCGGAACGACACCGTTTTCGTCGAGCAGTGTGCCGTCCATATCGACGGCAACGAGCCGAATGTCGGGGGTACGGGCAGCGAGCGCTTCAGCATCAGCGAGATAAGTCATCCCTTCTATTCTCTCGCCCTTCTCTCCTCTCACTGCCCCTCTCGCCGAAACGCTGCCATTCGGGTTGACACGCCGGGTGCGCCTCCCTGTACACGCAGTGTCGGGCCGGCGCAGCAGCGTTTCAGAGAATGACGGATGCTGGGGGCGACAGGTTTCGGGATAACCCGAAGTGGGGTTTCGGGATGCCTCGGCTGACTGCCCGAGCGCGCGCCCCTAGCGTGGAGTCATGACCACAGAAACCCTCGCGGCGCCGCCACCGTCCGTTGTGCCCGCCCCCTCAGCACGACAGCTGAACACTCCTGCCCGCGTGCTCGGAGCTATCGCTCAGCTGGCAGCTCTCGGCATCCTGGGTTCTGTCGTCTTCGGGGCTCTGGCCACACTCCTCGCACTCGGGTTGGGCCTGCTGCCGGTGCTCGGAATCGGGTTGCTATTCCTCCTCGGATTCATCTACGCACTCTTCGCCCTCGGCTGGCTCGAAACCGCACGGGTCAGCGGACTTTACTCACTCGGCATCCCCCCACTCTCTCGTCGGCGCCGCCAGAAGCCCGGTTTCAGCGGCTTCCTCCGCATGGTGTGGCAGCAGTTCATCGACGTGTCGATGTGGCGAGCGGTAGCAAGCTTTGCAATTTCAGCAATCCTCGGCTTCGTCGTCTTGGCACTCCTCAGCAGCGTCGGACACTCGATTGCTCTCGCATTCGCTCCGCTCTACCGCGGTGCCGGCACGAGCTCAGAACTCTGGGGCAGCACTCTCGCGATCTCAACCGAGTGGGCACCGCTGGTCGGCATCGTGATGGCGCTCGCGGCGCTTGCCGGCGTTGTCGGCATCGCAGTGTTGCACGGCGTGATCGCGCGAGCTGTCGTGGTGCCCTCGCTCGAAGCGCACTTCGCTGAGCAAGCGCGAACCTCGAGCGAGCAGCGAGCGGGCGCCATCCGCGCGTCAGAAGTCGAGCGCACGCGCATCGAGCGCGACCTGCACGACGGCGTTCAGCCGCGGCTCGTTTCGATCGGCATGACTCTTGGCATGGCACAGCAAAAAATCGACGACGATCCCGAAGCCGCAAAAGCGCTCGTGAGCGAGGCCCATACCTCAACCAAGGCCGCGATAACCGACCTTCGGCAGCTGGCCCGAGGCATCCATGCGTCTGTTCTTGACGACCGCGGCCTCGACGCTGCTCTCTCGGCCCTGGCGGGGCGATCACATATTCCCGTGCACCTTGATGTGCGCCTCGACGGGCGCTGCAGCAAAAATGCCGAGGCCGCCGTGTACTTCGTCGTGGCCGAAACTCTCACCAATGCTGCAAAGCATTCCCGCGCAAGCGAAGCCCGGGTGGTCGTTCGACTGCGTGACACTGACGATATCGACGGTGCAGCGGGTCAAATGCTGTGGGCACGCGTCGAAGACAACGGAATAGGTGGTGCGCGCGTAGTGCCGGGAGGCGGCCTCGATGGAATCACCAACCGTGTGCTTGCCGCTGGCGGTACAGCCCGACTTGAGAGTCCGATCGGCGGACCAACGTCACTGGAGGTGAACGTGCCATGCGCATCTTGATCTGTGAAGACTCGGTACTCCTCCGCGAGGGCCTGGTGCGCCTCCTCGAAGATGCGGGTCACGACGTGGTGGCGGCTCTCGCCGATGCCACGGAACTTGACGATGCGGTCGCGGAGTCGGCGCCCGATCTCTGCATTCTTGATGTGCGCCTTCCTCCGACGTTTACCGATGAGGGCATTGGCGCCGCGGTCAGGCTCCGCACAGCACAGCCCTCGCTTCCGGTGCTGGTGTTGTCGCAGTACGTCGAAGAGCGATACGCGAGCGAACTCATCACGGGCTCGGCTGGAGCAATCGGATATCTCCTCAAGGACCGTGTCGCTGACGTCACAGAGTTTCTCGATTCGGTCGCGCGTATCGGGGCCGGTGCGACAGTGCTCGACCCCGAGGTCGTCGCGCAACTGCTGTCGCGGCGCACGCGAGACGACAGGATGCAGCGCCTCACCGACCGCGAACGCTCGGTGCTCGCCCTCATCGCAGAAGGCCGCTCTAACCAGGCGATCGCTGCGGCGCTTTTCGTCTCGGAGGCGAGCGTTGAGAAGTACATCACCGCGATTTTTCAGAAGCTCGGCCTCGAGCCAGACGAGTCCGGAAATCGGCGCGTGCTCGCAGCACTCGCGCATCTTGAACACGGCAATGATTCACCCCAGACAGGAACTGTGAAATGAGTACCCCCACCACCACGTCAACGACCGGCAAAGCGATCGCTATCGTGACGATCGTCTTCGGTGCACTGGTTGTCGTTGCAACGGTTGTCAGCGCCGGGTTCTCGACAATCTTCGCCCCGGCTGCGGCATCGAATGCGACCTCGTCGCAGTCCATAGCCGTCTCGGGAGTAACCGAGCTTGTCGCCGAGGCATCCGCGACAGAGCTCACCATCCGCTTCGCCGATGTGCGCGAAGCAACCCTCGACACCGAGGGTTCGGGTGCGGCGGGCTGGACGTTCAAGCGAGACGGTAGCTCACTGAAAGTTGAGTCACCTTCGCGCAGCGGAGTGTCGCTCTGGTTCTCCAGCGGAATCGGGAGCGCCACGCTCACACTGCCGGAAGATATTTCGGGGCTCGATTCGACCCTCACACTGAACGCGGGAAGCCTGGACGCCGACGGTGACTTCGGAGACCTCGATCTGACAATGAACGCCGGGGCACTAACCGTGGCGGGTTCGGCGGAGACCGTGACAGCGGTTGTCAACGCCGGGAGCGCTGAGGTGAATGTGGCTGCGGCATCCGCTATTGATCTTTCGGTCAACGCTGGCGAGTTCGATGCTGAATTCAGTGGTTCGGCTCCCGAAGACGTCACGCTTGCTGTGAGCGCGGGAAGCCTCACGGTCGGCCTCCCCGATGACTCCTATGCCGTCAGCACTGACGTGTCGTTGGGTTCGCTCACCAACGAGCTCACGACAAGCCCGACGTCACGCCACCAGGTGTCGGTGAGTCTTGAAGCTGGGAGCATCACCCTTCGCCCCGCTCGCTGAGGGCTGTTTAAGACCCACTCGCCGAAACGCTGCTTCTCGACTCGACACGCCGGGCTCTTCTACTAGAGCCCGGCGTGTTCGTGCTGAGAGCAGCGTTTCGGCGTCTGAGCACTCGTGGGGAGGGGAGGGGCGCGAGGGCCATCCGTTGTGCGCGGCGCTCCGAAGCACCAGAGAGCAAGACCGGATGCCGTGACGTACACACACGGCAAGAGCACAAGAAAGCAGCTACATGCAGGAGTCCTCCACACAGCTTCGCGTTTACCTCGACTCGTATCGCAACGTGACCGACTTATTAGTGCGGCGGGCATCCGATGCACCCGAGCACGCCGCATTTGACGTACCGGCTGAGAAGCCAGGCACGTGGCAGCAGGTGACCACGGAGCAGTTTCTCGATGACGTGAAGGTCCTCGCCAAAGGACTCATCGCGGCAGACATCGCCGCCGGAGACACCGTCGCGATCATGGCGCCATCGCGGTACGAGTGGGCAGTTGCCGACCTGGCGATCTGGTTTGCTGGCGGCGTTGTGGTGCCGATCTACGACACATCTTCACCGGTGCAGGTCTCGGCCATCGTCGCCGACGCCCACGTGCGGCTTGCAGTGGCTGGTTCGGCGACTCAAGCTGAGACTCTGCGCTCCGCCTTCGACGAAACGGGCGCCGGCGCGCTCGGCGTCTGGGTGATGGATGCCGCCGCTACAGGCGGTGAAACTTACACTCTCGCGAAGCTCACGGCCCGCGGTAACCGCGTCAGCGACGCCGATCTTGAGCACCGCCGACAGTCTGCCAGCCTCGATGACACCGCGACGATCGTCTACACATCCGGCACGACCGGCGAGCCGAAGGGCGCGATTCTCACGCACCGAAACTTTCTCGGGCAGGTGCTGAACATTGCCGCGGCCTACCGCGAAGTCGTGCACCCGGGTGGAAATACGATCATCTTTCTTCCCCTCGCTCACGTCTTGGCTCGGGGTCTGCAGCTGATCTGTCTGGCGAGCGGTATGCGCATCGCGCACATTTCAGATCCGAAAGCTGTCATCACTAACTTGCCGGTGCTGCGCCCCACTTTCTTGGTGGTCGTGCCGCGGGTTCTGCAAAAGATTCGCGCCGCCGCGTCAGCGAAAGCTGCAGGTGCGGGCCTCTCACGGATGTGGGATGCGGCATCCGCTACGGCCGTCGAGTGGGGGAACCACAGCGAGGACCGAACGGCCGCTCGCGCGTCGATCGGTCTGCGGGTGAAGCGCGCGTGCTACGACGCTCTGTTCTTTCGTCGACTTCGTGCCGTCATGGGCGGTCGCGTCAACTACGTACTCTCGGGTGGTGCGGCGCTTGAAGCCGACCTCTCGCTGTTCTTCCGAGGTATCGGGGTCCCGGTTATCGAGGGCTACGGCCTCACCGAAACTACAGCGCCACTTACCGGCAACCTGCCCGGAAATATTCGCTCCGGCACAGTGGGGCTGCCGCTGCCCGGTTCGACAATTCGCATCAGTGCTGAGGGCGAGATTCTTGCGCGCGGGGTCGGCGTTTTTAACGGATACCGCAACCCTCGGCACAACGAAGGTGCTTTCGTCGACGGATTCTTCCGCACCGGAGACCTCGGCTCTCTCGATGCGGACGGCCGCCTCGTTCTCTGCGGCAGGGTCAAGGACGTCATCGTCACTTCCGGCGGAAAGACGATCGTGCCGATGCCGTGGGAAACCACCGTCGAAAAGAGTCCTCTCGTGTCCCACGCGGTGATGGTTGGCGAAGGCAGATCTTTCCTTTCGGCTCTCATCCTCCTCGACCCAGACGAAACGAAAGCGTGGGCACTCGCCGAAGGCATAACCATCGAAGAACCGACCGGCCCGGATCTGACCAGAGTCGTCGATTCACGTTTGCGCTCGCACGTTCAGCGCGTCGTCAACGCCGCCAACGTGCGCGTCGCTCACAGCGAGCAAGTACGCCGATTCACCCTGCTCTCAACAGATCTCGGCGACAGTTCGCTCATCACCCCCACTCTCAAAATCAAGCGCCAAGTCATCCTCGAGCGCGGCTCCGCCGTCGTCGATGACCTCTACCGCTAAGCCAAGGAATCCTCATACATGGATAAGCAAAAGCGCGCTTCACTCATTGCTGTCATCGTGGCCGTTCTCATCGGAGCGCTCACCGCCCTCGCTGGAAGCCAGGGCGGTGAGCTCGTAGCCGGTGTCCCGTTGTTTGCGCTTGCTGTAGCTGCCGCGTTCCTGATTCAAGTTCTCGTGTACGTGCCGTCGGCTGCGCTCAAAACGGAGCGGTTCTTCGATCTCACCGGAAGCCTCACGTTCATCATCGTCTCGCTCAGCATCCTGCTGCTGTCGCCGAGCGTAGATGCACGCAGTGTCGTGCTCGCCGTGATGGTGATCGTTTGGGCGATTCGCCTCGGAAGCTTCCTGTTCGTTCGCATTCACAAGTCTGGCTCCGACGACCGCTTCGACGAATTGAAGACCTCCAAAATCCGGTTCCTGCGGGTGTGGGTGCTGCAGGGACTCTGGGTAAGTCTCACTGCAGCAGCCGCGTGGATTGCGATGAGCAGCGCGAGCGACCCTGTGCCGGTCGGTTGGATCGAAGTCATAGGTATCGGCATGTGGGTTCTCGGGCTCGGCATTGAGATCGCCGCCGACTGGCAGAAGGCAGCGTTCAAAGCCGACAGCGAAAACGAGGGCTCCTTCATCAGGTCGGGTCTGTGGTCTCGCTCGCGGCATCCGAACTACTTCGGAGAAATCGTGCTCTGGATAGGCGTCGCTATCGTTGCTGCTCCCGCTCTCGTCGGTTGGCAGTGGGTCGCGTTGATCTCGCCACTGTTCGTCGTACTTCTCCTCACAAAAGTGAGTGGTGTGCCGCTCCTCGAAGCCAAAGCCGACAACCGGTGGGGCGGGCAGCGGGGCTACGAGAACTACAAGAGCCGTACCCCTGTGCTGATCCCGCGGCTTCGGCCGTAGCCGGCATCCCGGTTCTTCTTCTGTTCTTCTTTTTTTCTCGCCGAAACGCTGCTCTTTCGTGCGACACACCGAGCCTCGCTGAGGCCACTCGGCGTGTCGAGCGTGATGAGCAGCGTTTCGGCAAGAGAAAACCGCAGAACTAGGAACAGAAAGAGAACCGGATGCCTCGGCTAGGCGAGCAGGGTCTCTCCGATGTAGCCGCCTTCGGCGCAGCCGGGCGGAATGGCGAAGACCGCTGAGCCGATCGGCGTTGTCCACTCGTTGAGCAGGTCGAGGTCCGACAGTCGCTGCTGAACCGGCACGAACTGGCGGTCGACGTCTGCTTGGAACGACACGAAAACGAGCCCCGAGTTCGACACTGTCGCATCGTCAGGGCGTTCGTCGTAGTTGTATCCGCGGCGAAAGATGCGCTCGGCAGTGTTATCGCTACGTGCCCGCCGCATGTGCGAGAACTCCGGAATCACGGGGAATCCGATCGATGTCTTCGCGTCGAAGTCGGGCTCGTCATGCTCGGTGCTTCCGGTGAGCGGTGCGCCATTCGACATGTATCTGCCGACCGACTGTTCGCGACCGGTGCGATCGAGTTTGTCCCACTTATCGAGGTTCATGTGCGTGCGACGGATGACGGCGCTCGTGCCTCCCGCAAGCCACCCGTCTTGACTCCACACGACGCGATCGAACTCCGGTGTACCGGGGCTCGGGTTGGCCGTGCCGTCGACCTGGCCGAACAGGTTTCGCATCGTCGTGCCGGGTGCGACCGACCCGTATGCGCGGCGAAACCCACGCTGGGTCCAGCGCACAGTGGCGAAACTTCGCGTATCTTTCAGCAGCATGCGCGTCGCGTGCGCGACGGTGAGCGCGTCATCCGATGCGATCTGCAGCAACAGATCCCCGTCGCCGTACTCGGGCTTTAGCTGGTCGATACTGAAGGCCGGCAGCGGCTTCAACCACGCGGGCGCCGTGCCCTGTGCGCGAGAAACGAACTTTGGCCCGAACCCGAACGTCACTGTGAGGCGCGCGGGCGCAACAGCGAGTTCAGGCTCTGAGTCTGCGAGCGCCGATTCTCCCGCGGTCAACCGCGCCGCATCATCGGTGAGCACGCGCATCATTCTGCGGAGCGCATCCCGGTCGGTAGTCGCGAGCAGGTCGAGCCCGATAAACGCCGCGTGCGACTGGGCATCGGTGTCAATGCCGGCCTGGTGCGCGGAATAGAACGGCACGACCTCTTCGCCATTGAGCGGAACGGATGCCGTGGCATCCGTTGGCTGCGGAGAGTTCAGCGCGTAATCGACGCCAATGGCTGCGGCAGCGCCAACGCCGGCGACAGCACCTCCGAGGAGGAACTGCCGCCGGGTTGCGCCGTCGCGACGCTTGGCGCCCTTGTCGGGCGCTGCCATTAGTTGCCCATGTCCATGTCGGAGTCGGTGCCCATGTCCATGCCATCGTCTTCGTAGTTCTCGTTGGCGCCGGAGTAGTCCTTCACGGGAGCCGTGAATTCGTAGGTCGAGTCATCCGAGAACGTCACCGTGAAGCTCACATCGTCGCCCGCGACGAGGGGTTCGGTGAGATCCATGAGCATGAAGTGGTTTCCACCCGGTTCGAGCGTGAGCGTGCCGCCGGCGGGGATGACGAATCCACCCTCTTTTTCTTGCATCACCATGTCGCCAGAGTCGTTCTCGACGGTTTCGTGGAGCTGCAAGCTCGTGGCGGCGTCGGAGCTAATCGAGACGATGGTCGCGTCTGCGGTGCCTGCGTTGGTGAGTTCGCCGAATGCTGCCGACATGCCTGAGTCAGCGGCTTTGACCCATGCGTCCGAAATGGTGACGGTACCTCCGGCTGGGAGGGGTGAATCAGACGGCGACGAATCGGTAGTAGACGCGCAACCGGTGAGTGCGACGGCTGCGGCCGCGAGGAGGATTCCGAGGCGGGTTGCGGTAGTGGTGCGAGTGATCACAGAAGTGCCTTTCAAAGTTTTTCCGACGGAGCACGTGGCTCGTCGTCGGTGCCGCCGGCGTGAGCGCGACGACGGAAGTAAAGGATGACGGCAAAGATCGCGACCGCTGCGGCCGCGCCGATGACGCCGATGACGATGGGCCGGAGGGCGCCGCCGTCTTCTGAAGTGATCTGAGTGTTTGTTGTGGGCGACGGAGTCGCCGTCTCCGAAGGGCCCGCCGAAGCGCGCACGAGCGGCGAGGCGTTCCCGATCGTGAACGGAATTACTCCCGAAATCGGGTGTCCATCGGAAGAAACGACGCGCCAACGCACTTCGTAACCGGCATCCGGCATGTCTGTCTGCAAGCCGACCGTGACGCTCTCCCCCGATATTTCAGGTTCGCTCGCTGCCCAGTCGGTGTCGTTCGCATCTGCGACGATCACGACCGCGCCCATCTCGAGCACGTCAGCCGAGAAGGTCAGTGTGATTTCGGTGGGCGCGGCATCCAACTGAGCGTTGTACGCCGGACTACTTTCCAACAATTCATCGTGAGCGGATGCCGGAACCGCTGTGGCGAGAATCACCACAGCACCTACCAACATGCCGGCCGCGAAGGTACGAATTTTGCGCATGGCAAACCTCTCTTTGCGCCCGGTCGACCGGGCGCTCACAACACGGATTCAGATCACGTGTGCAAGAGGAGGCCCGCGCCTGCGGACAGAAGCGAGATGAACGCGACGAGGCAGGACGAGAACGGCTGTTGCTGCGCGCTGGCGAACCGTGGCGGGAGGTGTAAGCGGTGTGAGAACAACGAGGATACGGTGCCGGAGCCACACAACGACGTCGGCCGCGAGCGTGCGAAGCTGCGCGAAAGCGCGTTCGCCTCGGTAGAGAGCTGCGGTTGTGACGATGGCAGCGATTGCATGCCAGATCCACATCGTGGCGTCAGCGTGAACCATCGTGATCATGTCGTCGGCGCTCGTCGTCGTGACCGCTGCTGAGACGGCGTTCATGTCGTGGTTGTGCCCGGTTGCAACCCCTGGTGCGAAAAGGCCAAGCACAAACAGCGTGTGGAAAAGCAGCTGGCTGAGCGACACTGCGACGCTCATTCGTACAAGAGAAAATGCACGACCTGCGAGAAAAGTGCAGACCACGAACGAGAGAAGCGCCGGTACGGCAATTCCAACCCATCCGGGCATCGCGCCCCCGCCAGCGATGTGCGAGAGGAGAGCAACGAACGTCGCGACCGCAGCCGCGATCGTCCCGCGCAAGAGGCGGGGAGCTCTGGACGAACGCACAGACCCATTGTTGCAGTTGTCGATGACCTCATCGCCCCATGCACACCTTGATGCGAGGTAGCTACTGTCGGAGTGCGCGCGCGGCGAACTCCGCGAGGAGATGATCGCGGTGCTCTTCGTGCGCCGTGATGGTGATGACGGCATCCTGCTGTTGGTCGATGACGACATATTGACCGTAGCGGCCGTCAAGCCGCCAGCACTCGCCGGGGCCCTCCCAAACAGCGAGACTGTAGTGCGCGAATGGAGCGTCGCCGCCGGTCCGAACCCAATCCGTGTGCATGGCGTCGACCCAATCGGCTGAGACGATCCGGGTGGAACGCCACAGTCCGCGGTCACGCAGCACGCGGCCGATTCTCGCGAGCTCTTCGGTGCGAAGCTCCAGACCACTCCCGCCGAAGATAAATCCCTGCGGGCAGCGCTGCCACTGCGGGTTGTGAATGTTGAGCGGATCGAACAGCCTCGGACGAAGCCACGCAACGACATCTCCCACAGCCGATGCCAACATTCTCATCGCGACATATGTGCTGGCATCCGAGTACTGAAAGACAGTTCCAGCTCCCTGGGTCGGTCGCTCGAGCATCTGCTGAGCGAGATCTGGAGACGTTACGGGAGAATCGGCGAACCACTCGAAGTCGATTCCGCTCGACATCGTCAAGAGGTGCCGCAGAGTCACCGATTCCGCACCAGCGCCCAGCGTGAAGTGCGGAAGGGCCTCCGCGACCCCGGTCTCAAGCGATATGAGCCCCTCGTCGATCGCTATACCGATGGCGAGAACACACACGCCTTTGGACACCGAGTAGAGGTTCTCGCGATCATCGCTTCGCCACCGGTGTTCAGCATGGTCATTTCCGACGAGGACGTGCACGCCGTAGGCGCCAAGACCCTCACGATCCACGGCGTCAACGAAGCGTGCGAGAACCGCTGTGGCTTGAGACATGTTGCGAGTCTGCCAGGGTTGTTACTCGCGGCCGTCTTCGAGCGGGATGAGCATCGTGCGGAAGTCGCCAGCCTCGGCGTGCAGCTGCCAGATCCGCTCAGCCACGTCGTCGATCCCGTTCGGTAGCTGCAACTTCGGAATCCCTCCCGGAATCACGAGTTGCGCGACACGGATGCCTTCGTCTTTCAGCGCGTCGTGCAGCATCTCGCCGTAGGCGCTCTCCGCCGGAAAAGCGACCGACGTTCCAGCAAAACCTGCGCGCGCCTTGACCGATGTTCCACCGTTGATCAGGATGATGCTGCCCTCGCCGGCATCCTTCATTCCGGGGAGCACTGCACGCGCCGCGTGAATGAGCCCGAGTGCCGAAAAACTCAGCGCTTCGAGCGCAAGCTCCGGGCTCAGATCAAGCACCGGCTTGAGGTAGTCGCGCGACGGAAGCGGGCTGTACTGCAGCGCCGTGACGGGGCCCAGTTCTGCTGCGGCACGGGCAAGGGCGTCTTCGAGTGCGGAGGGCTCGAGCACGTCTGCGGCGTAACCGCGAGCAGTGAGCCCAGTCGCGCTCAGCTCGCCAGCGAGTGCGTCGAGCTTTTCTTGATCCCTCGAGATGAGAGCTATCGAGAAGCCCTCACGGCCGAAGCGCCGCGCAACAGCGGCTCCGAGTCCGGGTCCAGCTCCGACAATTGCGATGACAGACACAGTGATCCTCCGATTGATGGCGATGCTTCCGACGCTAGTGCGCCCGCATTTTTACTCGTTAGGGCTTGAGTTTTGGGTAATCGGTGTATCCAGCTGCACCGCTGCCGTAAAGAGTCGCCGGGTCGACGGGGTGTTCTTCCGCCCCCGACTTCCAGCGATCGGCCAGGTCCGGATTCGAGATCAGCGGTCGGCCCACGGCCACAGCGTCGGCTGTTCCGTCGGCAACGAACGCTTCGGCATCGTCACGGGTCGTGACAGCGCCAAATCCAGTGTTCACAACGAAGGTTCCCGCGAATTCTTGCCGTATCGACTGCGCCAAGTCTCCCGCGGGCTCGGCGTGCAAAATGCTGAGGTAAGAAAGACCCAACGGGCGGATGCCTCGAACCAGTGCCAGGTACGTCGACTCGACGTCGTCGGGATCGGTCTCAGCAATGTCTTGGATGTTGTGGGAGGGAGAAATACGGATGCCGACCCGGTCAGCGCCGATTTCAGCGACCACTGCTTCGGCAACGTCGATGACGAACTTTGCGCGCGCGTCGGGAGATCCGCCGTAGCCGTCTGTGCGCTGGTTCGATGACGGAGCGAGGAATTCGTGGAGGAGGTATCCGTTTGCCGCGTGGATCTCGACGCCGTCGATTCCCGCCTCGACCGCGCGACGAGCCGTCTCGACAAACTCGGCGCGCACATCAGCGAGCTCTTCAGTCGTGAGCGCGTGCGGCGTGGGGAACGGCGTGCGTGAGCCATCAGCCAGGCGCACCTCACCATCAATCGCGATCGCCGACGGCGCGACGATTCGATCGGTACCGGTGATCTTCGTGTGCGACACACGTCCACCGTGCATCAGCTGCATGAAGACGAGACCGCCCTCGGCGTGCACCGCGGCGGCAACATTCGCCCACCCCTGTTGCTGGGCATCCGTCACGATTCCAGGTTGCCCGGGGTAGGCGCGAGATTCACTACTCGTGAAAACTCCCTCGGTGATGATCAGACCAGCGCCCGCGCGCTGCGCGTAATACTCGGCAACCATTGCGCCCGGAACCCCGTCTTCGCCGGCGCGGGTGCGCGTCATGGGCGCCATGACGATGCGGTTGGGAAGAGTTAATGCTCCGAGGTTGAGAGGAGTGAAGAGCTGCACGTGAAAATCCGCCAATCTGCGAGTCGTGGGACCCACCCCAAAGACAAGGCGGACGAGCGCGGTGGCATTCCCACGAACAGGAAAGCGGGCTATCTGAAACGATGGCGCAATGTCCACCGATCCGAACACACACTCCAATGACCTCGATATCCGCATCGGTAACGACGAGCTCGTCATCCGCAATCGATACGAGACTCTCAGCATCACGAACGACTTCCTCATCGGGGTGATGTTCGTTGTAGGCAGCATCCTGTTCCTGTGGTCGTCCACGACGACGGTCGGCACAGTCTTCTTCATCATCGGGAGCGCGCAATTGCTGATCCGTCCGAGTCTCAGACTCTCTCGTCGCTTTCACCTGCGCCGGTTCGGTCCCGGTCGCGACCGGCTCGACCAGACCCGCGACTACTAAGGCGATACGCGTGCGGCGGGCCCTCAGTGTCCGATAACAGCGGGATTGTCATCGAGGCAGCCCGAAGCGCTCGCGAAATCCCGGCGTCGCGAGCCTCAACCGAGAGGGTCGTCTCGCCACGGACTTTGTCAGTAGTCGAAAAGTGCACGCCACACCCGGTGGCAGCGACTGGAACGTCATTGCGGCTCGGGAGTCGATGCCGACTTCTTCGCCGGCGTCAGCGCAACGCACGCGACGACGAGATAGTTGAATTGGTTTAGCTCGCTAGAGCAATCACCCAACCGACACAAACGAAGACGAAGCCCACGAGAAAAAGGGCTACAGCGTCTCGAAAAACGGTAATTCCGGTCGCCACCGCGTTTTCTCCGTCTTTCACTGCAGTCGCGACGGCCTTCGCAGTTACCGGCAGTAGGGGCGGGTGCTGCTGTGACAAGAGCCGGGTGTCCACGATCCGAAGCGTCTTCTTTGCAACAACTACGCCGCCGGCTCCGAAGGCGCTGCATATGACGATGGCGATCCCGATAACCCAGATCACGATCGCGAAGATGGACCGGCCGACCAGCTCCGTTGAGGCGACCGCTACGCCGACGAACGCGAGAGTCACGGTCAGCAGGAACTGTGCTCGAGCTCGGATTGCTTCTAGGTCCGTGTTCTGCCGCTGCAGTTGAGACTGGCCGTTATCCATGAGGATGTTTAGATCTGCTTCGCGCCACCCCGTGAGATCGCCGACCTCGTTCTGATAGGCGTCGAGGTTGCGGACGTCATTGCCCGGCAGAAAGATTCCGGCGACGTGCGATCCATAGATCGCTATTCGGTTGACCCAAGCTCTTTCAGGCATATCAAGGGGTCTGCTGAAGGTTCGATTGACTCCTGTCCGCTTCCCGCGAGGGTGGCGAGAACGGAATGATGCGTTTGACCCACCCAACTGCGAATTCAAACCGGGCAGGTGCTACGGGAACTCAGGCGGTCCGAGAGAGGCGGTGCACTTTGCTTGGGGCGCGCCAGGCCAGCGTCGCGGTGACCGACCGGCATCCGGACGGGAGTTGTTCCGGCAACGCGCTGATCAGTGCCCATAGCATCGGGACATGTCACAGCTCGGTGTCGAACACGACAACTTCGACGAGGGGCAGCGCATACGCTCGCGACTCGCTGCAATAGATGCCGAACTCGGCCAGCTCGCGGCCGACCGTTTCCGATTGCCCGAAGGTGCTGCCGATGCTTCCGTGCGGTATCAGATCGAGAAGTTGGAAGCAGAGCGGAAAGAAATTCGCACGCACTCGCTCTTTATATTTCCCGAGTGGGGTGACCGAGAGGTAGTTGGCGAGTCGATCGTCATCTCTCCCGACCTGCGGAAACGGTTCCGCGCCTGGAATCAGACATGGCAAGTAGTCCTGGACCCCGTCTTGGAGATCAACTGGCCAGACCCGGAGGCCGGACGGCAGTGGATCGCTGAAGGCAACGCCCTAGTCCAGGACCTGCAGCACGAGATCGGGACAAAGTATCGCGTTGTCGGTGATTTCGCCGCTTACGCTCCTGACGCATAGGTGGACCGTGTTCCGCGGTGACGAGACGTGTCATCAGATCAGGAACTCGGGCCTAACCTCTGCGATGCCAGAGAGTTCAACCTGGAGTTGCTGGGCGAGGGATTCGCCGGTTCTGATCCAGTCGGTGGGTGGTGGATCGGCTTCATCGCGGCCCAGCATCGCCTCGTTCCATTCGTAGAGCGCGCGGCTGAGAGTGGAGGAGAGTCCGAGATCGGGGCCGGTTAGGTGGTACTCGTTCGAGTGATCTTCCCAAAGCGGCCATCCGGACACCCACTCCGGAAACATTCGAATAACGCGAAGCCCATTCGGCAGCAACGTCGGCAATCCACGGTTGTGCTTCGCCTGCAGATATCGATCTTGCATCTGCCTTCGACGCATCCACTCGCGGGGCGAGCTGGGGGTGTCGTTGTAGTCCATCCCTGACAACCAGATCAGTCCCCGCATGCCCCGGGAATCATTCTCGACCAGCGCGAGGGCCCACAGCTTCTCGTTGCCATTCGACATCGCTACGGCAGTCTCCAACGCGTGTTCAATACTCGCGTCCAGAATGTCGAAAGTGGTGACGGCATTGCCGGCGCCCTCGAACACGTACAGGCGGTAGCGAGCATCATCCCGCTCCCAGGTCGAATCCCGCTCGTCCACGTACACCCCGCGCATCACACCAACCTACGGGGGTGCGCCCCTCCAGTTAATGATGCCCGCAGCGGGATCCGGGTTGGTCGCGCCGACAGCGACGCTTGCGCACTGAGTACATGAAGGCACTGATCCAGCCGTGAGCAAGGTTCGGCGACGCGACAGTAGAGCAACGCGCCGAGCTTGTCGTTGCGTCATTTCGCAGTCGATGTACCGCGCTTCCTGAGGCGAGCCGACCTACCATCGGGTTCAAGCAGCGCGACTACGCTTACGCCAGTGAGGGACCTGCTATTGCGGGGCTGGCGTTGTACTCGGTGAGGGCGGCCGGGACTTCACGATTGCTCGCAGCACGTCGGCCTTCGGGATGTCGACCCAGAGTTGAGCGCTCTCGGATGTAGGGCCAGTTCCACCAACGACGTACCCGGTGGACCCAAGCGCGTCGAACAGCGGCGCAAGGATCTTTGCTCTGGCGGCAGACACGTAGCCCACCTTTCGCGCATTGCTCAGAACCAGCACTGCGCACGAATCATGCGGATTGTCCGGTTCGCGTACGAGAACGTACTCCTTGCCGCCGACCGCGCGTCTCTCGTTCCAGCCGACGTAGTTTCCGATGCCCTTAATCCGCATGCGCGTTGAGTCCAGCGACCGAAGGTCCGTCGGCTGCGTTATGGCGAGCGTGTGAGGCGGGATGATGTCCGGTTCGTCCGGTACCTTATCAACGCCGCGCTGCTCCTCTGCGAAGTCGCGATCGGGTTCCATCACAGAAGGGAACAGGGTGGCTCGTGCACGCCAGGTCCCGTCGCCGGGGTCTGCCCACACCCGCACCGGCGCGACGCCCTGGCCCCCACTCAACACGGTAGCGATCTCATCGCTGATCTCGCGCGGCACATAGCCGATGTGCCACCTACCGATAATCACCTTGATGGCGTTCGAATCGTATTGATTCGAGGGCTCAGGTGCGAGCTGCGCGGTTTGTTGAGTCACCCCGCCCTCGGGTAGGCCGAGCTCATCGAACAGGCGACGCACGGCGTCGCGACGGAAGCTCTCTCCTTGTACCTCGATCTCGCCCCATCGCGGATCGATCTTGCGTGTCTGTGTCGGCGCTGGTGGAGTATCGGGCGCTTCCCTGCTCGTGCCGAATAGTGTCGACCAGAAGCCCATCGTTTCCCCCAAGCGTCGGTGATCGAAGCATAGGGCGGATGACTGCTCCGGCTGGCCCCGATGCCCCGCGCTTGGCAACAGGTAATTCACTGTCGAAGCGAACCGCAACGATTGCGTCGATGAACGATCCGCTTGCGGGTGCTCGTCCCAAGGGGAAGTGGACATCTTTCACGCAGCGATGACGCTGCAGCACGTGGACATTTCTCGTGTCCATAGCTCGCTCTGACGTGCGCGCGGTGGACAAGTCGCGTCGTTCCCTACACGCCGCCCTACTGACAAAATGTCTGGCGCAGCTGACACGTCTATGGCGCTACCGACAAGATGCGTGGCGCTACTGACAGGTTGTGTGGCGCCGGGCCCTCAGCCAAATCATCACAAAAAGATAACGACAAGGTCTTCCCTTCTGTTATCTCTTCGTTATACAGTGATGCCAGGTCGTTGTTTTGCTGTGGCGGCGACCACATGTGATTGCAGGACACTCTTGGTGCAAAGGGACAAGGGCCGGCCGGAAGCCTCTCCGACCGGCCCTTCTGCATGCCCCCGTGTTGGTGGCTGATCTCGAAGTAATGTCGGAGGTTGGTGGCTGATCTCGAAGTAATGTCGGAGGTTGGTGTCATGCTTTCGGCATGAACATCGAATCTCTCACCGATCACATTCCGGGCGGCCACGACCCCGCCAGGGTGTCGGCGACGGGTGTCGATCTGCAGGCCCTGGATGTGATGATCGATGGCCTTACGCATGCGCGACGCGCGGTTGCGGCCTATCAGGCGCTCGAAGCGACGCTGATGGCGGCGACCGTTGATCTTGCCCGCGGCAGCTCCCAGTCCGGAACCGCTGAGTTGCCCATGCGGGAAGTCACGGCTGAGGTCGCGGCCGCGTTGCGCGTGAGCGACCGGACCGTGCAGGCCCAGTTCAGCTCAGCGTTGACCCTCGTCGAAGATTTTCCCTCCGCACACCGGGCGCTGCAGAGCGGTGAGATCAGCCGCTCGCATGCGAACGTGATCACGAGCGAGGGTGCGAGGATCACCGATGCCGCGGTGCGCAAACAATACGAAGACCTCGTTCTGGAGCGGGCCCGCGTGGAAACCTCGGGGCGGCTGAGAGGAATAGCGAAAGCGATCGCCGAAAAGCTCAACCCGCAATCATTGACCGAGCGCCACCGACAGGCGCTCGATGGTCGACGGGTCTGGGTGACAGACCTTGACGACGGGATGGCTGAGCTCTCAGCGATCGGTTCCGCGGTGCTCGTCCACGGCGTATTCGACCGGTTGTGCCAGTTCGCACGGACCACACTCGATGCCGAAAGGACAGCCAGCGACGAGAACAGCGCCGAAAGCAGTGCCGAAAACAACGCCGCACCGATCCGGACGATGGATGAAGCGCGCACGGATGCGTTCTTCGACCTGCTGCTCACCGGCGACGCGTGCGTGCACGGTCAAGACGCACTCGAGGGGATCCGGGCGCACGTGCAAGTCACGGTTCCCGCGATGACACTTGCCGGGGCTTGGGATGCTGCGGGCGACTTGGCTGGGTACGGGCCAGCCAATCCCGACACCCTGCGCGACATTGCCGGCAGGACAGGCACCTGGGATCGGGTGTTGACGGATCCCGTATCGGGTGGGGTCGTTGCGGTGGAGACATACCGGCCGACTGCGGAAATGCGACGGTTTCTGCGGGTGCGGGATGAGCACTGCAGGTTTCCGGGATGCCGGATGGCACCGTGGCGGTCAGATATCGACCACACGATCGATGCCGCCCGGGGCGGTGCGACAGTGCACACGAACTTGGCACACCTCTGCCGAAGACACCACGTGTTGAAACACCAGACGACGTGGAGCGTGACCCAGCTTGATTCGGGCAAGCTCAAATGGGTCAGCCCGACCGGGCGGGCCTATATCGACACGCCCGCACCGATGCTCCGATTCATCCCCGACCCAGATCCAGCCCCTGATCCGCCACCGTTTTAGGGAACGGTTTAGCGGGGTGAATCTTTGGGTTTCTTAAGAAACTTCTCCACACGGCACAATTTGCGCACGCCGCGTTATCTTTTCGTTATACAGTGATGTCAGGTCGTTGTTTGCTGTGGCGGCGACCAACATGTGATTGCAGGACACTCTTGGTGCATAAGGGAAAAAGGGCCGATCAGAATCAATTCTGACCGGCCCTTTCCTATGCGCGATGATGCGCAGCTTGCTGCGAGTTAGCTCGCCATGTGCGCTTCGCGCGGTGAGACATCCACAGAAACTCGAAGAGTCGACTTCTTTGCCTGCGTGAAAATCACGCCTTTCACCGGGGTCACGTCAGCGTAGTCACGTCCCCACGCCACCGTCACGTGCCGATCAGCAATCCACTGATCATTCGTCGGGTCGATAGCCAACCACTGATCGCTGCCGGGCAACCACACCGACAACCAGGCGTGAGAGGCATCCGCCCCCACGATGCGCTCTTTGCCCGGGGGTGGCTGCGTTGCCAAGTACCCACTCACGTATCGTGCCGCGACTCCGTGAGCGCGCAAGCAGGCGATAGCGAGGTGTGCAAAATCTTGGCAGACTCCGGCCCGCTTCTCCAGGACGTCGGGCACGGTGCTCGTGACAGTAGTCGCGGTGCTGTCGTAGTCGAAGTCCGTGTAGATCCGATGCATAAGGTCGGTCACCGCCTCACCTATCGGCCGCCCCGGCACCAGCGACTGCGTCGCGTAGTCGCGCGCTTCAGCTGATTGCTGCACCTTGGGAGACGCCAGCGCAAAGTCTGCTGCCTGCCACGCGCCGGGCGCCAACGGTGAAACCAGCGGGCGTGAGTCCTCCCAAGGTGCCGCGAGCGACTCTGCACCGTACTGAGGAGGTTCGACGCTCACCGATGTCGACGCTGCAATCGTCAGCGTGCGATGCGGCGCGGTCACGTGAAAATAGGTCGCGGTGTTGCCGTACGTGTCGATGTGCTGACGCTGCTGGCTCGCAGTAGGTTCGATGTTCACCTCGTGTGCCGCCACGTGTTGCCATGCCAGCACACGCGGCGTCACATGGGCGAAGCCGAGACTGTTTCGTACGTCGTCGTCGTACGAATAGATCGTCTGGTGCGAAACGCGATACTTCACAGCCGCACCATCCGCTCTTCAATAAGCGACAACGACGAAATCGGCTGCGGCAACGGGTCGCTCTCGAAATGAAGCTGCGCGATCGCATCTGACAGCTGGCGTAACTGGACGCCTGCGCTCTCGAGAAAGTCCGAGAGCGCCGCCCGCTCGCCGTCGATCTGCTGCGACAGCAACGCGACATCTGCCTCCGCTACCTCGTTCTCGAGGTCTTCGAGCAGCCGCTCGGGCCTGCTTGATCCGGTCGATGCCGGCAACGCAGCAACATGCTCGCGTACGGCAGCCAAAGCGAATGCGATCGAACGCGGGTTTTCAGCATCCGTGATCAACAGCTCTACAGCCCCAGCCACTCGCACGACACCGCGATTTCGCCGACGGTGGGTCACCGAGCTTTCCGCGGCGCGCAGCGTTCCCTCAAACACCGCGCGCTCAGTGTCGGCGTCTCCGGTCGCTACAGCCGTCGCCGCGAGAAGCGACACGACCTGCAGTGCGCGCTCGACAAAGCGGCCGATTTCGATCATCCGCCAGCCTGGATCGCGCACCATATTGGCAGTCACCCCCTGCAACGACAGGATGCCGGTAAGCATCCGCCCCGCGACATCGGGAATCTGTTGGGCGTGCCGCGACCCTCGAAGCGTTCGAGCGGCTCGATCCACGGCGCCAAAAACCCGCCATGTGTCGCCCGAGAGCTGATCACGAACACCCTCGAGTGCGTCACGAAGTCCCTCGAACGAGTGTGCCGCGGAACCCGGGCGCTTTCTGTCCAGCAGGAGAGCGCGAAGTTCTTCGGCGGAGTATTGCGAGTCGCGACCGGCGAGCGCCTCTATCGCCGCGTGCAGCGCATGGACTGCCCGTCCCCCCGCGGCGCTTGTTGAGTAGTCGAGCTCTTCGGCATATGCCCGCGTCGTGATCACGAGGCGGAGCATGTCTTCGGCACGCTCGGCGTAGCGTCCGGCCCAGAACATGTCTTCCAACGCGCGGGGGGCGAGCATCGGCGTCGCAATAGCGAGCTCGCGCGGCGGCGCGATTTCGAGGCCCTGGTCGGGATCTTCGGGCGCACCCTTCAGGACCCATACGTCTTTTGTCACCGGGACTTCGCCGGCGTCTGCTGCGAGCGTCGCGAGTCCCCCGATCAACGGTCGATAAACCGATCCGTCACGAATCGTGAATGACCGCAGCATCACCTGGCGCGGTACAGCTAGCCCGCCCGCTTTTTCAGCAGAACTCCACGCCGGAATCTGCGACAGCGGCAGCCGCCCCCGCGCGACAAAACGGTGGGGCGCCGCAAGAATCATCGCGCGCAGTTCGTCTGCTGACGCACCTGCCAATGTTGCGGTCCTGCCATCCAACTCACGGATGCTGAGGCTCGGCGATCCAGCGTCTGCCAGCGTGCGTTCGAGGCCCTCGGGCTCGCCGCACCACCACGCATCGACCGACGGCAGCCGCAGTTGCTCTCCGAGCAAGCGCTCGCTGACCGCTGGCAGGAACGGCATCAATGCCGGGTTTTCGAGCACTCCTGCGCCGAGACCGTTGACGAGTTGCACGCGCCCGCGCGCCACGACCTCGACCAGCCCTGCGACGCCGAGCTGGGAGCCAGAACGCAACTGCAGCGGATCGCACCACTCGGCATCCACGCGGCGCAAGATAACGTCGACGCGTTCTTCGGGCGCGCGGCGCGGATACCCCGCGGGCTTCATCCACACCCAACCGTCACGCACGATCAGGTCGCTCCCCTGCACGAGCGGAAACCCCATCACATTGGCGAGGAATGCCTGGTCGTACGCCGTCTCGGAGTGAGTACCGGGCGAAAGAACTACAACGCGCGGATCGGCGACGTCGGCGGGTGCGGCCTGAAGGAGCGTCGACCGAAGCGCCGAAAAATAGGGCTCCATGCGGTGCAGTCCCGCTTCACGGTAAAGATCTGGCAGTACCCGCGAGATCACCCGACGATTTTCCATCGCAAACCCAAGACCCGAGGGCGCCTGCACGCGATCAGCGAGCACACGCCATTCCCCCTCGGCGTCACGGCCAAGATCGGCACCGGAGATGATCAGGGGGTGCGGATCCGGGGACTCCGGCCGAACGAGAGGCCGCAAGAACCCGGAGTGTCCGAAGACCACCGGCGATGGGATGACACCCTCCGACAGCATGCGCTGCTCGCCGTAAATATCACTCAGCAACGCGCTCAAAAGCTCAGCTCGCTGAGCGAGTCCCACTTCAAGCCGAGACCAGGTTGCGGCATCCAACACGAGCGGCATCGGGTCGAGATTCCACGGCAACGATCCGGCGTCAGGATGCTCGTACGTCACACCGTCGTCGGCGAGAAGTGAAGAGATCTCATCTTCGATGCGGTGAAGTTCCTCCGCAGTGAGGTCGAAAGCGACCTCCGCCATTGCCTTCCAAGACGGACGCAGAGTGCCGTCGGGTGCGACAACCTCATCGAACCGCAGCTCGCCGGATTCGTTCCCTGATATCGACAGCGGCTGCGACGCTAAGGACGCGGCATAGTCACGAATAAGACTCATGCGCGCGGGCATCCGCTCAAGAACAATGGCACGGAACCACTCTGGCACGGGATCAGGCGCACAAGCGGCCCTTTGGCACCTTTCGCGGGCACGTTGTTCGCCCCAACTACCCCGAGCGCAGATACTCTTGTCGGCATGACCGACCGACGCCTCGCGATTGCCGCCTGGGAAAGCCTGTTCCGCGCGCAGCACGAGGTTTTCGATGAACTGAGCGCTGACTTCACCGATTCAGCTCTGAGCCAGCCGGAGTACGACGTGCTTCTCACCGTGACGCGCAGCCCCGAGATGACTGCACGCCTTCGCGACATCACAGCGAACATGCTCGTTAGTCAGCCGAGCGTCTCTCGACTTGTCGACCGAATGGTGACGCGTGGACTCATCACAAAGTGTGAAGATCCCGAAGACCGACGCGGCGCGCTCGTGCATGCCACCGACGAAGGCGCGTCTCGATTCCGCAAACTCGCCGCCGAGCATGGGCGCTCGATTGCCGAACGGATGTCACGACTGTGCGACGACGATCTGCAGGCCCTTTTGAACTTGACGGCAAAACTACGCGGATGATCTCGCACGGAAAGCGCCCGGTAAAAAACGAAACGGCCCGCCGGAGCGGACCGTCTCTACTGTCTCAACACAGTGTGCGCCTCGAGGTGTCTGGGTTCACGACATAGGTCACAGGTGATAGGTCCTTGGTGAGTCGCGTCATGCGTCACAGTCCGATGTATGTCGAAGCATCGGGTTGTTGTTTTGAAGATCATCGCGGGCCAGCTCACCGTCACCGACGCGGCGATCGAGTACGGGATCTCCCGTCGACATTTGCATCGGCTACTCGCTCGTTACCGTGACGGTGGACTGGACGCGGTCGAGCCACGCTCACGGCGACCGAAGACGAACGCGTCCGCCACACCGGAACAAGTTCGCGCCCGGATCATCACCCTTCGGGCGGAACTCACAACCCAAGGACTCGATGCCGGCCCTGTCACGATCGCCTGGCACCTCGAACACGAGCAACACACACCGCCATCGACATCCACGATCAGACGCATCCTGCACACCGCCGGGTTGATCACTCCCGAACCCCGCAAACGACCGAAATCGTCCTACATCCGCTTCGAAGCAGCCCAACCCAACGAGACCTGGCAATCAGACTTCACCCACTGGCGCCTCGCAAACGGCCAGGACGTCGAAATCCTGAACTGGCTCGACGACCACTCCCGCTACCTCCTGTCCTGCACCGCCCACACCCCGGTCACCGGCGACAACGTCGTCACCACATTCCTCGCAGCAACCGACGAACACGGCACCCCCGCCTCAACACTCACCGACAACGGCCGCGTCTACACAGCCCGATTCGGCGGCGGGCGCAACGCCTTCGAATACCTCCTCGCACTACTCGGAGTGAAACAAAAGAACGGCACACCCAACCACCCGCAGACCCAAGGCAAAATCGAACGCTTCCACCAAACCCTCAAACGATGGCTCGGAGCCAGACCCCCAGCCACCACCCTGCATGAGCTACAACTCCAGCTCGACCACTTCCGACACCACTACAACGAGCAGCGCCCCCACCGAAGCAACAACAGAACAACACCAGAGGCCACCTACCGTGCATCCCCGAAAGCTCTCCCCACAGCCCCACGGGCAGGACACTTCAGAATCCGCTACGACCACGTCGGCAGCAACGGCAAAATGAGCCTTCGCCGAGCCGGACGAATGCACCACCTCGGCATCGGAACAGCCCACCGCGGCAAACGCATCATCGCGCTCATCGACGAAACAACCGTCACGATCATCCACCTCGACACCGCCGAGATCATCGCAACAAACACCATCAACACACAACGCGCCTACTGGCGCAACGAAATGAAAGAGCCCGGCCGATGGCCGGGCTCTTTCTGACACATGTCGCGACTCAGGTGAGACCTATGTCGCGACTCATCACAGTGTGCGCCTCGAGGGACTCGAACCCCCAACCTTCTGATCCGTAGTCAGATGCTCTATCCATTGAGCTAGAGGCGCATGGCTTGTTTTGTACTTTTCAGCACTGCGCAAGCCGTCGTCCAGAATACCCCACACACGGCCGATCACACTAATCGAGGCCACGTAGCCTCGTGTGGAAGAGTAGTGCTACCTCGACCACGTCATACCTGGGGGTATACACATGAACGCTCGGCCATCAAAGGATGCGGCCCGCGCCGACAACGGATATTTTGGGCCCGGCAGCGCCACGTGGAAGGTGTACTCCCACTCGGGCGCGTCACTCGGGGCCGTGGCGTCAGTGCTCTTGCAGGCACTCGACACCGGAATGCTCAATCACTTCGATCACGTGTCGATCACTTCGGAGAGCCCCGAAGCCGGCCAAGCGCGGTTTCAGCGCACGGGCGACTTCATCATGACGTGTGCCTTCGGCGACAAGGCGCACGTTGATGCGGCTACAGCGCACGTTGACCAGCTACACGAACGCGCAACATGGACGAACCCCACAAACGGTGACGTCGAAGTCGCAAAATGGCCCGAATGGCAGCGGTGGACGATGTACACCTTCGTGTGGGGCTCGCTCGAGGGAGCGCTGAAGTTCGGCATGAAGATCAGCAAGGCCGATCAAGACAAATTCGTGAAAGAGCAGCAGCTCATCGCTGAAAAGCTGCACGTCCCTGGCCCGCACCCTGAGACCAAGGAAGAGCTCGACGCCTTTATCGATGAGGGCAAGAAAACAAAAGCGCTCAACTACCTTGGCGCACAAGCAGCACTCGGAGTGCGACACCCGGCGAAGAGCCGCAACCCGTTCGCGAACTGGCTATCCCGTACCGTGCTCGATGGAATTCTTTCCCTTCTTCCCCTCTGGGCGCGACAGATCTACGGTGTCGAAGACCGCACTGAGCGTCGCCTCGCCCGCGCACAGCGCATGACGGCAAAGTTCCTCGCGCTCGCGTCGAAGAACAAGTCGCTGCAAGACCTCGTGGATGCTGGCATCGACCACGCCACGGCACACCCGTATCGCAAGGTGCGCGCTAAGGCATAGATCGCGGCACCACCGCCATCACGCGCGAAGCATCCGCCGCAATGACAGCGACGGATCGGCGAGCGCTTCACGATCAACCTGAACACGCCGATCGATCATGCGACGCGCGGCGCGCACAGTCATGGGGTCATCGATCGACGCTGCCCCCAGCAACACGTCGCCGTCCACCCGAAAAACGGCGTTTCCCGGGCGCACCACGTCGAATGGGGCGCCGCTCGACCCATTACCGACGAGATCACCAACGACTTCGATGTGGTGGCCGTAGCGGTCGCTCCAGTACCAGGGCGCGCCGCGCACCGCCGGAGAGTTGCCGAGCAGAAGAGCGGCGGCGTCGATTCCGTCGAGCCGCGCCGCGTCCCAGTGGTGGGAGGGGCTGATCAAGAGTCCCGTCGGCGGCACAAGTCGCTCGGCTCCAGCGATCACCCGCGCTGATACTCCGACCCCCACCACGACAAGATCGGCCTCGATGCTGCTGCCATCCACCAGAGCAACACGCATCCGGTCATCACCTGCGAAAGCACCACCGTCGATAGCACTGACGCGAGTTCGGCGTACGTCAACTCCATGCTCAGTGTGCATCGCATGCAGCCACCTGGCGAGGGTTTGCCCCAGCAGGTGCGCCCCCGGAATCTCGTGCGGCTCGACAATGACGACGTGCGCTCCACATTCGTGGAGTGACGCAGCAACCTCGGCGCCGATGAAGCCTCCGCCCACAACCACGACGGTGCTGCCAGCGCCCCCGTGCTTCCGAATCGCCAGGGCATCGTCGTAATCGCGCAGAGTCATCACTCTGGGGTGCGCGCTGTATCCCTCGAGCTGATTCGGCTCGGAACCAACCGCCACAACGATCGCTTCTGCACTCAGAAGGCGTCCATCCGAAAGTGACACTGTGTGCGCGGCAGCGTCAATGGCTCGCGCTTCAACGCCTGCGATGATGTTCACGTTCAGCGCGTCTGCACGCTCGCGCGGCAAAAGAGCCAGGTCGCCTTGCGCGACCCCCGAAACCAGCACGCGCTTAGACAGCGGCGGATGATCGGTACAGTCCGTCGACGCCTCCACGATGGTTATCCCGCCGCGATAGCCTTCGTCGCGAAGACTCACCGCTGCCGTGACACCGGTGATGCCACCGCCGACGATAAGGATCTCAGCGGGTTCTCGAATGCTCACGCCAAGCGTGCAGGGTTTGGAATGAGCACAATGTCGTCGCCATCTACCCGGATCGTATGCGCAGCAACGCCCGTCGGCGCGGGCGGAGTCAGCACGTCACCGTCGCTCAGGCGAAACTTCGCACCATGCAACGGGCACTCAACGCACCCGTCTTCGACCCAGCCATCGGCGAGATCTGTTTTCTCGTGGGTGCACGTGTTGTCGAGAGCGAAATAGTTTTCGCCATCATTGAAAACCGCGATGTCGTCGAGAGTCCCCGACTGCTCACGCGAGACTTTCAGGCCCGTGCCGTCTTCGATTTCACCCACGTGCGCAACGACAATCCCTCTCGCCGCCGCATCCCCAGTGCCGTCGCTCATGGACATCATGCTAGCTTTCCTCGCCGGCTCCTGATCGTCGAGCCGATTCGACGTGGCGCTTGCGGGCAGACAACCTCGGCAGGTCAACGAGACGCAGGCTCTGCATTCGCGCCGCACGCATCTTGTCGTAGTCAGGTTCAAGATCAGGACGCGCAGCTTCAATACGAAGCGTGCTGTCGATATTTCGCGAGACTTCGGCCCATGCCGCCTCGCGTGCAGCCTCCACGAGTTCGGCAAGCTCGGCATCATCATCGGCACGCTCACGCAACGCTTTGGCGATCTTGAGCGACTGACGTCGACGTCGGCGAAGGTTTCGCACATCCCGGCTGCGATAGTCGTGAGTGCCGTCACTGTCGCTGAACCGTCGGCTAGCGAGCTTCTTCTCACGGTGGGTGCGATCGGCATCCGTCTCGGCTTCGACGGCAAGAGCAATGAGCGTTTCGCGTGCTTGAGGCTTGAAATGCTCGATTTCGTAGTCCTCGCCACCAGCGATGACCTCGACCAGGATGCGATTCTTCAGCAAAAGGCGCGTCGCCGCAGCGGCAATATAGAGGCCCTCTTCGACGACCTCCGCAAGCTTGGGTCGCTTTTCAGATTCATCACGTGCACCGTTTGCCACTGCTGAACCCCCTACATCGAGACTACCGGCCCCGAGCTCTGGCCGGTACTCGAGCGAGGCGGTCTCCCCTCATTTCATGGGCGATTGCAAGGCCTCAACGATGGACTCCACACGGCGAACACGAGTCGCGTCTGATTTCGCACCCGTCACCGCGAGCACGCCTGCTTCGCGCTTACTCAGCGGCAATAGATAATGCCCCTTCATCACCCCGACGGTGGTGCGATATGTTCGACCGTTCACTGTGAATACAGCGGCTGGACGCTTGTCACCGTCGATCTCTTTGATCACCGATTCGGGAATGTCAATCCCGGCGTTGTTGCCAAAGTTCAACACCTTCACTTCAAAGCGCCTGGCCAATAGTTGCACCGCGCAAACAGAAATCTCTACCAATGAGATCGCGGTTTCGCAAGCCCTGCTTTCCTTCAAATAGCGACTCGTATGTTCTAAGAACACCTTTCAGGAAGGAGCCCCTCATGGGATTCATCGATGACGCCAAAGAAACAGCCGAAACGGCGGGCCGCAAAATGAAGGATGCCTTCGATGACGCTGCCGACCGTGTCGGCGACAAAGTCGATGAGGCTAAAGCTGACGCCAACCTCAAAAAGGCGCAGGCCGAGAAGGATTCGGTCGAAAAGCGCAACGAGATCAAAGAAGAGCTCCGCGACAACTGAGTTTTCTCAACTGCCTCACCGCGAGTGAGGCTACGCACGGCTTCACGGCCGAGCGGCGAAGGTCCCGGTCCCCCAGCCGGGACCTTCGTTTTTTGGCACTGCCACTGATGCGGCTCGTTCCGCAAACCATCCGATTGGCTGCTTATTCCGAATTAGTTTTGTGCGCGGCATTCGGCCGCGACTTAATGCATGGAGAGAGAAATGAGTTCATCACCTAACCGCTTGATCGCGACGCTCTTTGGCGCCGTCTACATCGTCGTCGGCTTGCTTGGTTTCGCTGTCACGGGAGGCGTCGACTTCTTCGCCACTGAGGGCGGCATGCTCCTCGGAATCTTCGAGGTAAACCCCCTGCACAACGTCGCGCACCTCTTGATCGGCGCCGCACTTTTGATTGCGGGCCTCTCATCGGCGAGAGCCGCCAAGACGACCAACGTCGTCATCGGCGCGGCGTACCTGCTCTTGGGAATCGTCGGATTCTTCCTCGTCGGCACAGCATTCAATGTGCTGGCACTCAACACGTTCGACCATTTCTTGCACCTCGCGAGCGCACTGTTGCTCATCGCGGTGGGCCTGAGCGCTGACCGACAGATTCGCAGCGCATCGGTCGCGTAATGACTTCAGCGTTGACTCGCACATGGCCCGCGTTGGCAGCAGCCGGCGCGGGCCTCATCTTCATCGCGCTCGGCGCGGGGGCGATAACGGGCACCGATTCCCCCGCATATCTCTGGGTCATCGGCGTTCTCATGGTCCTCTTCGGCGTGGCAGCGCTCGGGTGGGCAGCACGGGCGCTGATGACATCCCGCCTGACAGCTCCCCGAGTCGTCGCCTCGGCTGCACTCGCCTCACTCGCGCTGCTTCTCGCAGGCCTCACGCTGGATCCAGCACGTATGAGCATCATCCCCATCACGGTGGCGGGCGCTCTGACCGTTGTCGTCGGCGCATACGCGGCCGCGACGGTGCGGCGCACTCGCGAACCCACGCTAAACCCGACTGCAAAGCGCGCTCAAGTGGTTTCCGCGGTGGGAGTGTTCGCCGGGGTTATCACCGTCGCCGCACTCGTGACGCCAGCACTAGCTGCCACCGAAGCCGGTCAGCTCGCGCCTGATCACTCCGCACACTCCGAGATTTTCGACTTCTCCGAGTCCGGGCACGCCGGCCACTAGCGGGCAGAAATGAGCCAGGATGCCTCGTGGCTCTCACCGGGCCGCACGACAACGAGCCCGGCATCGTAGTTATACGAAGCCGCGTTGAATGCGTCAGGCGCGCACGTCATCGGTTCGACCGCGAGCCCGAGCCGGTTGCGAGGGTTCGCGCGTCCTCCGGGAAGATCGGCCGTGTGCACTTGAACCCAGGGGCATGCGGCATCCCACGTCATCTGCACTCCCGAGCCAGAAGGATCGGTGACGACGACGGATGCCACACCCGCCTCATCGCGCGAAAGTTCAGTGAAAGCGTGGTCGATCTCGGCGGTACCGATCTGGCGGGCAACCCGGAAGTCGAACCTTTCGGCGTCGACCTCGACGGGAGCCAGATCCACCGGGCTCAACCGCGGCTCAGTCACCTCGAGCACCTGTGACGCTGGCAACTGCAGCGTCCAGGTGTCGAGGGCGCCAGAGCCCGCAACGAGGTACGGGTGCGGACCAGTGCCCCACGGCACGGCCACGGTGTCGAGGTTCGTTGCGACGACGCGTTGCCTAAGACCCGAGGCATCCAGTGTGAACTCTGTCGCAACCCGCACGCGCCATGGGAAGCCATCCTGCGGCTCGATGATGCCCACTAGCACGACGTGATTGGTGCTCTTGTCGATGGGCTCGAAATCGAGCCACGACGCAAGTCCGTGCAACGCGTGCGACCGCGATGGCTCGGTCAACGGCACTTGATAGTCGACGCCGCCGAACGAGTACTGACCGTCGACGATGCGGTTGGGCCACGGCGCAAGCGTTGCTCCGCGATACCCGGGCCGCACCTCGTCGGCATCGAACGGCACAACAAGATCGCGACCGTCGACGGTGAGGCTCCGAAGTGACGCCCCAACACTTGAAATCGCAGCTTCGTAGTCGCCCGCACGCAGCACGTGCTGGGTGCCGGAACGTGGCGTTCGCGCCATAGTTAGATCCCCTGCGCGAGACGGTAGTAGGCAGCGTTCCAGCGCAGTTCCTGCTGAAAACCACGTACCGTCGTTTCGTTGTCGATAACGACGAGCTCGGTCTTGGCAATCTCGGCGAAGTCACGGAACACGTCGATACCAACGGCGGTGGTCATCACCGTGTGGTGTGCGGCGCCGGCTGCAAGCCAGCACGCGGCGCTCGTTGCGAAGTTGGGCTCGGGCTGCCACACAGCGCGACCGACGGGAAGCTTCGGCAGATCGGGCGATTCGACGTTTTCGACAACATTGGCGACGAGACGGAACCGGTCGCGCATGTCACTCATGGCGACAACGAGCGCCGGGCCCGGGTCAGCTGTGAAGACAAGGCGCACCGGGTCTTCTTTTCCACCGATACCGAGCGGGTGAATTTCAAGTTTGGCCTTCTGGCTCGAAAGCGAAGGGGCCACTTCGAGCATGTGAGCGCCGAGGATTCTCTCGGCTCCGGGAACGAGATCGTAGGTGTAGTCCTCCATGAGGCTCGCACCTCCGGGAAGGCCCGAACCCATCACGTTCGCAATGCGCACGAGAATGGCCGTCTTCCAGTCACCCTCGGCGCCGAAACCGTAGCCCTCTGCCATGAGGCGCTGCACGGCGAGACCCGGCAGCTGCTTGAGCGAGCCCAGGTCTTCGAACGACGTCGTGAAGGCGCCGAAGCCGCCCTCTTCGAGGAACGAACGCAGGCCCAGCTCGATCGCGGCACCGTCGCGCAGCGACTGGTGACGCTCGCCGCCCGGCAACAACTCAGGCTGCACGTCGTAGAGCTCGGCATATTCTGCGACAAGAGCGTCGATGTCAGCGGATTCTGCCTGAGCTACGGCATCCGCGAGCTCGTTGACGCCCCACGTGTTGACCTGTACGCCAAACCGCAGCTCGGCCTCGGTCTTGTCCCCCTCGGTCACTGCGACGTAACGCATGTTGTCGCCGAAACGTGCGAGCTTGAGGCTGCGTGACGCGGCCCACCCCGCACTCGCGCGCTGCCAGTCTTCAACCTGCTGCAGCACGGCGGGGTTCGAGACGTGCCCGACAACAGTCTTCCGTGCAATGCCCAGGCGTGACTGGATGTAGCCGAACTCACGGTCACCGTGAGCGGCCTGGTTGAGGTTCATGAAGTCGAAGTCGATCTCGCTCCACGGCAGCTCGACATTCGCCTGTGTGTGCAAGTGCAAAAGGGGCTTACGAAGCGCATCAAGGCCCGAGATCCACATCTTCGCGGGGCTGAACGTGTGCATCCACGCGATGACACCGATGACATTATCGCGAGCGTTCACATCGAGGGCAAGGCGACGGATGCTGTCGGCATCCTTCAGAACGGGCTGCCACACGACCTTCACCGGAAGACCGCCGAGGCCGGCCGCGACAGCCTGAGACTGCGCGGCTACCTGTCGAAGCGTCTCTTCGCCGTACAGATTCTGGCTGCCGGTGACAAACCAGATCTCGTAGCCGTCAAGGGATGTGGAAAGCGGAGTGCGGCTCATGTGTCTTCCTTGTCTCGGGGGCGCATCGATGCGCCGGCGCCGTAAATATGTTACCGGTCACATGGAGTGAATGCCACCTGTTGCTGTCACGACCGGGCGGGGCGCGCCGTCGAATCGCGTTCGATCAACACGGGACTTTGAGCGGACGCCAGGGCGGAGAGTCCTAAAACATCAGCGACACACCGACCACCCTCCGCTACGACATCCACGCGAATCGTGGTCAACGCTGGCCGGTAGTAGGCAGCATCCGGGTTGTCGTCGAAACCGACGATGCTGAGGTCTTCGGGCACACGAACGCCCGCTTCTCGCAGCCCAGTCGTCAGTCCGAGCGCCATTTGATCATTTGCCACGACGATGGCTGTCGGCCCGCCGGAACGACGCACAGCGGCCGCCACCTCAGCAGCGCAGGCGGCTCCGTCTGCTGCAGACCAGTTGCCGCGCCATTCGCGCACGCACTCAAGCCCGTGAGACGAAAGCGCATCGGTGAAACCGGCCGCTCGCGCCGACTCTTCGAGCCAGCTTTCCGGGCCCCCGAGGCGAGCGATGCGGCGGTGCCCAAGCGACACAAGATGTTCCACGGCGAGCACCGCAGCATCCCGCTGCACACGCTGACCGTCGCCCCCGTGAAGTTCGACGATAGGGATTCCCGCCGCACGTTTCTCGAGCAGCTGACGGGTCCCGGCGCGAAGCGCGACGAGGACGATCCCGTCGACGCCCTGACCCAGAAGGTGATCGACCGCGTCATCGACCGAGGCCTCTTCGGTTGCGTCGGCATAGGTCGTCGCGACCCAACGACCCGCGGTGCGCGCGGCCGCTTCCACGGCGGCAATACCGACCGCCGGACCGAAAAGCGCCGTATCGGATGCCACGATCCCGAGGGTTCGTGATTCGCGAGTTCCGAGAGCGCGGGCCGCGTTGTTTACTCGGTAGTTGAGAGTGGCCATCGCCCCCAGCACACGCTGACGAGTCTCGTCGCGAATGCTCGGATGCTCATTCAGTACCCGAGAGACAGTTTGCGCCGACACTCCCGCCGCCGCTGCGACCTCGCGCACGCCCACCTTCTGACGCGCCGGCAGCAAACCCTCGGGTTCGCTATCGCCGCTCACGCGAGCGCATCCACCGCCGCGCGCTCGGCAGCAAGCCCAGCGCGATAACGCTCGAGGTAACGAGCAAAGCCCGCGACGTCGTCTGCACTCGGCTCGACAACAGCGAATGCCGAGTCGCCGAACACTGCGTCGGACAGGTACGCACCGAGATCACGACCGTCAGCCTTCACCGTGTACGCGGCAAGAACTGCGATGCCCCATGCTCCACCCTCGCCCGCTGTCTCTGCCACCGCGACCGGCGCATCGATGGCGCCCGCAAGGACACGCTGAGCGACACCCGCCGTCTTGAAGAGACCGCCGTGCGCATACATCGCATCGATCTTCACTCCTTCTTCGGCAAGCACACGCATACCCAGCGCGAGCGTGGCAAAGACTCCGTAAATCTGAGCGCGCATGAAGTTCGGCAGAGAGAGCGTGCTGTCGGGCGTCCGCACGACCAGCGGTCGACCCTCGCTGAGTCCGGCAATCGGCTCACCCGAGAGGTGGTTGTACGCGAGCAATCCGCCGGCGTCACTCTCACCTGCGAGCGCCTGCGTGAACAGCGTTTCAAAAACGGCATCCCCATCGATCGGCTGACCCGCTGCTGTTGCGAAGTCGGAGAACAAACGCACCCACGCCGACAATTCGCTCGCGCCGTTGTTACAGTGCACCATCGCGACGGGGTCACCCGCGGGCGTTGTCACAACGTCGAGCTCTTCATGCACGCGGCTGAGCGAACGTTCCAAAACGACCATCGAAAAAATGCTCGTGCCGGCACTGACGTTTCCGGTTCGAGGAGCCACCGCGCACGTCGCAACCATCCCGGTGCCAGCGTCACCCTCGGGCGGGCAGAACGGAATGCCCGCACGAAGAGTTCCCGAGGTGTCGAGTAGCGCCGCGCCTTCGCTTGTCAGGCTTCCCGCCTGCGCCCCCGCCGCGAGAACACTCGGTAGCACCTCGGCGAGCCGGAACCCGGGGTGACGGTCAGCGACGAGGCTGTCGTAGCTTTCCCGAAGTTTGGCGTCGTAGTTCTTTGTCACCGGATCGATCGGGAACACGCCTGACGCATCACCCACGCCGAGAACCTTCTGGCCTGTCAGCCGCCAGTGCACGTATCCCGCAAGGGTCGTGAGGGTTCGCACCTCGCCGACGTGCTCTTCTTCGTCGAGCACAGCCTGGTGGAGATGCGCAATCGACCAGCGCAGCGGAATGTTGACACCAAACAGGTCGGTCAGCTCAGTTGCTGCGGGCCCCGTACGGGTGTTCCGCCACGTGCGGAACGGGGTGAGAAGGTGATCTTCGGCATCGAACGCGAGATATCCGTGCATCATCGCCGAGACGCCGATCGCGTCGAACGACGCAACAGCCAGCCCGTAACGTTTCCGGATGCTGTCGCTCAGTGCCGCGTAGGCCGCCTGCACGCCGCTCCACACGTCTTCGAGCGAGTACGTCCAGGTGCGATCGACGAACTGGTTCTCCCACTCGTGGCTGCCTGTCGCCACCACCTGCGTGGGGTCATCGGTGAGCACGAGACACGCTTTGATTCGCGTCGAGCCGAGTTCGATTCCGAGCGATGTGCGCCCGGCCGCGACGGCGTCCTTCACAACATTCGTCGTCTCGGTCATGTTCTCTGCTGACTGGCCACTCATAGAACCACTCCGTTCTCGACCGCGCACCACCGCCCGGCTTTACCGTCCACGCGGCCGAATCACCGCTGGCATAGATGTTACCGGTCACAAACTAAGTAATCGATCTGACTACATACCAGTGTGAAACCGGAGGCAACTACTCCCCTATAAACCTTCGGCAACCCGCTCGATAAAGCGTTTTGCCGCACCAAGATCTTCATTACTCCCAGCAAGGGCCGCTCGCATGCGCTGCGCCAAGTATTCGCGAATCTTCGCGCTCGTCTCGTGAGCGAGGTCGGTGAGCTCGATACGCACGAGCCGCGAATCTTCGTCATCGTGTCGACGGACGACGAGACCGTGCGACTCGAGTCCTCGGAGCGCAACGCTGAGGTTGCTGCGTCGGAGCCCGGTCCCTTCAGCGATAGCACTCGGCGTGCCATGCGGATGCCGTTGGATCCACCGCAGCGCCGTGATTTCGGTACCGGTCAACGAGACGACTCCCGGCACGTGCGAACCTCGCGGTTCGATCTCGCGACCGATCCGCAGAATCGTCTCAGCGAGCTCCGCAAGATCATCATCGTTTGAGGCCACAGCGCCATGCTACGCGAACTTCCGCTATAGTTATGGTTACATAACCATTACTCACTCACGGGAGAACTATGTCCACGGACACCGCCACGACACCCACATCGCCGTCGGTAACGACGGCCGCCAAGGTGAGCGTCCCGGTACTTCTTGTCCTTGCACTGCTCTCGGCGATTGCCCCCTTCGCGACTGACCTCTATCTACCGGCGTTCCCCGAGATGGTCATCGACCTCAGTACGACGGCGACCCTCGTTCAACTCACCCTCACGGCGTTCCTTCTCGGTATCACGCTCGGCCAGCTCGTCTTCGGCTCCCTCTCCGATCGATTTGGTCGAATGACTCCGCTGATCGCTGGATCATTGCTCTGTGTCGCGGCATCCGTCGTGGCCGTCTTCGCGCCGACAGTCGCGGTACTCATCGTGGCTCGGTTCGTTCAGGGTCTCGGCGCTGCAGCGGGAATGGTGATCGGTCGCGCCATCATCTCTGACGTGTCATCGGGCAAAGCCGCCGCACGCGCCTTCAGCCTCATGATGATCGTCGGTGGCGTCGCGCCCGTCATAGCTCCGCTGGTGGGCGGGTTCCTCGTCAGTCCGCTGGGGTGGCGCGGGATCCTCGCGGTTGTTCTCGGCCTCTCGGTCCTCATGCTCGCCTCGATCTTCGTGGTGCTCAAGGAGTCGTTCCCCCGCGAAGCGCGTGCCCAGCGCCGTGCACAGATCCAGTCGGGAAACTCACCCTGCACCGAACTACTCTCCAGGAAATACATCGGTTACACGGCCACTTTCGGCTTCGCATTTGCCGTCATGATGGCTTATATCTCGGCATCCCCCTTCGTCTACCAAGACATGATGGGCATGACTGCCCTGCAATACGGGCTCTGCTTCGGCGTCAATGCACTCGGCCTCGTCATCACAAGCGCGATCTCAGCGCACCTCGCCGCTACTCGATCGGTGCGAGCCCTGCTCACAGGCGGCATCGCGGCCCTCACCGCATCGACCGTCGTGTTCGTACTGATCGCCTCGAGCGGTGCACCCGCCATCTGGCTCGCTCTTCCGTTGTTCACGGCAGTTGCGAGTCTTGGTTTCGTACTCGGAAACTGCACGTCTCTCGCCCTCGCGGCCGCCCCCCGCTCTGCAGGGCTCGGATCAGCGTTCCTCGGAGCCCTGCAGTTCGGCTTGGCCGCTATCGTTTCGCCGCTCGTAAGCCTCGGCGGCACGATGACGGCGATGCCGCTTGCGATCGTCATGATCATCTGCGCCGTGATTGCGAGCGTTTCACTCCTCGTTGCCCGGCGCGCTGACAAGGTCTTGTCATAGCCGAAGAACAGTCTCGTCGTAACCGAAAAACAGGCCCTTCGTCTCTTGCCGTGGTCGTTACGGCGTCGGCATGCCGCCGTTGACGTTGAGCGTCTCCCCAACGACATAGCTCGACTCGGCCGATGCCAAGAAGACATATGCCGGTGCGAGCTCCGCGGGTTGCCCCATTCGACCGAGAGCAGTTTCGGCGCCAAAATTCTCGATCTTGTCCTGCGGCTGGCCGTCCGTCACTTGCAGCGGGGTCCAAATCGGCCCGGGTGCCACAGCGTTCACGCGAATCCCTTTGGGTGCGAGTTGCTCGGCAAGCGCCTTCGTGAACGCGTTGATCGTCGCTTTCGTCGAAGCATAGTCAACCAGGATGCCGGCGGGCTTATACGCCTGCACACTCGTCGTGTTGATGATCGTTGACCCCGGAACCAGATGCTTCAACGCAGCTTTCGATATCCAGAACATCGCAAAAACGTTGGTCGTGAAGGTCGATTCGAACTGATCGTCCGTGAGAGTCTCGAGGTCGTCGTTCCACACCTGCTTTCCCGCGTTGTTCACGAGGATATCGAGCCCACCGAGGCCCTTCGCCGCGTCTTCGACCAGCTTTTCAGCGAAGGTGTGATCGCGGATATCACCGGGTAAGAGCACGGCGATGCGTCCAGCGTCGCGAACGAATGCAGCAATCCGATCGGCATCCTCTTGCTCTTCGGGCAGGTAGCTCAGCGCGACGTCGGCACCCTCTCGCGCATAGGCGATTGCCGTCGCTGCACCGATGCCGGAGTCGGCACCGGTAATCAGAGCCTTTCGGCCAGTGAGGCGGCCCGTGCCGCGGTAGGTCTGCTCTCCCAGATCAGCTCGCGGCGAGAGCTCAGCATCGAGCCCCGGCTCTTGCTGGTGCTGCGCGGACGGCTCGATGTCGCTGTAAAGATCGACGGGATTGGTAAAGGTGTACTGGTCACGAATCATTGTTTCTCCCTCGTGGGTGGTCGATCGAACGTTGCCTAGATGGTGGCGACAGATCCCGAATCGACGCGGTAGTTGGAACCGTTGACGAACGATGCGAGGTCAGAGCACAAGAACGCGATCACGTTCGCGACCTCTGCTGGCTCACCGCGGCGCTTTAGCTCCATGTATGGACGTTCCTCGTCGAGGAACGTCGTGATGGCTTGCTTGGGTGTCACATCGAGCTTCGCGGCGCGCTTTTGCATCATCGCGTCGGTCATCGGAGTGTGGATGAACGCCGGCGAGACAGCGTTGACAAGCAAGCCTTCGAGTGCGTAGGAGCGGGAAAGGCCCTTCGCGAGAGCCAGGATGCCGGCTTTCGCAGCACAGTAGGGCAGCTCATCGTCGTATGGCTGCACGGCATCTTCTGAGGCGAGAAGCACGAGACGACCCCAGCCACCGCGCCGGAGCATCGGCAAAAACTGGCGAATTAGTCGCACCGGTCCGATCAGGTCGGTTTCGATCGTCTTGGTCCAGCCTTCGTCGGTGATCTCGTGAAAGAGACCCTGCGCACCGGTAACTCCTGCCGACTGCACCAGGATGTCGATGTCGCCGACCGCATCCTTCACGTTTTCGTGCAACTCCGCGAGCGAATCAACGCTCGTGATGTCGGCAGCGAATGCGAAAAGTCGGCCGCTGGGCGCCTTCAGGTTTTTTGCCGCCGTGTCGAGCTCGGCCTGATCCATGTCGCTGATCACGACAGTGGCACCCTCATCCAGAAGCAGCCGTGCTGTCTCCCAGCCGATTCCAGAGTCGGCACCGGTAATAAGGGCTGTGCGGCCTGAAATTCCGAGGTCCATCTCAGTTCCTTCCCATCGTGTTTTTCAGATGTGACGCTGATGCGCCAAACGTGTGAACGGCGTAGCCGTGTCCAACGCCATCGATTCGAAAAATTGCACCGCTGAGAGGGTGGGATTCGAGGTCGGCCTCTGTGAGGTTTTCGCGCGCTGTGCCCACGAACAACGAGCCAAGGTCCGGTCCCCCGAATGCCACCGATGTCACGTTTGGCGCAGAGACGGCGAACTCTTGCGACACCGCCGGAGTGCCATCGGCGTCACCCCAGAGCACCGCCGCGGACTCGCCATACAAGCCGTTGATGAATCCGCCCTCACGGCGCCGCACTAGACCGTCTGACATTCGCCCAACCAGGTAGGGCTCGAGCTCGCCAAGCTTGCCGTCCGAGCTATAACTCGCGCGGTACACAGTCTTCGTCGCGGTGTCAGTGACGAACATGATGTCGCCGCTATCGCTCCATTCGAAGCCATTGGCCACTGCGAATCCGCCGCGCAGCGTGCGCACACTACCGTCGGCTTCCACAGCTACCAAGGTTCCGTCTGGTTCGCCCGTGGTGATGTCCATCGAGCCCACCAGAAAGCGACCGAAGGGGTCCACCTTGCCCTCGTTGCAACGTATGCCGTCGTGCGAGTGCGTCACGTGAGCGATCGTGCGTTCGATGAGCCCGTCCGAATCGAGCGCCACCACGCGGTCTTTCAGGGCCGCAACGTAACCGCTGCCCACCGCAGGCTGCACAGCGGATACCGGCGGTGGCAGCTCAACCACGCGATCGTCGCTCCCGTCGACGTTTCCGTCCAGGCGGCCTCGATGCATCGTTCCCGCGGAGATATCGACCCACACCATCTCTTCGGTGCGAGCATCCCACCACAGGCTCTCGACGAGGATCGCGGGGCCCCGGCGAAAAACCGTCTCAGTGACCATCGGCAGCCTCCCCGGCGACTTCGCGGATAATGATCGCCGTATTGATGAGCGCCAAATGGCTGAGCCCCTGCGGAAGATTCCCCCAAAAGCTGCCGTCTCGCGCCGAGATCATCTCGGAGAACAGACCGACATCGTTACCACGGGTCACGAGGTCATCCATAAGCTCGATCGCTTCCGCGTGCCGACCCACACACGCGAGCGCCCCCGCCCGCCAGAACGCACAGGCAACAAAAGTATGTTCTTCGCGCTCGACGCCGCTGTAGCGATAAACCAGGCTGCCGTCGCCCAGCGCACCCGTGATCGCGTCGATCGTCGACGACATCCGTTCGCCCCGATCGAATCCGCTGGGAGCGTGCAGCAACACCGAAGCGTCAAGGTCGGTCGTGTCGGGATGCATTGTGTACGCGCGGGCCTCTTCTGACCAGCAGTTGGCTTCGATCCACTCGCGAATACGATCACGTTCAGCTGCCCACCTCGCCGCGGAACCCGCTACCTGACCAATCTCCGCCAGGTGCACAGCATCGTTCAGCGCCTGCCAGCACCCCATCTTCGACGACGTGTAGTGCTGCTCCCCCGGCAGCTCCCACATGCCGGCGTCGCGCTCCCGCCACACATCGCACACTCGATCGGCGATGACTGCGAGCATCCGGCCGGTCTCGATATCGAGCACATTGCCCGCATCGACGTACACCCGGCACACCGAGAAGAGATCGCCATAGACACCCAGCTGCAGCTGCCCCTGGGCCGGATTTCCAGTGACGACCGGGCCGATGCCCCGCCAACCCGGCACCTCGTGCACGTGAGTGTCGTCAGGGGCACTGCCATTCAAGCTGTAGAAGATGTGGAGCTCTGGTCCCGATTCACGGATCGAGCGCAGCAGCCACGAGACGGCGGCATGAGTCTCTTCGCGAAGACCGAAGTGAACGAGTGCACTCGCGGTGTAAGCGAGGTCACGTACCCATGCGAAGCGGTAGTCCCAGTTTTTTCCACCGGCAGGGTTCTCAGGCAGCGAACTCGTCGCGGCGGCAGCGATTGCGCCGGTGGGGCTAAAGATCAGCAGCTTCAAGGCCAGAGCGCTCCGTTGCACGTGCCTTTCCCAGGGCCCGTCGTACGAGAACTCCCTCGACCATGACCGCCAGTTCGAGATAGTGCGATCAACCCCACGATCGGCATCTTCCGCGCCCGGAATGTGCAGCGGCTCACCGCTCGTTGCCACGACTGCAATCACGTGGCGCGAATCTCTTTGGGTCGTGAACGTGCCGGTAGACGCTGGCGCGGCTTCAGCACCCGAGTCATGCTTTGTATTCGACTTGGGGCCGTGTTCGCCGCCGATGACAGCGATCGACACGTCACCGGCGCGGATAACATCACCGTGCGAGGTCTTCTGCACCCATGGCGAAACAGTGTGCAGAGCGGTGCCGACGTCGACGCGCCAGGCGAAGGCCACTTCACCTTCGATGCCGTCGATCCGCCGAACGAGCTGCGCCCACGGCAATCGACCGGCGGCTCCTGTCACGAGAGCATCGGTGACTTTCGCTCGACCATGCTCAGTCGTGAACGTCGTTTCGAGCACGTTGGTGCGGTCAACGTACTTTCGCGACACAGTGAACTCAGCGGTGGGGGCAAGCTGTATCGACCCACCTGTCTTATCGTCGAGGAGTCGCGCGAACACGGGCATCTCATCAAGATCGGGAGTCGGCATCCAGTCGATCTGACCGCGTGATCCGATAAGCGCGACGGTTCGCCCATCGCCGATCGCGGCGTATGCGCGCAGATCACTCCCGGACGCCACCTGTTCGCTTTTTGTCATCGCCGCAACGATAGGCATGCCAAAAGGACGCGAGGTGGGGGTTGCGCTCGCGACGTGTTTGGTGCACGAGGCTCGCGCGCCCCGCGGCGGTTACGAACGCCGCATCGGGACGTGAGGTATGCCATCTTCGGCAAATGCCGGCCCGCTGACGACAAATCCGAAACGGCCGTACCAGGCACTCAGATGCTCTTGCGCGTCCAGGTCGATCGGCACTCCGGGCCTTCTCTCTTCACACCGCGCAACGGCCCAAGCCATCAGGTCTCCGGCAATGCCGCGGCCACGGTATGCCGCGTCGGTTGCGACCCGCCCGATGCGCATCGCGTCGCCGTCGTCGAGCACGCGAAGAGTTGCCGTAACGGCAGCGGTCTCGTCATCGACGGCCCATGCCAGTTCCGCCCCGGGCTCGATGTCTCGACCATCGAGATCGGGATAGGCGGCGTCTTGCTCGACGACGAACACCATCAGTCGCAGGCGCGCGATGGCATACAGCGTCGAAGGTGAGATGTCGGCGACCGCCGAAAAATGCCGCGTCATAGTCACTCGCTCACGTTACCGGTCTGGGTGTGCGCGCAGGAGAGCGCCAGACCTGGAAAACTGGTGCGGAGCATCCTGAAAGGACATCACCCGATGACTTCACCTCTTTCCGCCGCCGTTCGCGACGAAATCGAACGCACCCGCAAGATCGTCGCCGATCTTCACGCTGAGCTCCCCCGATGGGAACTCGTGGTCTGGACCGCGGGCAATGTGTCGCAGCGCGTCAAGGTTCCGGGCGGAGACGACCTGTTCGTCATCAAGCCCTCCGGCGTCTCTTACGACGATCTCTCAGCCGAGACGATGGTCGTGTGCGACCTCGACGGCAACCTCGTCGAGGGAGCAAAAGCACCGTCGTCCGACACTGCGGCTCACGCCTACGTGTACAAGCACATGCCCAACGTTGGCGGCGTCGTGCACACACACTCCACATTCGCGACGGCATGGGCGATGAACCAGGAGGCGATCCCCTGCACGCTGACGATGATGGCCGACGAATTCGGCGGCCCCATCCCGATCGGACCCTTCGCGCTCATCGGTGACGACTCGATCGGACGCGGCATCGTCGATACGCTCTCGGGTGGCCGCAGCCGAGCCGTGCTCATGGCGAACCATGGACCATTCACTATCGGACGTGACGGTAAAGATGCCGTCAAAGCCGCGGTCATGGTCGAAGAAGTGGCACGCGCAGTGCACAGCGCCCGCCAGATGGGCACACCTGTGCCCATCGAAACGCACTTGATCGACTCCCTGTGGGACCGCTATCAGAATGTGTATGGCCAGGGCGGCTCCGAAACCGCTCCGCTCACCCTCTCGATCTAGCCGACCCGCGCGCAGACTCCACATTCGGTCTCGCCGAAGGGTCGCAACACGCCGTATTGATCCGCGCCGATGCGGGATATCGCGGCGTGTTGCGACCCCTCGGCGAGTGTGAAAAGGCAATGCATCGGCTCAATGAGTTGTGCGCAATTTAGTTGGGTGCAATACTTTTGGAATGAACGCGGTCGACAAAATGGTGTGCTTTTCGCTGTACTCCGCTAGTCGCGCGACAACCCAGGCGTACCGCAGCCTTCTCAAGCCGTGGGATCTCACGTATCCGCAGTACCTCGTGCTCGTAAGTCTCTGGTCAGAAGGGCCTCTTTCGGTGGGCGCACTCGGCGAAGCGCTCGATCTCGACTCGGGCACGCTCTCGCCGCTACTGCGCCGACTTGACTCAGCCGGCCTCGTCACACGCACACGTGAAGCTCCCGACGAGCGAATTGTCACGGTCTCTCTCACTGACCGCGGCCGGGAGCTCCGGAGCGAAATGCGCGAACTTCCCTCTCAGGCACTGGCGTGCATGAATCTCACTCCAGCCGCCGCGACCGCACTTTTGGAAGCGCTGCAGAGTTACAGCAAGAGCATGCGCCAACCCCACTCACTTCCTATTTCCTGACGTATCTCCAACCGAAAGGCAGAACCATGGACGTTCTTTACACCGCAGAAGCACTCGCAACCGGCGGAGGCCGCAACGGCCACGTCGCGACGGTCGACGGCATCATCAACTCCGACGTGCGCGTCCCTAAGGAGATGGGTGGCGAGGGCGGCGCCCCCAACCCCGAGCTCTACTTCGCTGCTGGTTACGCCGCATGCTTCCACAGCGCACTGCAGTCGGTTGCTCGCGCGCAGAAAGTCACGCTGAACGACACGAGCGTCGGGTCGCGCGTACAGATCGGCCCGAACGGCGAAGGTGGATTCCAGCTCGCCGTTCAGCTCGAGGTTGTCATCCCCGAGATGGAGCACGACAAAGCACAGGCGCTCGCCGACGCAGCACACCAGGTGTGCCCGTACTCCAACGCGACCCGCGGCAATATCGAAGTGACAGTAACCGTCGTCGAGGACTAATCCTCAGTCCACCCGACATACCCCGGATGCTGGGGGCCATGACCGTGATGATCTCACCACCGTGGCCCCCAGTTTTCTTTGGTTCAGAGCAGGGCGAGCGCCTGGTCGAGGTCAGCGATCAGGTCATCGATGTTCTCGATGCCGACAGACAGGCGGACAACCTCTTCCGGAACGGCGAGCTCGGTGCCACGCACCGACGCATGGGTCATCGCGTCCGGGTAGTTCAGAAGGGACTCGACGCCGCCGAGTGATTCAGCGAGCGTGAACAGCTGCGTCGACTCGGCGAACTTCCGAGCCGCTGCGCCGTCGACGAGCGCGAGCGAGACAATCCCACCAAAGCCCGTCATCTGGCGCGCTGCGAGTTCATGTCCAGGGTGGGATTCGAGCCCGGGGTAGTAAACCCGAGCAACGCGCCTATGCGACTCGAGGAACGATGCAACGGCTCCACCGTTCTCACTGTGTCGCTGCATCCGGACCGCCAGCGTCTTTATTCCGCGCGTCGTGAGCCAGGCATCCATCGGTCCAGAAACAGCACCCGCGGCGAACTGCAGGAACTTGGCCTGTTCCGCAAGATCGTCATCGTTGATGACGAGGGCTCCGCCGACCACGTCGGAGTGGCCACCCAGGTACTTCGTCGTCGAGTGCACAACAACATCGGCGCCGAGCGCCAGCGGCTGCTGCAGCGCCGGTGAGGCGAACGTGTTGTCAACGACCACTACGGCCCCGGCGGCGTGACCGAGATCGGCAAGGCCCGCGATATCGGTGATGCGCAGCAATGGGTTGCTCGGCGTTTCCACCCAGAGGACTCTTGCTGGGCGCTCTTCGAGGGCGGCACGAACCGCTTCGAGGTTGCTCATGTCCACGACGCGAAGACCAACGCCCCACGGAGCGAACACCCGCGCAATGAGGCGATATGTGCCACCGTAGACGTCGTTTCCGAGGAGCACTTCGTCGCCCGGTCGCAGTACAGCCCGCAGTAGAGCATCCTCGGCAGCGAGACCGGAAGCAAACGAAAGAGCGTGTGCGCCTCCTTCGATCGCTGCGAGCTGCGACTCGAGAGCCGTACGCGTCGGGTTACCGCTACGCCCGTATTCGTACCCCCCGCGAAGACCACCGATGCCATCCTGCGCATACGTCGTAGAAAAATGCACCGGCGGAATCACGGCGCCCGTCGTAGGGTCGAATGCTTGCCCGGCATGGACTGCGAGGCTTTCGAAGCCTCGGGCTGCGGATGCTGCTGCTTCGGTCATGAGTGAGTCCTTGCCGTTGCTGTTGATTGAGTGTCACTGTCATAGCCGCGTGCATTCATCCACGCGTCGTCGAAGATTTTGCTGAGGTAGCCCCGGCCGTGATCGGGCAGTAGCACGACAACCACGGCTTCCGCTGGCAGCTCACGGGCCTCACGAAGCGCCGCGACTACCGCCATACCGCTCGAGCCTCCAACGAGTAGTCCCTCTTCACGCGCGAGCCGACGCGTCATCGCAAAAGACTCACCGTCGCCGACCCGGTGAAACTGATCGACGATGCGACGGTTGTACGCCTCGGGCCAGAAATCCTCGCCGACGCCTTCGACGTCGTAGGTGTGAATCGGGCCGCCCGAGTAGATCGATCCCACGGGATCGGCGCCGACGATCCGAACTGCGCCGTCCGAAACCTTCTTCAGGTATCCGCCCGCTCCGCTTATCGTGCCGCCGGTACCGACTCCGGCCACGAAGTGGGTGACCTTTCCGTCGGTGTCGCGCCAGATCTCGGGCCCGGTCGACTCGAAGTGGCTGCGTGGGCCCTGCAGATTGCCGTATTGATTGGGCTTGAACGCGCCGGGAATCGATTGGGCGAGGCTGTCAGAGACGCTGTAATAAGAACGTGGATCGTCGGGTTCAACCGATGTCGGCGTGACGATGACTTCAGCGCCGTATGCCCGAAGCACTGCCCGCTTGTCTTCCGCGACCTTGTCGGGCACAACGAAAACGCAGCGGTACCCCCGTTGTTGCGCGACGAGAGCGAGGCCAACCCCGGTGTTGCCGCTCGTCGGTTCGACAATCGTTCCGCCCGGCAGCAGCAGGCCATCTTCTTCGGCGGCGTCGAGAATATTGGCGGCGATGCGGTCTTTCGACGAGCCACCCGGGTTGAAGTACTCGACCTTGGCGAGAACTGTGGCACTTATGCCAGCTGTCACACGGTTCAGCCGTACGAGAGGTGTGTTTCCGACGAGGTCGGTGACGTTTTGCGCGTATCGCAAGAGGTGTCCTGAGGGGTGTGGCGCGAAAGAGTGCGCGCATGGCTGATGTCGGTTAGAGGGAGGGCGAAGCCACTCAGCGACAACAACGACAGATCAGCACGGGTGTGAGCGTAGCCGGTTCGTACGCATTCGGCCAGTCCACACTGAAGACACATCGGCGCGTGGCACACATCTGACCACTAAAGTTGTGTGTATGGCTCAGTTCACACACGCCGCGGCATCCGACGACGAGGGCCTGTCGGCATCCGCTTCTCTCACTGGGTCGCTCAGTGCCGATGAGTTCAAGGCAGTGTTCCGCGGTCACCCCGGTGGTGTCGCCGTCATCACGGCCGATGCCGGAAACGGCCCGGTCGCCTTGACCGCGACGTCCGTTTCGTCAGTCAGCGCTGATCCCCCGCTGTTGATCTTCTCGATTTCGTCGCAGTCTTCGGCAGCACCGACGATTTCGGCCGCGAAGACCATCGTCGTGCACCTGTTGGACGCCGCCGACGTCGATGTAGCGCGTCTTGCTGCAACCAGCGGCATCGACCGGTTCGCCGACACTACGGCGTGGTCTCGCCTCACATCAGGTGAGCCCGTTTACCACGGCGTGCGCGCGTGGGTTCGATGCAGTGTGATCGATCGAATGGATGCCGGTGGCTCCACAGTGATCGCGGCTCACGCTCTTCAGGCCAGCATCGCTCGCGACGTCGAGCCGGGCGATCACGGGGACGCGCTGGTTTACCACAACCGCACCTGGCATCGCCTCGGCGACCACTCTCGTCTGGGCTAATCAACGCCTGACAAGCACGCTTCCTATGCGACGGCAGCCGCAGACAGGCGTCGGGGGCGATCGACGGAATCGGGTATCAGCTGATCCATGTTGATAGACAATCCGCCCGAGGAGTTCGCGGATACCGCCAGTTCTTGCAAGAACGCCGCGTTCAGTTGCTCAGCTTCAACACTTTCGAAAACAAAACGAAGTGCGATCGACGGCTGAATCCAGATCGTGCTTCTGCCACCCGGCGACGCGTCGGTGTGTCGCCACGACAGAGTGAAGCTCTCGCCGCGACGAAGTTTTGTCGCGACAACCACCTTCAGATGAGCAAGAAGGCGGTCAGGAAAGTGAATGGGAGCCTCAGTGCTGCCGTAGTACAACGAACCCATCTAGGCTCCGATCTCTGGAATTAACTAACTTCTAGTTTAGCTAGTTATTAACAATTCGTCTCCCCCCGAAAACTGAACACGAAATGTCACCCATTTCAACCCCCACCCGCGATGCGTGCGGGGTCGATAGGTTCCTCGGATGGTGTACGTATTGCACGGCGGACCCAGGGCGGGGCAGATCGTCGACGACCTGCCGAACAATTACCGCATCGACAAACCCCAGGAGTCACCCCAAACCGTGGAAGTATTCGACGGACTCATGGCAGATGTCGCTCGCTGGCGGCCCATGTTCGGCTAGTGACCCCGTTGTGCACATAGTTAACCCTCATGCGCGTGTAGTCTCTCTTCGTGGGAAAACTGATTTACACATCGTCGGGCCAGTCGTTCGACATCGAAGACCGAGCTCTTGCCCACCTTCGCGTGGTCTTCATGAACAAGCTGCGGCGTGCAGAGCCATTCATGTTTCACGTAGCCATCGGAGACGGCAGCGGCTCACGTACCGTATGGATACATCCAGCGATCGCTATCGTCTTCCACTTCTACGGCAGTCGACCACCCGCGATGAATCGCCACTGGATCGACGCACTCATGCACGAAGCGAGCAGCTCTCATGGCCTCACTCTTCTCCCCGAGCCTGAGGCGGGCGAGAAAGAACCGTCCCGCTAGGTGCACTCGCGGTCGACGGCATCGGCCACCTCAGTGAGAAACTGAGAGACCTTTTTCGCTTCCGAATCGGAGAGCAACCTCGCCATTTTGCGAATCTGAGCCGTCAACGGGTCGATGTCGTCGGGGTCAGCCCCGCGATCGAACGGAACCACCAGCTTGCTACGCCTATCACGCGGATTCGGCGCAAAAGCAACCATCCGGCCTGCATGCAACCGGTCCAGCATCCCGGTGACCGACGCCGTCGAAACGCCAAGGAACTCGGCAATCGACGTCGGAGTGACTTCCTCGCCCGCGTCAGTGCGTTCCAGCACGAATCGCATTGCGGCACGCGCGTTCTCGCTGGGTCCGCAATCGGTTTGCCTGCGGCGAGCCAATCGCGACTCGGACAGCCGCAGCCGCTCGACCGCGCGCGCTGCGGCATCCAACGCGGTCATGTCATCTGTCGTGGTCATATCGCCTCGATCTGGTTAAGTCTGAGCTCGTCCGCTGCCCATTATAGTTAGGCTGCCTGACTAGTTTGGCCGATTCGAAGATGAGCTAGCTCAGCATTCGAAGAACTCGCGCCAGCGTCGCTTGGTCAGATCGGCTCACTCCCGAGAGCGCTTCGGCCTCTGTTCTTGCGAGCTCCCGCATCGCGCCGTCAACACGATCTGCGCCCTCGGTCGTTATGGTGACAAGCACTCCCCTGCCATCTCGAGGACTCGGCCGTCGAACGATGAGACCTCGGCCAGAGAGCTTGTCTAGTCGCGTCGTCATTGCCGCGCTTCCGATCATCGTGGCTTCGATGAGCTGCGACGGACTCAGTTCACCGTGCTCGTCGCGCCGAAGCGCCGCCAACACGTCGAACTCCCACGAGCGGAGCTCTGCCGATGCAAAAGCACGCGCTCGCAAAACCGCAAGTCGGTGGGATGCGCGACGCAACCGCGACATGACGTCGAGCGGCGTGAGGTCTACGTCGGGGAGCAGGCGCGACCACACATCGATGAGCAGATCAACGTCGTCGTCACGATGCCCTGAACTCTCCGTCATGACTGCGACGGTACCGCGTAACAGGCGAGCTCGCGGGATTCACCGTCGTGGAGCTTCACGAAGACGTAGGGCTTTCACGCCGCACTCGTTCTCTTGTTTTGCGTCGAAAGGAATTGCCGTTTTCGGCATCCCCGACGGGCACCCGGTCCAAGACAGTGCTGAGCTGCGGGCGAACATCATCGAGAACGGGTCGAGTAGCACGTCGCCGCGGTAAGTCAATGCCCTATCGCCGAACGAAAAAACGGCGAAGAGTTGCGCAAATGGGATGGGGCCCGGAATCAAAGGGGATGATCGAGATGGCAGGCGGCGGCACGACATACGATACGTTCCGTGGCAACAACTGGCGACGAGCCGGAAGTGACGACGACGAACGATTCGTTCTAGAGCGAGTTGATGACCGACAGTGGACGCTGTTGGACCGACGATCGAACATCGACAACGACGTTCTCGCGTACATCACCGAGATCGCTGACGAAGATTCGGTGATCGTGTCGTGGTGTTCACGCGTACCTTTGGGCACTCGTTACCTCACACTGGACGATGTGCTCGCGGAGCTGCGTGAATGGTCTGAGCGAACACCGGGGCACTCAAAGCCGAATCGGATTCCGAGCTATCCGCCGCTTCGCTGATATCTGCGACAGCAGACGTGAACCACGCTCCTCTGACATGATGAGCGCATGAAGAGGGAAGTCTCAAGCCGTATCGTCTTGTCGATCACCGCCCCCGCCGATCTCGTTTTCACCATCGCGGTGTCGGGTCATTCCACTCCCAAGAGCGAAGCATTCATCGCAACGCTTGACGGAAGCGCGCTTCCGGTCACAGAGCTCAGCGACGCTCACGAGACTCGCCTGCACCGCGTGCTCGCCGGCATCGGCGAACTCGTCGTCGACTACAGTGCGATCATCGAAGGCTCAGGCGAGCCCGCTGCCGCGAGCGATACCGACCTGCTCACATATGTTCGGCCGAGCCGCTACTCGGAGTCAGATGCCCTCGCGCCCACTGCTGCCGCTGAGTTCTCGGGGATTTCCGACCACCGAGAGCTTCTCACCGCGGTCTCATCGTGGGTGGGCACACGCCTCGCGTACGTGTCCGGCTCGTCGCTTCCCACGGACGGCGCGGTCCGCACGCTGCTTGCCCGCAAAGGCGTGTGCCGTGACTACTCTCACCTGTGCGTCGCGCTCTTGCGTTCGCTCGGGGTACCGGCACGGCTCGTCGCGGTATACGCGCCAGGTCTCAGTCCCATGGATTTTCACGCCGTCGCTGAGGCATGGGTTGAGGGGAAATGGTGCGTCGTTGACGCGACCACCCTCGCACCCCGCTCGAGCCTCGTGCGCATAGCAACCGGCAGGGATGCCGCCGACACGGCGTTTCTCAACGTGATCTCTGGACGCGCCGATCTCGTCAGCGTGGAAGTCACCGCTGTTGCAGATTCGCTACCGATGGACGATCTGAGTCACACCGTCAGTATTTCTTGAGCGCGGCGCCCATCTGCTCGATGGCCTGACGCATCAGCGGGCGCGGAAGTGCGAAGACAAAGCGCGTGTGCCCGATCGCGGCTTGGCCGCACGATGCTCCGTCGGTCATCGCCACCTGCGCGTTCTCTCGGAACCACTCCCCGAGATCGCCCTCCAGACCGTAGTCGCGAAAATCGATCAGCGCGATATAGGTACCCTCCGGCAGTGTCATTTTCGCTCGCGGCAGGTGCTCTGCGACCAACTCAGCGAGAAGCGTGCGGTTGCCGTCGAGGTAGGCAACGACAGTGTCGAGCCATTCTCCGCCGGCGGAGTACGCGGCAGTGTTGGCCAGGACCCCCAGCGTCGAGGTGCCGTGCCCTGCCCAGAAGCCGAGCTCTTCCCACACTGCGGCATCAGCGTCATTCGACAGGATCACCTGCGCACATTTCAACCCCGCAAGGTTCCACGCTTTAGAGGCTGAAGCGGCCGTCAGCGTGTGCGCTGCGGCATCCGCTGAGACGGATGCGTATGGCACGTGGTGCGCGCCAGCGTACACAAGCGGCGCGTGAATCTCGTCTGAGAACACCCGACCACCCTTGTCATGCACGACGGCGGAGGTGGCGAGCAGTTCGTCACGCGTGAAAACCGTGCCGAGGGGGTTGTGCGGGTTGCAGAGAACGAGGAGCCCCGCGCCGTCATCGAAGGCCCGCGCAATTCCTTCGAGATCCATGACCATGCGCCCGTCGACGCTGATGCTCGGCACTTCGATCACTTCGCGTCCGAGCATCGGAGGTACCAGCAAAAAGGGCATGTAAGCCGGCGTCGGAACGATCACCGCGGAGCCAGGCTCCGTGAAATTCTTGATAGCAAGCTCGAATGCTGCAATCACGTCGGGAACGTGATGCACCCGGTCGGCCGGAACACTCCAGCCGTAGTGACTCTTGTACCAAGAGGCCGTCGCCGCGGAAAGCTCGTTCGCAAGCTGCGCGGGAAGGTAGCCGGTGACGCCACGAACAATCGCGTCTTTGACTGCACTCCCCACCGCCGGCGCCATGCCGAAATCCATCTCGGCGACGAAGGCGCCAATGGAGTCGGGAAACATCGTCCATTTCATACTTCCGTTGGCTCTGAGTTCAGACTCGGTGATGGCGTCAAAATCTGGAGTTGGCATAACTCGATTCTCGCGTAGGAAGCGTGCTGCGCGGGTCGCGGTACTCTCAAATGAGCATGGTCGAAAACAGCACGACTTCTCCACGGAAACGGCGTGGCCCCTACGCAAAGTCTGATGGGCGTCGCCGCGAGATTCTCGCTGCGGCGACACAGGTTTTCGGCGTCAATGGATACCGAGCAGGATCACTGAAAGAAATCGCCGCGGTCGTCGGCATGAATCCGACGTCGCTCCTTCACTATTTCCCTACGAAGGATGCGCTTCTTCAAGCAGTGCTCGATGAGCGCGACAAAGTCTCCGACGAAGTAGCTGGCACCGCGGTCGGCGCTGCCGCCGATCCTGCAGATCTTCCCAAAGCCTTTCTCCTCATCGCTCAAAACAATCAGGACGTCCCTGGAATTATCGGGCTATATACGCTGCTTGCTGCCGAATCAGCGACACCGGGACATCCGACGCACGAATACTTCGTCGCTCGGTATGAGCGCGTCAGAGAGCAGTTCCGAAGGGCCTTCGCACGTCTGGAGGCAGCCGGTCTGCTCGCCCCCGGAATCACAGCTGAGTACGCTGCGGCGTCCACGCTGGGGCTCTGGGATGGCATCCAGATGCAGTGGATGATCGATCCCGACGCTGTCGACGTCGTCGCCCATCTTCGGCGCCATCTCAGCATGATCACGCTCGCCGAGATCTAACGCTCGGCTTCAGCAGTTTCCACCTGAAGGTTCAGCACGACGTCGGCATAGCCCTCGGACGACACCGTGACGGTGGCATTTCCGATAGCGCTAGGTCTCACGACTGCGAGGGCGCGCCCGTCGAAGGTGCGCCAGGTGTGCGAGTCGAAGCGCTCGGTCGTCGCAGGGTTCGCGCTGCTCATACCCGCGAGAGCCGCAGCGCCCGACACCGTGACCGAAACCTCGCGGTCAGCATCTGTCACGAGCCTGCCGTCGGCGTCTCGAAACTCGATCTCCACATGGGAAAGGTCTGCATCGTCGTTTCGTAGTCGTGCGCGATCGGCGCGCGCGACGAGCACCGCCTCGCCCGCCGTCGTCAGCGTCGTGCGCCCGACCTCTATGCCGTTCTCGTACGCCAGAGCGGTCAAGGTTCCCGGTCGATATACGGTGTCGATCACAGCCATCATCGGCAGCACTTCGCCGACTCGCGCGCGACCGATCTCGTCACCGTCACGGAGGAGAGCCACCTCGTCGGCCGAGGCGTACACCTCAACGGTCACCGGCTTTTGTTCGTATCCAGACCAGGTCCACGAAGACACCGAGTCGCTCCAGGCCCACAGCGATGAATTGACGATCTCGACGCCGAAGTGCTCCGGACGTCGCACCGCGATGAACGGCTCGCTTCGAAGGCCATAGACAATCTCGCGGTAGTACGAGGCTGGGCGGCGCCACCCGGTGATGTCGAGGTCTCCCGACCATGCTGTGAGGTACGGGAATTCCCGCTCGAGCCGGCCCGATGCATTGCTGTCACCGGCGTACGTGCGAGACCCGATGCCGACTTCGCCGAGATAGTCCCACCCGGTCCAAGAGAAGTCGCCGATCACGTTGTCGTTGGCGCAAATCATCGGCCACAGCCGACCGATCTGCGACGGGAAAGACTCTGAGCCGACGATCACGCGGTGCACGAAGGCCTCGGCGTCGATGCTGTACCGCGACTCCGCGTAGTTGAGGCCCAGCACGTCAAGGACCGACGATGACTCTTCGATGCGATCGCTTGCGGAGCTGCTTGCACTGATCGCGTTGAAAACGTTGCCGTCGGCCATCGCGGCGTTCAAACCACCCAGTTGTTCAACGATCTCTGGAACCTCGTCGATGATCGCCAACAGCGCGTTGACACCGTTCGTCACGGGTCGCGTCGGGTCGAGTGCGCGCACGCGCTCGGCGAGGCGTCGGGCCCATCGGGCGCCATGCGGCGTGCCGACCTCTGCGATCTCATTTCCAATCGAGTACATGATGACGCTCGGGTGGTTGCGATCCTTCGCGACCATCGATTCAAGGTCCGCGGTCCACCACTGTGGAAACTCGGCCGCATAGTCGAAGGGCGTCTTGAAACGCGTCCACATGTCGAACGCCTCATCGAGCACCAGCATCCCCACCCGGTCGCACGCGTCGAGCATGCCCACGGACACCGGGTTGTGCGCCGCTCTGATCGCATTAAATCCAGCGGCCTTCAAGAGCTCGATACGGCGCTCTTCCGCGCGCCCGATCGCAGCAGCGCCCAGCGCGCCGTTGTCGTGGTGGACGCAGGCCCCGCGAAGCAGAATCTTCTCACCGTTGATACGAAGACCTTTGCGCGGATCGACGGTGACGGTGCGGATGCCAAAGCTGCTCCGCACTCGACTTTCGCGCCCTTCGATCGAGACCTCTGCCGTGTACAGCGAGGGGTGATCCGGTGACCACAACTCTGGTTCGGAGACATAGAAACGTTGTCGAACGATCGACTTCTCTCCGGGCGCTAGCGTGACCGGAGTGTTGTCGCCTTCGACGATGGATGCCGCGGCATCCGTGATCTCGGTCCGCACCCGCACCGTCTGGGTCGTCATACCGGCGTTCGCCACGGTGGTCGCGATGTCAACGACGGCTTGGTCGTCTTCGACCCGCACTGTGCTGATGCTGAGCCCGTCGGGAACGACATGCACCGGTTCATCGACGTGCAGCACGACCGGACGGTGGAGACCAGCGCCGGAATACCAGCGGGAGTCTTCACCTGCGCGCACCTCGATACGAAGAGCGTTCTTCTTGCCAAACACGAGGTAGGGCGTGAGGTCGACAAAGAAACGCGCGTATCCGTCGGCCCGATTTCCTGCGAACTCTTCGTTGATGAAGATCTGCGCTCGACGAAACGCACCCTGGATTTCCAGCCGCACGAGACGACCTACCCACTCACGTGGCACCTCAAACTCTTTGAGGTAAGTGAATGCGCCACGCGGAAAATAGGCGCCCGCACCTCGACCCGGCGCATCGGCTCGACGCTCTTCATCTCGCAGTGCGTCGTGCGGCAGGCGAACGGCCGTATTAGCTTTCGCTTCACCGAACGCACCCGCGAAAGGGCCGATGGGTTGGCGGTAGGTCCAGTCGTCATTGAACGGATACGCGGTCATGATGTGAGGCTCCGAGATGTGCTCGAGGAACAGCAGGATTCATGACACGATACGCGAAAATCAAATAATCGTTCTATTTTCGATGTCTGAGCTGGCGCCGTGGGTTTTGGCGTCACGAATTGTGAACCTTGCGCAGAAAAAGTGCGGTGACGGTGGTGTCTGGTTTCAGGACATCGTGGACGCATGTCTGGGGTCATCGTGGACGGCGGCCAAGTACGAAGTGCTCATCAAAGCCGTCACCATCCAGGAACTCTCCTTCCGGCAGGTCGTAGACCGCTACCGCGTCTCGAAATCGCTCGCGCACAAGCTGCATCGCCGATGGCTGAACGAGGGGGAGGCCGCTACGACACCATCGACCACGACGGGAAAATCAGCCTCCGTCACTCCGGACGCATGCTCCACCTCGGCATCGGCAGAACCCACGCCCGAGTCGAGATCATCTGCCTCATCCACAACAACGAAGCCATCATCAGCACCCGGGAAACAGGAGAAATCATCACCGAATTCACCCTCAACCCCGCCCACGGCTACCTACGAAAAAACGGATGAAACCACGAAACCGGGGGTTCATCCGTCCACGATGTCCTGAGATATCAAAGTGCGGAGACGGTGGGATTTGAACCCACGGACCCCTTAAAGGGGTCTCCACCTTAGCAGGGTGGTGCACTCGGCCGGACTATGCGACGTCTCCAGGCATCCGACGTTGAAACGACGAACGCGCAGCCTCAATGCTAACCGATGACGACCGTCAATATCGACCGGCGCCTGTAAGTACCTTCGCTAGCGCACGTTTCCGTTCGAGCAAGTCTCTTCTGCGGCTGTCTGGCCCGCGATCGACGACGGCAGTGCGACCGATGTTTCTGACGGCGACGGGGTTTCTGAGGCATCCGTTGCTGGCTCGCTTGCCGTGTCGCTCGGCGTTTCTTCGGTGGGCTCCGTTGTCGGATCGACGACAACTACGCCGTCACCCTGGCTCACTTCGCCGGTGAGCTCGATCGCCTCGTTTGCGTCGAGGGCCGCCCACAGCGCGTCCGCTGCCTCGTAGTTCGGCACGACGCGGTTGCTGTCGCTCGAATCAGTATTGGTGGGGTACTGCACGAAGACGATGTCTTCAAACGGCACGTTTTTTACCGCGAGAGCGATCTGCACCAGAGTGAGCGGGTTCGTCAGACTCTCGCTGGGAGTGATGTTGTCGACAGCGGTCGTCGCGAGCTTGAACAGCGTCGTCGGATCTGACAGCACGTCTTCGCTCACGAGCTTACGGGCGAGGCGCGACATGTATTGCTGCTGGTTGGAGATCCGACCCAAGTCGCCGCCGTCACCCACACCGTGACGGGTGCGCAGAAACTGCAGTGCTTCCAAGCCCTGCAGAGTGACATTACCCGCGGGCAGATCAAGCCCCGTGTAGACATCTTTAATACCGTTGGCGACACACACTTCAACGCCGCCGATGGCGTCAGTGATATTGATAACTCCGCCGAAAGTCACTTTGGCGGCGAACTGAATATCCTGGCCGCTGAGCTCGGAAATAGTGCTGACAACACAGGACAACCCACCGTACGAGTACGCAGAGTTGATCTGCTGCTTACTCTTCGCTGACGAGGTGTAACCGGTTTCGGGGTCGGTGCAGGACGGAATCGGGACCATCAGGTCACGCGGAAACGAAATGACCGTCACACGACGTGGCTCGTCCGAAATGTGTACGAGCAAATTCACATCGTTGAGTTCACCCGACGAATCAGCTCCCTCGCAGCGCTCACCGAACAGATACGCAAACTCTTCTTCACACGCATCGGTACCCGCGATGAAGAGATTCACGCCGCCTTCGATTGCCCCGATGTCGGGCGGAACGGCATCCTGACCCTCGATCTCAACCGCGTTGGCAGTGAAGCTCTTGGTCAGGTCGTACGCCGTATAACCCGCAACACCGAGACCTGCCACGAGCACAACCGCCATCGCGACGGCGATGACGACGAAGAATTGTGAAACCGGATGCGGCGACTTCAGCTTGCCGTGGCGTGCCACGGTACTGCGGTCACCGGCGCTCGTCGGAGACTTGGGGCTCACCGGCGGGTCCTCTCACATCGTGCTTCGGGTTCACTGCTCCCTCGCACGGAAAGCGGAGGGTGTGGGATTCGAACCCACGGGACATTGCTGCCCACTGGTTTTCAAGACCAGGTCCATCGGCCGCTCGGACAACCCTCCCGATGACACCGCTACGCGATATCTATCGAACAGTCGTCGAGTCTAGCCGACAGCACTGCACCTTATTGTCCCCACGTTGGCTGTGGACCCCCTGAACGGCGCGCGGACGATGTGCTGTCACTCCGGAAAGATGCCAACGGATGCCGAACAACGCGCCACTTCTTCGTCGCTGAGGTCGAGGTCAGCAGCCGCTGCGGAGTCCACGATCGAAGCGGCGCGGCGCGCACCAGGAATCGGTATAACGTGCTCGCCGAGAGCGAGTTCCCAGGCCAACACCACGCGCTGTGGACTAACGCTGTGGGCTGTCGCGACCTCCTGGAAAACGCCGAAGCGCTCCCCGACGCTCCGGGCACCGCCACCCGTGCCGCCCAATGGGCTCCACGGCAAAAACGCGATGCCGTGCTGGCCGCAGAACTGCAGTTCGTCGATACTGCCGGGGTGATTTGGCGAGAACTGGTTCTGCACACTCGCCAGGTTTCCCGCGCCTAAGACCTGCTGCGCGATCTCGATCTCTTCGACGCTTGCGTTGGAAATCCCCACCGCACGAATGAGGCCCTCGTCGAGCAAAGTTTTCAGGTTCGACATCACGTCGCCATAAACCATCCAACGGTCGGGGCGGTGGTACTGATACAGATCAATGACGTCGACGTTCAGGTTTCGAAGCGACTTTTCTACGGCACCTCGCAAGTACTCCAGCGAGCCATTGCGCCCCCACACTTCCCCCTCGGTTCGCGTAATGCCGCCCTTGGTAGCGACAGTAATCGCTGACGCATCGCCAGACCACGTGCGCAAAGCATCCGCAACGATGAGTTCGTTGTGGCCCATCTCGTCCCAGCTGGGGGCATAACAGTCGGCGGTGTCGATGAAGGTAACCCCGGCATCGAGTGCCGCGTGGACTGTTGCCACAGCGTCGGCGTGCGAAGGAATCTTCTTGTCGTTGTTCATCGACACCGGCATCGCACCGAGACCGATTGCTGAGACCGTACGGCCGGCTAGTTCACGAAACTTCATTGTTGTCTCCTTCGCTCGGCCCAGAATGAGCCGTGATTGTTCAGCGCCTACAGTGCGCGAAGTACCGCCGCTACTCCGCCTTCGGTTACCGAGGTCGTCGTCTCGCCCGCAGCATCCCGCACTTCTTGCGGACCCTGGGCCATCGCAACCGCGCGGCCACCGTGAGCCAGCGCCCACGTGAACATACCGATGTCGTTGCGGCCATCGCCGACGACCATCACTTGCGAGCCATCGACGTCGCGCCATTCCCGCACCATCTCGAGCGCGGTCGACTTATCGATTCCCTGGGGGGCGATGTCGAGCCACGCCGTCCAGCCCACGGCGTACGACACATGGTTCAGGCCGATGCGTTCGATGAGTTCGATGAAATCACGATCAGTGTGCGTCGGCGACACGACGACCACGCGGCTGACGGGCTGTGTCCCGAGTTGCTCGAATGGCACCCGATTGGCGTGCTCGAGACTCCAATCGTCGAGGTAATCGGTGTACAGGCGCCGTCCATCAGGCAGCTCGACGAGGTAGTGGGCCTCCGGCAGATGCGCGCGTAACAGTTCCAACACCGGGGTCGCATCGAACGATTCGGTGTGGAACCGCTCGTACGTATCGATCGTTCCTCCAAGCCGCTTCATGATGACAGCACCGTTGGAGCACACGACGTACTCGGGAAGAACCTGCAGCATCGCAAGGATGCTCTGCGTTCCTTCCCAGCTCCGCCCAGTGGCGAGCATCACTTCGTGACCGGCATCATGCGCGGCACCAACGGCTGCGACAACGCCAGGGCTCGGCGACTCGTCTTCGAGGATGACGGTGCCGTCGATATCGAGCGCGATCAGCATGGGCGGAGCCGGCAGTTTGGCACCGGTCACTCGATCGGCTCCATGACTTCGAGTCCGCCGAGGTACGGGCGAAGTGGCTCGGGAACCACCACGGAGCCGTCAGCTCTCTGGTGCGTTTCGAGGATCGCGACGATCCAGCGTGTCGTCGCGAGCGTGCCGTTGAGCGTCGCTGCAGGCTGAGTCTTACCGCCGTCGTCTGGGCGGTAGCGGGTTTCGAGACGACGAGCCTGATACGTCGTGCAGTTACTCGTGCTCGTGAGCTCCCGGTACGCGTCTTGGGTTGGCACCCACGCTTCCACATCGTACTTGCGCGCCGCCGATGACCCCAGGTCTCCCGCGGCGACGTCGATGACGCGGTACGAAAGGCCGAGGTCTTGCAGCATCTGCTCCTGCAGTGCGACAAGACGCAAGTGCTCTTCTTCAGCACTTTCCGGAGTCGTGTAAACGAACATCTCGAGCTTGTTGAACTGATGAACTCGGATGATGCCGCGGGTGTCTTTGCCGTACGAGCCCGCTTCGCTGCGGTAGCAGGTCGACCAACCGGCGTAGCGTTTGGGCCCCTTGGCCAGGTCGATAATTTCGTCCATGTGGTAGCCCGCGAGCGGCACCTCGCTGGTGCCTACGAGGTAGAGATCCTCTTGATCGAGGTGATAAACCTCATCAGCGTGGTTACCCAAGAAGCCGGTACCGCGCATGACTTCTGGCCGCACGAGGGTCGGCGGAATCATCGGGATGAAGCCGGCCACCAGAGCACGATCAAGGGCCATGCTCATCAGCGCGAGCTCGAGACGCGCACCGATCCCCTTGAGAAAGTAGAAACGACTCCCCGACACCTTCGTGCCGCGCTCCATGTCGATGGCTCCGAGCATCTCACCGAGCTCGAGGTGGTCGCGCGGCGCGAAGTCGAAGCTCGGAACCTCACCGTGAGTGCGAAGAGTAACGAAGTTGGCTTCGCCACCGGCGGGAACGCCCTCGATGATGATGTTCTCAATCGCAGCGAGCGCTTCGGTGGCGGCTTCTTCAGCGGCTGTCACGTCACGCTGAGCGGCCTTGACGCTTTCGCTGAGCTCTTTGGCCTGAGCCACAAGGGCTGCCTTCTCTTCTTTGGGCGCCTTCGCGACGAGTTTGCCGTGCGTGTTTTGCGCGGCCCGCAACTCTTCAAACGACGTAATGGCAGCACGCCTGGCAGCATCGGCAGCGATCGCGGTGTCGACGGAGTCGGGCGACTCGCCCCGCGCCACCTGTGAACGCTTGACCAGCTCGGGATTCTCACGTAACAACACCGGATCGATCACGCCACAAGTCTAGGCCGACGGGGCGGGTCGTACTCTCGCGCCGGACTATCGTGTGAGCATGACAGCGGATGCCGCGGGCCACCGTCGAGCCGCGCTCATATACAACCCGACCAAAGTCGACCCGAAACGCGTGCGCGAGCAGGTGACGCACTACTGTGCGATGGCGGGTTGGCAGCATCCGCTGTTTTTGGAGACAACGCTCGACGACATCGGCGATGGGCTCGCTCGAGCGGCTCTTGCGGCTCACATCGACGTTGTGCTCGTCGCCGGCGGAGACGGCACAGTGCGCGCGGTCGCGCACGCGCTGGCCGAAACCGGCGTGCCACTGACGATTGTTCCGAGCGGCACGGGGAATCTGCTCGCCCGAAACCTCAACCTGCCGCTCGACGATCCTGAACTGATGATCAGGGCAAGCTTTGACGGTGATCGTCTGGCTGTCGACATCGGCGTCGCCCGCATCGAGCGCGCCGACGGCGAGATGACTGAGGCTGGCTTCGTCGTCATGGCAGGGATGGGTCTCGACGCTGCGATGATTGCCAACACTCGACCGCACCTCAAAAAAACCGTGGGATGGGTCGCATACGTCGACGGGGCCGCACGTTCGCTCCCGGGAGCGCGGCCATTTCGGGCCATGTTCCAAGTCGGAGATGGACGCCTGCATTCGGCGAAAGCGCAAAGCATTCTCGTCGCCAACTGCGGCGCACTCCCCGCAGGAATCGCGCTCATGCCGGAGGCATCCCTGCGCGATGGGATGTTGGATGTCGCGGTTATTCAGCCGAGCGGCTGGTTCGGGTGGCTGGGAGTATTTCGCAAAATCTGGTGGGACAACAGCGTGCTCCGCCGTTTTCACGCTGGCCGCCTCGTGCTGCAACGCCGCGGACGCTACTCTTCCGTGCACTTCTTTCAAGGCGGAATTTCCGAAATCGGCACAGCGCCACCACAGCCCGTCGAAATCGACGGTGACGAATTCGGGCTCGCTACCGGGCTTCGATGCCATGTGCTGCCGGGCGCGCTCATCGCGGTCGTGCCGCGAGGTCACGACATCGCCGCGCTGTAACGGCAGAAACCTCGGGTCGCGTCAGCGTGAACCGAGGTTGATTGAGCCTGTCTGCGGGTGCTCTGTCGGCATCCGATCACGGTCGTAGGTGACTTCACTGAAGCCATGCGGGACTGGCCGCCCCTCCTCGTCGACGCTGACGAAAACGATGCGTTCGATCGTGAGGATGCGGCGTCGCGTAATCATGTTGCGCACAACTGCGCGCATCGTCAGGGAGGTGCGACCGAAGTGCGTCGCGACCAGGCCCATCTCGACGAGGTCACCCTGGAGCGCAGAAGCCTCGAAGTTGATTTCAGAAATCAACTTCGTGACCACGCGGTAGTTTCCAAGCTGCAAAATCGCGTAGATTGCGGCTTCTTCGTCGATCCACTTCAGCAGGCTTCCCCCGAACAGCGACCCGTTCGCGTTCAAATCCTCGGGACGCACCCACTTACGCGTGTGGAAGTTGATGCCATCTTCGGAGGGATGCCATTCGGAGTTTTTCTGTTGAGCTGCCACCCTCTCAGGGTAGCCACCCCGGCTAGCGAGGTGGCTGAACGCGCCTGACGCGTTAGCTCTGTGCGAACGCGATAGCGAAGATGGCGATGAAGAAAATCAGCCAGCCGACGATATAGATCCAGCCGACGATGACGGCAGCGAGAGCGATGCCGCGGCCACCTTCACCCGTGCGCTTGATCTGCGAAAGCGCGATGTATCCGAAGATGAGGCCGAAGAGACCTGCGAACCACACGAAGATGATCGACAGGATTGCGAAAAGGTTGGTGGAGCGGGGCTGAACGGCTGCTGTTTCGTTGGTCATGATCGAACAGTAGCGGTAAGCGCTCTTTCGCTGTCAAGTCGTCGTAACGTCGAAGTATGACGACTCCCTCGATCGTGTTGTTCCGCGACGATTTGCGCCTGGCCGATAACCCCGCATTACGGGCAGCAGTAGATCGCGGGGCGCCGGTCATCGCGCTCTACGTGTTCGACGACGAGTCCGCCGGTATCCGCCCCCTCGGGGGCGCAGCAAAATGGTGGCTGCACCACAGCCTCTCGTCACTCGACGAGCGCCTCCGAGAGCGCGGCGTGCAACTTGTGTTCCGGCGCGGGGCCGCTGCCCGCATCGTGCAGGAGGTCGTGACGGATGCTGGCGCGGGCGCTGTCTTCTGGAACCGCCGCTACGGCGGGCCCGAGCGAGCGATCGACACGGAACTGAAGACGGTGCTTCGCGCAGACGGCGTGAGCGCCGAGTCGTTCGCCGGCTCGCTACTTTTCGAACCGTGGACGGTCCGCACCGGAAGCGACCGTCCGTACTCGGTTTTTACACCGTTTTGGAAGGCATGCCAGCAACTCCCCGCACCTCGCGCGCCGCTCCCCGAGCCGACTGAAATCTCTGGCCTCCAGCGACAGCTCGCCTCTGATGATCTGTCCGACTGGGGCCTCTTGCCGAAGCATCCTGATTGGGCGGGCGGACTGCGGGATGCGTGGCAGCCGGGCGAACCCGCCGCGCGTGCACGTATGCAGGAATTTCTGCACGCCGACATCGCCGACTACGACCGAACTCGTGATGAACCCGCGGCCGGCAACACCTCGCTACTTTCGGCCAGCCTGCGTTGGGGCGAAGCGAGCCCCTACACGGTGTGGCACGAGACGCTCGCATCGGGCGCCGACGCCGGGAGGTTTCTCTCCGAAATCGGGTGGCGCGAATTTGCGTGGCACACTCTGTTCCACTTTCCGGAGCTGGCGACGAAGAACTGGCGCGCCTCATTCGATGCGTTCCCCTGGCCCGATGTCGACGAAAACCAGTTGGCGGCGTGGCAGCAGGGGCGCACCGGCATCCGTTTGGTCGATGCCGGTATGAGAGAGCTCTGGCACACCGGCACGATGCACAACCGGGTTCGCATGGTTGTCGCATCGTTTCTCACCAAGAACCTCTTGATCGACTGGCACCGCGGCGAAGAATGGTTTTGGGACACTCTCGTCGACGCCGACTCTGCGAGTAACCCCTTCAACTGGCAGTGGGTCGCCGGCTCCGGTGCGGATGCCTCCCCCTACTTCCGCATCTTCAATCCTGAAACGCAGGAAAAGAAGTTTGACCCGCACTCGGCCTACGTCCGCTCGTGGGTGCCGGAAGTCGACGAGGCGAGCTACCCCGACCCCATCGTGGATCTCGCCGCAACCCGGCGGCGAGCGCTCGATGCCTATGAGGCCGTGAAGCGAGCGCGCTGAGAGGCTCGCGGGAAGGAATGCTGAGCGTGGTGCGAGGGTTGCAATGAAATATGACCACCTCAGCTGCTCTTGCCCTCTCCGTTCTCGATCTGGTTCCGGTTCGTTCGGGCCAATCGAGCGCGCAGGCGATCGGAGCGTCACTGGGTGTTGCCGAGGCTGCTGACCGCCTCGGTTACCGTCGCTACTGGTTCGCCGAGCACCACAACATGCCAGCGGTCGCCTCGACGACTCCGCCGGTACTCATCGCGGCCGCCGCGGCACGAACGTCGCACATCCGCGTCGGGTCGGGCGGTGTGATGCTCCCCAACCACTCCCCGTTGATCGTTGCCGAACAGTTCGCAGCCCTCGAAGCGATCGCGCCGGGTCGTATCGATCTCGGTATCGGACGGGCGCCCGGTAGCGACCCCGTCATCACACAACTTCTTCGCCAGTCGGGGACCACGAGTGACGTCGATAAGTTTCCTCAGCACGTTCGAGACATCTCGAGCCTCGTGAGCGCTCAGGGCGCCACGGTTCAGTTTTCCTCCGGCGGCACCTACTCAGTGCATGCCACTCCCGCAGCGACCAGCACCCCCGACGTCTGGCTACTCGGGTCAAGCACGTACTCCGCGCAGCTCGCGGCATCTCTCGGCCTACCGTATGTTTTCGCGAATCACTTCTCCGGCGAGGGCGTCGAGCAGGCGCTCGACCTTTACCGCGCGCAGTATCAGCCAAGTGAAGATCACCCCGAACCCCGAACCTTTCTCACGGCCAATGCCGTCGCCGCAGAGACCCGTGAAGAAGCCGAATTGCGCGCCCTGTCGCAGATTCGCATGATGGCTCGGCTACGTGGCAACCGCCCACTCGTGCCCCTTGAAACAGTCGAACAGTCCGTCGCCGCTGAATCCGACGATCACCTCGGTGAGCCGATGCGAGGTTGGGCCCGCACTCGCTGGTTCGTGGGAACCGGTGACGACGTGGCATCCCGTCTCACGGCATTCGCGGCGAAATACGGCGTCGAAGAGGTCATGATCTCACCCGTGGCGGCAGCGCGCGATGCTGAGTCGATGGATTCTTCAGACGCGCGAGTCGAAACGCTCGAACTGATCTCGGCGGCGCTTGCCGCCTAGTCCGTTCAGCTTTCAGGCTCGCCCGAAAGCAGTCCGCGCAACCAGTCACGCGCTTCGACGAACACTTCATCGGAGTAGCGATCCGAGTATCGGATGATGGCGCGATCGGCGCGCGGGTAAGAACCGAGGAAGATGACCTGCGGGCTGAAGCGGCGAAGCCCGAGGAGTGCATCAGCCATACGTTCGTCGGCAATGTGTCCGTCAGCATCGACCACGAACCGGTAGCGGCCGAGCGCATCACCGATAGGGCGAGACGCGAGCAGGCTGAGGTTGATACCGCGCGTTGCGAACTGTTCGAGCATCTCCATGAGAGCGCCGGAGTACTCGGTCGGCAGTTCAACGATGAGCGACGTCTTGTCGGCACCGGTCGGGGTCGGCGGCGCAACGGTTCGCGCTACGAGCACGAAGCGTGTGACGGCGTTGACGTTGTCACCGATGTGCTCGGCGAGCAGCTCGAGGTCGTGGTGCTCAAGAATTCCGGGGGGCGCGATAGCCGCGTCTGCATCACTCGTACCGTCGATGATTCCCATCGCGCTCGCCACATTGCTTGCCGCCGGAAGATGAGCGTGCTCGGGCATCTCACGAGAAAGCCACCGCAGGCACTGCGCGTAAGCCACGGGGTGAGCCGCGACCAGTTTGACGTCAGCGAGTGCTGTGCCGGGCTTCGCGACGAGCACGAAATCCACCGGCACCAGGTATTCGCCCACGATTCGCAGGCCCGGCATTGTGGCCAGGGCATCCTGGGCGGTTGACACGCCGCCGTCGACGGAGTTCTCGATAGCGATCATGGCAGCATCCGACCGGCCATCGACAACGTCCGAGAGCGCTTCTCCGACGTTGTTGACGGGCTTCCAGACCTGCCCGCGTGCCTCGGGAACCTGCGCCAGCGCCGCCTCGGTAAAAGTACCGGCAGGACCTAAGAAGCTGTAGATACGGCGCGTGGGCGAAACATCGGGAGAGACGGTGGTCACGGAGATTCAGCCTAGTCCCGGCCCTGCCCCACTTCGCCAACGAAAACCGGCCATTCGCCTGAGTGTTGAAGGCGAATCTCGCGCAGCGGATGACCCGAGCGCCCGAACACGGCAGACTAAGGACCATGAGCCGCGCGGGACAGCTAGCTGAAGCATCCGACCTAATCGACATTGATGAACTCATTGCCGCCTACTACGACTTGAAACCCGACGTCGCGATTGCGGCGCAACGTGTGGCATTCGGCACAAGCGGGCACCGCGGGTCGAGTCTCTCGACGAGTTTCAATGAAGACCACATACTCGCAACGACGCAGGCAATCGTTGACTACCGCACCGCAGCAGGAATTGCCGGCCCGCTCTTTTTAGGGCGTGACACCCACGGCCTGTCGCTCCCTGCCGAGCGAAGCGCAGTCGAGGTGCTCGTTGCCAACGGAATCGACGTGCGCGTCGACTCACGCGATTCGTGGGTGCCGACGCCCGCGCTGAGCCACGCCATCTTGACGTACAACAAGGATCGCGAAGCCGCAGACCCCGGTCGCGCTGACGGCATCGTCGTGACACCGTCACATAACCCGCCGCGCGATGGTGGGTTCAAGTACAACCCGCCGCACGGTGGACCGGCAGACACCGATGCAACGTCGTGGATCGCTGACCGTGCCAACGAGCTCATCGCGTCGGGACTCGAGGGTGTCAAGCGCACCCGCTTCGCCGACCTCGACGCCGACGCACTCGGTAGCTACGACTTCCGCGGCGTCTACGTCGCAGACCTCGAGAACATCATCGACATCGAGGCAATCAAGAAGGCCGGCGTGCGCATCGGAGCCGACCCTCTGGGCGGCGCATCCGTCGAGTACTGGGCACTCATCGCCGAGGTGTACGGCATCGACCTCACTGTTGTGAACCCTGATGTCGACCCGACGTGGCGTTTCATGACGCTCGACTGGGACGAGAAGATCCGCATGGACCCCTCGTCGCCGTCAGCGATGGCTTCGCTCGTTGCTCGCCGTGATGAGTACGACATCCTCACGGGGAACGACGCTGATGCCGACCGCCATGGCATCGTCACTCCCGACGCCGGGCTGATGAACCCCAACCACTTCTTGGCTGTTGCGATCGACTACCTCTTCAGCCACCGCGAGAACTGGCCAGCGGATGCCGCGATCGGCAAGACGCTCGTCTCGTCGATGATCATCGATCGCGTGGCCGATTCACTCGGAAAAACACTGCTCGAAGTGCCCGTTGGCTTCAAGTGGTTCGTGCCAGGTCTCCTCGACGGCTCCGTCGCGTTCGGCGGCGAAGAGTCCGCTGGAGCCTCGTTCCTCCGATTTGACGGCTCGGTCTGGACGACAGACAAAGACGGCATCCTGCTATGCCTGCTCGCCGCTGAGATTCTGGCCGTGACCAAGAAGACGCCTTCGGCTCGGTATGCCGAGCTAGAGGCCGAGTTTGGGGCATCCGTCTATCAGCGCGTTGATGCTCCCGCTTCGCCCGCGCAAAAGGCGGCGCTTGCAAAGCTCTCCCCCGACGCCGTGACAGCGACTGAGCTTGCGGGCGAAGAAATCATCGCAAAGCTGTCGCACGCACCCGGAAATGGTGCTGCCATCGGCGGCCTGAAAGTACAGACGGCGCACGCATGGTTCGCCGCCCGTCCCTCCGGCACCGAAGACGTCTACAAGCTCTACGCCGAGTCGCTTCGCGGTGAAGAGCACCTGCGCGAAGTGCAAGAAGAAGCCCGCTCTGTTGTCACCGAAGCACTCGGCGACGTGAGCTGAGCCAGAGCCCAACACCGGCGGCCAAAACGATGATCGCCAACAGCGCGATGAAGCGAGGCGCCGCCGCCGTGCTCCCGGTAACGGCCAGCTCGCTGACCGATACGATCTGCACCGGTATCGACACTGTCACGTTCGACTCGGCACCGATCAGGACGATGTGGTGGTCGCCTTGTGCAGCGTCGCCCGGGATCGTGACGCGCGTCGCAACGGCGCCAGAGGAATCCGCGATGACGGATGCCAGGAGTACGGGTGTCGAGTACAGCCACACGTCGACTCGCTCACCGGGACGGAACCCGGTTGCATTCACGTCGATCTGCATGCCCGGGGCGATTCGCTCAACCGATACAGAGCCGGTTGCGTCTGGGCTCGTTGCGGGAAGGGGCGGAGCTGTTGGATCTAGACCACCACCGACCCCAGGCACAGCGGGGGTCGGACTCGCGGTCGGCTGCGGCGTAACGGTCGGCTGCGGCGTAACGGTTGGCGTTGGCGTTGGTTCAGGAGCCTCTCCCGCATCACCGTAGATCTGAACTTCCACGATGCCGGCGGCCCAGGCGGCTTCGTTTCCGTTGTGGTCGTTGATCACTCGGTTCACATCCACTCGCACAAACCGGTACGAGCCTTCTAGCGCGTCGCTGGTGAAACCGACCTGACGGTTCGACGTGCGATCGGCGATGGTCGTCCAGTTCTCGCCGTCGGCACTGCCCGAAATCACGTATCCGCTGTAGCTTTCCGAGCCGTTGTGGCTGCGCCAGCTGATGTCGGCGCGACTCACGTCATATTCGCTCTCGAGATCCACCTGCCATGAGTAGGTCGAGGTCGACCCCGGAAAGAAATAGTGGCTGTTGTCGTACGGACTCGTCGTGTCGTCGATACCGTCGTTCGCAGCCGCCGCCGGAGAGCCCGGCGTCTCACCGTTCCCGTTAGGGGTCGAATAGCCCGTGGAAAGCGAACCCACGGGGTCAGCCGATGCTGGTTTACCCTGCGACAGCAGCTCAGACGGCGTCTGCTCGATCTGCCCTGTCGTCACATCTAGCGACCATTCATCGGTGTATTCAAGGCCCAGCGCCTTCTGTACGGGGTCGAGATCCAGCGGCAACCACACGTAGGTCGATGTCGCGAGCGCGCTCGCCACCCAGCGATCCCCCATGTAGACCAGGGATGTGCCGCCGTCGCTTCGAGGCAAAGAGACCACAGATGCCGGTTGGCTCTTGAAGGTCGTGTTGTTACCAAGATTGTGATTGTCTGACCAACCATCGGGATTCGACAGGTCGGACGTCGTCGCGTACTTGAGCTGGTTTGCGTACCAGCCCGACTGCCCCGACGTGATCAAGTAGTACGTGCCATCCACCTGAGTGATGGCGGTAGCCTCTCGACTTTCTCCCGAGAACAACGGGTAAGAGTTCTCGTAGTCGGCGTGCTCATAGTCGCCCGACAGCGGGTATACCCGCAGCTGCTCGTGAGCTTCGGCTGAAATCAGCCATCCGTCACCGTCATTGTCGACGTAGACGGTGAGGTCTCGAGATTGGTGACCGAGTGGGGCGTTTCCGGCAGCGCGGTATGCAGCTTCGGCCGTAGCGAAGTCGGCGTACTGACCTTCTCCGATCGTTGCCTCGATCGCGTGCTGTTGCTCGAGGTCCCACACCTCCCCGACCCCCGGGCGACCGTGATACTTCACTTCGTAGTCGCCATCGATAGTCGAACTCGTGGCCACAACCACTTCGGACGCGGCATATGAATCGGCAGTTTCCCAATGACCCCACAGCACGAACGTGTCGGTTGTTTCGTTAAAGAGCAGCTTGGGGCGCTCGACCTTGCACGATGCGGCTCCCCGCACATTGCAATCGAGACCGGATGCCTCCGGAACCAGTATCTGCTTAACGAACTCCCAATTGAGCAAATCCTCCGATCGGTAAAGATTCGTTCCATTGAAGCTCGCCCCGTTGTGGGCTTTGTCTTCGCCCACCCAGTAGTAGGCCCCGTCGTGTTCCAGGAATCCTCCCCCGTGCGCCTGAATGGAGTTGCCGTCAGTGTCGAACCATGGTTGACCAACTGGCACGCTCTCGTACGCACCCTCAACAGGATCGATCGTGTACTCAGCTGTCGTCACGGGGCTCGTCACCCCATCTTTCACGGAGATGGCTCGGATCGTCGCTGAAGCGTCGAGGACAAACGGCTCGGAATAGCGAATGCCGTTCGTGCGCGTCGGTTCAGTGCCGTCGGTTGTATAAAAAGCCACAGCATCATCGTCGGCATCTATCGACACCGTTTGTGCAGACCCGTAAATGACAGCGGCACTCGGAGATACCGTGGGGGCCACGACCGCTGTCTGTGAGAGATCAAGCTCCTGATCCCCCCGCGCTGCCGCAAGCCAGGTAACTGAAGCTCCCTGCCAGCCGACGTTCGAAATGCGGACAGAGACAGCACCCGCGGCCGCCTCGGAAAGCTCGAAGCTCCCAGAAACCGCGGCCTCGCGATGTGACGGCGAAATATCCCCCGCGGCGCTTTGAACGACGGCATGCTGCTCGTTGAGTGAGTCGATCACAGTCACGTCGATTTGCCGATCGCTCGCGCTCCACCACTCATACAAACCGAGCGCAAGCGTGTAATCACCGGCATCGGGTAAATCAAGGCTGTAGGTGATCGAGTTGCCGGCACCGTTGTAGCCGAAATGCCCGTTCACACCTTTGGGCCCCGCGTCGGTACGTGAGCCGTCTTCGCCGGAGTATCCCCAATCGGTGTCGCCTGTCTTCAGCTGATCGGGGGCATCGTTGCGAAGAGCATCTCCCAGGAGGCTCTTGGCCCCATCGAAGGCCGGAGACGAGCTCGCGGCGGAGTCAATGAAGTAGAGCGTGTCGTTCGCGAGTGTGTCCACGGTCGCGGTGACAGGTTCATCAACTCCGGCAACATCGCCATAAATCGTGTACGACTTGAACGGCTGCGAAAACGTCATTCCGTCGAGATCCCACGAAACCGCTGCCTGCGCGGTGTCTCCGCCCGAGGTCGAGACGGCGACTTCGCTGGGCAACTCTGGTGAGTCGCCTGCGACGACAGCGAAGTTCAGTGATTGATCCGCCAGTGCGGGCGCTGCTGCCTGAGCTACTGGAGCCACTGCCACGGTCGCCGCCCCGACGAGTGCGAGCGTCGCCAGGGCTGCGGGTGCTGCACAGCGTCGAGCAGATGTGATTCTCATACGTTCCTTCATTGGAGCGGGAGTGCTGGGAAGTGTCGAAGAGTCACCCGAAATCGGGTGCGGGCGAGTGAATCGTGTGCGCTCACTCGCCCGCACTCTCGTTAGCCGGCGATGCCGTGGCGGCGACGGATACGCACGATGGCGATCAACGCGCCGAGCACCAACAGCATGAGTGCGAACGGCAAGACCGGTGCGACGACACCGCCCGTGACGGCGAGGTCGCCCGCAGCCTTCACCCGGAGCGGGTTCCAGCCGATCACAGCGCCCGAGGCATCCGTGACGACGATGCGGTGATCGCCGGCGGGCACATCAGCCGGGATACGCACCGTGACCTCACCGGCCGCCGTGACCACAACTGTGCCGAGATGGCGCGGAGTCGAGAACAACCACACGTCGACTGACTCGCCCGCGTACTCTTCCCCGACCTGGATCGTGATGTTCTGACCCGCGACTACCTCAGCCGGTGAGCCGATTTTTCCCTGCAGCGCAGCGGTGAGCGCATCTACCGAGGGCGCTGCTGCGGCACCGGTAGCGGGTAGCGCTGGCGACGACGGGCTGGCGGACGGCGTCGGCGCGGACGGCTCGGGCGCGGGCGTTGTCGGCGTAGGTGTCGGCTCAGGCGACGGCTCAGTTACTGCCTCCACTGTGACCGGCTCTGACGTCGCCGTCGCCGACGCGAATCCCGAAGCGGATGCCGTCACGACAGCGCGCAGCTTCGTGCCGGTGTCGTCGGAGGTCGCCACGTAGTCGCTCGAGGTCGCACCGGAGATGTCTTCGCCGTCGCGCGTCCATTGGTACGCCAGTTCAGCGTTATCCGGGTCGACCGTCGACGCTGAAGCGCTGAGCGTTGAACCGACGTGCGCATCGCCTGAAATCACCACAGCGCCGATCGCAACCGTGCGGCTCACACCGACGGTGTACGAGCGAACAGTGCCGTCAACCGCAGTGACGTCGACACGGCCCTGACCGTCGGCATCCGCGGGCTGCACGATGCTGACGCCCGCATCGCCATCAACGGCGACAGCGTGCAGAACCGGCCACCGCGAGCCGGTTGACTCAGCGGTGTACTCCGAACGGTCGGCCGCGAAGTCCGCTACCGCAACGCCGTCGAGCGTGAGGCGTGCCAAATCTGCCACGCCAGAAGGTGACGCCTGAAGCCCGAAGATTTCTACCTCGGAGACGACCATGTGAGTCGCAGATCGCGCGGTAAGCACAACTCGCACCTCATCAGCCGACACATCGCTGAGCGGAACATCAACGACGGGCGCTCCGGTCTCGGGCGCCGCCACTGAGACAGATTCGCCTTCTACCCACTCGCCTCCGGCCATCCGGTAGTCGACGCGAAGGCTTTGTGCCCAGGTCGTTCCGCCGTCGCGATAGAAGTGCACCTTCACGTGACGCACCTGCGTCGTGTCTGCCAGCGCATAACTCAGCGTGTCTTGTGCATTCTTCGTGCCCGAACGCCAGTTCGACCACCCCTTGTCGGTCGTCAGACCATTTTTCGTGCGGTCAACGCTGTACGAAGAGCTCTCGGTGAAGGTTGCGGATGCCGTGCTCGATGGCGCCACGTTCTCTTCTTCGGCAACAGTGACGATGACCGTGAGGGTGGCATCCAACCGAGACGCCCCCGGCTCATTCGACTCAGCAGAACCAGAAATGATGACGGTACCCGCCTCGGCGAAGCTCGCATCGGTCACACCCGACCAGTCCCACTCAACGTTGGCGTCGAAGGCAGCACCGCCCGCGGTGAGCTCTGCGGGAACAGTCGTCGGCGCGCTTTGCTGCACGCGCTCAAGAGTCGAGCCCATATAGGTCGTAAGCGACACCGGCTTGGTCGCCGTGTAAGCGCCAATCTCAACACGGGCTTCGGCACTATCGAACGCAGCACCGAACATGTCGACACCGTGGCCCGAAATCGTGACGGTGCCAGGCGTCGACCAGTCAGCGCCTTCGAGATCCCATTCCACGGCAGCAGATCGCTCGACCCCTCCTCGATAGCGCAGGGTCACGGTGTCCGGAAGCTCGGGGGCCTGCCCCGTGATCGTGCTGGCACTCACCGGAACGACCGACTGTATTGCCGTCGAGGCCAAAGTCCATCGCTGGTTTCCGCCGTTGTTCGACGTCCAGGTGCCCACTCCCGCGCCGTCGGCGGAGCTCTGCCCGTTCACGTCGAGCACACGCTCCGCGGTTGGGCTCAAGAGCGAGTACGTGCGCCCATCGGCCGTCGAAGGTATCCACTGCATCGATTCGTTCGCAGCCGCTCCGGCCTCATCGGTCGACACAAGAGTGGTCGACGTCCCCGAAACAGCGAGGAATTGACCGTTGCCATTTTCGAGAGTGATGCGCTGGCGGTTTGTACCGGCACCCGAGAGTGTGTGAACAGTCCACGCCTGAGCGCTGGCGGCATCCGCTGACGTCGCTGACGACGCGATCTGGACTGCGTCGCCGTTGGCGGCTAGCGCCTTTCCGCTCTGCACGCCGAGCAGTTGATACGTCTCGCCATCGGTGAAGGACGGCGCCTCCTCGGCAACGCCCGACACTCCGTCGATCACGAAGGTCGTCACCGACTTGGCGGGGACACTGATGGTCGCGGTTTTGGTTTTTGCATTGATCGCAACCGGGCTCGACTCCACGAGAGCATTCGCGGTGACGTCTTCGGCAGGCGACTCAGTCGTCGTGATGGGCGTCACTGTCGCCCCTGCCGCAATCTCACCGAACCCGGAGAGGTCGATCGTGACGGTGCGCTCTGCGGCTTCCGAGTTCACATGCACGAGAGTTGCACTCTCACCATCGGCTCCGATCGCTGCAGTAGTCTGCGCGTCATTCGTCGGAATCAGATGGTCGCCGGGCTGGATGTAGTGCGTGAAGTTTCGCACCGTGTTGTATTTCGCGTTGGTCAGCACTTCACACGAAGGGTCGGCCTCGTTGTCGGCGATGCGGCGTTCGGAATCGCCGTTCTCGTCACAGTCGAAGTCGATGAGAACGCTGCCCCAGTTGCTGTTCTCGGTCTTCTCCATGTTGTAGAGATCTTCGACCGGCTGCCAGAAGACCCAGGCTTCGGGTTCGAGCTCACGTAGGTCGTCGACGATTCGGGATGCCATGCCAAGACCGTTGTCGATGTTGGTGAGGTTGAACCCGCCGGTGGTGTCCCAGTTCCCCTCGACCTCGCTCATCCACAGCGGCTTGTCGGAGGCCTTCGCGATATCTCGGACGATCATGCGGCCACTCGTACCGTAGGTGTGGACGTTGAGCTGGTCGACGCTCGCTTTCGATTCGTCGCTCCACCCGTTCCAGTCGGTGACGAAGGTGGAGGGGTTCGTCTCATCCATCGCTGAGATACTCACGTCGGTGGATGTGTTGGGGTCTGCGAGTCGTGACGCAAGCGCTTGAATCATCTGGTTCTGCGCGCTCGGACCAATGTGTGCGCCCTCTTGACGGCTTGCACTCGTGGGCCATTCACTCCCGCTCGGAATGCTGGTCGACCAGTAGTTCGTATTGGGCTCGTTGAACGGGTCGAGAGTTTCGATGTCGATTCCATACGTCGACTCAAGGTGTTCGACCGCTGTCACGAGGTACCCAGCGAAGGCATCCATATCTTCGGGGTCGAGCTGCTCGCTTGAACCGTTGTTGATGCCGCCCGACACATATCCGCTCTGCGTCAAAAAGTAGGGCGGTGAATTGCTGAACGCTTCCCAGGTGATGCCCTCATCTTTCAGAGCGTCGACCCACCACCGCTGGGTTTCGTCGGCATCGAAGTTGTAGTGGTCGGGGTTGTCGGGGTCCCACGCCGCGGCGTAGCGCTCACGATCAGCGTATGTTGACGTGATTTCTCCGTCTTCATCGCTCTCGCCAATATCCGGGTTCCACCAGCCCTCGACAGCACCACCGGGGCGCAGGTACGAAGGCACATCTGTCGCATTACCGCCGCCGATGTTGTAGCGCGCGATGTTGAGGTTCAGGCCGTCCTCGCCGAATACCTTCTCCAGCAACTCCTGACGGACGTCCTCGGGGTAGCCGCCGGTTGCGTTCGCGAACCACACGAGGCTCGTTCCCCACCCTTCGAATGCCTCTACTGAGGCGTACGCGGGATTAGGCGTGATCGTCACGTCTGTAGCGGCTTGTGCGGCGGTTGGGTTCGCAGCCGCCGCGGCAAATCCGAGGGTTCCCGCGCTGAGCGTTCCCACGCACAGCAGAGAGAGGATTCGAGAGGACTTCATCGTCATTCCGTTCCGATTGCTTCTTCGCAACCATCGATACTTCGAGTGAGCGACATGTTTACGTTAACATGTTGACGTCAACACTCATCATAGGATGGACAAAGGATCCACCGCAACGATCAAAGCGGTGTCGTCGTGGTGATCGCGGCACGTTCGTCAACAACACAACCTGCGAGGATGAACTCATGACTTGGCTTGTGACCGGCGGGGCCGGCTATATCGGTGCACACATCGTTCGCGCGCTCACGGCGGCGGGGCTTGAGCCGGTTGTGATCGACGATCTTTCCAGCGGGCACTCGTCCTTCGTTCCCGACGACGTTCCATTCGTGAACGGCTCGATTCTCGATCTGGCGCTGATGGAAAACACGCTGCGCGAGCACAGCATCGAGGGCGTCATCCACGTCGCTGGCTTCAAATACGCGGGCGTCTCCGTCAACCGCCCCCTTCACACGTACGCTCAGAACGTCGAGGGTACTCGCGTCGTCCTCGAGGCAATGGCGAACACCGACGTGACCAATCTCGTGTTCTCCTCGAGCGCTGCCGTTTACGGCACCCCCGACGTCGATCTGGTCACCGAAGACCTTCCGAAACGTCCGGCGTCGCCCTACGGAGAATCGAAGCTCATCGGCGAGTGGATGCTGCGCGATCAGGGCATTGCGACGGCGACCACGGGAAGCCCGCTTCGCCACACCTCGCTTCGCTACTTCAACGTCGTCGGCTCCATCGACACGAGCATCTACGATTCGAGTCCCCATAATCTGTTCCCGTTGGTTTTCGAGGCACTGCTGGAGGGACGCACGCCTCGCATCAACGGCGACGACTACAACACGCCTGATGGCACGAACGTGCGCGACTATGTACACGTCGCCGACATCGCCGCGGCTCACGTTGCGGCGGCGAAGCTGCTCATCACCGGCAAACCGATCGAGCCCGCGTACAACCTGGGTTCGCAAAATGGGCTGTCGGTGCGCGAAATCATGGACGCCATGGCTCGCGTGACGGGTATCGACTTCACACCCGAGATCGCACCGCGTCGCGCGGGAGATCCCGATCGGATCGTGGCAACCGGAGAACTCGCTGCGCGCGACCTCGAGTGGAAGAACCGCCACAGCGTCGACGACATGGTGCGAAGCGGCTGGGAAGCGCGCCAAGCAGCGAAGTAGCGCGTCAGCCCCGCGGCGGTGCGGTACTTGCGCGCACCACGAGTTCGGTCGGAACAAGGGCGCGCACGTCGCTCACGCCCCCCTCGATCTCTTCGATCAGGGCCGTGAGCGCTTCGACTCCCACGCGGTCGAAGTGCTGATGCACCGTCGTGAGCGGCGGAAAGTGGTTGGCTGAATCAGCCATGTCGTCGAACCCGACCAGACTGACATCTCCGGGGATGCTTCGTCCCGCTTCATGCATCGCCCGCGACAGCCCCACAGCCATCTGGTCGTTAGCGCTGAAGACCGCCGTCACGCCAGGATCGGACGCGAGCGTTAGACCGAGCCGATAGCCAGAGTCGCTCGTCCAATCCCCCACGACCATATCGGGAACGGGCGCGCCAGCCGCCTCGAGCGTTGCTCGCCACGACTGGGCGCGACGCTCGGCGGAGTACGACCCTTGCGGACCTGAGATGTGATGCACGGTGCGGTGGCCAAGCTCCAGGAGGTGCTCGGTCGCCAGTCGCGCACCCTGCGCCTGGTCGGTGTCGACAACCGGATATTCGTACTGCGCACTTGAGTCGAGAACGACAACGGGGAGACCAGAGGGGAGTTCGAGGTCTGCCCCGTTGAGCCGGTGTGCTTCGATGAGAATGATGACGCCGTCGACTGCCTGTTCGCGCAGTCGATCGAACGCGCCGGACACATCGGACTGCGTCGCTGATGACAGCGGCATGAGAGTAAGTGAATAGCCCGAGCGTGCGGCCTCTGATGCCACGGCATCCAGCGTTCGCGTGTTGCCATACGACGAGAGCGAGAACATGATGACGCCAATACTGCGGAAGCGTCCCGAGCGGAGAGCACGCGCGGCACTGTTGGGTCGGTAACCGAGCTTTCGCATCGCTGCAACGACGCGGGAGCGTGTCTCGGGATCGACGTTGGTGCGACCGTTCGCGACACGAGAAACAGTCTGACCCGATACGCCTGATTCGCGAGCAACGTCAGCCATCGAGGGGTCACGGCGACGTTCAGCCCGGCCGATAGCGGCTTCGGCCTGTTGCGCATCCGTCATGGAAACTCCCGTCATGTTGACGTTGACATGCTACCCATGATCGGGTTATGTTGACGTAAACATCCCGCTGACGGGAAAATCACCCCAGAAAAGGCAACATCGGCCAATGACGACCACAGCAGCAGCGCCACCACGCGTGGCGCCTCCCCGGCGCAAGCGGTCGCGCATCGAACAACGCGGCTGGCTCTTCGTCGCACCGTTCGCAATCGTATTCGCGCTAGTCTTCCTCGCACCCCTCATCTACTCCCTGTGGTTGAGCCTGTTCCGCGACCAGTTGGTCGGCGGAAATGCGTTCGTTGGACTCGACAACTACATCGCCGCATTCACAGACCCCAAGTTCTGGGACGGTTTCGTCCGAGTTCTCGGCTTCCTCGTCGTGCAGGTGCCGATCATGCTCTTGCTCGCTCTCGGAGCGGCTCTCGCGATCGACAGTGCGCGACTCCGGGCAAAGAGCTTCAACCGCATCATTATCTTCTTGCCCTACGCCGTTCCCGCTGTCGTGGCTGTGCTCATGTGGGGTTACATCTACGGCGACCAGTTTGGTCTCGCGGGCAACATCAACGATTTCCTGGGCTCGACCTTCCTAGCACCGCTTTCTTCGCAGTGGATCATGCTGTCGATCGGAAACATCGTCACGTGGGAGTTCGTCGGCTACAACATGCTGATCTTCTACTCCTCACTGAAAACCATCCCCGGCGATTTGTACGAAGCCGCTTCCATCGATGGCGCAGGGGACTGGCGCACGATCTTCTCGATCAAGCTTCCTGCTCTCCGCGGATCTCTTGTCATCGCCACGATCTTCTCGATCATCGGTAGCTTCCAGCTCTTCAACGAGCCCAACATTCTGAAGCCACTTGCTACCAACGTGATCTCGACCTACTTCACCCCGAATATGTATGCGTACAACCTGTCCTTCGCCGGCCAGCAGTACAACTACGCCGCAACCGTCGCGATCATCATGGGCGTTATCACCGCGATCATCGCCTACGTCGTGCAGTTGCGCGGCTCACGACAGGAGGTGTGACGATGGCCGCGCCCGCTTTCGCCCGCACATCAAAATCAAAATCGGCTCGCACACGCAAGTCGAACATTCTCATGATCGTCATGGGCCTGTACCTTCTGTACACACTCGTGCCGCTGTTCTGGCTGGTCATCAACTCATCCAAAACTCAGACAGATCTGTTCTCCACCTTTGGTCTCTGGTTTGGCAATGACTTTGCGCTCTGGGACAACATCGTCCAGACGCTGACGTATAACGATGGCATCTTCGTGCGGTGGCTCGGAAACACTTTGCTCTACGTTGTCGTTGGTGCCGGTGGCGCAACGCTCCTGGCCACGATGGCCGGATACGGTCTCGCCAAATACAACTTCCGCGGACGCAAGGCTGTGTTCGCAGTTATCCTCGGCGCAATCGCGGTACCGGGAACAGCACTCGCAGTTCCTACCTTCTTGCTGTTCAGTCAGATGGGCCTCACAAACACTCCGTGGGCTATCATCATCCCGTCTCTCATCAGCCCGTTCGGCCTCTATTTGATCTGGGTCTACGCGAGCGATTCGATTCCAACGGAAATCCTGGAAGCGGCGCGAATGGACGGTGCAGGTGAATTCCGCACCTTCTTCACCATTTCGTTCCGGATGCTCGTTCCTGGAATCGTCACGGTAGCGCTGTTCGCCGTCGTTGCGACCTGGAACAACTACTTCCTCCCCTTGATCATGCTGAGTGATCCCAACTGGTACCCGCTCACTGTGGGCCTGAACCAATGGAACGCGCAAGCAACAGGCGTCAGCGCTCAGCCGATCTACAACCTCGTGCTCACCGGCTCGCTGTTGTCGATCATCCCCATCGTCGCCGCGTTCCTCGTACTGCAGCGGTTCTGGCAGTCGGGCCTGAGCGCCGGAGGCGTCAAGCAGTGATCCGAGGGGGCACTGCATGACTACGCCCACCCCTCACCCCCCGGAGCGTCCTGCCCCGGAATCCACAACAACGAAGTGAAGGAAAACCCATGATTCTCATGCGAAAGAATTCGACGCTGCGTCGCGTCGCATTCATCGTGGCGGCAACAGCCCTGGCTGGCACCACCCTGGCTGCATGCTCGTCAGACGGCGGCAGCACCAGCGGTGGCGGAAGCGCCGACGACCTGCAAGCTGCACTCGATGCTGGTGGCGAAATCACGTATTGGTCGTGGACGCCGTCGGGTGAAGCGCAGGTTGCCGCGTTCGAAAAGGCTTACCCGAACGTCACCGTGAACCTGGTCAACGCTGGAACCAACACAGACGAGTACACGAAGCTGCAAAACGCAATTAAGGCCGGCTCGGGTGCTCCCGACGTCGTACAGATCGAGTATTACGCCTTCCCGCAGTTCGCGCTCTCGGATTCGCTCCTCGACCTGTCGCAGTACGGCATGGACGACCTCGAAAGCGACTACACCGCCTCGACGTGGGGTTCCGTCAACATCAACGGTGGCCTCTACGGCCTGCCCCAGGACTCCGGCCCCATGGCCATGTTCTACAACAAATCGGTCTTCGATGAGTACGGTCTGACGGTTCCTACCACGTGGGACGAGTACATCGCCACGGCGCAAGCACTTACGGCTGCCGACCCGGGCAAGCACATCACCTCCGACACCGGTGACTCGGGCTTCGCAACCAGCATGATTTGGCAGGCTGGCGGACATCCGTTTGATGTCAAAGACACCGACATCACGATCGATCTCGCCGATACGGGATCGACGAAGTGGGCCGACATGTGGAACCAGTTGCTCGAAAACGATCTGCTCTCCGACACACCCGGATGGACAGATGAGTGGTACCAGGGACTCGGCGACGGATCGATCGCGACCCTGATTACCGGAGCGTGGATGCCCGGCGTGCTCGAGTCTTCGGTCGCAAACGCATCGGGAGACTGGCGCGTTGCCCCCATCCCGACGTACGACGGCACCCCCGCGACCGCAGAAAACGGTGGCGGCGGCCAGGCAGTCACAAGCCAGAGCAAGAACCCGGCCCTCGCTGCGGCGTTCCTCAAGTGGCTGAACAACGACTCCGAAAGCCTTTCGATCTTCGCTGAGAGCGGCGGATTCCCGTCGACGACGGCGACGCTCGAGTCGGACGACTTCCTCAACTACGAATCTGACTACTTCGGTGGGCAGAAGATCAACGAAGTGCTCGTCGACGCAACAAAGAATGTCGTCGACGGTTGGCAGTACCTGCCCTACCAGGTCTACGCCAACAGCATCTTCAGCGACACTGTCGGCCAGGCGTACGCCGACCAGAGCGACATCAATGCCGGACTCGCAAACTGGCAGGACCAGCTCGTCCAGTACGGCAACGACCAGGGCTTCAGCGTCAACAAGTAAGTCCTTGTGAGCGAGGGGCGGGCCGAATCGAGTGCTGATCCGACCCGCCCTTCCGCTTGCCCCTTCCGCTTGCCCCTTCCTCAGAACCAAGAAAGACCTCATGACTTGCACGACGCGCATCACAGTGCCGCTTTCTGACGTCGGTGCCCAGATCTCCCCTCGCTTGTTCGGTACCTTCGTCGAGCACATGGGTCGTTGCGTCTACGACGGCATCTACGAGCCCGGCCACTCCGAAGCCGACGAGCGTGGCTTCCGCCGTGACGTACTCGCGCTCGTGCGTGAACTCGGCGCGACCGTCGTGCGCTACCCCGGCGGCAATTTCGTGTCGGGCTACCGCTGGGAAGACGGCGTCGGTCCCCGCGAGGAGCGTCCAGTACGACTGGATGCCGCGTGGCACAGCACCGAGTCGAATCAGGTGGGTCTGCACGAATTCTCGGAGTGGGCCGCGGAAGCCGGTCTGGAAGTCATGGAAGCCGTGAACCTCGGCACCCGTGGTGTCGCCGAAGCGGCCGACCTCCTCGAATATGCGAACCACCCCAGCGGCACGGCCCTGAGTCAGCAGCGCGCTGACAACGGCCGGGCAGAGCCCTTTGGCATCCGCCTGTGGTGCTTGGGTAATGAAATGGATGGTCCGTGGCAGATCGGACACAAGACCGCCGACGAGTACGGCCGTCTTGCCGCTGAAACAGCGCGGATGATGCGCTTCATCGACCCCGACATCGAGCTGGTGGCCGCGGGGAGCTCGAACCACGAAATGCCGACGTTCGGCGAGTGGGAACGCACTGTGCTCCGCCATACTGCGGGTCTCGTCGATCACATCTCAGTACACGCGTACTACGAAGAAGCACCCGGCGACCCGGCGAGCTTTCTTGCATCGGGTGTGGGCCTCAGTCGCTACCTCGACGATGTCGCCGCAATCATCGATGACGTTCGCGCCGAGTTCGACATCGAGAGCCCCATCGGCATCAGCGTCGACGAGTGGAACGTGTGGAACCAGACCCGTTGGAACGAGATCGACAAGCCGCGCGTCTTCACCGGTGACTGGCCTGTCGCCCCGCGCCTCATCGAGGACGATTACACGGTGACCGATGCTGTCGTCGTCGGCTCTCTTCTCATCACCCTCCTCAAGCACGCCGAACGCGTCTCGATGGCAAACCTTGCGCAACTGGTTAACGTCATCGCTCCCATTCGCACCGAGCCCGGCGGGCCCGCATGGCGCCAGACGACCTTCTTCCCATTCCAGCTGACGGCCGCTGCAGCTCACGGAAACGTCATCGCTGTCGAGGTGGAGTCGGCCAGTATCGCGACCGAACGCTTTGGCGACGTCGATGCTGTCGATGCTGTCGCGACGATCGACGGCGACGACATCGCACTGTTTTTCGCGCACCGCTCGCTCGACGAGGCGACGACTGTGGCGGTCACCGTACCGAGCCGTCTCGACGGCCTCGAGGCGCTCGTTGTCGCGGCCCCCGACGGCGCAGACCGCCACACCGTCAACGGCGCAGACGACCAACCCGTGGGTCCGGCATCCGTACCTGTTTCCGTCGAGGTCGATGATGACGGCGTCTCACACCTCACCCTCACCCTTCCCCCGCTCGCCTGGGCGCGTGTCACTGCGCGCCTTGTCGCGTGACCACAGCATTGAAACCGAGACAACTATCGTGAGCTCCTTCACCATCGGCGAAACCGATTTCCTCCTCGACGGCGCGCCCTATCGGGTCATCGCCGGAGCCCTTCACTACTTCCGAGTGCATCCCGACCAGTGGGCAGACCGCATCCACAAGGCGAAACTCATGGGCCTCAACACGATTGAGACCTACGTGGCGTGGAATGCCCACGAGCCGGTTCGTGGCGAATGGGATGCCACCGGCTGGAACGATCTCGGTCGATTCCTCGATCTCGTGGCCGCCGAGGGCATGCACGCCATTGTGCGTCCGGGCCCCTACATCTGCGCCGAATGGCACAACGGCGGGCTGCCGGTATGGCTCACGAGCACACCGGGAATCGGACTTCGCCGCAGCGAACGGCAATACATCGATGCCCTCTCGACGTACCTCCGTCGCGTATACGAGATCGTCGCGCCGCGTCAGATCGACCGTGGCGGCAATGTCATCCTCGTTCAAATCGAGAATGAGTATGGCGCGTATGGCAACGACAAGGACTATCTGCGAACCCTCACCGCGCTCACTCGCGAGTGCGACATCACAGTGCCCCTGACGACGGTCGATCAGCCTGAAGATCAGATGCTCGAAGATGGCAGCCTGCCAGAACTCCACCTCACTGGATCTTTCGGTTCACGCTCCGCCGAGCGCATGCAGACTTTGCGCGCGCACCAGCCCACCGGCCCCCTCATGTGCTCCGAGTTCTGGGACGGCTGGTTCGACTGGTGGGGCGGCATGCACCACACGACGGATGCTGCAGCCTCAGCCGCCGACCTCGACACCCTGTTGGCTGCGGGTGCGTCGGTGAACATCTACATGTTCCACGGCGGCACGAACTACGGCACAACGAACGGGGCAAACGACAAGGGTCGCTACGCTCCCATCGTTACCTCCTACGACTACGACGCGCCGCTCGATGAGACAGGGGCGCCGACCGAGAAGTTCTTCGCCTTCCGCGACGTCATCGCGCGCTACGCGCCGGTGCCCGACGAGGTGCCCGCGCCGCGCTCGAGCGCACCCGCGTTCGAGGCATCGCTCTCGTCGCAACGCGCGATCTTCACAGGCCCCGCCGCTGGCGAGCCGACCGACATCCCCTCATCGTTCGAAGACCACGGTCACCTCGGAGCGCTCATGCGGTACGAGATCGATCTGCCCTCGGCCGCGTTCAATTCGAGCGGCACTGCGTTGCTCTCATTCGATGAGGTGCGCGACATGGCATGGGTCTTCGTCGACACGAAGTTCTGCGGCCGGCTCTCCCGCGCGCTCCATGAGCGTGCACTCAGGATCCCGGTCGGGACTCGGCTCACTGTGCTCGTTGAAGATCAGGGACGAGTCAACTACGCCAGCAGGCTCGGCGAGCCCAAGGGGCTTGTCGGTGCACCCACTCTCGGTGGCGCGCCGCTCACCGGGTGGGTGAGCGCGCCGCTCGACCTGCCGGCGCTCGCGACATCGGCATCCTCGGGGCCTACCGGCGGGTTCGGCCCCGTGGCGGCATCCGGCTCATTTGACCTCGAATCGGCAACCGATCTGTTTCTCGACACCGATCCCTGGGGCAAGGGCTTTGCCTTTGTGAACGGATTCTTCTTGGGACGTTACTGGCGAAGTGGTCCGCAGCGCACGCTCTATGTACCAGCTTCGGCGCTCCGTGCCGGATCCAACGAGATCTCCATCGTCGAACTCGAACAGCTCAGCGCGCCGATCGTTCGTTTCGTCGCCGACCCTGATCTCGGACACCTCGAGGAATAACTAGCGAAGACTCCGGGCCGGAGCCGTGCTCGCGCGCGCAGTGAGGAGCGCGGGCACGAGAAACCGGGCCGCTGTCGCGGGGCTACTTTCGATGTCGCCAACGAGCGCCGCGACTGCCCGCTCGCCAAGCTGGTCGAAGTGCTGTCGCACGCTCGTGAGCGGCGGTCGATAGTTGGCGGCGTCTTCGACGTCGTCGAAACCAATCACGCTCACGTCTTCCGGCACACGGAGACCGCGCTCACCGAGCGCCCGAAGCGCACCCAGTGCCATCTGATCGTTCGCGACGAAGAGCGCGGTAGGCGCGCTCTCTTCGAGAACACGAAGAGCCGCGGTATAACCGGATGCTGCTTTCCACGTGCCGCGCTCGAGCGGACCCGGTTCGTGCGCGGTGTCGTCAAACGCTGCACGCCATCCGCGTTCGCGTTCCGCGGCGGCGTAGGAGTCTGCAGGACCGGCAATATGAGCAATCTTGTCGTGCCCAAGTTCGCGGAGATACGTGGTCGCGGCACGGGCACCGCCGAAGTGATCGGTTTCAATGACTGTGTAGCGCTCATCGGGTGGCGAATCAACGACAACGAGGCGAAGTCCCTGCGGAAGCTCTGCTTCGTGGGCAAGCGCAGAAGCCTCGTTCAACACGAGCGCGCCGTCGACACCCTGGTCGCGTAGTCGGCCGAGCGCCGAGCCGACGCTCTCGGCACCGATCGAGACGAGAGCTACCGCGAAGCCGCGGGTTGAGGCCGCATCGTTCACGGCTTCTAGCATGAGCGAATTTCCTACCGTCGCCAGCGTCGAGACAACAACGCCGATCGTGTGCGTACGCCCGGTACGCAGGGCGCGGGCCGCGCGGTGCATGCGGTACCCGAGATCTTCCATCGCAGCCTCGACTCGCGTGCGCGTCGCAGGATCGACCCGGGGGCTCCCATTGACGACGCGTGAGACCGTCTGCGCTGAGACTCCGGCTGCCGCCGCGACGTCTGCCATCGACACGTTGCGTTCGCTCATTATTTCCTCACTTCGCGACGTAAAGCACCGCCGTGTGCGTTTCCATGTTGTCGATAACACGGTTGATTGCTAGCGTGTTATCGTGACCAAAAACGAGCCTACAGCGCAGCCCCTCGGCGCCGGAGTCATCAAGCGATCAACCCGCCTTGCCGACGGCCGAGACCTCTTCTACTACGACGACCCGAACACAACGCTCGGCGCTGAGCGTGGAATCGACACCCGCGACCTCGCAGTGCGCCCCGACACGGCCACGATGCGGCTCGATGTGCTGACCGGCGACTGGATCTCGATTGCCGCGGCACGGCAGAATCGCGCCTTTTTGCCGCCTGCCGAGCTTGACCCGCTCTCGCCGCAGTCACCGACGAACCCATCCGAAATTCCGTCGACCTACGACGTCGCGGTCTTCGAGAACAAATCACCCTCGTTCGGCCCGGCGCTCGCTGAAGCTTTCGGAGATGCACCGGCAGCAGCTGACGCGCCGCAGGGCGTCGATGACCTCGACACCATCGATCTCGGACGCACCCGCACCTCAGTGGGTCGCTGCGAAGTCGTCTGTTTCAGTCCAGAGCACGCGGGTTCATTTGGAACCCAAACGGTGACACGGGCTCGCACCGTCATCGAAGCGTGGGCTGATCGAACCGCCGCACTTTCGGCTCTTCCCGGCATCGAGCAGGTCTTTCCGTTCGAAAACCGTGGCCAAGAAATCGGAGTGACACTCCCCCACCCGCACGGGCAGATCTACTCCTACCCCTACGTCACACCTCGCACGCAGCGCCTGCTGTCATCCATCGAACGTGGCGGCGAAGATCTCTTCGCGCGCATTCTCGAATTCGAACAGGCATCAGAGCGCGTGTTGCTCCGCGGCGAACACTGGACCGCTTTTGTACCGTTCGCTGCCCGCTGGCCTCTGGAGATCCACCTGCTGCCCCACCGTCACGTCGCCGACTTCGCCGGCACGACGGGGGCCGAACGCGACGAACTCGCCCCGATGTATCTGCGACTCCTGCGCGGCATCGATGCCCTCTACGAGACGCCAACCCCATACATCGCCGCATGGCATCAGGCGCCTGTGAATGTCGGACGCGAAAGCATCCGCATGCACCTCGAGATCACGTCTCCGCGCCGCGCGGCAGACAAATTGAAATACCTCGCAGGCTCCGAATCAGCCATGGGCGCGTGGATCGGGGACATCCCGCCCGAGTCGGCCGCTGAACGCCTGCGCACTGCAATTGAAGGAGTATCCGTATGACCGCCATCGCCGCCGCGAAAGAACTTTTTATCCAGATCGTAGGACGCGACCCCGAGGGCATCTGGTCGTCGGCGGGACGCGCCAACCTGATCGGCGAGCACACCGACTACAACGACGGCTTCGTCCTTCCGTTTGCGATCGCACAGCGCACCGATGCCGCCCTCGCGTTGCGCGATGACCGCCGTGTCCGCGTCGCTTCGACGTTCACCGATGGTGTGGTCGAAGTAAGCCTCGACGAGTTGGATGACCTCTTCCCGGCACACCACGACCGCGTTCCGGAGTGGGCTACCTATCCGCTCGGCGTTGCGTGGGCGATCCTTCAGACCACGAATACCCCGGTAGGCGCGGTGTCGGGCTTCGACCTGGCGATCGCTTCAGAGGTTCCCGTCGGCAGCGGGCTCTCCTCGTCAGCGGCCATCGAAGGCGCTGTTTCGGGTGCGCTCAATGATGTGTGGGAACTCGGATTGACACCCGTGGAGCTCGCCAAAGTTGGTCGCAAAGCTGAGAACGAAGCCGTTGGCGCCCCGACGGGAATCATGGACCAAATGGCATCCATGCTCGGCCAGCCCGACGCAGCAATCTTTCTCGACTGCCGCTCGCTCGAAACCCAGGTCATCAACCTCGGCCTCGAGTCTGCGGGACTTGAGCTCCTTGTGATCAACACCAAGGTGCAGCACTCACACTCGACGGGCGGCTACCGCGAGCGCCGCGAGTCGTGCGAGAAGGGCGCCGCGATCATGGGTGTTCCCGCGCTCCGCGATCTTTCGATCGACCACCTACCCCGTGCCGAGAAACTGATGGATGACGTCACCTTTCGCCGTGTTCGACACATTGTCACCGAGAACCAGCGGGTGCTCGACACCGTCGCAAAGCTTGCGGCATCCGGTCCACTCGCAATCGGAGAACTGCTGCTGGCTTCCCACGCGTCAATGCGCGACGACTTCGAGATCTCGATCGCCGAGCTCGATACCGCGGTTGAGGCATCAGTTGCTGCCGGTGCCGTCGGCGCGCGTATGACCGGTGGCGGGTTTGGCGGGTCGGCAATCGCGCTGATCCACGCCGAAGATACGGTTTCGGTCGCCGAGGCTGTCGAGAAAGCGTTCTATGACGCCGGCTTCACCGCACCCCAGGTGTTTCCGGTGTATCCGTCGCAGGGCGCACGGCGCGACTCGTAACCCCGAGCCGGCACCCTCTCGCTCACATCACGTCGCGTTCGAAAAGTTCCATTCCGGAAACGTCATACGCCGCCTCTGGAAAGTAGTGGATGGCGTAGCCGAGGCCACGTTTTTCACGGGCGGCGAGACGTTCCGCGACCTGTTCGGTGGTGCCGAACCCATCTGATGCGCGATAGTCCTGCTCGATCCGCGTGGCGCGCTCTTCACCAACATGAGGCAGCAGGCGCGCTTTCACAGCGGCGAGTCGATCGTTCGCTTCGGCCTCGGTCGAGCCGACAATCGTGTTGAAGTTCATGGATCGCACGATCTCGGTGTCGTCCCGACCGATAGCAGCGCAGTGGCCACGGAGCACTTCGCTCTTGTGGTCGAACTCGTCCATGGAGCCAGCGAAATTCGTGTACCCGGCGTATTTTGCCGCGATTTTCAGCGTTACTTTCTCGCCGCCGCCCGCGATCCACATCGGGATTCCGCCCTGCTGCACCGGAAGCGGGCGGACGATCGCGCCATCAACCTGATAGTGCTTGCCCGCCAGAGTCGCCGTGCCGGTGGTCCACGCCTGGCTCATGATCTCAACGCCTTCCCGGAGCATCGCGAGCCGGTCACCGATCGCCGGAAAGCCATAACCATACGCACGCCACTCGTGCTCGTACCAGCCGCCGCCGATACCCATCTCGACACGCCCACCAGACACATGATCAACGGTTGCAGCGACCTTTGCGAGCATCGCCGGGTTTCGGTATCCCATGCAGGTGCACATCTGACCGAGACGGATACGGGAGGTCGATGCCGCGAACGCCGACATCAGAGTCCAGGCTTCGTGGGTTGCCTCATCACTTGCCACCGGAACAGTGTGGAAGTGGTCGTAGACCCACAACGATTCCCACGCCCCGGCGTCGGCGCGCTGGGCGAGTCCGCGCATCGCCGACCACTGATCCCGGTCGTCGATGTCGACGAGATCAAATCGCCAGCCCTGAGGGGTAAAGATTCCGTATCGCATGGCGTCAGCCTAGGACGCCACGGCGGGGTAGTCGATGGCATAGCGATGCATTGTCACTCCTCCCGGATACGCAGCCTGTTCTAAGAGGTTCAGCTTGATGGGCTCGTCGTAGGCATCGAAAACTGGCCGCCCACGCCCGAGGATGACGGGGTGTGTGAACAGGAGCAGTTCATCGAGCAAGCCTGCGAGAAGCATCTGGCTCGCAACATCTGCGCCGCCGACACCAATATCACCCGTTGATTCAGCACGGAGCGCTGCGAGGCGATCCATCGCACGGTCGCCAATGATCTGAGTGTTGTAGTCGGCATTCGTGCGAGACCTCGAGACGAGAGTCTTCGGCATCGAGGTCCAGATCTCCCCGTACGCCCGCGCAAACGCCGGCTGTGAGGGATCTTCTCTCACAGCCGGCCAGTACTGCTCCATGGCTTCGTACACTTTTCGGCCTTGCACCATGTGCGTGAGCCCGGCTGCTCGCGCATTGAAGACCAGGTGGATGGCCTCGTCGATACTCATCCAGTCGCCAGATCCGTCTTCGTCACGGTCGCGCTCAATTTTGAGATCGAGCGAAACATTCATCCAGTAGACGAATCGTGCGGGCATGATCGGCGTCCCTTTCGTCATTGCAAATCAAGCAACAACTACTCGGCTTCACTCGCCGATGTCAAGAGTTTCAGCGATCGGAAGCTGAGACATCCGCATCGGCGTGTACGTGCGCGTGACGAAGCCGTGCGCTCATGATCGCAACAGCTTCGGCGCTCGTATCGACGAGGACAGCGTGTCGCCCAAGCACCGCGGCTGCAGCGCCTGTCGTCCCACTGCCGGCAAAGAGATCGAGCACCCGATCTCCCGGACGACTCGATGCCTGCACGATTCGGCGCAGAATGCCCTCCGGCTTCTGCGTGGGGTAGCCCGTCTTCTCGTGCCCCTTGGTCGGGACGATCGTGTGCCACCAGACGTCGGTGGGGAGCTTGCCGCGCGCTGCCTTTTCAGGTGTCACAAGTCCCGGAGCCATATACGGTTCACGGTCAACGGCATCCGAATCGAACCAGTAACGCGCCGGATTCTTGACGTAAACGAGGATCGTCTCGTGCTTCGTCGGCCACCGCCGCTTGGTTTTGGCACCGTAGTCATAGGCCCAGACGAGTTCGTTCAAGAATTTGTCGCGACCAAATAGCGCGTCCATGAGCACTTTGGCGTAGTGCGATTCGCGGTAGTCCAGGTGCAGGTAGAGAGTGCCGTCATCGGCGAGCAGTCGCCAGCTCTCGATGAGGCGCGGCTCGAGGAACCCCCAATAATCGTCGAAGGTGTCGTCGTACGTGCGCAGATCTCCGCGCAAGCGCTGGTAGGAGCGACCTCGAAACCCCGCGTAGGGCACGGCTGTCGCGGGGGCAGAATCTGGCGCAACAGTTGGTGGGCGCGACCTGGTGCGCCCGGTATTGAAGGGCGGGTCGAGATAGATGAGAGTAAATGACTCGCTCGCAAGCGAGCGTGCGACCTCAAGGCTGTCGGCGTGATAAATGTCGACATCGCCCAGAGCAGAAAGACTCACGGAACGCGATTGAGCCACGCGTCGGTGGCGAACTTCGCCTCGACGAGCGCTTCAGCCTCGGCATATTCCTCTTCGGTGATATGCCCGGTTGTTGCGCCGTACCGAGTAGTGAAGGTATCGATAAACCGCTGAATGATCTCGTCTCGTGGCAAGCCGGTCTGACGCCGCAACGGGTCGACACGCTTGGCGGCCGAAACTGTGCCCTTATCACTGAGCTTTTCGCGGCCGATGCGGAGTACCTCCGTCATGACCTGGCCGTCCATGTCGTAGCTGAGCGTGGCATGGTGCAAAACTCCACCGTTCGCGAGCCGCTTTTGCGCGGCACCACCGATCTTGCCTTCGGGGCCGGTGATGTCATTGAGCGGCTGATACGAAGCGTCGATTCCGAGCGAACGAAGCGCCTCAAGCACCCAGTCGTCGAGGAACGCGTACGAGTCGGCGAAGGTCATTCCCGACACGAGGGATGCCGGTACGTACAGGGAATAGGTCACGATCGAGTTCGCGCCCATCATCATCGCCCCGCCTCCCGAGATGCGGCGGACGACGTCAAAACCGTGGCTCTTGGCTCCTTCGGGGTCGACTTCGTTACGAAGCGACTGGAAAGACCCGATCACGACAGCAGACTCATTCCACTCCCACAGCCGCAGGGTCGGATTGCGGCGACCATCTCCGACACGATTCGTCAAAACCTCATCGAGAGCCAGGTTCATCCGCGGCGAAACGGGACGATCGTGCACGACCTCCCAGTCGAAGTCAGCCCATCCGGGCGCTACAACGAGCGCTCGACGCACGGCCGTCGCCACTGATTCGGGAGTGAAACCCAAGAGCTGGGCGCCCTCGGGTAGTGCGGCGCGAACCGCGGCCGCGATCGTTGGCACATCGGAGGTGTCGGGAAGCCCCGTCACCGCGGCGTCGATGTCGGCGAGCGCATCGTCGGGTTCGAGAAAGAAGTCTCCGGCGAGGTGGAACTGAGAGATGACGCCATCGGTCACCTCGAGGTCGACAACGACGAGCTTGCCACCAGGCACCTTGTATTCACCGTGCATGGCTCCAGCCTAGGCGTGAGCTCAGGCGTCGCGAGCGGGAAAGCGCGTATCGAGCCACGCCCGAAGATCGGCGCGCACCTCGTCTTGGGTCTTGTCGTTGAAGATCTCGTGTCGCGTCTCGGGGTAGACGAGGGTCGTGATGTCGGTGAGCTTCGAACGTTCACGGTAGGCCGCAGCGAGTTTATGCACGCTTCGCGGGCCGCCGACGGTGTCATCACGACCGACCATCAAAAGCAGGGGGATGTTGCGTCCCAGATTCTTTCTGGGCCGACCGAGCATCCGCGCGGCTTCCCGCATCCCGAAGAGCTTTGCGAGGGGCGTCGTCGTCGTGAGCGGGTCATCGAGAAAGTTCTGCTGTACCGAAGCATCGCTAGACAGCCATTCCATGCCGTTAGCGTCTTCTCCCGCCCACGGCGCATTGAGGTCGCCCGAGTTCAGGCTTCCGGGCCAGAGCAGCGCCGACCCTGACAGCACGAGACCGTCGTACGCACCGGGGTGCGAATTCACCAGTATCTGCGCCAAGAACGAGCCCCACGAATGCCCCAACAGCACAAGTGGCAGATCGGGGTTGTCGGTACGAATGATCTCGGTGAGTTGCCACACGGCGTTGACTGCTGCGCGGTGCCCGCCGACACCGAGTTGTCCAAGTTTGCTCAGGTCGCCGTCGTACTGACGGATGCCGGTGCGCCCGTGGCCGCGGTGGTCGTCGGCGTAGACGATGAAGCCATCAGCGGTGAGAGCTGAAATAACAGTGCTGTACCGGCCAGCATGCTCGCCGACACCGTGGAGAAGTTGCACGACTCCGCGGGTCGTTGTCTCAGCGGGATAAACGTCGTAGACGATCGCAACACCGTGCGCGTCGATGAACTCGGGCATGCGCATGAGCCTAGATGCCGGGTTGGCAATAGGTGGGACGAGGAGTAACGTTCCGCGTGTCAGATATTGCTAGAAAAGCGAGATACTTTCATGGTCGATTTTGAACGCCGCCGTTGGGCCGGGCTGATCTTCATCAGCGTCGCCGTTTCACTCATCATCGTGGACTCGACGATCGTTAACGTCGCGGTGCCCTCGATCGTCACGGATCTGGGAATCTCCTCGACCCAGGTGCAGTGGGTCCAAGAGGCATACACGCTCGTCTTCGCCTCTCTCCTCCTGCTGTTCGGCAGCTTTGCCGACCGTTTCGGCCGACGACGGATGCTTCTGGTGGGGATCGTGATCTTCGCGGCGTCATCGGTGTTCGCGGCCCTTGCGCCCACCGGTGATCTCTTGATCCTCGCTCGCCTCGTGCAGGGCATCGGCGGCGCAATGATCCTCCCCACCACACTGTCTCTCATCAACGCCACATTCCGGGGTCGTGAACGCGGTATCGCGTTCGCCATTTGGGGTTCGACAATCGGCGGAATGGCCGCGCTCGGCCCACTCCTCGGCGGATGGCTGACGACCTACTTCTCGTGGCGCTGGGCATTCGGGATCAACATCCCCCTTGGAATCATCGTGTTTATCGGCATCCTTCTCACGATTCGAGAGTCGAAAGAACACCGAGCAGGAAACCTCGATTTTGTGGGCGCCGGGCTTTCAGTTGCACTCTTCGGAACGCTGGTATTCGGACTTATCGAAGGCCGCACCTACGGATGGTGGACGGCAAAAGGGGCGTTCGAGATCGGTGGCTTCTCCTGGCCATTTGCGCTCTCGCCCGTGCCGGTCGCGTTCGCGATCACCGCGCTTTCCCTCGTCGGCTTCATCGCCTGGGGACTCCACCGGCGCCGTGTGGGCAAATCGTCGCTCATCGAGTTTTCGCTCTTTCGGATCTCGTCATTCACAAACGGCAACATCGCAGCCCTCGTCGTGGCGCTCGGCGAGTTCGGCATCATTTTGTCGCTACCGCTGTGGCTGCAATTCGTCCTGGGCTTCAACGCGTTGAATACCGGACTCATCCTGCTCGCACTCGCCGTCGGATCATTCTTTGCGAGCGGAATCGCGGGGGCGACAAGCGGTCGAGTGCGCCCCGTCGTGCTCGTGCGGGCGGGTATCGCCGCCGAGATCATCGGCGTTGTAGGGGTTGCGCTCGTCATTCGACCCGACGCGCCGTGGGGTTGGCTACTGCCTGCGCTCTTCGTATACGGCATGGGAGTGGGCCTTGCCACCGCGCAACTCACGGGCGTCATCTTGCAGGATGTTCCGGTTGAGCTCTCCGGCCAAGGCTCGGGCACCCAGTCGACAGCACGGCAGGTCGGCTCAGCCCTCGGCATCGCAATCCTTGGCACGGTGCTGTTCACAAGCACCGCCGGCATCCTGTCGACGTCTCTCGACGAACAGGGGCTCGCCGCGTCACAGCGCGACCAGGTGGTGTCAGCCGTCGTAGACAGCGCGGGATCTGCCATCTCGGGACTTGAAGCGTCGGGGCAGTCTGAAGCAACAGCGGATGCCGCCAAGTCGGCGTTCTCTGACGGCACCCGTTTTGCCGCCTATACCGCGGCAGGATTCCTCGTGGTCGGGCTCGGTGCAACGTTTGCACTGGGTCGGGGCGGCGCGTCGTCTCGACGCGAAGATAACACCGAAGAGAACGCGTCCAATTTTAGTTAGCAACACTAATGAGCTAGGCTAAGTATTCATGCCGGATAGCTCTTTTTCTTCCTCGAAGACCGACCTCGCAACCGAGGCCTCGGAACTGCGAATGGCGACATTTCGGCTTGCCCGACGCTTGCGAGCTCAGCGCGCGGTCGACACCCTGAGCGACGGCCAGTACACGGTGCTCGCAGCCCTGAAGCATTTCGGAGCGCACACGCTCGGCGAGCTCGCCGAACGGGAACGCGTCACACCACCCTCGATGAATCGCACCGTCAATTGCCTCGCCGATGCGGGTTATATCTCTCGAACTGCCGACGACGCCGATCGACGAAAGACGAACATCGATCTGACACCCACGGGTCGCTCTCTCGTTGAGGAAACCACCCGACGCCGAGACGCCTGGCTTGAGGACGCCCTCTCGAACCTCACAGCGGAAGAACTCGAGGTCGTCTCTCGGGCAGCCAGCATTCTGCGCGAGGTGGCAAGCCGATGAGGGGAATGTTCCGCTCGCTCAGCATCTACAACTATCGGCTCTGGTTTATCGGCGCTCTTGTCTCCAATATCGGCGGTTGGATGCAGTCGACTGCTCAAGACTGGGTAGTGCTCACCGAGCTGACCAACAACAACGCCGCAGCTATGGGCGTCACCATGGCGCTTCAATTCGGTCCGCCCCTTCTGCTTGTAAGCATCACGGGTTGGGCGGCTGATCGCTTTGATCGCAGGCATCTCCTGTTCGCCACGCAGTCAGCATTGCTGCTGCTGGCGATCGGTGCCGGCGTCCTGCTGCTCACGCATGTCATGACGCTGCCGATCATGTTCGGATTCGCGCTCGCGTTCGGGATCGTGACAGCGTTCGACGCTCCTGCGCGTCAAGCGTTCGTTTCGGATGTCGTCGCGAAAGAAAACGCATCGAACGCTGTCGCCTTGAACTCGGCCTCATTCAATACCGCGCGCCTGATCGGACCCGCCGTCGGCGGCATCCTGATCGTCGCGATCGGAACCGGCTGGGTGTTCATTGTCAACGCAGTGACCTTCTTTGCGATGCTCTTAGCCCTCCGGCTGATGCACTCACGGGAGCTCGTGCCGCGCGCTCGCGCAACGGGTCCTCGAAAGCTCGCCGATGGATTCCGGTACGTGGCGCGACGCCCTGACCTCGTCGTGACATTCATCATGGTTTTCCTGCTCGGGGCCTTTGGTATGAATTTTCCGATCTTCGCCTCGACGATGGCGCTGGAATTCGGCCAGGGCGCAGATGGCTATGGCGTCTTGAGTTCGATCCTCGCCATCGGCTCGCTCGCCGGGGCTCTGCTGTCGGCGCGGCGAGAAAAAGCCCGAATGCGGGTAGTGATGTGGGCTGCCGGCGGCTTCGGCATCGCGTCTCTCATTTCGTCGTTCATGCCGACCTATCTTTCGTATGCCATCGTGCTCGTCTTCGTGGGTTTTTGCACTGTGACAATGCTGACAACGGCAAACGGTTACGTCCAAACAACGACAGATCCGGCTCTTCGCGGACGCGTGCTCGCGCTATATATGGCGGTCATCATGGGTGCGACACCGATCGGTGCGCCTATCGCCGGATGGATTGCTGAGCAGTTCGGTCCTCGCGTCGCGGTTCTTGTCGGCGCGGTGGCTGGCCTCATCGCGTTCGCCGTAGGGGCCGGGTGGCTGGCGCTGTCGGGGCGGGTGCATCGCCATGAGCAAATGAGATTTCGCCTGCGCCTCGATGAGACGAGGCCATTGCACGTCGTCACACCCGGTCCGGAGGAGTTCAGCGACGCCGTCGCCAGCACGACGCCGATTCGCATCCCGGGAACGTCACCGCGCTAATTACGCGCCAGCGGCGTGAGCGTCGAGAGCAATCTCAAGCGATTCCATGTCGAACCCCGAAACGAATCCGCGAAAAAACTCTTTGAGCGCTTCGGCCATGTCGACGATATTTCGGTCGAGCAGCCACTGGACCTGCAGGCCGTCCATCATCGCGAGCGTTGCGACCGCGGCCCGTGCGGGGTCGACCCCGGCACCAAGCCTGCCCTCTTTCTGAAGCCGCTCGAAAGCCAGCATCACCTGGCCGCGCGTGTACTCGTAGCGGTTGATGAAGTACTCGTGTGCTGGATGCCGAGGCGACGTTGCCTCGGCCGAAAGCACGCAGTACAGCTCCACCACCCCTGGCACCGATGCGTTGTACGCGGCAAGCGCGACCAACCCGCGAAGACCAATGACGCCATCGGGCGCATCGAAATTGACTAGCTCGAGCGAACGCTCATCGCGCCGGTCGAGAACAGCGAGGAGGAGTGCGCTTTTACTCTTGAAGTGATGGAGAAGCCCGGCTTCGCTCATGCCTACACGCTGCGCAACCTCGCGCAGCGATCCAGCGCGATACCCTGATTCGGCGAACACTTCCAGCGCGGCGTCCAAAATCGCCTCGCGTTTGGCCTCTGTCTTCGCATACTCACCGCGTAACTTGCGCGCGGGCGCTGCATCTGTGGTGTCCGTCATCGCATCACCGTATCTCGCCCGTGGAACCACTACCAGCGCCACGCGAACGACCCTTCCGCATCCTTTTTATAACGAAAACCAAAGAACCGCTAGTTTTTTGCCATGAAAACCTAGTGCTCACTCGTATTTGATGTTAGCGTCTCGATTCGAGAGGCGATCCATTGGGGTATCGCCCAGACGAAGGGACCAAGGATGTTCCGTTGGAAGGCCACAGCAGCCGTCCTCGCAATAGCCGCTCTCACGCTCTCCGGATGCGCATCGAGTGGTTCCGACTCCAGCAATGGAGACGGCGCAAAAGGCGAGACTCTTACGCTCGGTGCAATCACCGAGCCCCTCACCCTCGACCCGGCGGGTGCGGAATGGGGAAACCGATCCCCCTACTACCAGGCGATGTACGACACGCTCCTGCGTGCAACACCCGAAGGCACGATCGATCCGTGGCTCGCTACGGAATGGTCATACAACGACGACAACACCGAGTTGACGCTGACGATCCGCGATGACGTCACGTTCAGCGACGGCTCAGCCCTCGATGCGGACGTCGTCGTAGAGAACCTCCAGCGCTTCAAAGACGGCACCTCACCCGACGCTTCGTACTTCACGTATGTCGATTCGTTCGCAGCCCCCGACGCGACAACCGTCGTCATCACGCTCACCGAGGCTGATCCGGCCCTGTTGAGCTACCTCACCCGTGACGCAGGCTTGATCGCGTCTAGCGACGCCATCGCAGCGGGCGATCTCGCGACGAACCCTGTCGGTTCGGGCCCGTACATCTATGACGCTTCGTCGTCGGTGTCTGGCACGAGCTACGTCTACACCGCGAACCCCGACTACTGGAACCCCGACGTACAGCACTACAACAAGCTTGTCATCAACGTGCTGGCAGATGCGACAGCTTCGCTCAACGCCATCAAGGCAGGCGAGGCGAACGTCGTCAAGGTCAGCAGTAACGACAACCTGGCCGAGATCGAGGCCGCAGGCTGGACGATCAACTCAAACGAACTCGACTTCGCAGGCCTGTTGCTGCTCGATCGTTCCGGAGAGATGAACGAGGCGCTCGGCGACGTCCGCGTACGTCAGGCGATCAACTACGCCTTCGACCGTGAAGGCCTGTTGGAGGGCCTCGAAGGCGGCAACGGAACCGTCACAGAGCAGGTCTTCCCGGCCTCCTCCGCGGCGTACAACGAAGACCTCGACACGTACTACGACTACGACCCCGACAAGGCGCGCGAGCTGCTTGCCGAGGCGGGATACGCCGACGGTTTCACTCTCTCGATGCCGAGCTCCACAATTCTGGGCTCGACCGTTTACACGCTCGTCGAGCAGCAGCTCGCCGACATCGGGATCACTGTGGAGTACACGGAGCCAGGCTCGAACTTCATTTCCGATCTGATCGCGCCGAAGTACCCTGCGTCGTACATGACGCTGGAGCAGAACCCGGACTGGCAGCTCATTCAGTTCATGGTCTCGCCCAGTGCGATCTTCAACCCGTTCCACAGCGAGAGCGATGAGCTCAACACGCTCATCGCGCAGTTCCAGGCTGGCGACGAGGCGGCTCAGGATGATGCCGCGTCACAAATCAACGAGTATCTCGTCGAGAACGCCTGGTTTGCACCGTGGTACCGCGTGCAGGGCAACGTCCCGTCCGACGCGAACACGACAGTCGAGATGCTTCCGACGAACGCCTACCCGGCGATCTACGACATCTACCCGACCGAGTGATGTCTTCCTGGCCCGGCTTCGCTCCACGCGTCGCCGGGCCAGGACCCATCTGACAGGGAATTGCCAATGCTCAGCTTCATCTTCCGCCGCCTCGTCGCGGGCATCTTCTTGGTGTTCGCTGTCTCCGTCGTCGCCTTCTTCCTGCTGTACGCCGGTGGTGGCGATATCGCACGGCGCATCCTCGGGCAAAATGCCACCGAGGAGACCGTGGCGCTCAAAGCGCAACAGCTCGGACTCGATCAGCCGTTGATTACACAGTTCTGGAACTGGATCTCGCACGCCGTCACCGGTGATTTCGGGGTCTCATGGTTCTCGAGCCAGCCCGTCACAACGAGCCTCTCGAGCCGCCTGGCAGTGACTCTGACCCTGGTCATCGGAACGACCATCGTCGCCGCTATCGTGTCCGTCATCCTCGGCGTCCTTGCCGCCCGACGCGGTGGCTGGATAGACGCGGTGGTGCAGTTCGTCGCGGTCATCGGCTTCGCAATTCCCGGATTCCTCATCGCCCTCTACCTCGTGCTGTGGTTCGCCGTCGGACTCGGGTGGTTCAAGGCCACCGGCTTCATCCCGATCACGACATCGTTCACCGGATGGCTCTCCTCAATCACACTTCCCATCGCGGCACTATCGCTCAGCGCTATTGCAGCCGTCGCGCAGCAAATCCGCGGATCGGTCAGTGATGCCCTCTCGCGGGACTACGTACGCACCCTTCGCGCCCGCGGTCTCGGCATGAACCGGGTGGTTTACCGCCATGTGCTCCGAAACGCCGGCGGACCCGCGCTCGCCGTGCTTGCTGTGCAGTTCGTCGGCCTCCTCGGCGGTGCCGTTGTCATCGAGCAGGTATTCGCACTGCCGGGCATCGGACAGCTCACGGTCTCCGCGACAAGCTCCGGCGACATCCCCGTCGTCATGGGCGTCGTCGTCGCTACCGCGATCATCGTCGTCATCGTCAATCTCCTCATCGACCTCGCGCAGGCCGCTCTCAACCCGAAGGTGAGACTGTCATGACCGCCATCGAAACTCCCCAAACTGTTCCCACGAGCGGCTCAGGGCAGACCAAGCTTGTCAAGCGGCTGCTCCGGAGACCCCTTACGCTCGCGTCGCTCATCGTGCTGGGGATCGTCGCGCTCATCGCGATCGTCGGGCCCTGGATCGCGCCGTACGATCCCAACCTCGCATCGCTGCAGCTGATTCTTCAACCGCCGAGCGCGGAGCACGTGCTGGGCACCGACAGCGCCGGTCGAGATGTTCTCTCCCGACTGCTCGCGGCAACTCAAGTCAGCGTGGGCGCCGCCCTTTTGGCGCTGGTCACCTCACTCGTCATCGGAGTCGTGTCCGGTCTGATCGCCGGCTATTTCCATGGCTGGTTCGACAGCGTGTCCTCGTGGACGACGTCGCTCCTGATGGCTCTCCCTGGAATCGTCGTGCTGCTGGCGGTTCAGGCCGTCGTCGGCCCGTCGGTGTGGATTGCGATGCTCGTGTTCGGTGTTTTGATCTCGCCCGCCTACTTCCGGCTCGTCTACGCCTCCGTCAACGCGGTTCGCGAAGAGCTCTATGTCGATGCAGCTCGCGTCGCCGGCCTCAGCGACATGCGCATCATCGGTCGTCACGTGCTGTCGGTCGTGCGAGCGCCGATCATCATCCAATCCGCGATTGTGGCTGGCATCACCATCGCCATCCAGGCGGGTCTTGAGTTCTTGGGACTCGGCGATCTCTCGGTTCCCACGTGGGGGCAGATGCTCAACGACGCCTTCAAGAACATCTACAAAGAGCCGACACTCATGCTGTGGCCGTCCTTGGCCATCGCCGTCACCTCAATCGCTCTGACGTTGCTTGCAAACGGCATGCGCGATGAGCTCGAGCGCACCATCCCGGTGCGACGCCGTCGTCGTCGTGCCGTGACGGGAGCGACGACCTCGATCGCGGCCGTCACGACATCCATCTCGACCTCCGGTGGCGACGCACCCATCGAAGACTCCGGGCCGATTCCGGTCGTGGGCGAAACCATCGTGCACCCGGATAACGAGTTTGCGGGCATCGAGACGCTCCTCAGCATCAAAGACCTACGAGTGAGCTACGACCAATCCGATCGCTCTGTCGTCGAGGTTGTCCACGGAGTTTCTCTCGACATCCACCGCGGAGAAGTGCACGGGCTCGTTGGCGAGTCCGGTTCGGGAAAGACGCAGACCGCATTCTCGGTTCTCGGTCTGCTGCCACGCGGCGGGCATGTCGCTGGCGGCACGATCGACTACCAGGGCGTGTCGCTGACGTCTGCCGGTGAAAAGGAGTACGCCGGCATCCGAGGCACTCGAATCGGTTACATTCCGCAAGAACCGATGTCGAATCTCGATCAGGCGTTCACGATCGGCCAGCATCTCGTCGAGCCGCTGCGCGTGCGGTTAGGAATGTCCAAGAAGGATGCCACGGAGCTTGCGCTATCGCTGCTGGATCGCGTCGGCATCCCGAATCCGAAACGCACATTCGACGCGTACCCGTTCGAGGTCTCGGGCGGTATGGCACAGCGTGTGCTCATCGCCGGAGCTGTCTCGACCGACCCCGACCTGATCATCGCCGACGAACCCACGACGGCGCTCGATGTGACAGTGCAAGCCGAGGTGCTGGACTTGCTGCGCGATCTGCAGCAAGAAAAGGGCATGGCCATGTTGCTGGTCACCCACAACTTCGGTGTGGTCGCCGACCTCTGTGACCGAGTCACCGTGATGCAGCAGGGGCTGTTCGTCGAATCGGGCCCGGTGCGCACGATTCTGCGGACGCCCAGCCATCCGTACACCCAGTCGTTGTTGGGCGCGATCCTCGACGAAGGACCCGCGCGTCCGGCCTACAGCGCACCTCAGGAAGGGGCCCAGTCATGACTTCACCATTGCTGGACGTCAAAGATCTTGTCGTCGAGTATCCCGGAAAAGGCTTTCGCGGCACACCATTCCGCGCCCTGAAGGGCGTATCACTCGACATTCGCCCCGGCGAGACCGTCGGCCTCGTCGGAGAGTCCGGGTCAGGCAAGACGACGCTCGGAAGAGCACTGCTGGGGCTGGCTCCCGTCACCGCAGGAACGGTCAACTACGCCGGCCGCGACATCGGCCACCTCCGCCGAAACGAACGCCGTGCGCTTTCGAGCGAGATCCAGGTGGTCTTCCAAGATCCCTACTCTTCGCTCAACCCCTCGATGACGATCGAGCAGATTCTTTCGGAACCTCTCACGGTTCGAAATGAGAGCAAGCAGCAGGCCCGAGCGAAGGTACGAGACCTGCTCGACCGCGTGGGCCTCCCCGACGGAGCACGCAGTCGCCTCGCGCGCGAATTTTCCGGTGGGCAGCGGCAACGCATAGCGATCGCTCGCGCTCTCGCACTGGATCCGAAGCTGATCGTCTGCGACGAGCCGGTATCGGCGCTCGACCTGTCGACACAAGCGCGCGTTCTCGATCTCTTCATCGAGATTCAAGAACGCACTGGCGTCGCTTACCTCTTCATCACGCACGATCTCGCCGTCGTGCGTCACATCAGTCACCGAGTGTCGGTGATGTTCCGCGGCGAAATCGTCGAGACCGGAGATGGAGAGCAGGTCACGTCGCACCCGACACATCCGTACACCCAACGACTATTCATGGCAGCTCCCTTGCCAGATCCCGACAAGCAAGAGGCGCGCCGCATCGCTCGCGCCGAACTACGCGCCAACGAAGCAGGAGAAGCAGCATGACCGAATCGACCGACCACCTCCGGCCGCTTCTCGAAAAGCTGAGTCTCGAGACGAAGGCGGCGCTGGTTCAAGGTGCCGACTTCTGGACGACGGTGCCGGTTCCGGAAATCGGGCTGCGCGCAATGACTCTGTCGGACGGCCCCGCTGGCGTCCGAGGACCCCGCTGGGACGAGCGTGAACCGTCACTGAATATGCCTTCCGGTTCCGCGCTCGCGGCGGCATGGAGCACAGATCTCGCGTATCGCTACGGCGCCGCAGCGGCCTCGGAGGCGCGGCGCAAAGATGTTGACGTCGTACTCGGCCCGACGATCAACCTGCACCGTTCCCCTCTGGGTGGGCGCCACTTCGAGTGCTTCAGCGAAGACCCCGAGTTGAGCGCCGAGCTCGCCGCTGCGTACGTGCGCGGACTGCAAGATAACGGTGTCGCAGCGACACCGAAGCACTACGTCGCCAACGACAGCGAGACCGACCGGTTCACGGTTGATGTCGATGTTGACGAGCGTTCGCTCCGCGAGCTCTACCTCGCACCATTCGAGCGAGCTGTCGACGCTGGTGCGTGGGCGATCATGAGCTCTTACAACTCGGTCGACGGTGTCACCATGACCGAGAATGATCTGCTCGAGACACCGCTGAACAGCGAGTGGGGCTTCGATGGCGTCGTGATCAGCGACTGGACAGCGGTGCGCTCGCTGGCCTCCGTCGCCGCATCACAGGACCTCGCAATGCCAGGCCCCGCACCCGCATGGGCTGACCTCGTCGAGGCCGTTCGCGATGGTCGAGTGAATGAGGCCGACCTCGACCGTAAGGTGCTGCGGATGCTTTTGCTCGCCGAGCGCGTCGGTGCACTCGGCGACACACCCGCTGTCGTGCCGTCTGCGCTCGATGGGCTCGCCTTTGTGCGAGAGGCAGCGATTGAAGGCACAGTGCTCCTGTCGAACGACGGCGTACTTCCGTTGAGCGCCGCAGAGCTCTCGTCGGTTGCGATCATCGGCCACAATGCGCGCGATGCCCGCACCCAGGGCGGCGGCAGCGCAACCGTCATCCCCGAGCAGATCGTGACGCCTCTTGACGGCATCCGTGCCGCACTTCCGAACGCCGAGATCACGTATGAGATCGGTGCTGTCGTGCAGGAAGGTGTTGCAGAGATACCGCTCGAGCAGCTCACCAACCCCGTTACCGGAGAACCGGGCTTGCGCATCGCATTCCAGGATGCCGCGGGAAGCGAACTGTTCAGCGAAGATCGCCGCTCATCCGCCCTCGTGTGGTTCGGCGGCGATGCTCCGATCTCAGCGACAAGCACCCTCGTCGCTGAAGCCGATGTGACGACGGTCGAGTCGGGCGAGCTCCTGCTGGGGTTTGCCGGTGCGAATCCCGCTCGTCTCTATGTTGACGGCGAGCTGGTTCTCGACGACGCTCCGGTAGTCGAAGGAACCGACCTTGGGGCCGCGTTCCTAAATCCCCCCTCGATCACGGTTCCGGTCGCTTTCGAGGCGGGCCGCGCTCGTCGGGTGCGCCTGGAAATGCGATTGGATGCCGAAGGCCCCCTCGCGGGTGCGGTATCGGTCACTCTCGGTGTGGCCCCCGAAGACACCGATGCAGACGCCCTCATCGCGCGTGCCGCAGCAGCCGCCAGCGCGGCAGACGTCGCCATCGTCGTCGTCGGCACGAACTCAAAGGTCGAGTCAGAAGGATTCGACCGAGAGAACCTCGATCTGCCGGGACGCCAAGATGATCTGGTGCGCGCCGTGGTCGCGGCAAACCCCCGAACAATCGTGGTTGTCAACGCCGGTTCACCCGTCGTGCTGCCGTGGGCAAACGACGTGGCAGCCATCGTTCAGGGCTACTTCGGTGGCCAAGAGTTCGGCAACGCATTGGCCGACGTGCTCACAGGAGCCGCCGAGCCCGGTGGCCGAATTCCTACGACGTGGCCTGCAACTCTCGAGGATGTGCCGGTTACCGAAGTGTCTCCCACCGATGGAATGCTTCACTACACCGAAGGCATCCACATCGGCTATCGCGCGTGGGCGAAGGCTTCCGCAACGCCGGCCTTCCCGTTCGGCCACGGACTCGGCTACACGACCTGGTCGTGGGGCGCGGCACACCGCGTCGAGGGTACAGCGGTCGACACGCTCGAAGTGGTGCTGGCGAACACCGGCACACGGGCGGGAAAGCAGGTCGTTCAGGTCTACGCACAGCGCAAAGACTCCGCGATCGATCGACCCGAATTGTGGTTGGTCGGCTTCGCCGTCGTACACGCCGAACCCGGTCAGACAGTCACCGCGACAGTCGAGTTGCCCTCGCGCCGCTTTGCGCACTGGGCAGATGGCTGGCAGCTTGAATCTGGCGCCTTCACTCTGTGCGCCGGAGCATCGGCCGCGGATCTTCCGCTTTCACTGGAATGGACGCCATCTGCATGAATACCCTCGCTGGAGCGCTCGAAGGATATGCCGACGATCGTCTCGGTGAAGTCGTCGAGCGCCTCAGCGCGTATTTGGCGGGTGACCCCGACCTCTCCTTTCAGGCCGCGGCATTCCACAGCGGTGAGCGCGTGCTCGACGTCTGGGGCGGCCCTCACCTGGGCGGCGACTCGATCACGGTCCCGTACTCGGTCACGAAGAACACGATCGGGCTCTCGATCGGGCTTCTCCTCGAGCGCGGCGACATCGAACTCGACGAGTACGTGAGCACGTACTGGCCTGAGTTCGCGGCAAAGGACAAGGCGCGCATCACAGTGCGGCAACTTCTCTCCCATCAGGCGGGGCTTCCCCAGGCAACGCCATCGCTCACGTGGGCGGAGTTACTCGATGATCACGCCGCGGCAGCGAGGCTCGCAGATTCACGACCGCTCTGGCACCCGGGCTCAGCGTTCGGCTACCACGCAGTGACGATCGGAAATTTAGCAGCCGAGCTCGTTTTTCGCGTGACCGGCCGCACCCTGCGCGATTTCTACGAACAAGAAATCCGTGCTCCCCACGACATCGACTTCTACCTCGGACTTCCTCCCGAGCACGATGTGCGGCGCGTACCCCTGCTGCCGATGATCCGACCCGTGTCCGACACCTCCGTCAGCACACCCACGCAGCTCGGCGTCCTCGCCTGGTCGACTCCGGGCCCGGCCGTCGACCTCGCGAACGATGAGGTGAGCTGGCGGTTCGGCCACCCGGCTGGATCCGGAACCGGGACAGCGCGCGGTCTCGCCGGCTTGCTGGCATCCGCTGTCACCGGTCGCGACGGACGTGCCCCGTTCCTCTCGGCCGACACCGTTTCAGTGCTGTCGCAACAACAGGTTCACGGCACCGACGAAGTGCTCGGCCTCGCTGATCGCGCTCACTCGATCGTCTTCCAAAAGCCGACAGCAGTCCACAACTTCGGTGGCCCGCGCGCGTTCGGTCACGACGGCGCGATGGGCGCACTCGCCTGCGTCGACCCCGATACCGGCATCGCGTTCGCGTGGACTATCGTCCGCGGCGCCTGGCCCGGCGGCGCGGATCCGCGCGCACTCGCGCTCGCGCGGGATCTCGGCACCCTCCTTGCCCGTTGAACGGAAAGTCATCAATGCACAACCTTCCGAACCCGGTACTGAACGGCTTCCACCCCGACCCGAGCATCGTCAAAGTCGGCGGCTGGTACTACCTCGCTACGTCGACATTCGAGTACCTTCCCGGCATCCCGATTCATCGGTCCCGCGATTTCGTGACGTGGGAACTTATCGGCCATGTCGCAACTCGCCCCGGTCAACTCGGCGTCGAGTCAGTGCCCACCGGCGGTGGCGCGTGGGCACCAACGATCCGTTATCACCACGATCAATTTCACCTCGTCATCACCGACGCGATGGGTCGTGGCATGCTGCATTTCACCGCCGACGAAGCAGCCGGTCCGTGGAGTGACGGTGACCTCCTGCTGACCGCAGACGGCTCGCAAAGCCTGTTCGGAATCGACCCGGATATCGCTTGGGATGCCGATGGCACCTGCTACGTCACCTTTTCTGGCCTCCTGCTCTCGGGCGACCTCAACCCGAATGCGCCGACGCATCTCGGCATTCAGCAGGTCGTGGTCGACCTTGAATCCCACCGGGCAACCGAGGAGCCGCGCTCGCTCTGGTCGGGCACGGGGCTCATGTTCCCCGAAGCACCGCACCTCTATGACATCGATGGCAGCTGGTATCTGATGCTCGCCGAAGGTGGCACCGAGCGCGGGCACGCGATCAGTATCGCGCGCGGAGATTCACCGTCCGGCCCATTCGAAGGCGCCCCGGCAAACCCACTGGCCTCGGCGCGCTCCACGCCGCGACCGATCCAGAACACGGGACACGGCGACCTCGTCGAGGGTGTTGACGGCGGCTGGCTGTGCGTGCTCTTGGGCGTCCGTCCGCGCAGCGGCACGCGAGCGTTCTCAGCTCTCGGCCGCGAGAGCTTCGTCACACCCGTCACCTGGTCTGATGGATGGCCGGCCCTCGCACCTGTCGAGTTGAATCCACGCCCGGGCACGAGCATCGACATCTCTTTCGACGGCCCTCTCGATGCGGAGTGGATCTCGGTTCGCCGTTTTCCCACCGATGTCGCCAGGGTGCAGAACGGCCGCCTCGTACTGACCGCCGATGGCTCGACTCTCGCGGATGCGAAGCCGGCGTTCGTCGGACGGCGTCAGGAACACCTCACCAACGAGGTCACTGTCCACCTCGATGTCTCCGCCGGAGTCGGCGGGCTCGCCGTCCGGTACGACGAACAGTTCCGTCTCGAGATCGAGGCCGGCACCGGTGAAGTCGTCGCGCGCGCGTTCATCGGCGGCCTGCACCAGCAGTGGCAGTATCCGTTCGCTGGCACGAAGCTCGAGCTGCACCTCGCTTCGAAGAAGCCACCCCGTGGCGCAGGAATCGTGTCTACGAGCGACGTGTTTCACATCGCCGCCACCATCGACGGCGAGCGTCGTGAAATCGCTCAGGTCGACGGGCGTTTCCTGTCGTCCGAGGTCACCGAATCCTTCACTGGACGAGTCATCGGTGTCTACGCGGTCGAGGGCCAAATCGCGGTGGAACGCTGGATCTCCGAGGGGAACGACGAATGAACTCTCACGCGCGCATCACGAAGCTTCGCACTGAACTCCGCGAGGGTCCTGTCGCGACGGCAACGCCACGGCTGAGTTGGCAGGTCGAGGCCGCCGCGGACGGCTGGATTCAAGCGTCGGCTGATCTGACGGACGGCCGGGAAAGGATCACCTTGGAAGGCCGCGACAGTGTGCTTGTCGCATGGCCTTTCGCCGCGCTTTCTCCCGGGGAAAAGCGAGAAATACGCGTTCGTGCGCGGTCAACAGCTAACGCTGAAACTGACTGGAGCGCTCCGTTACTTGTCGAGCCTGGCTTCATGTCCGAGGGCGAATGGATCGCTCAACCAATCGGTCTCGTCTCTCCTGACCGCCCGGCGCAACCCTTTGTTGCGCGCACTCGATTTACCCTCGATCGCCCGATATCCCACGCGACACTGTTCTGGACAGCACTGGGCGTGGCTGAACCGGAAGTCAACGGGGAAGCAGTTTCAGAAGACGTGCTGTCACCGGGCTGGACCTCGTATCGAGACCGACTCGTGCACGAAAGCGTTGACGTCACTGCTCTCGTCAACGCAGGTGACAATGAGCTCAGCGCGACGGTTGCAGGTGCCTGGTACACCGAGAAGTACGGCTTTTACGAGTTCGCCGACCACCTTTATGGCACACAACCCTCTTTCCTCGCGCAACTTCGGGTGACCTACGAAGACGGCGAAACGTCCACTGTCGCCGCAACCGGCGACGGGTGGGAAGCGGCCGGAGACGGCACGGTCGTTGATAGCGGCATCTATGCAGGCGAGCATCAAGACCTACGACGCACCGCATCCGCGTGGGCCCCCGCTCGCCTCGGCGCTGCAGCCCATCCTGGCTATGAAAATGTGCCGGTGCCCGAGCCGCGAATTGCGCCGCCGGTCCGCCGCATCGAGACGCTGCCGGTTGCTCAGACTCTGGCAAGCCCCTCCGGCGGCACGATCCTCGACTTCGGTCAAAACCTGGTGGGCCGCTTGCGTGTGAAGATCCGCGGCGAAGCGGGACAGCGGATCGTGATGCGCCACGCCGAAGTTCTCGAGAACGGCGAGCTCAGCATCCGGCCCCTGCGAAATGCGAAAGCCACGGCCACGTTCGAACTGTCGGGCGAAGAAGACGTCCTGGAGTCACGGTTCTCGTTCTACGGGTTTCGCTACGCCGAGATCACGGGAGCCGAGATCAGTGCGTCGGATGTCGAAGCGGTGGTGCTTCACACCGACCTGACGCGGACCGGGTGGTTCACGGCATCCGATTCGATGCTTGAACGCCTCCACGAAAATGTGGTGTGGGGCATGCGGGGCAACTTCTTGTCGATCCCGACCGACTGCCCGCAGCGCGACGAGCGTCTCGGGTGGACCGGCGACATTCAGGTGTTCTCACCGACGGCCGCTTTTCTCTACGACTGCGATGCTTTCCTCGTGTCGTGGCTGCGCGACCTCACCCACGAGCAAAATCGAACCGAAGATGGGTCGGTGCCGTTGGTGATTCCCGCCGCACTCCCTTCGTTTGGGGGTGGCGGGCCCACCGCGGTGTGGGGGGATGCCGCGACGGTGGTTCCGACCGTGCTCTACGAACGATTCGGCGATGTAGGCGCGATCGAAGCCCAATACGCGAGCATGAAAACGTGGGTGGATTCCGTCCTCGCACGCGTCGACGACCGCGGGCTGTGGGCTGGCAGGATGCAGCTTGGCGACTGGCTCGACCCCTCTGCCCCACCCGACAAGCCGGGCCAGGCCAAGGTCGATGGCGACATCGTCGCAACCGCTTACCTTGCGCGCTCGCTTGGGCAGGTCGCTCATGCGGCGGCGCTTCTCGGCAACTCGGCGGATGCGACGACCTACGCAGCTCTCGCAGAGCGTACTCGGCTTGCTTTCGTCGCGGAATATGTGACTCCGGCCGGGCGAATGATGAGTGATGCTCCGACCGCCTACGCGCTGGCTCTTGAGTTCGACCTCGTGACCGATCCGGTCGTCCGGCAGGCGCTGGCGGATCGGCTGGCAGCTCTTGTGCGCGAGGGCGGGTATCGCATCGCAACCGGCTTCGTCGGAACTCCGATCATGACCGACGCCCTGACGCACAACGGCCATGTCGCCGCTGCCGAACGTCTCCTGCTGCAGACCGAATGCCCCTCGTGGCTGTACCCGATTACCATGGGCGCCACGACGGTGTGGGAGCGATGGGATTCTCTCCTGGCCGACGGATCGGTCAACCCCGGCGAGATGACGTCGTTCAATCACTATGCCCTCGGTGCCGTCGCGGACTGGCTGCACCGCACTGTGGCAGGCTTGGCGCCCGCCACACCCGGCTATCGCACGATGCGGGTCGCTCCGCGGCCGCTGATGGCACTCGAAAACGCGTCAGCGCGCCATGTCACACCGTACGGTGAGGCATCCGTGGCGTGGCGGCGCGAGGGTGCACAGATCATCGTCACGGCGACAGTCCCCGCCAATGCAACAGCGATCGTCGACCTTCCCGGCGAAGCAGAGTTCGCGGTGGGGTCGGGTCACCACGAGTGGCGGTTTGCCGCGGCATCCGAAGTCCCACGCCAGCAGTTGCCGGGGCTGAATGCATCGCTCGGCGCCGTCATCGACGACCCACGCGCGTATCGGGCACTCCTCGACACCGTGGCGACGTTCGATGCCGACCGTGCCGAAGCTGTGCGGGCCGACACTGTCTGGGCGAACGGTCGGGTCGTTGCCTCGGCGCTGATGTTCAGCCCACCGCCACTGCTCGAAGCCGTCGACGCCGCCATCCGCTCCGCCACCGCCTGAGCCCGCGCAGCATTCCGCCCCCGCCACAGCCACAGCCACAGCCGCGCGAAGGGTCGCAACACGCCGCATTGATATCGCGCGGCACACGCCATAGCGGCGTGTTGCGACCCTTCGCGAGCGGGTTCGGGCGGCTAGGAGCGCACCGTCAGGATCACGCGCTGATACGACTTGAGCGGATGCGGGGCGTCATCTTCGGCCTCGGCGATGATGTGGATGGTGTCACCGGGCCTTGCCGTTGCGGGAATGACGACGGATGCTATTTCGCCCGCGGCGGATACGACAGGGTCGCCGGTGACCGTGCTCGCTGCCGCGTCGTGCCACCAGCGCACGGTGACAGCATCACCGTCGGGGTCACTCGCCTGCGCCCGGAGCTCTACGCGCTCCCCGAGTGAGACGTCGATATCGCATCGGTCGACGTGCAGCTTGGGATGGTGATTCACTTCTTCGAAGCTGCCACTGACCGACCACTGCAGTCGCGCCGCGAAGTCGGTTTGGGCGTCGGCGAACCAGCGCATGACAGATCTCTCGTCGCCGCGGCCTCCGAAGGCGCTGTCGGCGATCGCCCAGGTATCGGCGCCGTCGTCGGTGCGTGCGGCGTATCCGCCCCAGCCGCCATAGCTCGGGTGCTCGTGGCCCCGAAGCCCGGGGACGATGAGATTCAGCATGTTCGTGCTGTCGCCCTCCGAGATCCACTCCCCCGCCTTCTGCGGGTCGATCCACACCTGATATCCCTGCGCGCGCAATTCATCGGCCGTAAGCCCAGAGAGGTGGAAATAGTCGGTGGTGTCTCCCGGCACCATCTGCCGCCCATCGCCCCACACACGGTAGCGAGCGCCGAGCGGCCCGACGCTGGTGACGTTTGCTCGCAGCCAATCCGCTGAGATCAGCGATGCATCCGCCTCGGGGAGAACTCTCCGGATCATGTACCCCCACCCCATCGTGGCGACCTCGACCACCCGAATGTCCGGCCAATGCGGCGCGATGTAATCGTCGTACGTGGCATCCTGCGAGGCGAACTTCGTGATGATGGCTTTCGCCGACACGGCCGCGTGCACCGCGGACCACTCGGCGGTATCAGCGAAACGCTCTTCGATCGACATCAACGCTCGCGCGACAGTGCTCGGTCCGGCCCACATCTGCAGGTGCACGGGGTCTGTTCGCTCATCGAGAAGGACAGCCGCGATCAGCTGCGATCCGGGCGTCTCGCGACTCGTATCGCCCTCGAAATCCACATTTCCCTCGCGCACGACCGCGCGAAGCGCGGCAGGAGTCGGATACCTCGGGTCGTGCACAGCAAGATTTTCGTAGACCGCGGTGTAGGCGTCGACCGCATCGTCGATAAAGCGCTCACCCGGCGCCCAGCGCCAGGACGTCTGCGGCTCAGCGTATTCGCGATCGGGCAAAAAGAACCGTGTGCCCTGACCATCGCCACGCCAGTGAAATTGACTGCTCGCGTAGACGAGACCAGCAACCTCGACTTCGTTGGTATAGAGCAAAAACCGAATCATCGAGTTGAGATCGTCAAGCTCTGGGTCGGCAGTGATGATGGTGCGAGGTCGCACGGATGCCTCAGCTGTCGAGTCGTTCACGCGGCGCTGCCTGCCTGCCAGCGACCGAATTCCGACAGCTTGAGGTAGAAGTCCTCGAACATCAGCCGAGTGTCTACCCAGGTGTAGATACGCATCGAACGCGCACCCGGCACCTCGACGTAGCCACCGTCGTCGTCGAGCGCAGGCGTTGATCGCTCGACGTGTTGACTCGATGCCGAGTCGGGCTCGAATAGCGACTGCAATGCCGTAAGCAGCACCAGCGGCGAATCACCGAGCGCGTAGGTTTCCGACGCCCCTGACATATGGGCGCCGACCATCGCGAAGACACGCGCGACTTCGTCGTACAGGTAACGTCCGAGGGGTCCGGTGGCGGCAACGCGCAGCCGAAGTTCCGCATCCGAGACGAGACACTGGCGGTACACATCACGCGGCACCTGCCAGATCTTCACCGAAGAGTCGCCGAAGATCACCTGTCCCGCGACAACGTCGATCAGCAGGTTGTATTCGATGGGCATCGCCCCCGGCGGCGGCGCGGCAAGTTCTTCGTGTTCGCCGCCGCCGATCCAGACGAGCGTCAGTCGATCCGCGATACGCGGCTCGATCAGGTATGCCGAAGCGATGTCGGTCAGGCCTCCGCCCGCGACGTAGAAGAGTGGAGACGCCACGTCATCGCGGAGCGCTTCGGCGATGATGGCGTCGACAGCAGGCGAACGCTGCGGCGTTTTCCGGTCGACAAGCGCCTCGTTCGCGCCGGTGTAGATGACGTCAGCGGAGTCGATCCCCATGCGAGCGAAGACATCCTTCACCACGGTCGCGGCGTTGTCGGCTGTGTGCGAGCTCGGGTCGAATCCATCACCGGGTCGAAGGTGGGATGCCACTACGGCACGGATATCGACGCTCGGCGAAAGGACGTGGTGAACGAGCTGAAAGAGGTCGTCGGGGTCACCCGAGAAGTCATTGTCGATAATCACGCGGGCGCGGGGACCCGCGGCGGGCTGGATGGCCTGCCACGGTGTTTCACCGAGAACCCACGTCGGAATCGACGGGTCGATCTGTGGGCTATCGGTGTCGGGGATGGTGGTCATCTATGACCTCTTCTCAAGATCGCACGAAAGTACCCTCACGCTAGCACTGGTACACCGGTTGACCAATTAGCGGATCCCACCTCGCCGGAGCTGACGACCTACGCACTCGCCTGAATCGCTTCGATCCGGCCCCAGATCTCGTCGGGCACATCGGTCGCAAGCAGTGCGGTGAGCTCTCGGAGCCGGTGCTCGGTTTTGATTCCAACGACGGTCGAATCAACCAGCGGCGAGCGCAGCGAGAATTCCAGGGCGACAGCGGCAAGCGGTACGTCGTACGCGGCACATACCTCTTCCATCCGCACGACCCGCGAGAGAAGTTCGGCCGAGGGCTCACGGTAGGCGTAGGTGGATGCCGAGGCCGACCCTTTCGCCAAGATTCCGCTGCCGAACGGGGCAGCATTGAAAACGGTCATTCCGCGCGCTCGCGCGTCTTCGAAAAGCGGCGCCGCGCTCCGGTCAACGAGAGTGAAGCAGTTGTGACTGAGCACCGCGTCGAAAACCCCGGTACCGATGTACTCACGCATTTCGTCGATCGGGTAGGTGGCGATGCCGATGGCATCGACGACACCGGCATCCCGAAGCTCGATGAGGCCCTCGACGGCGCCTCCGGGAGCCATCGCTTCCGAGACCGTGACGGCGTATGGGTCGTGAAAATGCAAAAGCGGGAGGCGGTCAACGCCCAAGCGCGCGCAGCTTTCCTCGAATGAGCGCAGCACGCGATCCCGATCGAAGGCACGCGTGTCGGGGTCTTCATCGACCTTCGTCACGACATGCGGCTCAGCGTCGGCCTTGACCTGTTGGAGCGCAAGTCCGAGTATGGCCTCGGAACGACCCCCGGAGTAGTTGTTCGACGTATCGACGTAAGTGTGTGGAGACTCGAACAACGCGACCGCTGCCGCGACAGCGGTCTTCTCTTCGGGGCTACCCGGTTGCGTATTGCGCCCGAGCCCTGACGTACCGATGGTCACTGGACTGGGGGAAATCTTCACAGTGCTGCCTCCGTTGACAGTCGTGGGGACACGGATAGCCGGACGGCTCACGTCCCCACAATTTAGCCCACCTCCTCGAACGCCCTCGCACACAACGATGCCCGGCAGATCCCCCTTCGGATCCGCCGGGCATCGAACCTGAGACGCTAGGCGCCCTTCGTGGCGAGCTTTTCAGCGACCACCTCGACGGGGGCTTCTCCAGCGGCTGCGACCTCGACACGGTGCGCCCGCACCTCATCGAACGACGTGCCGTAGTAGGAGGCTTCCATGAGCGTCTTCATATCAGCGAGCATCGGCATCCGCGGGTTTGCCGGTGCACACTGGTCTTCGTAGGCTGCCATCGCCAGGGCATCCAGCTGACCGATGAATTCGGTCTCGGAGACACCCTGCGCCTGGAACGAGCTTTCGATACCGATCGCGTCGCGAAGGGCTTCGACGGCACGGGCGTAAGACTCCACGCCCTCTTCAGGAGTGGATGCCTTCAACCCGAGGTGTCGTGCGATCTCTTGGAACCGCTCGGGCGCGATATAGCGCTCGTATTTGGGCCAGCTCGTGAGCTTGGTGGGGATGCGACCGTTGTAGCGGATCACGTGGGGCAGATACACGGCGTTGGTGCGTCCGTGGATCAGGTGGAACCTGGATCCGGTGACGTGCGCCATCGCGTGAACGATTCCCAGGAAGGCGTTTCCGAATGCCATACCTGCAATGGATGCCGCGTTGTGCATCTTTTCACGAGCGAGCATGTCGGCAGGATCCGTGCTTCCGGACTTCGCTTTGGCGCTGCGCTCGATGTGCTCGAAGATGAGCTTGATCGCGTGGAGAGCCAATCCGTCGGTGTAATCGTTGGCGTACACCGACACGTACGCCTCAGTGGCGTGCGTCAAAGCATCAAAACCAGCGTCGGCGACGACGTTCGCGGGCAAGGCCGACGTGAGCGCCGGGTCGATGATCGCAACCGATGGGGTCAGCGCGTAGTCGGCCAGCGGGTACTTCTTGCCCGTTTCGTCGTCGGTGATCACCGCGAACGGTGTCATCTCAGAACCGGTGCCCGACGTGGTGGGAATGCAGACGAGCTGTGCCATCTTGCCGAGGTCGGGGAACTTGAAAGCGCGCTTACGCACATCGAAGAACTTCTCGCGCATGTCCGAGAACTGCACCTCGGGGTTTTCGTAGAGCAGCCACATGACTTTGGCGGCATCCATCGGTGACCCACCACCGAGAGCGATGATCGTGTCAGGCTTGAACTCCCGCATTTCTGCGGCACCCGCAACGACGCTCGACAGCTTCGGCTCGGGCAGCACCCGGTCGATGATCTGCAGGTGCACGCGGTTGGGTCGGCGGTTCAGAACGTCGATCACCTTGTCGACGAAGCCGAGCTTCGTCATCGTGGCGTCGGTGACGATCGTGACGCGATCGACGCCCTTCATGTCGATCAGGTAGCGAATCGCATTCAGCTCGAAATAGGTCTTGGCCGGCACCTTGAACCACTGCAGGTTGTTGTTGCGGCGTCCGATTCGCTTGACGTTTACGAGGTTGACTGCGGAGATGTTGTTCGACACCGAGTTGTGACCATAGGAACCACAACCGAGAGTCAACGACGGCATGAACGCGTTGTAGATGTCGCCGATTCCGCCGAGCGCCGATGGTGCGTTTTCGATGATGCGCACCGCCTTAACTCGCTTTGCGAACTCGGCGATGACGGCCTGATCGTTGCTGTGGATAGCGCCCGAGTGGCCGAGGCCATCGAAGTTGACCATCTGCTCCGAAAGCGTGATGCCCGCCTCGGCGTTCTTGGCACGCAGGATCGCGAGCACGGGGGCAAGCTTTTCGCGAGTCAGTGGCTCGCGGGGTCCGACCTCGGCGACGTCGACCATGAGAAGCGACGTGTCTTCTGGAACCGTGAAGCCCGCCTGCTGCGCGATCCACACCGGGGTCTGACCGACGACGGCCGCATTGAGCTTGGCGTCGCCGCAGTTCTTTGCGTTGGCTTTCACTCCGAAGATGAACTCTTCGAGCTGGCGCTTCTCTTCGGCATTCACGACGTAGGCGTGCAACCGAACGAATTCTGCCATCGCCTCTTCGGCGATCGGTTCGTCGAGGATGACGGCCTGCTCAGAGGCGCACACCATGCCGTTGTCGAACGACTTCGACAGCACGACGTCGTTGACCGCGCGACCGACCTTGGCGGTGCGTTCGATGAAGGCGGGCACGTTGCCGGCGCCGACGCCGAGAGCTGGCTTGCCACAGGAGTATGCAGCGCGAACCATCGCGTTGCCGCCCGTTGCGAGAATGAGCGCGACACCGGGGTTGTTCATGAGCTCGTTGGATGCTGCGAGAGAAGGTTCTTCGATCCACTGCACACAGTTGACCGGAGCACCCGCAGCAACCGCGGCGTCACGAACGATCTTCGCGGCGGCAGCCGAGCACTTCTGTGCCGCCGGGTGGAACCCGAAGACGATGGGGTTCCGTGTCTTCAGCGCGATGAGTGCCTTGAAGATCGTGGTCGAGGTGGGGTTCGTCACCGGGGTGAGCGCGCACACGACGCCGACTGGATCGGCGATCTCGGTGATACCGGTGATCTCGTCTGTCGAGATCACACCGACGGTGCGCTGCTTGATGATCGAGTGCGTGACGTGTTCGCACGCGAAGATGTTCTTCACTGCTTTGTCTTCGAAAAGACCTCTGCCCGTCTCGGCTACCGCAAGCTCCGCGAGCTCGCCGTGGTGGCTGAGAGCTGCGACCGATGCTTTCCGCACGATGAAGTCGATCTGCTCTTGAGTGAAGGACGCGTATTCATCAAGCGCAATCTGTGCGCGTGCGACGAGTGCATCGATGCTGCCGGACATGAGAGCCTCCTACCCGGTGCGGACTGGGTGTCCGCTCCTGTTCCCATGACCATCGTGCCCAATGTGGTCTGACCACGATAGGGACCATGGTCCCACCGTGATCCCGACTTTCCACGCGTCGCGACTTGCCTGTTCTTGTGGGTGCCCTCACACCAACACCCGCAGAAACGGGCGAGTCGGCGGTCAGAGGCAGTCGTTACGAAGTGCGCGATGCGGCGGCGAGGCGAGCGGATGCTGTAGCCATGTGTACCGCCATGGCAGAGGCGGCGGCATCCTCATCTCCGTCGGCGACGGCCCGATAGATCGCGTCATGCTCATCGATTGCGCTCGCGACCTCCGAAGCGTCGTGCACGGCGCGATCGGCATACACCTGCAGCAGCGAGCGCACGACGTGCAGCATGTCGATCAGCACAGCATTGTCGGCTGCGGCGGCAAGAGCGTTGTGAAACTCCAAGTCTGCTTTCGCAAAGGCCCGCAGGTCAGCAACCGACTCGCGCATCCGTTCCACGTGCGAAGCCAGAGACTCGAGCGCGGATGCCTCCGCTCGGCCGGCCGCGAGGCGCGCGACGTAGATCTCGAGCCCTGAGCGCATCTCGAGCAGCTCTGCGGTGTTGCGCTCACCTATCAGCAGCCCCCAGCGGAGCGTTTGCGGCAACAGCTCGCTCGCCGCGCCGCGCAGGTACGTTCCCGAACCCGGGCGCACATCGACGATGCCGATGATCTCGAGGGCCGCGAGCGCCTCGCGCACCGCTGAGCGACCGACGCCGAGGGTCAACGCGAGCTGACGCTCGGGCGGAAGCCGAGTGCCCGGCTCGATCGAACCACTCGTGAAGAGATCGAGCAGTCGGCGCGCAACCTCCGACACCGGCGTACCAGCGGGCAGGGAACCCAGTGATGCGGCGATCTCATTAGAACGCTCGTCGGAGTACGCAGGCATGCGAACAACTTACCTGGCCGCGATAGAACACCCTTGCGATATTGGTCAACCGGATGCTTGCAATTGGTCAACCGGTTTGGCAAACTGAATGCACCCACACACCGACTCACCGCCCCGAGGAGCCGCGATGACGCGACTATGGAACGATCCCGCCGACTTTGCCGACGAGATGATCGAGGGCTTCGTCGCCGCCAACGAGCGCTACGTTCGGCGCGTCACGGGTGGAGTCGTGCGAAGCACCGTCTCGCCAGCGGGCCAGGTTGCTGTCGTTGTCGGCGGCGGCTCGGGCCACTACCCCGCGTTCGGCGGTTTGGTCGGACAGGGCCTCGCACACGGCGCAGCAATGGGAAACCTCTTCGCCTCCCCCAGCACGCAGCAGGTGTACTCGGTCGCTAAAGCCGCAGACAACGGCGGCGGAGTGTTCTTGAGCTACGGCAATTACGCCGGAGATGTGCTCAATTTCGATGCCGCACAAGAGCGGCTGCAAGCCGACGGCATCCGTTGCGAAAGCCTCGCCGTCACCGACGACATTTTCAGCGCCGGGCGCGAAGAGCGGCACAAACGTCGCGGCATCACGGGAGACCTCACGGTTTTTCGCATCGCGGCGGCAGCGGCCGAGGCGGGGTCTGACCTGACCGAGGTGACTCGGGTCGCAACGCTTGCCAACGGTCGCACTCGTTCATTCGGCGTCGCCTTCTCCGGGTGCACGCTACCTGGCGCCGACCACGCGCTCTTCAGCGTCCCGGAGGGACGGATGGCAGTGGGCCTCGGCATTCATGGCGAACCCGGCATCGACGAAACCGACATTCCCACCGCCGACGAGCTCGCCGAACTCCTGGTCGCACGGCTTCTCGAAGAAGTGCCAGCCGGCATCGAACTCCCCGGTGCCCGTGTCGTGCCGATCCTCAACGGCCTCGGCTCGCTCAAGTACGAGGAGATGTTCATCGTCTACCGGCGTATCGCACAGCTGCTCACCGAAGCGGGAGTCGACATCGTCGACCCACATGTCGGCGAGTACTGCACGAGCTTCGACATGGCCGGCACCTCGCTCACTCTCTTTTGGCTCAACGACGAACTCGAGTCGCTCTGGGATACCCCGGTCGATACTCCCGCCTACCGCCGCGGTTCGGTCGCACCCGCAGAACGAGCGGATGCCACCACCAGCAGCACAACAGCGCTCGCTGACGTGGCGCCCACTGACGCCGCATCCCGCGAGGTCGCAGCAACCGTGCAGGCCGTGCTGACGACGATCGCCGAAACTGTCGACCTCAATGTCGAAGAACTCGGCCGACTCGACTCGATCGCGGGTGACGGCGATCACGGGATCGGTATGCAGCGCGGGTCGCATGCGGCAGCCACTGCCGGAGCTACCGCTTTTTCGGCGGGCGCGGGGGCCGAAACAGTACTCGCTCGCGCCGCGGATGCCTGGGCTGACCGGGCCGGCGGCACATCGGGCGCGCTCTGGGGCCTCATCCTCGCCCAGGTCGCCGTTCGTCTCGGCGACGAAGGTCGCCCCTCACGCGAAGCTGTCGCCGCGGGCGTTTCAGCGGCCGCCGAGAGCGTCATGGCCTACGGCAAAGCCGAACTCGGCGACAAGACGATGGTCGATGTGCTTGTGCCGTTTGCCGAAACGCTCTCGCGCCAAGTCGATGACGGAGCAGCTCTCATCGCTGCCTGGAGCGAAGCTGCCGCTGTTGCGACAGCGAAAGCGACCGCCACCGCTGATCTGATGCCACGCATGGGTCGCGCCCGCGCCCACGGAAAAAACAGCGTCGGCACCCCCGACCCGGGAGCACACTCGCTCGCGCTCATCGTCAACGCGATCTCAACAGTCCTGTCAGCAGCAGTACCCGCCGACAGCGCCCTCGAAAGGACTCACTCATGACAGACGCCACCCCCCTCCGCATTGTCATCGGCTGCGATGACGCCGGCTTTGAGTACAAGGAGATCCTCAAAAGCGACCTCCTGGCGAGCGCCGGAGTTGCCTCCGTCGTCGATGTCGGTGTCAACGCCGATGGGCACACGTCGTACCCCAAGGTCGCAATCGCTGCGGCCGAGCAGGTCGCCGCTGGCACCGCAGACCGGGCGCTTCTTATCTGTGGCACGGGACTCGGTGTCGCGATCGCGGCGAACAAGGTTTCCGGCATCCGCGCTGTCACGGCGCATGATTCGTTCTCGGTGGAGCGCGGCGTGCTCTCGAACGACGCTCAAGTACTCACGATGGGCCAGCGCGTTGTGGGCATCGAGCTCGCTCGGCGGCTCGTGCGCGAATGGCTGACCTACCGCTTCGACCCGGCGTCGGCGAGCGCCGAAAAGGTCGCCGTCATCGGCGAATACGAGACCACCGGGTCGTGCTGATGGGTCAAGTGACCGTTGGAGTCAGCCTCAAAACCTACTTCGGGCGGGCCGAAGCCCTGGCCTGGTTCGAGCAGGTAGCGGCGCGGATTCGCTTGCACGAGGCTGTGCGCACGGGAAGCGTTGAGGTTTTCGTCATTCCCACCTACTTACAAATCGACGACGCCGTTCGAACCTTTACCGACACCGCGATCAAGATCGGTGCTCAGGATGTATCGGAGTATCCGCCGGGAGCATTCACCGGCGAGGTTTCTGCCACAGAGCTCGTCGAATCCGGCGTCGAGGTTGCCGAGATCGGTCACGCTGAGCGCCGACGTCTTTTCGCCGAAACCGACGCCGTCGTGGCTGCGAAAACCAAGGCTGCACTTTCTGAGGGAATCACCCCCGTACTGTGCCTCGGCGAGACCGAGCACCTGTCCCCAGCGGATGCCGCGGCCACAACCGTGGCGCAACTCCATTCCGCGATCGCCGGGGCCGCTGCGGGCCCACTCATCGTGGCGTACGAGCCGGTGTGGGCAATCGGTGCGCCAGAACCGGCACCGGCGCACCACATTGGCGCCGTCACGACGGCACTTCGCGCCGCGCTAGATGCGCTCGATGGCCGCGACGGCAGCGCCGTGATCTATGGCGGTTCAGCGGGGCCCGGTCTCTTGACGGCGCTCGATGGCGCCGCCGACGGTCTCTTTCTCGGGCGATTCGCTCACAACCCCGATGCCTTCGTCGCGGTACTCGACGAAGCAGCGTCACTCGCTGCCGCGCGGAGCAGGCCATGATCGGCCTCGGCACTTACGCCTTCTTCTGGCAGCACTCTGAGCGGGCGGCAACTCCGCTCTCGCTCGCCGGTGCATTCACCGCAACGCGCGAGCTCGGCGTCGACCTGTTTCAGATCTGCGACTACGCACCGCTCGACAGCATGAGCGACGCCGAGCTTTCGGATGCTGCAGCTGCCGCGCGCTACCTCGGACTCACTATCGAGCTCGGAACAAAGGGTGTCGAGCCGCAGCACCTTCGACGCTATCTAGAGCTTGCCGAAGTGTTCGACGCACAGCTTGTGCGGAGCATGCTCTATAGCCCGACATCTCGCCCGACCCTCGCTGAGGCCGAAGCACAGGTGCAGTCGGTCGTCGCTGAGTACGAGGCGTCCGGAGTCACTCTTGCCCTCGAGACTTACGAGCAGATTGCGACTCGAGACCTCGTCGGGTTGGTCGAGGGCATCGCCAGCGAGAATGTCGGAATTTGCCTTGACCCGGGCAACGTCGTCGCGCGTCTCGAACGCCCCCGCGACTGCGTCGAGCAGACGGCAGCGCTCGTGAAAAACGTGCACGCCAAAGACTTCGCCTTCGCGCGGCAAGAGGGCTGGGTGGGATTCACCTACTCCGGAGCGCTGATGGGCGCGGGACTCCACGACTACCCGCACCTGCTCGAGAAGGTTCGACCGCGCGAGCGCGCCATCAACGAAATCGTCGAGCACTGGCTGCCCTGGCAGGGCGACGCCGAAACCACAGTTCACACGGAGCGGGAATGGACCCGCACCACAGTCGACTATTTGAGGAGCACGACATGACCACCACGACAGACACCTACACGATCGCCGTTCTCGGCGCCGGCGGAAAAATGGGAATGCGAGTGTCGAACAACCTCGCACGCACCGACCACACCGTCTTCTACGTTGAAAACTCCCCCGCCGGCCAGCAGCGCACAACGGATGCCGGCCGCTCACTGACCGACGCCCCCACAGCCGTCGCCGACGCCGACATCGTGGTTTTCGCCGTCCCCGACCTCGCTCTCTCGCCCGTGACTGCTGAGATCGTTCCTCTCATGAAAGAGGGTGCGATCGTACTGACCCTTGACCCGGCTGCCGCCTACGCGGGTCTTCTCACAACGCGCGAAGGCATCATTCAGGCCGTTGCGCACCCGTGCCACCCGTCGATCTTTCTGCAGCGCCAGACGCCCGAAGAATGGGCCGACACCTTCGGTGGCATCGCCGCCCCGCAAGACGCTATCGCTGCGATCGAGAGCGATGACGCCGCGAAGCAGGCCATCGTTGAGGCAACCGTCCGCGCCATCTACGCGCCGATCATCGACGTGCACTGGGTGACGATCAAGCAGCTCGCCCAACTCGAGCCGACCCTCGTTGAGACCGTCGCCTGCATGATCGGGTCGCTTCTGAACGAAGCGCTCGATGAGGCGATCAACACCATGGGAGTGCCGGAGGCGGCGGCGCGCAGCATCCTCTACGGTCACACCCAGGTCGCTCTCGCCAACGGACTCCGCGGCGACAACCCCTTCAGTGACGCGTGCCTCATCGCGATGGACTACGGTCGCGAGAGCATCATCAAAGATGATTGGAAGAAGATTTTCCGTGACGACGAGCTCGACAAGAACCTCGCGCGGATGCTTCACCTCGACACCATCGAGAGGTAGATCATGAGCAAACTTTCGGGCAAAACCGCACTCGTTACCGGCGCGGGAACCGGCATCGGATACGCCGTCGCCGCGCGATTCGCCGCAGAGGGCGCGCGCGTCATCATCGCCGACCGTGACGAAGCAGCGGCTGCAGCCGCCGTCGCGGCCCTCGGCGCCGACGTCGCAAAAGCTGCCATCGTCGATATCTCTGATGAGGCATCCGTCGAGCGCGGCTTCGCAGAACTCGTCGCTGCGGGGTGGACCCCCGATGTCGTCGTTGCCAACGCGGGCGTGCAGCTCTTCGGCCAAGACGCGAAGATCGCCGACCTCGATCTCGCCGTCTGGCAGCGCACTGTCGACATCAATCTCACCGGCACGTTCCTCACCGTCAAGCACGCTGTGCGCGCGATGAAAGACGCGAACGGTGGATCGATAATTCTCACCGGGAGCCCCACCGGGCTCAACGGCGAGGGCCAGGATTTCACGGCGTACAGCGCGACGAAGGCCGGGATCCATGGCCTCGCACGCACAGTCGCAGCGGCGTATGCACGCGATGGCATACGGGTGAATACTGTCGTGCCCGGTTACACCGAGACGACACTCGTGACGACGATCACTTCCGACCCCGAAGCGCGCGCCGCCATTGTCGGTCGCATTCCGATGGGGCGTGCCGGCACGCCCCACGATGTCGAAGGCATCATGGTTTTTCTTGCCAGCGATGACTCCGCGTTCGCAACCGGCGCGCTCTTCGCCGTCGACGGCGGCATGACGACGCTCTAACCAGGATCCCCCGATATGACACGCGATGATTGGAACTCTTCCCACGCGCCGACACTGCTCTGGCAGTCCGGCGCGTGGGAAGTGCACCTCCGCGATGACGAGCTCGCCGACATCAGCTACGACGGTCGGCGTGTGCTCCGGAGCATCCGTGCTGTGGCGCGTGACCGCGATTGGAACACCGCGGGGTGGGTCATCGACTCCGTATCGAGGAAGCCCGAAGAACTCACACTGAGACTGCGCACTCGGGATTTCGGTGCTGATCTCGCCGGAGACGTGCATGTCCGGGCATCGGATCGCGCACTCACTGTCGAATTCGAGGCGCTATCAGCCGTGGAGTGGGAAACCAATCGCACCGGTCTGGTGGTGCTGCACCCACCGCTTCTCGCCGGAGCAGAGTTGCAGGCAACGCACCCCGACGGTTCGACGTCGGTGAGCCACTTTCCGGTCGAGATCAGCGCGCACCAGCCGGTCTTCGACATCGCTGGCCTCGCGTGGCAACACGCGGGTCTCGCGGTCGACGTCGCGTTTTCGGGTGACGTTTTTGAGATGGAAGATCAGCGCAACTGGACGGATGCCTCGTTCAAGACGTACAGCAGACCGCTTTCGTTACCTTTCCCCTACCGACTCGCGCCCGACTCACGCGTCTCGCAGTCGGTCACGGTCACGGTCTCACCGCTGCCCGACGCCTCGCCCGCGGTGAGGTCACCCGTCGCGCAGATCCGGCTCGCCGCGGCCGGTGCACCTTTTCCTGCTGTGGGGGTGTCCGCCGCTACCGGACCAGACCCGGCCCCCGCGCTCGAACCGATTGGCTCTGAGCTTCTCGTCGAGCTCGATCTTGCGACCGCCAACTGGCGCAGCGCTCTCGAACGCGCGCTCGCGCAGCCGCTCGCACTCGATGTACGTCTCGTGCTGGACGCCGCGAACCCCGCAGCCGTTCATTCCGCCGTCGCGCTGCTCCCGAGCCAGCGACTCGTGCGAATCGGCGCATTCCAGCGTACCGGCGACTCGCGACATGTGACCGATGCTCGCGCCGACGCGCTTCTTCGGGACGCGCTCGCAGCCCACGGCCTGACAACACCAGTCGTCGGCGGTTCACGCTCGCATTACACGGAACTGAACCGTGAGGGCCATCGGCTTCCGCCCAGGCTCGATGGACTCGCCGTCACGTTCACGCCGCTGTTCCATTCGCTCGGAACCGAGCAACTCATCGAGTCCGTCGCAATCCAACGTCTGATCGCAGAAGCGGCCGTCGCATATATCGCTGATACCCCCGTCCACATCGGGCCCATCACGCTTCGCCCGCGCTTCAACGACGTGGCGACGGCGCCGGAGCCCGCTCCGTCTCGCGCAGACTTCACCGAGGGTTACGGTGCTGAGCTGACAGGCAGCGTCGACCCCCGTCAGAGCGCGCCACAGCTTGGTGCCTGGTTAATCGCAAGTTCTGCGGCGCTCGCAATTCCGGGCGTCGTATCGCTCAGCTATTTCGAAGAGTGGGGGCCACGAGGCATCCGCTCGTCAGCCGGGGAGCCAACGCCCGCTTTCGACGCAATCAACGCCGTCGCCGGGCTTGCGGGATCGCCGCTCCTGTCTGGCACGAGCCCAGACGGACTCGTGTGGGCTGTCGGTGCGCTCACTGACAGCCAGACCTCAACGGTGCTCGTTGCCAATCTCGACACCGTGGCGCGCGACATCGACGTGACAACCCCGACGGGCATCGAGCGCGTGCTCGTTGCACCTTTCGCCTGGCAGTTCCTGTCGGGAGCCTCACGGTGACGCCACCCACGCACTCGCACGTCCACCTCACCCCCACGTCACTTGCCCGTTTTTGTGGGTGTCGGCGGATGAACACCCACAAAAACGGGCAAGTCGGGCGGTGAGACGGGGTGCCCGAGGGTGCCCGGATGCGAGAGGGGTGCCCGAGGGTGCCCGCAAAACGCAGTGCTCTACACTGCCGACAGGCGCCGAACTGTGCCCCAGAACAGAAAGCGGTTGCAATGACGGTCAGCGTGAAAGACGTCGCAGCCGCGGCATCCGTCTCGGTTGGCACCGTGTCGAACGTGCTCAATCGCCCCGAAAAAGTCTCCCCCGAAGTCGTCGCGCGGGTAACGCGCGCGATCAACGAACTCGGCTTCGTGCGAAACGATGCGGCCCGCCAGCTGCGGGCGGGCAGGTCTCGCAGCATCGGGCTCGTTGTGCTCGATGTCTCGAACCCCTTCTTCGCTGATGTCGCCCGAGGTGCAGAAAATCAAGCTGCAGAATCGGGCCTCACAGTGCTCGTGGGCAACAGCGACGAAAACGGCGAGCGCGAGCGCGCGTACCTCGAACTCTTTCGCGAGCAGCGCGTCAACGGCGTGCTCATCACTCCCACCGACGATGAGCTGGCGGGCCTTCGGACTCTCCGAAACGCGGGCATTCCCGTTGTGCTCGTTGACCGCGACGGTGGCGACGAATTCTTCTCCGTGACTGTCGACGACGTCGAGGGCGGCTCGCTTGCGGCGGCTCACCTGCTCGAATCGGGCCGACGCCGATTGCTCTTTCTCGCCGGGCCCCTTGGCGTGCCGCAGGTTGCTGAGCGACTCGAGGGGGCACGCCGAGCTGTCGCCGAGTACCCGGATGCCACGCTCGAGATCGTCGAGATGCCAGCGTTGACGGTGCTACAAGGCCGCGCCGCGGGCGAACAGCTTGTCGCGCGCCCAGCGGGCGACCGCCCAGATGCTGTGTTCGCCGCCAACGACCTGCTCGCCGTCGGCGTGCTGCAGGCATTTACGCTGCTCTCCCAGGTGCGCGTGCCCGAAGACATCGCGCTCATCGGCTACGACGACATCGATTTCGCGGCAGCGACTGTTGTGCCACTGAGTTCTATCCGCCAGCCCGCTCGGCTCCTCGGTGCAACTGCCGTCGATCTGCTCCTTTCTCAGTCAGGCGGCACGTCGGCGGGCTCAGCGCCGCAGCATGTGCGCTTTCAACCGGAGCTCGTGGTGCGGGCATCTTCCGGCGGCACGAACTAGCGGCACCCGCGTGACGCAGGGTTGCATGCTTGACCCTCGTCAGGTACATTATGAAACGATTCACAACGTACCGAAATGATTCACCCTTGACGAAGGAGCTACTCGATGACGAGTGCCAAGAAGCCTTCACGCGTGTGCTTTCAGTTGCAGATTGACCCGACACAACTCGACGAATACCTCGCTCGCCACAGCCCGGTATGGCCCGAAATGCTCGCCGAGATTGCGGCATCCGGTCGGCGCAACTACTCGCTTTTTCTCGGTCCGGGCGCGACCCTGATCGGCTACTACGAAACCGACGATGACGCCGCAGCCCAGGACTACCTCGCGGCCTCGCCCATCGCCGCGCGCTGGGAAGCCGAAATGGCCCGATTTTTCATTGGCCTGAGTGGTCGCCCCGACCAGGCCGCAACCCCGCTTACCGAAGTTTTCAATCTTCACGATCAGCTGACGGCATCCGCTACAAACGAGAGCACGACACCATGAGTATTTTGACGTCCGACATCCAGGCCGCCCTCGCGGGCCAAAGCATCGAGCTCCCCAGCTGGGCGTTCGGTAACTCCGGCACGCGTTTCAAAGTCTTCGCTACCGAGGGCACCCCGCGCACCCCGCAAGAAAAGATCGCGGATGCCGCAGAGGTCAACCGCGTCACAGCACTCGCTCCTTCGGTCGCGCTCCACATTCCGTGGGACAAGGTCGACGACTACGCAGCCCTCCGCCGCTACGCGGAAGATCTTGGCGTGAGCCTTGGAACCATCAACTCCAACACCTTCCAAGACGACGACTACAAATTCGGCGCCCTGACCCACGCCGACGACCGCATCCGCCGGAAGGCAATCGATCACCACATCGAGTGCATCGACATCATGGGCGCCACCGGCTCACGCGACCTCAAGATCTGGCTGGCCGAGGGGTCCAACTACCCGGGCCAGGCCGACATGCGTGCTCGCCAAGACCGACTCCACGAGTCGCTCACCGAGATCTACGCGGCGCTCGGCGATGACCAGCGCCTCGTGCTCGAATACAAGTTCTTCGAGCCGTCTTTTTACCACACCGATGTTCCCGACTGGGGTACGTCGTACGTGCAGGTGGCGGCGCTCGGCGACAAGGCCCTCGTGTGCCTCGACACCGGGCATCATGCACCCGGCACCAACATCGAGTTCATCGTGATGCAGCTCCTCCGCCTCGGCAAGCTCGGTTCGTTCGACTTCAACTCTCGTTTCTACGCCGACGACGACCTGATTGTGGGGGCCGCCGACCCGTTCCAGCTGTTCCGCATCATCTTCGAGGTCATCCGCGGCGGCGGACTCAACAACCCCGATGTTGCTTTCATGCTCGACCAGTGCCACAACATCGAGAAGAAGATCCCGGGCCAGATCCGCTCGGTTCTCAACGTGCAAGAGATGACTGCTCGTGCACTACTCGTCGACGGCGCAGCTCTCGCCGCAGCGCAGGCCGCAAACGATGTACTCGCAGCCAACGCGGTGTTCATGGATGCCTTCTCAACCGATGTGCGGCCAGCACTGGCCGAGTGGCGCGAATCGCGCGGTCTTCCTGCAGATCCGATGGCAGCGTTTGCAGCCAGCGGCTACCAGGAAAAGATCGAAGCTGAACGCGTCGGCGGCACACAGGCCGGTTGGGGCGCGTAGGCATCATGGCAGTTCCCTTCGCCGCGGCCGATGGGCTCGTGCGGGTATACCCCGCAGACGTGCCCACTGGCGCTGGCCTCGTTTGGGCGCACGGCGGTGGTTTCGCCCACGGCGACCTCGACATGCCCGAAGCTCATGCTGTCGCTGAGACGCTCGCGGCAAAGGGAACAACTGTCATCTCCGTCGACTACCGGCTGGTCGGCCCCGGATGCCGCTACCCGGCACCGTCCGATGACATCCTGACCGCGTGGTCGTGGTCGGTGGCGAACGCACCCGCGCTCGGAATCGATGTGGCAAAGCTCGCTATCGGCGGAGCAAGCGCCGGCGCGAACCTCGTGACGGGTGCAACGCTTCGCCTCCTCCACGACGGCGCTCCGGTACGCCCAGCCCTTGCCGTGTTGGCCTACCCCACCCTGCTCGCCGTGCAGCCGGCGCCGGGTGCTGATCTTCGCGCGGCGCTCGACGCTGACCCGGTCGCTGATCGGTTCGACCCGACCGTCGTCCGCGAAATGTACGAAGGCTTCGTTGGCGGCCCCGTCGATGAAGCCCCGGTATATGTCGTTCCCGGCATGGCCCTGCCCGAACAGGTAACGGGCTTCCCGCCGACCCTCATGATCAACGGCGATGTTGACGAACTGCGAGTGTCGGGCGAAGTGTTCGCTGCGACCCTGCAGCGCGCGGGCGTTTCCGTTGACGTTTCGAGCGAGCCGGGCACGACCCACGGTCACCTCAACCGGCCCGCCGAGGCTGCGGCATCCGCTTCTCTTACCCGTATCGCCGCAGCTCTTGCGGCGCTTCCCGATTTTCTCCCCCGAACTGAAACCACGAAGGACATGTCATGACCAATCCGGCAGCAGCTGACCTCATCGCGCGGAGTAATCGTCTGGGCGCTGACCCGAAGACCACCAACTACGCGGGTGGCAACACATCGGCCAAGGGCATCGCGACCGACCCGGTGACGGGTCAAGATGTTGAGCTCATGTGGGTGAAGGGTTCGGGCGGCGACCTGGGCACCCTCGCCGAAAAGGGCCTCGCTGTGCTGCGACTTGACCGCATGCGCGCCCTCGTCGACGTCTACCCGGGCCTCGACCGCGAAGACGAAATGGTTGCGGCCTTTGACTACTGCCTCCACGGCAAGGGCGGTGCCGCACCCTCGATCGATACCGCGATGCACGGTCTTGTTGATGCAGCACACGTCGATCACCTGCACCCCGATGCGGGTATCGCAATTGCAACGGCCGCCGACGGGCCCGCTCTCACGGAAAAGATTTTCGGCGAGAAGGTCGTGTGGGTGCCGTGGCGTCGGCCCGGGTTCCAGCTCGGTCTCGACATCGCCGAGATCAAGGCACAGAACCCTCGGGCTGTCGGCTGCATTCTCGGCGGCCACGGTATTACTGCGTGGGGCGACAGCTCCGACGAAGCCGAGACCAACTCGCTCTGGATCATCGACACCGCAACGGCATATATCGCGGAGCACGGCAAAGCGCAGCCGTTCGGCGAGGTTGTCACAGGCTTCGAGGCTTTGCCCGAGGTCGATCGTCGTACACGCGCTGCGGCTCTTGCCCCCACCATCCGTGGACTCGCCTCAACCGACAAGCCGATGGTCGGCCACTTCACCGACAGCGATGTTGTGCTCGACTTTCTCGCGAGCGAAAAGCTCACTCAGCTTTCGGCTCTCGGCACGAGTTGCCCCGATCACTTCCTCCGCACGAAGGTCAAGCCGATGGTGCTCGATCTTCCGGCGAGCGCGACGATCGACGAGCAGATCGCGCGGCTGAAAGAGCTGCATGAGGCGTACCGCGCCGACTACCAGGCGTATTACGACGCCCACGCGACGGACGATTCCCCCGCCATCCGGGGCGCTGATCCGCTCATCGTGCTCGTGCCAGGTATCGGCATGTTCTCCTATGGTGCCAACAAGCAGACCGCACGCGTTGCCGGCGAGTTCTACGTCAACGCCATCAACGTCATGCGCGGCGCCGAGGCTCTCTCGACCTATGCGCCGATCTCCGATGCCGAGAAGTTCCGCATCGAATATTGGGCTCTCGAAGAGGCAAAACTGCAGCGGATGCCGAAGCCCAAATCCCATCAGGGGCGCATCGCATTCGTGACAGGAGCCGCCAGCGGTATCGGCAAGGCGATCGCCACCCGTTTGGCGGCCGAGGGTGCGTGTGTCGTTGTCGCAGACCTCGACCTCGAAAAGGCACAGGCCGTGGCATCCGAACTCGGTGGCAGCGATGTCGCGATCGGCGTCGCCGCGAACGTTGCCGACGCCGACGGCGTGCAGGCGGCGATCGACGCGACAGTGCTCGCGTTCGGCGGCATCGACCTGGTCGTCAACAACGCCGGGCTGTCACTGTCTAAACCGCTGCTTGAAACCACAGAGAAGGACTGGGATCTGCAGCACGACGTCATGGCGAAAGGATCGTTCCTCGTCTCGCGCGCGGCGGCGAAAGCACTCATCGAGCAGGGCATGGGCGGCGACGTCATCTATATCTCGTCGAAGAACTCGGTGTTCGCCGGTCCCAACAACATCGCCTATTCGGCGACCAAGGCCGATCAGGCGCACCAGGTGCGTTTGCTCGCCGTGGAGCTCGGCGCCTACGGCGTGCGCGTCAACGGCATCAACCCCGATGGCGTTGTACGGGGCTCCGGTATCTTCGCCGCCGGTTGGGGCGCGAACCGCGCAGCGACCTACGGTGTCAATGAGGAAGATCTCGGTCAGTACTACGCCAACCGCACGATCTTGAAGCGCGAAGTCGTGCCCGAGAACGTCGCCGACGCTGTCTTCGTGCTGACGGGCCCTGAGCTCACTCGCACAACGGGCCTCCACATCCCCGTCGACTCCGGCGTCGCCGCCGCGTTCCTCCGATGAGCCGTGGCGCGGCCGCCGGCGCTGTTGCCGCGGTAGATCTCGGCGCAACCAGCGGCCGCGTCATCGTTGGGCACGTCGGGGCCGACACACTCGATATGACCCAGGTCGCCCGGTTTCCGAACGACCCCGTGCGCACCTCCGACGGGTTGCACTGGAACATTCTCGGGCTCTACGGCGCCGCGACCGCGGGGCTCCGCGAAGCGTTCCGGGTGGCGCCGGACATCACAAGCATTGGCATCGACTCGTGGGCTGTCGACTATGCGCTCCTTCGCAACGGGCGCATGCTCGGCGATCCCTTCCACTACCGCGATGAGCGCACCGCCGCGGGCGTCGATGCCGTACACACTCTGCTGCCGCACAGCGAACTTTTCGAGCGCAACGGCCTGCAGTTCCTCCCTTTCAACACGCTCTACCAATTGGCATCCGAGCCGTCGGAGCTGCTGAACTTCGCCGACACCGCGCTGCTGATTCCTGACCTCCTCGGGTTTTGGCTCACGGGTGTCGCGCGCGCCGAAGTGACGAACGCTTCGACAACCGGCTTGCTGCGTGCACTCGATCACCGCCGGGATGACGCCCTCATCGCGCGGCTCGGTCTGCCGCAGGGCATTCTTCCGCCCCTCATCGCACCGGGTGAGACGCTCGGCACGCTGCTGCCCGAAGTCGCGGCAGCGCTCGGCGCTCGGCCGGACGCTGCGGTAACCGCAATCGGATCGCACGACACGGCATCCGCTGTGGTCGCTGTACCGATGCAAGCGGATGCCGCGGCCTACATCTCATGCGGAACCTGGGGACTCGTCGGGGTTGAAGTGGCGCGCCCAGTACTCACATCGGAAGCGCTCGCTGCAAACTTCACGAACGAAGGCGGTGTGGACGGGCGAGTACGACTGCTTCACAACGTGATGGGACTGTGGGTGCTCAGCGAGGCAGTTCGCACGTGGGAGCGTGCGGGCCACACGATCGATCTGCCGACCCTGCTCGACTCGGCTGAAGAGGTGTCGGAGCCAAGCCCCGTTTTCGATGTCAACGACCCGCGTTTTCTCGCACCGGGCGACATGCCCGCGCGTATCGATGAGTGGTGTGCCGAGCACGACATCCGTCCTCCTCGCACTCGTGCAGAGTACGCGCGCAGCATCGTCGAGTCGCTCGCGCAGGCTTTCGCCGACGCCGCTCTCGAAGCCGGCCGCCTCGGCGGAGTTGACGTACGGACGATACATATCGTCGGTGGCGGGTCGCTCAACGAACTGCTGTGTCAGCGGACTGCTGACCGTGCCGGGCTGCCGGTGCTCGCAGGCCCCGTCGAAGCGACGGCCCTTGGCAATGTGCTCGTGCAGGCACGCGCGACGGGACTCGTTAGCGGTTCACTGGAGTCACTGCGACACCTCGTCGCACGCACTCACGCACCACGAAGGTTCACGCCGCGCGCCTCGTGACTAGCCCGCATGATTAGCCCTTGGTGACGCTGGTTGTCACCGCTGTCGGGTTGGCGAACAGATCGAGCACGGGGCAGTGCGCGTCAACGACTGCGCGTAGTTCTTCATAGCGCTCCAGCGGCTCAGATCCGGAGAGTTCGATTGCCACCCGCACGGCGCTGAAGCCCGCACGCACCGAATCGTCCTTTCCGAACAGGCGTGCGGCATCCAGGTCACCCTCGGCCGTCACATCGATGTCGTCAAACGGAATGCCGAGGGCGTGGGAGTACAGGCGAAATACGACAACCTGACACGCAGCGATCGCGCCGAGTGCAATTTCGACGGGGCTTGCGGCTGTGTCGTCACCGGCGAGCGCCGCGGGTTCGTCGATCGAGAATTCGTGCGCGCCAGCGCGCACACGCGTTGCGACGGAACCCTCACCCGTGCCCCGCACCCGGTAGGTCAAGTGAGCAGCAGTGCGGTCGGAGTCAATGCGGTTTCCCCACGCGGATGCTGCGGCATCGAGGCGGCGGGCACGCTCATCGGCGTCGAAGGACGTGTTCGAAGTTCGCGGGTCTGTGTCTGAAGTGAGAATCGTCATGCGGTGAACGTAGACGCCTCCGCGCATCCGCGCACGCATGGAGTCATACGAAGTCGCACACCGTCATCCGGAGTCGCACGCTGAAACATGACGACACTTTCTGACACGTAACGTCATCGAAAGCTCACCCCTACGATGGGCATATGCCCACACATCAGCGCCATACGGGCGCACTAGTGATCGCGTTGCGGCTCGCCGACATCGTGGTGCAGATCGCACTTATCGCAATCGGATCGCTCTTCTTGTTGGGCGATGCGAGCGCTGAGGCAGTTGTCGGATGGCTCTTGTTGTGGTGCAGCGTTGGCAGTCTCTATTGGGTTGCGACTGTCGCAATTTCGGCCTGGACTGTGGAGCATCCGGTGCCCCGAGAAAGTGCAGTTGCTGAGGCGCTCGACCAGTGGCCTGCTGTGCGGTGGATCACGACAATCGCCAACCTGACGGCAAGCTCAATGGGGCTCTGGGCGGCCGCCGTGCTCATTCTGTTCCGTGATGATCCGGACTGGGCTGGCACGGTCAAAGTTGTCGCCGTATGGGCGATGTTGCTCTCATGGGCGCTTTTCCACTGGGGCTTTACGCGCGTCTACCAGCGTCGCTATAACGCGGCTATCGAAAAGCCCCTGCGTTTTCCGGCAACGGAGCATCCTCGCCTCGTCGACTTCTTGTACTTCTCGTTCACGTGCGGCACGGCATTCTCGGTGTCCGATGTCGAGGTGCGCACAACGTCGATGCGTTGGATCGTCATGTGGCACACGGTGATCGGCTTCTTCCTCAATGCGCTCATCATCGTGCTCGCGGTCAACACAATCATCAGCTGACCCCATGTCTCACTTATTCAGCAATGCGGACGCATTTAGCTGAATAAGTGAGACATGGGGGGAACTGTCGCCACCTCGGTCAAGCACGCATTCTGTTCGTTGCGGTGAGGTAACTGCCATCATTTGATGATCAAATTAGGTCGGCCGTGAATTCTCCGCTCTGGTGTTTTGCGTTGACGATTTGTGAGAAAAGATGGTCAAATTCGTATTACCCGACCCCAGCTTTCCTTCAGATAGCAGGCCCTAGCGCCTACCCGAAGCAGATACGCCCCGATGCAACAACTTTCTCGCTGGGAAACATTCCGCAGAGGTGTCACGGGCCGCTACGCCTTCAGGTGGCGATTCCTTCTCATTTTCGGATTGCCAGGCGCGCTTTCGATATCTGTCTACGACTCCTCTCCCCACACACCGACATGGGCGACTCTTACCGTCTCTCTTCTCGCAGTGTTCTTTGCGGCGTGCTGTGCCGCAGCCCACCTCGCAGTTTTCCGAAACCGCGATTCGTTCGCCGTCATAGCCTGCTATTGGATCGTCGCTGGCCTCGGGCTCGGCGTCGTGCGAAGCCTCGGACGTGGGCTGCTCGGGAACAGCAGCAACTTCTTGGCCGATATGCTCATTTCGACCGTGACGACGTGTGTAGGAATACCGACAATCGCCTTCACCGTAAGCTCTCTCGCACGTTACGTAATGGTGCGCCGGGCTGTTCTGGAAGTCACCACTCAAATTGAGCAGCACGCGATCACCAACGACACGCACCCGGTTTCTCTCATCGCGAGTTCCATCGCGGATATCTCACCGCGAATAAAATCCCGCCTACGGCTCGTAACTCCGCACTTTGATCGAGCGCAGCGCAGGCCCTCTAAACAAAACCTGACGAGACTCGCAGACGATATTTCCGCGGCATCACGCGACATTGTCCGTATCGTTCGAAGCAACGCATTAAACGCCAACGACACTACGCCGCCGCGGGATCGGGATTGGGTATTTTCGTCGGGGGTCATTCGTGCGGCTCTCTGGCGGCCGCTTGCCTCTCCGTGGCTTGCGGGCGCGCTTTTAGTCGCCAGCACGACGCTCGAGTACACGCGGAGTAGCGATATCTTCAAGCTGTTCTCTTATGTGATCTCGATCTTTCTTGGCGCCTTCCTCTTCCACTGGGTCGGGTTGCTCACTCGTAGTAGCGATCGGCGCACTCGAGCTATCGCCATGTGGGGGGTCCTTCTTCTTTTGCCTGCCACGGAATGGTACGCACTCTCAGTTGCGCGGATAGCGACCGGCCCTGAAACTCCAGCGGCAATTCTTCTCTTTTGGGTCGTAGTTATAGTTCTGTGTCTTCTCACGTCAGCAATCGCACACACTGCCGAGGAGACTCGCGCGCTCAGCCGCGAACTGGCTATCAGGAGGGCGATCGTCCACGATCTCGCCGGTCCGTCGGCCCTCGCGGATGTCGATTTCAGACGCCAGACAGCGCTATTTCTCCATGGGCCGATCCAAGGACGAATGGAGTCGATTGCCTTGATGATTCGAAACGTCGCCGGGCAGACAAAACCTAGCAGTCGCGCAGCGATGCTTGAAAGTGTCAGAACGTCGTTGAACACTACTTACGAAGATTTGATGGAACTCCAAACAGCCCTCTCGTCGCCTCGTGACGAACCACTCGAGGCCGCACTCAATCACATTTCTGAAATTTGGTCTGGGCTCGTTCTCATCCGTTGGTCTGTTGGCAGCAACATCGCTGAAAAACTCGACAATAAAAGCCGAGACATTCTGATACATGTTGTGACCGACATGATCACAAATGCCGCCCGGCATGCACGTGCAGAGAAGGCCGACTTATCGATCGAAGAGGATAAAGGCGTCATCTGTATCACGTGTTTGGATGACGGCTACGGGCTGAAATCGGAGCGCTCCTGCGATGGGCTCGTTGCTCAGGCGCTCGCCGAGATAGGCGGCACATGGGCGGTCTCTTCCCGTGAGAAACAGGGCGCGCGATCGGTCGCGCGAATACCTCTTACGCACAAAAAAGGACCTCGCTGACGGAATGGCCTAGGCAGCCGGGATGATTTAACGCGCTATCCAGACCGCATGTCTCACATATTCGTCAGCGCGACCTCGCTGAGCTGAACAAGTGAGACATGGGTGAGGGAAGCGGCACTTGCGGGGGCGGGGGCGGGGGCGGCGCTGCGCCTAGGCTTCGCGGGTGATTGTGACGTTGACGTTGAGTCCGCCCTTGAAGGTTCCGCCGTATACGCCGCGGAGCGGCGGGACGTCGTTGTAGTCGCGAGCGCGGCCGACCAGCACATGGCGGTCACCGATCTCGATGTTGTTGGTCGGGTCAAAACCCTGCCATTCGCCCGAGAACCACTCGACCCACGCGTGCGACTCGCCTTCGACGGCAACGCCGACCTCGGCCTGCGGTTTCGGATGCAGGTATCCCGAGACGTATCGCGCCGGGATCCCCACGGCGCGAAGAGCCCCGATCACGATGTGTGCGAGGTCCTGACAGACACCCTTTCGGGCCTCCCAGGCTTCAGCACCGGTCGAGTGCACGCCCGTGACACCCGTCACGTATTCGACGGCATCGCCGATCGCCATCGCGATGTCGTGAGCGGCCCGACTCGGGTCGGTGTGGCGCGCGGCAATCGACTTGGCGATCTCGACGACCTCGGGGTGCGGCGCCGTGCGGGCGCTCTGCACCATCTGCTCGACCGTCTCAATCGTGCGCGCTGCTTCGCGACTCAATCGCTCCCAAGAGATGTCGGAGTGCTCGATCGGGCGCGGGCGTACTTCAACGAGAGAGCGAGCCGTGATCTTGAGATCGGTATGGCGCGAGAGCACGTCGAACGCCGAGACTCTCGTGCCGAAATAGTCGACGTAAGAGTTGACCGACGTCGAGGGCTCGATGTCGAGCGATGAACTCAGCACGAACTGACTGTCGGTAGTACCAGGCAGCATCCGCGCTTCGTTATACGACGCCGACACTTCGCCCTGATACGAGAACCCGGTTTCGTGTTCGATCCTGAGACGCTTCATGAAATCTCTCCCATCCAGCTGGGCTCGGCTTGCGTGGGAAAGAACCGACCCCGAATAGCTTCGGATGCCTCGCGCGTCACTGTCTGCACCCGCAACATCTCTCCCGGAAGGTCATCAAGAATCTCGCTCACTGGGCGGTACTCGAGGTCGTTGCGAATACGTCCGAGCGCCCGCTGCACCTGGTTGGAGTGGCCAACGCGGTCCGCCCGCGGATCGATCGCCCGCATGCACTCTTCGGCTTGCGCGATCGAATAGATGATCGAGCGGGGGAAGAGCCGGTCAAGGAGAAGGAACTCGGCAGCGTTCTGCGCACTCGGCATACCGCGATACGTGCGAAGGTAAGGCTCGTAGGCTGCGCACGACCGCAGGATCGTGGTCCACGACGGGCCCGAGACTTCGGTCAGCGAGCGCGTTGCGAGCAAGCGCGCCGTCATATCCGCCCGTTCGATGCTGCGACCCAGGGTGAAGAACTGCCACGCTTCATCGCGGCTCGTTGACGAATCGACGATGCCGACGGCGAGCGCTGTGCGCTCACGCACCCACTGGAAGAAGTCGTGGACCTTGTCGGTGGAAAGGCGCCGCGGCATCCGCGCGTTGTTGGTGTTGAGGCACTCCCAGAGCTCCGTCGAGACGATTTCACGGGCACGACGAGCGTTCTCGCGCGCCGCTGTCATCGAATAGACGATGCTTGAAGAGTTGGTGCGATCGACGGCGAGAAGATCGAGCACGTCCTGGCGCGTGACTTTCTTCAACCCAGCCGGTGGCTGCGAACCCATGACGGTGAGCAGTGAACGGCACGCGGTGTCTTCATCGATCCACTGGTCTTCGAGCAGCAGCTGAAGGTGCACATCGAGAATGCGGGCGGTGCCGTCGCTGCGCTCGATGTAGCGGCCAATCCAGAACAGGGACTCTGCGATGCGGCTCAGCATGACGCACCACCGTTCGATCGAGCCTGCTGTTGCTGCTGTTCTTGCTGCTGTTGTTCGACCTGCGTGCGAGCACCCTCCTTGGGCGAGTGTGAGACTTCAGGTCCTGATTCCGGAGCCTTCACCTCCCGATCTGAAGAGAGCATCTCTTCGGTGATGATCGGGATCGCCTCCGTCATACCCGAGGCCTGATCGGCGACGAGCTCTGCCATGCCGTGCCCGGGGCCATACTCGACGTGGCCGGGAGCAGCACCGCCGACGACCCACGTGTCTTTCGACCCACCACCCTGGCTCGAGTTGACGACCAGCTGACCCTCGGGGAGCGCGACGCGAGTGAGGCCGCCGGGGAGCACCCAAATGTCATCGCCGTCGTTGACCGCGAATGGTCTGAGATCTGCGTGCCGCGGCTGCATTCCGTCTTCAACGAGCGTCGGAATCGTCGAAAGCATGACGACCGGTTGCGCGATCCACCCGCGGGGATCAGCAATGAGGCGCTTTCTCAGCGCCTCGAGTTCTGACGGCGACGCATCGGGGCCGACGACGAGCCCCTTACCGCCCGAGCCGTCAACCGGCTTCACAACGAGTTCGTCGAGTCGGTCGAGCACCTCTTCAAGCGCACCCGGATCTTCGAGACGCCAGGTGTCGACGATCGGGATGATCGGCTCTTCCGAAAGGTAGTAGCGGATGAGGTCGGGGGTATAGGTGTACAGCAGCTTGTCGTCGGCGACACCGTTACCCACCGCGTTGGCGATCGTGACGTTGCCGAGGCGTGCTGCGAGCATGAGGCCGGGGGCCCCGAGCATCGAGTCGGCCCGGAATTGCAGCGGATCGAGGAAGTCGTCATCGACCCGGCGATAGATCACGTCGACGCGACGCGGACCCCTCGTGGTGCGCATGAAGACTTTTCCGCCCATGCAGAAAAGGTCACGGCCCTCGACGAGTTCGACGCCCATGAGTCGTGCCAGAAGCGTGTGTTCGAAGTACGCCGAGTTGTAGACGCCCGGCGTGAGAACAACGATGTTCGGGTCTTCGATGCCCGACGGTGCGGATGCACGAAGTGATGCGAGCAGCTTGTTGGGGTATTCGCCCACGGGACGAACCGCCATCGAGACGAAGAGCTCGGGGAGAGTCTGCGCCATGACGCGGCGGTTGGAAATCACGTAGCTCACACCGGAGGGCACGCGCACGTTGTCCTCGAGAACGCGCATCTTGCCGTGTTCGTCGCGAATCAGGTCGATACCCGATACCTGGATGCGCACACCGTTGGCGGAGTGGATGCCGTAAGCCTGGCGGTAGAAATACTGCGATGACGCGACGAGCTGCGCCGGGATCACGCCGTCACGCACACAGTTCTGACGCCCGTAGATGTCATCGAGGAAGGCTTCTAGCGCACGCACACGCTGCTTGATTCCGCGCTCGACTTCAGCCCACTCGTCATACGCGATCACGCGCGGTACTGCGTCGAGCGGGAAGGGGCGCTCTTCACCTGCGAAGTCGAACGTCACGCCCTGCGCAAGGTACGAGCTCGCGAGAGCTTCGGTGCGCCCGCGCAACTCGTCTTGAGTCATGCGCGCTAACGCTTGATGCAGCTCTTTATAGGCGTGTCGCGAACCATCGAGAGACGCAGACCGAGGAGAACCCCCGAACATCTCGTCGAAAGCAGGCAGTCCTTCAGCTGTCTTTCGTGTGGAGGCTTTGGAGCCATATCCGTCGAAGAGGTCGCCCATGGGTACACCCTAGTCGGGCCCGTGTTGCCACAATGTTTCCACAGGAAAGGGTTGACAATCCCCCGCCCCACAACGATTTGGTACACGTAGGCTTCGGTTGTGGAACCACGTCGAAGAGCACAAGCCGCAGCATCCGGAGTCGCATCCGTTGTCTTTGGAGTGGGTATCGGCGAGCTCGTTGCCGGCATCCTTGTTCCCGCATCGAGCCCGGTCGCAGTCGTCGGTGGTGCTCTCATCGACGGAGCCCCGGCGTGGGCGAAAGACACCGCCATCGCGCTCTTCGGCACCGCCGACAAGATCGCTTTGGTCATCGGCATCCTGATCGTTCTGCTCATCGTGGGCGCAGGAATTGGTCTGCTGGAGCGATGGCGCTCGCCTGCGGGGCGCATTGCGGCAGTGGGGCTCGGCGTTGTCGGCATCATCGCCGCCGTCACGAGGTCGGGCGCGGACGGACTCGCCTGGGTACCGGCGGCTGTTGCCGGCGGCGGCGCGGCGCTCGCGGTCGGTGTGCTCGTGCGGCGCTTCGCCGCTCGCGCCGACGACGGTATCGCAGCGGGGAGCAGCCGCCGTGACTTCTTGATCTGGAGCGGAGCCGCGACCCTCATTGGCATCGCGACAGCCGCAGGAGGCACGGCGCTGCGTGTCAGCAGCCAGGCCGCCCAAGCAGCACGCAATGCGCTGAAGCTACCGTCCCCCGCGGTGGAAGCTGCAGCGATACCGGCGGGAGCGGAGCTTTCGATCGGCGGTCTCCCGCCTGTCATCACGCCGAACGCTGACTTCTACCGAATCGATACCGCACTCATCGTGCCCGATGTCGCGGTGGCTGACTGGAGCCTGCGCATTCACGGGCTCGTCGATACCGAAGTGACCCTCACCTGGGACGAACTCATCGCACTGCCGCTCGAAGAAAGCGTCACTACGCTCATGTGCGTGTCGAACGAGGTCGGAGGCTCACTCGTCGGCAACGCACTCTGGCTCGGCTACCCGATACGCGAACTGCTTGCGAAAGCGGGACCACAGGCGGGCGCCGACATGGTGTTGTCGACATCGATCGATGGGTTCACGGCATCCAGCCCCCTGGAAGCCCTGACGGACGACCGCAACGCGATTCTCGCGGTGGGGATGAACGGCGATCCGCTCCCGTCCGAACACGGTTTTCCGGTGCGCATGGTCGTTCCGGGCCTCTACGGCTACGTGTCGGCGACGAAATGGGTCGTCGATCTTGAAGTGACTCGTTTCGCGGATGCCACGGCCTATTGGACCGACCGCGGTTGGTCCGAGCGCGGCCCGATCAAGATCGCGTCGCGGATCAACGTGCCCCAGTCAGGAAACAATGTCGCCGCCGGAGACACAGTGATCGCCGGCTTCGCGTGGCAGCAGCACACCGGGATTTCGGCTGTCGAAGTGCAGATAGACGACGGCGCCTGGCAGCCGGCGACGCTCGCGACGGCCATTTCGGATGACACGTGGGTGCAGTGGAGCATGCAATGGCGAGCGGAAGCCGGCGATCACAGCATCCGCTGCCGCGCGACGAACGCCAACGGCGAAGTACAGACCGAGCAAGAAGCGCCGCCCGCCCCCGACGGCTCAACCGGCTGGGACACCATCCAAGTTACGGTGCGCTAGACCGGGCTACTCAGCCTTCGAGGACGAGCTTCAGCTGCTCGATTGCCCAGTCGATCTCGGTGCCACGGATGACGAGCGGCGGCGCAATACGGATGGTCTGGCCATGGGTATCTTTCACGAGCACTCCGCGGTGCACGAGTCGCTCCGCGATCTCGCGACCGGTACCGCGTGCGGGGTCGATATCGATTCCTGCCCACAGGCCCGCAACACGTACGGCGGTGACTCCGTGACCGACGAGAGCTTCGAGGCGCTCGGAAAGGTGCTCGCCCAGAGCGCGTGAACGGTCTTGGAATTCACCCGTGGCGAGCATCTCGACGACGCGCTCACCGACAGCTGCAGCGAGCGGGTTTCCGCCGAAGGTCGAGCCGTGCTCGCCGGGCTTGATGACGCCCAAAATGTCGCTGTCGGCGACAACGGCCGAAAGCGGCATGATGCCGCCGCCGAGTGCCTTGCCGAGCAGGTAGACATCGGGCACAACGCCGTCACGGTCGCACGCGAATGTCTCGCCGACACGGCCAAGCCCCGACTGAATCTCATCTGCAATGAAAAGCACGCCGCGATCGGTGCAAATGTCACGCACTGCCTGCAGGTAGCCCTTGGGCGGCAGGATGACTCCCGCTTCGCCCTGAATAGGTTCGATCAATACTGCGGCGGTGTTCTCGTCGATGGCAGCGTCGATCGCGGCGGCGTCGCCGAACGGCACCGAGCGGAAGCCCGGCGCAAAGGGTCCGAAACCGTCGCGTGCTGATTCGTCATCGCTGAAGCCGACGATCGTGGTCGTGCGCCCGTGGAAGTTTCCATGGGCGACGACGATGTTCGCGGCATCCGTCTTGACGCCTTTCACACGGTATGCCCATGCTCGAGCCACCTTGATGCCTGTTTCGACTGCCTCGGCACCGGTGTTCATCGGCAAGACGAGGTCTTTCTTGCACAGCTCGGCCAGCGCGGTGGCAAAGGCGCCGAGCCGGTCATTGTGGAAGGCACGACTCGTCAGCGTCAGGCGCCCGAGCTGCTCGGTTGCCGCCGCGACAATGGCCGGATGCAGGTGGCCGAAGTTCAATGCGGAGTACGCCGACAGCAGGTCGAGGTATCGCTTGCCCTCGACGTCGGTGACCCAGACGCCTTCGCCGCGTGAGATGACGACCGGCAGCGGTGAATAGTTGCGTGCGAGGTGTGCGTCTTCGCCCGCAATGATGCGGATGGTCTGGGTGTCGAGAGTGGGGCTGGTCATGAGCGTCCTCGCAGTTCCAGGGTGCAGCACTTGATTCCACCACCGCCGAGCAGCAGCTCGGACAGGTCGATGAGCACCGGGTTGTATCCGCGCTCGCGCAGCTGCGCTTCGAATCCCTTCGCGCGGGGGGAAATAAACACGTTGTAGCCATCGCTTGCCGAGTTGAGTCCGAAGACATCGCCGTCGGCCTCGGAGACGAGAATCGCGTCGGGGTAGCGGTCCTCCAAAATCGCGCGGGATGCCTCGTCAAAAGCCAAGGGAAGGTACGCGATGTTGGCGTGGTCAACGCCCCCTTCGCCCTGAACCGGATCGAGCACGGCGATGGCGGTGTCGAGGTGGTAGAAACGCGGGTCAGTGAGGGTGAGGCTCACGACCTCGCGGCCGAAGATCTTGGCAAGCTCGCCGTGGCTGGCGCCGTCGGAACGGAATCCGGTGCCGGCGAGGATGGTGTCACCGACGAGCAGGAAATCGCCCTCGCCCTCGTTGACTTCGATGGGGGGTACGACGTCGTAGCCGTACTGTGCGAACCAGTCCATGAAGGGCTGCGCTTCACCCTGGCGCTCGTCGACGCGGAACTTCACACCGTAGGCGGTGCCGTTGATGATGAAGCCGCCGTTGGCGGTGTAGACCATGTCGGGGAGGCCGTCGATCGGATCGATCAGGTGAACGTCGTGACCGAGGGCGACGTATGCGTCGTGCAGCTTCTGCCACTGCGCGACCGCTTTGGCCGTGTCAGTCGGCTTCGACGGCTCCATCCACGGGTTGATGCTGTAGCTCACCGTGAAGAACTCGGGGCGGCACATGAGGTAAGAACGCTTGTGCGCGATGCGCGTGGGTGTGCTGGACATTCTGCTCCTTCAGGAAGGTGGCGGACGCTGTCCCCTGGGCCCGGCGGAGCTGATTGAAGCCAACGACACGGGCACGCCGGTTTTCATTCTCGCACGCGGTTCGCTGAGTTGTCTTGTGCATGAGCACAGCATTTTTTTATGCGAAAAGCCGACGCAGGTAGGAGTTGTCGAAGCGACCGTCGGGGTCGTACTTCGCACGCAGGGCCACGAAATCGTCCCACCGCGGGTACCGCTCGCGCAGGGCTGCGCCTTCGAGCGTGAACACTTTGCCCCAGTGCGGGCGCGCGGACAGAGGCAAAGCAGCTTCCAGCTCGGGCAAGAATTCTCGAACGGATGCCTCATCTCGATGCCACGTGAAGTGGAAGCACACCGAGTCGCGACCGGAGGCTTCGCTCAGCCACAGGTCGTCTGCCGCAACAGTGCGTACTTCGCATACGTGCAGCAACGCCGCGATGCGGGGCGCCAGTGTGCGTAACGCCGCGATTGTGGCCACGGCATCCGACCGGTCCACGATGTATTCACTCTGCAGTTCGTCGCCGACCGACGGCGTGAAGTCGAGCCGAAAGTGCGGCAACCGGTCGTACCAGGGGCCCGGTATCCCGATCTGCGTCGTCGTGGGAGTGGGATCGATCTCGGGGATCGGATGCCGCGAGCTCTCCGCCTCGATGGCTCCGATGAATGTGAGGTCTGGGTGGGGGCGATCGGTACGAGATTTCACCCAGACGTTGTCGACGTCATCCGCGCTCTGCCACGTTGTGAAGATGCTGACGCTGTCGCCCGCCGAGGTGACGTCGTCGAGCGCTGCCGCGATGGCATCCCATCGACCGCCGTCGAACACGCGCTGCGAGATCTCATAGGTCGCTTCGACATCGAGTTCAAGGTGCGTGACGATCCCGAGCGTACCGAGCGCCACGACAGCACCCCCGAAGTCATCGTCGCCGCGCTCGATCCGCACGGATTCCCCGCCCGCAGTGATCATTTCGAGCGCGCTCACCTGCGTCGCGAGTGACCCGATGCTGTCCCCCGAGCCATGAGTGCCCGTTTGCACGGCCCCGCCGACTGAAATGTGCGGGAGCGAGGCGAGGTTGGCGAGAGCGACGCCGGCGTGGTGGAGGCTTTCAACGATGTCGCCATAGCGAAAACCGGCCGATACCCGGACGGTGCTGCCGTCGAGTTCGATCGCCGGAGGCATGTTCACGAGCGATACGAGCACATCGTCGGTATCGGCGATGTCGTTGAACGAGTGGCGGCTACCGAGCGCACGAACGTGCTGTGTGCCCCTGATCAACTCGACCAGCTCGCGTTCGTTCGACGGCGCTGAGATGCTCGCCGCCGAATACGTGACGTTGCCCGCCCAATTGCGCTCGTCGCCTGCTCGTTCACTCGTCATACGTTCACTCCACCACACTCATCTTCTCTTCGCGAGGGGTCGCAACACGCCGTTCCGGCCGCCCCACAAGGCGCGGGATACGGCATGTTGCGACCCTTCGCCGGGGCTTTGGATGCCGTTAGCTCAGCGCCAACGCAGTCCACGACACCGGCGGCAGCGTTACCGTCAAAGTGCCATCCGACACACGGGCTGTCTCGTTCGGTCGAGGAGCGACACGAGTGGGGGCATCCAACGTGTTCTTCGCGTACACGTCGTCGTCGTTGAGCGTGTGCGACTCGCGTACCTGCACGTCGCCCAGCGCACTGACATCGACCGTCACATCGATGCTCTCGGTGCTACTGCGGTTGACAAGGAAGACGGCGCTCGATCCGTCTTCCGCGTCGTGGGTGGCGACAGCATCCACGAGCGGCACAGCACCGTAGCGCTTGGTGTCGTGCGTCGGCACGTCGAGCTTCAGCTGCAGTGCTTCGCCCTGCGCCAAACGCGAAGTGATCGCGAACGGAAAGAACGTGGTCTGGCGCCATGCGGGTCCGCCCGGCTCCGTCATGATCGGCGCGATCACGTTCACGAGTTGAGCGAGAGACGCACTGGCGACGCGGTCGGAGTGCTTGAGCAGCGAAATCATGAGGTTTCCGAACACGACGGCGTCAACCACCGAGTACACGTCTTCGAGAAGTCGCGGCGCGATGGGCCAGTTGCCGATCCCCTCGACTTTGTCGACGTTTTCGTAGCGATCGAGGTACCAGACATTCCATTCGTCGAATGAAATATTGATCTGCTTGTCGCTCCCGCGCACAGCTTTCACGTGATCGGCCGTCGCGACGACCTTCTCGATGAAGCCGTCCATGTCGACGGCAGACGCGAGAAAGCTGTCGAGATCACCATCGTGCTCTTGGTAGTAGGCGTGGCAAGAGATCATGTCGACGTCGTCGTAGGCATGAGTCAGCACGACGCGCTCCCACTCGCCGAACGTCGGCATACTCGCACCCGAGGAGCCACAGACCACGAGCTCAATCGAGGGATCGAGCTGCCGCATCCCTTTCGCTGTCCGCGCCGCGAGCTTGCCGTAGTCGTCGGCGTTTCGGTGGCCCAACTGCCACGGTCCGTCCATCTCGTTGCCGAGGCACCATACCTGCACTCCAAACGGCTCGGTGCGGCCGTTGTCGATGCGGCGCTGAGCGAGGGCCGAGCCCGCCGGCACGTTGGAGTATTCGAGCAGATCGAGGGCTTCAAGGGTGCCGCGAGTGCCGAGGTTGACCGCCATCATGAGATCGCTGCCGACCTTTTCGAGCCACGACGAAAACTCGTGCAGGCCCACTTCGTTCGTCTCGGTCGAGTGCCATGCGAGGTCGAGCCGACGTGGACGCTCCGCCACCGGGCCTACGCTGTCTTCCCACCGGAATCCCGACACGAAGTTGCCGCCCGGGTACCGAATGGTCGAGACGCCGAGTTCTTTCACGAGCTCGATCACATCTGTGCGAAAGCCATCAGCGTCTGCCGACGGATGCCCCGGCTCGTAGATGCCGTCATAGACGTGTCGTCCAAGGTGTTCGACGAAACCACCGAAGAGGCGGCGCTGGATGGCTCCGACTGCGGAGTTGGGGTCAACGGTCAGGTGTGCGGATGGCATGGATGCGCTTTCGAATCGATCGTCACTGGTTCTCGACACGGCGCGCTATCGTGCATTCAAAAGCGCCGCCATCGCCGTTTTCTACAACGTTGTAAAAACAACGTGCAAGAAGTGTCACCCGCGAGGGGTAACGCTGTCAAGACCGGTCTTCAGCCAGCAGGAGCCGACTCGCGAGCCACGATCTCGAACTCCGCGAACTGCGCAGCGACGGGTGGAAGCGAGGAGTGCCCCGTGATGCGGCGATGCAGTGTCTGAACTGCCGTTCGTGCAATCCACGGCTGCCCGGGGTCCACCGTCGTCAGCGACGGAATCGAATAGCCGGCCTCATCGAGATTGTCGAAACCCATCACCAAAATGTCATCTGGCACGCGGCGTCCTGCTTCTTGCAAGGCGCGCATCGCGCCGAGAGCGAGCGTGTCGTTGAGCCCGAAGACAGCATCGAACGGGATGCCACGATCCAAGAGTTCCCGCATGCTGCGCGCGCCGTTCGATCGGTGCCAGAGAGTGGCGTACGAGACAAGGTTCGGGTCGTAAGCAATTCCTGCACGCTCAAGCGCTTCTCGATACCCCCGCAATCGCAGGCCTGCGGAGCCGAAGACCTCACCCTCGTGCGCTCCGACAACCGCAATCCGGCGACGCCCAAGGCCAAGGAGGTAGTCGGTCGCGGCACGAGCGGCATCGATATTGCGCATCGTGATGTGGTCGACGGGCGCGTTGAAAATCCGCTCACCGAGCAACACCAGAGGATACGAAACCGTGAGCGCGTCAATGTCATCCTGGCTCATCCCGAGCGGGCTAAAAATCAGACCATCGGTGAGCTTGAGGCGTGGGCTTTTCAACAGATCGAGTTCGCGATCGCGGTCCCCGCCGGTTTGCTCCACGAGCACCACGAGACTCAGCTTCTCAGCTTCCGCTATCACCGCCGCTGCGAGCTCAGCGAAATAGCTGAGACCGAGGTATGGGAGCGCCAGAGTGATCGCGCCCGTGCGACCCGATCGGAGATTTCGCGCCGTGAGGTTCGGGGTGTAGCCAAGCTCAGCGATGGCCCGCTCTACCCTTTCGCGGGTCGCCGGGCGAATATGCGGATAGCTATTGATGACGTTCGAGACGGTTTTGATCGAGACGCCGGCCAAGCGCGCAACGTCGTGCAGCGTCGTCGACATGGGCACCTCCTCCGCCGCGCTCACCCTACAACGTTGTATAGCGCAGCACGCACGGCGCAGCGTGGGAGAATGAACGGGCCCGAAAGGAGCGTTCGTGACTGCCTCTGCCGCAACCATCGAGAACACCGCAACTCTCGAAAACTCCGTCATCTTCGACGGGGATGCCGTGCGCATCCTCGACCGTCGAACATTTCCCGCCGAAGTCGACTGGTTGATCGCCCACACGCCAAATGACGTCGCCGCGGCGATCCGCGACATGGTGACACAGAGTTCAGGCCCACTGTTTGCCGCGTGCGCGGGCATGGCTCTCGCCGCTTCGCAGTCGCGCGCGCTCGATCTGCCGCAGGCCCAGGCGAATCTTGCCGCTGCCGGACACGCACTCGCTACCGCCCGCCCAACGAATGCGCACCCCCGCGATGCCGTTGAGCGCATTCTCGCGGCATCCGCGGGGGCTACATCCACGTCTGAGATCGTCGACGTCGTTATCGCCGAAGCGGATGCCGTCGCACGCGACTACCGCGAAGCGAGCCTTCGCCTCGGCCGCGCTGTGCTTTCGCAACTACCCGAAAACCCTCGCGTTCTCACTCACTGCTGGATGGATGCCTACCTGTTCGGTGTCATCGCAGCGGCTCGCGAGCAGGGCCGCACCATCGAGTGGGTCGCCACTGAGACGCGACCGTACCTTCAGGGCGCACGCCTCACCGCGCACTCACTGCGCGAACTTGGCCAAAAAGTCACGCTGATTACCGACAGCATGGCCGCCGCGGCGCTGTCGTCGCAGCAAGGGGTCGGATTCGGGCCCATCGATGCCGTTCTCACCGCAGCCGACCGCGTGTCGATGGATGGCTGCGTCGTCAACAAGGTCGGAACCCTCGGTATCGCTGCCGCAGCGAAGGCCTGCAACGTTCCGTATTACGCGCTCGTCGAGGCTCCCGATCCGCACGCGCCAACGGGCGCCGACATTGTCATCGAGGTTCGCGATCCGACCGAAGTTCTCGAAGTGCTCGGCCAGCGCACGGCGAGCCCACTCGTCACGGATGCCTGGTACCCCGCATTCGACCTCACTCCCGCGCATCTCGTCACAAAGATCGCGACGTCGCACGGGGTTTTTGACCCCACTCGCGTTGCCGATCATTTCGCCACCGACCCCGACGCGTACGCAGCGCCGGGGCCACGCCGTTAGGACCCCATGACCTCTCCCGTCACCGTCTCAGCCGACGTCGTCGTCGTCGATCTCGAAGGAACAACGAGTGCCGCCGGTTTCATACTCGGCGATCTCTACGATTACGCACGCCCCCGCCTCGAAGAGGTGCTGTCGCGCGCTGAAACGAACGACACAGTGAAAGCGGCACGCGCCCAGGCGATCGCCGAAACCGAGCTCGAAGAAGATGCGTTGGATGCCGCAATAGCCGACGCCCTGCGGGAGCTCATGGCATCCGATGTGAAATCCACGCCGCTGAAGACACTGCAAGGAATCATCTGGGCCGAAGGATTTGCCGCGGGCGCCATCACATCTCACTTCTTCGATGACGTACCGCCTCAGCTGCACTCATGGCACGCGACGGGCACGCGCATCGCTGTGTACTCGTCGGGTTCAATCGCGTCGCAGCAGCCATGGTTTCGCCATGCACCCCAGGGAGATCTTTCCCCTCTCATCGAGGACTGGTTCGACACTGTCAACGCCGGACCGAAGAAGAGTCCCGCGTCGTACGAGAAGATCGCGACGGCGCTCCAGACTCACCCCGAGCGCCTGCTCTTTTTGACCGACCACCCAGAAGAGGTGACCGCCGCACTCGCCGCCGGGTGGCAGGTCGTCGCGCTCGATCGCGCTGGCGAACCATGGTCAGGGGCCGATTTTGCAGCGCCCGCGGTTTCGTCGTTCGATGAGATCGAGCTCACAGCATGAGCGCTCTCGAAACGGTGCGGATCCGCGAAGCCGGTGCGACGCTCGCCGCCGAAGCTGCCCGATTCTCGAGTTACGGGTGGATGCGCGGCACCTCAGGCAACCTCTCGCTCGTACTCGAGCGCGAACCTCTCGTTCTCGCAGTGACGGCTTCGGGCCTCGATAAGTCCGAACTCACCGACGCCGACATCGTGCTGATCGACGGCGAGGGCGTCGGGATCGATGACGACGATCCGCGCGCACCATCAGCCGAGGCGGGGCTTCACGCTCACATTGCCGCACGCACGGGAGCCGGTGCCGTGTTCCACGTACACGCGTTCGATGCCGTGATTGCGGGCCACCGGTGGCCCGGTGGAGTCGAGCTGCGCGATATGGAGATGCTGAAGGGCATCGGCCACAGTGCGCACAACGAAACCGTGTGGATTCCGGTGATCGAAAACGACCAGGACATGGCTGTCGAAGCCGATCGCTTCGACAGGGTCTACGTCCCCGCGACAGATGCGGTTCCCGAGGTTCCTGCCCTTATCGTCGCGAACCACGGCATGTACGCGTGGGGCGCAGATGCCGCCGAAGCTCGCCGCCACCTTGAAATCGCGGAGTGGCTCGTGCGGTTCGCCGTCGCAACTCGTTAACCAGAGCGCTCCCCCACGTTTTTGATTTACCTCTAAGATAGTTGACTTAGGACAACGAGATCGGCTGCGACGGCGCTTTCACTCGTCATGGTCCTGCCCCTGAACCTTTCGAGGACCGATGTCAACCACCACCTCCAGTACTGTGCCCGCGCCCGCGGCACAGGCCGTCATGACTCACCGAATGATCCTGCTCGTGATCTTCGGCCTCATGGCTGGCATGTTTCTTTCCGCTCTCGATCAGACGATCGTCAGCACAGCTATCCGCACGATCGGTGACGATCTCAACGGTCTGAGCCAGCAGGCATGGGTGACGACCGCATACTTGATCGTCTCGACGATCTCGACGTTGCTCTACGGCAAGCTCTCCGACATCTTCGGGCGTCGACCGCTCTTCCTTTTTGCCATTGTCGTCTTCATCATCGGCTCGATCCTGGCGAGCTTTTCGACCTCGATGATCGAGCTCGCGGGCTTCCGCGCGATCCAGGGCCTCGGCGCTGGTGGCTTGATGTCGATGCCGCTCGCGATCATGGGCGACATTCTCGCCCCCCGCGAGCGCGCGAAATACCAGGGCTACTTCCTCGCCGTCTTCGGTATTTCCAGTGTTATCGGCCCGCTCGTCGGCGGACTGTTCGCTGGTGCTGACCAGATTCTGTGGATCGCCGGGTGGCGCTGGGTCTTCCTCATCAATGTGCCGATCGGGCTCGCAGCTCTCGCGATCGTTTGGCGCTTCTTGCACATTCCGCGCGGCGCAAAGCGCAGCGTGCGTATCGACTGGTGGGGCGCCGCAACCGTCATCGTCGCCCTCGTCCCCCTCTTGCTTGTTGCCGAGCAGGGACGCGAATGGGGGTGGGGTTCGCCCCTCGCCATCGCCTGCTACGTCATCGGCGTTCTCGGTTTGATCGCGTTCGTCGTGACGGAAACGCTCATGAAAGATGATGCCCTCATCCCGCTGAAGCTCTTCCGTTCCGCCACCTTCTCGATGGCCACCATCATCGGTGTCTTCGTCGGTTTCGGAATGTTCGGCGCAATGCTCACGCTGCCGCTCTACCTTCAGCTCGTGACGGGCGCGACGCCGACAGAAAGCGGCATCCAGCTGCTGCCGATGATTCTCGGGCTCATGATCGCATCGATCGTGAGTGGCCAGATCATCTCTCGCACCGGGCGCTACCGAATCTTCCCGCTCGTGGGCACAGCCTTCATGGCGGGTGGCTATCTGATGCTGACGAGAATGACCTACGACGGCTCGTACTGGTTCATCGCCGGCGCCATGCTGCTCATCGGTCTCGGTCTCGGCCAGCTCATGCAAACGCTGACGATCGCGAGCCAGAACTCGGTCAACGCCCGCGACATGGGAGTTGCCACCAGCGCATCGACGTTCTTCCGCCAGATCGGTGGCACGCTCGGTACGGCAATTCTGCTCTCGCTTCTTTTCACGGTGCTGCCGGGCAACGTGCAGACCTCGCTCTCAGATGAAGCGACGCTCACCTCGGCTCTCGACGCAGCGCTTGATCCCGCAGTGGCGTCGGCACCGGCGAATGCCGCGATCATGTCGCAGATCTACACCCCGATCACGACGAGTATCACTGATGCCACGACGAAGCAGATCGAGTCGAGCATTACAAAAGCGCAGGATGCCGCAACCCAGGCTGTCGCTGATCAGGTCGCTGCGGGAACAATCCCGGCCGTCGGCCAGGCCGCCGCGACGACTGCTGCTGTGGCAGCAGCAACGACTGCCGCCGCAACCGAGATCGAAGCCCAGATTCCGGTGGCGCAGGTAGCCGCTGACGGAACTGTGACACTCGACTTCTCGAACGCCGACGACCGCAGCGCCTTTGTGGATTCGGTTGTTCCCACGGTCGAAGAGCAGTTCTCGGGCTCGGGTGAAGAGTCTTCTATCGGTGGCAGCACCCTCGACGACACGTCGTTCTTGAACGGTGCTGACGCACGACTGGCGAAGCCGTTCCTCGTCGGATTCAACGCGTCCACCGTCACGATCTACTGGCTCGCGTTGGGCGTCGTGCTGCTCGCTCTCGTACTGGCCCTGTTCTTCCGGGCACCGCCGCTGCGAGCCAAGTCGGCAATCCAAGAGGCCGCAGACGACGAAGCGGCGCTGGCTGCCGAAGCCGAGCTCGCCGCAGCCGAAGCGGGCGCGATGGTTGCTCCGAACATCGAGTCGGAGCGCGAACCGCAAGCCGAACGCCGCTAACCGCGACACGCGGGCTCTCAGCCGATGATCACACTTTTGGTCAGGTCGCTGAGGGCCCGCGTTGACGCGTCGGTGAGGCGAGCGACTCCGATGGCGCGAGCGGAGCGAAGGGCTAGGCGTACCGCCTCAGCGCGCTCGGGCTCGGGGAGCGTCTCGATGTCGGCGACCTTTGAAAAGCCGACGAGACGGCGGACGGTTTTGGCGGCGGCGTAGATCGCGGCATCCGAGCGGATGCTCTCAAGCACATACTCACGCACGTCGTCGCCGTATACGCGGGGGTCAACGCGCTCAGGCCACCGCCGCACGAACTCGGCTTCGAATGCCGCGACGAGTTCGACCGGAAGTTCGAGGAGTGTGGCCGCATCTCCCGAGCGACCAAGGACTTTGGCCCGTGCCGCAGCAAGAATCAGGTTTGCCCACACCGCGCCAAGGTCGAAGCCGGTCGGGCCATACGTTCCGAACTCGGAATCGAACGCGCGCACCGACTCGTCTTCGGCGCGTACGAAGACCGAGCCGGTGTGAAGGTCGCCGTGCAGCAGGCTCTGTGTGCTCTCTTGAAAGCGGAGCTTTGCGAGGCCGATTTCTCGCACGAAAGCACGGTCGGCACGGAGTTCTTGCACATCGATGTCATTGGCTGCAAGCCACCCGTTGTGCTCATGATCAACGTAGGGCTCGGTGAAAACGAGATCTTCGGTGATTTCGCTGAGCTCGGGGTTCGCCGCTTCCGCAACCAATCGACGACGCTCCGGGCCGCCAGTGCCGAACACGCTCGTGGCAAAGCTCACGGCGCCGACGTAGGTGCCAAGCTGCGCTGCCGCGTACGGGTGCATGCGGCCAGCGTTGAGTTCCGATCGCCACACGGCGTGGTCGCTGAGATCTTCAATCGAAAGAGCAACGGATGCCTCGTCGAACCCGTAAAGCGCCGGCACATGCGAGGGGTCGACGGCTTCGTGGGCCGCAAGCACAACAGCTTCCCGCTTGGTACGGGCTCGGGTGAGGGGCCACGACGGATCAACGCGCACGTGTGGCAACGATTGCTTCACGACGACGCCAGCGCCAGACGCGTCACGCACGATGAACACGAGGTTGAGGTTTCCGTCGCCGACCTCGGTCACCGACGCGATCGATTCGGGATCGACCGGACCAGTCAGCTCCCGGTGCTGCCGCAAATATTCCGGAACGGTGTCTACCGTGAGTTGCTCAGTGCTCATGTTGCTGTCGTGCTCCCCGCGGTGATCGTTGTCGCTCGGCGTCGGAACGTGAAGCTGAACAGCAGCGCGACGAGCAGAACGATTCCCTTACCGAAATCCTGAATGTAGTACGGCAGACCCATCATCGAGAAACCGGTGACCATGACCGCAATCAGCACGGCGCCGAGCGCCGTACCCCACGCGTTTGGGCGACCGATGCCGAGAACCGAAACCCCGACGAGGGCAACAGCCACGGCGTCGAGCAGTAGCGAATTTCCGGCCGAAACATCTCCCTGCCCGATGCGGGCAGCGAGGAGTAGTCCGGCAATCGAAGCGAGGATGCCACACCCGATGTAGGCGGCAGCCCGATACGCGCGCACCTTGATGCCGGCGAGACGCGCGGCGTGCGGGTTTGACCCGACAGCCGAAAGTGCCCGGCCCCACCGTGTGCGATCGAGGATGAACCAGACGAGCGCCGTGAGCGCGAGGAAGAGGATGACCGGCACCGAGACGGGGCCGATCGTGCCTCTGTCGAACCACAAAAAGTCCGCCGTGAATCGGCCGGGCGCTGTGGTGCCGTCGGCCAGCGTCATCTGCGACGAGATCGATTTGCCGTCGACGATGATGAGCTTCAGCCCTACGACCGTGAACATCACGGCGAGGGTGGCGAGGAGGTCGGGGATGCGAGCGAACACGATGAGCGCCGCGTTGAGCGCACCGATGAGAGCGCCCGAGAGAAGAACCACTCCCACGGCGACACCGCCGACTTGACCCGCAATGACGAGGGTCCATGCCGCAATCGACACCGCGAACCCCGCGTTCGCGCCCACCGAGAGGTCAAGTCCACCGACAGTCATGGCGAGCGTGACGCCGAGGCCCGCGATTCCCACGGGCGCGATGTACTTCAGCATTCCGAAGACGTTGTCGACGGTGCGAAAGTTCGGCTCGGTGATCATGAAGAAGGCGATCAACGCCACCGTTACGGCGACGAAGCCCCACTTGGCTACGCCGTCGAGCACGCGCTCGCCCACGGGGCGGGAAGATACGACCGTCAGAGTGGTCATGCGGTCTCCTTGCTGTGACCAGAATCATCGAGCAGCGCGTTGACGATGTCGGCGCGGCTGAGGACTCCAGCGGGAGTGTCGAGGGCGATGCGCCCCGCTACGAGAACAATGATGCGGTCGGCGACGTCGAGAATTTCGTCGACGTCGCTCGAAAGTACGACAACGCCAGCGCCGGTTTCGGCTTGGCGGCGGGCAGCCTCGCCGATCGTGCGGCGAGCGCCGATGTCGACGCCACGGAAGGGCTCGTCGAGCACAGCGAGCCGCGGCGATGTGCGGAGCCAACGCCCCACGATGACCTTCTGTTGGTTGCCGCCCGAGAGGTCATCGAGCGACGTATCGACCGACGTCGCGATAACTCCGAATCCGTCGATCACTTCGCTTCCCAATTCGCGCTCGCGGCTCGTGCGCACAACTCCCAGTCGATTTGCGACCGACTCGAGCACAGGAAGCCCCACTGTACGCGCAATGGACCAGCCTGGCTGAATGCCGTCACGTTGGCGATCTTCGGGAACGAGCACGACCCCCTTGGCAATCGCGTGACCGGGAGTTTTCGGGGCGAAGTGCTCGGCGTCGAGAGTCATCGACGCACCGTTGGCCGGACGAACCCCCGCGATGGTTTCGGCGAGCTCGCTCTTGCCAGCGCCAAGAAGACCCAGGATGCCGGTGACCTGCCCCGCGTGCACTGTCAGCGATATCGGAGACGCTCCCGCAACGAGTTGTGCACCGTCGATGTGCAGCACCGCGATGCCCTGAGGCAAAGGGTTCTCGATGTGTTGTTGAAGCTCCGCGGGCACACCGAGCATCGCGGCAAGCGCTGCCTGCCAGTCAAACGGTCGTGGTGCGTCGAGAGCGAGCGATCCGTCACGCAGCACGACGATTCGGTCGGCAAGTCGTTCGATTTCACCGAAGCGATGGCTGACGAACAGGATCGCGAGGCCCTCTTCGCGAAGTGTGCGGAGCACGTCGAACAGACGATCGGCTTCGGCGGCTGTGAGAGCTGAGGTCGGCTCGTCGAGAATCAGTACGCTCGGCGACTGGCGAAGTGCCCGAGCGAGAATCAGCAGTTGCGCATCCGACGTGCCGAGGCGTGCGGCATCCGCTCGCAGCACTTCGTCCGACCAGTCGAGACTCAAACGAGCGAGCGCTGAACGCGCCGCCTTCTCTGTCTCGCGACGACGGGCGAGCCGGTGCCCACCGGTTGAAAGGTCGGTGAGGACGAGATTGTCGGCCACGGAAAGCCCCGAAACGATGCCGTCCGAGATCCGCTGATGCACAGTCTCGATTCCGGCGCGGCGGGCGTGAGCGGGACTTGAGATGCGTTCTGCGGCGATTCCCGCCGCTGTGCCTTCCGCAGACGTGCCCACGGCGATATCGCCGGTGTAGTGCGGGTTTGCACCAGACAGCGCTCCGATGAGAGTCGACTTACCGGCACCGTTGGTTCCGAGTAGCGCTGTGATTGACCCGCGGTGCAGGTCAAGAGAGATGTCTTCGAGCACGCGGTTCGAGCCGAACCGCACGCCAACGTCGCTGAGGCGAACGACCGGGTGGTCATTCGCCTCAGCGACGTTCGAAAGCATGCTCACGACGATACTGCGGGCAGCCAATCGGCGACGACGACATCGTCGAGCAGCAGCGACGGTTCGGCATCGCGCAGCTGCGACACGTTGGTGATGTCGTTCTCGAGCAGGAAGTCCTGCGTGATCGTGATGGCCGGGAACTGCACTTCGGTCTCGTCGAGTTCGCCCGCGAGCGACAGCGCGAGAGCGCGGACGACAGCGGCACCGATTGCGGCGGGGTCGGTTGCGCTGGTGGCAACCCAGGGGCTGCCATCGGCGATCATGACCTCGATGTCGGCGTTTGAGATATCGATGCCGTAGACCTTGACGGAGTCCTGCAGGTTGTTCTGGATGACCGCCTGCACGACACCCTTCGTGATCTCGTCGTACGGAGCGAAGATCGCCTGCGTGTCGGGGTACTGCTTCAGAGCAGCATCGACCAACGGGATGTTGTCGGTCGCTGTCGATTCGGTGACCTCGCCGACGAAGAACTGCTCGTTGAGGTCGTTGTCGGTGACGTACTCGTCCCAAACGGCCTTACGGCGATCGAGTGGCGCGAAGCCCTCGGCGCTGACGAGCCCGACGTTGGCACCCTCTCCCACATCGGCAATGAGCTGGTCGAGCACGCCGGAAGCCATAGAGGCGTCCGATTGCGACGTCACGATGACGCCGTCGGTGTCTTCGAGCGCGAGGTCATAGACGATGACCGGGATTCCGGCGTCCACTGCGTCACGGATGCGGGGCTCGAGAGTGTCGGTCTGCCCGTGGTCGATGATGATCGCGTCGGGCTTCGACGCGATCGCCTGCTCGAGATCGGATGCCTGCTTGGCGTTGTCGTTGCGCGCATCGGTGACGGTCAAGTCGATGTTGACGGCAGCGGCCTGCGCTTTGACGCCAGCGGTCCACGCCGTGAAGTAGTCGCCGGCACCGGACTGCTGCACGAGAGCGACCTCAACCGGGTCGCCGTTGAAAGGAGCGTGGAGATCGGCGACGGGAACGGTGGTTGCCGAAGCGGCATCCGCCGATGTGTTCTGCTGCGCGCAGCCGGTAAGCACGAGTGCTGCTGCGGCGGCTGCGGCGCCGAAGCCGAGCCAGCGACGCGCGGTGAGGCGGTGAGTCATGACGAATTCCATTCGAGTTGCTGTGATGTCCTGTGCTCGCGGGACTGAGCGCAAACAGGACTAGGGAGAGTCAATCTCGCTCGGTCGCATTGCACCAAAAATGCGTTGCAGATTGTTACGGAGAAGCCGCTCATATGACATTCCAACGTGCGCGCAGCCACAACGAGGTACAGAATCGTTGCAGAGCTTTTGCCCGAAAGGAACTCATATGACCCTCTTGACGGTCTGGAACGAAACCGACCCCGCGACTCCCGTACTCGAGACGATCGATGACGCGGAGATCGGTGCAGCTCTCGCTGAGCTCGGCGCTCGGTACTCGCACTGGGAGATCAAGGACTTCTCGGCCGACGCGAGTTTGGAAGAGATCCTCGCGCTCTACTCAGACGAGGTCGAGTCCGTCAAGAAGAGTGAGGGTTACACGCTCGTTGACATCGTGGGGCTTTCCCCCGCGCAGGAGAACTACGACGAGGTGAAAGGCCCGTCGCGTGCGAAGTTCCTTTCGGAGCACCGTCACGACGATGACGAAGACCGTTTCTTCGCAAAGGGCGCCGGCGTCTTCTACCTGCACGTCAACGAGAAGGTCTACGCGCTTTACTGCGAGCCGGGAGATCTCGTCTCGGTGCCGGCGAACACCACGCACTGGTTCGACATGGGCACGTCTCCCGAGTTCACCTCGATTCGGTTCTTCCACGACGACGACGGTTGGGTAGGCCACTTCACGGGCAACCCGATCGCCGAGACATTCGCGACGTTCGATCAGCTGCACGCCCGCCGCGCCGAGCTCGCAACAGTCTGAGGCTCTTCTGTCTGAGTCTCGACCCCCGGTACTTCGCTACGCGGCTTTCACGGCCGCCGGCGTAGGCGGAAACCCGGCCGGCATCGTGTTCGATGCTGAATCTCTCAGTGACGCCGCGATGCAGCAGATCGCGACTGACGTGGATTACGCCGAGACCGCGTTCATCTCGGGGCGCGATGGTGCAGAGCTTTCGATTCGGTACTTCTCGCCGATCGCCGAAGTGCCGTTCTGCGGGCACGCCACAATAGCCACGGCTGTCGCGATGGTCGAACGTGGGCTGACCGCTCCTGGCGAGGTGACGTTTCACACGCCGGTAGGTGATGTCGTCATCCAGACGACGGTGGCCGATTCGCGGGTTCGCGCCTCGTTCACGAGCGTGCCGCCGTCTGTGGCCAAGTTCCCGTCAAAATCTCTTCAGCGCGTGCTCGAAGCTATCGGGCTCACCGAGAGTGATCTTGACGAGCGGATGCCTCCCGCCATCCCGAATGCGGGTAGTCCGCATCCGACGATCGTGATTGCCGATCGTGCGGTCTTCGACAACTTCACCTTCGACCCGCACGTGGTCCGATCTCTGATGGACGCCGAGGGGTGGCCCGCAACGATTACCGTGCTGCACGTGCCCGAGGCAGGCGAGGTGTGGGCCCGGAACATCTTTCCCGTCGGTCGCATCACGGAAGATCCGGCGACGGGGTCAGCCGCGGCTGCCACCGGCGCGTATCTTCGCGCTTTCGGCCTCGTGAGCCCGCCTGCGAGGATCACCATTCATCAGGGTGAGCACGTGGGTAGGCCGAGCATCCTGACGGTGACGATTCCACCTGATGGCGGCATTACGGTCGCCGGGATGGCGTCAGAAATCTCGGAGTAGTGAAGGCTCAGCCGAAGCGGTGACTAACGGCCCATGAGCGCGGAGAGAAGACGCTCATTCGAGTCGTGCCACTCCTGCGCGTCGCTCTCTGCCCAAAGTTCGGCGAGCTCGCTATCGGCGGAGGCGGCAACGGTAACGGCGCGTTCTGCGTCTTTCACGAGGCGGCCAGACGGCTTGCGCGCACGGCTGACGAACCCCTCAACGCTCTCGGTGTACACATCGGACTGTGTTGGCCGCCCCAGTCCGTGCGCCACGACCTCTGCCGCAGCGATCGCAATCGCGGCCGTGTCGGCATCGAGTGGATCCTCGCTTTGCAGTGCCTCCCGAAGAGCATCCCGCACCATGTTCCATCGCTTCTGCTCGTCGAGTTCCCACGCGAAATCGGCCGCGACATCATTGCCGAACGGCTCCCCACTCCATGTACCCATGAACAGAGATTAGAGGATCAGGCAAGCCCCGCGAATCTAGCCTGCGAGAGGAAAGCCCTTAGATCACGCTACTGAAGGTGTTATCGGGTGTTCCGAACCGGTGGGCAGTGATCGCAATCGCCTGTTCGTGAAGGAACGGCAGTAGCTCGATGCGACCGGCGGTTGTGACTTCGTTGGCGTATATCGCGACGTCGATGTTGCCCGAGAGAGTCTCGGCGAGTGTTCGGCGTGCCAAGGCTGCGGCATCCGTTTCTCCGATGATGCGCACGCGCTCGGGGGCGGACCCTGCGATGCGCTCGAGCCACTCGGCTTCGGTTTCTACGAAGACTGAAATGCCATTGTCGTCGAGCACGCGGCGCACCCGTGGCGGAAGGCCCGCCGATGCACTCAGCGAGAACGCTGAGCCTGCGCGGAGGCCGGCGAGCACGACGCGCAGCACCTCTTGCAAGCTCGCGCCTTCGATGGCGCGGAGCGCGACCTGCACGGGGCGATAGCGGAAGAGGTTTCGCTCGACCTCGAGGCGTGACACGTCTTTGACCTGACCGAACTCGCGGTTCCACGCGACAGCATCGGAGAGTGCGCCGCGGCGGAGCCACTCGAACTCCTCATAGCCGAGCGCGGGCTGGGCCGCTTCGATCAGGTCGGTGATGCGCGAGTCGAGGCCGCGAAGGTGGAGCGTTGTCGAGAGTGCACCGGAGTTTGTTGCGCGCCACGAGCCGAGGCCGATGAGGTAGTTGGGGCCACCGGCTTTCGTGCCGGCGCCGACCGATGAGCGCTTCCATCCGCCGAAGGGCTGTCGTTGCACGATAGCGCCGGTGATCCCGCGGTTGACGTAGAGGTTTCCGGCCTGCACGCGCGCGAGCCACTGCTCGAGCTCGTCGGGGTTCTGAGTGTAAAGACCGGCGGTGAGTCCGTAGGCCACAGCGTTTTGCAGTTCGATGGCTTCAGCGAGGGTCGAGGCGTGCATAACCCCGAGCACGGGGCCGAAGAACTCTTCGCGGTGGAATCGCGATCGCGGCTGCACCCCGACACGGATGCCGGGGTTCCACAGGCGCCCGGCGTACTCGGGAACGTCGTCACGAGTGGTCGGCTTGATCAGCCACCGCTCGCCTTCGTCGAGTTCTGACAGCGCCCAGGCGAGCTTGCCACGCGGCGCCTCGATGACAGGCCCGACTTCGACGCGTGGTTCCCACGGCGGCCCGATGTGCAGTGACTTCGTTGCGTCGACGAGCTGGCGGGCAAACCGCTTCGACCGACCAACGGAGCCGACGAGAATGACGAGGGATGCCGCCGAGCATTTCTGGCCGGCGTGTCCGAACGCGCTTTTGACGACGTCGGATGCCGCGAGGTCAAGGTCTGCCGAAGGCATGACGATCATGGAGTTCTTGCCGCTGGTCTCGGCGAGCAATGGCAGATCGTGGCGCCACGAGCGGAAGAGTTCCGCGGTCTCAGAGCCACCGGTGAGGATGACGCGATCGACGGCCGGGTGTGAGACGAGCTGCTGGCCGAGCCCGTCTTCGTCGAGGTCGACGAGCGCCAGCAGGTCGCGGGGTACGCCCGCATCCCACAACGCTTCGGCGATGACAGCCGCGCAGCGGCGCGCTTGAGGTGCCGGCTTGAAGACGACTCCCGAACCTGCCGCAAGAGCTGCGAGCACTCCCCCGGCGGGGATAGCGAGCGGAAAGTTCCAGGGTGGCGTGACGACGATGACGCGCGACGGCACGAAGACGGCCCCGCTCACGCGATCAAGTTCGCGCGCTGTGGCGGCGTAGTAGCGGGCGAAGTCGATTGCTTCGCTCACTTCGACATCGCCTTCGGCGAGCACCTTGCCGGTCTCGGATGCCGCGACCTCGATGAGCTGAGCGCGACGTTCTTCGAGCTTGTCAGCGGCGCGCAGCAGCACGGCGGCGCGATCGGCGGCGGGCATCGCACCCCAGGTGCCGGCGGCATCCTTTACTCCAGAAATCACGGCTTCAAGGTCGGAGGCCTCGCCCACATATGCCGCAGCAATCGTGTCGTCGCCGAGCGTCGATGTTTTCATGCCGTCGAAGATTTCGCGCGCCCAGTCGCGGGTCGACGACAGCGCCGGGTCGGAGTCGGCGCTGTTCGCAAAGCCGGGTGCTCCCACCGCACGTGTGCCGCTCTCACGCATTGAGAACACTGCGGTTTCGACGAACTCTTCGCCGCCGAACAGCATCGCGTGTGCTGCCGGGTCGAACGCGTCCGTTGCACCGTCTTCGGCACCGCGGGCAATACCGAGCACCGCCTGAGTGAGGCCGCCGGTCTCTTGAGTTGCGGGGTCTACCGGGTCTCGAAGGAGCCGCGGCTCTTCATCGGACGCGGCTTCGGTAGCGGTCGAGGCGCGTCTATTGGCGGTTCGTCGAGCGCCTACGAGAAGAGCGGGGTCTGCTGCGCGCTCGACCGACGCGAGAAAGCGGTCGCGCTCGCGGGTGAGGAGCTCGGGGTTGGTATCGATGTCGAAGGCGGCCGAGAGGAAGTTCTCGCTCGATGCGCTCTCCTCGAGGCGGCGCACAAGGTAGCTGATGGCCACGTCGAATTCGTCGGGGGCGACGACCGGTACATAGAGAAGTACCTGGCCGACGTCTGCCGAGACGGTTTCCATCTGGGCCTGTGCCATGCCGAGCAACATTTCGAAGTCGACCGCGTCGCGAACGCCTTGTTCGCCCGCAAGTAGCCATGCATAAGCGATGTCGAACAGGTTGTGGCCCGCAACGCCCAGGAGCACGGCGCGGGTGTGCTTGGGCCGAAGCGCCCATTCGAGGCAGCGCAGGTAGTTGGCGTCGGAATCGACCTTCGCGGAGTAGGTGGCGGGCTCCCACCCGTGCATGACGGCATCCACTCGTTCCATCGCAAGGTTCGCGCCCTTGACGAGGCGCACCTTGATAGGGGCGCCACCCGCGTCGACACGTGAGCGTGCCCACGCGGTGAGCTGTTGGAGGGCCGGGAGCGCATCGGGCAGGTAGGCCTGCAGCACGATGCCGGCTTCGAGGTTAGTGAAGCGTTCGTCTTCGAGCAGGCGAGTGAACACGGCGATTGTCAGGTCGAGATCGCGGTACTCCTCCATGTCGAGGTTGATGAAGGTCGGCATCGACGCGGGGCCGCCCTTGGGGAGTGCGCTCACATAGAGCGGCAAAAGGCGCTCGACGACGCTGTCGACGATGTCGTCGAACGCCCACATCGAGATGTGGCTCGCGATGGCCGAGACCTTGACCGAGACGTAGTCGACGTCGGGTCGACGAATGAGAGCATGGATGCCGTCGAGTCGCCGTTTTGCTTCGTTTTCGCCGAGCACAGCTTCGCCCAGCAGGTTGACGTTCAGTCGGTGACCGCGGCCGCGGAGCGTCGTGAGTGCGGGTCCCAGCTTTTCGGGGCGCGCGTCGACGATGAGGTGTCCGACCATTTCGCGGAGCACTCGGCGGGCGATCGGTACGACCGGGCTCGGCATGATGGGTGCCATCGCACCGCCCACGTGCACAGCTCCACGCAGGTGCCACGGCAGAAAGTCAGGCACGAGGGGTGCGATGCGACGAAGCTGGGTCGCTGCTGCCGTCAAACTCTCTGGGCGCATGACGCCGTCAACGAACCCCACGGTGAAGGGCAGGCCCTGCGGGTCGCGCAGCACGTCGGCAAGCCGTTGAGCCGAGGCGTCGGTCTCGATTCCCGAGGATGCGCGCACCCAGCGTTCAGCTAGGGCGATGGCTCGTTCGGCAAGCTCTTCGTTCGCGGCGAAATCGGCGTGATCGTTGGGCATGCGCTCAGCCTAAGGGGCGTGCGGCAGCGCGGGCGGAAGACCGGGCCGGTGCAATGCTGCGCATTAGCTCCAGTCGCTGGGAGCGGGCGCTTTCGTGGGTGGCAGAGCGGATGCCGCAGCCCAGTCGTGCATCCACGGCGCGACGTCGGGAACACCCTCCGGCATGCCGCCGGCGGCGAAGAATTCGTTGTGCGGCACTGTGCCGCCGGTGCGACGGAGCATCCGTGCGCGAATGATGGCGCGGGCGTAGATTTCGCCATCGATCACAGCACGATGTTCGAGGTACATGCTCTTGTCGTCGTGGCCGATGAAGCGGCTTTCGAGATCAAACCGCTGCCAGAGCTCGAGGGACTTTCGGAAAGTGATGGTTTCGCTTGCGACAACGGCGTACCAGCCACGCTCGCGCATCTCATCGAACAGGCCGGTGCGCACCATGAGGTCCCAGCGGCCGAGGTCGAACAGCGACAGGTAACGGCCGTTGTTCATATGGCGCAGCACGTCGATGTCTGTCGGCAACGTGCGCAGCCGGATTCGTCCGACTGCGGTGGCGACGAGTGTGCCCTCGCGCTTACGTTTCGCTCGGGCACGGAGGATGACCAACAGGGTGCGCCAAATCACATTCACGAGGAAGGATCGTAGCTAGGGATGCACGGTTTCAGCATTCCATTGTGGAAATGCTCCAGATCGCGGGCGCGGGTTTTGCTCAGCGGTTCGCAGGAGAAAGGAGAAGTCTTGCGAGCTGTGGAAATTCGGTCACACCGTTTTCATCGAGAAAATGCACGGCATCAGGCACGATCACAGTCTCAGCTCCGAGCCTCGCGGCGAGTTCATCAGATGCTTCGATCGGAACGTAATCGTCCGAATCGGAGCGGATCATCACACGCTCCCCGATTCGAGTAGCGATATCTTCCACGGCCACGTCGTCTTTTAAGTAGGAATCGAGATCAGGAAGCGCCGCGAGACGTCCAGTGAAGCCGGATACCAAAACCAGCCCGCCGAGGGTCCAGTGCGTCGGAAGATCCGCAAGCACTCGGAGCGTTGTGATCGCGCCCAGCGAGTGAGCGACAATCCAGGTTGTTTCCGTCGGAGCGCCGAGGGCGTCTCGCACCTCGGCATTCCAGCGTGAAGACTCTGGCGCCAGGGGCTGCGGCAGCCGCACGACCACGACATCGATGTCGGCTGCCCGGAGAACGCGTGCGAGCCACGGAAACCAGTGCGCCTCGGGGCTCGCGCCATAGCCGTGCACGACGATCAATCGCGTGATTTCTTTGCCGTTCAGGTTCTCGGATGCATCTTACTCAGCGGTCACGAGTGATGGAAAGAGCGCGATTTCATCCGTATTCCGGGCGCGCGCGAGAAGAAAGCCATTTTTGCTGTCGCCCCGTCGCGGATGGAATGGATCTTTGCGAGTGCTGGGTTGTGCTCAGCGCCGCGCCGAAGCGATCACCGCTCGAAGCAGCTCTTCGGGATGGTTGAGAAGTTCCCTGCTCGGCGATTCAGCGATGAAGCGGTCGCACAGTCGCTGTGCGGCCACGATGCTGGTGCGCCAATACCCGCCGACGTGGTGTCGGCCCACATCGAGTAGTGCTTCGTGTCCGCGCGAAAAGATCGTCACAGCTCCGTCGTTGGGGTTCATGTTGACGCTCTCGCCGCTCGAGAAGGCGATCGACCATGAGATGACGCCGACTACGAGTGCGGGAAAGCGAAATCGAGAGGTCGGCAGCTCGATAACGATGCCTTCGATGTCATTCCATGCAAAGAACTGCGACGGCGCCGCGTGAGCGCGATAGCTGACACCGGGCGGAGTGAGAAGAAGGTGTTTTCTGCCGGGGTCGCCCAGGATGAGCCCCTCGGGCGAAGTAGACAGTGGGCCGAATCGCGTCATCGTCATCGACGCTAGTGCAGAGGTAGCTCCGGGCAGACCTCCGCGATTGCACGCTGTCATCACTGCACCCGGCGCTGTAGCCGATCTCGAAGTTGCGGTGGAGAGGTGGTTGGCGCTCGCCAGCGGCCCGTGGCATCCCACCAGTACGGACCTCGCACCTCGGGAACGCCTCCGTTCATGCGTATCTTCCATCCGACGCTGTCGATCGTGCGGTGATGGAACCAACAGAGCAGCACCCCGTTGTCGGTGTGGGTCGCTCCACCCCGCGCATGCTCGGTGACGTGGTGGATTTCACACCACGATGAGCGCACGCGGCAGCCGGGGATAATGCATCCGCCGTCGCGGAGCGCAATCGCTCGACGCTGATGGTGCGCAAAAACTCTGTCGCTCGTCTCGATCTGCCGAATGCGACCGCGCGCATCGGTCACGATGCGCTGCACAGCACCCGTGCACGCGATGTGGCGCGCGACGTCGAGCGTGACGGGCTCAGCGATGCCCTCGACGTGCGCCTGCCCGTGGCCGGAGGCGATGTCTTCGGCTCGCACCGAGACGACAAGCGTGGGCGCAGCACCCCCGAGCGTCGGAAGCTCTCCCGAGGCGGCCGCCACCGTAAGCGCTGTCGCGAGGGCATCGTGCCGCTTTTAGACAGCTGTGCGGCGATCAGCATCGGCCCCATCGGGAAAGTCGGGTACTTCGTCGGCGGTGGGCGCGAAGAAGGGCCCCGATGCTGCCTCGCTATCGGCGACAGCGCTATCCGCAACAGCGCTATCGGCGACCTTGGGGTTCAGCACGCTGTCGAAAATCTGCTGCAGCTGACCGGCAACCTCGGCGAGCAAATTGCCGCGCAGCGGAACGACGCCGTCGCGCGCGACCCCGAGAGTCACACCGCGCTTTCTCATCGCCACGACTTCGCGCGGTTCAGCGCCATCTTGGTCGAGATACATCGCCCACACCGTCGCCTGACCTCGAAGGTCATCTGCGCACGCATGCGGTGCCCCATCGACACCGTCACCGCGAGCGGATGCTGCGAGCTCTTCATCGGCGGCCAGGTGGGCAGCTCGCCCCGCTGTCGACACCACCCGAGCGAGAGGCCCGGTGACCGCGACAAGTCCGTCGATTCCCAAATCTCCGGCCGCGAGCGCCGAACGCATCGCGGGAAACTCCGCGGGCAACACCTCACCCGAGACGACGGCCACCGGTTCGACAACGGCCCGAGCACCCTGCACGAAGGCGGTCGCCGCCCGCGACGACACCCGGGTCGAGCGCTGCACGAGCTCAGCGACCGAACGGCATCCGAGATCTGTCGTCATGCGCTCACTCACAGCAGCTGAGCTTGAGCGCTCTTCAACCTGCGCCGTCGCCTCGACCATGAGTGCCTCGGCGTGACGCGCGACCTGCGCTGCGCGTTGGAGCACGGCGACAACCTCGGCATTCGTCGCTGTCGAAAGCGCTCGTGAGGCGAAGGCTCCGGCGCTCACCTGCCCGAGCTGAGCCTCGATCTCGCCGAGCGCAACGCACACGTCACCGGCTGGAGTGCCGGTTGTGTCTGCGAAAGCTGTCTCGGTCATGACTCCATTGTGACGGGGGCCTCCGACATTGCTTCGACGTCAAAAAGTGCCTTCCACCTGGGGAAAAGGCTGTGGATAACCGCCGCGAGTGCCCACCTGGGGAGAAGAGGATGATGCACAGGAACTCGCCGATTTCCACCCGTTCATAGGGTTGACGTAGAGTCTGGCCATGGAAGCCGAACTGACCGCCGACGTCATCGTGCGGCCCGTGCGTGATGTGGATGCCGAGGCCCTGGGCCGCGTTCACGCCACGTGCTGGCACGAAACCTACGACCACCTCATCAGCAAGGCCGCTCTCGAGCGGATATCCACCCGCCGCCTCGGCGAACTGTGGACGCACTGGGCAAGTCAGGGTGATGATTTTCGCATGAGCGCCGCGCTCGTAAATGGCGAAATCGTCGGCTTCGTCGGCTCGGGACCTGCACGCGACAAAGACGCTCCGCGCAACCGCGAGCTGTACTTCATCTATCTGCTTGATGAGTGGCACGGCACCGGAATCGGCCAGCAGCTGTTCGATGCCGCCATCGAAGACGGCGAAGAGGCGTACCTCTGGGTCGCCGAAGACAACCCGCGCGCGCACCGCTTCTACGTACGAAACGGATTCTCTCTCGACGGCGCGAACCACACGGAGCCCTTCCTCGGTGAGACGCTCACCGAGGTGCGTTTCGTCCGCTGACGTGCTGACGGTTTGGGCCCTCGACGGTATCGGCGAGGTGCACGACGGCGACGACCTCGTAGCCCTCATTGCTGACGCTGCCGGAGACACACTGCGAGACGGTGACATTCTCGTGGTGACCTCGAAGATCGTCTCCAAAGCCGAGGGCAGGTTCGTGACGGCATCCGATCGCGAAGATGCGATCACCGCCGAAACGGTGCGGGTCGTCGCAACACGCACCACCCCCGCGGGGCACACGACACGCATCGTAGAGAACCGCCTCGGCATCATCGGTGCGGCCGCCGGTGTCGATGCGTCGAATACGCCCGAAGGCACTGTGCTGTTGCTTCCCGTAGATCCGGATGCCTCGGCTCGATCCATCGCTAAGGGCCTTCGCCAGCGCACCGGCGCCGCCGTTGGCGTCATTATCTCGGATACTCTCGGGCGCGCCTGGCGTGAAGGACAGACCGACACCGCCATTGGGGCCGCCGGGGTGCACGTCTTCGAGGACATGCGCGGCAAGACCGACGCCGAGGGCCGCCCGCTGTCGGTGACGATGCCGTGCGTCGCAGACGAAATTGCCGCCACCGGAGACCTAGTCAAGGGCAAAGCTGCGCGACTACCGGTCGCTGTTGTGCGTGGGCGCGCTGACCTCGTCGGCGAGCTCGATCTGCCAGGGGCTCGCTCGATCATCCGGCCCGCAGAGCGTGACTTCTTTCACCTCGGGGCTGAGGAATCGTGGAAACAGGGCTACGCGGCAGCGCTGGCTGAACGATAATCAAAGTGGAGCTATCGCTACTACTAGGAGTGAACATGAGCGTTGAGCGGCATCGTAAACACCTCGGTGACGACGTGGAGAAGCAAGCTCCGGGCGAAGAAACGCTGTTGGGCGCCGCAGGAGATGAGTTTCCCCCAGGCGGAGGCGTCGCCGGATCGTTCAGTCAGGAATTTCCCGGTGCCGATCCATATGCGGGCATTCCGGCCGACGAAGTGGGCCTCCCTCCACTCACTGAAGCCGAGCAAGAGGCCGTAGAGCTCGAGGCAGCCCGACTTGCAGAAGACCCGGACGCGCGCCGCAACCTCTGAGCTGCCGCGCGGGGTATTGCCGTAGCGAACGGCCACCGCTTCAATTTGCGACGCAGCGCTGCTGCACCTTCGCTGCCGTTTCTCTCCTCGCGCTGGCACAACGCATCGCGAGGACGCTTGCGGATGCTATCGTTTATCGATATTTATCGAACGATAAACGATAGGTGAGCGGACGCGGTGAAGCGATGATTCAGGCAACCAAGGTTCTTATCGGTCTACTTTTCTCCGCGGTGGTGGCCTGTCAGCTGTGGGTGGTGCCTCAGATCGCATCAGCCTTCGCGCTCTTAACTCCGGAGTTCGCAGCTCTCGAGACGCCGGGCTTGCTCATGGTCGGGGCACTGTTGTTGTGTGTGCAGGCGGTGCTGGTGTGCGTGTGGCGCCTCCTGTCGCTGGCGGCCCGGGAAGCGATTTTTGATGACGCGGCTTTCCGATGGGTGGATGCGATCATCGTGAGCATCGTTGTCGCGGGGATTCTGATTATCTCCGGCATGATCCTCATCGAGCGGGCCCAGGCGGGCAGCCCTTTCATCGCGCTCGTTGGCGTGATCGCGCTCATCGTCGTCGTGGGACTGGCCTTGGTCGTAGGAGTCATGCGGCGATTGCTGCGGCAGGCGACGCAACTTCGCCGGGAAATGGCCGAGGTGGTCTAGTGCCGATTCTGATCGACCTAGACGTCGAACTTGCCAAGAAGAAGATGAGCGTCTCAGACCTCGCGGCGGCGATCGACATCACCCCGGCGAACGTGTCGGTGTTGAAGAACGGTCGCGCGAAGGCGGTACGCTTCTCGACCCTCGACGCCATCTGCCGTGTCTTGGAATGCCAGCCGGGTGACATCCTCCGGTGGGTGCCCGACAGCGCTGAGGCACGCGCCGAAGCGAACGCATGAATCGCGCGCTCCGGACCTCCCTACTGACGCTGAATGTTCTCGCGGGTGTCGCGGTTGTCGGCGCGACCCTGTTGCTGTGCGGTGGGGCGATTCTCTTCGCCCTGCTGAACAGCGGCACGGGGTACAGCGTGCCGACCACCGCGGCGGCATGGATCCGCGAGATTTCCCGATCGTCAAGCAACATCCTCTTTCTCTCGACAACACTCGCCGTCGCGCTGATAGTCGCGTGCGCTGCCACTGTTGCTGCGGCGATGATGAGACGAACAGCGTGGATCGTCACCGGCGGAGTTTGCGGCATCCTACTTGCCCTGACACAGATCGGGGTCGCTTCAACTAGCACCGAGGTCGACGCCCTCGCGAGTCGCGCTATCGCTGCCGTTGGCAACACCACCGCGGTCGAGCCTCAGCCGGGGACTGAGGCGGAACGGGACTCGATCACTGTGTCAGACGCATATGACGAGATGACGCGGATGCTGCGGGCTACCCTCGAAGCGGCCGCACCACCCGTGGTCGGTGAAAACGGTGCACCCCTCACCGTCGACCAGGTCGAAGTCGACGCCGCGTCGTGCGGCGAGGACGGCTCGCAGCTCTCAGCCGCACTGACTCTCAGCACAGGAGACAACGCGGCATCGTTGTCGGCAATCTTGGGCGCGTGGGACCGCGCCGGATACCTCCCCGACCGCGCTATGCAGGAAGACCTCCGCTACAGCACCACTCTCCCGCTGGAACGGATGAGCATCCGCGACAAGACCACCATCGACGGGTACATACACATTGCGATCACCAGCGCGTGTGCGGTGGCCGACCGCTGAGCAGACGGCAGGACGACTGCGCGGTAGGCGACACGACCGCGATCCGGTCCGTCACGCCCTCCCTACCGCCCTACCGCCCCTTGACCGTGCCGAACAGTCGCGCGATCGGCGCCAAGACGAGCGGCCGCGACGCGACCCACCCCGCTGCGATGACGAGCATCGATGCCGCGAAGATCCAGAACCCGGTCCAGTTCACGACGTCTTGCGCCGCATACATGTGGTTGAGGTTCCGCAGCGCACCCGTCGCGAACACGAGCGCGACGTGCACGATGATGAAGAACACGAAATAGAGCATCACCGGAAAGTGCACGGCCCGCGCCCACTCCACCGGGTACAACCGATTAAGCCGTGCGGCGTTCTTCGGCCAAATGCCGCTCATACGAACACCCGTAATCGCCGCGAGAGGCGCCGCAACGAACACCGTTGTGAAGTACGCGAGCTGCTGCAGACTGTTGTAGTTCACCCAGCCGTTCTCGGTCGGCCAGTCGAGCGAGGCGTACTGGAGCCCCGCCGAAATCGCGTTCGGGAAGACATCCCAGCTGGTCGGCACGATGCGCATCCACTGACCGGTCACGATCAGCAAAATTACGAAGATGGCACCGTTGGCCAGCCACAAGATGTCGAGAGCCTGGTGATACCAAAGCGTCAAACTGATGCGGCGCTTCTTGTTGCCGCGTGGCGACCAGAACGCCGCGGGGCGCTTCTCGCTTCGCACCTGCAGACCCGTGCGAATAATCAGCACCATAAAGAACACGTTGAAAAAGTGCTGCCATCCAGCCCAGGCCGGCAGCCCCACGGGCGCCGTCTCTGGCAGCGGATACTCGCCGGGGTACGTCTGCAAGAAGTCGCGAAGCGGCTCGAGCGACACCAGCCAGCGCGTCGCGAGCACGAGCATCGCCGCGGCAAAAAGCAGCGCCCCTCCCCCAACGACCACGGCACCGATCCACTGCAGTCGAGTAAACGGACCGTACCGTTTCGCCTCTGGCTTCGGCTTTGGACGCGGCGCGAGAGCCGCCCGGCCGGGGAAAACTGTGGGCGTGAACGGCAGCGGTACCGAGACATCTCGCACCGGCGTCAGCACGGATGCCGCAACGCTCTCTTCCGGCGCAGCAGGTGCTTCCGGCGCAGCAGTCTCGACACGCGCCACAGTCTCCACAGGCGCAGCACTCTCGACTACGTCAACCACAACGTCAGGCCAAGGCTCACCACCGGGAGTACGCGGCAGACCGCGACGCACCGGCACAGCACTCACGCTGGCGGTCACCGCCGGGGCGGCAGCGCCCGGAAGCGAATCAGGAACTTCAGCCGAGGCATCCGCTCCGGCAGAACTCTTAACAGCAACCTCGTCAACGACGGCCTCAGACTGCTCAACCGACGCGGGCGGCCACGCCTCGCCACCGGGCTCACGCGGGAGCCCGCGACGCACCGCGCGGAGGTCTTTGGCCATCGGGGAGTTACGCCTTCTTCGATTCGAGCGCCGCAATCAGCTGTGGCACCACCGAGAACACATCGCCGACGACCCCGAAATCAGCGATCTCAAAGATCGGAGCTTCGGCATCTTTATTGATCGCGACGATGGTCTTAGCGGTTTGCATCCCAGCCTTGTGCTGAATTGCCCCAGATATGCCGAGGGCGACATACAACTGCGGCGACACTGAAACTCCAGTCTGCCCCACCTGAGCCGACTGCGTGACGTAGCCCGCATCAACTGCCGCACGCGACGCCCCAACGGCTGCGCCGAGCGCATCGGCGAGCTCTTCGACCAGCACGAACTTTTCTGCAGAGCCCAGCCCACGCCCACCCGAAACCACTCGGGCGGCTCCGCGAAGCTCAGGTCGCGCCGACACAACAACGGCTTCATGCACGGCATCGACAGACGCCGCCTTTCGACCGGATGCCGAAACCTCGAGCTGCTCAATAACCACAGGCTGGTTCGTGCCCCGAGCGTCAATCACGCCCTGCCGCACCGTGATCACCGGTGCGCCCAACGTCGCAGCAGCCGAAACGTTGTAGGCACCGCCGTACACCGAGTGCTGCGCGACGATACCCTCGTCGTCGCGCGATACGCCGACGGCATCCACAAGCAGTGCCGAGCGCGAGCGGGCAGCAAAGCGCCCGGCCACATCGCGTCCGACGATTGAATGCGACACCAAGATGGCGTCGGGCTGCACGAGAGCGACAGCTGATGCCAGAGCGTCGACGACCGGCACCGAGACGGCTGCGAAGTCGACCTCAGCCACGAGCACGCGCGTCGCGCCGAGGGCTGCGGCATCCGCTGCAAGCTCTGCACCACGAGCGTCGGCGATCAGAGCGACAGGTGTGCCCACGTCGCTTGCGGCGCCGAGAAGACCCGCCGCCGAAGACGCGAGCGCACCCGAGGGTGTCACGTCGAGCAGCACCAAAATCGTGCCCGCTGTTGATTCAGCCATCTCGCTCCTCACACCAGTCGGTTCTCGATGAGGTATGCCGCAAGCTTCTCGCCCGCATCTCCCTCGTCGGTGATCGTCGTGCCCGAAGAGCGCGGCGGCTTCTCGCTGATCGCAGTCATGATCGCCCGCGGCACCGAGAAGTCCTCGGGGTTGATCTCGAGGTCAGCGAGCGTGAGCACCTCGACCGGCTTCTTCTTCGCGGCCATGATGCCCTTGAAGTTCGGAAAGCGAGCGTCGGGCAACCGCTCAGTGATCGAGATCACCGCGGGAAGGCTGGCCGCCGCGTCCATCGTGCCGCCGTCGATCGCGCGCTCACCAGAAACCGCACCATCGGTGATCGCGACGCTGTTGAGGCTCGTTACGCCGGGCACATCAAGCAGCTCCGACAGCATCGACGCCATCACACCGCCCGATCCGTCTGTCGACTGGTTGCCGGTGATCACAAGGTCGAACCCGGTGCGCGTAAGAGCTGCAGCAAGTACTTCGGCACTCAGCGTGAGATCGGCCCCACGCAGCGTGTCATCGGCAATGTGCACAGCGGATGCCGCGCCCATCGCGAGAGCTTTTCGCACTGAGGTGGCGGCACTTTCCGGTGCCATCGACATCACGACGACCTCGGTGCCGGGCGTCGACTCAGCGTGAGTGAGAGCTACCTCGAGGGCGCGCTCGCCGATCTCATCGATCACGGTTTCACTCGCGCCACGGTCGGCAAGACCCGTTTCCATGTTCAGAACACGGTCACCGTAGGTGTCTGGAACTTCTTTGACCAGCACAACGATCTTCACGGTGCCTCCTCAGCGCCACGTCTCCTCGGGCCTCAGCCCATCAACGATTCTGAAAGTCAGGTGCGCGCTTGTCGCGGAAGGCAGCCATGCCCTCTTTTTGATCGTCGAGCGCAAACAACGACGTAAACGTGCGCTGCTCATAGCGAAGCCCCTCGGCAAGCGTGGTCTCCTGTGCCGCCCGGAGCGCCGCCTTGGCAGCGATGATCACCGGCAACGACTTTGCGGCGATCATTCCCGCCACCGACATCGCTTCGCTTCGCAGCTGAGCGGCCGGCACAACGCGCGAGACGAGTCCCGCACGGAGAGCTTCTTCGGCATCCATGTTGCGTCCGGTGAGAACCAGGTCGGCCGCAAGCGCCGGACCCACCGCGCGCGAAAGGCGCTGCGTGCCACCGAGCCCCGGAATGACGCCGAGGTTGATCTCGGGCTGACCGAACACGGCGTTGTCTGCCGCGAGCAAAACGTCACACATCATCGCGAGCTCGCAGCCCCCGCCGAGCGCGTAGCCAGCGATTGCCGCAACGATGGGCTTTCGAACGCGCCCGAACTCTTCGAGACCCGCAAACGGGTTGTTCGCCGTCATGTCGTAGACCGACTTGTCGGCCATCTCTTTGATGTCGGCCCCCGCAGCAAATGCGCGATCAGAACCGGTGAGCACGAGGCATCCGATGTTCGAGGTGTTGTCGAGCTCGGTCGCGGCCTGTCCAAGCTCGGTCGCAAGCTTCGAATTCAGGGCGTTGAGCGCCCGCGGCCGGTTGAGCGTGATGATGCCAACTCGGTTTTGCGTCTCAACTGTCAACGTTTCGTATGCGCTCATGACCCTATGATTTCACGCTCAGCCTGCGGCCTCTTCGGGACGCTCGGTTGCCGCAGCCACTTCGGCGGGCGCAACATACCCATCGATGTGACGTTCGTCGGGCCCGTTGTAGGCCGCGAGCGGGCGAATAAGAGCATTGGATGCCGTCTGCTCCATGATGTGAGCCGTCCACCCGACGATGCGGGCAGCAACGAACAACGGCGTAAACGTGAGGGTATCGAAGCCCATGAGGTGGTAGGCCGGACCCGACGGATAGTCGAGGTTGGGGTAGATACCCTTTCGGCCGACGAACTCGCTCTCGAGCGTGTCGTAGAGCGCACCAAGTTGCGGAGCGTCGTAATACTCGACCAGCGTGTCGAGCGCGGCTTTCATCGTCGGCACGCGCGAGTCGCCGCGCTTGTAGACGCGGTGACCGAAGCCCATGACCTTCTTCTTGTTCGCCATCGCGTCATCGAGCCACGGCACAACGTTGGCGGCGGTACCGATCTCGTCGAAGATGTGCATGACGGCCTCGTTGGCACCACCGTGCAGCGTTCCCTTGAGAGCACCGATCGCACCGACCACCGCTGAGCCGAGATCGCTCATGGTGCTCGAGATGACACGCGCGGTGAAGGTCGACGCGTTGAACGAGTGCTCTGCGTACAGAATCATCGACACGTTGAACGCCTCGGCGACAGTTGCCTCGGGAACCTCGCCGAACGTCATGTAGAGGAAGTTGTGCGAGTAGTCGAGGTCAGCGCGCGGCTCGATAGCCTCTTGCCCGCGGCGGCGGCGCTGGTCGTATGCAACGATCGCAGGAATCTTCGCGAGCAGCCGCAGTGCCTTCCGGAGGTCTGCCTCGGGTGAACTGTCGAAAGCGGCGGGATCAGACGCTGTGACAACCGAGACGGCAGTCCGAACGACATCCATCGGGTGCGCTTCCAGCGGCAACAGATCGATCGTCTGCTTGATGTTCGGATCGAGCGCACGGTTGGCGCGTTCGGTGGCTTCGAACTCAGCGAGCTGAGCGGCATCCGGCAGCTCTCCGTGCCACAGCAGGTACGCGACAGCTTCGAACGACTGCGTGGCCGCGAGCTCTTGCACGGGGTACCCGCGGTACATCAGCGAGTTGGTTTCGGGGTTGACCTTGGAGATGGCGGTGTAGTCGACCGTGACGCCCGCAAGCCCCTTCTTAATGTCAATTTCCGTCATGCTCTCTCCTTAAATTTCTTCGACTTGCCCATATTTGTGGGTGTTTTGGGGCGGAACCCACAATTTTGAGCAAGTGAGCGTAGTAGTCGGGGCAAAACTAGCGAGGAACCTCGAAGGTGTAGACCCCGTTGTCGAAGTGGTTGTAAGACTCGTAGTCGATCAGCTCGTACAGTTCAGCGCGATGCTGCATCTCGCTGAGCTTAGACGTGAGGTGCCCCTCGTCAAGAAGCGTATCGAGTGCACGGCCTGCTGCCCCCATCGCGGTGCGCAGTAGCGAAACCGGCCAAATCACGATATTCAGCCCGACATCGCGCAGTTGCTCCGTCGAAAACAGCTCGCTTTTGCCGAACTCGGTCATGTTCGCCAAGATCGGCACATCGAGAGCCTTCCGCATCGCCTCGAACTCGCCGAGGTCACGCATCGCCTCGGGGAAGATGGCATCGGCCCCGGCATCAACGAGCTCTTTCGCACGGTCGATTGCGGCATCCAACCCGTCAATAGCCCGGATGTCGGTACGCGCCATGATGAGAAAGTTCGGGTCACGGCGGGCATCGACCGCGGCGCGAATCCGCTTGATTGCGGTAGCCGAATCGACGACCGACTTGCCGTCGAGGTGCCCGCACCGCTTGGGATTCACCTGATCTTCGATGTGCATGCCCGCGATACCGGCGTCTTCGAGCGTCTGAATCGTGCGGGCCACATTCATCGGCTCACCGAACCCGGTATCGGCGTCGATGATCGCTGGCAGCTCCGTCATTCGCGCGATCTGCGCGCCGCGCCCGGCAACCTCGGTGAGGGTCGTCAGGCCGATATCGGGCAGACCGAGATCGGCCGAGAGCACAGCGCCCGAAATGTAGACGCCCTCGAAGCCCTTTTGCTCGATCAATCGTGCCGATAGCGGATTGAACGCACCGGGAAAGCGCAGCAGCTCACCGGTCGCGAGACGCTCGCGAAAGAGCCGGCGCTTTTCGGCTGCGGATGTCTCGGCGTACAACATCAGAACAGCCCCTTCGGAGCGGGCGCATTCGCCAACACTCCGGGCCTCGCAACGATCGTGAGTTCGCGTACTTCATCGACCGTGAGCTCGGTCAAACGCTCCGCGAGCGCAATGAACCGGTCGATTTCGGCAGGCTCGAGCACGGGCTCGGCCAGCATCCTGAACTTGGCGATGTAGTTTTCGCGAGCGAAGGGGCGCGCACCGAGCGGGTGCGCATCTGCAACCGCGATCTCGTCGATCACGGTCTCGCCGTTCGTCAGCTGGATCTCGACCCGGCCCCCGAACGCCTTCTCGTCGGGGTCTTCCGAGTGGTAGCGACGCGTCCACTCGGCATCTTCGGCGGTTGTCACCTTGTGCCACAGGGCGACGGTGTCTTCGCGGGCGGCACGCTCCGGTGCGTACGAGTCGACGTGGTGCCACGCGCCATCCTGCAGCGCGACGGTGAAGATGTACGGAATCGAGTGGTCGAGCGTTTCGCGGGATGCCGCGGGGTCGTACTTCTGCGGATCATTCGCGCCCGACCCGATCACGTAGTGCGTGTGGTGGCTCGTGTGGAGCACGATCGACTCGATGTTGGCGGGGTCGCGAAGCTCGGGGTTCTCCGTGCCGAGGCGTCGTGCCAGGTCGATCCACGCCTGGGCCTGGTACTCGGCCGAGTGCTCTTTCGTGTACGAATCCAAGATGGCGCGCTTCGGTTCGCCTGCCGCGGGAAGCGGTACGTCGTACGAGGCATCCGGTCCGTCGAGCATCCACGCGATCACTCCGTCTTCGCCCTCGTAAATGGGAGACGGGCTCGTCTCGCCACGCATGGCACGGTCGACAGCTTCGACGGCCATTTTTCCGGCGAAGGCTGGGGCGTGCGCCTTCCACGTCGAGATCTCGCCCTTTCGCGACTGGCGCGTGGCCGTCGTCGTGTGGAGCGCTTGGCCGATCGCCTGCATGATCGTGGCGGTATCGAGCCCCAGCATCGTGCCGATGCCGGCAGCGGCCGACGGGCCGAGGTGTGCCACGTGATCGATCTTGTGCTTGTGCAGCGAGATGGCCCGCACGAGGTCCATCTGGATTTCGTAGCCGGTCGCGATACCGCGGGCAAGCGCCATGCCGTCAACGCCGACGTGTTGGGCCACGGCGAGGATCGGAGGAATGTTGTCGCCCGGGTGCGAGTACTCGGCGGCAAGGAATGTGTCGTGGTAGTCGAGTTCACGCACGGCGACGCCGTTGGCCCACGCCGCCCACTCGGGGCTCGTGCGCCGCTCAAGTGCACAACCGAAAACCGTTGACCCCGACCCCGAAACCGATACGGCGTGATCGAGCGCCTGCTGACGCGCCGCACTCACCGGACGACGAGTGAGGGATGCCGCAGCCACCGCCGCATTGTCGATAATGCGGTTGATGATCATTTCGATCACCTCGGCGTCGAGCTCGACGGGGTCGGTTGCGACCTCGGCAAGATGCCACGCGAGCTGGCCTTCGCGCGCGAGGTTTTCATCGCTGCGGTGCACGCGGAGGTGGTGAGAAATGGTCATGAGTGGTGTCCTTCCACAAGCTCGCCCAAAATGGCGGTTACCGCATTAAAAAGATGTACGTGGGTGGCGTGCGCTGCGAGTTCCCCATCGCCCGCTGCGATCGCCGTGGCAATCAACTCATGCTCTCGCACAGATGCCGCCAATCGCTCGGGGTTGTCTCGCGCCATTCGCCGCACTCGCACGAGTTGCGTGCGCACCGGGCGAAGTGCCGCCGTGAGGTGGTCGTTAGCCACCGACGCGTCGATTGCCGCGTCGAACCTCGCGATGAGAGCGTAATACGCATCGGCGTCGCCCGCCGAAGCAAGCTCTGATCGAGCGAACTCTGCCGCGAGTCGTGAAAACGCAGCCCTGTCACCGCGTGTTGCCGCGAGACGGGCAGCGGTTTCTTCGAGCGCTCGGCGCACTTCGAAAAGATCGCGGATGTCGTCGGCATCGATCGCGGCAACGACGGTGACCCTTGGCGACTGCTGCACAACGAGGCCGTCGTTGGCGAGGCGACCGAGCGCTTCGCGCAGCGGCGTGCGGCTCACGCCGAGGCGTGCCGCCTGTGCTTGTTCGCCGAGAACCGTGCCAGCCGGCAGCGCACCGGACTGAATCTCATCGAGCAGGCTCGCATAGGCCCGCTCGCTTGCCGTTGCCGCAGAGTTCGCCACAGCATCCGCAACACTGTTCGCAGCCATTCCCTCAGCGTATACACAAAAGCCGCCAATCCCGCACTTATGCCCCGCTAAAACGCCATTGCGTATACAAAGCCACACCCGCATCCGCTCTCGTTCCCACCCCACCTACGCGCGAAGGGTCGCAACACGCCGTGTCGTGGCGGCGCTGTGCGGCGCCACGCGGCGTGTTGCGACCCTTCGCGTACGGGGGTGGAAACGGGGACTGCTACTAGTTACCGGGGCGCGACTTCGGGGAGACCTCGTAGGTCTTCTCGGCGTCACGCTCTACGACATCGCCGAGCGCGTCGTCGATTGCCGTCATGAGGTCGGCGTCGAGTACAACACCCGAAGCCTTGACGGTGTCGGCGAGCTGCTCGGGGCGCGAGGCTCCCACGAGAGCCGAAGCGACGTTGGGGTTCTGCAACACCCACGCGATCGCGAGCTGCGGCATGGTGAGACCTGCCTGCTCGGCAAGCGGCTTGAGCTTCTGAACAGCGGTGAGGGTGTCTTCAGCCAAGAACCGCTTGATGAAGTTGGCACCGCTCTTCTCGTCGGTTGCCCGCGAGCCCTCCGGAACCGGCTGACCCGGCAGGTACTTGCCGCTCAGCACACCCTGCGCCATCGGCGACCAGACGATCTGCGACATCCCGAGCGCCTCGGCGGTGGGGACGACCTTGCCCTCGATAACGCGCCACAGCATGGAGTACTGGGGCTGGTTCGAGATAAACGGCACCTTCAGTTCTTTCGCCAGAGCGTGACCTTCGCGCAACTGCTCGGCAGTCCATTCCGAGACGCCAATGTAGAGCGCCTTGCCCTGACGCACGATGTCGGCGAATGCCTGCATCGTCTCTTCGAGTGGCGTCTCGTAGTCGAAACGGTGTGCCTGGTAGAGGTCGACATAGTCGATTCCGAGGCGCTGGAGCGAACCGTTGATGCCCTCGAAAATGTGCTTACGCGACAGTCCCTGGTCGTTCGGGCCCTGGGGTCCGATCGGCCAGTAAACCTTCGTGAAGATTTCGAGCGATTCGCGACGCTGACCGGCGAGCGCCTTACCGAGCACGACCTCTGCCGCCGTGTTGGCGTAGGTGTCTGCCGTGTCGAATGTCGTGATGCCGGCGTCGAGCGCGGCGTGCACAGTGGCGAGGGCGGCATCGTCTTCTACCTGCGAAGCGTGGGTGACCCAGTTGCCGTAGGTGATCTCAGAGACCTTGAGTCCGCTGTTGCCGAGGTATCGGTAATTAACCATCTATTTCTTCCTTGAGTGAAGTGGTGGGTGAGTTGAGTGACGGATGCCGCAGCTCAGGCGTCTGCCGAGAGCACAGCGACCTCATCCGCCGTCAGCTCGAGGCTTGCGGCCCCGACTGAGTCTTGGATGCTCGCGGGTCGCGATGCGCCGGGAATGGGAATGACGGTCGGCGCGAGAGCGAGCTCCCACGCGAGCGTGAGCTGCTGCGGACTGATGCCGCGACCGTACGCAATCTCTTGGAAAGCGCTGTGGTTGTCGCCGATGGCGCTTGCGCGCTTGATGCCACCGAGTGGTGACCATGGCAAGAATGCAATGCCGTGTGCGGCGCAGTATTCCAGCTCTGCCTGGCTGGAACGGAATGCCGGCGAGAACTGGTTCTGCACCGAAACGAGGCGCCCACCGAGAACTGTCTGAGCCTCTTCGATCTGCGCGATGCTCGCGTTGGAGATTCCCGCCATCCGAATGACGCCCTCATCGAGCAGGTCGCGGATTGCACCGATCGAATCGGCGTAGGGCACCTCTGGGTCGGGGCGGTGGAACTGGTAGAGACCGATCGCTTCGACACCCAGCCGTGCGGCGGAGGCCTTGGCGGCATCCTTGATGTAGTCGGGGTGTCCGTTCTGGGTCCATGAGCCGTCACCCGGGCGAAGGTGACCGCCCTTTGTTGCGACCAGAACCTGCGAGAGGTCGCCGCTGTACTCGCTGAGAGCGCGCGCGATCAGCATCTCGTTGTGTCCGACGTCGTCGGCGTGCAGGTGATAAGCATCTGCGGTGTCGATGAGGGTCACACCGGCATCGAGAGCGGCGTGGATCGTCGCAATCGATCGGCTTTCGTCAGGCCGGCCTTCGATCGACATCGGCATTCCGCCGAGACCGATCGCTCCAACGTTGACGTCTCCGATTTTTCGCTGCTGCACTAGAGCTCCTTTAATTCGTGTAGGACTTGCATAACCACGGTAGGAGGCTCGATGCTAGAAGTCCAACAACTACGCGTTCTATCATTAAGAAGTTGAGCTGCTAAATGGATCTCCGCCAAATGGAATACCTCGTTGCCCTCTCGGAAGAGCAACAGTTCACTCGAGCAGCGGCACTCTGCGGAGTATCGCAGTCGGGCCTTTCGTCATCCATTCGCAGCCTCGAAGAAGAATTCGGCACGAGTTTGTTCACGCGCACGACACGGCGGGTGACAGCAACGGATGCCGGGCGCGCCCTACTCCCGTTTGCACGCGAGATGCTCTCGCAAGCTGCCGCGGCGCGCGATGCGATCGTCAACGCCACGCACGACCTGTCGGGTCGCCTGCGGGTGGGCGCCGAGCAGTGCCTCGGAGTCATAGATGTTCCACCGGTGCTCGAGCGCTTCCACCGGCGCTATCCCCAGGTCGACATCCACTTCGTGCAGGCCGGCTCGCATGAGCTGGCGACAATGGTGCGAAACGGCGATCTCGACGTCGCTTTTGTTGCCACCACCGAGCACCTCGCCACAATGAGCGCAGTGGAGCTCGGGCGACGGCCCCTCGTGCTCCTGGTTCCAGAAAGCGACCCGCTGGCATCCGCTGGCCGCATCGATTGGTCAGAGCTTCGCGACCGCGAATTCGTTGATTTTCGCGAGTCGTGGGGCGTCCGCACTCTCACTGAGGCCGCCTTCGCAGCCCACGGAGTCGCGCGCCGGGTCTCGTGCACAGTCGATGACGTACACACGCTGCTCGACCTCGTGCACCGCGGCCTCGGGGTCGCCCTCGTGCCGCAACACATCGCGTGGAAGCCGCAGGCAGAGGGGCTCGTCACCCTGCAGCTGCCCGCGAACGAAACTCCGGTGTGGGTCGTGTCGGCTATCGCCTCGACGGCGGCCGAGCCCGCGGCATCCCGTCTTCTCGAGATTCTCAATCTCGACGCCGCCGAGTGCGGCCTCGCCTGCGCCGACGACAATGCCATCGAGCTCACAACCGAGACTCCCGCCCTCCCCGCGACGGTTTAACCCCGCCGAGGCACCTCGGGCCGCCCTCATCCGCCCCTGCCCACCTCGCCGAAACGCTGCTTTCAGACCCGACACACCGCGCAGAGAGCAGCACCGCCGGGGTGTCGGCGGCTCAGAGCAGCGTTTCGGAGAGTGAAGCGTCGGCGAAGAGGGGCGACGAAAAGAAGAGAGCGGATGCCGCGGCTTAGGCGCCGTAGGCGGCTACGTCGTCTTCGGTGGCCACAAGTTGGCCACAGGCGCCATCGATCTCTTTACCGCGGGTGTCACGCAGAGTCGTCGGAATGCCGGCGTCATTGAGCCTGCGGACGAACTCGTTCTGCACGCTCACTTCGGACGCCGTCCAGATCGAACCCGGAGTCGGATTGAGCGGAATCGGGTTGACGTGCACCCATCCGCGACCGCGCTCGTTGAGCTTGTCGGCCAGGAGATCTGCGCGCCATCCGTGGTCGTTCATGTCTTTGATGAGCGCGTACTCGATCGACACGCGTCGCCCGGTCTTGTCGAAGTATTCGCGAGCAGCATCGAGTGCCTCATCGACCTTCCAGCGTGAGTTCACCGGGATGAGCTCGTCTCGCAGCACGTCATCGGGGGCGTGAAGCGAAAGCGCGAAGGTGACCGGAATGTCTTCGTCGGAGAGCTTCTTGATAGCAGGCACGAGACCCACTGTCGACACCGTGATGCCGCGGGCGCTCATGCCGAGACCGTGGTCTTTGTCGACCATCGTGCGGATGGCCTGCATGAGTCGCTTGTAGTTGGCGAGCGGCTCACCCATGCCCATGAAAACAATGTTCGTGACGCGCTCGTCTTCGTGACCGACGCGGCGCGGGTCACCGAGCCCACCCTCGGCGATCAGCCGGTTGGCGCGCACAACCTGGTCGACGATTTCGGCCGCCGACATGTTGCGCGTGAGACCCGCTTGGCCGGTGGCGCAGAACGGGCAGTTCATACCGCAACCGGCCTGCGATGAGACGCACAGCGTGATGCGGCCGGTGTAGCGCATGAGCACCGATTCGACGAGGGCGCCGTCGTGGAGCTTCCAAAGAAATTTGATCGTGTCGCCACGGTCGGTTTCGAGGCGGCGAACCTCGGTCAACAGAGGTGGCAGCATCCCGGCGACCAATTCTTCGCGGCCGACCGCGGGAAGATCGGTCATCGTGGTGGGGTCGCTCGTGTAATGCGTGAAGTAGTGCTTTTCGAGCTGCTTCGCGCGGAACGCGGGAAATCCGAGCTCGCTCAGCTTTTCGGCGCGCTCTTTGGGAGTCATGTCGGCGAGGTGAACCGGCGGCATCCCCTTCTTGGGTGACGCGAACTGCAGCAGCGGGCGACCGGCGTCGTCTTTCTTTTGCGACCAGCCTTCCGTCGCCGGACGCACCTGACGGGGCGTCGTTGAGCGCACGGGCGTGTTCTCAGGGGTCGTCATGTTCTCAGGGTACGGGACGCGCCTGGGCACGCCCCGGTTTCGCGATGTCGATCACGTGGCGTCTCGTGCCCTGACGATGTCGGCACGCGCACGCCAGGTGCGCGCAGTCACACGATCCAGGGCCACCTGACGCCGTAGGGCATCCGCTTTCTCGTACAACGACGGATCGCCGTAGCTCGTGAGCACCTTCACGATCACGGGCAGCAGCTCGATCATGAAGAACAGCGCGGCAATCAGCCAGTGCGCCCAGCCGAGCGCAGGTTCTTTGGCCGACAGCCGATCGAGAGCGCTGATCTGGCTGAGCAACCCGACCGCCCCCGCGTTGCCACCCGCCACCGACGCCGCTCTCTCGTTGTACGCCGCGAGCGCCGCCTCGTACTGCGTGCGCGCCGCCGGCAATTGGTCCTGAGCCTGCTGCTTGTTCTGCTCCGCCGATGTCGCTGCGGCATCGGTTGCTGACTCTCCCGCGGCAGCGAGCGCCGCGGTAGCTGTCTGCAACTCGGTAGCGATGTCGTCGTATGCCTCCTGCGCCTGCGTCAATTGCGACTGCGCGGCTTGCGCGCTAGCACCGTCTCCGGAGACTCCGGAGCATCCTTCGACAGTCCCGGCCCCTTCACCCGTCAATTCGCACTGATAGAGAAGACGCGCCTGGTCGATGACGGCTTGCTTTTCCGCGAGCTGGGCAGTCAACTGGTCGATGTTCTGCTGGGCCGCTACGGACTCCGCCGATGTTGACGACGTGCCGGCAACGATCCCAGTGGCAGCTTGTTCTTCTAGTGCGCTCACCTGTGCACTCGCCGCATCTAGCGCCTGCTTCTCGGGGCCATCGGTGACGGCATCCTGGTCGGCCTGCGCCTGCACGACGTTCGTCGAGGTGACTTCGCGCGCGATGTCGTTTTGGAAGATCTGCAGGACAAGTGGTTCTGCAACGACGATGCCGATGAGGGCCGCCATGATGACGCGCGGCAGCGCGAGTCCGAGAAGCCGTCCGATGTGCCGGGTCGAGCGCATCGTGGAGGTGAGGAAACGGTCGAGATTGAAGATGATCAGGGCCCACACCAGCGCAAGGGGAAGGGCGAACCACAGACTGATCCGGACGCCGGTCAGCAGGGCGAAGAGCATGGAGAGGGCTGAAACCACCGCCGTGCCGGCAAGCACGAAGAACATCTGCACGAAACGAGGCGACTCTTCGGGAACGTCGTCGAGCACAGCACCGTCGGCGCCACCGAGGATGGCAAGCCGCCGAGAGAAGGGCATGCGCGCACGCGGACGACGCGCCCGGACGGGGCGATGGGTGACAGGTGTAGCCGCGACGGACTCATCATCGGCCTCACCCGGGATCGCCGCAGGATCGACCGGCTCACCGGAAAGTTCGGCGGAAGCGTCGGGATCAGCGTCGGCGTCGGGATCAGCGTCGACGTCGGGATCAGCGTCGACGTCGGGCGCCTGCCGGAGTTCGCTGAGATACTGCGGCTCGTCGGCGGCTTCGTCGGATGCGGTGAACTCGATGCGACCATCGGAGTTGAACCGACCGGGCCGGTGAGCGGAAAAAGACATCCGGACAGAGTATGCGAGCGCAGATATGGACTTTCTGCGCGTATGCCGCGAAAGTGCCGTGCGCGGGCCCAACCCCGCCCGGTGTGGTGCCGCTCGGGTACGAGCGGATAACCCACCGCTTCGGCAACGGAATAGACCGAGGTCATGCCCGATTGCACTGTTCACGTGCAATCGGCAACGCTCTCCAGGATGGGGTCAACCTGCTCGGATACACTCCGTGGGTGCGCGTCGACACCGTCAATGCGCACACGGCAGCCTCACACGCTGACGCCGTTCGACAATGATTTCGTCGCCTCCGGGTCAGTTCGCTGACCCGGAGGCGACCTGTTTGGAGTTCTCCGTGGCATCCACCCGCATGGTCTTTCTTGACGTCGACGGCACCCTCATCGACCATACGCAGCGACTCAGGCCTTCCGTGGTTACTGCGATTCACGGCGCTCGCGCGGCGGGGCACCTCGTGTACGTCTGCACAGGGCGCGGCAGCAAAGAGATCCCAGCGACCGTGCTCGACATCGGATTCGACGGCGTCATTTCGGCCGGTGGCGGCTTCATCGAGCACGACGGCGAGGTGATCGCGCGGCACACGATGCCCGACGAGGCTGTCGCAGATCTCGTTGAATTCTTCGAAGCCGAAGACATCGCATACAACCTGCAGGGCTACGACAACGTCTACCCGAGCGCGGGCCTGCTCGAGCGCATCGTGCCGATGTTCGCTCGCGAAGGCATGATTTCTCCGGATGCCGCCGCGTCGGCCGACGTGGAACGGCTGCGAAAGCGGATGACGTATCGCGGCCCCGCACCAGCGGGCAGCGTCGCAAAAGCCACTTTCTTCGGCACCCATCAGAGCACGTTCGCCCGTGTGCGCGATGGCCTCGGTGACCGGTTCCACGTGATCACCGGCACGATCCCGTATCTCGGCGAAGCCGGTGGCGAAATCAGCCTCGCAGGCGTCAACAAAGGGGCAGCTATCGCCGAACTCGTTGCACACCTCGGGCGCTCGATCGATGACACGATCGGAATCGGTGACAGCTACAACGACCTCGAGATGCTTCAGATCTGCGGTGTCGGTATTGCGATGGGAAACGCCGACGACACCGTCAAGTCGCACGCGAACGAGGTGACAACGAGCGTGGCAGAAGACGGCGTCTGGAATGCCTTCCAACGACACGGACTCATCTAGAGCCGCCGAGCTTCACAGTTCGCTGTGCGCGTCACAGAAAGCTATGCCCGTCACAGAAAGATGTCGGGGAACAGCTCCTCGTCGGGAGTGCCGGGAACAGCCGCATATCCCGAGAAGTCAGTAACCCCGGATGCCTCCAGCACATCTTCGACGATCAGTGTCTGCCCGGTGTACTGACGCGCGGGCTGGATGAGCACCTGATACGCGGCGTCGGCATAGATCTCCGGCGTGCGGCTCGCCTGCATCATGCGGTCGCCACCCAGCGAGAACTGCACAGCCGCCGTTGCAATTGTCGTTCGCGGCCACAGCGTGTTTGCGGCGATGCCGTCTGCTGCAAACTCGGCCCCGATCCCGAGCGTTGCCATCGTCATGCCGTATTTCGCAAGCGTGTACCCGGTGTGGGAACCGAGCCACCGCGGCGTGATGTTGAGCGGCGGTGAGAGCGACAGAATGTGGGGGTTCGGGGCATCCTTCAACATCGGAATCGCCGCCCGCGAGAGCAGAAACGTGCCACGAACGTTGACGTCTTGCATGAGGTCGTACTTTTTCGGCGAGAGCTCGAGGGTGCGAGAGAGATCGATCGCGCTCGCATTGTTGATCACGGCGTCGATACGACCGAATTCGCCCTGCGTCTTCATGACGGCCTCGGTGATGTCATCTTCGTTCCGCACGTCACCGACGAGCGGAAGTGCACGCCCGCCCGCCTCCTCGATGAGCGCCGCAGCAGTGTGCACGGTGCCTTCGAGCTTCGGGTGGGGCGTATCGGTCTTGGCGAGAATCGCAATGTTTGCGCCGTCGCGGGCGGCCCGCAGCGCAATGGCGAGCCCGATGCCGCGGCTGCCGCCCGACATCAAAATGGTGTGGCCGGCGAGCGGCTTGTCATAGGTCATAGCGTCTTCTCTCGTCTCAGCGGGCTGAAGCTTTAGCGAAGGCGGCAACACGTGCCTTCGCCTGGTCGGTGTCGAAGGCAGCGCCGATCGTGGCAGCCTCATCGGAAAGGTTTACCTCGAAGTCGCGGCCGGCGCCCGAGCGGACGAGTCGCTTGGCCTGCCCGTACGCGCCCGTCGCACCAGCCAGCCAGAACGCGGCGATCTCTTCAGCCCGCGCCGCCGGGTCGGGGGCGACTTCTGCAATGAGCCCCCACTCGAGCGCTTCGGCGGCGGTGAGCGTGCGGTCTTGCAGGAGCAACTGCAGCGCCCGACGCTCGCCGATCGCCGCCGGCAGCAACGTAGAAACGCCGAGATCGGGAGTCAGGCCGATGTTGGCGTAACGGCTCACAAACCTGGCGTTCTCAGCGGCCACGATGTAATCGGCCGAGAGCATCAGGCCGAGTCCGCCGCCCGCAACGGCACCCTGAACGACAGCGACCATCGGGATATGTGACTCGACGAAAGCGCGAATGCCGTCGTGGATGACGTGCGCGGCATCCGTCACGGCATCACCGGCTGCCCCAGAGGTCGACATTGCGATCACATCGCCGCCGGCGCAAAAAGCGGGGCCAGCGGCATCGAGCACGATGGCACCCACCGACTCATCGGTTGTGACGGCTCGAGCAACATCGCGCCAGCGCGCACCCATATCGAAGTCCATCGCGTTCAGCCGGTCGGGACGATTGAACGTCACACGAGCAAGCCCCTCGGTCACCGAGACGAGAATCGAATCGCTCACGAGTTCTCCTTCGAACATCGTGCCCTCCGCAAATGAAGTGGCATCGGGTTTCAGCCTATGCGGAACCCGGACCCACTCGCGAGCGCGAGCTTCATCCGCTCGAGACATCCGCCGCGTGTGGTGCCGGCATCCGCGCCGCGGCATCTGCCCCGCCTGAACCCCGCTGCCTGCACTAACTCAGGCAGAATCAGCAGATTTCGCACATCGCGACGACTCAGCCCCGTGTTCTGCCTGAGTTAGTGCAGGGGGAGCAGGGTAGCGGCGGCGGGCGGCGGCGGGCGAGCAGGTCAGAGAGCTACGTCAGCTGAGGCCGAGGATGAAGTTCCAGGTGCCCGCGGCGACCGCCGCAGCAACGGATGCCGCAGCCACACCGGCAGCGATCAGCACGAGGCCGAGATCCGCGGGGTGGAGGCGCGACGGCCGCGCCCAGGTGCGTTGGGCGTGGGCGCCGAAGCCGCGAGCTTCCATTGCTGTCGCAAGCTTTGTGCCTCGCCGAATGGCCAAGACAAACAGGGCAAATGACTGCCCCATGAACCTCCGAATGCGGCCGGTGTCGGCGACGCCTCGCGCCCGTCGCGAGAGCGAAAGCTCCCGCCAGTCCTCGATCAACAGCCCCACTAGGCGCAGGCCCGCGAGTGCTCCGAGCACGAAACGCGCGGGCAGTCTCAGTATCTGGGCGAGAGCGTCGGCGAGATCGGTCGGGTCGGTTGTCATGAACAGCACGATGCTCGGCACAGCAATCGCGAGAACGCGCAAGACAATCGCCAGCGCCAGCGAGATCGATCCTTCGCTGATGCGCAGCAGGCCGAATTCGACGTAGATCTGACCGTCGGGCCGACCATAAAGCACCGTCGCGGCACCCGCGATCACCGCACCGAGCGCAATGGGCCAGGTCCTCAGCCACAGCGCGCGAGCGGGTATACGGCACAGCGGAAGAAGCAAGAGCGTCGCCACGAGACTCACCCCTGCCGACACGGCATCGATCGACAGCAGCAGCGTCAAGGAAATCACCATGGCGGCGGCAAGTTTGGCGATCGGGTTTCGCCGCGAAAGTGGACTCGCCGACAGATCGAGTTCGAGCAGACTCATGCCGCCGCTCCCACGAGGGGGTATTCGGCGTCGGCAATCGCGTCGACGAGCATCCGATCGTGCGTCACCATCACGACGGCGGTTCCCTCGTGACGGACGTCATCGATGAGCCCCGCGAGCTCTCGCCACGTGCGCGCATCCTGGCCGTACGTGGGTTCGTCGAGCACCAGCATCCGCGGTCGGGTCGCAAGCGTCGCTGCGACCGTGAGCCTTCGTTTTTCGCCGCCCGAGAGCGTATATGGGTTTACCGCAGCGAGGTGGGTCAGACGCAGCCGGTCGAGCAGGTCGTCTACCCGGGTAGTGATTTCGGTGGCATCCAGCCCGAGCGCTCGCGGACCAACTTCGAGCTCAGCCCGCACCCGAGTCGTCAGAAGTTGATGCTCGGGGCTCTGAAACACAGTGCCGATTCGGGTGAGCAAGTCACGCGCACTCCATCGCAGCGGGTCGGCACCGCGACCCGCGCGAAGCGGCTCGTCGGCAAGAACCCGACCGGATGCCGCGGGCAACAGCCCCGCGAGAGTAAGCGCGAGTGTCGATTTTCCGGCGCCATTGTCGCCGGTGATGGCAAGCACCCGACCCGCTGTCACACTGAGATCAATTCCGGATGCCACGACCTCGGCCGACCGCGCGCCGAACGCGCGTCGCCCCACCGCGAGGCTCTCTCCGCGAAGCAGCACCTCGGATGACGCCGAGCATCCACCTTTTCGCTCAAATCCGACGTGCGCACCGGGCAGCCACACGCCGGCCGCGGCCAGCTCCGCCGCTTGCTCACGAAACACCGCCTCGGGGCTGCCGTCGGCGAGCACGCCGCCGCCCGCGGCGAGCACGATCACGCGATCAACGGCGTCAGCCCACAGCTCGACTCGATGCTCAACGACAACGAGAGTTGCCCCCGTGCGGTCTGCGGCCGACAGCACCGCATCGCGCACAGCGACAGCTCCCGGCGGGTCAAGGTTCGCCGTCGGCTCGTCAAGCAGCAGCAGTCCCGGGCGCATCGCGAGAATGCCCGCCAGTGCGAGGCGCTGTTTTTGCCCGCCGGATAGGTGCGAGGTCGAGTGATCGAGCGGCACGCTGAGCCCCACAGCGTCGAGCGACTCCTCGACTCGCGGCCAAATCTCGCCCGCTGGCACACCGAGGTTTTCGCACGCGAACGCCACGTCGTCGCCCACACGAGCAAGAATGACCTGAGCATCCGGGTCTTGCAGCACGAGGCCGGCGCGTCCCCGCACTCGTGCTGGCTGCTCGCCGTCGACGAGAAGGTCACCTGTGGCCTCACCGTCTTCAGCGTCGCCGAGTACGCCGGCAAGTCCTCGCAGGAGCGTACTTTTGCCGGCCCCACTGGCCCCGAGCAGCAGGATGCGCTGCCCGGGAACCAGATCGAGATCGAGATCTTGCACCGCCCACCGGCGGCGGCCAGCGTGTCGCCACCCCCACCCGCGGGCGACGACCCGCGCGCCACTCACGCCGCGTCGACTGGTTCCGGCTCGCGCGAGCGCGCTTCGCGCCCCGAAGCGAACCGGTCAAGCGCGCCCGTTGCGGCGAGCGCCCGGGCGATGACCCACGACAACAGACCGGCGATCAGGATGCCAGACACAACCGCCGACACGAAGTACACGGCGCGCGCTTCGAACGCGAGTGCTGCAACCGACGAGAAGCTCGTGTCCATGAGCGCGACGGCAATTCCTGCGAGCGCACCGGAGGTGAGTGCTCCGAGCAGCCGCCAGTTGGCATAGAGGAACAGTGCGAATCCGAGCTCGGCCGCGAGGCCCTGCACGACGCCCCACACGAGCGTCAGAAAAGCCCACTGAGTGCCGAGTGCCATAGAAACAACCGCCGCGACAACTTCGGCGTAGAAAGCTGCGCCGGGCTTTCGAATGATGAGGCCGCCAAGAACACCGGCAAAGAGCCAACCACCGGCAAGCAGACCCGAGAGTCCCGGCGTAAACGCCAGCGCGGTGTCGAGCGCCGGCCAGGCGAGGCCCCACAACCAGAAGATGACGCCCGCCGCGACACCGATCACGCTGGCGACGACGATATCGACGACTCTCCAGCTGAAGCGGTTCGAGGTGGATGAAGACGTGGACGTGTGCATCGTTACTCCCTTCCTGCGCCGGCATGACCCGGATCAGGTTCGACGGTCGAAGCGTTTTCGCTTCCTCTCAGCCCGGCACACCGGACTCCCGTGGTTTCAAGGCGAGTATAACCATGTGCTCGCGCTAACGTGGTTTCGTGCCTGACGCCGACGATTCTCCGCCGACGCGACGAGCGATCCGTGAAAAAGAAGAAGTTTCAGCCACTGAAGCTTCGGCTGCGCCCAAACCGCGGCGCGCACTCACATGGGTCGAAGCGTCGCAGCTAGCTGCGGCATCCGGACCGCCGGCGACTCTCGAGGCAGCACCACCGGGCTATTCTCCGGTGCCACCAGCGCTCCTTTCGCGCCCGCCTCGACGATCCCCGTTTCGCCCCGGCGTCATCTTTCCGATCTTCATCGTGCTCGCTCTGATCGCGACGTATGCGGGCACGACCCTGCTTTGGCCGTTGACCGCCATCGAGCCGCAAGCGACCAGCACCACTCTGCAGCCGGTCTCAGCAGAAGTTGCTTCGCCGACCTGGCCGGAAACCGGGGCCGCCGCTGTCTCGGTCTCAGGCATCGACGGCACGTTGGCGTCGACCGACAACACAACGTCGATCGCAAGTATCACCAAGCTGGTGACGGCCCTTCTGATACTCGACAAGGCACCACTGAGTCTCGGTGAGCAGGGACCGGATTTCGCTTTCACCTCCAACGACGCCAGCACCTACTGGTCGTACCTGGCGAATGGTGAATCGGCCCTCGACGTGCCCGTCGGCGGCACACTCACCGAGTATCAAATGCTGCAGGGAATGCTCATCGGCTCGGCCAACAATTACGCCGATCGACTCGTCGCAACCTATTGGCCAACGGATGCCGTATACGCCAAGGCCGCGAATTCCTGGCTAGACCTGCACGGGATTTCAGGCATCACGATTGTGGGCCCCTCGGGTATTGATTCGGGCAATACCGCAAGCCCGGGAGCCCTAATCCCCTTGGCGACTCGTGCTCTCGCCGACCCGGTGATCGCCGAAATCGTGCGCACAGTTTCGGTGGACCTGCCCGGCGCCGGACTCGTCACAAATACCAACGAGCTTCTGGCAGACCCCGGCGTCATCGGGCTGAAGACGGGAACCCTTGAGGGCTACAACCTGCTGGCGGCAAAAGAGATCACCGTCGACGACATCACGGTTCGGTTGTATGCCGCGACCCTCGATCAGCCCGACAGCGACACCCGCAGCGCGGTCACGCGCGGACTGTTTGATCAACTCGAGAGTGAACTGCAGCCCGCTCCGTCGATCACCGCTGGCACCGTTGCGGGTCACGTCGACACGGTGTGGGGCGAGAGTGTCGACCTCCTCACCGACGCTGATGCGACGGTGGTGCTGTGGAACGGCGGCACTGCTGAGACGGCTACGAGCCTCGACCTCGCCGACAACCGCGACGCGGGCGACGAAGTCGGCACTGTCACAGTGACGGGGCCTCTCAATTCGGCTGTCGTGAACGTGGAACTCGCTGACGACATCGAAGGTCCAACCCCGCTGTGGCGTCTTACCCACCCGCTTGAGCTGTTCGGGCTGAGATAACCGAGCGCGTCACGCCTTGAACTGCGCAGAGCCCAAAACTCGTTCCACGGTGATCTCCAAAACGACGCGTTCCGGATTCTCTCGCGGTTGCCGATAGCGCTCGGCGTAAAGGGAAACCGCCAACGCGACCTCGTCGCGGTCATCGAGCACTCGAGCGGGACCTTCGAAGCTGATCCATCGCCCACCGTCGACAGTGTTGACGCTCGCACGCCCCGACCGCTCCGCATTCAAGAACTTCTGCGAGCCGCGGGATCCGATAACCCGCACGATGCCATCTCGGTACGTGACTCCTACCGGAACCGAGTGGATTCGGTTACCTCGCCCCAGCGTCGAAAGCGTAGCGAGGTGATATTCGGCGAGAAACTCGCGGGCAGCATCAGTGATCACGAGTCAAGCCTCCCAGGTTCTTCGGCTTAGACGTACGTCACTGTCTGATCGAGCCGGGTCCGCACATCGAACACCTCGTTGCCACCGATGTCGCGAGCACCGCTCACACCACGCCTCAGCACCGTACTGAGGGCGCTTCGAGCGACAACGACAACCGGCATCCCACGGATCTTTCCAAGCTCTGTGATTGCCTGTGCCACATCTTCATCGGGCAACACGACAATCGCGCCGCTGAACCGAACCCGGGCCGCGCGCGCAACGACGCGCATGCGGCCGAGGAGCTCGGTAATTGGAGCACCAGGAATATGGGGCCCCGTGATTTCGCCGCGGCGAAATCCCACCGGGCCGCCGAAGTCTTCAGATAACACTCCGTAGAGTCCGCTCGGCCCGAGTACAACGTGATCGAGCTTGTCGTCGGGGTTTGATCCGCGGCCGGCGGCAGCCACGTCATGCCACACGGTGTAACCCATGCCGAGATCGGCGACGATTCGCGCCGAGGCTTCCTCGGCGAGCGCATCCGCGAGCAAGCGCCGCACGTCGAGCGGCGCCGACCGGACGAGCTGGGGATCGTAGGGATCTTCAAGGTCAACGCCGCGGCCGGCCCATTCCCGCATGAGGGTCAAGTAGCGCTCGCGACGCCACCCACCCGGCTGGCCATGAGAACGTGCGCGTGGGCGGGTGTCGGGTCGCGCTGTGGGTGCTCGCCAGCCGGAGGTAGCAGTGGCATCCGGCGCGGTAGCTGGTGCACCGCGACCCCGATCGTACGCAGCACGCGCTTCGGGGGTACCGATGAGTTCCCACGCTCGCTGCACCTGCACGAAGACGGCCGCGTCGCCGCCCGTGTCGGGGTGGGTTTCGCGCAGCTTGGCGCGATATGCCCGACGAAGCTCATCCTCGGAAATATCGGTCGCGACCCCGAGCACGTCATAGGGCGAAGCCGAGAGTGGACTGTCGAACACACCGTCTCCCCTCGTTCACACAGCGTCATCCAGGCTATCTCGCTCAGGTACGCACCGGCTGCACGCGCAGACTATGTGGTGTCTGGCCGCTTCTCGTTGCGCCTGGCGAACGCTGCGGAGCTTCTACTCGACAGTGCAAGCAGAATCAGGATGTCGAGAGCCACCGACGGAAGGGTTCCGGTGACGGCTATCTCTTGTCCGTTGAACCACCAGCCTGCGAACGAGGTAGAAATCGACGCGACCGAGAACACAAGCACGATGACGCGTGGCCCGTTCCACCCCCGCAAGATCATGAAGCCGAGCATTGCTTCGGCGACGAAGATGAGACCGCCGCCGAAGAGCACGACACCCACCGCGAACGAGAGCTCAGCTCCCGTCAACGAAACGCCCTCGAACGTGACGTCTGAGCCATCGATGATTTCGGGCCAGTCGAACGCAAGAACGGCGAGGATCAATATGCCGGTTGCGGCGCGCAGCAGCACCAGCACCGAGCCCGCGACGGTGCTGATGGGGCGACGCATCTCGGGGTCACGCGCGAGCGGACGCGCGAGGTCGGCGGGAGACTCGAACGCAGCGCGCTTTCGGGGAAGTTCTTCGGGCGTGCTCACGTTGCCACCCTGCTCGCGTTGAGAATGAGAAGGTTTCCGTCGGTACGAATCGAATCTCCCCCGCCGTTTCGCGCGTGGTATCCCGTGGAGAAGTCCTGGATGACGTCGACGGTCACCGCTGGTTCAGCCTCGGTAAGCGTCTGCACGATGTGGTCGCGCTCTATGTCAGTATTCGCATCGATCCGATGCGTCACCTGCAGGGTGAAAAGCGAAAGACCGACAGCGGTGTCGAATGTGCCGGCCGCCAGCCAGTCGACGCGGCGACCACCGGGCAGCAACCACCCTTCCGGGCAGCGCCAAAATCTCACGTGGTGGCGCTGCGCAGGGTTACCCGCAACCTCCTGCTGATAGGCGAAGTCCTGCTGCCGACCGAACAGGAAAAGCGGGCTGACGGGCGCTTCGTTATAACTGCGGCGCCGAAGCGTCGAGGTGATGATGCGCCATGACGAAGACAGGGTCACAGGGTCGGCTTTAGTCCAACCGGCCGCATGGAGGGCGTGCTCGATCTGCGCGCTATCACCCATGAGCGCGAGATTCACGGGATCGCCCAGCAACCCATCAGACGTGCGTGTGCGCCCGATGAAGTAGTCGGGAACATAAATAGTCGTCAGGATGCGATGCAGGCGAGGCAGCACGAGGTACGCAAGGAGCACCCAGAAGACGATGCCTACGAGGATCCCCCACCAGCCGAATTCAAAGGTCTGAGTGAAACTCAGGTAGGCCAACCACACTGCCGCGAGTCCAGCGAAAACGAAGAAAAACCAGTCGAGTGCGATACCGATCGAATAGCGACGTTGAGTGCGTCGCGCGCGGCGCTGCATCGTCCGGGGCGTGGGCATTTTTACGACCAGAGGGGAACGTCGGGGACGAACGCGAACGCCGAAGCGACGGCATCCGTCGGCACATCGGCGAGCGTCGGCGGATTCCACCGAGGCGCACGATCTTTGTCGACAAGCTGCGCGCGTATCCCCTCTGCCAGGTCGGGTTGAGTTGCGACGAACCACGAGACCAGTGCGTACTCCTGCTCGAGCGCGGAGCGCAGAGTGGGCAATTCGCGAGCGCGCCGCACCGCTTCGAGCGTGACAGTAAGCGCCATCGGCGAGAGCGTAGTCAACAGCGCCGCGGTTTCGGATGCCTCGGGCTCGCTGCGTTCCAGCAACCGTTCGATGATGTCGGGCACTGTCTCGGCCGCGAACGCATCATCGATCCACGTTCGACGCGCAACCAGCGCTGATGGTCCCGGAGTGTCGTCGAATAAAAGCGTGAGCTCGGTCGGGTTCGCCGGGTCGGCACGGGTTCGCAGAGCCTCGTGGAGCGCCGACAGATTCGACACCGGAAGAAGATGGTCCGCGAAGCCTGCGGCAATCGCGTCAGCAGCATCCATCGTTGCCCCGGTGAGGGCGAGATACTCTCCCAGCCTGCCGGGAGCCCGCGCCAACAACCAGGACCCCCCGACATCGGGGGTGAGTCCGATGCGTGTCTCTGGCATCGCGAGCTGCGAACGCGGCGTCACAATACGTACCGAGGCGTGCCCCGCGATGCCGATCCCGCCTCCCATAGTGATGCCGTCGGCGAAGACGACGACAGGCTTCGGGTAGCGCGAAATCAGAGAATTCAGCGCGTATTCGGCGCGAAAGAAGAGGCCAGCATTCTCGGGAAAACCCGCCATGATCTGCTCGCGGAGTCCACGCACATCACCACCGGCACAGAGGCCGCGATCGCTGGTGCTGTCAATCAGAACGATGTCGACGTCATGGGCGTGCTCCCAGGTGCGGAGCGCGCGATCCAGAGTTCGCACCATATCGAGATCGAGAGCATTGAGTGCACGCGGACGGTCGAGAGTGAGCCGCCCGAGACCATCTTCCACGTGCACTCGCACATGGTCACTAGACAATTCCGAAACTGCTGTGCTCACGTGCGCAAGGCTACCGCGTCGGCCTTGTTCGTCATCAAGTCGCTCTGGCGCGGGTTTTCCGCGAAGATAGGGAGGATTGCCCGCGTCGACGAGAGGTTCCGGATGACTGACGGACAGCTGCTGGAATTTTCCGGCGTCACCAAACGATTTGGCGGCATCACTGCCGTAGACAATTTTCAGGCGCGTATCGAGCCCGGAGTCGTCACAGGTTTTCTGGGGCCGAACGGCGCCGGCAAGACGACAACCCTTCGAGTGCTCCTCGGACTTGTGGCTGCAACGTCAGGCAGCGCACGCATTGGTGGGCAGGACTATAAAGACATAAAGAACCCGTTGCAGACGGTCGGCGCGGTTCTTGAGGCATCGAGCTTCCACCCCGGTCGGTCCGCGGCCAACCATCTGAAGGTCTACGCGCGAGCCGCGGGAATTCCACTCACGCGCGTTGATGAGACGTTGGCTCTCGTGGGTCTCACGGAAGCTGCTGGGCGTCGCGTCGGCGGCTTCTCGCTCGGCATGCGCCAGCGGCTCGGCCTCGCCGTTGCGCTACTTGGCGACCCGGGAGTCCTGATCCTCGACGAACCTTCCAACGGGCTCGACCCGGAAGGCATCAAGTGGATGCGCGGATTTTTGCGTCAACTCGCACGCGAAGGACGCACGGTGCTGATGTCGTCGCACCTGCTCGCCGAAATTCAGCAGACAGCGGATGCCCTTCTCGTGATTTCGCGCGGAAAGCTCGTTTACCAGGGCACCCTCGACGACCTGGTTGATCCTTCCGAATACGCGACAATCGTAGATTCGCCGGATCGCGCCGGGCTTGCCGATGCTCTCGCACGCGAAAACATGCCAACCGAGGTGCTTCGCACCGGATTTATCGTGCACGACTCAGACGCAGCTTCGGTCGGCGCTGTCGCCGCGCGCGCGGGAATTGCGCTCTCGTCGCTACAACGCCGCGGTCCCGCTCTCGAAGAAGTATTCCTTGATCTCGTCAGCGGCGTGCGTGTGCACCCTTCCGGGCAGGATGCTCTCAGCCCAGAGGTGGCACTTGCGCCCGACGAAGCCCCCGACACCGAGGAAGGTGAAAAGCGATGAGCTTCGCACGCGCTACCCGCTCAGAGCTTACGAAGCAGTTCACGACCTCAGGTTGGTGGATTCTCGCAATCGTCCTCGTCGCATATGTAGGTTTCACCTCGGCTGGCCTCGCGTTCGCTCTTGCATTCTCGGCGAGCGGATCTGCTGGGAACACCACCGGACTCGCGGCATCCACGGAGGACCTCGCCCCGCTGCTCTACAGCCTGGCGACCTCGGTGGGGTATGTGTTCCCGCTCCTCATCGGAACGCTTATCGTGACGGTCGAGTTCCGCCATAAGACGCTGACGCCTACTTTCCTCGCCACCCCGGCACGCGGCACGGTACTTCTGGCAAAACTTGCCAGTGGGGTCATCGTCGGCGCGCTCTTCGGGATCATTGCGCTCGTCGCAACTGTGGGTCCCGCCGCCGGCGTGCTCGGCGGATTTGGTCTCGCCACCGAACTCGGCTCACTCGACACCTGGGCGCTGTTCGCCCGCACCGTTGCAGCGTTCGTGCTCTGGGTCCTCATCGGAATCGGCATCGGAGCGCTTGTTCGCAACCAGGTCGCAGCGATTGTGATCGTGCTCGCCTTCACTCAACTCGTCGAGCCGATCGCGCGCGTCGCGGCCGGGTTCGTCGACGGCCTCGACAGCGTGACGCGGTTCTTGCCGGGTGCCGCAAGCGACAGTCTCGTGGGAGCAAGCGTGTTCTCGTTCACGACGACCGGAAGCGCCGATGCGCTGTCCTGGTGGCAGGGTGGCGTCGCGCTGCTCGTCTACGCCGCCGTCTTCGTTCTGGCGGGCCATATCTTCAGCTGGCGTCGCGACGTCGACTGAGACCCGCGATTACGAGGAGCGTTTGCGCTTCTTGTCTTCAGTGGCGAGATCAACGACATCGATCGGCTCTGAGCCGGTTTCCAATCGCAGCGCCTGAACGAGAGCTACGCCGTGACTCGTCGTCAGGATGAGCCGCTGAAAATCATCGGAACCCTCGAGGTCAATCACGACACTCGGCTTCCGGCGGCGGATGCTGACGAAATCTCGCCCACCCGCCGACTTCCATGAGCCAGCCGCAATTGCCACCGGCAGATAAGTGCCAGGGTCGGGGACGCCCCGCAACCACGTCCACGCGTCATCCGTCAGTTGCACACGCACGATCTGGGAGCGATCGATCATCACATTCCGCTTTCGGAATGCAAGACCCTTTTCAGTGATCGACAGCACGACTTCGAGGTGTGCGGAGTCGAGCATGAGAGTGACCATGTCTCTATCCTGCCGTCAATGGAACGACGCCGCGACCTGATTGCGGGTGTATTCAAAGATCACGCTTGTGCGAGTTGACGCAACACTGTCATGTCCAGAGAGGTGCTCCACGACAAATCTGCGGAGCGCAGATGAGTCTTCGACCGCGACATGCACGATGAAATCATCGACGCCGCCGACGAAGAACATTTGTGTGACTTCGGGGAGCCTCCCGGTGTCTTCTGAGAACCGCGCGATATTCGCTTGGCGCGCTCCTGGCCGAAGCGTCACGCCCACGAGCGCCTGAAGCGTCTGCCCGAGTTCGTGTTGCGAGATCACAGCTTCGTAGCCCGCGACGACGCCGCGACGCTCGAGGCCGCGAAGTCGAACATGCGCGGTTGATTCAGCAACGCCGGCACGCGCCGCGATTTCACGGTTCGTCGACCGCGCAGATGACTGCACCGCGGCGAGCACGGCACGGTCGGTCTCATCGAGCGCAGCTTCACTGCGAGGTTCTTTCGTCGCCATGTCGCATCCCCCTGTTGTTCTCGAATGAACTCTACGATAATGGCCACAACGTCGAAACATCTTCGGGCGAAACATGCGCGACACGTGTTTCGAGGCAATATCGCGGTAACAGAGCGAGAAAGGTTCGACATGAAAATCGGCATCCCGACAGAACTTAAGAACAGTGAGCGACGTGTCGCGATCACCCCCGAAGGTGTCGACACTCTCGTTCGACGCGGGCACGACGTTCTCATAGAGAAGGGCGCGGGCGCCGGCGCCCGCTTGTCCGATGAGGCCTATCTTGCCGCCGGGGCGCAGGTCACCGCATCGGCCGACGAAGTATGGGCACACGGCGACCTGCTTCTGAAGGTAAAAGAGCCCATCGCGCCGGAATTTGCCCGCATGCGCGCGGACCAGGTGCTGTTCACGTATCTGCACCTCGCGGCATCCGTTGAGTGCGCGAACGCGCTGCTGCAGGCCGGCACGACAGCGATCGCATACGAAACGGTGCAAACCGCCGACCGCAAGCTCCCTCTCTTGGCGCCCATGAGCGAGATAGCTGGACGCCTTGCTGTTCTCGCCGGCGCCCACCACTTGATGAGCCCCATGGGTGGGCGCGGCACGCTCCTCGGCGGTATTGCGGGCGCACGCGCCGCGAAAGTGGTTGTCCTCGGCGGTGGTGTCGCGGGGGAACACGCGATCCGGAATGCTGTGGGCATGGGTGCCGACGTCACCGTGCTCGACCTTTCGTTGCCGCGTTTGCGCGAGCTGCAGGCAGAGTTTGGTCCGGCCCTTCGCACTCGGGTGTCGTCTCCGTTGGAGATTGCCGCTCAGGTCAGTGACGCGGATCTCGTCATCGGCGCCGTGCTCGTGCCGGGCGCGACCGCTCCGAGGCTCGTCACAACCGACATGGTGGCGACGATGCCCGAAGGATCGGTACTCGTCGATATCGCGATCGACCAGGGCGGATGCTTCGAAGGCTCCGCACCGACGACCTACTCCGATCCGACCTTTGCCGTGCACGGCTCGCAGTATTACTGCGTCGCGAATATGCCGGGCGCGGTTCCAGAAACCGCCACCCGCGCTCTGACCAACGCCACGCTCCCCTACGTGATTGCCCTCGCCGATAAGGGATGGCGTGACGCCACCCACACTGATCCGGCACTTGCCGCGGGACTCAACACGCACGCCGGTTTTGTGACGAATGCACCCGTCGCGGCGGCTCTCGGCACGCAGTTTGTGGCGCTGACCGAGCTCCCGGTGTGACCTCGGTGCAAGACTAGAGGGATGACACTGCTCGAACCCGCACACGCCCCCACGGGTGAGCCGGGCGCCGCGCGAGCAGTGCTGGCGGCAGCGTCGGCCGGTCGACAGTTGAACGCTGACGAAACTGAAGCTCTCCTCGGCGCCACGGGCGCTGAGTTTGACGAGCTGTTGGCGCTCGCGGGCGCGCTACGTGACACGGGACTGCGAAACGTCGGACGCCCCGGCATCATCACCTACTCACGCAAAGTGTTTGTGCCACTCACGACGCTCTGCCGCGATCGCTGCCACTACTGCGTGTTTGTTGATACGCCCGGCCAGCTGCTGAAGAAGAACAAGCCGGTCTTCATGTCACCCGAACAGGTACTCGCCGTCGTGCGTCAGGGGCACGCGCTCGGCTGCAAAGAAGTGCTGTTGACCCTCGGGGATCGACCGGAAGAGCGCTGGCCAGAAGCTCGAGCATGGCTGGATGAGCACGGCTATGGCTCGACGCTCGACTATGTCGGCGACATCGCCCGCCGCATTACAGCCGAGACCGGCCTTTTGGCACACCTCAATCCCGGAGTCATGACGCACGAGGAGCTTGTTGCCCTGCGTCCGACGGCACCGTCGATGGGCATGATGCTCGAGACAACGTCACGGCGTTTGTTCGAAGAGCCGGGCCAAGTGCACTACGGCTCCCCCGACAAAGACCCAGACGTGCGACTCAAGGTCATTGACGACGCGGGGCGCGCCAGCATCCCGTTCACGACCGGAATTCTCGTCGGCATCGGCGAGACGCTGCGGGATCGTGCCGAGTCGCTCGTCGCACTTCGCGACGCTCACGCGCGCGGGGGGCACGTGCAAGAAGTGATCGTGCAGAACTTCCGGGCAAAACCTCGGACCGCCATGGCCGGGGCACCCGATGCCGAGCTCCGCGAGTACCTTGCCGCCGTCGCAACCGCGCGAGTTGTGATGGGTGCCGACATGCGCATCCAGGTGCCGCCGAACCTCTCCGACGTCGCAGAGTTCGAGATGCTCGTTCGCGCCGGCATCGACGACTGGGGCGGTGTCTCACCGCTCACCGCCGACCACGTCAATCCGGAACGCCCCTGGCCGCACATTGATGAGCTCGCCGAGCGCACCCGCGCCCTCGGGTTCGAGCTGAAAGAGCGGTTGACGGCGCACCCCGAGTACATCCACGACGCCGACCGCTGGATAGATCCACAGCTCGCGCCGGCGGTGCACGCTCTCGCTGATCCCACATCGGGGCTCGCCGGAGCATCCGTGAGGGTCGATGACGACGCGAGGGTTGCCGTACCCGCACGTTCCGGTGCGACCCGTCTCCCATCGACGGCCCGCCAACTCGCGGAACGCGCGGCAGCCGACCCGCTTTCTCTCGACGACAACGAATGGGTGAGCCTGCTGCACTCATCCGGCGGTGATCTCGATGCCCTCGCTCAGACGGCGAACGATGTCCGTCGCTACACGGTGGGCGAAGCCGTGAGCCTCGTGGTCAATCGCAACCTGACCTCCTCGGGGCTCAAGGCTCGCGCATCCGAAGACGAATCAACCTTCACCCTCGACGATGTCGCGGCGATCGCGAGCGACGCATGGGAGCTCGGCGCCACCGAAATCTGCGTGCAGGGCTTGATTCCAGACGACGTCGACGCGAGCGCATATCTTGCGATTGCGCGCGCCATCAAAGCCGCAACGCCTCATATGCACCTGCACGCATATCGCCCGCAGGATGTCGCAGACTTCGCCACGCGCAGTGGCCTCGAACTCGTCGACGCCCTCGCCGCACTCCGAGAAGCGGGCGTCGACACAATGCCCGGTACCGGCGTCAAAGTCCTGAACGAACGGGTACGCGAACAAATTGCGCCGAGCGATCTCAGCATTGACCGTTGGGTCGAGACGATCACGACAGCTCACCGTGCCGGGTTCCGCTCCACTTCGGTGCTGTTCTACGGCCACGTCGAAACCGCCGCGGAGCGCATTTCGCACCTGCGGATGCTGCGCGAGATCCAGAACTCGACCGGTGGATTCACCGAGTTCGTCCCTATCCCCCTTCCGGGCGGAGACGTGCACCTCGTACCGAGCCGAGAGCCCCTCGACGAGCACAGGGCCATGGTCGCCGTCTCGCGGTTGCTGCTTTCCGGCTCAATTAGCCACATCCAGGTTCCGTGGACGCGGCACGGGCGAGACACCTCCGCTGCCCTTCTCGGCGCTGGCGGCGATGACCTCGGCGGCAGTCTGCTCGATGGCCGCGTGCGTCCGGGCGCCGGCATCGAACACGGCCAGGAACTCCCCGTTGCGGACGCCGCACGAATTGCGCAGCATCTCTTTCGCCCGTTCCGCCAACGAACGACCGACTACCGGGAACCCGCGGCGGGCAGAAAGATCATGCTGCAATGAGCGCTCCCCACGCGGCAATGACCGTAGACGAACTCATCGTCGGTGCGGGGTTCGCCGGTATCGGCATGGCACTGCAGTTGCGGCGCGCGGGCCGCAACAACTTCGCAATCATCGAGCGCGGGGCATCCGTCGGTGGCACCTGGCGCGACAACACTTATCCGGGTGTGGCGTGCGACGTACCGAGCCATCTCTACGGCTTCGCGTCTCACCCCAATCCAGAATGGTCGGCCCTCTTCGCAACCGGTGATGAGATCCACGGCTACCTGCAGAAGGTCGTGCGCGATGAGCGCCTTGACGAGCAGCTTCTCCTCAACACCACGCTCACAAGTGCTCGGTGGGATGCCGCCCGCTCGCTGTGGGTTGTGTCGACCTCGGGTGACGCGCCCGGTGTGATCGAAGCGCACGCGCTCGTGCTGGCGTGCGGTCGACTGACAGAGCCGGTGATTCCGGATATTCCGGGCCTTGAAACCTTCACGGGTCCGCTTTTCCACTCGGCCCGCTGGGACCACAGCGCAGAACTCGCGGGAAAGCGCGTTGCCGTCGTTGGCACCGGAGCCTCGGCCGTGCAGCTTGTTCCAGAGCTCGCAGGCACTGCGGCACACGTCACGGTTTTTCAGCGCACAGCGCCGTGGATTGTGCCGCGCGATGCTCGCCGCTATTCCGCCGAGGAACTTGCCACCTTTCGCGACGATCCCAAAGCTCTCGCGCGACTTCGCGAAGAGCTCTATTCCGAAGGTGAAGCGCGCTACGCGGCGCGTTCAGGCGACGCTGCTGCCGCCGCCGACGCGACAGCTCTTGCCGACGCTCACAGAGAAAAGCACGTCGCTGATCCCGCGCTTCGAGCGGCGCTCCGGCCGTCGTACGCCTTCGGTTGCAAGCGCGTGTTGCTCTCAGACGACTACTACCCCGCGGTGGCATCCGACGCGGTGACCGTAGAGGCATCCGCTCTCGAGAGTGTTTCGGGCAGAACGTTGGTTGCCGCAAGCGGCGAACGATATGACGCCGACATCGTCGTGTTGGCAACCGGTTTTGCGGCAGCGCAGCAGCCATATGCTCACCTGATCACGGGAGAAACCGGCCAGACCCTTGCTGAGCACTGGTCGTCGGGGATGACGTCCTTCGCCTCAACCGTCGTTTCCGGATTCCCCCAGCTGTTCGTGCTCAACGGACCCAACGCCTCACTCGGCCACAACTCTTCGGTGCTGATGGCCGAAGCACAGGCCGAGTACGTCACACAGTGTCTTGACCGAGCACCAGCGCTTGGCGGCATCGTGCGGGTACGACCCGAGGCTGAGACCACTTACAGCGCCGAGATCGATGCCGCCGCCGCGCCCACGCCGTGGCTGGGGGGCGGATGCCACAACTGGTACGTCGACGACCGCTCTGGCCGCCTCACCCTTCTGTGGCCGGGCACTGTTCAGGCCTTCCGTGACATGCTCGCCGCCACCACCGGTAGCGAGTTTTTTTCCACCGATGTTTATTCACCGCCCGCTTCGATTGGAGCATCATGACCGTTCCCCTGCGCTTTGGCTACAAGGCATCCGCTGAGCAGTTCAACCCCGCCGAGCTCGCTGACTTTGCTGTGCTCGCCGAGGACTCTGGCTTCGATTCGGTGTTCATCTCCGATCACTTTCAGCCCTGGATGCACGAAGGCGGGCACGCGCCCGCCGCGCTCCCCTGGCTCGGGGCCGTCGGTGCTCGCACGTCCCGCGTGCTGCTCGGCACCTCGGTACTGACCCCCACCTTTCGCTACCACCCCGCCGTAGTCGCTCAGGCATTCGCGACGCTGGGCGTGATGTTTCCGGGCCGCATCATCCTCGGCGTCGGCACCGGCGAAGCACTCAACGAAGTGACCCTTGGCCTTGACTGGCCCGAAGCGCCCGAGCGATTCCAGCGCCTCAAAGAGTCGATCATCCTCATGGAAAAGCTGTGGGCGGGCGAGCGCGTCACCTACGAAGGCAACTTCTGGAACGTGAAAGATGCCACGATCTATGACCGCCCCGAGAAGCCGGTACCGATCTATATCGGTGCCGCCGGCCCCGCCGCGACTCGTCTCGCCGGGCGCATGGCCAACGGGTTCATCACGACGAGCGGCAAGGATCGCGCGCTCTACACAGACACTCTGCTCCCCGCACTCGCTGAGGGCATCGAGAAGGCTGGGCGGAGTTCCGACGACGTCGACACCCTCATGGAGGTCAAGGTGTCGCTCGCCGACACCCGCGAACAGGCGCTCGAAAAGACGCGCTTCTGGGCACCCCTTGCGCTCTCACCCGAAGAGAAGATGGGCGTCCACGACCCCATCGAGATGCAACGGCGTGCCGATGAACTGCCGATCGAGCGCGCGGCATCCCGCTTCATCGTCTCGACCGATCCCGAAGAGCACGTTGAACGCATCGCCGAGTACGTCGACATGGGCTTCCGGCACCTCGTCTTCCACGACCCGGGCTTCGACCAGGCCGGGTTCTTGCGGATGTACGGCGAAGAGGTACTGCCGCGCCTGCGCGCCCGATTCGGTGCCTAAACGCGTGCCCAGCACTCCCTCGGCGGCCGCGCACACTTCCCTGCACGAACTCAGGCAATATTTGTCGCGCACGGGCGCCGGGCAGCGTGATTCCGGCAATCCGGCACCGGGGCAGCAACATGCAGCCTGAGTACGTGCAGGGCACGGATGAGGCACGCGCGGGCTGGGTTGTCATCATCCCCGTGAAACCCAGTGCGATCGGCAAGTCACGGCTCGTCGGCACTGGCATCGATCGGATGCCACTAGCCCGAGCCATCGCCCTCGACACGATCACGGCGGCCGCTGCCGCGACCGAGGTGTCACGCGTCATCGTGGTCACCGACGATGAGCTCATCGCAGCGGAGTGTGCACAGATGGCGGGTGTCGAGGTCGTGACCGAAGCACCAGCATCCGGTCTGAACGCCGCCATTGCACGGGGTGCCGCCCACACAGATGGCACCCACCGTGCAGCGCTGCTGGGCGATCTTCCCGCCCTGCGCGCAATGGATCTCGACCAGGCTCTACATGCGGCACTCAATGTGGACCGCGCGGTTGTTGCGGATGCCGAAGGCACCGGGTCGACGCTCGTCACTGCCCGCGTCGGCGTACCGTGGCAGAGCGACTTCGGTACCGATTCGTTCGAACTGCACCGAGCTGCCGGGTTTGCGCCGCTGAGCCTCCGCGCCGACTCGTCTCTCCGACGAGACGTCGATACGCTCGCGCAACTGAACGATGCGAAGGCCTTAGGACTCGGCCCGCGCACGCGTCAGCTCGTCAGTTGACCTAAACCGCGTCAGTTATGCAGTCGCCTGCCAGGGCGGAGCAGCTCACCGCAGGCTGCACACTCGTCGATGCACCTTCTACCGAGAAGCGGCCCGCTGGCACCTGAAAGATGAACGCGGCGATCAGAGCGCAAACGAATGCGATCGCTGTGAGGGCAAGAAGCCCCCTTTTTCGATGAAGCGCCGCCGCAACGAGCGCGACAAGAAGCGCGCCGACCGCGATTCCTGCTGTCCACACGTAGCGGTCATTCTGCGCGGCGGTCACTTCAACGGGCGCCGACCCCATCCGGAAGTACATCTGCACCCACTGCACCGGAAGCGCGAATGCGAGCGAGCCCCCGATGGTGAGCAACATGATGGCGAGCCCGGCGAGCGCTCTGGAGGAAGAGATGGTGGAGCTCGCGGGTGCTGGCGTCGCTGCTGCAGAAGTTGTCATCGTCGACATGCCCGAAGCATAGTCAGCAACCCCACGCGCGACCAGCATTGATGCAAAACCATGAGAAAGAGGTGCCCGCCCGTCAATCCGGCGATTGCACGTACTCAGGCAAATCGGATCGAGCTCGGCCGGAGCACGCCGGAACATCAAGTCTTCGAGAAGATGGGACGCGCGCACTGCCTGAGTTAGTGCAGGGGAACCGCATGAGAGCCTGAAGCGTGGACGATGTGGAGCTGATTGGCGGCGTCGAGCCGCGCGCGATAGTTATCGTCGATCCCGACCCGGCCTGGCCAGAGCGGTTCGTTCTGGAACACGCGCGGATCAGCACTGCACTCGGTACTCGCGCCCGCCGCATTGACCACATCGGCTCGACTTCGGTGCCGGGGCTTCCGGCGAAACCCATCATCGACATCGATGTCAGCGTGGCCGACGTCGAAGATGAACGCGACTATGTGCCGGCGTTGGTTGCAGCTGGATACGTGCTCCGCGTCCGCGAGCCCGGTCATCGCATGCTGCGCACTCCGAACCTCGATGCCCACGTCCACATCTGCACCGCCGGCAGTGAGTGGGAAGAAAACCACCTACTGTTTCGCGACTGGCTCCGGCAGCATCCCGCCGATCGAGATGCCTACGCGGTGCTCAAACGGCAGCTCGCTACCCGCGACTGGGCAGATATGAACCAATACTCGGATGCCAAAACCTCGTTCATCACCGAGATCCTGGTCCGCGCGCGCAGCTGACATCGCCCGTGTCTGCACTCACGCTGAGGCTGGCCCAGCCCGCGCCTGCACTAACTCAGGCTGTGTGGATCGGGCGAGACGAAGCTTCCGCAGAAATCCGGGGTCGAGGCACAGTCACACCGACACATTGCCTGAGTTAGGGCAGGGGGTCGGCCTAAGTAATCCACACGGGAATAGGGCGTATGGGAATAGGGCGCAGCCTGGTCCTCAGCGGCCGGCGGAAATTGCTGCCGCGGCGAGTGCTTCTGTGGTATCGGCGTCGCGCATCCACAACGGCACGACGTCGACCGATATACCCAGGGCTTCAACGGATGCCGCAAGCCCAGCATCTTCTTCGGCTATGAGCCATGTGTCCAGCACGCCGCCGTCAAGGCGCGCGCCGTAGTGGGCAGCTACCGCGTCGGCCGCTGTGCGAACGCCCACGGCGTTCAGGCACACGTCCGCCATACCGCGAACGACGTTTCCCCCGATGATGGGTGACACACCGATGACGGGGCCACCGGTTGCTCGCAGGGCTTCATGGATTCCGGGCACCGCGAGGATCGGGCCGATCGACACCACCGGGTTCGACGGCGCGATCAGCACGAGCTCGGCGTCTTCGATCGCCTCGATCACACCGGGCGCCGCGAACGAATCGGCAATGCCGGGGTTCTCGAAGCCCGCGGGGGGCAGCTGGGCGCGATACCTCGTCCACCACTCTTGAAAGTGCAGCCGCTCGCCGTTTTTCAGCAGCACGTGGGTGTCGACCTCGTCATCGGTCATCGGCAGCAGCTTGGCGCCGAGCGGCCAACGCTTCGACATCCGCTCGAGCACCTCAGTGGGGGTCAGCCCGTCGCGCAACCATCCGGTGCGGGCGATGTGTGTGCCGAGGTCGAGGTCTCCGAGAGTGAACCACGGCCACCCCGTGCCCCACGCCTGCAGCTCGGTGTTGACGCGCTCGGTGTCGCCGGCTCGGCCCCACCCGCGTTCGGTGTCGTTGGCTCCAGCCAGCGCGTAAACCATCGAGTCGACGTCGGGTTGCAGCCGCACACCCGACAACCAGATGTCGTCTCCGGTGTTGACGATGACTGTCGCTTCGGGCTCACCGAGCGTGGCAAGCGCAGCGCGCACGCCGAGGGTGAATTTCGACCCGCCGACACCGCCGGCAAGCACGACGACTCCACTCACGGGCGCACAGCCTCCGCGGCCGCGCGCGCGGCAATCGGCAGCGCCGCGAGCACGCGCCCGAGAGCATCGTCATCGTGAGCTGCGGTCAAGAACCACGCTTCGAAGACACTCGGCGGCAACGAAACTCCGGAATCGAGCATCGCGTGGAAGAACGCCGGGTAGCGCCAGGATTCTTGCTCGAGAGCTTGGGCGTACGTGCGCGGAGCCTCGTCGGCAAACACGACACCGAACAGCGACCCGGCACGCGGCACGGCATGCGCGATGCCCTCCATCGCGAGCGCTCCCGACAGCGCGGTGGCAACAGCGGATGCCGCAGCATTCACCTTCGCGTACACCTCGGGGGTCGCGAGCCTCAGCGTGGCGAGTCCTGCCGCAACCGAAAGCGGGTTGCCCGACAGCGTGCCCGCTTGGTAGACGGGGCCCAGGGGTGCAAGTGAGTCCATGACATCGGCACGTCCGCCGAGGGCGGCCAGAGGCATCCCGCCGCCGACGACCTTGCCGAAGGCGAAGATGTCAGGAGTGTAGATTTCGCCCGCTTCTTGCTGAAGGCCCCAGTAGCCCGCGGGGTGCACGCGGAAGCCCGTAAGTACCTCGTCGAGAATCAGTAGTGCCCCGTGCTCGTGGGCGATATCGGCGAGCGCCGCGTTGTAGCCGGCATCGGGCGCGACAACGCCCATGTTGGCCGCGGCTGCCTCAACGATGACAGCGGCAATCTTGTCGCCGTGTACGGCGAATACTTCACGCACGGCGTCGAGATCGTTGTACGGCAGAACGAGCGTTTGCGCGGCAATCGGAGCCGGCACGCCAGCCGAGCCCGGCAAAGCGAGGGTCGCCACGCCAGAACCTGCGGCAGCGAGCAGTCCGTCGGAGTGACCGTGATAGTGCCCGGCGAACTTCACGAGCAAGTCGCGACCGGTGTACCCGCGCGCGAGACGAATCGCCGTCATCGTGGCTTCTGTTCCGGTCGAGACCAGGCGCACGCGCTCCACCGGTCGACGCACGGCGTCACCTTCGCCAGGGGCGACAACCCGCTCAGAGATCACCGTGGCGAGGTCGACCTCGGCTTCAGTGGGAGCACCGAACGAAAGACCACGGGATGCCGCATCCTGTACCGCCGCGACAATCTCGGGGTGAGCGTGGCCCAACAGCGCCGGGCCCCACGACGCTACGAGATCGACATAGGAGGTTCCTGCAGCGTCGGTCACGTACGGTCCTGTTGCCGAAGCGAGAAAACGCGGCGCTCCGCCAACGGAACCGTAGGCGCGCACGGGAGAGTTCACGCCTCCCGGAATCACTTCGCGCGCGTGGGCGAACAGGTCATCGTTGCGGTCGTGAGTCGGCTGATTCACCGAGTGGTTCTCCTTATAGTTCTTCGCGCAGCCACTGGGCGGCCTCGGTCGCCCAGTAGGTGAGCACAGCGTCTGCTCCGGCGCGGCGGATCGACGTGATTGATTCGAGCACTGCGCGGCGACGGTCGATCCAGCCGTGCGCTGCCGCGGCTTCGACCATGGCGTATTCGCCGGAAACTTGGTAGGCCCATACCGGCACATCAACGGCTGCGCGCACATCGGCGAGCACATCGAGATAAGGCAGAGCAGGCTTCACCATGACGATGTCGGCCCCCTCTTCCACATCGAGCAGCGCTTCGCGCAGACCCTCGCGTCCGTTGGCCGGATCAAGCTGATACGTGCGACGATCGCCGACGAGCTGCGAATCGACAGCTTCACGGAAGGGCCCGTAAAACGCCCCGGCGTATTTTGCCGAGTACGCCATGATCACTGTGTCGGTGAAACCAGCACCTTCGAGAGCTGCGCGAACAGCGAGCACCTGACCGTCCATCATTCCCGACAGACCGAGCAGGTGAGACCCTGCCTCAGCCTGAGCGAGACCCATTGCCGTGTAGCGCTCGAGCGTTCGGTCATTGTCGACGGCGCCCGATGGCGTGAGCACTCCGCAGTGTCCGTGATCGGTGAACTCGTCGAGGCAGAGATCGGTCTGCACAACGAGCGCGTCGCCGACTTCTTCGATGAGAGCTCGAGTCGCGACGTTCAGGATGCCGTTGGGGTCATCAGCACCTGACCCTTCGGCGTCGCGCACGGCGGGGACCCCAAACAGCATGACTCCGCCGACACCTGCAGCCGCGGCATCCGCTGCCGCACGTTTGAGCGAATCGACAGTGTGCTGCATGACGCCGGGCATCGAGCTGATCGGAACAGCCTCCGAGATGCCTTCGCGTACGAACATCGGCAGTACGAGTTGGCTCGGAACCGGCCAGGTCTCGCGCGCGAGCCGGCGCATCGCCGGGGCCGAGCGCAAACGGCGCGGCCGGTGAGCGGGAAAACTCACGACTGGGCCTCATCGAGTGCGTGCGGCAGGGCGTAGCGCGAAACAGCATCGATGAGCGCTGTCGCTGTCTGCTCGTCGGCGATCACATCAACATCGAGCCCGGCATGTTTGGCATCTTTCGCCGTACGCGGGCCGATAGCCGCAATCACCGTGTCAGCGGGAATTTCGGGAAACTGTAGGTGCACCTGCTCGGCAACAGAACCACTCGTCACCAAAATGGCGTTGATACGGCCGCTCGCAACATCCGTGGCGATTTTCTGCGTGACGGGTACGCCCACAGTGCGGTACGCGACGACCGAGCGCACGCGGTGGCCGGCCTCGATGAGGTGACGCGTAAGCACGGGCTTTGCGATTTCACTTCGCAGGGTCAGGATGTCGCGGGGTTCAGGTTCAAGCTCCACCAGCTGCTCTGCCATGCCTGCCGCGGAATTGTCGCGCTCGGGCACGAGGTCGACGCGGTATCCCACGGCCTGAAGTGCAGCGGATGTCGTTTCTCCGACAGCGGCGACCTTCGTCTCGTGCGGAATCGTCGCGCGGTACGAAACGAGTACATCGACTGTCGTGGCACTGGTAATCGTCAGCCAATCAAACTTTCCGGCGGCGAGGTCAGCGAGGGCCGTTTCGAGAGTTGCTTGGTCATTCGTCGAAGCGAAATTGATAAGGGGAGCCACGACCGGCACTGCGCCCTGCTTGCGGAGATTCGCGGCGACGCTGTCGCCCCACGGACCGCCACGAGGAACCAGCACTCGCCAACCGGCGAGGGGCTTGGCCTCAGCGGTGCTGCGTAACTGTGAGTTCATGGAGTCGACTTTCACGGTGCGAGGTCAGCCGCTCCACGTTCGAGCAACCGACGTGCGACATCTTCTCCGACACTGCGGGCTCTTGCATCGGATGTTGCGCCGTCGGCAGCTTCTGCACCATCGCCACTGCCTGATTTTCGAGCATACCCCGACCAGAGAGGCGTCGTTTCGTCAAGACCGATGCTTTTTTTGCCATCGAGGGCGTAAACCACGGCGTTCAGCCGCACCTGGTCGCCGTTGAGCGTCGCGTGCACCCCGACCGGTGCGTGGCAGCCAGCATCGAGGCCCGCCAGGACGGCGCGTTCTGCGTCGACGGCAGCGCGGGTCCCCGCGTCGTCAAGCTCGCTGAGCGCTGCGCGCAGATCAGCGGGTGCGTCGTCACGGGTTTCAATCGCCAGCGCGCCCTGCCCGGGAGCCGTCGGCCAGACGTCGAGGCTGAGGTGCTCGAGCTGCAATCCGTCGGTGACCGGGCGCCCATCGGCTCCGAGTCGAGATATCCCCGCTGCGGCAAGAATCACGGCATCTAGTTCACCGGAACGCACGCGCGACAGTCGCGAGTCGACGTTGCCACGGATGTCTCTGACCTCGAGCTGCAGGTTGCTCGAGAGCGCCTGAGCCCGGCGCCGCGGCGAACCGGTTCCCACCGTTGCAGCAACGGGCAGATTATGAAGCTCCGTGCCGTCACGCGTGATGACGACATCGCGAGCATCAACTCGCGCAGGAATAGCCGCGATCACGAGCCCGGGCGCTGGAGCTGTGGGCAGGTCTTTCAAAGAATGCACAAGGAGGTCGCACTCACCCGCAGCGAGCGCTTCGCGTAAGCGTGTTGCAAAAACACCCTGCCCACCAAGACTCGATAGTGACGCGCGGGAAACATCACCTTCGGAGGTGATCGGCACGAGCACGACGTCGCGGCCCGATGCTGCCGAGAGCGCGTCAGCAACCTGCTGCGATTGCGCAGTTGCGAGCGCACTCCGCCGCGTTCCCAAGCGCCACGGTGTGGGCGCTGACGTCACGCCAGAACCTCTGGGATGGCCTCGAGTTCGATGCGACGACCGGTATAGAAGGGGACTTCTTCACGCACATGACGGCGCGCTTCGGTGTAGCGAAGGTCGCGCATCATGTCGACGAGATCGGTGAGCACGTCTGCTTCCATCGGCAGCAACCACTCGTAATCGCCGAGGGCGAAGCTTGCGACTGTGTTCGCCGTTACTCCGGTGAACGCAGCACCCTTGCGGCCATGCTCCGCAAGCATCTGACGGCGCTCGGCCTCCGGGAGGAGATACCACTCGTAGCTACGCACGAACGGGTACAGACACAGCCACTCGCGCGCCGGCACGTCGCGCAAGAATCCGGGCACGTGGGCGCGATTGAATTCGGCGTCGCGGTGCACGCCCATGGCGTTCCACACCGGCAGAAGCGGACGGAGCAGTTCGGTGCGTCGAAGGCGACGGAGGTCACGCTGGAGATCTTCGGGATTCGGTCCGTGCAGCCACACCATGAGGTCGGCGTCGGCACGGAGTCCGCTCACATCGTAAAAACCGCGAACCGTGACGCCACCCTGCTCGATGAGGGCGACAATGTCTTCAAGCTCGGTCGACTCAGTCTCGACGACCGGGTGCTCCGGGTCACGGCTGAAGATCGCCCACAGCGTGTACTGCGTACCGGGTCCTTCAGCGTTCGTTGCGGAATCTTCCCGGTGATCGTGGTGCTCAGAAGCCATACTCACCAGTGTCTCTCTCGCTGCGCGCGATACCAAACGGGCAGGATGCAGCGTCTACCCGCCGGGGTGTTACTTCGTGTTCAGCGCAGGTAAAGGCGCACGGCGCCCCACACCACAACGCCGACCGCTGTGGCGAGCCCCACAGCTCCCACAACAGCAGCTGCGGGCTTGCGCTTTGCGAACGCACGCGCGCGTTTTTGCGCGCGGTCAGCCGCGATTCCGGCTCGCTTAGGAAAATTCGCCTTTTCCTCGATTGCGGCCAGAGCCGCCTTCAGTTCGGCGCGCGCCTTTTCGACAGGATCGGTAATACCGAGGGGAACTCCGGTCCGCGGCACGGGAACGGGCGAATTCACTGACGACGCTCCCTGCAGGTTAGAACTCATCTGTGGCCTCCTTCACGGCACGCACATCTTCTGCGATCGACTGGCCGGGGTTCTTCGCGCGCGAGATCTTGCGGAACTTCATCAACCCGAGCAGCGCGAGGATCGCGACGATGACGATCATGACCACAAAGACCACGAGTGCCGACAGCCACGCGGGCCACCATGAGGCAAGCCCGATGATGACGAAAGCGCCAAGGGCCGGCACTGACCAGAACAACACGAAAAGTGCAGCGACGAACCAGCCGGCACCGATTCCGACATCTTTCGCAGTGCGCGCTACCCAGGACTTCGCCGAGTCAACTTCGGCAACCACGAGATTACGGACGAGTTCGGGAACTTCACCCACGAGGGTGAGGAGGCCATCATCGGCGCGGTCGCGGAATCCACGAGGCGTCGTCATCATTTGCCGCCGTTGAGTTTCTCGTCGATGTCGTCGGCTGCTTTCTTTGCGGCGGCCTCAGCTTCTTCCGCCGTGACCGTCGCGGCATCTGCGATGTCACGCTTCGACTTCTGGGCTGCGGCAACTCCGGCATCGACACGTTCGCCGGCGCTGCCCTTCGCAGCAACGGCCTTCGTGATCTTGACGGCGCCATCCCACAGCGCGTTCGGAACGGCCAGGGCCGCCGACGTGCCGAAATCTTTCACTTTGCTGACCTGGTTCTGCACCGGGTCAAGCTCCCACACTTTCTGGGCTTGAGTCTTGATCTGCTCGTACCGCTTGCGACCGGCACGGGTGCCGAGAACGTAGCCTGCGGCGAGTCCGACAACGAGTCCTACTTTGCCCCTCATGGGGTCTCCTCACGCTCGGTGGAGGTGCTGGTGTGACACCAGGCTATCGCCGTATTCCAAATCCGGCATCCACTTGACAAACGTGGACACCATCAGCAGCATCGCGTCACTCGCTTTGAGCGCCCCGGCCCCACAGCGCTGCGCGCCGCACCCGGTCGGATTCAGCGATGGCATCAGGCACGACCTGAGCCAGGCCGGTGCCCGAGATCCACGCTCCGACGGCGCCGAGCCCCGAGACCGCCCGAATGGCGCCGCGCGCGGCCGCGACTGCCTCCGGTCGCCCACGCGTTGCGGCGGGCTGCGACTGTACATAGCTGTCGCGATGCCAGCCCCGCACTTTTTGCGGGTGCAACGCGACGCCCAGGAGAGCGGATGCCTCGGCCACAGCGAGTGCGACAGCATCCGTGTCGTTCAACTCGGCGGTCGCAGGCACCTCGCCCTGAGCGCCAAACGACACCCGCACAACGTGCGTGCCGGATTCTGTCAGCGCATCAAGCCAGGGCCATTTGGCCGTCGAGTGCGTGAGCGCCTTCGCAACGTGCGAGTTCGGCACTGTGAGCACACCCGTGCCACGAGGGTGCGTGTCGAGTTCGGGTGCATCGATCACGAGCGTGATGAGTTCGACTTCAGGGGCAGCTGCCGTTTCAGCTTCAAGTGCAGAAACCACGGGAGACAGGAGCGCCCGAGCTTCGGGCTCAGTAACAGCGACGATGACTGCGGTGAATTCCTCGGCCCCCTCGGTTACGGCACCGTCAGTGGTGAGACCCCAGCCGGTGGGTGTCTCGGTGAGAGCTGTGACCGACGTGTTGACGCGGATGTCGACACCGAGGTCGAGCAGTCGAGCACTCAGCGCCTCGACAAGACGAGTCATGCCACCGGCAAGTCCCTGCACGGCACCGCCGGGCGCGCTCTGTCGACCACCTACGAGGTCGGCGACAGCGCCCGAAAGTGATCCGGTGCGAGTGAGAGCAGCATTCAATCCTGGGGCTGCGAGGTCGACGTCGATGTCATCTGGACGCGCGGAGTAGACCCCGGTGGTGACGGGGGCGACCAAACGATCGAGCACGCGCTGACCCATGCGCTTTCGCACAAGATGACCGAGACTGCGGTCGTGACCGATCGTCAGTGGAGGTCGCAGCCGGTCGACATACGCACGCCAGGCCCCGCTCCAACCGAGAATGCGGCGCACGTCTTCGCGCCAGGGGTTGTCGGGAATCCCCAAGACGCTCCCCCCAGGAAGGGGTGCCGCTCCCGTGGGGAGCCCGGCCACCCACGCACCGACAGGGTTCGGTGACGCGACGGCATCTGAAAGGTCAAGTTCATCGATGAGCGCGCGAACGTGCCCACCGCGCGTAGCGAAGCTCTCGGCGCCCACATCGACAGTGAGCCCCGCAATCTCGGCGGAACGCAGCACCCCACCGAGGCGATCGGATGCCTCAAACACAGTGACCTGCAGTCCCACACGAGCGCACTCCATCGCCGCGATGAGACCCGCTATGCCGCCACCGACGACAGCTACTCTCGTGTGCCCCGCCTGTTCTGCGAGGTGTGCGAGGTCTTCGACGCCACTCACACGCCCGCCTCGTGGGCGAGCGCGACGATGCGCGTCAGCACCTCGGGATCTGTGTCAGGAGGCACACCGTGACCGAGGTTCAAGATGTGGGCGCGCGCGACACGGCCGCGGTTGATCACGTCGTGAACATGGGCTTCGAGCACCGGCCATGGTGCCTGCAGCAATGCCGGGTCGATGTTTCCCTGCACCGTGACGTCGGGGCCCAAAAGCTGAGCCGCTTCATCGAGCGGAGTGCGCCAGTCCACGCCCACAGCGTCGACGATGCCTCCCAGGCGCATGTCGGTGAGGAACCGATCGGTACCGACGCCGAAGTGGATGCGCGGCACCGTGACGCCGGCAAGAGCCGCGGTTGAGTGAGGTGCAACGAACGCACGGTAGTCGGCAACCGAGAGCGAGCCCGCCCACGAATCGAACAACTGCACGGCGCTGGCGCCGCCATCCGTTTGCGCTTTCAAGAACGCTGCCGAAACTTCAGCAAGCCAACCAGCAAGTCGGTGCCAAGACTCGGGGTCAGCATGCATCATGGCGCGGGCACGCAGGTGCTCTTTAGAAGGACCGCCCTCGACGAGGTACGCGGCGAGCGTGAAAGGGGCACCGGCAAACCCGACGAGCGGAGTCTCTCCGAGTTCACGGCAGACCATCGCAACGGCTTCGCGGATCGGCCCAGCGGCCGCTGCGACTTCTGCCGGGTCGACCATCGTGATGCGGTCGACATCTGCGGCGCTGCGCACAGGGTTTGAAAATACCGGCCCCCGACCGGACTCGATTTCTACCTCGATACCCGCAAGACGCAGCGGCACAACGATGTCGCTGAAGAACACGGCAGCATCGACACCGTGGCGGCGCACCGGTTGCAGGGTGATCTCGGCGGCAAGCTCCGGCTCAAGGCACACGTCAAGCATTCGGGTACCGACTCGCAGCTCGCGGTACTCCGGAAGCGAGCGACCAGCCTGTCGCATAAACCACACCGGCAGCCGGTCACTTCGTTCACCGTGCAGGGCCCGAACGAGAGCGGATGCCGCGGGGCCTGTGGGCGCCACCTGGTCGAGGTCGTTCGAGATGTCACTGAGCACGGTCCTATTCTCCCATTCCCCTCCCTGTGGGAGACCTGACTCGGCACCCGCACATTTCTCGGGGCGTAGAATGCTCTGGTGCTGCTGTGTTTAAGCGCGAGTCATAAGACCGCCCCGTTCGAGCTCCTCGAGCGATTGAGCACCCCCAGCACTGCTGTTGCACCGCTCATCGCAGCCCACGGTGAATGCGTGCAGGGCGCTGTGGTGGTGGCGACGTGCAATCGTTTCGAGGCATACGTCGAGATGGACGAGCCCGTGACCGCAGCCGATGCTGTCGGCGTCGAAGCGGCACTCGCGGCGATTGAATCAGCAACCTCGGTGACGATCGCGGAGCTCGAGGGCTCCTACGAAGTCATCACCGGTTCGGCTGTCGCCGAGCATCTTTTCTCAGTCGCATCAGGGCTCGAGTCAGTTGTCGTCGGCGAGGGTGAGATCGCGGGCCAGGTGCGACGCGCGCTGACGGAAGCGCGCACCGATGGCACGACGTCTCCCGAACTCGAACGCCTCTTTCAGCGCGCCTCCGAAGCGCAGCGCGACGTGAAGAACTCAACGGCCCTCCAGCGCGCCGGTCGTTCACTCGTGCGACTCGCACTTGATCTCGCCGACAGCCGAATCATCGATTGGGCTGAGCTTCGCGTGCTCCTTGTCGGCACCGGCTCCTATGCCGCAGCAACTCTTGCCGCCCTTCGCGACCACGGCGCCCAAGACATCACGGTGCACTCGCCCTCTGGACGCGCCGCGGCATTCGCGGCGAAGCACGGCATTGCGGCCGTCTCGCACGAGCACTTCCCGCTGGCCGCAGCCCACGCAGACCTCGTCATCACCTGCACGAGCTCAGAGCTTCCTGTCGTGAACGCCGCTCTCCTCGGCGGCGCGGCCATTGCAGACACAGCAACTACCGCCGGATGCCCGGTGGCACACTCCGCGACGAGGCGCATCGTGATCGACCTCGGTCTTCCTCGAAACGTCGACGCCGACGTCGCAGAGCTTGCCGGAATCGACCTGCTCGACCTCGAAACCATTCGCCTCCACGCGCCCCTCGAAGAGCTGCAGGCGACGGATGCCGCGCGAACTGTCGTGCGGAACGCTGCCGCTCGCTTCAGCGTTGTCGGCGAGCGCCGCAGCATCACCCCCGCCGTTGTTGCGCTTCGTAGCCACGTCTTCGGCGTTCTCGAGGGTGAGATCGCTCGTGCCCAGGGTCGCGGCGACGACGGTCGCACCGAACAGGCGCTTCGACACCTCGTCGGCGTGCTGCTCCACAGCCCGACCGCCCGAGCCCACCAACTCGCTGAATCTGGTCGCGGAGATGACTTCATCGCAGGCCTCAACGCCGTGTTCGGTATTGAGCTGCCAGACGCTGTGGCTATCGCAGACGACGAGCCTGAGGCATCCGCCACCGCTTGATCTGGGCGAGTAAGCCCGTTGTGATGGCAACGCCCACGAGCAGTGCTCCGCCGCCGATGAGCTCGGCAACTGTGGGCACTTCGTCTTGCACGAGCCACGCCGCGAAGATGCCGACCACCGGAACCAGCATCGTGAACGGTACGACAGCCGAGGCTTGGTACTTGCCAAGCAGTGTGTTCCAGATGCCGTAGCCCACGAGGCTTGCGAGCCACGCGGTATACGCGGTTGAGAGCAATTGCGGCACGGTGAGATGCGTGAGCGCGTAGCCGACGGCGCTCGGGCCGTCGAACAACAGCGAAATCGCAAAGGCCGGGATGGGCACGACGAGTGCCGACCAGACCGTCATCGAGAGTCCGGCGAGCGGCGCCGGAGTACCGCCGGGCGCGCTTCGGCCCACCCGCCGGGTGAGCACGTTGCCGATCGCCCACGCAGTCGCGGCGCCCACCGAACACATGAACGCCAACAGCGCCACGTCGCCGCCTCGGCCGAGTCCGATGATCAAGAGGCCGAGGGCGCCCACCGATATCCCGATGAGTTGAACGCGGGTCGGCACTTCGTGCAGCACCATCGCCGCGAAGACGACAGTGAGCACGACCTGACCCTGCACAACGAGAGATGCAAGCCCCGGCGGCATCCCGAGCGCGAGCGAAATGTAGAGCATCGAGAACTGGGCGAGACTTAAGAAGAAGCCGATCGCGGCGATATCGCGCCAGCGCGCGGCAGGCTTCGGCACGAAGAAGATCGCGGGGATGATGACAACCACGAACCGGATCGCGAGAAAGAGAAGCGGGGGCATGCCTTCGAGACCCGCATCGATCACGACGAAGTTCATGCCCCAGATGAGGGCGACCAGGAATGCGGCAAGCGTCGCGCGTAAGGGCATGGGTCTACTCAACCGGTATTAAGCATGTACGTCCAGCGCACGTTAATGCACGATTATCAGTGCGAAAACTGCATGGTAGCGTGACACCATGATTGACCTCGACTCGATCGAATCGCTCATCGCCATCGAACGCACCGGCACTGTGCATGCCGCAGCGAGCACTCTCGGCTTTACCGCTTCGGCCGTCTCGCAGCAGGTAAAGCGACTCGAGCGCGACCTCGGTGTGCGGCTGCTCGAACGCGAGGGGCGCGGAGTTGTCTTGACCGCAGCCGGTCGCCGAGTCGCCGACGAAGGCCGCTCACTGCGCGTGCAGATCGAGACGCTCCGCTCGGGTCTCCACGATGCCGGCGACCGCCCAACGGGCACGATCCGTTTGGGCGCCTTCGCCACCGGTGTGCGTGGACTCGTCCCCGAGCTCATCAGCCACGCCCATGAGGACGCACCCGATCTTCGGGTCGTGATCGACGAGATCGACCCGTGGGATGCCGCCGCCGCCGTCACCGCGGGCTCGCTTGATGTCGCACTCATTCACCACTGGGAGGGCGTGGGCATCACACTGCCGCCCAGCCTTCGAAGCGAAGAGCTCTTTCGAGACGTTGCCGATCTCCTGGTGCACCGTGACGACCCGGCCGCCTCACGCGACGCCGTGACTCCGCACGATGTGCACGACCGCTCGTGGGCCTGCACCCCAGACGGAACCATCTGCCACGACTGGTTTCGACATATGTTTCAAAACGAACCCCACACGCCCCACATCGACTACCGGTGCCTCGAGTTCGCGTCGCAAACGGCGTTGGTCGCGAGCGGACTCGCAGTGGCTCTCGTGCCACGGTTGGGGCGAGGCATCCTGCCCGACAACGTCGTGGCAGTGCCCGTGCATGAGCCGGTGCCCACTCGACCGGTCAGCCTCGTGTGGCGCGCCAGCATGACGAGCGCCCCGGCGGTGCGGTACCTGCGCAGCGCGCTGCGCGAGCTTTCATCCCACAACACGAGCTGTCAGGCACGAAGTGAGAAACTGGCGGGATGAGTCTGCACATCACTGACGACGCCGCGGCCGACACGCTGCTGAGCGAAGACCCACTGGCGCTGTTGATTGGCATGCTGCTTGACCAGCAAGTTGCGATGGAGACGGCGTTCGCTGGACCCTTGAAGATTCAAGAGCGAATCGGCTCAGTCGACGCCGAGACGATCGCGTCGTACGATCCCGATGACTTCGTCGAAACGTTCAAGGTTTCGCCTGCCGTGCACCGGTATCCCGGATCGATGGCTGGCCGCGTGCAGAGTCTCTGTAGCGCGATCGCAACGGGCTGGAATGGGGATGCCGCAGCCCTCTGGACGCGAGGCGAACCCACCGGTGCCGAGGTCTTTAAGCGACTCAAGGCACTTCCGGGGTTCGGCGATCAGAAGGCGAAGATCTTTCTCGCCCTGCTCGGCAAACAGTGCGGATTTTCGGGCGACGGATGGCGTGAGGCATCCGCTCCTTACGGCGAAGACGGGTCGTATCGCTCGGTCGCCGACATCACGAGCCCCGAGGCACTCGGCAAAGTGCGCGAGCATAAGCGCGAAATGAAGGCCGCCGCAAAGGCCGCAAAAAGCTGAGGCTCACGCGGGCGAGAGCTGCACAGCTTGCATGTCGGACAGTTCTTCTCTGCGCACGGTCGCTTCGTACACTCCAGCATCCATCTTCTCGAGTCGCTGCGCCTCGGCGAGGCGCACATCTCGGCCGATGTACACCAGTCGCACCGCGATGCCACCCTCAACCTGAAACCGGCGAACGACTTGGAACGGCATGCCCCACCAGTTGGCCGTGAGCTTCATCGCGTGCACGTCGGTGAGGTCGCGCGCATCGATGGCTGCACCCCATAGGCCGCGTTCTGTGAGCTTCAGCCCTCGCACTTCGCTCGTGGAAGCGATAACGGCTTTGCCGTTTTCTAACAGGTCAACCATGACGCTGTTGCCGTTCCATGTGCCCATCAGCCCCAAAATATCTGACGGGGGAATCTCCGGCGATCGCCCTGACGCCCAGCCCGAGGCGACATTCGGGTAGGCGGTAAGAAGCTGTTCTTCCCCATCTGGAGTGACGCGCCACGACTCAGCGCCGGCGGGTACGCGTGTCGGCGCGAGCCATCACAGCGGCACCATGTGCGGCCCCGCCACGTTCGCAAATCCGAGGCCTGTGAACGGCGGGTGATCAACGAAGCCTTCGCCGGGCACATCTTGCGTCGCTGACTCGGTTGTTGCTCCGGTGGCATTCACCGCTTGCGCTGTCGGAGGCATCGTAAAACGCACGATGTCGATCGCTTGACTCTCGGCGGTATATGGCGATCCCGGAATCAGAATCTCAGAAAACTCCTCCGAGTAATCCTCCACACGATCCAACCGCACCTTGCCCCGCACACCGCCCCCGTAATTCGCATCCGAACCGAAGAACTCCGGCCACTCCGCAACTACCGCGATCGACACCCCCGCGGTATCCGGCCCCACATACAAAAGACTCGCAAAATACGCTGGGTCCCCGAACTGAACCGGATGCCACACCATCCGACCCTCACCGTCATACACGCGCTCAACACTCAACCGCGCACCCCGAAACGACACCCACGGACGAAGCTTCACCATCCGCTCCACCTCAGACAACGGCACCAACTCAAAGTCATCCCACGACACCGAATGCGCCGACAACAGCTGCACACCACGACTGCTCGGCTCGCTCGGCACATTACGCGTCGCAAACCACACCCCACCCACACGCGCATACGACTGGGAACACCGCACCAAACCCGAACCCCACGCCGGATCACCCATCACAGCATCAAACAACGCACTACCGCCCCGGAATCAGAATCTCAGAAAACTCCTCCGAGTAATCCTCCACACGATCCAACCGCACCTTCCCCCGCACACCGCCCCCGTAATTCGCATCCGAACCCAAGAACTCCGGCCACTCCGCAACTTCCGCGATCGACACCCCCGCGGTATCCGGCCCCACATACAAAAGACTCGCAAAATACGCCGGATTCCCCAACCGCACCGGATGCCACACCATCCGACCCTCACCATCCCACACGCGCTCAACCGTCAACCGCGCACCCCGAAACGACGCCCACGAACGAAGCTTCACCATCCGCTCCACCTCAGACAACGGCACCAACTCAAAGTCATCCCACGACGCCGAATGCGCCGACAACACCTTCACAGTGCAATCCTCAATAGCCTTCGGCACATTACGCGTCGCAAACCACACCCCACCCACACGCGCATACGACTGGGAACACCGCACCAAACCCGAACCCCACGCCGGATCACCCATCACAGCATCAAACAACTCTCACCCATTCGTCCTTTTTGCGAACCGCCACTAAAGTCTCCTGCCCGTCTGCGCCAATTCGCCACACTTCGGCGCCGTCGAGCTTCAGACCGTCTCCGGCGCGCGGGGCGAACCCGCCCAATACCGGGTCGGCATCGCCGCTGATGATGCGCTCGCTGTGAATCGACTGCGGCAATAGATGCTTCGCCGTCTTCAATTCAATCGTCGTGCCATCTTCTAACTGGTAGCTGCGCCCGGCGCCTGAAGCATCAGGACCGCTCGCCGCACCCGCATCTGAGCCTCCGCCCAGAAGCGCTACCCGCACCACCGCCATCGCCCGCGCTTCCGCCCCCGGTTGTCGTGCCGAAATCTGGGTTGCCGGGATATCAAGATCGTCGATCATCGCGTTCAGAGCGGATGCCGCGTCTGAGCCCTGTAGCACCACGCCCTGCTCCGGCGAGAAATCAACCCCGTGGAACGTTGGCGAATCCAACTTGAACACAAGATCACCGATAGCCCGAAAAATGAAAGAGCTCACGCGCGTGGCGCTGCTTCTCACCGAAAAGAGGCGAAACAGACTCCGCCCCAGAGTGCGTATTGCAGCCTATGCAATATTTGAGAGCACCGCCGATATATGAGAAAAGCCTCATCTAGGACTAAAGTTCCGCGCTCCCGTCCGGTGTCGAACCGAAAGGCTCAAAACGTCGTTAGGCCGCGCGAACGAAACTGCTCGCGCACGCGCTCGACGAGTTCCGGTTCGGGCGAGCGAGTGTCGGTGAGCGAGTACGGCTTGTTGAGGCGCTCCCACTTCGAGATGCCCATCTGGTGAAACGGCAGCACTTCGACGCGTTCGACGTTTGGCCACTTCGCCACGATGTCGGCCGCCGCATCGACGTTGTCGACGGCATCCGTCAGCCCTGGCACGAGCACAAAGCGCACCCATGCGGGCACGTGCCGCGCGGCAAGTCTGTTGCCAAAGTCGATCGTCGGCTGCAGCTCGCGCCCCGTCACTTCGCGATAGGTCTCGGGCAGGCCAGACTTCACATCGAGCAGCACGAGGCTCAAGTCGTCGAGCAGAGCGTCGGAGGCGTTTCGTCCCAAAAATCCCGAGGTATCAAGAGCAGTGCGGATGCCGAGGGCCGCTGTCTCGCGAACGAGACGCGTCACGAACCTCGCCTGCTGCAACGGTTCGCCGCCCGAGATCGTGAGGCCGCCGCCCGTGGTCTCGAAGACACTGCGGTAGCGGACTACCCGGGCGAAGATCTCGTCGAAAGACGTCTCGGTGCCGTTTCGCTGCAGCCAGGTGTCGGGGTTTTGGCAGTACTGGCACCGCAGCGGGCACCCCGACAAAAACAGTGTCATGCGAGTGCCCGGGCCATCAACAGCCGTCACGAGTTCCCAAGAGTGCACACTCGCAACGTCTCCCCGACGCACCGCGCCGAGGTGCGCGTTACGCTCCTCGGCGCGGTCGGAGATGACCGTCGGTGTGGATAGTGAGACGGTCGCCATGATTAGACTCCGGCGTGGAACGTGCGGCTGAGCACGTCGAGCTGCTGCTCGCGAGTGAGTCGCACGAAGTTGACGGCGTATCCCGAAACACGGATCGTCAACTGCGGGTACTCCTCGGGGTGTTCCATCGCGTCTTCGAGAGTTTCGCGATTGAGCACGTTGACGTTCAGGTGGTAGCCGCCCGATGCCATCTGCGTATCGAGCAGGCCCACCAGGTTCGTCACCCGCTCCTCGGCGGTGCGCCCAAGCCCCGCAGGAACAACCGTCGTCGTGAGCGAAATGCCATCTTGGCCCTGATCGAACGGCAGCTTTGCGACCGACAGGGTTGCCGCCAGCATCCCGTGCGTGTCACGCCCGTTCATGGGGTTGGCTCCCGGTGCGAACGGCTCACCCAAACGGCGACCGTCGGGTGTGTTACCCGTGGCCTTGCCGTAGACAACGTTCGACGTGATCGTCAGCACCGACTGGGTGTGCACCGCGTCGCGGTACGTCGGGTGCTTCCGCAGCATCTCCATGAACTCGGTCATGAGGTCGCGAGCGATGTCATCTGCGCGGTCATCGTCGTTTCCGTAGACGGGGAATTCACCCTCGACCGTGTAGTCGACAACGAGCCCGGTTTCGTCCCGCACCGGCGTGACCTTGGCGTACTTGATTGCTGACAGCGAGTCGGCAACAACCGAGAGACCGGCTATTCCGCAGGCCATCGTGCGCATCACGTCTTGGTCGTGGAGTGCCATTTCGAGGCGCTCGTAGGCGTACTTGTCGTGCATGAAGTGGATGCAGTTGAGCGCATCGACGTAGGTCTCAGCGAGCCACTCCAACGTCGCCTGAAGCTTTGCCTTCACATCGGCGTACTCGAGCACATCGCCCGTGACCGCTGGCATGACCGGCGCAACCTGCTTGCCGCTCACTTCGTCACGACCACCATTGATCGCGTACAACATCGTCTTTGCAAGGTTGACGCGAGCGCCGAAGAACTGCATCTGCTTGCCGACGGCCATGGGCGACACACAGCACGCGATGGCCGCATCGTCACCGCAGAGCCCGCGAATCAGGGCATCGGATTCGTACTGAATCGACGACGTGTCGATCGAGACCTGCGCGCAGAACTCCTTGAATCCCTGGGGAAGGTCGTTCGACCAGAACACCGTGAGGTTGGGCTCGGGAGCCGGACCCAGGTTGTAGAGCGTCTGCAAGAACCGGAACGACGTCTTCGTGACCATCGTGCGGCCGTCAACGCCGGTGCCCCCGAGCGTCTCCGTCACCCAGGTCGGGTCGCCAGAGAACAGGGCGTCGTATTCGGGCGTGCGCAAGAATCGCACGATCCGAAGCTTGATGACGAGATCGTCAATGAGTTCTTGCGCCTGAGACTCCGTGAGTACACCCGCCGCAAGATCGCGCTCGATGTACGCATCGAGGAAGGCGCCGTTCCGGCCGAAGCTCATGGCAGCGCCGTTTTGCTCTTTCACTGCTCCGAGGTAGGCGAAGTACAACCACTGCACGGCTTCTTGCGCGGTGGCTGCAGGCTGGGAGATATCGAAGCCGTACGAGGCTGCCATCGCGGTGAGTTCGCGAAGCGCCTTGATCTGCTCGGCGTTTTCTTCACGGTCGCGAATGATCGACTCGGTCGAAAAGTGCATGTCGAGCTCGGCGTGGTCGGCCTTCTTCGCGGCGATCAGCGCTGTGGTTCCGTAGAGTGCCACGCGCCGGTAGTCACCGATGATGCGGCCTCGGCCGTAGGCATCCGGCAGTCCAGTGATGAGGTGGCTGTTGCGTGCACGACGGACGGCCGGTGGGTACACATCGAAGACACCATCGTTGTGGGTCTTGCGGTAGGTCGTGAAAATCTTCTCGAGGTCTTGGGATACCTCGTAGCCGTACGTTTCGAGGGCGCCTTTCACCATGCGCCACCCGCCGTAGGGCATGATCGCGCGCTTGAGCGGAGCATCCGTCTGAAGTCCAACAATCAGTTCGTCCTCACGAGCGATGTAGCCCGGCTCGTGAGCCGTGATCGATGATGGGGTCGTGGCGTCGATGTCGTAGACACCGCGCTCACGCTCCTGCGGAAACATGTCGACGATGTGGTTCCAGACCCGCTCGGTGCGGGGCGTCACACCCTCGAGAAATTTTGCGTCGCCGATATAGGGCGTGTAGTTGCGCTGGATGAAGTCACGCACATCGATGTTGTCTTGCCACGGGCCTGCAACAAAGCCGCTCCAAGCCGTGGGAATCGCGTCGTCGGGGTGGCTGAGGGGTGTGGGGGTTACGGTGCTCATAGTGCCGATCTCCTTCGTGGGTGTCGAAGTTCTAGGTACTCGGCTCGGGGCGGCGGGATGCCGCCACCACCGTGGGGAGTGCTTCCGTGCCTGAACGTACGCCCCTTCTTGGCATAACAGTGCGAAAGTGCACGATGCATCCAACATCTGTGGTCTGACCACATCAATTGTTGTGGTCAGACCACAGGTGGCTCTCATGAGCTCCGCCTCACTGCGTCGGAGAATCGCACTCGGTAGGAGGGATGCTGCGCCCTGGCTCCGACGGAATGTGATTCTCCGACCGAAAGAGGTGGGCGGGGGGCGCGGCGGCGCGGGCTCTCGCTACTGTGTCCTCATGCCAATCACGCAGAGCGCAGCATCCGTCACTCTTGAGGGCTTCGAGCTTCGCGTTCTTCACGTGCCGCTCGTATCGCCGTTCACGACATCGTTCGGAACGGAGTCGGTACGCGAAGTCATTGTCGTGCGGGCGCTCACGAGCGACGGCGACGGGTGGGGTGAGATCGTCACCCAAGCATCTCCTCTCTACTCGAGCGAATACACGCGGGGCGCATGGGACGTCAGCCTGAGGTGGCTCATTCCCGCGCTGCTTGATCGACAGACGGTTTCACCAGCAGATGTGGCGCAGATTCTCAAACCTTTCGTCGGTCACCGCATGGCCAAGGCTGGCCTCGAACTGGCAGTAACGGATGCCGCGCTCCGCACCGATGGAACAGCACTCAGCACGTATCTCGGCGCCGTGCACGACCGAGTGCCATCGGGGGTCTCCGTCGGGATTCAGCGCGACGCGGCGACCCTTGTCGATACCGTCGGCGGCTACCTCGATGAGGGGTATGCGCGAATCAAGATCAAGATCAAGCCCGGGCGTGACGTGGCAGACACCGCTGCCGTGCGCGACGCGTTCGGCGCAATCGGCCTTCAGGTCGATGCGAATTCTGCGTACACTCTCGCCGATATCGAAACGCTCGCCGAGCTCGACCAGTTCGAACTTCTGCTCATCGAGCAACCGCTGCAAGAAGACGACATCGTCGACCACGCGACCCTTGCCACCCGCATCCGTACGCCCATCTGCCTTGATGAATCGATCACATCACTCAAGGCCGCAAGGGATGCGCTCGCGCTTCGGTCGGCATCGATCATCAACATCAAGGCCGGTCGCGTGGGCGGCTATCTGGAAGCAGTGAGTATCCACGATCTCTGCCGCGACGCCGGCATTCCGGTGTGGTGCGGCGGAATGCTGGAAACCGGCATCGGGCGCGCCGCAAATGCGGCACTCGCAGCGCTCCCCGGTTTCACCCTGCCGGGCGACATCAGCGCGTCGAACCGCTTCTACCTGCGGGATATCGTGACGGATCCGGCCATCCTCGAAGATGGCCATGTGCGGGTTCCGACCGGACCAGGGCTCGGAATCGACATCGACCCGGTCACGCTCGACGAGATGACAGTCGCCCGCGAGATTCTTCGGCGGTAGCTCCGATGCGGGCGCCGCGAACCACCACAGTCCTGGCCGTCGCGTTCGCGGCGTTATTTACGCTGAGTTCGTGCAGCGCTCCCCCGACGCTTGTGCCCACGCCGACCGACACTGCATTGCCCGATGGCGTGACGGCGCAGTGGTACCAGTGGCGCTCCGACGTTGCGAACGGGAACGCGCAGGTACAAATCACGAACGGCACCGATTCAGCGATTGTCGTATCGACGGTTCGGGTAACCGATCCGCGCTTTGAAGGTGCTGCCGAACGCGTTCGAGACGGAGAAAGCACAATCGCCGCGGGAGCCACAACCGACATCACCGTGGCTCTTCCGACGATGAATTGTGATGCGTCGGCCGACAACGGGTCGGAGGCCGAGATCACGGCATCCGTGAAAGGGCGCGAGTCGACGTCGAGGGCGACGCTCGAGGACCCACTGGGGTTCCTTTCGGAGCTTTATGCAAAAGACTGCCGACTAGAAGCGTTCACTCAAGCCGCGAACATCGATTTCACCGGCTTTACACCATCAGAGCCCGGGTCTCAGGCAACGCTCGAACTCACCGTCACGCCGACGGGCAGCGCGACAGCTCGGCTCGATGCAATACGCACAACCAACCTGTTGACCTTCGGATCAGGAAAAGAGGCGTACCCGCTCGGTCTCGAGATCACGACAGGTGGGGATGCGGCATCCGTCATTCAGATTCCACTCGAGCCTTACCGGTGCGACGCGCACGCCGTGCAAGAAGACAAACGCGGAACGATCTTTTCGCTCGAGGTGACCCAGGACGGCAAACCCGGAGAAGTTGAGCTCGCGGCAAGCCCCCAGCTACGCGAAGAGCTCCTGAGCTGGGTCGCATCGTGGTGTGAATTCGGCTCCGACTAAGCGCATATTGGTCCCGATCACTCCACAGAGGAACGCTTAGCACTCGCGACTAGACTGAGCGGATGCCACGGCCGCCTCCGGCCGCCGGCACATCATCCTCAGCGACCATTGGAGCCACCGTGGCCGAGCAGTCCCGTCTCGACAAAGTCATCGCCCTCGCCCGCCATCGCGGGTTCGTCTTTCAAGCCGGCGAAATCTACGGCGGATCGCGTTCAGCGTGGGACTACGGCCCCCTCGGCACCGAGCTGAAAGAGAACATCCGCCGCCAGTGGTGGCAGACGTTTGTGCGCGGACGTGGCGACATGGTGGGTCTCGACTCATCGATCATCCTCCCGAAGCGCGTGTGGGAGGCATCCGGGCACGTCGCAACGTTCACCGACCCGCTCGTTGAGTGCCTGCAGTGCCACAAGCGCTTCCGCGCCGACAACCTGATCGAAGACTTCGAAGCACGCAAGGGCCGGAAGGCTGAGAACGGTCTCGCCGACATTCCGTGCCCCAACTGCGGCACGAAGGGCCAGTACACCGAGCCGAAGGCATTCTCGGGTCTCGTGAAGGCGTACCTCGGCGTCGTCGATGACGAGTCGGGCCTCTACTACCTTCGACCCGAGACCGCGCAGGGCATCTTCGTCAACTTCTCGAACGTGTTGACGGCGAGCCGCAAGAAGCCGCCGTTCGGCATCGGCCAGGTCGGTAAATCCTTCCGCAACGAGATCACGCCCGGAAACTTCATCTTCCGCACGCGCGAATTCGAGCAGATGGAAATCGAATTCTTCACTCCGCCCGAAGAAGCCGGTGAGTGGTTCGACCACTGGGTTGAGGCGTGCTGGAACTGGTTCATCGACCTCGGCATCGACCCCGAGAACATGCGTCAGTTCAACGTTCCGGAAGAAGACCGCGCCCACTATTCGGCCGGGACCATCGACGTCGAGTACCGCTTCGGGTTCACCGGTAAAGAGTGGGGCGAGCTCATGGGAGTCGCCAACCGCACCGACTACGACCTCAACAGTCACTCCGAGGCATCCGGTCAGAAGCTTTCGTACTTCGATCAGGCAAGCGGCGCGAGCTACACGCCGTACGTTATCGAGCCGTCTTTCGGACTCACGCGCGCCATGATGGCGTTCCTCGTCGACTCGTACGTCGAAGAAGAGGTACCGAACGCCAAAGGCGGCACCGACACTCGCACGGTGCTGAAGCTTGACCCGCGTCTGGCCCCCGTCAAGGTTGCCGTGCTGCCGCTGTCACGCAATGAGAAGCTCTCACCCCTCGCACGCGAGGTGTCAGAGAATCTGCGCGGCGCGTGGAACGTCGACTTCGACGACGCCGGTGCCATCGGTCGCCGCTACCGCCGCCAGGATGAGATCGGCACGCCGTTCTGCGTCACGATCGACTTCGATTCGCTCGACGACCGCGCCGTCACAGTGCGCGACCGCGACACGATGGCACAGGAACGCGTCTCTATCGACGAGCTGTACGCCTACCTCGCTGAGCGCCTGCGCGGCGCCTAGCCTGCAGCATCCGTTTACGCCCGGGTACGCCTCCACGCGTGCCCGGGCGTTTTCGCGCGCCCGGCAGCCGACCGGAGGAGATATGCCGTGCGGAGGAGATTTTCAGCGCGAGCGTCCTCCTGCGGGCAGATGTACTCCGCACAGCGATCCCGATCGCAAACGCAGAGCAGGATGCTGTCAACCCCATTCCTCGCCAGAGCACCAGGTGATTCTGTAGTTATTGGCGCTCAGCGTGCGCCGTTTTTGCAGACCCAGCGCGAAGGAGCATCATGCCTCAGCTTCCCGAATCGAACGACGGCACATCGATTGCCACGAACCCCTCCGCTGAAGCGGAGCTCGGGTCAACAACAGACACGGGTGCGCCGGCGCCGAGCGACCGCAACAGCCTGACGGTCGGGGCCGATGGCCCGATCGTGCTGCACGACGTGCACTTCTTGAACCAGATGGCGCACTTCAACCGCGAGCGCACGCCGGAACGAAATGTGCATGCGAAGGGCTCGGGTGCTTTCGGACACTTCGAGACAACCGGTGACGTCACCGCGTATACCAAAGCGGGGCTTTTTCAGCCGGGCGTGAAAACCGAAATGCTCGCGCGCTTCTCAACCGTCGCCGGCGAGCAGGGCTCCCCCGACACCTGGCGTGACCCGCGCGGCTTTGCACTCAAGTTCTACACCGACGAAGGTAACTACGACCTCGTCGGCAACAACACGCCTGTCTTCTTCATTCGCGACACGATGAAGTTTCCCCACTTCATCCGTTCGCAAAAGCGTCGCGGCGGCAATGGTCTGCGTGACAACAACATGCAGTGGGACTTCTGGAGCCTGAACCCGGAATCGGCCCACCAGGTCACCTACCTCATGGGTGATCGCGGCATCCCGGCGTCGTATCGGCAGATGAACGGATACGGCTCGCATACGTATATGTGGGTCAATGCTGCGGGCGAGAAGTGCTGGGTGAAATATCACTTCCACAGCAATCAGGGGGTCGCCGGGCTCACCGACCAAGACGCCACTCGCATCGCGGGCGAGGATGCCGACTTCCACCGCCGCGACCTGTACAACTCAATCGAGCAGGGCGACTTTCCATCCTGGACGCTGTCGGTGCAGATCATGCCCTACGAAGATGCCAAGGACTACCGCATCAATCCCTTCGACCTGACGAAGATCTGGCCGCACGCGGATTACCCGCTCATCGAGGTCGGCACGATGACGCTCGACCGCAACCCCGATAACTTCTTCGCCCAGATCGAGCAGGCGGCGTTTGAGCCGTCGGCGCTCGTGCCCGGCATCGGTTTCTCACCCGACAAAATGCTGCTCGGGCGCGCGTTCGCCTACTCCGACACTCACCGACACCGCATCGGCGCGAACTACCAGCAGCTGCCGGTTAATCGCCCGCACGTCGAACTCAACACGTACACGCAGGACGGCCCGATGGCCTACGACCACCGCGGCGATGACCCGGTCTACGCACCGAACTCGTTCGGTCGTGGCTACGCCGACAACGTCGGCGAGGTGGATCCAGGGTGGGAGTCTGACGGCCCGATGGTGCGTCAGGCGTACACGCTGCGCGCCGAGGACGACGACTTTTCGCAGGCGGGGTCGCTCGTTCGCGATGTGTGGAACGACGAGCAGCGTGCGGCTTTCGTAAAGACAGTGGCGGGGCACCTGCTCGGTGGGGTCACGGGCGATGTACTCGAGCGCGCGTTCGCGTATTGGAAGGCAGTGGATGCCGCAACCGGCGCGAGCATCGAAGAACTCGTGCGGGAGAAGGCGGATCTGGGCGCACCAGGCGCACAACCGGACGCGGCAAAAGCTGCGGCATCCGACCCGATCACTGAACCAGACACCAACGCCGCGAAGTGACGCGAGTTAACGCAACGGAAGGCACGTTCACATGAGCGACAACAACATGACCGACGACGAAAAGCGCCACGACCAGCTGACGAGCGCACCCAACGCGACAGAGTCTGACGCGGCCCCCCGCATCGACGTCAGCCATCCGCGCGAGGGCGTCACTCGGGTGGATGTGCGTGACGACGCTGAGGTTCGCCCGGGCGACGTCGACGACTGATCGACCGGAGGAGATCTGCCACCTTACGGCGAACGGGAATGATCAAGAAGCGACGAGCAGGTAGCCACGGGTATCGAACCCTGCGATGATCAGCCCCGCATCGAGGTGGGCGCGCAGTTCGTCGCGCACCCGCAAGCGATGGGCCGCGGCATCCGCGGGGTTGCTCTTCCTGAGCTCTTGAATGTCCGCGGGAACAGCGACGGTTGCCGCAACCTGTTCGGGGGTTTTCGCGGGCGCCGCAGCGACAGCCCACGAAACCAAGATGCGGTCGGTCTCGTCTCCGCGGTTTACACCGTCGTTCATGGGGCCGTACATGTCGACGACGTACGACGTCACGCGGGCGCCCAGCACCGCCAAGTTGAACCGCGCATTGCGCGCAACCAGCGGATCAAAGGTCCATGTGATTGCGCCGACATCCCGCGCCAACGCCCATGCACGCTGGTGCTGCTTGAGCATGCGCCCAAGCCCCGAGCTTTGGTACTCGGGCAGCACACCGGTGATGTGCGAATGCATCGACCTCGCAGCGGGAGCGGCAAAGAACGCCACGGATGCCCCCACCAGGCGCTCGTCGTCGTACAAACCGAAGACGTAGTTTCCGGTGTGCGCGAGCGCGATCATGAGGTTCGTCGGCACTGCGTCGCGATCAGTACGCCATACCTCGCGGAGCACCGCGGCCGCAGCAGCAACATCGGCGACTGTGGTGATTTCGCGGATCGCCATCCCAGCCGGAAGCCCTGTCATCACACCAGTGTGACAGCGCCAGTGCACTCCTGCGGCACATAAGCTGATCTGATGCGCGCGCACGGGAACGACGAACGAAAAAACCTCACCCGCATGCCACGCCAGGGCGCGATTGTTGCCGTTCTCGCGATTGCGGGCATGTGCTCGTCGTTCATGTTCACACTCGTCGTACCGATTCAGTCGAAGCTTCCGGAGCTCCTCCACGCGAGTCGAGATGACACCGCGTGGGTTGTGACAGCGACTCTTCTCGCGGCCGCTGTCATCACCCCGATTTCCGGTCGGCTCGGCGACATGTATGGCAAGCGCCGCATCGTTCTCGTGTTGATGGCCACGATGATTCTCGGCTCCGTCATTGCCGCGTTTTCGCCGGGAATCGTGGGCATCATCGTGGGCCGGGCACTCCAGGGCGCCGTCGTCGGCGTCGTGCCCCTCGGCATCTCGATCCTTCGCGATGTGCTGCACAAAGACCGCGTCGATTCAGCCATCGCACTGATCAGCGCGACGCTCGGTGTGGGTGGCGCGCTCGGTCTGCCGCTGAGCGCATTCGTGACGGAGAAAGCCGACTGGCACCTGTTGTTCTGGGTTGCGGCGGCCCTCGGCTCAGTGGTTTTCGTACTCGTCCTCTGGATTGTTCCCGTCAGCGTGCTTCGCACGGCAGGCAGATTCGACTACACGGGAGCTGCGGGGCTCGCCGTCGGCCTCATCGGAATTCTGCTCGCCATTTCGCGCGGCAACACCTGGGGCTGGTTCTCGGTCACGACTCTTGCAACCGGGATCGGCGGCATCCTCGTGCTGCTCGTCTGGGGCTGGTACGAGCTACGCACAAAAGAACCATTGCTTGATCTGCGGGTCGCGGCACGACGCCCCGTACTGCTCACCAACATCGCGTCCGTTGCGATGGGCTTCTCGCTTTTCGCTTCGAACATCTCGTATCCGCAGATACTGGAGCTACCCGAAAGCGTCGGCGGCTTCGGGCTCTCTCTAATTGGTGCAAGCCTCATCGTGATGCCGTCGGGCATCGTGATGATGGTGCTCTCGCCGTTCTCGGGGCGCATTGCACGCACGGTCGGCCCCAAGCTGCTCTTGATTCTGGGAGCGATCGCGCTGATGGCGGCCTATGGATTCACCCTCGTGCTTTCAGCCGAGGTCTGGCAGATCTTCGTGGCCAACGTGCTGATCGGCGTCGGGATCGGTTTTGGGTACGCAGCGATGCCGATGCTCATCATGCGCTCAGTCCCACAGTCCGAAACCGGCGCCTCCAACGGGCTCAACGCACTGTTCCGCTCACTGGGCACGAGTACGGCCGCAGCCATCGTCGCGGCCGTACTCGCGAGCTCCGCAACCGTCGTCGACGGCGTACAGATTCCGAGCTCCAGTGGGTTCCAGGCATCCTTCGTTCTCGGCGGTGTTGCAGCCCTTCTCGCTCTCATCTGCGCAGCCTTCATCCCGACGCGCCAAACCTTCGAAGAAAAACATCCGTCACTGCCGGAGTAACCACCGCTACTCTTTCGGCATGACCACAGCTGACCCCTCTCATGACGTCGAGGACACCGCAGACCACGACGCCCGCTTCTTCGGCCAACCGTGGGCGCTCGCTCACGTGTTCGGCGTGGAGATGTGGGAGCGCTTCAGCTTCTACGGCATGCAGGGCATCCTGCTCATCTACCTGTACTACTCGGCAGCGCAGGGCGGCCTCGGAATCGACGAGGCCGTTGCCACCGGAATCGTGGGAGCATACGGCGGTGCCGTCTACCTCTCCACCATTCTCGGAGCGTGGATCGCAGACCGTCTACTCGGGTCGGAGCGGGTGCTGTTCTACAGCGCTATCGTCATCATGTTCGGCCACATCGCCCTCGCGGCGCTCCCCGGTATCCCGGGAGTCACCGTCGGCCTCATCCTTATCGCCGTCGGTTCGGGCGGGCTGAAAGCAAACGCCACCTCGGTAGTGGGCGCTCTCTACAGCGAAGAAGATACGCGACGGGATGCCGGTTTCTCGCTGTTCTACCTCGGGATCAACCTTGGCGCTTTCTTCGGCCCGATCTTCACGGGTCTGTTGCAAACATCCATGGGCTTCCACTGGGGCTTCGGGCTCGCCGCAGTCGGAATGGGGATCGGCCTCATCCAGTACTCGATCGGGCGAAAAGGGATGCCGGCATCCGCTCGCATCGTTCCGAACCCACTGCCGAAGAACAAACGTGTGCGGATGATCGCAATCGGGGTTGCCGGGCTCGCGGTCATCATTGCGCTCATTCTCATCGGGGTGATTCGCGCCGACAACCTGTCGACGGTCGTGATCATCGTCACTCTCGCGGCAGCGATCGCATACTTCGCAGTCATCGTCGCCTCACGACAGATCACATCCATCGAGCGCTCGCGTGTGTTCGGTTTCATTCCGTTATTCATCGTGAGCGTGGGGTTCTGGTCGCTCTACCAGCAGCAGTTCACCGTGCTGACGATCTACTCGGATAAGCGCCTCGACCGGAGTCTCTTCGGTTGGGAGATGCCGGTCTCGTGGGTGCAGTCGATCAACCCCATCTTCATCATCATTCTTTCGGGCGTCTTCGCGGCTCTCTGGACGAAACTCGGCAAGCGTCAGCCGAGCACTCCCGTAAAATTCGGGCTCGCATCGATCGTCATGGGAGTGGCGTTCTTGTTGTTCCTCGTGTGGGCAAACGGCGGCGAGAACACCACCCCACTCCTGGCGATCGTCGGCATCCTGTTCGTCTTCACCGTGGCGGAACTCCTGCTTTCACCCATCGGGCTCTCGGTGTCGACGAAACTTGCGCCCCACATGTTCAAGACGCAGATGGTGGCGCTGTTCTTTCTCTCGGTCGCCCTCGGCACAGCCGTCGCCGGCTGGTGCGCGCAGTTCTACGACCCCACCAACGAGGTTCCGTACTTCACGGTTCTCGGCGTCATCGCGGTGGCACTCGGCGGCGCGCTGCTGCTTTCGGTCAAGCCGGTGTTGGCCTTGATGAAGGGCGTGCGCTGACCGCTACCGCCTGTGGTCGGCCGCTGTCGTCACATGCTCGGCGAACAGCCCCGGCCACGCCATGATGCCGTAGGGAGTGCGTGCCACGACAAGGCGACTACCGCGAATCAGGCGGTTCAAGCGCTTCGCCGTCGTCAACGGGTGTGATTTGTCGCCTGTCCACGCCAGAATCAGCGTAGGCACGTCGAGACGCACGATCGTTTTGCGCGCAGGGATGTCCGTCGCCGCGGCGCCACGAAGCACCGTCGGCAGCAAGTGCTCGTCGACCTCGGGCAGCGTCTTGGGCGCATCAGCCATCGCGGGAGGTGCCGGCGACAGTGAGCCCATTTCGACCCATGCTTCGCGCCCCTCGCGCTCGATGAGTTCGGCGTGCGAGAGATAGGTGTCGGCCTGTGCAACTCGGGTCTTTCCCGCGGTCGGCGGGATCGCGAACGTCAAACTCGCAAACCGATCCGGATGCTGCGTCACAGCGTGCAGGAGGGTTCCCGTGCCCATCGAGGGGCCGACGCCGTGCACCTGTTCGCCGGGAGCCACGTGATCGATCACACGCACGAGGTCTTCGGCGAGCCGATCCCAGCCGTAATCGGCACTGTGGAACGACCCTGTCGAATGCCCGTGACCGCGTGCGTCGTATCTCAACACACGGTGTCCCCGGAGCGCCCGGCCAAGATTCAATCCCAGCTGAGTATCGCGTTCGCGACTCGACGTCAGCCCGTGTAACTGCACAACGAGCGGCCCAGAATCCCCCACGATGTCGTAGTCGAGCACGGCTCCACCGACATCGAGTTTCGGCACGGGGCTCCTAACGTCACAAATGAGAGATCTTTGCCCCATAGACTACGACGCCATGCGCCTGACAAATGTCGCCCAAATGATCCTCCCAGCCGGGCGGCTGCACACTTATGCCACCGAAATCACAGCAGATTTCGGTGCTGAACTGCCTATTTCTTTTGACCAGGGGCGCCATGTGGCGCTCGGAGATCGCGCCGGATCTTGGATGGCAGTCGCGCTTCGCCTGCCTTCCGCTGTGCCCCACAGCGACCTCGCCACGGCGTGGCACGCGGTTATATCGCGACACGGCACGCTGCAGACCGCGTTCACGAACGAACCGAACGGCGACGTCTCACTCAACCGCGTTGAGGTCTCACACGGCGTGTGGCGGGAGTATCCTGTCGCTTCGGGGCGTGCGACGAGAGATGTCTTGCGTGACGTTCTCGATGAGGCATGCTCACCGTTCTCGCGCCCATCGCATCTCCTGTGCCTCGTTGAACCCGAGGCCGACGACCGACCCGTCGTCGTGATCGGTTCGGATCATTCGCACGTCGATATGTGGTCGCTGCTCATCATCGTGCGTGATCTCATGAGCGCGCTTGCTTCGGTTCACGACGGCGAAGACCCAACCCTCGCACCCGCGGCGACTTTCGCCGAGCACACCACGGTGCTCGAGCGGATGCCACCGGCCCCGGCCGAAATCGGAGCCCGCTGGGACCGCATCCTCGATGCCGGTGACGGCCTTATGCCGGTGTTTCCGCTCCCCCTCGGCGATGTCTCCGTGCCGCAGGCCGAGGTCGTCGAAGTTCGCGATGTGCTCGACAGCGCTGAGGTTCGGGTCTTCGAGGCAGAGGCCGCGGCAGCGGGCGTTCGGCCGACCGCACTTGCACTTTCGGTGCTGACGCAGGTGACGCGCGACATGAGCGGGCAGCCCCTGCGTGCGGTGTTTCCGGTGCACTCTCGCCACGAGGCACGATGGCTCGATGCCGTGGGATGGTTCATCACCAACGCTGTGATCGAGTGTGTGGAGGCGAGCCCGAAAGCCTGTGCGGGAGCGGTCAAAGATGCTCTCGCGCTGGGTTCGTATCCGCTTGCCCCGATATTCGCTCCCTACGGCGGCATGCCGCAAGGGCCGGGGATGTTCGCGATCTCGTGGCTCGACACCCGGCGGCTCCCCGAAGTCGCACCGGATCTCGGGATTCAGTATGTCTCGGCGTCAATCCGCACCGACGGCGTCATGATCTGGTTCATCGTCAACGACTCCGGCCTTCACCTGCGCTGCCGCTACCCCGAGACTCCCGAGGCCCGCACAAACGTCGGAGGATGGCTCGACCGTATCGAGCACGCGCTCCGCGCCGCTGTGGCGCCCGAGTCCTCGTAGCCCCTTCCGCCCCTGCGGGGTAGGCGGGGTCTAAACCAGCGACCACTCTCGTGTGATCGCGTCGGCGGTCTCGCGAAGCGCGGGAGCGTAAATGTCACGGAGCTGCTCAAGAGAGCACCCGGCGGCACTTGCGGAGATATTGATCGCCGCGACGACAGCACCGGAACGATCGAAGACCGGAGCCGCAATCGACCGAAGGCCCGTCTCGAGCTCACCGTCGACGAGTGCCCAGCCCTGTTGCCGCACGCGCACAAGCTCTTCGGCCAGCTCCCGCGCGTCTGTCACGGTCTTGTCGGTCAGCGGACGAAGATCTGCCACGCCAAGTGCTGCCGAGGCATCCGTTTCTGCCAGTCCGGCCAGCAAAACTCGACCCATGCTCGTCGCGTGCGCCGGAAAACGGGTGCCAATCAGGATGCTGACGCTCATGATGCGCCGCGTAGGAACCCTCGCGACGTACACAATGTCTCCGCCGTCGAGCACCGCGGCCGAAACCGACTCGTTGACATCGTGCGATAGACGTTCCAGGTGCGGCTGCAGCACCTCCGGGAGCGAAAGCGCCGAAAGGTAGCTGAAACCCAACTCGAGAACGCGGGGTGTGAGCGCGTAGCTGCCGGCTCGATTTCGCACGTAACCGAGGCTCTCGAGAGTGCGCAAAAAGCGACCAGCGGCGGCACGTGTAATGTCGGCGCGCCGAGAGACTTCACTGAGACTTAGATGCGGATGCTGCGCGTCGAAAGCGCGAATGACGGCGAGCCCGCGAACGAACGACTGCACGACATCCGGCTGGTCTTTCAGGGGTTCGTCTTCAGTCATTCCGGCCGTCAGCGCTCCAAGACCACTGCGAGACCCTGCCCGACGCCGATGCAGATTGCCGCGACCGCGACCCCGCCACCGCGGCGGGCCAGCTCGTGCGCGGCGTGCCCGATGATGCGTCCGCCGGACGCCCCGAGCGGATGCCCCATCGCAATCGCCCCGCCATGCACGTTGAGCTTTGCGGGATCGAGATCGGGCCATGATTGCAGGCACGCGAGGCTCTGCGAGGCGAAGGCCTCGTTCAACTCGACAAGATCGACGTCTGCCCACGTGAGCCCGGCGCGGACAAGGGCCCGGTTGGCAGCCTCAACCGGTGCAACCCCGAAGACATCCGGGTCATTGCCGAAGACGCCACGACCGGCGATCCGAGCGAGCGGCTCACCGTCGATTACTCCCTCGCGTCCGAGTAACACAGCGCTCGCACCATCGTTGATCGACGACGAGTTGCCGGCGGTTACCGATCCGTCTTTCGCAAACAGTGCTTTGAGTCCCGCCAACTTCTCTTTCGTCGTGTCGGCGCGAATACCCTCATCGCGAGAGAGTTCCGCACCGGGAACCTGCACGATCTCGCCATCGTAGAAACCATTCGCCCAGGCTTCCGCCGCGAGTCGGTGACTTTGCAGCGCGAACTCGTCTTGAGCGTCGCGTGAGATGCCGTAGATCTCGGCGAGCTTCTCAGCCGATGCGCCGTTTGAGATCGACCACTCCGCTCGAAGAGCCGGGTTGGTCATGCGCCATCCGATCGAGGTGTTCCACATCGTCTGGTTTCCGACAGCGGGCCATGGCTTCGGCGACTTTTCGACGACGTACGGCGCGCGACTCATCGATTCGACACCGCCGGCGAGAATGATGTCAGCGTCACCCGAGGCGATCGCACGCGAGCCCTGAATGACGGCTTCGACGGCTGATCCGCAGAGGCGGTTGACCGTCACACCCGACACGCTCGAGGGAAAACCCGCCAAGAGCGCTCCGAAGCGCGCGACGTTGCGGTTGTCTTCACCGGCTTGATTCGCATCGCCGAAGATCACGTCATCGATGCGCGCCGGGTCAAGGCCCGCACGCTCAACGGCGGCACGCATCACGACGGCCGCCAAGTCATCGGGCCGCACGCCCGACAGCGCGCCACCGGCTCGCCCGAACGGCGTGCGTACGGCGTCGTAAATGTAGGTCTCAGTCATGTCAGTTACCGTTCTCGGATGCCGCGGCATCCGTCAGGGTGAGGCCGGTGAGCTCGGCGAGGCTTTCGACCGTGTTCTCGCCGAATGCCTCGCGTACCGCGAAGCCATCAGCCGTCACATCGAAGATGGCGTAGTCGGTGTAAACCCGAGTGACACAGCCGACGCCGGTGAGCGGATACGTGCACGCCTCGACCAGTTTGGATTCGCCGGTCTTCGTCAGGAGATCGGTCATGACGTAGACGGCTTTCGCTCCGATTGCGAGGTCCATTGCCCCGCCGACGGCGGGGATTGCTCCGGGCGCTCCCGTGGACCAGTTGGCGAGATCCCCGGTTTGCGACACCTGGAAAGCTCCCAGCACACACACGTCGAGATGCCCACCGCGCATCATCGCGAACGAGTCCGCGTGATGGAAGTATGCGGCTCCCGCGAGTGCCGTCACCGGCTGCTTGCCGGCATTGATCAGGTCGGGATCGACGCGCTCAGGCTCGGGCTTCGCGCCCATTCCGAGCATCCCGTTTTCGGTGTGCAGGATGATTTCGAGGTCATCAGGAAGAAAGTTGGCAACCAGCGTCGGTGCACCGATACCGAGGTTGACGATCGCGCCTTCGGGAATATCCGATGCAATGCGGGCGGCGAGGTCGGGGCGGGAAAGTGTGGTTGCCATGTCATGCCTCCGTTGTCGCTGTGCTTGCGGGCTCTACCAGGTCGCCCTCGATCGTGACCCCGCCGATGAAAGTGTCGTGATCGAGCCATGAGCGCTCGCCCACGGCGACCACGCTGTCTACGTAGATGCCCGGGGTCACGACAGTCTCGGGATCGATGGAGCCAAGCGTCACAACCTCGTCGACCTGCACGATCGTGTGGGTCGCCGCTGCTGCCATGATCGGACCGAAGTTACGCGCCGTCTCGCGGTAAACCAGGTTTCCCCAGCGGTCTGCCTTCAGCGCGCTCACGAGGGCGAAGTCCGCCCGAATCGGGTATTCCAAGACGTACATTCGTCCATCGATTTCGCGGGTCTCTTTGCCCTCGGCGAGCTGTGTGCCGTAGCCGGTCGGCGTGAAAAAGGCGCCGATACCAGCGCCGGCGGCGCGAATACGCTCGGCGAGGTTTCCCTGCGGCACAAGCTCCAGCTCGATTTTTCCGGCGCGGTACAGGCCATCGAACACCCACGAATCCGACTGCCGCGGAAACGAACAGATGATTTTTCGCACGCCGCCCGTGGCGAGCAGGGCCGCGAGCCCGGTGTCACCGTTGCCGGCGTTGTTGTTGATGATCGTCAAGTCGCGTGCTCCGCGCGCGATGAGCGCATCAATGAGCTCGACCGGCTGCCCGGCGCGGCCGAAGCCTCCGATCATGACCGTCGCACCGTCGGGGATTCCGGCAACAGCGGTTGCGGCATCCGTCACTTCTTTGTTGATCATGGAGCACCTCGCGTGTTCGCTATGCGAACAGGTGTTCGCTATGCATGTGCTCCATTATGCGAACGAAGCGCGAGCGACGCAACCATCCACCTAGATACCCTCGTCGGTCGAGCGGTCGGGCATATCGGCTGCGTCTCCGCTGACGTCGTCGATCGCATCGTTGTCGCGTGCATCGTCGACCGAAACACCTTTCGAAGGCGTCGGTTCAGACGATTCAGGTTGATCAGCGAAGCCCAGCGCCGCTCGCGCTTCTTCATCGCTCAGACCGAACACACTGCGCACGTTGAGGTCGCGCTGAGGGAACGGAATCTCGATGCCATGGCGTTGCAGCGCGGAGTGGATCGCCCAGTTGTAAGCAGCAGTCACTGCAATCGGCTTCTTCGTGGCCTCGGGGTTCAACCAGATCACGAGCTCAAAGTTGAGAGAGCTCGCGCCGAATTCGCTCAGCCACACCTGCGGCCGGCGGGGTCCTTCAAGATCGAGGGTGAACGGGACGGATGCCGCAGCCTCAAGCGCTGCTTTCTTCACGACCTCTTTGCCTGTGCCGTACGCAACCCCGAACGGAACCCGGAGTCTTCGCAGCACCTCACGGTGCGTCCAGTTGACGACGCGCCCACTCACGAACTCGGAGTTCGGCACCAGAATGTCGATGTTGTCGTTCGTCACGACCGTCGTGGCTCGAATCTTGATGTCGCGGACCTCTCCAGTGACACCTGACTCGAGCTCGACAAAGTCGCCGACCTTGAGCGATTTGTCGAGAAGCAACACGATGCCCGATACGAAGTTGCTGAAAAGCGTTTGCAGCCCGAAGCCGAGTCCAACGCCGAGCGCGCCAGCGAGAACCGCAAATCTATCGAGCGGAACGCCAAGGACGGTGATCGCAATCAGCACTCCTACGACGATGACTGCATACGTCACGAGCCGCGAAAGCGTGTACCAGGTCGCGGCATGAGTGTTGTCTTGCCGACGGGAATACCGAAGTATCGCGGCACGAAAAATGAACGCGATGACCGCGGCGGCAACGAGAATGGCCGCCGCCGTCACCGCAGCAGTGAGCGATATCGAGACGTCGAAAACATTGATTGCGGCTAACGCATAGCTGCTCGGCATGCGATGAGCCAAGCACATGGCCGCAAGCAATGCGACCCCTTCGCAGCGATCGCGAGCGTGTGCCAATCTGTACGCATGGCCAACTCGCCGTCGGGAGAATCGGTCACCGACCGTATCGTGCGCGTTCTCGACACCTTCGACACCGATCGCACTCTGCAGACAGCAACGCAGATCGGTCGACGCGCGGGACTACCATCGTCGACAGCGCACCGCATCGTCGACGATCTGGTGTCGGCGGGCCTCCTCGAACGTGATGATGATCATCGGGTACGCCTGGGCCTGCGTCTGTGGGAGCTCGCGCTCCGCGGCTCAGCCGCATTGCGACTGCGTCAGGCCGCGCTCCCCCACATGGAACGCGTGCAGGCCCGAATTCACGAGCACACTCAACTCGCGGTGCTCGAGCAAGACGAAGCGCTCTTTCTCGAACGCCTGTCCTCGCCGGAATCCGGCGCAAATATCACGCGCATCGCGGGACGCCTCCCTCTGCACGCGTCGTCATCCGGCCTCGTGCTGCTGGCCTATGCCCCCGCCGAGTTGCAGGAACGCGTGCTGGCGGCACCCCTCAAGCGCCTCTCTGCAGACACGATCACGGATGCCGCGGCACTCCGCCGCGCGCTCGCCGATGTGCGTCGGCTCGGCCACGTCGTTGCACCGGGGACGATCCAAGCGGTGTCGACCGGCGTTGCGGTTCCGGTACGAGACTCGTCGGGCACGGTGGTGGCCGCGCTGTCGGTCGTTCTTCCGCGCGAGGCCGCGCCCGAGCCCGCGTTGGACGCTCTGTTGGCGGCGGCTCGCGGCATCCGCGCGGCTCTCGACCCCCTCCCGCCCGGTTGATTTGCCCGTCTTCGTGGGCATCGGTGCGCAACACCCGCAAAACAGGCAAGTCGCGAGAGCGGCGGGGGCGCGGGCGAGGGCGCGGGCTGAAGATTGTTTCCTATTCAACGGGAAGAGCCAACAACAGCGAGTGACCGCAGGGGACACTTTCTGAGCACCGTCGAAGAAGACGACACGGAGCACGTCGAAGGAGACGACATGACGACAGTTCGCACCCGAGTAGCCATCATCGGGGCAGGGCCCGCGGGGCTCCTCTTGGCCCACCTTCTCGATCGAGCCGGCATCGAGTCGGTTGTCATCGATCAGCGCTCGCGCGAAGAGATCGAAAGCACGATCCGCGCCGGCATCCTCGAGCAGAGCACGGTGGAACTCCTCGACTCATCGGGCGCATCTCCCCGCGTACTCAGCGAGGGAAACCGGCACGAGGGCATCGAGCTTCGCTTTGCCGGCGAAGGTCACCGCATCGACTTCGCCGACCTCGTCGACCGGGCGGTATGGCTTTTTCCGCAGCACGAAGTGTTGAAAGATCTCATTGCCGTGCGACTTACCGCCGGCCAAGACCTCCGTTTCGGCATCACAGCGTCGCGAGTCGAAGACGAGAACCCCGCGCACCCGAAAGTCATCGCGACGGATGCCGAGGGGCAGCCGCTGACGATCGAAGCTGACTTCGTCGTCGGTGCAGACGGCTCTCGCAGCGTCGCACGCGCTGCGGTTAGCGGGTCTGCAACCGGTGGCTACTTTCGCGAATATCCGTTCGCGTGGTTCGGCATCCTGTGCGAGGCACCGCCGAGTTCTGAAGAGCTCATCTACAGCAACTCCGACAAGGGTTTCGCGCTCATCAGCCAGCGAAGCGCAACAGTGCAGCGCATGTACTTTCAGTGCGCCCCCGAAACCGACCCCACCGCGTTCAGCGAAGCAGAACTGTGGGAGCACCTGCAGGCGCGCGTGCCCGGCACAACCCTTACCGAAGGTCCGATCTTTCAGCGGGACGTGCTGCGCTTTCGGAGCTTCGTCGCGCACGAGCTGCGAAAGAACCGGGTCGCACTCATCGGCGATGCAGCCCACACTGTGCCGCCCACCGGCGCGAAGGGCATGAATCTTGCGATCGCCGACGTCGTTCTGCTCGAAAAGGCTCTGCGTGCGCTGCTGCTCGAAAACGATGATCGTCTGATCGACGCCTACGCCGAGAAGGCACTGCAGCGAATCTGGAAGGCGCAGCACTTCTCGTGGTGGATGACGAGCATGCTGCACGTCGCGCCCGACGCATCGGACTTCGATCGTCGGCGCCAGCTCGGCGAGCTGCGTTCAGTGGTCGAGTCGAAAGCGGGCCAGACCTACCTCGCCGAGGCCTACACCGGCTGGCCGCACCAGCCCTAAGCCGGCGCGATCACGCCTCGTCGTCAGCGAAGACCTCGTTCGCGATCCGAAACGCAGTGTTGGCCGCGGGAACACCGGAGTAGATCGCACTCTGCAAGATCACTTCGGTGATCTCGGCGATGCTGAGCCCGTTTCGACACGCGGCTTTCAGGTGCATCGCGAGCTCTTCGTGGTGACCGTGCGCGATGAGCGATGACAGCACGGCAATCGAACGTGAACGGCGATCAAGGCCCGGGCGCGACCACACGTCACCCCACGCGACGCGCGTGATGAAGTCTTGAAAGTCCGCCGTGATCTCGGTCGCGGCCTGCGTCGCGCGGTCGACATGCGCACTCGAGAGCACTTCACGGCGAACCGACATGCCCTGGTCGTAGCGTTCCTCGTCGGTCAAACCTTCACCTGACGGTCGCGTCATGTCGTACTCACTTTCTCGAGGCGAAGAACTCGTGCAAAACGGATGCCATCGCCACCGGCTGCTCGGCGGGCGGCAGGTGCGCGGCGTCTGAAATGACGACGGCACGGCCATCACGAACACCCTCGGCGATTTCGGTCGCCTTCGCCTCGGGTGCGACAGCATCGTGCTGACCCCAGGCGGCGAGGACCGGCATCCGAATGTCTCTCAACTGATCGCGCACGTTGTAGGCGGCGAGCGCCTCGCAGCACAGCGCATAGCTTTCGTCGTCGGCATCTTGCAGCGCGTGGAGGAGGCGACCGGTGATCTCGGGGCGGCGAGCGATGGAGCCGGGAGCGAACCAACGCTGGGCCGACGGCACGATAAGAGTCGACGTCGACTGGGCACGCACCTGGGCTGCCCGCTCGTGCCACGGCCCCGGTTCCCCAAGCTTTGCGCCCGATGCGACAATCGCGGCAGCGCGCACCTGCTCGGAGTGCCGAAGCGCGAGCGTCAGGCCAACGGCTCCGCCAAGCGAGACTCCGGCGTAGAGAAACGGTTCACCCGCGCCCTCGGCTACTGCGTCGGCGAGATCGGCAACGCTGAAAGCCGCGGTTGCCGCGGGGCTCTGCCCGTGTCCGGGAAGATCCCACGCTGTCACGCGATAGTCGGTGGCGAGTTCGGGCATAACGTCTTGCCAGAGCAGCGTCGAGGTGCCAAGCGAGGGGCCCAGCACGAGAAGAGGTGCCCCCGCTGGCCCCTGCGGGACAGTGAATGCGAGCGCTGGTACGGTCATCGGTCGCTCTCCGGGTCGAGTGCGCGTGCAGCGATCGAAGCTGCCGCGCCGGTGTAGTGGGCGGGATCGAGCAGGGCGTCGACGTCGAGCCCCGCTGCCTCCGGAAGTGCGGTGATCAATGCCGCGAGGTCGCCGCCCGCGGAAGCTGCAGCGATGAGGTCTTTGAAACGCGCGGCACCGATCAGCGGCGTCAGCACAATGCCCAGGCGTTCGCTCACGATAAGGCCGCCGGTAAGAGCAAGGTTCCGCGCCACGGCGTCGTCGTCGACGCGGAGTCCGCGCAGGAGCTCGGCACCGTGCGCACTGGCGCCAAGCGCGAGCCGCACCAGTTCACGCAGCGTCGGCCACTCGGCGTGCCATGCGCCGTCGGGCCGCTCGTCGGCCGCGAACGCCGACGCCGTATGGAGCGTCGCGCCAAGAAGCGGTGCGCGAAGCGCGGCAGACCTGATCAGCACCGATCTCACGGGGTTCTGCTTCTGCGGCATCGCCGAAGAGCCGCCCCCGGTGCCCTCGAGAAGTTCACCGATTTCGGTGCGGGAGGCTGTGGCGACATCGGTCGCAACTTTGCCGAGCGCATCGATCGCCTGCACAAGGGCATCGCCGAGTTCCGTCACCGGCCAGCGGCTCGTGTGCCACGGAGCCGTCGGGGCTGCGAGCCCCAATCCGTCGGCGTACGCCGCAACGAGCGCGGACTCGACAGCGCCTGCAGCGCCCGATGCTTCAGCGATCTCGCCGATGGCCGCGAGCGTGCCACCCGCTCCCGCAAGCTGGGCCGGCAACTCCACGGCCTCGAGTCGCACCCGAGCACGACGGATGCCGTTGAGCCACCCTCCGGCGCGGGCACCCAGGGTCGTCGGCACCGCGTGTTGGGTCAGTGTTCGAGCCGCGGCAACGCTGTCGCCGTGGGCACGAATGAAGTCCTGCAGCGCACTCTCGGCGGCGGTGAGGTCGGCAAGAATCTGCGCCACGGCATGCGATGCCACCACCATGAGCGCCGAATCGAGGATGTCTTGACTCGTCGTGCCGCGATGCACCCAGCCTCGAGCGCTCTCTGGCACGATGCTTCGCAGCGCACCCACGAGTGGAATCACGGGGTTACCCCCGGCAACGGATTGCGCGGCAAGTGCACCGAGATCGATGCCGTGGTCGCGGCATCCGTGTTTCGTATCGACCCACCCGAGCGCGGCAGAAACCTCAGCTTCGGCAGAAACCGGGGCAACGCCGACGTGCTGCCATGCGCGAACGAGCGCGACCTCCGCCGTCACAAGCGCATCGAGAACAGCGCGATCGCTCACGAGTCCATCGTAGCCGGCCGTTATCGGCGACAGGAGACCGTCGTCGAAAGATCCGACCGACGGTGGGTTAGAAGGCAAGGAACACGGTCTCCTTTTCACCCTGCAAATGAATGTCGTGCTGCAGGTAACCAGCGGGTGTGCGGGTTGCGATGAGCGTAGCGCGCTCCTCTGGAGACAACGAAGCCAACAGCGGATCGGCGGCGAGCCGGTCTTCATCTTCGGGGAGGTAGATGCGCGTCACGAGCTTGTCGGGAAGACCGCGCGCAAACACGACCACCGAATAAAACGGCGCCTCGCCTGCAACAGATCCGGGGTTTCGCGTCCAAAACTCGTAGTGGCCGTCGTCGGTCGTCGCGGCGCGACCGAATCCGGTGAACGTGTGGTCGTCGCGCCGAAATGCGCCGCGCTCTCGCGAAATCTGACCGTCTTCATCGGCACCCCAGATTTCAATGACGGCGTCGGGGATCGCAGCTCCCGCGCCATCGAACACTGTGCCGCCGACAACGATTGCGCCTTTGCTGTGCGGAAAAGCTACTTCGTGCATGTCGGGATAGATAAGACCGAACGCGAAGAACGGGCCGACGGTCTGGCCCGGGCTCGGCTCGATGACCTTGTCGCCTGCGGGTGGGGTGATCTGCACCATTACTTCTCCTCCTCGGGCTCGAACCATGTGGCATCCGGTCCGTCAACGACGATGTCGAAGCGATAACCCATCGAGAACTCGGGAACCGTGAGGTCGTGATCGTACGCACCGATCAAGCGGTCGCGGTCTTTCTGGCGCGGAATCGTGTTGTAGATCGGGTCGAGAGCAAAGAGCGGGTCGCCCGGAAAGTACATCTGAGTGATGAGGCGCTGCGTGAAACCAGTACCGAAGACCGAGAAGTGGATGTGGGCGGGGCGCCACGCGTTGATGTGGTTTTTCCAGGGGTACGGGCCCGGTTTGATCGTCGTGAATTTGTATTCGCCAGCGTCGTTCGTGACCACTCGTCCGGCTCCCGTGAAGTTCGGGTCGAGCGGAGCCGGGTGCTGGTCGCGCTGGTGGATGTAGCGGCCCGCGGCATTCGCCTGCCACAGTTCGAGCAGCTGATTGGCGAGCGGGCGGCCCCATGAGTCAAGTAGCCGACCGTGCACCGTGATGCGCTCGCCCTGCGGCTCGCCCGTGTGCTGCAGGGTGAGGTCGGACTCGATCGCCGCGACATCGCGTTGGCCGAATGCTGGCGACCAGAGCTCGATCGTCTCCGGGTCGACGAGCTTGAGGTTCTTCGTCGGGTGGCGAAGGATGCTGGAACGGTACGGCGGAAAGTCATGGAGAGTCATCGGTACGAACTCGCCGGCTGCCTCGCGAGCCTCGGCGGCAGCGTGCACGTCGATGATTTCTTGCGTCATCTCGCGTTGCGTCAACTGGTCGGGTGAAGCCAGAAGCGACTCGGGCGCGGCCGAGTTCATGGGGGTGGTCATAGGTCTCCTTCGACAAAGATCACCACACCCTCGCACGCGCAGTGCCGAACGCGAACACCTTCGTCCCACTGAGTGGGATCTCGCGTTTAGTGATGTTCTACTGCGCGCGCAATATCCCCTGCCGCGGCGACGACGAGCGGGGCAAGCCGTGCTTCATCGGCGCGCGCCATGTGGGTGACGATGCCGAGCGCGGCAAGCGGCAACCCCGGCAGTGGCGGAATTGCGACGGCAATCGAGACATTGCCGAGGGTCATTTCTTGGCGCGTTGTGGCGAAACCGCGCTCGCGCGCCCGAACGACATCTTGGCGAAAGCGCGCGGCATCCGTGATGGAATGCACCGTTTCGCGCTGCAGCCCGCGTAGGAGAAAGAGGTCGATCCACTCATCGTCTTGCTGCGCGATCAACGCCTTTCCTACTCCCGTGGTGTGGAGCGGATGCCTCCCCCCAACGCGGCTGAGGGTCGGAATCGAGTGGGGACCCGTGACCCGCGCTACGTAGAGCGCTTCGGCATCCGCGGGGTTCTCGCTGCTGAGCACGGCGACATGCACGTTCTCGCCGGTGGCCTCATACAGCCGCAGCATGTGCGGCAGCGCGCGCTCTCGAAGACGAGCCGAGACCGCCGCAAGCTCACCGATCTCCCAGATGCCGGTGCCGACCGCATACGATCCATCGGCACGGCGATCGAGCATGCCAAGAGAGGTGAGTTCAACAGCGAGTCGGTGGGCCGTCGAACGAGAGAGCCCAGTTCGCACAGCGAGGGTTGCGGCAGTCACGCCGTCGTCGTCTGCGGTGAACGCGCGAAGCAGGCGCGCGGCACGCGAAAGCACACCTTCGGCGGGCGTGATCTCGCTCTTCATGCGGCTCCCTCGTGGCAAATCCAACTGACGTGAGGCTAGCCCACGTCAGAGCGGATGCCGGGCGACGTATGCCGTCACATTCCGCGGCTCAGCGCTAGCAGCCGCAACCCATTGTCGTATCGTGAGGACCATGTCAGTGAACCCGCCATTTCGTGCCGATGTCGTCGGAAGCTACCTGCGCCCGGAGCGCGTGAAGAATGCACGCACGCAGCACGCGACCGGAGCTATCGACACCGCCGAACTGAAGCGCGTCGAAAACACCGAGATCGCGGCCCTCGTCGAACGCCAAGCGCAGGCTGGCCTGCAGCTCGCAACCGATGGCGAGTACCCGCGCTCATGGTGGCACTTCGACTTTTTCGGGATGCTCGGCGGCGTCGATGTCGTCGAGCTCGATCACGGCATTCAGTTTCAAGGCGTACAAACGCGACCGCTCGGGCTCAAGCTCGACGGTGAAGTGGGCTTTCCCGCCGACCACCCGATGCTCGAGCAGTTCCGCACGCTGAAGCCGCTCGCCGATGCTGCCGGGCTCGTTCCCAAGTTCACGATTCCTGCGCCGACGGTGCTCGACTTCCGCCTCGAAAACAGCGCATTCGAAGACTCACCGTACGGCGACCGCGACGACCTTTTCGAGGATCTTGCCGCGGCCTATCGGGCAGCAGTCCAGGCTTTTTACGACGCCGGATGCCGTTACCTCCAGTTCGACGACACGGCATGGGCCTACCTCTGCTCAGACGTTGAGCTTGCCAAAGCCACGAGCCGCGGTGTGCGTTCCGAAGGCCTCGCCGAGCGCTACGCTTCCTTGATCAACGCATCGCTTCGCGACAAGCCCGATGATTTGGTCGTCACCACTCACGTGTGTCGGGGAAACTTCCGCTCGACCTTCATCTCGTCCGGTGGCTACGAACCGGTCGCCGAGCAGCTCTTGGGCGAATGCAACTACGACGGATTCTTCCTCGAGTACGACAGCGAGCGCGCCGGTGGGTTCGAACCGCTGCGGTTCTTGCCGCGCGGCAACCAGGTCGTCGAGCTCGGTCTCGTCACGACCAAGTCGGGCACGCTCGAAGACCCGGCCGATGTGCGTCGACGCATCGACGAGGCATCCGCCATCGTTCCCCTCGAGCAGCTCGCACTCAGCCCCCAGTGCGGCTTTGCCTCGACCGAAGAGGGAAACGTGCTGACCGAGGCCGAGCAGTGGGCGAAGGTCGAATCAGTTGTCGCCCTGGCATCCGAGGTGTGGTCTTAAGCCACGAAGGCACGAGAGCGCCGACGGGAACGCGAGCAGCCGGAACAATTCAGCCATCTCCCGCAACGCTCGTCACAAAGCCCGTTGCCCGTCACTCGGCTCGATGCCAAAGAGCTCTCCGGGCGTCGTGTCGAGAACATCACAGATCAGCGTCAGCGTGGTGAATCGAATGGCCTTGGCACGGTTATTTTTGAGGATCGATAAATTGGCCATGGTGATTCCGGTGCGGTGCGAGAGCTCAGTGAGAGTCATTTGACGCTCACGCAAAACCCTCTCAATGTGGCAGGTGATCCGGTGAGTAACGCCGTCACTCACGCCATTGGCCACACTCTCGTCAGACAACGCCGTCCACATCCGCTTCAAGCTTCGCGCCTGCCCGGAACGCGGAGGCCAGTGCCCACGCGACGAGTCCGGCGATGAGAATTGCGATTGGCCACTGGGGCAGGGCGGCGCTCACGATCACGTAGTCCCCGCCGAGAAAGGCTTCTTGATCCTCCGGCATCACTTGACCCGCTCCGAAGAGAAGGCCCATTCTGCTCGCGATATACACCGAGGCTGCCGTCTCAACGAGCACCTGAACACACCCTCCGACGAGGAGAACCATGGTCAACCGGCGCCATCCAGACAGCACGGGCGCACTGAAGGGCGCGGCGAGTGCCACCCCCTTCAGAACACGAAGCAGGAGAAAAAAGGCGAACATCACGGTGAGCGCTTCGATCATTGAGGGCGCTGCCGCGAACACACGGGCCCCGAAATCTAAATCGGCGAGAGTTCCCGCGGCGCCCTCACGAAGGTCTGCTTGATTGAGCTGTGGAAGCTGACTGAGCGGAAGCCGCCCGTCTGCTCCGCCGAAAGTAAGCAGCGTGCGTCCGGTCACCGTCGTGAACGCACGAACGAGGTCATTGACCACGACCAATCCTGCGACCACCGCAAGAAGGGCCCGAACCACCCGGTAGCGCACTGTCGGGCGGGTTCGTACCGGATCGTCTTGCGCGAGCATTGAGGGCTCCTTTATCGATAGTCGATATTATCGAATATCGATATAGTACTGCTTGAGTCCCTCATCTATGCCTGATTCAACAGCTGCGGCGCTATCCGCGCGCTCGTCACGGAGGCTTCACTCCGGATCATTGAGTCTCTCCGCGCACGAGCTGCGCAAATGGCGAGCCCTAGATCTGGATCGTGGTTTGGCGATCAGAACTGCGCCACGGCACTTGAAATGGCGTCAGCAGAGCACCTTTGGGATAGTCAGGGCCTACTAGCTCTTGATACTCGTATGCGTCGGCCGGGTTGTCGAAGACACCGAGAATATTATTGTCGGGCCCGCTGTCGTGGTAAACGATCCACACTTCCTTCATATCTGCAGAGTAGAGCCACAGCGTCACTGTATGACCGCTGGCGCGGCGCTTGAGGCCGTGGAGAGCGTCCGTGATCGGCACTTGATGGCCGATGACACCCGGTCCGCTCTCGGGCGTCTAAGCGGGGCAGGCCCTGAATTCGTTCGGAGCTCTGGTCAGCGCACAGCCCGCCCCTTACCCTTGACGAATGAAGTTTCGACGCAGGTTTCTTGCCGTTGGAATCGCGGCTCTTGCGGGCATAACGATGGCCGGTTGTGCGCTCATCAACGGCCCAGCCGATCGCACCGACGACTTCGTTGCCGCGGGCCAGAAGTGCACCGGTTCGTGGTCGCTTGGGGATCTTCGGGAGGGCACCGATCCCGAAGCACAGACCGTGGCCGAACTGGCCCTCGCTGAAGCCGAAGTCACTCCGGAAACGCTTGCATCAGCAACCAGCCTGCTCGAGTTCTCAAAAAGTGACTACGAGCGGGAACGGACATCAGAAGCAGAACTTCACAGCGAGGCTTACATGCTGACGGTCACGTTGCACGTAAAAGACAAACTCGAGGCGGCCGGCTATCCAGATACTGATCGCGTGATCGAGGTCTGGTCCAAACACAGTTGCTCCTAATCCGCTAGTCGCAAGACGCACGCATCGGCAGTGGAGCATCGTGCGATCGTGCGGCAGGGTGGGCTGATGGTGAATCTCGCGGATGCTCTTATGCGCGGCCCACGCGGCCGTCGGCTGTGTCTGGAGTATGCGTCACGCACAAATGAAGCTGTGCGTCTCGGAGTTTTGTGGCTGGGGAAGGAACCGGATCCGAACCCGAGAGTTCGCCGCCGACGGCTCATCGGTGACGTTTCCCACCGGGAAGAGGACCCGACGTACAGCGGCGACGAGGTCGCGGCACTCATCGAGGGTGTCGACCTATCAAATGTCAGCTGCGACATCGTGCGGGAATCACTGCAGGCGACGGTCGACTTCGCCTACTACTGGCAGGAGCCCGACGACGACGACCACGTCGCCGCGGAGCCAGCAGTGCGGGCGTCTCTGTGGCGCGTGGCCGAACGACTGGCCACGGCGATCCCCGAGCTCACCGCCGACCGAAGAGAGATGCAATGGGCAGTGGAGTGGCCCTCGCGCAGCGAAGCGGCGTGGCGAGAAACCACCCCATTTGCCGCCCTTGCGGAGTGGGCACAAGCCCAGCGAGAGGGGGAAGCCAGAGCGGCACGTGAAGGCCCCGCCGATCCGCACGCGAACGTGTCGGGAATGTGGTGGTCCTTGCCGTACACGTTGCTCACCACACGCGGCAGCATCTTGGATGCTCTTGAGTTGACGGAGGACTTCCTCGGTTGGGAGACCGCCGCGGTCGTCCCGGTGGAGGGGGCAGGCAAGACGCTCGAGATCCGATCGCCCGAAGACTGGGCCGACCTCTGCAGGGAGTACCCCATGGAGGTCACAGCGTCCCGTCGTCACGACTGGTTCCGCGTGACGGGTCGTGACGGGAGATGGGTGATCCCGGACTGGCAGCGCGTTTCCGAGAAGTGGGACGCCGTGCACCTCACCACGCTCGGATACCTCTCGGCGGCCACTCAGTTGATCGACATTGATAAGGAATACGGGTCCGTGATCGCGGGCTGGGGGCCAGATTCGACCATCTGGCTCACCGAGGCCGCCCGGAAGTTGAATTCGGGGCGGGAACAGTGGATCCGGCCAAAAAATGACTGGCACTGGACCCGAGCGATCCTCACTGACGACCCATAGCCAATCGCCCGCCGCGAAGCCGCGTCGATAGAGACGTCTCGCAACCCATGGGCGGGCTCAATGAGATCGATGCGGACTCGAAACTTGTAGCGGGCCTGTTCGCAGCCCAGTATCGTCGGACTATGACCGCGCCAGCCTTGACGGAGCAGCCTCTCGGCTCGAGGAATCCTCGGCGGATCAGCCGCGCCGCCATTCTCATCGCGGGCGTCATCGTGATCCCCCTTGCGCTCACCGTCGCGCTGAACAGCTACGGCGCACTCACTGTGGACAGTGCGATCCGAATGGCTTTCGCCACCGTAGCCGGCCAGACCGTAGCAATCCTCAGCGCAGCCACCGCCCTTGTCCTCACCGTCAAACGTCGATACGCGCTCCCCGCAATCGCGGCAATGACCCTCATCGCGGCCTTCGTCACAATCACCGCGATAGCCAACATGGCCGACGCTGGTGAGCTGCTACTTACCCGCCTCGACACGATCGCGGACGTAGACAAGCTCAACCGGTAGCCGGGCGGCGCCCATCGAGGGATGGACCACTGAAACGTAGGGTTCAGTAAACGCCCGCGAACCGGCCACTCAGCGAGCACCAGATGGCCCCAGTCCGGGCCCACGGAATTACGGGGATTTGGCTGCACGTACATGGGTACTTGATCGGTGGCGCGGCGAGAGGCTGAACTGCCTCAGATCCCATGGGTTTCGGCTGCTGGTGACTTTCGGTCTATGTTTCATCTCAGTTGGATGGGAGGCCCCATGGTCCACGAAGAGCCCCTGGCAGGTGGCAACGCGAGCGGCGACGCTGTGGTGTGGGTGGGTGGGACTGTTCGCAAACCATGGACGGCTTCTACAGCCAGCGCCGTTGCTTTCGTCGAGGCACTCCGGTCAGGCGGGGTGGATGCTCCGACCCCGATGGGCAGAGACGATGAGGGCCGGCAGGTGCAGGAGTTCGTTCCAGGGGCCCTCGCGTTAGACGTCTACCCGCTCTCGCGACCTGACCTCCACCGGGTGGGAGCGATGGTGCGTCTTATTCATGACGTGAGTAGCACATTCACACCACCCACCGAGGCGATCTGGGAGACAGCGATCACTGCTCCTGGCCATGAGCTGGTCTGCCACAACGATCTAGCGCCCTGGAACCTCCTCATTGGCGATCGATGGATGTTCATCGACTGGGACGCTGCCGCCCCCAACACCCGCGCCTGGGACCTGGCATACGCCGCACAGTCGTTCACCCTCGCTGATCCCAGTGCCGACCCGCATATAGCCGCCGAGGATCTCGCCGCTTTCATCGATGGCTATCGAGCAGACGAACAGCTCCGGCGCCTATTGCCGGAGACAATGGGCGACCGCACAAAACCAATGCACGACCTACTGCGCGTATCTCACGAGAACGGAACGGAGCCGTGGTCGTCAATGCTCGTCCAGGCCCACGGCGAATATTGGTCAGACGCGGACCGCTACGTACGCTCGCACCGCGACATATGGCGTACCGCACTCCGCACCCTCTGATGGAACGGCCCAAAACCGATAGGCGGACTCAGGCGGTCAGCGCGGCGCGCTTCCTCACTCGGCCATTTGCTCTTGTGTGAGCTTGAGCGCTTCTGTTGCGTCGATGAAGGCAACCCATTCGACTTGGAGGGATTGTTGTTGTGCACGACCAGCGTCAGTGAGGCTATAGACCTTGCGTGCTGGGCCCGCCTGGTTCTGCTCCCATTGCGCCACTATCGCGCCGTCATTCTCGAGTCGAACGAGAGCCGGATACAGCTGGGCACCTTTGATGGGCTGAAGACCCACGGCAACGAGAGCTTGGGATATTCCGTACCCATGCCTCGGCGCGACGGAAAGTACGTCGAGGATGAGCATCGGCAGCGAAGCACGTTGCCAAGCGGCGCTGATCACGACGCATTCTCCTGCGGTCGAGACTTTGCCCACGGTCGAGTCCGCCAACCAACAACCGGCGCGACTGATGAGCTGATAAGCAAGATGACCGCTACTGGGATTGTGAAAACTCCCCAAGAGTTCATAGTGATGATCGCAGTAGCGATCGTCAGCGGAACGACCGTACCGACGATCGTCGACAGCCACCAGCGCCGTGACCGCGCGGTGTGATCCAGATCAGCCAGCTCGCGAGCGAGCGCCAAAGGATGACCAAACTCCTTGTGCGCGGGCCCAACTCCTCCTTCGAGAGCCTGACTGATCTCCGCAGCGTGTTCGTGCGCCGTGGCAGCAGGCATCAGGCGCGACCTCAGCCCACCCCGGAAACGTTTTAACCATGCGGCGTCGTCCCAGTTCTGGGCGAGAGTCTGCTGCGGCATCCGCCCCGCAATAACAAGCGCAGCGATGCCGGGAGTAAGCAGAATCAGGGCCACCAGGAGAACTGACACGTTGCTCGCCGCGATATAGCCCGACCCTAGTTTCGTGGCCGAAGAAATTGCCGCGACGGCGATTGCGCATGACGCGACGAGCACGCTGACCGCGGCGACTGTGAGGCCAGCAGAAGAGAGCGCTCGTCCGACAATCCAGCCGATGAAGACCATGGCCAGGCCCATAGCAACCATGATGTGCGCAATGTCGAGGTCAACGAACCAGCCGCTGCGCAGCAAGAGAAGCATTGTCGCGACCACCGCAACACCGAGCATGACGCCACCCACCTCTCGAAGCGCCGGTCTGAGACCGCCGCCGGTCGAGAGTCGTACCACCTCTTCCGCTGTAGCAAGCTCGGCGGCATCTTCAGCCGCAAGTTCACCGGCGTCGCCGAAAAGATCTGCCGCTGGGGTCGCTGCGTTGCGGACTGCCTCCAATAGTTCCAGCTCGCGTGCTTCGCGGACAGGCGCAGGAACGGCCTTGCCCGCGATCGCCATCCGGTAGCGCTCTATCCATTGCTGGTCGCTGGCCGGCCATGCGTTAGTTGCACTCGCGTGCAGCCCCTATCTAGATCGAAAACCTATCTAGATACAACCGCCTAGTCCCCGCAACCGCAACCGAGGCCCTGTCGGCGACCTGGCGTCGACCAGCATCCCCACCTTTCCTCGAAAGAAAGTTGGAAGGAATCGCCACTGTGGGAGGAATACCTAGCGTGAGCACAAACAGCGAGACCTTGAAACGGGCCGAGCGGACTCCGCAGGCATTCACTGAAGTCTTTGACCGGCATGTCGGTGTGGTCGAGTCGTTCCTGCGGCGCCGGCTAGGGGCGGAAGCTGCTGAGGACGCCCTGAGTGACGCCTTCTCAATCGCGCGTCGTCGACGAGGGTCGTTTGATCACGCGTGGGAATCGGCGCGTCCGCTGCGCGGGGAGAAGCGCGCGCCGCGCTTCGCAACGTCCTCGCGATCGATTCGGCGTCCACCCAAAGCTGATTTCCCGGGGCCCGCCATGCCCGAACCTCGCCACACAGTGTGGAACTCCGACATCACGACGGAAAAGCGAGTAGCCGCAAGAGTGATGCGAGCTGGTCGCGCTGACCAGTCGTGAGATCGCGGTGCAGGTCGTGCTCCGCCGCACGCGCCGCAACGGATGCCGCGGCAAACGTCGAGTGGCCAGCTTCAGTTGCGACGACCACGTTGGCGCGACGGTCACGGGGGTCCGGCTCGCGAACTACGAGCCCGCGCGCTTGCAGATCGTCGACCAGGGCCACGATCTGGCTCGGGTCGAGCCGCAAGAATTCGGCAAGCTCACGCTGGGTCGGGCCAATACTCCCTACGGCGAGCGCGAGCACCGAGTACGACCGAACGCGCAGCCCGTTTGCTTCAAGCGCGGCATTTCCGGCGGCGAGCGAAAGAGCGTTCGCGCGGGCAAGGAGAAAGCTCAAGTCATCGGCCAAAACGGATGATCGCAGACCATCAACCACACTGTCAGTCGAAGGCATCGGGAGCTTGGGCATGAGGTCATCGTAGCAAAGTGGTCGTCATCAATTATTGACACATTCAACTAATTTGACTTCAATGGGGATACGCCACCATCTGGACGTAACAAAGGAGTTTCCATGTCTCTCGACGGCAAAGTCGCCATCGTCACCGGATCGGGCCGAGGCCTCGGACTCGCCTACGCTGCCGAACTCGCTCGACAGGGCGCCGCAGTGGTCATTAACGACGTGGACGCACAGACGGCAGCAGACGCGGTCGCATCGATCCAGGCGGCGGGCGGCAAAGCAGTAGCTGTCGTCGCACCCGTTGGCCCCACGTCTACTGCTCAAGAACTCGTAAAGACAGCCGTCGACACGTTCGGCGGCCTCGACATCCTCGTAACGAACGCCGGAATTCTTCGCGACACCGTGCTGTGGAAGATGAGCGACGACGATTTCGATGCCGTGATCGGCGTGCACCTGCGCGGCACATTCACGTGCGTGCGTGAGGCCGCCACCTACATGCGCGAAAACAAGGTCGCGGGTCGCATCATTTGCATCGGCTCGCCGACGGGACAACGCGGCAACTTCGGCCAGACCAACTACGCCGCAGCCAAAGCTGGCATCGTCGGCATGGTTCGCACGTGGGCTCTCGAGCTCAAGCGCGCGGGCATCAGCGTCAACACCGTCATCCCTGTGGCCGCAACCGCCATGACGGCCACCGTCCCCTACTTTGCCGCCGCCACCGAGGCCGAAGAAAAGGGCGAAACGATGCCGTCGTTCTTCCGCCACGATCTCGGTTTCGGCACCTCGGATGACGTCGCCGGCCTCATCGCGTATCTCGCCTCCGACGCAGCAGCCGACGTGACCGGACAGGCGATCGGCGTGGGCGGCGACCGCATCCAGATGTGGTCGCACCCAGAGCCGATCACTACCTCGTACCACGAGGGTGGCTGGTCGACAGAGGCACTCGAGACAGGCTTTGCGGATGCCGTCGGCCCGCTGCAGTCGGTCGGCGAGAGCTTTCCTCCGCTACCCGATGAGCTCACACGGTCATGACGCGCTACGAACCGGCGATCGATCTCGATGCGATCGATGCGATCGATATGCACGTCCACATCGAAATCGACCACCACGGTCACGCGTCGCTTCCGGACGATCTGACCGCTGCGGCATCCAAATATTTCTCAACGAATGCCCCGCGCCCCGACCTCGACTCGGTCGCCGACTACTACCGGGCGCAGAACATGGCTGCTGTCGTCTTCACGGTGGACGCCGAAACGAATCTCGATCACGTACCGCTGTCGAGTGCCGAGATCGCTGCGGGAGCTGCGCGCCACAACGACGTGCTCATTCCGTTCGGCTCTGTCGACCCGCATCGGCCTGACGCCCTCGACCGAGCGCGCCGCCTGATTGACGAAAGCGGCGTTCGCGGATTCAAATTTCACCCGACCGTGCAGGGTTTCGATCCGAGTCACGAGTCGACCTATCCCTTCTATGCGCTCCTGCAAGATGCTGGCGTCACCGCACTTTTTCACACCGGTCAGACCGGAATCGGCGCGGGTTTGCCTGGCGGTCGAGGGTTGCGCCTCGCGCTATCGAACCCGATGCTTCTCGACAGTGTCGCCGCCGATTTTCCCGACCTGCAGATCGTCATGGCCCACCCTTCCGTGCCCTGGCAAGATGAGGCGCTCTCAGTGGCGACGCACAAGCACAACACCTGGATCGATCTTTCGGGGTGGAGCCCGAAGTACTTTCCGGCCGAGCTCGTTCGCTACGCCAACTCAATTCTCAAAAAGCGCGTGCTCTTCGGCTCCGACTTTCCGATGCTCACCCCGGAGCGCTGGCGGCAAGACGCCGAACAGACGACGCTCAAACCCGAGGTCATGCCCGGGATTTTGAAAGAGAACGCGGTGCGCCTGCTGGGTCTTCACCGCTAGCCGGAACACATCAACGCTGATTCCCCTCCGCACGCCACAAGAAAGGCACCACTCATGACCACGACCGTCGCTTACGAAGATGTTGCAGGTTTGGCCGGAACCGACCTCGGTTGGACTGACTGGCTCGAAGTCACTCAGGAGCAAGTGAACCTCTTCGCCGATGCCACCGACGACCACCAGTGGATTCACGTCGACCCCGAAAGAGCCAAAGATGGCCCATTCGGCGGCCCGATCGCTCACGGATTCTTGTCACTCTCGCTCACTGTGACGTTCTGGTCGCAGTTGTTCGAGGTCACCGGGGTCAGCACAAAGGTGAACTACGGACTCGACAAGGTTCGCTTTGTCTCGCCGGTGCCCGTCGGCGCACGCGTACGAATGAACGCCGTTATCGCCGAGGTGACCGAAGTGCGCGGCGGTTACCAGTTCGCCGTAGACCAGACCGTCGAAATCGACGGCGGCTCGAAGCCTGCGGTTGTTGCACGCGGTCTTTATCGCTTCTATGCGTAAGGGTTCGCGAAGCCGCTAACGTCAAAATCGCCTCAACGGAGAGGAACACAGCGATGCACAATCACGGACTCGGTTCTTGGATGAGCAAACGACGCCTCAAGTCACCCGACAAGGTGGCGCTCGTTTTCGACGGCAGAACGGTGACTTACGGCCGACTAGCCGATGACACCGACCGGCTGTCGGCACTCCTGTGGTCCCGTGGCATCCGCAAGGGCGATGCTGTCGCTTACATGGGCGAGAACAGTCCGGAGTTCATCCAGACGATGTTCGCTTGTGCCCAGCTCGGCGCTGTCTTCGTGCCGGTCAACACTCGACTTGCGCCTCCCGAGGTGAGCCATGTACTCGCTGACTCCGGGGCCCGTCTACTTATTCACGATCTGGAATTCGCGGCTCGTGTCGCCAACGGGGTCGAAGCTGGGCGCATCGCGCATGTGTTGCTGACCGGCGATGGCGCGCCCGGCATCCCTGGTCTCGACACGCTCTTGTCCGAGGCATCACGCGGCCACGCGGATGCCGCTGTGACTCTTGATGACCCGGCCGCGATCATCTACACATCCGGCACTACCGGCAGAGCAAAAGGAGCCGTGCTCACCCACGGCAATCTCACGTGGGTAGCTCTCAACTGCATCGTCGACTACGACGTGGTCTCAACCGATACCGCGCTCATGATTTCACCGCTCTTCCACGTGGCATCTCTTGGCATGGGAGCGCTGCCGGTGCTGTTGAAAGGCGCGACCATGGTTCTGGAGAAGGGCTTCGAAGCGGGCCGTGCACTCGCGCTCATCGAAGAACACCACGTCACAATGCTGTCGGGTGTTCCAACGACCTACCAGCTGTTGGCAGACCACCCCGCGTGGGCCGAGACTGACCTCTCATCACTTGCCAAGCTCACGTGCGGCGGTTCGGCGGTGCCCCACCGCATCCTCAACGCATACGAAGACCGCGGCCTCCATTTTTCGCAGGGCTATGGCATGACCGAGACATCCCCCGGAGCCACATCGCTCTCCCCCGACAAAACCCGCTCCAAGCAGGGCAGCGCCGGACTCGCGCACTTCTTCACTGACGTGCGGATTGCAGATGAAACGGGAGCGATGGTCTCCCGTGGCACCGTAGGCGAGATTGAAATCTCTGGGCCTAACGTCTTCCGTGGGTACCACAACCTCCACGAAGCGACCGCTCAAGCGTTCACGTCCGATGGCTGGTTTCGTTCCGGAGACCTGGGCTACCTCGACGCCGACGGATACCTCTTCATCTCTGATCGCCTGAAAGACATGATCATCTCCGGCGGCGAGAACATCTACCCGGCAGAGGTAGAGAACCTCATCAACGACATCGAGGGAATTTCAGGGGTCGCCGTGATCGGTGTGCCCGATGAACGCTGGGGCGAGGTGCCGTGGGCAGTTGTCACCGTGCGGGAAGATGCGACTGTCACAACCGAGTCGGTGCGGGCCAAACTCGACGGCGTACTCGCCCGCTACAAGCTGCCAAAAAACGTCGTTGTCATCGAGGATCTGCCCCGCACGGCATCCGGAAAAATCCGCAAAGCCGACCTTCGGGCGCGATTTTCACGCTGAACGGATGCCGATGCGCTCCCGCGGCGCGACAAGTACATCGAACTCAGCATTGGCGGCCAATTTCAGCTCTGAGCGACGACGACGATACAGCTCGAACGACCGGGCAGCGGGCCAATGGTCATCGAGGTATTCGACCGGCAGCCGCGGGTCGACGCGCTGCAGGGCAAGCCAGTCAGCAACAAGCATTGCGAGACGCGCGAGCGATGCCGGCGTTCCCACGCCGTCTGGCAGCGGCGGGGCGTCGGACCATTCCGCGATGAATTCCTCGTGCGCCGCCCGGATGGCGTCAATGTCCCACGCTGTCCGCACGCTTTCCGCGATCGAGAATCCGGCCAGTTCATGCGCGTAGAAAGCGGCAAGCGACCCGATCGGCAAATCGCTCCGCAGCGGCTCCAAGGAGGACTCGAGGTCGACTTCGCCGGGCGCCAGCCACAATCCATCTCGAAGAGGAGCGAATCCTTCCCACGCCAGCGTCGCGCGCAGACGATGGCGGAGTTGTCGCTTCTCCTCGGGAATTGAGAAAGTCACGAGCGTCCACCCCTCGTCGTGAGCTATGCCGATTTCAGGGCTGCGCACACGATCGGTGGCTTCTCTCAGCACCGCAGTCGCGTGTTCGGTGAGCGAAAACATGATTTCGCGACCGCTGCGCTCTCTCAAGAGCAAACCCGACTGCACGAGCCGGTCGAGAGTGGCGCGGGTCGCAGGAGCTGCGACCCCGGCCTGCTCAAGCACAGCGATCACAACGCTCGCGCGGATCGGTCCTACGTACTCGTCGACGAGATACTCACCGAAAAATGACAGCAGGAGCTGTTTGGGCTGCCTCGTGGGCACGAGCGGTTCTCCTTCTGTCTGCAGGCGGTTGTCTTCGTCGGGAGCGGGTCACGACGTCGGCCGCACAGCCTCCCCGCGCTTCGCTCGTTGAATCTGCTCGTAGACGTGCGTTCGCAATTCAGTAAACCGCGGCAGCGCGCGGGTCGTGATCTGATCGCGCTCCGGAGCCAAATCTATCGCGAGGTCTTCTTGCACCCATGTCGGCGACTTCGACAACACAACAACGCGTTCTCCGAGATAAACCGACTCGTCGATGTCGTGCGTGACGAACAGGATCGACATTTTTCTCTCCCGGTGGAGCGTCCGTACGAGATCTTCGAGGTCCGCGCGCGTCTGAGCGTCGACGGCCGCGAACGGCTCATCCATGATGAGCACTTCGGGCTGATAGGCAACGGCGCGCGCGATGGCGACTCGTTGCTGCATCCCACCCGAAAGCTGCCACGGGTAGCTCTTATCGGAGTGCGCAAGCCCCACGGCTGAGAGCGCGTCGTCGACGAGACCATCACGCTCTGCTCGGCTGAGCGAGCGGTGTTTCAGCGGCAACTCGACATTCCCTCGCACCGTGAGCCACGGGTAAAGACTCCGCCCGTACTCCTGGAAGACCAGCGCCATGCTCGCCGGTGGCTCTGTCACTGCTTTGCCATCGAGCTCGATAACGCCAGATGTGGGCTGGAGGAGTCCAGCGATGCACTTCAGCAGAGTTGTCTTTCCACAGCCGGAAGGCCCGACAATGCAAACGAGTTCGCCAGCATTCATTTGAAAACTGATGTCGCCGATCGCTTCAACGTTTCCGGTCGACGATTCGTAGACCTTGTTCAAGTTTTCGACGTTCAAGAGCATGTCAGGCACGCTCCACCTCCTTGATTCCGTGATACCAGCGCAATACGCGCCGTTCGGTGAAACTGAAGATCGCCGCCAGCAGCACTCCGACAAGCCCAAGCAGCACGATGCCGCTCCACATCTCGGCGATGAGATAGTTGCGCTGGAAATAGACGATTTGATACCCAAGACCCGACGACGAACTGAACATCTCGGAGATCACCATGAGGATCAACGCAACCGAAAGCGTCTGACGCACCCCCGCCATGATGCGCGGGCTAGCGGCAGGCAACACGAGGTACCTCAGTCGCTCAAAGCGGGTCAAGGCAAACGATCGCGCAGTCTCGGTCATCACGGCATCCGTCGAGCGCACACCGTCGATCGTGTTGAGCAGAACCGGCCACACCGCGCCGGCAACAATGACAAGTACGCGAGTGCCATCAGCCGGCCCAAAAATGATGAGCATGATGGGGATCAGCACCGGCGGAGGCACAGCCCGGAAGAACTCGAGTGTTGGCTCAAGGAGCTCGCGCAACCATCGCACGAGACCGATGAAGGTGCCAGCGACAATGCCAACCACGATGGAGAGCACGATCCCCGCCAAGAGCCGCCCAAGACTCGGCAGCACGTCGGTGAAGAAGACTGGCCCGACCCACGTGGTGATGAAAGCGTCAAAAATCTCTAGCGGGCCGGGGAAGAATTTTGCGGGCGCAATTGTCGACCACACGCCCCAGGCAATAAGCAGCACCAGCGGGAACCCGAGAGCGAAACCGATGCTCTCCAACGACTTCTTCCATGCTCGTGAGCGCGCGCGCGGAACCACAACAGTGCTCGTGTAGAGCGTCATACCAGCTCCTCCCCTCGCACGGACTGATGCCACGACAACGCTCGCCGTTCGATAAGCCGGAACGCCATATTGACGAGCAGCCCGAGGAGACCTGCAACCACAACGTAGGCGTACACGGTGGGCCAATCACCCGCGCTCTGGGCGAAGACGATTTGCCGCCCGATGCCAGGAATACCCATGACCAGCTCTGCGGTGACAGCAAGGATCAGCGCAACAGCCGCAGCAAGCCGCACGCCGGTCATGATGTAGGGCAACGCGGTCGGCAGAACCAGATAGCGAAAGCGAGACGCACGCGAGAGACCGAAGCTCCGCGCGGTATCGCGAGCTACGGTATCGACGTCGGCAACACCGTAGAGAACTTGCACGAACACCTGCCAAAAGCTCGCGTACACGATGATGAGCAGCGCTGCCTGGATTTGAAACCCGAACAGCAAAATGGCGAGCGGAATCAACGCCACTGAGGGGATGGGGCGCAAGAACTCGATCGTCGTGTGCGTGGCCCGGCGAAGAAACGGTACGAGACCGATGATGACGCCAAAGAAGACCGCAAGAACTGTTGCGATGAGCAGGCCCAACCCCCATGACGTGAGCGTGCGGCCGATGTTTCGCCAGAATTCGAGGTCGGTTGTTTCGGCCGCGAGCTGGGCAAGGACCTGAGTCGCGTAGGGAACGTACAGCGGATTCACTATTCCGAGCGCGGGAAGGAGTTGCCACGTCGCGAGGAAACCGAGCAGACCCGCGAAGCCGAGGATGACTTTGCGAGCGCTGCGCATTCTGCGCCGATTGCGCGAACGGCGCGAAGGGCCCGCCGGCGAATTGGTCGAGGTGAAGGGCGTGGCGGAGACGACTGCCATGAGGGCCTTTCAGGGTGGGGGGATGAGAGAAGCTCAGCGTGCGGGGCACCCGGATGCGGGGCACCCCGCACGAGCCAATCGCTACTGGATCTGAACGAGTCGGTCGAAATCAGGCATTGCGTCGAGCACGCCGTATCCGACCGCGAGTTCGGCCAGGGCTTGAAGGTTGTCCACATCGAGCTCAGCCGTGAACTCTGGCAGCGTGATGCCGGCTGCCGCCTCCTCGGGGATCTCCAAGTTGGTTGCGATCGCTGCGCGCACGCCGTCTTCGTTGGCCGCGGCCCAATCGAGCGCATCACTCATCGCTGCTGCGAACTCCGTCACCATTTCTGGGTCAGAGTCGATGAGCTCCTGCGTCGTGATCGTCGTCAGAACCTCGAGACCCGGGATGGTCGCCTGGTAGGGGTAGACGACCAGATTGCCGCCAGCCCCGGTGATCTGCGACATGAATGGGTCGGGCACCCATCCGGCATCGATGTTTCCGGCATCCAGCTGCGCTTGCACGTCGGAGAAACCAACTTCGACGAATTCGATGGATGTCGGGTCTCCGCCTGCGTCTTCGACGGCCTTCATGATCGTCACGTCGCCCGCGGCGCCGAGGCTATTAACTGAGACCCGCTTCCCGGCGAGATCCGCGGGGCCGGTGATACCGGAATCGGCCAGAGAAACAACTCCGTTTACGTCGCCTCCCGAGGCCAGACTGTTGGCGTAGTTGCCGATGATTGCGACGCCCAGATCTTGAAGGTCAGCGCGGAACGGACCGAACGGCTGGCCGATCGCGAACTGAATGTCACCGCTGAGCAGCGCAGGGATCGCCTGCGCACCGCCTTGCGCTGGCACGATCTCGACGTCGAATCCGTGGTCCTCAAAGATTCCCTCGTCGATCGCGCCCCAGATGGCGCCCGATTCGGAGATCGGAAGGGCAGCAACTCGCACGGAGGTGAGTTCGCCCGAGCTGGATGCATCCGCGCTCGACCCAGAATCGGGCTCGGCCGCCGAGTCGGTACAACCGCTGAGAACGAAGGCGGCGGTGGCAGTGAGAGCAATAGCTCCCAGGACTTTTTTCATCTTCATCGATGTGCCTCTCGTGAATGTGGTGACAGGGGCCAGCCTGACGGGCCCATCCTGCGGACATTTCGCCCGAGAAGAGAGTGCACGTCAATGTGCCGACCCCGTCATCGTGCGCCACATCACACATGATTGTCAAGGAAAATGTGACGCTCGTCATAAAAGAGTTAAACGATGATGAAAACACCGACATTGCCGGCCCGAAAACTACCTAAACCGGCAGATCGCTTGAAAGCGGGTCGGCGAAGCCGCAGACTCACCACAAGAGACGACTCACAGAGAGGTGAATGTCGAAATGACCGAAGACGTGTTAACGGCCAACGGAATGCGAACCGGACTGTATATCGGCGGAGAAGAGCGATTTACCCAAAGCTCGCTGTCGATCGCGGACCCTGGAAAGCCGGGCGCAATTGTCGGCGAGGCAGCATCAGCGACGGAAGATGACGTGGCGGATGCTGTGCGCGCTGCGCACTCCGCATACCCGGAATGGTCGAGGCTAAAAGCGACGGAACGCGCTCAACGCATGTCGGAAGCGATCGAGGGAATCGCCGACGAGCGAGACAACGACGCCGCCATTTTGTCGCAAGAAAACGGAAAAGTCCGCATGGAGTCGTGGGTCGACGCGCTCGTGTTCGAGATCCGCTGGAACCTCGCAGTGATGCTTGCCGAAGAGGTGGATACGAGCAAAACTTTGCCCGTCATCCCGGGAGCGATACCGGTTTCGACCGAAGTCGCCTACCAGTCGCTTGGCGTTGTGACTGTGATTGTGCCCTTCAACTGGCCGATTGCGATTCTCGGCGCAGCGCTTCCGCACGCCCTCCTCGCCGGCAACACCGTCATCGTGAAGCCACCGCCCTCGGCCCCGCTGGCTACGGCGCGCGTGGTGCAGCGCGTCGCTGAGAAACTTCCGCCCGGAGTGCTCAATGTGATCACTGGACGAGATGAAAACATGACCGGACTCATTCAGAGTCCTGAGATCGCCAAGGTCTGTTTCACCGGAAGCGTCAACGGCGGCAAAAAGATCATGGAGATGGCATCCAAGTCGCTCACTCGCGTCACCCTCGAGCTGGGCGGAAACGACGCCGCGGTCTTCCTTGACGATGCGATTCTGGACGACACTCACCTCGACCGGTTGTATGCCGCCGTGTACGACACGACGGGACAGATCTGCATGAACGCAAAGCGGATCTTCGTGCACAGGTCAAGGCTCGAAGAGCTCACCGCCGGTCTGTCCAGCCGCCTCGAGAAAGCCGTTCTCGGCTATGGCCTCGATGAAGGCACAACGATGGGGCCTCTGCACCAGCCCGCACAAAAGGCATTCGTCGAAGAGATCATTGCCGAAGCGAAAGCCGCTGGTGCTGATGTTCGCGAATTCGGCGAGCTGCCCGGCGGAGAGCTGGCTGGCGGCAACTTCCTCCGGCCAGCAATCGTTGTCGACCCGCCCCTTGACCTTCGTGTGGTGACGCAAGAACAGTTCGGCCCCGTCATCCCGATCATCCCGTTCGATACCGAAGCAGAAGCTGTGCGCCTCGCCAACGACACCTGGGGCGGGTTGTGCGGCTCGGTGTGGACAGCGGATGCCGACAGCGCGCATCGTGTCGGAAGCAAACTGGAGTGCGGTTACGTGTGGGTCAATGACCACGGTGCTACCCGACTCGACCTACGTGCACCCTTCGGCGGCGTGAAGCAATCGGGGTTCGGACGCGAACAGGGAATCCAAGGCATCCGGGCATTTCAGGACACGCGCTCGATCGCAACGATCGACCCCGACGCCCTGGCGGCAATGGCGCATTGAGCACCACGTAGCGACGGCGAGCTCGTCCTTCGACGAGCTCGCCGTTCATTACTACAGCGGGTACTGCCCCGGCTCGCGACGCATTGTGATCCATCGTGTCTCAGTGAATGCGTCGATATTGGCCTGTGCGCCGCCGTGGCGTGAGCCAGTTCCCGAAGATCCGACTCCGCCGAACGGAGCGTTCGCTTCGTCGTTCACCGTCTGATCATTGATGTGCACGATGCCGCTCGGAATTCGCTTGGCCATTTCTAGACCTGCGAACACATCCACCGTGACGATACCGAGCGCGAGACCGTAATCGGTCTGCGATGCGAGGGCAACAGCTTCATCGTCGGTCGCATAAGAGACAACGGATGCCACCGGCCCAAAGACCTCGTCGCAGTACGCCGACGCATCGGTGGGCGTGTTCGCTAGCACGGTCGGGCGGTAGAAGAGCCCATCGTACGAACCGCCGGCACGAAGCTCTGCGCCCTGAGCCACGGCATCCTGCACGAGGGCATGAATGCGGTCCCGCTGAACCTCGTCGATGATCGGGCCGAGATGCACCTGGCCGGCCGCCGGGTCGCCCACGTGCATCGAGTCGGCTTTTGCCGCGAGCTTTTCTACGTACTCGTCGAACAGCGATTCGTGCACGATGTGCCGACCGACTGTCATGCAAATCTGGCCCTGGTGCAAAAAAGCGCCCCATGTCGCAAGGTTGACCGCCTTGTCGACGTCGGCATCATGACGAATGATGTACGCCGAGTTTCCGCCGAGTTCGAGGTGCGCGCGTGTCAGGTGTCGCCCAGCGATTTCGCCGACGGCGCGACCCGCACGGGTAGACCCGGTGAAAGCGATGACACGCACGTTGGGGTCGGCCACCATTGCTTCCCCGACGTCAGCGCCGCCCGGGATCAGCTGGAGAAGCCCGGCGGGCAGACCGGCCTCTTCGAAGATGCGCACCATCGATACACCGCCGGTGATGACGGTGCGGGGGTCTGGCTTGAGCAGCACGGCGTTGCCGAGAGCAAGAGCGGGAGCAACAGCGCGAATGCCCAGAATGAGCGGAACGTTGAAGGGCGAGATGACCCCCACGACCCCCGCCGGCACGTGCTGCGCCAGCGAAAGCCGCGGCTCTTCACTCGAGAGCACAGAACCAAGGGGAGCCGACGGTAGCGCGGATGCCTCGTAGCACTCTGCTGCTGTCACGTGCAGGGCGAATCCGGCCAGTGGCGGTATCGCCCCCACTTCGCGAATGTTCCACCCACCGATCTCTTCGGCGTACTGTTCCCAGAGTTGGCCGGCCTTTCGCAGCACGCCAGCACGGGCGGGGTGAGGAAGCGCCGCCCACTCCTTTTGCGCGACCGCTGCGCTCGCTGCCGCGCGCGCAACGTCAGCGGTGTCCGCCATGCCCACCATCGCGAGCGTTTCGCCGGTGGCTGGCTCGACCGAAGCGATTTCTCCGCCACCGCCGGCGACCCACCCGCCGTTGATATAGATCTTTCCAGCGAAGGTCGCCGCGTCGATGAGGAGCGCGGCTTTCGTGGTGTCGGAAGTGTTGTCAGCCGTTGTAGACATCGTTGTCGTGTTCTTTCTTTTGCGTTTCATCGTGGGGATGCTGCTCAAGTAGCTCGAGAGTACACGCGGGTTTTATCAGTACGCCGAATACCTCTTGCCATTACCTATCCCCATAGGTAATGTCATTCACGGAGCAGCAATGAGGCGCTCCCCCTGAAAGCGGAAAGGACCTCGATCAGTGGTTCAGACGACACCCGCAGAAAATAACGCGGCATCGATCAAGCTTGTCAACGACTACTCGTTGGAGATGACGGGCAAAGACGTCGCCGGGCTCGAAGAGGCTCGTGACTCAATCCCCGCCGGCACCAAAATTAACGTCACCTTTCTCGGCAACGAAGACCTCGATATGCGCGTCGCCGCCGCGAAAGCGGTGAAGGACATGGGCTTCATCCCGGTCCCCCATATCTCGGCTCGCCGCCTCTCATCCGAGGCGCAGCTCGAAGAGTTTCTGGCGCGCCTGCAGGAGGTAGGGGCTACCGAACACGTTTTCGCTGTCGGCGGCGACCCGGCCGAACCCGAAGGCCCCTACCCCGATTCACTCTCGGTCATCCGCAGCGGCATCCTGCAGAAGTACGGCGTAAAAGAGGTGTCGATCGCGGGATACCCCGAGGGCCACCCCGATATCGCCGAAGATGTGCTCTGGCGTCATCTGGAAGATAAGTCAGCGGCACTCGCCGAGCAGGGCCTGAAAGCGGTCATTCTCACTCAGTTCTCGTTCGACACCGACCCGGTGACGGCGTGGATCACCGAGGTGCGTAAGCGTGGCATCCAGTCCGAGATTCGCATCGGAACCCCGGGCCCTGCCGGCATCAAGCGCCTGATCGGCTTCGCCCGCCGCTTCGGCATCGGCGCAAACGCGATGATCGTGAAAAAGTACGGATTTTCGTTGACCAACCTGATGGGAACGGCCGGACCCGACCGCTTCGTCGGCGACCTCGCTGCCCTCCTCGCGGAAAACTCGGCCGCGGGAAGTGTCAAACTGCATTTCTACACTTTTGGTGGACTACTCGCGACCTCCCGCTGGGCTGGCGAGTACGTTGCCGCTCGATCCTGAGGAGACGCCTTCCATGACGCTGCACAACACTGCTTATCGCGACCACGCCTGCCTGATCGTGCACGGTCCGGATCAGGCCGGTCTCGTCGCGGCAGTGACGGCGCTCATCACGCGGAACAAAGCGAACATCGTCACTCTCGACCAGTACTCCGACAATCCCGAGGGTGGCGCGTTCTTCCAGCGCGTCGTCTTCCACCGGCCCGACCTCGCGGCCGCTCTGCACGAGGTCGAGGAAGACCTCGCCAAAACGCTCGAGCCTTATTCCATGCAGTGGACGATCTCAGATATGTCGATCCCGAAACGCATGGCGATTCTCGCTTCCACGAGCGATCACTGCCTTCTCGAGTTGCTGTGGCGCCAGCGTCGTGGCGAACTCAATGTGACGATTCCGATGGTGATCTCCAACCACACGAACACGGCAGAAGACGTGCGCTCATTTGGCGTGCCCTTCTTCCACATTCCGTCGCAGGGTGCCGACAAGTCTGCCGCGGAGGCCGAGATCGTCAAGCTGCTCGCCGGCAACGTCGACTTCGTCGTACTGGCCCGGTACATGCAGATCCTTTCCGACGACTTCCTCACCGGAGTGGGCGTACCGGTGATCAACATTCACCACTCTTTCCTTCCCGCATTCATCGGTGCCGGTCCCTACAAGAAAGCCAAAGAGCGCGGCGTCAAGCTCATCGGCGCGACGTCGCATTACGTGACGAAAGACCTCGACGAGGGTCCCATCATCGAGCAGGACGTCGCTCGCGTCGATCACTCGATGACGGCCGCCGATCTGCAGGCGCGCGGTGCCTATGTCGAGCGCGCCGTGTTGTCTCGTGCCGTGCAGTGGCACGCCGAAGACCGCGTCATCCGAAACGGCAATCAAACAATCGTCTTCACCTGACACACGGATGCCTCAGCCGAGGCTTCCGCCGAGAGAACAGAGAGGTTCACCCGTGGCAAACAATCTTCAGGAACTCATCAACGGGAAAAATCCCGTCGAGCTGCTGCGCAATTCGCAGATCGGCTCGTACATCTACCCCGTCGTTCCCGCCGACTTCCAAAACTGGATCAAGGAACAGCAGGCATGGCGAAACACCGCCGTGTTGTACGACCAGTCGCACCACATGGACAACGTGTTCCTCAAGGGCTCCGATGCGATCAAGCTGATCAGCGACACCGCTATCAACTCGGTCGCGAATTTCGCCGTCAACAAGGCCAAGCAGTACGTGCCGACGACTTCGTCAGGTCACGTCATCGGCGATGGCATCCTTTTCCGCGAAGCCGAAGACGAGTATGTCTACGTCGGTCGCGCTCCCGCGTCGAACTGGCTCCTCTTTCACGGTGAGACCGGTGGCTACAAAAACCTCGACATCTCGGCTGACCGCAGGTCACCTTCACGGCCTTACGGCGACGCAGTTTCTCGCAAGTACTACCGCTTCCAGATCCAGGGCCCGAACGCGTGGGCCGTCATCGAGAAGCTTAACGGTGGCCCGCTGGAGAAGATCGGCTTCTTCAACATGGCGACCATGACGATCGCCGGCAAGGAGGTCCGCACGCTTCGCCACGGCATGGCAGGAGCCCCGGGCCTAGAAATCTGGGGACCGTACGCCGACCACAAGCAGATCCGAGACGCAATCGTCGAAGCTGGAGTCGAATTCGGTCTCGTGCCGGTCGGTTCACGCGCGTACCCGTCGAACACTCTGGAATCAGGTTGGATTCCGTCGCCGCTTCCTGCGATCTACACCGGAGAGCCGGAGCGCGCATATCGCGAGTGGCTGGGAACCGACAGCTACGAAGCCACGGGAACCCTTGCGGGCTCGTTCGTCTCTGACAACATCGAGGACTACTACCTCACCCCATGGGAACTCGGCTACGGCTCGTTCGTGAAGTTCGATCACGACTTCATCGGGCGCGACGCACTCGAGAAGGTCGACCCCGGAACGCAGCGCAAGAAGGTCACGCTCGCGTGGAACGCTGAAGACCTCACGAAGGTGTGGGGATCGCTCCTTAACGTCGAAGGTCCGAACTACAAGTTCTTCGACCTTCCCCTCGCAAACTACGGTTCCGCAAACTACGACTCGATCGTGGATGCCGACGGTTCCGTCGTCGGATTCTCGATGTTCACCGGCTACAGCGCGAACGAAAAGCGCGGTCTGTCACTCGGAGTCGTGGACCACGACGTGCCCGAGGGAACCGAGCTCAAAGTTGTCTGGGGCGAGCCGAACGGCGGCACGTCGAAGGCATCCGTTGAAAAGCACGAACAGACCGAGGTTCGCGTCGTTGTGAGCCCCGTGCCGTATTCGACAGTCGCACGCCAGACCTACCAGGGTGGCTGGCGCACCGGTTACACCGACTAACAGCACGTCAGATGCCAGGAGGGTCCCGGGCGCTTTGCACGGGACCCTCCTGGCATCATCAGCACATACCTCGTTCGTCGATGCCAGCAAGAATAGGAGCGAAATGAGTCTGCGATATGCACTCCTCGCGCTCGTGCGAGTGGGCCCGCAGTCCGGGTACGACCTGCAAAAGCAGTTCAGCGTCTCGGTGGGCCACGTCTGGCACGCTCCGGACTCACAGATCTACCCCGCGCTTCGAAAGATGGAAGAGGAAGGCCTCATCCACGGCGAAGAGCAAGCACGCGGCGAGCGCGGCACGCGGCGGATGTACCACATCACTCCCGCAGGCGAGCAGGCCTTTCTCGACTGGATGGCGTCGCCGCCGGAGTATCAAAGAGTTCGCGATCCCGCCCATCTTCGTGCCGCCTATCTCGAAGCTGGCACCCCCACAGCGGCTCGCGCTTTTCTTCGCGCGCACCTTGCGCAGTGGGAAAGCGAGCTGGAGCAGTGGCAGGGCGAGATTCGTCGCATCGACGCGGTAGACAATCCGATGTTGCTGCGACGGCTTGCTGTGACGTCAGAAGAAGACCGCGAGCGCACGATCGCGTACAAGCGCTTCGCCTATGAAGGACTCGTCGAACGAGCCCTCGGTGAGATTCAGTGGGCACGAAATGGGCTCGCACTCATCGATCGATTGGAAGGGAGCGAGGTAACCCCATGACCATGACATCGACGGTGGGCACCGACCGTGATCGCGCGGTTTCTGCGGTGCGCGAGCTTTTGCTGGCAGTCGGCGAAGACGCCAACCGCCTCGGACTCCTCCGCACTCCGGAGCGGGTCGCAGATCTCATGCTCGACCTCTTCTCGGGCCTCGGCGTCGACCCCGCCGCAGCCCTCGGTGCGCCGGTAGCGCTCACCGAGAACGAACATCCTGGCGAGCTGGTCGGGCTCACCGGCATCCCGTTTCGCTCAGTATGCGAACATCATCTCTTGCCCTTTGACGGCACTGTCGACGTCTACTACGCACCAAGCCATCACATCGCGGGCCTCAGCCGGATTGCGACACTCGTCGAGGTGGCAGCTCGCCGGCCACAGTTGCAAGAGCGGCTCGGCCAACAGATCGCCGATGCTCTCATGACCGTGCTTCGCCCGCATGGCGTTGCGGTGCGCATCGAAGCGACGCACGGATGCGTGGCCCACATCGAGCCTCGAGCCGCAGCCGCACGCGCTGTTACCGTCGCTACAGTTGGCGAAATCCCGGATGCCACGTGGCGTCTCGCTGTGCGTGAGGCATCCGCGCTCTGACACATCGTCCCGATTGTCGCGAAAATCGGCGACAATAGTGCCAACGATGCGCTGACACACTGTCACACGGGCGGCCAGCGGGAAAGAAGAGGGCGATGACGAGCACCTCCGTCACCGATGATCTCGACACAGCAGGTCCGGCTGATCTGGCGCAAAGAATTCGCACAGCGATACTGGGCGGCGACTTCGCACCGCATCAACGCCTGATCGAAGCGGACCTCAGCGAGCGTTTTAGCGAAACGCGCGCGGCGGTTCGCACAGCACTGCTGACCCTCGCGGGCGAAGGACTCGTTGAGCGGCTCCCCAATCGTGGAGCGCGGGTGCGCGCCATCACTGTCGACGAGGCAATCGAGATCGTCGAAGTACGGGTCGGCTTAGAGTCGCTCTGCGCGCGGAAAGCCGCTGAAAATATTGAAGACGACGACATTGCAGTGCTCCGGGAACTGCGCGGCGACATAGAGGATGCCGTTCGTTCCGGTGATCTCGTCGAGTATTCGCGACTCAATCAAGAGCTTGATCGTCGCGTTCGCGAATTGAGCGGGCACGCCACAGCGATGCAACTTCTGGAGCGGCTGCGCGCTCAGTCTGCCCGCCATCAGTTTCGACTCGCGTTTCACCCGGGCCGGGCAACACAGTCCGCCCCAGAACACATCGCCATCATCGACGCGATCATCTCGCGTGATCCGGATGCCGCCGAAGTCGCGACGCGCGCCCACCTCGCAGGTATCGTGCGAGTGCTGCGCACGACCACATAGGCGGATGAGTCGCCTGCGGCGGCCCGGCCGATCAGTGAGCTAGAGAGCGCCGCTCGTTCGCCATCCGCCCTGGTATTCCTGACGTGCAGTTTCGGCGTACGGTACAGGGCTCACGATTGCGCGAACCTCGATCTGCTCGTGCGGCTCGACAGTCGTTTTTTCCGAGCCGCCATTGGGCTCTCCCCACACGACGCGCACCTCGGCGCCAATGGGCACGTCGCGGTCCACCGTGGCAAGCGACAGCCCGCGCTTTTCGTTGGCCGTAATACCGGTGAAGAGCGACAGACCGATCATGTTGCCGTCGGCATCGATGACAGCGTCATAGTTCGAGGAGCCGTAGTTCGCATTCGGTAGGTCGAAGAATTGGTATCCGACCCCGTCACGGTCGATGACACTCGTGAGGATCTTCGCCAGGTCTTCATCGTTCCAGGCGAGCGTGACTTTCTTACGCTGCGTGTCCGGGTCGATCTTCTCCAGAGCCTCGCGGCCGATGAAGTCGTGATCGAACTTCACGAAAGAGCCGTAGCCGAGCTGCCAGGGAGTGAGGTAGTAGTCCTCGATGTTGTCGGAGACGAAAGACCCGGCGAGCGCGTTGATTGCTTCATAGCTGTCGGCGGGCAACCATTCGCGGTATGCCCGCTCAGCTTCGCTCGTGTAGATCGCAGGAAGCGGGGAGGGGATCCAACCCGATTCGAGAGTGTTGGAAGAGTACGCACGCGAACCGCACGGCTCGATTCCGAATTCACGACCGGCTTCCAGCACGGCCGCGCGGATCTTGCTGTGCTGTTCATAGGGTCCCCAGATCTCAAGGCCCGGGGCACCCGCCATACCGTGACGGAGGGTGCGGACGTGCTCACCGGCAATTGTCATCTCTCCCATGTGGAAGAACTTGACCTTCTCGAGTGGGCCACCGTTGAGCGTCTCGATGATGTCCCACGCTTTGGGACCCTGAATCTGGAACCGGTAGTAGTCGCGGTGCACGGCTTCGCCGTAGGGACGCGACGGGGAGCGGTCGTCGTAGCGATACTCGACGTCGTAACCACCCGTCTCGGCGTGGAACTGCAGCCAGTTGGCACCGGGTGCGCGCCCCACGTACACATACTCGCCTTCTGCCTCATGAAAGAGGATGCCGTCACCGATCACTCCGCCGTTGGACGCCGTCGGCACGAACTGCTTCGCCGTGTTGACGGGAAAGTTCGCAAACGAGTTGATACCGGTGTCGCTCAGCAGCTTGAGCGCGTCAGGTCCGGAGACGAAGAAGTTGACCATGTGGTGGGTCTGGTCATAGAGGACTGCTGTCTCGCGCCATGCCTTCTGCTCGCGACGCCAGTTGCTGAATTCCGCTGGAACGACGGGGTAGATGTACGTACCGAGCTGGGAGTTACGGAGCATCTCGACGATGCCGCCCTGTTCATCCAGTAGCTCCTGCAGGTTGCGTGCCATGGGTGTCACCCTCGACTTCCTTGTCTAGTGGCCTGTCCGCGACGATACGGATGCGGTTTACCTCTGTCCATAGTGGTTTTCGTCGCCACGATTGTCAACAATATCTTGACCATTCCAATGACATTGTGATTCGCTGAGCATGCGAGCCGGCGTGATCCCTTCGTCGCTGCCATCGATGACAGACAGGAGCGAACATGCCAGAAACCACCCCCGCACTGCTTGTCATCAGCGCCCATGCGGGCGACTTCGTGTGGCGCGCGGGTGGCGCGATAGCTGCCGCAACGATGCGAGGCGAGCGCGCAACCGTCGTGTGCCTCAGCTACGGCGAACGTGGCGAGTCGGCGAGCCAATGGCTCCAGGGAAAATCGCTCGAAGAGATCAAAGCCACGCGTCGAGGCGAAGCAGAAGCGGCGGCTGCGGCGCTCGGCGCCGAGATCGAATTCCTCGACCTCGGTGACTACCCACTTCGCGAATCCGCAGACGCTGTTTCCGCTCTCGTCGACGTGTACCGGCGCACTCAACCCACCGTCGTGCTCACCCATCCACTTGCCGATCCGTACAACGGCGACCACCCGGCGGCTGCGCGGATGGCGCTCGAGGCTCGCGTTCTTGCGCAAGCGATCGGGGTAGCGAATTCTGACGGCACGTTCCCCACGAAAGACGAGATCATCGGGGCGCCGCCGGTGTTCTTTTTCGAACCTCACCAGCCCGAGCAGTGCCACTTCACACCGAACGTCCTCCTCGACATCACTGATGCCTTTTCGCGTAAGCGCAGCGCGATGGAGTGCCTCCCCGCGCAAAAGCACATGTGGTCGTATTACACCGACCTCGCAGTGCGCCGCGGAGTGCAGGTCAAGCGCAATGCCGGACCGAACCTCGGCTTCACGCACGAGACGATGGGTGAGGCGTACGAACGCTACTTTCCGCAGGTCACCGGGGTGCTCGAGTGACTCACGTCGTCGTCACCGACATCGAACGCACGGATCGCGAGCTTGCGGCGGCCTTCGCGGAGTTCGGCTCGGCGACCGTTCACGAAGCGATGGGCCGCGTCGGCTACGCCGGGCCACGCATCAAACCCATTCAGCGTGATGTTGCGATATCCGGCACAGCCATCACGGTGATGGTCGCGCCGGGAGACAACTTGATGGTGCATGCCGCTATCGAGCAGTCGCAAGCGGGCGATGTGATCGTTGTCGTCCCGGTAACCGATTCCCCCTACGGCTTCATCGGCGAGCTCATGGCAACGCAAATGCAGGTGCGCGGCGTGTGCGCGTACGTCACCTCTGGCGGCGTACGCGACACCGCAGAACTACGAGCAATGACGTTTCCGGTGTGGACTGCGCACATCAGCTCAGAGGGCACCGTCAAAGACACCGCCGGCTCGGTCAACGTGCCGATCGTGCTCGACGGCGTTGTCGTTCATCCCGGCGACGTTGTCGTCGCCGATGACGACGGTGTCACGATTGTTCCGCGCACCCGAGCAGCGGAGGCGCTCGAGGCCACGCGGGCGCGTGCTGCGAAAGAAGCGGCCAATCGGGCGCGTTATCAAGCCGGCGAGATCTCCATGGACATCAACAAGCTGCGACCAGTTCTCGACCAACTCGGCGTGAGGTACCTCACTCAAGCGGAGTATCACAGTGGCAGTCGCTGACGCAGAGCGCCGCGGCATCCGTTGCATGCTCATGCGGGGCGGCACATCGAAGGGTGCGTACTTTTTGTCGGACGACCTACCCGCTGATTCGGAGCAACGTGATGATCTATTGCTGCGCATTATGGGAAGCCCCGATCCGCGCCAAATCGACGGGCTGGGCGGCGCGCATCCCCTCACCTCGAAAGTTGCGATTGTTTCGCGCTCCACGTCGCCCGAAATCGACATCGACTACTTGTTTTTGCAGATAGGGGTAGATGAGCCTGTCGTCGCCGACGCTCAGACGTGCGGCAATCTGCTGGCCGGAATTGGCCCGTTTGCAATCGAACGTGGTCTCATCGAAGCCACGGGCAGCGCCGCATCGGTGCGCATCCGGCTGCTGAACACCGGCGACGTCGCGACAGCTACTTTCTCAACCTCAGACGGCATGCCCGACTACGACGGCGACACGGCGATCGCGGGTGTCCCCGGGACCGCCGGGCTCATTTCACTGGAGATATCTGGTGGCGAAAAACCACTACTCCCGAGCGGTCACGTGGTGGATGAGATCGCAGGTCACCGCGTGACAATGATCGACAACGGGATGCCGGTTGTCCTCCTCCGTGCAGACGACTTCGGCCTCAGCGGCGCGGAGTCTCCGGAAGATCTCGAATCGCGCACTGACTTGCATGAGTCACTGGAACAGTTGCGGATGATCGCTGGGCGCCGCATGAATCTGGGGGACGTCGAAGCGCAGACCGTCCCGAAGATGATCCTGCTCTCGCCGCCTCGAAACGGTGGCGCGATATCTACCCGCGCATTCATTCCGACCAGAGTGCACACCTCGATCGGTGTGCTGATGGCAGCATCCGTTGCCGCCGGCATCCGCATCCCGGGTGCTGTTGGGCACGACATCGCCCAGCTCGAGACAGACCTCACCGCCGTGGAACACCCGAGTGGAATGTTTCCGGCCCAGGTGAGTGTCGAGCACACAGCCGATGGCACCTGGACCGCGTCGTCGCAGTCGGTGCGAACAGCACGGAAGATCTTCGACGGCACAGTCTTTCCCCGGCCACGCCTGTAGCTAGCACCCCGAAGCCCTGTCATGCACGTCAGAGAGGACCCCATCATGACCCACTCAACTTCATTCGATATCGCCCACATCGGCAGCGTCGAACTACTCACTCCTGAATTCGACAAGAGCCGCTGGTTCTTCGAAGATCTCCTCGCGATGCGCGTCGTGGCAGAGACCGAGACTTCGGTGTACCTCCGCACGTGGGACGAGTACGAGCTGTACACGATCAAGCTCACCGCATCAGATGCCGCCGGGGTCGGGCTCACGACGTTCCGCGCGACGTCGCAAGAGGCGCTCGATCGCCGCGTTGCAGCAATCGAGGCGACAGGGCTCGGCGAGGGCTGGGCTGATGGCGAAGTCGGAACGGGACCGACGTACCTGTTCCGCGATCCCGACGGTCACTCGATGGGGGTCTACTACGAGACCGAGCGCTACGTTGCGACCGACGATAAGCCAGCGTTGAAGAACCAAGCTTCACGCTTTCCCGGCCACGGCGTGAACGCGCGGCGATTGGACCACATCAACTACCTCGCGAAGGACGTCGAGGCCAATGGCGAGTTCATCGCGGCGGCGGTCGGCGGTCGCGAAAGCGAGCGAATTCGCAACGACGACGGCAAATTCGCGGCCTGGTGGTTCCACTTCTCGCTGAAGTCCTACGACGTCGTCTATTCCGACGACTGGACGAAACACGGCAACCGACTGCACCACATCGCATTTGCGCCCGACACTCGCGAAGACATCTTGAAAGCTGCCGACATCTTTTTGGAAAACGGCATCCACATCGAATCGGGACCCCACAAACACGCGATCAATCAGACATTCTTTTTGTACGTCTGGGAGCCCGGTGGAAACCGAATCGAATTCGCGAACGCCGGCGCGCGTCTTCTCTTGGACCCTGACCAGCCCGTCGTGGAGTGGAGCCAGGAAGAGCGCAAAAAGGGTCAAGCGTGGGGCATGAAGACGATCGAGACCTTCCACACCCACGGCACCCCACTCGTGTAGCCGAGCGGGGAGGGAACCCACCTGTGAGTGCCATCCGGATCGAGGTGGATGCGGCACGACGGTGCAAAGCTTGAGTGATGGACACTCAACGATTGCTTCGAAAAGTGGTTCCCATTGTGGCAGTGAGCGCGCTCATTGCGGCCCTCGCAGGTTGTTCCGCGTCGCCAGCGGCCCCGGCATCAAGCCCGACAGCAAGCGAAGCCGTCGATTCCGACGCAGCCGCGAGCCCTACCCCCTTCACGACGCCACCCGCGACCGACGACGAGGTCGCCCGCGCGCTGTTCGAGGCGGACGGACCGGACGGTGTGCCAGCGTCAGCGTCAATCACATCTGATGTCATTGACGAAGACACGCTCGTGATCGATGGGGCGTGTGTGGGAACGAGTGCGCGGTACCGACTCACGACCGCTGAGGTCGACGCGGATCAGCTGACACTCACAGAAGGCACGCTGCGTTGCGACGAGCCGCAGCAGGTACGCATCACGGGTTTGGACTACACCGGTCCGGTACAGCTGAGCTTCAGCGACGCGAACAACATCAAGAGCGGCTGGTTGACCCTGACTCCCGAGAGCTAAGCCCCCCACCCCTCTTACGATGTCTCACTTATTCAGCAAATTGCATGCGCAACGGTGAATAAGTGAGACATGGGGGCTAGAAGATGTACTCCATGAGCTCGACTCCGAGAGTGCGCAACGCTTCGTGCGCGCGGAGCCGGTGCGAGATCGAGAGGTCGTCGAAGCAGACGATGACCGCGTAGGCGACGCCCGCCCGTGGCCCGCCGAGCACACCAGCTTCGGCTCGAACACCACTGTCGCGACCTGTCTTGTTCACGAAAAGCAGGTCGTGCGCATCATTGAAGTGCGCAAACGGATCGAGACCTGTTGCGGATGCCACGAGCGACAAGTCTTGATTCAGACTCAGCCACTCTGAGACCTGGGCACTGACGCCAGCTGACACTGCCTTCGAATTCACGAGGGCCGCAAAGAGTTCTGAGTACTCACGGGCTGATCCGAGCGCGACATGAGGCGCGTCATCGGGACCCCGACGGTCGCGGAATCCGTCCATAACGGCCGCTCGAGTGAGTCCCAATTTCTCAATGCGAGCGCGCACCGCGGGGAGCCCCACCCGGTGCAGCAGAGCGTTCGTCGCGAGCGCATCGCCGGCAGCCGCGGCCAGCACCGCAAGGTCGACGAGCGGAAGCGACGGCGCCTTGAGGTGTTGCCAGATTCCAGCGACATCGACCGGTTCGAGACCCTCGCGCTCCACGATGTCGAGCGGGTCAAGCGCTCCCGATTCGAACTGCGCTGCAACTTCGACGAGCAACGGCACGACTCCGAGGCCGGCGACCGGGAGAGTCACATAGTCATCGCCCACGAGCACCGCCTCGCCCGAGTCCAGGTCGGTAACCCGCACCGAGACCTGCGCTCCTGATGCGGCGAGCGCATCGAGCGCCGCCAGGCTCGACCTGAAAGACCGTTTTCCCGGCGCCTTACGTCGCGAGAGCTTGCTCCCCTCGCCACGTCGGGTTCCACGGCGAGCCTCGGTGCCGCGAGTTGGCTCAGGGGACGTACCCATGAGCGGTTCCTTCCTGCCGGAGGTGGACGAGCGTGGGGAGCGTATCACCAGATGGTGACGCGTTTGTCCGCGTCGAGCCAGAGTTCATCTGACTCGGTCACATCGAACGCGTCGTAGAACGCATCGATGTTGCGAACGATCTGGTTGCAGCGGAATTCATTCGGTGAGTGCGGGTCGATCGTGAGCAGACGAATGGTCTCGGCATCCCTGCCCTTCTGCTGCCAGACCTGCGCCCAGCTCAGCAAGAGGCGCTGGATGCCGGTCATACCATCGATCACAGGAGCCTCAGTACCGTCGAGCGAGATTTCGTACGCGCGGAGCGCAATTCCGAGGCCGCCCAGGTCGCCGATGTTCTCGCCGATCGTGAGGGCACCGTTTACCGTATGTTCCTCGCCGAGCCCGCGTGGCGACAGCGCGTTGTACTGCTCGATGAGCGACGCCGTTCGCTCCTCAAACGCGCTGCGGTCGTCGTCTGTCCACCAGTCACGCAACGAGCCATCGCCGTCGAAGCGGCTGCCCTGATCGTCGAACCCGTGCCCGATCTCGTGCCCGATCACGGCACCGATTCCGCCATAGTTGGCGGCGGCATCCCGCTCAGCATCGAAGAACGGGTACTGCAAAATCGCTGCCGGAAACACGATTTCGTTCATGAGGGGGTTGTAATACGCGTTGACTGTCTGCGGCGTCATGAACCATTCGTCACGGTCGATCGGCTGGCCGATCTTCGCCAGCTGGCGATTGTGTTCGAAGATGTGCGCGCGGCGGACGTTGCCGACGAGGTCGGCGGCGTCGATTTCGAGTTCCGAGTAGTCCTTCCACCGAACTGGGTAACCGATCTTCGGCGTGAAGGCGTCGAGCTTGGCGAGAGCGCGCTCACGCGTGGCGGGACTCATCCATTCCAGCGTCGAGATGCTTTGCCGATACGCCTCGACGAGGTTTGCGACCAGAGTGTCCATCTCGGTCTTGGCCGCCGGAGGGAAGTGGCGCTCGACGTACACCTTGCCGACCACTTCACCGAGGGCGGCTTCCACGAGGCTCACTCCGCGCTTCCAGCGTTCACGGTTGACGGGGACGCCCGTCATCTGTGTGCCGTAAAACGAGAAGTTCTCCTGGACGAACTCATCTGCGAGAAAAGCCGCGGATGCGTGCACGACCTTGAATCGCAGCCACGCTTTCCACTCCTCGAGACGTTCTTCAACGAGAAGCGACCCGAGGCCGGCGACGAAGCTCGGCTGGTAGACGACGACCTCGCCGAACGCCGCTTCGAAGCCGGGCGCAAGGCCCTCGAGCCATGGTGAGAGGTCGATGCCGGCAAGCTCGATGAGTTCACTCCACGACTTGAGGTTGTACGTTGCGACGGCATCGCGGCTCTTGACGTTGTCCCAGTGGTGCGAGGCAATCTCAGTTTCGAGCGCAACAACACGCGGGGCGTCTTCGGCTGCAGAATCCACACCCGCGAGCGCCAAGATGCGCTCGATGTGTGACGCGTAGGCGTCACGAGTGTCGGCAAAGTTTTCGAGACGGAAGTAGCTTTCGTCGGGCAGCGAGATGCCACCCTGGATGATGAAGGGGAGATAGCGAGTCGGGTTGCCGGGGTCGGGCTCAATATAGAGGTCGATGAGGCCACTGATGCCATCTCGCTCAAGTTCGCCGATAGTGCGAAGCAGAGCCGGGATCGACTCGACGGCTTCGACAACAGCAAGCTGGCTCGTGATCGGTCCGGCACCCAGCTCTGCGATGAGAGCCGTATCCATAAAGCTTGAAAAGAGATCACCGATCTTGCGGGCCTCAGTTGCCGGTTCAGCGTCTCGCGACTCGACGATGATGTCGCGAACATGGCTCTCTGCCTGTTCGGCGATGAGGTGAAACGATCCCCATCTCGCCTTGTCTTCGGGGATTTCGGTGCGTTCGAGCCACGGCCCGTTGACGTAACGGAACAGATCATCCTGCGGGCGAATCTCTGGACTCACGTCATCTAGCGCGAGACCAGAACGGGGGAAATCGGTCATGGCCACAACGATAGTCCCGAGCCCTGAGAGCTGGCTCCGTCGCCCGACTCGCACGGTCATTGCGGGGACGTCTGCGGGGATCAATATGCTCGAGCTATGGCTACGACGAGCAGCACCCTCAACCGCGACATCTTGCGGCTAGCCGTACCCGCACTGGGCGCCCTCGTCGCCGAACCGCTCTTTCTCATCGTTGATGCTGCCCTCGTCGGCCATCTCGGTGTGACCCCGCTTGCGGCCCTGGGTATCGCTTCGGCAGTGCTGCAGACCATCGTCGGGCTCATGATCTTTTTGGCGTACTCGACAACACCTGCCGTCGCCCGCAGGTTCGGTGCCGGCGACCCGGGAAGGGCGGTGTCCGCCGGAATAGACGGCATGTGGCTCGCCCTCGGACTTGGCTTTGTTCTCGCCCTCGTCGGATATCTCACGACGCCCTGGCTCGTGAGCTTGTTCGGAGCGACGGATGCCGTCACCGCCGATGCCGAGACCTATCTCGGTTTGTCGATGTGGGGTCTTCCGGCGATGCTCATCGTCTTCGCCGCAACGGGCCTGCTTCGCGGCGTCCAAAACACTGTCACGCCGCTGTGGATCGCTGGATTCGGCTTTACCGCCAACGCCCTCATGAACGCACTGTTCATCTACGGGCTCGGCTGGGGAATCGCCGGCTCCGCGGTCGGGACCGTTGTTGCGCAGTGGGGCATGGTCGCGGCGTACGTTGCCGTGATCAGTCGACTTGCACGCCAGCACTCGGCATCGGTTCGGCCACACGGAGCGGGTATCCGCACGAATGCGCGCTCGGGCGGTTGGATGTTTTTGCGCACAGTCACACTCCGCGGGGCGCTCCTTGCGACGGTCGGAGTAGCCACCGGGCTCGGAACTGAAGAGCTTGCGGGCTGGCAAGTCGTGTTCACGATTTTTTCTACCGCTGCCTTCGCCCTCGACGCTCTCGCTATCGCGGCGCAAGCGCTGATCGGAAAGTATCTCGGCGCCGACAACCCCCAGGAGGTGCAGCGGGTTTTGGGGCGCACTGTGGCGTGGGGTGCGTGGTTCGGTGTGCTGGTAGGCGCAGGTGTCGCGGCGCTTTCAGGTGTGATCGGCCTTGTCTTTACCGGCGATCCGGTTCTCGCTGCCCTCATTCAACCCGCACTGCTGGTCTTGGCCGTAGCCCAGCCCGTTTGCGGCATCGTGTTCGTCCTCGATGGCGTGCTGATCGGGGCAAACGACGGCAAATATCTGGCCGTAGCCGGCCTCATGAACCTGATCCCGTTTATCCCGATGCTCATCCTGCTTGCGTTCGTCGACGCGGTTGGTGCCGCCGGCTTGGCGTGGTTGTCGGCCGCCTTCTTCGGCATTTTCATGCTCGCGCGGCTCATCACTCTCGGCCTCCGCGTACGTGGAACGGCGTGGACCCACGCTCCTGCGTAGCCGCACACCACTCAGAGCGTCGTTAGTTGGCAGCAGCCCATCGACGACACCATTCGTACATCACGACGGCCGCCGCAGCCGATGCATTTATCGAGCGGGTCGAGCCGTACTGAGTGATTTCGACGACGCCGGATGCCGCAGCAACGGCCTCATCGGAAAGCCCGGGCCCTTCTTGCCCGAAGAGCAGTACGCACTGCTCCGGTAACTCAGCGTGATTCACCGGCACCGAGCCGGGCACGTTATCGACAGCCACGATCGGAAGCGACTCCGACTCAGCCCAGGCGACGAACGCTGCGACGTCCTCGTGGTGGAGCACATGCTGATAGCGGTCGGTCACCATCGCGCCGCGACGATTCCAACGCCTTCGCCCGATGATGTGCACGGTATCGGCGAGAAAAGCATTTGCGCTTCGCACGATGGAACCGATGTTCATGTCGTGCTGCCAGTTTTCGATGGCGACATGGAACGGATGCCGCTTCTCATCGAGGTCGGCAACGATCGCTGTCATGCTCCAGTAGCGATAGCGGTCGATGACGTTTCGCGTGTCTCCAAACTCCAAGAGCTCGCGATCAAAGCGCGGGTCCTCGGGCCACTCGTCTGAACCGCCGGGCCACGGACCGACACCGTGAGTGGGAATCGTCGCCTCGACGGCATCCTGATCGTTCTGCTCCTCTGGCACCGCCACAGGCTATCTCGGATGCTTCGCTACCCCGCGCGATTTCGGTGCACCGAAAAATGCTCTACGATTTCGGCATGCCGAAAAATTCCGTGATGAGCTCCTCGGGAGCACAGCGCGGCGACAGCCAGGCACGGCCGCCTCGCGCGGTCTGGCTACTCGGACCTGCGCTCGTCGCGGGCGTTGCCTATCTCGACCCGGGCAATGTCGCGAGCAACATGTCTGCCGGTGCCGCATTCGGTTACCTGCTCGTCTGGGTTGTGGTCCTCGGCAACGTCATCGCGTGGCTCGTGCAGTATCTCTCGGCGAAGCTCGGCATCGTGACTGGACAGAGTCTTCCCGAGATACTCGGAGAGCGCCTTCGCAATCGCTGGGGGCGACGCGCGTATTGGGTGCAGGCGGAGCTCGTCGCCATGGCAACGGACATCGCGGAGGTCATCGGCGGAGCTGTAGCGCTCAACCTGCTGTTCGGTCTCCCGCTCCTCTGGGGCGGTGCGATCGTCGGCGCCGTATCGATCGTCATCTTGATCGTGCACGTCCGGCGCGGCCCACGCGTGTTCGAACTCATCGTTGTGGGGCTGATCGCGGCCATCTGCATCGGGTTCACAGCGGGCCTCTTCGTTTCGCCGCCCGATGCAGCCGGTGTCGTTTCTGGGCTCGTGCCGCGTTTCGAGGGTGCCGGCTCGGTGCTCCTTGCCGCCTCGATCCTCGGCGCAACGATCATGCCGCACGCAATCTATGTGCATTCTTCCTTGAGTCGCGATCGATTCGCGCCCGCGGCCACGCTGTCCGACAGCGCGCAAGCGGCGTATCGCGCTGATGCGCCCCGCATCCGCCGGTTACTGCACGCCACTCGCTGGGACGTCACGATCGCGATGGCAATCGCCGGCACGGTGAATCTCGCGCTGCTGCTTCTCGCCGCGGCAAATCTCGCCGGAGTCGACGGCACCGACACGCTCGAGGGCGCGTACGCCGCCCTCCGCGATGGCATCGGTCCAACGATCGCCACGCTCTTCGCCGTGGGGCTACTCGCCAGCGGACTGGCGAGCACAGCGGTGGGCGCATACGCGGGTTCAGAGATCATGCACGGACTCTTTCACGTACGCGTGCCGCTCATGGCACGCCGCCTCGTCACACTGGTGCCGGCTCTCGCGATCCTTGGCATCGGGTTCGATCCGACGCTCGCCCTCGTGCTCAGCCAGGTCGTCCTCTCGTTTGGTATTCCGTTCGCGCTTGTGCCCCTCATCGCACTCACAGCGCGTCGTGACGTCCTCGGCGCGTTCCGAAACACCCGCGCGACCACGATCTTGGGGGTGGCCGCCGCGATGTTCTTGATAGCGCTCAACGTGCTCCTACTGTGGCTGGTGTTCCAGACCGGGTAATCTCAGGCAATGCCTTCCTCCGCGGCGGTCGATGACTACCTCAAAGCGATCTACCAGCACACTGAGTGGCAAGACGACCACATCACGCCATCCCAGCTTGCGATCGTGCTCGCGCTCGCACCGTCAAGCGTTACCGAGATGGTCGCAAAATTGGCTGCTGCCGGTCTCGTGACGCATCGGAAGTATGGGCCGATCTCGCTGACGAATGCCGGTGGGCAGCGAGCAGCGTCAATGGTTCGCCGCCACCGCTTGATCGAAACGTGGCTCGTTCGCGAATTCGGCTACTCATGGGACGAAGTTCATGACGAGGCCGAAGTTCTCGAACACGCGCTCAGCGACCGACTTCTCGAAGGAATTGATGAGCGGCTTGGCCGGCCGCGGTTCGATCCGCACGGCGACGCGATCCCGGATGCCAGCGGCCACGTGCATCGCGAAAGCTTCGTACTTCTCGGCGATGCCGCTGCGGGCCACACCGGCCGAATTCTGCGAGTAAGCGACCGAGACCCTGAGCTCCTGCGGGCGATTAGCGACGTGGGCATCGACGTTGGTCACACCGTGACCGTCCTCAACGCCAATACCGTGGCCATTGACGGCGGCGAACCGATCACCACTCCCCGCTATGCCGCTGAAGCCGTGTGGCTTTCCGCAGCAGAAAGCTGATGTCAGTCGGCAAAACCATCGGTTGCGGCGCGGAGCGCCTTCGCGATACCCGGTTCGCTCGATGCGTGTGAGGCATCCGGAACGACGATGAACTCCGCATCCGGCAGCGCGCGGTGCAGATCCCATGCGGTCATGATGGGCGTGCACATGTCATAGCGGCCTTGAACTATCACCGTTGGGATGTGCGCGATCGAAGGCGCATCAGCAATCAATTGGCCCTCGCGAAACCACCCGCCGTGCACAAAATAATGGTTTTCGATGCGCGCAAAAGCTGTCGCGGAGGCATCCTCAGTCATCTCCGACACGAGTTCTTCGTTCGGTAGCAGTGTCACGGTCGACGCTTCCCATCGCGTCCACGCAACACCCGCGGGAATGTGTACCGCCGGATCCGGATCAAACAGCCGACGGTGGTACGCCTCGATCATTCTGGAACGCTCGAGCACCGGGATCTGAGCGACGTAGTCATCCCACAGGTCAGGGAAAATTGCGGAGGCGCCGCCCTCGTAAAACCATTCCAATTCGTGACGGCGCAGTGTGAAGATGCCGCGCAGCACGAGTTCGGTCACGGCGTCGGGGTGCGTTTCCGCGTAGGCGAGCGCGAGCGTGCTGCCCCACGAGCCTCCGAAAACCTGCCACTTCGCAATTCCGAGGTTGCGCCGCAAAAGTTCGATATCGGCGACGAGGTGCCACGTTGTATTGAATCGCAAGTCAGCATCGGGGGCACTCGCGTGGGGCGTGCTTTGACCGCAGCCGCGCTGATCAAAAAGAATGATCCGGTATTTTTCCGGATCGAAGAAGCGGCGGTTCCAGCTTGAGGTCCCACCTCCCGGGCCACCGTGCAAGAAGACGACGGGCTTACCCTCGGGGTTTCCTGACTGCTCCCAGTAAATGCGGTTTCCGTCACCGACCGGCAGCATCCCTGTCTCGTATGGCTCGACCGGCGGATAGAGGATGTCATCGAAGTACGCCGGATCTGCCATGACCTCACGGTACCGCGTGCGGCCCGGAATCCCGGGGATTTCGGCCGTGGCGCCCGCACACGACGACGCCACCAAGCACACTCATCGCCTTTTCTGCCATGCTCTGACGAATGGAGATACTGCTCGTCGCGGTGATCGCAATAGTCACGATTGCCATCACAACGGCCCTCGGTCAGAAACTTGGCGTCGCGGGGCCGCTTCTGCTGGTCGGCGTGGGCCTGGCTATTGCACTGATGCCGTTCTTTCCCGGCTTCGTCGTTGATCCCGAGTGGATACTCGTCGGCGTCCTACCGCCTCTCCTTTACTCTTCGGCGGTGTCGCTACCAGCGATCGAATTCCGTCGTGACTTCCGACCTATCGCCGGGCTCTCGGTCTTGCTCGTCGTCGTCAGTGCCGTCATCTTGGGCTTCTTTTTCGCGTGGGCGATTCCCGGGCTCGGACTTGCTATGGGCATAGCTCTGGGCGCAATCGTCAGCCCCACGGATGCCGTCGCCACCTCGATCGTCAAGAAGCTCGGCATCTCTCCCCGCGTCGTGACGATGCTCGAAGGCGAAAGTCTCCTCAACGATGCAACATCGCTGGTGCTCCTTCGAACCGCCATCGCAGCGGTCGCCGGCGGGTTCTCGTTCGGTTTCGCTATCGGTAGCTTCGCGTGGGCCGTGCTTTCGGCACTCATCGTCGGCGCTCTTGTGGGCTTCATAAATCTGCGCGTGCGCGGGTGGCTTGCACACTCGGCGGCGAACACTGCGCTGAGCTTTATGGTGCCCTTCGCGGCGTATCTTCCCACCGAGGCGCTCGGCGGCTCCGGCCTTGTGGCGGCCGTCGTTGCCGGAATCATCACGGGGCAAGGCGCTGCCCGATGGTTCACGCCTGACCAACGTCTCTCGGATGCGCTCAACTGGCGGACCGTCGAGCTCGTGCTGGAAGGTGGTGTCTTCTTGCTGATCGGACTCGATTTGAAGGAGGTCGTCCGCGCCAACCTTGAAGAGAACGATGGGCTCTGGCACGGCACGTGGCTTGCGCTCTCGACTCTCGGAATCGTGCTCGCGGTGCGCGCCGCATATGTTGCGATATTGATCTGGCAACAGGGGCGGCGCGCTAAGCGTTGGCAACACGGACATACCCGACTCACCGAACTGAGCGCTCACCTTGACCGGGTCGCGTCGGAGGAAAGCCCACCCCTCAGGCCCGCAAACGACCCCGAGCGACACAAGCGGCGCGTGTCGCTTCTTCGTCGGCGCGTGACAAGTGCGGTTGCTGATCTTGATTATTACCGGGCAACGCCGCTCGGGTGGAAACATGGCAGCGTCATCGTCTGGGCGGGGATGCGCGGCGTCGTAACCCTCGCTGCAGCGCAGACCCTGCCGAGTGACGCCGAGCACCGCGCGCTCTTGATCTTCGTGGCATTCCTCGTCGCCGTGGGCAGCCTGTTGGTTCAGGGCCTGTCGCTTCCAGCGGTCGTTCGCATGTTGAAGATGGAGGGCTCGGGTGCCACTTACGTGAGTCGCGAAGAACAGACTCGACTCGACGATGAGCTTCGCCGAGCAGCGGTGACGGCGCTGAGCAGCCCCACCCTCCTCCGGCCTAACGGCACCGAATATTCACCCGGCGTCATCGATCGTGCCGGTTCTCGTATCACCGAGCCGCCCGACGACGACGCATCCGCGCTCGCGCACGAGATGCTCGAACTGCGGGTGCAACTCATCGAGGCGATGCGAACTCGCCTGAATACGGTGTCAACTGACGGCACATTCAGCACAGCGGCACTACGACACGCACTCGCTGAACTCGATGCCGATCAGCTGAGCCTCGAGCTCAGAATCTACGACGAAGAAGAGTAACCAAAACCAGATGCGAGACGAGAGAATGGTGTCAACAGAGGGAGTCGTCATGAGCCAGGGGATGCAGCACACCCGAGACGTTCATCGGGGTGCTTCTCACGAACACGAGACCAGCCCCATTCATCTCCCCCACATTGCCGCGGAATGCCCAAAGTGCTTTCGCGAAATCGAAGACGACAACACGTGGTGGCGCGCACGCCCCGCGGGTTCCCGCCTTGTCGGGCTCGTCATTGCCCGTGACGATATGCCGTCCGTTGTGACTCAACGCAACGAACTCACTCGCTTCGGCGTGCCCATCGAAGGCTTCCGGCATCCGTCGCCAGAAACGATGGAGAGCTGGGAGGAGCGGCTCGTTCGCCTGTTCGGAACCCTGCAGCACGGTGACGTTCTCGTCGTTTCGAATGTGCACGCTCTGGGGCGCGATATCGACGAAGAAACCCGCACGGTTGCTGAACTCCACAACCGTGGCGTCGTCGTGAAGGTGCTCGGGCACGGCGGCCATCACCTTTTTGACGCCGGCCGCTGAGGTCAATCTGCGCGCCAGCACCCCGCGACGTGGTCGTCGACCATTCCCGCTGATTGCATGAGGGCGTACATCGTCGTCGGCCCAACGAATCGAAATCCCCGTTTGCGGAGCGCTTTGCTCATTGCTGCCGACTCCGGAGTCGTCGCGGGAACGTCGGCGAATGACTGCGGGCGCGGCTGTGGGCGCTCTGGCGCGAACGACCACAGGAAGTCGTCAAGCTCACCCGGCACCATCTGCGACACCAGCTGCGCGTTCCCGATGGTGGCGATGATCTTTGCTCGGTTGCGGATGATCCCGGCATCCGTCATCAGACGTTCGATATCGTCGGAGCCGAAATTCGACACAGTGTCGGGATCGAACCGCTCAAAGACTTCGCGAAACCGCGAGCGCTTGCGCAGAATGGTGATCCAGCTCAGCCCCGCTTGAAAACCTTCGAGGCTGAGCTTCTCAAAAAGCGCACGATCTCCGTGCAGAGGTCGGCCCCACTCCTCATCGTGATAGCGACGGTATTCGACATCCTCGCCAACCCACGCGCATCGCGCCTTACCAGCTTCATCTACCCGCACATCCACGATCCCAGTATCGCGGGTGGTGGATGTGCGGGTAGACCGTTACTTCTTGTGGAGAGACTTCTCCGAAACGGGAGCGTTGCCCGACGCCGCGAGTTCGCGATAGTACTCCCGGGCTTCTTCTTGCCGGGCGGCTTCCGCACCCGACGCGATTGGTGCGCGGACGTGTTCGGGTTCGTATCCGAAACCGTCGACGAGATCCTGGGCGTGCGGGCGAAGCCGCGTACACAGGCGAGCGATGTACCGGGTCACAGCTTCCGCGCGCTGCGCAGAAAGTCGGCCGTTGATGAGATACCACGCGAGGTGCTTTTCGATCAGAGAGAGTCCAAAGAGGTCCCGCACCCAGGTGAGGACCTGAGCTGTGGCAGGGTCTTCTACTCGCTCGATCGCGTCGGTGAACGCCTCCCACTGGAGCAGTTCTCCGTGTGCGCGCGCAGCTTCGATCAGTTCGGTCTGGTTCTCGTTGAAGAGGGCCGCCGCCTCGGACTTCGAGAGCTTGGATGCCGGGCGGAGCCTTGCCGCGATATCAGCGACGGTTTGTTGCACGCGACCCGCAAGCAATTCGTGCTGTTGTTCGACGCGAAGGCCGTGCTCGACAGCACGGGCGGTTGAGCCAAAGTCGGAAACCGCCTGGCCCAACTGCCGGAGGCCGGCGCCATGGAAGAGATTGCCTGCGGTTTGTCCCACAGCGAAACGAGCGAGTGCCGCCGCATCCTTGCCCTTGAACTGCTTGGCGTAGTCACCCAAGAGCCGCTTACCGACGAGCTGAAGCAAGACGTTATTGTCTCCCTCGAAGGTCGCGTAGACATCGAGATCGTGATGGAGGCTCACCAAGCGGTTTTCAGCGAGGAAACCCGCACCGCCGCACGCCTCGCGCGCCTCCTGAATCGTGTCGAGAGCATTCCAAGTCGACAGTGGCTTGAGCGCTGCCGCGAGGGTTTCGAGGTCTTCGCGCTCAGCCGGAGTATCGCGCTCACCGCTGAAAACACCATCGAATTTCTGTAAGAACTCTTCGTGCGCGAATGCCTGCGCATAAACGGTCGCGAGTCGTGGCAAGAGGCGACGCTGGTGCTTTCCGTAGTCGAGCAGCACGATCTCGGGCGTGCCAGAGCCGGAATCGAACTGGCGGCGCTGATTTCCGTAGGTGACAGCAATCGTCATAGCGAGAGCCGAAGCCCATGTCGCCGCCCCGTCGAGCGAGATGCGGCCCTGTACCAAAGCGCCGAGCATCGTGAAGAAGCGCCGTCCCGGGCTCGCGATATCGCTCGAGTACGACCCGTCAGCCGCGACGTCGCCGTAGCGATTAAGCAGATTCTCGCGTGGCACGCGAACCTGCGTGAAGTGCAAACGACCGTTATCGATACCGTTCAGCCCACCCTTGACCCCGTCGTCTTCGCCGCCGACGCCATCGAGGAAATTGCCTTCGTCATCACGAATCGGCACGAAGAAGCAGTGCACGCCATAGTTCACACCCCCGGTGATGAGCTGGGCGAACACTGTCGCCGCGCGGCCATGCACGGCCGCGTTTCCGAGGTAGTCCTTCCACGCTCCGCGGAACGGAGTATGGATGACGAACTCTTCTGTCTCCGGGTCATACGTTGCTGTCGTTCCGACGGCCGCAACGTCGGAGCCGTGACCGGTCTCGGTCATCGCGAATGCGCCGGGCAGACTCATGTCCATCACATCTGCCAACCACCTATCGTGGTGTTTCTTCGTTCCGAGCTGATGAATAGCGGCACCGAACAGCCCCCACTGCACGCCAGACTTGATCTGGAGGCTCGGGTCAGCCAGCACCAATTCCTCGAAACCGGCAATGTTGGCGCCGTTGTCTTCGAGCCCGCCGTACTCCTTCGGAAATGCGCGGCGGGATCCCCCGGCGTCGACGAGCAGATGCAGCTGCGAAAACACGCGCTCTCGGTGCTCCGCGACCGTGAGCCCCTCGACCTGCCAGAAGGCCGGGTCCTTGACCATGGCCCGTGCCTCACGTCGGGTTTCTGCCCACTTACCAAGTAGCAGATCGTTGACCTGCTGGATGTTGATGCGAGGCTCGTGAGCCTGCGCGGCGCTGTGGGGCGCAGTGGGTGCGCCGCCCGCAGGTGTGCGCTTGCTGCGTGCGGGCGTAGATGAACGGACAACGGCGTCAGCCATGTACATCACTCCTTGATGCGTGTGACAGGAAAGTCACTGACGACAGTAGGAGTGCCACAACAAAGCGACAAACGCTTTATGGAATGATCACAGTATCGGAGGGAGATCTGCGACGATTCGCTTGTACCTTCTCGACATTCGAGGCCGCATAGGCGCAGAACGAACCTTTTGCGGCGGCCGGTTTCCTTCTGCCTCGCGAGCCGAGTAGACCTTGAATGTCAGGCCTCCTCAGCACGCTTTCCGGAGGCCTCTCAGAGAGGTTTTCTCGTGGCTTCGCTAACCCCCACCCATGTATCGGCCGTCAAATTGCGTCTCGCTGTCGTCTCGTTTGCCCTCATCTCAGTGCTTCTTGCAGCAACAGCGAGCGCACCTGCGCGGGCCTACGAGGGGTGGAACGATCCAGCGACCGTTTCGGGTTCGCCGTCCGCCGGGTACTCGCCCCGTGTCGAGTTCGTCGCCGACGGTTCCGCCGTAGCGGTATGGCAAAGCACTGCCCGCAAGCAGGTGTGGGGCGCTCGGAGTACTGACTCGGGCGAGACATGGTCAACGCCAGTACTGATCGCCAGCACCGGCTCGCGCACCGTGGCATCTCTCGATCTCGGAGTCGACGAGGGCGGCAAAGCAGTCGTCATCTGGACGACCTCTAGCACGCTCCAGCTGTCATCCGCTGTGAGCGCAGATGGCGGCCTGACCTGGTCGGCACCAACCGTCGTTTCGGGCTCAGACAAAGCGAACGAGCCCCACATTGTTTCGCCGCAATCGGGCGTATTTGCGATCGTGTGGACGACGCCCTCTCCGAGCTACCTCGTTCGCGCTTCGTGGAGCAACAACTCAGGCACGAGCTGGGGCGCGCCGCAGCAGATTGCGGCGAATGCGGGCGGACTGACATACTCCGATGCCGATGCAAACGCTGGCATCGTTGTCGTCGCATGGCAGCAAACGAACGCCGGCACGTCGTCAGTTGCCACTTCGACAAGCCGCGACCTCGGCGCGACATGGGCTGCTACTGAAGTCGTTGGGCCAGGATGGAACCCCTACCTAGCACCCGCCGTAGAAGTCGCCGCCGATGGCTCTTCATTCCTCGCATCCTCAGTGCTCATCAGCGCCGACGTCTACGCGATCGAGTCGGTGCGCCGCAGTGGATCCGACGCTTGGTCGACACCTGTTCGAGTGTCTGCTGAGGGTGAAGTGGGGATGGCGGCGATCGCCGCCGGAACGGATGGCGCAACCGTCGCTTCCTGGTACCGCGCCGATGAATCCGGCACTGTCTGGGTCGATTCAGCTTCGAGCAGCGACAGCGGAACCACGTGGTCTGAGTCTCAGCAGCTTTTCACTGCCGCGTACGGAATCTACGACCCACCACGCTTGATCGTTGGGCCACAGAACATTTTCGTTGCGGCAACCTCCGAAACAGCTACGGCTGACCGCCACGCACTCGTTCGTAGAAGCCTAGACGGCGGCGCGACGTGGGAAGACGCAGTTGATCTCTCCGTTACCTCATCATGGTGGCCAGCCATCGCCGTGGATTCGGCGGGGAGCCTGCTTTCGATGTGGGCGCTCACAGGTTCGCAAACCGTGCAGGCGTCTGGGACTGTGATTCCCACGGTTACAAGTTCCGCGCCGACCAAGGCGACAGTCGGCGCCGAGTATTCCTACACACTCACAGCTTCTGGCACGGCGCCAGTGTCGTGGACAATCTCTAACGGTTCACTTCCTGATGGACTTTCGCTCGATTCCCATGGAGGTATTTCAGGGACACCAACGTCAGAGGGCACCTCGACATTTAGCGCCCGGGCATCCAACTTCGCGGGTTGGGAAGACGTGGAACTCAGCATCACAGTGGGAGCGCCTCCTGTCATCACTTCGGGTTCACCGCAGTCTGCGACCGTCGGCGAGGCCTACTCATTTGGGTTCACTGCGACGGGCGTCGCCCCGATGAGCTGGGCGGTCACTAGTGGAACTCTTCCCCCTGGGCTCGAATTCAGCGCCGCAGGTGCGCTCACTGGGACGCCCGCTGAAGTCGGAAGTACAACGTTCGCCGTGACTGTCACTGATGACAACGGAACCGCGGCGCAGGACGTCACGCTCGTCGTGACCCCAGCCCCGTTGCCGCCGGTAATCACATCGGGCGAGCCTGATGTCGCGACCGTTGGCGATTCGTATTCATTCACGTTCACCGCGACCGGAACCGCGCCGGTGACGTGGGCGATGACAGTTGGAACGCTGCCACAGGGCCTCTCCCTCAGCAACTCCGGAGTCTTGTCTGGAACTCCGACAGTCGCAGGAACCTACACATTTACCCTGGCGGCCTCCGATGAAAACGGTCGCACAACCAAAGACATCACGTTGAGCGTGACCGCGGCTAACACTGTGCCTCCTGTTATTACGTCGTCGGCGACGATCGTGGACGTGGTTGAGGGCAAACCATTCAACTTCCAGTTCACTGCAACCGGAACCGGACCGTTCACGTGGCTCGTCGCCGCGGGAGCTGGGGCACTGAGCCTTGACGGGCCGCGCTCGATGGGGATGTCTGTGGGTGCCGCGCTTCCCACCCCGGGTCTTCCGCCGGGGCTGACGGTTTCTGCATCCGGATTGCTCTCGGGAGTGCCCACGGCAGAAGGGACCTACGGCTTCACGATCAGGGCCACCGGGCCAGGTGGCACCCAAACCCAGAGCGTTGAGGTCACAGTGATTCCGGTATCGGCCGACGGCGATCTCGCCACAACAGGTTCGAGCAACGACATGTTGGCGATCGCCACCCTCATTGCGCTTCTTGCTCTAGCTCTTGGAATCGTACTGGCGATGCGCCGCGGTCGGGCCTAATGCTCGACCGCGCAGGTCAGGCCGAGGCGACGATTTCAACCACGGCTTCGCCGTAGGCCTCGCGCTTTTTCGCACCGATCCCCGGAACGCCATCGAGATCTGCCACGCTCATGGGCCTCCGCTCGGCGAGCGCACGAAGGGTTGCGTCGCCGAACACGATGTATGCCGGCACTCCCTGTTCGCGCGCGACACCGGCACGCCAGGCCCGGAGCGCCTCGAAAAGTGGTTGATCGGTGTCACCGAGTGTCGCCGCTGCCGCAGACTTCTTCACGCGCGTCGAAGATGCCCGCGTCAGCACATCCCGCCGCAATGGCACAGGTTCGGCGCCGCGCAAGACAGCGCCCGCCGGCTCACCGATCGCGAGGGTTCCGTACTCACCCTGCGCAACCAGGATGCCGCGAGCGAGCAACTGACGCACGACACTTCGCCATTCCTGGTCGCCGATGTCTGCGCCGAGCCCGTACGTGGAAAGTGCGTTGTGCCCCTGGGTTCGGATGCGTTCAGTGTCGGCACCTCGAAGGATATCGATGAGGTGCCCCGCACCGAACGCCTGCCCCCGCTCGCGTTGCAAGCGCACGATGGTCGAGAGGAGCTTTTGTGCGGGAACAAGACCGTCCCAGGTCTCGGGAGCTTCGAGGCAAGTGTCACAGTTGCCACAGGGCGTAGATGTTTGCCCGAAGTATCCCAAGAGGTTTTGCCTGCGGCATCCGACCGTTTCGCACAGCGCGAGCATGGCATCGAGGTGCTGACCAAGACGCATTCTGTAGACGCGTTCGCCAGGACTCTGATCGATCAGGCGGCGCTGCTGTACGACATCACCAAGGCCATAGGCCATCCATGCGACAGCGGGTTCGCCGTCACGCCCAGCACGGCCGGTCTCTTGGTAGTAGCCCTCCACCGACTTGGGCAGGTCGATGTGTGCCACGAACCTCACATCGGGTTTGTCGATTCCCATGCCGAATGCGATCGTTGCGACCATCACGATGCCCTCTTCACGGAGGAACCGGCGCTGATTGGTCGACCGCACATCTGCCGGAAGGCCAGCGTGGTAGGGCAGCGCGTTAATGCCTTGCGTGCGCAGATACTCGGCCGTTTGCTCGACACTCTTGCGACTGAGCGCGTACACAATTCCCGCAGCCCCCTCGGGTTGAGCTTTGATGAACGACACGAGTTGCCGACGTTGGTCGACCTTCGGCTCGATGCGGTACTGAATATTGGGACGATCGAAGCTTGCGACGAAGTGACGGGCTCCGGGGAGCGAGAGACGCTCGCCGATTTCACGATGAGTCTCGCGCGTTGCGGTCGCGGTAAGTGCCATTCGCGGCACGCTGGGAAAGAGCTCACCAAGATCGCCAAGGGCGAGGTAGTCGGGCCGGAAGTCGTGTCCCCATTGCGAGACACAGTGGGCCTCATCGATCGCGATGACGCTGAGTCGACCGCGCTGCAGAAGCGACTTCGTCTGCGCATTGTTGAGCCGTTCCGGAGCCACGTAAAGCAGGTCCAGCTCTCCCGCGAGATAGGCACGTTCGACGTCTCGCCGCACATCGGGACTCTGCGTTGAGTTCAAGAACTCAGCGCGAACACCGTTAGCTACAAGGGCTTCGACCTGGTCGTGCATCAACGCGATGAGGGGGCTCACGACGAGACCTGTGCCCTCGCGCACGAGCGCGGGAACCTGGTAGGTGATGCTCTTGCCGGCGCCCGTCGGCATCAGAACAATAGCGTCGCCGCCCGCGACGACATGACTGACGATGTCGGCCTGATCGCCACGGAAGTCGTCGTATCCGTAGACCTCGTGCAGCACAGCACGGGGGTCGCTCCCGCTGAATGCGCGGCGGGGTGCGGCGGATACTGGCGGCGCTACTTCGCCCACCGCGTCATCGGGCGGCGGTGCGAATTCATCGTCGGGTGGAACCAGATCATCAGGATTCCACTCGAACCCGGCGTACGGGTCATCCGCCCATTCCGCCACGCCTGATCCAGCGTCACCGCCATCGAAGTCGTTGTGGGGCGAGGCGGGGGAAGTCACTCACCCAGGGTAGTCGGGGTCACCCCTACGCTGGCCGACGATTCTGCACAGGGGAGCGTGGCAGTAAACACTGATCCCTCCCCTGGCGTGCTGCGCACGGCGAGCGACCCACCCTGTAAGAGCGCAAGTCGTTGGCTGAGAGCGAGGCCGAGCCCCGTCCCCTCGTGTTTCTTAGACAGTGAAGAATCAACCTGCTCGAAGGCTTCGAAGATCTTCTCTAAATACTCCGGTGCGATTCCGATTCCGGTATCCCACACGTCAATTGCCACTGTGCCATCGACATGTCTTGCCCGCACGCCGATGGAACCGTTCTCTTCAGTGAATTTGACGGCGTTCGCGAGCAGATTGATGAGGAGCTGCTTCGACCTGCGCTGATCAGCCAAGACAGTTGGCAGCGATGTCGGAAGGTCCACTTTCAGCGACAGCGCTTTTCCTACGGCTAGCTCGCGAACGACCGCGATAGCTTCATCCACGATGACGCCCACCTGAACCTCTGCGATCTCGGGCTCTATCTTGCCCGCCTCGATCTTGGAAAGGTCGAGGATGTCCCCGATGATCTCCAGTAGGTGCCGCCCACTGGCCTCGATCTGCCCTGCGTATTCGGCCTGCTTGGGAGTCAACGGCCCATATATCTCACGCTGCAAAATTGCCGACAGCCCAATAACGGAGTTGAGCGGAGTGCGCAGTTCGTGGCTCATACCCGCAAGCAGTTCGTTCTTTGCTCGAACAGCTCGCTCCGCCGCGCTCCGCGCATCGAGCAACGCCTGCTCGAAAGCTTTGCGCTCAGCTATATCTCGAAAGATGAGCGTTGTAATGGGGGCATCATCGAGGTCTGCACGAACAACCGTCACTTCAACCGGGCGCTCTTCGCCCTGCGCCGTGACAACACTCGCCTCCATCGCCGCCCCGGACTGCAACGCAACCGCGCCGAGCCGCATGTACTCATCGCGCCGATCGGGCGGAAGATAGTCCCGCAACGATGTGCCCACGATGTCGTTCACAGGCCGGCCGACCACCCTCCCGACGGCGCCGTTCGCCGCAACAATCGCGCCATCATCACGAAACGCGACGACGGCATCCGCTGCACGTTCCACGACTGTCCGAAACAGTTCTTCCAGACTCCGCTCACGCCGCTGGGCCGCACGACGTTCGCGATCGGAGACAACGGCCTCAATAAGGCTGCCGACCGTAGCAGTAAGCGGTTCAAGATAGTCCACCATCCACGGGTCAAATCCGCCTGGGCGGTTCGCGAGCGCGACGATGCCGAGCACCTGTTCACCCTTGAGAATCGGAACGCCGAGAAATGAGTCCAAGGGTGGGTGTCCCTCGGGGCGGCCAGCGGCTCGCGGATCGTTTCGCGGATCATTGGAGAGCAACGGTCCCTCTCCGCTCGCAACCCTGCCGAACAGAGTGTCTAGGTTGTGAAACTCCATCCCTCGCGGCCCGTTTTCAGCGAAGAGCTTTCTCGTCTGCTCATTCCATGAAATATCCGACATAGCCCACGTACGCAGAAAGTCGTGGTCATCCGCTCGCAGCTTCTGAGCGATGAACCCGTACTCGGCCCCGGTGAAGTCCAGGAGCTCCGCAAGAAGCCCGTCGAATATCTCACCCACCTCAGCGCCGGAGATGAATCTGTTCTGCATCTGAGTGAGCGCGTCAAGCAGAACATGCGAAAGAGTGCGCCGCTCGTCAGATGCTGCGCGATCAGAAAGATCTTCAATGATCGAGTCGATAAACGCGATGTCTCCACCTTCATCGAGGACCGCTCGCGCTCGAATACTCAGGCGGAGGGGGCGTCCATCAAGACTTTTCGTGATGATCTCTTCTGGAGAGAATTTCTCCTGCGCGAGGAGCGCTCGCATCAGTTGCTCTTGGCGGGCCGGCTCCACGAATCTCACCCGCGGAACATGCTCGCGAAGTTCTTCGATCGAGCTAGCCCCCAGCACGTCAAGAAGAGCTTGGCTGCACTCCACGATGCGCCCGCTGAGGGTGGTGCGGCAAACGGCCACCCCGAGCCCATCGACAATCTCGTTGAGCGTGCGGGATGGCCCGTGAGTCATGCGATCGGCTCCCCCCGCAGCACCCTCGACATCACCGTCGCGAGGGCATCAAGCTCAAGCGGTTTCAAGATCACCGCGTTCCCAGCCTCGGCGGTGCGGGCGAGAACGTCAAGGCTTTGGGATGCTGTGACGAAAATGATCTGTACGTCACCGAGCCCGTCCACTTGGGGCAGGCGCCGCGCGACTTCAAGGCCGTCGATGCCGGGCATCATGACGTCGAGAAAGATGACCTGAGGATGCATCGAGCCACATTTGATGAGACCCTCCCATCCATCGAGTGCTGAATCGACCACTACAGCCGCGTCTACATCGGTCGCTGCGGCACGAACAAGCTCCGCGGTCACCGGGTCATCGTCGATCACAAGGACTTTCAGTTCTTCGGTGATCCCGAGCGATGCGGCGAATTCAGCGAGTTCCCGCCGCCGGGACTGCTGGGGCTCGCTGCGGCCACGTTCCCACGAGTTGATGGTTGGGTACGAGACACCGAGCCGGCGCGCCAAGCCTTCTTGCGTGTCACCGGTGGCGACACGGATGCGGGCAACGAGTTCAGCAGAAGAGAGCATTTTCGAAGTCTACAAAGCTTTATGAAGTCGACAGCCAGGACTTTGCCCGAGTGCGCCTTGGGACACTGAGATATGTGCGGGCATCGCGGCCGAGAATTAGGCCCGCGTGGATGAGGTACCAATCCGCAACATCGTCGAGTGTGAGGCCGCACGCTGCTCGATAGTTGTGCGCGGCGATTCGCGCGCGCTCCTCTTCGTTGTCGAGCACGAGCGCGATCGCTCGAGCCAAGTCATCCGTGTCGTCGGGGTCAAAGAAAACCCCAGTGAATCCCTCTTCTTGAATGAGATCTTCCAAGTCACCGATCCTGGGGAGAATGGGAGCACAGCCGAACGCGCCCGCCTGATGCAACACACCCGAGCTTCCCGTCGTGGCCGTATAGGGAAAAACAGCCACCTGCGCGTCGCGGAATAAGTCCTCGACGTCTTCCTCCGCGACGTAGCCAACGAAGTCAACGTCTTGTCCGCCCATTCGAGCTTCTACGTCAGCGAGGTACCCAGGTGTATTCGGGCTGTCTCCACCCGCTATGACTACTTTCACATCGGGTCTCTCGAGGCTCCGCGCGGCGTCGATGAGAGATTCGATCTTCTTGTACGTGCCGAACTTGCCGAACGACATGACCGCCTCAGGGTTCGTTGGCGGCCGAGGCTCGTCGGGAACATCAAATGCACCGTGAGGCGCGAGCACCGCATGCGAAGCCCCGTACTTTTCGCGGAGAATCTCGACATATCGGGGCATCGTGGTTGCCACCACATTGGAGCGGAGCACACACCACGTCACGGCGGTTCCAATTCCGCGAAGAATCTTCTCGACGAACGACGAGGCGCCAAAGCCAGCGGCGCCCAAGTCGACGGTTTCGACGATGTTGTGCAGCAGTGTGATTGCACGCGTCCCGCTAAGCCTGCTGAGCCAGGGCGTCATTAGGCCGAGCGCCGCGGCAACCTTCGACGAACCGAAGCTTGTGAAGTGAGCGTTGAACAAGACGACATCAGCGTCGACATATCGAAGTTCTCGGACGATGCGAACCGGCGTTCCCAGCGAGTTGAATCGCCACGCTCGTCGGACTTCTACGCCCTCAATCTCGGGATAGTCCACATCCAAGTCTTCAACGAGCGCCACGACGCGCACTCCCTCTTTTCGACCCAACGCCGAAAGAAGGTGTAAACCGTACTCGGCGAGCGTCGTCGTGCTGGGGCTGAGTGCGGTCACGACCGCGAGAGTCAATTCAGGCATTGCGGTAAACCCCCCGCAGGTCGTTCAGGCGAATTCGGGCAATGGACGCGAGGAACCGAACGATCTCTTTGCGGGTGTCGACCTTCGACCCCGGCGCATCGAACCAGCGGACCGGGACCTCCGCGATTCGATAGCCGAACCTCTCGGCGAGGTGGAGAATTTCGAGGTCAAAGGAGAAGCCCGACACCGTCTGAGCGGACGAAATGCGGCGCGCGGCATCCGCAGTAAAGAGCTTGAACCCGCACTGCGTATCGCGGACGCCCACGCCAAGCCCAAAGCGCACCACCTGCTTTAGCCCGGCAGTGAGCGTGCGGCGCAGGATCGATCGATTCTTGACATCTGCTCCGTCGGCGGCGCGGGATCCGATGGCGACGTCGGCACCGGCACGCACCGATGAAATAAGCGCATCGATCTCTTGCGCAGGCGTCGCGTTGTCTGCATCCGAGAAGAGGATGAGGCGGCCGCGCGCGGCTTCAAGTCCACGACGCACCGCGGCACCCTTGCCGCCGTTTCGCTCGGCCACGAGGACCCGAATGTTGGCGTGGTCGAGCATTTCGATGAGTGAGACCGTGGTGTCGGTCGAGCCGTCGTCGGCAACGATGAGTTCCCACGCGAGACCACTCGCGGACAGGTGGGCGGCAAAGGCTGCGATCGTCGGGACGATGCGATCTTCTTCGTTGTACGCCGGGATGACAACGCTCAAGTCGAGCGGACGCACCTCGGCGCGATCGCGCCACGCCTGGTAGGCACTGTACGAAACATCGGCGGTGAGTGACATGGAATGCCCCCTTCTGTTGCCTTTACTTTATAGACCTTTATAAAGCTCTGTCAACCCTCTTCTCGGCCATGCTCCAAAACACTGCGGCGCAGAGCGCCGTGAACGACATCGCGACGACTTGAAGCCACACCATCTGTTCGGGGGTACGCGCGGCCGAAAGCAACAGAATGGTTTGCAAAACTCCCCCGGCAAGCACAACAGTCGGCACCGCCAGGCGGCCCGTCGCGACACCCAGTGCCCCCAGTAGATTGGCGAGGGCGAAAAGCGTCGTCGCAAGAACGTAGGGAAAGAGCAGCGACGCGGCATCGGCGTATCTGGACCCGAACATGACGTTCGACACTGTGTCTGCCCAAAAAAACACTGTGACTAGAGCAACGCCGCCAATGAGCGTGACAAGCCCGACGGCAAGCAGTACCGCTCTTCGACGCTCCGCCGCAGGCAACGATGCGCGAGCAGCAACGGGGAATACCGCCTGCACCACCGACCACGACAGAAAGAAGACCGCGCGCCCCACCAGCGCCGCTGACGCATAGAGGCCAGCAACAACCGGGTCGAAAAACACCTTCGACAACACAAGGTCGCCGTTGTTGATCAATACCTGGCCAACGAGCAAAATCGTCGCACCCAATGCGACCGCGCGAACGGCCGCCCAGGGCACTCGGCCTTCTGCGTTGCCATCGGCGCCTCTTCGTCGCCACACGACCGCGGCCGACGCAACAAAAGAGAGGGTGATGGCGACGCTTGCACCGACGACACCGAACCCGGCCCAGACCAGCGCGATTGCGCCAACAACCCGAACGGCAGCTTCGACCCCGTACGAAAGCGCAAGTCGGCCGATGCGCAGGTCACCCTGCAGCACGCCGCGGTAGACGGCCTGCATGAAATAGATGGGGAGGCCGAGCCCTAAGACGACAAACATCCACGGTGTGGAGGTGCGGAGCACATCTGCAAGCACCCACGCACCGGCGGTAAAGGCCAGAAGAACGACGAGACCGATGCCCCCGGCGATCAGAGTAAGCGTGCGGGTCACCGCCGAAGCGCTATCGGGGTGCGTTGCAATCATCTTGGAACTGACAAGTTGAAGAGTTGCCGCAACGACAGCAGCCGCCAGAACGAGGTTGATAGCGAGGTTGGCATCACCGAACTCTGCTGGCGGCAAGAGTCGAGCGAGGGCAACATTGAGACCGTAATTTGCCGCACTCACACCGAGCGTCGTCGCCGACAGAACAGCGGTATTCGCGAGAAGAGAAGACCTCCCGGTGCGCGGTATAGATGGCATTGGTGTCACCGCGCTTTCTCGCGAAGCCACTGCCGCACCCGATCAAAGTCATCAGAGGCCTGCTCAGCCAACACTCGCGCTCGCGCTGTCAGTCGCTTAGCGGCGTTCACTCGGTCATCAAGAAGCTGATCCAATGACGAAGCCAGCGCCGGCGCGTTGATTGGGCCGTTGATATCGATCATGGCTTCTTCGAGTCCGAGAGCCTTCGCCAGCCCACGCACCTTGACGTCGTAAGAAAGCACGAATGCTGGCACACCCAGAATCGATGCCATCACGATCGCGTGCAGGCGCTCCGAGACGATGAGATCGCACGAACGAATGAGGCGCGCAGCATCCTGAGTCGTCTCAGGCCGGTGCTCGATAAACGACACATTCGGAATCCGCTGAGAAAACTCCTCGAGCATCGTGGCGTCATCATTGCGTTTTCCACGCGACTGCATAGGGATGCCGTGAATCTCGATTCGCCTGTTGTCGGCGAGCGCCGTCAGGGCCGTTGCGAGCGATTCTTGGAAGTGCTCCCAATTGTCGGGGTTTTCAATGTCGTGATTCAGGTTGAGTCCAATGCGCAGAACGTCGCCCCGGGCAGGTGCGGCAGCGCCACCTTGCCCAAGCAACTGATCCGCGCTCATCGAGAACACGGCATCCGCGCTCTCACTCACCCGAGCGTCGAGACCAAGCCGCTGACACAGCGCAAAAGACGCTGAGTCCCGCACGGTCACAAGAGACACCTGGCGAAGAATCGACTTCGCCAGCATCCGCCCTCCGCGTGAGGGAAGCGGACCCACGCCGATGTTGAACATGCCGATGGGTGCGCGCGCGACAAGCCGAGTGAACGTCACGATCGCGAGAATCATCAGCAGCGTGGCGTAGCGATGACGACCGATGCTGGCGTACAGCTCTTTGATGATGCTCCCGCCACCGAAAACGAGGACATCTGCACGTCGAAGGTGAGAGATAAGAGCCCGACGATCCGTAGCCGTGTCGATGAACTCGGCGCGATAGCGCCCACCGAGCTGCCGTTCGGTGAACTCTGGGTCGTACGTGTTGATGACGTAACTCGCTTGATCGCCCAACTGCAAGAGGAATGTCTCAAGGAGAAGCTCGTCACCGATGTTGTACTGCCCGTGGGTTCCGAGAAACACAATTTTTGATGTGGCATCCGTCATAGCGTCACTGATCTTTCTGCTGCGGGTCGGTAGACAAAGAGGCGCCATCGTCATCGTCACGTCGACGCGTACGAGAACGGACCGTGATGACAGCAGCCAGGAGAAGTCCGCCGGTCAGCACCAGTACGAGCCAGTCATCGCCGAGGCCGCCGCTCTCGTCAGGCTCAAGATCGGGCACCCCAGCTGCGGCGAGGCTCAGTAGTTCTTCTTCGGAGAGGTCCGCGTTCGGACCGTTCGCGGCCGGGTCGACGTAGCCTTCGCTTTCAGAACCGAAGACTTCATAGGTCTCGTTGCACTCAAGTTGCGCACCCGAGTCGACGATTTGCATGCCCGGGTCCAACGAAAGGTCCTGATATGTCTCCTCCGGTACCAGCACGAGGCCCTCGACAAGCATCGGATTGCCATCATGCTTATCGAACTTGACGTCGTGGCTTCCCTTTTTCGCATCGATGACGCCGAGATCCTGATATTCGTAGCGGATATTGACGGGTACCGCGCCGTCGTCGATGACCTGCTCCAGATCCGACACTGACATCGCGGACGCATCGATCGGCACCCGGTCTTCGGTGTAAACCGTGTCTTCTGAGAAATACTGCATGGCATCAGGGGACGCCTTCAGCTCAGCGGAGTGCAAATAATTGAGCGAGGGCGCCTCGATCGTCAGCGCATTGTGGGTGACGGCGCCCCGCATAAGAACGCGGTAGCGCCCATCTTCGGGAACAGATACCGGCACTGTGAACTGCGTCGCCCGAGGAACTGCGATGAACGACCCGTTCAGCGTTCCGAAAACACCCGGGGTGATAACTTCCGTGCGGTTCCACTTGGTATTAGAGAAGAAGAGGAACTCCCGAAACATCGGCGATAGGTAGTAGCTGGACGCCACAATGTCGGAGTTGAACGCGAAAATCTTCGGGCTGGGGGTAAAAACGGCATCCGGATGCTTCGCCGCCCACGCATCAACCGCAACAGCTTCTTCGGGGGAGTCGGAATAGACGATGACGTCATCCGCTATGTCTCCCTTTTGCTCGTAGTACGGCAAATACTCGAAGTCGTAGCAGCGCGACAGCTCGAGACGATTCCACACGAGCCGCAAGTACGCGGGCCAGCTCGAGTCGATCAGGAGGGTCTGCCGGTCGGTCTCAGCCTCGTCGGTGAGCTCGTAAAGGATGAAAGTGTCGTTCTCGAACCGCTTTTCAACGAACCCCATTTCTTCTTGCCGCTCCATGGCAGGGCCCGTGTAGTCCTCGACGCTCGGCAGATATTCGGCGCCCACGCCTCGGTTGTCGCGAAGCTTCTTGTTGACGAGCATGTACTTGATTCCCATGTCTCGCGCGGGATTAATCCACCAATCCTGTTGGTAATAGATTCCCCGGAGGATAAGAAAGAACTCGTACTTGTTGCGACTGTCGCCCGTCAGCCCGTAATAGAAACTCGGTTGATCGAGGTAGTAGATAAAAAATTTGTCGATGAACTTGTGATCGATGCCGTTGTCATCGGTAACGAGCTTGGCTGTCTCGGTGGGCGGCAACACAACAGTCTTTCCTTCCGGCAGCGCCTGAATTGCCCGCTTCACTTCTTTCAGGTCGCCTACCGGATACGGCGCCAAGAACGTGCCGAAGTCTCCCGACCCAAATACCGTGCGGTAGTTGGCGTTGGCCCAGAACGGAGCGAAAAAGACGCTCGCCACCACAACGGATGCCGTTGCGCGCAAGATCGCGGAATCGCGCGCACGCTCCGGGCTAAAAGCGGCAGAAATCGCGACGTCTCGCTGGCCGAGCCACCGACGATGCAAACCCCCGATGGCCCATGCCAGGCCGAGAGACATCACGACTGGGGCGAGCATGAAGAGAATTAGCTGGAACCGATGGGGAAACCGCAGCACCTGCACGATGGTTGAGGAGACCTGCAGTGCGAGCTCACCAACGGGTGTCTCTGTCGCGTAGAGCGTGCGGGTGATTGCCGAAAGTGATCGGTGGAACGTGGGGAACCACTGCGGCTCGGCATAGCCGATCGTTGCCCACATCGCGAAAGCCGTCGTGACGTAAATGACACCGAAAAGTTGGCGGTGTGCGCGCGTGGGAATGAGCGCTCGTCGCATCGGAGCAAACACGAGCGGCGCAAAGAAGAGAACTGAATACACAGCGTTCGAGTAGCGCGGCACCTTCGCCAGATAGTCGCCGGTGAAGACTTTGTCCATGATGCCGGCGAGATCCCAACTGAGCATGTGCAGCCAGGAGACGGAAGCGTCCCGCACGAAGTAGTAGTCGCCGGGCACAGTTTCCGAGAGGTTCTCGACCCCGCGAAGAGCAACGTATGTCACGAACAGGTAATACGGGATGAGGGTCACGAAGACGAAGACGCACGCGGCGACGATGCCGCGCCCGGTCGTGGTCTGGCCCCATCGGTGTAGCACTCGCTTGATTGCTACCCGCTTGTGCGATTCACGCACGAAGCTGACCAAACGTTGCGGCAACGAGAGCATGTGGCGAGGCCCACCCGTGCGAATCCAGCGGGCAAACTCGCCGAGAAGAAGAGTAATTCCCGCCGTCGCGAAGAACACCGCGAACAAGATGAGATAGTGCACAGCCGGGTTGAGCAGCGTGACAACAGATGACAGTACTGCTCGCCGCACCCACCCTTTGCGCGAGAACAGCAGCGCGTGCAGCATGAGCAACACCGAGATCGTCATGAGGACGAGCCCGACGATGAGGGTGTAGAAGTGCGTGATCTTCGCGTACGCCATGATCATGTAGATCAACGTCGTGGGAAAGACAGTAGCGATCGCGATAGCGACCGGCGACAGGCTACGGAAGACATCCGTGAGAAACCACGTGACGGTGCGGTATGCCACAGCAAATAGCGTCGGAATGACAATCAGAATGGCAAACGGAAGTACCTGATAGTGCCTGAGCCACGTCGTGAGGAACGAATAGCGCACGCGAAATTCGTAGCCGTTGGTGAGCTCATTGAACTCGCCCGCGGCCTGCTCGAGAAGTTGGCTGGATGGATTGAAAAATGGCACGAGCTCATCGCCGACGATGACGGCGTCACCGCCCAGAACAGCAGGAATCGCGAACAGGACGTCTCTAAAGACGATGAGGGCGGCAACGAAATAGCCCGCTGTCACAATCCGAGAGATGCGGCGCGCCGTGACAAGTTCTCTCGCGCGCGTATCGTCGAGCTCCACGACTGCACTAGTCATGCCCGACCCCCTCAGCCTTCGTGACAACAGCCCCAATGCGATCGTCACCGTAAGGGTGGCCCCCGCGCACCCCTAAATCGTCCAGTGTTGCCGTTACGGTATCCGATGGTTCCGCGGTGCGGGAGGCCCCAAGCGAGGCGATCTCGAAAACAGCACCGGCAATACTCACGCTCGGGTCAGGCTGCGAGGCGGAGTTCGCGCTGCGCTTCGCCCGTTGCTTCGATCTGGTCGAATACCTGATCGAGACGAGTGAGTTCAAGAATGATCCGCGCCGATTCTGAGACGTTTGCCAAGACGATTGAGCCGTGGTGGGCCATCGTGACCTTGAGGGTATTCACGAGGGAAGCAAGAGCGCTCGCGTCCATAAAGTCGACCTGCGAAAGATCGACAACGACATTCGGACGAGCAGCATCGATCCTCTCGAGAACCGCTCCCCGAAACGCTTCAACGCTGTGCACGTCGAAGCGGCCAGCAATGCCTGCGATGATCAAGCCTTCTTCGTACGAGACCGTGACGTCCATGATTCCCCTTGCGTTTGTGATGCCGAACTGATGTTTTAACTTTATAAGGCTTTATAGTACATTGTCAATACGCCCAGCATCGGAATCCACCGACAGCGGCACCAAAAAGGGGAAACCATGACCGACCCGCGGTACACCACTGTTCTCGCTGTAGACGATGACGCGGCGAGCCTCATGCTTTTGGACGCAGTCCTCACACCACTTGGATTCGACGTACTCCTCGCGCTCAGCGCCGGACACGCACGAGAGATCGCCGCGTGGGAACCGCCGGGCCTAGTACTGCTCGATGTCATGATGCCGGGCGAATCCGGCATCGATGCGTGCCGAGCATGGCGTGCTGATCCCGCATGGGCCGAAGTGCCGATCATCATGCTGACAGCAGCGCAGGCGCATCGTGCGGAGTGCCTTCAGGCGGGCGCAGATGACTTTCTCGAAAAACCGCTCGATATCGACAGCCTCGCGGAGATCACGAACCAGTGGGCTGTCTCACCTCGTGCGCCGATCAGCTCGATGCGCTAAGCGAGGCCTTCGCCAGAATGATGCGGCGGGCCGCAGCATCCACTTTTTCGGCGAATGCACTGTCAGCCTGCGCTTTCGCCAGAACGGCGGAATACATCTCGGGGAAGACCGTGGGATCCGCCGAAATCAGAATGACGTCGACTCCGGCGTCGATCGTGAGCGTTGCTCTCTCGGCGGGAGTCCAGCGCTTCACCTGAGCTGTCGCCGAGAGGTCATCGGTCATGATGACGCCATTGAACCCGAGCTCATCGCGCAGGAGATCGGTGACAACAGCAGGTGAGAATGCCGCAGGCGACGTCGGATCAAGGTTTTGGTACACAGCGGTCGACATCATCACGACAGCCGGACCCTCAGCTAACAGAGCCCGGTAGACCTCGACATCTGGCGATGTTGCTGTCACCTCGGTGTCGAGCACGTCTGCGTCGTAGTCGGTATTGGCCGTGGTGCGGCCAAGGCCTGGAAAGTGCTTGAAGGTGGGCATCACGCCGGATTGCCGCATCCCTTCGGCGAACGCACCGGCATAGGCTCCGACAGTTTGCTCATCGAAGCCGTACTCACGGTTAAGCGCACCGATTGGGCGGTTGAGGGGGCCAGCCTCCGCGCTCGTCACGATGTCAGCGACGGGAGCGAGGTTCATCGTGACGCCCGCCGTGGCAAGTTGCGATCCCCAACGTTCGGCTTCGCCGCGGAGTGATGCTGCGTCGAAAGTTCGCGCTTGAGTGAGGGCCGTAGGCATCTTGTCGAAGCCAGGGCCTGACAGCACCTGAACATCACCACCCTCTTGATCGGTCGCGACCCACAGTGGCGTATTTCCGTCGGCCACAAGGCTTGTCAGTTCACTTACGAGTGCTGCGGTGGCGTCGACGCCGGCATCGGAACGTCCGTGCAGAAAAACGCCACCTACCTGCTGTTCCGACACTGCTGATGCTGTTACGGCGTCGATCGAATCAACGGCAGTTCCGACCATGAAGAGTTGCGCGACCCGCTGCTCGAGGGTGAGATCAGCAATCGGATCAACAGCGTGGGGAGTGGGCGTCGCTGTTGTTGTCGAGGTGCTGGGGGTACTGGGCGAAGGTTCCGCCGAGCGCTCGACGCTCGGTGCGCAACCAACCAGAGCGAGGGCGGCGATGACCCCTAAGACCGTTCCCCAGCGCCGCATGGCTCCCATTGTGTACCCGTGCGAGCTCAGAGCCGAGCAACAGAGAGCACCGTGACGACAGCGGAACCCTCCTCAGCGGAGGCCTCGAGGTCGACATCCGCCCGAATACGCCAGTCGTGGTCGCCTTCGGGGTCGTCGATCGTTTGCTCGACGTGCCAGATGCCTGTGGCGGCATCCGATTCGTCGATGACGCACAAAGCTGGGGATCGCGCAGGACCGCCCGTGAGGATCGCATCGTGGTCCTCGAAGTACGCATCCAACGCTTCCGACCACGCCACGTCGGGGTCAAGGGCTGCGAGATCATCATCACGCTGGAGAGCTGCGAGCTGCACTCGGCGGAACAACTCGTTTCGCACGAGCACGGTGAACGCACGGCGATTCTTAACGACCGAGGGCGGCGCGGGCGGAACAACCGGCTGATCGGGCGCTGCAGCAGTGGGGTCGATCAGTGCTTCCCACTCGTCGACCAAGCTTGAATCGACCTGGCGTACAAGTTCGCCGAGCCACTCGATGAGATCGAGCAATTCTTCGGTGTGCGCTTCCAGCGGCACCGTCTGACGGATCGCCCGGTACGCATCACTGAGGTAGCGCAGCACCAGCCCTTCGCTGCGACCCAGCTGGTACCAAGACACGAATTCTGTGAACGAGAACGCCTGCTCGAACATGTCGCGAACGACCGACTTCGGGCGCAGCTCGAAGTCGAGCACCCACGGTTGGCTCGAGGCAAAGACTTCGAAAGACTGCGCCAAGAGGTCTGCGAGAGGCTTGGGATAGGTGATTTCCTCAAGCGCCGCCATGCGATCGTCGTACTCCATGCCGTCGCGTTTCATGGCAGCAACTGCTTCGCCGCGCGCTTTGAATTCCTGCTGTGACAAGACGGGACGGGGGTCGTCGAGTGTCGCCTCGATGACGCTCACGACATCAAGGGCATAGTGACCGGAGCCGACAGACCCGGCATCCTCGCTCGGGTCGAGCAGTTCGATCGCGGCGAGCGCGAACGGCGACAGCGGCTGGTTGAGGGCGAAGTTTGCCTGCAAATCGACAGTCAGACGGATGCTGTCGCCCGCCGCTCCGTCACGGTCGACCTCGACGATGCCTGCCACGCGCAGAGTGCGAAAGATCGCGAGAGCTCGTCGCGCCAGCTCATATTGTCGCGCCGGCGTCTCGTGGTTGTCGAAGACAAGCGACCGCACGTGGGTGAACACGTCTCCGCCGCGAGCGATCACGTTGATGAGCATCGCCGCCGTCAGCTGCATGTGCGGTTCGAGGGGCTCCGGGACGGCAACAACGAGCCTGTCGAACGAGCCTTCGCCCCACGACACGAATCCCGACGGTGCTTTCTTTCGCACGATCTTCTTGCGCTTCGCGGCATCCGTACCTGCTTTTTTGAGCGCCTGCTCGTTTTCGATCTCATGATCCGGCGCCATCACGACAACGTTTCCGTGCGGGTCGTAGCCGGCTCGGCCAGCGCGCCCCGCGATCTGGTGAAATTCGCGCGCACTGAGTTGGCGCATCTTCTGGCCGTCGAACTTCGATAACGCCGTGATCAAGACCGTACGAATGGGCACATTGATGCCGACGCCGAGAGTGTCGGTGCCGCAGATCACGCGCAACAGCCCCTTTTGTGCGAGCGTCTCAACGAGCCGCCGATACCGCGGCAGCATGCCCGCGTGGTGCACGCCGATGCCCGCTCGAACGAGCCGCGAAAGGGTCTTGCCGAAACCGGTCAGAAAGCGGAATCCACCGATCGCTTCGGCGATCTCGTCACGCTGCTCGCGCGTAGTGACCCGGATGCTGCTGAGAGCCTGAGCGCGCTCCATGGCCTGCGCCTGCGAAAAGTGCACGATGTAGATCGGAGCTTCGCGCTCTTCGAGCAGCGCCTCAACACGCTCGTGCACTGGTGTTCTGGCGTACGTGAAGTGGAGGGGGACGGGGCGTTCCACACCGGTGACTTCAGCTGTCGGCCGGCCGGTGCGCCGAGAGAGGTCCGACGTGATTTTGGAGACGTCGCCGAGGGTGGCCGACATCAAGAGAAACTGCGCTTGCGGCAACAGGAGCAGCGGAACCTGCCAGGCCCACCCGCGGTCGGGATCGCCGTAATAGTGGAACTCGTCCATCACGACCTGGTCGACGCGCGCGTTCTCGCCCTGGCGAAGCGCGAGATTGGCGAGGATCTCTGCCGTGCAGCAGATGATCGGGGCATCCGGATTAACGGATGAATCCCCCGTCACCATGCCGACGTTTTCGGCGCCGAAGATCTCCACGAGTGAAAAGAATTTCTCGCTGACGAGGGCCTTAATCGGCGCGGTGTAGTACGTGCGCCCGGCCTGTGCGAGGCACGCGGCGTGAGCGGCAACAGCAACAAGTGACTTACCGGTGCCGGTCGGAGTCGACAAAATGACGTTCGCTCCCGACACCAGTTCGATAATCGCTTCGTCCTGCGCGGGGTAGAGCGTGAGCCCACGATCGGTGGCCCACGACACGAAGCCGTCATAGAGTCCGTCAGCGTCGGCAATGTCGGCGACGTACTCGAGAAGGCTCACCCTTCGAGTCTCCCCCATTTGCTGTCACCTCTTCCCCACCCGACGTCGTGCAATCGATGCATGGCGGAACACCAGGGGAGCCACATACGTTGGAATAAGCAAGATCAAGACCGAGATCAACGAGAGGAACCTCATGAGGGACGCCACAACCACCGTGACCCGAAACGACGACGAGCAACGTTATGAGATCCACGTCGACGGCAATCTCGCCGGTTTCACTGAGTTCGAACCAGACGCCGATGGGAATCTCGTTTTTCCACACACGATGATCGATCCGGCTTTCAAGGGACGGGGACTCGGCACCACGCTCGTTTCCGATGCGCTCGCAGATGTCGCCCAGCGCGGTGAGACCGTCGTTCCGGAGTGCTCCTTCGTCGTGCGCTATCTGAAAGAGAACGATGTTGCGGGTCTGACGGTGAGCTGGCCCGACAGCGACGACGCTCAGGACTCTCCCGCAGCGAGTGAACAATCGGCATGACTCGTCTCGATGGGGGCGAAGAGACGGCTGAATCGGCCGTTCCTTCAGCGGGGCCTCGTGCCGTTTTACTCGAGGCACGCGAAGTGCCGCTCGGCGGTATCCGCGCGATGGAAGTGCACCGGCTTCTCCCCCAGCGTGACCTCCCCATGGTGGGGGCATGGTGCTTTCTTGACCGATTTGGCCCCCAGAGCGCGGTGATGAGGGTCGAACCGCACCCTCACATCGGCTTGCAGACAGTGACCTGGCCACTCGAAGGCGACGTGCGTCATCGTGATGTATTGGGAAACGACGTGCTCGTGCGACGCGGTGCGCTCAATCTGATGACCAGTGGCGCGGGCATTGCCCACTCGGAGTACTCGATAGGCGAGGATGCCACCCCGCTCGATGCGCTTCAGCTCTGGGTGGCCCTGCCCGAACAGCGACGCCACGGCATCCCGGCCTTCGAACAGCACTCACGCCTTCCCGTCGTCACGCTCGACGATGCCGACGTAATCGTCGTCATGGGTGAGTTCGCGGGTACGACATCTCCCGCTTCTGCGCACACTCCGATCCTCGGCGCCGAAGCGACACTTCCCCCGGGTGGGCACACGACGTTTCCACTGGATCCCGACTGGGAGTACGCGATCGTCGGAATCTTCGGCGAATCGCAGGTACACGCATCCGCCCAAGAACTCATCACGGTTCCTCGCACCCACATGCTCTACCTGGGAACCGGACGCAGCGAAATCGAGATCGAATCAAGCGATGGATGCGTCTTCTTTCTCCTGGGCGGCGAGCCTTTCGCCGATGAGATTGTGATGTGGTGGAACTTCGTCGGGCGCACACATGAAGAGATCGTCGCCGCTCGTGACGAATGGGAAGCTGACTCGGCACGATTCGGTCACGTGCCCGGGCACGGCGATGAGCGCGTACCCGCACCACCCTTGCCGCACGTGCGGCTCACAAAACGCGTCCGGCGACTGTGAGTCATTGCTTCTCGGTTTCCGATAATTCTCACGGTCCCACCCGGCATTCGCCTCTGCAGACGCCGGTACGCTGATTACGTGATGCGAACCCGTGTGCTCTCAACGCGCGTTCTCCTGACTTGTGCCGCGATCGGCGTCGTAACCGGCCTGTTCGGCGGTATCGCCGGCTGGCTCACACCGTTCGTCATCATCTCGGCGCCCTTCGTCTATGGCCTCGTTCTCGGCGTACACGTGCTTCCGGGAATCATCGCTCAGGAAGCAATCCGCCTGCCGTGGGTCGCGCTGATGACCCACGTGATGGCTGCGCTCGTCGCGAGCGCACTCGCTCCGCAGTGGGCATTTCGCTTCCTCGGCACGGCGCTGCTGTTCGGCGGTATTCAAGAAGCCGTCGCCGCCCTCACCCGTTACCGGGTGTGGGCCCCCTGGCGGTTCTTCATCTCCGCCGTGATCATCGGTATTCTTGTCGCCGTCATCGTCGCGTTCGCCGCGCACATGACCTCGCTCGCACCCTGGGCGCAAATCGCGTACATCACCATCTCGATCCTCGGTCCGGTGCTGTGGACGGCGGGCGGCCTCTGGATCGGTGCCGGCCTTCGCCGCGCCGGCGTCACTCGCAGCTGATGGCGGATGCCGCGCCCACACAACCAGCGCTTGCCCGCATCGACCATCTCGGTGTGAGGTACGACGGCGCCTCGGGCGATACGCCGTCTGACGTCTCTTTCACAGTGATGCCAGGAGACATCGTGCTCGTGCTCGGGCCGAGCGGATCCGGAAAGTCGACCCTCGCGCTCACACTCAACGGGCTGATCCCGCAGTCGCTTCCCGCAACGGTGTCGGGGCGTGTCGAGATTGCCGGATATCTCGCCGCTGACACCCCGGTTTCGACCCTCAGCCAGCACGTCGGAATGGTGTTTCAAGACCCTGATACACAAGTGGTCACCGGCACACTCCTCGATGAGGTTGCTTTCGGCCCCGAGAACCTCCGGCTCCCCGTCGCGGATGTTCTGGAGCGTGCCGAAAGCGCGCTTCGCAAAATGAGCCTCTGGCATCGTCGCGACGAAAACCCCGATGTGCTCTCCGGCGGTGGCCGTCAGCGTCTCGCGATGGCCGCGGCAATAGCGATGGGATCTGCGCTTCTCGTCCTCGACGAACCGACTGCGAACCTTGATCCCCAGGGCATCGAAGACGTCTACGCCGCGCTCGCTGAACTCGCGGCCGACCCAGAGCGCGGCATCCTGCTCATCGAGCACAATCTCGATGCGGCGATCGCGATCGCCAACCGTGTCGTGGTGGTAGATCAGCTGGGCCGAGTTGTCGCGGACGGAAGCATCGACGCGATCTTGCGCGATCGCGCCACCGAACTTCATGACCTCGGCGTCTGGCTACCCACATCTGCTCTCGCAGCGCTCCGCCTGCGACGAGCCGGGTACCACCTCGACCCGTTGCCATTGACGCCGGCCGAGCTTACAACGGCCCTCGATGCCTCCCCATCCCCGAGCGACTGGCAGCCCACACCGATCGGCGGTGCGACGGCAGAAAGTCGGATGCCGCAGCCCGTACTTTCGGCGACGAACCTACGCCTGCGGCGCGGACGCACCGAAGTGCTACACGGCATCGATCTCGAGATCCACTCCGGCGACTTCGTTGCCATTGTCGGCGGCAACGGCGCGGGTAAAACCACCCTTCTGCAGGCACTCTCGGGCGTGGTTCCGCCGCCGCGCGGCAGCGTGTTCATCGACGGCAAAGACATCACTCGGCTCGGCCGAGGGCGAGTGCACGAGCGGGTGGGGTTCGTCTTTCAGAACCCGGAGCATCAGTTCATCGCACACACAGTTTTCGATGAGCTGGCGTTTGGGCTTCGCCGTAACCGCTTTGACGAGCACGAAGTAGGCGATCGAGTCGATGAGATGCTGCGACGCTTCGGCCTCGCCGAGAAGGCTGACGCCCACCCGTTCCATCTTTCCGGCGGGCAAAAGCGACGACTCTCGGTGGGCACCGCACTCATCTCAGGCGCTGCGATTCTCGCCCTCGATGAGCCCACTTTTGGCCAAGACCGTGCCCGCGCCGACGAACTACTGGCGCTGCTGCGTGATCTCAATCACGAGGGCACGACGATCATCATCGTCACGCATGACATGCAGCTCGTGACCGAGTACGCGCACCGCACCATCGTGATGCGTGACGGTGAGGTTCTGGCAGCTCGCACCACCGAAGATATCTTCACCGACACTGCGCTCATCAATTCCGCGGGCCTTCGGCTTCCGCCTCTCCGGCAAGCGCTGCAGGGCGTGACGAGGCATCCCGAACTCTCGCGCGCGACGCGCCTCGATAATCTTCCGGGGAGCGCACTGTGACAATCACGCACGCCGCGCGCGACCCCTACGCCCGCACTAACTCAGGCTCACCCGTACGTTTTCTCTACAATTTGAACCCCCTGGCCAAATTTGCGGCACCATTGCCTGCGTTAGTGCTGCTGATCTTCGTGCGCGACTTCGCGACACCTCTCACGTTCCTCGCGCTGAGCTACGTCCTGCTCCTGATCGGCGCGCGGATGACGCGTCGACTCGCGATCATCCTGTTCATCGCGCTTCCGGCCACCGTTGTTCTCCTCGGGTTCGGATTCGCCGTGTGGACGAATCCGGAGCTCGTACGGGGAACGACGCCGCTCGTGCAGATCGGCGCATGGACCCTCTACTCGGGCGCCGTCGATGTGGGGCTTGCTACCGGCATTCGACTCGGTGCGATCGTGGCGCTCGCGCTTCTGCCGGGCCTCACAACGACCGGGCCCGACATCGCGCGCTCGTTCGTGCAGCAGCTTCGGGTTCCGTACCGCGTCGGGTACACAGCACTGGCAGCTTTTCGGTTCGTGCCTCGTTTTCAGCACGAGCTCGACATCATCCGCCACGCTCATCGCGTGCGCGGCTCGCACGATCGCCGTGGGCCTTTCGGGGCACTAGCTCGCGGCGCCGGCTACATCGTTCCGCTCCTTGCGGGAGCGATTCGGCACGCTGAGCGCGTCGCGCTCGCCATGGACGCTCGCGCGTTCGGCGCCTACCCCGACCGTACCGAGCGTCACCTCGTGCCGTTTCGCCGCCGCGACTCGGTCTTCGTCGTCTCGTCGTGGATAGCCACGGCGGCGGTGCTGTGGGTGTTCTTTCCGTGGAGCCTGACGTAACCGTCGGCGATAGCCCTACTTTCGACCGATAACGGCGCGTGCGACGATTTCACGCATGATTTCGTTCGTACCGCCGTAGATGCGGTGCACTCGAGCATCGAGGAATGCCCGCGCGATCGGGTACTCCGTGATGTAGCCATAACCGCCGTGAAGCTGCACAGCCTGGTCAAGAACTTCCCACTCACGCTCGGTCGACCAGAACTTCACCTTCGCAGCTTCTTCTGGGGTGAGCTTGTTGTCGGAGTAGAGGCGCATCGCACGATCGTTGTACGCCCAGAGCACGTCAACCGTCGTCGCGATATCGGCCAGTCGAAACCGGGTGTTCTGAAAATCAGACACCGGCTGCCCGAAGGCTTCACGGCTCTTTGTATATTCCAGCGTCCACCCAAACGCGGCATCGGCGGCTGCCGCGGCGGCCACGCCGATCGACAGGCGCTCAAGGGGAAGGTTTCGCATGAGCTGCACGAAACCGTGTCCAGCCTCTCCGCCGATCAGGTTGCCGTCGGGAACGAAAACATCGACGAACGAAAGCTCTGCAGTGTCGTGGCCGTGGAAGCCCATCTTGTTGAGCTTCTTGCCGTGCTCGAACCCGTCCATACCGTTCTCGATCACGACGAGGCTGAAGGCATCCGCGCGGTTCCCCTCGCCCGTTTTCACGAAGGTGACGATGATGTCAGCGGTCTTACCCGACGAAATGAATGTCTTTGCACCGTTGACGAGATAGCCACCATCGACCTTTCTTGCCGTCGTCTTAGCGCCGCGCAGGTCGCTCCCGGCTCCCGGCTCCGTCATGGCGAGCGCGCCAAGAATCTCACCCGTTGCCATGCCAGGAAGCCACTTCTGTTGCTGCTCCGGGGTACCGAAATGCGCAAGGTAGGGGACTGCGAGATCATCCTGGATGCCGAAGGCTCCCGCGAGTGATCCGGCACCGGCGGCGATGACCTCTTCGTTTACCACAGCACGAAAGCGATAGTCCTGAAGCATCCCGGCGCCGCCGAACTCTTCCGGCACCGAGAGTCCGATGAGTCCTGACTCGCCAGCAGCGGTCATCGTGGCGCGATCTACTTCACCGTCGGCGTCCCACTGCTCGCGCTTCTCGTTCGTGACGTAGCGCTTGATGAACTCTTTGACGACGTCCCGAAATGCCTCGTGATCCTCGTCGTAAATGTCGCGATCCACTGCTGACCCCTTTTCGATTGCTCGAGCGACGCTCATGCCCGAACCAGTCGAAGGGCGCCGTCGCCGCTTTAATTCTATGCCGCGTCAGCACGACAGGCGACGCACGGTGTGGGATTCCATCTCATGCTCTCAGGAACTCGGTGTCGCAACGACTGGATGCTGCGGCGCGAGATCGAGGGTGATCAGTTGGCGTAATCAGGGGCAGCGGGTAGCCCGAAGAATTCTTCGAGCGTGTGCCAATCACCCTCGTGATACGCCGCGGCGAGATCCGTTCCGATGTAACGCAGATGCCACGGCTCCGGCGAATACCCGGTCGTATCGGTGTGCCCCTCTTCATAGCGCACGATGTAGCCGTACTCCCAGGAGTGCGCCGCGACCCAATCACCCTGTGCGGTGCCGGCGAGGCCATCGAGCGACGTGCAGCCGTCCGCGCCGCAGGCGACGACATCGGCGGCGAGCCCGGACTGATGCTCGCTGAAGCCGGGGCGCGCACTCACTTTGTCTGCCTCAGCCTGACCCATATCCGCGACATGGCCGCTGTACGTCGACTGTTGCGTCCCGTACGACCGATATCCACTCTCTAGGGCAATCTCTCCCACACCTGCAGCCGCAGCGTCGGCGACCATGGCAGTGAGAGCGCCCGCTGCATCCGAACGAAGACTGCCACCGGCAAGATCGCGCACAGCGTCGGGAATTTGACGCGGCGCAGGCTCGTAGTCGACGGGGTCAAAGGCTCGTTGCTTGTTCACTACCGTCCACACGCGAGTCGCGTCGCTCAAAGAGACGCAAGGCGCAGCACCGCTCGCCACGGCATCACGGAATGCCTCGGCGCCCCCTGCCGCGGTGATCGCGTCACCGTCGTTGCCAGCCGCGAGCGCGTCGGTGACGGCCGCGTTGTCACAGATGGCATCGCTCGAGTCGCCAGACGCCGCCTCCCCCGCCGACCCAGCGCCGCTCGGCGAACTACTCATCTGTGGCACCGGGAGCGCTTCGACGACGACAGGCGCGGTCGTCGCCGCCACTGACTGCTGCCCCAGTGTCGCATCCTCGCCGAGCGGCGGCGCGACGAGCGCCATCACAACGGCAGCGATGCTGCCGAGAGCAAGTACAGATGTACCCACCGCAAGCCACCCTCGCCGCAGAGAGCGACGCCGTGCTTCGCGCAAAGCGCGACGCGACACGGGGGCTTTGGAAGAAGTCATCAGTCCATTGTCCCTGATGCCCCTCGATGAGCGGGCAGGCACCCTTCGCGCGATGCGTTCTATTTTCTAGACCGACTCACTTGACTTCTAATAGAACACCTGTTCGACTAACGCCATGAGATGGCAAGGGCAACAACTGGGTGCGATCGATGACGCCGCACTTTCCGGCCTCGACAGCACGGATGACCTGGTGAGATCGGTGACCACTCCCGACTTCGCTGGCGTGACGTTTCACGAGGTCCTGGCTCGCTCAGCCCTCAATCATGTGCCCGGCACGTCTGAAATGCCTTTCGACTGGACAGTGAACCCCTACCGCGGTTGCTCTCATGCGTGCGTCTACTGCTTTGCCCGCGGTACCCACGCATATCTCGACCTCGACACCGGTCGCGATTTCGATTCGCAGATCATCGTCAAGGTCAACATTGCCGATGTGCTCCGGGCGGAAGTACGACGTGGTTCTTGGGGACGCGAGCACGTCGCCCTCGGCACGAATACCGATCCGTATCAGCGGGCCGAGGGCCGCTACCGACTCATGCCAGGAATCATCGACGCGCTCGCAGAATCGGGGACACCGTTCTCGGTTCTCACAAAGGGAACACTCCTGCGCCGGGATTTGCCGCAACTGGTGGAAGCGACATCCGTCGTCGATGTGTCGATCGCAATGTCGATTGCTATTTTCGATGACGACCTGCAAAAGTCCGTCGAGCCAGGAACACCGTCGACGCAAGCACGCCTCGACACAGTTCGCGCAGCAACGGATGCCGGCTTCCGTGTGACGGTGTTCATGATGCCCGTCATGCCGCACCTCACCGACTCGATGACCGCACTGCAAGACGCACTGTCGCGAATTCGCGACGCGGGGGCCGCCCGCGTGATCTACGGAGCGATGCACCTACGACCAGGGGTGAAACCGTGGTTCATGGCATGGCTGCGGCGTGAACATCCCGAGCTCGTGTCGTCCTACCTCGGTTTGTACCCCGGGGCATCCGCTCAGGCGCCTAAGCAGTACCGGCAGTGGCTGTCTCGGCGCGTGCGCCCACTGCTTCGCGCATACCACCTCGATGGGAGCACCGAAGAAGAAACCGCCCGGTTCCGCCCGCGTCAAACCTCGACACTCACGCGCGTCACGCCGACGAAGTCGGTTGCCGCGGCGCGACTGTTCTAGTCCGGGCGTCCCGCGCCCGGCGCGTAAACGCATCGGGCGGAGGATCTGAGCCGAAAGGCGGATCCACCGCCCGACTCATCTCCTCCGCCCGAGACGGATGTCTTAATAACTACGCGGTGACGTTCGCGAGCTGACGACCACTGAGTTCTTCGATGAGGTCGTCACCGATGCGTACATCGTCGAATGGTGCTTCGATCTCGGCACGGTCGAGCATCTCCGTCATACGGCGGCGGCGCTGACGCGTGATGATCGTCACGACAGTACCCAAGCGCCCCGCGCGGCCGGTACGGCCCGAGCGGTGCAGGTACGTCTTGTACTCGTCCGGCGGGTCAGCCTGAATAACGAGATCGATGTCATCGACGTGGATGCCTCGTGCCGCAACGTCTGTTGCAACAAGCACGTTCACACGACCCGAGGTCAGGCGCTGCAGGTTGCGTGTGCGCTTGGCCTGGTTGAGATCACCGTGAAGTGCGACGGCCGAAATACCAGCCTCATCGAACTGTTCAGCGAGCATCTCGGCATACGCACGGGTGCGAGCGAAAACAAGCGTCTTGCCGTCGCGATCAACGAGCGAGGTGAGGATCTCAGCCTTGTCGCGGTGATCGATGACGATGACGCGGTGGTCGATCGTGCCCGAGTCCTGGTCCTCACCGGCGACTTCGTAGACGGCGGGCTCGACGAGGAACTCATCGACGAGCGCTGCGACCTCGCGGTCGAGCGTTGCCGAGAAGAGCAGCTTCTGGCTGGAGTCTGCGGTGTGACGGAGAATCCGCTGCACGGGCTCAAGGAAGCCGAGTTCGCACATGTGGTCAGCCTCATCGAGAACAGCGATGCTGACCTCAGAAAGGTCGAGCTTGCCCTGGTTGACGAGGTCTTCGATACGACCGGGCGTCCCGATGATGATGTCAACGCCCTTGCGGAGCGCACCCACCTGGCGAGCCTGCGGCACGCCACCGTAGATCTGCGTGGTGAACAGGCCAACGCTGCGCGCCAGTGCCTGCACCGTGCGGTCGATCTGAAGAGCGAGCTCACGCGTCGGCGCCATGATGAGAGCACGGGGCTTGCGACCGAAGTCACGCTTGGCACCGGCCTGGGCGCGGAGAACTGACTCCACCAGGGGTGCGCCGAAGGCGATGGTCTTGCCAGATCCGGTGCGACCGCGCGCAAGCACGTCGCGTCCTTCGAGGATCGGTTTTACCGTTGCCGCCTGAATCGGGAAGGGGTGGGGTGCACCGAGGTCGTTCAGTACGCGAACGAGGTTCTGCCCAAGACCGAGGTCACCGAAAGACTCACCGGTAGTGATTGTCGCGTCGACGGCCTCTGCCTGCAGGCGCTCGTGAACGACATCGATGTGGTCTTCGTGCGCCTTTGACTTGGGCTGCGCGTTCCAGTCGGAACGGTTGCCGGTGTCGGTGCGACGGGGGCGATCGCTGGAGTCACGGCGCGGACGATCGTGGCGGTCCGGGCGCGGTGTGAAATTGGGGCGTGACGCAGATTCGCGACGGGGCCGGTCGTTCGCCTCGCGACGCGGACGGTCATCACGATCCTGGCGCGGACGATCGTTGAAGTCACGACGAGGAGCGAAGTCCTGACGAGGACGATCGCTTGCATCGCGACGGGGACGGTCGTCCCGGTCTTGACGCGGTCGATCACTGAAGTCACGACGAGGACGGTCACTGAAGTCACGGCGAGGACGGTCTTCGCGGTCTTGACGCGGTGCGAAGTCGCGACGAGGCCCGCCCGACGAGCGGTCAGCTGTGCCACGGCGCGGTGCAGCGTCCTTGTCGAACGATCGACGCGGGCGGTCGTAGCCGCCAGCTTCGCGTGCGGGGCGTGCGCCATCACGTGCGGCGCGCTCGTCAGCGTTCCAGCGACGCTTCGTGGGAGCGGCGTCCTCGGACTGCGGGCGATAGCCGCGGTGGCTTGGGCTCTTCGAGCCGGGCTTTGTCGCACCGACTGCATCGGGACGACGTTTGCGATCCTGATAAGAGGTCTTCGGAGCGTACTTCGGGTCGAAGTTTTTGGCGGGTCGAGAACCTGCCGGCTTTTTATTTTGAGGCATGAGTCTTTCTGGGTTTATTCGCAAAGCGAACGATGCCGCACGCGGCGGCTAGCCCGAGCATCGTGGGTCGGGGGCATTCACTGATGGTGATGAGCGTCGATCGACACACACCATCGGCCCCAAGGACTCACAAAACCCATTCGCGCTCACGCGCGATGTCCGAAGCCGACATTCCACTGTAGCGTGCCGTCCTGAGAGTTCTCTCCCCGTACCCTAAAGACAGCGAAGGAGCACAGACCGATGACACTCGCCGACCCGACCGGGCACCGATACACCCTTACCTCCTCCCGTGCACGAGCGGAGGTCTGCCAGGTTGGTGGCGCGCTGCGTTCATTGAACATCGACGGAGTCGATCTCGTTCCTCGCTATCCGGATGGCATTCCGACGCCGGCAGCCTCGGGAATCGTGCTCGTGCCCTGGCCTAACCGCATCAGGGATGGCAAATGGACGCAGGGCGGCCAGACACGACAACTTGCGATCACTGAGCCCGCATTCAGCAACGCTTCCCATGGCCTCTTGCGCTTCGCACCGTATGACGTCGCCAGCCTTGAGGCGGATGCCGTCACTCTGCGTGCTGTCATCTACCCGCAGACGGGGTACCCCTTCCAGCTTGAGACGAGAGTCACATACCGCCTGGTGCAAAACGGCCTTCATGTCTCGCACACGGTGACGAACATCGGAGCGCAGCCAGCACCAGTGGCGCTCGGCACTCACCCTTACGTCTGCATTGGGGACGTTGCAACAGCTGATCTCACTATTGATGTGGCAGCAGCGGAACGCTTCGAGCTCGATGCCCGAAAGCTGCCGACCGGAGTTGCGCCCGTTGACGCCGCGCACGATCTACGATCTCCGCGTCGTGTCGGCGATCTGTCGATAGATACCGCGTTCGGTGCGATCGAGCGGGATCACAATGGCCGCATCAGCGGCACACTTCGCGCACCAGACGGCCGCACTCTCAGCGTGTGGGCGGGTGAAGATTTCGAGTACCTGCAGGTATTTACAACCGACCGCTACCCGGGCCACGAGCTCGCTGTCGCCATCGAGCCGATGAGCGCGCCGGCGGATGCCTTTAATTCCGGGCAGTCGCTGCGTTGGCTCTCACCGCTTGAGTCGTGGGAGCTTGAATGGGGCATCGAATACACGACACCAGATCACGACGCATAGCGTCATTTACCCTCATCGTTCCGGGGTCGTGGCACTTCGCTGTAACACAACCCCAGTATCCTGAGCGCGGCGGCTTGCCGCTGCGCTGAGCGCGCCGGGTGCCCAGCGCTCACCTATCGGGCGCGGTGACGGGGGTCGCATTCGCACCGGTAGGGTTCGACCTTACGGGTGAAGGGTGCCCCCATGAGCAGTGTTGTCCCATTTTCGATCGAGAACCCGTTTCGACAGCTGACAACGCTGCGATCGCTTCGTGCACTGGCGTCCGCTCGCATCGCACCCACTCAGCTCGGCCTCGCGATCATGGGAGTGCTGGTGGTCGGCGTGTGTTTCGCGATCTTCACCACGACCGATCCCGTGTGGTGGCACCTGCACTTCAGTCGTTTAGGCATGTTCTCGACTACGTCGGGCACCGTGTTCAACGGAACCCTCGCACTTGCAGGCATGCTCGTCATCGTCTTCACCTGCCGCGTTCGTGCTGACCTTCGTCGCCTTGCTCGCCGCACGGCGGCGCGGGGAACAGCCGCGGTAACCACCCTCTTTCTCACACTCATCGGGGCGAATTTGTCGCTGGCAGGGTTCATTCCACTCACGCTGAACGAGGGGCTGCACAATGTTGTGGCATACGGAATGATTGCTGGATTTGCCGGGCTTCTCGCAACAACTCCTTGGATGATTCGGGGAGTGTCTCGCGTGCTTCGTCGCACGACTGTCGGGGTGCTGTGTTACCTCGCCATTGCCGGCGCGCTTTTTGCGCCCCAGCTCATCAACGCCGCGGCCTTCGAAGCAATCGCTTTCACGGCGATGTTCGGGTGGGCGGGCGTCTTCATTCGGGCACTATCGGCCGCGGGTCTCGCGCACGAAGAACCGGCGGAGCAGGCCGCCGTGCCTCGCGAGTCGATGCCACTCAGCTGTGAGACGCGGCCTCGCGTAGCGCGCGGCGTGACGTCGCTTTCCGGGGCTTCACTGCGGTCTCGCCGTCGTCTGATCCTGCGGTCCCACGCCGCGCAGCACGGCGCTCTCGCGCACCCTCGACGAGGTTATAAAGCGTCGGCAGAACGAGCAGTGTCAGCACTGTCGAGGAGACCAGCCCGCCGATAACCACGATTGCGAGCGGTTGCGAAATGAAGCCACCGTGGCCCGTGATTCCCAACGCCATCGGTGTCAGCGCGAAGATCGTCGCCAATGCCGTCATGAGAATCGGACGAAGTCGCCGTGAACTTCCGGCGATCGTGGCATCGATTGCGGAGAGCCCCTTCACCCGGTACTGATTAACAAGATCGACGAGAACGATGGCATTCGTCACGACGATGCCGATCAGCATCAGCACACCAATGAGCGATGCAACACCGAGCGGAACTCCGGTGACGATCTGGAGGAGAATTGCGCCCGTTGCCGCGAACGGCACCGACACGAGCAGGAGCAGCGGCTGGCGCAGCGACTTGAACGTCGCGACCATCACGATGTATACGATCAAGATCGCAGCGAGAAGCGCAAGCCCCAGCTGCGAGAAGGCATCGGATTGTTGCGTTGCGACACCACCGATTTCGGCGTCAGCAGACGACGGGAGCTCGACATCCGCAAGCGCCGACTCGACCGTCGCCGTGGCCGAGTTGAGGTCGTCGCCCGATGGCGTCACCGTCACGGTCGAGGTGCGTTGTCCACGTTCAGTCGTGATCGATGTCGGACCGGTGCTCTCCTCGACGGTTGCGACAGCATCGAGTCGTACCGGGCCCGTCGCGCTTGGCACTTCAAGAGCGCGAAGCTCGTCGAGAGTTGCCGGCGTTTCGGACGCCGCCAAATACACAGTAAGCGTGGTGTCATCAATCTCGACGCTTCCCGCCGACTGCGGCTGCATCGTGTTCGACACCAGCGCACCAACAGTGACCTCAGACAGTCCAAGCGCTGCAGCCGCATCCCGGTCGACCGCGACCGCGATATACGGGAGTGATTCCGAAAGGTTGCTCGACACCTGACTGATGCCGTCAGCACCGTCGAGTGATGCGACAACTGCATCCGTGGCATCTTGCAGCGTGCCCTGATCGGGCGCAGACACGTTGATCGCGATATCGCTCGACCCAAAACCACCGCTGGATGCCGTCACCGTGATCGTGCCGGCGTCAGCCAGATCTGCCAAGGCCTGCTGTGTATCCTCGCGCACGACGACCTGGTCAGCGTTGCTGTCGGTGGTGATCGAGTAGGTAATGCCAGCGCTTCCACCCGAGAACGCGTCACGGATTGCTGAACCGCTCGAACCGATGGAAACCTGAATCGTCTCGATACCATCCACGCCGCCGAGAGCGTCCTCGACCTCCGCCGCCGCTGCGTCTTCAGCGTCGAGGCTGGCGGCGGCTCCCAGTTCTTGAGAAACCGTGAACGTATTCTGCCCCGAGTCTCCCAAGAAGTTTGTCTTCATGAAAGGTGCCAGGGCGCCGGTGCCCGCGAGCACGAGCAGGGCGATACCGAGAGTGACCCACGAGTGATGAAGGGTCCAGTTCAGCACCGGGAGGTATGCACGCTGCAATCTGCTCGGCGGCGCCGTCGGGTCCTCCGGGTCGACGATCATGCCGTCCTCGGTGCGCAAGGGCTTTCCGGGCTTCAAGAACCAAAACGCGAGCACCGGGACAATGGTGAGCGCGACCAGAAGCGACGCGATCATCGCGATAGCAACGGTCGCCGCGAACGGCCGGAACAGCTCCCCGGTCAAGTCCCCGACGAAGGCGATGGGCAGGAAGACGGCGACCGTAGTAATCGTCGATGCTGTGATCGCGGCAGCGACTTCACGCACAGCGAGGGTTATGGAGGCAAGCTTGTCAGCATCTCCGACGTAATGGCGCTTAATGTTTTCGATCACCACGATGGAATCGTCAACGACACGACCGATGGCGATGGTCAGCGCGCCCAGCGTAAGGATATTGAGCGAATACCCAAAGGCTTGAATGCCAATAAAGGTGATCAGCACGCTCGTCGGGATGGAAATCGCTGTGACGAGCGTCGAACGCACCGAGAGCAAGAAGAGCAGGATCACGAGCACGGCGAAAAAGAGCCCGAGAAGACCCTCCTGCGCGAGAGCCTCGATCGACTGCTGGATATACGGGGCCTGATCGAAGACGACGGTGAACTCGGCATTGCCGCCGAGGTCATCAGAAAGTGCTGGCAGTGCCGCTAGGACAGCAGTCGACACGTCAACGGTGTTCGCAGATGGAAGTTTTGTAGTCGCTATCGTCAGCGCAGGTTCGCCGTTCACCCGTGAGATCGAGGTGACGGGGTCGCGAGTGAGTTCCACAGTTGCGACATCGGCAATAGTGGTTGTTCCGGCGGCGAACTGCGCTGCATCGCTCGGCACGAGGGGGAGCGCCGCGATTGCGTCGACCGACTCAACTTTTGTGCCGGTTTGCACGGTGAGTGTCTGATCGCCTTCAGTAATGTCACCACCGGGAAAAAGGGTGCCGTTCTGATCAAGAGCATCCGAAATGGCTTGCTGAGTGAAGCCGCGATCGGCAAGCGCGCTCTGATCCGGAGTGATGACTACGCGCTGCCCGACCCCGCCGACGATCTGTGCAGAGTTGACGCCGTCGATATCTTCGAGATCCGGAACGACGCTAGCTTCGAGAAGTGACTGCACCGTCTCTTCGTCGTCGTATCCAATGACGGCGAGCTGGATGACCGGCAAGTCGTCGGTGCTGACAGCGAGCACGTTGGGGTCGACGCTGTCGGGCAGCTGACTTTGGATGCGCCCGATCGCCTGAGTGATCTTCTGCTCCGCAGTCGCAAGGTCTGTGCCGTACGCGAAGGATGCTTGCACGATCGATGCGTTGGTCGTGCTCGTCGCGCTTGTCGACTCAAGACCAGGTACGCCCTGGATAGCAGTCTCGATCGGCGTCGATACGTCATTGGCGACGACGTCGGGTGAAGCCCCCGGGTATGTCGAAATGATCGACAATTGCGGGAACTCGATCGACGGGATCAGTTCTTGCTTGAGGCTTGTGAGAGCCAAGCCTCCGAAGACTGCGGCAACGATCGTGATGAGAGCAATGAGCGCACGATTTTTGAGGCTCAGGACGGCGAGGTTCGACACTTATTGCCTTCGGCTGGGAAACGTCTTTGGATACACAGATGTATCCAAATCAGTATCTCATGGATTACCACCACATTCTCTGTGTAGTCAACCCCCTGTGGCCGAGGCCGTGCTAGTGACACTGTGGGGCATTGTCCATGAGACACCCCGGGTGAACTCCACGCCGGAATTATGAAGGAGCACACTCCATGAACATCGCACTTCTCATCATCATCGTTGTCGCTATCGTTTTGGCCATCGTCGGTGGACTCAGCAGCGCCCTCCAGTGGCTTCTGTGGGTCGCACTCATCGTCGGCGTGATCGCACTTATCGCTTTCCTGTTCCGGGTCATCGGCGGCCGTAGCCGCTCCTAACGACCCCTTCTGGTGGGCCTCGCGTTTCGGGTGCGCGAGGCCCACTTTTTCGTCCACTCTCGCTAAACGCGATATATCGTGTTATTTTGAACACGCGATATATCGCGTTCCGAGGAGGAGTAGACATCATGACACTCGAGAAATGGATCGTTCAGCCGGGGCAGAGCCGGGTCATCGACATCGATGATGTGAAAAAACTCAAGATCGGCATGGTCGGAGGGCAGATCGACGTCGTCGCGCACGACGAGCCGGGTGTTCGCATCGAAGTCCACTCGGTGACATCGAAAGACCTGCGTATCGAAGCATCAGGGTCGACCGTGGAAATCGATCACCCTCAGCTGCGGTGGGACAACTTCTTGGAGGTTTTTCGGAACTTCGGATCCGGGGGGCCGAAAGCGGAAATCTCGGTAGCCGTCCCGCGAGATGTCGCACTCACTCTCGGGGTCGTCAGCGCGAGCGCTCTCATCTCGGGCTTGCACACCAACGCCAAGCTCAACACGGTGTCGGGCGACGTCTTCATCGATGGTCTCGAGGGTGATGTGAGCGTCAACGCCGTCTCGGGAGACGTGCAAGCGCGGCATTTTTCCGGTGCACTGAGCGCAAACAGCGTCTCCGGAGATGTAGCCGTGATCGGTACTGTGCGGAAGGCAAGCATCGATACTGTCTCGGGCGCAATGCTCATTGATTCAACCGGCGATGTCCACCAAATCAATCTCAACACCGTCAGTGGTGACGCGACCGTGCGCCTCGACGACGCACTCCCCGGAAATTACGTCGTGCGAAGCGTGAGTGGGCGTGTTCAAATCGACGGCTCCGTGCACTCCGGAAAAGGGTCGGTGCCGGGAACGAACTATGTCGGCTCGTCGGGTGAACTCAGCAACTCTTTCGTTGATGTGCGCGCTAACTCGGTATCGGGTGACATCATCGTTCTCCGTCGCGAGGAGAGCGGCGTCCCGAGCGCGGAGTCTGCAGAACCCGAAACCGAGGAACTCTCATGAGCCCCGTTTTCTCTCATGGCGACCTTCGTCTGTACCTTCTGAGCCTCCTCGATGAAGGCCCTCGCCATGGGTACGACATCATCCAAGCCCTATCCGAGCGCACCGGCGGCACTTACACCCCCAGCGCGGGAACGATATACCCACGCCTCGCCAAGCTCGAAGCCGAGGGCCTCGTGACCAAGATCATCGACGGTCGAAAGACGGTCTATGAGATCACACCCGCCGGGCACGCAGAAGTGAGCGCCCGCGCCGGAGAAATCGACGGCATCCAGGCTGATCTCGCCGACTCGGTGCGACTCATCGCCGATGAGGTTCGCACGAGCATGAGAGCCGCGATGAAGAGCCTGCGCGCCGATCTTGCATCGGCAACACGTTCCGATCACCGCCCGAGCGAGCCAACGGCATCCGAAGATGAGCGCGGGCGCAGCCGTGCCCAAGTGAGTCGCGCGGATGCCGTCATCAACGAATTCCGAGGACGCGTTCGAGGAGACCTACGTGCGTTCGTTGCACGCGGCGGCACGCTCGACGCGGCCGTTGTCGACGCGCTAGAGAGTGCGCTCGCTGACGCGGCGCAAGGCATCACGCACGCGCTAGAGTCCTGACATCAGGCCTCAGTACCCACCCACGGATCATCCTCATCCGAAAGCGGGTCATCGAGCGGCACCACCAAAATCGGTCGGTGTTGACGGTGCGCGAGACGAGCGGCGACGGAGCCGGTGAAGAACTCGCGCACCGATTCGCCGAAGCCGCGCTTACGGGTACCAATCACCAGCAGCCGTGCATCGACCTTGTCGGCGTGATGCTTGATTGCAAGCGCCGGGTCGCCGACAAGCTGATCGAGCACCCACGGGACATCGGTATCGGAAAGAGCCGCTTCGACTTCAGCGCGTACCTCATCGAGTTCGCCCTCGGAGGTTGCGATGTTGAGATCGATCGGCGCTGAGTGCACATAGCCGTCCGGGTCTTCAGACGTGACAAAACGGGTCACGTCTACGTGAACCACCAGCAGTGGCGCGCCCAAAACTTGTGAGTACCGCGCAGCTTCATGCACGACTCGCGCTGGCTGACCAGGAATTACACCCACGAGAACAGCACCGTGCAGTGCGCTTTTCTCTGTGGATCCGGGAATTTTGGATGCCTCTTCGGACATGACCCCACCTTTCTCGGCTTGCGGCGCAGCACGAGTGCACACGCGCCGTGTTATTCTGAATGCTACTCTTCCCCGGTTATCTCACCGGATCCGTGAATACCGCGGGTGCTGCCAAATCACCCGCAGCCGAAGACCATGAGGGGGTCTCGCATGGGGCGTGGCCGTCAGAAGGCGAAGCACACCAAAATTGCTCGCGAACTCAAGTCGTACAGCCCGAGCCTGAACTACGCCGCGCTGGAGCGCGAGCTGGGTCACGCTGAGGGTGGTGAGCCCGAGTACATCGACAAATGGGCAGATGACTACTCGGACGAGTACGAGGACAAAAAGGCGTAAGAGCTCTGCTCTAGGGCTCTCGGCGTCGCAATTCGCTCTCGACCGTCGTTGACTGAGCGATAATTTTCGCGGCCGGAATTGCTGCGACAGCGATGACGCCGAGCGTGAGAAGCGGAATTGTCCATCCTCCCGTCACGGTGTGGATGACGCCGAACAGGAACGGGAAGATCGCGGCGATCGTATAGCCAGCGCTTTGAACGAAGCCACTGAGCGCGACTGCCGTGCGCGATGACTCTGTTCGCATTCCCAGCAGCATGAGCACGAGCGGAAAGAGCAGCGGGCACATGCCAAGGAGTGCCACCCACAGCCAGGTTGCTGTTGCTGGCGCAAAAGCGAGACCAGCTACCCCCGCCAACGCCGACGCGATCGCAACGCTGAAGAGAACGGCGATCCCGTGGCGAGTTCGCGCGACGATCGTTGGAACGAGGAGCGAAAGCGGCAGCCCCATGAAAGCGAAGAGTGATAGCAACGCGCCGGCAGCTCCAGCGCTCACTCCCGCGGTTTCGGTAAGCACAAGAGGCAACCACGCGAACATCGTGTAGGCGGTCGCCGAACTCGCCGAGAATGCGACGACGAGCGCCCATGTGAGCGGCAAAGACCATAGCCGTCGAGCAGCAACAGGCAGGTTCTCGTCCCCGATGATTGCCCGCGAGCGGACAGCGAGCACCGCCCACGGCACGATCGCGGCCAGCGCGAAAACTGCCCAGAGTCCGAGAGATGCACGCCAGCCCGCAGCGTCCGCAATCGGCACCGCGACGATCGGCGGCACGAACGTCGCCACGGCCATCGTCGTCGTGAAGAGAGTGGTCATCGCACCGAGGTGGTCTGGAAAATATCTTTTGACGAGTGGCGGCAGGAGCACATTGGCCACACCGACGGCAGCAAAAATAAGTGCGGTAGCCGAAACCAGCGAAACAGCATCGGCTGCGGATGCCCGCCAAATCATGCCACCGGTGACAGCCAGCAAAGCGACGACCGCGAGGCTCTGCACGCCGACTCTGCGCTCCCAACGCGGCGTCAGGATGCCGAAGATCGCGTAGCAGACCGGCGGAGCGGTACCTATCAAACCCACGATCGTGGGCGACAGCGCGATATCAGCCGATATCTCGTCAACGATCGGCGAGAGCGAAGCGACTGCGGAACGCAGGGAGAATGCGAGCAGGACGATCCCAATCAGGGCGAGCACTCGGCCGCCGATGAGGGAACGCTTCGTCACGACGACTGCGAGCCCTCAACCCACGACAGGTACTCTTCTGTCACTGTTCCCGTGACATATCGACCATCGAAGCAACTCATGTCGAGGTCGGTGACGTCCGAGCCCTCCATGATCGCTGCTTTCAAATCGTCGATTTCTTGATAAACCATGTAGTCCGCGCCGAGTTCTTCCGCGATTTCCGGAATCGTGCGCCCATGAGCAACAAGTTCGTGACGCGAGGGCATGTTGATGCCGTACACGTGCGGAAAACGCACCGGCGGCGCGGCCGAAGCGAAAGTCACGCTCTTAGCCCCAGCGTCCCGAGCCATTTGAATGATCTCTTTCGAAGTCGTACCGCGAACGATCGAATCATCGATCAGCAACACATTCTTGCCCTTGAACTCGCTCGACATCGCGTTGAGCTTTTGACGCACACTCTTTTTACGCACCGCCTGTCCGGGCATGATGAAGGTGCGTCCGACGTAGCGGTTCTTGTAGAAACCTTCGCGGTACTCCAGGCCCAACTTTCGTGCGACCTGCATCGCAGCTGGACGCGAGGAGTCCGGAATGGGCATGACGACATCGATCGCTTCAGACGGTGTGTACTTGGCGATCGTGTCGGCCAAACGCTCACCCATTCGCAGGCGGGCCTCGTATACCGAGATGCCGTTCATGATCGAGTCGGGGCGAGCAAGGTAGACATACTCGAAAGAGCATGGAACGAGCTGCGGCGACGGTGAGCACTGCTGACTGTGCAGGTTTCCGTCAAGATCGATGAACACTGCCTCGCCGGGAAGCACATCGCGCACGACATCGAATCCGCCGTTTTCGAGCACGAGAGACTCGGATGCCACGATCCACTCGTAGCGGCCGTTCTCAGCTTTTCGCGTGCCGAGAATCATGGGGCGAATGCCGAACGGATCACGGAAGGCGAGCAGTCCGTGCCCGGCGATCAGGGCGATTGCCGCGTACGAACCCTCGACGCGCTCGTGGACGCGGGTCACCGCCTGAAAGACCTGCGTCGGATCGAGCTCGATCGTCGTCATGACGGCCTGCAGCTCGAACGCAAGCACATTCACGAGCAGTTCCGTGTCGGAGCTCGTGTTGAGGTGACGACGATCTTTATAGAAGAGGTCGTCGGTGAGCTCACGCGTGTTGGTGAGGTTTCCGTTGTGAACGAGCACGATGCCGTATGGCGCGTTTACGTAGAAGGGCTGAGCTTCTTCTTCGCTTGAAGCTGAGCCTTTGGTGGCGTAACGGCAGTGGCCGAGTCCGATTTCGCCGAGGAGTGCTCGCATATCGCGAGTGCGAAAGCCCTCGCGCACTTGGCCCTTGGCCTTGTGCGAATGGATGACACCGGTCGCCTCAGCGGTGGAAATACCCGTCGAGTCTTGACCGCGGTGTTGCAGCAGAAGAAGTGAATCGTAGATGTCTTGATTGACGGGCCCCTGCCCGACCATTCCGACGATGCCGCACATGTGGTGTTACTTCGCTCCTATGGCAGACGATGCGCCAGTCGCATCAGCGTACGATCCGACGAGCCTGACCGCTCCGCCGTTGACACCCTTGGCGCCCTGTTCGAACTCTCCCGCCGGGCGCGCACCGTCTGAGACGGTGCCGACCTGCCAGGTCGCAATGCCGACGTTGGCGAGGAACGATGCCGCGGCATCCGCTTTCTCGGCGGAGACAACCGCGAGGAAACCGATTCCAAGATTCCAGGTTCCCTCGGTGTCTTGCAGATCGAGGCCACCCAGGTCAGCGAGCACCCGGAAGACCGGAGCGGGAGACCAGGATGCACGATCAACATCGACCCAGCACTGTTCCGGCAGGATGCGGGCAAGGTTTGCCGCAATCCCGCCACCCGTGACGTGACTCAGCGCGTGCACATCCATGCCGATAGCATCGATGAGCTGCAGCAGCGGGGTCGCGTACAGACGAGTGGGCTCGAGAAGCGCTTCGCCCCAGCTGACACCGAAGTCAGCCGCGTGGTCGCCATAGCTGATGCCGGCGCGGGTCACGATATGGCGCACGAGCGAGTAACCATTGGAGTGAAGCCCACTGGATGCGAGCGCGAGCACAACGTCGCCGCCACGAACGCGGTCGGCGCCCAGCATCCGGTCCGCCTCGACGACTCCGGTCGCAGCACCCGCGACGTCATAGTCAGCGGCACCGAGGAGACCGGGGTGTTCCGCCGTCTCGCCACCGACGAGGGCGGTGCCCGTCTCGGCGCAGCCCTGAGCGATACCGGAAACGATCGCGGCGATGCGCTCTGGAACCACCTTGCCGCAGGCAATGTAGTCAGTCATGAAGAGGGGCTTTGCGCCCACAACGACGATGTCGTCGACGACCATACCGACGAGGTCGAGCCCGATCGTGTCGTGCTTGTCGACAGCCTGGGCGATCGCGACCTTTGTGCCCACGCCATCCGTACTCGATGCCAGTAGCGGCTTCGTGTATGAGCGCAGCGCTGAGGCGTCGAAGAGTCCGGCGAAGCCACCGACACCACCGAGAACTTCGGGGCCGTGCGTGCGGCGGACAGCCGACTTCATGAGTTCGACAGCGAGATCACCTGCCGCCGTATCGACACCAGCGTCGGCGTAGGGATTCGTGGAGGATGTGGGAGAGGTGGATGCCACGTGAACAGCCTACCGGGGGCCGCACCCGTGCGGCTGCCAGTGCGCTGCTTCTTGGGGACATCTGGCCGCGGGAGGAGGATACTGCCGCAAAGGTCGTCCCCGCGGCACGTATCCTCCGGAGGGGTGCGGCCCTACAATGGCCGCATGACTGGGGCGGGGAGTCCGGAGTGGGTAATTCGCGAAGACGCGAGTCGGCCCGTGCTGCTTGCTCTCTTTCTGCGGCAAGTCATGGGGGTTCGCTCCCCCGCTGAGCTGCCCCCGCTTCGCGGTGTTCCGTCACCGCCAGTGGATCGCGGCGACGCGGAACAGCTCGATCTCGAACGCGAATGGCAGCAGTACTGGAACATGACCGTTGAGCCCCAGGCCAATCTTTCACCGGTGCCGCTCGAACTCATCGCCGGTTTCGATGATCTGCTGGCGCTCCCAGAAACGGGCGCAGATCGACTTCGTGCAGCCGTCGCCCCGCACGGGGCTGCGGCGCTGACCCACGTGAATCGCGCCTTCGAGGTCTACAGCAAGACCAGCACTTCGCGTCCTGGCACGTCGTACCGCGCATATGCGAGCGCAATCGCAGAACACGAGCGGCAGGTCGGGCGTCGCGCACACTCTTTCGAGCTGAACGTTCAAGTGCTGCCACTCAGTCAGCGTGGGGTGTGGTGGATCGGCGCACTCACTGTCGCGGTCACCGATGGACTACGCGGGGATGTCGCCGCCTTCGACTCTGCGATCCACCCGATCATCGCGGAGTTGGCCTGACGCTCAGTCTTGAGTGCGAACGATCGCGTGCTCCGCACGCAGATCGAGGGTGCGGCGCCCGACCACGCGACCAAGAACGAGCGCGACGACACCACCGAGGAGGATGCCCGCGGCTCCGCAGAACAGCGCGAGGAAGCCGAAAACCTGTGTATCTGAGTAGGTCACGCCCGAGGTGCTGACCTCATCGGTGCCGTTGAACGCGAAGGTCAGAATCATCGCGACCAGGATGCCGAACCCCGCCCCCAGCAGAAGAAAGATGCCGTATCGCGGCGAACGACGCACGGTGACTGTCTCGATCGGGTCCGAAACGGACCCTTCGACGGGATTCTGGGGAGTAGACGCCTGGTCGGCCATGAGTCCATTGTCTCACTGCCCAGCGCACACGTCTGCGAGAACGCCGGGCCCCGCCTCAGCGAGGCCCGGCGTCTCATCGTCTACACGCAGACGGGCTTCATTCAGGCGCTCTGCATCCGACGCCGGCGAAGTACCAGCGCGCCAGCACCGAGAAGGAGGAGTGAAGCGCCGATCCACAGCGCGTCGACGGGCATCGTGCCGCCGGTCGCTGCGAGCGTGGCATCCGTCGATGCGTCACAGGGCACGTCGGCGCCGAGCGGGAACGTGAACGACACCGAATCGAGTGCATCACCGGCGTTGTAGAAGCCAGCAAAGGCTTCGGCACCAGCTGCCGTCAGCGTCGCCGACGCACTCGACCACGAGATGCTTCCACCCGATTGTGCTGCTGCGGGTAGCGAAAGCGTGGCGAAAACGACACTGGACGCGTTGACGTCGGGTGAGCCGTTGAAGCCCTTCGACTGCACATTCACGATGAGCGACGCACTCGATGCGCTCGTCACTTGGATGCGCGGGTTAGAGATGGTCAGATCGAGCAGCCCGTCGTGTCCCGTGTAGTGAATCGAACCTGCAAAGCTGACGCGGCCACGATCGTTCTCGGTGCTGTAAGCACCCGATCCGCCACCCCAACCGCCCGAGATGGAACCGTTCGCGATCGGACCATTGATGTAGCTCACGAATGATTGTTTGACACCCCACTGGAGCGTTGCGCCCGAAACCGACTGCGCAAGGCACGTGGGCGCAGCCGGTGCTTCTACCGCTGCCGGTGCGGCGGAGGCCGTGATCGAGAACTGGGCGGATGCCACGACGTCTCCGTCGACGCTCAGCTCGATCGTGTGCGTTCCCACCTCGAAGTCAGCGGGTACCGTCCACGAAAAGCTCACTCGGCCAGTATCACCGGCGACAACTGTGCCGATAGTGACCGGGTCGGAGTGCACAACAGCAGTCACCCTGTCACCCGGGGTAAACCCAGAGCCGCCAACGGTGAGGGTCCCACCGCGTTCGATGTTTCCGCTGGTGAGTCCGCCGATACTGACGACCGGCGCAGACTGCTGCGCGACAGTGACCGGTGTGAACGTGTCGAGTGAACGATCGGTTATCGACAGCCGGTGCGCGGCAGACGTGACGACTTGATAGTCAACTCCGGCATCGAGAGATCCGGCAGGAACCGTGAGCGTCGTTGTGAATTCACCGTCGACGATCTGTGCCGGCTGCACCCAGGCCTGAACTATCCACCCCTCGGTGGGAAGAGCGCCTGTGCCGTTCCAGAGCGACGTTTCGCCCAGAAGAACGTACGCACCATTCGCCGCTCCGGCACCGGAGAAGTTGGTACCGGTCACCGTGAGCGTGTGAGCAAGTGCCGGATCGAGGTTGGTCGTCGGAGACACTTCAACCTGGGGAGCGCTCGGTTCCGGCGTCGGTTCCGGCGTCGGCTCAGTCGTGGGCTCCGGTGTCGGCTCTGGTGTCGGCTCTGGCGAAACAGCGGCAAAACTGATCGGCTCGGCGAGCTCGTTGACCGCCTGAACGACACCGCCGGCACCGATCGTGAACACGGCAAGAGTGCCGCCGTCGATCTGCTTCGCCGCCAAGGTGTCTTCGTCGATAGTGACGTTCCACGTGAAGTTCGCGGTGCCGTCATCATTGAGCGACCACTTCACGTAGGGCGCATCGCTGCTCGCGCCCTGCGCCCATGCTGTGTACGCACTTGCGCGTGAGCTCGCCGGCGCGCCATCGGATGCCCGCCAGTTGTCTGCAATCCAACCGATCTGCACGTACACGCCCGCCGACTGACCGGCCGTCGGGCCGTAGAGCCCGAGGGCATCGGTGTTGTAATTCGACCCGGTGATCGTGACCGTCGCGCCGCTCGGATCGAGCGACTCAGCCGGTGAGACCGTCAGCGAAGGTTCCGGCACTTCTGGAGTCTCGGGGGCGAGATACGGCACCGTCAGAGTGAGTGGATCGAGAGCGGTTCCCGCGGTATAGAAGCCCGCGAACAGTGGCACACCGGCATCCGTCAAAGTCGCCGCGACGTCTGCGTAGGTGGCCGTGCCATCGGCGATCGCGGGGGCCGACAGCGCCAGCGTGGCGATGCCGACGCCGGTCGAGGTCGTGTATTCACCACTCGACATGTCGCGCGTCACGGCGTCGACGTACAACACACCGGCGGACTCGGTCTCGATGGAAACACGTGGGTTCGAAAGCGTGACGTCGAGCACACCGCTGTGGGCTGTGAACTGCACGGAACCGGTGAATGCCGCCTCACCCGACTGCGCATCGGCGTCGACAGTGCTGCTTCCGTCACTCCAGACGAAGGGCGATGAATCAGACACGCTACCGCTCGTGACAACCGACCCGCCGCCGATCGGACCACCGACGTACGAAACGAAGCTCTGCTTCACGCCCCATGACAGCGTGGATGCCTCAGCTGCCTGCGCCGGGGCAGCGATACCTACGACGGCACCAGCCATGACGAGCGCGCCGGTGATCACGCTCGCGAGCAGCCGATGAACGGGCGATCTACTCATTCTTTGCACGAAGAAACTCCTTGAAGAGTGGGGAAAATTCCGCGCCACTGGTTCAGTACGCGGAGTGTGCAGAACTTAGGGTCTGCTTACTTAGCTTAGCCTTGCCTATCTTTAACCTGAATGCAAGGTGTGTGAATTTTCATGCAGATCGTCGCGGCAGCACGATGGGGCGGCCGGTGTCGACGTCGGAAACAACGCGCACGGCGGTTCCATACACAGCACCGATGCGCTCGGCCGTGAACACCTCAGCAGGAGTGCCGTGGGCCACGAGTCGACCGACATCGATCATCGCCACTTCGTCCGCATAGGCGGCGGCAAGCGAGAGATCGTGAAGCACCACGATGACGGCACGGCCGTCCGCGGCAAGATCACGCGCGATGCGCAACACATCTTCTTGATGGCGGAGGTCGAGAGCCGCGGTCGGTTCGTCCAGCAAGACAATGCGCGTGTCCTGTGCGAGCACGCGAGCGAGCGACACCCTCGCACGCTCGCCACCGGAAAGCGATGAAAACGGGCGATCCGCAAGGTGGCTCACATCGGCTCGGCGCATCGCATTCGCAATCATCGCCTCGTCGTCACGCGCCACGGCGCCAGTCCAGGGCGCACGCCCCATCTCCACGACGTCGTGAGCCGAGAAGGCGAAGGACACCTGGTTGGATTGCAGCAGCACGCTGCGCGTGCGCGCAAGGTCGGTGGCGCTGTGAAGCGCAAGCGTTCTGCCGTCGAGGAGCACCCCACCGCCGGTCGGCGTAATGTCGGCGGTGAGCACGCCCAAAAGACTGGACTTTCCGGCGCCGTTTGGCCCGACGAGGGCGAGCACGCGTCCATAGAACACATCGATCGAGACATTCTCGAGGATCGTGGCTGCGCCAACGCGGTAAGTCACAGAGCGCACCTCGAACGCGGGCTGCGTGGCATCCGTTTTCATGCCCATCCTCCGCCCGAGCGCCGGCCACGCCGAATCAGCCAATAGAAGAATGGGCCGCCGATCAACGACGTCAAGATGCCGATCGGCAGATCTGCAGAAGGCACGAGGGTGCGCGCCAGCAGATCGGCGTAGACCAAGAGCGTCGCGCCCCCGAGCAGCGAGACGATCATGACCCAGCGATTGGCCGGCCCAAGCGCCATGCGCCCAAGGTGCGGCACGACAAGGCCGACAAAAGCGATGATTCCCACGAACGCGACCGCGACTCCCGTCATGAGCGCGACAACGACGATTGATACGACTCGGAGTCGCTCCACACGCACACCCAGATGGGATGCCGTACGGTCACCGAGTGCGAGCAGGTCGAACTGGCGCGCGAAGCTGAAAGCGATCGCCGTCGACACGGCTCCGAGAAAGGAGACGATGCCGACTTCAGCCCAGCGTGACCCGTTGAGTGAACCCAGCTGCCAGAAGACGATCTGCTCCCGCGCCGAACTGCCGCCGGCAAACATCAGGATGGCGAGCGCTGCGCCGGTGAACGCATTAACAGCGATACCCGTGAGAATCAGGGTGACCGACTCGGTACGCCCCGCAGCTCTCGCTGTTGAATACACGATGAGGGTCGCAGCAAGCCCCCCGACGAAGGCGAACACGGCCGTTGTCCAGGTACCGAAGAAGGTCAGACCCAGCGCAATCGATGCCGCGGCGCCGACCGCGGCACCAGAGGAGACTCCAACGACTCCGGGTTCAGCAAGCGGATTACCGAAAATCGCCTGCATGATCGCTCCGGCGATGGCAAGAAGCGCACCAACGAGAAGCGCCATCACGATGCGTGGAAATCGAATCTGCCACAGTGTCTTCTCGACCAGTTCATCGCCAGGTGCCCACCCGACATCGAGCCCGAGGGAGCGAAGGAGCGAGCCCAGGACTTCTGTCGGCGTGATCGAAAGCTGCCCGAGACCCGCCGAGAGCACGACGCCGACGATCAGGAACACCGAGACGAAAGTCACGACGGTGGTCCGGCGAAGCGTCACGCTCACGAAGCATCGGATGCCGCTGGGGCATAGATCGCGCGGGCAAGAGCGTCGAGCACGTCTGCCGAGCGCGGCCCGAACGAGAGAATCTCGCCGTCGGCCATGTCGACAAAACGCCGATGCTGGCCCGCCGCGGTGATCGCGATCGCGGGCTTCGACTCGAGGAGACCGTCGACGCCACCGACTGACGCGAGGCCGTCCGTCATCACGAGTATGAGATCGGGGTCGGCGGCGACCATCGCTTCGTCGGTCATCGGCTGCATCCCGCTCCGCCCGAGTTCGCCGGCAACGTCGACACCGCCGAGAGCCGTGATGAGCTCGTCCGCGCCAGACTCTTCACCGAAGAGGTAGTACACGCCCGACGCTCCTCGTAGATACAGAAAGATCATGCGGAGTTTCTCTCCCGACGCGATCGAGGGGAGGGTGGCAATCTCATCGATCTTGTCGTCGACCTCGCCCGTGATGTGGGCGGCGAGTGCCGCTCCAGCATCAGGTGCGCCATAGACGGCGGCAACGTCTTCGGCGAGAGCTGCCGCGCCGGAAAACGACGGGTCGTTCACGACGAAGACAACCTGAATGCCCACGTCGCGAAGCTGCTCTACAACATCTCGCGGCCCCACGCTGCCATCCGTGATGACCACCGAAGGCTCGAGCGCGATGATCGACTCGGCGTTCACCGTGTGACCACCGCTCGTCACGAGCGGCAGATCTTCGGTTCCCGGAAAGGTCGTCGACTGATCGCGCGCCACGAGCGTCTCCCCAAACCCAAGCCCCCACACCGTTGCCGCCAGCGACCCCGAGATATCGAGCGTGATCACTCTGGACGTGTCGCCGACGACGACATCGACATCACCGTCGCGGTCGTGCGAGACCACGGTTGCCGGGAGCGACTGCGTGGGGTGCTCCATGACGGCGTGCACCGCGGCATCCGCGATCGCCGCCGTTGACGCTCCCTCGTACGCGAGCGGGTCATCGAGAACCTCGGCGTCGGCAAGCGGCACCGCGGGAGCTGAGCTCGATGACGCGGGTTGCTCACCGGCAGTGGCACAGCCGGTGAAGAGGAGTGCCGCGGCAACGAGTGTCGTGATCGCCCTGCGTGCCCGCTTCATTGACGCTCCTTCGAACGGCGGCGAACAACGATGAACGATGCGACCGCCGCGATCAAGACGGCGGCTCCTCCCACGCCCACCCATGCGAACAACGACCCGCTGGCAGATTCCGTTTCAGCCGCGACTTTCCTCGGTACGGATGCCGCGGATGTAGATGCGGCTTCGGGTTCGGAGCCGGCCTCTAATTCGGGGGCAGCGCAGTCCAAAGTCATCGCGACGCTCATCGGATCGAGCGCGGTGCCGGCCTCATAGTTACCGAACGCGGCAAACCCCTCGGCCGTGATCGCTGCCGGAATTGCGGTTGCGGTGACGGCGCCATCACCCGCATCAAGAGGAGACACCGCGAGATCGAGGTCAGCGAACCTGACCTGCGTTGCCGTCTGGACATTCTCTGCGTTCCCCGCCATCGCATCGCTCATCGAGACACCGCTGACGTCGAGGAGGAGGTGGGCTCCACCCTCATCGAATACCAACGTGGGGTTGCCGATCGACGTATTCAACAGGCCGTCGTGGCCCGAGAACGTCACACCACCCTCGAACGAGATCGTGCCGATTGCGCGTTCCGGGTCATACTCACCCGAGCCCTGTGGCCAGGTGAATTCGGGTGTTTCGTATGTCACGGGCGCGTTGACCTCCCAGTCGCCGTTCGCGATGGAGCCCGAAATGTACGAGCGAAAGGACTCTTTGAATCCCCACACCAGCTGCGCGGACGTCACTTCGCATGCTGTTGCCGCAGACGCTGATGTCGCAGACGTGGGCTCCGCGGCACTGCTCGCGGTAGACGCGGCCGAAAGCAGCCCGGCGGCAACGAACACGATCCCGGCGCCACCAGCGAGAAGACGGAGTGTGGATGCAGCCAGGCCTGATTTCATTAGGCAAGCCTAACCAAACTTTCAGCCTGATGTGAAGCGTACGCCTCGCCCGGTTCAGGGGCGAACGGGGAGCACGGGCGAAAGATCGGCCCGCACACCCGAAGCGTTGATGCGGCCCTGGGCCGCGGCATCCGCCCACTTTTCGGAACCCGTCGCCAGGGCGATCCAGGTAGCAGGGTCCATCTCTACGACGTTGGGCGGAGTGCCACGTGTGTGTCGCGGGCCTTCGATGATCTGAGCAGCACCATGGGGCGGCACCCGCACCTCCACGGTGCGACCCGGTGCCTTTTCTGCAAGCAACTGCAAAAGATAGCGGGATGCCGTCGCCTCATCCGCACGTGCAGGCACAGCTCCGGCCTCACGCGCAGCCGTCACCGCGGCCAGAGCTGTGCGGCCGTCGTCTGTCGAGATTTTGCGAGCCATGGCGATACCGTACCGGGCACAGCGCGGCCCACGGCTAGGCTGGCCGGGTGAGAATCCTGGTCCTCGGCTCGGGCGCGCGAGAGCACGCCATCATCCTCGCTCTTCGTGCAGAGAGCGCTGATCATGTGATCTTTGCGGCGGCGGGCAACGCCGGCATCGCCGCCGACGCAACCATCGTCGCGCTCACGGAGACCGACGCCGTCGCCGTCACTGAGTTCGCCGGTAGCGAGCAGATCGACCTCGTCGTGGTCGGTCCGGAAGCACCCCTAGTGGCGGGGGTCGCCGATGCGCTGCGTACCCGCGGCATCCCGGTCTTCGGTCCCGGCAAGGCCGCCGCAGCGCTCGAGGGCTCGAAGGCCTTCGCGAAGCGCATCATGCACGCCGCGGGGGTTCCGACAGGTCGCGCCCAGCACGCGTACAACCGCGAGGAAACAGCGGCCGCCCTCGACGCGTTCGGTGCCCCGTACGTCGTGAAAGCCGACGGACTCGCCGCGGGTAAGGGCGTCATCGTGACAGATGACCGCGACGCGGCCCTCGCGCACGCCGATAGTTTTTTGGCGACTGGTTCGGTTCTCGTCGAAGAGTTTCTCTCGGGCCCCGAAGTGTCGCTGTTCTTTTTGTGCGACGGAGACCGCGTGCTGCCGCTCAGCCCCGCACAGGATTTCAAGCGCCTGCTCGATGGTGACGCCGGCCCCAACACGGGTGGCATGGGCGCGTACTCACCGCTGCCGTGGCTTGCCGACCGCTTCGGGAGCGAAGAAGCGTTCGTCGACCAGGTGACTCGCGACGTTGCTGAGCCAGTCATTCGCGAAATGGATGCCGAGGGCACCCCGTTCATCGGACTCCTCTACGCCGGCCTCATCGTCACCGAGTCCGGTATCAAGGTCATCGAGTTCAACGCGCGTTTCGGCGACCCCGAGACACAGGTCGTTTTACCGCGACTCACCGACCCCCTCTCTGAGCTGCTCTTAGCAGCGGCATCGGGCACGCTGGAAGACATGGCGCGGCCAGGTTTCGCCGACACCGCCGCCGTGACGGTTGTGCTCGCGAGCGAGGGGTACCCGGGGCATCCGCTCACTGGTCGAGCCCTCGGCGGACTCGATGCTGCAGCCGCTATCGAGGGCGTCCACATTGCCCATGCGGCGACGAAGTCGGTCGACGGCGAGCTTCTCGCCACCGGCGGACGCGTGCTGAGCGTTGTGGCAACCGGCGAAGACTTTGCCGCCGCCCGCGACGCCGCGTACGCTGCCCTCGCCGAAATCTCGCTGCCGGGCGGTCAATACCGCACCGACATCGCGTCCCGCGCCTAGCCCCACCTTCAGCTCCCCCCCCCTTCCCTCCTTTTTTTCCCCCGCCGATGTCTCACTTATTCACTTCCGCGGGCCCAAAAACCTGCACAAGTGAGACATGGGGGATCGAAGCGAGCCAGGGTCAAGGGGGGCGGGGGCACGAGCGAGCCAGGGGCGAGGGGGCCGGGGCACGAGGGGGCCAGGGGCGCGTGGGGGCCAGGGGCACGAGGGGGGCGGGGGCACGAGGGGGCGAGGGGGGCGGGGGCACGAGGGGTCGGGGCGCATGGGTGAGCGCAGCAGGGTGACGGGGTAAGGGCGGGATAATGGGGCGGTGACTTCACCTTTGAGCATGGCCGGCTGGCGACACCTGTATTCGGGCAAGGTTCGGGACCTCTACGTGCCCGACACCACCGAAAGCGCCGAACGGATGCTGGTGGTCGCCAGTGATCGAGTGAGCGCTTTCGACCACGTCCTCTCCCCCGGTATTGCGGGCAAAGGCGAGTTGCTCACGACCCTGAGCCTCTGGTGGTTCGACCAGCTCGCGGGCGGCGACGGCGGGCGGAGGATCCCCAATCACCTGATTGCCGACCACGAACTGGGCGGCGATGACACCGTGCGGGAGCTCATCCCCGCGACCGTATCGGGCCGATCGATGCTCGTGCGAAGCCTGGAGATGTACCCCATCGAGTGCGTTGTGCGCGGATACCTCACCGGCAGCGGCTGGGTCGAGTATCAGTCGAGCGGCACAGTGTGCGGCATCCCGCTCCCCGAAGGTCTGAGCGACGGCGACCGGCTTCCCGAGCCCATCTATACCCCCGCGTACAAGGCCCCGATGGGCGAACACGACGAGAACATTTCGTACGAGCAGAGCATTGAGCTCGTAGGAGCGGCCGTGGCCGAAGCGCTCCGAGACGCATCCCTTGAGATCTACCGCCGAGCTGCGGCTCTGGCGGAATCGCACGGCCTCATTCTCGCTGACACCAAGTTCGAGTTCGGCGCCGATGGCAACGGCACGCTGACCCTCGGTGACGAAGTGCTCACGAGCGACTCTTCGCGATACTGGGATGCCGAAACTTGGCGCACAGCGTCGACACCCGCCGAGCGCATGGCAAGCTTCGACAAGCAAATTGTGCGCAACTGGCTGGCTGCGAACTGGGATAAGACGGGCACACCCCCGGATCTTCCCGCAGAGATCGTGACGCGCACTGCGGCTCGCTATCGCGAGCTCCTCGAGCGCCTCACGGGCGCGTGACGCGCCACTCGAACCAGCAAAACTACTGAACCGAGAGAGAACTATGCCCATCTGGACCATGCACGGAAACGGTCGGACCGTTGCCCCCGGAGAAGTCGTTGCACCAGCTGAGCGGCTCAACTGGCCCGCGACCATCGCCATCGGCGTGCAGCACGTCGTCGCGATGTTCGGCGCAACCTTTCTCGTTCCCGCACTCACGGGCTTTCCGGTATCGACGACGCTCCTGTTCTCCGGCATCGGCACGCTGCTGTTCTTGCTCGTCACGAAAAACAAGCTGCCGAGCTACTTGGGCTCATCGTTCGCCTTCATCGCACCGGTTACGGCCGCAACCGCGAGCGCGGGAATGGGCTCGGCCCTCGCCGGAATCGTGGCGGTCGGCGTGCTCCTTGCCGCTATCGGCTTCGTCGTGCAGTTTGCGGGCATCCGCTGGATCGACAAGCTCATGCCGCCGGTGGTCGCCGGAAGCATCGTCGCGCTGATCGGGTTCAACCTCGCGCCCACAGCCTGGGCGAGCTACCAGCAATCACCCATCACAGCAACGATCACGCTTGCGGCGGTCATCGTCTTCAGCGTGCTCTTTCGCGGCTTCCTGGGGCGCATCTCGATTTTTGTCGGCGTCGCCGTCGGCTACATCGTCGCCGTCATCCGCGGTGAAGTCGACTACTCGAAAGTCGGCGAAGCTGACTGGCTGGGTTTGCCCACCTTCCACATCGCCGATTTCGCATCTCCCGGAACCTGGAGTGTGATCGCGATGTTCCTTCCGGTCGTGCTCGTGCTGATCGCTGAGAACGTTGGTCACGTGCGGGGAGTCGCAACGATGACGGATGCGTCGGTCAACAAGTCCACCGGCCGCGCGCTGATCGCAGACGGCCTTGCGACGACACTCGCTGGCACGTTCGGCGGTTCGGGTACCACGACCTACGGCGAAAACATCGGGGTGATGGCAGCAACCCGCGTGTATTCAACCGCCGCTTACTGGGTAGCGGGGACCGTGGCGATCCTCTTGAGCCTGTCTCCGAAGGTGGGGGAAGTGTTCAACTCGGTACCGCCGGGGGTGCTCGGCGGTGTCACAACGGCGCTCTATGGCCTCATCGGAATCATTGGAATCAAGATCTGGGTCGACAACCGCGTAGATTTCTCGCGCCCCGTCAACCAGTACACCGCCGCCGTTGCTCTCGTGATTGCGATCGCCGGCTTCACAATGCAGTGGGGCGAATTCCAACTCGGAGCCATCGTGATCGGAACAGCAGCTGCACTCGTCATCTATCACGGTGGCAACGCGCTCGCGCGCTGGCGAAAGACCGGTGCCGACGATGGCGGCCCGCTCGTCGGCTAAGCCGAATCGCGGTCGATCAATTCGGTGGACATGATGGTGGCGTGCGTCGGCTCTTCGCCGCCGAGGATTTGGAGAAGCGTCGTCGCCATGGCACGGCCCTGGGTGAACGAGGGTTGACGCATGGTCGTCAGCTGGGGAACGACACCCGTCGCAACCGGGGAGTCGTCGAAGCCGACGATCGCAACGTCATCGGGAACCCGCAACCCGTCACCTTGAAGTACGGCCATGGCACCCCTGGCCATCAAGTCGCTCGCGATAAAGATCGCATCGGGCCGAGCACCGGTCTCGAGGATCTCGCGCATTGCTGTCGCTCCACCGTTGGCAGTGAAGTTGCCGTCGGCTGTAGCGACCGGAGTCAGTCCCGCTGCACTCATCGCGTCGTTGAATCCGTCGAGACGGTCGACGCCGGCCGGCATGGTGAGCGGCCCGGTGATCGTCGCGATGTTCTGGCGACCCTTCGCGATCAGGTGCGCCGTGGCATCCGCTGCCCCAGCCCGGTTGTCGACGTCGACGTAGTAGTCGTTTGGTCGCTCCCGAACGGGCCGACCACCGTAAACCACGGGAACCGCGGCCGCGATGCGATCGATAAACGTGTCGCTGGTGTGGTGCGAGACCACGATGGCGCCATCGACGTTTCCGCCTCGCACATAACTCGTCATCTTCTCGCCAGCGTCGTCGCTTGCAATCAGAAGGTTGAGAACGTAGTCGGAATCTCTAATGACCGAATTGATGCCGGAGACGATGGCAGCAAAGAAGGGGTCGCCAAAGAATCGTGTGGTGTCCTCGGGAACGACGAGTGCGATCGCAAGAGTGAGTCGGCTTGCGAGCGAGCGAGCGGCCCGGTTCGGCACATAGTTCAGCCGTGCGATCGCCTCTTGCACGGACTCCCGCGCTTCCGGGCTCACTGCGGTCGATCCGTTGACCACGCGCGACACGGTCGATCGAGAAACGCCGGCTACCGCAGCGACCTCCTCGATCGTCGCCACGCCCCGGGAAGAAATCGTCATCTGCTCATCTTGGCGTATCTCGCTATGCCTTCTCGAGATGGCGAACCGAAACTGGTGCTAGAGCGCCCGCTCGGCGATCACACGCTGGTACTCGAGACCGCTGTCTTTGAGTGAGCGCTCCTGCGTGAGGTAGTCGACATGCACGATTCCGAAACGCTTCTCATATCCCCATGCCCACTCGAAATTGTCGAGAAGAGACCAGTAGAAGTAACCGCGGATATCGACCCCGGTCTCGATGGCATCGAGGATTGCGCCGAGATGTTCGCGAACGAACACCGATCGCTCGGCATCGTGAACTCGCACTTGGCCGTCCTCAACAACGGCGACGTCGTCGTAGGCGGCGCCGTTTTCGGTGACGTAGAGGGTCGTCGAAGCGGGGGCTGCATACTCCGCGCTGACACGGCGAAGAAGGCGCGTCAAACCCTCCGGCTGTACATCCCAGTGCATCGCGGTCTGCGGCAGCTGGCGGTCGTGCCAGTAGATTCCATCGGCCGCAGGGAACGGCGAGTGTGCGACACGATCGGTTGGGGCATCACCGCTGATCGCGGGCGACGTGGCAGGCGTACCACCGACGAGTTCGCCGTGGTAGTAGTTCACGCCGAGCGCGTCGATCGGCGTCGAGATCACCTCGAGGTCGCCCGGCTGCACCGCCGTTTCGAACTGAGCCACCGCCTGCGCGTCAACGGCACGGATGTCGTCGAGCACATCGCTCGGGTACGCGCCGCGGAACACCGGGTCGAGGAACCATCGGTTGAATTGCCCGTCAATGCGGCGAGCGGCGTCGACGTCACTCGCTGACTCGGCGTCTGCCGGGTCAGCGACCGTCAGATTGAGTGTGATTCCGAGGTCGAGACTGGAGTCGCGTGCGCGAAGTTCGCGTACTGCTTGCCCATGTCCCAGCAGGAGGTGATGTGACGCCAGCATGCCTTCGAGCGCGCTGTAGTGGCCCGGGGCGTGAATTCCGGCTGTATAACTGAGAAACGACGAGCACCATGGTTCGTTGAGAGTCGTCCACACGTTGACTCGGTCACCGAGGGCATCGTGCATGTCGAGCGCGTACTCGGTGAACAGATCAGCGGTGTCGCGATTGGTCCACCCGCCCTTTTCTTGCAGGGCTTGCGGCAGATCCCAGTGGTAGAGCGTCAGCCAAGGCAGGATGCCGGCTTCGAGAAGCCCATCGACGAGACGCTTGTAGAAATCGACGCCGGCCGGATTCAACTGGCCCCCGTCGGGGTGAACGCGCGACCATGAAGTGGAGAATCGATACGTCTGCAACCCCAGGTCCTTCATCAGCGCAATGTCCGCGGAGTAGCGGTGGTAGTGATCACACGCGACGTCGCCGTTGTCGGCGTTGATGACAGCCCCTGGAACGCGAGCGAAAGCATCCCAGATGGAGTCAGTACGACCGTCTTCGCTTGCCGCTCCTTCAATCTGATAGGCGGCAGTTGCCGCACCGAACAGGAAGTTCTGCGGGAACGTGCGTGAAGCGGTGGTCATAGTGTTTGTTTCCTTTCGAGCAATGAGAGTCACCCCTTCACCGCCCCCTGCATGATGCCACTAACGAGTTGTCTTCCCGCAAAGATAAAGAGGATCAAGAGCGGAATGGTCGAGAGCAAGACGCCTGCGAGCACGATCGAGTAGTCCACAAAATAGTTGGATTGCAGGAGCGAAAGCGCAACTGGCAGGGTCGGGTTCTGGCGGTCGAGAACGATGAACGGCCAGAAGAAGTTGTTCCATGCCGTCACGAAGGTGAACAGCGCAAGCATTGCGGCTGCGGGGCGCGCTGCTGGCAGCCCGACCGTGAGGAACGTGCGGAACGAGCTTGCACCATCCACGCGGGCCGCCTCGATCAGCTCGTCAGGAACCGCCTGTTGCAGATACTGCGTCATCCAGAACACACCGAACGCGGTCACGAGGGCGGGCACGATGATCGCGCCGATCTGTCCTGTCCATCCGATCTCGCTAAACAGAATGTAAAGCGGCACAACCCCGAGCTGCATGGGGACCGCCATCGTTGCGATGACGAAGATGAGCAGGAATGAGCTGCCCTTGAACTTCAGCTTCGCGAACGCCCAGCCCGCGAGGGTGGAGAAGAACACGACGGATAGCGCGATCAACGCTGAGCTGAAGATCGAGTTCCAGAGCGCCAGCCAGAAATTCACCGCGGGGTCGTTGACGACGGCAGCGGCATTTTCGAAGAAGTTGCCACCGGGAATCCACGACATGTTGGGGTCGCGGATCGTGGACGAGTCACCGGACCCGATCAGCAACGACCAGTAGTAGGGAAACAGCGACGCGATCAGAACGACAGCGAGACTCGAGTAAACGAACCAGCCGGGGCGCGTGCCCTTGACGGCACGGCGACGCTTGGGGGGACGCGAGCGTTCTTCGGGTGCGATATCACGGTCGGTGACGCCGACTGGAACAGGCTCAACAGCGGTCATGACCCCGCCTCCTCGGTCTGGTGTTTGTTGCTCTTTGTGGCAGCGACATCGCGTTTCGCCAAACGCGCTGCAGTTCTTCGTTGCGCGCGAGTCATCGCTGTGCGCCCGCCCTCGTTTCGCACGAGGCCCTGAGTGACGAAGAGATTGATAACACCAATCGCCAAAATGATGATGAAGAGAATCCAGGCCAGCGCTGCGGCACGACCGAAGTTCCACTCACCCCAACCGATGTCATACAGCCACAGCGTGATGGTCAGCCACTGGTAGTTCGCGCCGCCGGTGCCGTACTGGTCGTACATGCGCGGCTCGTCGAAGATCTGAAGACCACCGATGGTCGACGTGATGATCACGAAGATGAGGGTCGGTCGAAGGCTCGGCACGGTGATCGAGAAGAACTGGCGAACTTTGCCAGCGCCATCGACGGTCGCAGCTTCGTAGTAGTCGCGCGGAATTGCCTGCATCGCCGCCAGAAGGATGAGGGTGTTGTAGCCGGTCCAGCGGAAGTTCACCATTGTCGCGATCGCGATGTGGCTGGCGAACGCGTTGGAGTGCCAGGGCACCGCCGGAAGGCCAAGGTTTTGAAGCGTCGTGTTGACGATGCCGTACTGGTCGCCGAACATGTTGCTGAAGATGAGCGCGACGGCGACGGGCGCCATGACGTAGGGCAGCAAGACTCCCATACGCCAGAACGTCTTCGCCCGAATGTTCTGGTCGAGAATCGCAGCGATGAAGATCGCGAAGATGAGCTGCGGAACTGACGAAATCAGGAAGATGCTGAACGTGTTGCGCAGCGCGATCCAAAACTTGGGGTTCGAGAGCACATACGCGTACTGGTCGAATCCGATGAATGTGCCCGTGTTGCGGACCAAGTCCCAGTCCATGAAAGAGATCACGGCGGTGAACGCGATCGGGAAAAGCCCGACGATGAAGAAGAGGATGAAGAACGGCGAGATATACAGGTAGGGCGAGAACTTGAAGTCCCACCGGCTGAGCCGCGGGCCGAAACCGACGCGGCGCGGCTTCTTCGGTGCCGGTGGAGTGGGCTTTGCCACTTCCGGCGGGTTCATGGTCGTCGTCACGACGCACCTCTTTTCAGGGGGAATTGGGATCGAGCACTGTGAGGCAGCCGAAGTGGTGTGGGCACTTTCGTGCCCACACCACTTGCGAGCTATGACGGAGGGTTACTGAAGTGCGTCGACTTCAGAGACCCACTGATCCCAGGACTGCTGCGCATCTTGCGTGCCATCTTCGACACGGGTGAGCGCCTTCTGCATGGCGTCGTTGATCTGGAAATAGAACGCACCCTTGAACGGTGCAACCGTGACGGCGTTCGCACGGTCGGTGAGGATCTGACCCACCGGTGCGTTGTTGAAGTACTCGTTGGTCGCGTCGAGCAGCGTCGAGTCGGTGAGCGCTTCGTTCTGGCTCGGGAACGTTCCGGCCTCGTCGAACGCTGCAATCTGCTGCTCGGGAGCGGTCAGCCAGTCAGCGAGCTTCTGCGCTGCCTCAACGTGTTCGCCGTTGGCGGGTACCGTCAGGTACGAACCGCCCCAGTTTCCGCCGCCGCCGGGGAAGACGTTGGCAATGTCCCAGCCGGTCGTGTCAGCTGCGTTGCCGGAGATGACGCCGAGCATCCAGCCCGGGCAGAGCATCGTGGCGAAGGCACCGTTCGAAAGGCCAGCCATCCAGTCATCCGACCACTGGCCGAGGTGAGCGGACTGCGTGGCACTCGCGTCGAGCACCTGGTTGTAGATGTCTTCTACTTCGGTGTTCGTGGTAGCCGTGATGTCACCGGTGTCGGGGTCTTCGTACGCGGCAGGAAGCTGGTTCACCATGCCCTGATAGGTACCACCGGCGGAGTCGAAGAATGCCTTGCCTGTTGCTGCGACATACTCGTCACCGGCTTCGAAGTACGTGGACCAGTCACCCTCGAGCATTGCGGCAACTTCGTCACGATCGGTGGGAAGACCGGCCGCTTCGAACAGGTCTGATCGGTAGCACACACCCTCCGGTCCGATGTCGGTGCCGTAACCGATGAGGTTTCCGTCGGCATCCGTTGCCGCCTCGACCTTCCAGTCGAGCCAGCGGTCGGTCAAGTCGGTCGGAACCGGTGCGAGGAGGTCGGAGTACTCCATGACCTCGGGCAGCCAGTCAACCTCGATGGCCTCAACGTCGGCGAGACCCGTCTTGCCGAGCTTCTGGAAGTAATTGGCACGAGCATCGTTCGACGTCGCTGCTTTGTTCTGGACGACAGTGACGCCGGGGTTCTCATCCATGTACTTCTGAAGAAGCGCATCGGTGTAGCCGAAGTCATTGAATGTGGCGACGGTCAGCGTGATGTCGCCACCATCTGCCGACGAGCCGCCATCGCTGCTGCCCGCACATCCGGCGAGAACGAGAGCTGCTGTTGATGCAACGGCCGCGACTGTAGCGGCGCGGCGCAGTGCGCGTGATTTCACGGGTCACTCCTTTGTGTTTTGGGGGTGAGGCTGAACCGAAGCGCTCTCGTGCTGTTTCGTGGGAGCGCTCCCAACCTCTTCGCACGAAACACTATGGGACCGCTCCCACGACGTCAAGAGAGCGCTCCCATGATTCTGATCACGATTTGGCCACTACAGTGGAACCGCTGCTTTTCCCACGACATCGGAGCCTTCGAATGCCCACAATCGTCGTCGACGTGATGCCCAAAGCCGAACTCCTCGACCCACAGGGGAAGGCCGTCGCTGGCGCCCTCACCCGTATGGGCGTTGAGACGTTCGATTCAGTGCGCATCGGCAAACGTTTCGAGCTCCATGTAGCGGGCGAGGTTACCGAGGCAGTGCTCGACCAGGCGCGACAGATCGCCGCCGACGTGCTCTCTAACTCAGTGATCGAGGATGTCGTCGGCATCGAGGTCGTCGAATGACAGCGCGCATCGGGGTCATCACGTTCCCGGGCTCGCTCGATGACCGCGACGCACAGCGCGCCATCCGAATCGCCGGCGCAGAGCCTGTCGCGCTGTGGCACGGAACCCACGACCTCGACGGAGTGGATGCTCTCGTGCTCCCGGGCGGATTCAGCTACGGAGATTACCTCCGGGCCGGCGCGATCGCGGCGCTCGCACCAATCATGACCGAAGTCAAAAGTGCTGCGGCATCCGGAATGCCGATTCTCGGTATTTGCAACGGTTTTCAAATGCTTGTCGAAGCTCACCTGCTGCCAGGCGGATTGATCAGGAATGCGAACCAGCAGTTCATTCGCCGCGATCAGCGGCTGCGTGTCGAGAACGCTTCGACCGCGTGGACGAGTGAGTTCACGGCGGGCGAAGAAATCGTCATTCCGCTGAAGAACGCGGATGGCGGATTCACGGCAGACGCCGAGACGCTCAAACGCGTCGAGGGTGAGGGCCTTGTGGCATTCCGCTACCTCGGCGTGAACCCCAACGGGTCACTCGATGACATCGCAGGCCTCACGAACGAGCGCGGCAACGTCGTGGGTCTCATGCCTCACCCCGAACACGCTGTAGAAGAAGGTTTCGGCCCGAACACGCCGTTGGCGATGCGCTCTGGTATCGATGGGCTTGGCTTCTTCACATCCGCCATCGCCGCAGTCGTCTCCGCCGCCGCATAGCGCCACAAGCTCGCGATAGCCTCGGAGGGTGAGTACTCCGCCGCTTGTCGTCTCGGTTCCTTCGTCTGAACTGGCGGCAGACGTGCAGCCGTTGCCCGCAGGCGTCGAGCTCATCGTGTGGCCGATGGACGCACCCGCTCCGCGCCAACGTATCGATCTGGTCGTGACGCCCTATCTGCGCCAGCCAGGGGCGCTTTCGCGACTGAAAGATGTCTCGTCGCGTCTCGTGCAAAGCCAGTCGATCGGCTACGAGGGCATCGAGTCTCGACTACCCGTCGGCACGATTTTCGCCAACGCTGCGAGCGTCCACGAGACCTCGACAGCAGAACTCGCCCTCGCACTCACTCTTGCCGCACAGCGCGAACTCGGCCGGTTCGCCGTCGACGCAACACGTGGTGAGTGGCAGACAGTCTTCACCGAAAGCCTCGCCGACAAGCGTGTCTTGCTGCTGGGCTTCGGTGGCGTGGGTAAAGCGGTCGCCGCACGACTTGAAGGCTTCGAAGTTCAGATCATTCCTGTCGCTTCCCGTGCGCGCGAAGAGGATGGCTTCCGGGTGCACGGTGTCGACGAACTCGACATGCTTCTTCCCACGTCTGATGTCGTCATTCTCACTCTCCCTGGCGGCGAGAGTACCCGCCACATCATTGGCGACGCCGAGCTTTCGTTGCTTCCCGAGAACGCTCTCATCGTCAACGTGGGGCGGGGGCCTCTCATCGACACCGAAGCGCTGATCGATCATGTGTCGCGCCGGCGCATCAGAGCGGCCCTCGATGTGACCGATCCCGAGCCTCTCCCGAAGGATCACCCGCTCTGGGCGTTACCCGGAGTGCTCATTTCGCCGCACGTAGGCGGAGCGACGACAGCCATGCGCCCGCGAATCGCGCGGTTGGTGCGCCGCCAAATCGAGCTGATGCGCGCGGGCGAAAAACCCATCAACGTCGTCGTCGGCGGCTAGAGCAGAACAACAACTCCGGCAACAACGGATGCCACAGCCAACACGAGTGCGATGGTAATCAGCACCACGTGCACGCGGTAGAACGCGGTGCGTGTGCCCGCGGCGTCGCGTGCGCGTGGGTCGTTCGCGATACGTGGATAAAACCTCGGCCACACCACAAAGTTGAAAAGCGCATTCACGAGCAGCACGACAGCAGCAAAGATGACCACAGTTCGATCGTACGTCTCATGCGCTGACTACCGATCGATATCGAGCCCCGACCAGAGATCGCCGCACTCGACTCGGTGAGCGTCGTGCGCGCGGAGGTAGTGTCCCGCGCCGGTGTCTCCCGACAAGCGCTCTTGCACTGCGGCAAAGTGGTCTCGCCCGATTAACACCGGGTGCCCCGGTCGTCCGTCATAGACGGCCTGCGCGAGCGAGGATTCTCGGGCACCCGCGACGACGCGGGCAACCGCGGCAGCGGGCAGATCGGGGGTATCAACGGTGCAGATAATCACGGCCACCGCCTCCGCGACCTCGGCGGCTTCCAACGCGGTGCGTACGCTCGCCGAAAGACCGCTTGACCACTGGGGAACCTCAAGGACCTGAGCCCGTGGCGGCACGAGCTCACCGGCCGCGTCACGTTCCGCGCCGAGTGTGACACCTACTTTCGTGCAACCACCATCGGTGAGTGCCGCCACGACCTGAACGAGCCAGGGCACCCCATCGTCACTTCGCGCGAGTGCTTTTGGCCCTCCGAACCGGGTGCCCGCACCTGCTGCGAGTACCGCGCCGTACACCAAAGGTTCGACCATGTTGCTCCATGTAGCGTTCTCGAAACACCGTGCAGCTAGCGTAAGTGCATGCTCGAGCTTGCCACCGCTCTCCTCCCGGCACTGCATGCGGGTGAACGCGTCGCCGTGATTACCGTCACCCGGGTCGCGCGGAGCGCTCCGCGCGGTGCTGGCGCGGCGATGGCGCTGACCGAATCGGGTCGCGTGATCGGTTCGATCTCAGGCGGATGTGTCGAGGGCGACTCGGTCATGCTGGGCGCCGAAGCACTCGCGAGTGGCGTCGGCCGCACGGCATCCTTTGGGTTTAGTGACGATGTCGCTCACGCAGCCGGACTCGCATGCGGCGGTGCGGTCGACGTCGTTTCTTCCCTGATCGAACCAACGGATGCCGCAACCCTCGCCGCACTCGAGCTGGCCGCTGCCGACCGGCCGGTCTCCGTGAGTCTTGTCACCTCCGGCCCGGCCATAGGTCGTCTCGTGGCCCCCGAAGAACTCGCAGCCAGCACGCAAAGCGAGCGCGCTCTTCGGTTGCGCGAAACCCACATGCTTACCGCCGCATATGACGGCGACGATGTACTTCTCATCTCGGTGGCGCCCAAACCTCGCCTCATTATTCTTGGTGCCGGAGAACACGCCGCCGCCCTCTGTCGCGTTGCTGCGGCTTCGGGGTGGGCCGTAACGGTGTGCGACGCGTGGCCGCTGCTGATCACAGCAGAGCGTTTCCCAGAAGCGACCGAGCTCGTGGCGGAGATGCCTCATGAATATCTGGCGCGGTTGAGCGACATCGATGGCGACATCGACGCGCGCACCGCGGTGTGCGTACTCACTCACGATGAACGCCTCGATGTGCCAGCGTTGCGCGTCGCGCTAGATCTCCCCGTTGGCTTCGTCGGCGCTCTCGGAGCTCGGGCCACTGTGGCGCGTCGCACGACGCTGCTGTTGCAGGCGGGTGTTGACGCGGCATCCCTCGCTCGCCTTCATTCTCCCCTCGGCCTCGATCTCGGCGGATCACGCCCCGATGAGGTTGCGATTGCGGCCCTCGCCGAGATCGTCGCGGCCCGTTATGACGCAAGCACGCGACCGTTGCGGGTACTCGACGGACCGCTTCATCGACGAGCGCAGAGCGCAAATACTGAAGAGGCGTGCACCATTCCGCAAGAGGCATAAGGCGCTGCTGCAGCGAAAGTGAGACGTGTTACGCTCAGCGAACTGCGTGTCCTATCACCATGGGCGAAAGCCTGGCGCACTGCTCAGGGCGGGGACTGCGGCGAATTCGCCTCGTCTCAGACCTGCAAGGAGCAAGATATGACCACTTCTGGAAGCACATCCCACGCAAACGCATCACACGTCGACAAATCCCAAGAGGGTATCGGCGTTCGGCAGTACCACATCGGCATCGCGCCGGGAGAAGTCTCCTCGGTTGCGCTTTTGCCCGGTGACCCGTTTCGGGTTCCGTTCGTCGCTGAGTTTCTTTCCGACGTGAAAGAGGTCGCTCACAATCGCGAGCACCGCACGATGACGGGCTGGTACAAAGGCCGTCACATCACGGCGACCTCAACCGGCATGGGGTGCCCTTCCACCGCGATCGCTGTGGAGGAACTCGCGCGCGTCGGAGTGACGTCGTTCATTCGCGTCGGGAGTTCCGCTGGCCTCCAGCCGGGTATCGCCCCCGGTGATCTGCTTGTGAGCGAAGGCAGCTTCCGCAATGACGGCACTACTGACGCGTACCTCCCGAAGGGCTTCCCCGCGGTTCCCGATCTCGAGCTCACGATGTCACTCGCCCGCCACTCGACGCGGCTTGCGGAGGCGTCGGGCACCCGATCCCACACCGGCATCAGCGTGAGCGATGACGCGTTTTACGCCGAAACCCCGGAGTGGATTGCGCAGCTGAATACGATGGGCATCCTCAACGTGGAGATGGAGGCATCCGCTCTCTACATCGTCGCCCGGATGCGCGGGCTGCGTGCCGGAATGGTGTGCGCATGCTCGAGCAATCTGGTCGACGGAGCATCGCTCTACGACGAGAAGAATTCTGCTCTCAAAGACGGCTGGATGCGCTCGATCGAAGCAGCGCTCGAGACGGCTGTCGAACTCGAGCTGTGAAGTGAGCCTCACTCAAGCCGCGCGTTGAGACCGATCGATGACCCTCGTGCGGGTCTTGGTCACTCATCACGTGAGGGTGCACGGTGCGCGCGCCGAGTAGCCGATCCGGAGTCAGCATATGGAGAGAAGTCTTGCTCTCGATCGAGCATCTCTGCCTCGCGTTCACGTTGCACGAATTCGTTTGTTGCCGATGCTCCTTCGTATGCGGCCGTCGCGGGGCGCGGCAGAGGGTTCCCTCGCCTCGACCGCGCACGTCCGCTGCGCGGTCGAGGCGGGAGCAGAGCCAGCGCTAGCGCGATCACTATCAGGGCAATACGGGTAGGCCATTGCACCAGCAGACTGAATTCACTGCTGATGTGATACTCAACAACCGCATCGATATAGACAGGCGCCACCGCGACAACTTCGCCTGAATCGCTCGTTAACAGTTGCAGATCGAACGTGCCGTCGTCACCTACTCCTGCCACCCGCCCGATCATCTGACCCTCGCCAGAATCTGCTGTGACGACCTCACCCACGGCGAAGTACTCCCCGCCAGTCGGGGGACGCAACACGAGAAGCTCGCCATCTCCGTAAGTAGGTGCCATAGCTTCATCTTGCACAGCAACGAATGTCCACCCGCGAACAGCCGCGGCTGCGGCGGGGACGACGGCGGCAGCGATGAGTAGCCCGACAATCACCCACCTCACGATTGAAAGTGCACGCATGGCCCCTCGCTTTCCTCACTCCACCATCGTGTGCCGACCGCGTACTTCGCGACTGCACTGCCGCAAAAGATTCGTTGAGCGAACATCGGCGATATTTTTGCCCCAGCCACCCCTGGGCGGCTCGAAACACGCCAGAAACGACGGCCTGGTTCACTGGCGTGCGGCGATGTTAATTGTGTGAACATCACCGGAAGGAGGCATCCGTGGACATCAACACCGTCACGAGCTTCCGTGCCGCACGATCGCGGGACGCACTGACGCTCGCACCCGGCGAGGACTTCATCGCCGGTGGCACGTGGAGCATGAGTGAGCCGCAGCCCGACACGACCGGGTTCGTTGACCTCACGACAATGGCCTGGCCCGACATCGAGCTGCTGCCCGATGGGCTGCGAATTTCGGCAACCTGCACGATCGCGCGCCTCCTGGCCTGGGCGACGGATGCCACAGTAGCCCCCACCGAATGGACAGCGCTGTCGCTGGTGCCCGACGCCGCGAACGCACTTCTCGCGTCATTCAAGATTTGGAATACCGCAACCGTCGGCGGCAACGTGTGTCGGTCGTTTGCCGCCGGCGCCATGATCTCGCTCGCGGTGGCTCTCGACGGTGTCGCGTGGATTTGGCAACCCGACGGCGGCGAGCGCCGCGAACCCGTTGCCGACATCATCACGGGCAACGCCGAGAACAACCTGTCCCGCGGCGAGGTGTTGCGCGCTATCGAGCTTCCCACTCACGCACTTCGCTCGACGGCCTTCCTTCGCAAGATCGCACTGGCGGAGCTTGGTCGATCCGGCTGTGTCATCACCGGTCGCATCGACGAAGACGGCTCGGCGATGTTTGGCCTCACAGCGGCGACGCTGACGCCTTATGTCGTGCGCTTCGATGCGCTTCCCCCACAAGACGTTCTGACGGATGCCATCGCATCCGCGCCGAACTTCTATACAGACCCGCTCGGATCCGCCGACTGGCGACGCGGCGTGAGCCTCGAGCTCGCACAGAATATTCGGCGCGATCTGGAGGCGACGCGATGAAGTTCGACGTCAATGGCGCACCCGTCGATGCAGACCCGCGGGCGGGGCAGAGCCTTCGCACCCTGCTGCGCGAGAACGGACACACCGAGGTGAAGAAGGGGTGCGATGCCGGCGACTGCGGCGCGTGCTCAGTACTGCTCGACGGTGACCCGGTGCACTCGTGCATCATTCCGGCCGTGCGCGTAGAGGGACGGTCGGTAACGACCGCTGCCGGGCTTGCGCCCGCAGATGAGCTTCATCCCGTGCAGGAGGCGCTCGTAAACCACTTCGGGTTTCAGTGCGGTTTCTGCACGCCCGGTATGAGCGTCACGGCATCAACGCTCTGTGAGAGCGATCTCGATGATCTCGACCGGCGGATGAAGGGCAACCTGTGCCGCTGCACGGGGTACCGTCCGATCCGCGCGGCGATAACGGCATCCGTTCTGGGGCCGGTGCGAACGACGGGTGGTGCGATACCGGCGGAGCCGACAGCATCGGGCATCGGGCATTCCGTGTCTCCGGAGGCTGCGCGTCGCGTCGTGCAGGGCCGTGAACCCTACACGTTCGACGAACCGATCACGGCGGCTCTCACCCTCCGTGTGCTTTCTTCACCGCACGCACACGCGCGCATCATTTCGATCGACACGACCGCCGCCAAAGCCGTCGCCGGTGTCGTCGCTGTTTTCACTCACGAAGACGTGCCAGACAAGCGTTACTCGACCGGCCGCCACGAGCACCGCGAAGATGACCCCGATGACACCCGCATGCTCGACGATGTCGTGCGCCATATCGGGCAGCGCGTTGTCGCTGTTGTCGCCGAGACCGCGGCAGCCGCCGAAGCCGCGTGCCGGCTCGTCCAGGTGGAATACGAGGTTCTTCCTGCCGTTTTCGACCCCGAAGCTGCACGGCTTCCGGGCGCACCCTTGCTGCACCCGGAGCGCACACCAGAAGAGCGCGTCGACGAAGCGCACCGCAATGTCATCCTGAGCGTGCACGAGGACTCCGGTGACGACGTTGCCGCAGCTTTTGCCGCGAGCGATGTCACGGTTGAGGGCTCGTGGCAGACGCAGCGTGTCTCGCACGCGCAGCTTGAGACGCACGGCGCGATGGGTCACCTCGATGAAGAGGGTCGCCTTGTCATCCGATCTTCAACGCAGGTTCCGTTTCTTACGCGTGACGAGCTGTGCCACATCTTCGACCTCGAACAAGACCGGGTGCGCGTCTACGCGCCACGCGTGGGCGGCGGGTTCGGTGGCAAGCAAGAGATCTTCACGGAAGATCTCGTCGCCCTCGCGGTACTTCGCACAGGCCGACCTGTCGCCTACGAATTCTCGCGCACCGACCAGTTCCAGCGTGCTGCGCTTCGTCACCCTATGCGGGTGAAGGTGACACTGGGCGCGACCTCCGCCGGCTTACTCACGGCGATGAAGGTCGATGTGTTGAGCGATACCGGCGCGTACGGTAATCACTCACGCGGTGTGCTGTTTCACTCTCTCGCCGAATCGACGACGCTGTACCGGGTGCCTGCCAAGCAGCTCGATGCCGAGGTTGTGTATACGAACAATGTGCCTTCCGGTGCGTTCCGGGGCTACGGGCTCGGGCAGGTGATCCTCGGAGTCGAATCCGCCATGGACATGCTCGCGCAACGCCTGAACATCGACCCGTTCGAGCTCCGCCGCCTCAACGCCGTGCGCGAGGGTGACCCGCTGCATCCTGATGAAGACAAATACGAAGAAGATCTCATTTGGGGCAGTTACGGTCTTGATCAGTGTCTCGATCTTGCAGAGGCCGCACTCCGTCGCGGTAACGGTGTTGCCGCGCCAGAGGGGTGGCATGTCGGCGAGGGAATGGCGGTCGCGATGATCGCAACCCTTGCGCCCCGCGGGCACATTTCACACACGACGGCAACACTCCGCTCCGACGGCACCTACCTACTCGGCGTGGGCACAGCAGAATTCGGCAACGGCACCACGACGGTGCACCGGCAGATTGCGTCAAGCGTTCTCGAAGCAACCGGCGACCGGGTTTCGCTCTGGAGCTCAGACACGGATGCCGTCGCTCACGACACCGGAGCATTCGCGTCCGCTGGAATCACGGTCGCTGGCAAGGCTCTGTACGCCGCGTGTCTCAGGCTGAAAGAGCGGATGCTCCGCATCGCCGCCGCCGTGACCAACACTGCCGCGAGCGCTGCGTTGCTTCAGGCCGACGGCATCCTGACGCCCACTCGCCTGGTTACTTTCGCAGAGATCATTGCTGCGGCTCCTGCCGACCAGCTCACCGCGGACGGGCTCACCGCGGACGGGAGCGAGTTCGGCGATCTGCGTTCGATCGCTTTCAACGTGCATGCCGTGCGGGTCGCGGTTCACGTTGAGACGGGTATCGTGCGTGTTCTGCAGTCGATTCAAGCGGCTGATGCCGGCGTCGTGCTCAACCCGGCGCAGTGCCGCGGTCAGGTTGAAGGTGGAGCCGCGCAGGGCATCGGCAGTGCTCTCTACGAAGAGGTCATGATTGACGAAGGACAGGTGACGAACGCGGTGTTCCGCACGTACCGGGTACCGCAGTTCGCCGACGTTCCCGACACCGAGGTGTATTTCGCCGAGACGAGCGACGAGCTTGGCCCGTTCGGTGCGAAGTCGATGAGCGAGTCGCCCTATAACCCGGTGGCTCCCGCGATCGGTAACGCGATCGCGCGCGCGATCGGGGCACGTCCGTTCGAGCAGCCCTTCTCCCGCGACCGGGTATGGCGTCTCACTCAGGTTGGTGATTCCGCACCATCGAGCTGAGTCATCGAACATCTTCAGCGGACGCTGTAGTGGAGCGCGGGTGAGGTCTGGCAGAGTTGCAGTGTGTTCCGCGAGCGCCAGTCGCCACTCGCCTGCGGGACAGCTCGCAGTGCTGTGCGGCACAGCTTGACCTCCCACACGAAGGAATGCTGCCCCGAATGACTGATTCCCCAAACTCCCACGGCTCCCCCGCTCCCGCTCAGTCATCTTTCGACGACCTGCTGCAGTCATCGTCCGATGGCTCCAGCGAGTTTTCGATCGGTTTCCGTGGCTACGACAAGCAAGAGGTTGACTCAGCTATCGGCGACCTCACGACGCGACTCAATCGTGCAACGAGCGAGATAACCGCCGCGGAACAGCGCCAGCGCGACGCTGTCGAGCGCGCTAAGGCAGAGCAGCGCGAAGAATTCGAGCAGCAGCAAAAAGAAGTCGAGCAGCTCCGCGCCGACATGGCCGCCGTCAACGCACAGCTCGAAGAAGCGCAGCGCCAAGTAACCACTCTTACGTCGGAGCTCGCCGAAGAAGCGACCGGCGACGAAGGCACTCATCGGAACCAATTCGAAGCTGTGCTTCGCGTTGCCGAAGAACAGGCGAGCCTTCTCATTCAGAACGCCGTGACTCAGGCTGAGCGGCTACTCGACTCGGCGCGCGACGAAGCCGAGGAGCACCGTTCGCAGGGCCGCTCCGATGCGGCGGCCCTGACCGCTGAGGCCCAGCACGGGGCCGACCAGGTACATCTCAAGATCGACACTGAACGCACCGCGCATGAAGCCGCGATCGAGCGAGAAGCTGCACACGCCGCAGAGAAGGTCGCTCAGGCCGAGCGTGAAGCCGAGACGATCAAATCGGAAGCTGAGAAGGGCGCCGCCGCGCTTCGCGCGATGGTCACGCGCGAAACGACGGAGCTTCGTGCCGACGCCGAGCGCGCCGTTCGTGAGATGAATGCGCGTGTGCTTGAGTTCGAAGAGTCACTCACACGACGGCAGGATGATGCTCAGCAGGAGTTTCTCATGCTGCACAATCAGGCTGTCGCTCATGCCGAGCGCATCACATCGGATGCAAACGCCCAGGTCACGGCTTCACTCGAGCACGCACAGCGCATCTCGAACAAGGCTGACGACTACGAGCGCGTCATGCGCGCGCAAGCGAAGCAGATCGAAGCCGAGGCGCGCCTGAAGGCCGAAGAGACGATGGACCGCGCGCGCACCAAAGCCCAGGGCATCGTGGACTCGGTCACCGACCACACCAACGGGGTGCTGCGCGATGCTGAGGACCGCACACGGCAGTTGCGGTGGCAACAGCAGCAGCTCACGAGTTTTATGTCCGAGGTGCGCGAACTCATTCGCCCGGAGTCGCGCGGCAAAGAACCGGCAAAGACCGAGACATCTGAAGAAGCGCTAGAAGAGCACACTGAAGAGCAGTCGGCGGAGGGATGACCGACCCGAACACAGCGGATGCCTCAGCAACTGATGCGCTGATCGGAGTCTCGCTGGGGCGCGAGATCCGTGCCGCGCGCACGGCACGCAAGCTCTCTATGCGGTCACTTGCCACCGCTGCCGAAATCAGCCAGCCGTTTCTGAGTCAGATCGAGAGCGGCAATACGATGCCGTCGGTCGTCACTCTCTTTCGCCTAGCGAAGGTTCTCGGCATCTCTCCTTCGTCGCTGCTACCGGCAATGCCAGAGCCTGAGCCCATCACGCTCACCCGGCGCGAAGAAGGAAAACGCGTACCGATCGCGGAAGGTGATGATGCCGCGAGTAGCCGCGTCATCTCGTCGGGGTCGGCCCATATCGCGACCGTGCAGGAGTATCGAATCGAGCATGGCCCGTACGTGGGCGATTGGTTCGAGTCCGATGGCGAGCTGACCGTGTATGTGGTCGAAGGCTCGGTCATAGTCACAATCGATGGTCGTGGCGACTGGGAGCTTGGCCCGGGAGATGCGCTGTCGCATCCGGGTGCATATCGCAATCGCTGGTCGTTGCCGGGGCCGGATGGTGCGACGATTCTGCTCGTCTACGCGGTCGCCCCCTGATCTTTGCTGTCATCGGAACCAAACTCGCCCTGCCGGACATTCCCCTAGAGCGCTCGTTTCAGTGCGCTCTCGCACCGGTGGTGAGCGAAGGGGGTATGCACATGAGTCGCACGACGAGCCGTTCGGCCTTCGCTCTCGTGCCGACGCGTACCTTGGTGAGGGCTTCGCTCACTACCGGGCATCGAGCTTTTGCCTGCCCCTCCCGAAAAGTGAACTCGCGCCATCACGGTTATCCTGAGTGTGCTTCGCAGAAGAGATGTGTGCGACAGCGATCGGGGGGTCAGGTAGTGACGAGCGGCGGCGTCGAGCCATCAGACAGCGATCTGCTGTTTCGGCTCACGAAAGGCGACGAGCAGGCATATCGGTTGCTTTTTCGTCGCCATGAGCGCGCTTGTTACCGAGTCGCACTCGCAATGGTGCAGTCGCCGTGGGATGCCGAAGAGGTCGTGGGTGCCGCCTTCGCCGAGCTTTGGAAGAAGCGTGAAAGCGTGCGGATTGTCGACGAGAGCGTCGTGCCGTGGCTATTGACGGTGGTGTCGTATGCGGCGAAGAACCAATTGCGCGGGCTCCGTCGATATCGACGTCTGTTGGCAAAAGTGCCACACGACGCACCCGAGCCCGATCACGCCGACGAAGTCGCTCGGGTTGTTGATGCGGCATCGGTGTCAGCCGAAGTCCAGGCGGTGCTTGCAGACTTGGGCGCCCGCGACTCGGCAGTAGTCGTGCTGTGCATGGTGGAAGGATTGACCACACGCGATGCTGCTCGCACACTCGGTCTTCCGGAGGGCACGGTGAAGTCTCGACTTTCACGGGCAAAAGGGCGATTGCGGCGAAGCCTGTCGCAGTACGCACCGGATACCGAGGGGGTGACGGAATGAACGACAACGAGCGGATGCCACGCGCCCAAGCCATCGAAGATCTCCTTGTTGAGCGGATGCAGTCCGACCTCACTCGTCCACGCTGGTGGCGTACCTGGTGGGGAAAGCTCAGTGCCGCGGGAACTGTTTTCGTCGTCGCGGGAGTCTCGATCGCCGCGTTCCAAGTGCTCCAAGCTGCGCCTGTGACCGACACCGAGATCGTGGATTGCCTTGGCGATCCTCCGCTGAGCGCCGACGGTTCGCTTACTGGCACTTCAGTTTCGGTATTGACCGAGGACGGCCGAGTCAATGTTGACGACGCCATTGCTACCTGCCGCGCCGTGTGGGAGGCGGGCTTTCCTGCGGGTGACCCGCTCGACCCGTCACCGACCCCGGGAAACATCCCCACATCGTTCACCGTGTGCGTAACAAAAGACGGTCACCCAGCTGTCGCTCCGGGCGACATCGACTGCGTCGCGTTGAGTCTTCATCCCGCCGACGACTGACGACTGCTTTCCCCGCGAGCAAGGAGCGAATCGGGTTCGAATGCGACCCCGGGTGGCTTGTCGGTGTAGCTTCGCCCGGTCGGTGATGTCCACTCGAGGACCCCATCACCGCGCTGTTTCACGGACCACCGGCTCGCGTGTTTCAAACTGTGGTGTCGTCGACACAGATGCGCGAGATTGTGCTGATGTGTTGGTCCGCCGAGGGCCGCATCGACTGTGTGATCAATATCGCACCGGTGGGTGGGCATGCGGCATCCCACGAATCTGCAGTGCTGGTCTCGCGCCCTGAGTTGCCGCTTCAACTGATCGTTCGGCCGGTACCGGTCAACCGAGACCACGGTTCCGGTGACGGGATGCGTGAACACGCGATCCCACCCCGGCGCAGTACCCGCGAGGCGCCGTGCACTCTCCGGATCGACAAGACTCAAGCCGGACAGGTCCGCGGGTGTAGAACTCGTGCCCGCGAGCGTCGTCGCGGGCACCGTGACCTGCACAATCGCCTTGATCGCTCCCAGCCCGCCGCAGTCATCCCCCGCGAGCGGGTCAAGGCTCGGAACCGACGTCAACAACATGTCGGAGAACAGGTCGGCGCGGATCTGATCCGTCGTCCGCCGATCATCCACCGGCTCGTCCTCGGTGTGAAGCTTCGTACCGTAGTCCGACCGTCCCGCCTGGAAGTCTTTCAACGCCCGCGCCTGCTGGGTGAGCCGGTTGAAAATCCCATGCGCCTGCACCGACGGCAATACTGCGTTGAGTGAACTCATCCCATCGGCCAGGTCAAACAGGCGCACCGTGCGGGTCGCGTTCGCATCATCGAAGCGTTCCTGAAGCGTCCGCGGTTGTGCTTTCTCGGCCAGGGCCGCAGCGAACCCCCGCAACCTCCCCGGGGTTTCCACTTCAGCGACCGCCACCACCTCGTGGTCGTACTGGGCTTTGGCCGCAGCATCCGTCAGGTTTTCACCCGCCCGCAGTACTTCTTGCACATGCCGTTCCGAGACATGCCCGGCACTCCACGACGCGAACGTCTCTGGGTACGCCCCAGTCACTTCGATCGCGTCGTCGATCCGTGCCTGCGCGGTGCGATCCGACAACCGCAGTGCCGCCGCAACTTCTGCTGCGACGGCCCGCATCGGAATTTCCCGATCCCGTGAGTCTCGTGATGTCATCCGTCGAATTTGCGCGAGCGCGATCCGCCCCATGTTCGCGAGAACCTCGGCGCGTGCCGCCTGCATCTGAGCGATCTGTTCATCGAACGAAATCAACGTCGCCACAGACTCAGAAAGCTCGTGCGCTTCTGCTTCTTGCTGCTCGGCTTCGTTCTCTGACATGACACAAGTATCGAACATACCTCCGACATTGACCATGCCAAATCAGCCCGAAAAGCCCCGGTGTGGATAACTTTCTTGAAAAAATTTTGGGGAGAAACGGATGCGACACCACATCCCGCGAACGATCGCTCAGCTCGCTTCGAGCAACCGGACTCCACTACCGGCCAGTGCGCTGAGTGTCTGTGACGCCGGGCCCGCCGCGTCCACGATCACCGCGGCGACCTCATCGAGCGGCAACACTCGGTAGCGCGAGACAGCCCCGACTTTCTCACTACTGCCCAGCACATAAGTCTCGCTCGCTCGACTTGCCAGCACGCGCTTCATCGCCGCTTCATCCGAGTCTCCGGTCGTGAGGCCGGAGTGCTCGTGAATTCCGGTGACTCCGAGAAAAAAGCGGTCTGCGCTGATTGCCGTGGCCGCCTCAGCGGTGGCCGCGCCGCTCGCTACCGCTGAGTGCTTGAAGAGACGGCCGCCCAGAATGATCACTTCTGCCGCATGGTCGAGAAGTGCAGCAGCAACCGTCGGGCTGTGGGTGATGATCGTGCACTCGATTTCGAGTGGCAGCGCCCGCACTATCTCGAGCGCAGTCGTGCCGCCGTCGATCAGCACTGTGCTCCCCGGCTCGATGAGGCGCGCCGCGTATCGGCCAATGCGCTGTTTGCTCTCGGTCGCAACGGACTGACGTGCGCCATAGTTCACGACAGCGGGCGACGCGGGTAGTGCACCTCCGTACACGCGAACGGCAAGCCCAGCCGCATCGAGCTCACGTAAGTCGCGACGGATGCTGTCCTCCGAGACACCGATTTCGGCAGCAAGATCCTTCGCCACAATGCGCCCTTCGCTGCGCAGTCGATCGAGCAGAAGCTCTTTGCGCGATGCCGCCAACATACGTACTCCTTCACGTTTGTGCACGAATGTGCACGTTCTTGTATTACTGTAGCCGAATGACGAAGCCACTGATGATTTTGATCGCTGGGCCCTACGCATCGGGCACTCACGGAGACGCCGCGCTGATGCAAAAGAACCTCACCCGACTTGAAGAGGCTGCCTGGCCGATTTTCAGAGCCGGCCACATCCCGATGATCGGCGAATGGGTAGCGCTACCGATTCTCAGTAGTGCAGGCGCGAGCGGACCTTCCGACCCGCTCGCAGCGAACGTCATGTATCCGACCGCGCATCGCCTGCTGCAGCACTGCGACGCCGTGCTTCGACTTCCGGGCGAATCTAAAGGCGCAGATCAGGATGTCACCATCGCACGCGAGCGTGGCATCCCCGTCTATTCATCGTTGGCAGAAGTGCCCGGCGTCGAGTGAGCGGATCGCACCGCTACCCGAATGTGCCGGAGGGCCGGTAAACGACCGACGAGACGGCGCCGTTGAGCGACCCGAGACTTGAGCAGTAAGGGGTGCAGTTGAGCCTGGAACCGCCGTACGAGGTATTCGCATACGTGGTGACCCAGCAGTTCGCATAGCCTCGTGCGGATCGGGCGGTGTCATTCCACCCGGATGGGAGGCTCGGAAAGCCATAGGTCACCCCGTAACACCCAGAACCCGTACCCCAATGCAAGAGCGAACTGCCGCTCGCGCCGGTCGATGCCCAGAGTGTTCCGACGTGCACGGTACTCGCCGCGGCGAGCGCTGCACGCGACGGAGTCTCACCGCCAGCAGCCAGCAGCTTCTCAAGGTCTCCGGGAGCGCCATCGGCGATGAACTCTTTCGCTTCTGCGATCGTGTCGAAGCAGGAGATCACGGTCGGCACTGACTTTGCATCGTCTTGGGACGTGATGGGTAGTCCCCCCACTGTGCACGCTCGCGTTGCACTGAGGTCGGCTGGTGCCTCGGAGGCCGAAGCCGCCGTCGGCGCAGAAAGCACACCCGCGGCCACCACCGCAGTCACCATGATGGGCAACGCCGCAGCGCGCAGCCTACGCCAGCGCATCACAGCCACGCCCCCGTCGCACCGTGACTCCAGCGCGGTGCGCTCGACACATCGTTTTCTTGATGACGCAATCGCCGTTGCAGCTGCAGTGGGGTCTCATCGAAGACGCGGCGGAAGTGAAACTTCATTGCGCCAAGGCTGGTGAAGCCTGCCGCTTCAGAGGCCACTCGCACGCTGCGGCATTGCCCGCACAAGAGCGAGCGTCGCACCCGTTGCACGCGAGCCCGGCCGATGGCGTACGCCACACTCTCGCCCTCCGAGAAGGTGCGATCGAGGGTCTTTCGCGATACGTCAAGCACCCCAGCGAGTGCATCCTCATCAAATTGCGGGTGCCAGCACTGTTCGCTGATGACCTGCAATGCGCGCGCTCTCAGCTGAGCGCGTCGTGTTGTCGTCATGTGCGAGACGTGGTCGAAGGCTGCCGTCGATGCTCCCATATCGGGTCATGTCCGGCAGGCACACAATGGTTCCCGATGATCTGGAAACACGATCGTCATCTGATTGCTACCAGCTATCAACGATAGCTATTTAGCATCGAAGCATGACGATCGAGATCGGGAACATCGCGCTGCGCGAGCGCGTGTCACAGTTTCTCGCTGACGACCCGGGAAAGCTGCTGATCGGCGGCGCATGGGTTGAGGCATCCACCGGCGAGCGCTTTTCGACTATCGACCCAGCCACGGGCGCTGTTATCGCGCACGTCGCTCGAGCGAGAGAAGCGGATGCCGACAAAGCCGTATCCGCGGCGCGCACAGCGCTGATCTCCCCGGCGTGGGCAAAGATGACACCCGCCGCCCGCAGCGCTTTGCTCTGGCGTATCGCCGACGTCATGCAAGAGCACCTTGAGGACCTCGCAGAACTCGAAACTCTCGATCAGGGCAAGAACCTGCGCACCTCTCTCTTTGGCGAAGTGCCCGCCGCGATCAGCCAGTTCCGCTACTACGCCGGGTGGCCGACCAAGATCACCGGCGAGACGATTCCCACCTCGCTTTCGCGCACCCCTCCCGGTAAAGAGGTCTTCGCCTATACGCGGCGCGAACCCGTCGGCGTCGTCGCAGCGGTTGTGCCGTGGAACTCACCTCTCATCATGACGGCGATGAAGCTCGCGCCGGCCCTCGCAGCTGGCTGCACGATCGTCCTGAAACCGGCCGAAAACACTCCGCTCACGGCGCTCTACCTCGGTCGCCTGTTGCAAGAAGCCGGTGTTCCCGATGGTGTCGTCAATATCCTCACCGGCTACGGCACGGAGGCGGGGCAAGCTCTCGCCGATCATCGCGGTGTCGACAAGCTCGCATTCACCGGCTCAACCGCTGTCGGCAAGCGACTCGTGAGTTCGGCCGCCGGCAGCTTGAAGCGGCTCACGCTCGAACTCGGCGGAAAGTCACCGTCGATCATCATGCCCGACGCAGACCTTCCTGCCGCGATCGAGGGAGTCTCGCGCGGAATCTTCGACAATGGCGGCCAGGTGTGTGTTGCGAGCGCTCGCATCTACGCGCACCGCGACGTGTATCAAGACGTCGTCGACGGCATGGCGGCTGCGGGTGACAAGCTGCGCCTCGGGCACGGCCTCGACAGCGCCGCCGACCTTGGGCCCCTCGTAAGTCGGGCGCAGGCAGAGCGCGTTTCTGACTTCATTTCGGAGGGCCGGGTCGAAGGCGCAACCGTCGTCACGGGCGGCAAGCTCAGCGGACCGGCGGATACATTCTTCTCCCCCACCGTGTTGACCGGTGTGCGCGCCGACATGCGCCTCATGCGCGAGGAGATCTTCGGCCCCGTGGCCGTCGTCACACCGTTCGATGATCTCGATGAGGTTGTCGGCTGGGCAAACGACAGCGACTACGGTCTCGCCGCGAGCGTCTGGACCGAGGGCCTCAGCAACGGACATCGCGTCGCCTCGGCACTCGAAGCCGGAACCGTGTGGGTCAACTGCCACTCGTTCCTTGGCCCCGAGCTTCCAAAGGGTGGCCACAAAGAGTCGGGCTGGGGCTACGAGAACGGCGCTCAGGGCCTCGAAAACTATCTCGAGACGAAGACAGTGGTGATGGTCATATGAGTCGCATTATTTTTGGCGTGTTCGAGATGATGAATCCGAGCAACGGCATGCCCACGTGGACGCACCCCGAGGGCCGCGGCGACGATTGGGACCAACTCGACTACTGGGTAGGGCTCGCGAAAGAGCTCGACCAGGCCGGGTTCGATTTTCTCTTCTTCGCCGACACGTATGGCTACGCGACTCTTGACGGACGGATGCCCGAAGAAGTTGCCGCCCACGGCATCCAGTTTCCCGCGCTCGACCCGATGCTCGCGATCGCGACTCTCGCGCACGAAACCGAAAACCTCGGGTTTGTGGTGACTTCGCCGACGACCGTCGAGCGCCCCTATGCGCTCGCGCGTCGCTTTGCGACCCTCGACCGCTTCACGGGTGGGCGCATCGGCTGGAACATCGTCACGGGCAGTTCGCAGAAGACAACCGACGATCTCTTCGGCGTCACCGAGACGCTCACCCACGACCAGCGCTACGACGCGGCCGACGACTTTCTCGACACGTGCCTGCGCTTCTGGGAGCACAGTTGGGACGACGATGCCGAAGTGCGCGACCGCAAAACCGGTATGTACGCCGATCCCGTAAAACTCCACCGCATCGAGGTCGACGGCACCTACCAGCGATCGCACGGCATCTTCGCTGTTCCGCCGACCCCGCAGCGCACACCCGTGCTGTTTCAAGCGGGAACGAGCGACCGTGGCCGCGCGTATGCCGCCCGAAACGCCGAGGCTGTCTTCATTCAGGGTCAGACGATCGCAGGCGCGGCCGGTCACGTTGCCGACATCCGCGCGCAGGCAGAACTGCAGGGTCGGGATGCCGCTGACGTCAAGGTCGTCACGGGAATGACCGTGACCGTTGCCAAGACCGAAGAAGAAGCTCGCGCCAAGCGCGCTGAATATGAGGACCTGCTCGGCCTCGACGACGCAGCCGTCATGTTTGCGGGCATCACCGGCATCGACCTCACCGGGTTTGACCCCGAAACGAAGCTCACCGACATCAAGACCGATCTCGGTCAGACCCTCGTTGATCGCTACGCCAAGAAAGACCCTGACGTGCGCGTGCGGGCGGTGCTCGATCAGTTCCGCACGAAAGCGATTCGCGGTTTCCAGGTCACTGGCACTCCGGAGCAGGTCGCCGATGAGATCGAAGCCATCGTCGACGGCTCGGGTATCGACGGCATCATGCTCGAACCCACATTCGGTGGCCCGGCCGCTTACCGCGACTTCATCGAGTTGGTGCTGCCGATCCTTGCCGCACGTGGCCGGGCCGAGGCATCCGCTGGTTCGCCCACTCTTCGCGAGCGCTTCAGCGGCGCACCGCGTCTTTCCCCCACCCACCGTGCTCACCGACTGTCGGCGAGCGCCCAAGAAACAGGAGTTCTGGCATGAGAGCCGACGCTGTTGAGGCGGTGATTCGCGGGCTCAAACGTGCCGGCGTCACCGTCGCCACCTACCTGCCCGACTCGCTCTTGAAAGAGCTCTACCCCGCCCTCGATGCCGACCCCGACATTCGCACGATTCCCGTGACGAACGAGGGCGAAGGCGCCGCAATCGCCGGAGGCGTGTTTCTTTCGGGTCAGCGCGCTGTGCTCATCATGGAGAACTCCGGGCTTCGCGCTGCCACCGAGCACCTCGCCCGCATGGGCCTTGGCGCCGGCATTCCGGTTGTCATGATCATGAGCTACCGCGGTGAAATGGGCGAAAACAACTGGTGGGCGATCCCGCACGGCATCACGATGGAGCCGCTGCTGAAGACCCTGCGCACGCCGTACACGATCGTGCACGACGTCGACAAGATCGAGCAGGCAGTCTTCAACGCGTATGAAACTGCGTACGCCTCGTATTACCACGCAGCAGTTGTTCTGGGAGGGGACCTCGTCCGATGAGTTACAGCCGGTTTGAAGCCATGAAGCTCCTCGGGGCACGCCTCGAGAACGAACTCGTCATCCTCTCTCTCGGCGGCGCTGTCGACGAGTGGTACAACGCGGCGCCGCACATGCGCGACGCGAGTCTCTTTCAGCAGCAGCTCGGATGCGTCACCCCCGAGGCATTCGGTCTTTCGGTTGGTCTCCTTAACCGTCGCATCGTCTCGCTCGACACCGACGGTGGGCTGCTGTTCAACCTCGGTATCTTGGCAACGCTTGCCAACGAGCAGCCGAAGAACCTGTTCGTCGTCGTGTGGGACAACGAGCAGTACCAGTCGATCGGTGGCCCGCGCACGCACACCAAGGGTGGGCGTGTGAATCTCGCCGCCATCGCGCGCGGTGCCGGCGTTGACAAGGCGTTCACGGCGGAGACCCTCGAAGAGTTCGACGCTCACTGCGAAGCTGGGCTGAAGGCATCCGAGCCGTACATCGTGGTCGCCAAAACCGATGGCATTCTCGAGCCGGGCATCAAGCGCAAGCACTCGGACGGACGCGAAGACAAGTACATCTTCGTGCGTCACGTTGAGAAGACCGAGGGCATCACGATCATGGGTCCGAGCGAGCACAACTGATGCCGCTCGTTTCAGCCCCCGCTGCCGCCTACGACTTTCTCGTCGTCGGCGGCGGCGCGGCTGGCTGCGTACTCGCGGCACGCCTGTCGGAAGACTCCGCCGCTCGAGTGCTGCTGATCGAAAGCGGACCCGACCACCGCGGCCTGCGCGAAGTCTTGGATGCCGCACGCTGGGACGCCATGATCGGCGGACCCTACGACTATGGCTACCACGCGACCCCGACCGATCACGTGCTCGGGCGGGCTATTGCCGTGCCGCGCGGCAAAGTGCTCGGCGGCTCTTCGAGCACCAACGCGATGCTCTGGTATCGCGGTGCGCGCGCCGATTACGACGCGTGGGCGGATGCCGGGGCCATCGGCTGGAGCTACGACGAACTGCTGCCCTACTTTCGCCGCTCCGAGGCACGCGCCGGCGGCGACCCTGCATTTCGCGGCGTCGCTGGGCCCATGCGTGTCGCGCCTTTGACCCGCGTGCACCCGATCGCTCATGCGCTCATCGACGCCGCCGGCGCGCGCGGCATCCCGGTGATCGACGATGCCAACGCTGCTTCTAATGAGGGCGCTGTCTACCCTGACTACAACGCGGTAGAAAACGCCGACGGCTCGTTCGAACGATGGAGCACGGCGCGCGCGTATCTTGAGCCTGCGCTCGGGCGGGCAAACCTCGACGTGCTCGTCGGTAGCGCCGTGCACACGCTCGTGCTTTCGGGCGACGACGTATTGGGCGTGCGACACGTTGTCGACGGAGAGCTTGTCACGACGACAGCGACCCGCACCGCGCTCGCCGCCGGAGCGCTCGATACGCCGCGGCTGTTGCAGCGCTCGGGCATCGGAGATTCTGAGCGGCTGCGTGCGGCCGGCATCCGTCCCGTGCACGACCTGCCGGGCGTGGGCGAGAACTTTCAAGACCACCCGCTGATTCTCGGCGTTAATTTTCGCGCGTGCGCAGACCTCGGACCCGTGCTCGGCAACGGTGGTGGCGCAATGGTGAATTGGCGAAGCTCTTTTGCCGAAGCTGGGCCCGATCTGCACACTGTCATTGCTCACGGCTCACGCGGCGATGACGCCCTGCATGCAGCGCACGATCTGTCGGGCAATCGCGTGTTCGCCCTGGTTCCCGGGCTCTACGGTTCGCGAAGTGTCGGGTGGGTGCGCTCGCGATCTGCCGACCCCGATGTGCCCGCCGACTTTCAGCCGAACTACCTCGCTGATCCAAAGGATCTCGGAGCGATGGTCGAAGCATTGGATGCCGCGCAAGACCTCGTCGCGACGTCCGCCTACGCGGAGCTTGCCGAGGGGCCGATCACACCCGTGGCTGGGCTCTCTCGCGACGAGCGCGTGCGGTTTGTGCGGGAAAACATCGGAACCTTCTTTCACTGCTCCGGCACAGCCCGCATCGGCACCGACGACGACGCGGTTGTCGACCCCGAGCTTCGCGTACGCGGGCTCTCGGGCCTGTGGATCGCGGATGCCTCGGTCATGCCGACCATCCCGACGGCCAATACCCAGGCGCCGACCGTCGCAATCGCGGAGCGCGGTGCGGAGTTGGTCGCGGCGGGCTGAGGGTATCCGTGCAGCCTCGTTGACTGTACGCTTCGAGCCATTCAAGAATCCAAACGGCTTGGGGGCAACAGTGGGGTTCTACGTTCGAAAAAGTCTGAAAGCTGGCCCGTTTCGTTTCAACCTAAGTAAGTCGGGAGTGGGCGTAAGCGTCGGAGTCCCAGGGTTTCGAGTCGGCACGGGGCCACGCGGTAATTATGTGCGAACGGGCCGCCACGGGGTCTACTACGGCAGCTCCACGCACCAGCGTGTATCAAAGGTGCCGGGATCGGTCGAGTCAGCCGGGAGAACGTTTGATCCAAACGAGGTCGTACTCGATGACGTGACGGGAGCTACCACCGTCGAGCTTCAGCCCACAGGGGGCGATGACGTCGTTGATCAACTAAATGCGGCGGCGCGGAGTTTTACGTGGGGCTGGCTCACGTTGATTGTTGCAGTGGCTCTGGGCGCGGCGACTCTGCCCTGGGGAGTGATTGTGTGGGTCGCCGCCGTACCGCTGTGCTGGTGGGTCTTCCTGAGCGACGGAGCTCGCAAGAAGGTCATCATCTTCTATGAAGTCGACGACGCGTCCGCGTTGTGGTTCGCGAGGCTTGTTGAGCAATGGGCTTGGCTGTCAGACTCGCAAAAAATGTGGCGGACCGTGGCCGCGGGTGCGGTATCTACGCCGCATCAGCACAAGCGAAATGCCGGCGCCAGCGCGCTCGTGGAACGGATTGCGGCGGCGGCCACCGACACCGGTCCACCTCATTTGGTGACAAATGTCGCGGTACCGTCCTTGATCGCGGGAAAGATGAGCCTTCATTTTCTCCCCGATCGTGTCTTGCTGCGCGAAGGAAAGTCCTACACCGACATCAGCTATCGCTTTCTCGATGTGCACGGCGCCACGACGCGATTCATCGAAAATCCAGGCTCCGTGCCCCGAGACACAGAGCAGATCGGTGAGACATGGCAATACGTGAACAAAAACGGTGGGCCCGACCGTAGGTTTTCGAACAATCGTCGGCTACCGGTCGTCCAATACGGCGAGTTGACCATAACGAGCCGTCACGGTCTCAGCTGGGTGATACAAGTTTCCCGCGCCGACGCCGCCCGCGCTATAAGTGGCCCAGTGCGAAGCGTCCCTCTTTCCGAGGTAGCTTGAGCGGCATGGAGACACCAGCGTGACGGACGGTTCGCGATTCGATGAGCTTTTGACAGCCGAGCGCGCGCTCATGACTACCGCAGTGCGGCAAGACCCCACCAAGGTGTCGGCGTTGCTGCACTCCGACTTCGTGGAGATTGGCCGGTCTGGTCGAAAATGGAGTCGCGAGGCAATCATCGACGCGCTCGCATCCGAGCAAGACCGCGCGGATTCAGAGCCAGTTGAGTGGAATGGTGACGAGATCGCTCCAGGGCTTTTTCTCGCCACTTTCGTAGTTCGCAGCGCTTCGGCGCACAGTCGACATAGTTCACTCTGGGACGTCACGTCAGGCAAGCCGCTTTTGCGTTTCCATCAGGGCACACCAGTGAGCGAAAGCAAATCAAGCTAGCGTACGGCTCGTCTAGTTTTGGAGTACAACCCCGAACTCTCAGAGCAGATTAGCGAGCAGATCGCTTAGCGCAGCAGCCCGCTGCGGCCGCGGTCGATCTGATCGCGAATTTCTTCGTGCGCGGCGCAAAGTTCCGGATTTGTCGTACGGGATTCCGCAGGATGCCGGCGCAGCACCATCATGCCCACGATGAGAGCGATCACAGCCACCGTGCCGCCGGTGCCCACCATTGCGGCAACGAGTCCAGTCATTCGCAACTCCCCCGAGTTCGATTGTGAATTTTTAACGCTACTCGCCCGTTGCGAACAATCAAGGGGCATCACCGCAGCGCGCGGGCGTAGCGTCGCTGGGCGACCAATTGGGCGACGCGATTAGCCCACGCGATCGGGGTCAGAGACGACATGTGCACCGCGTGCTTTCGACCATCTAAGCACTCTGCGGGAGGCAGGTGACGTATTGGTGTGTGGGGTTCGATGCGGCTGCGGGGTCGACGTCAACCGGATCGCCGAAGGCGTCGGGCGGCAGATCGCGCGCAGCAGACATGGGTAATGCTTCTAGCAGTCGAGCAATGATCATGATGCCTCCTTTGAGTCAGCAACGTACCAGCGATGCTGACTCAGCGCGAGGCTGCTCGGCTGGCGCGACGACCAAGCAGAAAGCCCAGCAGCACGGCCAGACCCACGACTCCGATCACACACACCACGCCTCCCCACACCGCGCTACTCGACAGAAACACCGTGTCATCGCCGAAGAAGAATTGATTCGCCAGTGGCTGGTATGCGAACCAGCCGAATGACGCCGGGTTCTGCGCCTGAAGAAACTGCTGCTGGAGAAAAACGAGAGCTCCCGTGACAACCAGAATCGCCGATACCGCCGCGGCCGATATGAGCAGTTTTCGTTCCCTCGTCACGCAGTCAACGTAGCGCAGTTCTTCCCAAATGCCCGCCGCGTTTCGAGTTTCCACAATCGTATCTCTGTTCGAACACATGTCGGTGGCTACTGCTTAGATATTCGTATGCAAAGACCAACGGAATCCCTTGCTGCCACACTCGCAGCGCTGGCTCATGCCTGGGATTCGGGCGACGTAAACAGCATGACGGATGCCGGCCTGCTCAGTGTGAACGAGAAGCTCTCCGCCATGCGCCGCCAGCTCGATGGTCTTCATATGCGGGTTGCCGCCGAGATATCTTCGCGTTCGCGCCCCGAGCTCGGCAAAGAAGGACTTGCCAGAAAGACTGGGCACCGCTCGCCTGCCAAACTCATCGCGGCTGCAACCGGTGGTCACACGGGAGACGCGCATCGACTCATTCATGTGGGTGAAGCCAGTCGTGAGCGCACGCTTCTCTCTGGCCAGTCGGCGCCCGCACAGCGTCCCCACGTCGCAGCATCGGTTTCGCGGGGCTTGATCAGCGTGTGCGCCGCGGCAGCAATCGTTGCGATGCTGAACCGCATTGCGATGCGCGTCTCCGCCACATTGCGCGACGAAGCGGAGCGTGTAATCACCACGCAGGCGACCCGGCTCACGCTTGATGAGCTGAATGCCGTCCTGCGCCGAGCAGAAGCGCACCTAGACCCCGACGGGCTTGAGCCTGCGGTGACCGAACTTCATGGCGAGCGCTCGGTGAAGATCAGGCACGATGCCTCGGGGATGATCTTGATTGATGCGCGGCTCGATCCCGAGTCGGGCGCACCCGTTGTGGCAGCAATCGAGGGAATCGTAACGCAGCAATTGCGCACGAGCCGCGGGCACAACCAACGGGGAATGGCCGCGGAAGGTGCCCCCGCTCACGGCGCCTCGGAAGGTCAGGCCGAAAGCGGCGCGATTGCGGAAGAAACACGCTCGCTCGCCCAGCTGCGCGCCGATGCGCTCTCAGCCCTGTGCGCGCACGGACTCGGCTGCGATCGCAGCGAACTACCACTCGCAACGACGACGGTTGTGGTGCGCATAGCTGTTGAAGCACTTGAATCGGGCAGCGGAGTTGCCACAATCGACGGAATCGAACAGCCCATCGATGCCGCAACCGCCCGGCGGATGGCAGCGAACGGCGAGATCATTCCGTGCGTTCTCGGCACCGACAGCGAAGTGCTTGATTGGGGCCGCGCGAAGCGCAACTTCACCCGGTCACAGCGCCTCGCGCTCGTCGAACGTGACGGCGGCTGTGCCTTTTGCCACCTCCCGCCCCAGTTCACCGAGGCCCATCACCTCAAATGGTGGTCACGAGATGGCGGCACGACCAATCTCGACAACGGCATCCTGCTGTGCACTGCATGCCACCACCGCATGCACGACGAAGGGTGGAAGATACGAATCGAGCGGCCGCCCAAGGTCCACCCGACTGCCGGAACCGTGTGGTTCGTTCCACCGCCGCATATCGACCCGGGGAGAACTCCGCGCATCGGCGGCAGGCGCAGGTTTGACCCTCAGCTGTGGAAGCTCAGCGCCTGACTATCGGTTGCGTGTGTATCTGAGCGATGCGTGACGCGAGCCAAAACCGCCGCACGCGACTCACTCACCAAGACGACAGCAACGCCCGAGCCGCAAAGCACGAAGCCAGCGAGCGTCAGCAGAGTGAGCGGCTCGCCGAGCAGCACAGCCCCGGCGAGCGCTGTTGTCGGAGCGACGAGAAAGAGCAGCGCATTCAGTGCCGTCACGCCGATGCGTCGAAGTAACCACCAATACAGCCCGTACGCAGCAAGCGTTGGCGAAAGGGCTGCAACAGCTGTCGCGACCCAGAACGAAACGGATGCCGGCGGCACAAGAGTGCCCGTCGCCACTGCAATCGCGGTCAACGCCACCGCCGTCACCGTCACGTGCACCGTCAAGGTCACAAGCACAGGCGGCTGATTTTGCGTACGCCGCTCAACGAACGTGCCAGCGATCAGGCACACCATCGCAAGCGCTGGCAAGAGGTACGCGATAGGTGCGGCATCCGATCCACCAACCTGCGACTGCACGACCAACACCACACCTACCGCGCCAACCCCGAGTCCGATCCACTGCGCGCCGCGCACCCGCAAACCCAACAAGGGCCCAACTAGGGTGGCGACAACCAGCGGCTGAACAGCATCAATGAGCGCCGTGGTGCCCGTCGTGATGCCGACAGCGATCGACCCGTACACACATGCGCAGTAACCGAATTGCGCGAAAAACCCGATGATGACCTGGCTTCGCAGGTCGCCACGGCTCACACCCCGAAAGGCACCGGTCGCCACCGTCAAGACAAGCAAGACCACAGCGAGCGGCACGAACCGCCACACCAGTAGCGTCGTCGGCGCGACGTCGACAGTGCCGATCGCCGCAACAAGAAAACCCGAGCTCCACGTGAGCACGAAAGCCGCGGATGCCGTCACCGTCAGCAATCCCGAAAGTATACCGATCTGTTTACTCATGCTTGCGACTATACAGGTTGGTATACTCGAGTCATGACGACGCCTGTGCCGGTTCTTGAGCCACTCACCCCAGGAGCTCGACGCTTGCTGGATGCAGCATCCGTCCTCTTCTACGAACGAGGCATTCACGCCGTCGGAGTCGACGTGGTCGCCGAGGCCGCCGGCGTCACCAAGAAGACGCTCTACGACAGATTCGGCTCGAAAGAGGCACTCGTCGTCTCGTACCTGCAGCATCGCGACGAACGGTGGCGGGCTCATGTCGCAACCCATCTCGCACGTGTTCCAGAACCCGGGATCGAGCGCATCCTCGTGATTTTCGACGCCGCCATCTCATGGTCTGACAACAACAGCCCCAAAGGATGCAGCGCCATCAATGCGCGCGCTGAAATCGGTGACGGCCATGACGGGCACCCTGTCTTCCCCGAGGTATCGCGTCAGAAAACTTGGTTGCTCGAGCAGTTCGCAACTCTCTGCAGCGAGGCACGCATCCCCTCACCCGACACCATGGCGCGTCAGCTCATGCTTCTGTACGAGGGCGCAATCGTCACCGTCGGCATGGAAACTTTCACGCACCCCTTCGAACTCGCCCGTGACGTCTCCCGAGCGCTGCTCGCGACCGCCGCGAAGGCCTGACGCGCAGGCGCTGAAACGATTTCAGTGGCAAGATCGAACTCAGGAACTGATTTTGCGCGGGTCGATCAATGAAGGCGAGAACACGTGGCTGTTCGGAGAACGACGCTCGCCGATGTGGCACAGCGTGCCGGACTCTCTATCGCCGCCGCATCGATGATTCTCAATGGTCGGCTCGATACTCGACTTTCAAAAGAAGCCCACGAGCGCGTGCTCGCTGCAGCAGACGAACTCGGATATCGACCAAATGTCGCCGCGCGCGGGCTACGCACGGCCAAAACGCACACCATCGGATTCGTCTCCGACCTCGTATCGACAACCCGTTTTGCGAGCGGGCTGATCAACGGCGCACTGTCGGCAGCAGAGGCTGCTGGCCACGTCGTTCTCGTCGCCGAAACCGGCGGTGAGCACCAGCGCGAAACCAAAGCTATCGAAGCGCTGCTCGACCGGCAGGTCGACGGCATCATCTTCGCCACAATGCGCGCCCGCGATATCCACGTACCAGAACTGCCCTCCGGCACGACGGCAGTCATGCTCAACTCGACCAGCGTCCGCGTGCCGACGGCGATCCTGCCGGATGAATTCGCCGGCGGTCGGGCAGCCGTCACTCTCCTCGCCGATGCCGGGCATCGAGATGGCATCGCACTCATCGGTCAAAACGACGAGACCGAAAAAGACCTCTTCCGCTCGAAGGCCGTAGCACGCCGAGTCGCCGGCATCCGAACCACCATGGCCGAGCGGGGGCTGTCCTTCGCCGCTGAGCTATCCCGGTGGGACTGGGAGCCCGAGTACGGCTACGAAGCGACAGTCGAACTCTTGGCGCAGCAGCCGAATGTGAAAGCGCTGCTCTGCATGAACGACCGACTCGCGTTCGGCGCATACCAAGCGCTGCAAGAGCACGGCAAACGGATTCCCGAAGACGTATCGATCGTCTCGTTCGACAACGACGAACTCGCCACCCACCTGCGCCCCGGGCTCACGACCATCGCGCTGCCCCATGAAGCCATGGGGCGCCGCGCTGTAGAAGCGCTACTCGCCGGCGAAGAGACCCACACCGAGACCCTCGTACCCATGCCGGTCATCGAACGAGGCTCGATCAGCTCACCGCGCTAGTACCTGCACTGCGTCGAGCAAGATCCGCCAGCGCGGGTCGCCCCCAACGCCAATAGTCCGCATCCTGCTGCACACAAAGCCAACACCCATGCCGGTCTCCGGGTCGGCGAGGCCTAGACGCGCGCCATGGCCAGTATGACCGAAGCTCCGGGGCGTGATGCCCGGCATTGTGGTCGTCGGCAGTTGGTACCCGAACCCGAACGCGAGATCGGGACCGGCCGTGCCGTTCTCAACGAGTCGCGGCAGGCCGCGCGTGCGATCTCGCGTCATCTCGGCGACGGTATCCGCGTCAAGCAAGCGGATGCCGTCAACCTCACTGACGGTGGCCGCGTACATGCGTGCGAGCGAACGAGCATCGGTCACGGCTCCGACCGACGGCATACTCGCGCCGTAGTACTCGGCAAACTCCTGCGGATCGCCTTCGTCTGGCTCAAACGGCGCTGCCTCCGCGAATGCCGCCTGCCGTGCGCGCGCGTAGTCAGTCTCGGCGGCCGGCTGCGGGGAATCGTCGTCGACGCTGTGCCCGCGCACCACACGCGAAAACACCTCTGACGGAGCTCCTAGCCACATGCTGAGCCCGAGCGGATCCGCGATCTCGGCTGCCAGCACCTCAGAAATCCGACGCCCGGTCGCGCGACGACAAATCTCGTCGAGCACAGCGCCCCCGGTCGCGGGGTGATAGCCGAGCGCCGTACCCGGCACCCACAGCGGTTCTTGGCGCGCCAGCGTCTCGAGCAATCGCGCGCCGGTGAAGTAGTCGACGCCACGCAACCCGGAACCGAGCGCCGGAAAGGGGATACCTGCGAGGTGTGCCGCGACCATCTCGATCGTGGTGTCCTGCTTGCCATTCACGGCGTATTCCGGCCACAGATCAGCGATTCGTGCCGCCGGGTCGATCGCGCCACGGGCAATCAGAATGCCGAATACTGTCGCCGTGATGCCCTTACTGCACGAGGCAACTCGCAAGAGCGCGTCATCGGGAAAAGCACGGTTCGCGAGGTCATCCCACCCACCCCACAGATCTGCGACGACCCTGCCATCTTCGTAGAGTGCAAAAGCTGAGCCGGCGCCGTCATCAAAGGCAATGACCCGAGAAAGAGCATCCGCTAACGCGCCGAAGCCTTCTGCAACATAGCCCTCGACCCGAAAGCGTGCGTCTCGGCCCGAGCTCACAACGCCGTCCGCAGTGCGTCGATCATGCGGGTGGCACGATCGTCGCCCGCCTCCATCGCGCTGGTCACGAACGCAAAGCCGATGCCGTGATCCGGGTCGGCAAATGCCGCTTGTCCGCCGGCCCCATCGTGGCCAAACGACCGCGGCGTCAGGTAGCGCCGGGCTTCGGAATCGAGCTGAAACCCCATGCCCCAGCGGGGGTATGGTCCGGGAGCCGCAAACACCGGCTCGCCTTCGCTTCGCGGCGCCAGGGCTTCATCCAAGGTCGCATCGTTCAAGAGCCGGTGCCCCTCGGTTTCAACAACGGTTGCCGACCAGATCGACGCGAGCGCGTGAGCTGTCGCGATTCCGCCGGCGCCGGGAATCTCTGCGCGCCGCACAACTGGGTCGTTGAAGCCCTCCCCGGGCCCGACAAGTGCCCCCGGTAGTGCACCACCGAGCGTCATGCCGCGTGCTGGCCAGGGGTTCGAACCGTCATCGAGAGCAGCCAGCATCCCGCTCGTGTGCTCAGCGAGAGTTGGGCCCACGAGTGAATCCGCGACTCGGTGCGCCTGTGCATCCGGGAGCCCGATCCAGGCATCCGCGCTGAGCGGGCGAGCGACCCGGTCGGCGAACTGCTCACCAACCGACGCACCACCGATGCGACGAACGATCTCACCACCCAGCCACCCGAAGGTGATGGGGTGGTAGTTGTACGCACTGCCCGGTTCCCAGAGCGGTCGTTGCGCCGCGAGAGCGGATACCGTTCGCTCCCAGTCGCAGATGTCCGCTTGTGTCCAGTCTTCGTGCGGCGCGGATAGTCCCGCGCGGTGCGAGAGGAGATCGGACACACGTGTGCGTGCTTTTCCTTCTGCCCCGTACTCCGGCCAATACTCGGTTACGAGTTCGTTGTAGTCGAGACGACCCGCCTGCACGAGTTGCGCTGCGAGAATCGCGAGCAAGCCCTTCGTGCACGAAAACACGACGGCCGATGTGTCTTCGCGCCATGGGATCGTTCTTGCGGCATCCGCCCACCCGCTCGTAGCGTCGACGACCGTCTGCCCACCGACGCGGATCGACAGTGCGGCACCACCGGGATAATCGGCCACCGCGTCCTGGAAAACATCGATGACAGCGCCGAATCCGTGCTCAGCGTGCTCAATCTGACTCATTTCGTACCCGCCTCAACATAACTTTCGCCCACAGTCGGCCATCCGTCGGGCGTCGACGACAGCGGGATGGGATCACTCAACGCCCCTGCGAAATCACCGTCGGCTCCGCTGTTGCGAAACGCCATGAGCGCGAGGCCGCCTTCTCGCGGCCGCACCAATCTGCCGGCGTAAAGCCGCTCGTCAGCGAGGAGGCGGGCCTCCCCCACCGCATATTCTGCGCGTGCGTCATCCCACACCGCCGCCCAGATTCCGCCCTGCTGGCCGCTGCGTTCACCGAAAAGATGCGTCGAGTCGCAAGAGAACAACACGTACTGCTGACCGCCCCATTCGAACGGCTGTAACACCTCGAGGTGTCCGAAGCCGGAGCCAGCCGCGCTCAATGGCGCCTGCGCCTGCCAGGTGACGAGATCGTCGGATTCGGCGAGGCCGACGACGCCAGCATCGCGCGGATCGGTGCCACCCGACACCCGGTTTGCCCGCGCAGTGATGAGCATTCGCCACCCCGAACCAGCACGGTAGATCCAGGGGTCACGCCACGCCTCTTCATGCCACGTGCCATCATCGAGCGTCTCGTACCAACGACCATCAGCACTCAGCACCGTCGATGCGTCTTTCACCCACGTGTGCAGATCGAGCGACGATGCGGCCGTAATGGTCTCGATGTTGCGATGAACGACGGGGTCAAGAAACCGCGATCCGGTGTAAAACATGCGCCACGTGATGCCGTCTTTCACAACCGACCCGGTCCACGTCGATGTCTCATCTATAGATTCCGGCGCACCGTGCTGCAACACGATGCCGCGATCATCCCAGACTCGTAAATCCGCGCTGACAGCGTGTCCGATCGACGTGTGTCGATGACGAAGGTGCGGATCGCCGAGCGAGCGGGGAGCGTTCAAATAGAACAAATGAAACTGCTCACCGTCGTCTGCGATCCAGAAGTCCCAGACCCATCGGTCGGGCGTCGTAAACGTCATTGATACTCCCAAAAAGCGCCCGCAGCGCGGGCTGAAGAAAATGGATGCCGCTTAGCCCAAAGCGCGACGAAGTGCCCGAACGAGCTCGGTACCGCGTTCATCGTCGGCGATCTCGAACAGGTTGGTCACATAGCCGAAGCCGACCTCGGCGTCCCGGTCAGCGAACGCGACCTGCCCGCCCGCGCCGTCGTGACCGAACGAGCTCGGAGACAAGAACTCTCGTCGCTGGGAATCCAACATGAAGCCAGTTCCCCACTTGGGATACGGACCAGGAATCCACCACACCGGCTCGCCTTCGCTCTGCACAGCTGTCATGTCATCGACGACCGCCGCGTCGAGTGGCGACGTTCTCTCGGTCGAAACCACCGTCGAAGACCACAGTGCCGCCAGTGCGGAGGCTGTCGCGATACCCCCCGCACCCGGAACTTCGGCTCTATGAACGGCGGGATCATCGAATCCTTCACCCGGCAGCACGAGCGCTGCTGGAAAAGCATCGCCGAGTGTCATGGCCCGCCCCATCCAGCTCGCCTGCTCTGGGTCGAGCGCGGGACCAGGAGCAGGGTTCAGCAGAGTGTCGCCAGCGAGCAGACGAGCGACCCGCGGTTCGACAGATTCCGGCAGTCCGATCCATGCGTCCGCGTGAAGCGGAACAGTGAGTGTCTCGCGAAGATACTGACCTACCGAGATTCCGGTTACGCGTCGGATGACTTCGCCCACGAGCCATCCGAAGGTCAACGCGTGATAACCGTATGTCGAGCCTGGTTCCCAGAGCGGCTCCTGGGCGGCAAGGACTGTGACCATGCGATTCCAGTCCAGCGCCGTTTCGCGATCAATGTCGATGCGGGGTGCCGCGAGCCCGGCGCGATGGGCCGCGAGCTGCCGTACAGTGATTCGCTCCTTGCCCGCTGCCGCGAACTCAGGCCAATACCGCGCGACCGGCGCATCGAGGTCGACTTTCCCTTCCTGCACGATCCGCGCGAGCAGCATTGCCACGAGACCCTTCGTGCACGAGAAGATCGCGGTGGGGGTGTTCGCCTGCCACGGCTTCGCACCGTCACTATCGACACTTCCCTGCCAGATATCGACGACGAGTTCGCCACCGACCCGGATGGAGAGCGCCGAACCACCGCGCTCGCGAGCGGTAGTTGCAAACACATCGGCAACCCGCTCGAATCCGGGCGCAACGACGCCATGCACGCTTGAAGTTTCCACGCTCACCCCTTTACCGCCGAACTTGCGACGCTGCTCACGAACCATCGCTGGAAGATCAGGAAGATCACCAGAACCGGGAGAACGAAGATCACGCCGAACGCTAGAACACTCCCCCACTCGGGAGGCTGCGCAGTCTGGAATACGCTCAGCTCCAGCGGCAGTGGGCGCACCGACGTGTCGGTGACCATCAGCACCGGCCACAGGTACGAACCCCACTGCGCAAGGAACGACAAGATCGCGACAGTTGCGAAGGCGGGCCGACTGATCGGCACGACGATCTGGAAGAAGGTGCGAAGTGGGCCTGCGCCATCGATGCGTGCAGCCTCTTCGACCTCGACCGGAATATCGAGGAAGAACGTATAGAAGAGGAAAATGAAGAACGCGTTGGCGATGAAGGGCAACGCCTGCACGTACACAGTGTTGCGACTGTCAGCGAGAAGGTAATAGAGCGGCAGGGCGACGGCTTCGAAGGGGATGATCGTCAAGATCGTGACGCCGACGAGCACTGCGCCGCGGCCTTTCCACCTCATTCGCGCCAGCGCATATCCGGCGAGCGAGTTGACGAGCACCCCACCCACCACGACGACCACAGTAACCACGACAGACACGGCGATGAACTGCCAGAGGTATCCGGTCGTCGAGTTCGAGAAGCGCGAGAACACCGCAGCGTAGTTGTCGAATGAAAGCTCAGTCGGTAAGAATCCACTGAGCCCGGCCAGAACCTTGTCGCTCGGGCGAAAGCTTCCCACGATCAAGTAATAGATCGGCGCGAGAAAGATGATTCCGAAGACCGAGAGGAGCACGTACTGCAGTGCCTTCGATATTCGGCGCGAGGCGCGAGCTGATGACTTCCTCATTTCACTCCCCCTTCCTGGCGAACGAGTCGACGCTGCACGATGGCGACGATCGCAACGATGATGAAGAACACGACCGCCATCGCGGCGCCCTGCCCAACATTGTTCTGGTCGTAGCCGGTCGTAATCACCTGGTACATCACGGTTTGAGTTGCCTCGATATTCAGCGAAGAGCTCTTGTCGAGCAGGTACACCTGGTCGAATAGGCGGAACGAAAAGATCATGGTCAGCAGCGCGACGAAGATGAGCGTGTTGCGGATGCCAGGAACCGTGACGTGCACGAACTGACTCCACCCATTGGCCCGATCGAGGGATGCCGCTTCGTACAGGTCCTTCGGCACGCCCTGCAGCGCACCGAGGAGGATGATCATCTGGAAGGCAACGCTCTGCCACACCGACATGACGATGATCGCCCCGAGGGCGGTGTTTGCATCGCCGAGCCAATCGTGTGGCTGAATCAGACCTCCGCTAATGGCTCCGAGGAATCCATTCAGCAGGCCGTACTCGTCGCGGGCGAAGATGAGTCGCCAGATCACGGCAACCAGCGCGAGGGGAAAGACGAGCGGCATAAAGAAGACGGTGCGAAAAAAGGTCATTCCGCGCAGCTTGCGATTGATCAAGATAGCGAGCCCCAGTGCCAACACCGTTTGAAGCGGCACGACGACGAGGGCGAATGTGAAGTTGTTGCCGAGGGACCTCAAGAATGTCGCGCTGATGTCGGGGTCAGCAAAGAGACGAATGTACTGCTCAAAACCAACGAACCGCGGTGCGCGAGGACTCCCCAGCTGAATTCGAAAGAACGACATCACAATCGCGCCGATGAATGGCACGACGAGGAAGGCGAACAACAGAATCAACGCCGGGGATGCCATGAGAGGACCGGCATAGTTGCGACGTTTGAGGTTTTTTACCGGCTGCGTGGTGTCCTGTTTCGGAGGACGCGCTGGGCGTAGAAAAGTCATGAGGATTCCTTGGGCAGGTGGTGCGGGCGGAAGCAGTATGACCTGCTTGCGCCCGCACCACTGTGCGACTCAGTCTTCGTAGTTGCCGTTGTCCGCGAAATCGCGGTCGATCGCGCGAGCCGCTGACTGCAGCGACTCTGCGGCATCCGCTCCGCCCCAGATCGCGGCGAGCGCCTTGCCGAACTCGGCGGTTACGACCGGGTAGCCGGGCGTAACAGGGCGCGAAACTGCGACGCAGTCCACGGCAAGCATGTCTTCGGTCGGGCATGCTGCGTCGAGCTGCTCGGTCAGGAACGCGAGGGGCTTGCCTTCACCGTAGAGCGATGACGCCTCGAGAGCCGTCTTCGTCGCAGGCGGCGCACCGTTCGCGGCGGTGTATTCCTCGACGACAGCATCGCTCATGAGGTAGTCGAGGAGGTTGCCAGCGCCGGTTGCGTTCTTGGTGGCACCACCCATGCTCCACGCGATTGTTCCGGAACCGGTCTTGGCGCCGTCGCCGAAGTCGGGGAGCGGGCCCACGACGAGGTCATCGCCGAGTGCCTCAACATAGGCGGGGTACAGCCAGTTGCCCATCCAGTTAAGTGCCACGCGACCCGACTGGAAAGCGTTGCCATCGGTGTCGGGATCGGTGTATTCGCGCCATGAAGCGAATGTTGTCAACGAGTCGACCGCCGCCTGCGAATCAAGTGCACCGGCAGCTTTGCCGTCTTCGAGAATCGGCGAACCTGCCGACCATACGACGGGCGCGAAAGCGTAGATACCGTATTCGCTCGTGAAGCCGTTGGCCTCACCGATTCCGAGCGGCTTGCCATCATCGTCCACGGCAGCGAGCTTTGCCAGCACATCGCTGAATTCTTCTGCCGTCCACGCGTCCTCCGTAGAGGTCGGCATCGTGACACCGGCAGCATCGAGGAGGGACTTGTTTCCCCACATTGCAAGCCCGGAGTTCATCATTCCTACGGCGTACAGGTCTCCGTCGACTGTGTTCTGCCCCTGAATAGCCGTTGTCTGGTTGTCGATAGTCTCTTGCGATACCCAGTCGTCGATCGGCGCAATGCGTCCGTTGTACGCAAAGCTCGCGATGACGGGGCCGTCGACCTCAACAACGTCGGGAAGCTCGTCGTCGCTCGCGGTAAGAAGCGCCGTCGTGAACTGGTCTGCCGGGATGAACTGCATGTCGATGGTGTTGTCGGGGTTTTCCGACTCGAAGTCATCCATGATCTTCTGGATTGCTTCGTTTTCAGCGGACTGCCCGTCGAGAGCCCAGACGGTGATCGTGCCGGTACCGTCGCCCGCTTCGACGCGAGACGATGGATCCGAGTCGCCGCCCGCACAACCCGCGGCCACGAGGGCGACTGCCGCCGTCAGACCAATGGCCGGAAGCACGCGTCGCGTGATCCGACTCGAACCAGACGTAAAGATTGTCATGCGTGGGACTCCTTTGTCTCAGTGCCAACGCAACGCGTCACCGCGCCGCGGTCAGCTGCTGTGCTGATGCGATATGCAAGTGCTAAATCCTTTTAGCACGAGATTCACTATCCATCATGATCTCGCTGACGTCAAGCGAATCTGGCGCCGGCGAGCTATGTTTAGATAACGATCAGGCAACCCGAAGCGTATCGAGGGCAAGAAATTGCGCGGTGAATTCCGCACGCATCCGCGCTTTTTCATCCTCGGAACAGAACGCGGCGTCGATGCCATTGATGGCAATTTGCTTGGCGGCATCCATGTCCACGCCCAGCAGCGTGAGCCCCTCGCGGTACTCACGCCCGAGATCAGTGCGGAAGAACAGCGCATCGTCGGTCGACAGTGTCACTTTTAGCCCGGCATCGATCATGGCGCGAATACGGTGCGACGGGTCGAGCACCCACCCTGAGCAAATCGTGGTCGAAACCGGCGTTGCGGTGAAGGCTATGCCGCGCGTCAACGCCAACCGAACGAGCGAAGGATCATCCATGATTCGATACCCATGATCGAGCCGGTCACACTCCAGGACTTCGATCGCCTCACGCACGGCATCCGGTGTCGCGTTGTCGGTCTCGCCGACGTGAGCCGTCAGCTTGAGCCCGTGTTCACGCGCGAGTCGGTAGGCAGCAACGAACCGCGTCGGGTCTTCGGTTCCCTCCGGCGTCAAATCATCCTGACCAATGCCGACGACCTCGGGCGCACCGTGCGCAACGACCTGACGCACAAGCTCAACCGCAGACTCAGGACTTTCTTGACGGTTAATCGCGACGACGACACGAAACCCGACCCCGTAGTCGCGCTCGGCTTGGCGAAGACCAGCGATCAGCGGGTCAATCACGTCGGCGTAAGAGAGTCCTCGAGCCGCGAAGTACTGCGGATTGATGAAGTACTCGCGGTAGCGCAAGTTTCCCGCAGCAACAGCATGGCGAACACCCTCTCGCGCCACGCGAGCGAAGTCGTCCGGCTCGCGCAGCACATCGTGAGCTGCGCGAAAAGCCACCAGAAAGTCGGCAAGGTCATCAAATGCGAACAATTCGTCCGCGTTGTCGGCCCACAATTCGACGCCGTATTTCGCCGCGAGCTCAATGAACAACGGTGCAGTCAGGGTCGACGCGAAGTGACAGTGCAGCTCAGTTTTAGGCAGTAACTGCAGATAGTCGGAGCCGCTGATCACTCCTGGCCACCGTCGGGCCGGAATGCGAATCCTTGCTTCACGATCAGCAACCGAAATGCGCCACCATCGGCTGACCACCATCGGTGTGAAACACCGCCGCAATAGTACGCGGTATCGCCCGGCTCTAGCCGCTGCAGCTGACCGTCGAGATCGATCATCACTGCACCTTCGAGGACGTATGCGAACTCATCTTCGGCATGCACGAAGTGGTCGGCGGGCGCTGTCGCGTCGGAGAAGACCTCCATCGGGTGAAACGGACGATTCGAGTGTGCCAGCATACGGGCAGTACCGGCCGCAAATCCTTCCGGTACTGATTCACCATGCTGATGGTTCACTTCGATCTGGGGTGCGCCCGCCGCGGGAGCATCGGCGGCAGCAATCAGCTCGATCGGGCTCGTCTCAAGCGCCAGCGCGATGCGCCGCAACGAGCCGAGGCTTGGTTGCGCAAGTCCGCGTTCCAGCTGGCTCAAAAACGGATGCGACAGCTCGGTTTCGCCGGCCAGCTGAACAAGCGTCAGGCCACGAGCCTTTCGAAGCTGACGCATGTACGCACCGAGACGCCGACTCGAAGCCTCATCGCTCTGCGCATCGGCCTCGACGCTTGCGACGACTTCGCTCACGCAACATCCCCCACAATGCCGAAGCCTGCCGCGTATTCTGCGATGCGATCGAGGTATTCAGCACGGCGACGCGGCGTCAACCACGATGCCTCGAAAGAGTTCTGGGCCAGCAGGACGAGGTCTGCAAGCGACAGGTCCGCCTGTTCCGCGAGAGCGACGTAGTTCGCTGATACATATGCTCCGAAGTATGCGGGGTCATCGGAGTTGATCGTGACTCTCACGCCTTCGCGCATCAGGGCGACAATCTCATCGGACTTCATCTGCTCGGTGACGAACGAGTTAGACACCGGACAGCATGTAAGCCCGAGCCCTCGCTCTTTCACGAGTGCGACGAGTTCCGGGTTCTCCACAATGTTCGTGCCATGGTCGATGCGATCAACCTGGATCTCGGTGAGCACCTGACGGATGTGATCAATCGAGCCGGGCTGATCGATGTCGCAGTGCATCGTCAGGAAGAACCCCTCAGCCTTCGCTCGCGCAAACACGGCAGCAAACTTTTCGGGAGGGTTTCCGCGCTCGTCGGAGTCGAGACCTACGCCCACGATCCACGATCGGTAAGGCAGCGCCTCCATGAGAGTTGCCATCGCGTACTCAGCCGAGAAATCACGCAAGAAGCACAGGATCAACTCTGCCGAGACACCGAGTTCGCTCTGCGCGCGCACGGCAGCTCTTCGATAGCCCGAGATCACCGCCTCAAACGGCACCCCACGACTCGTGTGCGCCTGAGGATCGAAGAACATCTCGGCGTGCACGACTCCATCAGCGTGCGCACGCTGCAAATAGGCCCATGCCAAATCGTGGAAGTCGTCTGCCGTCTGAAGCACATTCATCGCTGGGTAATAGATAGCGAGAAAGCTGGTGAGGTCGGTGAAATCGTAAGTCGCCTTCACCTCTTCCACCGAGGTCTGGTCCAGCGGGATGCCGTTTCGCGCAGCGAGTGCGAACTTCAGCTCGGGCTCGAGGGTGCCCTCGAGGTGAAGATGCAGTTCAGCTTTGGGGAGACCTGTCGCGAAAGCGACGAGATCGGTTGTGGTGCTCACCGTGTGACCTAAATGCCTTTCTGAGGTGTCATACCCATGCGCGCCAGGACCACGTCTTCAACGATCTGGATGACGTTGTAGAGAATCAGCGAGGCCGCCGTGACGACAACAACCGATGCCCACAGCGCGTTGAACTGTGCCTGCGGCACGTAGCCTGCGATCGAGCCACCGATCCCACCGCCCACCGCCAGCCACTCGGCGAGGAGCGCGCCTGTGATGGCGCCCGGCACGGAGATACGGACTGCCGCGAAAAATGCCGGAAGCGATGAAGGCATTGCGATGGTGTTGAGCTTTTTCCACGCGCCGCCCCCATAGACCTCCACGAGGTCATTCATCTGTGGCGAGGCCGACTTCAGGCCGAACGAGATGTTGACGAGCGCCGGGAAGAGTACGACGATTCCACCGATGACGGCGACTGTCCAAAAGTCGCGCCCGAAGATCAGGATGATCACCGGAGCCATTGCGACGAGGGGAACCGACCGCAACAACATCGCGACCGGCATCAGCGCGCTTTCAGCACCCTTGCTCAGCTGAAAGAGCCCGGCACCCAAAATCGCGACGATGAGGCCCGCGACGAATCCGATAACGGCGTCGCCGAGAGTGACCCAGAGATTGCCGAAGATTATCTCGCGGTTGGCTTCCGCCGCCGGAACCGTCACGAGGAAGTTCCAGATGTCGACGGGACCCTTAGCGATCAGCGGCGAGATCTGAAAAACCCAAAGGACTCCGACCCACAGCGCGAGCACCGCGATGATCGTTCCGAAGAACGTCGCAAGGCCCCATCCGAGCGCTTTCATTGCGCCCGTCGTTGCCTGCTTGCGCACAACAGCGTTGAGTTCAGCCGACTGCGGGGTGCCGTTCGGAGTCACGCCGGATGGCATGCTCGTCGTCATTGTGCTCATGAGGCGGTTCCCTTCGACCACGGTGCCACCAGTCGTGCGATCAGCCCGACCAGCCCGAATCCCAAGAGTGCGACAGCACCCGAGGCGAGCGCCAACGCCCAGACAAGAGGCGCGTCAGAGTTTTGCTGGGCAAGAATCATCGCAAGTCCAACGCCCGCCTCCACCTTGCCGAAGAACTCCCCGAGCACGGCTCCGAGGAACGCTGCCGGAACGGCGATCTGCAGCGCGTTCAGGATGGCGGGAAGAGCGGCAATGAGCCGAACTTTGATGAGCTGCGTGAATTTCGACCCGCCGTACACGGTGATGAGGTCGAGGCTCGTCTTATCTGCGGACTTCAACCCGAGGAGCGCCCCGACAACCGTCGTAAAGAACACCGAAAGCGCCGCGAGAAATACGGCTGTTCCGCTCGGCTCGCCAACGGGGGGTGCACCGAAAAGCACGACGGCGATGAATCCGATGGCGACAATCGGAACACAGTATGTGAGGATCGCGAGCTGCATCGCGACGCCTTCGAGGCGTGGCACGATGAGCACGACGGCCGAGAGCAGCAGCGCCAAACCGTTGCCCCAAACGTAGCCGATGCCCGCCTCTTCGAGCGTCACGGAAAAGTTCCGCCAGTAGAAATCCCAGCCGGAATCGAAGTAGCTGAGGATGACTTCCGGGGGACTCGGAATGGGGTGGGTTCCGTTGGGGCTAACCCATATGGCGGAGATGATCCACCACAGCGCGACCAGGCCCACTCCACCGATGGTGCCGGAGAGCCACGCGGGAATTTTCACGTCTTCCCACTGGATCGCGCGACCCCGTGCGGGTGCGTCAGTGGTCATCGGCCGCTGCGCCTCCCTCGCCGAAGAGCAAGTCTGATGCCTGATCGACGTAGGAGTGGAATTCGGGCGTCCGCATCATTTCTGGAAGACGCGGCCGCGGTAGATCGATCGTCATGACTTCCTTGACGCGTCCAGGGCGCGGGCTCATGACAGCGACCTGATCTGACAGGAAGATCGCCTCCGAGATGCCGTGGGTGACCATGAGGGTCGTCGCGGGCTTCTCTGTCCAGATACGCAGGAGCTCGAGGTTGAGCTTCTGGCGCGTCATATCGTCAAGAGCGCCAAAGGGCTCGTCGAATAGCAGAACCTCGGGACGCATGATGAGCGACCGAGCGATCGATACGCGCTGACGCATACCGCCCGACAGCTGCGCGGGCTTTGCTTTCTCGAAGCCTTTCAAACCCACCAACGAGATCATCTCGTCGACGTAGGCCTTGTCGACAGACTTTCCTGCGATCTCAAAGGGAAGACGAATGTTCGTCAACACGCTGCGCCAGGGCAGTAGCGCCGAGTCTTGGAAAGCGATGCCGAGCTTGTTCTCTTTGCGCATCTCCTTCGGGCTCTTGCCATCGACGCGCGTCGTTCCGCTGGTCGGTTGCTCGAGTCCGGCGAGGATGCGAAGAATCGTTGACTTGCCGCATCCCGACGGCCCCAGCAGCGACAGGAACGTTCCCTGGTCGGTGTGGAGGTTTGTGTCCTGCAGAGCTACCACCGACTTGCGGCCGCTCGTGAAGACTTTGTTGAGGTCAGTAATCTGAAGGCCGGTGCCCAGGGTCGCGCCCTGGACACCAGCCTCAGCGACGGGTTGCGTCACGTCAGAACTCCAAATCAGCCCGCGTAGGCGATCAGGTCGGGGTTCTCTTCGTAAACCTCTTTGAGTAGCGAGAGGTCGAAGAGATCGGATGCTTCGAGGTCGATACCAGCGCCGGCGAGGCTCTCGATCGTGGCGGCCTGAAGGTCGTCGCTGATCGTGAAGAGGCCGTTTTCGGCGGTTTCGTCGGAGACGACGAGCTCAACCTGCTCGGTAGCGCCCGCGATGGAGTTCTCCGGGTTCAGGTCGAGGTCTGCGCCGTACTCTTCGTAGGCAAGGCGTGCACCCTCTTCGGGGTCGTTGACAGCGTCGGTCCAACCCTTGATTTCAGCGATCAAGAATGCCTTGACCGTTTCGGGGTTGTTCGCGATCATGTCGTCGGTTGTGACGAATGTCTCGGCAACGAACGGGAGTCCGTTGTCTGCGAACGGCAGGTTGACGGTGTCATAACCTTCGCTTGCAACGATGATCGACTCGTTCGTGAGGTAGGAGATGAATCCGTCTACTTCACCGTTGGTCAGCGGGGCCGGGTCGTACTGAACGGGGACGATCTCTACGTCATCCGTCGTGAGACCGTTGGCCGCGAGGAAAGCGGTGAACAGCGCCGTGTTGGCGTCCTGCACACCAATCTTCTTGCCCTTGAGGTCATCGACCGTCGCGATGTTGCCACCGTCAGCGAGCGAAAGAACCGTGAACGGGTTCTTCTGGTAGGTCGTACCGATGATCTTCAACGGTGCACCCTCAGATGCGACGACCGAGCCGATGGAGACCGCGTCGCTCGTTGCGAAGTCGGCACTGCCCGAGATGAGCTCAGCAGCACCCGTTGTCGGGCCGGGGATCAGGGTGACCGAGTCGAAACCGGCGTCGGTGTAGTAGCCCTTGCTGTCGGCGAAGAACTCGCCGGCAAACTCTTCGTTCTTGATCCAGCTCAGCTGAACGTTGATGTCTTTCTTGATTGCTGCATCGCCACCGCTAGATGCCGAAGCGTCAGCGTCAGACGAGCCGCCCGAGCACGCGCTCAGAGCGAGGGCAGAGATCGCAACCGCTGCAAGCGATGCGGCGACGCGTGAACGCCGTGAGGAAAAGATTGTCATTTTGCTATGTCTCCAGATGCCGGTATTGCACTCGGGTTAAGGAACTGCACATGAGCGGGTACTCGGTCGTGCAACTTCTCTGAAGGTAGGCGTTGTAGATTTCATGAACACTGGCGACGTGTTTCGACGCCGTTACAGCTGTCTTTGTGTCGGCAGATTCTCAGTGTGGGTGGCCGAAATGTGCCGCAACAGCAGGCAAATCGTTATGAATACGCGCCGAGGCCACCGCCGCGAGCGGGTTCGTCGAGGCGCCAGCCTTCGAAACGAGCTCGCCTCCGACGTACACGCGCGTGAGGTTTCGAAGTGTGCTGGAAAGCACGTAGTTGCGAACGGGGTGCCACAACGGCCCCATGTCGGGCTGGCGGGGGTCGACCACCACGAAGTCAGCGAACTTGCCGACCTCTAGACTTCCGACGCGGTCATCGACGCTCATGATCTCGGCGCCGCCAAGCGTGTGAAGCCGCAGCGCGAGTTCCGGCATCATCGACAGAGGTTCTTTTGTGCGCGCGCGCTGCATATAGATGCCGAGTCGCATGTTCTGCCATGGGTCCGAGACGTCAGTGCACGCCTGGTCGTCAAGACCCATGCCGACCTTCATCCCCATTGCGATCATTTCGGGCACAAGTGCAACACCCGAAGCGAGGCGTCCGTTTGACGCTGGTTGCCACGACATCGATGCACCACTCGCCGCGGTCTGCGCGATGATTTCGGGCGTTGTCTGGATGAAATGGCCGAACATCATGTCGGGGCCGAGTGCGCCGGCATCCCGATACATCGCGAACTTCGACTGCTGCAGCTCAACAGCCTCGGGAGATTCCAGGAAGTGCGCCTGGTTGGTCACGCCGAAACGGCGCATTGCAGCAACTTCGATCTCAGCCGCATCTTCACGCGGTGACCACTGCACTTGGCCCATGATCGAAGCACCGAGTGCGAGGTCCTGATTCAGCCCGCGCGTATGCGCGACCGAGGCACCGAAGCGCTCAAAGATCTCATCATCGGTGCCGACCGTGGCATCCATTCCGATCGAATCGACGAAGCGGATGCCGGCGTCGGCACAGCCGTCGGCCTGACGGGTGTGATACTCGAGCCCGCGCATCTGGGCATTACCCACGCGCTTGCCGTCGACCATCGATTCCCATGCCTGCAGCGGGTCGGTGAAGTTGTACGCCGTCGTGACGCCGTTGCTGAGAAAGTCGAGTGCCCCGTGGAGGGTTGACCAATAGATGTCTTCGGCCGACATGTGCGAGGTGAAGCCGAGCATCGAATCGCACCACCCGTAGAGGGTGTCCGCAACGCCGAGTCCGCGCAGTCCGCTCGTAAACAGGTGGCTGTGAGACGACACGAACCCCGGTGCAACGAATGCACCATTGACGTCGAGCACCTCGTCAAGCGACGTCTCGGGAGCATCGCCTTCGCCGATACCGGTGATGCGACCTTCTTCAACGAGCATCCATCCGCGCTCGATGTATCCGGGGTCGTCGGTTCCGGCGGGGATCGTGATGAGCCGAGCATTGATGACAAGAAGTGACATGGGTTCTCCTCAAGAAGCAGTTCTGTCTGCAGAAAGCTGAAGCACCGACTCGGCGAGCGCGCGGATGCCGAGTGCGACGTCTCCGCCCGAAACCAGCTCGTCGGGGTGATGGCTGATGCCATCGGGGTTACGAAGAAACAGCATTCCGACATCGGTAATGGCACCGATTGACATACCGTCGTGGCCGGCTCTGCTGAAGATTGTGGCGGGCGCGTCGGACCCGGGCGCGAGCGTCGACACGATTCCTTCACGCACAACGTCCTGCAAGAGAGGCGCGCACATCACGGCCGGTGCGTTGTGAATCTCGCGCGCAGTCCATCGCAGGTGACGGCGCCCCATGATCGTGTCGAGGTCACGCGAGATCGCATTCCACACCTGGTCGCGCTGCCCATCGAACTCACCGCGCAGGTCGAGTGAGAATCGCGCTTCGCCCGGAACGATGTTGACTGCCCCTGGAAATGCCTCAAGTTGACCCACGGTTCCGATGATGTGGTGCTCGCTCGCACAGATCCTCTCGACAGCGAGGGCAGCTTCGCTCGCCCCGAGGAGGGCATCGCGACGCATGTCATAGGGAGTACCACCCGCGTGCCGAGCTTCGCCCTCGACCACCAGTTGGAAACGACGTGCACTCGCGATCGACGACACCACAGCGAGCGACTCGCCACGGCGGTCAAGCTCCGGTCCCTGCTCGATGTGGGCTTCGAGGTATCCGACCAACTCTTCTGGGCGACGGGATGCCTCCCCCACACGCGCGGGGTCAAGGCCGAACTCGAGAAACGCCTGGCGAAGGGTCGTGCCGTCTTTATCGGCGAGCGCCCACCACTCCTTTTCCCACGTGCCAGCAACCGCTGACGAACCGAGCAGCGCCTTACCGAAACGAGTGCCTTCCTCATCTGAGAAAGCGACAACTTCGAGGGCAAACGGAAACGGAGAGATCCAGGTGTCACCCGGGCCGGGCTGGCGCAGCAGCCGCACGACTTCGAGTCCGATCAACACACCGACGATGCCGTCGAACCGCCCGGCGTCGGGAACGGTATCGAGGTGGGAACCAATCATGAGGGCCGGCGCACCGCGCTCGGCGGCTTCGAGCCTGCCGAGTTGGTTGCCCGCGGCATCCTGGCGGCTCTTCATGCCGACTTCACGCATCCACTCCGCCGCGAGGCGGTTGACCCGCGCGTGCTCGGTCGACAGGTACACGCGCTCGATTTCACCCGGTGTCGCGCTGACGCGAGCGAGTTCTTCGCATCGCGCCATGACGCGCCGGGCGGCCGCAGCGATCCGGTCGGGTGCAACTCCGGTCAATAACGCCATGTCACACCCCGGCGTATACGTCGAGAGCTGCTTCTACTCCACCACCCGCGGGAACCGAGGCGCCAAAGCGACGGAGCACCGATTCGAGGGCGGCGAGCGTTGTGAGCACGGTGTCTTTGCGAGCGTTGTAGCCCATTGTTCCGATGCGCCACACTCGCCCGTGGAGCGGGCCGAACGATGTACCGATTTCAATACCGAAGTCATCGAGCATCGCGCCGCGCGCTGCATCTCCGGCAACACCCTCGGGTATTTCCACCGCAACGACGTTGGTCATCTTGTGAGCAACATCTCCGAAGACCTGAAGCCCGAGCGCCTCGACGCCCGCGAGCATTGCTGCTCCGGCGATCTCGTGCCGGGTAATCACTGCGTCGCGGCCTTCAGCAAGAAGCAAGCGGGCGCACTCCCGAGCCCCGTAGAGCATCGAGGTTGCTTCGGTGTGGTGATTGAGGCGTCGCGGACCCCAGTAATCGAGAATCATGCCGAGGTCGAAGTAGTTCGACCTGACGAAGTCAGCAGCATCCGGGTCGCCGTCTTCCCGAATTCCGGCTTCGATTTTCGCGCGCGAACGAATGACGGCGACGGCCTTTTCGCTCAGCGTGATCGGTGATGAACCGGACGGTCCGCCGAGGCACTTCTGGAGACCCGAGGTTGCGGCATCGAGTCCCCAAGCGTCCGCTTCGAACGCATTACCGCCGAGCGACGCGGTCGCATCGGTGTAGAAGAGCACGCCGTGTTTTGCACAGATCGCACCGAGGTCTTCGAGCGGTTGCAGCATCGTGGTCGAGGTATCGCCCTGAACAACCGCCAAGAGCGTCGGCTTCACACGAACGATCGCCTCTTCTATGACGGATGCGGGAAACACCTGTCCCCACTCGGTCTCGATCTTGTGAACCTCGGCGCCCGCACGCTCGGCGATCTCGGTCAGAAGATGGCCGAAGCGCCCGAACACCGGCACGAGAACGCGGTCACCCGGACGAATGAGCGACACAATGGCAGCTTCAATTCCAGCGCGCGAGGTGCCGTCAACCAATACCGTCGCATCGTTCGTCGTGGCCCACACCTGGCGGTAGAGCTCTTGCGTCTCGTTCATCGTGGCTGTCATGAACGGGTCGTACTGTCCGACAAGCGGTGCCGACATCGCGGTCAAAACGCTGGGGTAAGCCGAAATGGGCCCCGGGCCCATCAGAAGACGGGCGGGGGGAACAATCGAGCCGGGAATAGTCACGGAGTCTCCGTTCGGTGAAATGCACGTGCGGCGCCGGCCAGGCGTCGCGCAAGGCGCACGAGGGCGATATCAGTGCCAGAGCGAGACACGAGGCAGATGCCCACAGGGGCGGGTCCGAGCTTCGACGGCACTGTAAGTAGGGGAATCGAAATTGCGGGAAAACCGCCGACTGCAGCGGGCGTCGTCATGCGAAGCGTTGCCTGACGCACGACATCGACCTTCGCACCATCGGATGTACGCATGGGGGCAGGTCCCGGCACTGTCGGCATCATCATGACGGCACCACGCAGCATGTCGTCGGCTTGTTCTCCGAGAGCCTGGAGCTTCGTTCGGGCGCGGGCCTCGGCATCCGACGTCACTTCGCTTGCCAGCCGGAACCGCTCCGCCACTGCAGCACCGGTTGCGCCAGGGTGGGCACGCAACCAGTCGGAGTTGTTACGCCATGCTTCCGACGCTTGCACGGTGCGAAATGGTTCGTAGTAGTCGTCGAGATCGCCGATCGATACGCGCCGCATCATCGGTGCATCATCGGATGCCGCTAGCCCCGCGAGGAAGGCATCGAACGCCGCCCTCGTGTCATCTTCGACGGCTGCCAATGCTTCGTCGGGCACAAGAAAGCGCCACGGCAGATCGTCGCCGGATTCGCCGAACACGCGCTCTGTCGAGTCAGAGCCGTCATAGCTGAGGCACCAGTCGACAACCTTTTGCAGCGTCTCACCGTCGCGGGTGAGCCAACCAACAGTGTCGAATGATTGCGCAAGCGGTAAGAGTCCCTGGCGCGGCACGAGACCGTGCGTTGTGCGAAGCCCCCAGAGCCCCTGGTATGAAGCAGGAACACGAATGGAGCCGGCGGTGTCGGTTGCGAGGGCGATCTCGGCCTGACCCGTCGCTACCGCTGTTGCCGGACCGCTCGACGATCCACCGGGAAGAGCACCGGGAAGGGCACCGTTGGGAGGAGTGCCATAGTGGGCGTTGTCGCCGGCGATCGAATACGCGAATTCATCTGTTCGCGCGATTCCTCGAAGCGATGCACCGCCGCGAAGCAGGTCGGAGACTGCGGCTGCCGTCGTCGATTCGGGCCGCGCCGAGTCGAGGAACGTCGGATTTCCCGCGCCGATTCGGTAGCCCTTGATCGCAAACAGGTCCTTTACCGCGACCGTCAGCCCCTCGAGTGGACCGTCCCAGGCACCCTGCCACAACGGGTCGCCGACGGTTCGCCACACCGACTTGTCCAGCGCGTGAGCGCGGGGAGTCACGTGAGCTGCAGAAATACGCCACACGTCGTTAGTGCGCTGCCACACCTGAGTTTGCAGACCCGTTCCACCGCCGTGATAGCGCGAAACCGACACCACGAGTGCCACATCGGGCGCGAGTTCGCGGTGCTCGACATGAGTAATCGTTCGGGGCGGGACACCACCGCGCACGCCGCGAAAAGCGCTGATGACATCGTGACCGACAAGCAAGCCGCCCGCGTCTCCCCGCATCGTCTCGGAGCCCGGGGCGAAAAACGCATCGAGAGCGTCGAGGTCGTTCGCGATGATGGCACGCTCGTACGCGGTGAGGGCCTCGAAGAGATCGTCGGGCATGCCCGTGGGAACCTCTGCCGGAGTCGGAACTGCGGGCGTCATGCGGTCTCCTCAACCTCAATACGGGCGAAGTCCGCCTCACGAATTCGCGCGTGCACACCGCACACGATGTCGACCACCTGTGAAATGTCGAAGTCGGTCGCAGCGCTCAAATACGCATAGGCGATGTGCTCGTCGAGCCCCCATCGCGCTTGAATGAGGTCGATCGCGGCACGCACACATCGGCGCATCGCTTCGCCGAGGTCTACGTCAAGGCCCGTGGGCACAAGGTATTCGGAAGTGCGAACGAGCGGGCCCGCAAGCTCACCGAAAGCGGCGAGCGCATCGGCCCGCGGCACAACGTCGAACCTCACCGTGGCGCGCAACGAGGCTTCGAGCGCGGTGAGAGCGACCTCGCCGTCGCCCTGCGCAAAGTGGGGGTCTCCCACGTAGGCGAGGGCTCCGGCAACCTGCACCGGAAGGTAGAGCACTGTTCCTTCGACCAGCAGATTGATGTCGATGTTGCCGCCGTGCGCACCGGGTGGCACAGAGTGCGGGTGCTCATCTCCCGCGACGGCGACTCCCATCGTGCCGAGGAACGGGGCAAGCGGAAACTCGACGACACGTTCGCCACCCTCGGTGACCGGAAGCACCCCGACCAGTCCCGAATCGCGCTGCTCGACGGGCGTAAAAACGCTCACGTTTTCGGGTCCGCGCGGCATCACACCAACAAGCGCGCCTTTGCCGTGGCGGTTGGAGATCACGCCGTAGGGCACTCGCGGCAGCAGCTTTTCTACCGTGATCTTCAAAAGGTCGCCGGGTTTTGCTCCCTCGACGTACACCGGCCCCGTGACGACGTGCGGACCATCGATCGCCGGGTTTCGCGAGAGGGATGCCGCAATCTCGATCGCATCGTCGAGCACATGATCTGCAGCGACGCCGTGAGACGTGAAGTACGCCAGCGGGTCTTTACCCTGGTCCTCGAGAATTCCCTCGTGACTCACGGTGTCAAAGGTCACACTGCTACCGGCGGTGACTCTGAGCACGGGCGTATCCACAGCGCAGGGAAGACGCCCCCACATGACGTTGTCGGGGCTTGCTGGCACATAGTGCGCCCCCGAAATCTCACCGATTCCCGGCTGCAGAATGTCGACGCTCATTCCGGCACCTCTCTGAGTGTTTTCGCGAGAATCTCGCGCCCGGCACGCACCGAGACCTGCTCACCCCGACGGTACGCGATCTGGCCATGAACGAGCGTCGATTCCACGACACCGTCAAGCGTCGCGCCGTCCCACGGTGACATCGGGTTGCGGTATTCGAGGGCTTCCGCACGCACCGTGTAGGAGGCATCCGGGTGAAAAACGGTGAGGTGCGCTGGCTCGCCGATCGCAATGCGGCCGCGCGACCCTAGCCCGCCGATGCGGGCAGGGCCTGTTGTCATCAGCGGCAGAATCGTCTCGAGCGGGATGCCGCGGCTCTTTGCCGCGGTCCACACTGCGGACAGGCCCGTCTGAAGTCCGGCGATCCCGCCCCACGCGAGACCGAAGTCGCCATCACCCTGTTCTTTGAGTGCGAGGGTTGCCGGTGAGTGATCGCTGACGATCGCATCGATCGTTCCATCGACAACGCCCTGCCACAGCAGATCTTGGTTCTTCGCGTCACGAATCGGCGGGCACGCTTTGAACGCCCCGGCACCGTCAGGCACATCCTCGGCTTTCAGCGTGAGGTAGTGCGGGCACGTCTCGACAGTCAGGCGTACGCCGCGCGCCTTTGCCGCGCGCACTTCATCGAGCGCCGCACCATCCGATACGTGCACGATGTGGGCGCGAGCGCCCGTGCGGTGAGCGGCATCGATGACCTGACCGATCGCCGATCTCTCGCTAATCCCCGGACGCGACGCCAAGAAGTCGATGTAGTGCGGCCCCAGAGCGCCATCTGCGTGCAAGTGCGCTGGATCTTCGGCATGCACGATGAGCACGCCATCGAATTTCACGATCTCGGCGAGCGCTGTTTCGAGCTGCGCGGTATCCAGGTGACCAAATTCATCAATGCCGGAGGGCGAAAGAAAGCATTTGAACCCGACAACCCCGGCTTCGGCGAGCTGAGCCAGAGTCCCGAGGTTCTCGGGAACAGCACCGCCCCAATAACCGACGTCCACGGCAAGCTTTCCCTGCGCCGCGGCCCGCTTAGCGGCGAGCGCTTCTGGGGTCGTGGTCACAGGAACGCTGTTGAGTGGCATGTCGAGCACGGTGGTAACGCCACCAGCAACAGCCGCGGCGGTGCCGGTTGCGAAGCCCTCCCACTCCGTGCGGCCAGGCTCATCGAGATGCACGTGCGAATCGACGAGGCCTGGCAGGAGCACCACGTCGTCGCCGACTACGACATCCGCCGTGTCATCGAAGTCTCGGATCGTCGTCACGAGGCCGTCGGTCATGTCGACGGTAGCCGGCCGGAACTCCCCCGCGATAAAGGCGCGATGCGCGGCAATCGAGGCGGGTGACGCAATGCTCATGGCGCTTACGCTAGGCGCTTTGCGTTTCGTGGATGTAACTCGCACCAACATTTCGGTTACTGCCCCCGGTAACTCCAAAGAAACTTCGAGCGGGTAGCGTGTGCGCGTGGATCTTGACGAATTCAACGCCCTTTCCGAGTCCGATGCCCAAGCCACCGTCGCGGTGTGGGCTGCAATCCCCGGGTGGGTCGATGCCGTTGTCGCTGGCCGTCCGTACAGCTCGGCCGACGCGCTCGCCTCATACGCTTCGAGCCTGGCCTCGGTCTGGTCGCGCGCTGATCTCGACGCGGCTCTCAGCCATCACCCCCGCATCGGCGACAAGCCGCGTGGATCCGGCGCGACGGCCGATGCCTCCCGAGCTGAGCAGTCGTCGATGTCGACCGCTGCTGACGACATCGTGAGCGCCCTCGCCACCGGCAATGCCGACTACGAGGCCCGGTTCGGCCGAGTCTTTCTCATTCGCGCCGCGGGGCGGACCCCCGCAGAAATGCTGTCGCACTTGCACCGCCGCCTCGAGAACGATGAGGCCGACGAAGCACGCGAAGCGACCGAACAGCTCGCGGAAATCGCACTCCTGCGTCTTCGCACAACAATCGGCACGGATGCCGTGACCCCTGAGGAGCAGGAATGACCACTCACCTCACGACTCACATCCTCGATGCGAGCACCGGCGTGCCAGCTACCGGCGTCGGGGTTGTTCTCGCCGATGTCACGGGAGGCGTTGTCGCCGAGGGCAATACCGACTCCGACGGAAGACTCGCACTCGGGCCAGAAATACTCGCACGCGGCGACTACGCACTGACGTTCGCGACGGGTGCCTACTTTTCCAGCCAGGGCGTCGAGACGTTTTACCCGTCGGCCACTGTCACCTTCACTGTGACCGACGAGCGCCACTATCACGTGCCGCTGCTACTGAGCCCGTTCGCGTACTCGACGTATCGCGGCAGTTAAGGCATCGCGTTACACGTGAAACAACGAGTGCAGGTTGTCGTCACCCACAGCTGATCGTCCGCCGAGGCCATCGAGTTCGAGCAACACCGCGGTGCCGGTGACGACCCCACCGACTTCGGCCACCAACGTGTGGGCGGCCGCGATCGTGCCCCCCGTTGCGAGCACGTCATCGAGCAGTAAGACGCGCGTGCCGGGTGCGATGTCGTCGTGCATTTCGATTGCCGCGTCCGCGTACTCAAGGGTGTACGACACGGACGCCGCCGGTCGCGGGAGCTTGCCGGCTTTGCGGATCGGAATGAGTCCTACGCCCGCAGCAATCGCCGCAGCACCGGCGAGAAGAAAACCGCGTGCTTCGATTCCCGCGACGACATCGAAAGTCCCCTCGAACGGCTCGAGAAGACCATCGACCGTCGCGCGAAGAGCATCGGCATCCGCCAGCAACGGAGCGATGTCGCGAAAGACGATCCCCGGCTTCGGATAGTCGGGGATAGAAACGATGAGAGATTCGGCGCGCGCCAAAGCCTCAGAAGTATTGCGGGGCATGGAGACAAGACTATCCGGCGGCGTTTTCGCCCTGCGAAACGTGTTCCCGTAGCCTTAGCGCCATGACTCTGCTTACTGACACTGCCGGTTCCGAGTGGTGGCGTTCCGCTGTCATCTACCAGATCTACCCGCGCTCGTTCGCTGACAACAATGGCGACGGCATGGGGGACCTCCCCGGCATCACGTCGCACCTGACTGATCTCGCCTCTCTCGGAGTAGACGCCATCTGGCTGAGCCCCTTCATGACGTCGCCGCAGAAAGACGCCGGCTACGACGTTGCTGATTACTGCGATGTCGACCCGATCTTCGGCTCACTGGGCGACTTCGATGTGATGCTCAAGACGGCTCATACCCTTGGCATCCGCGTCATTGTCGACCTGGTTCCCAACCATTCTTCCGATCAGCACGTCTGGTTTCAGCAAGCGCTTGCAGCTGGCCCCGGCAGCGCGGAGCGCGCCCGTTACATGTTCCGCGACGGCCAAGGCCCCGACGGTTCGTTGCCTCCCAACAACTGGGATTCGGTTTTTGGCGGGCCGGCATGGTCACGGATCACGGAACCCGACGGTGCGCCCGGTCAGTGGTATCTGCATCTGTTCGACCAGTCACAGCCCGACTTCGACTGGACCAATCCAGAGGTCCGTGAGTCGTTCGAACGAGTTTTGACGTTCTGGCTCGACCGTGGCGTTGATGGCTTCCGCGTGGATGTCGCGCACGGTCTCGTCAAAAAGGACGGGCTCCCCGATTACACGCCCAGCCCCGAAGGTGGATCGATGGGCGGCGACGCCGACGACGTTCCCTACTGGGGCCAGCCGGCGGTGCACGAGATCTACCGCGAGTGGCACAAACTTCTCGCAACCTACGACGGTGACCGCGCGCTCTGCGCCGAAGCATGGCTTCCGACGCCCGAAAGGACAGCACTGTGGGTGCGGTCCGACGAAATGCACCAGGCCTTTAATTTTCCGTACCTCACGACCGAGTGGGATGCTGTCGCCCTTCGCCGCGTGATCGCCGATTCGCTCCGGGCATTTCCCGGCGTGGGCGCCCCTCCCACATGGGTGCTCTCGAACCACGATGTCGTGCGTCACGCCTCGCGTCTCGCCCTCACCGCTGACAACCCGCAGGGCGACGGGATCGGGCCGAAGTCGAAGGGAAAACCTGATCCCGTCGTCGGTCTTCGGCGCGCACGCGCTGCCACGACGCTCATGCTTGCTCTCCCTGGTAGCGCCTACATCTATCAGGGTGAGGAGCTGGGTCTTCCCGAAGCGATCGAGATTCCTGACGACGCTCGGCAAGATCCCACGTGGTTCCGCACGAACGGTGAGCGGTACGGTCGTGACGGATGCCGCGTGCCGATTCCCTGGTCACGCACGGGCGCCGCGTACGGCTTTAACGACACCGGCGCGAGCTGGTTGCCACAGCCCGAGGAATGGGCTGACTTTGCGCGCGATGTGCAAGAAGCAGACGCCGACTCGACGCTGTGGCTCTACCGCACGCTCCTCGCGGAACGACGCGAACGCGGCCTCGGTGTCGGCACGCTTGAGTGGCTCGAGGGTTTCGGCGACGATGTGATCGCGTTCCGCAATGGACCGATCACGGTGCTCGTAAACATCGGTGCCGCGCCGGCACAGTTGCCCGCCGGAGTCGTTGTGACATCCAGCGGCCCCCTCGATGGCGCGCAGCTCCCCGTCGACACCGCGGTCTGGCTCGAAACCGTCTAGGACCGCCGCGCGGTCGCGCCCAGTACTCGGTCGATAGCAACGTAGAGAAAGCCGACAGCTTCGAGGGCGATGGTGAGGCCCACGAGCCATACGGCGACCCCGCCGATGCCAAGCTCTTCGACGTTCATGAATGGGTACGGGTATGCGCGGTCGTACCCAAAGTCGCCACCGGCCGCGCTCCACGCGTAGGCGAAGGCGAGATACGCGAACGGGATGAGTGCCCACAGGGGCGGGTCATACCAACGCAATCGACCCTTCGGCGTGAACAACAACCAGTCACCGATGATCAGGCACGGCGCGATGATGTGAATGAGATTGTCGGTGAGAGTGAACGGCGTGTAGCCGCTGCTCTGCGTGAAGCTGATCGGCACGAGCACGATCAGGTAGATGAGCATCGTGATGGTGATCGCCATCACGACGGCCCCGCCTCCCCGCGCCGACGGCGTTGACCCGCCGCGCACACCGTCGGATCGCAGGTCGAGCGCTGTGCGGATGCCGAGCGCAACTGCCCACACCAGGCACAGGATGTTGGACTGCACTGTGTAGAACAAAAACTCGGTGCCCGACACGTCACCGGCGAAAACACCCGTGATTCGACCGAGGCCGATCGCGATCACGATGACGGTGAGCACCCGGTAGGTCAGAGCGATGCGGCGGTCGGGGAGGAACATGCTGCGATCGTAGTGGCCCGCCGCCCAAGAACCCCGCGACGCGGCGTAGCCTGGAGGGATGAACTCTTTGCCCGCGCTCGATGCGGGTGCGCTCCGCGCCGACTTCCCCATTTTGGCGCAGAGCGTGGGCGGTCAGCGCCTCGTGTACCTCGACTCTGCGGCTACCAGCCAGAAGCCGCAAACTGTCATCGATACCGAGATCGCGTTCCTCACGCAGACCAACGCGGCCGTCCACCGCGGGGCCCACACTCTTGCCGCCGAAGCGACGGTGCTTTTTGAAGATGCTCGAGAGCGCGTTGCCGCATTCGTCGGTGCCGACGAAGAGCAGCTCGTCTGGACGAGCGGTGCGACCGCCGGAATCAACCTCATTGCGTATGCAGTTGGCAACGCGACGGCCGGGCGCGGCGGCGCTGCCGCGCGGAGGTTTGCGCTCGCTCCGGGTGACGAGATCGTCGTAACCGAGGCCGAACATCACGCCAACCTCATTCCGTGGCAAGAACTTGCTGCCCGAACGGGTGCCGTGCTGCGACACATCCCCGTGCACGACGACGGCACGCTTGCGCTCGATGCTGCGGCATCCCTTATCGGAGCGCGCACCAAAATCGTTGCCTTCCCCCACATTTCGAACGTGTTGGGCATCGTCAACCCGGTCGCAGAACTCGTCACTCTCGCGCAGAGCGTCGGCGCACTCACGGTGCTCGACGCGTGCCAGTCAGCGCCACATGTGCCCCTGGACCTACCCGCACTCGGTGTCGATCTCGCTGTCTTCTCTGGCCACAAGATGCTCGGCCCGTATGGCATTGGCGGCTTGTACGGTCGGGCTGAGGTTCTCGATGCCTTGCCGCCGTTCCTGACGGGCGGATCGATGATCACAACCGTCTCGCTCAATAGCGCCGACTATCTTCCGGCTCCCCAGCGGTTCGAGGCCGGAACGCAGCCGGTCTCACAGGCCATCGCGCTGGCCGCCGCAGTCGAGTACCTCGACACCGTCGGCATGGCAGCAGTTCACGCTCACGAACGTGTGCTCGAGCGACGGATGCGTGAGGGTCTCCGCCGAATCGATGGCATCCGCCTGCTGGGCGACGCTCCCGACGGTGTCGACCGTGTCGCCCTCAGCGCTTTCGAAGTGCAGGGCGTGCACGCGCACGACGTGGGTCAGTTTCTCGACGCACGCGGAGTTGCTGTTCGCGTCGGCCACCACTGCGCACAGCCGCTTCACCGCCGCTTCGGGATGACGGCATCCGTTCGTGCATCGGCCTCGCTCTACAACACGGAAGAAGACATCGACATGTTGCTTGACGCGGTATCCGGCGTGCGCTCATTCTTCGGAGCGGGCTCGTGAGCGGGCTCGAAGGGCTCTACCAGGAGCTCATCCTTGACCACTCCAAGGCCCGCGACGGTTTTGGTCTTGAAGACGCCGACGGTCGAAGCGCCGATTCGCATCAGCGAAACCCCATCTGCGGTGACGAAATCACGCTGCGCGTGCGCGTCGATGACGACGGCGCGATCCGCGATGTGAGCTGGGAAGGCGCCGGCTGCTCGATATCGCAAGCGTCGGCATCCATGCTCACGGGCCTTGTCGAGGGGATGCCGCGCACTGAAGCTGACGCCCTCATCGCGGGCTTCCGCGAAGTGCTGCGCTCACGCGGCAAACTCACCCTCGACGAAGACGTTTTCGGCGACGCCGCGGCACTTTCGGGGGTTTCGAAGTACACAGCCCGCGTCAAGTGCGCGATGCTCGCGTGGGTCGCCCTGGAAGACGGTCTGTCGCGCGCCTAAAGCTAGGCGTTCGTGCGACCGAACATCTTGCTCCAGAACCCGCCGGTTGATTCGGCCTTTGGATGGCCGCCGCACCATTGGCTCGACGGCACTGAGCGCTTGACGCTATCTACGTGCTGACCGCATCCGGCCCAGGTCGTTTTTCCACAGGTCTTGCAGTTGACTGCGTAGCACACGATGTACACACCTTTCGAGGTTTTCGGGATACCCCACTGGGTATACGCTATACCCCATACGGTATGACAATGAGCGGGGAGATCACAAATGCGGACCATCATCATCGGCGGAGTGGCAGGCGGGATGTCAGCAGCCACGAGGCTGCGGCGACTCGACGAGTCTGCCGAGATCACCGTGTATGAGCGTGGACCGCACGTGTCCTACGCCAATTGCGGCCTCCCGTACTACGTCGGCGGGATCATCACCGACCGATCGCAGCTTCTCCTTCAGACCCCCGATTCGTTGCACCGACGATTCCGTCTTGACGTGCGAACCGGGCACGAGGTCGTCTCGATCGATCCCGACCTGAAGCTCGTCACAGTCGTCGAGCTTGCAACGTCGACAACCTCGACGGAGCACTACGACACCCTCATCCTGGCCGTCGGCGCAGCAGCCCGGGGCGAGGTCACTTTTGGTGACATTCCCACGCACACTCTTCGCACCGTAAGCGACGTCGATGCCATCACCGCGCTCCTCGAACGCGACAACGGCATCCGCTCCGCTCTCGTCATCGGCGGCGGTTTCATCGGCCTCGAAGCCGCCGAGAACCTGGTTTCTCGCGGGCTTCACACCTCACTGGTTCAGCGCGGACCCCATATTCTGACTCCGCTCGACCCCGAGATGACTGTTCCGCTCGAATCGCACCTGCGCGCGCACGGGGTCGATGTGCACACTTCCACAGTCATCGACCGCGTCGACGGTGGGATCGTTCACCTCAGCGACGGCACGTCCCAGCAACCCGACCTCATCATCGATGCGAGCGGAGTTCGACCCCAAACAACGCTGGCATTGACAGCAGGGCTGCGACTCGGCCCTACCGGCGGTATCGCTGTCGACGCAGAAAACCGCACGAGCGACGCGAACATTTTCGCGGTCGGCGACGGTGTCGAAAAACAAGATGCCCGCACCGGTGAGCCGACACTCGTCACGATGGCGGGGCTTGCGAATCGCCACGGGCGAACTACTGCCGACGTCATCGCCGGTGTTGCAGAGACCAACGCGCCGTCTCTCGGCACGGCGATCGTCGGAGTTTTCGACATGGTCGCGGCCAAGGTCGGCGCAAGTGAAACCGAACTGCGGGCAGCAGGCGCGCCCCTGCGCGTCATCCACACGCACCCGGCTTCTCACGCCGGGTACTACCCCGGCGCTGAGGGAATGTCGATGAAGCTTCTTGTCGACCCGGAGTCGGACCGGATTCTGGGAGCACAGATCGTGGGTGGTTCCGGCGTCGACAAGCGCATCGATATCATCGCTGTGGCAATGACAGCGGGAATAACGGCATCCGCTCTTGCGAAACTCGAGCTCGCCTATGCACCACAGTTCGGCTCGGCAAAAGATCCCATCAACCAGCTCGGATACGTCGCTGACAATCTGCGCACCGGCGCGACCCGCTCGTTACAGTGGCACGAACTCGAGGCCGCGCGAACGAGCGGGGCAACGCTTATCGACGTGCGCTCTGCGGGCGAGTATGCCGCAGGCAGTATCCCGGCCGCCGTCAATATTCCTGTCGACGAACTACGCGAACGACTCGATGAGCTCCCCGCGGGACCCGTCATCGTTCACTGCCAGGTCGGACAACGCGGTCACACCGCAGCTCGAATTCTCACGCAGCACGGAATTGACGCCGTAAACCTTGACGGCGGGTTCCGCACGTGGGCTGCAGGAGCCCAGGTGCGCGAACCCGCCGTCAACGTGGTCTAGTCGCGAGCCGCGCTTGAACGCGGCGCACGGCGGCGGCGCGGTGCGCCACTGCGGTCACCCGAGCGGTCGCCAGCAGCTGCGGGGCGACCCGAGCCACGACGAGCACCCGATGCGCCGGGCTTCTTCGACGGTGTGTGGTTGACCGTGACGGGAGCAGGCTTCACATAGGGAGCGTGCGGGCCGACGAGTTCAACGACCGGGGCGCCATCAGCTGTGACGCGCTCGAACGGAACCGAGATTCCAGCCTTGCGCAGCAGGTCGGTGACGTCGCGACGCTGTGATTCGAGCGTAACGGTGACGACAGTTCCCTCAGCACCGGCGCGAGCGGTACGGCCCGAGCGGTGCAAGTATGCCTTGTGCTCCATGGGCGGGTCGACGTGAACAACGAGTTCGACGTTGTCGACGTGAACACCACGAGCAGCAACGTCGGTTGCCACGAGCACCCGAACACCACCCTTTTCAACCGGAGCACCGAACGACGCGAGGTTACGCTCACGCGCTGACTGCGAGAGGTTTCCGTGCAGATCGACGGCCGGGATGCCGGCTGCCGTCAGCACCTTGGCGAGCTTCTTCGCCTGGTGCTTGGTGCGGGTGAAGAGGATGCGGCGACCCATGCCAGAGGCAAGAGCACGGACGAGGTCGGACTTCTCGGCGTCGCTGACCATCAACACGCGGTGGGTCATAGCTGCGGCGGGAACGCTCGACTCGTCAACTTCGTGACGAACCTCGTCGCGGAGGAACCGACGCACGAGGCCATCGACACCACGGTCGAGGGTCGCGCTGAACAGCAAGCGCTGACCGCCCTGCGGCGTTGCGTTGAGAATACGGGTGACTCCCGGAAGGAACCCGAGGTCGGCCATGTGGTCGGCCTCATCGAGCACGGCGATCTCGACGCGGTCGAGGTTGATGACGCCCTGCTTCATAAGGTCTTCAAGGCGACCAGGGCACGCTACGACGATGTCGACACCGGCACGAAGTGCCTGCTCCTGGGGGCGCTGACTGACGCCACCGAAGATTGTGGTGACGTTCAGGCCGGTCGCGGCGCCAAGAGGCGCGAGCACGGCAGCGATCTGGGTAGCCAGCTCACGAGTCGGTGCAAGAACGAGGCCGCGGGGGCGACCAGGAGTGCGGCGTGCGGCGTTAGCTGCACTCAACCGCGCAACCATCGGAAGAGCGAACGCAATGGTTTTTCCGCTGCCGGTGCGGCCACGACCGAGTACGTCACGGCCAGCGAGAGAGTCAGGAAGAGTGCCTTCCTGAATCGGAAAGGCTTCCGTCTTACCGGAGTCGGCAAGTACACGGGCCAGGGGCGCGGGCACGCCGAGGTCAAGAAAAGTAGGCATAGAAAATGTATCTTTCGGGTAAACACGATCGAAACTGACCGCAAATGGGCGACGGCGCGGATTCGCGCATCGGTTCGCCGCTCGAGAAGTGCCACAGCCAGAGGGCCGGGAAGCGTATCGACGACGCAGGCGCTAGAAAAGCACCACCTCAACGTTAGCACGCACTACCTGCGGGTCCGGCTGATGACGGCAACCTGGGCATCTTCCTAGCAATGCGCCACATTCCGCCTTCTGCATAAGCCTCGACGTACGCTGGCCCTAGCGATCGGCACCTGCCTTTGGCTCCGCACGCCGATCGAAGTAGGTTCGCCATCGCTATTGCCGCTCCCACCGCTCAGCTCGGGCCTGTACGCCAGACCTACGCGGGAACCGACACCTTCCCGCATCTGACACGTGCGTACACCGAGATCTCGAAGGTCACGCGCGAGACCGGGCTGCTCGATCGAGCACGCGGCTTCTACGCTCTCGTCGGCGGCATCCTGGCCCTCTGTCTTGCTGGGTGCGTAGCGGGCTTCATCCTGCTCGGAGATAGCTGGTTCCAGCTGCTCATCGCGGGTGCCCTCGGCATTATCCTCACGCAGATTGCATTCCTCTCTCACGAGGCCGCGCACCGCCAGATTCTCGCGTCGGGCCCGCGCAACGACCGCCTCGCTCGCGGATTGATCAGCGGTGTTGTCGGCATGAGCTACTCCTGGTGGTCAAGCAAGCACACTCGCCACCACGCCAACCCGAACCGCGTCTCTCGTGATCCCGACATCGAAGTCGACACAGTTTCTTTCCTTGAAGAAGATGCGGCGAAGGCCCGTGGCCTCCACGTCTTTCTCACGCGGCGCCAGGGCTGGTTCTTCTTTCCGCTGCTCACACTCGAGGGTTTGAACCTGCACTACCTCGGCCTTAAGCACCTCACGACGACAAAAGACGTCAAGGGCCGCTGGATCGAACTCAGCCTCATCGCCGGTCGCTTTGCCCTCTACCTCTCGCTGCTGTTCTGGGCACTGCCCCTCGGCATGGCATTCGCATTCCTCGGCGTGCAGCTCGCTGTTTTCGGTGTCTACATGGGTGCCGCCTTCGCACCGAACCACAAGGGCATGCCGATCGTCGACCGCGATGCGAAGCTCGATTTCTTCACCAAGCAGGTTCGCACCTCGCGCAACATCAGCGGCGGCTGGTACACGACATGGCTCATGGGCGGACTCAACTACCAGGTTGAGCACCACCTGTTCCCGAACATGCCCCGTCCGCACCTCGCGAAGGCGCGCTTGATTGTGCGCGACTACTGCGAAACCCTCAACGTTCCTTACACCGAGACAACGCTTTTGCGTTCTTATGGGATCGTCATCGCGTACCTCAACCGCGTGGGCCTCGCCGCTGGCGACCCATTCGATTGCCCCGTGTCGTCAGAGTTCCGCCGCGTCTAAGCGGCCGTGATTCGTTCGAGCCGCGCGTAGCTGTCTTCCATCCCGGAAGTCATTCCGGTCGCGAGCACAGCATCTCGGGCTTCCTTGCTGGAGTAAGAAATCAACAGCGTGATGAGAGTCGCGCCGTCTTCTTCGATGAGCAGCATGTCGTTGGTGGTCGACGGGTAGTCGGTGCCCGTCATGTGCTCCGTCGTAACCATCCGACGGACTGGTTCACTCAAGAGAATCTCACCGTCGAATCCGAAAGCCTCGCCCTCGCCCACGGCGAGAGGCTCCCAGGCGTAGCGATACTTCCCGCCCGTGCGTGGGTCGATCTCGCACACTGTCATTGCCCATCCTTCGGGGCCGAGCAGCCACTTCTGCATCAGGTCGGGCTCGGTGTGTGCGCGCCACACGAGCTCACGGGGTCCGTCAATCAAGCGAGTGATACGAACCTGATTGTCGTTGAGCAGCTCGGTCTCAGTGCCCTTACCCTGACCGAACTCCCGCAAGCTCTTCACAACCGTGTCGAGCTGGCCCATGGCCAATGTCATTCCCTCGGCCGCACCCATCGCCAAAATCTGCTCGAGAGCTTCCACCGAAGGGAAGTACGACGTCGTCGTGAATCGCGCGCCGGCGTCGGTGTCTTCGAAATCGAACGTCAGTCTCATCGACGGAGTATCGGCGAGAGCCTCCCCGTCGTCTCCGACGAATTCATCGAGGACTTCAAACCCACGCGCTTCGTCGATGCTAATGAACTCCCACCCACCGCGCGCGATCTCTCCATTGGGCCCCGTCATGTGGTACCTGGCTCGCCCTCCCACAGCGAAGTCGAACGAAACGAACGTCGCTGGCCATCCGGGCGGGCCCCACACCCGCTCAAGCTGACGCGGTTGCGTGAACACGTCCCACAGGCGCGCGCTCGTCGCCTCGACATCCGCAGTCAATGTCATTGTGAGGTTTTCCCGGTCAGTCGTGATGTCGGTTACAGGCATGGGTTACTCCTCTTAAAAGGCGAACTGGGCTCCTCGCTCCCACATGACTGAAAAGGTATTGCTGCTCCAACAACTCGTCAATGCCCCCCGCAAACAGCGCTTTGCATCTGTGGTCTGACCACATATGCTGTCGGCATGACACACCGACTCTTTCCGCGACGAATCGGCGCTGCGGTCCTCGCGCTCACAACGGCGCTCAGTCTTGCAGCGTGCACGAGCAGCACCGACCCCGAGGCATCCGCTCCCGCGTCGACCGCTATGTCAGCACTCGCAATGGACGGAATCATCGTGGGCTCCGGCGATGTTGAGATCGAAATGTGGGGAGATCCCTCGTGCCCCCACTGCGCTGAACTCGACAAAGCGATCGGTTCTGACCTCGCCGATTTTGTTGCAGCAGGCGACGTCACCATGACGCTTCACCCCATGACCTACGTCAGCGAAAAGCGCGGTGACACCACCGACTACTCCACTCGTGCGAGCGCCGTGCTATTTGCCGTAGCGGATGCGGGCGAGACGGATGCCGTACTCCCCCTGTATTCGTTGATCCAAGCCAATCAGGTCTCTGAATCCGGTAGCCCTTCCGATGATGACCTCGTGCAGTACGCGGCGCAGGCGGGTGCTGCTGCCGATCTTTCGACGGCGATCGCAGATTTTTCCGCGACGGCAACAACATCGAACGACTACTGGCTCGGCCGTGAGATTCCCGGCACGACGGAAGTCATCGACCATGTGCCGACCCTCGTGATCAACGGGAACGTGTTCGAAGTACGCGAAGACGGCACCGACGCAGCGCGCTTCACCGCGGCAGTAGAGCAGGCACGAGCGTAGCCGAACTAGACTGAGCGGGTCCGGCATCCCTGATTTTCTGGAGTCCAGCCGCGTGACTACTTCCACTCCCACGACGCCTGCCACGGCAGACACCGTCGACAACGCCGTCGCCACTCCTGAGAAGGAGCAGCCGTACGCAGCCCTCGGCCTCAAAGCCGACGAGTACGCCCAGATCCGCGAGATTCTGGGGCGTCGCCCCACGAGCGGTGAGCTCGCCATGTACTCGGTGATGTGGAGCGAACACTGCTCTTACAAGTCGAGCAAGAACTACCTGCGCCAGTTCGGTCAAAAAGTCACCGACAAAATGCGCGAGAAGCTCATGGTCGGCATGGGTCAAAATGCTGGCGTCGTCGACATCGGCGAAGGTTGGGCTGTCACTTTCAAGGTGGAGTCGCACAACCACCCGAGCTACATCGAGCCGTTCCAGGGTGCCGCAACCGGCGTCGGCGGCATCGTCCGCGACATTATCTCTATGGGCGCGCGCCCCGTCGCGATCATGGACCAGTTGCGCTTCGGAGCCATTGATCACCCCGACACCGCTCGCGTTGTGCACGGCGTGGTTTCGGGCATCTCGTTTTACGGCAACTGCCTCGGCCTACCGAATATCGGCGGCGAGACCGTGTTCGACCCGGTATATCAGGGCAACCCGCTCGTGAACGCTCTCGCGGTCGGCGTACTGCGTCACGAAGACCTGAAGCTTGCCAATGCCTCCGGCACCGGAAACAAGGTCGTGCTCTTCGGCGCTCGTACCGGTGGCGACGGAATCGGCGGCGCCTCAATTCTTGCCTCCGACACCTTCGCCGATGGCGGACCCACCAAGCGCCCGGCAGTGCAGGTTGGCGACCCGTTTGCCGAGAAGGTGCTCATCGAGTGCTGCCTCGAGCTGTACCGCGACGAGTTGGTTGAGGCCATTCAAGATCTCGGAGCCGCCGGTATCTCGTGCGCGACGAGTGAACTCGCAGCCAATGGTGGTTCGGGCATGCGCGTCGACCTCGAAAACGTGCTGCTGCGCGACCCTTCCCTCACCCCAGAAGAGATTCTGATGAGCGAGTCGCAGGAGCGCATGATGGCGATCGTTGCCCCCGAAAAGCTCGAGGCGTTCTTGGCTGTCGTCGGCAAGTGGGATGTCGAAACGAGCGTTCTTGGTGAAGTAACCGGCGATGGCCGGCTGCAGATCTTCTGGCACGGCGAAGAGATCGTCAACGTTGACCCTTCAACAGTCGCAGTTGATGGCCCGGTCTACGATCGCCCCGTTGCCTACCCCACCTGGATCGACGCGCTCCGTGACGACTCCGCCGCGGCCCTCGAGCGTCACAACGACGCTGACACGCTTCGTGAGCAGTTCTTGAAGCTCGTGGCGAGCCCGAACCTCGCCGACCCGTCCTGGATCACGAACCAGTACGACTACTACGTGCTCGGCAACACTGCCCTCTCGTTCCCCGACGACGCCGGCATGATCCGAGTCGATGAGAACTCGGGTCTCGGCTTCGCTATCGCAACCGACTGCAACGGCCGGTTCTGCCAGCTCGACCCGTACGAGGGCGCCAAGCTCGCTCTCGCGGAGGCCTATCGCAACGTCGCCGTCACCGGCGCAACGCCGGCAGCTGTCACCGACTGCCTCAACTTCGGCAGCCCCGAGAACCCCGAGGTCATGTGGCAGTTCTCCCGCGCAGTCGAAGGACTGAGCGACGGATGCCTCGAGCTCGGTATTCCAGTGACCGGTGGCAACGTCTCGTTCTATAACCAGACCGGTGACACTCCGATTCACCCAACTCCTGTCGTCGGCGTCATGGGTGTCATCGACGATGTTGCCCACCGCATCCCGAGCGGATGGCAAGACATCGGCGAGAACATCTATCTGCTCGGTGTGACCGCGATGGAACTCAGCGGGTCAGCATGGGCCGCGACGATCCACGGCCACCTCGGTGGACCTCCCCCCACCGTTGATCTCGCCGGCGAGAAGCGCCTCGCGGAACTGCTCCGGGCAGCGTCAGACCAGAGCCTCATCTCCAGCGCGCACGACCTCTCGGAAGGTGGACTCGCGCAGTCACTCGCCGACGCCGTGAAACGGTTCGGCGTTGGCGCACGTGTGTGGCTGAGCGAAATCAGCGAACGCGATGGGGTGGATGCGGCATCCGCTCTCTTCTCCGAGTCCACGGGTCGCGTCATCGTGACAGTGCCGCGTGAAGAAGACGTGAAGTTCCGGGGGCTCTGCGCGGGTCGCAACTACCCAGTGCTGCGCATTGGCGTCACCGATTCACCGGCCGAGGGCGAACCGACACTTGAAGTCCAGGACGTCTTCACCGTGCCGATTAGCGAACTGCGTTCGATTTCGGCGGCAACGCTTCCCGCCGCGTTCGGTCCGACCATCAGCGAGCCCGGAATTTAGGAGTTCGACATGAGCGACGAAGACTACGGCGATCTCAACACGAAGCGTCAGATGCGCATGAAGATCGTGGCATGGGCGGTTATCGTGGCGCTCATCCTGGTCGGCGGCGGCTCAACCGTCATCGCGCTGATCTTCGGCTGAATCCAGCAACACGTAGTGTGAAGACGTGGAACCTTTACTGGAGTTCCTCGCCCTCTGGTGGTGGACTGCTCCGACTGCCGTAGGAGTTGGCACCGCCAGCTACCTTGGAGCGACAACGGGCCGGCGCCGCGCGCGACGACTGGCACTGAATGCAGCCCGAGCGCACGAGCAAGCGGCGATTCGTGCCGCGCTCTCGGCGCGAGCTGACACCCGGTCGGCACAAGCGAAGGTTCATGCGGCGCGCGCTGGTGCTCCCGGACCGGCATTGCCCGACGCGCGACGCGCTCTCGTAGAGGCCAAACAACGGCAACGTTCGGCCGCGCTCGCATTGCGCGCGGCCCGGGGCGAAGTTCGCGCAGAACGTGCTCGATTGGGCGCGACATCCTCGATCGAGGATCTGCCGCTCGTTCGGCTCGTGCGGCAACACGACGAGATCGCCGCGCGCTGGCTGGAATACGAAACCGATCTTGAACTCTCCATCGCGGTGCCGCAGCTGAGCGATCCACACTGGCCCGACACGGCAGCGTTTCTCGACACGATGCAGCAGGCACAGTGGCTTCGCCCGCCCGACGGAGCAATCCGGATGGATCCCGTCGCGTTCACCGCATATCGTGCCGCTGTTTCGGACATGGCCGCGGCGTTCGAACGTGCGGAAAATGCGGCACTCCGCGCCTCCGCGCGTGCCGGTCAGCTCCCCCGCCGCGCCGCGCCGCCGCAGAGCCCGCCAAAACCTCCCGCGACATAGCCCGAGGGGTCGCAACACGCCGCATGCAGCGCGCTAGCGCGCGAGCATTATGGCGTGTTGCGACCCCTCGGCGTGGGTTACGCGGAGACTCAGGAAGTGAGCGAGTCCACGTACTCCTGGTTGTCGGAGATCCACTGCTGCACAACGTCGGTGTAGTCGTCGCTACCGCCGTCGCTGAACATGGCGTCTTCGAGTGAGTACAGCGTTTCGCTGGGCATCTTGAAGTCGGCCAACCATCCGTTGACCTCAGAGAACTCGTCAGCAAAGCTGGTCGAGGTCACTGTGTGAATGCCTTCGGCGTCACCGAGGAGGCCTTCGGGGTCTTCGAGGTCCTTGAGCGGGAAGGCGTTGTATGCCCAGTGCGGGCGCCACAGGGTGACAGCAACGTTCTCGCCAGCATCGGTCTTCGACTGAAGTTCGGCGAGCATGGCGGGTGTCGACGAAACGACGAAGTCCATGTCCTCAAGGCCGTAGCCGGGGATGACCTCGTCCTGCGTGACGGTCACGAGACCGGAACCGGCCTCGATACCAACAAGCTTGTTGTCGAAAAGATCGGCGTTCTCAGCGAGCTCGGAGAGCGAGTCGATGGGAGCGTCCTCGTTCACGGCGATCGTGAGCTTGGCCTCATCGTTCCAGGCGCCCAGGTCAACGAGCTCGTCGCCGTAGGTTTCCATGTAGTCCGCGTGTGTGAGCGGCAACCATGTGTCGAGCGTCAGGTCGTAGTTCTCTTTCGAGATGCCGGTGTAGACGGCTGCGGGGTCGGCGTATTCCAGCTCTACGTCGTAGCCCTTGTCTTCAAGGATGGCCTTCCACAGTTCGGACGCAGCAATGCCTTCGTCCCAACCGTTGAAGACGGCGATCTTGACGGCGCGGTCGCCCGATGCGTCAGACGAACCTGATGCGTCATCGGAGGTACCAGCGCAACCGGTGAGCGCGAGGGCCGCAACTCCGGTCAGTGCGATTCCTGCAGTAAGGGTGCTTCTCTTGGTCATCGTGTGTCCTCTCTTTCCGCATGCTGTGCGCGGATCGTTCGGTTGTGAGCACGCCGTTCGACGCGCCCATCCGGCGAGGGATGAGCTCGCCAGGTTGGTGGCGGGTGCAACGTCGAACCCGTAATTCTGTGTGATGGATGCCGGTGGCATCCGCGTTGTTATGAATTGACGATCGGCGCGCGCTGAGGCGACGCGATCTTCTCATCGAGCTTTGTGACAGATGAGGAACGGCGCTTGTCGCGCGACGCGAGCCCCGACGTCACCCGGTCGAGAATCATCGCGAGCACGACAACCGAGCCACCGGCTTCGACACCGAGTGCGATATCGATGCGGCTCAGGCTCTGAACGACCTGCCCACCGAGACCGCCAGCGCCGACCATGCCGGCGATAACGACCATCGAAAGGCTCAACATGATCACCTGGTTGACACCAGCCATGATTGACGGCAGTGCCAACGGGAGCTGAATCTGTCGCAGGATGCGGCCGGGCGATGCGCCGAAGGCGTGCCCGGCTTCAACGACCTCTTCATCAACACCGCGAATACCGAGCTCAGTCAAACGCACACCGGGCGCGAGAGCGAACACGATTGTGGCGACAATTCCGGGGACGACGCCGACACCGAACATGATGAGAGCGGGAATCAGGTAGACGAAGGCCGGCATCGTCTGCAAGAAGTCGAGGATCGGTCGAATGACGCTCGAAACCTTCTCGTTGCGCGCGGCCCAAATTCCCAACGGGATCGCAATCGCCACAGCGACTGCAGAAGCGATGATCACGAGAGCGAGCGAGTCCATCGCGTTGTCCCACTGATTCACGCCGACGATCAATAGCAGGCCAATCGCCGTTCCGACCGCAAGCGGCCAGCCCTTTGCGAAGTAGGCGATCGCCGCGAAGACGAGAATGATCACCCAGAACGGCGGGCTGGACAGCGCCCAGTCCAAGCCGTCGTATACGGCCGAGAAGATCACGCTGATTCCGTCGAAGAACCAGGCGAAAGTGTCAATGAACCAACGAACGACGCTCTCTACAACGTCACCAATGGGGAGGCGGAACATATCGTTCATCGCAGGCTCCCTTCCGTGGTCTCTGCAGCATCGATGGTGAGTGTCATCTCACTTTCCGGCACTGTCGCCGGCACATCGATGACGGGGTTTTCCCGCGTCATCGTCGGCACATTGCCGAGCGCCGCGAGCAGAGTGACGCGAGGAATCACGCCCATGAGGCGCATCCGGTCGTCCACGACCGCGACGGGAATGTGGCTCTCGACGGAGCGCTCGACGACATCGGTCAGTGGATCGTCCGGGTGCACGGCGGGCTGCGCGTGGTGAGCCAACGAACGAAGATCGGTCTTTCCACTCTTTACGGCGCGAATGGCTTCGCGATCGGTGATGATCCCGAGATATACCCGGTTTTCGAGCACGGCAACCGAACCGACCTGCTGATCGCGCATGACCTTGAGGGCGCCGCGCACACCAGCGCTGACCGGTGTCGTTGCCTGCGGCGGCTCCATGACGCTCGAGGCGGTCAGCACACGCGCCCGGTCAACATCCTGAACGAACTGCGCGACGTAGTCGTTTGCCGGGTCGGTGAGGATCTCTTCGGGGGTGCCATTTTGCACGATGCGACCATCGCGCATGACGGCGATCCGGTCACCGAGGAACATGGCCTCGTTGAGGTCGTGTGTGATGAAAACAATCGTCCGACCGAGCTCCTGCTGCAGCTCGATGAGCTGTTCCTGCATTTCACGTCGAATGAGGGGGTCAAGAGCCGAAAACGCTTCGTCCATCAGAAGGATGTCTGTGCCGGAAGTGAGCGCGCGGGCAAGACCCACGCGCTGACGCATACCGCCGGAAAGTTCGTCGGGCATTGCTTCGGCACGATCGCCGAGGCCGACCTTTTCAAGAATTTCCATCGCACGGCTGCGGCGCTCTTCGCGGCCAACGCCTTGAATCTCCAACGCGTAGGCGGCGTTGTCGATCACGGTGCGGTGCGGGAGAAGGGCGAAGTGCTGAAAGACCATCGACACCGACTGGCGCCGGATACGGCGAAGCTCCGAGGGCGAAGCTTTGGCGATGCTTTCACCCTGGACCAGCACATCGCCCGCTGTGGGCTCCAGCAGTCCATTCAACATCCGGATGATCGTCGACTTTCCCGAGCCCGACAATCCCATGATGACGAAGATCTCGCCGGGCTTGACGGTGAAGCTGGCGTCGATAACGGCCGCGGTTCCCGAGGATGCGATGTCGGATCGCGAGGCACCATCGCGGAGCTTCTGAACTGCTCCGCGCGGGTTACGCCCGAAGACTTTAAAGAGGCCTTGAGCCTCAATGGCATGCTGCACAGTCACTGTCACCTCGGCAGCGCGATTTCACGGCTGCATCGGTCACGCCCGGGTTAAGATCACTCGCGCTCAGACCGAGATTCGGGTCTCGGGAACACAGCTGCGACACGTGTCGGACATGTCGCAAAGATCGTTAACCGTACGCTCACCGTCATGGCATCAAAGGATGCCGCGATGATCGCGGACTGATCGGAACAGGGTCATCTGACCCACCGACAACCGTATCAGCTATCGAGTCCCGCAGCCGCGGTGTGGTGCCGGATGACCTCGGCGACGACGAAATTGAACCACTTTTCGGCGAACTCGGGATCGAGATCCGCCTCTTCTGCAAGGCGTCGGAGGCGTGCCGTTTGCTGCTCTTCACGAGACGGATCAGAGGCGGGCATCCCGTGCTCGGCCTTCAACTCGCCCACCTGCTTCGTGCAACGAAAGCGTTCAGCGAGCATGAAAATGAGCGCGGCATCGACGTTGTCGATGCTCGCTCGCAGCCGGGTCAAGGTGGCTACTGGATCAGCGTCAGTCATGGGGGCGTCCTCCTGAATTCGACGATACCGTGTCGCGGTGCACGCCACCTCTAGAGTGTGATCATGACCGATGGCACAGAGAGCTCCGCGACTCCCAAATCCGGCGGAACACCAGCACGCTCGGCAGTGTTGCGAAACCCCTTCGCGTTCGGGTTCTTCGTCACCCTCGGAGGGCTCGTCGCCATCCTCCTCGGCCTCGCGGTCTCCAATCTCACAACGATCCTGATCTACATCGCATTTGCGATGTTCGCAGCGCTCGGACTCGACCCGATCGTCCGCGCTTTGGAACGCCGCAAGGTGCCGCGCACCTGGTCGATCGTCATCGTCTACATCGGCTTTGCCGCGGTGCTTGCGGGCGTGCTTCTCATTGTTCTGCCGACAGTCATCCGACAGATCACACAGTTCATCGACAGCATTCCGAAGTACTTCACCGACTTCATGCACAGCGAGGTCTACGCGTACATCAACTCGAACTTTGGCGACGCTGCGGGCGACATCGTCAAACAGCTGCAGGACTTCATCGTGAATCCAGCCAATATCGCCGCGATCGGCGGCGGCGTTCTGCAGTTCGGAGTCTCTCTTGCCACCGGAGTTTCCGGTCTCGTCATCATCCTGGTGTTAAGCCTCTACTTCTTGGCCTCGCTGCCGATGATCAAGAGCTCGTTCTACCGCCTCACGCCCGCCCGTAACCGTCCCGGTGTTGCAGACCTCACCGAGCAGATCACGGACTCGATCGGTGGCTACTTGATGGGGATGGTGGTGCTCGCGTTCTTCAACTCGATGTTCACACTCGTACTCTTCCTGATTCTCGAGCTGCCGTTCCCAGCACTGATGGCCGTCGTTGCGTTCTGCATTACGATCATCCCCCTCGTAGGTCCCGTCCTCTTCTGGATCATCGGGTCGCTCGTCGCACTTCTCGGTGATCCCGTCGGCGCACTGATCTTTTCGGCCTCGTACCTCGCCTACATGCAGGTTGAGGCATATTTCCTCACGCCGAAGGTCATGAACCGAACTATTTCGATTCCTGGGTCTCTCGTCGTCATCGGTGCGCTCGTCGGCGGAACGCTACTCGGACTCCTCGGCGCTCTCGTGGCGATACCCGTGACGGCCTCGCTCCTGCTCATTTTGAAGCAGGTTGTGATCCCCAAACAGGATCAGAAGATCTAGCGCACCGGCACGAGGCACGTGGGAGAGGCCACGTCGACACGATGGCGCACCCGCCCAGGAATCCCCGTTCTGTCGTCGAGGCTGAGCGACGCCACTTCATCGGAGAGCTGGCCTGCCACCAGGAGGGTGTCACGCACGATGGCGTGATGGCGCGGCCAATTCACTCCGGCATCGACCAAAGCAACGGCGCTGATCGACTCGCCGGCACCGTCCACTCGGAGCGTCGCGATCGTGTTGGAACCACGAACTCCCGCATAAAGAAAGGCCCCGTCGCGCGACGGCGCGAGCTCAGCGGCAGTGTCGGTGGTCATGAGCCCAGCGCCGAACGCGAGACTCGAGATTATCCGCCAATGACCCATCGGGTTCGGGGCAAGCACGAACACCTCGTGTGAGAGCTCAGTGATGACATAGAGATGGCCACTCGGGTGCCATACCGTGTGGCGCGGCCCACTCCCGCGCGGAAAAACAACCTCCTGGGCAAAACGCAGCTCACCATCCGCACCGTGGCGCCAGAACCGGACAAGGTCGTACCCCATATCGACCGTCGCAACGACGCCGTGTGGCAAGTAACGCACCTGGTGTGCGCGCGAAGCGCGAGCCGCAGCATCCGGTTCTCCACCACCCGTTTCTGTCGCACCGATTTGTGTCGCACCCTCAAAAAGCGCGAGGTCCGCGGCATTCGCCGAAACGGAGAACGGCAGCGGTTCTTCGTCGCCGAGCAGATGGGCGTATTCGGCACCCGCCGCGTCGCGGAGCGCCTGCCGCGCCTGTTCGATCTCAGACTCGGGCTGTTCCGGAGCCGCGGCCCCGGCCGGCTCGCCCACGCCATGAGGATCGACAGCACTCGCGAGGACATGCCTCCCACGCGGCACTCCCGCGCTATCGAGTGGCATCCGCACGACTCGACCGTCACCCCAGCACGAAACCGCAAGCTCTGAAGCGTCAGGAGCCACGGCAACATGGCATGTCATCTCGCCAGCTTCGATCGGACGCCCGAGCTCTACGAAAGCTGTCTCGCCAACTCGGCGAAACGCTTGAACCACGCCCCGCCCCTCAAGGGCGGCATACACGATGTCAAGCGTTGGATGCTTCGTCACCCATGAAGGTGACTGGGCTGGTGCGACCGTGCCAGAAAAGCGAAGTTGGCCGCCAGCGAGAACATCGTCTCGCGCCCCCGCCACGACTTCGCCGATTCCCTCACCGACGCCGCCCATGTCGGCCGTGTATCCGCCCGTGAGGATGCGCATCAGTCGACGAGGTCGTGGCGCACAATAACAGCGTCGCGCGAGGGACCCACGCCGATGACGGAGATTCGCGTACCACTCATCGATTCCAGAGCAAGTACGTAGTCCTGAGCTTCGACCGGCAGATCTTCGAAGGACCGCGCCGTCGAAATGTCTGTCTTCCAGCCCGGGAAGTACTCGAGGATAGGCTTCGCGTGGTGGAAGTCGGTCTGGTTGACGGGGACCTCGTCGAATCGTTCACCATCGACGTCGTAGGCCACGCAGACCGGGATCTGTTCAAGACCACTCAGGATGTCGAGTTTTGTCAACACGAGGTCGGTGATGCCGTTGATTCGTGTCGCGTAGCGCGTGATGGGTGCGTCGTACCATCCGACACGGCGCGGACGCCCAGTCGTCGTGCCGAACTCGAACCCGCGCGAGCGCAACCAATCGCCCTGCTCGTCGAAGAGCTCGGTGGGGAACGGCCCCGACCCGACGCGTGTCGTGTAGGCCTTCACAATGCCGACGATGCGGTCGAGGCGGTTCGGACCGACCCCGGATCCGGTGGAAGCCCCACCAGCTGTCGCCGACGATGACGTTACGAACGGGTAGGTGCCGTGGTCGACATCGAGCATGGCAGCCTGCCCGCCCTCGAAAACCACGACATCGCCTGCGTCAAGAGCCTGACTCAACAAGAGACCGGTGTCTGCGACCATCGGACGCAAACGATCCGCATAAGACAGCAGATCTTCCACGACCTCGTCGACAGTCACCGCACGCCGGTTGAAGACCTTGACGAGCAGGTGATTCTTCTGGTCGAGGGCGCCTTCCACCTTCTGGCGCAGAATGTTCTCGTCGAAAAGGTCTTGCACCCGGATGCCGACACGGTTGATCTTGTCGGCGTAAGCCGGACCAATTCCGCGACCGGTGGTGCCGATCTGGCGCTTACCCAAAAATCGTTCGGTCACCTTATCGAGCGTGCGGTGGTACTGAGTGATGATGTGCGCGTTGGCGCTGACGCGCAGGCGCGTGATGTCTACGCCGCGCGCTGATAGTGCCGTCAACTCGGCAAAAAGCACCTCGAGGTCGACGACCACGCCGTTGCCGATAACGGCATTGACGCCCGGACTCAGGATGCCTGATGGCAAAAGGTGCAGAGCGTACTTCTCGTCGCCGATAACGACGGTGTGACCGGCGTTGTTGCCGCCGTTGAACTTCACAACCCAGTCGGTGCGGTCGCCGAGAAGGTCAGTCGCCTTCCCTTTACCCTCGTCACCCCACTGGACTCCGACGATCACGATGCCTGGCATGAGGCTCCCTCTGTGGTGGATCGGTACACCCCATCCTATCGAGCGGTTCCGCGATGTCTTCCTCGCCTCAACGGCTCTTGCCGGGAATAAACGAGCGCACCATGCGCATTTCGCTATATGACGCCTCACAACGGCATCTCCGCATCCCCCACTCAGAATGGTCGAAGAATGTCTGCCGCCGAAGATCACACCCGCTGGCGCGAACAGCGCCGAACCGCTGTGACCGCCCCGACCGGCAATCTCGCGCTCGTCGAAACTCGCTGGACAGGCGCCGTGCCCGATATCGAAGCTGTGCAAGAGGGCATGCCCGATTCCATAACGGTCACTCCCCTGCAACGCACCGAGATCGACTCGCATGCCACGGAGCACGGGTTGCGCATATGGGATGCGAGTGCGCCCGCCATCCGTTCGTTCGAAGAGATCGCTACGTACGACTACGACCCCGCCTGGGTGCTGACGGCGAGTTTCGTTCCCGTCGCTGAAGATCGCACCGTTCCGTTTGAACACATTCGCGACAACGGAGGCACACGTGACCTCGTTGTCCCCGGCGACATCGTCTTCACGCTCGATGGCCGCGATTATTCGCTGGCGGCGTTCGACGACGGGGGCCAGCTCCTTCTCGTCTTCGCGGATCAAACCAACGGCTCCGAAACCTACGGTTCCGGGCGTTTCTTGTTCGTTTCCCGAGACTCCGCGAACTCCGACACTGTCACGCTCGATTTCAACCGGGCTTTTGTTCCGCCGTGCGGCTTCTCGGCGCAGTACAACTGTCCTCTCCCGCCCGCCGCGAACAGGTTCTCTCTGCCGGTTCGCGCTGGCGAAAAGAATGTCGTCTTCCGCGACGGCTTCGACATCTACGCGGCTTAGTCCGTCTCATCCACAGCAACCTGGAGTACCCGTTACATGAAGAGATCCCTCGCTGCCGTTTCGACGATCGTCATCGCTGCCCTCGCACTCGCCGGCTGCTCCGCGGGTGGGGGTGCCGCAACGAGCGGTGATGACGCGACCATCTACATCGGTTCGCTCTATGAGCCCCAGAACCTCAGCAACACCCAGGGAGGCGGGCAGGGTGTGACCGAGGCTTTCAATGGAAATGTCTACGAGGGCCTTTACAAGCTGACCGATGACGGTGAAGTCGAGCCGCTTCTCGCCGCGAGCTCCGATGTGAGCGATGACGGCCTGACGTACACGATCACGCTCCGCGAAGACGTGACATTCCACTCCGGCAAGGAACTCACGTCGGCCGACGTCAAGGCAAGCGTCGATGCCGTCACCGCCGAGGACTCCCAGTCAGCGCGCAAGTCGAGTTTCGCCGTCATCAGCGACATCGCAACCCCCGACGACACCACAGTGGTCTTCACTCTCTCGGAGCGATCGATCTCGTTCCTCTACAACCTCAGCTACATCTGGATTATCAATTCCGAGGCGACAGACCTCACTCAGAGCGAAGACGGCACTGGACCTTATGCGCTCGATGAGTGGCGGCAGGGAAGCACGTTGACGTTGACGCGCTGGGACGACTACTGGGGTACGCCCGCGACAAACGCGGAGGTGGTTTTCACCTACTTCACCGATGCCACTGCGGAGAACAACGCGCTGCTCACCGGAGAGATCGACATCATCACGAGCGTGCAGAGCCCGGACTCGCTCTCGCAATTCACTGACAATGACGACTTCGTGGTCAGCGAAGGCACGTCGACGACAAAGGAACTGCTCGCGTTCAACGATCGCGTTGCACCGTTCGACAATGCTCTCGTACGCAAAGCCGTCTACTCCGCGATCGATACCGAGCAGTTGCTGACGGCAATCTGGGGCGGCTACGGCACCTTGATCGGATCGATGGTTCCGCCCACCGACCCCTGGTACGAAGACCTCACCGATGTGAACCCCTACGACCCCGACCTCGCTCGCGAAGAGTTGGCGGAAGCAGGCTACGCCGACGGATTCACGTTCACTCTCGACACCCCGAGCTACGATCCGCACCCTGCCGTCGCGGAATTCTTGCAGTCACAACTCGCGGAGGTCGGAATCACTGTCGAGATCAACACGATCAGCGCCGACGAGTGGTACACCAAGGTCTTCAAAGACCAAGACTTCGAGGCGACGCTGCAGGAGCACGTCAACGACCGTGATGTCGTCTGGTACGGCAACCCCGACTTCTACTGGGGTTATGACAATGCCGATGTGCAGCAGTGGGTCAGCGAAGCCGAACAGGCAGCGTCCACCGAAGAGCAGACCGAGTTGCTCAAGAAGGTCAACGAGCAGATAGCCGAAGATGCCGCGAGCGTGTGGCTGTATCTTTATCCGCAGATCGTTGTCGCCTCGAGCGACGTCACGGGATATCCGGTCAACGGCTTGAACTCTCAGTTCTACGCCTACGACATCGTGAAATCGTAACCACCAAGGACCTAACCGAATCGCGGATGCCGCGCCGCACCTGTACCCGCGGCATCCGCCTTCGTTTGTGAAATACATGCTCACCTACTTGCTGCGACGCTCCGCGTTTCTCGTGGTGTCGTTGGTCGTCGCGATGGTGGTGATCTTTGTTCTGCTGCGGCTCCTACCGGGCGATCCTGCGAACGCGCTGCTGTCGGTTGATGCAACGCCCGAACAGATCGCGGCGGCACGGGCACAGGTGGGCTCGGATCAGCCTGTGCTCCAACAGTTCCTGCAGTGGGCCAGCCAACTTTTGCAGTTCGATCTCGGCAACTCGCTCATCAGCTCGCGACCCGTGGGCCCCGAGGTCACGTCACGGCTGGGCGTGACGCTTCCGCTAACCCTCATGGCGTTCGGCCTCGCACTCGTTCTTTCGCTCGTGATCGGAATCGTCGCCGCGATGCGTGCTGATCGATGGTACGGCATTGCGCTTTCGGGTTTCTCGCAGCTCGGCGTCGCGGTTCCCGTTTTCTGGGTGGGCGTCATCTTGGTGTGGATCTTCGCCCTCAACCTCGGGCTCCTGCCGTCGGGTGGTTTTCCGCGGAACGATTGGGCTGATCCTGCCGACGCGCTGAGGTCGCTTGCCCTCCCCATCGTGACGATTGCGATCGTCATGAGCGCGTCATTGAGCCGATATGTCCGATCCGCAACGCTCGACGTTTTAGGGAGTGACTACCTACGTACGGCTCGCGCCGGGGGTGCGGGAATGACCGAAGCACTCCTGCGACACGGTGTACGAAATGGTTCGGTTCCTGTGATCGCGGTGCTCGGAATTGAGCTCTCGACAACTCTTCTCGGTGCTGTCGTTGTCGAAAGCGTCTTCACTCTGCCAGGCCTTGGAAACATGCTGCTCACGGCAATCGAGCAGCACGACTACGCAAATATCCAGGGCGTTCTTGTCGTCAGCACCCTCTTCGTTCTCTTGGTGGGTTTCGCCGCAGACATCCTTCAGCGCCTTGTCGACCCACGGTTGCGTACGAGCGTCTCGGGTAACCGTTGAGTCGCGCGAAGCGGCGGCCACACGCGACACTCGTTATCGGAGTCACCCTCACCTCGGTGGTTCTTCTGGTGGCGGTTGTCTCGCTGTTTTGGCTGCCATACCCACTCTCCGACACCAGCGGCGGTCGCTTGGAAGGCCCCAGCGGTCTGCACCTCCTCGGAACCGACCGACTGGGCCGTGATCTGCTGTCGCAGCTGATGGTCGGCGCACGTATTGCGTTGACGGTCGGGGCGGGTGCTGTGGCCATCGCCGCAACCCTCGGCATCCTGATCGGTCTCGGTGCCGCTCTCGCTCGCGCCTGGATTGACGACACCGTCTCAGCGGCGCTCGACGTCGTCATCGCCTTTCCGGTTCTGCTTCTCGCCATGCTCGTCGTTGCGGTACAGGGTGCGTCACTGTGGTCGGCAACATTCGCCATCGGGTTAGCGATGTCAGCCGTTATCGCACGACTCACCCGCATTCTTTCGCGCCGGGTGTTGCAAGAGCAGTTCGTGACGGCCGCGCGCACGAGCGGAACGAATCTTCTCGGCATTGTCACCAAGCACGTTCTCCCCAATATCGCACCAACTCTCGTCGTCAGTCTCGCGCTGCAGTTTGGCATCGCCGTTCTCGCCGAAGCGAGCCTTTCTTACCTCGGGCTCGGAGCGCCGCCACCAAACGCATCCTGGGGACGAATGCTGCAAGAAGCGCAGGGAACCGTACTTGCCGCTCCAGTCGGCGCTATCGCCCCCGGTGTCGCGATCGTGGTTCTCGTACTCGGCGTGAACTTTCTCGCAGACGGGCTCCGCGAGTACACCGATCCGACCCGCCGGCGCTCAGGATGGAGGTCACGATGAATGTTCTCGACGTCTCCGGCCTCACTGTGCGCGCTGGCGCCGGCACTCTCGTCGACAACGTGTCGTTCGCGGTGAAACCGGGCGAGCGCGTGGGAATCATCGGTGAGTCGGGTTCCGGAAAGTCGATCATGTCGCTCGCAGCCCTCGGGTTGTTGTCCGACGGTCTCGTGGCAACGGGGAGTGTGCAGATCGAAGGTCACCAGATCATCGGCACACCCGACCACGAAATTCGCCCACTACGCGGCCCGGTCGCGCAGATCGTCTTTCAAGAACCGCTCACTGCCCTCGACCCGCTGATGCGCGTTGAAAAGCAGATCGCTGAGCCGCTCCGTCGCCACCTCCATCTGCACGGCGCTGCTCTCCGCGATGCTGTGCACGAGGCGCTCGCAGAGGTTTCGCTCACCGAAGCGCGCATCGCCCGCGCCTACCCGTATGAGCTTTCCGGAGGGCAACGCCAGCGGGTCGCCATCGCTATCGCTCTCGCAGCACACCCGCGCATCCTGATCGCCGACGAGCCGACGACAGCCCTCGACGTCACGGTGCAAGACGGCGTCCTTACACTGCTCGAGCGACTGGCAACCGATCGTGGCATGGCGCTGCTGTTCATCAGCCACGATCTGGCTGTCGTCGCTCGCATGGTCGAGCGCCTCATCGTGATGCGTGACGGCGTCGCCGTCGAAGAGGGCGACGTTCTCGAGGTTCTGTCAACGCCGAGGCATCCTTACACGGCAGCCCTCGTCGCCAGCGCTCGTGCTCTCGATGCCGCATGGGATGCCGCAGCACACGGCGCCGAGGGAGAGTCATTGTGAGCATTCTCGAACTCGAATCCGCCAGCTTCTCGTATGGCACGTCAGAGGTACTCCGCGAAGTCTCACTCTCGGTAGCGCACGGAGGGGCCGTGGGCCTTGTCGGTGAATCAGGTGCCGGAAAGTCGACGATTTTGCGGCTACTTCTCGGTCTGGATTCGCCGCGTGCCGGAACTGTGCGTTTTGACGGCGAACCACTTCGGCTCCGAGATCGAGCCCTGATGCGCCGCTTTCGATCAAGCGTGCAGCCGGTCTTTCAAGACCCATACTCGTCACTCGACCCACGGCAGCGGATTGATGACGTCATCGCGGAGCCCCTGCGCTCGCTGCGCCTCGCAATCGCCCGCGAGATACCGGACCGGGTTGCCGCCGCTGTCGAGTCGGTTGGGCTGGAACACGACGTGCTCAACCGCTATCCGCATGAATTCTCCGGTGGTCAGCGACAGCGAATAGCGATCGCGCGCGCAATCGTTTCGCGACCGCGAGTGCTCCTTGCCGATGAGCCGGTGAGTGCGCTCGATGTCACAACGCGAGTTCAAGTACTCGATCTCTTAGCGACGCTCCGCCGCGAACAGGGGCTCGCTCTGGTGATGGTGTCCCACGACTTGGGCGCCGTGGCATCCGTATGCGATCACACGATCGTGCTGAAATCCGGGCAGATCATTGAAGCGGGGCCGACCAGCAAGATCCTGACCGCCCCCGAAAGTGGCTACGCCCGCGAACTGGTAGCCGCAGCTCCCCGCTTGGCCCGGTAGCCCACCGAATATGCGAGCGCCGAGCGGTCAGTAGGATTGAAAGCATGTCGAAGGTACTTGAATCCCTGCCCATCGGCGAGCGCGTCGGAATTGCATTCTCTGGAGGTCTCGATACCTCTGTCGCGGTCGCATGGATGCGCGAGAAAGGCGCCGTGCCGTTCACCTACACAGGTGACCTCGGTCAGTACGACGAAGACGACATCGAGTCGATCCCCGGACGAGCACTCGAGTACGGTGCCGAGGCATCTCGCCTCATCGACTGCCGCCGGGCCCTCGTAGAAGAGGGCTTCGTCGCGCTCTCATGCGGTGCATTCCACATCCGCTCCGGTGGACGCACGTACTTCAACACAACCCCCCTCGGTCGCGCCGTCACCGGCACGCTCCTCGTACGTGCCATGAAAGAAGACGGCGTCGACATCTGGGGCGATGGGTCGACCTACAAGGGCAATGACATCGAGCGCTTCTACCGCTACGGTCTGCTGGCAAACCCCCGTCTCCGCGTGTACAAGCCGTGGCTCGACGCTGACTTCGTCACCGAGCTCGGCGGACGCACCGAAATGAGCGAGTGGCTCACCGCACGTGACTTCCCCTACCGTGATTCCGCAGAGAAGGCGTACTCGACCGACGCGAACATCTGGGGCGCGACCCACGAAGCGAAGACACTCGAGCAGCTCGATGTGTCACTTGAAATCGTCGAGCCCATCATGGGAGTGCGCTTTTGGGATCCCGAAGTGGAGATCGAAACCGAAGACGTCACGATCACCCTTGAAGCGGGGCGCCCTGTCGCCATCAACGGCGACACATTCGGCGGCGACCCGGTTGAACTCGTGAAGGCGGCGAACACCATCGGTGGTCGTCACGGTCTCGGCATGAGCGACCAGATCGAGAACCGCATCATCGAAGCGAAGTCGCGCGGAATCTACGAAGCTCCAGGTATGGCGCTCTTGTTCGTCACCTACGAGCGTCTCGTGAGTGCAATTCTCAACGAGGACACGCTTGCGACGTACCACGAACAGGGGCGACGCCTCGGTCGTCTCATGTACGAGGGTCGCTGGCTCGAGCCGCAGTCGCTGATGCTCCGCGAATCGATTCAGAAGTGGGTCGGTTCGACGATTACCGGTTCTGTCACGCTGCGACTGCGTCGCGGTGAGGATTACACGATCCTCGAGACCTCCGGCGCCGGACTCTCGTACGCGGCTGAGAAACTGTCGATGGAGCGCGTCGGCGATGCAGCGTTTGGCCCGACCGACCGAATTGGTCAGCTCACGATGCGAAACCTCGACATCGCGGATTCCCGCTCGCGCCTGGAGCAGTACGCTTCACTCGGCCTCATCGGTGGCGCGACCGGAGAACTCGTCGGTGAGCTCGAGCGCGGCGGAGCCGAAGAAATCACCGAGCACGCGACGAACCGCAGCGCAGAACGCGAAGAACTCGCAGATGCCGTGGATGAGGCATCCGAGGCTGCAGCGTTTGATTCCGGCACCGACTAAGTAACATCGCAATCTTAAGTTGCACACCACTGTGCAACTTGCGTAACATGTGCTGGTGAGCACACAACAGGCACCTCGGCGCGCTCGGCGCGATGCGCGCGATAACCGAACCGGAATCCTCTCGGCCGCGACCGAAACAATCGCGCGAAACCCGCACGCGTCAATTGACGAGATCGCTCGAAACGCTGGGCTCTCGCGGCGTGCGCTCTACGGGCACTTCGACGACCGTGAAGCCCTAGTGCGCGAAGTAATTTCTGCTGGCGCCGTGCGCTTCAACGCAATCGCCACCGAAATCTCGGCGCAGTCGCAAGCAACCGATAGCCGCATCACGCTCGCCCGCCTCACTTCGCGGTTGTGGAAAGAGGCATCGCACGTGCAAGTGTCCGCGGCGGTCGCTCTCGATGATGCGCACATCAACGACACCGCAGAAGCCCTCGCTCCGCTGCGGAGCGAGCTACTGCAGGTAGTGGCAACCGGGCAGGCAGCCGGACACCTGCGTACCGACGTCACCGCCCCCACTCTCGCTCGGCTGCTCGAAGAAACTGCGCGCATGATGGTGACACGGATCGATACGGCGCCCGAGCCACAGCTTTCTCTCGCGGTCCGCACAGTACTTTCGGTCGCCGGGCTCTCATGGCGAGAGGCGGCCGAACTCGTGCACGAGCACTCCGACCTCATGGAGACGAACTGATGCTCATCGAACTCGAGTCGGTCGCGAAGGGCCGTCGGATGCGGGCGCTTCCCGAGACGTCAGTCACCTATTCAACCGGGCACGCCGTGCTCGCCTGCGCAGAGACCGAACAACGACCGACAGTCCTTGGACTCATCGCGTCGGGGCGGATGCGCCCAAGCGCCGGATACGTGACGATCGATGGTTCCGAGAAGACTCGAGACCTCCGCCGCCGGGTTGCTCTGATCGACGCGCCAGACGTGTGCGATCCGCACCCAGATGTTCTCACCGCGGGTGTGGTGTCCGAAGAACTCATGTTCGCCGGGCGCAGGTCCTCGACGATATCCGCAGTGCGCTGGCTGCGCGCGCACGACATGGGCGACATCGCCTTCGTGCCCTTCGGCAACATTTCACCCACCGAGCGCGTGCGAATCCTCTGCGAGCTCGCCGTGCTACGCGCCGGCGTCGAAGGGTTCGTCCTGGTCTCCCCCGACAGGCACGGAGGTCGCCCGGGGGCCTGGTGGGAAATCGCAGAAGAATTCGCCGAACGCGGGCTCGCCGTCCTCGTGATCGCCGGGCAGGCAGCCGCCGAGGCGCTCGAAGCTGTCGCCGAGAAAGAAGTTGGCGCATGAAGATTCCCCAGATGATCACGGCCGAGTTTCGGCGACTGTTCTCCACACGCATGTCGATCATTGCCCTGATCGCGCTCGTCTGCGTGCCCATCCTCTACGGCGGCCTGTACCTGTGGGCCAATCAGGATCCCTACGGCAGTCTCGATGAGGTGCCCGTTGCTCTCGTTGTGAGCGACAGCGGTGCCACGATAAACGGCACGGCGCGAAACCTCGGTAACGAGGTCGCAGATGAACTTCTCGACTCCGACACATTCGATTGGCATGTGGTGTCGGCATCCGAGGCGGAGTCGGGACTCGACAACGGCAGCTACGACTTCTCGATCGAAATCCCGTCCGACTTCACCGACGCGATTGCATCCATCACGTCCGACAGCCCTCGCCAGGCGGATCTCGACCTCCGCACCAACGACGCGAACAACTATCTTGCGTCCACTATCGGCTCTCAAGCCATCCAGAAGATCCAGAAGACCGTTGCCGAGAAGGTCGTCAACGAGTCCGGACTCACGCTCCTCGACGCGCTCAACACGATCAGGATCAACTTGCTCGACGCCTCCGACGGCGCGGGCCAACTTGCCGATGCGCTCTCGACGGCGAAAGACGGCGCAGACAGCCTGGGGACCGGCTCATCACAACTTGCCGATGGCACTGTGGCGCTCCGTGACGGAGCCGCCACGCTCACCGACGGTGCGAACCAGGTGGCGGCCGGTACCGCAACGCTCAACGACACCGCTCAGCAAGTTGCTGCAGCATCCACCGATGTCACGAACAGCCTCCCACAGGCACGCAGCGACATTGCCGCCGAGTTGGCGAAAACCGACCTGGACCAGAGTCAGATCGATCAGATTCTCGGCTACCTCGACGACGTTGGTGACGACGTGGTGACGGTGAACAGCCGCGTGCAGAACGCCGTCGCTCAGATCAACCAGCTCAACGACGGTGCCCATCAGGTCGCAGCAGGAGCCGCCACGCTGACCGACGGAGCGGCGAGCGCCGCCGATGGCGCGGCCCAGGTTCGCGACGGAATCAGCTCACTCGACAACGGAATCGTCCAAATCCTCGACGGCGCTGGCACGCTTCGTGACAGCCTGACAAGCGGTGCGGATGAGCTTCCAGACAGCGACAAGGCCACCCGCAGCGCGCAAGCGAAAACCCTCTCGAGCCCGGTCGAGATCGAAACCAGCTCTGTCACGTCTGCGCAGAACTACGGAGCAGGTCTCGCACCATTCTTCGCAGCTCTTGCGGCATGGATCGGCATCTACGCGCTCTTCCTCATCGTCAAGCCGACGTCGCGCCGCGCTGTGACGGCATTGCACTCTCCCCTACGCGTCACGCTTGCGGGATGGGCGACACCGGCAGCTCTCGGTGCGGTGCAGATGGTCGCGCTCTTCGCAGTGCTGTCATACACCCTCGGCTTCGAGTTCACACATCCGTGGGCAACCCTCGGCCTCTTGGTGTTCGCGTCTGCGACCTATGCGGCGATCATCATGGCTCTCAACGTCTGGCTCGGCTCGGTCGGACAGTTCCTCGGCCTTGTGCTCATGGTGCTCCAGTTGGTCACCGCGGGCGGGACGTTCCCGTGGCAGACGCTACCCGCGCCACTTGCTGCGCTTCACCACGTGCTGCCGATGGGCTACGTCGTCGACGCCATGCGCCAGGTGATGTACGGCGGAAATCCCGACCGAGTATGGGTGGACGTCAGCATCCTGGCCGCATGGCTCGTCGGCGCACTGATCCTCTCAGCTATCGGGGTCACCCGGATGACACACAAACGCACCCTGCGTGACCTGCAACCGAGTCTCATCGGGTGAGTCCACGCAGGGTGCGTGTGAGGAATGTCAGCTACGCGCGCAGACTCTCGACGAGCGATGCGGTCGGACGACCGATGAGCTGCGAAAGAGTGTGGTCGGGTGCCACGAGAGCGCCGGCGGCGATACCGGCATCGAGCGCAGCGACAAACCCAGCGGTGCCCTCATCGAGGCCCGCAGCTTCGAGAGCCGCGACGTGGTCGGCGGTCGAGATGGCCGTGTAGACGACTTCACGACCGATGATCTCCGACATGGCCTGGGCAAGCTCTGCGTATGACCAGGCGACATCGCCACCGAGCTCGTAGATCGCGCCCGCGTGTCCGTCACTGAGCACGACAGCAGCTGCGGCATCAGCGTATTCGGCGCGCGTTGCGCTCGAGACCCGTCCGTCACCAGCGCTTGCGACAAGTGTGCCCGTTTCGCGTGCGCGCTCGAGGTCGGCGGCGTAATTCTCGATGTACCAGCTGTTACGAAGGATAACGGCGGGAAGACCGGATCCCGCGATCGCCTTTTCCGTCTCGACGTGCTCGGCAGCAAGCGGCAATGGGCTGTCGGGTCCGCCAAGGAGGCTCGTATAGACGAAGAGCGAAACACCGGCAGCCACAGCCGCGTCAATCACGGCCTGGTGCTGGGCAACGCGCTGACCCACAGCCGAACTCGACACGAGCACAACCTTGTCGACACCATCGAACGCAGCGACCAGAGAAGCGCTATCGCTGTAATCAAGGGCCACGACGCGCACACCCTGAGCGGCGATGTCATCCGCCTTCTCGACGGTTCGCGCTCCCGCCACGATTTCAGCTGGATTAGCTCCGCGCGCTAGGAGGCTGTCAACAACGAGGTGCCCGAGCTGTCCGCTGGCACCAGTCACGAGAATGGTCATAATAAAATCCTTCCGAGGAAATCGGTACAGAGAGTGCAGCATCCGCGAGGCATCAGACATTCCGATCTGGGGGTACCCACCTTTTGGTAAGGTACTCACGTGTCCATCAGTTTTGCGGAAATTCAAGCGTCTCGGCCAGGATCTTTTTCTGTCGCGTGCCCCACGCGCACGGTTCTCGACCACGTCATGAGTCGATGGGGTGTCTTGGTTCTCTGCGCACTCTCGAACGGCACGCGTCGCTGGAGCGAGCTGCGACGCGAAGTTGATGGCATCAGCGAGAAGATGCTCGCGTCCACGCTTCGCACACTGACATCCGATGGAATCGTCGCACGTGCCGCGCTCGCCACAGTTCCGCCCCATGTGGAGTACCGCCTGACAGATACCGGCCGCGAATTGATGGAACGCATGCTTCCTCTCATCGAGTGGATCTCCGCGAACGCGGACGACATCGTCGGCGATGTCGAGAATGCAGATGCCGTCGTCTACTGACGCGAATGTCGTCGGCTCGGGCCCGAACGGACTGGCCGCGGCTGTCACTCTCGCACGTGCCGGCTACACGGTGCGGGTCTACGAAAAGGCCGACACGATCGGCGGCTCCGCACGCACGCTTCCCTTGACTCAACCGGGATTTCAACACGATCTCGGATCCGCGGTTCACCCCCTCGCTCTCGCATCACCGTTCTTCCGCGCGTTCGGGCTCGCATCCCGCATCGACCTCCGCGTCCCCGACATTTCTTTTGCCCACCCGATCGTTGCGGGACGAAGCGCCGTTGCGTACCGCAGTCTCGACCACACTGCGTCACAACTCGGCCGCGATGGCCGGGCATACCGACGGCTTCTCGCCCCTCTCGTGGCGAAAGCACTCGAGATTGCGCGGTTCACGGGGTCTCCGCTGCTCCAGGTTCCCGAGACACCCGGCGTTGCAGCGCAATTCGGCCTGCGTTCACTGCAGCAAGGTACACACTTGTGGAATGCGGGCTTTCGCGACGAAGACGCCCGAGCGCTCCTTTCAGGAGCGGCCGCGCACACCATTTTGCCGTTACCCTCACTCGCCAGCGCTGCGGCAGGTCTCGCTCTGACCACCCACGCCCATGCTGGTGGGTGGCCGGTACCGGTAGGCGGCAGTCAGGCGATCATCGACGCTCTCGTCGCAGATCTCGAGGCGCACGGCGGCACCGTGATCACGGGCGTTGACGTTCACTCGCTCGATGACCTTCCGGCATCCGAAATCACGATCCTCGACGTCACGCCCCGCGCATTCGTGGCTCTCGCAGGAGATCGGATGCCGCCGGCGTACCGTCGCTCGCTCGCACGCTTCCGCTACGGCAACGGTGTCGCCAAAGTAGATTTCGCCCTGCGTGCGCCGGTTCCGTGGACAGATCCCGTGCTTCGAAACGCCCCTACCCTCCACCTTGGCGGAACACGCGCACAGATTGCGCGCGCAGAAGATGCTGTTGCACGAGGTGGGCACCCGGCATCCCCCTATGTTTTGGTGTCGCAACCCTCCGTGCTCGATTCCACACGAGCACCCGCCGGTGCTGCGACCCTGTGGGCGTACACGCACGTTCCCGCCGGATCGACCCTGGATCGCCGCGAGGCTGTCGTCACCGCGATCGAGCGCTTCGCGCCGGGCTTTCGTGACGTCATCATCGACGCGGCAAGCCTCAGCGCCGCCCAGGTAGAAGCCAGCAATCCCAATCTCATCGGGGGCGACATTGGCGCGGGCGCCCCGACTCTTTCTCAGCTGATAGCTCGGCCTCGACTCGCGCGCGACCCGTGGCGAACTCCACTTGACGGCGTATACCTGTGCGGAGCATCAACCGCGCCGGGGCCCGGAGTTCACGGGCTGTCTGGGTGGTATGCGGCTCAGAGCGCACTTCGCACGCACGCACAACTCGGTTCCCCTGATTTGCTGCCGCGCGAGAAGTAGACGTCAGTTCGGTGGAGAATCGTCCACGATCGCCGAATCGCGCAGCTCGTCGACGACGAGATCCGCTTCCGGGATTGCGCCATTGCGGTAGGCCTGCCGCCCGACCATGTGCGCTGAAAGCGGCGCCGTGGCAAGTTGCATCATGATCACCGGAACGAGAAACGCAACGACCGGCCAGGACCGCTGTGAAAGCGCGACCGCGAGGCAGACGAGCACGAGGCCCAGGACCTGAGGTTTGGTCGCCGCATGCAACCGTGACGCGACGTCTCGGAAGCGCACGACGCCGATCGCTGCACTCAGGCACAACAGCGCGCCGACGAGAATGAGCACCATCGAAATTCCGTCGAGCCACGCATCAAGAGCAGGCACTATCGGTTGTCCTTCCTCGCGACGAAACGAGCAATCGAAATAGAGCCGAACACGCCCACCGCAGCGATAATCAGCAGGACCGGCAGCGTGCGAGTGTGATGGTTAATGGCCATGTCGGCTGCGAGCACGCACATCACTTCGGTCAAGAGAACGTCGGATGCCACTGCACGGTCGAGGATCGATGGACCCCGCACGATTCGCCACATCGTGATGAGAGCCGCCGCCGCGAACACGATACAGATGAGCAAGAGCATGACGTTCATACTGAACCCCCGGGCGCTGCCGCAGTGTGTGTACGCATCTGTTCCACTTGCTTTCGAGAACCCACGGCGCGCACGATGCGGCGCTCCCAGAGCTGCACGTGACGGCGCTGCGCATCGATATCTGCGATCGTGTCCACTCCGACCACGTGCACGTACAAGATCCGTCGATCACGATCGACGTCCACGAGGAGCGAACCGGGAACGAGTGATGCCGTGACAGCCGTGTGAGTCATGATCAGGTCGTCATCGATGACGAGCGGCACCGCGATGATTGCCGCACCGGGTTGCCTACGAAAGTCGAAGACCTGCAGCGCGACGACGATCGAACCGCGCACAACTTCGACGGCGAACGTCAGGACGAAAATAAGCCCATACCAGGCATTGATACGTCCCGAAAGCTCGACCGGCGGCAGCCGAAATACTCGCGTGACAAAGATGGCAGCGGCCACTCCCGTGAGAAAAGCGACAAGCGTGAACTGTCCCCACAGCAGCATCCACAGCGCGACGAGCCACACGAAGAACGGCATCTGTCGCCATACCCGTGCCAACCGTTTCGGAGTCGTCGTCATGATCGCGTCTCCTGGTCGACCTGCACGATGTGCACCGGTTCGAGCAGCGCGGCACCAATGCGTTCGCACACTTCGTACAGCGGGCCGGCAAATATCGTGAGCGCCACGGTGATCGCCACCATCCCGGTCGTTGCGGCTGTCATGATCCGCGGAATCGAACGGCGCTCGGTCTGAACTGTCGCCTCGGGCGCATCACCGAGATAGGAGATCCGCGCCTCGACCTCTGCCTCTTCGGGCGCATCGCTCTTTTCACGCCAGAACGAGAGGTTCCACGCGCGCATCAGCGCGTAAAGCGTGAGAAGTGAAGTGACGATTCCCGCCACGATCAGCACCATCATGAGCGGGGTACCGACCGCTGCTGCGGCGTCGAACAGCGCGTACTTGCCGATGAACCCTGAGAACGGTGGCAAGCCGCCGAGGTTCACGGCGGGGATGAAATACAGCACAGCAATCACCGGTGCCGCACGCATCAAACCCTTGACCTTCAATATCGAGGTGCTGCCCGCACGTCGCTCGACGAGGCCGACCGCCAAAAACAGCGTGGTCTGCACGATGATGTGGTGCACCATGTAGTAAATCGTGGCGCCGATCGCTGCAGGGGTCGCTATCGCGAGGCCGAAGACCATATAGCCGATGTGGCTCACGAGCGTGAACGAAAGGATGCGCTTGAGCTCCGCCTGCGCCAGCGCACCCAGGACCCCCACGATCATGGTCGCGAGCGCAACGATCATCAGAAGGTCGTTGACGCTGTTGTCGGAGAACAGCTGTGTCTCAGTGCGGATGAGCGCGTAGACACCGACCTTCGTCAAAAGGCCAGCGAATACCGCCGTTACGGGAGCTGGTGCCGTCGGGTAAGAGTCCGGGAGCCAGAACGAAAGCGGAAAGACCGCGGCTTTGATCGCGAAAGCCAGGAGCAACATGAGGTGCAGAACGAGTTGCAGATCTTGCGGCAACTCCGTCATACGCTCGGAAATCTGCGCCATGTTGACAGTGCCCAGCGCGCCGTAAATCATCGCGATGGCAGCGAGGAACAGGATCGACGAGACGAGCGAGACGACGATGTAGACAGCGCCAGTACGGATGCGTGACTCGGTGCTTCCGAGGGTAATCAACACGAAGGATGCCACGAGCAGGATCTCGAACCCGACGTAAAGGTTGAAGAGGTCCCCGGCAATGAACGCGTTGAAAATACCGGCGGCGAGAATCAGGTACGAGGGGTGGAAGATCGAGACGGGCGTCTCGTCATCGCCGTCTGCTGCACCCTGCCCAACGGAGAACAAGAGGACGGCGAGGAGCACAACGCTCGAAACGAGCACGAGAAGAGCAGAAAGCCGGTCGACGTACAGCACGATTCCAAACGGGATTGGCCATCCGCCCACTGATACGGCGATGGGCGTGCCGGCATCCACTGCCACAAGCAAAATGCCCGAGATCACGAACGTGACTGTCAACGTTATGACCGAGATCGTCACCTGCGCGCGGCGGTGCCGCCCGGCAATCAATGCCATGGCTGCGCCCAGCAGCGGCAGAGTCACGAGGAGAGGGACGAGAGCGCTCATCGATCTCCCTCCGGTCGTTCGTAGCCCTTGTCGGTGGGGGCGTCATCGCGCAGACCCGAGAAATCGGTGCTGTTGAGCACAGTCAGGGGCGATGCTGCGTCACCGACGAAGTCAGTGACCGCTTCGGTGTCTTGCTCCTCAGATTCATCGTCGAGTGTCTCTTCGGTCTCGGCACTGCGCTCACGCAATGCGAGGTCTTCCGCGTCATCCTCGACTGTGTCGGCCTGACCGAGCTGCCAGGAACGATAAATGAGGGCCAGGAGGAACGCAGAGACCGCGAACGTGATCACGATTGCCGTCAGCATGAGCGCTTGAGGGAGCGGGTCGCTAAAGCTCTCCGAGTCCCCGGAGCCGTAAAACGGTGCCACCCCGGGGTCCCCGATCACAATGAGCAACAAGAGATTGGCCGCATTACCGAGCAGCAAGAAGCCAATGAGAACACGGGTAAGACTGCGTTCGAGCATCGCGTAGACGCCGCACGCGAACAGCACTGCCATCACGATGATAAGAGTCAGAGAAACTGTCATGAGGTGGTCACACCCCGCATCCGACTCTGCTGCGTCTGGCGATCGACTTCTGCGCCAAGGCTCCGCAGCACATCGAGCACGAGGCCGATGACGACGAGATAGACGCCGATATCGAAGATCGTCGAACTCACGAACTCGATGTGTCCGAGCAACGGAACCTCTGCCTCGAACACCATGCTCGTGAGCGGATCACTTCCGAAGAACATCGGCACGATCGCGCAAGCGAGGGCAAGCGTCATTCCAATTCCAAGAAGGCGCCCAGCATCGGTCGGTGCGGCCACGCCGAGTTCGTACCTACCGCCCGCGACGTATCGCATAACGAGAGCCATTCCCGCGACGAGTCCGCCCGCAAAGCCCCCACCGGGAAGGTTGTGTCCCGCGAACAGCAAGTACAGCGAAACGAGAATGATCGTGTGGAAGAGCACCCGAACAATTACCTCAAGAACAATCGAACGATTCTCGGGGCGCAACCGCTGCCCGCCCAGAAGCCAGGTACGGGGCTGCTGAATGGGGCCGGTTTGTTGTGGCTTCGAGCCTGATGGTGTTTCAACGAGCGGCCTGCCGTCGCGCACGTGCTGCAGCGGACGAGTGAGCTGCGTCAGAGTATCGGAGCGATGCGTCACGAACACGAGCGAAGCCACACCCGTCGCCGCGAGGATGAGAACCGAAAGTTCTCCCATGGTGTCCCACCCACGCAGATCGACGAGCGCAACATTGACGACGTTTCGTCCGTGTCCAAGCTCATATGCAAGCTCTGGAAAGCTCACCGAAATCGGCGTGGCTTCTCTTGCGGCGGTCGCGACAATGGCGATAAATGCCATCGTGACCCCCACCGCACCGGCCAAGACCGCTCTCGCGAACGGCCAGACTGAGGCATTGTGGTCACCCAACCGTGCGGGGATCCGACGCAAGACCAGCGCAAACGCGACAAGGGTGACAGTCTCGATGAGCACTTGAGTGAGCGCGAGGTCGGGCGCGCCACTCGTCGCGAACAGCACGACCATTCCGAGGCCGGTTACCGAAACAAGAACGACTCCCGTGTAACGCTTCCGCGCCCGCACCGCGATGATGCCGGCGATGATCATGATCGGTGCCACAACGATTTGAGCTGGCGACTGCCACAGTGCGAGATCCGCCTGCCATTCCGCGCTCGAGAGCAGCGCAGTCCCTTCGGCAACCACGAAGACGAGGAAGATCGTGCCGACGTATACCGGCAAAGACCCCCGCTGTGTCGAGCTCGTAGTCACTACGGCAATACGCGCGATCACTCGAAGAGTCGAGTTGTATACCCCGCCCGCGGTGAAGGGCAGTATGCGCCGGCGGTGTTCCCACCGGAGCTTTCGCGCGAACACAAAGACAGCTGTCCCGAGTAATAGAGTTCCGAGCGATATCCCGAGAGCCGGCTCGAGACCATGCCAAAGAGCCAAGTGGTACGTATGGTCAGGAGCGGCGACTCCCTCGGATGCGAGTGGTGCGGTATCGGCGTACTTCTCCAAGGCTGTGCCGACTACCGACGAGGCAAGACCGCCGGCGATCGTGAGCGCGCCAAGAATAGCGGGCGCTGCCATGAAGCCCATGGGCGGCTTTGGCCATTCAGTAGCACTCTTCGCGTGACCAGCGACATCTTTCTTCGCCCAGAACGCGCCCCACACAAATCGGATGCCGTAAGCCGCGGTGAGGACCGACCCTGCCACGACACCGAACAGCGCGATAACGCCCCAGGTCGAGCCACCTTCAGCCTCGCTCAGCAGGGCCGATAGGGCCGCCTCTTTTCCGACGAAGCCGATCGTCGGAATGACCCCGGCCATCGATGCGATCGCCACAATCGCGCAGGTGGCGAGAAGCGGTGCGCGGCGTCCGAGCCCACTGAGGTCATCGATATTTCGAGTGGAGAGCTGCCGGTCGATGATGCCGACGACAAGAAAGAGCGACGACTTGAACAGGGCATGCGCAATGAGAAGCGTCACGCCCGCCAGCGCCGTGTCTCGCGTTCCATAGCCGAGCACGATGGTGAGAAAACCGAGCTGACTGACGGTACCGAAGGCGAGTAGACGCTTCAGGTCGGTCTCTCGTAGCGCTTGGATGCCACCGAGAAGCATCGTGAAGACGCCGAGCGTGATGACGATAGGCCGCCAGGGTTCCGAATCAGCGTAGATCGGGGCAAACCTGGCGATGAGATAGATCCCGGCTTTCACCATTGCCGCAGCGTGGAGGTAAGCGCTGACGGGTGTCGGTGCCGCCATGGCCCCCGGAAGCCAAAAGTGGAATGGGAAGATCGCCGACTTGGAAAGCGCACCGACGAGCAGCAATACCAGCGCGGCATCGATCACGGGGCCGGTCGGGACATCCGCGAGTATCTGCGAAAGGCTCGATGTTCCGGCTTCGACGACAAAGAGCACGACGCCGATCAGCATGACGAGGCCACCGAGCGTCGTGACCAGAAGTGCCTGCAGCGCGGCACGGCGGCTAGCGCCACGCATGTTGTAGAAGCCGATCAGCAGATATGACAACACGCTGGTGATTTCCCAGAACATGACGAGCATGACGATGTCATCCGTCAACACCAGGCCATACATCGCGCCAGCGAACGCGAGCAGGACTGCAGCAAATTGGCCGACGCCCTGCGTCTTACCGCGAAAATACCAACGGCAATAGAGCATCACGAGTGCTCCGACGCCTGTCACGATGAGCGTCATGATCCAACTGAGCAGGTCCATCCGCATCGACAGTTCGATGCCGAGGCTCGGGATCCACGAGTATGACTCGAATGGAATACTGCCGTTGAGGACCTGTGGGGCTTGTGCGATTGCCGCACCGAACGCGATGAGCGGCAAAAGAGCAGTCACATAGAAAGCGCGAGCTCCGATTCTCGCCACGACAGCCGGAACAAGCAGCGGAATTATCGCGAACGCACAAAGGAGGAGAAGCAAGAGTCCTCCTCGGAGTCGTCAGTATTGGCGCAGCTATAGCGTCTCGGGCGATCGGGGTGCGAACCCTATTCTACGGGTCAAATTCAAGATCTTGCCGGGGCTCCCGTTGTGTTCCCTTCACGGAATACACAAGTGAACTCAATTGTCCGGGTTTTCTCGCCGTCCAACATGGCCGTGACAGCACGTCCAGCGGCGCGCCCTTTTTCGGACGCCGGCTGCGACATTGTGGTGAGCCGATACGGCGCGAGTCCATCGACATCGACTCCGTCGAATCCGGTGACGCTCACATCAGCCGGCACACGGAGCCCCGCTTCCTCAGCCGCGCGGATGACGCCTGCTGCGAGCAAGTCACTTTGCGCCACAACCGCTGTAGGGCGTTCAGCCGAGGCGAAGATTACTCTTCCTGCGATGACACCCTCGTCTATCGAGCTCCTACGGGCAGAGAGTGCGGGAGCGTCAGGAAATACCTGGCGCGCGCCCTCGAGGCGATCGCGCATCACGTCGACGGTGATGGTCGCTTCCCGCCGGTGATCGACCCAACCTCGCTCGCCGAGCACATCGGTCGGAAGGGTGACGAGCGCGACCCGACTGTGTCCGAGCTTTTTGAGGTGCTCCGCGACGACCCGCTGCGCAAAAGAGTTATCGAGCATGACGGCTGGAACGCCGGCGCCAGCGTCTCCTTCAATCACGACGACTGGTATTCCGCGAGACAGCACGATCTCCAATGAGGCACGCATACGGGCACTGCAGCCGATCAATACCGCAGCATCGATCGGCGCTGTCGTCAGCGTCGCTCCGCTTTCAACGTCATCCCGCAGGAGCAGAAGTCCTGCCCCTTGCGGGGCAACCGCGTCGGCGAGGCCATCCATCATGGCGCGCGTTACAGGGTCGAGGAACGCACCTCCCAAATGGCCCTCGAAAACAACCCCGACGATCCCGGACCGCCCGCGCCTGAGGGATGCAGCGCGCGGATCGGGTCCGGTGTAGCCAAGGGCGCCCGCTGCATCAAGAACTCGCTGCCTCGTCGCGGGCGTGACCGGGGTCTTTCCGCTGAAGACAACGGATGCTGTTGAGGCCGACACCCCCGCCTCGCGGGCAACGTCGGCGATAGTCGACCGCCGCGAGCTCATGGAGCGATCGTAACGTCCCTTGGCAGTGTCACCTATCGCAGGCATCGAATCGATTCGGTAGGCTTCAGCGGTGGATACCCAGCTCAGCCGATCACGACTACTTCGTTGGCGCGCCGCGATTTTTGCCGTTTTCTTCACGGCGGGTCTTGGATTCGCCACGTGGGCCGCACGTGTCCCCGCTATCAAGATCAATCTCGGCATCAACGACTTTCAAATCGGCCTGCTGCTGGTGTTCTCCGGCGCGTTCTCGATCATCGGACTCTCGCTGGCATCTGTCCTGATGGCCCGTTTCGGTGCGCGCCGGGGAATGCTGATCGCACTGCTGACTTTCGCGACAGGACTTACGCTCGTCGGCATCGGCGGCCAGCTCGTTCCCATGTTCGCCATCGTTGCTCTGGGACTTTCACTCCTGGGTCTTGGGATGGGCTCTGTCGACGTAATGATGAACGTCGAAGGTGCTGCCATCGAGCAGACCACGACCAAGACGTTGATGCCCCTCTTCCACGCGTTCTTTAGTTTTGGCACTGTGATCGGAGCCGGTACCGGCGCCCTGATGGCGCTATGGGGCGTCGACATAGCGCCGAACGCCTTCGGCATTGCAGCGATGATCGTGCTCGTCGCGCTCGTAGCTATCGCGAACGTGCCTCAGCGCGACATCGTGGGCGATCCCGTTTCAGAAGACGGAGAGCGGCGCTGGGTCGAAAGATTTGTTCGCGCTCTTTCTGCGTGGCGTGATCCACGAATCTGGTCGATCGGAATCGTGGTGCTCGGCATGTCCTTTGCCGAAGGCGGTGCAAACGATTGGCTCTCACTCGCCGTCGTTGACGGTCACGACGGATCTCAGTCGATGGGCGCACTAGCTCTCACCGTCTTTTCGATCAGCATGACCGTCGTCCGCGTGTGCGGCGGGCCGCTCGTCGACACTCTTGGCCGGGTATGGACGCTCAGAATCCTCTCCCTCACCGCGGGAATCGGCCTCATCGTTTTCATCCTCGCTCCGACGATCCCTGTCGCGCTCGTCGGTGTCGCGCTCTGGGGCGCTGGAGCGTCGCTCGGTTTTCCACTCGGGATGTCGGCTGCCGCCGATGATCCGACGAAGGCTGCGGCTTCTGTGAGTGCCGTAGCGACCATCGGGTACATCGCCTTCCTCGCCGGCCCCCCAGCACTCGGGTGGGTCGCGCACGAGATCGGCCTGCTCCCAACGCTGTGGATCATCGTTGTTCTGATCGTCCTGTCCGGGCTCTTCTCTGGCGCAGCGAAACCCGTCGCCGGGTCAAAGGTCGGCGCTGCCCACTCCGCAGCGCCCAAGAACTAGACAGCGCCCAAGAACTAGACAGTGCCCAACGAGTAAGACCGTTAAGCTCGTCTAGTGCGTCTCGTCATTGCCCGTTGCTCAGTTGACTACGCTGGCCGGCTGAACGCGCATCTTCCGTTGGCCACACGACTACTCCTCCATAAAAGCGACGGCTCGCTACTCGTTCACTCCGACGGCGGCTCGTACAAGCCTTTAAATTGGATGAGCCCCCCGTGCACATTGGCGGTCGAAGAGCCCGAGCAGGATGCCGTCGACGCCGGTGTCATTCAGCAGTGGCGCGTAACGCATGGCAAGACCGGCGACTCGTTGGTGGTGCGTATCTTCGAGGTCATCCACGACTCGACCCATGAGCTAGGTGTCGACCCGGGACTGATCAAAGACGGCGTCGAAGCAGACCTCCAGCGGCTACTGGCTGAGCAGGTTGATGTGATTGGCGAGAACCTCACGCTCGTGCGACGAGAGTTCCCGACCGCGATCGGCCCAGTGGATCTTCTTCTGCGAGATCCGGCCGGCGGCACGATTGCCGTCGAGGTGAAACGACGCGGCGATATCGACGGTGTGGAACAACTCACTCGTTACCTCGAACTGCTAGGACGGGACTCGCACCTCGCCCCAGTGACGGGAGTTTTCGCGGCTCAGGAGATCAAACCGCAGGCGCGAACGCTGGCGGCCGACCGCGGCATCCGCTGCGTAACCCTCGACTACGAAGACATGAAAGGCATCGAATCAGGAGTGCCTCGACTCTTCTGAGGTGCCGGTAGCGTATTGACTATGCCCGATCGCTCGCCTTTTTCATGTGTCCTCTGGGACGTCGACGGCACCATCGTCGACGCATCGGTCGGAATCCTTCGTCGGTTGACCATCACGATGGAGCACTTCGCTAAACCGGCGCCAACCCGCGCAGAACTCGTGCACTGGATCGGCCCACCGATGCACGACTCGTTCCAAGATAACGTCGGGATGAGTGCCGACGAGGCTGACGAAGCAGTCACTTTCTACCGCACACTCGGCAAAGCCGACGGCTATACGAAGGATGCACGCGTGTACCCGGGTGTCGCCGAGCTCATCCGTGACCTTGCCGCAAGCGGCATCCCCCAGGGGACAGCATCATCAAAACCCGAAGTGCAGGTCGCGGCACTCATGGATCACTTCGATCTTGCCCAGTACCTCACCTCGATCACCGGCGCCACAAGTGACGAGCGCACGCTGAGCGCAAAGTCGGACATCATCGCTGAGGCGCTTCGACGCCTCAGCGCATCGGGCGTCGACACGAGTCGCCCGGTACTGATCGGCGACAGGCACCACGACGTCGAAGGTGGCGCAGAGCAAGGAGTGCCTGTCATCTTCGTACGGTGGGGATTTAGCTGGCCGCACGAGTCCGAGGGTGCGCAGGCCGCCGTTGACAATGTCGATGAATTGCGCGAACTCCTCATCGTCGGAGACACCACCGCCGGCTGACTCGCCCGCTAGTGTGAGCACCATGTCGCAGACCTCCGTCATGGTAGGCCCACGCAGCCTCCTCCGCGCAGTCCTTCGCAGGATTCCGGCAACAATCACCCTTGTTCTCCTGATGATTGTTGTCGGGGTGGCAACGTCGGCCCTATGGCAGCCGTTTGTTAACAACTCCGCCTGGGATGTCGTCGCCTACGGCCTGCCCGCGCTCGAAGCTGGCAAGTGGTGGACGCCACTGTTGGGCACGTTCCTGATCGCCCGTCCGCTGCTCTACATTCCTGGGCTACTCGCCTTCGCCGGAATGGGTTATCTCGAGTACCGCCGCGGCTCTCGTATTGCCCTCGCCTACTTCACAGTCGGGCAACTCTTCGCCGTTATCGGCTCCGCACTGCTGGTGTGGATTCTCGCGTTCACGCCGTCTGATTGGGCACAGAACGTTGCGACGCTTCGAGACGTTGGCCCATCAGGCGGCACCATGGCGTGCATTGCTGCCGCTATTGGCCTTTTCATCTCCCCGTGGCGGGTGCGGGCATGGATCGTTCTACTCGCCTTCGTTTTCACCACAATGCTGTTTTGGGGAAACCTCGACGACATTGAGCATCTTCTCGCCGTCGTGCTTGTTCTTTCTGTTGACCGGACTCTTCGCGTTCAGAAGACCACGGTGCGAGAACAGCGACTCTTGGCGTTCGTTGGTCTTACGACCCTGGTGATTATGGAGATCATTGTTCTCCTCGTTCCCACCAGTGGCCCGTTTGGTGCTACCAGTCCAGAGCGCAATTCGATCATCGATGTGGCGACCGATGTCCTCATCGTGATCTTCGTCGCGAATGGCCTGCGACGAGGCAGGCGCTGGGCTTGGATCGTGTCCATCGTGCTTGCCAGCATCAACGTCGCAACCTTTGTTGTTGTGATCACGCTTGTTGCAGTACTTGGCATGAGCGCAGTCGCAGACCTTTTGTCCTCACCGCCGTCGCTGAGCCTTGCCACAGGAGTGCTCTGGATGCTGATGCTCGGCTATCTTTTCTGGGTTCGAGGTGCGTTCCGTGCGCGGCGAAGCGCTTCCGTGGGGATAGCGCCTACGCCCACGAAGTCCGACGTGGTCGCAGCGCTTCATGAGTCGGGCGGCGGAACGCTGTCATGGATGACGACGTGGGACGGCAACTCTTACGCCCGCACGTCGACCGGCATCGTGGTCTACCAGCGTCGAGCTGGTGTCGCAGTCGCTCTCGGCGATCCGCTCGGCCCGGAAGACGGACGCGCACAGTCAGTGCTGGAATTCATCGCCGCATCAGAGCGCGCCGGATTAGTGCCCTGCTTCTTCAGCTCAAGCGAGGAAACACGCGCCGCAGTGCCGAAAAGCTGGCGAAGTCTCATCGTCGCTGATGACACCATCGTGGATCTCAAGGGTCTTGAGTTCACAGGAAAACGCTGGGCCGCCGTCCGCACTTCTCTTAATCGGGCACAGCGCGAAGAAGTCACGTTCCGCATGACACGGCTTACTGACGAACCATGGGGCGTTCGGCAGCAACTCCGCGCGATCTCGGAAATGTGGGTGGGAGACAAGGGCCTGCCAGAAATGGGCTTCACTCTGGGCACACTCGTCGAGGCGGAAGACCCTGAAGTGCGCCTCGCGCTCGCGATCTCGTCGGAGGGCGACGTCGACGGCTTCTTATCGTGGCTGCCGGTCTACGGCCATGACGGCAAAATCCGTGGATGGACCTTGGATCTCATGCGTCGCCGCGATGGAGGCTTTGCTCCAGTGATGGAGTTCCTCATCGGATCTTCTGCCGCGTATTTCTCGCGGGAGGGGGCTGAGGTGCTCTCGCTGTCGGGAGCGCCGCTCGCGCATGATTATCCCGAGGACGCAGGCGTCATCTCGGATCTCAGCACTCGGTTGGCTGAAACACTCGAACCGGTCTACGGGTTCAAATCGCTGCACAGGTTCAAAGAGAAGTTTCACCCTCGCTACGAAACGATGTATCTGCTATTCCGCGACGAGAGCGACATGTCACGCATCGGCATGGGATTGACTCGCGCCTTCTTGCCCACAGCAACGCTGCGGCAATTCGCCGGCGCAGGCGTAGAGCTGCTGCGCGGCGGAAGTTCTTAAGCGAACGAAATTCCTGGGTGGCGGGAAATCCATCCCGCCACCCAGGACGTCATCGCTCGATTAGATCGGGCGGATCTCAGCTGCCTGAAGACCCTTGGGGCCTTCAGCAACCTCGAACTCGACCCGCTGGTTCTCTTCAAGCGAGCGGAAGCCGCCTGACTGGATCGCCGAGTAGTGCGCGAAAAGGTCCGCTCCCCCGTCGTCGGGCGCGATGAAACCGAACCCCTTGTCCGCGTTGAACCACTTTACGGTGCCTGTCGTGCTCATTGAATTGCCGTTCTATACATCACCCGCGCGCTCTGCGCCGGCTAGCCCCACGTTAGCGGTCAAAGTGGGGTATGGTCTACGCCCTTTGAGAAGGTGACACAAACGTTGCATGAAAATTTCCCATTCGATGCCCGGGCCGAGCCCTGCTCAAAGGCCCGGGCATCGACGGATCCCCCCGGATATGTCACGCAAAACGCGACAGCGACACTCTACTGATTTCCATAAGAAATAGGCAGTACTGCCAAAACAACGCGGGCGTAGAATCGTCAGGCCAATGTCTGACTCAGCAGGCTTCTCACCTCTCGATCCCCGAGGCGTCGTCCTCGGAGACGAAGTATTTGCTGTGCTCGGAAAAGCGATTCTCGACGGAACGCTCATGCCAGGTCAACGACTTCGCGACGTCGACCTCGCTGATCAGCTACGAGTGTCACGCACCCCGGTGAGAGAAGCACTACAGCGTTTAGAGAGATTTGGGCTCGTCGAAATCGCAGCCAACCGATGGACGCGTGTCACCACTCCGAGCCCTTCGGCACTGCGCGACACACTGGAGTTCATCGTGCATCTCGTGCGGGATGCTCTCACGCTGGGATTGCCGCGATGCTCCGATGACCAGCTCGAGCTAGTCGTGTCCGCATCCGAAGCTCTCGTCGACGCCTCCGAAGCGGACAACTCCGACGCGATGCTGGGCACCACGGTCATGATGTATCAGCAAGCTATCAGGGCAACCGGAAATGAAGTCTTCATTCAGATCATGCGAGAAGCCGGTATCGCCTTCCAACGTAATCTTCGCGGGTGGCAGCATCCCAACTCCAACGTTGAAACACGCACTAACAACTACCGGGAGCTCCGCGACGCAATTGCACAGCGCGATGCGGTGGCGGCCGAGCGCGCACTTTTCGCATCAACGAGCGATACACCGGCCACGTAGAAGTGCATAAAAGAACCCCGCCGGTAGGCCGGCAGGGTTCTCTGTCGATGTGCGCGAGGGGGGACTTGAACCCCCACGCCCTTGCGGGCACTGGCACCTGAAGCCAGCGCGTCTACCTATTCCGCCACTCGCGCGAAGCAGCACGCCGTTCAGCGCGCATACACAACTTCACGAGGATATCACGCCACGTGCGCCCGTCTTTTACGAAGAGAAGCACGTTTTCGCCGTCACATGACATGCTTCCAAGCGGTGGTGCACCCCGCATTCAGCCGAGCCAACTACGATATAGCCACCGATCGCCTGCCTGAGGAGTCACGTGGGACTACTTGACAGTTTCGAGAAAGGTCTCGAACGCGCCGTTAACGGCGCCTTCGCGAAGACCTTTCGCAGCGGCATCCAGCCCGTGGAGATCGCCTCTGCCCTCAAGAGCGAGATGGACAAGAAAGCGGCCGTGGTCAGCCGCGAACGCATCCTCGTTCCCAACTCTTTCGACGTGCGGCTCTCTGCCGCCGATGACGCCAAGATGAGTGCGCTCGGCCCGGCTCTTGGTGACGAACTCAACGCCCTCGTCCAAAAACACGCGACATCGCAGGGATACTCGTTTGCCGGGCCCGTTTCAATCACAGTGGCACGCGATGATTCGCTTTCGACTGGAACGCTGCGAGTTGATTCGCAATCCGCAGAAGGCCGAGTCTCTTGGAAAGCGGTCGTCGATATCGCAGGCACTCGTCATCCGCTATCCGCAGCGCGCACTGTCATCGGCCGCGGGAGTGACGCAGACATCACGATTGCCGACACTGGTACAAGCCGCCGCCACGTAGAAATTCTGTGGGATGGGGAGCGCGCCATGGTGCGTGACCTGCAGTCGACAAATGGCACGAAGCTCAATGGGAACCCCGTGAAAGAAGCGGGCCTTACGCCTGATTCGACCGTCACAATCGGGCGCACCAATATTGTCTTCCGCGTCGTGCCGCAAACGACACCGCGCCGGCCCACCGCGGACGGTGTCTCCGATGCCACGCGAGTCTTCACACCAGAAGAAGGAGGTCCGCTCGCATGAGTGAGCTCACTCTTCTCCTGCTTCGCATCGGTTTTCTGCTGCTGCTGTGGTTCTTCGTCTTCGCTGTCGTCTACTCTCTTCGCGCCGACCTGTTCGGCGCAAAGGTGCGACGGATGCCCCAGCCCGCAGCCGCGCCAGCCGCACCGATATCGGGTGCCAAAGATGCGACAGCACCGGTCGCCTCGCCTCCGGCCCCTTCCAGAGAAAAGAACGGGCGACGCGAGAAGGCCACAGCCGAAAGCGTTTCGCGCATCGTGATAACAAGCGGACCTAAGACCGGTCTTGAAATCCCCCTGGGCACCGAGCCGCTCACGATCGGGCGCTCGAGCGAATCTGGACTCGTCATCCGCGACGATTACACATCGAGTCATCACGCGCGCCTTCTGTTGTGGGGCGATCAGTGGATGTTTCAGGATCTGGACTCAACAAATGGTTCATGGCATGACGGAGAACGAGTGACCTCACCCGTTCCGATCACCGCCGGTGCGCCACTCAAAGTCGGAGCGACCACCTTCGAACTGCGGAAGTAGCGGACCTCCTCGATGGTTTTCCAAGGCTCGAGTGCAGCACTTTCCCACACCGGGAAGGTGCGCGCGAACAACCAAGATTCGGGCTATTCCGGCTCGAATCTGTTTGTCGTCGCCGACGGCATGGGCGGTCACGCGGGCGGCGATGTCGCATCAAGCCTGGCCGTGCACCGCCTCGAAGATCTTGATCATCCCTACGGCTCGACGTCCGACGCCGAGCACGCGCTGCAAACCGCGATTGTCGATACCGCAGGCGACATCATCGACACAGTTCAGGTCAAGCCCGAGCTTGCGGGGATGGGCACGACCGTCAGCGCGCTCATCATGGTCGAAAATTATGCCGTCATCGCGCATATCGGCGACTCCCGCATCTATCTCTACCGTGACAACACGCTCACGCAGATCACGACGGATCACACTTTCGTGCAGCGGCTCGTCGATTCCGGCCGAATCACCCCTGAAGAAGCTCGTTACCACCCGCGGCGTTCTGTACTCATGCGAGTACTGGGAGACATGGATCCCGACCCCGAGGTCGACACGTTCATCATGCCTACGCAGCCCGGTGACCGATGGTTGCTGTGCTCAGACGGGCTGTGCGGCGTCGTCGATGACGCGCACACCTCGAAAGTCCTCGAAAACGCCCTCGCCCCGGGCGCCACCGCTGATGCACTACTGAAGCTTGCTCTCGATGCGGGCGCACCAGACAACGTCACCATCGTGCTGGTCGACGTTGGCGGACAACATCCTGTCGTGTCTGGAACGCCTACCGTGGTGGGTTCGGCATCGAATCCCGTCGGTATTGAGGTACCAGCGGCACGTCCCGGCCGATCTTCTTGGCTCCACCCGGCGCGGCAAGCAGCCAACGAGCCGTCGCATTTCGAGCCGGCTCCGGAGTATCTCGAAGAGCTGATCGATGAAGACCGCCGTCGCGCGCGGCGGCGTCGCGGTGTCTGGATCGCTGGCCTCGTGCTCGTGCTTGCGGCCATCGCCGCAGCTCTTTTCGCGGGGTACAGCTGGTCACAGACCCGTTATTACGTCGGCGCAGATGACGACTCGGTCGTCATCTATCGCGGCGTGCAGCAAAGCATCGGCCCCATCGCGCTTTCGAGCCCGTACGAAGAGACCGATATCGCACTGGCCGACCTCAGCGACTTCGACCGAAACAAGGTTGAGAACACGATCTCGGCGCGTTCGCTCTCCGACGCCAAGCTGATCGTCGACCGCCTAGAACCGCAAGAGGAGGCTGCCGGATGACCGCGCCCGTTTCAGACGCACCCGCCGCCGACACCGCGGTCCTGCGAGCACTTCGCAAAATCAGAGTGCCTCAGACGCTTCGCAATCGCGAGATGTGGCTGTTGCTCTTCGCGTTCGTCATCAATGCCGGCGCGGTGGCGCTTGTTCAATTGGGAGCCCTCGGTGCGATAGACGCAAGCTTCCTGATCTATGGCGGCGGCGTCTCAGTACTCACACTCGTCATCCACATCCTGCTGCGCATCTTCGCGCGTGATGCCGATCCGTTCCTGCTCCCGATCGCGACGCTCCTCACGGGCCTCGGCATTGCAATGATCTATCGCATCGACATCGCGAACGGTGCCGACGGCTGGGATTCTTTCGCGATAAAGCAACTCGCCTGGACAACGATTGCACTGGTGCTCGCGATCGCCGTCGTTCTCTTCCTTCGCAACTACCGTGTCCTCTTCCGCTACACCTACGTTGCGGGTTTCGCGGGTGTCGCGCTTCTGATTTTGCCTTTCATTCCCGGCCTCGGTACCGATGCGAACGCGGATGTTTGGGTCTCACTCGGGTTCTTCTCGTTCCAGCCTGGCGAACTCGCCAAGATTGCGCTCGCAATCTTCTTCGCCGGATACCTCGTGCGCACGCGCGAAAGCCTGACCTCGGTCGGCACGCGCTTTTTGGGGATGACGTGGCCTCGAGCGCGCGAGCTCGGCCCCCTGCTGGTGATCTGGTTGGTCTCGCTCGGCACGATCGTGCTGCAACGCGACCTGGGCACCGGTCTCCTCATCTTCGGCATGTTCGTCGCGATGCTGTACGTCGCGACGGGCAAAACGAGCTGGGTTCTGATCGGCCTCAGCCTTGCCGTCATCGGCGCGCTGTTGGCGTCGCAAGTCCTCACCTACGTCGGCTGGCGCTTCAAGAACTGGCTGGATGCCTTCAACCCTGACGTCATCGATGCATCGGGTGGCAGTTACCAACTTGTGCAGGGCATTTTCGGGCTCGCACACGGCGGACTCATCGGCACGGGACTCGGCCAGGGCCGGCCCTACCTGACACCGCTTTCGCAGAGCGACTACATCTTGCCGAGCCTCGGTGAAGAACTCGGGCTCGTTGGAGTGTTCGCAATCCTGTGTCTGTACATGGTTCTTGCCAGCCGCGGACTTCGAATCGGAATTGCCGGTCAAGACGACTTCGGCAAGCTTCTGGCCACAGGATTGTCTTTCACGGTCGCTCTGCAGGTGTTCATCATGGTCGGTGGAGTCACCCGTGTCATCCCACTCACGGGTCTCACCACGCCGTTCTTGGCAGCTGGCGGCTCGTCTCTCATCGCAAACTGGTTGATCGTTGCAATACTTCTCCGCATCTCAGACTCCGTCCGTACCCGGCCGAGAGCGGTGATCGGATGACGAAAGAACTGAAACGGCTCAGCATCCTGATGCTGGCCATGTTCCTCGTGCTGTTCGGCTCAACGAGCTGGATCCAGGTGGTCGAATCAGACTCACTCGCCGACAACGACCGAAACACTCGCGCCCTCTACGATTCGTACGAGGTTCAGCGCGGATCGATTATCGCGAGTGGGAGTGCCATCGCGTCGTCTGAGCAATCCGACGACGTGTTCAGCTGGCAGCGGGTTTATACGGATGCTGAGATGTGGGCGCCCGTGACCGGGTACATCAACCCCGCCTTGGGCTCAGCAACAGGTATCGAGCAGTCGATGAACCAGGAACTCTCCGGTACCGGCGGCTCACAGTTTCTCGATCGTATCGAGCAGATTTTCACCGGGCAGTCACCGCAGGGGTCAAATGTCGTGCTGTCGTTGGACGCCGATGTGCAGCGTGCAGCCTACGAGGCACTGGGTGATCAACAGGGTGCGGTGATTGCAATAGAGCCATCAACCGGTCGCATTCTCGCTATGGCTTCGTCTCCGAGTTACGACACCAATCTCCTCGCCTCGCACGATACCGAGGCTGTGCAAGCGACGTATGCCGACCTCGATGCGGCAGTGAATCATCCGCTTTACAACCGCGCTATCGCCGGAAATCTGAACCCCCCTGGCTCGACCTTCAAGCTCGTTGTCGTTTCTGCTGCTCTTGCTTCCGGCGACTTCACTCCCGAGTCAACCCTCCCCAACCTCGCAACGTACACCCTGCCTGGAACCAGTACATCGATTCGAAATGCTGGCGGCGGGACGTGTGGTGGTGGCGAGACAGTGACCATTGCTGACGCTTTGCGGCTGAGCTGCAACATCCCGATGGCTCAACTCGCGGTGGAATTAGGCGATGACACGATCCTCGAAGAGGCCGAGAAGTATGGATTTAATTCGTCATTCTCACTCCCGCTCGAGTCGACTGCATCGACTTACCCGACCGGTCTCAGCGCGGACAAGACGGCACTCACCGGCTTCGGGCAGGGCGATGTGCGGGCAACACCCTTGCAGATGGCGATGGTTTCCGCCGGCATCGCGAATGACGGCGTCGTGATGAATCCACGGATGGTCGACGAGGTCATCGCTCCCGACCTTTCGGTTCAGAAAACCTACGAAGATAGCGAATATGGCAGGGCACTCGATGAGGACCTCGCCACGGAGATGGTGCAAATGATGATCGCGAATGTCGATAACGGTGCCGCATCGAATGCAAGAATAGATGGCGTCAAGGTGGCCGGTAAGACCGGTACTGCAGAGAATGGGTCAGATGACCCATACACCTTGTGGTTTACCGGCTTTGCGCCCGCAGACGATCCCGAGGTTGCTGTTGCGGTCGTCATTGAAGACGGTGGCGGGCAAGGACAAACGGGCACGGGAAATACGATCGCGGCGCCCATCGCGAAAAAGGTCATGGAGGCGGTGCTAGGTAAATGAGACCGACACAGGGTGTGACCTTCGGCGGCCGCTATGAGCTTGACTCGCGGATCGCAATCGGCGGCATGGGTGAAGTGTGGGAGGCCAACGACCACGTCATTGGCCGTACCGTCGCCATCAAGATCCTCAAAGACGAATACATGGGCGATCCCGGCTTCCTCGAGCGTTTCCGCGCGGAGGCTCGCCACGCCGCACTCGTCAATCACGAGGGCATAGCGAGCGTCTTCGATTACGGCGAAGAAAACGGTAGCGCTTTCCTCGTCATGGAACTTGTCCCCGGCGAAGCTCTCTCGACTGTGCTGGAGCGCGACGGTTCTTTGTCGAGCGACAAGACACTCGACATCGTCGCTCAAACAGCGGCCGCACTCCAAGCCGCGCACGCCGCGGGACTCGTGCACCGAGACATCAAACCCGGAAACTTGCTGATCACGCCGGACGGCCGGGTCAAGATCACCGACTTCGGCATCGCCCGCATCGCCGATCAGGTTCCGCTCACCGCGACCGGTCAAGTCATGGGTACCGTGCAGTACCTCTCGCCTGAGCAGGCATCTGGCCACCCAGCATCCCCTTCGACCGATATCTACTCTCTCGGAATCGTTGCGTACGAGTGCCTCGCAGGCAAACGTCCCTTCACAGGAGAATCGCAAGTAGCCATCGCGATGGCTCAAATTAACGAGCAGGCACCGCCGCTGCCGCCGACGATCGCCGCGCCGGTGCGGAACCTCGTCATGGCGATGATCACGAAGAAGCCCGAGGAGCGTCCATCGACTGCTGCCGCCGTCTCTCGTGCCGCGGCAGCTCTCCGTCGAGGCGACGTAGCAGCAGCCGCAAGTGCAGTCCCAGCCGTCGCCGATGGTGTTCTCGAAACAGACGCGGCAACTCAGCTGCTCACCGCCGCGGGAGCAACGGGGGCCGCCACTCAGCTGATGCCGAGCGCTGACGCGGATGCTGCAACGGGAGAGCCCGTAAAAAAGAAGAAGCGCAGCCCCTGGACGTGGCCGCTAGTCGCGCTGGTGGCTCTCCTGCTTATTGTCTTGGGTGGCACCGTTTTCGCTATCTTCGGCGGTCAGGGTGGCGATGCCGACCCCACAGCCTCAGCCTCGACGTCGAAGCCTGCTCCTTCGAAGACGACCCCGAGTTCGACACCATCGGAGTCAACAGTGAGCGTGAACGCATTGGGCCTCGAGGGCCTGACGTGCGACGACGCCTCGGCTCGGCTCGACGAGGCCGGACTTGCGGCTGATTGCACTACCGGCAACAGCGCGCCCAACGCGGAAAGCGTCGGCGTCGTCTACGAGGTCAACCCCACGGGAAATGTTCCCGAAGGCACGATCATCAAGCTCACTGTTTACGCCGGTGAGGTTGAGCTCGAAGCACCGAGCGCACCCTCGATGCCTGACACCGCCGTGACCGGAACATCGGTGCAGGTAACGTGGGCCGGCTACACCTGCCCATCGGGTACGGGAGCGGTGAGCTCATACGAGTTCACCGCCACAAACGGCGTGTTTCCGACCACGGGGCAGTCCACGGCGAGCTTCGGTTCCGGTGAGCGCAGTGCAGATCTGCAGATCACGGGCACCGAAGGCCAAACGGTGATCGTCAACTACACGGTGACCTGCTCCGGCGGTTCGAGCACTGAAGCACGCACGTCGCCGACTTCAGGTGAAGCGACGCTTCAGGTGCAAGCACCCGAGCCCGCACCAGATCCGTCATCATCACCGTCGGCATCAACGCCCTGATACGCAACCGATATATCGGTTGGGCATACCCTCAGCAGTCGTCCGTTAGGCTGAATACGATCCACCCAGGGAGTGACCGTGACAGCTGATCCGCGACTGCTTTCCGAGCGCTACCGGGTAGATGAACTCATCGGAATTGGCGGCATGGCGAGTGTCTACCGGGGGTATGACGCAACACTTGGCCGTGAAGTAGCGATCAAGCTTTTGAAGCCTGAGCTCGCCGCTGATTCCGCGTTTCGCACGCGTTTTCGGCTTGAAGCGCAAGCGGCGTCCCGCATGGCGCATCCCTCGATCGTTCGAGTGTTCGACGCGGGTGAAGACTCCGAAGTCGACGCCGAGGGCAAGACAGTGCCAGTCCCATACATTGTGATGGAACTCGTCCACGGTGAGCTATTGAAGAACATCATCGCGAGTGGTCCTGTCCCCCTCAGCGACTCTTTGAGTTACGCAGATGGAATCCTTGAGGCACTCGAGTACTCGCACCGGGCGGGTGTCGTTCACCGCGACATCAAGCCCGGAAACGTCATGATCACGGCCTCGGGCAACGTGAAAGTGATGGATTTCGGTATCGCTCGCGCGGTATCCGACTCGTCGTCGACCGTCGCGGAAACGACGACGATTCTTGGTACTGCCGCTTATTTTTCACCAGAACAAGCCAAGGGCGAGTCGGTGGACACCCGAGCCGACCTCTACTCGACCGGTGTTGTGCTGTACGAGCTGTTGACAGGCCGACAGCCTTTCCGTGGCGAATCTCCCGTTGCTGTCGCTTATCAGCACGTGAGCGAGGCCCCTGTCGCACCCTCTGAGATCGTCGAGGACATCCCCCGTGGACTCGATGCTCTCGTGCTGCGAGCACTCGCAAAAGATCCTTACCAGCGCTTTCAGGATGCCGCGAGTTTCCGTGCGGCTCTCGTCGCCGCAGTAGAGGGCAAGAGTCCATCCAAGCGCCAGTTAGGCACGCTCACCAGCGAACTTTATGGCCCCAACCCCCGTCACGCTGCGGAAACTGCTCGTTCTCTCCGCCAGCTCTCCACTGACACCACGATGCCACGCACGCAAGCGGGGCCACCTGTCGCTTGGATTTGGGCCGGCGTTGCAGTGCTCGCTGTGTTGTTGATCTCGGTGTTGATCTGGGTGGTTTCACTGCCCCGCGGTGAATCGGTACCGGAATCGTCACGCGTCATTCCTGATGTGTCGCAGATGGCGGCAGACCGAGCGGTGACAACGCTCGAAGATGAAGATCTCGAGACACTGACTCGTAAAGAGTCGAGCAATAGCGTCGCCGAAGGAAACGTCATCCGGACAGATCCCGCGGCTGGAGTGACAGTGACACCAGGAGAAACAGTCACTGTCTATGTCTCGATCGGCCAAGAGCTTGCAACGGTGCCAACTCTCGAAGGTCTTACTGAAACTGATGCTCGTGCGGCGCTCGAGGCAGCGGGTCTGAAAGTCGGCACCATCACACCTCAAAATGACGCGGAGCTTTCGGCGGGAATTGTCATGTCCGCGTCGGTCCGCGCCGCGAGTGAGGTTCCTCCCGGCACTATCGTGAACATGGTTGTGGCGACCGGCCGAGTGGTCTTGGTTGACGTCACGGGATACACGATCGACGCGGCAACGCGAGGGTTGGAAGATCTCGGACTGCTCGTCGAAACTGCTGACGATCCCGAGTGTGCAGCTACGAACCCCCGAACGGTGTCTGTGCAGTCACTCGCGCCCGGTGAGGTCGGCATTCACTCCACCGTGACACTCACGTCCTGCTCCGGCTAAACAGTCACCTCAGCGGTCTGAGTACTGCGCCTCGACCGGCCGCCCCGGCGACGCCCACAGACTCGAGCCAGTTACCGAGAAGAAGATAGCCGTACTCGGTAAGAACGCTTTCGGGGTGAAACTGCACGCCCTGTATAGGGAGTCTGCGGTGTGTGATTCCCATGATCACGCCGGATTCGGTACGAGCTGTCGTGCGAAGTTCTTCGCCGAGAGTTTCTGGATCAACCGTGAGCGAGTGGTACCTGGTGGCCTCAAAAGGAGACGGGATGCCAGCGAAGATTCCCTCACCGGTGTGATGGATCGGCGACGTCATCCCGTGCACGAGCTCATCAGCGTGTGAGACATCGGCTCCGAACGCAACCGCGATCACTTGATGTCCGAGGCACACGCCCAAAACCGGTGTTCCAGCCTGCGCCGCAACCGCGGCGACCTCGAGTGACGACACGGCAGCTTCGGGCGCACCCGGTCCTGGAGAAATGACGACTGCGGTGTACTGCTCGCACATCGTGCGGATGTCAGCCGGCGACAGAGTGTCAGCTTCAACGAGATCGACGATGGCGCCGAGTTCTTCGAGATAACCGCAGAGAGTGTGGACGAAGCTGTCGTGATTGTCGACAACCAGCACTCGCGCCGTCACGACTCCGCGCTCACTCGACCGTGACCTCCTGCGGGTTCACGAAGGTGCTCACCCAAGGAAATACGTAGAAGAAGAGTCCGTACACCACGGCGGCGAGGAGCATCAAAAGAAGGATGACGCGAAGCCACCAGGGCCCCGGAAGAATTCGCCAAAGCGCCCCGTACATCAGCTGATTCCTTCGGTAAGTGACGCCGGCGCGCCCGCGCTTCGTGGAGTAAACGATTCGAAAACGCTGTACGCAATAATGCGCTCCGTCAGGTTGTACATCGGGCTACAGCTTGTCATGGTCAGGTAACGACCATTCGCCTCGACGCCCTCCTGTTGGGGCACTGGTAGCAACACATCGCTTGAGTCCGGAGTGACGTATTCGAGCGTACGGAACCGGTACGTGTACCAGCCCTCGGGGACCTCGATCACAATCGCATCGCCCACATGCAAGTCAGCGATCTGATTGAAGGGGGCGCCGTACGTCGTGCGGTGACCCGCGAGCGAAACGTTTCCCACCGCCCCCGGCATCGGAGTATCTGAATAGTGACCAACGCGGACAGTGTCGAGGGTACGTGCGCGCGTAACCCCACCAGCAACTTCGTACGCGTAGTCCGAGCCGAATCTCGGGACGTATATCGTCCCGAAAGTCTCAGCATCCGCCGCAATTGGGAGCACTACAGGATCAACAGTCGTCACTGGCGCTTCAGCAGTTTCCGAAGGTGACGGGCTGACCGGTGAAGACTCCTCGTAGTCCTGTTGCCATTGCTCGGAGAGATTTTGTGCTTCTGTCGATGCCTCCGCACCGTAGATGAGATCGCCGATCCACATCTGCCACGCAACGTAAAGCAGAGCGATGAGCCCGACAGTGATGAAGAGCTCACCGATCACACCGAGCACACTCGTTCGACGACGCGGACGACGCGTGGAAGGACGCGTGCGATCGCGTCGAAGAGGTGCGTTCTCGACATCCGTCACAGCTGGATTCTAACCTGAGCAAACTGAACGGACTCTGCCCGATACAATGACTGCATGGCACGACCCGTGAAGGACGACGATCAGTTCGAAGAACGCCCATCCGGCGAAGCCGCACCCAACCCTGTGTGGTTCAAGCCCATCATGCTCGGCTTGATGCTGGTAGGACTCGTGTGGGTGCTCGTCTTCTACCTGAGTGGCACCCTCTTCCCCATTCCTGGAATCGGTGCATGGAATCTCGTAATTGGCTTCGGCATCGCCTTTATCGGGTTCTTGATGACCACAAGATGGCGTTGAGGTGACTTCTCGCGCAACAGCGTGAGAACACCGAATTACACCGGTGTGATTCATCCCCATATGTGGATGAACCTGTGGATAACTCTTGTTATACCCAGATCACGGGCGCGAGCGCGAGTAGACCGATCAGCACTGCAACGAGCAGAATGGTCAGAGCTATCTGCCATCCACGTTGCGAAGCTCGACGCGTCCGCGCGTAGATGAGACCGAGCAGAGCCCCGGCGACAAGACCACCGACGTGCGCCTGCCAGGAGATACCGAACCCAGGCAAAAAGCCGATCACGAGGTTGATTCCCAGCACGATCATGATGCCGGTGACTTCGGCTCCGATGTGTCGGCCGATCACGACGAGCGCCCCGAACAGAGCAAAGATCGCTCCGGATGCCCCGACCACGGGTGTCGTGAACGCCAAGAGCGCCACGGCAACAGAGCCACCCAGCGCTCCCACGACATAGAGCGTCAGGAAACGCCAACGCCCAAGGAGCGGCTCAAGGGATCTTCCTATCATCCAGAGCGCGAGCATATTCAGCCCGATGTGCCAGAAGCCGGAATGGACGAGGGCCCCGGTGAGCACTCGCCACGGCTCGAAAACACCGCTAACGCTGGGGTAGAGCCAGGGCGCATAGAACGCGAGCCACTGGTCGATCGCGTTTCCGGTGAGGAGCTGCAGAAGAAAGACAGCCGCCGTCACTCCGATGATCGAATAGGTGACGACCGGGCGCCCGCCGACGGCGACGACACCACCGCGAGACGGACGGCGATTCCAGCGGCGCTGCGCGGTGCGCTGCGCCGGCGTCTGGGCGCGCTGTTGCTCTTGTAAGCACTCCGGGCAGATGACCCCGACCGCTGCTTGCGTCTGACACTCAGGGCAGATCGTTCGCAGGCACCGTTGACACAGCACAAAACTCTGGCGATCGGGATGCCGATAGCAAAAGTTCTCGGTGTTTCGAGTGAACTCGGTCGAGGTCACGGCCGGGAATCAGACGGTTTCGATGTCGACCGAGGAGAGCACGACCGGGGAAACCGGGCGGTCGCCAGCAGCCGTCGGAACCGCAGCAATCGCATCCACAACAGCACGCGATGCATCGTCCGCTACTTCACCGAAGATGCTGTGCTTGCCCTGGAGCCACGGTGTCGGGTCGGTGGTGATGAAGAACTGCGAGCCGTTCGTTCCTTCAGCAGCCCCGGTGATCGCGTTCCGACGCAGACCAGCGTTAGCCATGGCCAGCTTGTACGGCGCCTCGAACGTGAGTTCGGGGTGAATCTCGTCGTTGAAGTTGTAGCCGGGGCCACCCGTACCCTGACCGAGGGGATCTCCACCCTGGATCATGAAGTTCGGAATGATGCGGTGGAAAACGACGTCGCTGTAGAGCGCTCCTTCACCGGGCTGACCGGTGGCGGGATTCGTCCAGGAGGTCGTTCCATCGGAGAGACCGATGAAGTTCTGCACCGTGCGGGGTGCGTGATCTCCGAAGAGGTTGACGACGATGTCGCCGTGGTTGGTGTGCAAGGTCGCGACAGCGGTATGTGCAGGCATACATACATTCTCTCAGAGTTGGCAGCAAGCCCTGCCGTTTCTACCTGTGAGGTCTGGCAAGATGGGGACACCAACTACCCCCAGCGAGAGGGAGGACACGTCGTGAGCCTCAGCCGCAAGCGCAAGAAAGAGCTCCGCAAGCTTCAAGACCATGCCAACAGGGTGTGGGGATCGCAACAAGTGATCGTGGGGGAGGCTGCTGACGTCGCGCGCGAAGCCAGCCGTCAACTCGGATACTTCGGTCGCGAACAGGTGGCACCTGCCGTCCAGGCTTCATACGATCGCTACGCCGCGCCGTATGTTGACCGCGGCGTCAAGTACTCCAAGCACGTCCTGAGCGACAAGGTTGTTCCCGTCACCGGTTCGGTGGTGGGATCGGCACTGTCAGTGTGGGATGCCGCGAACGACACTCGTCAGCGCATCGCCGCTGGCAAGGGTCTCGCTCTTCCCGATGCGAAGAAGTACCAGAAGCTTGCTGACAAGTACGGCAAGAAGGCGTCTAAGAAGCTGTCAGCAAAGCTGTCAGCTCTCGAACCTCAGCAGAAGGGCATTGGCGCCGGTGGCGTCATCGCCATCATTCTGGGTGTCTTCGCAGCAGCAGGAATTTTGTATGCCGCGTGGCAGACGCTTCGCGCAGATGACGAGTTGTGGGTTGCTGACGACCCGCTTCGCGCCCCTGATGCGTGAGCAGTAATATGACCGAGCCTTCCGCCTCGCCGACGCAACGCGTTGGCGAGGCGGCGGCCGTTTTAGGCCTCGACGTCACTTTCATCGCTCGTCCGCCCGCCGATAGCCTCACGGCTGCCGCGGCTGCGTTGCACATCGAGCCGGGTGACATCATCAAAACGCTTGTCGTCAAGCGCAGCGATGACACCTTTGTTTTTGCTCTTATTCCCGGAGATCGAGTGATCTCGTGGCCGAAGCTCCGAGCGGCCGTGGGTGTAAACAAGCTGCAGCTTCCCCCGGCCACTGTCGCGCTTGCTGCGACAGGTTATGAGCGCGGCACAATTGTGCCGCTCGGAAGTACACATCCTTGGCCCGTCTTCGCCGACGAGCGGATAAGAAACCGCCGTGTCGCGCTAGGAGCCGGTGCTCATGGCTACAGCATGTTCGTCGACGCGAATGCCCTCTTACCGGCACTCAGCGCTACCGTCGCGGATATCAGCACTGAAGCGCCCGCGGCATGCTGATCACAGACCTTTACTCGCCAGGGATAGCGCGATATCAACGAGTGACACTCTGTTCATCGTCGCGATGTGCGAGCGCTCAAACCAGCCGGCACGATCGGTGGATCCCCCGATTTCATTGCGGAGCTCGCCTCCCGTGATGCGTGCACGGTAGACGATACGTAGCGTATGGAGCGGTGCGTTCGCACCGGATGTGATGCGTTTACGCGCCGGGATGACTCGAGAGTCAATTCCTAGCAGATCACCGATTTCAACGTCGTAGCCGGTCTCTTCCCACACTTCGCGACGTGCGGCAACGACAGGGTCCTCGCCGGGCTCTAGGCCGCCACCGGGCATTGTCCACGACGAGTGATGCGCCTCGCGCCAGTGCGCAAGAAGCACGCGATCCTCGTCATCAACAACGACCGCGTATGCCGCAACCCGGATATCCATGCCACTCAGCCTAAATGCGAGTGGCATAGATGCGACGCGCACCGAGATCTCTCTCGCCTGGGAAAAAGTATTGTGGAGCCTAGGAGATTCGAACTCCTGACATCCTGCTTGCAAAGCAGGCGCTCTACCAACTGAGCTAAGGCCCCCGGGAAACGGGGTGGGGCTACCTGGACTTGAACCAGGGACCTCTTCATTATCAGTGAAGCGCTCTAACCGCCTGAGCTATAGCCCCGTTTTTCTTGACGATTCTCACCGTCAACCTCCAAGACTTTACCTGAAGGAAGAGGGTTTTTACTAATCGTGTCGAGGAGTCGATCTAGTTGGAGGTGAAACCCACCAAAAGACCGCCCGTCACCTTGACAGCAAGGTTGTAGATACCCGCGACGACGGCCCCGAGCACCGTCACAACCACAAGGTTGAGTATGGCGACCACGGCAGCAAACGCCATGACTTGCGGGAGTCCAATGAAGTCACGCAGTGACGCCCCACCCTCGGCGACGCTCTGGAAAATCTCATCACCTTTGTCGATGAGTCCCGTTGTCTGCACGATCATGTAGATCAAGAAGAAGGTAACGACTGTCACGATAGCGAGAGCTACAGCTGCGAGAAATGACAGCTTCACCGCCGACCAGAAGTCGATGTACACAAGGCGCAGGCGTACCTGCTTTGCGGCAGTTTTACTGCCCGACTTCTTTGCAAGCTTGTCGGCTACCGTGCTCATTCGTCAGTGCTTTCCTCGGGGATGGGATCGGTGGCGTCCGTTGCGCCTTCCTCGGCTGAAGGCTGAGATTCATCAGCGAGACCACGCTCAGAGTTCCGTGCGATGGCAATGATCTTGTCATTTGCACCGACTCGGGCAAAAACAACACCCATCGTGTCGCGTCCCTTCGCTGGCACCTCAGCCACGGCAGAGCGTACCACCTTGCCGCTGCCAAGAACCACCAAGACCTCGTCCTCTGCAGCAGCGATCAAACCGCCGGCAAGGTTGCCGCGATCATCATTCAAACGTGCGACTTTAATCCCCAAGCCACCGCGGCTCTGCGTGCGATATTGGTCAACAGACGTGCGTTTTGCGTACCCACCTTCGGTGACGACAAAGACGAATCCATTTTCGGAGACAACCGACGCCGACAGCAGCGAGTCATCATTGCGGAACGACATTCCCTTGACGCCTTCGGTTGCGCGTCCCATCGGCCGAAGCGACTCGTCCGTCGCCGTAAAGCGCAGAGACATGCCGTGGCGGCTGATCAGGAATACGTCATCTCCCTCGTCGACAAGAAGGGCACTCGTAACTTCGTCACCCTCGCGCAGGCGGATCGCTATGACTCCGCCCTGCCGGTTCGTGTCGTATTCGGTCAGGCGTGTCTTCTTCACGAGACCGCCCCTGGTCGCAAGAACCAGGTACGGTGCAACCTCGTAGTCTCGAATATCGAGGATCTGCGCGATCTCTTCATCGGGCTGCAGTGCGAGCAAGTTAGCGACATGCTGACCCTTGGCATCGCGCCCAGCCTCTGGCACCTCATAGGTCTTGGCACGGTAGACGCGTCCGCGGTTGGTGAAGAACAGCAACCAGTGGTGTGTTGTCGTGACGAAAAAGTGCTCCACAACGTCGTCAGAACGCAACTGAGCGCCCTTGACGCCACGGCCGCCACGGTGTTGTGAGCGGTAGTTGTCGCTGCGTGTCCTCTTGATGTAGCCGTCACGCGTGACGGTCAACACCATCTCTTCCTCAGGGATGAGATCTTCGATCGACATGTCACCGTCGAAACCAGGCATGATCTCGGTACGACGATCATCTCCGAACTTCGCGACGATCTCGCTCAGCTCTTCTCGGACAATCGATCGCTGCCGCTCCGGATCAGCCAAGATGGCTTGGAAGTCAGCGATCTGCGCCTCGAGGTCCGTAGCCTCATCGATGATCTTCTGGCGCTCGAGGGCTGCCAGACGACGAAGTTGCATTGCCAGAATCGCATCGGCCTGAATCTCGTCGATCTCAAGCAGGCTCTTCAGCCCGGTTCGAGCCTCGTCGACCGTGGGGGAGCGCCGGATGAGGGCAATGACCTCGTCGAGCGCATCAAGAGCCTTGAGGTACGCGCGCAAGATGTGCATACGTTCTTCTGCCTTGCGCAGACGATATGTCGTGCGCCGGACGATGACCGTGATCTGGTGCGTGATCCAGTGCGAGATGAAGCCGTCGAGGGGGAGGGTTCGGGGGACGCCATCAACGATGGCGAGCATGTTCGCGCCGAAGTTCTCCTGCAGCTGCGTGTGCTTGTACAGGTTGTTGAGAACAACCTTCGCGACAGCGTCACGCTTCAGGACAATCACCAGGCGCTGACCCGTACGGTCTGATGTCTCATCGCGAATGTCAGCGATGCCCGTGATCTTACCTTCGCGAGCAAGATCACTGATCTTGACCGCGACGTTATCGGGGTTGACCTGATACGGGAGCTCGGTGATAACGAGGCAGTTTCTGCCCTGGAGCTCTTCCACATTGACGACGGCGCGCATGGTGATCGAACCGCGGCCCGTGCGATATGCCTCACGGACGCCGCGCACGCCGAGAATCTGCGCACCGGTAGGGAAGTCCGGCCCCGGAATCCGCGCCATCAGAGCTTCAAGCAGCTCTTGACGCGAGGCATCCGGGTTTTCGAGAGCCCACAGCGCACCGTTCGAGACTTCCCGAAGGTTGTGGGGCGGAATGTTCGTTGCCATTCCGACAGCGATTCCCACAGACCCATTGACCAGAAGGTTCGGGAAACGCGCCGGAAGTACGACCGGCTCCTGCGTCTGACCGTCGTAGTTGTCTTCAAAATCGACGGTGTCTTCTTCGATGTCGCGCACCATCTCGAGCGCGAGTGGAGCCATCTTGGTCTCGGTGTAACGAGGAGCCGCGGCGCCCTGGTTACCGGGGGAGCCGAAGTTTCCCTGTCCCAGCGCGAGCGGATACCGCAGCGACCAAGGTTGTACGAGACGTACGAGTGCGTCGTAGATGGGAGAGTCACCGTGCGGGTGATACTGCCCCATCACTTCTCCGACAACGCGCGCGCACTTCGAGAATGACTTATCGGGCCGGAAGCCACCGTCGTACATTCCGTAGATCACGCGGCGGTGCACGGGCTTCAAACCATCTTCTACGCGCGGGAGCGCTCGACCAACGATGACACTCATCGCGTAGTCGAGATAGCTCCGCTGCATCTCAGCTTGGAGATCGACCTGGTCGATATTTCCGTGGTTGTGAATGGGCTCGGGGCGCTCTTCGTCAGCCATATCTCGTTCTCAGTTCTGTCGCTGCTCGATCAAATGTCGAGGAAGCGAACGTCCTTGGCGTTGCGCTGGATGAAGCTCCGACGCGATTCCACGTCTTCGCCCATCAAGATGGTGAAAATTTCGTCTGCCGCTGCAGCATCGTCGATGGTGACCTGACGGAGCGTCCGGGTTTCGGCATCCATCGTCGTTTCCCACAGTTCTTTGGCATTCATCTCGCCGAGACCCTTGTAGCGCTGGATGCCGCTGTCCTTCGGGATGCGTTTGCCCGACGCGAGCCCATCGGCCAGCAGCGCGTCGCGCTCTTGATCGCTGAAGACGTATTCGTGAGGCGAGTTCGACCACTTCAAGCGGAACAGCGGAGGTTGGGCGAGGTACACGTAGCCTGCTTCGATCAGACCTCGCATATATCTGAACAGAAGTGTCAGAAGCAGAGTTGTGATGTGCTGACCGTCAACGTCAGCATCAGCCATCAACACGATCTTGTGATATCGCGCCTTCTCAATCGTGAATTCTTCACCAATACCGGTGCCGAACGCCGAGATCATTGCCTGAACTTCTTTATTGCCGAGGGCGCGATCGAGACGCGCGCGTTCGACGTTCAGGATCTTTCCTCGAAGCGCAAGGATCGCCTGAGTGTGTGGATCGCGTCCCTGCACCGCAGAACCGCCGGCCGAGTCGCCCTCGACGAGGAAGATCTCACTGATAGAGGGATCCTTGCTCGTGCAATCCTTCAATTTGTCGGGCATCGCTGCCGATTCGAAGACGCTCTTGCGCCGCGCGGTTTCGCGTGCCTTGCGTGCTGCCATGCGAGCGTTTGCGGCGTCAATTCCCTTACGCACAACGTTTTTGGCCTGTGAGGGGTTACGCGCAAACCAGTCGCCGAGGCGATCTCCCACTGCCTTCTGGACGTACGCTTTTGCCTCGGTGTTTCCGAGCTTCGTCTTCGTCTGGCCCTCGAACTGCGGCTCCGACAGCTTCACCGAGATGACCGCGGTAAGTCCCTCGCGAACATCATCGCCCGTGAGGTTGTCGTCCTTCTCTTTCAGAAGACCCTGAGCGCGCGCGTATTTGTTGACGAGGGCGGTGAGTGCAGCACGGAAGCCTTCCTCATGGGTTCCACCCTCGTGCGTGTTGATGGTGTTCGCGAAGGTAAATACGCTCTCGGTATAGCTCGTGGTCCACTGCATGGCCATTTCGAGCGCGATCTTCCGCTCGGTGTCTTCAGACTCAAAATCGATGATGTCTTCGTTGACAACCTCGCTTTTACGCATCTTGTTGAGGTATTCGACATAGTCGACCAGACCGCGTTCGTAGAGGAAGCTGTCGTGACGCTGACGGACGACCTCCTCGCCGGCCTCTTCTTCTACCGCGACAGCATTCTCGCGCTCGTCACTCAGAGTGATTCGAAGGCCCTTGTTCAAAAACGCCATCTGCTGAAACCGAGTACGCAGGGTGTCGTAGTCGAAATCGACGGTGTCGAAAATCGTCTCATCAGGCCAGAACGTGATCGTGGTTCCTGTGAGATCGGACTCTTCGCCCTGGACGATAGGAGAGACCGGGTTGCCGCCGTCTCGGTAAGTCTGGCGCCATACGTGGCCCTGGCGACGGACCTCAACTTCGAGCTTCGAAGACAGAGCATTCACGACCGATGAGCCAACGCCGTGAAGCCCACCAGAGACGGCATACCCGCCGCCGCCGAATTTTCCACCTGCGTGAAGGACCGTCAAGACAACTTCAAGAGTTGATTTACCTTCCGTACGGTGCATGTCGACAGGGATGCCTCGCCCATTGTCGACCACTCGTACGGCGCCATCTTCAAGAATGGTTACTTCGATCGCATCGCAGTAACCCGCGAGGGCTTCATCAACAGAGTTGTCGACAATCTCGTAGACGAGGTGGTGAAGACCCCGCTCTCCCGTCGAACCGATGTACATACCCGGGCGCTTACGAACGGCCTCGAGTCCTTCGAGCACCTGGATCTCATCAGCTCCATATGCGTGGCGTTCGTCGACGGGGACCGCTGATTCGGGTTCTTGAGGAACGCTTGCTGAATTGTCTGACGTCATGTGTTTTCGAGCGCTCCGAATCGATGGGCGGGTCACCCCCACCCTATCAAGCGGAGCGCCTTACCGCGGCATTGTGCGGTCCTGTGACGCGATGAAATCTATTTACCCAAGACGGAAGACGGTTTACCCATAGGTATCTCGCGGACCACGCCCTGAAACCGTTCTGGGACCCCATTTCCAGGAGGGGACGTCAGGGCCGATGAAGCGGATAGATTCCACACCCGCGTCAGGGAACCGGCGAATGAGTTCGGTGAGGATTTGAGACCGCATCAATTGCAACTGCTTTGCCCACGCCGTGGAGTCACACTGAACCGCGAGCGTCCCGTCATTGAGTCCAACGGGTCGCGTGTGCCTAGCCGTATCTCCGCCGGCGACGTCAGCCCACTGCAGCACGATGTCTTCACGAGCCAGTTGCGGTTCCCATCCGGCTTCGCGCGTGAGTGTCGCGAGTACATCTCCCACCCCGTGCGGGTCGCGACCTGCGGTGAATGGCCCGTGCTCATCATCTTCTGGATTGCGTCGCCGTCGCCGTTTCGCCCGCGCTGACGGCTGCAGACCGCGCAGCCTCAGATACGTGGCGATCGTTTCTGGGATGGATTCGGCGTCACTCATCAGCAATGCCCACGATGCGACCAGCGTCGACTCGAACCGTATGTGCCCGTAGTGCTGACGGAACATCTGCCTCAACAGCAGCGGTAACGATGACCTGCTCGTAGGCGCCGACGAGTTGGGCCAGTCGGGCACGTCGCTGCACATCGAGTTCAGCAAACACGTCGTCGAGAATCAGTACCGGATCACCGAGTCGAGAGTCGGCGCGGAGAAGCTCGGCGGATGCTAAGCGCAACGCGAGCGCGACCGACCATGATTCTCCATGGGAGGCGTATCCCTTGACGGGTAAGTTTCGAATACTCAATATCAGGTCATCACGATGGGGCCCGACGAGCGTGACACCTCTCTCAAGTTCCGCGGCACGACGTTCCCGCAATGCACCTCGAAACGCTGCTTCGGTGGGCCCTACACTCAGCGCACTTTCGAGGGAAACTTCGGTCTCTCCATGGACCGATAGGTTCCACGACGCCGTCGGGTTGTGATCTGCTCCGGCAATTGCGGCATACGCCGAAGTGAGGGGGAGAGCGAGAGCAGCCGTCATCTCGGCACGAGCGTTTATTACCTGAGTACCGAGAGAAACAAGTTTGTCGTCCCACACATCGAGGGTTGTGAGCGACTCTGCGCGCAGTCCCCGGGCACGGGCGGACTTCAACAGGGCCGTGCGCTGTTTTACGACACGCTCATAATCGGAGAGAACGGAAGCGAGCCGTGGCGTGCGCTGGATGAGAAGCTGATCGGCGAACCGTCGGCGAGCTGATGGATCACCGCGAACGATATTGAGGTCTTCCGGCGCGAAAAGGACGACCTGCGCGTACCGCGGTAGTTCCGATGTTTTGACAGGTGCACCATTGACGCGAGCTTTGTTTGAGCCCGTTTTATTGATTTGCACGTCAAGCGAAATTTGACGCTCGCCGTGTCCCAAGCGAGCCCGCACGATGGCAGCATCAGCGCCATCTCGAACCATGGGCCCATCAAGTGAGACGCGGTGGGATCCGAGTGTTGCAAAGAAGGCGATCGCCTCGACCAGGTTCGTTTTTCCTTGGCCGTTGCTCCCGACAAACACATTCGGTCCGGGGCGCAGCTCAACGTCGGCTTCCGTGTAGTTACGGAAGTCCGTCAGAGTCAACCTTTCGACGATCACTTCAAAACCCTAAAGAGCGCCACCGACGCTGGGGAATTAGCGCAGCAGAAGATTTGGCTGCAACAGGTACTTGAATGTGTCTTCGCCTGACTTATCCACAGACGTCTGTGGAGTGACGAGGACGGGACTCAGCTTGTTCGCGTTATCACTCGAGGTGAATGTCACCCGAGCGAACTCGCTCCGTACAGCGCTCAGAGACTCGAGTAGATACTGCGGATTAAGCCCGAGCGTGACATCCTCACCGATCAAGGTGGAGTCCACGGACTCGGTCGCACGGGCCTGCTCAGTTCCGGCGGCGTCCATCGACACTGATTCGGGCGTGAACGTGAAACGAAGCGGCGCTGCGCGGTCGAGTACGAGTGATACACGGCGTACCGCTTCAGCAAGTTCAGCCGTATTGACGACTGCGTGGTGCTCGGTCTGCTCAGGGAAAAGACGCCGTACCGGCGGGAAATTGCCCTTGATCAGGAGAGAGGTAACGGTCTTATTTGCCGATGTGAACGCGATTATCTCGCGGTCTCCGGCACCGGAGAACGAGATCGATATGTTGCCCCCGTGCGCAAAAGTCTTTCCGACTTCTTGCAGCGTGCGCGCTGGAACGAGCGCCGTCATCGTGCTGTTCTCGTCGGACGCCGGGCCGTCCCACGGAATCTCACGGAGCGCGACGCGATAACGGTCTGTGGCGACAAGGCTCAACCGATTACCGGTAACTTCAAGCTGGACACCCGTGAGTACCGGCGTGACATCATCGCGCGATGCAGCAAACGCGACCTGCGAAATAGCAGTGGCGAAGTCCTCTGCAGGAACCACACCGGTCTCGGCGGCCACATCAGGGATCGCAGGGTATTCCTGGACAGGCATCGAAGAGAGCGTGAAACGTGCTGACCCGCAAGTGAGAACAATTCCGTCGTCTCCCGTGGCAACCTCGATCGGTGCATTCGGAAGACGATTAGCAATATCCGACAGCAGCCGGCCGTGGACGAGAATCGTGCCTGGCTCATCGACAGTCGCGTCGATCGTCGTACGCGCTGACGCTTCGTAGTCGAAAGCTGCGAGCGACAGACCGTTGGATCCGGCTTCGATCAGAACTCCGGCCAGAATCGGCTGCGGATTGCGCTGGGGCAATAGCTTGACAACGAACGATACGGCGTCGCTGAAGACATCGCGATTTACCTGAAACCTCACGGGCTCTCCCTTGACGTCGAGTTGGGCTCTCTCATGCTAGTGCCGTTGTTGTTCGCTTCTGTGCGAGGTGGCACGAAACGGTGAAGGTGATTGCATCAGCTTTCAATAGAGAGAGATCTGTCATGGTGTTAACACCTGTGGATAATGTGGATAACTCTGGGGATGCTTGTTCTGCATTGGGAACTACATTCATGTGAGTTGTGGAATCGCTGCGTGAAGTCATCCATCGTTGTCGAACACTCGGATGCGAATACCTTGGTTCATCCACAGGGTCCGGTCTGCAGTTGAACAATTTGTCCGCAGCCTTTCGGAGTTCTCCACAAGTTATCCACACTGTGGGAAAACGCGATTACCGGGCGTTTCGCCCGAGCTGAGCAGTGATTTCGGTCACCTGGTTGTAGATCGAGCGTCGCTCTTTCATGAGATCGCTGATCTTTTTATAGGCGTACATGACCGTCGTGTGATCGCGGTTGCCGAACAGCTGACCGATTTTCGGGAGCGAGAGGCTGGTGCGCTCTCTACAGAGGTACATGGCGATCTGCCGCGCTATGGCTATTGCTTGGGACCGGCTTGAACCGTAGAGGTCGTCGACGGAGAGCTTGAAGTACTGTGCGGTCGCAGTGATGATGTCCGTTGGCGAGATGACGTTGGAGTCATCTTGATCGATGATGTCGCGCAACACTTGCTGTGCGAGGGAAATATCGAGATCTGACCGATTGAGGCTCGCGAACGCTGATACCCGGATGAGCGCACCTTCCAGCTCTCGGATATTTGAAGAAACCACTGTTGCTATGTACTCGAGTACTTCATCGGGGATCTGCAGACGCTCGCTCTGAGCCTTTTTTCTCAGGATGGCGATACGAGTTTCGAGGTCGGGTGCTTGGACATCTGTGATGAGGCCCCACTCGAATCGGCTCCGCATGCGATCTTCGAAGCCGGTGAGATGTTTAGGGGGAACATCACTGGTGATGACGACCTGCTTGTCATGATCATGCAGGGTGTTGAAGGTATGGAAAAAGGCTTCCTGAGTCTCGGCCTTGCCCTGCAAGAACTGGATGTCATCGATCATGAGAATGTCGACATCGCGGTAGCGAGCCTGAAACGCGGAGCCCCGGTTGTTCGCAATCGAGTTGATGAAGTCGTTAGTGAATTCTTCGCTCGAGACATATCGAACGCGAATACCGGCATAGAGGCTGAGCGCGTAGTCGCCGATCGCATGAAGAAGGTGAGTTTTACCCAACCCCGAGTCGCCGTAGATGAACAACGGGTTGTACGCCTTGGCCGGCGCTTCGGCAACCGCGACGGCGGCCGCGTGTGCGAACCGGTTGGACTGTCCGATCACGAAGTTGTCGAACGAGTATTTCGCGTTCAGACGGGTGTCGCTGCGATTGGCGCCGGTGCTCGGCGGCTCGATGGGTTCTTCCAACGGAACGCGATTCGCGAGAGGAAGCACATTCGGGGCGGTTGAGACGTGCGAAGGGGCGTGCAAATGGGCGTCCGCGAGTTCCGGGTTAACGACTGTGCGAAATGTGGAAGCCTCCGGCTCACTCTCGACGTGAGCCAGCGCCTCCATGATTGCTGCGCGCATGCGCTTATTGAACTGGGCGGCTGTGAGCTCGTTGGGTACGTCGAGATAGAGCGTGCCAGCCATGACGCCCTGAGGCACAGCAAGACTAAGAAAACCCTGCATCTGCGGAGTGATGCGAACGTCGTCGACGAGTACGTCGAGCACGTCGTTCCAGACGGGGACATCCGGCGTGTCGTGCTGTGTCATATTTTCCCCGTGTGAAGTCGATTCGGAGCCCTTGTGGGGCGGGCAGCTAACCTGTGGAAAACTGCCGGAGCTACGCTAGCCAGCGAGTGGCGCTGGGGCAAACTCCACTGTAGATCCGGGGGCGTGTCACTTCCAAGGCCTGACAAAGCCCTGTGGATAATGACAACTTCTGCATTCGGTTTGAGTTCTGGGGATCGGCGTCGTAGTCTTAGTCGGTTGACTTATGCCCTTGAGGCAGTCCCGTTTTCCTGTCACCGGTCTGAAGCGTTCCGGTGATAAACCGATCCGGAGTGATCCTATGACCAAGCGCACATTTCAGCCCAACATCCGTCGTCGTGCCAAGAAGCACGGCTTCCGTGCCCGCATGCGCACTCGTGCCGGCCGCGGCATCCTTTCTGCTCGTCGCTCCAAGGGGCGCACCGAGCTCTCGGCTTGATCTAGCGCGTGCTGGCCAAGCCGAACCGACTTACCGACGGCGCGGATTACAAGGCCGTCGTCCGTCGCGGTGCCCGGGCTTCTGGCGCGCATACGATTACCTACGTCGTATCGCGTGAAGCTTCTACGAGCCCGAGGTTTGGCTTCATCGTCAGCAAACAGGTTGGTTCCGCCGTCACGCGTAACCGTGTTCGTCGGCGGTTGAAGGCTGTGTGTCTCAGTGCGCTCCCGCACGTGCGAGCCGGATCAGAAGTCGTCATTCGTGCATTGCCTTCAGCAGCAAAAGCCAGTTTTGCGTCGTTGGAGAGCGAAGTAATGTCTTCTCTCGAGCGGAGAGCAGCATGAGTTCTTCGACACTTCCGATGTCGGCAACGGGGGAAGCGAAACTTTCTGCATCGCGAGTTCCGCAATCTCTTCCACTTCTTCCACGTAACGTGCTTCTTGGCTTTCTACATGGATACCGCGCGACGATTTCTCATACATACGGCGATGTATGTAAGTACTATCCGTCGTGTTCTGCCTATGCTGTCGGCTCGGTTCAACAGCACGGTGCACTGAAGGGTTCCATCATGGCGGCAGCCCGTATCGCGCGCTGCCATCCGTGGGCGGAGGGCGGTATCGATGATGTGCCGTTGAAACCTCGCTACCGATATGAACTAACGCGGCACGGATTCGTCGTGCCGACTGCGAGAAAGGACTGATCCTTGCCGGATCTGTTGGGGTACGTCCTCTGGCCGCTTAAGTGGCTCGTCGAAATGGTGCTGGTTGCCTGGCACTATGTCTTGACCTTCCTCGGTATGCCTCAGGCCGCCGGAATCACCTGGGTTCTCGCCATCGTTGGTCTTGTGATCGTGGTTCGCGCGGCGCTCATTCCGTTGTTTGTGCGGCAGATCAAGAGTCAGCGCAAGATGATGGAACTCGCGCCTGAGATGAAGAAGATCCAGGCGAAGTACAAGGGCAAAACGGATCAGCTCTCTCGCGAGGCGATGAGTCGCGAGACCATGGCTCTCTACAAGAAGCACGGAACAACACCGCTTTCGAGTTGTTTGCCACTGCTGGTGCAGATGCCCATATTCTTCTCGCTCTACAGCGTCTTGAGCGACGTGAAGAAGCACGCCGAAAGCGGCGTGGGTGGTGTCGGGCTCCTGAGTCCGGAGCTCACCCAGGAGTTTTACGACGCCAAGCTCTTCGGCACTACATCGATGCACACGACTCTCGTCGAGGCGTGGGGACAGCCCGACGGCACCGGTACCGTCATCCTTCTGATCACACTCGTTGTCTTGATGATTGCGTCGCAGTTCTTCACGCAGCTCCAGATCATCTCTAAGAACCTTTCGCCTGAAGCCAAGACTGGCCAGGCGTATCAGATGCAGCGCATCATGCTCTTTATCCTCCCGTTGGGCTTCGTGTTCTCTGGTGTCTTCTTCCCACTTGGTGTCGTTATTTACTGGTTCACAAGCAACATCTGGACCATGGTGCAGCAGTTCATCGTCATTCGCGAGATGCCCACACCGGGGTCGGATGCAGCGAAGGCCCGCGAAGAGCGCCTTGCCCGTAAGGGGAAAGCGGTGGACGCCAAAGGTAAAGTCATTCCGCTAGAGAAGTACCAGGCTGAGCAGCAGCGCCTTCTTGAAGAGGCTGAGCGCGCTCGCGCATCGGCGCCCAAGCGTCAACAACCCGTCAGCAAGCAACGCGCGAAGAAGCAGGGCGCACGTCCGAGTGGCACAGCGGCTCCGAAGTCGAGCCCTGACTCCCCCGACACTTCGAAGAAATCCTGAGAGCGAGACATCATGACGCAGGTATCCCCAGCGGAGTCCGACACGACCGAGTCGTCTGTTTCTGATCTAGAAAAAGAAGGCGACATCGCCGCCGATTTTCTCGAGGCACTCTTGGATATTGCCGACATCGGCGGTGATATGGCTCTCGACGTGAAGAATGGTCGAGCCTATGTGTCGGTCGAATCTGATGATGACGATTCGATTCGTCTGCTTTCACACCCGGATACCGTGCAGGCGCTTCAAGAACTAACGCGCCTTGCCGTGCAGAATAAGACTGATCAATTTTCACGACTGATCCTCGATATCGCTGGATCTCGCGACGTGCGTCGGCGAGAGCTGGAGACGTTGGTTGACCGGGCTGTCGCTCGTCTCGACGAAGGTTCAACTCAGGCATCATTGCCGGCGATGACGAGTTATGAGCGCAAGCTCATCCATGACATCGTCTCTGATCGTGGGTTGATCTCCGAGTCTTATGGCGAGGGTGCTGACAGGCACACGGTCATCCGACGCGCGTGAATGTTTCACGTGAAACAGGCACGATGATCGAAGAAGAACCGAGTGCCGCTGCGGAAATATTCGGCGAGCATATTCACGTCGCACGTCGTTTCGTCGAGAGTCTCTCGGTGGAGGGTGAAGTGCGTGGCCTCATTGGGCCACTCGAGCTGCCGCGTCTGTGGAGTCGGCACATCTTGAACTGTGCTGTTGCAGCGCCGCTCTTCAATGGTCATGTCGGTGATGTGGGTTCTGGAGCGGGTCTTCCCGGGCTCGTTCTCGCTATCGCGAGACCCGACGCGGAGTTCACGCTTATTGAGCCCATGGAGCGACGAGTTATCTGGCTGCAAGAACAGGTCGACTCGTTGGAACTCGCTAACACCACAGTCGTGCGCGCCAGAGCGGAAGAGTGGGCCGGTGGTCGTGATTTCGACGCGGTGACTGCTCGAGCGGTTAGCGCTCTCCGCACACTTATTCCGCTCACAGCACCCTTGGTCAGACCAGGGGGAGAACTTATTCTCTTCAAGGGTGCGAACTCTCCCACAGAGATCGAAGCTGCGCAGAAACAGATTCGGCGAGCGAGACTTCAGGACGTTCGTGTTGAACTCGTAGGCGAGAGCGTTCTCGAGGAGCCGACCCGGGTTGTCCGCGCGCTCGTGAGCGCGTGACACGACGGAGTTCGCTTTCACGCTTCGTTTCACGTGAAACATCGATGCTCGGTTCCTGGTTTGGACCGGCCGTGTCGGTCCTGACGGTTAGAGTGGTAGGTCGAGGAGCAAGGCTCGGAAAGGGAGAGTGTTTCACGTGAAACAACCCGATCAAGGAGCAGCCACTGCATCCTTTGAGGACACCCCACTCGCGCGAGAACTTGCAGATCTAAGTTCGCGTCGTCGCGCGCTTGAAAAGGTGCAAGTTTCACTGCCGGAGCGAACGCGGATCGTTACCGTCTCGAATCAAAAGGGCGGCGTTGGAAAGACGACGACCGCCGTGAATCTGGCAGCCGCACTCGCAAGTGTGGGTGCTCGCGTGCTCGTCATTGATCTTGATCCTCAGGGAAATGCCTCGACAGCTCTCGGAGTGCCTCATTCGGCGGACATTCCAAGTGTCTACGACGTTCTCATCGATGAATTTCCACTAGAGGACGTCATACAGCCGAGTCCGGAGTCTCAAAATCTCTTTTGTGCGCCGAGCACGATCCACCTCGCTGGTGCCGAGATTGAACTTGTCTCCCAGGTCGCGCGCGAACACCGCCTTCGAGGCGCACTGGAGGGATATCTGGATACCGTTGCTGTCCCGCCGCACTTTGTGATCATCGATTGCCCACCATCGTTGGGTCTGCTTACGATTAATGCTTTTGCGGCCGCTGATGAAGTTCTCATTCCCATCCAGTGTGAGTATTACGCGTTAGAGGGCTTGAGTCAGCTGCTTGGGAGTGTGCGGATGATTCAAAAGCACCTCAACCCCGCGTTGCATGTGTCGACCATTCTGCTGACGATGTACGACGGGCGAACGCGACTTGCGCAGCAGGTTGCCGAAGAAGTGCGGACTCATTTTTCTGACGAGGTACTTGAGACAGTCATTCCGCGTTCAGTACGCGTCTCGGAAGCACCGAGCTTCGGGCAGACAGTTATTGCTTACGACGGCCAATCCGCTGGAGCTGTTGCTTATCGCGAAGCCGCAGTCGAAATCATGGCACGCGGTGTCCACGCCGCCGCCGGAAAAGAAGGAGAAGCCTGATGGCTAAAAGGACTGGGTTGGGTCGGGGCATTGGTGCGCTGATACCGACAACAGATGCGAGCGAATCGCGTCCAGTTGATGTCTTCTTCCCGGGAGCGTCGTCCGACGCGCCAACCACGTCGAATGAGGATGCCGATCTTGTGACGGTTCCTGGCGCTCGACTGGTCTACATTGATCCGCACGAGATCGTGCCAAACCCGCGTCAGCCGCGCACGAATTTCGACGCGGATGATCTCGCCGAACTTGTGCACAGCGTCCGGGAGTTCGGTGTCTTGCAGCCGGTCGTCGTGCGTCGCAACGATGAGGGCTCGTACGAGCTCATCATGGGTGAGCGACGCACTCGTGCGGCCCGCGAAGCCGGGCTGGAGACGATGCCTGCGATCGTTAGGGAGACCGACGATGAGAATCTCCTGCGTGACGCTCTTCTCGAGAACCTTCATCGTTCGCAGCTAAACCCACTCGAAGAGGCATCGGCATACCTGCAGCTACTTGAAGACTTCGGGATCACACAAGAAGAGCTCGCGACGAGGATCGGAAGGTCCCGGCCTCAGATCTCCAACACCATTCGTCTGTTGCGTCTACCAGTACCGGTACAGCAACGTGTTGCAGCTGGCGTATTGAGTGCCGGTCACGCGCGCGCCATTCTCTCGGTCGACGGTCCGGAGAGGATGCAGCACCTTGCGGACAAGATCGTCAACGAGGATTTGTCTGTTCGTGCCGCCGAGGCTGCGGCAAAACAGGCAGTCGATCCGCGACGTAGCGCACTGAAGGCGGGGTCTCGCCGAGGTCACCTTGATGAGGTCGCCGCGCGAATCGGGGATCACCTGAATACGCGCGTGAGAATCTCTCTGGCAGCCAAAAAAGGCCAGATCACAATAGATTTCGCGACGATTCAGGATCTTAATCGCATTGTCAGTGAACTCGGTGTCGACGGGTACTCCACACACTGAGAATTTCGAGCCATCCGAGCCGTTCTGAGCTTAGGCTAGAACGGTGACGGAAGGTTTTGGGAGCGCCCCACGGCGCGCGAGTCTCGAATTGTTGCGAGCCGAAGCGGCCGACGAGCTTGCCGTCCTGGTGCACGAGCGGTTACGTGATGGGGAAGACCCTTGGGACTTCATGGAAGATCTGCCCACTGTTGATGAACTCGTTGTTTTGACGCTCCGGGCTGAGAACATTGCTGCGAACGGTGGTGTGAGGCCGAATTCCGCGCGTCACTACCGGGTGCTTCGCCAGATTTCTTTTGACTATCCGCAGCTGACTCCCGCAGTCTGGCGTCTGCTGGGGGAGCCGAATACCCATCGACGCTGGGATTCCGTCGTCAACATCGACGCTCAATAGCGCCCCGTGCAAAAAATGCCCCCAACGACAGAGTCGGCGGGGGCATTTCAGTTTCGGCTATTAGCTGAGGTATGCCGCGAGGTCCTGCTCGAGGGCGAATTTCGGCTTAGCGCCGATGATCGTGGTCTTTACCTCGCCGCCCTGGAACACCTTCATCGCGGGAATTGAGGTGATCTGGTATTGCATTGCAAGGTCGGGGTTTTCGTCGACGTTCAGCTTAAGAACGGTGATCTTTCCGGCGTTCTCCGCTTGAATCTCGTCGAGAACGGGGCCGACCATGCGGCAAGGGCCACACCATTCCGCCCAGAAATCAACGAGGACAGGACCCTCTGCATCGAGTACGTCCTGTTTGAAAGTGCTTGACGTCGTGGAACTAGCGGTCATGATTTCTCCTCTGAGAGTCTGCTTTCTATCCAAAGTCACTGACACAAACGCTGAAGCGGACCGAGTTGTTCCCGATTCGCTAAACCTCGGCCCCGCTGCGTCCTTCGATCTGGTCAGCGTCGGGCTCAGGCGCACCAGCTTCGTCGAGCGCCGCCAGATAGTGCTCAGCATCCAACGCGGCGACAGTTCCGCTGCCCGCTGCAGTGATGGCTTGACGGTAGGTCGGGTCGATGACGTCACCTGCGGCGAAAACCCCCGCGAGTGACGTGTGAGATGAACGACCGTTGACCCAGATCGTGCCCTCAGGAGTCAGATCGAGCTGATTATGCACGAGGTGTGTGCGTGGGTCGTTACCGATCGCTACGAAGAGTCCGTCGAGGGGGAGTTCTGAGGATGCGCCATCGACAAGTGAGCGAAGTTGAACACCAGAAACGGCGGCATCTCCGAGAATGTCGACGACTTCGGTGTTCCAAATGAACTCGATCTTCTCGTTGGCAAACGCGCGCTCCTGCATGATCTTTGATGCGCGCAGCTCGCCGCGGCGGTGAATGACGTACACCTTGGAAGCAAAACGAGTGAGGAATGTCGCCTCTTCCATCGCGGAATCGCCGCCACCGACCACAGCAATCGTGCGGTCACGGAAGAAGAATCCATCGCACGTCGCGCACCATGAAACGCCGTGACCTGAGAGTCGCTCCTCGCCTGCAACGCCGATCTTGCGGTAGGCGGAACCCGTGGCGAAGATCACGGCGGCGGTCTCGTGCTCTTTTTTACTGCCGAGAACGACTTTCTTTACGGGACCCGTCAGATCGAGCTCGGTAACGTCGTCATAGACGATCTCCGCACCGAACTTCTCTGCCTGTTCTTGGAGCTTGGTCATGAGATCAGGCCCTTGAATTCCCTCCGGGAAACCGGGGAAATTCTCCACCTCTGTCGTGTTCATGAGTTCTCCGCCGGCCTCGACGGAGCTCGCGATAACGAGTGGGTTGAGATTCGCACGGGCCGCGTAAATTGCGGCCGTATAGCCCGCAGGCCCCGAACCAATGATGATGAGCTGTCGCACGTACTTCTCCCTCGTGAGTTCCAGGGTGCTCAACACATGCTAGCCGCGTGGCATTCCTTTGCCGCACGATGCGAGCGGTGATCGCTTAGCGCGCACCTGGAATGAATCGTCGAACAATCGCCAGAGCCGGTGTGAGTTCGGGAGCGCGCAAGACGGCCAGTGCGCCGCCGTATACGACCAGCATCACGACTCCGATCAAAGCGAGAGTCGCAACGCCGGAGAAGATTGTCGCAGAGGGCCAGCCAGCAGGTCCTCCCAGTAGCAGCAGCACTGCCCACCCTGCCGCTGCGGCTGGCACGGCAGCGACAGCGAAGCGTAGGAGCGCGGTTGCCCAGCGTGCGAACCCAATCCCGCCGAGTCGACGGTGGAGTAGCCACGTGGCAATGATCAGCTGCACGATCGACGCGAACGACTGTCCGAGCGCAATTCCCGCGGCGACGTCTGCGTCTCCGAGAGTTGCCCCGGCGATGAGCGCGGTGATGACGACGAGTGAGGCCTGCACGAGCGTGAAGAAAAAGGGTGTGCGGGTGTCGTCGTACGCATAGAAGGTGCGCTGAATAACGAAGAGAACCGCAAGTGGCACCAAGCCAATCAGAAAACATTGGAGCACGGGAGCTACGAGAAGGGCATTCGCACTGTTCGTCGCAAAGATCCGGGATGCAGGTACAGCGCCGACCGATAGAGCGACGGTTGCGATCACGATGAAGACACCGACGGTGCGGATGCTTGAACCGATGTCATCGCGCACGTCGGTGTGACGTCCAGCAGACGCATTCTTGCTGAGACGTGTGAAGTAGGGTGTGCCGATCGAAATCACGATTATCGAGTAAGGCAGCATGAAGAGCAGCCACGCATACTGAGTGGCAGCCACTCCCGGGCTTCCCTCGGGTGGGAGTTGTCGAGACTGAACGGCGGCGGCGAGCTGACCGACCACCACCATCAGAAAAGTCCAGCCCGCGAGTCGACCGATCTGCCCGAGCCCCATTCCCCGCCAGCGAAAATCAGGCCGTACCCGAAGGCCAGCACGTCGCCAGAAGAATAGGAGCATGCCGGCTTGCACCGCAATCCCGAGCGTAGAAGTGCCGGCGAGCAGGGCAATCATGGCGGGAGTCCACCCGGTTACGGCACCCGTCGTTCCGAAGATCAGGAAGAAGAGACCAAAACCTGCAATTGAAACGACGTTGTTGACGATCGGTGCCCAGGTGAACGGCCCAAAAATGTTACGAGCATTGAGGGTTTCACCGAGCAATGCGTACATACCGTAGAAGAAAATCTGCGGCAGACACCAATAGGCGAACGTCGTGGCGAGAGCCGCCTGATCAGCAGAAAAATCGGGCTGATAGAACGTTACGAGCTGGGGCGCGAGCGCGAGCGCGAGCGCGGTCGCACCGAGGAGCGTGACAGTTCCGACGGTGAGGAGCTTTGAAACGAATGCGCTTCCTCCGTCTGCGAGGTGTGCCGAACGAGCGATCTGGGGCACGAGAACAGCTGTGAGCAAGCCCGTGGAGATAATCGCAAACACGTTGTTCGGTAGCTGGTTGGCGATTCCGAAAGCATTCGCAGCCCCCGATATCGAACCAACCGCGGCGACGAGCACGATAGATCGCACGAAGCCGGAAAGGCGCGAAGCGATCGTCCCCGCACCGATGATGAGGCTCGCACGACCGATACCGCTCACTGTGCTGAATCCTCGTCGCTCGTCAGTGCCGATTCTTTCTGTGCCGATTCTTTCGGTGCCGGTTCTTTCGGCGCCGCACTTTTCGCGCGGCGCCGGAGCACAGTCCGAATAATCCCCACCACGAGAAGACCGCCGATCAGAGCGATCAGGACAACGACGCCGATGCCCTCCCACTCCGCGCGGACGTTGACATCAACGGACTCTGTCGACCCGATGTGAACGCCTGTTGGGCTTTCGAGCCGGAGCGCGATCGTGACCTCACCGCTCGCGATACGTGCCTGGACCGGAATCTCGGCGCGGGTATTGCTGGCCGGTTCCGCCTCGACAGTGGTGACGGGTTCGACTTCGAGCCTCAGATCGTCGGGCTCAGCGTACAGCGACACCGAAACGGGGTAGGGGAGGTCGTTCTTCACCCAGAACCCGAGTCCCGCGCCAGACGTTAGGAGATTGATGTTACTGGGGGGCAATATGCTCACGGACGTGAGAGTCGTCAGTGTTTGCTCGTGATGAGCATCGAATCTTGCACGCCACCCTTCGTCCGCGATCAGGCCGACGCTGAGCACCTGCAGCTCGCTCGCGCGTTGGGGGCCGGTCAGTAGCACAGCATCGTCGAGGATCGTTGCGAACTGCGCGATCTGCGTTTCTTCTTGCTGCATCGCGTTGACGGCCGCGACACGGGCATCGCCAGCGGAGACCTCGTTCAATGTCTGTTCTTGGGGAGTTTGCGCGAGAAGTGCGTCGAGCGAGATTGATGAGGTCGCGGGGGCGTCGGTAACTGCATCGACAGCCGCCTCGAGGCCCGCGGCAGATCTGCTGAGGTCACGGTCGAGAACAACAAGCACCGGTTGCCCTGCTGCGGCATTCTGGGCAAGCGAGAGGTAGGCGGTGGCCGCCGAGAGTGGGGCGCCGCGGAGGGTGAGGTCGTCTGTGCGCGCAGCATCCGTTAGAGCATCGGAAACTTCGGAGTTGTACACCAGTACATCGGAACCATCGACCGTAGCTCGCGCTGACGTGTCGGGCTCGTCGGTGGAAGCCGACGAAACGAGGGTGACGGTGTCTTCATCGCCCGTGAGCGAAACCAGGGATGCCACGGTCGCGCTATCGACTGACCCTGAGGCCGGCCACAAGATGTTCGAGTGAGTAGCACCGATGTCGGTGAGCGCAGCGAGGTCGGGGACGGCAGTGTCTGTGTCTGTGTCTGTGTCTGTTGTGTTCAGATCCGTGCTGTCGGCGGCGGGAGTGCCGGAGGGTGATTCGGTGGGCGACGCAGTAGCAGTCGGCTCTGGCTCGTTTTCGAAATCAGCGGCGTCCATATAGGCCGTCAGATCGAGCGGGGAAAGGAGAGATGTCAGTCCCGCATCCGCCTGCACCGCGACGTCAGCGTCAGCGAACTGCAGCGCGAAGCGGTCGTTGGGCAGAAGATCCAGTCGATCCAGCCATGCGCTGGCAGAACTCGGTGCGCTCGCCCCCAACACTCGAATAGAGGCGAGCACCGCAGGATCTATCGCAAGGATTGCAGCCGTGCCGTCCACGGCGTCTAATTGCGCGGTGAGCGCTCCATTGCGACCGGTGAGCGTTGTGAGTTCTGACGAACTAAGCAGACCACCACTCGACGCCGTCGCGGTGATCGGTACTACTACTGCGACGGGACTCGCTGATGACGTTTCGTCGGTGATCGTGATGACACTGGTCGATACGGTGGAGTCAGACGCGGTCTCTACCGCAACGCGAATCGGGTACACACCGGCGGCACGATCTGCAATGAGTGGGTCTGAACCCGGCTTCGTCACGACAATTGCGTTCGATTCCCCTGACGGAATATTTGCTGAAGCGGTATCCACCACAGTGAAATCGCCACTCGAATCACCGCCGGCTAACCACTGCGAAAGCTCGTCACTCTTAGAGATAGGCGCGCTGCCGATTGAGAGCGTCACTGTCGCATCGGTGAGGTCTGAGTTTGTGCCGTTGCTGACATTCGCCCATACGGTAAGGGCGTCGCCCGCAGCGATCACGCCATTCGAAACGGGAGCTAGCTGGACATCTATCTCACCGCTCAGCCCACTTGGTGTCGGGCTGGGGGTGGACTCACTGGCCTCCGCGGGTAGCGCTGTGAGCATCGAACTTGCGGCAAGAAGGGCGGCCGCAAGTACGGCAAATATGCGTGCGCGGCGGCGTGGCGCGGGTGTTCCCGGCAAGGGAAGAATCTCGGTCATGTCGTTGCTCCTATGCGATACATGACCGCACGAATCAGATGTGAGTCTAAGGGTGCTCGCTCTGAGCATCCGGTAGACGCCCCGTGCACACAGCTGCGGGGCGAGGTTGAATAGAGCAATGCCCCACGTCTCGTCTGCCCTCGCGCGATCGCTCGCTCACAATCTCTCTCGCGCTGACTATACGGTGGCTGCCCTGACAGAAGCCTTTGGCTTATCTGCAGTATCTGCGCTGCAACAGGGGGATGCTGCGCCCGTGCGGCGATCACTTTGCACCATTGCGCGGCACACCGCCGTCGCGATCCGGCTGTTCTGGCTGGGAGATTCGTGTTCGCGGGAAGACGTCGAGGAGATGTTGTCTCCCACGCACCTGGAAGAGCTTCTCTCCGGCGGGATTGTGTCGATGGCCGGGCCACAAGTAAAAGCGCTAATAGCAATTCGCCCGTATGCGTACCATGATGCGCGCGGTACGGGGGAGTGGTGGATCGCGAGCGATCTAGATGAAATCGCTGGCGTCGCGCCGCTGCGCACCGATCATGTGCTCGGTGTGGGCGGGGCAGGCCGCACGCTCGCTGGGCTGATCCCACCGTTGCACGTGAAACATTCGCTCGACATGGGGTGCGGATGCGGCATCCTGAGCCTCCATTTACATCGCTTTTCGGACCAGGTCACTGCCACCGATATCTCTGAGCGCGCCGTCTGGTTCACCAATTTGACGGCAGCCCTCAACGGAATCGAGAACATCAACACTCGGGTAGGTAGCCTGTTCGAACCCGTCGCCGGGGAACGGTTCGGCCTCGTCGCATCGAATCCTCCGTTCGTCGTGACGCCTCGCGCCGAGGGCGTGCCGACCTACGAGTATCGCGACGGGGGTTTCGCTGGCGACGCGTTGATGGCGGAAGTGTTGAGTGGCCTGGAGTCGGTCTTGGAGGAGGGCGGGCTCGCAGTCCTTCTCGGCAACTGGGAGGAGCGGTCCGATCTCTCGGGCGTCGACCGTGTTGTGGAATGGACCGGCAATCTCGACAGCTGGGTGATCGAACGAGAGCACGTAGATCCCGTTGGCTACGCGCGCTTATGGGCACGCGACGGTGGCTCGCACCCGGGCGCTGATGACTACAACACCCTCGTCGCTGCGTGGCTCGACGACTTTGATTCCCGAGACGTCTCGGGGGTGGGTATGGGATGGGTGATTGCACGACGCTCCACGATCCCAAAGACGCTCGGTCGCACAGAACGTCTTTCCCACCAGCTCCCGATCCAAACGCCCGGTGCGCACCTGTTGTACGCAATCAACGCCCATGACGAACTGCGCGACTTGGCGGATGACGAACTGGCGGCATCGCTGCTCATGGTGAATGAAGACGTGACCGAGGCACGGCACCATATGCCGGGCGCGGAATCTCCCAGTGTGATCGAGCTGCGCCAAGGGGGGAATTTTGGGCGAAGCATCGAAGTGGACCCGGCACTCGCAGGATTCGTTGGTGCGTGCGACGGTGAACTGAGCGTGGGATCGATTATCGGAGCAATCGCTCACATTCTCGAGGTTGACCGAGCCGAACTCGCTGCTGATCTCCTCCCGCGCGTGCGCGAACTGATCTTTACGGGATTCCTGTCGCTTCCGAGCGCGCCGAGCTCAGAGAGTGAGATCGGTAGGCTCGAATGATGCTCAATATGGCCGAGGGAATCGCCCGCCTCAGCGCGCTCGCCCAGTCACCCGTGATTTCGACGCTCGCTGACGCCTTCGCGGCCGCGGGGTTCGACCTCGCCGTCGTGGGCGGACCCGTGCGCGATGGTTTGCTTGGCCGAGCCACCCACGACCTTGACTTCACGACGAATGCTCGACCAGACGACATCCTGCGCATCGTCACTCCCGTGAGCACCGCTCAGTGGGACATCGGACGGGAGTTCGGCACTATCGGTGCCCGGGTACGCGGCGAACAGGTGGAGATCACGACTTACCGCGCCGATAGCTACGACGGCGCGACACGGAAGCCCACCGTGGAATTCGGCGACACTCTCGAAGCTGATCTCACACGGCGCGATTTCACGGTTAATGCAATGGCGCTTCGAGTGCCAGCTATGACTCTCGTTGATCCGTCCGGCGGAGTTGAAGATCTCATCGCTGGAGTACTGCGTACCCCCATCGATCCCGCTGTCAGTTTCGGCGATGACCCGCTCCGAATGCTTCGTGCGGCGCGCTTCTCAGCGCAGCTTGGCTTCGAGATCGAAGAGAACACATCTCGCGCCATGAAGGAGCTGAGGGACACCCTCAGAATCGTGAGTGCAGAACGAGTGCAGTCGGAGCTCGTTCGTTTGCTTCAGACAGATGATCCCATTCGTGGACTTCGGACGCTCGTCGATACCGAACTGATGGAACAGTTCCTGCCCGAGATCCCAGCGCTTCGTCTGGAGATCGACGAGCATCATCATCACAAGGATGTCTACGAGCACTCGCTCACCGTCGTACGTCAGGCAATCGAACTCGAACACGAGCGGCACCCCGGCGCAGCTCCTGACGTACCGCTGCGGCTCGCAGCTCTTCTTCACGACATCGGAAAGCCCGCGACCCGCCGCCTTGAGGCGGGGGGAGCCGTCACCTTTCACCACCATGACGTGAAGGGTGCACGGATGGCGCGAAAGCGCCTCAAAGAGTTGAAGTTTGATTCGGCAACGATCGCCTCGGTCACGACGCTCGTCGAACTGCACCTGCGGTTCTTCGGATATGCCGAGGGCACATGGACGGATTCGGCCGTGCGGCGTTACGTGCGCGATGCCGGAGCGGAGCTTGAGCGCTTGCACATTCTCACTCGCGCCGACGTGACGACCCGAAACAAGCGGAAATCGACCCGACTGCGGAACGCCTACGACGACATAGAAAACCGCATTGCAGCACTTCGCGAGCAGGAGCAACTCGAAGCGATCCGGCCAGAAATCGACGGGAACCGCATCCAAGAAATCCTCGGCATCGGGCCGGGACGCGAAGTGGGCGAGGCCTATCGCTTTTTGCTCGAACTTCGGCTCGATGAGGGTGTCTTGGGAGACGAGGAAGCCGAAGCGCGCTTGCGTACATGGTGGGCCTCACGACCCTGAAACGCTACGCTCGCACCGTGATCGATAAGCGCATGCCGCAGCCTGAGAATCTGCTTTCTTCTGAGCGCTTCAAAGCATTCACCGACGCGGTGGTGGCAATTGCTCTCACACTTCTGATCTTGCCGCTCATGGAGAGCGTCGGCGACTACGCCGACAAGTTCACCACCGGCGAATGGCTCGGAGAAGAGTCTGCGAAGATCGCAAGCTTTCTCATCAGCTTCGCGGTGATCGCTGTCTTCTGGATGGGCCATCACCGCATGTTCGCGCACGTGGCGCACGTGGACGGTTCGCTGATGTGGCTGACGTTTGCCTGGATGCTGACGATCGTCATGCTCCCGGTCGCGACCGCGATATCGACGGCTTTCACAGCTGACATCATGCAGCTCCTGGTGTACATGGGAGTCATGACAGCGTCGAGCGTTCTGCTTTTCATTACACGGATCTACCTGCTGAGACATCCCCACCTGCGAACGTCGGATGTTGGATTCACGCGTCGAGGGATCGCTGAGGGTGCGGCGGTACCGATCATCTTCGCGCTCGCCATGGCGCTATCGATCGTTTTTCCGGTGCTGAGCTACTGGACGCTGACGTTGCTCTGGCTGTCGAGATATGCTGCGCGGCTCACCGTGCGAATATTCGCACCGGGCACTCGGCGTTGAAAGTGAGATTCGCTACTGATTGATTTCGTCGGCGTCCCACTGCAGTGAGGATCCCTCGGCTATTGGAAGCGCTTCGATGTCGGGGTTAGCGCACACGGCGCGGATGAGTTCGCTCGACCCCGCGAGGATCGTCGAGTCGAAGTCGACTTCGCTGGTAAGTGCCCAGGAATGATCGGCCGGCCACACAAGGCTGGGCGAGTGTGCGGACGGCGCAAAACCGGCGCTCTCTGCCTCGAGGTCCCGCCACGGCACGTTCTCGAACCAATTGGCATCGGTGAAGCCGGATATGTCGCCGCGAAAAAGTACATAGTCGCGACCCGGAAGGTTGAGCCGGCCCCCGCGCGAGACCTCGTCAGCAAGGATGCCGGGTTGCCATCTGGGTTTGCGAAACGCGTCGTCGATCGGGCTGCTGATGCTGCGAGCAAGCATTTCGTTATGTCGATCGTCATCGGTCACGGAGTAAAAAACGCGGGAGGGGGTCACCCCTAAGTGGCCAACGAGGTCGCCCCAACCTTCCCAGAGTGCGACGAATCCGTCATGTGGGATGCTCGTGTGCGCGGCGAGATCGCGAGCGAGGTGTGAGAGTACTCCAGGATCAAGCTCACCGAGCATCGGGCTCGAATAGCGCCATCCGTCGCTGTCGCGCGGTTTGTCTTCGTGTTCGACGATGACGCCTGGAGCGACGAGTCGCTGCCACTGAGCTTCGGAGTGCATCTGCGTGCCGTGGGCGCGGGCAGTTTCGGTCCACGTGACGTTTTCGGTATCGATCTCGGGTGCCGAGTGCTGAAACGCTTCCCATTCGCGCTCATGGGACCGGTAAGGAAGGGGCGGCCAGGGCTGATCCACGGGCCGGTCGCGAAATCCAGGGTGAAAAATGCGCGCGTAAGCCGGAAAGCCGCGAGGTGAGACGTCGTGCATCGTCCCGCGCCACGGCTCATCGATACGGTCACGTAGCCATGCACCCGCTGTGTTGTCGCTCACCCAATCCATAACCCCAACGGTAGCGTTACGAATCGCCAAGAGCCGAGGCATCCGTTATGCTGAAAAGGTTGTGTGGGTAAAAGCCACCCGGTTCGACCTCACACCAACGTGCATCAACCCTCCTGCTGCTGGGAAACGCCCGGTAGCCGTTCTAGTCCGAAGGAGGTGGGTTAGTGACGCACTCACACCAGTACGAACTTATGGTCATCCTCGACCCCGAGATCGACGAGCGCCTGGTCGCCCCGAGCCTTGATAAATTCCTTAAGGTCATCACCAACGATGGGGGCACCATCGAAAACGTAGACATTTGGGGCCGTCGCCGCCTGGCTTACGAAATCCAGAAGAAGAACGAGGGCGTTTACGCCGTCGTCAACTTCACCGCGACGAGCGAGACCACGCAGGAGCTTGACCGTCAGCTGAAGCTGAACGAGCAGATCATGCGCACCAAGGTTCTTCGCGCCGAAGAGGCAATCGCTCTCGTGGCTTCTGAGAAGAAGCGCGCTGACGAGAAGGCTGCTCGCAAGGCTGCTGCTCCCGCCAAGGCTGCGAAGGCGTAACGATCGTGGCCGGCGAAACGATCATCACCGTCGTGGGAAACCTCACGGCAGATCCCGAACTGCGTTACACGCAGAACGGCCTGCCCGTTGCGAACTTCACGATCGCATCGACGCCGCGCAACTTCGACCGTGCCTCGAACGAGTGGAAGGACGGCGAAGCGCTGTTCCTCCGTGCGTCCGTATGGCGCGAGTTCGCAGAGCACGTCGCCGGTTCCCTCACCAAGGGATCACGCGTCATCGCATCTGGTCGCCTGAAGCAGCGCTCGTACGAGACGCGCGAGGGCGAGAAGCGCACATCGATGGAACTCGAGATCGACGAGATCGGTCCGTCGCTTCGCTACGCGACCGCCCAGGTCACACGCGCTGCCGGTGGCAGCGGTGGCGGCGGCGGACAGTCGCGTCCCCAGGTTGCTGATGAGCCGTGGTCGACCCCAGGGTCTTCTGCTGCAAACAACAACTCTGGTGGCAACGGTGGCGGCGATGCCTGGGCTGCGCCCGGTGCATACGGCGACGACACTCCGTTCTAAACACAGATTCAGGCACAAGCCGATTGCGCGACAGGCGTTTCGTCTGGCGTAGCGGGTGTGCCGGTCACTAACCGAAGGAAAAAACATGGCTGGAAAGTCAAGCGGCGACCGCCGCAAGCCGCGGAAGGGCGCGAAGAACGCTGCCCCCGCGAAGTCCATCCGCGTGGGAGTCATCGACTACAAAGACATCTCCACGCTTCGCAAATTCATCTCGGAGCGTGGGAAGATCCGCGCCCGTCGCATCACCGGAGTCTCAGTGCAGGAGCAGCGTCTGATCGCCAAGGCGATCAAGAACGCGCGCGAAATGGCGCTCCTCCCCTACGCCGGCGCTGGCCGCTAAGGAGCACTCTCATGTCGAAGCTGATTCTCACAAACGAGGTCGCGGGGCTCGGTAGCGCCGGCGACGTGATCGAGGTCAAGGACGGGTACGCCCGTAACTACCTCATTCCCCAGGGTTTTGCTGTGGCCTGGAGCCGCGGTGGCGAAAAGCAGGTCGCATCGATCCGCGCCGCTCGCGAGACCCGTGCAATTCACGACCACGAAGAGGCCGTTGCGCTGCAGAACACTCTGCAGTCGAACAAGGTCAAGCTCACGGTCAAGGCTGGAGCCGAGGGCCGCTTGTTCGGTTCGGTCAAGCCCGAGCACGTAGCAAACGCTGTTAAGGACGCCGGTTTCGGTGACCTCGACAAGCGCAAGATTCACATCACCTCGCCGATCAAGTCGGTGGGCGAGCACGAGGCTACGATTCGTCTTCGCGACGACGTGACCGCTGTGATCACCCTGCAGGTGGTTGCTGCCAAGTAAGGCGCAACTGTAAAGAAAGACGGCGTGGGGCTTCGGCCTCACGCCGTCTTTCTACACACCTGTGAAGTCGATAGCGTGTGCTTTAGCGAGAGGAGCGTCAATGGGCGATGTGTGGTCGTGGCCGACCCTGCATGACGGTCAACGTATCGTGCTTCTCGACGTGCTCATTCACGGCGAGCGTTCGCGCGCCGAGCTATCGAGGCGCACCGGGCTCTCTCGCGCAAGCTTGAGCAGAATTACGCGGGAGCTTCTCGACCTCGGCTTTGTCGAAGAAGGGGAGATTTCCGCGCCGCACGGGAGAGGACGCCCCTCCGAGATGCTTCGAGTGCGCCCCGACTCGGCTTTCTTCATCGGTATAAAGCTCACGGGCGACATGCTCTATGCCGTGGTGACGAATCTGCACGCCGAGATCGTGTGGACCGAGGATGCGCCCCTTGAATCGCGCGACGCTAAAGACGTCGTGGATCAGATATCGACTATCGCTCACCGTGCACGCGAGCGTTTCACGCGCATATCGGCCATCGGCGTCTGTTTGGCTGGACTCGTCGAGATCGAGCATGGCGCCGCAGTGGTCGTCGGTTCGAGCTTTCTGGGGTGGGACCGAGAGCCCCTCGAGCGACTCGTCAGAGACGCGACGGGATTACCGACGGCAATCGAGAACGACGTTCAGGCGTTGACACTCGCCCACCACTGGTTCGGTGCGGGGGTTGGTACCCGGAACCTCGCGGTCGTCGCCATCGGCGCAGGGATCGGTGCGGGCTTCGTGGTTAACGACGAGTTGGTGCGAGGATCTCAGGGTCAACCCGGAAAAGTGGGCCATCTGCACGTGAGTGACACCGGACCAGAATGTGACCGGGGCCACGTGGGGTGCGTATCCGCGTACGCGACGATTCCGGCATTGCTTCTCAACGCGGGTGCATCGACCTTCAACGAGGTCGTTGATGCGGCAGCGGCGGGCTCCGCCAGAGCGCAGGGTGCGATTTCGCAAGCCGCGCATGCTTTGGGTGTCGTTGTCGCGACCCTGGTGAACGTGACGGATCCCGAGAAAGTTATCGTCACCGGTGAAGCTTTGCAGATTGCCGAAATCGGTCGTGACCGCTTTGACCGCGCCATCTCGCTCTCGCTAGACCCGGTAGTCGCGGCGCTCGAACTGGAGTTGTATCGCTTTCACTTCACCGACTATGCCTGGGGTGCAGCGATCAGTGCCATCCGTCGCGTGGCGTAGCGCGCTGAGCCTGTCTACTTCTCGCGCTCGGCGAGCCACTCGGCCTGTATGAGAAGTTGTGCTGCCTGCCCACCCTCGTGTCCATTGAACTCGTACACCTCGATGCGCTTGTCAGCACTCTTCAGCGCGTTGTAAGAAGCAAATACGGTCGAGGGGAGGACGACGTCATCCATCAACGCGACCGAATAGAGGGCGGGAGAGCTGATTCGCTTCGCGAAATTGACTCCGTCGAAGTAAGCCAGCGTTCGGAATACGTGATCGGCAGCTCCACGGTGAACGGCGAGATATCGCACGATCTCGGTGTACGGGGGCAGGGGGGTCTGCGTTACCGAACGGCGAAAGTCAGCCAGGTAGGGGACGTCGGGCATCAGTGTCGCGGGCAGATCAGAGAGCGCGGCCGCGGCGACAGCGACACCACCACCCTGGCTCGTGCCGGTGACAGAAATGCGTGTGCGATCAACCTGAGGGAGCTGCGCAACGGTCTCCAGGAGCATCACGGCGTCCGTGTAGAGCCGCCGATAGTAATAGTCGTGCGGAGAGAGAACCCCGCGCGTCATGAATCCAGTTGATGCCGGACCCGCACCATGAGGATCGGCGGTGTCACCACCGGTGCCCCAGCCGCTTCCCTGCCCGCGGGTATCCATAACCACGTGGATGTAGCCCACGGCGGCCCAGAAAAGCTTCTCGCCGATGACGCCGCGCCCACCGTTGTAACCAATGAATTCGACGATTGTGGGCAGCGGACCATCGACATTTCGTGGCTTCACGACCCAGGCGCGGATCGGATCCCCGAGATACCCACGAAATGTCATGTCCTCGATCGTGACGTGGCGGAAGGGGCCGGATGCATCGGTGATCAGGGGCTCTGCGGCATGGGAGCGGGACTCCTCGAGCGTGTTCCGCCAGAAAGTGTCGAAGTCTTCCGGCTCCGGAACATCGGCTTGATAGGCCACGAGCTGGTCATAGGAGATATCAGTCAGTGCCACGAGGACTCCTTCGAGGGAGAGGTTCTATCTAGGTGTTTGACAATAGTTTTGCCATGATACAAAATAGGCGGCGGCGCACAGTAGCCCGATTGCATTACACAGCACCTACAAAGGAGTAGTTCATCATCATGACGAGGAAATCTTTTCGCATCTTTGCAACAGCAGGAGCGGCGGTGGCAGCTCTCGCCCTGTCATCCTGCTCGGGATCAGCGGCGGACGACGGTCCGGTGACGCTCGAGTATTGGACATGGGCCCCGGCTATCCCCGAGGTCGCGGAGCAGTGGAACGCCGAGAATCCCGACATCCAGGTGAAGGTCGTTGAGGCCGCAGGCGCCGACGACATCGTCGCGAAGTTGCTTGCTGCCCAGCGTGCCGGTGAGGGCCCCGACATCGTCGCAGCTGAATACCAGAAGCTTCCCAACCTCGTCGTGAGTGATGCGGGTCTCGACATCTCGGAGTACATCACCGACGATCTGCGCGACGACTTCACAGACGCGACGTGGAACTTGACCACAGTCGGTGACGGGGTCTATGCGGTGCCACAGGACACCGGCCCGATGGTGTTCCTCTACCGGGCGGACCTTTTCGAGCAGTACGGGCTGGAAGTGCCGACCACGTGGGATGAGTACGCAGCTCTTGCGGCCCAGGTTCGAGAAGTTGCCCCTGATTCCTACCTCGGCGGCTACCCGGATGACACATCGACGCTCGCTGCGTACGCGCAGCCGCTCGGAGCTCAGTGGTGGTCGACGGACGGAGACGCCTGGGAGGTCGGGATCGATGACGTCGAGACCCAGCGCGTTGCCGACTTCTGGCAGCCGCTCGTGCGCGACGACGTCGTCGACACCACTCACTTCTTCACTCCCGAGTGGAACACCATGATGAACGACGGGACGCTGCTCTCGTGGACCGCTGGAGTGTGGGCACCCGGAACCATCGAATCTGTCGCTCCCGACACCGCCGGAAAGTGGCGCATCGCGAAGATGCCGTCGTGGGACGGTGAAACCACTGCCGGTTTGATGGGTGGATCATCTGCCATGGTCAGTAAGACCAGCGAGCACCCAGAAGAAGCCGTGAAATTCCTGGAATGGCTAAACGGCGGTGAGGGTTCGATTCTGCTCGCCGAGGGTGGACTATTCCCGGCATCCATCGAGGGTCAGGAAAGCCTGAGCTCTCTCCCGGTTCCGGCGATCGTCGAGGGCCAGGATGATTTCTGGACGGTTGCTGCCGACATCGCTTCAGATACTGCCCCCGTCACGTGGGGCCCGAATGTGCAGGTTGCCTTTGACGCGTGGAGCGACTCCATCAAGAGCGTTGTGGCATCCGGTGGGGAATTCACCGACGCCCTCACTGCTACCCAGGACGCAACCGTTGCCGATTTGAAGAAGACCGGTTTCACGGTCAAGTGATCCGGCGGGTGGGGGGAGGTCTCGAGACCTCCCCCCACCCCTATGAAGGAGACCCATGTCCTCTCTGACTCAGGGACCACCGGAAGCACTTGTCACGAATCCGACGAGCGAGCGGCAAGATACCGTTCGTGAACGGAAGCGCCGGGGATCCATTCGTCCGACACTCGCACCGTGGGCATTTCTCGCGCCTGCAATCGTCCTGTTCGTTCTTTTCCTCGTAATCCCGATCGGTTACGCGATCTACCTCAGCTTCGTTGGGTTGCGGGTTGACGGTGGCGCATTCGGCAAGCGCACACAAGTATTTGTCGGGTTCGAAAACTACGTGTCGTACCTCACGAACCCGGAATTCATCGCATCGTTCGGCCGATTGGCGTTGTTCGGATTCATCGCGGTGCCGCTCACCCTGGGGCTCGCTCTTCTGTTCGCGCTGCTGCTAGATCTACCGGGAGTGAAAGCGACGCGATTCGCGCGCACCGCGATCTTCCTCCCCTATGCGGTTCCCGGGGTCATTGCCACGCTCCTGTGGGGCTTCATGTACCTGCCGACGACAAGCCCGTTCAATTACGCGCTCAACGCCATCGGGCTGCCCGACTTTGACTTCCTCAGTTCTAATTCGATCTATGGGTCGCTCGCGAACATCGCCATCTGGGCAGCAGTCGGTTTCAACATGATCATCCTGTACACGGCTCTCCGATCGATCCCCGCGGAGATCTACGAAGCAGCGAAACTCGATGGTGCGCCGGAGTGGCGGATTGCATGGCACATCAAGATTCCGTTGCTCGCGCCGGCGCTTTTGCTGACGCTGCTCTTTTCGCTGATCGGCACGCTTCAGGCATACGGGGAGCCGATGACGCTGCGCACACTGTCGTCGTCCATCTCGTACTCGTTCTTCCCGCTCATGAAGATCTACCGCGACGCATTCGGCACCGATGATGTGTCCGGCGCTGCCGCTGCATCCGTCGTTATGGCGCTCGGAACCCTCTTGATCTCCATCTTGTTGCTTCGCGTGCTTCAGCGTCGCACTTTCGACAACGCCCGATAGGACCCCACATGTCAGTCCTCGCTCCCGACCGGCGTCGCACTCGGACCCGCATCGTGCCCACGATCGTGCTGCTTCTGGGCGCGCTCTACACACTCATTCCCATTATTTGGGTGATCTCGGCGTCGACGAAGACGAGTGGTGAGCTTTTCACCACCTTCTCGTTTCTTCCCGGCACCGGATTTATCGACAACATCATTGATCTATCGACCTTCAACAATGGCCAGTACTGGCTATGGGGTCTTAATTCGCTGATCTATGCCGGCGGTGGGGCGCTCATTTCGACGCTCGTATCTGCCTCGGCCGGATATGCGCTGGCGCGATTCCAGTTCCGTGGTCGCGCACTCATCTTCACGATTCTGCTCGCGGGAGTGCTTCTCCCTCAGATCACACTCGCCATTCCGCAGTACTTCCTGATGACGAATCTCGGCCTCGCGAATACGTACTGGTCAGTGTTGCTGCCGAGCATCATCAACCCGTTCGGCATCTATCTCGCTTGCATCTACGCACAGGGGTCCGTGCCCGAAGAGACAATCGAGGCGGCACGAATCGACGGTGCGAGTGAATTCCGCGTCTTCCGCTCTCTCGCCTTGCCGATGATGTTGCCGGGGCTCGTGACGGTCTTCATGCTGCAGTTCATCGGAATCTGGAACAACTTCCTGTTGCCGTTCATCATGCTCAGCGACGAATCGATGTTCCCGCTGACGACGGGCCTCTACCTGTTGCTGAATCGCGGCACAGGAACCCCGGTTTTGTACACCCTTGCGATTACCGGCGCGCTCATCTCGATCATTCCGCTTGTGGCGATGATGCTGTTCCTGCAGCGGTACTGGCGACTCGATCTACTGAGCGGCAGTCTTAAGGGCTAACTAGCCGCTCAGTGCCACATTCTTCATGTCTGAAAGGACGCAATGTCTAGTTTTGTCTCGCCTTCGCACGACCTTCCGGAGGGAACTTCCTTCTCGTGGCCAAGTGCCGGAATGGCCTATGGCGGCGACTACAGCCCGGAACAGTGGCCGGAATACGTCTGGAAAGACGATGTAGCGCTCATGCGCGAGGCCGGCGTCAACCTGGTGAACCTCGGCGTCTTCAGCTGGGGCTTGATCGAGGTGTCGGACGGAAAGTTCGAGTGGGGATGGCTCGATCGCATCATGGACATGCTCGATGCCGGTGGCATCGGTGTGAATCTCGCGACTCCGACAGCGGCGCCCCCCGTGTGGCTGCTGCAGGCTCACCCCGAGATCTCGACGGTTGATGCTCACGGTGTTCGCGTGCATCAGGGTGGTCGGCTTGCGTGGTCGCCCGCATCGCGGATCTTCCGCCAGTACGCCCTGCGCATGGTTGAAGAGTTGGCTGCGCGTTACAGCTCGCACCCGGCACTTCGCATGTGGCACGTGAGCAATGAGATCGGCAATGAAAACGGGTGGACCTTCGACGCTGAGACTGAACTGGATTGGCAGGGCTGGCTTCGCAACAAGTACGGAGCGATCGAGACGCTGAATGCCGCCTGGGGCACAGCGTTTTGGGGCCATCACTACACCGACTTTGCTCAGGTGATCCCGCCGCGACACAGTCGCACTCAGCACAATCCGGGCCTTCTTCTGGATTTCGACCGTTTCACATCCGATTCGTTGCTTTCCCACTACCTCGCTGAGCGCGAAGTGCTGAGGCGCGTGACCCCGCACATCCCCGTTACGACGAACTTCATGGTGCAGCGAAGTCCCGGCGCGGGGTTCTATCGGCGCTGGGCCGAAGAAGTCGACGTGGTCGCGAACGACCATTACACGATGGGAACCGACGACCGTCGCGCCGAAGAGCTCGCGTTCTCTGCTGACCGCGTTCGGGGCCTAGCGGGAGGCCGACCCTGGTTGCTCATCGAGCATTCCACCGCAGCTGTCAATTGGCAGAAGGTCAACCGTGCGAAAGGGCCAGGCGAAATGGCCCGCAACACTCTTTCTCATATCGCTCGCGGAGCGGATGGCGCAATGTTCTTCCAATGGCGTCAATCGACGGCTGGGGCCGAGCAGTTTCATTCTGCGATGGTGCCGCACGCGGGGGCGGACTCTCAGATTTTCCGTGATGTCGTGAGGCTTGGAGAGAAGCTCCGCACGCTCGCGCCGGTGGTCGGGTCGCGCGTTGAGAAGGCGCAGATAGCGCTGCTGTTCGACCACGACGCGATCGCCGCGTTACGATCCGGTGCGAAGCCGAGCGATCTCATCGGCGATACCGATCTGCCCCGCGCGTTCCACGACGCTGCCTCCGCGAACGGTTTCGCGGTAGATGTAATCTCGCCCGAAGACGATCTGAGCGGCTACCGGGTGATTCTCGTGCCGACGCTCTACCTGACGACGGATGCCGCAGCTGCTGCCATCGCTTCCGCCGTCGAGTCGGGAGCCCACGTGCTGATTTCGTACCTGTCTGGGATCGTCAATGAGTCCAACCGCGTGCGCGAAGGCGGATACCCGGGTGCATTCCGAGAACTTCTCGGCGTGCACGTCGACGAGTTCTTCCCGCTGGTGTCGGGTGAATCCGTCACGGTCGATGACGGGTCGACCGGGACGTTCTGGTCTGAGCGGGTGGCTCTCCGCGGTGCGGAAGCGGTGTCGAATTTCACTGACGGGCCACTTGCGGGACTCCCCGCGCGAACGACCAGAGCTGTCGGCAAGGGTTCCGCGTCCTATCTTGCGACTCGACTCGAAGAGGCCGATCTGAGAGCAACCGTCGGCGAGATCGCATCCCGTGCTGGCGTGTCACCTGTGGCACGCGCCGGGGGCGAGCTGGAGCGCGTGAGGCGCGTGCACGACGATGGTCGCTCGTACCTCTTCGCCATCAACCACACCGACGCGCCGGTTGAACTCGATGCGAACGGTCGGGAGATGTTCACCGGAGACCTGGTCAACGGTCGCATTAGTGTTCCGGCATTCGACGTACGCGTCATCGAAGAGAGAATCTGATGAAATTCACCGATGGATTCTGGGCGCTCCGCCCCGGAGTGAATGTGCTGTACGCGCAGGAGGCTTATGACCTTTGCCTCGGTGCCGACAACACAGTGCAGATCACTGCACCCACGAAAGTCATCGCTGGACGAGGAGACACTCTCAATCGGCCCTCGTTGAGCGTCACTCTGTCGGCACCGCTACCCGGCGTTGTCGGCGTTCGCGTGGAACATCACCAGGGAGCAAGGAACCGTGGTGGCTTCGGCCTGCCAGGTGCTGACTTCGGTCACGCGGAGGTCGTGATCGACGACAGCGGAGCAAGAGTTGTCAGTGGTGATCTCACAGCGCACGTCGACCGCGGAGCTCCGTGGTCGCTGCGGTTCACTCAGGATGGAAAAGAGTTGACTCGCAGCGGCGAGAAATCCGTGGGTTATGCCGAGGTGGCATCCGACGCGCACGTCGAACCGGAGCAGATCGCAGAAACTGGCCGGCTTCGGCCCCGCGGCACCAAGAACTATCTCCACGAACAACTTTCGCTGGGAGTCGGCGAACACATCTATGGCTTCGGTGAACGCTTCGGGCCGATGGTGAAGAACGGCCAGACCATCGACATCTGGAACGCCGATGGCGGTACCTCGAGCGAGCAGTCGTATAAGAACGTGCCGTTCTACATCTCGGATCGCGGCTATGGAGTTTTCGTCGATGACCCGGGTCACGTGTCATTCGAAGTCGGTACGGAGTCTGTCGAACGCGTGCAGTTCTCGGTATCGGGCGAAGCGCTGCAGTACTACGTCATCGCGGGCGATCCGCAAACCGTGCTCGATCGCTATACCCAGCTGACGGGCCGACCATCCCGCGTGCCCGCATGGTCGTACGGGCTGTGGTTGTCGACGAGTTTCACGACCGACTACGACGAAGCCACAGTCTCTCGCTTCATCGATGGGATGGCCGAGCGGGACATTCCGTTGAGTGTCTTCCATTTCGACTGCTTCTGGATGCGGGAATTCAACTGGTCGGACTTCGAGTGGGATTCGCGGGTGTTTCCTGACCCCGAAGGCATGCTGGCACGGCTTCACGAAAAGGGAGTGCGGGTCTGCGTATGGATCAATCCCTACATCGCGCAGCGTTCCCCGCTGTTCGCGGAGGCGCGTGAGCACGGATACTTCGTCACGCGCCCCGACGGCTCGCTCTGGCAGTGGGACATGTGGCAAGCGGGGATGGCGCTCGTCGACTTCACGAATCCGGATGCCGTCGCCTGGTATCAGTCGAAGCTCAAGGCGCTGCTTGATCAGGGTGTCGACTGCTTCAAGACCGATTTCGGTGAGCGAATCCCGACGGACGTCAGATATTTTGACGATCGCGACCCCGAAGCGATGCACAATCTCTACGCCCAGCGCTACAACGAAGCCGTTTTTGACCTGCTCGAGAACTACCGCGGCGAGGGTGAAGCTGTCGTGTTTGCGCGGGCCGCGACCGCCGGCGGACAGCGGATGCCCGTGCACTGGGGCGGAGACTCGACGTCGACCTACGAGTCGATGGCCGAGACACTCCGCGGCGGGCTTTCGCTTGCGATGTCGGGCTTCGGTTTCTGGAGTCACGATATCGGCGGGTTCGAGGGGACACCGGATGCCGGTGTCTTCAAGCGGTGGGTGGCATTCGGCCTGTTGTCGAGCCATTCGCGGCTGCACGGTAGCGATTCATATCGAGTGCCCTGGGCCTTCGACGACGAGGCTGTGGAGATCACGCGCTACTTCACGCGCCTGAAGCTCTCGCTGATGCCGATGTTGTACGCGGCCGGTGAGGCGGCTCATGAACGTGGCCTGCCTGTCATGCGACCGATGGCCCTCGCCTTCCCCGACGAGCCCGCCGTCAGCTACCTGGATGCTCAGTACATGCTCGGTGACGACCTGCTCGTCGCGCCCGTCTTCAGTGCCACCGGTGACGTCTCTTTTTATCTGCCGGAGGGCGGATGGACACACCTGATCTCAGGCGAAAGGGTGGCTGGCGGCCGTTGGATACGAGAGCAGCACGGCTATGCGAGCCTCCCGCTGTATGTGCGGGATGGTGCGGTGCTCGCGAGGGGCGGCCGCGATGATCGACCTGACTACGACTATCTCGACGGACTTGTGCTGGAGCTGTACCCAACTGCCGAGTCTGGCCGCCGTGACGTCGTCGTGACGACTCCCGAGGGCACTCGCGGACAGTTCGAGGTCATCTGGTCTGACGGCAAAGCGAACGTGTCGGCTGATGTCGATACCGAGTGGAGTCTTCGGGTTCGCACCTCTTCCGGTGTTTACACTGCACTATCGAGCGAGGGAAAGGCTGAAGTGTCATGGGCATAACCGAGTCCGAAAGCCACCACGGTCGTCCTGGTATGAGCTTTCCCGCCGACTTCATCATCGGATCTGCGACGGCGAGCTATCAGGTCGAGGGTGCCGTCAACGAGGGCGGTCGTGGGCCGTCGATCTGGGACACGTTCAGTCACACTCCCGGTCGCACGTGGAACGGGGATACGGGAGACGTCGCCGACGACCACTTTCACCGGTGGGAAAGCGACCTCGACATCATGGCGGATATGGGCCTGCAGGCCTATCGCTTCTCGATCGCATGGCCGCGCCTTCAGTCGACCGGTCGAGGGCCGGTGAATGCCGAGGGTGTGCGGTTTTACTCCAAACTCATCGATGGCCTGCTGGCGCGCGGCATCCGACCTATCGCGACGCTCTACCACTGGGACCTGCCCCAAGAGCTCGAGGATGCCGGCGGCTGGCCGGTGCGCGACACAGCGCTGCGCTTCGCCGAGTACGCGGCACGCACTGTGGAGCAGCTCGGTGATCGGGTTCACATATGGACCACGCTGAATGAGCCCTGGTGCTCGGCGTATCTCGGGTATGGGTCCGGCGCCCATGCTCCCGGGCGCACATCGGGTGCCGACGCGCTCGCCGCCGTACACCACCTCAACCTCGCGCACGGGCTGGCGGTTCCTGAAATTCGGCATGCGGCGACCAACAGTCCTGATGTGTCGGTGACACTGAACTTCCATGTGCCACGCGGCGTGCACGACACCTCTCCAGAGGCGATCCGGCGAGTGGATGCTCTCGCCAACCGCGCATTCACGAGCCCGATCCTTCGAGGCAGATACGACGAAGACCTGCTCGCCGACACCGTGGGGGTGACGGACTGGGGTTTCGTCCACGATGAGGACCTCGCAGCGATCCACCAGCCGATCGACGTCCTCGGGGTCAACTACTACTCGACCGTGACGGTACGGATGTGGGACGGTGTCAGTCCGCGCGAACAAAATGATGGCCACAAAATGGTCGGCGGGTCTCCGTGGCCTGGCGGTGACTCGATCGAGTTTCTTGCACAGGACGGACCGTTCACCGACATGGGCTGGAATATCGCCCCCGACGGCCTTGAAGACCTTTTGGTGCATTTGCACGAAGAGTTTCCCGATCAGCCGTTGATGATTACGGAAAACGGTGCCGCTTTCCCGGATGATCTCGTGGTGATCGGCTCCGAAAAGCGGGTCGTGGATTCGGAGCGAGTCGACTATCTTCAACGCCACTTCGCGGCGGCTGAACGTGCCATCTCTCGTGGCGTTGACCTTCGCGGGTACCTTGTCTGGTCACTGCTCGACAATTTCGAGTGGGGCTACGGGTACGCGAAGAGATTCGGCATCGTGTACGTCGATTTCGACACGCAACAGCGCGTGCTCAAAGACAGCGCGCGGTGGCTTCGTCAGCTCCTCGCTGATCGGCGTGAGGCAACACAGAAGGACGCTGCATCCTGAGACCTTGATCGAAGCGCACCACGCACGACTCGCGTGGTGCGCTTCGGCGATTATGCCCGCCAAGCAGCTCCATGACAAGTCATTTCCTTGCGTTGCGGCCGATGCACACACTGGCGAGGAACGCAACACTTTGCGTGATTCGCGCGCGGCGTTGTGCACAACCTTCACCTGCACATCACAACCTTCAACCCACACTTAAACCACATCGCTATCCACAGGAATTCTTCGTACAAAAGCCTGTTCAGACGGATAAAAAAATGTTCCGATGTGGTAACGCCGCGACTTTATCCACAGCTGTTGTGCACAGGTTGCACGGCGTTTCGCGCATCTTATTCACATAGTTATCCACAGGCAGATTTGCGGGTGTGAAGACTCGCCCATAGCGTGGTCCCGGTCGGGCGCGAGGGGCTCCGGCACGCACATGCAGACAACGATGTCGGTGGGTGATGGTCAAGTGGTTACGCGGGGTTAAGCCGGGCACCAGCACGATCGTTTTTTACCCCCCAACACTTGTGCCCGGGTTACTGGGCAGTCTTCTGAGAGGAGCGTCACCACTGTGTCAATCGCCGACATCTCTGAAGACCGAATGGGCAGCCGCCGGGAGCATGAGCGCACCCCACCCCACGACAATTTGGCAGAGCAGAGCGCGCTCGGAGGAATGCTCCTCTCGAAGGATGCCGTCGCCGATGTCATCGAGACGTTGCGCGGTGTCGACTTCTACGTTCCAAAGCACGAGCTGATCTTCGAAGCGATCCTCAGCCTCTACTCGCACGGTGAACCGACCGACGTCGTCGCTGTGACAGACGAGCTCATCAAGACCGGCGAGCTGCAGCGCGCCGGTGGCGCTGACTACCTCCACACCCTCACGTCGATCGTTCCGACGGCGGCAAACGCTGGGTATTACGCGTCGATCGTTTCTGAGCGAGCGCTGCTTCGCCGCCTTGTCGAGGCCGGCACGCGCATCGTGCAGTTGGGTTATTCGGGCCAGGGTGAAGCGCTCGACCTTGTCAACAACGCCCAGGCGGAGATTTACGGCGTCACCGGCGCGGATGCCGCCGAAGACTACGTTCCGTTGACCATCGCCGTTGACGCGGCTGTCGATGAGATCGAAGCAGCCCGCGGACGGGATGGTCAGATGACCGGCATCCCGACCGGCTTTTCGGGACTCGACCAGTTGACCAACGGGCTGCACCCCGGCCAGATGATCATCATTGCGGCTCGTCCGGCAATGGGTAAGTCGACGCTCGCGCTCGACTTCGCGCGTGCCGCCGCGATCAAGCACAACATGCCGACCATCGTCTTCTCGCTCGAGATGGGCCGCAGCGAGATCGCAATGCGCCTCATGAGTGCCGAGGGCGCAATCCCGCTGCAGGCGATGCGTAAGGGAACGCTCGACTCGCGTGACTGGACGACGATCGCGGCAACCCGCGGCCGCATCAACGATGCACCGCTCTACATCGACGACAGCCCCAACATGACCCTGGTGGAGATTCGCGCGAAATGCCGTCGTCTCAAGCAGCGCGTCGGTTTGAAGATGGTGATCATCGACTACCTGCAGCTCATGACGAGCGGTAAGCGTGTCGAGTCGCGTCAGCAAGAGGTCAGCGAGTTCTCACGTGCGCTGAAGCTGCTGGCGAAAGAGCTCGGCGTGCCCGTGATCGCGCTGTCACAGCTGAACCGTGGTCCGGAGCAGCGTACCGACAAGAAGCCAGCACTGAGCGACCTTCGTGAATCGGGCTCGATCGAGCAGGATGCCGACATGGTGGTGCTGTTGCACCGCGAGGCGGCCTACGAGAAAGACAGTCCGCGTGCGGGCGAAGCTGACCTGATCGTGGCGAAGCACCGAAACGGCCCGACCGACACGATAACTGTCGCGTTCCAAGGTCACTTCTCCCGCTTCACCGACATGGCAGTCGGGCCGTAACACTGTTGAAGGTTCTCGCTGCGGTGCCCTCTGTTGCGAAGCAACCAGGCGGGCGTTTCTGCGATCGGGAGAGCAAGTCGGCCGGTATATGAGAGCCTGACGACATGGCCGATCAAAGTCAGCTGTTCCCCGGCAAGCAGTTCATTTCGACAGTGCTGGGTGCGCTGGAGACCAAGACGGTCATGAGCGGCGCTCTGATCCGCATATATCTGATGCGTGCGGCCATGGCGGGCACGATCATCGGCGTGATGTACCTCACGTACTACACGGTGCTTGCGGCGTTCGACGGCATCGCGCGCGGGGAACTCGTCGGAGTCGGCCACATGGTCGGGGCGGTAGTGTTCGGGTTTGCGCTGGTGTTCATTTACTACAGCAAGTCCGAGCTGCTGACTTCGAACATGATGATCGTCACAGTCGGTGCCTACTACCGCAGCGCCGCATGGTGGCGGCTTCTGCGCATCCTGGTGTTCTGCTACGCAGGCAACATCATCGGCGGGCTGTTCGTCGCCCTGATGGTGAGACTCTCGACGCTTGGCGGCGGAGAGGTCGGTGCGCAGATGAGCGAGGCGGTGGACCACAAGCTCGCGTACCTGGGCGAGAGCTTCGCCGGATGGGGTGACTTGTTCGTCCGTGCCATCTTCTGCAACTTCATGATCAACCTCGCGATGCTGTTGGTCTACAACGGCCTGATCAAGAGCGACGTCGGCAAGATGCTCGTGATGATTGCGAGTGTGTTCGTGTTCGGTTTCGTCGGCTTCGAGCACTCCGTTGCAAACACGGTTCTGTTCATGATCGTCGGCCTGCAACAGAGCCTCGACATCGGACTTGTTCTGGGAAACCTCGGAATCGTTCTTCTTGGCAACTACGTCGGCGGCGGACTATTGATCGGGTTCTACTACGCCTACGCGAATGACGACCGCCGCTTCCACCGCGACTAGGCGCATCGGGGCTGGGGGGGGGTACGGCTGAGGCGATCACGCCGCCGGTGCGGATTGATCCGAGCGATGTAGCTCCGAAGAAGGATGGCTCTCTTGGACTTACGACTTACCAGATGGTGCCGCCGCCGATGGAAATGCCGCCCCACGTGAGCGCGATGAAGATCGCGGCGAACACGACGGGCGCAATGCCCTTGCCGCTGCGCGCGAGGCCCTTCAGGAGCGCGATTACGCCGAAAATCGCAGCGACAACGGAGAGCCCGCCGCCGAGGATCAGGCCGATGAACAGGGGGATGGGCATGAGCACGAGGCCGACCAACGCGAACCAGAAGGCGGCCCAGGCGGTCGGATTGGAGCGGCGTTCGACGGGGTAGGTCATGGGCCTATTATCCGGTGTTCGGCACATTACCGCTCAACTCCAGTGCTGATCGCGCTTCGGGATAAGCCCGAGGGACGCGAGCGGCGCAAGCGCAACAAGGGCGAAGGTCAGTGGATAACCGACCAGCGCGATAAGCGCGCCGATGCCTGGCCCGACAGCGGATGCCGCAACGAACTGCCCCGTGTTCTGTACCCCGAGTGCTCGCCCAGCCCACGCGGGACCGGCCGCCTCCGCAACCGAGGTGAAGGCGAGCCCGTTGTCGGCAACGGTGACAGTGCTCGCGAGGATCAGCACCACCGCAGCAGCTGCGCTCCAGTGGAGCTCTCCGACTCCCGCGAGCAGCAGCATGACTCCCACGCAGCTGACCGCTACCCACCGCAAGACGCCCACTCGGGTCTCGACGCGGTCGCTCACGAATCCGACCACGATTCGACCGAGCGCGCCGATGAATTGAGACACCGCGATGAGCACGCCCGCGGCTGTCGCGTTCCACTGCAGGCCACCGACGAGCCACACGAGCCCGAAGGTCGACAGCGTGAACTGGGGAATGACGAGCAGAATCGACACGATATGAATCCGAACCAAGAACGGCCCGTTGGCATACGGATTCCTGGACTGCGAGGTTGACGTAGCTGCACGCACCGGACGCGGCGGGTTCGCAATCGCGACGGCGCATGCGACAGTGAGCACAGCGAGCGCGATTGCTGCCGCCAGGAACGGCGCACCAACCCCGTAGTTCTCGGCGAGAGTCGGCACGACGATCGCTGCCAGCGCGACGCCGAGCGGCTGTGACATCTGGCGGATTCCCATCGCAAGACCTCGCCGCTGCCGCGGAAACCAACCGACAACGATGCGGCCACTCGCGGAATTCGTGCTCGCGGATGCAGCACCGGCGAGCACGAGCAGCAGCCCTAAAGCGACGAAACCTGACGTCGACGCGGCGATCGCGGTCAGGACCGCCGTCAGAGCCAGCCCGCCCGCGATGACCCAGCGCTCGCCGATGCGATCGGCCAGTGCGCCCCACGCGACAAGAGTCAGCACCATGCCGAAGGTGGGAGCGGCGGCGAGCATGCCGGCATCCGCAAGAGACACTCCCTGCTGCAGATGCAGCATCGGGATGAGAAATGCGGGAGTGCTGACGACGAACGTGCCCGCTGACTGCGCGGCGACGCCGAATCCCAGCATCCGCCATGCGGCGAAAGGAACGCGCTCGACTCCACTCGTCGTTACGTTTGCCACAAGCCCCTCCGTTCCAGGTACACCGTTTCGGTATACGATAGTGGTATACCAAGGGGGTCGAGTGGCAACGCAGACTGACGGCACGATCTACGCTTCGCTGCGCGAGGCAATACTGTCGCTTGATCTTGTTCCGGGTGAGAAGCTCAGCGAACGCGGGCTCGAAGCACTTCTCGGTGCTTCACGCACACCCATTCGAGCCGCACTGATGCGGCTCGAAAACGAAGGACTCACGGAGCGTGTGGGTCGGGGGTGGCAGGTGACTCCCATCGACCTCGCCGAAATTCGGGCGGTCATGGAGTATCGAGAAGCGATCGAGAAAGCTGCGGTCGCTCTCGCCATCGATCGCGCAGATGCCGAAGAGCTGGCGACACTTCGGGCACTCGTCGACTCAGCGCCGCGAGATGACAGCGAAGAATCCGGCCTTCGGGATGGGGGAGACTTTCACCTTGCTCTCGCACGACTATCGAGAAACAGCTTCTTGGCCGACGCAGTCGGTGCGTCGCTCACGCGGCTCAGTCGCACGCGGTGGCTTGAAGTACGAACGGCCGAGTCGCGGGCGCTAGCCCGTGCTGAACACGTTGCGATTATCGCCGCCATGAGTGCGGGCGATGCTGAGCGCGCTGACACGCTCATTTCAGCGCATGTTCGAGGAACTCGTGATCGTCTGATGGCGCACCTTTCGGAAGAGCACCGTCGGCTTCGTGGGCGAGGCTTTTCGATTATCGAGTCGTCGACAACCCCACCGCCGCTGCCCAACCCGTGAGAGACGGTCCCGGTTCGATCAGACTGCGAACCTCGAGCCGACCAGCGCTTCCGATGCTTCCCAGAGCTTCCGCGCATTCGACATGTTCTGCATCGGGGCCCACAGCTTTTTCTGCAGGGAGGGCGGTCCGCTAAGAACGCGCTTCGGACCGTAGAACTGATCACCACTGGAAGTCGGATCAGCGGCTGCCCTCACAGCGGGAAGCGCGGCGCTCGCCACTGTGCCCGTGAGACCGAGCCGGGACATCACGCGGATGATGCGGCGTGCGCCCGTGTCCCTGTCTCGCCCGAGACCCGGCTGAGCGGCTAGCAGATTGGTGGGTGATACCCCCGGGTGAGAGAAATTGCTCGAAATACCCCATCCCTGTGCACGGCTACGTGCATCAAGTTCGCGTGCAAAGAGTGCGACGGCAAGCTTTGACCGGCTGTACGCCTTCATGACGTCGTAGTTGTGCCCTGAATTCAGATCTACCCAATCGATCTCACTGCTTCGTGCCGCGATGCTCGTCTGATGGGTAACGCGGGCGCCCCCCGCTTTCAGGAGCGGCAGAAGCCCGAGGGTGAGGGCGAAGTGACCCAGATGGTTTGTGCCGAACTGCAATTCAAAGCCATCAGTTGTGACCTGACGACTCGGGGGCGTCATCACTCCCGCATTGTTTACGAGAATGTTGACGGCACGACCTTCGCGCGTGAGTTCGTCGACGAGCTCAGCAACCGAATCGAGCGATGACAGATCGAGCGCCCGCGTGCTGACTTTTGCCCCGGGGACGTCGCCACGGATACGAGCGATCGCCAGTTCTCCCTTCGCGGTCGAGCGGACCGGCAGGATGACTTCAGCCCCGTATCTCGCGAGGTGGGTCGCGATCACGACACCGATACCGTCGCTCCCTCCCGTAACAACAGCGAGCGAACTCTGCAGGTGCGGCGTTGAGATGTTGCTGGCGTGAGGCATTGTGCTTCCTTCGTCGAGGGGAGATCAGCCACATATTGTGGTGTGGGATCAAGCGTGATGGCTTATTGCACGCGGATTCAGGGCCGGCATATCCACTGTTTGCCAATCAGTGTCTTTCGTGAGGGGTGCTCTGGGAAGCCCTGGCTCCCGTCTTCGGCCCGAGGTAGAAACGGATTGTGCCCACATCGCTGAGCACGGAGGAGAGTGGGCATCGTGATTGATCGAGCCGGGCTAGCAACATTCCTGCGGCACAGGCGTGAGTCGCTGCAGCCGGAGGACGTAGGGCTGACACGGGGCCCGCGGCGGCGGACGGACGGGTTGCGACGGGAGGAGGTCGCTGCGCTCTGTCATATGTCGACTGACTATTACGCACGTCTTGAGCGTGGGACGGGACCTCAGCCTTCCGCACAGATGGTCGCCGCGATCACGCAAGGATTGCACCTTTCGCTCGACGAGCGTGATCACGTGTTCCGGTTGGCAGGGCACAACCTGCCTCCGCGTGGCGCGACGAGTGACCACATCAGCCCCGGGCTCCTCCGCATCCTCGACCGGCTCAGCGATACCCCCGCCGAAATCGTTACGGAGCTCGGCGAGACTCTTCGGCAAACGCCGATGGGAATTGCGCTTACCGGGGATGCGGGCCGGTTCACCGGCCCGGAGCGCAGTCTGGGTTACCGCTGGTTCACGAACCCGGTGTTCCGCGAAACGTACCCGCTTGCTGAGCAGAAGGTCCTCTCGCGCGTGTATGCGGCCGGTCTTCGAGAAATCGCGACCATGCGGGGCCCCGGTTCGAAAGCTCAACAGTTCGCGGAGTTGCTCGCACAGCACAGTGACGAATTTCGGGAACTCTGGTCAACCCATGAAGTAGGGGTTCGACCGCCCGAAATCAAAAGATTTATCCATCCCGAGGTGGGAAACCTCGAGTTGAGTTGTCAAACACTGTTCGACCCCGATCAATCTCATCGTTTGCTTGTGTATACGGCAGAGCCGGGCAGTGAGAGTCACGACAAGCTTCAGCTGCTTGCGGTGATAGGGGCATCGTCCCGAGCTTGAACACACGCGCTTTTCCCAGCGAGAGTGCTTTGGATCCAAAAATGAACCAGGCAGTTAAGGTCTTGTTACAGGAGTGTAAAACGGCATAGTGAGCACACAGGTTATCCATAACCTCATCTCAGGATCATCTCGATCCAGCTCCATCCCCCTTTTGCGCTGCACTCTGCACACCGCTGTTTTTGCGCGCCTTTTTTCTGGAGAACCGTGAGATTTCGCATGCCTTCACGGGCCGGGTCGGTCACCGAAAAGACCTCCGCGCCCTCGTACACGACATCATCCCGACCGAGGCTTGCGCGCCGTGCGCTGATTGCGATTCCGGTCGTGATGGCGCTTCTGCTGCCAGCGTCCCCCGCTCTTGCCTCCCCAACGACTGCGGCAGAGGTGCCGTCGGTCGACAAGGTCGCCACGGCACTCGAAACGGGCGAGCTGCCCGATCCCCTCGACCGCGGAACCTACACGCCGCTCACGATTCAAGAGACAAAACTCGGCCTGGCCGAACTGCAAGAACCCAACTCAAGCGGCGCGGCTCCGACAGCCGGCACCTCGCAAGCCGCCGAATCGCTGGAGATTCGTGGCGCGCTCTACTACCCCGCCGACCGCACCGAGCCGTCGCCGCTGATCGTGCTCGTGCACGGCAACCACGGTTCGTGTGATTCAGGGCAGAGCAGCTCGACGGCATCGTGTGCTGAGTTCAAGCGCAACGAGGCCGGATACGCGTACCTCGGCGAAAACCTCGCGAGCTGGGGATACACAGTGTTCTCACTCTCGCAGGACCAGCTCATGATGCGTCAAGACGGCACGAGCGGCAAGGGGATGCACCAGCGCCGCACGCTGATCGCGGCGGCTCTTGACGCTCTCACGGCGGCCAACCAGCCGGGCGGACTCGTCGTCGACGAGCACACCACGATCGGTGACGCTCTGGCCGGCAAGCTCGACATGACGCGCATCGGTCTCATGGGCCACTCGCGCGGCGGCGACGCTGTGACGAGCTTCATCGACTACAACCGCATCCGCACCGACGGCCCGCGGTACCCGATCCGCGGAATCATTGCGCTTGCGCCCGTTGACTACGAGCGCAAGGCGCCGTACGGCGTGCCGTTTATGACGATCCTGCCGTTCTGTGACGGTGATGTCTCGAACCTCCAAGGCGCGCGGTTCTTTGAGCGCAGCCAGTACATCAATGGCACCAACCCGTTCCCGTCTATTCAGGTCTCGCACCTCGGCGCGAACCACAACTGGTACAACTCAGTGTGGTTCGCAGACGGCCAGGATGGAAACAGCACCGGGGATGCGGCGTGCGGAAACACGCTCCCGACGAGTGATCGCAACGTCGCCACCAACAACCTTCGCTTGAGCGGCGCAGCGAGCTACGACCCGATGTCGTACGTTCGCGACAACTCCGACACGTACAACCCGCTGGTCAACACCAAGATCTCGGGCGACCCGGAGCGCATGGGCGACCAGGAGAAGCTGGGGCTTGCGACGATGGCAGCATTCTTCCGCCGCTATGTCGGTGGTGAAGGTGCCTTCGAGCCGTACATGACCGGAGAGCTCTCTGACACGGCAACTCACGAGCAGGTGCCGGCGTCTGCGTGCCCCACGAGCGAGAGCGGAACGCGGATTGATTGCGCCGAGCGTGTCTCGACGTCGTACTTTGCTCCGTCGAACGAACGCATTGACATTGTTCGCCCCGAAATCGAGAACCCGTTGACGCTTAATGCGTTGGGTGGCTCGCTGTCGGGCTCGGGCTTTGTGAATCCGTATCTCGACAATGGTGCGGTGAACCCGCTGCCCGAAACGACCGATCAGGGATTCGACTGGTGTGACCCTGAACCCGACGAGTTCGCCCCGGGCGTGCTCGGAAAGTCGACTCAGCCCACCGGCGCCAAGGCGTGTCCGTTGCCGGGCAAAGCCGACCAGGGTGGACAGAACAGCACACGTGAAAACGCGCCGATCAACCACTCCTACGGTCGTCAGCTCGCATTGGCATGGGAATCCGAAAGCACCGCCACGCTGAAAGCACAGATCCCCGACGCATCGAAGGATGCCAGCGGCCTCAAGGCTCTCGCCCTGAACGCTGACGTTAACTACTTCGACTCTCGAAACCCCGGGTCTGCTCGCCTGAACGACCTGGGAGAGTTAACGCCGGTGAACTGGAACCCCGCCGCCACAACGCAGGACTTCAAGATCGTTCTGACGGACACCGAAGGCAACGAGGCATCCGTCAACGCGGGTGATCCACGCTGGGGTAACGCGCTGCACATGACAACGGGTACCGTGACGCCCTCGACGCACATCGTGCTCGAGCAGTTGCGAGTGCCGTTGACGGAGTTCTCGTCAGAGGGTGTCGACGTGTCGTCGCTCGCTTCGCTCGAACTGCGATTCGGCACCGACGGAACGCCCACATCGGGCTCGATCCAGCTTGCAGATGTGCGGTTCCAAGAAGCCGCGACGGATGCCCCGCTCATCCTTTCGGACGGAACGGCGCTGAACCAGGGCGCAGGCTCCGGTGCACCGACCTCCGGGCCGGACCCGGAGGCGTACCTCGCTGAATTCGACATCACCGCCGGCGAGCTTTCGCTTCCCGACACAGTGTCTGACACGGCATCGAACTCCACGTGGGTTGTGGACGACGACGACGGCGTGCAGTGCCCGAATGCGAACTTCACGAAGATTCAGGATGCCGTCGACTACGCGGCGCCGTGGGACACGATCGTTGTCTGTGAGGGCACCTACGAGGAGAGCTCGACGCCAGTGAACAGCGCACGGGTGCCGGTGGCATCCGGAGCTCTCAACGGCCTGACGATCAACAAGCCGCTGAAGATCAAGGGTGCCGGCGCCGACAAGGTGACGATCATGCCCGACCAGAGCCTCACGACTCTCGCAGGCACCACGCCGTACCTGCGTGACGGTGGCGGCAACGTGATCACTGTCTCGCGCCAGTCGCTTGGCTCGACAGACACAAACGAGTTGTTCCTTGACATTTCGGGCGTGACCGTCACATCGGGCACGGTGTTCGCTGAGGCTGGTATCGCGTTCCTCAACACTGCAGGGCGTGTCTCGGACAGCGTTGTTGGTCCATTGAAGACCGCGGCAACATCCGAAGAACTCGCAGCGAACCCGCACGGCTGGGGAATCGTGAAGACAAACTATCTGCAGGGCGCCGGAAGCGGCACAGTCGAAACCGAGCTCACCGTCGCCGACAGTGTTGTGACCGGATACCAGTCGGGCGGCATCCTGTTCGACGGGGCGCGCGGCACCGACGGTGACGCAGCGAACCTCGAGCGATCGGGGATCCGCCAGCATGGGTACGTTTCGGGCACCGTTGTGACGGGATCTGCGAACCCGCTCTACCCGCAGGTTGGAGTGCGCTTCACGAGCGGCTTCGATGGCTTCGTTTCGAGTAGCCGCATCACCGGCAACACTTCTGCCGCTGACGCCACCCGTGGTGTGGGTGTGGAGTTGCGCGACTCTGGTGCTGTCGAAGTAAGTGACTCGGTCATCACCGGAAACGGCGTCGCGGTCGCAAACCGGGATGCCGCGGGCACGGCTCCGCGAACCGATGCACCGGCTACCGTGCGCGGCAGCATGACGGATGGGCTGTCTGCAGACGGCTCGACCCTCACCGTGCTGGATCCTGCCCAGAGCGAGCCGGCTGGCGTGCCGATGACTGCTGGTGCTGTCACCGACAACGCGCCGACGAGCATGATCATCGACCCGGGGACGGGCCTCGAGCTCGAATCCGGCGACACGATCGCACCTCTCGTGCGTGCCAACGACGACTTCGCCGTCACTTCGGTGTCGCTGCTGGTCGACGGCGAGTCGGTATCGAGTTCTTCAACCTCTCCGTACACCTTCTCGTGGAGTGCAACCGATGCCAACAAGGGCAAGACTGTCGCCCTGACGGCTGTCGTCACTGACTCTTCGGGTCAGTCGACAACGTCGGACGTCGTTTCCGTGAAGGTTGCGGGCGATGAAGAACCCGGAACTGAGGAGCCTGGCACCGAGGAGCCAGGAACTGAAGAGCCGGGAACGGAAGAACCCGGAGCGGCAACCCCGAGCATCGCGCTCTCCGCGATCACGGTGCAGGCCGGCGGAAAGATCACTGTGAGTGGTTCTGGGTTCGCACCCGGTGTCACAGTGCGCATTGAGTTGCACTCGACACCTGTCGTGCTCGGTGAGGCACTCGCTGCGGCGGATGGGACAATCAGCACAACAGTGACGATCCCTGCCACAACCGCTGCGGGAGCACACGTGATGCATGCCTACCTCGGTGACACCTCGGTAGCGACTGCAGACGTGACTGTCTCCGCGGCAAACCCGCTGGCGACGACGGGTGGTGTGATCTGGACAATGGGCATCATCGTGGGGCTCATGCTGCTCGCCATCGGTATCGCACTGCTGCTGGTGATCCGAGGCAGAAGCCGTAACGCGCTGAGCTAAGGGCGTGAAAACAGGATGCTGGAACGCCGCCTCTGCGGGGCGTCCCAGCATCCTCTTTTGTTGCTGATAGTCGAGCTGGCAGCTTGACTTCGAGGTGCTTCAAGATCGAGCGTTAAGGCATGACCACTACGCACGACATGATCGCCCGGCAACAGCCGCTCGCCACCTCCTTTGGCTACCGCACGACAGCCGCCGAGGTAATTGCGGGACACGATCTCGCGGGCAAACGTGCCATCGTTACGGGCGGGTACTCGGGGCTCGGTCTCGAAACCGTCAAGGCGCTCGCCGATGCTGGCATGACTGTCGTCGTGCCTGCGCGTCGAACGGATGCCGCGGCATCCGCTCTCACCGGCGTTGCTGGCGTCGAGATCGAAGCCATGGACCTGAGTGACCTTGACTCCGTTGCCGCATTCACTGCGACGATGCGAGACGCGGCCAAACCAATCGATTTTGTGATTGATGTTGCGGGTGTGATGGCCACCCCGCAGGGCCGCACTGTACAGGGGTGGGACACGCAGTTCGGAACGAACCACCTCGGACACTTCGCCCTGGTCGGCGGTGTCGCGCCGCTTCTGGCCGAGGGATCCCGTGTCGTGTCGTACTCGTCGACGGGGCACTATCGCTCGCCGGTGTTGTTCGACGACATCAATTTCGAGTCGACACCGTATGACCCATGGGTGGCCTACGGGCAGGCGAAGACTGCCAACGCCCTGTTCGCTGTGGGCCTCGATGCCCGTGCTGCCAGCCGCGGGATTCACGCGTTTTCCGTGCACCCGGGTGGAATCATGACCGGTCTTCAGCGTCACATGCCCAAGGAAGAGCTGATCAAGCGCCAGTGGATCGACGCTGACGGCAACGCCAACCCCCTGTTCAAGACCCCGGCCGAGGGCGCGGCCACTGGGCTTTGGGCCGCGACAGCGCCCGAACTTCTCAGCCGCGGCGGTGTGTATTGCGAAGACTCATCCATCAAGGGCGTTGTGCCGGCAGATCACGCTGACATGACGACCGGTGGCGTGAAGGAATGGGCCATCGACGTCGATTTCGCGGACCGCCTCTGGGATCTCTCGGTAGCGGCAACGGGCCTCGATCCCTTTAGTGGGTAGCGCGAACTACGCACCTCGTTCAAGGCGATCAATGGCTTTACGGAGTCTCCGCGCAAGAGTGTCGTCGTTGGGGGCCGTGACGAGAGGGTGCAGCACCGAAAATCTCTCGCTGCGGCTCAAGGCGTCAAAACGCGCGCGGGCGGATGGTGATGCGTCAAGCGCACGCTCAAGTGCTTCTGGCACGATGATCGTGGCGGAACCGGCGTACGCCCGATCCCACCGGCCGTCGGCCTGTGCGCGGTCTATCTCGTTCTGACCGCGCGTCCGAATCCGACTCTCTTGCGTGAGTCGATCGATGTGCTCAAGGTTTCGCTGCGACCACGTCGAGCGGGCGCGCCGGGGAGTGAATCGCTGCAGAAACGTTGTGGCATCGTACGAACGTTTTTGTCCATCGATCCACCCGCTGCAGAGCGCTTCGTCGAGCGCTTCGGCGTATGTCAGCGATGTCGGATGCACAATGCCCTTTTTTGCCAGCATCAACCAGACGCCGTCGGAGGACTCTTCATTGGTGTCGAGCCACGCGCGCCAAGCCGCGGCATCGGCCACCACGAATGGAACGATTGCCGCTGCATCCATGTCTTCCTCCGGGAGATATGTCGCCGAGTGTAGAGCCAGGGGGTGACAATGGCACCTATGGATAGTGCGCTTCGCCCCTTGACCGAGATGCCGGAGCCTCAGTTCGTGATGGCGGGCGCTGATCGCATCGCGACCTACACGTGGGGTGACGACAACGCGCCGACCGTGCTGTGCGTGCATGGGTTTGCGTCGAGCTGTCGCGACAACTGGGTCAACACCGGTTGGGTGCGCGACCTCACACGCGCGGGATTTCGCGTGCTGGGTGTTGACCAGCGCGGTCACGGTGCGAGTGACAAGCCGCGTGACCCGAGCGGGTACGAGATGACGGCGCTCGTGAGCGACCTGGTCAATGTCTTAGACACCTATTTGCTCGACACAGTGCAGTACATCGGGTACTCACTCGGCGCGAGGGTGGGATGGCAACTTGCCGTTGATGACGCTGATCGCGTGAGCGAGGCGGTGCTCGGCGGTATCCCTGATGGTCGCCCGCTCGCGCGCCTGCAGATCGACCAAGCGCGCGCATACGCAGACGATGGTGTGCCGGTCGAAGACCGCGTGACGAACAACTACGTCACGCTGGCTGAACGGGTCCCCGGAAACGACCTGCATGCGCTGATAGCGCTCGCCGAGGGAATGCGGCACGGCGAAGGCGACCCCGACGCGGCACACCCGCCGCAACAGGAGGTCTTGTTTGTCACGGGGAGCGAAGATGCGATTCTCGACGACTCTCGAAAGCTCGCGGCGGCGACTCCGCGCGGGTCATTTCTTGAGGTTCCGGGTCGGCACCACTTCAATACGCCCGGTTCGCGCGACTTTCGCCACGACGCGATCGACTTTCTCTCTCGCGAACGCGACGCAAGCTAGGCGCGGTTAGCTTCAGCCGAGAAGTGCGTGCGCTGCGCGTTCGCCCGAGACGAGCGCGCCCTGAATCGACGCGGTGTCTCGGTGGTCACCCGCAAAGTAGACATGTTCGCTGTGTCGAGGCACGCGCTCGGTGCTGAGCGGCGCGGGCTGCGCGGGCAAGGCATCGGGGATGTCGTCGCGCTGCAAGAGTTGCCAGTCGGCGATCGCGACTCCCCAAATTTCTGCGAGATGGCTGCGCACGTCGGCTTCGGTCGCCGCTGATGCCAGCAGGCAGGTCGCCTCGATGAGGTGCTTACCCGCTGGTGCATAACTCGGTGCTGTGTTCGACATCACGACAGTGTTGACGACGGGTCCGTTCCGGCGGCCATCTACTGAGATCAGAGCGGATGCCGTCGGCGCGCTGTCTGCGCTGAACCACCAGGTCTGCAATCCCTTCGTCGCCGGACGCGGCATGTCGAGCAGGTCGGTGACCGCCCCGGGGCCGACGGCGACGATGACGTCGCGCGCGCGGATGGGGTCGGACCCGGCGACATCAAGCTCGACGCCGTCGGTGTGCGTGCGGAGGTTCTGCACCCGCATCCCGAGCCGGATATCGGCACCGGCTGCGGTTGCCTTTCGGGCAAGTTGCGCTGGAAGCGCCGCGATGCCTGCTGCGGGAACGCCGGGGGCTCCCAAAACGAACATGCGCACAAGGAGCCGCACGAAAGCATCGGATGTTTGACCCGAGTCATCGGCGATTACGCCCGAAAGAAAGGTTTCGAGCACCTCAGTGCGAAGTGGTCCGTGGAGTCCGACCCGGTCAAGGCCCTCGGTCAGCGTGCGGTCGGTGCCGGAGATAACGGCGCGGGGGCGAATCAGCGCCGGCGCGATCCAGCGGAGGAGTGCTGCGGCATCCCGCGGCGAGACGAGGCCGCTTCGGAGAGTGCGGATGATCGTCGACGGATGCCGAAGCGGATGACTCAGCTCAGATATGCCGCTTTCGCGGCGAACACGCACGCCAACGGGAAAGGTACGCAGGTCGAGTTCGTCGATGTCGACCCATCGTTTGACGGCGGGGTATGCCGGATTGAGCACCTGGAAACCCCGATCGAGCAAAAATCCGTCGCGCGCGATTGTGCGCTGTCGACCGCCGACGACATCTTCGGCTTCGAGGACCGTGACGCCGCGTCCGGAAGCGGCCACGCTCGCCGCACAGCGGAGACCGGCGAGCCCTGCTCCGATGATGACGATGTCGTGATTCTTCACGGGTTCACGATAAGCGGTTGCGGGGGCCGGACTACTTTTTGCCGCCACCTTCCACGGTCACGATGCGGTGGTCTTCGTCGTGAGTGAGTTCGGTGCGCAAAAAGTGGTCATCGCTCGGTAGGTGCAGATCGAACCGAGCGTAGGCCGCGATCCCCAGTTCGGCCTGATCGACAGTGACATCGAGTACGTGTCCGCCGACGCTACGGTCATCCGCGAGAAAGTGGATGTGAAGCCCGGCAACGGTGATGCCCTGATAGATCGTGGGTGCCCAAAAGCCGACGAGGGTGCCGCGAACATCGGTCAGCAAAGTCTCGATCTGCCCGTTGGTTACTTCGGCAAGCGGACGATACGGATGCTCTTGCCGCTGGGTCACCCGAACGAGCACTGACGCGAAGACCCCGTCCGCGCGCACGGCGTGGAAGAGGTTGCGGCTGAGCAGTGCGCTCTCGACGCTCCGGGTGAATTCGGCGAGATCTGATCCGGCGACCTCCCGCACAGTCGGCGAGGCAAAGTGGCACACGTCGACGAAGGGCAGGATCTGCTCGTCTCTCATGCGGTCGGGTGCCTCATCGACAGTGCATTCGAAAACGTCGCCGTCGAGGATGATGACTTCGCCGCCCAGGTGCTCGCAGCATCCGATGCCAAAATCACCGCGTTGCCGCACTCGAGAAACCGCGACGCCGGATTCGTATGCGCCGGCAAGAAGCGCATCGAGCACCGCGAATTGCGTCACTGCGGCGTCGGTCAGGGTTTGTTCAGTCGTCACGGTGCGAGGCTATCTCGCCGGAAGGTGTCAAAACGCGACACACTGGGTACCGGAGTGATCGAAAGGGTCCGCGCATGACTGAGTTGTACATTGTCCGCCACGGCGAAACCGAGTGGAGCAAGTCGGGTCGACACACATCGATCACTGATCTCGACCTCACAGAGCGGGGCGTCGAGCAGGCGCAGGCACTGCAGGCGCAGCTGAACCCCAACGATTTCGATCTGGTGCTGTCGAGTCCGCGTCTGCGGGCCAGGCGCACGGCAGAACTCGCAGGCTTCGATGACGTCACCACCGACGACGATCTTTCCGAGTGGTATTACGGCGACTTCGAGGGAATGACAAGTGACGAGATTCGCGAGACCCACCCGGGCTGGCGAATCTGGTTCACGGGCTGCGAGGGTGGCGAATCGGCCGATCAGGTGCGCGCTCGACTCACGCGAGTGATGAGTCGCGTGCGTGACTCCGGAGTCGACAAGGCGATCTGCTTTGCCCACGGCCACGCGTTGCGTGTTCTCGCGCTCACGTGGCTCGACTTTCCCCTCGTCTTCGGCCAGAGCTTTCCGATCCAAACAGCGAGTGTCTCGGTCTTGGGCTACGAGAAGGAGTCGGCGGCCGTCATCCGCTGGAACATGTGAAGGCCGTGGTTATTCGGCGTCGCTCAGCACGATTACTTCGGAACCATCGAGGATGAACTGAAAGGCTGTGCCCTCGGGGTATGCGTCCCGGAGCTCTTGCGGGACCGAGTTCGATACGACGAATTGCAGTGTCGCGGGAAAGCCGCCGGCGCTGCATCCGCTGTAGAGGGGGCCCTCGAAAGAGTCGGATTCGGGCGAGAAACCCGCGGTCGCACCCAAAACCAGACACTCGTCGTCACCGCTGTACCCCCACAGTTGCCCCGAGACTGCGAAAGCCGAGAGCCCGAAGAAGTCAGTGAACCCTCGGCCCTGCTCGTCTTGAGAGGCCTCGGGTGGTGCATCACCGAATGATCCGACGAGAATTCCAGGTAGTTCGGCAGTGGGATCAACTGTCAACACGGCGATCTCTTGCGGATCGGCCTGAACTCGGCGGCTCACAACGGCGGTGACAGCGGTTGCGACGACGACCGCTGCGACAACGGATGCCAACCACACCATGCCGATCCGTCGTGCACTCCACTTCGTGCGTTGCGTGGATTCGTCGGCGAGTGCGGGCTCAACATCGAGCGCGGGTTCGGGGTCCGGTTGCAGCTCGGGCGAGGCAAGAAATTCCTCGGCGGGGGAGGGCGCCGCACGGGTCATTTCGTCTGGGTCCGGTGCAGCGTCGGCACCGCGCGACATCGCTTCGAGTTCCTGCAACCGCCGCAACGCTTCAGGGTCGTCGTGAAGATCGGCATTCGGGCCGTACGCCCGCGCTCGGAGCGCGCGAAGTTCGACATTCACCTCGTCGTTCATGCGAAACGCCTCCCGTCACGCCTCGGGGAGAAAATACTCGCGGGCAAGAGGTGCAACCTCGATGAGGTCGGCATCAGCGCGGGTGATCCAGCGGAGTTCTGCGATCTCGGCCGCGATCTGAGGTCGGTGCGCTCCGATATTGGCCGCGAAGACGTCGGCGACAACATCGAAGCCGGCCTCGTTCGCAGCGACGGCGGTGAACGTGCCAAGGGGCTCAAGATCATCGGCACCCAGCCGCACACCGATCTCTTCTTCGAGCTCTCGAATGAGAGTTTCGCTCGCTGACTCTCCTGCCTCGGGTTTACCCCCCGGCTGCATGAATGCCGTTGTGCCGTTTTTTCGCACGAGCAGCAGTCGGCCGTCGGAGTCAGTGATCACGGCCGCAGAAACATGGATCTGGCGTGGGGCATCGGGAGAGGCTGAAGTCACCCCTTCACGATAGGTGCTGAGCCGCGCACGACCCATTGGGCGGCGGATTGGTGGCGCGGCAGTACGAATCGTCAGCGACCTCGAGTTCGTATCGGGCTGATCGTTACGCGCTTGTTGTGTTGCGTCGTCAAAGGCGGTTTAGCGTCGATATCGGAGGTGGGTGGATGCGACGAATTCGAGTGGTTGCGGCCCTCTGCCTCATGATGATGCTGGCCGGATGCGGGATCGTTCCTGGGGTCGGCCCCGATCCTCGCATCGAAGCTCAGCCCGTCGCGGCAGTGACGTGCCCCGAAACCTACGAAGACGGCTATGCCGAGCCGGGACTCGTGCCGCCGGATTTCACCGCGGCCGCTGTTCTTCGATGTGATCCAGACGCAACGTGGGAAGACACCGATGGCACCTGGACGGGAGCACGTCTCGAGCGGCTTGAAGGAGATTTGGGCCCGGTGCTCGCTGCTCTCGCTACGCCCAGCGACCCGAGATCACTCGGGGCCTGCTCAGCTGTCGGATACGTTTTTCCCGAGCTCTGGGTCGAAGACGTGGGCGGAAACGTCGTGCGCGTCGCGATCCCCACAACCGGATGCGGTGCACCGAAGGATGTCGGTCTGGACAGTGCTCTGAATGCGCTGACCGTCACGGAAGATACATTCACCACGAGGTCGTTGGTCGAATAGGTTGCGGCATCATTTGTCTGTTTCTTCAGGACACGGCATCGCGTAGGTGTGAGGTGTGCCCCGGGAAGGGCGTCCGGAAGCTGACCTCACGATTTTCAGTCGTATGCACCGGGTTTACGGGTGCTCACGAGTGCTCGTTTGCTGCGTGATTCCGCGGAAGTCGTGCTCGTTGGTGGTGGCTGGTTCTGGGTGGTTTCAATCGATTTCCCGGCCCGGGGCCGGCCCGGCTTCTTGTTTTCCTTCCATTGCGCCGCGTGAATCGGAGAGATCCTCGAGATCGAGGCTTGCCGTGCGTCTCATCTGCCGCAGCGAGAACTGATCGTCACTTTCCAGGTTTAGCCTTACCTCCGCTATCTCCTCACCGATGAGTGGGTCCAGGAGTTCAGTACGTGTCCTCTGTGACCACGCGTGCCACAGGCGGAACAGCGTGGTCAGGTTCGCAGTTTGCGGGTCCGCTTCATACGCATCGCACGCATCGGCGAGTATTTCCGAAACTCGTGCGAGCGGGACCGTGTTCATGTCTTCCGTCTGCTTTGACTTCTCTGGTCGACCTGTCGCCCATTTCCAGTCAGGGTCGACGTCGTCGCGGTGAATAAGAAGCCTACTTGGCACGACAATGTAGAGAGTCAGCACTCGAGCTGGCCGATCCCATTGATTTGCCTTGAGTCGCAGATCCTCGACGTAGTCGATTACGCGCCCAAAGGGTTTCGAAGAGCCACTGGTTTCCCTCGCTTTCTTGGACAGAGTGTCCGTGAAGGCGTGGACCTCGTCGGGGAAAGCAAATCTTGAGTACGTTCTGCCGACGCGCGCTCCCAGATGTGCCGCATCGGCAGAGCTGTCGGCGGTTGTGTGACGACTAGTCAGCAGCGCTCCGATCGCGCTGCTCTTGGTGACTGAAGTCGCGTGCTGGAGATCGGCGAGCCTCTCCGCCGATCCGCCTACAGCCGGCAGATGAAGCAACAGCGGTGCGCGTCCTCGCCGGGCGTCGGAGAATTGTTGCTGCGTGGGAGAATCGAGTATTGGAGCCACCAGAATGTTCGGTCTGAAGCCGGGATCTCGAACAACATCACAGGTTTGGCTGAGGACTACGACTCCATGAGGTGTGGGGAGCTGGGCTGGCAGTCCCGCCGTAACTGTCGGAATCCACGGGATTGCCAGCACGTCCCCTTGCCGTGCGGATCGAATATCCTCAAGGTGGTCACCGGCCTCCATGTCAGGCGAGGAGGCGATCTCGGGCCGAGACAGGTGCAGGATCGAGTATTTCCTCATCCTCAAGCTCGCCGACTAGCTGGTGGAAAAGGCTCATACCGTTCGCCGAGCTGAGAAGTTTCTTGCGGCGTTCCTCAGGGGTCGCTCCCGCCGCGCTGATCACCGATGTCAGGTGGCTAAGGCGCTCCTCATGGGTCGCCGCCATCGGTTCACCGCTAATCCAGTTCTGGATAGAACGGCGGGAGACGTCAAAGAGGCGTGCTAGCTGGTCTGCTGTCAGGTTAGAGAGTTCGCGTAGCCGAGTGACTGAGTTACCTGCTGAGGCTGAGCGGTCGTTAAGTTCCACGACGGTTCGGTACGTAGAGCCCATTGCCGTGATGTCGGCGAATGGGACGCGGGCGGACGGGCGTTGGTGTGCAGCGGTGGTACCGGACCAAGTGACGGCGGGGACGCCCGCGAATGCTATCGATGACGTGATCGCTGCTGCTGCGATGCTGAACTGTGCGATCCGGGCTGGGTGCTGCGGCCGACGCCTATTCCGGATTGGTGGGGCGGCGGTGCTCAAAGCTCCCTCCCTTCAAACGCTTCGACGAATCCCTGACGAATAACGAGCTTAAAGAAATCGTAGGCCGCGTCTGAGAGGCGGCCGGCCTCAGCAAGCGCGTTCTCCACGCTGAAGACCAGCTCGTGCTGTCGGAATGAATCGATATCCAGCACCCAAGACTGGGTCGGAAGAGATTCCACCGTCGGATCAAGTGTTTCGCCGGGAGCCAACATGCCTGACCGGGCCTGAAGGTGTCCACTTCCGACTTGGAAAAGCGATTGTGTAAGGGCTTGCACCAGATGGACCTCGGAAGTGGCCGGCTTCAACGCCTGGTGCCCAAGTAATTCGGGGTGAACAAGCTCGTCAATGCGGGCCACATGATTCTCATCGGTGATTCGATTTAGGTAGCGCACACCAATTCGTTCGATGAGAGGGATATCGGCGGACTCATCGAGGGCTGTGAGTACATCACGGAGCTGGGCGTTGAACGATTCGTACCCTGCGTAATTCTTGGACGTGAGGGCCACGAAGTCTTTCGTGAAACTCACTCCAATCGTCCTGTCGGCGGAGCTCCACTGGTACACCGTTCCGGCCGGATATTGTTTGACACCTTCGGGTGTCACCTCGATCGACATCTCCTGGGCTTCGGTGTAGAGAGGAAAGCCGGACAGAAGTGAGCCGAACTTCTTCGCAACTGGACTAATGTCACCTTGCAGGGCGGCCAGACTAGGCCACCGGATCTGGCAGAGAACGAACTCGAGCGGGGCAGCATCAAAGCGCACTCGCGCGTTTGGGTCGTTCGTGAACGGGCGGTAACGCTCTCGATCAGTCATGGTTCACACCATACTTCACACCTCGGACATCCCACAGAGATTTGGCTGAGGGCTTGCAAGCGCCAGACACGAACATCGGCGTCAGTGACCCTCTAGAGAAGGATGGGCTGCGTTTCCGGCGTTGGGCGGCGTGTGAAGCAGACCCGCGGACGCGATCGATGCCCGCGCTTCTGAGCTGCCCTCCCGCATCTACTTACGAGGCTTAATTCCGCAGCCGTGGCGTGAGCTGGGTGGGTGGTTTCACCCGGGTTCCCTTCTCGGGACCGGCCGGACAAGTCATGGGACTATGTCTACATGCGGAGCATCGATAAGGCAGAGTTTGAAACGCTGTACAGCGCCCGTCACTCGCATCTCTTGGGTGGCGACCCGGCAGGTTTCAGCTTTTCTCTGGAGGAGATCCGCGTTCAGGGTGGCGACGTCATTAGACCGCAGCGTGCTGGGGTCACAGCAATTGTTGGCGCCAACAACGCGGGAAAGTCGACTCTCCTTCGAGAAGCGCACACATACATCGGAGTCCACCCAGGACAGATTCAACCGCCACGTATCCTGGTTGAGGCGGTGTCGATAGCGGGATCGGACAGTCCTGCTGATCTCGTCGCGTGGATGCTTGAGAACTCAACACCAGTCGTGGACGGACCCAACACATATTTTGCCCGCGCGCGGGCGTCGCAAGAGAACGCGGAGTCCTTCGAGTACTACTGGAACATCCGAACTGTCGAGCGTGGTGGCACCGGAGGGATAGGCGGGCTTTGTGCCTTCTTGACCTTCTATGGAGACGCGTCGGGGCGCCTTAGCCTCGGAGCATCAGCCGAGCTGCGGGACTCTGTACTGATGCCTCCAACGCACCCTGTCCACTATCTCGAGGATTCCGTCGACCTGCGCCAGCGTCTGAGTGACATTAGCCAGCGAGTTTTCGGCCGCACTCTCACGCTCGACACGTTGGCACGTACTGTTCGGCTTCGCGTCGGATCGCTTCCGGGCGAGGCGCCGCGATACAACGATGTGTCGCGCGAGTACCGCGAGGCTATGGGTGCTTTGCCCGCGCTCGACGAGCAAGGAGACGGCATGCGGAGCTTCTTCGGGCAGCTCCTGCCAGTCGTCACCGCAACCTATCCGCTGATCCTCTTGGATGAGCCGGAGGCGTTCCTGCATCCCCCGCAGGCGCATGCACTTGGTGTCGAGCTGGGGAAGATCGCTACTGAGCGCGGCACGCAGATCATCGTTGCGACCCATGATCGTCATCTGTTGACGGGTTTGCTCGACTCCGGTGGTGACGTCTCCGTGGTTCGTGTGAGTCGGAGCGACACCAGCTCAGCAGTGCGCCAACTCGACGCGGCCCAGCTGAGGAGCATATGGACGGATCCGGTCCTGAAGTACTCGAATGTTCTCGACGGCTTATTCCATCAGGTGGTGGTCCTTGCCGAAGCCGAGGGTGACTGTGCGTACTTGGCCGCGGCCGCTGGAGTCCTCAATGAAAGTGCTGGGGCTTCGCCCAGCGGCGAAGCGCTCTTCGTTGCGAGCGCTGGCAAGCAAGGGATGTGGAAGCTTGCTGAGGCGCTACGTGCCGTCGATGTCCCCGTCGTCGCCGCCCCCGACATGGATATCATTTCCGACGAAGGCGAGACGAAGCGGCTGTTCAACGCCCTTGGTGGCCAGTGGGACGACGATCTTTCGTCACTATGGTCCACGGCGACGGCCGCTCAGCGTGCGCCACGGGAGCCGGTCAAGATCGCTCACGTACTCGACGCGGTCGCAGGAACATTGACTCCTCGGCGCGATGAGATCTACACCCCGGTCGTCCGCGACGAGGTGCTCTCCCAAATTCGCTCACGTGAGTCTCCTTGGGCGGAGGTCAAGAAGCACGGCATCGCTGCCTTCAATGGCCAAGCGCGAGCGGCGCTGCTTCAGCTGTTAGAGCGAATGGAGACAGTTGGGTTGGTGCTCGTGCGCGCAGGGGAGCTCGAGAGGCTCGCTCCGGACGTCATCGCGCGAAAGGGACCGGCTTGGCTCGAGGAGGCCTTCCGGAGCGAGCAGCACCGTAATGCGACTACGCAGGAACACATCGTCCGTGTAACAGAAGTGGGGCGTCGATTGGCTGGAAGCCGTGTGGCGAACGGCGAGCGAGTTGATGCGTGATGGGGTTACAAGATGCTCGGGTGTGCCGCTGAGGAGCGCCCGGACCGCAGCGGAGCGAGGACCGGACGCACCGCAGGCAGCGCTGCCGGCCGGAGGCCGACCTTGAATGAGTAAAGAAAGTTCTCACAGCTCTAGGTGACGGAGTCAACGGGCGCCCGCTGGTCGGCGGACGCGTGTCGCGTTCGAACTGTCTTCGTCCCCCTTGATCTCGCGTGCGTCGAATCGACTGCGCCACTCTTCGAACACGTTTAACAACGACGGGTCGCGTTGCTCGAGTGTCCGGACCATGAAGGCGGCCAGGTCAGCGATCGGTCGGGTAAGTCGCTCGTCGGGGGGTTGCGGACGAAACCGAGCTTCTGAGGTGCATCATCACCGAACGTCTCGAGGAATGCATCGGTGGCGAGGCTTCGAATGCTCGAGCGGATGCTGAGCTGCGTATCCAGCAACGGTGAGATTCCTTTGAAGTCGCTATCCACGACCGCCACGAACGGCTCGAGGACGATGTCGATCAGTGGGTCCTTTTGGTGAGCTCTTGGGCTGCTTGCACGTGCAGGGGCGTGTATCGATGCCGCAGCGCACTAGGAGAGATCTGTTGCCACTGGGCTAGCTGTGCAAGCTCGGGGCGCTTCACTGCAACCGCCTGGCTGTACGCCGTGACTAGCACTCTGAGATCAGCTGATCGGCCCGCCAACTGCGTGCTGATGCCCGTCGCGCGAAACAGCCACGCCTCGGTCTCGTTGGCGGGTAGATCCACTTTGACGGGAGCGCACCCAGGACGGGTGCGGTTGCGCATGCCGAGATCGAGATTCGTGCTCACCGCAGTGAGGAGAGAGATCAGTCCAGCGACCCCAGAGGGGATGTCCTGCGCGATGTCAATGACCACGCTGCAATCGTGCAATCCTCAAGCGCGTAAGTACTTACGGAAAATAAAGGGGTAAAGCAGAGGCGCTTGCATAAGCTGCAATCTGAGCCAATTGAGAGGAACTAGAGATGGCGATTTAGCCACCAATCCCGGTCAGCCTCGACGCGTTCTTTTCCCGCGGCGCCTTCGTCGTCTGTGAGGCAGTTTCAACTGAGCTTCGGCCGTTCAGCGTCGATCCCTACATTTCTCGTTCAAGCGGCAAGAAGTAACCCCGCAGCCCGGTGATCGCCGAGATCCGACGCCGAGGGATGCTTGCTGCTCGACTACCGAACGGCAGTCGAGATGGGGTCCAACAAGAACAGGCATGAGCTGGTTTCGTAGGTGCCGACCTCAGCCGTGACGTTGAGGTTGGTTCCGACACCGATCGTGTCGGGCACGGCGCCGGCGAAGTTGAGGTCATTCGTTGTGTTCACGTCACGGAACTGAAATGCGGGGCCAGGTGCGGACGTCTCGCTGAAGTCTCCGGCGCCGATGAGGATGTCATACCGGGTCGTCGCGCCGTCGTGAGGAGCCAGCGCGCCAATATATCCCGGGAATGCAATCGTCTGGCCACGGTAAGTGCTTGCGAATGTCGCGATCGAGGGGTCGCAGTAGTCGGTGAGTATTAGGAGGGCTGCCAGCTCAGCGTTGGTCTCCGGCGTCAGCACAACGTCGGCTTCCTCCGTCGGTTCCGCTTCGGGTGTCGTCGGCTCCGGGGTCGCCGCCTCGCTTGTGGTCACGGAGGGCTCTGATGGCGCAGCGCTTGGAGTCGCGTCGAGAGCTGCGTTGCGTTCTCCGATGACGCCGAAGGTGATGATCAAAGCAAGTGCGATCGCGAGCACTCCGCCCCCGACCGCCCAAGGGACCCAGCGTGTCTTTTTCTTGGGGCGCCGGAAAGTGATCTCCGTCTGCAACTTGCCCGGCTTCTGTGAAACGAGTTCCCAGCCCTCGGACTCCCATTTCGCCACGGTCCGCGCCTCCATCCCGCGGATTGCGCGAACTGTGTTCGTCTCGTACGCGATCTCTTCGTCGACCATGGCGTCTCCCGCCCAAGTTCATGCCGGAACCGTGCCGGGTTCTACGAGCCTATCGATCCGGCCGTGCGAGAGAATTCGCCAGGATCGGCGTCGTCAAACCGACGAAAACCTGGGACGCAACCGGCCCCAGACCGGCCCAAGCTCCATGCCGAGGACATCTCGTCTCGCCGCGCTCGCTCAATGGGCGGGAGCTTTCGCTCGCTCAGCGATCAGCCGGAGCAGGCGAGAGTGCCACCTAGAAACCGCGTCTCACCAGGAAAAAGCAAAACCTCCGCGGATAGAAGCTCCGCGAGGGTTTCTGGGGTGACGTAATGATCACCCGTGTGGCTCCGACGGGCGTCGATCCCGTGACCTCACGATTTTCAGGCGTGGGCCCTCGCGCTCACTTGCCCTGCCGGTCTAGCTGGTTAAGCGAGCGAACGATAGCGTCTCATCGCCCGCGGGTGAGCGGCTTCGGCCTAGAATCGCATGTGCCCTCCGAGACGACAGAACCGCAGCCAGACGGTAGCGAGACGCCAGGCGACTACACGCCCGCGATCGACCCCGACGAGCTGGCGATCACTCTCAAGGTGCTCGCCGGGATGTCGAGCATCGACGAAGAGCACCCCGACTACGTGCAGGTGCGCCGCGCGACCGCGGCAATGTTCAAGGCCGTAAAGCGCGTTCGTCGCCGAGAAATTCGCGACGCCATCGTTGCTGCCGACAAAGCTGTTGTGGCAAAGACCGCGACGGGCGCTCCCGACCGCATCGACGATGAGACCCGCGGCATCCCGATTTCAACGGCCACGACGGCACCTACTGCCGGCACGCTTTTGAAAGCGCGCGGATGCTACATCTGCAAAAAGCCGTACACGGTTGTCGATGCGTTCTACCACCAGCTGTGCCAAGAGTGCGCCGCGATGAGCCACGCAAAGCGCGACGCCCGCACCGATCTCACGGGGAAGCGTGCACTGCTCACCGGTGGACGAGCGAAGATCGGTATGTACATTGCGCTTCGCTTGCTGCGTGACGGCGCGCACACCACGATCACGACGCGCTTTCCCCGCGACGCCGTGCGTCGATTCAGCAGCCTTCCCGATTCAGCGGAATGGTTGCACCGCTTGAAAGTGGTCGGAATCGACCTGCGTGACCCGGCCCAAGTGATCGGTCTCGCCGAAGATGTTGCCGCAGCCGGGCCCCTCGACATTCTGATCAACAACGCCACGCAGACGGTGCGCCGATCGACGGGTGCGTATCAGCCCCTCGTGGATGCCGAACTCGCACCGTTGCCCGACGGTCCGTTGCCCGAGCTCATCACCTTCGGGCACACGAACGACCGCCACCCGCAGGCTCTCGCGCAGTCGGTGACCTCGCACCCGATTTTGGCGGCGGCATCCGCTCGAGCCGAAGAACTGACAGAGCAGGCGATGGCTGCCGGGTCGAGTTCGCTCGAGCGGCTTGCTGCCGGTACCGCAATCGATGCCGGCGGACTCGTGCCCGACCTCCACGACATCAACTCGTGGACTCAGCATGTCGATCAGGTCGACCCGCTTGAAATGCTCGAAGTGCAGCTCGCCAACACGACGGCCCCGTTCATTCTCATATCGAAGCTGCGGCCATCCCTTGCCGCCAGCGACGGACACCGCAAATACGTCGTCAACGTCAGTGCGATGGAGGGCGTGTTCGGTCGCGGGTACAAGGGGCCGGGGCATCCGCACACCAACATGGCGAAAGCTGCCGTGAACATGCTGACGCGCACGAGCGCGCGCGAAATGTTCGAGTCGGATCGCATTCTCATGACCAGTGTCGACACCGGTTGGATCACCGACGAACGCCCGCACCCGACGAAGGTGCGATTGGCCGAGGAGGGCTTTCACGCGCCCCTCGACCTCGTCGACGGTGCAGCGCGCGTGTACGACCCGATCGTGCGCGGCGAAGCTGGCGAAGACGTTTTCGGCGTCTTCCTGAAGGACTACGCTCCGGGTTCATGGTGACAACCTCGTCGGCGGCGCGCAGCGACCGGGTGGCGGCAGCGCTGCTGCTGCTCGCGACAGTTGCCGCCGTGGTCTGGGCGAACGTATCGACGGGCGGCTACGAGGGCTTTTGGTCGACGAGCATCGATATCTCGGTGGGCGACTTCGGCGCCGAATTCACGGCGCACGAACTGGTGAACGAGGGTCTCATGACCTTCTTCTTCTTTCTCGTCGGCTTGGAAGTGAAGCGTGAGTTCACGATCGGTGAGCTGACCTCACGCTCGCGGGCGATCGTGCCGATCGTTGCGGCCATCGCAGGGCTCGCGGTGCCGGCACTGATCTTTATCGCGATCAACGCATCGAGTGGGTCCGCGCATGCGTGGGGCGTTGTCATCTCGACAGACACCGCGTTCTTACTCGGTGCCCTCGCACTGATTGGGCCGAAGCATCCGGCACGCCTACGCACCTTTTTGTTGACGCTCGCGGTCGTCGATGACGTTGGCGCGCTCATCGTGATCGCTGTGTTCTACAACGAAGGCATCAGCCTGCTGCCGCTGGCTATCGCCATTGTGCTCTTGGTTTTGCTTGCGTTTGTGCGCTGGTTGCCTGCTGGCACCGGCATCGCCTACGCCATTGGTGGCATCGCGCTGTGGGTCGCCGTGTCGGCGTCGGGTGTGCACGCAACGCTCGCGGGTGTTGCGGTAGCGCTTATCATTCCGGTGTTTTCGCCGCGTCGCGCCGAGGTCGAACGCACAGCCGACCTCACGCAGGCCTTCCGTGAGTCGCCGAACCCGGCGTATGCGTCTGCCCTGCAGCGCACGGTGCGAGGTGCGCTCTCGATCAACGAGCGGATCGACTCAGCGTGGCGGCCGTACATTCAGCTCGGGGTGCTGCCGATCTTTGCCCTCGCGAACGCAGGCGTCCACATCGACGTCGAGGTTCTGACAGCCGCCGTCACCTCGCCGATCACGTGGGGCATCATCGTGGCCCTCGTCGGAGGAAAATTCATCGGTATCACCGGTGCGACAACGCTCATGAAGCGCCTCGGCGTCGGCGAGCTCGCCCCCGGGCTCACCCTCCGACGTGTCGGCGGTGGTGCCGCACTGTCGGGCATCGGGTTCACCATTGCGCTGTTCCTTGTGCCACTGGCGATCAGTGACCCCGATCAGCAGGATCTTGCCCGGGTCGGGGTGTTGGCGGCATCCGTTATTGCCTTCGCTCTGGGCTGGGCGATCCTGTTCGTGGGCGACCGGTTGCGGCCGCCGCGGGCAGTTGGTGCCGTGCTCAACCGACCTGTTGACCCGGCACGCGACCACATTCGCGGGCCGGTCGATGCGCGCTACACAATCGTGGAATACGCCGACTTTGAGTGCCCGTTCTGCAGTCGTGCGACCGGATCAGTGGACGCCGTGCTCGCACACTTCGGCGAAGAACTGCGCTGGGTCTACCGGCACTTGCCGCTCAGTAGTGTGCACCCCCATGCCACTCTTGCCGCGCAGGCGGCAGAGGCTTCAGCGTTGCAGGACCGATTCTTCGATTTCGCACCGTTGCTGTTCGCACACCAAGACGAACTCGACGAAGATGGCTTGCGCCGACGAGCCGAAGAGATCGGGCTCGATATTGCGAGATTCAGCGCCGATCTGCATTCTGCCGACGCTGCTCGTCGAGTGGAAGATGATCGACTCGATGCCGAACTGATGGACCTACACAGCACCCCTACGTTCTTCATCGGCGAGAAACGCCACATCGGCCCGTACGATTCAGCATCGCTCATTCGCGCGATCGAGGGGCAATAGGCCGAAGGGCTAATGGGGGCGGGTGACGAGAGCCTGCACCGCGTTGAATGCGGCTGTTGGAGCCGGAAGAGCGAGAGCCTCTGCGCGCAGGTCCAACACGCGTGCGCGAGTTGCGGCATCCTCCATCAGCGCTCCCGCAGCCGATGCGATCAGGGCGGAATCCGCAGTAAGTGCGTTGAGGACAGTTCCCACACCAAGGTATTCCACGCGGTCACCTGTGAAGGGTTGATCGGCGCCCATCGGAAATACGATTTGGGGCGCACCGCCCGATACTGATCGCATGAACATGCCGCTACCTCCGTGATGAAGAACGACACTGGCACGCGGAATCAACGCTTCGAGATCGACGAACCTCTCTATGCGGATGTGCGCTGGCTGTCGTCCGAAGCGGGACGCATCGAGGTCACTACCGATTGTGACAACCGCTGGAACGTCGAGCGTGGCGAGGGCACCAAGAATGCGGTCGAAGAGATCCCCGGATTCGGTGTTGAATTCGGTTCCTAGCGTCGCAACTATTGACCCGTTCGGGTGGGGTTCTGGCCCGCGGTCAGGGCGCATCCACGTTGTGTGTGGAGGTGGCGGAAACTCCGCCGCACGCATTCTTGGCGCGAAAGGAATGACAAAGAGATCACCATGTAGCCTCAGCTGCGCGGAAAGTCCCAGATCGACGGAGAGTCGTCGCAGTGCGTCGCCGACACGGCTCTCGCGGACGAGTGCTCCTGATGCAATGACGGATACAACGACAACAGGAATCCCGGCTTCCGCACCTGCCGCCATCGCCCCAAAGTCGAGTTCGTCGCAGATGACAACGTCTGCTGTCGCGGCGCAGGCTGCAGCCGCTTCAAATGAGCTGAGTGCAGCGTCGCCAGCGAAATATTGAGCCACGACGTCGACCTCGGCCTCGCGGTTCACCGGTAGTAGCGAGGTGATCTGTTGGGCGGGAGACGAGCGACGATCATCGCGCGTCACGATACGGCGAAAGATGCCAGCCGGAGCCGCTTGGGCGCCAGACGAACGTCCGATCAGGGTGAGCTCATGCCCTGCCGCGGCCATCTCGCGCAGCAGCGGCATCTGCGGGAGTAGATGGCCCGCACCACCGGCGAAAGAGCAAAGAGCACGCACAGCCCAAGAATATGCGTCAATGATCAATGTTTCGGTGATCAGAACTTGCCTCCCCGTTGTGACGTGAGCCTGCGCGGAGGCGAAGGGTTCTGATCGATATCTCTCTTCTTCTTCTCCCCAAAAGTTTTTCAAGAAAGTTATCCACACCGGGGCTTTTCGGGCTGATTCGACGGGGTCAATGTCGGAGATATGTTCGATACTTGGAGCATGTCAGAGAACGAAACCGAGCAACAAGAAGCAGAAGCCCACGAGCTGTCTGCGTCCGTGGCGACGTTGATTTCGTTCGATCAACAGATCACTCAGATGCAGGCGGCACGCGCCGAGGTTCTCGCGAACATGGGACGCATCGCGCTTGCGCAGATGCGGCGGATGACATCGCGTGATTCACGTGATCGGGAGATTCCGATGCGTGCGGTTGCGGCAGAAGTTGGGGCGGCGTTGCGGTTGTCGGATCGCACCGCGCAGGCACGGATCGACGACGCGATCGAAGTGACTGGGGCGTACCCAGAGACGTTCGCGTCGTGGAGTGCGGGTCGCATTTCGGAGCGTCATGTGCAAGAAGTATTGCGGGCGGGCGTGAACCTCACGGATGCCGCAGCCAAATCCCGGTACGACCACGAAGTAGTGGTGGTCGCTGAGGTCGAGACCCCGGGCAGGCTGCGAGGCTTCGCTGCAGCACTTGCGGAGAAAGCACAGCCGCGGACGCTGCAGGAACGCTTCGATGATGCGAACGCGACCCGTACGGTGCGACTGTTTGATCTCGCGGATGGGATGAGTGCGCTGAACGCGGTGTTGCCGTCGGTGCAAGCGCATGGGATCTTCAACCGGCTCACGCAGCAGGCGCGGGCGTTGAAAGACTTCCGAGCGGGACGGTCGGACTACGGCACGAAACTTCACACCGAAGACGAGCCGGTGGATGATCGGCGGACGACGGATCAGATCCGCGCCGACCTGTTCTCCGACATGCTGCTGACATCAGTACCGAGCCTCGACCCACTCGCGGGGGATGACTGCGGCGGGCTGGGAGCGATCAAGGCGATCGTGCAGGTCACGGTTCCCGCGACGACGCTCGCGGGATCCTCATCGACACCCGCGGACCTATCCGGCCTCAGCCTGGTAGATCCGGAAAGTGCCCGGCGCCTCGCGGGTACTGCGCCGGGGTGGGATCGCGTGTTCACGCATCCCGTCACCGGAACCGTGGTCTCGGTTGACCGGTATCGACCGAACGATCAACTCAAACGGCAACTTCGGGCTAGGGATCAGCACTGCAGGTTCGTCGGATGCCGCATGCCCACCCACCGGTGCGATATCGACCACACAGTGGATGCAGCGCTCGGCGGGCCGACCCATCAACACAACCTCGCGCATCTGTGCCGAAGACACCACAGTTTGAAACACGCGAGCCGGTGGACGGTGAAACAACGCGGCGACGGAGTCCTCGAGTGGACATCACCGACCGGGCGCAACTACACGGATAAACCACCCGGCGTCGCATTCGAACCAGACCCGCCCACCTGACGGTATAGCGCCCACTTCTTCCCGGGTAACGCCCACCGCGTCAAGACTTAGACTGGAGTCATCCCCTGAACTCGCCGGGGAAACCGCTGCGCCCAGGAATTATCGTGTCATCAACGCCCGAACCCCGAACTTTCGAAGTTCGCCACGTGCAAATGGCGCGCGCCGCTTTCGCAGCGCTCGCTGCCCTGATGATCACTTTTTCGCCTGACCACTCGGCGTCGGTGGGGCTTAGCGTCTTCAGCGGGTTCGCCATCGCGACCGGCATTGTGCTGTTGCTGGCGTCATGGCTCGTCTATGCGGCCGGCACACGCTGGCCCGCAATCACGCTCGGTGTCTTCGCCGCAATCGCGGGAATGGCAAGTGGCATCGCGGGCCTACGCACCGCAACACTTTTCTTCAGCGTTGTCATCAGCTGGGCACTCGTGACAGGCCTCGTCGAAACCATCGCCGGATGGCTCGGCCGCAAGCGCGCAACGTCGACTGTCGTCAAGAATGAGTTTCGGGATTCGCTGACCGTCGGCATCCTGACTCTCGCTCTCGGCGTGGCGCTCCTGTTCGTGCCGGTCCAGTACGCCCTGCAGTACTACATCGAGGATGCCGGTCAAACCTTCACCCTCACCGGGATCACTATTGGTGTCGGATTACTCGGTGCGTACGCGGCGCTCGTGGCAGTGTTTCTCGCTATCGCGGCACTTTCGCCCCGACCAGCATCCGTCGAATCCGCGCAGACCGAAAAGCCGGGAGGCACGGCATGACAGATCGTCCGACACGTCGAGACCTCATGAAGCCCGCGCAACTGGTTGGTCTCGCGTTCGTCGCCGCGCTCTTTGGCGGCATTGTTGCGCTGGTCTCCATGGGTGCCTTTCAAGCGCGCCCAGCCGATGAGATCCAGCGCGCGATCATGGTAGGCCTCGTGGTCGCTGGAGTGACCTTCATCGTCACGCTCGTCATAATGGCGCTTCTCGTGCTCGCCGTTGACCCAGCCCAAATCGAGAAAACCGTCGACCGCGCCGTGCTGCTGCCGCCTGAAGAAACCACGGACTCCTCCGAATCGGCGTCGAACGACGACGAGACACCCGAGCGACAGTAAGCCCAAATCGGTCCCGCCGCGGTGGGATGCTGGTGCGATGAGAAGTCATCACGTGAGCAGAGTGATCTCGGCAACGCCGCACGAGGTGTACGCGTTCGCGTCGAACGTCGACAATTTGCCGACGTGGGCCGCCGGTCTCGCTCTCGCGGACGTCGTTCGCGATGGTGACGCTCTGCTCGTTGACTCGCCGATGGGTCGAGTAAAGATTCGTTTCGTCGAACCCAACGCCCTCGGCGTTCTCGACCACGACGTCACATTGCCATCGGGCACCGTGGTGACGAACGCCATGCGCGTGCTCGCGCATCCAGACGGTTCCGAGGTCGTCTTCACCGTTCGTCAGATCGAACTCACCGACGAAGAATTCGCGCGCGACGTCGAGATGGTCGCAGCAGACCTAGAGCGACTCGCGAGCCACTTCGGCTCGCAGGGCTAGAGAGTCGCTAGATCCGCTACAGCAGTTCGTCGACGACGCTTGCGGCAAGGCCGGTGTAGGTCGCTGGCGTGAGCGCGAGTAGCCGCTGACGCGCGTCATCCCCGATGTCGAGACCACGCACGAACTCGGCAAGCTCAAGAGCGCCCACTCGACGACCGCGTGTGAGGTCTTTCAGGAGCGCGTACGGATCGGTGATCTTGGAGCGCCCGGCAGCGATCTCAGCGCGAACAACCGTCTGAATAGCTTCCGCGAGCACTTCCCAGTTCACGTCGAGGTCCGCAAGCAACACATCGCGAGACAGCGAAATTTCGCCAAGACCGCGACGCAGGTTGTCGAGCGCGAGCAGCGAATGCCCGAAAGCGACCCCGATGTTTCGCTGAGTAGTCGAGTCGGTAAGGTCGCGCTGCATCCGTGACGTCACAAGAGTCTGCGACAGCGTCGTGAACAGGCCACCCGAGATCTCGAGGTTCGCCTCGGCGTTCTCGAATCGAATCGGGTTGATCTTGTGCGGCATCGTCGACGATCCCGTCGCGCCCGCAACCGGAATCTGCGCGAAGTAGCCCATCGAGATGTAGGTCCAGATGTCGGTCGCCAGGTTATGCAAGATGCCACCGACGTGACGCACCCGGTCGTAAAGCTCGACCTGCCAGTCGTGGGACTCGATCTGCGTCGTGAACGGGTTGAATCCGAGGCCCAGTTTCGTGATGAAGGCGCTCGTGAGCGCGGGCCAGTCAACGTTCGGGTCGGCAGCCACGTGCGCCGACCACGTTCCGGTGGCCCCGGAGAACTTCGCGAGAAAATCGGATGCCTCGACCTGGCCCGCCACGCGCTTGAGGCGCCACGCGAACACACCGATCTCTTTACCCATCGTGCTCGGAGTCGCAGGCTGCCCGTGAGTGCGCGACAGCATCGCCGCGTCTTTGTGGTCGTGCGCGAGCTGCTCGAGAGTCGAGATCACGCTCTGCAACGCGGGCAGCCAGACGTCGAGCGCCGCGCGCTTGACCGTCAACGCATACGCGGTGGAGTTGATGTCTTCGCTGGTGCACGCGAAGTGCACGAGTTCAGCGAGGTGGCCGAGACCGAGAGTCTCGAGGCGATCGCGCACGAGGTACTCGATGGCCTTGACGTCGTGGCGGGTGACGGCTTCTTTTTCGGCGAGCCAGTCGATTTCTTCCTGACCGAAGTCGAGGTAGAGCGCACGCAGGCGCTCCTGATCGAGAGCGCTCAACGGCTGGGAACCGAAGAGCGACGCGTCGGTCAGGGTAATAAGCCACTCGACCTCCACCTCGACACGGGCGCGATTGAGCCCGGCCTCAGAGAGGTACTCGGTGAGCCCTGCGACAGCGGCACGATAACGACCGTCGAGTGGGCTGAGGGGCTGTGCGGGGAAAGACGACATGGTGGCTCCCGTCGTGTCGTACGCTTGCGCCCGAGTGCGAGTCAGACGGCGCGAATGGCGGGGTGAAGTTGCCGGAAAAGTGCCCGGCACGCGCTCTCGATCATAGCGAGCACGTCATCAAACATTTCTGGACCCGCGTAGTACGGGTCGGGAACGTCGAGCTGATCACCGTCACCGCCGCCGAAAGACAGCAGCAAAGCGATCTTGTCGGCATCAGCTTCGCTTCGTGCCCACCCACGCAGGATTCGCTCGTGTGTGCGATCGAGCGCGACGATCAGGTCGTTTCGCTCAAAATCTGCCGGCGTGAACTGGCGTGCCCGGTGCTGGGAGCCGTCGTAACCTTCATGCGACAGGGCGGCGATCGCGCGGTGGTCGGCCTGCTCCCCGACATGCCAATCACCGGTGCCCGCACTTGTCGATGTGGCACGGCCGGTGAGTCCGGCTTCTGCGACGAGCCGGCGGAAGACGACATCGGCCATCGGTGAGCGGCAGATGTTGCCCGTGCAGACGAAAACAACACGAAACGGATCTGATCCTGCGGCACTCACGTGTCTATTCTGAGGGGCACCGCGCATTCTGCACACTTCAGACAGCCACGCACTTCTCCACCACGGCTCACGCGCCCCGCATCTCGGACACTCGTTTCGCTCGAAACTGGCCGCATGACCCAGGGGTTCTTACTCGATAACGACGCGGTTCTGTTCGCGGAACTCCAAGCGCTCCACCAGCGCGCTGTTGCACTCGAATCACCTGTGCGTGCGGTCGCAGCCCACGCTGCCGAGCTCGTGGACGTGTCGGGCTGGCAGTCGACAGCGATGGACGAATATCGCAAGAGCGCACTCGCGTGGGATGCCGAAATCCATCTGCTCCGAGATGAAACGCTGCTGATCATCGATGAGCTCGCGGCGGCGCCCTGGCGCCTGGTCGGCGTCGCGCGATGAGCGATGACCTCGACATCACGAGCGGCGCGGTCGTCGCAGTAGACACCGCAGCGCTCCGCGATACGGCCGACCGTCTCGTATCCTGCGCGCAGGAGCTCACGGCCGTGGAAAACGAGTTTCAAGCGATTCATCTCCGTCTTTTCGCCAGCACCAGCACCAACATTTGGACCGTGCTTTCGCGAATTCAGGGCGCCGTGGAGCGCGCGCACAATACCGCGACCACGGCAATCGAGATGGCTACCGCGTTACGCACGTCCGCCGCCGTCTACGAGGTCGTTGAACTTCGTGCGCAGCGCGAACTCGCAGCGGTCAGTGGACACACGATCGAGATCGGCCTCATTGACGACAAGCTTCGAGTGCTCGCACACGAGTGGCCGGAAGCCGCGGCAGCAGCGGATGACCTCGTGGCGGAGTGGTCTCGGGAGCGCTCCAGCGAATTGCAACACCAGGGGTCTCAGTTGGCTCGACCGTGGACTCCCCTACTAGGGCTCACTCCCGCACTGGCTGCCCTCATACTGCCGTGGGGCATATCGCACGCTGCTACCGGAAAAGTCGGCTCCGGCACCACCCTTACGGGTGTCGTCACGCCGGTGCGGGTCACCCCCCTCACAGCGACAACCGGGGTTGCTCCGCGCGGTCTCGCCGATGCTGCATCCAGAATTCCCGGCGGTGAACAAGCCCGAGTGCGTGTGGAAAAGTACGCCATGACTGACGGTACGAAGCGCTTCGCGGTGTATATAACCGGCACGCAGTCATGGTCAAGGAAAGGCCAAGAGCCCTGGAACTTGACGTCGAACCTCGAGCTTTACGACGAGAAACGCTCAGCCTCGTACGAAGCAACTCTCGCGGCACTCCACGACGCCGGCGCCGAGAGCGGCGACACTATTTACGCCTTCGGCCACTCGCAGGGTGCGATGGTCGCTAGCCACATTGCGCTCTCTGGTGAGTTCGATACGCGGGCGCTCGTCACCTTCGGGTCGCCGGTAGACGCTGCCGTTTCGGAGCAAACCCTGAGCATCCAAGTTCGTCACGATGATGACATTGTCTCGGCGCTTGCCGCGGGCGGGCACGCCGCGGCTGTCGGGGCTGAGGGGAGTTTTGTAGCTCACCGCGTTGCAGATCCTGAGGTGGGCTTTCACGACTTCACGCTCCCGGCCCATCACATGACCGTTTATGCCGATACCGCGGCAATGCTCGACGACTCGTCAGATCCGCGCATGAACCAGGTACGCGACGTCTTCGCCGACCTTGCCGATGCCGACTCGGTGCGAGTGACCGAGTACGGTGCGCTCGACATCAGTCCTGACGCTGTGGCCGAAGGATGAGTCCGAAAATCCAGTTGATGAGCGAGATCACGACCCCAGCGACGACACCCCACCAGAAGTCTTCGACGCGCAGCCCCCACGTCCAAAAGCCCGTGAACCATGCCGTCAGCCACAGCAAGAAACCGTTGATGACGAGTGAGATGAGCCCGAGCGTCAAGATGTAGAGCGGAAAAGCCAGCACCTTCACCACGGTGCCGATGATCGTATTCACGAGAGCGAAGATCGCAGCAACGAGCAGCAGCGTGAGTACGAGCTGCAGAGTCTCGCCGGGCGCGAAGGCGATGATGCTCACTTGCAGGGCGGGAATAAGCGTGACAACCCAGATTGCAAACGCATTGATGACGACACGGATGAGGAAGCCCATGACATCGAGTGTGCCACGACCTTGCGCTCTCTAGACTCGATCCCGTGACCGAGCCGATTCCCGTGCGCATCCGCCCAGAGATTGCCGCCCTTCCTGCCTACCGCCAAGGACGCCAAGCGGGAGCTGACGCCTACAAGCTCTCGAGCAATGAGAACCCGTTTGACCCGCTGCCCACGGTCATTTCGGCGCTGCACGCGACGACAGGTGTCAACAGATATCCGGATGCCGCAGCCACCCGCCTCCGGGAGCGTCTCGCCGACCGGTACGGAGTATCGGTGGATGAAGTGCACGTCGCCGCCGGTAGCGTCTCGATTCTTTACCAGCTCGCCCTCGCGGCGTGCGGCCCGCGCGACGAACTCATGTTTGCGTGGCGCTCATTCGAGGCATACCCGAACCTCGGGGCCGTCGCCGGAGCGATCACAGTGCAGGTGCCGCTCGCTGAGGGTGCCCGACACGATCTTGATGCCATGGCCGCAGCGGTCACTGATCGCACGCGAATGATCATCGTCTGCAGCCCCAACAACCCCACGGGGCCGGTGGTCCATCAAGACGAATTCGACAGTTTCGTTGCAGCCGTTCCCCGCGATGTCCTTATCGTCCTCGATGAGGCCTACGCCGAGTTCGTGACTGATCCCGACGCTGTGAGCGGTCCGCGGGTGCTTGCGGGCGACTACCCCAACGTCGTGATTCTGCGCACTTTCTCGAAGGCGTATGGGCTCGCGGGGCTGCGGGTTGGGTATGCGATCGGCAATTCACGCATTTTGGATGCTGCGCGCAGCACCGCCATTCCGCTGTCAGTGACGGGCCAGGCAGAGGCCGCGGCCCTCGCCAGCCTCGACGCTGAACCCGAGCTTCTGGAGCGTGTGAGTGTCATCGCTGAGCGTCGCGATCGTCTCGTCGACGGTCTTCGCGCTCAGGGCTGGAACGTCCCGGATGCGCAGGGGAACTTCGTGTGGCTCGCAACCGGCGCACACACGGTTGACTTCGTACCGGCGTTCGAGGCGGGCGGCATTGTGGTGCGCGCATTTGCGGGTGACGGCATCCGAATTTCGGTGGGAGAGCACGAATCTGTAGAGAAAGTCCTACACATCACTGCTTCCGTTGTGAAGAACCTCCCAGAACGCCATCCGGCGCGGGGGTTAGCGTAGAACGGTGATCCCGCTAGATGACCCCGCGGTCGTGCGCATCCTCAACCCAAATGGGACGATGAGCCCGACGGCCGCCGCTGAGCCCTATCTCGACGCGGTCGATGCCCTCACCGATGCCGAGCTCGAGACCTTCTACCGCGATATGGCGTTGGCCAGGGCGTTTGATCGCCAGGCCACGAACCTGCAGCGCCAGGGGCAGCTTGCCCTGTGGCCGCCGTCGTTCGGTCAAGAAGCCGCACAGGTCGGGTCAGCCCGCGCTGCGCGAGCGCAAGACCACATTTTTCCGTCGTACCGCGAGCACGCTGTGTGCATGATTCGTGGAGTCGACCCACTCGACATCATCCGCCTAATGCGCGGCGTCACCCACGGTGGATGGGATCCGTTCGATCCCAAAAACGGAAACACTCACATTTACACGCTCGTGCTGGCTTCGCAGACGCTGCACGCCACAGGCTTTGCGACGGGCCTTGTCTACGACAAGAAGCAGGGCACCGGAAACCTCGACACCGACGAAGCCGTCATCGTCTACTACGGCGACGGCGCATCGAGTCAGGGCGACGTACACGAGGCGATGGTGTTCGCCGCGAGCACCCAAACTCCGCAGGTGTTTTTCTTGCAGAACAACCAATGGGCAATCTCGGTGCCGGTGGCAACCCAGTCGCGCGCACCGCTCTACCGCCGCGGCGAGGGATACGGCATGCCGTCGATCCAGGTCGACGGCAACGACGTGCTCGCGAACTACGCGGTGACTCGTGCCGCGCTCGATGGCGCTCGCGTGGGCGGCGGCCCGAGAGCGATCGAAGCCGTCACCTACCGCCGCGGGGCCCACACGACGAGCGATGACCCCACGAAGTACCGCACCGCAGAAGAAGAAGAGGCCTGGGCACTTCGCGACCCGATCCTCCGCATGCGCGCATTCCTCGAGAACCGCGGCGCTTCGGAGAGCTTCTTCACCGACATCGATGCCGAAGGCGATGACCTCGCAGAAGACGCGCGTGCGCGCACGGTTGCCCTCGGCGGCATCCCGGCCGACTCGATGTTCGCAAACGTCTATTCCGAGCCGCACCCAGTGATCGAAGAGCAGCGTGCCTGGCTGGCCCGCTATGAAGCATCGATGGGGGAGGACGCATCATGAGCGAAACCACAACGATGCCCCTCGGCAAGGCGCTCAATGCGGGCCTTCGCCGCGCGCTGAGCGAAAACGATCGTGTGGTACTGACTGGCGAAGACATCGGGCCGCTCGGTGGCGTCTTCCGCGTGACCGAGGGTCTGCAGGCCGAATTCGGGCCGCAGCGAGTCGTCGACACACCCCTTGCGGAGTCCGGAATCATCGGCACGGCGATCGGCCTCGCTCTGGCGGGCTTTCGCCCCGTGTGCGAGATCCAGTTCGATGGCTTTGTCTTTCCCGGCTTCGACCAGATCACAACGCAGCTTGCGAAGTTTACGAACCGCCATGAGGGCGCAGTCAGCATGCCCGTTGTCATTCGAATTCCCTACGGTGGGCACATCGGCGCAATTGAGCACCACCAGGAAAGCCCCGAGGCATACTTCACCCACACGGCGGGTCTTCGTGTGGTGAGCCCCTCGACGGCGAACGACGCCTACTGGATGATTCAGGATGCCATCGCCTCCGACGACCCGGTGATCTTTCTCGAGCCGAAAGCCAAATATTGGCAAAAGGGCGAAGTGGATATCTCGGAGCGCGCGATCGACCTCCACGCCAGCCGTGTCGTACGCCGCGGAACCGACGTGACCCTCGTCGGTCATGGCGCGATGGTCACAACGCTGCTGCAGGCGGCTGCGCTCGCCGAGGCAGAGGGCACCAGTTGCGAGGTCATTGATGTGCGCTCGTTGTCGCCCATCGACTACGCGCCGATTCTCGATTCGGTGCGTCGCACCGGGCGCATGGTCTACGCGCAAGAAGCCCCCGGCTTCACGAGCGTCGGGAGCGAAGTGGCGGCGACCGTAACCGAGCGCGCTTTCTACTCTCTCGAAGCCCCCGTTCTTCGGGTTTCGGGTTTCGATGTTCCGTTCCCGCCCGCGAAGCTCGAGGGCGTATATCTGCCCGACCCCGATCGCATCCTCGAAGCCGTCGACCGCGCGCTCGCGTACTGAGCACGCACCCAGTTAGGAATTCGGATGAGCACCCAGACCTTTCTCCTCCCCGATGTCGGCGAGGGATTGACCGAAGCCGAGATCGTTTCGTGGCGCGTCGCCCCCGGTGACACCGTTGCTGTCAACGATGTGCTCGTCGAGATCGAAACCGCCAAGTCTCTCGTTGAGTTGCCCTCGCCGTTCGAGGGCACCGTCGGCGATCTTCTCGCCGCAGAGGGTGACACGGTCGAGGTCGGAGCGCCGATCATTACGATCGGCAGTGGCGCTGCTGCGCCTCGTGAGCAGCCAGCGGCCCCCGCCGAAGAAGCGGATGCCGGAGGCTCAGTACTCGTCGGCTACGGAACGGGCGGTCAGGTGGCATCGCGTCGCCGCAAGCCCGCTGAGAAGCCCGTGACTTCGGCGGTCGGCGTCGTAGCTAAGCCACCGATTCGTAAGCTCGCGCGCGACCTCGGCGTTGATCTCACCGAAGTCAGCCCGAGTGGCGCCTCCGGCGAAGTGCTGCGCGAAGATGTCGTTCGCCACGCATCGCAGGCGAGCGTCTTCCGCAACATCGAGACCCCCGAGTGGCCCGAGGTGCGCGAAGAGACCATCGCGGTATCTGAGCCTGCTCCCGCGGCGACGACCGATGCCCGCGAAGAGTCGATTCCCGTGCGTGGTGTGCGAAAAGCGACTGCCAGCGCGATGACGAGCAGTGCTTACACCGCTCCGCACGTGTCGGTGTGGACCGATGTCGATGCGAGCCGCACGATGGAACTCGTCAAGCGGCTCAAAGCGTCGCCAGATTTTGCTGACACCAAGGTCTCGCCGTTGCTCATCATGGCGCGTGCCGTGATCTGGGCGGTGCGGCGTACGCCGATGGTCAACGCCGCCTGGATCGATGACTCCGAAGGGGGCGGCGCACAGATCAACGTGCGCCACTACGTCAATCTCGGTATCGCTGCCGCGACACCGCGCGGACTGCTCGTGCCGAACATCAAAGACGCGCAGGACCTGAATATGCGCGGACTGGCGCAGTCGCTCGAAAAGCTGACTCTCACCGCTCGTGAGGGTAAGACGACACCTGCCGACCAGCAGAACGGCACGATCACGATCACGAACATCGGCGTATTCGGCATGGACGCCGGTACTCCGATCATCAATCCTGGCGAGGTCGGGATCGTCGCGTTGGGAACGATCCGTCAGAAGCCGTGGGTCGTCGACGGAGAAGTGCGGCCCCGCTGGGTCACGACAGTGTCGGGATCGTTCGACCACCGGGTCGTCGACGGCGACGGTGTCTCGCGCTTCATCGCCGACATCGCATCGATTCTCGAAGAGCCCGCGCTGCTGCTCGACTAGGGATCACCGAGCACGCTATCGGTTTTGATAACGATTATCAGTAACGTATAGTCGTAGTCATGCCTCCCAAAGTCAAACCCCTCGCGTTGGTCGCCGTCGCGGCCGTTTCGGCCCTCGCACTCGCTGGATGCTCTTCGACAAGCTCCAGCCCCGCGGCAACTGACGACAACTCGTTCAGTCTCGTGACATCGACGAACGTCTACGGCGACATCGCTCAGCAGATCGCAGGCGACGGCGTAACGGTGACGCCGATCATCGCGTCCGCGGCCCAAGACCCTCACGAGTACGAGGCGACCGCCGGTGACCAGCTCACGGTGCAAAGCGCCGATCTGATCGTCTCGAATGGCGGCGGGTACGACTCGTTCATCGACACGATGATCGACGCTTCCGGCTCAACGGCTCCCGTCATCGTCGCCGCCGAGTATTCACACTCATGGCCGGGCGAGGAAGCAGACGAGCACACGACGGATTCGCTCGAAGACGACCCGCACGCTGAAGAAGAGCACGACCACGACCACATCGAGGGTTTCAACGAGCACGTCTGGTACGACCCTCACACGATCGAACATGTCGCAGAGGCGATTGCGCAGGAGCTGTCAACGCAGCTGCCAGACCAGGCCGACACTTTTGCCGCTAACCTCGCGGCCTTCGAATCTCAGATCGCGGAACTCGAAACGAGCCTCGATGAGATCAAGAGCGCTCATGAGGGCGAATCTGTGTTCTACACCGAGCCGGTGCCGGGGTACCTCGTCGCTGCGGCTGGACTCGAAAATGCCACACCGGATGCCTTCAGCGAAGCCGTCGAAGAGGGTCAGGACGTGCCACCGGCAACACTGCTCGAAGCGAAGACCGCGATCGAATCTGGTGACGTCAAAGTACTCATCGCCAACGCGCAGACCGGTGGAGCCGAAACGACTCAGGTCATCGATGTGGCGAATGCGCAGGGAATTCCTGTGCTCGAGTTCACAGAAACGCTCCCGGACGGCGAGACTTACATTCAATGGATGCAGGAGAACGTAGCCGCCCTCGCCGGCGCGCTAGACAAGTGACCGCTGACGCGGCGCCGCTTCGGATTACCGGGGCGGCGCTTCGTCGCGACGGTCGAGAGCTCTGGTCGGGCCTCGACCTCGAAGTTGCGCCCGGCGAGATGATCGCGGTCCTCGGCCCGAGCGGCGCAGGCAAAACGACACTTCTTCGGGCGGTTCTCGGCCTCGACAGACTGTCTCAGGGCAGCATCGAAGCGCTCGGTGAGCCGGTCCGACGAGCGGGAAATCGGCGAATCGGGTACATCCCTCAGCAGCGACCGCTGCCGCGGGACACTGCCATGCGAGGTCGTGACCTCATAGCTCTCGGCGTCGATGGACACCGCTTTGGCTTCCCGCTTCCACGCCGAGGCGATCGGGAGCGCATCGACCATCTCCTCGAAGATGTCGACGGCGCCACGTTCGGGGATCGAGCGGTCGGTGTGCTTTCGGGCGGCGAACAGCAGCGTCTTCGAGTGGGGCAAGCTCTCGCGGATGACCCCAAGCTTCTGCTCTGCGACGAACCCCTCACGAGCCTCGACCTCGCGAATCAGCAAGCGGTTATTCGACTCATCGACCGGCATCGGCGTGAGCGCGACGCCGCGGTGCTGTTGGTGACGCACGACATCAACCCCGTGCTTGCGGCGGTCGACCGCATCCTTTACATCGCCAACGGTCGCTTCACGCTGGGCGCGCCCGAGGAGGTTCTGACCTCTGAGGTGCTGAGTGATTTGTACGGTGCGCCGGTGTTCGTCCTGCGTGCCGGTGGCAGGCTCGTGGTCGTCGGGGCGCCCGATGCTGAAGAATCACACCATCACCACCATGACGATGAGGACCAAGCATGAACTGGTCTGACATCGGCGATGCCCTTTTCGGCGGCGTTGCGCAGTACGGCGCGATCCTCGAGCTGGTGCAAAACTCGCTGTGGGCGGGAGCGGCTCTCGGCCTTGTCGGCGGACTCATCGGCGTGTTCATCATGCAGCGCGACATGGCTTTCGCGGTGCATGGCATCAGTGAGCTGTCGTTCGCCGGTGCCGCGGCTGCACTGCTGCTCGGCTTCGATGTCGTGACGGGTTCGATCGTCGGCTCGGTGCTCGCGGCGGCGATCATCGGATGGCTGGGCTCTCGCGCGCGCGACCGCAACTCGATCATCGGGGTGCTCATGCCATTCGGGCTAGGGCTCGGCATCCTGTTTCTCTCGCTGTACAGCGGGCGCAGTGCCAACCGGTTCAGCCTGCTGACAGGACAGATCGTCTCGGTGCAGTCCTCTCAGCTGACCTGGCTCATTGTGATCAGCGCAGTCGTCCTCATCGGGCTGCTTGTGATTTGGCGCCCATTGCGGTTCGACTCACTCGACCCGCAGTCCGCCGCGGCCCGAGGGGTTCCCACTCGAACCGTCTCGTTGCTGTTCATGCTGCTGCTCGGCTTGGTTGTCGCTGTCGCCGTTCACATCATCGGCGCTCTCCTTGTGATGGCACTGTTGGTCACCCCCGCGGCGGCAGCGATGCGCGTCGCACACGGGCCACTCATCGTGCCCCTGCTCTCGGCGGTATTCGGCTTGGTATCAGCGGTCGGTGGAATCTTGCTGGCCGTGGCGGGCACTCTGCCGGTGAGCCCGTACATCACGACGATTTCATTCGCGATCTACCTGGTCTGTCGCGTGATCGGTGCACGCAAAGACAGCACGATGCGCGCCGCATGAGCCGGGTGACCGCTCGCTCCCGGTCGACCCACAAGACCGGCCGATAGACTCCCGCCTATGGTTCAGCGCAATACGTGGCAGCGCGAGCGTGTACGCGAAGAGCTCGCTTCGGAGAGTGGTTTCGTGAGCGCGCAGTCTCTGCACGCCCGTTTGCGTGACGACAACACGGGAATCGGGCTTGCGACGGTCTACCGGGCTCTCGCGGGTCTTGCGGCAAGCGGCGAGGCAGACTCGCTGCAGAGCCCCGAAGGCGAAAGCCTCTATCGAGCCTGTTCGACGAGCGGTCACCACCATCACTTGATCTGTCGCCGGTGCGGGCTCACGGTAGAAATCGCCGCAACCGACGTGGAGCAGTGGGCACACGATACGGCAGCCGCTCACGGTTTCAGCGACGCCGAACACGTCGTCGACATCTTCGGACTGTGTGAGTCGTGCACGCGAATTGCTGCAAATGAGTCTGACGCGCGCTGATACACGTGCGTCGGTTTCCACCCGCGGTTGGACGATTGGCGCAGGTGTTGGTCTCGCCGCTGTGGCCGCACTATTTCTGATTGATCGATTCGCACCAACATTCTTTGCGGCGTCGCTGCCGAATCGTGCCCAAGACGGCTTGACGCTTGCGATCAGCGTGCTCATCGAGTCGCTGCCATTCGTTGCGCTCGGTGTCATCCTGTCGATCGTTGTCCAGGTCTGGGTTCCGCCCGGTGTGATCGAGCGATGGATGCCGCGCCGAGCGTGGGCCCGGCGCGCCGTTCTCTCGCTTCTCGGTATGTTGATCCCGGTTTGTGAGTGCGGCAATGTGCCGTTTGCGCGCGGTCTCCTGATCCGCGGATTCGGCGTCGCGGAGACGCTCGCGTTTCTGATCGCCGCACCCATCGTCAACCCGATCGTCATCATCACGACTCATGCCGCGTTCGGTTTCAGTGACGGCATCCTCATTGCACGACTTGTCGGTGGTTATCTCATCGCGAACCTCATCGGATGGCTGTACAGCCGGCATCCCTCACCTGACGCCCTCCTGACAGATCGCTTTCGCGACACCTGCGTACTTGTCTCGGGCGAAACCGGTGGCAAGGGCCGCCGAAGCATCGCCCAGTTCGTCATCGAGTTGCGCGCTGTCATGCCGGCGTTGATCATCGGGTCGGCGATTGCGGGTGCAGTCCAGGTGATTGTGCCGCGCGCGGCGTTGCTCGAAATCGGTTCGAACCCGGTCTATTCGATTGCCGCGATGATCCTGCTGGCAATGGTCGTGTCTATTTGCTCCAACGTCGACTCGTTCTTCGTCCTGTCTTTCGCGTCGACGTTTACGCCCGGCTCCATCGTCGCTTTCTTGCTGGTAGGACCGCTCGTCGATGTCAAAATGCTGGCGCTGTTGCGTACCACTTTCACGGCCCGAACCTTGATCGGCCTCGTGGCCGTGGTCATTCCGTTCGCCTTCGTTGTCGCGCTGGTGGTGAACTTCGTTGGTTAAGGCGCGGTGGATCGGAGTGCGTTGGCTCGGTGTCGGCACGGCAGCTGTGTTGTCTGTTGTGACGATTGCGTTGACGCTGTCGGGTCAGCTCTCGCTATATATCAACCCCGATTCCACGTGGTTCACGGTGGGCATGTCGGTGTTCGTCCTGATCGGCGCCGTTGCAAGCTTCACGTTGCCGCTGGGCGCCGAAGAAGAACATGGCCACGACCACGGCGACGCAGACCCCGAGCACGATCACGATCACGATCAGCCTGCGTGGCGCGTCACTCCGGGTGGGATTGCCGCTGTCAGCGGTGGTGTCGTGGCGTCAGGCATCGTGATCTCCATGCTGGTGTTTCCCGCGGCGACGTTGTCGACCGAGCTTGCGATGTCACGTGATGTCGGTGCGCCGCAATTGTTTGGCGGTTCGGATGCTGTCACCCTAGCTTCGACGGGCGACACATCGCAGTTCGGCGTCGGTGACTGGGCCAGTGTTTTCGCCACCGCAACGAACCCCGACGCATTCGAAGGCGACACCGTCACACTCACCGGCTTCGTGACACCAGCGGATGACACGGGTGACTTTCGTCTGTCGCGCCTCGTCATCACGCACTGCGTCATTGACGCGCAGCAAGCAAGTCTCGCGATATCAGCGGAGGCCTCGGTGCCCGCGACAGGGCAGTGGGTGGAGATCTCCGGCACGATTCGCGAGAGCGAAACCGGCACGCTAGAGATCGTCGCGAGTGACGTATCGGCGATCGACGAGCCGCAGGACCCCTATGAGTACTAGGCGCACTCGCGCGTCGAAGCGTCGTCGGCGCGCTTTCGTGGGCGCATTCGCGACCGTGCTCGCCGTGTTGGTCGTTCTTGCGCTCGGCGGCGGGTTGCTGAGCACACTGCAAGGGCCGCGCATGACGTCGGTCGATGTCGATCCGGCAGCCGCTACTCAAGCCTCGGGCTCGCGCCTCATCATCACGACCAACCAGTCGCTCAACGACGTCACCGCGGATCAGGTCACGATAACCCCCGCGACGGACTTCACTGTCGACACATCGGGCCGAAGCATCGGTGTGCGCTTTACGCTGCCGCTCTACGATGCAACGGATTACACCGTGACGATCACTGGAGTCACAGGCATTGGTTCGGAGCCCGAGTCGACATTCACCGAGAGCTTCACGACGCCAGCACTCGACGTTTACCTACTCAAACGGACTGATAGCGGCGACACGATCTTTCGCACCGATCTCACGGGCGAAGCGGCGGTACCGGTCTTCGAAAATGACCACATCGAAGATTTTCGTGCCACGGCCAACCATCTCGTGGTTTCGGTGCGAAGCGACGACGACAAACCTGCGCTCATCGTCACCGATCTCGACGGCGAGAATCCCGCCGACATGACGCTACCCGGCGACGGGCAGATCACCCTGTTGCAAAGCGCAGATCGCGGTGACCTCGTTGGCTATGTGTACTCCGACGCTGTGCTCACCGACACCACGGGTGAGAACTCTGCCCTCTATACGGCGTCGCTCGATGATCCGACAGCGGCCCCCACGCCGGTGACGATCAAGGGTGCCGATCCGCGTGTCGCGCAGTGGCGATTCGTCCCCGACACCAACAGCGTGCTGGTACTGACGTTCGGTGGCCGGCTGCTCTTGACGGATGCCACGGGTGACAGCGCGGTAGACCTCGGCTCCGCGGTCAGTATCGATGGCATCGCTCGAGGATCATCGGTGGCTGTCATCGAACGCACGGACGGCATGCTCGCCATCGACCTGACCGACGGCACGGAATCCCCGCTCGTTGACGCCGTCGATACCGACGGGCTTCAGGGCACGGTGTTGCCTCTTCCCGGCGACCAAGGGTCTTTGCGTCCATTCGCACTCATCGGTGATGACGGAATCGCGCAGGGAACCATGATCGAGCGGGTAGATGTCGATGGCACCACGACACCCGTGTACTCGGTCGCCGCGGGGGATGCACTGCTGCAGAGCTGCGTGTCGCCGAGCGGGCGCTATGCGGCAGTGATCATCGCTCCGGACATCGTCGCGAACCGATACGACACGTACCTGCTGCCGGTTCCCGAGAAGGTCGAGACTCACGTCATCGACCTCGACACCGATGATGAAGTCGTCGCCCTTTCGGGCTTCGCGATTTCCTGGTGCCAGGTGCCGCTGCAGTGACAGCGGACTGGCAGTCGGGTCGCCGACCGGCCCGACGCGACGATCTCGTAGCGCTGCCGCTCAACGTTGCACCTCGCCTCCTCGACGGGGTTCTCGAGGTACACAACGGCGAGCGGCTGGTTGCACTGCGTATCACCGAGGTTGAGGCGTACCACGGTCTCGGGACGGGCGACGTGCCAGACCCGGGCTCGCACGCGCGTATGGGTCGCACACCTCGCAACGCGACGATGTGGGGCGCACCTGGATTTCTTTACGTCTACCTCAGTCATGGCATTCACACCTGCGTCAACATCGTGTGCAGCCCCGACGGGGTCGCGGGCGCTGTCCTTTTGCGCGCCGGTGACGTCGTCGAAGGCGCGGATGCCGCAGCCGACCGCCGACCAGCAGCTCGCACTGCGCGTGACTACGCGCGCGGGCCCGGACGACTCGCAGCGGCGCTGGGGCTTCGCCATCCCGTGCATGACGGAATGGACGCGATTTCCGGGAGTGAGTTAGCCGGCGCAACGGCGCGACTTTGGCTGGCGAGCGCGCAGCAGGTGGGGGTGGCATCCGGGCCGCGCGTCGGTGTCGCGGGGGTGGCGGGGACCGACGCTTTTCCATGGCGGTTCTGGATCCGGGGTGACCGCACGGTCTCACCGTTTCGCTGGGGTCGGGATGCTGCGCCCCAAGTCAAGTCGACACGCCCGAGCGTGTTAGAGTAGAGACCGTCTGTGCGCACTCCAGCGCGCGGTTCGCACTTTTTCCCCTCCTCCTACCCGTTCTGCGGGTACGAGTTCTGTGGAAAAAAGCGCAGACAAGGGATCTTGGGTGGCACCGTCCGGTGTCACGGTACTAAGGAGAAATTACTATGGCAGCAGTGTGCCAGGTGACTGGAGCTGTTCCCGGCTTCGGACACAACATCTCGCACTCGCACCGCCGGACGAAGCGTCGCTTCGACCCGAACGTGCAGAAGAAGACCTATTTCGTTCCGTCGTTGGGCCGCAACATCAAGCTCAACGTTTCGGCTAAGGGCATCAAGGTCATTGACGCCCGCGGTATCGAGTCGGTCGTCAAGGACCTCATTGCGAAGGGTGTGAAGCTCTAATGGCAAAGAAGTCTCAGGACGTTCGTCCGATCATCAAGCTGCGTTCGACCGCCGGCACGGGTTACACCTACGTGACGCGCAAGAACCGCCGCAACAACCCCGACCGCATCGTGCTCAAGAAGTACGACCCCGTAGTGCGCAAGCACGTTGATTTCCGAGAGGAGCGTTGATCCATGGCTAAGAAGAGCAAAATCGCTCGTAACGAGCAGCGCAAGGTCATCGTCGAGCGTTACGCGGCAAAGCGTCTTGAACTCAAGAAGGCCCTGGTCGACCCGACCTCGACCGACGAGCAGCGCGAAGCCGCACGCCTCGGCCTGCAGAAGCTGCCCCGCAACGCATCGCCCATCCGCGTGCGTAGCCGCGATGTCATCGACGGCCGCCCCCGTGGTGTGCTGACGAAGTTCGGCATCTCGCGTGTGCGTTTCCGTGACATGGCTCACCGTGGCGAACTGCCCGGTGTCACCAAGTCCAGCTGGTAAGCACCACAGCGTAAAGAAAGACCCAGGAGTTCCTCGGAACTCCTGGGTCTTTTTCGTTGTTTGACGCCCGAAACCTCGAAAAAGGGGCGAATTCGGCTCAACACGCCGCGGAATTTGGGCCACAGCAGCGTAAATCCGCGTATTTCCGGGGAAATTGGCTATAGTCGAGGCGGTCGATCCGACCAGCCGGAAGGTCTTCGCCAACCGGACACCAGTAATCAAAGGCGGCTCTCGCTGCCTCGGAGGACAACACATGGCCGACAAGTCCATTACCAAGACCGAACTCGTCGCGAGCATTGCCAGCGCGACCGGACAAAGCCAGTCCGCCGTTTCGGGCGTTCTCGACTCCCTCTTCTCGACCGTTTCTGAGGCCGTTGCCAAGGGCACGAAGGTCTCGATCCCGGGTTGGATCGCGTTCGAGCAGGTTGAGACCTCGGCGCGCACGGGCCGTAACCCCCAGACCGGCGCAGAGATCCAGATCCCTGCTGGCAAGCGCGTCAAGGTGACCGCTGGCTCGAAGCTGAAGGCTGCTGTCAAGTAGTCGACACCGTCGTCAACAAAAGGGAGGATGCTTCGGCATCCTCCCTTTTGTTTTGCCCGCTTAGGCTGGGGGAGTGAATCCTCGAGTGCTGAGGGCCGTCGGCCCGTCGATCCTCGCGCTCACCGCAGTAGCCGGCCTCATCTGGGGCCTCGCATATGGCGGTGGAGCCGACCCGCTACAGATTGCCGACCCCGGCCCGGTCGTGAGGTGGGGCCTGCCCGCGGCGACGATGGTTGTCAACATCTCCGCAGCGGGCATGCTCGGGACTCTCGTGCTTGCGCTGTATGGGTTGAAGGCGAACGAACGCGCATTCGAGGTGGCTCTCGATACCGCCTCGATATCAGCCGCTATCTTCACTGTCGCGGCCGCCGTGACGGGATTCTTCACCTTCGTCAACATCACGAATGCTGCGCCGAGCGCTGACGCGCTCTTCGGCGAACAGCTGGGCCGTTTTCTGATTCAGCAAGAGGTCGGTCGTACATGGCTGATCACCACGATCGCCGGTGCCGTCCTCACGGTGCTCACGTTCGCTGTGCGCGGCTGGACCTCGACGTTGCTCGTCGCGATCCTTGCCGCGGTTACCCTCGTGCCGATGGGCACACAGGGCCACTCCGGTGAGCTTTCGACTCACAACCTCGCGATGACCGCCCTCATCCTGCACATGGTCGGGGCGGCAGTGTGGATCGGCGGGCTCGTTCTGCTGGTCGTGATTCGTCCCGTGCTCAGTCGCAACGAAATGGGCGACGTGCTGCGGCGCTATTCAAGTCTCGCAATCGTGTCGTTCGTCGCTGTCGCGGTGTCGGGTGTCGCGCGTGCAACCGTCAGCGTCGACTCGTGGGAGGGCCTCATCTCGCCGTATGGCGCGCTTCTGGCTGTCAAAGTCGTCGCGCTCATTGCCATCGGCATCCTCGCGGCTTGGTACCGACTCAGGCTGATTTCGCGGATCGGGCAGGATGCCGCATCCAGACTGTTTTGGTTGCTCATCACGATCGAAGTGGCTTTCATGGGCATCGCGAGCGGTGTCGCCGCAGCGCTTGCGCGCACCGCCCCGCCCGCAGATGAGACAGTGCCCGTGACACGCACACCGGCGGAGCTGCTCACCGGGTCGGCGCTGCCGCCCGAGCTGACAATCGCCCGATGGTTCACCTCGTGGGAGATCGACCTGCTGTGGGCGTTCGTCGTCGCTTTTGGAGTGTTCTTCTACCTCGCCGGCGTCTGGCGGATGCATCGCCGTGGCGACGCATGGCCGATCTATCGCACAGTGCTGTGGCTGCTCGGCATGGCGCTGCTCTTCTGGGTCACCTGCGGCCCGCTCAACGTCTACCAGGACTATCTGTTCAGCGTGCACATGATGGGCCACATGCTCTTGACGATGGCGATACCGCTGCTGTTGGTGCCCGGCTCTCCGATTACCCTCGCGGCGCGTGCAATCGAAAAGCGCCAGGACGGCACCCGTGGTGGACGAGAGTGGATCCTGTGGGCCGTTCACACCCCGGTAGCGCGAGTCGTGACCAACCCATTCTTCACAGCCGCCATGTTCGTCGGCTCGCTGTGGGTGTTCTACTACACCGACCTGTTCCGATGGTCGTTGTACGACCACCTTGGCCACGAGTGGATGGTGGCACACTTCCTCATCACGGGTTATCTCTTCGTGCAGTCCCTGATCGGTATCGATCCGGTTCCGTATCGCTTTCCGTACGCGTTTCGCCTGCTCACTCTCATTACCGTGATGGCAACCCACGCGTTCTTCGGCGTTGCGATCATGATGCAGTCGACGCTCTTCATCGCGGAGTGGTTCGGATCGATGGGACGCGAGTGGGGGCTCACCCCGCTCGCAGATCAGTACACGGGTGGCGGTGTGGCGTGGTCGGTGGGTGAGATTCCCACCCTCATCCTTGCGATCACCGTGGCAATTCAATGGAGCCGAAACGATGACCGGCTTCAGCGCCGAACTGACCGGCAGGCTGACCGTACGGGCGATGCGGAACTCGCTGAGTACAACGCCAAGTTGCAGGCTCTCGCAGAAAAAGACGCGCGAGCCGCGCGCTAATCGGCCGGCGTGCCGCCGACGCGAATAGAGACAGAACCGTCGCCCAGAGTGGTGATGGAACCGTTCACGATGAATGGAATGTCTTGACTGAGCGTTGAAATCGAGCCGTCGAACAGTGATTGCACCGACACTTCGATGTGCGCCATCGCGGTGGTGTCTGGGATGCGCCAGTTTGCACCGTCTGGCTGGATCGCGACTGTCGGCTGTTCGGTGATCGACCACGTCGGCAGGTCAATGATGCGGTTTTGTTCGACAAGGCCGAAGGGGCACCCCGTCGGTTGAAGTACCTGCTGCTGTGCGCAACTAGCCAAAAACTCGGTGACCCGCTCCTGCGCTGTTTCGACGAATTCGTCGGTTGGCTCAGCCTGCACCTGAATCGGTACTTCTTTGAGGGGCACATCAGCGAGTATCGCAACGCCGGTGGTGGCCGAGATCGCCGTGTCGACTGACACCGTGTAAATCCCGGGGGAGAACACGAGCATCGGAATCGCGGCGAGGGGGTCGGCATCGACACCGTCAGCAGAAACCTGGCGCTTATCGATTTCGAAGCCGTTGACGCTGAACTGCATCGAACCGAGCACAGTGACGTCGATGATGCCCAGCGGGCTCGTCGTGAATCGCCACGCGGGGGCAACCCCGATCACTCCGTCGCGCGCGACTTCGAAAGTTGTCGTGGCAGGGTTTCCCATCGCCTTGTACGACACGGTGACTTCGGTGACGTCGCCGTCTGTGGTCTCCGATACGGGCGTGATGTCGCTCAGTTGGCCGAGTGCGGCTTTTCGCAGTAGTGCATCCGACGCGTCGGGCGAGAGATCTTGCGCCTGCAACTCCGCCTCGGTGAGGGCGACACCGGGAACAGCGAGCGCCTCAGCTGCCTGCCCCTCGCTGAGGAGGTTCAGGTAGCGGACAACGAATGCGGTGGGGCTGTAGAACCTCTCGTAAAGCACTGAGTACGAGGCGCCGGTTGCCGCCACCAGCAGAGCTCCGATTACTCCGAGTACGGCCAGGTCGAGGAGGAGTCGCGGGCGGCTTCGAGGTACTTTACGGCGCCGACGGGTGGCAGGCGTCGGCTCGGGCGCACCAATCGGCGGGTATGCCGCAGCATCCCGCTCTTTCGTGTCCACCCCCGCATCCACAGCACCAGTCTAGGAAACTTGGTAGTGGGTCCCGAGCCAAATGTCATTTGGGGCCATTCGATGCCGCAGCGTGGGGCTGGCACGCCTAGCATTGGAGTGGTGAGCGAGCCGTCCCTGTCAGCAGAGCAGGAGGCGCTCTATCGACTTATTGAAGACACACGAGAGCACGTGTTTGTCACGGGTCGCGCCGGCACGGGAAAATCCACACTGCTGCGTCATCTCACGTACAACACGTCGAAGCAGATAGCGATCTGTGCGCCGACCGGTGTTGCTGCTCTCAATGTCGAGGGCCAGACGATCCACTCGCTGTTTCGGCTTCCGATCGGTCTGATCGCCAACGGCGTCATTGACCAGACGGATGCCACGCGCAAGCTACTGAATGCAATCGATACTCTCGTCATCGACGAGATTTCGATGGTGAACGCTGACCTCATGGATGGCATCGACCGATCTCTCCGACAGGCGAGGGGACGCCGGGCCGAGCCATTTGGCGGCGTGCAGATTGTGATGTTCGGCGACCCGTATCAACTGGCTCCCGTGCCGCCGCGCGGCGACGAGCTGCGCTACATCGAAGATCATTACCGTTCTTTTTGGTTTTTCGACGCGCATGTCTGGGTCGGGGAAACATCAGGCGATGGGCTGATCGACATCGGGTCGCACGGTGCCGAGCTGCACATCCGAGAGCTGCGCGATATCCACCGGCAGGCAGATCCGGTTTTCAAGGCGATGCTCAACGCCGTGCGCTACGGCCGCGTCACAGCGGATATTGCGCAGGTGCTCAATGATGCCGGCGCGCGAAAGCCCCCCGAGCCGAGCGACGATGAGCCGCCGATTATCACTCTGGCGACGCGTAATGACATCGTGACGTCGATCAACCGAAGGCACCTCGATGCGCTTCCTGGCCGCTCGCAGACCGCGAAGGCCGAGATCAACGGCGACTTCGGGCGCGGCGACCTGTACCCGGCCGATCCCGAGCTTCAGTTGAAGGTCGGCGCTCAGGTGATGTTTTTGCGGAATGATGCCGCGACGTACGGCGAACCGCCGCGATGGGTCAACGGCACGATCGGCACGGTGACCCGCATCACGGGGGGCACGGTGCGCGTCGAAGTCGATGGGCAGGAGCACGACGTCGAGCCCGCAGTGTGGGAACGGTTCCGGTACGCGTATGACGCGGCATCCCGAAAACTCTCACGCGACATCGTCGCTGAATTCACCCAGTTTCCCTTGCGCCTGGCGTGGGCCGTGACGATTCACAAATCGCAGGGCCAGACGTACGATCGGGCCGTCATCGATCTCGGCGCTGGCGCGTTTGCACCCGGGCAGACGTACGTTGCGCTGTCGCGACTCACTTCGATCGACGGTCTCTACCTGTCGAGACCTCTTCGGCCGAGCGATATTCGCGTCGACGCCGATGTGCAGCGTTTCATGGCGCAAGCGCTCCGCCCACCGGCGCCCTCAGCGCCCGAAGCTTCGTAGCGGTGGCTACGCCGCGGCCTCGGCCTTGGCGCGAGCAAGATCTTCGAAGAGTTCGGTGTTGAAACGGTACGCCAGAAGAACCTCTTCGATGACGCGGTCTTTCTCGGCGTCATCCCAGGGCGCGGCGTCGAGCTGGTCGCGATAGACCTCTTTGAACTGTTTCGGATCAGCGATGTCTGCAAACACGTAGAAGCCGATGCCGTTGGTATCGAAGCCGAATCGACGCTGCATGAGCCGCCCGATGAAGAGACCTCCCGAGAGGTCGCCGAGGTAGCGCGTGTAGTGGTGGGCGACGAATCCGCCGGCCCATGTCGCGGCAACCTTGTTGATGCGGTCGACGTATCGCCGTGTCGTCGGGAGGGGTGCGATCTGTTCGCGCCAGTCGGCGCCGATCAAGAATTCGAGATCAGCCTCGAGTGCGGGAATGCGGGTGAGCTTGTCGGTAATGAAAACGGATGCCACCGAGTCGCGGCGCATGCGATCTGCGGCACCTTCGAGCGCTTCGTAGATGAACCAGTGCTGCGCTACGAGTGCGACGTAGTCGTCGCGGGTGCCCTTGCCATTGATGAGATCGGACATGAAGCCAGCGCTCTCACTGCCGGAGTGTGCTGTCGTGGAACGTTCGCGGAGGGCCGTCGAGAACGGTATCGGTTGGCTCATGCGGTCAGTCTAGTGGGATATTAGGCTGCCCTAACTAAAAAGTTACTCGTGTGGCCGTGGTTCGACGCCGAGACGTGCACAGGCTTCGTCGTAGAGCGCGACGATCTCGCGACGCACTTCGCGTCGTTCCGAGATCGGGCCGTTCGGCCAGGCGACACGCACGTCGGAAGTGCTGCCCGCGGCATCCGCTGCAGTCCACGTGCCGCCGGCGCCATCGAAATCGGTCATCGTCGCACCCACCGCTGAGCTGTCGGCGAATGCTCGCACGATGAGCAGATTGTCGTCTGAGTGGTCACCGTTCATGTGCGCGAGCACGCCGGTCTGCACAGCTGCATCAAAGTTATGGGGCATGTTCTCAGCCTAAAGAATGATGTGATGGGACCGTGATATCCGTATGTTTGAATCGGTGAAGCACGATCACGGAGGGGTGAGGATGCAGGCCCGATCCGGTCGACGTCGTTTTGCAGTTCTTGGGGCTGTTCTTGCAGTGAGCACACTGCTTCTTTCGGCGTGCTCAGCCGACTCCACGGTTACCGTCGATGTTCCCGAACAGGTCGACGCTCAGCTTCCCGACGAGACGGCGTCTGAAATTCAGAGCGCCGTCGAATTCGCGATGGCGGCGACCGGCTCAACGGGCGCCATCGTCGGTGTGTGGGCACCATGGAGCGGAGAATTGGTCTCGGGGTTCGGCACGGCCGATAGCGGCGACGCGTCCGAACTGACTTTCCGCGGCGCCGATGTCACGCGTGCGATGACGTGCGACGCGCTGTATCAGCTCGTCGATGACGGTGTTGTTGCGCTCGATGACCCCGTATCGACCTACGTATCGAGCGTCGCCGGCCTCGGGTCGACGACGCTTGAAGAACTCTGCAACGGTACGTCCGGGCTGGGATCGTATTGGCCGGTTATCGAGTCGATGTCGCTTTCGACGCCGGAACGCAACTGGGAACCGAGAGAACTCGTTGCGTACGGAATGGGCCGCGCAACCGACGCCGTGCCCGGTACCGTCTGGGACGATTCGGATGCTGGATACGTGCTGCTGGGCCTTGCCCTCGAAAGCGCCACCCAGAAGACCGCTGCTGCACTTTTCGATGACGTCATTTTCGAGCCCCTTGAGATGGATTCAACGTCTCTGCCGAGCGGCACCGCGACAACGCCCGGGGCGAATGCGCTCGATGGCACGCTGTCGCTTCCGGGCGAAGATGGCGCGCTCAACTGTGCTGAACCCGACGACGTCACCGAATACTCGTCGAGCATCGGCTTTACGAACTCAGGTGTCGTCACGAGTATCACCGATCTCGGGCACTACACGCAGGCGCTTGCGGTTGACGCGCTCGGTGTGGATGGCTCTGACCGTTTTTCCACGCCGCTGCCCGTCGATTCGAGCGGGCCGACCTGGTTCACATCGACCGGTGGCGCTTACCAGGCCGGAAGCCTGATTGGTCAGTTCGGCAAGGTGCCGGGTTACATCACGGCATCGTTCGCCGACCCGACAACCGGAATGACGGTTTCGGTCGTACTCAACAACTCGGCTGCTGATGCAAACGTGGGTGCGTACTTGGCGTGGCAGATCGCGGCTATTACGTCGAAGGCGCCGGCCGCGTCCGGTCAAACAGCTCCCGATGCGGGTCTGCCCTGGACGGCTGAGCAGTATCACGACGCTATTGCGCAGGCTGCTGTCTGCCCGTTGCCGGAGTGACCGTTCGGTGAGCGCGACGTGGGAGTGAAGTTCGGCTCAGCGTCAGCGATCACGCTTGTGGGGGTGGGGCTCCTCTGCCAAGAAGTCGGGGCTTCTTTCGCAGTGTTGTTGTTCCCGCAGACCGGTCCGCTCGGCATGGTCATGCTGCGGCTTGCGTTCTCGGCGGCAATTCTGCTCGCGGTCGCCAGGCCGTCCTTGCGGGGGCACTCCTGGTCGACGTGGCGCTCAATCTTGATCTTCGGGATCGTACTCGCGCTCATGAATACGCTTTTCTACCTCGCTCTCGATCGACTCGCGCTCGGTGTGACGGTGACGATCGAAGTGCTGGGGCCGCTCGTTCTTTCGATCGTGGCCAGCCGGAGCCGCGCGGCGTGGCTCTGGGCAGTACTGGCGTTTGCCGGGGTCGCGGCTCTCGGTGGCGGTGGGTGGGATCGTCTTGATCCGCTCGGTGTCATCTTCGCTCTTGGCGCGGGAGCCAGCTGGGCCTGCTACATTTTGGCGTCCGCAAAGGTCGGAAGCGGGCTGCCGGGGCTCCAAGGTCTTGCGCTTGCGATGGCGATGGGGGCGCTGATTTCGGCCCCGCTTGGCATTCTCGACGCGGGCTCGGCGCTTGGGCGCATAGACGTGCTGGCCCTTGCCGCGGCGGTCGCTGTGCTGTCGTCGACGATTCCGTATGCGTTCGAGCTCATCGCGTTGCGTCGGATTGCGGCATCCGTGTTCGCCGTGCTTATGAGCCTCGGCCCGGCCACCGCCGCGATTGCGGGCTTGGTGCTGCTCGGGCAAGAGCTCGTGTGGCTCGAAATCGTGGGAATCGCCCTCGTGATCGTCGCGAGCATGGGCGCCGTGTTCGCCGCGCGCCGGGCAAGCCGAGCTTCGCGCGCGGCATCAGAGTCTGATCCAGCTGAGAGGCCCGGTCCAGCCGAAGAACCCGGTCCAGCTGAAGAACCCTTCAGTGCCCCGGTGCCGTAGAACATCACGCCCGGCGTTCTGTCGATGTAGCTTCGACCGGTCGGCGATATCCACTCCAGAACCCCGCCGGGCTTCTGCTTCACGCTCCACGCCGTGGCATGTTTCAACGAGTGGTGTCTTCGGCAGAGATGGGCCAAGTTTGCGACTTCGGTTTGCCCTCCGAGGGCGGCATCGATCGTGTGGTCGATATCGCAGCGGTACGCGGGCGTGCGGCATCCCACGAATCGGCAATGCTGATCGCGCGCTCGCAAATGTCTCCTGAGTTGCTCGCTCGGGCGATACCGATCAACGGCGAGCACATCAAGACTGACGGGATCGGTGAACACGCGATCCCACCCAGGAACGTTGCCGGCGAGGCAACGGGCGGTTTCGGGGTCGACAAGCCCCATACGCCCCGCATCTCCGGGCGCGGAAACAGAGCCGCACAGAATCGTCGCCGGAACAGTGACCTGCACAATCGCCCGGATAGCCCCGAGACCGCGTCCGCCCTCACCTTTGCTGTCGCCGGGCACATAACCCGCGACGGGACCAGCAGTCAACAACATGTCTGCGAGCAGATCTGCACGGACCTGATCGGTCGTGCGCTCATCACGAGGCTGGCCCTCGAGAGCGGGATCAGCTACTTCGGCATCATTTACCTCGGCACCAGCGTTTTCACGCGCGTCGCCGTGGCGTTCTGCGATTGTGTGCGGCTGAGCTTTCTCGGCGAGGGCTTCGGCACGCTTTCGTAAGCGCCCCGTTGTCTCGACCTCAGCTACCGGCACAACATCGCGATCAAACTGCGCACGCGCCTTCGCATCCGAAATCGGAGCACCTGTGCGCAAAACAGTGATGACGTCGCCCCGAGAAATTCGACCCGCAGCCCATGAGCGATACGTCTCGGGGTAGACATCGACCACCACCCGCGCCTGCTCAGCTGGTGATGACCTCGACCAGGTGCGCCGCGGTTCCGCTTTTCACATCGCGCACAAACCGGGTGCGAACGCCCTCGTGGTTGCGGTCACCCAGGCGCTGACCGCGAAGGTCAACGACGGTCTGGCCGCGGCCAGGACCATTCGTCGTATCGACCTGAACCGGCACGAGCGGCGCGCGCGTGATGGTGGCGGCCCCGGCTGCGATCACGGCAGCCAGCGGGTCGTGCAGCGAGCTCACGCGCTCGCCATATTGCGGCAGGTAGAAGTCGAGGTAGTGATCGAGAATCTCGCCCACTGTGCGTGCCAACGGCGATGGGCTTTCGAGGAGTGCGTGGCGGTCGGCATCCGAGAGGGTGTGTTCCATCGTGACGTCGAGAGGCACGATCGTGACATCCCAATCGGCGCTGAACACAACGGATGCCGCCTCGGGATCATTGCCGATGTTGGCCTCGGCGACGGGCGAAATGTTGCCGGCGGCGAGGGCCGTGCCACCCATCGTTGTGACTGCGGCGATGCGTTCAGGCAGAGTCGGGTCGGCGGCGAGGGCTGCCGCGATGTTGGTAAGAGGACCGATCGTCAAAAGATGCAGTGTGCCCGCGTAGGTGTGAGACAGGTCGATCAACAACTGCACGGCGGTGCGCTCGTCGATGGGCTGCGACGACGTGGGCAGAACGACATCGCCGACGCCGTTGTCGCCGTGCACGTGCGGTGCGCCGCCGTCGTAGGGGTGGCTCGTGAAATCGTGCGCGCCCACGGCGACAGGAATGTCGTCGCGGCCAGCGACCGCCAGCAGGTCGAGGGTATTGCGGGCGGCTTGAGCGGAGTCAGTATTTCCGCTTACAGTGCCGACACCGACGAGGTTGATCGCGGGCGAGCGCAAGAGGTAGGCCAGGGCGACAGAGTCGTCGATGCCGGTGTCGCAGTCGAGAAATACGGGGGTGGGGGTGCTCATACGGCTCCTCACATCGGGGGCTGGGGACCGCGTTGTCCGGGAAGGGGCGCCAAAAGCACCCCTTCGGTTATACCCCCTCATCGCATGATGAAATGGCGGTATGGATCTTTCGGCACTGGGCACACTCTGCGTTGTAGGCAGTATCAACGTTGACGTGACGGCATCCGTGGTGCGTCTTCCCGCACCGGGCGAGACTGTGATGGGCAACGCGTTGCGACGGGATGCCGGGGGCAAAGGTGCGAACCAGGCTGTCGCTGCGGCTCGTCTCGGCGCCACCGTGCGCATGGTCGGTGCCGTTGGCGACGACAGCGACGGCCAAGCGATGCTGCAGAACCTCCGCGATGTCGGAGTCAACGTGAGTGATGTCTGGCTCGGCGAAGATGCAACCGGAACCGCGCTGATCACGGTCGACGAAACCGGCGAGAACAGCATCGTCGTGTGTGCCGGGGCCAACGCCACGGTGTCGATCGACGGCGTGACCTTCGACGAAAACGAAGCCGTGCTGGCGCAGCTTGAAATTCCGATGGCGACGGTTGAAGCGCTCGCCGCCGTTGTGCCGGGCTACTTTGTGGTGAACGCCGCTCCCGCGCAGGACGTGCCCCAGCCGGTTGTCGACCGGGCAGATCTGTTCATCGTCAACGAAACCGAGTTCGCCGCGCTTCCGGTTCTCAAAGAGGCAAAGCTCGTTGCCGTCACCGAAGGCGCGGCGGGGGCTGCGCTCTTTTCGCACGGCAAAGAGATCGCTCGTGCGACAGCGCCGCGTGTGCACTCGATCAGCGCAGTGGGTGCGGGCGATGCGTTTTGCGCCGCGCTCACCGTGGCGCTTCACGCCGGGTGGGACCCCGCCGAAGCGCTTGCGGCAGCCTGTGCTGTCGGCGCGGATGCCGTGACGCACCTGGGCGCTCAGCCGCCGCTCGCGAAGCTCCCCACGTACCGCTGAAGCGCAGGTGTCAGCCGCGTCTGATGCGGTCGGACATCACCTTGACGCCGGCCGACGAGGTGAAGCCACCATCGACGGGGATCTCGGCGCCGGAAATGTAGGCCGCGGCATCCGACACCAAAAAGGCGACCACACTCGCAACGTCTCGGGCGGCTCCCATATGCCCGAGCGGCGTGAGGTCCAGTTGGGCGCTACGCATCGCATCGGGCGCGTTTGCTGTCATGGGCGTTTCGATAAAGCCGGGGTGCACGATGTTCACACGGATGCCGCGTGCTCCATATTCGGTCGCCGCGACGTGTGTCAGACCCCGTAGCCCCCACTTGCTCACCGTGTAGGCGACCGGGTAATGCGCCGTGAGTGCTGCCGACGAGCCGACGTTCACGATGGAAGAGCCCTCGGCCATGAGCGGCGCGAGTGCCTGAATGCCGAGCATCGCCCCCGTGAGGTTGACCGCGATGACACGGTCCCAGTCGACGAGCTCTGTCTCGCCAAGCCGGGTGCGATGAGTGATGCCCGCGTTGTTGACGAGGCCAAGGAGCGGCGCGTCTGCGAGCGACGCCGCGAGGTCGGTGGCAAGCACTGCCCAGCCGGTTTCGTCTCGCACATCGAGCTGGCGGTAGGTCACCGGCGTCGCATCGAGTTCGGGCGCCGTCTCGGCGACGTCGGTCGCGATGACGCGCGCGCCGGATTGCGCCATCAGGATGGCTGCCGCGAGTCCTTGCCCGCGAGCGGCACCCGTGACGACCACGGTGCGGTCGGTCAGCCCTGAGTACGAAGTGGTCATTGACGCTCCCGCAGTGTTGCTGAGCGGCCGCGATGCCGCTCTGATTCGACGCTAGCGCCAGTGCGTCGGGGCGGGAATGGGTGATCGCTGATACCGGCCATCAACAGAAATGACAGGTTGTGCGACCGTCGCGCATCCCGTCTCGCCGCGGGTCAGGCCACGCTCACCATGCGTCAGGGATGGGTCATGTTGAGGCGGGATTCGAGCTCAGCAGCCATGGCTTCGACGTCCGACTGACGCACCTTGTCGTAAGTGCCGGCGATGGGCGTAAGCGCCATAGCCAGTTCGCTTGTTTCTCGTCGGATCGTGATCCACAACGACGGGTACTTTAGGGCGATGAAGGTGCCCTTTGGGGTGATCGCGGCCTCCCGTGCTTCGATCGAGGCGATGTTCTTCAGGGGGATCGAGACGATCTCGCCGATCTTCTTGTCGCGGATCGTTAGAGAGTAGTCGTCTGTGGTCACCACGGGGACGCTGTAGCGCGTGATGCGGGGCGCCGGTGAGGTCGCACCCAGCAGCGTGCGAAGGCGAGCCACGTCTTCGGGAAAGGGCGGTGCCGGTGCGATTCGAATAGCCAAACCATCGGATGCTCCGCCAGCCGTGCCAGCCACCTTCTTGTTGGCTCGCCGGGCGAATATCCACCTCATCACAAAGACGACGAGCGCCAGTATCACGGCGAGGATGATGTAGAAGAAAATGTCGACGCTTTCTTCTGACGAGGTTCCGGCCCCTGCCAAGACGGATGAGATTAAGGACACGATTCTCCGTTCGTCGCGCTGCGCGCGTCTTCTGTGCGGTTGTGACGGACGCGGTGACCAGTCGCCGCAGCGTCTTGTGCGAGGGAAATGCTGAAAGTGTTGATGAATCTACCGGACCGCGCCCGGGCTCGACACCGTCGAGCTGACGGGAATCGTCCCATCGCACTCCACCCGCCGCTGCGCGGCGCGCGGAGCCTCCGCGATGGGGCCCACCCGCGGGTTCGATCGCGGTACAACACGAAAGCTCTCCCGCACGACCTTTGGTCGCACGTGAGAGCTTGGAGGGGCTGACGGGAATCGAACCCGCGCTATCTGCTTGGGAAGCAGAAGTTCTGCCATTGAACTACAGCCCCATGCGCCAGAAGACGCCCGGCAAGCATAACAGCAGGCCCCTCCGCCGATAGGCTGAACCCGTGCTGCTCTCTGATGGCGATATCCGCAAAGAACTGGGCTCCGGCCGTATCGGGCTTGCCCCCTTCGACTCCGAGATGGTGCAGCCGTCGAGCGTCGATGTGCGCCTCGACAGGTACTTCCGGCTCTTCGATAACCACAAGTACCCTTTCATCGATCCCGCCGAAGATCAGCCCGATCTCACGCGCCTCATCGAGGTCTCGCCCGACGAGCCGTTCATCCTGCACCCCGGCGAATTCGCGCTCGGCGCCACGTTCGAACAGGTCTCGCTCCCCGAAGATGTCGCCGCACGCCTCGAGGGCAAGTCTTCACTTGGCCGCCTCGGGCTGCTCACGCACTCCACCGCCGGCTTCATCGACCCCGGCTTCACCGGTCACGTCACGCTCGAGCTTTCGAACGTGGCAACACTCCCCATCAAACTCTGGCCCGGCATGAAGATCGGTCAGTTGTGCTTCTTCCGCCTCTCGTCGCCTGCCGACAACCCCTACGGAACCGGCCCCTACGGCAATCGATACCAGGGTCAGCGGGGGCCGACGGCATCCCGCTCGGCGCTCAACTTTCACCGCACAAATGTCGGCCTAACAGATCTGGGATCCGCGGGCAACTGACCGCCCCAAGCTGACAAGCGCTCTCAGCGTTCGTTACGGTGTCGGAATGCCGGATGCTGAAACCACCCGCGCGACTGCGCCACAAATGCCCGAACCAAAGTCCACGATCAAACGCTGGGTCTTCTGGCCTGCAGCGGTCGTGGTGCTTGCCTTCAGCGGGTTCGCACTCATTGCACCAGATGCCGCGGAGGCAATGTTCGGGGCTATTCAGTCTTCGATCATCAGCGCGTTCAACTGGTACTACGTGCTGATCGCCGCGTTCTTCGTGGCCTTCGCATTCTTTCTCGGTTTTAGCAGGTTCGGTGACATCAAGCTCGGCTCCGACAACGAGAAACCCGAGTTCTCACTCGGGGCCTGGTTCTCGCTGCTTTTTGCCGCCGGAATGGGGATCGGCCTGGTCTTCTATGGCGTCAGCGAGCCCCTCAGCCACTTCGTCACCCCGCGGCCCGGGGTAACCGGTACGCCGGAGCAACTCGCGCAGTCCGCGCTCAGCCAGACCTATCTGCACTGGGGTGTGCAGGCATGGGCGATATACGTGGTCGTCGGTCTCGGCCTCGCCTACGCGATCCACCGACGCAAGAAGCCCATCTCGATTCGTTGGACCCTCGAGCCTCTTCTCGGAAAGCACGTACGCGGCGGGTGGGGCAACGCCATCGACGTCATCGCGCTGGTCGGAACGCTCTTCGGCGTGGCAACATCGCTCGGCCTCGGTGTGCTGCAGATCAGCGCGGGTCTCGACTCGGCTGGGCTGTTCGAGCCCACAGAATTCGTGCAGGTGATCATCATCGCGATCATCACGGTCTTCGTGCTGATGTCGGTGCTTTCTGGCGTGACCAAGGGTATGAAGTGGCTGTCGTCGTTCAACCTGATCCTCGCGGGAATCCTCGTCGTGTATCTACTGGTGTTCGGCCAGACCGAGTTCTTGCTGCGCGAATGGGTGCAGTCCATCGGTAATTACATTCAGGGTTTCGTCGGGCTCTCGTTCAACGTGAGTGCGTTCGCCGGCGACGCGGGCGAATCGTGGCAGGCGTCGTGGACCTCGTTCTACTGGGGCTGGTGGATCTCGTGGGCGCCGTTCGTCGGCATCTTCATCGCCCGCATCTCGCGCGGGCGCACGGTGCGGCAGTTCGTCATGGGCGTCATTATCGTGCCGACTCTCATCACGATTCTGTGGTTTGCCGTGCTCGGAGGCTCGGCGCTCTACATTGAACTCAATCAACCGGGCGCCTTGACGACGTCGGGCGGCACGGTCGACCTCAACACGGCGCTGTTCCAGATGCTGCAGTACATCCCCGGCACTCCGGTGCTCACAATCGGTGTGATCTTGTTGATCACGATCTTCTTCGTGACTTCCTCTGACTCGGGTGCACTCGTGATGGGCATGATCGCCACCGACGGCAGCGTCAACCCGGCGCGTTGGGTGCGTACCTTCTTCACCCTCATCACCGCGCTGCTGGCCATTTCGCTGCTGTTGACCGGCGGTCTGCAGGCACTGCAAACCGCGGCGATCATCATCGCTCTGCCGTTCAGCGTCATCATGCTGCTGATGTGTTGGTCGACAGTCATCGCCTTCAGCCGCGAGCGACGCGCCTACGACAACGCGGCTCGCGTGCAGTTCGTCGACGCGATCGGTGAGCACTACGGCCTTGAGGTCGAACAACCCAATGAACAGGGCGATCTCGGTTGGGTGAGACGCTTTGCTCGTCGGGTGGGTGTTCGCCACGACCCGCCAACGGACGCCATCGACGTGGTCGAGGTGCCGCTCGAAGAGGTCGTTGATCACCCGGGAGATGATCACGCCCCGGCCGGCGAAGCGGATACTTCCCGCTGAGGAGTCCGCTGAGAAGCATGTCAGGTGGCATGTAATACTCGAAGAGTGACTTCACCTCAGCCCGCGGATGCGGCCGACGAGATCCTCGGAGCTCTCGGCCGGCTCCGCGGGCGGCGGGGGCCGCGCCCGACCGACGGCGGGCCGGGACGCATGCGCCTGCTCATGGCGGTGGCTGCGGCATCCGCACCTCTTTCGGTGAGTGACATCGCCGATGTCATTGCCGTCGACCAGCCGCGCGCTTCGCGCCTGGTGCAGCAGTCGGTCGAGCTCGACTTAGTGCGGCGAGAAGTCGACCCCGCCGATGCGCGCCGCACCCAGATCGTGCTGACCGAGTCCGGCATCGCGCTGATCGAGGGTTTTCGCGAAAAGCGGCGCACTGCGCTAAATACCGCGCTCGCCGAGTTTGACGATGTCGAGCGTGGCGAACTCGTGCGTCTGCTCAAAAAGCTCGCCGAAGCCTGGCCGCACGCGTAGTCAGAATCAGTCGATCTCGACCTGCTTCTCACGCACTGGCAGCATGAGCACGAGACCTGCGAGCAGCACGATGACAAGCCCGAGGATGCCGAGCCTCGTATCGCCGGTGAGCGCCACAAACAGCGCGAACAGGCTGGGTGCGAGGAACGACACCGCCCGGCCGCTCGTGGCGTAGAGGCCGAAGATCTCGCCCTCGCGTCCGGGAGGCGTGATGCGAGCAAGGAACGAGCGGCTTGCGGACTGCACCGGGCCGACGAACCCGGTGAGGATGAGCCCCGCGATCCAAAAGCCGACTTGAGCTGTGCCGATGAAGAGCACGGCAGAACCGGCAAGAACGAGCCCCGCGAGAGACACGATGATGACGCGCTTCGGCCCGAAGGAGTCATCGAGGCGACCAGCGATGATCGTGCTGATACCGGCCACGACGTTGGCGGCGACCGCGAAATACAACACCTCGGTGCTCGAAAACCCGAAGACTTGCGCCGCGATGATCGCACCGAACGTGAAGACCCCGGCGAGTCCGTCACGAAAGACAGCGCTCGCCAAGAGAAACATCAAGACCTGGCGATTGCTGCGCCACAGCTTCGCGATCGTCTTTGCGAGTACGGCGTACGACCGAAAGAATCCGACGCGTGCCTGGGTGTCGCGGGCGGGAATTTCGGGCACTTTCAAGAGCACCGGAATGGCGAAGATTGCAAACCATACCGCGGACGCCACGACAGCCACCCGAACGTGCAGGCCACCCTCGGTCGAGATGCCGAGGAGGCCGGCCTGACCCTCGGTGCCGAAACCCTGCACGAAGAGCGCAAGTAGCACGATGAGTAGCACGATGCCGCCGACGTAGCCCATGCCCCACCCAAAGCCCGAGACGCGCCCCATGTTCTTGCGTGTAGAGACCTGCACGAGCATCGCGTTGTAGTTGACGCCCGCGAACTCGAAGAAGATATTGCCGACCGCCAGGAGCGTCGCGCCAAGGATCAGGTATCCGGGGGCGCCGTCGACAAAGAACATGGAGAGCATCGCCAGAACGACGGCCCCCGTATTGATGCCGAGCCACAGCTTTCGGCGACCCGTGCCATCGGAGCGCTGACCGAGCACGGGGGCGAGGATGGCAATCAGTACGCCAGCGATAGCGAGCGCCCACCCGATGGTGCTCGCATTGTCGGCGAGGGCGGCGACGAGAGCCGGGTCTTTGGCATCGCCGTCGGCGGCAGCAACGATTGCGGGATCGACGAAGAGCTCGCTGGCAAGAAACGTGCTGAACACGAACGTTGTGACTACGGCATTGAAAGCGGCCGAGCCCCAGTCCCACAGTGCCCACGACACCACTTGACCGCGAGGGATTACGCGGTCGTGTGCTGGGTGGTCGGAGGGCTTCGTCGTCTCGATCATGATGCTCACGCTACGGCGACATGGTGAACAAGCGGTAGCCCCAGCATCCGTCGCGATCTCCATTACCTGATGCCGGGCGCGCGCGCACAAAAATCACCGCTGTGCGACCGGCAAATGGGCGGTGTGAGTACATCAAATTCTCGGCGTACGCATTGCGAACGTTCAGCTTGCGGGTGCGTTGCGCGGGTGGGAGTGGTGCTCAAACAATGGCCCAGACGCAGTGCGTTGGGGTAAGCGGTGAGATCGGCTCGCCGAAGCCCCACCACGCTTTGGACGCTGGCGAAAGGTGGGCGCGACATGGTGATTTTGTCACCCGATGTACCGGTGCGCGCTGCCGCTGTCGCGGAGCCCTGCATCGTCGATATCAACGGTGGAGGCGGCTCGCTTGCCGTCACCGGGCTGCAGGGCGACTTCACTGTGCTCGTCGCCGGTGCAATCGGCATGATTGTGATCTCGGTCTTCGTGCTGCTGTATCGGCGCCGGGCGACCCGTCGCGCCGATACTGAGCACAGCCTTGCTGATTCGTCGCATGCGCCCACACACGTCACCGTACTGATGAGCCTGCTGCTCGTCGCTTTGTGCGCGCTGCCGCTGGCGGCGCCGGCGTCGAGTGCGCGAGCGGCGACTACTGACTCGGTGTGCGACATGTTCACCTTCGATATTGATATCGACAAAACCGACGCGCGTATCGGCTCAAGCCCTGACGTGGTGCAGGTGCTCACAATTCGGAACATTTCGAATTTCCCGATTGCGCTTCGACTTTCGGTTCCGGTGAAGACAGATCCTGACGGCCTCGGGCCGCATGTAGCCGTGTTCGCAAACTGCGGGTGCTCAACCTCGCCGATGCTCAACACGGCGCTGAAGACCGGTACCGGCCCTGGCAACTCTGTCATCTTGGCGGCCGGAGCAACGACGCGGATCACGGTGTCGATGAACATGCTCTCGTCGATTACGAATGCTCAGCAGCGCGGAGTTCTTGATTACGGACTCACCGTTTACGCAGACCAGGTTCCGTCATGAGCGCGTCTAGCGCGCGTCTTGCGCGCACCTCACAGATGTCCGTGTGCAACCAGTGCACGGCCCGGAAAGGTAGTCGGCCAGCCGGGCGGCGCCTTCCTCACGCACAAGGAGAAAGTTAGAAATGGATACAACAGAAACTGTTGCCGCTCCGGCGGAACAGAGCACGAAGCGTCGTCGCACTCGCACCGCCATCATCGGCGGCATCGGTGCTGTTGCGCTCGCCGCGGGTGCCGTCGGCGTCGGCCTCGTCGGATCAGGTGCATGGTTCAGCTCGTCGAAAGACCTCGCTGGTAACACCATTACCGCTGGTTCGCTCGTGATTGGTGACTTCGGCCCCGGTGGCGGCGGTACGGTTCAGGCCACCGCGGTTCAGCCGATGACGGCTACCCAGGCAGTCGACGCCGACAACCTTTACGAGGCATCGGTTGTTGACATCGACATCACCAACGACGGCGACATCGCATTCGACTGGGAGACCACCCTCGCAAACGCGACCATCGAGGCTTCGGACGGTGTCACTGTGCTCGATCTGGCCAACGTTTCGGTCGCTTGGGATACCGACGGGGCCGGAAACTGGACCACATCGTCGCTCTCGGACTTCATCACGAACGAGAGCTTCTCGGGTACCGATGTTGCGCCGGGCGAGACGCAGCCGGCCTCGTTCCGCGTCTACTTCGACTCGGCAGCCGGAAATGACTACCAGGGTGCCATCGTGACGTTCGACGTCAACGCCACGGCGACCCAGACCATCGAAGTTCCCTGATCTTCGATAACTGACGCTGCCCGCCTCGACTGGGTCTCTGGTCGAGGCGGGCAGCATCCGTTTTAATCTGAAAGAAGCGAGCCGGCCATGGCTATCCGAGTGTTCTCAATCCTTCGATGGATCGTTGTTGCGGCGCTGCTGTTCGTGCTCGCTGCCCCTGCTGCCGCGACATACGTGCGCGGATCTTCGTACGTCGAAGTCGTGGGCATGTCGATGTCACCCACCTACGTCATAGGCGACGTGCTGATGGTGACGCCGCCCGCATCAAGCTCTGACTTCGAAGTGGGCGACGTCGTGACCGCTGTAGACGAAAACGGCATCTACGTCACACACCGTGTGTCGGCGATACGCGAAGACGGCTCACTCGAGCTGCGCGGTGACGCCAACACGATTCCCGACCCCGACACAATCTGGCCGAGCGCTGTGCTCGGCATTGTCGATATACACTTCGCCCAGCCCTGGGCACGTTTGATCATTCAGCTACAAGAGTGGCCGATGCGCGTTTTCATCATGCTCACGGTCTTCGGGTTGGCGATGCTGCCGCTGCACAAGCGTGACAAGCCTGCCCCTGCCGCGGCGTCGGTTCCTGTCGAAGGAACCCGTCGCAGTGTGCGCGAAGCGCGCGTGTAACGCACCGCAATGCGGCTCTATTTTCCCATCTAGCCCTGCGTGTACGGAGGGCGAACCTCGCGGCAGTGCGGGGTTAGACGAAAGTTCTGGCCACGGCGAGAGTTGCTGTTGGCACCTTGGAGGTACATTATGCGTCGCATAATCTCGCTCGTCACAGCATTCGTTGTGACAGTAGTTGCCGGGGCCGTATGGACCCCGGTAATCTCACCCGCGCTCGCGAGCACGCTCTACGCGTACGCCCAGGTGGCGACCGGAGACGACTTCGCGATCGGCCTGTCGGCCGACGGTGCGGTGTATGCGTGGGGCGCAAATGGTGCCGGCCAGTTAGGTGATGGCTCCGATCAGGGCACGAGTGTGCCCACAGCCGTGGCGCTGCCAGAAGGAGTGTCGCTGGCGCAGACGGATGCCGGCAAAGACTTCGCCGTCGGCGTGACCGCTGACGGCCTCGCGTACGCGTGGGGTGCCAACGCTGCCGGTCAGCTTGGTGACGGCTCGACCGATGCGCGCTCTACTCCGGTGCCGGTGGTGCTGCCAGACGATGTCACACTCGCGCAGGTCGCGGCGGGCAGTGACTTCGTTGTCGCACTGTCGCCCGAGGGCGTCGCGTATGGCTGGGGCGGCAATGGTGCCGGCCAGCTTGGTGATGGATCGTCGGATGCACGCAGCACCGTTGCACCCGTCACGGTGCCCGACGGGGTCGTGTTCTCACAGATCGCGGCAGGCGATGACTTCGCTGTCGCTGTCACTGCCGATGGTGTCGCGTACGCGTGGGGCGCAAACGATGCGGGCCAGCTGGGTGACGGCACCACAGATTCCCGCACGACCCCCGTTGTCGTGACCCTGCCCGGCGATGTTGCGCTTGCTCAGGTTGTTGCCGGTGCCGACTTTGCGCTCGGGCGTACCAGTGATGGAGTGACGTTCGCGTGGGGCGCGAATGGCGCCGGTCAGTTGGGCGATGGCACGACCGATTCACGGCTCGAGCCGGTGGCGGTCGTGTTGCCCACAAACGTGCGCTTTGGGTGGCTTGCCGCCGGTGCCCACTTCGCTTTAGCGTTGACCCCCGAGGGCGTCGCGTATTCATGGGGCGCGAACGACGCCGGTCAGTTGGGCAACGGAACAACGGATGCCGCATCGGCACCCGCAGCTGTATCGGTGCCAGACGGCTTGACGTTCAACTCGATCTCTGGCGGCGCAGACTTCGCCGCTTCGGTATCACCCGACGGTGTGGCGTATGCATGGGGTGCGAACGACGCCGGTCAGCTGGGCGATGGCTCGAACGATCAGCGTTCCACGCCGGTCGTTGTGGCCGACCCGCAAGAGCCTGCGCGCGAAGAGGCCGCGCCGGAAGAGCCGGATGCGTCACCCGCTGAGCCCTCCGAGACAGTAACCCCCACGGCCGAGCCGAGCGTGACTCCCACCGGTGAGCCCACAGTAGACCCGACGATCGAGCCGACAGAAACGCCGACGCCCACTGCTACTCCGACAGCGACGCCCACTGCCACCCCGACAGCGACCCCGACACCGACGCCAGCTGTGCCCGAGGCCTCGGACCCGGAGGTCATGGCGCCCGGCCTCGACCCACTTGCAGCGCCATTCATGCAGCTCGCGGCCGGCGCCGATGGTTATTTCACGGATGTTGTTGCGGGAAATAACAGTGGGTTGGGTCTGGATATCAATGGTGATGTCTTCGCCTGGGGTCTGAATACTTATGGTCAGTTGGGTGACGGGTCGACGACGACTGCTGCGTCGCCGGTGTTGTCGTTGTTGCCGGCGGATGTGGATGCGGTGAGTGTGTCCTCGGGTGCTAACCATGCGTTGGTGTTGACCTCGACGGGTGAAGTGTATGCGTGGGGGCTCAACGAAGATGGCCAGGTGGGTGTGGGGAACACTGTTGATCAGTCGTTGCCGCAGCGGGTTGTCTTCCCGGGGGGTGTGACGATTACCCAGGTTTCTGCGGGCGCGTATTCGTCGTATGCGTTGGCGTCTAACGGCACGATCTACGCCTGGGGTAATGGTGAGGATGGTCGTTTGGGCAATGGGTCGGTGTCTGATCGTTCGACCCCGGTCCCGGTGAATCAGAGTGGGGTTCTGGCGGGTGTGACGATCACGCAGATTGCGGGCGCCCGTTACGGTGCGTATGTGTTGGGCTCCAACGGCAAGATGTATGCGTGGGGCGGAAACGTCGATGGTGCTGTGGGCGATGGGACGACGAATGATCGTTCAACCCCGGTGGCGGTGTTGTCGGGTCAGATTCCTGGGTCTACGAAGATCGTTCAGCTACCGCAGGGCAACGGGTATCACCAGGTGGTGTTGGGTGATGACGGTGTCGCATATGCGTGGGGTCGCAACTCCTATGGTCAGTTGGGCGTGAATTCGACGTCTGATAAGTCGACGCCGGTGAAGGTCTTGGCGGGTAACGTTCCGGCGGGTGTGACATTCACGCAGGTCGGTGTGGGAACGCTTACGTCATTTGCTGTGGGTTCTAATGGTGTCTCTTACGCGTGGGGGTGGAACTCTTACGGCCAGTTGGGTGATGGTACGCAGACGGATCGGTTCACTCCGAGGACGATGCTTGCGGGTCAGCTGCCGGCGGGTGTGGTTCCGGCGAAGATCACGGGCGGGTACCAGTCCGCGCTGGTGTTGGGCACCGATGGGTACGCGTACATGGCCGGTTACAACGGTTCGGGTCAGTTGGGTGCGGGCACGCCGTCAACGGCGTATTACTCGTCGTTGCGTGAGGCGAATCGTGTGCCGTCGGTGGTGTTGCCGGGGTCGCAGTTTGTGACGGGCAAGGTGGGCGAGGTGTCGTCGTCTGCGGTGGTGCGTACGGCGGGGTTGTATGGCACGGTGTCGCTCACCCAGTCGGGTTCTCGTCCGTCGGGGTGGTCGTTTAACTCTGCAACGGGTGTCGTGTCGGGGTCGTCGTCGACGGTCGTGTCGTCACGCACGTTGACGATCACAGCCCAGGGCACACGTGCGGTAGCGACGGCTGCGACGGGCACGATTCAGCTCCAGGTCTCCGACGGGTATTTCACGGATGTTGTTGCGGGTGAGTATCACCAGGTGGGTGTGGATATCAATGGTGATGTCTTCGCCTGGGGGTACAACAACCTCGGTCAGTTGGGTGATGGGTCAACGACCGATCGGACGTCTCCGGTATTGACGCAGATGCCCGCGGGTGTGGATGCGACGCAGGTTGCTGCGGGCTGGTATCACTCGTTGGCGTTGACGTCGACGGGTGAGGTGTATGCGTGGGGGCGCAACACCGATGGTCAGGTGGGTGTGGGGAACGTTGATCAGCAGTCGTTGCCGCAGCGTGTGGTGTTCCCGGCGGGTGTGACGATCACGCAGGTTGCTGCGGGTGCGTATTCGTCGTATGCGTTGGCGTCTAACGGCACCATGTATGCGTGGGGTCGAAACGCTGAAGGCCAGTTGGGTGATGGGTCTACGGTCAACAAGTTGACTCCGGTCGCGGTGACTCAGAGTGGGGTTCTCGCGGGTGTAACGATCACGCAGATTTCGGGTGGGGGTTTCTCGGCGTATGCGTTGGCCTCGAACGGCAAGGTGTACGCGTGGGGTCAAAATACCTATGGCCAGTTGGGTGATGGTACGACGGGGCAAAAGACTGTTCCGGTTGCGGTGCTCTCGGGAGAGATTCCTGCGTCGGTGAAGGTTGTGCAGCTCGGGCAGGGTTTCGGGTTCCACCAGGTGGTGTTGGGTGATGATGGTGTCGCCTACTCGTGGGGTCGTAACGACTACGGTCAGCTGGGTGTGGGGTCGACGGCCAATAAGTCCACGCCGGTGAAGGTGTCTGCGGGGCAGGTGCCTGCGGGTGTGAGGTTCACGCAGGTGACCACGGGCGAGATGTCGTCGTTTGCGGTGGGTTCTGATGGTGTTTCGTACGCGTGGGGTTTCAACACCAGCGCTCAGTTGGGTAACGGGTCGACGACAGACCGGACCACGCCGGGGGCGATGCTTGCGGGTCAGATGCCGGCGGGCGTGATCCCGGCAAAGATTTCGGGAGGCTACAGGTTCACGGCGGTGCTGGGCGCCGACGGGTACCTGTACTCGGTGGGCGACAACACGTATGGCCAGTTGGGTGTGGGTTCCGGATCGCAGTATGGGTCGTTGCGTGTCGTGAACCGTGTGCCGGCGGTGGTGGTGCCGGGGTCGCAGGGGTTGTTTGCGGCGATGGGTGCGGCGGTGTCGCCTTCTGCGGTGTTGGCGCCGTATGGGTTGTATGGTTCGGTGTCGTATTCGGTGTCGCCGGCGGTTCCTGCGGGGATGTCGTTTAATTCGTCTACGGGTGTGTTGTCGGGGACGCCGTCTGCGAGTTTTGAGTCGACGGTGTTCACGGTGACGGGTACGGGTACTCGGGTGAATACGGCGTCGTCGGTGAGTACGATCACGGTGACGGTCGCGAATGGTTATTTCACGGATGTTGTTGCGGGTTACTCCCACTCGGTGGGTGTGGATATCAATGGGGATGTCTTCGCCTGGGGTTACAACAACTACGGTCAGTTGGGTGATGGGTCAACGACGAATCGGACGTCTCCGGTATTGACGCAGATGCCGGCGGGTGTGGATGTCACGCAGGTTTCTGCGGGTATCTATCATTCGTTGGCGTTGACGTCGACGGGTGAAGTGTATTCGTGGGGTTACAACGACTATGGCCAGGTGGGTGTGGGGAACACTGCTAACCAGATGTTGCCGCAGCGTGTGGTGTTCCCGGCGGGTGTGACGATCACGCAGGTTTCTGCGGGTGGGTATTCGTCGTATGCGTTGGCGTCTAACGGTGACATGTATGCGTGGGGTCGAAACGCTGAAGGCGAGTTGGGTGATGCGTCGCTGGTTGACAAGTCGTCGCCGGTGAAAGTATCGCGGGGTGCTATTCCGGGGGGTGTGACGATCACCCAGATTTCGGGTGGTTATTACTCGGCGTACGTGTTGGGGTCGAACGGCAAGGTGTATTCCTGGGGTCGAAACAGCAATGGCCAGTTGGGTGATGGAACAACGGTCGACAGGAATGTTCCGGTTGCGGTGTCGTCGGGTGAGATTCCTGGGGCGGTGAAGGTCGTTCAGCTCGCGCAGGGTTTCGGGTTTCACCAGGTGGTGTTGGGTGACGATGGTGTCGCGTACGCCTGGGGGCGCGGCGACTACGGTCAGCTGGGTGTGAATTCGACGTCGAATAAGTCGACGCCGGTGAAGGTTCAGTCGGGTGCTGTTCCGGCGGGTGTGACGTTCACGCAGGTGGATGTGGGGTTGTATTCGTCGTATGCGGTGGGTTCTGATGGTGTCTCGTACGCGTGGGGCGGCAATAGCCAAGGGCATTTGGGCGATGGGTCAACGAGCGATCGGTTGATACCGGTGGCGATGAGTGCGGGTCAGGTGCCTGCTGGTGTGGTTGCAGCGAAGATCATGGGTGGGTACCAGTTCGCGGCAGTGTTAGGTGCGGATGGGTACGTGTACTCGACGGGCGTCAACACGTACGGCCAGTTGGGTATCGGGTCGACGTCGCAGTCGAACACGTTGGTTAAGGCGAATCGTGTGCCGTCGGTGGTGTTGCCGGGGTCGCAGTTTGTGACGGGGCTGGTGGGTGAGGTGTCGTCGTCTGCGGTGGTGCGTACGGCGGGGTTGTATGGCACGGTGTCGCTCACCCAGTCGGGTTCTCGTCCGTCGGGGTGGTCGTTTAACTCTGCAACGGGTGTCGTGTCGGGGTCGTCGTCGACGGTCGTGTCGTCACGCACGTTGACGATCACAGCCCAGGGCACACGTGCGGTAGCGACGGCTGCGACGGGCACGATTCAGCTCCAGGTCTCCGACGGGTATTTCACGGATGTGTCTGCGAATCAGAACGGTGGGTTGGGTGTGGACATCAATGGTGATGTCTTCGCGTGGGGTTTGAACGCCGATGGTCAGTTGGGTAATGGGTCAACGACAACTGCTGCGTCACCGGCGTTGTCGTTGTTGCCGGCGGGTGTGGATGTCACCCAGGTGGCTGCGGGTTCTTTCCATTCGTTGGCGTTGACGTCGACGGGCGAGGTGTATGCGTGGGGGCGCAATGCCGATGGTCAGGTGGGTGTGGGGAACACTGATCAGCAGTCGTTGCCGCAGCGTGTGGTGTTCCCGGCGGGTGTGACGATCACGCAGGTTTCTGCGGGTGCAGCTTCCTCGTATGCGCTGGCGTCCGACGGCAAGATCTACGCCTGGGGTAGTGGCGCGGATGGTCGGCTGGGTAATGGGTCGACATCTGATCAGTCGACTCCGGTCACAGTGAATCAGAGTGGGGCTCTGGCGGGTGTAACGATCACGCAGATTTCGGGCGGTAACTCTTCGGCGTGGGCGTTGGGATCCAACGGAAAGGTGTATTCCTGGGGTTACAACGGCTCGGGTCAGTTGGGTGACGGGACAACGAATACTCGGACAAGCCCGGTAGTGGTGTTGTCCGGTGAGATTCCTGGGTCGACGAAGATCGTTCAGCTGTCGCAAGGTATTGGGTATCACCAGGTGGTGTTGGGCGATGACGGTCTCATATACGCCTGGGGCTACAACCCTTACGGTCAGTTGGGTGTGGGGTCGACGTCTAATAAGTCGACGCCGGTGAAGGTCATGTCGGGTGGTGTGCCGTCGGGTGTGACATTCACGCAGGTGGGTGTGGGCACGCATTCGTCGTTTGCTGTGGGTTCTGATGGTGTCTCTTACGCGTGGGGATGGAACTCATACGGTCAGTTGGGCGACGGGACGCAGACCGATCGGTCCACGCCCAGGGCGATGAGTGCGGGTCAGCTGCCGGCGGGTGTGGTTCCGGCCAAGATTACGGGCGGGTATCAGTCCGCGGTGGTGCTGGGTGCCGATGGGTACGTGTACGCGACGGGCTACAACGGCGGGGGCCAGCTGGGTGTGGGATCGACGTCAACGTCGTATTACTCGACATTGCGTGTGCTTCCCCGTGTGCCGGCGTCGGTGTTGCCGGCTCAGCAGTTTGTGACGGGCCTGGTAGGCGATGTTGCGTCGTCTGCCGCGGTGCGCACGGCGGGCCTGTATGGCACGGTGTCGCTCACTCAGACGGGGACTCGCCCGTCAGGGTGGTCGTTTAACTCTGCAACGGGCGTCGTATCGGGTTCATCATCGGCGGTGCAAGCATCACGCACGTTGACGATCACAGCACAAGGCACCCGTGCAGTAGCGACCGCTGCGACCGGAACGATCCAGCTACAGGTGTCGGACGGGTACTTTACGGATGTTGCGGTGGGTCAGTATCACCAGGTGGGTCTGGACATCAACGGTGATGTGTTCGCGTGGGGCCGCAACACCAGTGGTGAGTTGGGTGATGGGTCAACGACGGATCAGACGTCTGCGGTATTGACGCAGTTGCCAGCGGGTGTGGATGCCGTGCAGGTTGCTGCGGGTTGGCGCCATTCGCTGGCGTTGACATCGACCGGTGAGGTGTATGCGTGGGGTTCCGGCGCGGCGTTGGGTCTCGGTATTCCTGGCTACACCCAGGTGTTGCCGCAGCGTGTGGTGTTGCCGGCGGGGGTGACAGCCACGCAGATTGCTGCGACTGAAGCTTCGTCATTCGCGTTGACATCGAATGGTGATGTATACGCGTGGGGTAACAACTCCGACGGCCAGTTGGGTGACGGGTCGACGGTCACAACATCCACGCCGGTGAAGGTGGTGCGGGCGGGTGCACTGACGGGTGTCACGATCACGCAGATTGCTGCCATCCGCGACACAGCGTATGCGTTGGGGTCGAACGGCAAAGTGTATGCGTGGGGTGACAACCAGTACGGACAACTGGGCGATGGCACGACGATAAATAAGAGTGTTCCGGTTGCTGTGGCTTCGGGTGAGATTCCCGAGTCGGTGAAGATTGTTCAGCTGTCGCCAGGCATCGGTATGCACCAGCAGGTTTTGGGTGACGATGGTGTGGCGTACGCGTGGGGTTTCAACGCCAATGGTCAGGTAGGTGATGGGACGACGACTAATCAGACGACGCCGAAAAAGGTGTTGGCGGGTGCGGTTCCGGGTGGTGTGACGTTCACTCAAGTCGGCAAGGGCTGGCGCACGTCTTACGCGGTGGGCTCGAACGGTGTCTCTTACGCATGGGGCTACGGTGGCGGAGGTGCGATGGGCACCGGCAGTACATCGGCAAGCAATTTTCTCACACCGGTCGCAATGATTCAGGGCCAGATGCCCGCCGGTGTGGTTGCGGCGAAGATCTCTGGTGGGGACAGCTGGGTGTCGGCGCTGGGTACGGATGGGTATGTTTACTCCTTGGGCGACAACCTCTATGGCAACTTGGGTGTGGGATCGAAAACCGATTACTACTCGTGGCGCAAGGCGAACCGTGTGCCGGCGTCGGTGAGGCCGGAGGCTCAGTTTGTGACGGGTATGGTGGGCGACGCGAAGTCGTCTGCGGCGGTGCGCACGGCGGGGTTGTATGGCACTGTGTCGTTGTCGCAGACGGGCACGCTCCCGTCGGGGTGGTCGTTTAACTCGGCAACGGGTGTCGTGTCGGGGTCGTCTTCAGCGACGGTGGCGTCGACGACTTTGACGATTACCGCTCAGGGCACGCGTGCTGTGGCAACTGCCGTGACGGGCACGATAAAGCTGCAGGTCTCGGACGGGTATTTCACGGATGTTGCCACGGGTGCGTACCACTCGGTGGGTGTGGATATCAATGGGGATGTCTTCGGCTGGGGTCGTAATAACTACGGTCCGTTGGGTGATGGGTCAACGACGAATCGGACGTCTCCGGTATTGACGCAGTTGCCCGCGGGTGTGGATGTCACCCAGGTTTCTGCGGGCTGGTTCCATTCGTTGGCGTTGACGACGACGGGTGAGGTGTATGCGTGGGGGCGTAACGACTTTGGCCAGTTGGGTGTGGGGAACGGTGTTGATCAGTTGTTGCCGCAGCGGGTGGTGTTTCCGGCGGGTGTGACGATCACGCAGGTTGCTGCGGGTTCGTATTCGTCGTATGCCTTGGCTTCTGACGGCGCCATGTATGCGTGGGGGCAAAACGTCAATGGCCAGTTGGGTGATGGGTCCACGGTCCAGAAGTCGACTCCGGTTTCGGTGAACCAGAGTGGGGTTCTGGCGGGTGTGACGATTACGCAGATCCAGGCCGGGAGCGCGTCAGCGTACGCGTTGGGTTCTCACGGCAGGGTGTATGCGTGGGGTGCCAATTTGTATGGTGGGCTTGGTGATGGAACGACGATAGATCGGACTGTTCCGGTGCAGGCGCAGTTGGGTGAGATTCCTGCTTCGGTGAAAATCGTTGAGCTCTCTGCATCTGGTTCAAGCCTCCACCAGGTGGCGCTCGGCGATAACGGTGAGATTTATGCCTGGGGTCGCAATGACTTCGGTCAAATCGGCGTGGGAACTACCACGGATGCTAAGTCGCCGATGAAGGTGCTGGCGGGTGCTGTTCCGGCGGGTGTGACGTTCGCCCAGGTGGGTACCGCCCGATCCTCGTCGTACGCCGTGGGCTCGAATGGCGTCACGTACGCTTGGGGTCTCGGCACCAGCGGCCAGTTGGGCGATGCGTCGACCACAAACAAGACCACGCCCGTGGCGATGAGCGCTGGTCAGTTGCCAACAGGTGTGACTGCGGCAAAGATCACGGGCGGCGAGACTTTTGCTCTCGTGTTGGGTGCCGACGGTTACGCGTATTCGACAGGCAACAACACCTACGGTCAGCAGGGCGTGGGCTCGATGACGTCGTCTTCGTCGCTGGTTAAGGCGAATCGCGTGCCGGCGTCGGCGTTGCCGGGGTCGCAGGGGCTGATTGCAGCCATGGGGGCGGCCGTGACACCTTCTGTGGGCCTTGCGCCACACGGCTTGTATGGTGTGGTTTCGTACTCCGTATCGCCTGCGGCGCCGGTGGGGATGTCGTTTAACTCGGCCACGGGTGTGCTTTCGGGCACCCCTGCTGAAGACTTCGAGTCCACGCTATTCACCGTGACAGGTGCGGGCACCCGAGTGAACAACGCATCCTCGTCGAGCACAATCACGGTCACAGTCGCGAACGGCTATTTCACGGATGTTTCCGCAGGTTCCATGCACTCGATCGCTCTGGATATAAACGGCGACGTGTTCGCGTGGGGGCGCAACAACTACGGCCAGTTGGGTGATGGCTCGACGACGAATCGTACCTCTCCGGTGCTGGTGCAGATGCCCGCGGGTGTGGATGTCACCCAGGTTTCTGCGGGTGCTCATCATTCGTTGGCGTTGACGTCGTCGGGTGAAGTGTATGCGTGGGGGCGAAACGGAAATGGCCAGGTGGGTGTGGGAAACACCGCTAACCAGCTGGTGCCGCAGCGCGTGGTGTTCCCTGGGGGTGTGATGATCACGCAGGTTTCTGCGGGTGCGGTTTCGTCGTATGCGTTGGCGTCTAACGGTGACATATATGCGTGGGGCAGCAACCAATACAACCAGCTGGGTGATGGGACTAACACTCAAAGGCTGGCGCCGGAGAATGTGATTCAGTCGGGTGCTTTGGCGGGTGTGACGATCACGCAGATTTCGGGTGGGTCTAACGCGGCTTATGCGTTGGGGTCGAACGGCGACATGTATGCGTGGGGATACAACGCCTACGGCCAGTTGGGCGATGGCACGACTGTGAATAAAAATGTTCCGGTTGCGGTATCACCGGGCCAGATTCCTGGCACGGTGAAGATTATCCAGCTCGCGCAGGGCCTGGGGCATCATCAGGTGGTGCTGGGCGATGATGGTGTCGCGTACGCCTGGGGTCGTGGCGACTACGGTCAGCTGGGCGTGGGGTCGACGTCGGATAAGTCGACGCCGGTGACGGTGCAGCCGGGTGCTGTTCCGGCGGGTGTGACGTTCACCCAGGTCGGTATAGGTCAAGGATCGTCGTTTGCGGTGGGTTCTGATGGTGTCTCCTACGCGTGGGGCTCTAACAGTTATGGACTTTTGGGTGATGGGTCGATGACGAACCGGTTGGCACCGGTGGCGATGAGTGCGGGTCAGGTGCCAGCGGGTGTGGTTGCGGCGAAGATCACGGGCGGAGACAACTTCACAACGGTGTTGGGTGCCGATGGGTATGAGTATTCCGTGGGCGACAACGAGTATGGCCAGTTGGGCGCGGGGTCGACAATCGATTCCACAACGTTAATCAAGGCGGATCGTGTGCCGGCGGCCGTGCTGCCTGCTCAGCAGTTTTTGACGGGCATGCTGGGCGAGGAGTCGGCCTCTGCTCCGGTGCGCACGGCGGGCCTGTATGGCACGGTGTCCTTGAGCTTGTCTGGCATCCTTCCTTCGGGTTGGTCGTTCAATTCCGCGACAGGCGTGGTGTCAGGGCTGTCGTCGACGAATGTGTCGTCGCGGACGTTGAATATTGCGGCGCAGGGCACTCGCGTTGTCGCTTCGGCTGCGGGCGGGACGATTCAGCTCCAGGTCTCCGACGGGTACTTCACCGATGTGGCATCCGGGTATGAATATTCGCTCGGTGTTGACATCAATGGTGACGTGTTCTCTTGGGGGAACAACGCGAACGGTCAGTTGGGTGACGGGTCGGTGACGCAGCGCACCTCGCCGGTGCTGGTGCAGTTGCCAGCCGGTGTCGACGCGGTACAAGCGGCCGCGGGCGATGGTCATTCGCTCGTGGTGACGTCGACGGGTGATGTATATGCGTGGGGGCGCAACAGCAATGGTCAGGTGGGTGTCGGGAATACCGACGGTCAGCTGGTGCCGCAGCGTGTTGTGTTCCCGGCGGGTGTGACGATCACGCAGGTCGCCGCGGGCGCATCCGCGTCTTATGCATTGGCCTCCGACGGCACGATCTACGCCTGGGGCGCGGGTGCATCGGGCCAGTTGGGGAACAACTCGACATCTGACCAGTTGTCGCCGGTGCCAGTGGATCAGGTGGGAGCTCTATCGAGCGTCACAATTACGCAGATCGCTGGCGGGAAAAGCGCCGCGTACGCGCTGGGTTCTGACGGGCGCGTATACGCCTGGGGCCAAAACAGTGAGGGGCAATTGGGCGACGGTTCGACGGCGTCTCGCAGCGTTCCTGCCGCCGTATCCCAGGGAGAAATTCCGGAGTCAGTCAAAATCACCCAGATGGCGGAGGGTGGCAATAATTCTCACCAAGTCGTCTTGGGTAGCGATGGTGCCGTCTACACGTGGGGCCTCAACAACGTTGGGCAGCTCGGTGTCGGTACGACGCCAAATATGTCGAGGCCTGTGCGAGTGCTGCCGGGAGCCGTGCCGCCGGATGCGAAGTTCACTCAGGTGGGTGCAGGTACCTTCTCGTCGTTTGCGACGGGTTCTGATGGTGTCACCTATGCGTGGGGCTTCAATACATCTGGGCAGTTGGGTGATGGATCAACGACCAATCGCACCACGCCGGTGGCGATGAGCTCTGGCGACGTACCGCTGGGTGTCGTCGCGGTGAACATCACGTCGGGAGCCACATCTACAGCGGTGCTGGGCGCGGACGGATACATCTACTCCACGGGCAGCAATAGCCGCGGTCAGTTGGGCATCGGCTCAACCACGAACTCGCCGACACTTGTTGTTGTGAGCCGTGTGCCAGCATCGATCACGCCGCTTTCGCAGGGATTCGTGGTTGAGGCGGGCGACGATATCGAAACAGAGCCCGTGCAGACTGCTGGTCTGTACGGCACGGTAACGCTAGCGCTGGCGCCCGCAGCGCCCACGGGGCTTACCTTCGACGCCGCCACTGGCGTGCTCTCGGGTACAGCACCAGAAGACATTGCGTCATCCGTCTTCACTATTAGTGCGACCGGCACGCGGGTGAACGATGCAAGCGGAGCGGGCTCAATCACATTCACAGTCGTCAACGGGTACTTCAGGAGCGCCGCGTCGGGTTACCAGCACTCGCTGGGGCTCGATATCAACGGTGACGTGTTCGCCTGGGGCCTCAACGACAACGGCCAGTTGGGTAACCGCTCGTCGCTGTCGTCATCAACACCCGTGTTGAGCCAAATGCCAGCGGGCATCGATGTTGCGCGGGTTTCGGCGGGTTACTCGCACTCGCTCGCGCTGACAACGACTGGCGCTGTGTATGCCTGGGGTGCGAACTCAGATGGCCAGCTCGGTCTCGGCACAACGAACGACCAGTCAGTGCCGCAGCGAGTCGTTTTCCCCGATGGCGTGACGATCGCCAGCATCTCCGCCGGTTCGTACGCGTCATACGCGCTCGCTACCGACGGCACGATGTACGCCTGGGGTCAAAACACGTATGGACAGATCGGTATTGGTGCCGCAGGCAACCAGCTGACGCCAGTCGCTGTTTCAGCGGGCGTTATTCCCGGCGGCACGACGATTACACAAATCAATGGCGCCTCGGCGTCTGCGTACGCGCTCGGAGACGACGGCGTCGTCTACGCATGGGGGAGAAACAACTACGGACAGTTGGGTGACAACTCGACCGTTGACAAGGCTCTGCCCGTGAAGGTTGACGCCGGCGTTATTCCAGCGGCTGTCGCCGTGACCCAACTCGCAGTGGGCAGCAACCACGCCTTCGTGGTGGCATCAAACGGCTTGGCGTACTCGTGGGGTCGTAACGCTTCCGGCCAGTTGGGAAATGGCACCAAGAACGACGCCAAAACCCCGGTAGCCGTGCTGTCGGGCGGAATTCCGTCTGGTGTTGTTGTTGACAAGATCTACGCCGGGTGGGATGCCGGCTACGTCGTCGCCTCGGATGGGCTCACCTACGCGTGGGGCAGTAACACCGACGGTGAACTCGCGACAGGTGTCACCGGTGAGGTGCTTGCGCCGACTCAGATGACCCAAGGCGCGATGCCGAGCGGCGTTGCCCCGGCCATCATCACCGGCGGGTTCCACTCGACACTGCTGCGTGGCGCCGACCGATTCATGTACAGCGCCGGCGACAATTCGGCCGGTCAGCTCGGTAACGGCACGACGACCGACTCAGCAGCGCTCGTAAGCGTGAGCCGGGTGCCCGGAGTAGTGGTGCCAGGCGTGCAGACAGTGACGACAACGCTCGGGGTGCCGGTGGCATCCGCTGCGGTGAAAACCGCAGGCTTGTACGGAGTCATCACGCTGACGCAGACGGGCTCCCTGCCTGATGGCTGGACATTCAACGCCGCAACGGGAGTGGTCTCGGGTGCGTCTGACACTGTTCAAGCGGGTCGCGTCGTGACGATTACGGCACAGGGCACGCGCGCCGACCCCGGCGTCACCGGCGTCGGTCTCATCAAGGCGCAAGTGAGCGATGGGTACTTCACTGATGTTGCTTCGGGCGCCAACCACTCGATCGCCAGCGACATCAACGGCGACGTATTTGCCTGGGGCGAAAACGCCGATGGCCAGCTAGGTGATGGGTCAACCACCACCCGCACCGCACCCGTCTCGGTGTCGGGCCTCGTGGGAGCGAACGTCACGCAGGTTTCTGCGGGCTATGCTCACTCACTTGCGTTGACAGCATCGGGTGCCGTGTACGCCTGGGGACAGAACAGCGACGGACAGCTCGGCGACGGCACGACGACCGACCAGCTCGCACCTGTACAGGTCGACCTGCCCGCGGGTGTGACGATGACGCAGGTATCGGCAGGCGCTTACACGTCGTACGCCCTCGCGGCTGACGGCACTGTGTATGCCTGGGGCTCCGGTGCAAGCGGGGCACTCGGTAACGAGGCGACGGCTAACAGTTCATCGCCGGTCGTCGTGTCACAGGGAGAGATCGCGGGCGGCGTGACAATCACCGAGATCTCGGGCGCAGCGGGTGCAGCATACGCACTGGGTTCAAACGGCAGCGTGTACAGCTGGGGTCTCAACAGTTCCGGACAGCTCGGCAACGGCACCACGGCAAACGCCTCCGCTCCGGTGGCCGTTGTCCGCGGTGGCATGCCGGAATCTGTGACAGTTATCGGCCTCTCGCACAGCGCATCAGCACTGCACCTCGCGGTGCTCGGCTCTGACGGCTTCGCCTACGCATGGGGTGACAACGGTGGCGGTGCGCTCGGTGACGGAACAACAACGAATGCTTCTGCTCCGACGCGCACCCAGCGCGGCATCGTTCCGAACGGTGTTTCGTTCACCCAGGTCGACACGAACGGATACTCGTCGTTCGCAACGGGCTCTGACGGCATCCGCTATGCGTGGGGCACCAACGCGTCGGGTCAACTCGGGGTGTTGGGCAACACGGCAAACCAGTTGACACCAGTGGCTGTAAGTCAGGGTGAAGTACCGCCGGTTGTGGCGACGCAAAACATGACCGGCGGCGATGCCTCGACCGTCCTGTTTGGCGCCGACGGCTACCTGTACAGCGCCGGCTTGAACGCAAGCGGCCAGTTGGGCATCGGTTCGTTGACGAACTCGTCAGAGCTCAAAAAGGTGAGCCGAGTGAAGGCGGATGTGATTCCTGGGTCGCAGATACAGGCCTGGTTCGTCGGAGACGAGATGGCTTCGGCAGCGTTGAAGACCACCGGTATCTATGGCACCGTGTCGTATGCGACCGCAGCGTCGATTCCTGCCGGGCTCAGCCTGAACTCGGTCACAGGAATCGTGTCGGGCTCGACCATGGCGACGATGCTGCCGGTGCAATGGCAGATCAACGCGACCGGAACGCGCAACAACACCACGGCCGCCGTGCACACGATGAGTGTGCAGATCGGTGACGGCTACTTCACGAACATCGCCGCTGGGCAGTACCACTCGGTTGCCCGCGATATCAACGGCGACGTCTTTGCCTGGGGCCGCAATAACAGCGGCCAGCTGGGTAACGAGTCGACTGTGACGTCGAGTGCTCCGGTGCTGACGAAGCTGCCGGAGGACGCCGAGGCGGTATCTGTTGCGGCCGGCGAGGCATTCTCGATGGCTCTGACCGAAGCCGGCAAGGTGTACGCGTGGGGCAACAACTCGAGCGGACAACTCGGAAACGGCACGACCGCAACGTCGTCAACGCCGGTGGAGGTCGTCTTTCCCGGGGGCGTGAGCATCGTGCAGATCGCTGCGGGATCGTCGTCGGGTTATGCGCTCGCGAGTGACGGCGTCGTCTACGCCTGGGGTGACAACTCCTACGGGCAGCTGGGTGACGAAACGACCACGAACGCGCTGACGCCTGTTGTCGTCTCTGCGGGTGAGGTGCCGGGCGGTGCCGTGGTCTCACAGGTCGTGGCTGGCTCGTTCACCGCCTATCTCGTCACAGCAGATGGTGCCGCGTACGGCTTCGGGCAAAACTCCGACGGTCAGATCGGTAACGGTACCGAGGCGGATGCCAACGCACCTGTCGCCGTCGTTGCCGGAGCGATGCCCGCGGGCGTCGTCTTCACCGAGCTGAGCGCCGCGGGCAGCTGGGCCACCGGGCTCGGATCTGACGGCGTCGCCTACGCATGGGGTTCGAACGGTCGTGGCCAGCTCGGCGATGACACCGGCGAACCAAGCTCTGCGCCGGTCACGGTGCTGCGCGGTGTCATGCCTGCAGGAGTAACTGTGAAATCGGTGGCGGCCGGGTTCGAATACGGCATGCTGGTCGGTTCCGACGCGCTGCTCTATGCATGGGGCGACAACGCCTACGGCCAACTGGGTACCGGCAACCGCACTGCGGCATACACTCCCGTGCAAGCGGCGCAGGGCGTGCGAGTGTCCGGAATTTTCGCCAACCAGATCGCGGCGGGCTACCAGTCAACGACGATCCTCGGCTCTGACCAGTACGCGTACACCTGGGGAGGCAACTCCTACGGTCAGCTCGGAAACGGCGGAAATACCCGCGAGCTCACGGCAGTGAAAACTGTGCGAGTGCCCGCGCTGGTCTTCCCCGCGGAGCAAACCGTTGAGGGTAAAGCCGGTCTCACTGTCGCCTCGGAGGCGTACCGCTCTGTCGGGCTCTACGGCACGGTGTCGTACTCCACGGCATCCGCACTACCAGGCGGGCTGTCGCTCAACGCGGCAACCGGTGTGGTGTCGGGTGTGGCGCCGATGGCGGCAAATGGCCAAACGGTGACGGTGACAGGTATCGGAACGCGCGTGAACACCGCGGCGGCTTCGGGAACCGTGTCGTTCGACGTGGCAGTGATTCTTGCAACCCTCGCTGCGGGTGGTGACTTCGGCGCCGCGCTTTCGACTGATGGTGCAGCCTTGGCCTGGGGCTGGAACACCAACAGCCAGCTCGGTGACGGCTCGACGTTGACATCAGACGTTCCCGTCTCGGTCGATCAGGGCGCGGTGCCTGGCGGAGTAACGCTCCTGCAGGTATCAGCGGGTGTTTCCCACACGGTCGCACTCGGTGACGACGGCAAGCTGTACGCCTGGGGCCGAAACGAATACGGTCAGCTAGGCGACGGGACGACCGATTCATCCGCCGTTCCGGTAGCTGTCAACGCACCCAATGGCATTACATTCGCGCTCGTATCCGCGGGTGGATTCCACACCGTGGCGCTGGGCTCAGACGGCCAGCTCTACGCGTGGGGTTGGGGTTCGTTCGGTCGACTCGGTAACGGATCGACCGCGAACTCGAGCGTGCCGGTGCCTATCTCGCAGGGTGAAATTCCTGCGGGCGTCGCGATCGCGGCATTCAGTGCTGGCGCCGATCACACCGTAGCAATCGGCAGCGATGGCATCGCCTATAGCTGGGGCTACAACCAGTACGGTCAACTCGGAAACGATTCGACCGCGACCGCGCTCACACCCACGGCAGTGTCTATGCCGGCCGGTGTCTTGTTCACGTCGGTTGCTGCTGGTGAGTCGCACACCCTCGCGCTCGGTGACGACGGCAACATGTATGCCTGGGGCGAGAACAGCTCGGGCCAGCTCGGCGACGGAACACTCACCGACCGGGCCGTACCGGTGCAGGTGGAACGCGGTGGCATCCCCACCGGCGTCACCATCAGCGTCGTTTCGGCAGGGTCGGCAAACAGCGCGGCGATCGGCAGCGACGGCCGCGTCTACGCCTGGGGCTCGAACCAAGCCGGACAACTCGGAAACGGCTCGATGGTTGCGTCGACCGCGCCGGTGCAGGTGGGCGTCGGCGCAGTGCCGAGCGGCACGCTGTTGACGGATGTGCAGATCGGCGACCGCTTCATGCTCGCCACCGATGCCGACCGCAATGTGTTCTCGTGGGGCTCCGGCGCCGCCGGCCGCCTCGGAAACGGCGACACGGCCGACGTCACAGCCCCCGTGGTGGTGGCTACTCCGTAGCATCCCCGCTCGATAGACCGGCGCCCCGTCCTCGAACCCCACCCAACCCCGAGGACGGGGCGCCTCTACGTCTTTTTGCACCGGCCGGCGGCCGCGCCGCCCTGGCCCGCCCCGTCCCGCCCTGGCCCGGCTCTGCATGGTGCTGGCTGCCCTGCCCCGTATTGCTTCCGCCGTCCGTCCCTGCACTAACTCAGGCAGGGCGAGCCAGCAACACCAAATTTGTGGGAATTAGCTCGGTTAGCGGCCGTATTGCCTGAATTAGTGCAAGGCAGGGGACACGGGGAGGGTGAGGCGCGAGGGTGCGGAGGCCTAGCAGCGCGAGGGTGCGGAGGGCCAGCGGCCCGAGCCCGGCAACTCGTCCGCAACCGCCGCGCGCTTGCACTAACGCAGGCAGAAAGCCTCGTGCGGGTGAGGTTTGACGGTGAAAGTGTAGATTCTGCCTGCGTTCGGGGAGGGGGTGGGGCGCGTAGACGACAAAGAGCCCACCCCGCTGCTGCGTGGGCGAGACTCTGCGGAGTCGAGGTGCTAGGGCGCTATAGCCTGCTGCGCTTGTGCTGAAACGGTGAATGTTGGCCCCCAGGCCTCACTCCAGCCGGCGAATGGTGGCTCCCACCCTTCGCGCAGGTACACCCGAATAGGAAGGGTGTACGTAGTCTCCGCGTCCAATTCTGCCCCTGACCCCACTTCAAGGGGCACTTCGTTCTCAAACAGATCACTGGCGTCATGCGCGGTCCATGTTCCGGTGCCCTCATCCTGCACAGCTATGTAGAGTGTCTCGGGCCAGAGGTAGAGCGAGCTTTCGATTGCGCTGATCTCGGCGTCCCAGGACATCGCCACCGTGCCCGTGTTGTCGATGACGATCTGGCCTTCGGCTGCGCCGAAAGAGTTATTAGGATCGAGCGCCTGCGCTTCGCTGAGCGGCTTCACGTTTACGACCTCAACGATGCCTTCCGCGTTGTCGCCAAATGCGCCCAGCGCGAGTGTGCCGCCGGGCGCGGTCACCTCAGCTGATGCCGTGGAACTAAACCATGCTCCCGTGAGTAGAACTCCGGCGGCGATGGCGCTGACAGCGAGAGCGGATACTGTTGCGGCCACGACTATGCGCTGTTCCGTCGAGGCGGTTGACTTGCTCATCACTGTGTCCTGACTCTTCTCCGGAAGGCCTGCGACGCGACGCGGAAATGCGTGCAAACCAGCACCTTTCGCACCAGCATCCGCGCGTTATGCCTTGATGCCAACCCGCGATCACTCGTAATGTTCGTTTTACGAACAATCAAGCTCGTCGGTGCTTTTCTCGGCTGAAAGCGTGTGGTGTCATTCCTGACAGGGGTTTCAGTTGGGGAGATGAGGCATCACCATGAGTGAATATCAGGGCAACACAGAGCAGCATGCACGCAGTGCTAATCGAAAGCTACAGGTCGGGCTCATCGCAGCCATCATTGTCGCTACTGTGACGCTTATCGGCATTGGCATTGTCGCTTCCGGCGCCTGGTTTACCGCGCAGCAGCAGATCGAAGGCAACACGATTGCTGCGGCGACATCTGAGCTCATCGCCGATGGTCAGCCGGCAGGATCGGTCGTCAAGGTGGCTGGCCTACCAATCATGAGCGTCGAAGCGGCGACTGTCGACGGCGATGCCGGAGGAGCCGCCGAGGTGGAGCTCGGTGTTCGAAACCTCGGCTCCAACGCGGTGGACTGGGTTGTGAGGATGAGTGCACCGACGGTGCTTTCCTCCGACGATGCGACTGTTCTCGATAGTGGCCCCGTGTCCGTTGCGTACTACGACTCAATCGACTCAGCCTGGAAGAGTGTTTCACTGCAGGACTTCTTCGCCGACCCGCCGGTGGTCGATCTCTCGGGAGTAGATCTCGCGGCGGGCGACCAAGCCACATTCATGCTTCGCTTCTTCGCCTCCGACAGTGCCGGCGACGAGTATGAGAACGCCTCTATCACTTTCACCGCCGAGAACGTCGCCGTCGAGGGGTGACCCTGATAGCGACTCGGTGAGTGGCGTGAGTATTTCTACGGCTTGGACCTTGCTGCAACGCGGCTCGGTAGGGCCGCTTTCTTTCCACTGGTCCTACGCTGTTCTCTTCATTCCGCCTAGCGTGCTCTGTCTTGCGACCCTGGAGTCGGCTGCGAGCACGAGTATTTTCAGCGGCGTGCTCGCGGCGACTTTTTCGATACTCGTCGCTTTGGGCTGCGCTCTTATCTATCTCGCGATAGTGAAGCCTCGGTCGTTGATTGCAACCGCAGGGTACTGGCTCAGTGCAGGCATCGGTCTTGGAACCGCGCGGGTATTGAGTGCTGTTGCTGTTGGCGCGGAACCGGAGCTGTTCTGGCGCTTCGCCTCCTCGACCATCGCGACCGTCGTGTGGATACCGACCATCTCGGTTGCAGCGCATCTGGTCGCTGAGGCGGTGCGAATGCGCTCGGAGATCACCGAAATGAGAACCCGCATTGACGAGGCGGGGGAAGATTCGGTGGCATGGGAGCGGATGGAATGGGCGCGCGCCTCAGCGGCAGTAGACGTAGAGCTTTTGCCGCGTCTTGTGGCGATAGGCGCGCAGTTGCGTATCGTGAGAATGCGGCCTACGCGGAGGGCAGTGCGAAGGCTGGCCGCCGATATTTCGCACGTTTCACGCCGTGTGGTGCGAGTGATGAGCCGACGAGCTATTCGTCCAGGCGGGCTATATACAGCCTCTACGCGAGCTAGCGTTGTTATTCGGGGGATTGTGCGTGATGCGATCTTGCGCCCCATCACTTACCCCTGGGGGCTAGCCGCCCTCTTGCTTTCAGCCACGATGTTCGAATATCCCCGAACCGACGACTTTCAATCTTCCGTCGTGAACATCATTGCGATCATTTTCTTGTGTTCATGTTTCAGTATCGCTGCGGCAGCAACTGCAGGAACGAGTGAACGCTTAGCGGCAGGTGTTCAGTGGGGCTCGCTTTTGTTGGTTCCAGTGTTCATCGTCTTGATTCTATTGACCGTTGGATTCGGTGAAATCGGTACTGGGATGCTGCGCCTCGCGTTTATCCTTCCCGTCGGCAGTCTCTGCGCGGTAGTTGTTTCATTGCTTAGCGTGACGAACACGCGCAATCGCGCTCTGGCGATCGAGTTGACGGTCGCTGAGTCTGTTCTCGACGCCCTCGAAGGCCCTCAGCTTCTTGGAATTCACGACACACGTCGCCGCCTCGCACTCTTTCTTCATGGCCCGGTACAGGGCCGTCTTCAGGCGGCGAGTCACACCCTGCGCCTTGCGCGTTCCAAGCGTGTGCCGAAGGATATGGACGAAGTGCTGCGTGATGTTGGCGTGGTGATCGAGCAAGCATGCGACGACCTGCGTGGTCTCGGGCCACGAGTAGAGCCTCACTCTGTAACCGCGACGGTACTGCGCCTTCGGGAAGATTGGACAGGACTCATCAGCGTCTCGAGCGCTGTGTGCCCCGGTGTCGATGAAAGGTCTGACGAGTCGACTCGCGAAGTCATCGCCCACTTGCTCACGGATATGGTAACGAACGCGTCCCGCCACGCCAACGCCGACAACGCTGAACTCGTCGTCGACATCGTGGAGAGTGATGTGATTGTCGTTTGCACCGACGACGGAGACGGGTCTGAAGCGGAACGTGCGTGCAGCGGCGTCGTCGCCGGCGTGCTCGCCGAGCGGGGTGGCACGTGGACCGTCGCGGGCGTCGGCATCGGACGAGGGGCGAGATCGATGGCGCGCGTACCGATGACACAGTCGCCACGAACTCGCTCCGAGAATCGACTGAATACCAATGTTCGCTGAGGGTTACATGAGCGTAAACGAGAGCTTTCTTTCGTGCCGTCCCCAGTGCATGATCAGATCACATCTTGAAGGAGCGTGCTATGGCTGATCACAGTGCAAAAAAAGTGTTGATTGCTGAAGACGATCAATTCACTCGTGGACTCGTACGTGAAGTGCTCGCCGGCGCCGGGCACGAGGTAGACGAGGCCGCCACTGTCTCCGGTGCACTGGCACGCATAGCGGAAAAGGACTATCACGTCGTCGTCAGCGACCTGAGCTTCGGAGACGGGCCGACAGGCATCGATCTTCTCCGCCGTTTGCATGAGCGACAACCATGGGTGGGAATGGTCGTGCTTTCAACTCACGCATCACCCGCTCTCGTTGGGGGTAGAGCGGGAAAGCTTCCTGAGTCTGTTATTTATCTCGTGAAGAGCGAGCTCGGCAGCCCGCGTGCTTTGCTTCGCTCGGTTGATTTGGCGATCGAAGAACATGAACACCTGCGCCTCCGCCCGGCAGCCACGGACGCCCCCGAGCGCGCTCGTGTGACCATGACGCAGGCCGAAGTTCTCGGCATGCTTGCACGCGGCTTCTCAGTGTCGAAGATCGCGCAGGCTCGTGGAACGAGCATGCGCGCAGCTGAGAAGCTTGTGCACCGGCTTTACGAAAGCCTCGGTGTTGCCGGCAGCGCCGATGTCGATCCTCGTATTGCGGCCGTTCTGATGTGGCAACAGGGTCGGGTCGTCACCGGGCCCGACGCCGCCTAGCGAAGCGAAGAAGTTCATCGAATGGATGGCCTCTCGTCCACACGCGGAATCGCGGGCAAGGCATTACGGCCGGAGCATGGTGAGCGCACCATCACGGTCGGACAGAGCGGTAGCGATTACGCCCGAGCCGTCTCGCATGAATTGAGAAATCCACTCACTCCGATACTCGGCCACCTCGATCTGCTCCGCGAAGAACTCGCGAGTGGGTCCCCCGCCAGTATCGCGCGCGTTGACGTGATGGAAGCTCAGCTGGAACGGGTACTCTCGACTCTCCGAGAGATGGCTGCGGTCGCGGACGATCTCACAAAGCTTGATGCTCGCCCGTTAGACCTCGGTGCGCTGGTTCTGCGCGCCGTAACGGAGGCGCGAGACCACTTTTCAGGTGGACGCGTGAATATTACCGCCGACATCATCGCGGGGCCTGTCGCGATGGTTGATAAACGACTCTTGGAAACTGCCCTGCGCCACTTGATTGAAAACGCGGTGACGTTCAGTGCGGAGGGAGGCGAGGTCGTCGTAGGGTGCGCGTGGTGGAATGATCGCGCGGCGATCACGATTACAGATCACGGCACAGGTATGACTGATGACGAGCAAGATCGTGCCTTCGATCTCTTTTATCGCGCGCCATCAGCTATTTCTCAAGGGCGTGCGGGTTTTGGCATTGGCCTTGCGCGAGCACGTCAAATAGTTGAGGCGCACGGCGGAGAAATCGATCTAGCGTCTTCGGCCGCGTTCGGAACAGAAGTGACTCTGCTTCTCCCCGCTATCTAGTAACTATTCACCCGGACACGGTGTTGGTTCGGTGCGGACTCGTCAAGATGAGGAGCGCACTGGGAACGAGCACTGAAGCTTCTATCTTCTTCTCAAAGGTCTAAGGGCGGCTCATGCAGTGCCGTGAACATCGATATCATCTCGTTAGCTGCCTCCGAGGGAGATTTCTGCTTCTCAGCAGCGGGCTCTGCAAGGAGAGGAACTTGCATGCGGCGCAGCGGTGAATACGTACGGGACACGGTGACTGGTCCTTACGCCTTTCAGCGCGGCATGATCTGGGTCTTCACCCCTCTTGTAGTCGTTTTTGGTCTTCTTGTTGGGGTCAGGCCAGGCGTCGATGTGTGGGAAGCCCTTGTTGCGGGTCTTGCGTCTGCAACTGCCGGAATCGGCGCGCTCATCCTCTGCTTGTGGGTATTCGGGTGGTTTCGTCGTCGCACTATGCCCATATACGCCGCCATAGGTTCATGGGTTTTTGCGGGCATAGGCATTGCTGTGCCGCGCATGCTGATCTTTGTTGGCCCCGCGAGTGAGATTGATGTGTGGCTCAGGTTGCCCGGCTCGATTCTCGCCGTATGCGTGTGGATCCCCGCTGTCGCTGTCGCGTTTCGAGCTTTCAACGAAGCGATGTCGCTGATCGCTCGGATTTCGGAACACCGCGCGCGATTGGAGCATTCAGCTCGAGATCCGTCGGCGCGCGAACGCATCGAAGATGCTGCGATGCTCGAAACCTTGGCGAGTGAAGTGCTGCCCGCACTCGAGCGGTTGCCTCTCCGTGTGAGGGCGGCGAAGATGCACCCGACGCGTCGACGGCTTGCGCAGCTGTCGCGCGGTATCCGAGACGTTTCTACGAAACTTGTGAGGTCGATTAGTCACCAGGTCATGCTTCCTGGTGGACTTGCTATTCGTCCGGCCACGACGCGATCGTTTGTTCGCGCTGTGGCGAAGCGAGCGTTAACGCAGCCCGCGACAGCGCCGTTGGCTGTTGCAGGCCTCACCGCGGCGGCAACGCTCGTCGGTCTATTTACCCTTGGTGGCCCGTATCTGGCACTCTTTGCGCTCGCCGCAATGATCTCGTGGGCGGGGGTACTGCTCGTGCTCAAGCGTGCAGAAGACTCGTTGTCACGAACGCTTCGCACGGCGGCTCGATGGCTGAGTGTCTTCGCGGGAATATTCTTTGCCGCCATTAGTGTCGTCGCAGTGCTGAGTTCGCAGTTGACGGGTTCACCGGGCGAAGCATTCCGACACCTCATCACCGGGGTACCTTTGGTGTTCGGTAATGCGCTTTTGGTCGTGGTTGCTTCTGCGGTGACGGCGGAACTCGGCAGCATGCGCGAGCACGAGCGCGAACTTTCGCATTTGGTGGACGTGTATGCGGAACAGTCACGGCGGCGAGCGAACGACCTTCGAGCGCGGGCTGCGATGCTTTTGCATGGCCCGGTGCAGGGTCGCCTCAATAGCGCCGTGCTGACGCTAGAGATGGCGATACAGCCGGGAAATAGCATGAACGTTGACACGCTGCTCGAAGAACTAGAACGAGTGCTCACTTCGTCGGCGAGGGAATTGGAAACCTTCACCCGCGACCTTCCGCAACGCGGCATTCGAGCGGTGGCTTCCCTGCTCGTTGATCAATGGAGAGGGTTGGTGGACATCACCTTCTACCTCGCGGATGATGTTGAGGCCGCTTTGGATGAGAGCGACGAGGGCGCACTCGTCGCCGATCTTGCGATCGATACCGTGACGAACACTTCGCGGCACGGCGACGCCTCTTGGGCAGTGCTCTCCTTTTCGAAGACTGACAAGTTTTTTCGAGTTGATTGCCAGTCCGACTCCGCTATTCGTGATTTGAATCCAGTGAACGAAGCTGGTCTTTTGCTCAGGGTGCTTGAGGCAAGAGGTGGAGCGTGGGCACTCGCTCCCTCGACCACGGGTGCGCACTTTTGGGCGACAGTCAAACGCAGCGATCGCAAAGTTGAGTCGACTGATATCAACTTCATTTGACACGACCAGCGTGGGTGAGTAGCCTTGAGTCATCACGGCTCAACCTGTTGATTCGTGAGCAAACTTCATCACCATCGGCCACGCTGGGCGCGGCCCCCGTAAAGGAGAATCACATGCCACGTGCTGTCGGAATCGACCTCGGTACAACCAACTCGGTCGTCAGCGTCCTCGAGGGCGGCGAGCCCAAGGTCATCGCGAATGCCGAAGGTTTCCGCACAACCCCGTCTGTTGTCGCATTCACCAAGGATGGCGAGGTGCTCGTCGGTGAAACCGCTAAGCGCCAGGCCGTCACGAACGTCGACCGCACCATCTCTTCCGTCAAGCGCCACATGGGCACGGACTGGAAGACGCAGCCGATCGATGACAAGGGTTACACCCCGCAGGAAGTTTCGGCCCGCATCCTTCAGAAGCTCAAGCACGACGCCGAGCAGTACCTTGGTGACACCGTGACGGATGCCGTCATCACCGTCCCCGCGTACTTCAACGACGCCGAGCGCCAGGCCACGAAAGAGGCCGGCGAGATCGCGGGACTCAACGTTCTGCGCATCATCAACGAGCCCACCGCCGCGGCTCTTGCCTACGGCCTCGACAAAGGTAAAGAAGACGAACTCATCCTCGTCTTCGACCTCGGTGGCGGTACGTTCGACGTCTCGCTGCTCGAAGTGGGTAAGGACGACGACTTCTCCACCATCCAGGTGCGCTCCACCGCCGGAGACAACCGCCTCGGTGGCGACGACTGGGACCAGCGCGTCGTTGACTACCTGATCAAGCAGTTCAAGGCCACCTCGGGTGTGGATGTTTCGGGCGACAAGATCGCGCTGCAGCGCCTCAAGGAAGCTGCTGAGCAGGCCAAGAAGGAACTCTCGAGCTCGAGCTCGACCAGCATCAACCTTCCCTACCTTTCGCTCACGGACAGCGGTCCGGTTTCGCTCTCTGAGACCCTCACGCGCGCCAAGTTCGAGGACCTCACCAAGGACCTGCTCGACCGCACTAAGAAGCCTTTTGCTGACGTCATCCGTGAAGCTGGCATCAAGGTCTCGGACATCGACCACGTCGTCCTCGTCGGTGGATCGACCCGTATGCCCGCCGTCGCCGAACTGGTGAAGCAGGAAGCTGGAAAAGAAGCCAACAAGGGCGTCAACCCTGATGAGGTCGTCGCCGTCGGCGCCGCTCTCCAGGCTGGCGTGCTGAAGGGCGAGCGCAAAGACGTTCTGCTGATCGACGTGACACCCCTGAGCCTCGGTATCGAGACCAAGGGTGGCATCATGACCAAGCTCATCGAGCGGAACACTGCGATCCCCACCAAGCGCAGCGAAACCTTCACGACCGCTGACGACAACCAGCCGTCTGTTGCCATCCAGGTCTTCCAGGGTGAGCGTGAGTTCACTCGCGACAACAAGCCGCTAGGAACCTTCGAACTCACCGGAATCGCCCCGGCCCCCCGCGGGATTCCGCAGGTTGAGGTGACCTTCGACATCGATGCCAACGGCATCGTGCACGTGTCCGCGAAGGACAAGGGCACCGGTACCGAGCAGTCGATGACGATCACGGGTGGCTCGTCGCTCCCCAAGGAAGACATCGAGCGCATGGTGCGCGAAGCGGAAGAGAACGCTGCGGAAGACAAGAAGCGTCGCGAACTCGCCGAGGTCCGAAACCAGGCCGAGACCCTCTCTTACTCGATCGAGAAGCTCATCAGCGACAACGCTGACAAGCTGCCCGAAGAGGTCAAGACCGAGGTTCAGGGCGACGTTGACGCACTCAAGGCAGCTCTCGCCGGAGACGACGACGACGCTGTGAAGACAGCGTTCGACAAGCTCAACGCCAGCCAGCAGAAGCTCGGCGAAGCAATCTATGCATCGAGCCAGTCAGAGCAGGCTGCCCCGAGCGCTGATGAGCAGTCCGCAGACAGCGGTGAGACGGCATCCGATGAGGATGTTGTCGACGCCGAGGTCATCGACGAAGACGACGAAAAGAAATAAGACAGAACCATGGCAAAAAAGAACTTCGACGAAACGCCCGAAGGCGACGACGAGGTTCGGCCGAGCGATGAGGGGTCGGAAGCACAGGCTTCCGACCCCGAGTCGCAGGACGAGCTGACGGTCGACGACATTCTGGGTGCTGCTCAAAGCGCAGAGGCTGCCGCCGAAGGTGCAGAAGCTGTCGCCGACGAGCCCGACCTCTTAACTGACCTCAAGCGAGTTCAGGCCGAGTACGCCAACTACCGTCGCCGCACCGAAGACCAGCGCGAGGTGGAGATCGAGCGAGCGAAGGGATCAGTGGCCAAAGGCCTGCTGCCCGTACTCGATGACCTCGACCGTGCCGCGAAGCACGGCGATCTCGTCGAGGGTACGCCATTCGCTGCTATCGCTGACAAGCTTCGCGGCGTCGCTGAGCGCATGGGTCTCGAAACCTACGGTGCTGCCGGCGACGTCTTCGACCCGCAGCAGCACGAGGCGATCTTTCAGCAGCCGACACCCGGCGCGACAGAGACGACAGTTCTCGAAGTCGTCGAGGTCGGATACCGCCTGGGCACTGTGGAACTGCGTCCGGCAAAGGTCGTCGTCGCCGTTCCGGCGGAATAGGAGACGCTGTGGCCAGTCAGGACTGGTTCGACAAGGACTTCTACGCGATGCTCGGCGTCTCAAAAGACGTCAGCGCTGCCGATCTGAAGAAGACCTACCGCAAGCTCGCCCGTAAGTACCACCCCGACTCGAATCAGGGCGATAGCAAGGCTGAGGCGAAGTTCAAAGAGATCAGTGAAGCCTATTCAGTGCTGAACGATCCCACCCAACGCGAAGAGTACGACCAAATTCGCGCGATGGGCTCCGGTGCTCGTTTCAGCGCCGGAGGTACGAACGGCGGCGGATTCGATGACGTGTTCAGCGGATTCGGCGGCGCGCGTGGCAGCCGAGGCGGGGGAGCTGCCGGGTTCTCGCAAGAGGACTTCGGCGACTTCTTCACGATGTTCGATCAGGGTGGGTCATCGCGGTTCGGTTCAGGATCCTTCGGCCAGACGAGTGGCGGATTCCGCGGCTACGGCGGCCCCACAAGGGGTGCAGACGTCACCGCACGGACGACTCTGGACTTCATCACCGCGGCCAAGGGCGAAACGATCAGTTTGCAGTCGGAAGACGGCAAACCGTTCAAAGTGAAGATTCCCGCCGGTGTCTCGGATGGGCAGAAGATTCGACTGCGCGGACGGGGACGTCCCTCTCCAGACGGTGGTGAGAGCGGCGACGTCGTCGTGCAGGTATCGGTGCGACAGCATCCAGTCTTCACGCGCGAAGGTCTCAACCTTCGCGTTGTGGTGCCGGTGACCTTCACAGAGGCAGCGCTGGGTGCCACGATTGAGGTGCCCACACTCGGTGGTGATCCCGTCAAGTTGCGGGTCGCTCCCGGAACCCCGTCGGCGCGAGTGCTTCGGGTCAAGGGTCGGGGCATCCAAACGACGAAGGGCACCGGTGACCTCCTCGCGGAGGTGCAGGTGGCAGTACCAGCGCATCTCGATGATGCCGCCCGGGCGGCACTGGAGAAGTTCCAAGAACTAGAACCACACGAAAACCCGCGCGCCGACCTCATGTCGAAAGCGCGCGGCTAGCTCCACCACAGCTGACGAGGGATGACGGGAGGCGATAGTGAATGTCGGAAGACACGATTGATGAAGACGCACCTATCTTCGCCATCGCTACGGCGGCAGAGCTTGCGAACATGCACCCGCAAACGCTCCGTCAATACGACCGCATCGGTCTCGTCGTTCCCGCGCGCACCAAAGGCGGCTCGCGTCGATATTCGGTACGCCATATCGCGCAGTTGCGTGAGGTCGGGAGGCTTTCTGCCGAAGGCATGAGCCTCCCGGCTATCGCCCGCATCCTCGAACTTGAAGATCGAGTGCGAAATCTCGACCGTCAGGTGAGAGAGCTCGAACAGCGCGTCGCGAGTGAACTCGAGAATCGGCCCGGTGCGCGCGTGTTCGCGGCCGGGGCCACCGGATCTGTTGTGCGCCTCCGGCATGGAACACGCATGCGCCGTGCCACTGAGATCGTGGTGTGGCGTCCGCGCGGTGGCGAGCTCGAGCGCTAAGAATAGACGTAGCAGCGCCAACAGCCGGGGAGTTCCACTCATGTCGCGTAACGAAAAAGCGATGCAACGGTGGGAGACCCTCACCCGGTGGCCGCTGACCGCCGCAGCCCTCGTCTTTCTCGTCGTCTATACGGCGCAGGTCACGCTCGAGTACACGGGCACTGCGCGCATCATCGCTTCGACGGTCATTTTTGCGACCTGGGTTGCGTTCGTCGTTGACTACGTCGTGCGACTGAGCCTTGCGCACCCCAAGGGCGAATGGTTCCGAAAGCATCTGTTCGACCTCGCTGCCGTACTCGTGCCAATGCTGCGCCCGGTGCGCCTGCTCAGTGTTTTCATTCGCCCGCAGGGTGCAAAAGAAAGCGCCGGAGCGAATCTTCGTGCGCGCATGCTGATCTACGGTATCGGAGCCGCGCTGCTGCTTATTTGGATTGCTGCGCTTTCAGTGCTCGAGGTTGAGCGCTACGCGGCTGGGGGCAACATCCGGAGCTTCGGCGACGCGATTTGGTGGGCTTTTTGCACAGTGACAACCGTCGGTTACGGCGACTTCGTACCGGTCACTGTGCCAGGCCGCGCAATCGCCATCGGCCTCATGCTCGGCGGTGTTGTGCTTGTGGGTCTCATCACCGCAACCTTCTCGTCGTGGGTGATTGACCGCGTTACCCGTGGACACCAGGAGCAGCGCGCAGCGACCCGCGCAGATGTTGAGCGGCTCACTGCCGAACTCGACGCCCGGTTGCCTCGGCCGAGCGAGAGCCGTGGTCTCCCGAATGTCGGCGGTCCGCTCTAGTCTGAGCGTGTGCTCGGAAAAATTCTCTATCGCTACCTCAAGGGGTACCGCTGGCTCCTCGTGGGCGTGCTGGCATTCCAATTCATCGCAGCGATGGCGTCCCTCTACCTGCCGCGGTTGAACGCCAACATCATCGATCAGGGTGTCGCCCAGGGCGACACAGCCTATATCTGGTCAACAGGCAGCATCATGCTGACGATCTCGCTGGGGCAGATCACGGCATCTATCATCGCGACCTACTTCGCCGCCCGGGCGTCGATGGCCGCGGGGCGAGACATTCGCCGAGATGTCTACGAAAAAGTGAGCGGTTTCTCCGAGCGAGAAGTATCGACTTTCGGGCCAGGGTCGCTCATCACGCGCAATACAAATGACGTACAGCAAGTGCAGATGCTCGCCATGATGGCATCGACCATGCTCATCAACGCACCGTTGTTGGCGATCGGCGGCATCGTGATGGCACTGCAGCAAGACGTGGGGCTCAGCTGGTTGATCGGCGTCTCTGTGCCGACCCTGCTCGTGATCGCCGGACTCATCATCAGCCGCATGGTTCCGTTGTTCCGCAAATTTCAGAAGAAGTTGGATGCCGTCAACCGTGTTCTTCGTGAGCAGCTCACCGGGGTGCGAGTTGTGCGCGCTTTTGTGCGCGAAGACATCGAAGAAGAGCGTTTTCGTGTCGCGAACACCGACATTCGAGTCGTCGGCCGCAAGGTCGGGTCGCTGTTCGTGCTGCTCTTTCCGCTCGCGATGCTCGTGCTCAACGTCACCGTTGTCGGCGTGATCTGGTTCGGCGGAATACAAGTGAACGAAGGCACCGTCGAAATCGGCACGCTGTTCGCCTTCATGCAGTACGTCGGGCTCATCATGACCGGCGTGCTCATGGCGAGCTTCATGGCAATCATGATTCCGCGCGCTGCCGTCTCGGCAGAACGCATCAGCGAGGTGCTGGCAAGTGAGTCGACACTCGTGAAGCCCGAAGATCCGGTATCTGACTTTCCGACCCCCGGGGCTATTCGGTTCGCGGACGTCGCATTCAGCTATCCCGGAGCAGAGAAGCCTGTCTTGCAAGGCATCGATTTCGAAGCGGCGCGAGGCGAAACTGTGGCGGTTGTCGGCTCTACCGGTTCTGGCAAGACCACGCTGGTCTCGCTCATCCCCAGACTTTTCGACGTCACCGCAGGGGCGGTATCGGTGGGCGGGGTCGACGTGCGTCAAGCGGACCTCGACCGAATGTGGGAAGGCATCGGACTGGTGCCCCAGCGGCCCTTCCTCTTTACGGGCACCGTCGCCTCAAACCTTCGCTTCGGCCGGGAAGCCGCTACCGACGATGAGCTCTGGCACGCTCTCGAAATCGCACAGGGACGGGACTTCGTCGACGAGATGGAAGGCGGCTTGAACGCTCGAATCTCGCAGGGAGGCACGAACGTCTCCGGCGGACAACGGCAGCGCTTGGCGATCGCGCGTGCGATTGTGCGCCAGCCCGACGTGCTGGTTTTCGACGACTCGTTTTCGGCGCTCGACCTCACGACCGACGCACGGCTGCGGCAGGCGCTGTGGCGTGAACTCCCCGACGTCACCAAAATTGTCGTCGCCCAGCGGGTATCGACGATCACCGATGCAGACCGCATCGTGGTTCTTGATGCGGGCCGCATGGTCGGGGTCGGTACTCACGAGCAGTTGCTCGCAACCAACACGACGTACCGAGAAATCGTCGAATCGCAGTTGGGAGTCGAAGCATGAGTTCACCCGACATGCGGACGGAAGAAGAACGACTCGAACTCGAGCTTGCCGAACAGGCTCGCCAGACATCCGGGGATTGGGACAGCGTAAAGCCCGGCAAGGCTGCAAACTTCGGCGCCAGCTTTGCTCGACTCGTCGGTCTCCTGGGGCCCTACGCCGGCGCGTTCATTTTCGTTTCGTTCCTGGGAGCTTTAGGCGTCGTGCTCGCGGTCATTGCTCCCCGGGTGCTCGGTGAGGCAACCAACATCATCTTTGAGGGCGTCACCTCGGCGACGCTCGGGGCACAGTTCCCCGCGGGCACCAGTCAGGCAGAGGTCGTCGCAGCACTACAGGCGGCGGGCCAGGGAGACATGGCTAACGTCGTGGCGGCGATGAATGACTTCGTCGTTGGCGCCGGCGTCGATTTCGATCGGCTGCGCGTGGTCATCGTCGCCGCACTCGCTATTTATGTCGGATCATCAATCCTCAGTTGGGTCCAAGGGTTTGTCATCAACATCATCATGGTGCGCACGATGTGGCGCTTGCGTGAATCGGTTGAAGCAAAGCTCAACCGATTGCCGCTGGCGTATTTTGATCGAGTACAGCGCGGCGAGTTGATTTCGCGCGTCACCAATGACATCGACAACATCACGCAGACCATGCAGCAGTCGCTGTCGACGGTCGTGACGTCGGTACTCACTGTCTTCGGCGTGCTCATCATGATGTTCTCGATCTCATGGCAACTCGCGATTGTTGCGCTGGTGTCGTTGCCTTTGATGGCGGTCATATTCGGTGTCATCGGCCCGCGCTCGCAGAAGGCATTCGGCGTCCAGTGGAAAAAAGTGGGTCGTCTCAACGCCCGCGTCGAGGAGTCGTTCTCGGGACACGCGCTCGTCAAGGTGTTCGGGCGCGAGCACGACTCACGCGAGAAGTTCCAGGAAGAAAACGAAGACCTCTACCAGGCTGCGTTCAAGGCACAGTTTCTGTCGGGGATCATCATGCCCGGCATGATGTTCATCGGAAACCTCACCTACGTCGGCATCGCCGTTCTTGGCGGTCTCATGGTGGCCAGTGGAAATCTCCGTCTCGGTGATGTGCAGGCTTTCATCCAGTACTCCCAGCAGTTCACCCAGCCGCTCTCCGAGCTCGGCGGGATGGCAGCCGTTATCCAGTCGGGAACAGCATCCGCTGAGCGTGTCTTCGAATTGTTGGACGCCGACGAACAGGACCCGGATGCTGATGACGCTCCGGCGCTCGTTCGTGGGCCTGGCGTCATCGAATTCGAAAACGTGCAGTTCTCGTATTCTCCTGACAAGCCGCTTATTTCCGACCTCTCGTTCCGCGTGGAGCCGGGTCAAACTGTCGCAATTGTGGGGCCGACTGGTGCGGGAAAGACCACTCTCGTCAACCTCATCATGCGGTTCTACGAACTCGATGGCGGACGCATTCTGCTTGACGGTCAAGACATCGCCGAGTTGTCGCGAGACGACGTGCGATCGCGCACCGGAATGGTGCTGCAGGATCCGTGGCTTTTCGCCGGCACGATCCGTGACAACATTCGATACGGCCGTGAATCTGCCACCGACGAAGAGATAACCGACGCGGCGAACGCGACTCGCGTCGACCGGTTCGTGCACTCGTTGCCCGAGGGCTACGACACTGTGCTTGACGAAGACGCGGCGAACGTCTCAGCGGGTGAGAAGCAGCTCATCACCATCGCTCGTGCGTTCGTGGCTCAGCCTGCTGTGCTCATCTTGGATGAGGCGACGTCCTCGGTCGACACCCGTACCGAGTTGCTTCTGCAGCACGCGATGGCAGCGCTTCGGGAAGGCCGTACTTCGTTTGTCGTTGCTCACCGACTATCGACGATTCGTGACGCTGACCTCATCCTTGTGATGGAGCATGGTGACATCGTTGAAAAAGGCAGTCACAACGACCTCATCGCGAAAAAAGGCGCGTACTGGCGGTTGTACCAGTCGCAGTTCGAGCACGCCGCAACCGAACCCGACGCCATTGCGCCCGAAGACGCAACTGCGCCTGAGAGTTAGGCGCTTGCGGGAAGCGTGCCCGAAGCTTCGGACTTTTTAGGATGCACGATCATTTCCGGGGCAACACGCACGATGAGCCACGTTGGCAAGATCACAACGCACATCACGGGCAGCAGCGTGATGTCACCAGAGATTGCGACCGCGATGAACAGTGCGATCCAGCCATCCCGTGAAACTGCAAGCGTGAGTCCCAGCACACCGCAGGCGACAGCAAGGCCGAGCGGGAGCGACGGAATGAGGGCATGGGCGAGCGTCCCGAGCGCAACACCGATGAAGACAGCGGGAAAAATTCTTCCGCCGCGAAAACCTGCAGCTGCAGCGACGACAAGCGCTGCGAGTTTGACGACGGTGATCACTGCGAGCTGCGCTGGGCTGTAGGCATCCGGGTTCGTCAGCAATTCTGCCGACTGTTCGAGCCCTTTGAACAGTGTGAGGGGCCCGCCCACAAGCCCGAGCAGTCCCAAGATGAGTCCGCCGAGCGTCGTATAGATGACCGGGTTTCCCAGCCGTCGAAACAGGCGATGCAGGTGAGGAAAGACAGCTACACCCACGAGCGCGAGGGCCGCGGCCGCACAAGCAACGCCAACACCCCAGAGAGCTTCGAGGGCAGGGTTTTCGGGCCGGTAAGCGGGAATTCCGGCCGTCATGGAGATTCCGCCACCGACCATAGACGCCACTACGCTTCCCACTCCCGCGGCGACAAGCGGCAAAAACAGCTTGTCCCACAGCGAGCCCGGCGCCTTCGTCGCGGCAAGAATCCCAGTGAAGACGAGTGCGGCAGCGACCGGCGTGCCAAACAGTGCCCCGATTGTGCCGGCGGCCGCGAGGACAACAACGAGCTCCGTGGGAACCGCCCGCCACAGTCGTGCGACGACCGCGACAGCGATCGCGGTATTGATGGCGATGATGGGGCTTTCAGGTCCAAGGCTTACGCCGCCAGCGAGGGCAAGCACAACCACGAGTGCGACGCTCGGCAGCGCTGACACCGGCAGGGTGGGCGCGACAAGCTCGGTCGTTGCCGAGTCGGTTCCGCCGTGGCCCGGGACCAGCCACACGACGAGACCGACTGCTGCGCCCGTCAGGGTGAGGACGAGAACGACCCACCAACCAGCTGGGTCGACCCCCAGGGCGCCTGGCAGCGTCTCCCACCACACCTGTTGCAACAGATGCGCCAGTTCTTCAAGCAACCACAGGGTAAGGGCGGATGCCACGCCAATCAGTAGTGCAGGCAGCGACAGCTGGAGCAGCTGCCTTGTGCGAAGTACGCCGTCGGGTGTGTCTCCTGAAATCTGGGACATTGTCTAGCTCAGGAGCTTCGCCTTAGCTGCTGCGAACTCAGCATCGTCGAGAACTCCGGCATCCTTCAGAGCGGCAAGCTTTTGGATCTCGGCGACGAGATCGAGAGCAGGAGCCGCGGGAGCTACCGGCTGCTGCTGTGCGACGGCCTGTGCCGCGGCGGCCTGCATCGCGGCCTGTTGCTGTTGCGCTTCGTATGCTTCTGCCTGCTGCTGTTGCATCGAGCGATTCTCCTGTGATCGGCGCATGCCACCCGAGACAGCATTCGCCGTACCAGCCACAACCGCTGTGCGCGCCGCGAGGCCGAGCAGACCCGGGCGTCCCATTCTGCGAATCATGCGATCACTCCTCTTCCTGAGCTGCTTCGAGCAGCGCGTTCACGACCGGGGCTGGGATTCGTTCGCTATGGAGCAGCACGCTACCCGACGCTGCGAACGTCTCGGCGAGCCGTTTTGCCCACGCCATTTCGTAGGCGACGACGGCCGCTGATGAGCCAGCCGGAATCATGGCCGCCAACTCTTCAATGTCTTCAGTGCCGGCAATACCGATCTCAGCGAGTTCGACTCCACCGAACCCGTACCGATCTGTGTCGTCTTCGATCTCAATCGCGGTTACTTCGCCATCCTCAGACTTCGACACAATAATGAAGTCCAGTAGGCGAACAAGGCCCGAATCAATCAGATCTGTGATGGCGGCGATGACCCCGGGCGCGGGGCGGTCACCCTCGAAACCGATCAGGTGAAGTTCGACGGGTCCGTACTCGAATTCGGCCACGAGGGTCCTTTCAGTGCGTTATTCAACACAAAGAATGCCACGCCGCGGCGCTTCACGCAGAGGGATTTATTCGCAGCACCGTCGGATCGCCTTGCAGGGCAATGTCGTCAACGATGCGCAACGTGCGTGCGATGTCGTCCACACCCCTCAGCACGATTCCGAATCTTTCCCGGTCTCCGCCGACAGCTGTGAGGGTCACGAAGTGCGTCCCGGTATCCCACGTGTATGTGGCAAAGGGCGGGGTGCCGGGTTTACTCGGAAGCTCCATGGCCAACTTCTCCCCAGTGCCGAGGTGAGGGTTCCGAAAATCTTCGGTGTCGTCATACTCCATCGGCATCATCGCGCGCGCTGTGCGCATTTGCGGTGTGGCCTCTTGAAGCTGAGCGATGGCGACCATCTGCTCGGGCTCTGCTTTCCAGACCCACACGAGAATTCGACCCGCCGCTTTCCGCAGTAGCAAGGGCGTCGCCTGGCTCGCGGCCCACGCGGCAAAACCCGAACCTGGTCGCGGAGCTGCGCCAGTAAGGCCCGCCCCCTGGTTCATCAGCATCCGAATCGCTGCTTTGCGGTGGCGTCGACCACGCAGCCCAAATGAACCCGTAACCGGGACCCAGAGATCGACGTTGGCATCGGCTTGAAGACGGGGCATGGCTCCAGGGTAGAACGCTTGCGGTGGCGTTCCTATCGCGAGTCCAAGAAGGACTTGCACGCTCTCTTGCGGCGGTGTCGGGAACTTAGCGTTGACAGCCAGATCTTTTCGTTGCTATGTTCATGCTTTAACGTTCAAGCAATGCGAACGCACTTGAGTTCGTTAAAAGTTGAGCTGACCAAAATTAATGTGCTCAAACGATTGAGCACATGTGTGAGCAAACGATATGCGATGTCGAAGGAGACACGGTGGTATCTGCATCGAAGGCAGCGGGAGCGACGCTCCGCGACATCGCGAATGAAGTCGGTATCTCTGTAAGCGCGGTGTCGATGGCGTTGCGTGATCACCCTCGAATCGGCCCTGAAACCAAGGCTCGGGTGTTGAGCTTTGCCGAAGAGCTCGGCTACGTCCCTAATTCGGCAGGTCGCGCGCTTCGGGCACAAAAGGCAGACGCCGTCGCGCTCATTGTTCCCAACACCAGCCAGCATGTGTTCGGGCACAGCTACTTCATGCACGTGTTGACCGGTGTCACTGCCGTCGCCAACCACAACGACGCGCAGGTTGTCATCTCGACCAACCCGGATGAGTCGCACGGTATGACCGCCTACGAGCGCGTTATGCGGTCGGGGCGGGTGGATGGGGCGATTGTGACCAGCGCTGCGGTCACTGATGACAACATCGAGCGCTTGGTTCACAGTGGTCTGCCACTGGTGCTGTTGGGGAATTTTCCCTATCTGCCCGATTCGGTCAGCGTGGGAGTCGATGATCGCGCGGCTGCATTCGAGGCGACATCCCACCTCATTCAGATTCACCAGCGTCGAACGCTCGCTCACATCAGCGGCCCCCTCGACCATCAGAGCGCGATAGATCGTCGCGATGGCTTTTTCGACGCCATCGAGGCCCACGGCGTTGAGGGCTCTCTGCTCGTTGGTGACTACAGCGAAGAGTCGGGTGCGCACGCCGTCGGCGACATCACGGCAATCGATGGTGTGGTCGCGGCCAACGATGAGATGGCCTTCGGAGCTATGACCCGCTTGCGGCAACGCGGCCTCACTGCACCGCGAGAGATTTCGATCATTGGGTTCGACGATTTCGGTCTGAGCCGAGTCACGACCCCATCGATCACCACAATGCACGTGCCTGCGGAACGCATGGCGCGGCTCGCGACCGAACGGCTGTTCGACATCGTGTCCGGGGTAGCAATCGCGCAGGATGACGCCCGCGTCACGCTGCCCGTGAACCTCGTGGCGCGAGAGTCCTGCGGCTGCTAGGCGCACCACGGAGAGGGCCGTCTCTCACTTTCAAGAATCGCACAATCTCATACAGCCCAAAGGAGAGCATTCCTATGAGAAGAATCACATCAGTACTGGCGGTCGCATCTGTGGCGACCGTCGCTTTGGCTGGTTGCAGCGCCGCTGCACCCGAAGCGGACGGCCCGGTCGAGCTCACTCTGTGGACTGGCTTTACCGGTGGAGATCGTGGTGCGTATGAGGACCTCATCACGGCCTTCAACGACACTCACGACGACATCCAGGTGTCCATGGAAGTGCAGCCGTGGGACACGATCGCCCAGAAACTACCGTCCGCCTGGGCGACGGGCCAGGGGCCAGACCTCGCGACTCCGAGTTTCGACCCCAACGTCGTGGCAAAGTACGTCGAGACCAACTCGCTCCTGAAGCTCGATGACGTGGGTGATGTCAGCCTGCTCGCGCCCGCGGCGATCGACGCTTTCACCGTGGATGGGGCACTTTACGCAGTCCCGGCAAATGTTGCGACGTTGCAGCTGTACTACAACAAGACGATGTTCGCCGAGGCTGGTATTGATCAGCCCCCGGCAACCGTGGAGGACTTCAAGACGGATGCTGTCGCCCTGACGGACGGCGGAACTGTGGGCCTGTCTCTGGCCGACCACGAGACGATCCAGATGTGGCCGATCCTGCAGTGGCTCGAAGGTGGAGACATCGTCGATTCTGACGGATGCTCCGTCCTTGATAGCCCCGAGAACATTGCAGGGTTGCAGAGTTGGGTCGACGTTGTGGATGCCGGTGCCGCTCCCGTCGGATTGACGGGTGCGGAGGCGGACTCGCTGTTCAGCGCTGGCAAGGCAGCGATGCAGCTTAACGGCCCGTGGGCGGCCGCAGGCTACGCCGAGGCCGGCATCGACTTCGGCGTCGCTCCGGTGCCCGTGGGAGTAGACGGCCCTGTCACATTGAGTTCGACGGTGCCGATGTCTGCTGCAGCGAAGACAGCGCATCCGGCCGAGGCGCAGGAGTTCTTGGAATGGTGGACGGGCCAAGACGCGCAGCGTCAATTCGCTCTCGCCAGCGGTTTCCCGCCGGTTCGTACGGACCTTGCAGATGATCCAGAACTGGCATCCAACGAGATCGTGGCGGCTTTCGCCGAGGCGCTGCCCTCGGCGCGGCTGTACCTCGTCGGTGTCGACGGGGCGACTCAGGTCGACTCGGAAGCCTACGTGCCATTCATCGGCGAGATCACGCGGGGTGGCGATGTTGCCGACGCAGCCGCGGCAGCGACCGCAAAGATCAATGCGATCACGGGGTGCGAAGACAAGTGATGCCACGACCTATCTCTCCGGCCACCGGGGCTTCTCGCCCGGGTGGCCGGAGAGGATGGACAAAGCCACGGCTACGAGGTCTTCCCGGGTGGCTGTTCGCCGCGCCGAGTCTGCTCATCCTGCTCGTATTCATCGTCTATCCGATCATGCAGTCACTCTGGTACAGCCTCCACGACTGGCGTATTGGTGCTGACAGCCAAATTTGGCTCGGGCTCGGCAACTACGAGCGGCTTCTGAACGGCGAACTCTTCTGGAACGCGCTGCGGGTGACGCTGCTCTTTTCGCTAGTCAGCGTCGTCCTGCAGATCGGGATTGGCTACTGGGCAGCAAATGCGCTGGTTCGGGAGACGTGGTTCAATCGGCTCGTCCGTTCTGTTTTCTTCTTTCCCACGATCGTGGCGTTGGCAACGATCGGACTGGTCTGGCGTTTCCTCTTGGACTCTCGCATCGGGTTCGTCGGCGGAGTCGTGCAACTCTTCGGCGGAGAGCCGGTGGAGTTTCTGCAGGATCCGACTCTGGCTCTACCGACCATTATTTTCGTGAGCGTCTGGAAGACCATTGGCTACGCGATGATCATTCTGCTCGCCGGCATCAAAGGCGTGCCCGACTCGCTCTATGAGGCGGCGCGCTTGGATGGAGCAAACCCGCGCCAGTTGAACTGGCATGTCACGTTGCCCAGTATCCGGCCAACGCTTCTGTTCGTCACGATGATTTTGACGATCAACTCGTTGCAGGTCTTCGATCTCGTATATGTCATGACCAACGGGGGGCCGTTGTTCGCGACGGACACTCTTGTCACGATGATGTATCGCGAAGGCTTCACCAACTTCAACCTTGGCTACGCCTCGGCGATCGCGTGGGTCTTGTTCGTCATCATCATGCTCCTGTCAGCATTCCAGCTCAGATTGTTCAGGTACCAGGATGTTGACTAATCTCCGCCTATCTCTCAAGTGGGTGCTGTTGGGCATCGGTGTCGTCGCGGCGCTTATCCCGTTTATTTGGATGGTTGGCGGCTCGTTTCGAAGCGAAGCCGATCTTTTCGCGGCACCCGCGCAGCTTCTTCCGAGCACATGGACCCTTGACGGGTACATCAGCATTTGGGAAGAACTCCCCTTCCTGCGGCTCCTCCTGAACACATTTATCTTCGCTGGGGTGACAACCCTGCTCTGTCTGCTGTTCGATTCGATGTGTGCGTACGCGCTGGCGCGGATTCAGTTCCGTGGGTCCACAGTGCTGTTTTGGTTAGTGATCGCCACGTTGATGGTCCCGTTCCAGGTGACACTGATTCCGGTGTTCCTCGAACTGTTCCACTTCGGATGGCTGGACACCTACCAGGGCCTCATCGTGCCTCGCGCAACTAGTGCCTTCGGTATCTTCATGCTGCGCCAGTTCTTCATATCGATCCCGCGGGAACTCGACGAAGCTGCGCGCATTGACGGTGCCGGTCACTGGCGCATCTATTGGGGCATCATCCTGCCATTGGCCAAGCCGGCACTGGCAACGCTGGCGGTGTTGCACTTCATGAACCTCTGGAACGATCTGCTGTGGCCGCTGATCGTCACGAGCTCCACTGAAATGCGAACCCTCCCGGCCGGGCTGACGCTGTTCGGCGGTCAACATGTCACCGATCATGCGGTGCTGCTCGCCGGAGCAACCATCTCGCTCCTTCCCCTCGCTTTGGCCTTCTTCTTCGCGCAGAAGTACTTCGTGGCGGGAATCGCGACGACAGGACTGAAATGACATCTCTTCAAGAACCTTTCGCCCGCGGCGGCTTCACCTGGCTGCTTGGCATCGAAGACACATGCGTCTATCCGGTTTCTTCGTCTGAGACACCGCTCGACGAGCACATCCTGACGGGGCATGACACGGCCTGGCGTGAAGACCTCACCCTCGCTCGCGAGCTTGGGGCGACAGCAATTCGCTACGGCGTGAGCTGGCCCGTGGTTCATGTTGCTCCCGGAGTATTCAATTGGGCTGAACTCGACGAGGTGATCCCGTTCGCTGTCGATCATCTCGGGCTCGAAATCGTCGCTGACCTGGTGCACTATGGCACACCTCGATGGCTTGTTGACTCTTTCGCCGACCCTGGATACCCGGATGCTATCGCCGACTTCGCGCGCGCATTCGCAAGCCGATATCGCAGTAAAGTCACTCACTTCACGCCCCTGAACGAACCCGTCACGACGGCATCTTTCTGCGGTCTCCGGGGCGTGTGGCCACCGCGCTTGTTCGGGTGGGACGGCTGGGTTGCGGTAGCGGTGCCGATTGCGCTGGGGATGGCTCGGACGACGGCCGCGATTCGGGAGGTAAACCCCGACGCCGTAATCGTCCACGTCGAAGCCGCCACCGTGGTGCACACCGATGAGCGAACGCTCGACGAGCATGCCGCGCTTATCCGTGACGTCGGTTGGCTATCTACCGACTTCCTCCTCGGGCGAGTGGATGAGGATCACCCGCTCTGGACGTGGCTTCTCGAGCACGGTGCGCATCGCGCCGACCTGGACTGGCTTCTTCACCATCCCGCAGCGCCGGACTTCGTCGGGGTGAATTACTACCCTGATCTGACCCCACGGCGGGTCGCTCTTGTCGATGGAGAGCAGATGCAGATCTCCTACGACAAATGGACGCAGGGGCTGCGCGAGGCGTTGGAAGGATTCGCTACGCGCTATCAGCTTCCGCTGATCATCACGGAGACAAGCATCGAGGGCGATGACGCGTTGCGGGCACGTTGGCTTCGTGACTCAGCCGTGGTCGTCGAAGAGCTGCGAGAACAGTGCGATATTCGCGGCTACACCTGGTGGCCGATGTTCGACTTTGTCGACTGGTCGTGGGCATCCGGTGGTGCCAACGTCGAGGAGTTCGTTGTGGAAAACGTCGCTGCAGACGGAACCAAAACGATCGGACCGGCGCCGTCGCTCGGCGACCCGTCTCAGGGAAAGACGGCGTTCCTGCGTCGCATGGGCTTGGTGCGCCTCGACGAAGGTAGCGATGCCACGCTTTCGCGGGTACCCACGCCCGCGGCGACCCTCTTCAAGGAGCTCTCGTGAGCGCCCCCGTGTACGCCGAGTATTTCGCTGATCCCTTCGTGTTGCAGCTTTCCGATGGGTCATACGTTGCCTATGGCACCGGCCGACCTCCCGCCACTGGCGACGCGGTCTTTGAAGCGCTCACATCGACGGACCTGACGTACTGGCAATCGCGTGGCAGGGTTCTTCCGCGTCTGCCCGCGGCGTTCGGCGACGAATATTGGGCCCCGGAAGTACTGGAAGCCGACGGCGAATGGTGGATGTACTACTCGGTCGGGCACGGAATCGAAGGGCATCATCTGAGAGTCGCTCGGGCCGAGCACCCGCTCGGGCCCTTCGTTGATCAAGGCGTGAACCTCACCCCGAGCGAATCCTTCGCGATCGATGCGCATCCTTTCCGAGACCTCGACGGCACGTGGTATCTGTTTTTTGCCCGCGATGTGCTTCACCATTCCCGTCCGGGCACGCACCTCGCAGTCCTTCGCCTCTCCGCGATGGATGCAGCGGAGGGGGCACCAGTCAGCATTCTCGAACCGAACGCTGACTGGCAAATTTTCGAACGCGACCGGCACATCTACAACGGCACCTTTGATTGGCACACGCTCGAGGGTCCGACCGTCGTCTACCGCGCCGGACGGTACTGGATGACCTATTCCGGGGGTGCGTGGACCGGCGAAGGCTACGCGGTGTCGTGGGCCGTCGCGGATCACCCAACCGGCCCTTGGGCACATGCCCCGCAGGGTACTGCCCCACTTCTCAAAACGAACGACAGCGCTCTCATTGGTCCTGGCCACAACTCGTTGACGGTCAGTCCCGACGGAGACGACGTCATTGTCTTCCATGCCTGGGATGCTCACCACGATGCCCGCAAGATGCACGTGCACCGCATCTCCTTTCAGCCGGAGGGGCCCTGGGTCGACGGCCCGACGCAGGACCCCTCCATTTCTGCATCCACCGCCGGAATGACTCATTAAGCCCATCCGAAAACCGACTCAAGGCAAGGGGAAGTACACAATGAGGAGTACATTCATGTCCGTTTTGAGAGACTCAACGCGGCCTGGTAGGCGCACACCGCCCGTCGCCCATTCGCAGGCATACGCCGCCGGGTGGAATCCGGCTCGTTTCGTCAGTGTGATCGTCGTCGCGTTGCTGGTGATCGTGGGCATCCCCGCGACGAACGCGGCAGCGGCCGACATGGTGTCAGCTAGTGCCGCTGAAACGCAGCCTGCTCTAACGATGCAGCAAAACGTAGCGGCGTCGCCTGGGCTGCCCTGCGACACCTTTGCCGACGGAGGCAACCCGTGCGTCGCGGCGTACTCCACCGTGCGGGCGCTTTCGGCGTCTTACACGGGTGCGCTTTATCGCGTGACGAGGGCCTCCGATGGGGCAGGCGCTGACGTGGGATTGTTGAATTCTGGTTACGCGAATGCGGCGGCTCAGGATCTGTTCTGTGAGAACACGGTGTGCACGATCGTTGAACTGTACGACCAGTCGGCAGAGGGAAATGATCTGACAATCGCACCGGTCGGCGAAGCGGGTTCGAGCGCGATTGGGGCGCGAGCAGATGCGCTGCCGGTTACTGTCGCGGGTCACGCGGTCTACGGGATCCAGGTTGAACCGCGAGTCGGATACCGCAACCCCAGCGGGAGCGGAATGGCGATCGACGGTGAACCTGAGTCGATGTACTGGGTGGCCAGTGGGACGATGGCCACGAACGCGTGTTGTTTTGATTTCGGCAACGTGGAAGCTACCTCCACAAACACCGGCGCTGGTCACATGAACACGTTGATCATGTCGACCTTTTGCGGCAACCCACCTTGCTCGGGACGCGGACCCTGGATACAGGCAGACCTCGAAAACGGCGTCTTCATGGGCAACGGAACGAGCAACCTGTCCAACGTCAGTCAGACGAGTCCGTTCGTCACTGGGGTACTGAGAAATGACGGTCAGAGTGCCTTCGCCCTCGATGGAGGCAACGCGACATCCGCTTCTCTCACGTCGTTATTCCAGGGGGCGCTGCCTTCGGGCTACACGCCGATGAAACAGGAGGGTGGCATCACCCTCGGCGCTGGCGGAGACAACAGCAACGCTGCACCCGGCTCCTTTTTTGAAGGCGCAATCACATCGGGATACGCGCCGAACGCAACTGTCGCTGCGCTGCAGTCTGATATCTCCTCAGTGGCCTACACCGGCACCTCTGGTGGTGGACCCGGCGTTGGCATTACCGGACCCGCCGGTAAGTGCGTCGACGTGAGTGGAAACGATAACGGCGTCGGGGGCGCGGCGGTGCAGCTATGGGATTGCCTTCATGACGCTGTCGACCAGAAATGGCTGCACATTCGCACCGTCCCGACCGTCTATTTGACGTCGGGCCTTGATGAGTACCCGAACACGTTGAAGACCATGGGGCGCTGCCTGGAAATCACGGGCAACACCACGACCGCAGGCACGCCTATCCAGCTGTGGGACTGCAACGGGCTCGGTGGGCAGGAATGGGTGACGCAATCTAACGGGACGCTGAAGAACCCGCAGTCCGGGTTGTGTTTGACAAGTCGCAACGGGCAGACCTCAAACGGCACCCGCCTCGAGATTCAGCCCTGCACGGGGGCGGCGAACCAGCGGTTCATTGTGACGCCGGGGCTGTTGTTTGATGAGACGCCCATCAATGCTCCTGGCGGCAACTGCGTCGATGTGATTGGCGCCAACAATGGAGCCAACGGAACCCGGGTGGTGAGCTGGGACTGCCTTCGTGAAGCCAATGATCAGAGCTGGTGGTCTACGGCCAACGGATCCTTGACCACACTCGGGCGCTGCCTCGACATCGTCGGCGACAGCACCGTCGCTGGCACCGAGGTGCAGTTGTATGACTGCAATGGCGTGGGAGGTCAGAAGTGGGTGCAGCAGACAAACGGTTCGCTCAAGAACCCGCAGTCCGGTCTGTGCCTCACCGACCCGGGCAACGCGGTAAACGGGACCGTTCTCACTATCCAGTCGTGCAGCGGGGCCGCATCCCAGGTGTTCAAGGTCTCGGGGGGTCAGATGATCTCTGCTCCCGGCGGAAAGTGCATGGACACCGCAGGAAACGACACCTACGGCAACTGGTCGGGCCCGAAAGTTCAGCTCTGGACGTGCATCGAACCTGCCGTCGACCAGCATTGGACTTTCACCGCCGGCAACACGCTAGAAACGCTCACCAGGTGCCTTGATGTCGCAGGCAACAGCACCGCAGCAGGAACCCCAGTGATCCTGTTCAACTGCAACGGTGTCGGTGGCCAGCAATGGGTACCTCAGACGAACGGCTCCATCCTCAACCCACCGAGTGGATTGTGTCTGACCGCTCCGGGTAGTTCGTTCGCCAACGGAACTCAACTGACCATCAACACCTGCACGGGTGCCGCCAACCAGAAATTCATTTAGCGAACGATTGAGATGAGTTGCCAGTTCTTCCTGAATCGGGGGAACTGGCAACTCACCCGGTCGCCGATCCAGAACGCTTGCGGTGGGTGGGCGAGGCATCCGGGGTGGAAACAGGCGCCTCGGGTACAGTTGACGTGCGCACGGAGACCCCGTGTGCACGCCGCAGAGATAGGCAGCCACCACACCCGTGACTTCCCCCGCGTCCCTTCCCTCTTCATCAGACGAAGCCGCCACACAGCGCCCGCTGACGGTGCTCATCGGCGCCGATACATTTTGGCCCGACGTCAACGGTGCCGCTCGCTTCGCCGAGCGTCTCGCCGCAGGCCTCACCGCGCGTGGCCATGACGTGCACGTCATGGCTCCAAGCCTCACCCATGCCAAGCACGGCGCCTTCCGCGAAGTGATCGAGGGTGAAGAGATGACGATCCACCGGCTCCCCTCGTGGCGCTATTACCCGCACGATTGGCTTCGGTTCGTGCCGCCGGGGCGCTCGCCTCAGCATGCGCGTCGCATACTCGACGAAATCAAGCCTGACGTCGTGCACATTCAGTCGCACATCCTGATCGGCCGTGGACTCACGCGGGAGGCGCGAAAGCGTGGCATTCCGGTGATCGCGACAAACCACGTGATGCCCGAAAACATCCTCGACTTCACGACTCTTCCGGCCAAGCTTGACGAGATCGTGGTCAATCTCGCGTGGAAGGATGCTGAGCGCACCCTCCGGATGGCGCGCGCTGTGACGACCCCCACACGAAACGCCGCGAACTTTCTTGAATCGGCGATCGACATCTCCGGGGTGATTCCCGTGAGCTGCGGGATCGACCGCACCAATTACACGCCCGATCTCACACCTCGTGACGCGAATCGCGTTTTGTTCGTGGGGCGACTGACGACAGAGAAGAAGATCGACGTCGTGCTGCGGGCCATCGCGCGCATCGATCCCGCGCTTGATGTGAGTTTCGACATCGTCGGTGGCGGAGATCAGCGAAAGAACCTCGAAGCACTCGCGGGTGAACTTGGAATTGCCGAGCGCGTGCACTTTCACGGGCACACTTCAGAAGATGAGCTTCGCCACATTCTGTCGCGTGCGAGCGTGTTCGCCATCGCATCGATTGCCGAACTTCAGTCAATCGCGACGATGGAAGCGATGGCTTCGGGTCTGCCGATCGTCGCCGCGAACGCCGTTGCCCTCCCTCACCTCGTCCACGACGGTGAGAACGGCTACCTCTTCGAACCCGGTAGCGTCGATGAACTCGCCGCACGCCTCACCGACGTACTCACGGCTGAGCCGGAAGAGCGCCTGCGTATGCAGCAGGCATCGCTTGATGGCGTCGTCGTGCACGACATCAACCGCACGCTCGACACGTTCGAAGCGCTGTATCGCGGCCAGCCGCTGCCGGAGTAGGTCACGATGCACGTCGTGATGTTCGGCGATCAGCACGTCGAGTCGCTCGGCGGTGCACAGGTTTCGATGCGCTTGCAGCGTCGTTTCCTCGAGCGCGCCGGGCACACCGTGACGATCGTCGCACCCGCGATGCACGGTGCGCGCGGTCGAGCAGCGACGACGGATGCCGTGTACCTCGACCTTCCGTCAATACCCATCACCCTCGACCGTGAGTACTCGCTCACCTGGCCAGGAGTGCGCACCGACCGTTATCTCGACGCGGCGATGGCCGATCGAGCACCCGTGGACCTCGTGCACGTGCAAGCCGACTTTTGGGGCGCATTCACCGGCCATCGGTATGCGGCCCGACACGGACTTCCGGTCGTGCACACTATGCACAACCGGGTGGATGTGGGCATCGAAGCCACAGCTCCGGCTCCACGCCTTGTACTGCGGGCACTGAATTTCTGGCAGCGGCGAGCGTTGCACGTGCCTGGCCAGGGTCGCGACGGGTGGGACTACTTGCGACAGTTCGCGCGGCTCTCTCGCTCCGTAACGGCGCCGTCGTCACACTTCGCGCATCGGCTGGAAGCGCACGGCGCTGTGCCGCCCGGCCCGAACCCTCACGTAGACGTCGTGTGGAACGGTATCGACGACGATGTTCTCGACGCCGCGCTCGCTGCCGGCCGTGAGGCACGCCGCCCTGGACCCGCACGCCTCGTATGGATCGGCCGGATGAGCCCCGAAAAACGGCTTCTTCCGTTTCTCGAAGCGGTCGCGGCCTCAGGTGCCCACGTCGAAGTCGAGGTTATCGGCGGCGGAGGCCAGTGGCGCGCAGCGCAGCGAACCGCTGCCCGCGCGGCGGGAGCGGCGGCATCCGTTCGTTTCGTGGGTCGCTTGACATACCTTGAGACGCTGCGGCGGATCGCAGCAGCGGATGCCGTTGTGCAAACGTCGATCGGATTCGAAACGCAGGGCATGACACCTTTCGAGGGTGCGTCGCTGGGCACTCCGGCGATCGTGTGTGACCCCGATATCGCCAACGAGCTGGGCTCAGGCGTGTGGCGAGTTGGCGATGGCGTCGCGGCGGATGAGTCTGTCGACGCTCTCGCGGCGGCGATTCGTGCGGCCGCGGCCGACGTGGAGGCCGGCACTGCGCCCGTTCCCGCCCCCGACATCGGTGAGCGATTCCGCCAGTCATCGCGCACGGCCGCGATGATCGAGATCTACCGCCGCGCGTCAGCGGCGTAGCCCCGGCCCCGTCGCTGACGCTTCCCCGCTGACTTGCCCACTTTTGTGGGTGTGACGGCGTGAGCGCCCACAAACGTGGACACGTCAGCGGATCGGGTGAGGGGCTCGTGCGAAGGCGAAGCTTCGGAGAGGGAGCGCGAAGCACCGGTGCGGGAAGCGCGGATGCGGGAGGGGTCGGTGCGGACGGGGCCGTACCCGTCGCGAGCGACAGCGATGAGCGTGGCTACGACGGCGGTGAGCGAGATTGCGGCGACGATAACGAAGAGGATCATGGCAGAAACGCTACGCTTGTCTCCATGCTGCCAAAAGTGGCAGAATGGACACAAATAGTCGATTTACTGCCACTATGGAGCTCTGATGAAAACTGTCGCCGTGATTGTAGAAGAGGGGTTTGCTCCCTTTGAGTTCGGTGTGGCGTGCGAAGCCTTCGGTCTCGACCGCACGGCCGACGGTGTTCCGAACTTCGATTTCCGTGTCGTAACGCCTGACCCCGGCGTCGTGGCGTCACGCATGGGGTTCTCGCTGAACGTCCACAACGACCTGAGCTACGCGTATGAAGCTGATCTCGTGGTTGTGTCTCCCACTCCTAAAGAGATGTGGGGTCGGTCCGACCCTCGCGTGCTCGAGGTAATTCGTGATGCTGAACGCCGCGGCGCCTGGCTCCTGAGCGTATGTAGCGGCGCGTTCATCCTGGCGAACGCCGGAGTTCTTGCCGGTCGCCGGGCGACGACGCACTGGATGTATGCGGATGTCATGGCCGACATGTTCCCCGACATCGACGTCAACCCCGACGTGCTCTACGTGCAGGACGGAAAGATCATCACAAGCGCCGGGACAGCGGCAGGGTTGGATGCGTGTCTGCACCTGCTGCGTCAAGAGGTAGGCCCCGAAGCGGCCAATACGATCGCGCGTCGCATGGTCGTTGCCCCGCAGCGCGACGGTGGCCAGGCGCAGTTCATTAGCAAGCCGCTGCCGGAGGTGGCATCTCTATCGCTCGCGCCGGTGACCGACTGGATGCTCGAAAATCTGCGTCTCGATCTTCACATAGACGAGCTCGCCGCCAAGGCGCACATGTCGCCCCGCACTTTTGCCCGCCGGTTCAAGGCGGACCTTGGCGCAACACCCGCGGCGTGGCTCGCGCGCCAGCGATTGCTGCACGCGCAGCGTCTGCTCGAGAAGACCTCACTCGGCCTGGACCGCATCGCCTACGAGTGCGGCTTTGGTTCCGCAGCAGTGCTGCGCCAGAACTTCGTGCGGACGCTCGGGCTGACCCCCACGGCGTATCGATCCCGATTCAGCTGTGCGACCGAGGACTCGACTGACGTGCTAGACGTGGACACGCCCGTCGATGCGATGGCCATGGCGGAGCCCACGCCGGCCGCCTAGCGCGTCAGTTCCAGAGCGAGCGCCTGCTGCGTCGAAGTGTTGCGGCATCGGCTCGGGAGAGTGCATCGAACGCGCGGCGAGCCGCCACATCCGCAGCGCGCCGGAAAGTCGCCCGGTGCTGCGGCGCGGTAGCGGCCAGCGCTGCGAGAACACGCTGCAATCTCAGTGCCACCTCGATCATGCCGGCACCGTCGCGAGCGAGCGGCCGGAAGGCGTCTTCGAGCAGGTCGTCGAGGGCAACGGGAGTGATCCAGATGTGGGGATAGAGCACGTCGTCATCCGCTTCTTCGCTGAGCATCGCGGTGAAGACACGCTGTAGCGACCCGAGGACCTCGATTGCGGTCCCGGGATCATTCGTCGAGGGAGAAAGCGCCCGACTTCCGATCTCGGACAGTGCGATCACGCCGAGGCGGGGGTCCTGCTCGTAGGTGCGATGCGCGTCGATTTGAAACGCATGGGAGATGGCGGAGGCGGCTTCTTCATCGAGGTGCCCGCTTACGCGCGCCAGGGGGGTTGCGGCATCCGTGGTCCGGCCCGGGCTTGCCACAATGTGTACGCGTACGTCGGCATCGGCTGCGATGCTCTCGATGCGCGACAACTGCATGTGCGTGACAACACCGACCCTCGGTGCCGGAATAACGAATGAACCGGTGGGGCTTGCGCGCAGTACGTTTGCGCCGAGGGCCGGCTTCGCGGCGTATGACGCGAGCGTCGAACATGCTTCGGCTTCGACGCGATCGATGACGTCGGCCATGCGCCCGAAGCTCGAAAGGTGGCCGATCCAGCGAAGCAGGGTGACGACGATGATGATGACGACGACCAGCGTTCCGAGGAACAGGATCGCGCGGCCCTGATCGGTGTAGTAGCTGGTTGAGAGCGCGATAATCCCCACGAGTGAGAACGTGAACGCGCCGATGAAGGTCGACAGCACGTTCTGAGACGTCGTGTCTTCGACAAGCAGTTGCGTCGCGCGTGGCGTCGCAATCGCGGATGCTGAGGAGTACGCCGTGACCATGGTGGTCAACGAGAATGTCGTCACCGCGAGCATCGATGTTGCCAGGATCTGCAGTATCGATCCGACGGCGCCCTGGCCGAGGTCGAACGCGAACGAATACGGCAAGAAGGATGCCACGGCGCCGGCGATGAGGGCGAATACGATCGCGATGGCGGTAAAGAGCGCGGCGCGAAACCACACACGTCGCGGTAGTCGCTTCACAAGGACCCAGAGACGACTCATAGCGACACGTTAGCCGCGTTCTGCCAACCATTGTTGCGCGGCATCCAACCTGGTAAACTTGAGTCGACAAGGCTCAAGTTCGATCCTCGTAGATTTCAGGAGACAGATGAACGCCACGCAGCAGCCAGGGCAGGAAGAGTCGAAGAGCGCCCTGGAGCAGTTTGGAATCAACCTCACCGAGCGCGCCCGCATGGGCAAGCTCGATCCGGTCATCGGTCGCGACGCCGAAATTCGTCGCATCAGCCAGGTGCTCACTCGACGCACGAAGAACAATCCCGTGCTGATCGGCGAGCCCGGTGTCGGTAAGACGGCCGTCGTCGAGGGTCTCGCTCAGCGCATCGTGGCCGGCGACGTTGCGGAGAGCCTGAAAGACAAAGAGCTCATCACTCTCGATATCTCCGCGCTCGTGGCGGGAGCTATGTACCGCGGGCAGTTCGAAGAGCGTCTCAAGAGCGTGCTGCAGGAGATTACCGAGTCGGATGGCAAAGTGATCACGTTCATCGATGAACTCCACGTCCTCATGGGCGCCGGTGGCGGTGAAGGGTCGGTCGCGGCATCCAACATGCTGAAGCCCATGCTCGCGCGCGGTGAGTTGCGCCTCATCGGTGCCACCACACTCAACGAGTACCGCGAATTCATCGAGAAAGACGCCGCCCTCGAGCGCCGCTTTCAACAGGTGTACGTGGGTGAGCCCACTGTCGAAGACACCGTTGCGATTCTCCGTGGGCTCAAAGAACGCTACGAGGCTCACCATAAAGTGGCTATCGCCGACGCGGCACTAATTGCCGCGGCATCCCTTTCGCACCGGTACATTCCCTCGCGGCAACTGCCCGACAAAGCCATCGACCTCATCGATGAGGCGGCTTCACGACTGCGTATGGAGATCGACTCAGCACCGCTCGAGATCGACGAACTGCGCCGTCACGTTGATCGTCTGAAGCTCGAAGAACTCGCCCTCAAACGCGAAAAAGATGCCGCCTCGAAAGAACGGTTGACGAAGCTTCGTGTCGATCTCGCCGCCGAAGAAGAGCGCCTTTCGGCGCTTGCCGAGCGCTGGGAACACGAGCGGTCGTCGCTCAACCGCGTCGGTGAACTGAAGACTCGGCTGGATGCTGCCCGTGTCGATGCCGAGCGCGCGCAGCGCGAAGGAAACCTCGAGCGCGCATCACGGCTGCTTTACGCCGAGATTCCGGCGCTCGAGCGTGAACTCGCTGTTGTGGAATCGGCGGAAGGCACAACGGATCGGATGGTCAACGACCAAGTGACCGATGAGGACATCGCCTCGGTCATCGCCGCCTGGACCGGAATTCCCGTGGGGCGCCTCCTGCAGGGTGAGACGGAGAAGCTGATTCATCTCGAGGCGGAACTCGGCAAGCGACTGATTGGTCAGAAAGCCGCCGTCAAGGCTGTTGCGGATGCCGTGCGCCGCTCCCGCGCGGGGATCAGTGACCCGAACCGCCCGACGGGTTCGTTCCTCTTCCTCGGGCCGACCGGTGTTGGTAAGACGGAGCTCGCGAAAGCACTCGCCAACTTCCTCTTCGATGACGAGCACGCGATGGTGCGGATCGACATGTCGGAGTACGGCGAAAAGCACTCGGTGTCGCGCCTCGTTGGGGCCCCTCCCGGTTACGTCGGTTACGAGCAGGGCGGTCAGCTCACCGAGGCTGTGCGGCGTCGCCCGTACAGCGTTGTTCTGCTCGATGAGGTCGAGAAGGCTCACCCTGAAGTGTTCGATGTGCTGCTGCAGGTCATGGACGATGGCCGACTGACAGACGGGCAGGGGCGCACTGTCGATTTCAAAAACGTCATCTTGATCTTGACGTCGAATATCGGCTCGCCAATTCTGATCGACCCGACACTGTCGGCCGAGCAGAAAGAGCAGCAAGTTCAGGCGCTCGTGCGTCAAGCTTTCAAGCCGGAGTTCGTGAATCGACTCGACGACATCGTGGTGTTCCAGACGCTGACCGAAGATGACCTCGCGCAGATTGTCGAACTCACAGTCGACGCGCTGCAGCAGCGCCTGACCGAGCGGCGGTTGACGCTCGCCGTAACTCCCGACGCGCGCACGTGGCTCGCGGAGCGGGGCTACGACCCGATTTATGGGGCGCGGCCGCTCCGCCGCCTGATCCAGTCGGAGATTCAAGACCGCCTCGCCATGGCGATTCTCTCTGGCGGTGTGCGAGATGGCGACGTCGTGCGAGTCGACATCGATGCCACCGGCTCACAGCTCGTGCTCACGAGCGAGGGGCCGGCACGCGCGGAACAGAAGAACGATGAGGGTGACGAGTCGTACGAGTGAGAGTAGTGCGGGCGCTGTGGGCGTCATCGCATCCGGGGCCGACGCTCGTCGTGACTGCACTTTCAGTGGCGCTCGGCATCGCGGCGGGGGTTGATGCATGGCGCGTCGTGCTCCTGGGCGCTGCCGTGCTCTTCGGCCAACTTTCGGTCGGCATCTCGAATGACGCCATCGACGCGTCGCGCGACCGAAGCGTCGGCAGAAGGGACAAACCGATTGCGCGAGGCGACCTTACGGTGCGCGTCGCTTTCAGTGCTGCGTCCGCGGCGCTCGCCGTTGCACTGTTGGTTTCGGCTCTGCTGGGCTGGGGGATGCTGCTGGCCCATGCGATTGCGCTCGCCTCGGCCTGGTCGTACAACCTCCGGCTCAAATCCACGGTGTTCTCAGTCGTGCCTTTTCTCGTGAGCTTCGGTCTCTTCCCATCGCTCGCAACCCTGTCGGCCACGCCGAGCGCGCTCGCGGCGCCGTGGGCATTCGTTGCGGGCGCCGCTCTCGGTGCTGCCGTGCACCTCACGAACGTGCTGCCCGACCTCGACGATGACCGCCGTACGGGTGTAAAAGGTCTCGCGCACCGCATCGGCGGACGTACGGCGGCGATCGCTGCAACCCTTGCCCTCGCCGCCGGGGCCCTCGCGGTGCTGCTCGGACCCGTGGGCGGATCGCTCGGCGAGGTTAGTGGGCTGTCGTGGGTCTTCTTCGCAGCAGTGATCGGTGTTTCTGCCGCGACGCTTTACCGGGCGCTGGCGCGGCGACCCGGGCGGGTGGTCTTTCGTCTCGTGATGACAGCAGCACTCTTGCTCGCGACTCAGCTCGTTGCGTCAGGCGGAGCGCTCGCCGCGTAGCCGAGAGTCTGCAGCGTCTCGGTCGAAGCCCATGGCGTACGCCTTAGCGAACGCGGCGCCGGTGGGGCGGCGAAGCATCGCACGAACGATCCCGCTGCGCGCAGCGTCGCCGGACCTCGAGAGTCCGCGGCCCAGGCGAGTGTTCGCCGCGGCGAGCGTCGCCGCGATGCGCGCGGAGTTCACGCGTCTTGACTCCCAGGCGCGCAACTGAGGATCCGGCGTGACTCCGCGTTGCACCCACCAGGCGAGCAAAGGTGCAAGGCCAACTGCGTCGAGAATCCCGAGGTTCATTCCCTGTCCGCCGATCGGGCTCACTTCGTGGGCTACGTCTCCGATGGCGAATATTCGATCGTGGCGCAACTGCGGGGCAACGAAGCGTCGCACTTCGAACGTGGTCGCCGCCGTCACATGTGCGGCGGCTCGCGCCTCGCCGCGCGTGACCATGGCCTCGCGCAGACGCCGAGCGTTGGCATCCGCTTTGTTCTCGGTGCGGGTCGCAGCGCCGGCCGCATCCCACGCGACGTAGCGGCGAAGGCCGTGTGGCAGCGGAAACGACTCGAGCACGCCGCCGCGCGACAGATTGACGATCGCGGTGTTTTCATCGGCATCGAGCGACGCTTCGGAATCCGTCATGAGATATCGGTCGGGGTAGCTGTGCGCGGCGAGGCGATCTGCGCGATAGACGAGGGCGCGGCCGGCCCACCCGGATGCCACCACCACAATCCGCGCGTAGAGCGTCTCGGCTAGGCCCGCGCCGTCACTGATCTCTACACGCACGCGAGGGCCATCGGGTCTGACCCCCGTCACAGTGACTCCGCGACGGGGGAGAGGCGCAGCATCCCGAAGCGCGGTCTCGGTGGCGGCTTGCGGCAGGGTCGCAACGAACGGAAACCGGGTGGTGAGCCTGTCGAAGCGTACGGTGCCGAGGAGGTCGTTGTCGGAGCGCGCCTCGCCACGTGTGACGCGCAGCGCGTGCGACAGTAGGGCGTCGGTCACGCCCGATGGCTCGAGCGCCGCCAGCACGGGCGGGTGCACACCGATAGCGCGAGTTCCGGTTCCGGGTTCGGGGCGCTGCTCGAGAATCTGCACGCCTACGCCGTGCCGGGCAAGCTCCATGGCCAACACCATTCCGACGGGGCCGGCCCCGACCACGATCACGTCATACATGGCCGCGGCCTTCGGCGAGTACCCGGAATGCCCCGGGCGTCGTCACACGCCAGGGTGTCGGCATCCGTCGGTCGAGAAGCTCTTGCAATTCACGGGCGGTGAAACTGCGACGGATCGACCGCAGGCCATCCGTGCGCAGAAACGTACCGGGTGCAAATGGTGTGACGCCGACGGTGTAGAGCATGTAGGCGCGGCGGCTGCGGGCGATGTCGGCGTGGAGAACGGGGCCCGTACTCAGCCGTTGCGAAAGCTCGAAGAACTCGGGGAGGGCGTCGCCGAGGTGATGGACGACGTGATTCGAGATGACAGCGTCGAAGCGGTCGCCCGCGGCGAGGAGGCCTGCCGCGTCAGCATGGATGAAGCGCAGATTCTCGCGCGTACGTGTCGAGGCGACCTCGAACGCTGTGGGCTCGGGGTCGACCCCCACCCACTCGACTCGCAGCCCGTCACGGCGCGAGAGTTTCGCCAGGTGTGCTGTGACATCGCCGCCGCCGCAGCCGAGATCGAGCACGCGCGCGGGTCGTCTGAGTGATGTGAGATACGGCCGAAGCTTTCCGCGGTAGAGCCCGCCCCATCCGGCGATCACGGGGTTGATGAGGCCGAAACGTCTGAGTGTTGCGCGCAAGCGTTTTTGATCGCAGTGAGGGTTGTCCATGAGTTCTTGCAGCGCCTCATTGCGGGCCGAGAGCGATGTCATGCGCGGTGCATCGTGAGCATTGCCGATTCGACGGTTAAGCCCGGACCAAAAGCGAGGGCCGCGAGCGGTGCACCGTCGGTGAGGGCGTTGTCTTCCATGATCGCCTGCAAGATGAAGAGGATCGTGGCGCTCGACATGTTGCCGTAGTCGCGCAGCACAGCGCGAGATGTGGCGAGAGCATCGGGCGGCAGCTCTAGTCCGTGCTCGACGCGATCAAGCACGCTTCGGCCGCCGGGATGAACCGCCCACGAAACGTTTTGCGGATCGTCAGCAAGAAATTGAGTGACGGCATCCCGCACTTCACGTCCGACAATGCGGGGGACATCCGCGGTGAGCGTCATGTCGAAGCCTTCATCGCCGATCGTCCACACCATGTCGGCTTCGCCTTCGGTGGTGAGGAGCGTGGCAAAGCTGTCGAGCCGAAGCTCCGTGGTGGTGCGGTGAGATGCATTGGCAGTGACGATGGCAGCCCCGGCGCCGTCAGCGAAGAGGGATGCCGCCACGATCTGCTGCGGATCACTCGAGGCGCGAATGTGCAGCGAGCACAGCTCGGCGCACACGACGAGTACGACAGCGTCGGGTTGAGAGTCGGTGATTCGTGCGGCCAGGCGGAGCGCGGGAACCCCCGCCGCACATCCCATAAACCCGAGGTGGTAGCGCTCCACGGCAGGTGAGAAGCCAAGGTCGCGTACCAGTAAATAATCCGGACCGGGTGCGAAGAATCCTGTGCACGAGACCGTCACGACATGGGTCACCGCGTCGGCGTCGACCCCTGCGCGGGTGAGTGCGTCGCGGGCAGCTTCGGCGAACAGATCGGGAGCCGTCTGAATGTAGAGGTCGTTGCGCTCGCCGGTCGTGGGCATGTGCAGCACGCCATCGTCACCCAGAAACCGGGCCTCCCCGGGCGCTGCCGCGGCGCCACCGAGTTCCGACAACACCGTGTGGCGGTGCTCGATCGCCGCCGCGTCGAAGGCTGCGTGAACGAGCCTGGCGGTGAGCCTGTCAATATTCGGCTGCTGGGCGAACACATCGCGCACGCTCGTTTGGGCGACCCGGGTGGGCGGCACCGCGGTGCCGATAGCGAGGATGCGGGCGGTCACTCAGTTACCTAAGCACGCTTCTGTGCCACCTGGAACGCCTTGCGCGGCCGCCATGTCTTAGCTAGGGCTTGGCGGGGTGAGGGCAAAATCTGGCTGTGAGCGTCAGACCGTGAGTCCTGGAAGGTCGTCGATGCTGCGCGTGTTCTTCTCGGCGCGGTACTCCGCCAAACCCTCAGTACCCTTCTTCTCAGCCTGCAGCCGGAGCAGGTCGCGCTCGCCGGTCATCTCCATCAGGGGAACTCCCCAACCGCAGGCGTCACTGATCCTTGTGACGTCCACGGTGATAACGGCTCTGGTGCTCGGGTGCTGGGGGTGGAGCGCCACAACCTCCTCAAAGGCTGCTTCGCCAGGAAGGGACACCGATCCTTGGCCATGCAGTCGCACTATGCGCGGCCGGGTGTCGAACGAGGCAAACATCAGACACACTCGCCCGTTCTCGCGGAGATGAGCGATGGTCTCGACACCGCTGCCGGTGTAGTCGACCCAGCCAACGCGATGGTCGTCGAGCACCGAAAAAGAGTCGAGGCCGCGAGGTGAAATATTGACGTGGCCGTCTGCATCGAGCGGAGCGGTCGCGACGAACCACATGTGTTGCGCTTCGATCCAGGCCTTCAGCTTGTCGTCGATGGAGTCAAAAAGTTTGCCCATGCTGACAGAGTAGATCTCTCGGCCGACCTCGTCCGCGGACGTCGCGCTGCGAGAATGATCGAGTGAACGATCCGATCCCGATCGATGTCGAAACGTGGCCGCGGCGTCAGCATTTTGAGCACTACCGGAATGCTGTGCCGTGCACGTATTCCATCACCGTCGAGCTAGACGTAACCACGTTCGTCGCGGCGGTTCGATCCGCGAGGCGCCGAACGTACATCGCGCAGATCTGGGCGATCGCGTCGGTTGTCAATCGCCACGACGAATTTCGGATGACGTTGACCGATTCGGGTGCGCCAGCAATCTGGTCGCTCGTGCATCCCTCGTTCACCGTGTTCAACAGCGATCAGGAAACGTTCGCGAGCGTGTGGGTGCCATACAACCCGGACTTCGCCGCCTTCCACGAGGCCGCGGCTCGTGTCATCGCTGAGCACGCAGAGTCGACGGAGCTTTTTCCACAGGGGCCGTCTCCACGAAACTCGTTCGACGTGTCGAGTCTGCCGTGGACTGCCTTCACCGGTTTCACGCTCAATATTGGCGGCAGCTGGGATCACCTGGCGCCGATATTCACCCTCGGCCAATATGTCGAGAGGGATGGGCGGGTGCTTCTTCCATTTGCTGTGCAGATGCACCATGCGGCCGCCGACGGTTTTCACACAGCGCGCCTCCTCAATGAGCTGCGAGACCTTTTCAGCGACGCATCGTGGGTGAGTAGCTAGCGTCGATCGTTGCAGCCGCCGATCCGATGAGCCCGAGCGATCCCGCCGATTCGGCGAGGTGTTCGACCGTAGCGCGGCTCGTCAGAACGGCTCCGAGGAGGTTGACCTCGAGGTCGTGCTTGAGTTCGGCTGGGTCGAGATCAATGAGGCGCCCCGCACCGCGCACTGCTCCTGCGGCGGTCGCGTCGTCTCGGTGCCCAATGACGACGTCGTGACCGTCCGCTGCGAGACGGCGAACGATTGCTGCTCCGATGCCCCGTGACCCACCGGTGACCGCTGTCACCGCTTGTGCGCTGTTCATATAGCTATCCTCGCGGACCAGACCCCCACCGCATCGGCGGTACGGGTACGAACAGACTCAGATGCCGCGCGTCTATTTAGCCCTGTCCCGGTTTACCCATGATCGAACCAGGCGGGAGGGAGGGGCAGACCGCGGATTCGGTGAGGGCGGCAACTTCAGCCCTGATCGCGACGCCATCTTCCTTCTTCGCAACCGTGTAAACGACTCCCTGCTGCGAATCGTCCGCGGGAATGTAACCGACGGTTGCCTCGTCGTAGTCCCCCTCCTCGTCTACGGTCCCCACGGCGGTAGAGACGAGGTCAGCCGTCGGATTCGCCGCCAGCCAGTTGGCAGTTTCTGCCACAGTCATACCGGAGATCGTCCAGTACGCTTCTTGCTCGATAACTGGTTGGCAGGGCCACCCCTGGTACGAGTGAAAGCCGCCGATGGCCGAAGCCGAACGGACGGCATCCGGCGGCACCGTGGCTGCATCGATCCAGGCCTGAGCCTGCGCTCGTGCCGCGGCATCCGGCCCTTGCGAGGTATCGGGTGTCTCGGAGGTTGGCGCGGGCGAAACGCTGACTCCATCGGCCGCGCCGGATGCGCAACCAGTCAGTGTTGCGAGTGAAAGGATGCCGATTAACAGAGCCGAGTGCCGCCGCATGACCCCACTCTAGACAACGCCCTAGACGGGGATGATGGCAAGCGCATACTGCTGAAAGCGCGGGTCGACCAAAGGTGCGCAAGGTCGCTAGCCCTCGCTGCCGAATCGCTCCCACGAGCTCACCTGCTGCGCTACTCGCCGCAGTGCCAAGAGCAGTGGCTCCACCAGCACTGAACCCAGCACTACATACCGAACCGCAGCCTCCGGAGACTCCGTCGGCACGCCGGCGATCTCGGCATCCGCGATGCGGCGCATGCTCGCGAGATACTCGCGCATCACGGCATCCGGTACGACAAAACCGGCACGCTCCAGACCTTCCACCGCTCGCGCGACTTCGTTCAACACGGCCAGATCGCACGTCCCTGGCTTCCAGCCCAGCGCAGAAACGATTCGTTCGGCCTCGTTGAGGTCTAGCGCCACATCCAACGGTGGAGTGATTGCCGCGTGCGCAGTTCCGAGCAGGTCGTACGAATGCTCGGGTGGCTCATCCAGCGCGGTCAGTACCCGTCTTGTCTCAGCAATGCTCACTCCGGCGTCGAGCAGCGCTCGAATCACCCGCAGCCGCTCCACGTGCTTGTCGCCGTACGTGGCCTGCGTCGGTGAGCTGCGCTCACCTTCGGGAAGCAGTCCCTCGCGCAGGTAGTACTTGATCGTCGGCACGGTCATGCCCGTCTGTGTCGACAGTTCGGAAATTCTCATGGCCACCTCTTGACTTCGATAGTAGCGCTATCCATTATAGATAGTGAAGCTATCCAATTGCGAGGAGTCATCATGTCGAAAGTCATAACCGGCCGCATGACACATCAACATGAGGGCGAACTCGTCGTCTTTCATATCGGGATGCAGATCAATCGCTGGTGGCGACCAGATCTATGGATGCCAGCGTTCTTCGCAATGCCGCGGATGTTGCGGGAACTCTCCGCAGACCCCGACTCAGGGATGCTCGGCTACCAGCTGCTTCTCGGCGCAGGCGGCCCGTACGTCGTGGAGTATTGGTCATCGATCGACAAGCTCTACGCCTACGCGTCCAACTCCTCGCAGGAGCACCGCCCTGCCTGGACCGCCTTCAACCGTGCGGCCCGCAAGGCTCCTGGATCCGTCGGTGTCTGGCATGAAACCTTCGTTGTCGAGCGCGCCGAGAGTATGTACGTGTCAACGAAGCCCATGGGCCTGGCTAAGGCAACAGAGCTTGTCGAGGTTGGACGTAGACATGACCGCGCGCAGGCGCGGATGGCCGACGGTCGCACTGCTCATGAGGGCGGGTAGCTGCTGCGCTAGTTGTCCCAGCCGGCGGGTCCGCGGGATCCCGCGGGGTACGTGTCGAGCGGAACCTCGTTCGCCTCCCACGCATCGAGGATCGGCTGCACGATGCGCCAGCACTGTTCGGCCGCATCTCCCCGCACCGACAGTGTTGCTTCGCCGTCGAGCACTTCGGAAAGCACTTCGGCATAAGCGCGGAGTGAACCGGCGCCGAGCGCTGCGTCGAGGTGCACGCGTTGCAGCTCGAAGGGGTCTTCACCACCATTGACGTTGAGCTCGAGCGACATGGTGTCGGGTCCGAGTGACATTCTCAGCACCGAGGGCTCAGCGGCGCCGGCAAAGCCACTCGGCAAGTGTCGTACCGGGCGGAATTTGAGGGCGATCTCCGTGCGCGGCTCAGAGAGGGCTTTTCCGGATCGCAGGGTGAATGGAACACCCGCCCAGCGGGCGTTTCGTACTTCAAACTTCGCTTCCGCGAGCGTTTCAGTGTCGCGCGAGGGGTCGACGCCGGGCTCGTCGACATACGACGGGTAGTCGCGGTCGTCGATGTTTCCGGCGGTATAGCGCGCACGGCCCGAGTTGACGACCGGGTCGTCGTCCCACACGTGCGTCGCACGCAGTGCTGCCGCAGTTGCCGCACGCAGATCTGTTTCATCGATGGATGCCGGTGGCCCCATGGCGACGATAGCGAGCACCTGCAGAAGGTGACTTTGGAGCATGTCGCGAAGGGCCCCAGCCTTGTCGTAGTACCCAGCGCGGCCTTCGAGGCCGAGCGATTCGTCGAATCGAATCTCAACTTCGGCGATGTGGTCGGCAGACCACACGGGCTCGAACACCTGGTTCGCGAAGCGCAGACCAAGAATGTTCAGCAGAGTGGAGCGGCCGAGAAAGTGGTCGACGCGAAAAATCTGGCGCTCCGGCAGCAGCGCCGCGAGCTTCGCGTTGAGTTCTTCTGCGTTCTTCTGAGAGGTGCCGAATGGCTTCTCGAGTGCCAGCACGAGCCCGTCCGGCAGGTCGACCCCGTTGAGCGCCTCGCACGCCGTGGCAGCAACCGCAGGTGGCACGGCGAAGTACACGGCGACGTGGCCCTCGGCAGACGAGAGCAATTTCTTCAGATCATCCGTCGCCGTGATGTCGGCCTGCTGATACCTCGTAGCCGCGACGCGCTCGAAAGCGTCTTCTGCGTCGACCGATATGAAGGCATCCTTCACGACACCCTGCCAGCGCTCGTCGGTCCAGTCATCCATACCGGCACCCATGAGCGTCACCGTACGCTCGGGTTGCATCGTCAGCAGCTGGCCAAGCGCGGGCAGCAGCAGCCGTGAGGTGAGATCGCCCGAGGCGCCGAGGATAAGCAGTGTGCTGGTGTTTGCCATGCGCCTACGCTAGCGCCCTGACACAATCGACACATGGCTACTCCTATCGAGGATTATGCAATTCTCAGCAATTGCCGCACGGCCGCTCTCGTGTCACGCGACGGCAGCATCGACTGGTTGTGTCTCCCGCGCTACGACTCGTCGTCGATCTTCGGCGCGCTCTTGGGAGATGAATCGCACGGACACTGGAGTCTTCGCCCGACAGACCCGGATGCCGTGCCCACCCGCCGCTACGACGGCGACACGTTTGTGCTGGTCACGCGGTGGCAGACGGCGTCCGGCGTTGCCGAGGTGCACGAATTCATGCCTGTCGACGGCGGTCGCGTCGAGCTCGTCCGCCAGGTGATCGGTGTCAGCGGCGTCGTCGAGTTCACGACGCAACTGCGTCTGCGCTTCGACTACGCCCGCGCGATTCCGTGGATGCGTCAGGTCGGATCTCACGGGCTTCCCGCGATTCTCGGTATCGCCGGCCCCGACGCAGTGCTCGTGCGCGGCGTTCACCTGCGCGCCGAAGACCACGTGCACGCCGGGTCGTTCACCGTGCGCTCGCACGAACTGCGTGACCTGAGTCTGACGTGGTATCCGTCGCACCTCCCGATGCCCGATGCGGTCAATGTCGACGAGATGAAGCGACACACGCTCGCGTGGTGGCGTGATTGGGCAGCGAGTATCGATCACGATGGACCCTTCGAAGCGGATGTCGTGCGCTCGCTTCTCGTGCTTCGCGCCCTGACTCACGAAGACACCGGCGGTATCGTGGCCGCGGCAACCACATCTCTCCCGGAAGACTTCGGCGGGGTGCGCAACTGGGACTACCGCTACGTATGGCTCCGCGATGCAGCCCTCACGATCGAAGCTCTCATCTCGCACGGTTTTCTTCGGGTCACAGCGCGGTGGCGGGAGTGGCTGCTGCGAGCGATCGCGGGAGACCCCGGCCAAATGCAGATCATGTACGGTCTCGCGGGCGAAAGAGACCTCACCGAGCGTGAGATCACGAGTCTGCCCGGGTACGACGGGTCGGCTCCCGTGCGCGTCGGCAACGGTGCGTGGCAGCAGTATCAGGCTGACGTGATCGGCGAAGTGATGGTGGCCCTAGAAGCTGCCCGGTCTGCCGGCCTGAAAGAGACACCTTTTTCGTGGGCGCTGCAGCGCTCGCTTCTCGCGTTCGTTGAGGAACACCGGGCGCGTCCCGACAACGGCATTTGGGAGATTCGCGGAGAACTGCAGATGTTCACCCAGTCGCGCGGCATGATGTGGGCGGCGCTTGACCGCGGCGTGCGTGCTGTGCGGGAGTTCGGGCTCGACGGTCCCGTCGAAAGATGGGAACGACTGCGCGACGAGGTCGCCGCCGAAATCGATGAGCAGGGCTACAACGCCGACGGCAACTACTTCGTGCAGCATTACGGCTCGACCGAGGTGGATGCCTCGCTCCTGCTTCTTCCGCAGGTGGGTTATTGCGCCTACGACGATCCGCGCATGCTCGGAACGGTCGCGCAGATGGAGAAGACCCTCATGCGTGATGGGCTCCTTCACCGGTACCGCACGGCCTCGGGAGTCGACGGGCTACCGGGGGCGGAGCATCCGTTCTTGGCATGTTCGTTCTGGCTCGTCGAGCAGTACGCCAACAGCGGCCGCATCGAAGATGCGAAAGCGCTGATGACGCGCCTGTGCTCGCTCGCGAACGACGTAGGGCTGCTGTCGGAAGAGTACGACGTCGTGAGTCAGCGGCAGGTTGGCAATACGCCGCAGGCGTTGTCGCACCTCGCGCTCGTGCGGGCAGCTGATGCTCTCGCCGGCCACCAGGGCCGAGCCGCAAAGCGCAGCTAGAAGATCTAGACACCGGCGACGCGGAAGAGCAAGGTGGAGCCCACACGAAAGGTGGGTGCCATGTTCACAGTCGAAGGCGCATTCAGTGGTTTCGCCGTGCGCGACATCGCAGCGGCGAGGAGTTTCTACGGCGACGTTCTCGGGTTCACCGTCACCGAGAATGAAATGGGAATTCTCGAGCTCCATCTCGGCTCCGGCGCACACATCATCGCCTATCCGAAGCCCGACCATGAACCCGCAGGGTTCACTATTCTCAACCTGCCCGTGCCGGATGTCGACGCGGCTGTCGACGACCTCAATGCACGTGGCATCACGACGAAGATTTACGACGACCCGCGTATCCCGACCGATGCGAAGGGGATCATGCGCGGCATCCGGTGTTTTCTGACTACGCGTTGCGCAGCAGCGAATCGGCGACGGGGCGTCGAGTGCGCGGAGCCGCCTCGAGGTCGCGCAGGAATTCGGGCGAGTCTGAGCTGTCGCCGAACGCGCCGACTGCCATGACAGCGATGGGTGTGAAGCGTGCGTCGAGGCCGAAGGCCGCGCTCACACCATCGCGGTCGAAGCCACCCATCTGGTGCGTTGCCAGGTCAGCGGCGTGCGCCTGGATGGTGAAGAAGGCAGCTGCCTGGCCGGTGTCGTAGATGGCCCAGGGTGCGCCGGTGCCGTCTTCAGTTTCGGTCTCTGCCACGAAGACGACGAGAGCTGCAGCGGAGCCAGCCCAGCCCTGGTTGAAACCGAGGAGGTGCGACATCAAGCTCTCGTGGTCTGACGTGCCACGGCGGGCGACGATTGCGCGCCACGGCTGGCTGTTGTTCGCCGAAGGTGCCCAGCGTGCGGCCTCGAGGGCGCTGGCGAAGGCTTCTTCGTCAAGGGGAAGCTCGGGGTCGAAAACGCGAGTGCTCCAGCGTTCGGCGAAGACATCGAGTACGGGGACATCGGTAACCGCGACGCGGTCCTGAATGATGGTCAAAGCATGCTCCTTGAACTACACGGGGGCGGGATGTTTACGTGCCCATCCCGCTCCAACGGATAGCCCCGCGCAAATGTTCCCACTCACGCTGCGAATCTCCGCTGAGCCGCTTCTCCACGGCAGTTAGCGGGACTTCAGCGCATCGGCGAGCTTCACCCGCGCACCCATCCGCAACAGCGCCCCCGAGTAGATGCGTGACGCGACCAGGATCGCGGCGACGCATGCCGCCGCGAGAACGACCAGCGAGACGAGGGGCTCCCACCACTGAGCTTCACCGAGGTAGAGACGCAACGGCATGCCGACGGGGGCCGAGAACGGAATGTACGACATCACGGTGAGCACCAGAGGGTTGTCGTTGAAGAAGACGACAAGGAAGTACGGCAGCATCACCAGCATCGTGAGGGGGGCAGTGGTCGCCCCGATGTCTTCTTGGCGCGAGACCATGGCGCCCGCCGCGGCGAAGAGGGATGCCAAAAGCACAAACCCGAGCAGGAAGAAGATCGCGAACCACACAAGCGGCCCGCCAAGGCCTGCGAGTACGAGCTGCTGGTCTGTCACGGTGAGTCCGACAACCGCTATCGCCGCGAGCACCAGGATTTGAGCCATCGCCAGGATCGTGTTGCCGATCACCTTGCCTGCAAGTAGCGCTCGGACCGGGATCGCTGAGATGAGAAGCTCGACGACGCGAGTTTGCTTCTCCTCGACGACCGACTGCGCGATCGTGCCGCCGAACGTCGATGCGGCAAGCAAGAAGACAATGCCAAAACCGAGCGCAACGAAGTAGCGCAGCAGAAAGTCTGTGCTCGGCGGGTCGAGAAGGTACGTCGCCGGCACTTGGCTGAGCGATTGCACGAGCCCCGATGGCAGTTCAGTGTCGCCAACGATGGTGAAATCGAATGCTCCCGCCTCGGCGTCTGGCACAGCGCTCGACGGCACGACCGCCGCTGACACCGTGCCATCTTCGACGAGGGTGAGCGCCTCATCGGCCGATGCCGCAGCGGTGACTTCGAGGCCAGCCGCATCCGAAACAAGACTCGATGTCTCGGGTGTCACAGCGATCGTGGTCGCCGATGTGGAACTTGCGGTGAAACCTCCCCACACCACAGCAGCCAGCGCGAGAGCAAACAGGATGAGAGTCGAAATCACGAACGCTTTGCTGCGAAGTCGTGACCCGATTTCACGCTCTGCGACCAGACGGATGCTCTGCGCTGTCGAGGGTGAGGTGCGTGCTGTGGCACTCATTTGATGACCTCCGTGAAGATTTGAGCGAGCGTTGGGCGCTGCGGAGTGAAAGAGGTGACGTCGCCGTATTCGAGTGCTTGTCGTAGTGCCGCCTGTGCGGCACTCTCGTCGGGGGCATCGAAGACAGCGTGCCCGGCAGCGAATTCGATGACGGTGATCCCCGGAACGGCACGGAGCCAACCGGCATCCGCCGTGCTGGTCATTTCGTAGCGGTGGGTGGCGTGCTGTTCGCGGAGTTCTGTGCGAGATCCCGCAGCCCGGATGGTTCCGTCGGCGATGATGATGAGGTCATCGCAGAGCCGCTCGACGACGTCGAGCTGGTGTGACGAGAACAGCACGGCGGTGCCAGCCGCGGCGCGTTCTGAGAGCACAGCGGCAACGACATCGACCGCGAGTGGGTCAAGGCCCGAAAAAGGCTCATCGAGAATGAGGACTTCGGGGTCGTGCACGAGGGCTGCCGCGATCTGCGCACGTTGCTGGTTGCCGAGCGAGAGGGTCTCAACGGTGTCGTCGAGGCGCTCGCCGAGGCCGAGGCGGTCAAGTAGCGCCGTGGCATTCGTCGTCGCGTCGGACTTGCTGTAGCCGTGAAGCCGCGCGAGGTAGGCGATATGCTCGCCGACCTTCATCTTCGGGTACAGCCCGCGTTCTTCTGGCATGTATCCGAAGCGCCGCCGGTCATCCGTTGTCACGGCTGAGCCGTTGAGCTCGACGGTTCCGCCATCGGATGCCAGCACGCCCAGCGCGATTCGCATGGTCGTCGTCTTGCCGGCGCCGTTTCCGCCGACGAACCCTGTGAGCCTCCCGGGCTCAACATCGAATCCGACGTTGTCGAGCACGCGGCGCTCGCCATAGTTCTTCGTGACTCCGGTGAGTTGGAGCATGGAACCTCCCTGTGCTTGACGACGTGTTCGTCATCGACGCTACGGAAAGGGACGATGGGGCGCTTCCCCCGGGAGAGGGATCTTTAGACCAGACCCCGTCGGTACGCCAGGACTATCGCGTGGGCACGATCGCGCGCGCCCAGCTTTTGCAGCACGTTCGACACGTGAGTTTTCACCGTCTGTTCGCCGATGAACAGGCGCGCCGCGATCTCGGCGTTCGATCGGGCGTCGGCAAGGAGAGTCAGTACGTCGCGCTCCCGCTCGGTGAGGGAGGGCGGCGTCGCGGTGTCCGACGACGGAGTCGGTTTCTGTGCTCCCGCAAAACGCGCAATCACGCGACGCGTAACCTCGGGCGCAAGGAGTGCATCGCCCGCGGCGACCACGCGCACGGCATTGATCAGTTCTTCGGGTCCGGCGTTCTTCAGCAGAAACCCGCTTGCGCCAGCTTCGAGCGCGGCGAACAGATAATCGTCTCGATCGAAAGTTGTCACGACGAGAACGCCCGCTGATACGTCGGGATCCGAGACGATCTGAGCCGTAGCAACCAGTCCGTCCATGTCGGGCATTTGAACGTCCATGCAGATGACATCGGGTCGCAATGCCTTCGTCAGAGTCACCGCTTCTGCGCCGGTCGCAGCCTCACCGACTACCTCGAAACCGGCGGCCTCCAAGATGACACGAAAGCCGGCGCGCATCATCGAGTGATCGTCCGCGACCAGCACACGCAGCGATTCACTCATCGGCGTGATCCTCGATTGGCACTCGCACGCGAACAATGAAACCGCCCTCGCGCACCGGCAGAAGTTCGATGGTGCCGCCGGACGCGATAGCGCGTTCGCGCATGCCGCGATGTCCCATGCCTGACCGCGTCGATGTCGCTATCCGCCCCGTATTCGATACCTCCAACTCGACTTCGCCCGCCAGGTAACGCAGGCGAACATCAGCGGTCGCGGCGTGTCCACCGTGCCGCCGTGCATTGGTGAGTGCCTCTTGCGCGATGCGGTAGAGATTCACTTCCGCGGTTGCGGGCACGGCTCGCGGCTCGCCGAGGGTCTGAAACGTGGTGCGCAGGCCTGCGGCAGAACTCTCTGCAACGAGCCTTTCCAGCCCCGAGAGGCTGGGGGCGGTCAAGGCGGCGTCCGGTTCATCACCCGCGCGCAGAGTCTGCAGGAGGTGTCGCATTTCGGTCAATGCTGTACGTGCGGAATCCTCAACCTGCGTGAGGGTGCGGGCTGCGGCATCCGGATTAGTGGGGAGTACTGTGCGCGCCGCACCCGCCTGCACTCCCATGAGCGACACGTGGTGTGCGACAACGTCGTGGAGTTCACGCGCGAGACGCACTCGTTCGAGCTCCACGGCTTGCGCGGCGCTCCGCGCACGTTCGCGCTCGAGCTCGGCAGTGCGCACTTCGAGCACGCGGAGTTGCTCGGATGCTGCCCATGTGCGCTCGCCGAAGTAGTACGCGCCGCCAAAGTACAGCACGTTGATCAGCAAGTTGATCAGCATGTATGCGGCATAGGGCGAAAAGAGACCAGCACGCGAAAGACCGTCGTCGGTCGATGCAGAGGCGTCGAAAAAGAGCGAGATGAGCAACCACGTGAACATGCCCGCGGTGATCGCAACGCGGGTCCACTTCGCTCGGCGTCGGTTCGGGTCCCACGCACCCACGGTGTAGAACATGATGAACATCGCAATGTTGCCCGCGTAAATCTCCGGGACCCGCAGCGACACTGCGGCGAAGTAGGCGATAGCAACGATGATCGCCACCGTCGACGGAAATCGCCTTCGAAAGGCGAGCGGAACGGCCAGCACGAATGCATAGGCGATGGCCATCGGCATCCCGGCCTTCTCGGTTCCGTACATACCCGCGACCGAAGACAGCCCGGCGCTCAGTACCGCACCTAAACACAACGCGACCGCCAGGAGCACATCGCTTCTGCGTTGCGTCGGAGTCAGCGGTGTCACCCCTCAACGGTACGGGGGAAGCGCAGCCGTTACCTCCCCCGCGCGGGGGAGGTAACGGCGTGCTCGTTGAAATGCCGAAGTGTCAACGGCCGCTGTAAATAGTGGGCTTCGTTGGGAAACGTCACCGGCTCGGTAGCCCAGCTCTCTCCGGCATACGTCACGAGGTCGGCTTCGCTCGCCCAACGGCTGATGTAGAGGATGCTGTCGGGGTTGTCCTGATCGACCAGGATTTCATGGTCGATCAACCCGGGGTGGGCCGCGGGAAAGCCCTCGACCAGAGCACGCAGCGCTGTGAGGAACTCAGCCCTCGACTCTGGTCGAGCAAGGGCTTCAGATGTGCGAACGATCATTTCGGCTCAGCCGAAGATCATCGGGCGGTCGTCGTCGTCATCCGGTCCCGTGAGGTCGAGGTCGACAACCACGGGAACGTGGTCGCTCGGAATCTCGCCCTTTCGCTCATCACGGTGAATCTTCGCGCCGGTGACGGCGTCTGAAACGGTGTGCGAGCCAAGGATGAAGTCGATGCGGATGCCTTCATTTCGTGGAAACCGAAGCTGCTTGTAGTCCCAGTACGTGTATCCCGTGGGGATGAGGGGGCGGACGGTGTCGCTGAGGCCGGCATCGAGCAGGCCCTCGAACGCCTCGCGCTCGGGCACTGAAACGTGTGTCGTGACCCCCTCAATGAGGGTGGGGTCACCATTGTCTTCGTCGGTCGGCACGATGTTGAAGTCGCCCACCAAAGCGAGGGCGAGATCGGGATTTTTCGCCAGAGCATCGCGGGTGTAGCCCGTGAGCGCGCTCAACCATTCGAGCTTGTACCGGTAGTGCGGGTCGTCGAGCCCGCGGCCATTGGGAACATAGAGGCTCCACACCTTGACTCCGCCGATGGTCGCGCCGAGCGCCCGCGCCTCCTGCGGTGCCCCCGGGCCTTCGTGGCCCTTGAGGAACCCCGGCATATCGGGGAACGCGTACTCGATGTCTTCGATGGGCTCGCGACTTGCGATCGCGACGCCGTTCCACTGGTTGAGACCATGAGCGACGACTTGATAGCCGGCATCTTCGAATGGACCGTAGGGAAACTGCTCGGGCTTGCACTTGATTTCTTGCATCGCCAGTACGTCGACGCCCTCACGCGCGCAAAAGTCGACGGTGCGCGCCACGCGCGCGCGGATGGAGTTGACGTTCCAGGTAGCCAGACGCATGCAACCAGCCTAGAGCCGGGGCTCGCCATAGAATCGACACGTGACTGTCGCCGCTACGCCCGAGATCGAATCCGACCGCCAAGCTCTCATCGCCCTCATCAAAGATGAGGCGGTGTTCCATGGCGACTTCACGCTGTCGAGCGGCAAGAAAGCAACGTACTACGTCGATATGCGAAAGCTCACGCTCGACCACCGGGCGGCTCCCGCGATCGGGCGCATCATGCTCGACCTCGTCCGTGATGTTGATGGCGTGGTCGCCGTCGGCGGACTTACTCTCGGCGCTGATCCAATCGCGAACGCCGTGATGCACGAGTCCGTGCACGCGAACCACCCACTCGACGCCTTCGTCGTGCGCAAAGAGCCCAAAGACCACGGTCGCGGTCGTCAGATCGAGGGCGCGGATGTCGCGGGCAAACGCGTCGTCGTGCTCGAAGACACCTCGACCACCGGCCAGTCGGCACTGAAAGCAGTTGAAGCATTGCGCCGCGAGGGGGCGGAGCCCGTTGCGGTCGCTGTCATTGTCGACCGCAAGACTGGGGCGCAGGCCGCCGTCGAAGCGGCCGGTTTGCAGTGGCTTGCAGCGATCGATCTCAACGACTTGGGTCTTGCACCTCAGTAATCAGTCGCGATCGCGGCGAAGCCACTGCCAGACGAAAACCACGAGTGTTCCGAGCGTCACGACGAGCGCCGTGAGCAACATCAGGTTCTGACCGAGGTCATCGCTCATAGAAGGTCGGAGACCCCCGCGTCGGGCATCTCCGACTCGAACGGGCCCGTGCTGAGCAGATCTGCAACAGAGTCCAGCACTTCGTCGGGTCGGAACGGGTAGCGTTCGATCTCGGCAGCGTCACTGATTCCGGTCATGACGAGCACGGTGTGGAGACCCGCTTCGATACCAGCGACAACGTCGGTGTCCATGCGGTCACCGATCATGCCCGTGGTCTCTGAGTGCGCGCCGATGCGGTTGAGCGCCGAGCGGAACATCATGGGGTTCGGCTTGCCCACGACGTACGGGTCTTTGCCCGTCGCCTTTGTGATGAGGGCTGCGAACGACCCGGTCGCGGGGACCACTCCCTCGGAGGTGGGGCCCGTGGCATCCGGGTTGGTCACGATGAAACGTGCACCAGCGTTGATGAAGCGGATGGCTTTCGTGATCGCTTCGAACGAGTACTGACGGGTCTCGCCCACGACGACGTAGTCGGGCTGGGATTCCGTGATGATGTAGCCGGCCTCGTGGAGCGCGGTGGTGAGTCCCGCTTCGCCGATGACGAACGCCGACCCGCCCGGGAGCTGCGACTTCAAGAATTCGGCAGTGGCAAGGGCAGAAGTCCAGATGTTGTCTTCGGGCACATCGAGGCCCGAACGGCGGAGCCTCGCGCTCAAATCGCGTGGGGTGAAGATGGGGTTGTTCGTGAGCACCAGAAAGGGCGTGCCACCGTCGCGCCACTGCGCGAGGAGCTCAGCCGCTCCGGGGACGGGGTGGTTTTCGTGCACGAGCACGCCGTCCATATCGGTGAGCCAGCAGTCAATATCCGCGCGGGTTCGCATACGTTCAGCTTAGAACTATGACCTGACAGGCACGCGACCTTCGGCGCGCGGTCGTCCGCAGCGTGCGGGTGCCACTAGGGTCGGTTGCGTGAGCCGACGCGCTGCGGACTGGAATCCGCGCCTTCTGCCCGACCTCACGGGTCGGACATACCTTGTCACGGGTTCCAACGCGGGCTTGGGATTTTTCTCGAGTGAACAACTCGCCCGAGCGGGCGCGCGGGTCATCATGACGGGCCGCAGTCCGAACCGTTTAGCGGCGGCCCGGAACGCATTGCTGTCGCGAGTGACGGATGCCACAACGACAGGCCCCGTCGAAACACTTCTTCTCGATACGAGCAATCTGGGTTCGGTGCGCGCCGCAGCAGCGTCTGTGAAGCACATGGTGCGAAAAGGACTGAGGTTCGAAAGCCGGATCGATGGCCTCTTACTCAACGCCGGCACGGTTCACCCGCCGAAAGAGCGGTGTGAAACGCTCGACGGAAACGAGCTCGTCTTCGCAACGAACGTGCTGGGCCATTTCGCTCTCGCGGGCGAATTGCTTCCGGCGCTCGCCGCAGCCGAGGGTCGCATGGTTTGGCTGGGGAGTATGTCGACGTCGATGGGACCCTACGACCCGATCGATCCGCAGCTCGTCAAGGACTACAGCCCATGGCGTGCCTACGTGCAGTCGAAAGTCGCCACGACCGCTCTGGGGCTCGAGGCAGACCGGCGCTTGCGGGATACCGGTGTGCCGGTAGAAAGTGTGATTGCGCATCCCGGCTACGCCATCAGTGGGCGCACGCCGTTTGTGCGTGGCGTCAACGAGCCCACACGAAGAGCGCGCTTTGTCGACAATCTGCAAGCCCCCATAACGCAGTCCAAAGAGCACGGCGCGTGGCCACTCGTACGGGCCCTCGTCGACCCAGACGTTGAGGGCGGCGAAATGTGGGGCCCGAAGTATGTCATGCACGGCGAGCCGCGCCGCACGACGCCATCTCGCATCACCCGCAGCACTGAACTCGGTGACCGGCTGTGGCACGTATGCGAAAAAGCCGCCCAGGTTCGGTGGCCGTTCGAAAAGGCTGCTCGCGCCTGACGAGCACTCATCGAGCGTTCCGCTCGTCCACGCTGTGGCTATCCCGATAACCCCGTAAGGAAGGTGCCAGATGCCAGATGACGAATTGACCCCAGTGTTTGATCGAGGGACGCGAACCAGTTCACGCGCGCGTAATCGCCTCCCGGCTCAGCCGATGCTTCCCGAGACGGCGTATCAGCTCGTGCACGACGAAGCTCTGCTCGATGGCAACGCACGCCTCAACCTCGCCACGTTCGTGACGACCTGGATGGACGATCACGCGAACCGTCTCTATGCCGAGACGTTCGATAAGAACATGATCGACAAAGACGAGTACCCCTCGACGGCAGCGGTGGAAGACCATTGCTGGCGAATTCTCGGAGAGCTCTGGAATTCACCAAATGTCGAGGATGCCGTGGGAACATCCACGACGGGATCGAGTGAGGCCTGCATGCTCGGTGGCCTCGCCTTCAAGCGTCGCTGGCAGCATGCCCGCCGCGCCGAAGGTAAGTCGACGGAGAAACCGAACCTCGTCATGTCGAGTGCGGTTCAGGTGTGTTGGGAAAAGTTCTGCAACTACTGGGATGTCGAGATGCGACTCGTGCCGGTGACGGCCGAGCACCCGGTTTTCGACGGATCTGACCTGGAGAACTACGTTGACGAAAACACGATAGGTGTCGTCGCGATCATGGGCGTCACCTACACGGGCGCATATGAGCCGGTGCGAGAAATCGCCGCAAAGCTCGACGAGATTCAGCAGAAAACGGGCCTCGACATCCCGATTCACGTCGATGGTGCATCGGGCGCGATGATTGCACCGTTCGTGCAGCCTGACCTCGAGTGGGACTTCCGCCTCGAAAGAGTGCACTCGATCTCAACCTCCGGGCACAAGTACGGTGGCGTCTACCCCGGTCTCGGATGGGTCGTATGGCGCGAAGCGAAGTGGCTTCCGGAGGATCTCGTCATGCGGGTGTCGTATCTCGGCGGCGACATGCCCACGTTCGCGCTGAACTTCTCGCGCCCCGGCGCTCAAGTGCTGTTGCAGTACTACCTGTTCTTGAGGCTGGGATTTTCTGGATACACCGAGATGCAGCAGGGGTCCCAGGATGTCGCGGTGTACCTTTCGCGCGCTATCGGCGAGATGAAGCCGTTCCGTCTCATCAGCTCGGGCACCGACATTCCGGTGTTTGCGTGGACACTGAACGATGACTACACCGACAAATGGACGCTTTACGACCTGAGTGACCGGCTGCGCATGCGGGGGTGGTTGATACCGGCGTATCCACTACCCGCAGATCTAGAAGAGGTCATCGTGCAGCGAATCGTCGTACGTGCCGACTTGAGTCTCGATATGGCGCAGAAGCTCATGGGTGATTTCCGTGACGAAGTCGCGTATCTCGATGGCTTACCGTCAGCGATGCCGGACGCTGAACGGGCCCCCGCTTTCCACCACTAGATCGCTGCTGGCTCGGACGCTTACGCTCGCATGGCGAGGGCGAGCGTACGAGCCAGCCGCAGCGGATCGTGGTCGGTCTGAAACTTCGTAAGCCCTTCGCCGACACGATCAGCAGTGCGAGACGTGACAAACCACGGTGGCCGAGCGATCACCGAAAATTGACCGTGGCGCACGCTGTCGATCGAGGCCGACCGGGGAAATGGGCGAAACGGCCCACGAAGAACTGATCGCTCCACGTGGTCGAGTAAAAGAGCGTTGTGTACGACGCCGAGCCCGCTCCCGACGTCGCCGAGTGTGCCGCCGGGGAATGCACCCCACGATAAGACCGGCGTCGCGAAGACGACCCCTGTCCAGGTGTTGATGGCGATTCCGCCATAGTGCAGATCGGAGATCGCCCTTTCGAAACCGGCCCCGAGTGTCGCTTCCGTGGCGGGGTCGATAAGCACGTTTGCGCCGAGGGTGCCGACGAGCTTGTTATTGGCGTGGGCCACAGCGGCGTCGAGAAACTCTTGACCGCTTCCGGCGAGCTCCACGACTCCCAAAACCGGCGCGAAGTATTCGGTCATTTCGAGGTCATGTGCTTCGCCAGGCAGAAGGTCGACGAGGGCGCGTGTGCCGTCGGCGCTCCATGTTGCCTCGGGGTAATCGTTTCGCGCGGTCGCGAGTTTTTCATCGCTTCGCGGATACCAGGGCGTGCGATGTGGTGCGTCACGATAGGCGTCTGCGAGCACCTCGAGGAACTTCTCTCGCAGGTGCCAGTCGCGACTGATGATTACGACCTGTCCGGCCACACAGTTGTGTCCACCGTTATGAAGACGCATGGTTGCGATGTGTTCGGCCTGATACCGAAGATCGGCGTCGCTCCAGGCGCCGGGCATGACGATGATAGGCGCCACACCGCCGAGTTCCGCCGTGATCGGGGTTTGCAGAGCGGGATCGGCGCGTTCTTTATCGCCACCCCACACGATCGCATCGAAGGTGGCCGCAGATCCGGTGATGTGCACGTGACCGATGCCCGGATGCTGCGTCAGGTACGCGCCGACATCTCCTCCGCCCGTCACGATCCGCACGAATCCCGGCTCGATGAGAGGGGCAAGCGCGCGGGTGAAGACATCTGCCAAGCCGTCTTGCGTGGGATTGAGCTTCAACAGCACCACTCGACCGGCGGCGAGCAGCTCGTAGAGGGCGTCGAGTATGGGTATTCCGGTGACGTTTCCGGCCCCCAGCACGAGACCGATGCCGTGGCTTTCGCGCGGATGCCGCTGCGCAAGACCTGCGTGCGCGCGAGCGTCGTCGAGAGACACCCCCGGTTGGAGCCACACTTCACCCCGAAAGCCCGACAGCACGAGGTGGTCGAGGGGCACAGCGGGAAACGCATTGATCCGCAGGCGATTACCGGGGGCGGTGCCCGTCGAAACGCCATCGAGCGGGCTGCCACCGGCAGCAAGGGACGTGAGCGTGCGGCGATATGCGCTCAGTGCTTGAAGTGTGACATAGGGCCCGGTGAGCCACTCTTCTCCGCGAAGCGGACTCGCCGGGTCGAGATTTTTGGCACGAGACGCCGCATCTACCCATTCGTCAGCGACGGCCGCGACCGTCATACGCACACGCTCTAAGAGCTGAGAGCGCTGCGCAACAGTGAGCTGCGCCCATAGCCGGGCACCTGTTTCAAGGCTCACGACCGCAGCATCGATCTCGGAGCGGATCGCTTCGGCGAGTGGAGAATCGCTCATTGCTCGGCCCTTCTTCGGGTGCGCCAGTTACGGACCCTCAGCCTAGTTCGCCATCGTTCACATGAGTCCGAGCTGTGTGAGATTCCATTGGATAACGGGAGCAATGTGCTCTGCATATGCCGCCGTCATGTGGGTTTGGTCGTACTTCGTGGGGATTCCGCCGGCAAAAGCTGGGCACGAACCTTCCCAGCAACTAAAACTGAGTGAACTCATCGCATGGTCGCCCGAGACCGTCGCTGCGACTTCCATCGCCATTTCGTATTCGGTCCAGGTTGGATCGACACCGGCGAGGCAGTTGAGCGGGCTCGTGAGCGGGGAGTAACAGCTTCCGAGGCTTGCGCCCATGGGGGGAGGTGCAAGGTAGAGAATGCGTCCGGCCGCATCGAACTGCGCCATCTCGTTTTGCGTGCCTGACACCAGATCGGTGACCGACAGCGGCTGGCCGGCGACGGTGTTTCCGAGTGTGTACGCGTTCGAAACGACGACGAGATCGGGCGAATCGGCGGCCACGATCGCCGCGATATCGGCTTTCCGCTGAGTGCAGGCATCCATGACTCCAGCACCAGAATTCTGTACGAGGACATCGGTGAAGCGGCATCCGTAGAGACCGATTGTTGTGATGCGCCAGTTGCCGCCGCTGTTTTCGGCGATCTTTTTGAACGCGGGCGCGTAGGCCATCGCGGTCGAGTCGCCGACGAGATACATATGGCGCGGGGCGTTGGCGTTTCCCCACGTGCAGGCGTTTACATCGGGCGTCGTTGCGGGCTCGAAGCATGTGCGGGCCGGGTTCGTTTGTGATCCGGCAGTGATCGCACTATCCATCGAGGGGTTGAGGTCGGGCCACTCCGTCGCCTGGGTCGCGGCCGCGAGCTCAGCCTGAATCGCCGGCGTCGGGTCAGTTGCGTCGTCGGAAGTGGCCGCGACTGTTGGCCCGATGGGAGTGATGAGTGAGCCGCCCATCGCGCTGTTCGTCAGAAGCAGCAGTGCAGTCACAGCAACGGCGAAGGCGCCCGCTGTGATTCCGAGCTGCGACCCGAATGTTTCCCGCCACCGTGACCAGGCGGCGCGCCGAGTTTCACGCGCGCTCATCGACACCACAGGAGGCTCAGCGGGCTCTGGTGCTGCGGGTGCTGCGGCGGCGAGAACGACATCTTGCCGCGGCGGCACGATGCGCGGTTGCGACGGGCGCGGTTGCGACGGGCGCGGTTGCGACGGGCGCGGAGCTGATCCGGGAAAGTAGCGCTGACCGGGAGTCCAGCCCGCTGGTCGTGTCTCGATGCGTGGCGTGGCAACTGGCGCTTCATCCCGCACAGGCTGAACGGGTGGCGGCGTCTTCGCTGCCTGCGCATCAGACGACGGCGCATATCGCCGGAGCCACGGTGAGCGGTGCAGCGGCTGCTCAATGAGGAAATACGACGTCAACGAGAACACGAAGATGCCGCCCACCACGATGGCGAGGTTGAGCTCTGTGCTCTCCGGAAGGAGCACCGCGGCGAACACGATGACAGGAAAGTGCCAGAGGTAGAGCGAGTAGGAGATGTTGCCGAAGAAGACACTCACGGGGTTCGTGAGCGGAAACAGGTGATGTTGAGCGCCGCCCCGCATCCCACCGACGATGACGAGTGCCGCGCCGCACACGGGGAGGGCAGCGCCCGGGCCCGGAAAGGGCGGATTCGAGGGGGACAACAGAAAGAACGAGGCAATGACAATCGCAAGCCCCACCCAGCTGAGGAGCGCGCCAATTGCTGTGGACAGCCGCGCGAGTCGCGGCGCAAGAACCGCGATCACTGCACCAAGGGCGATCTCCCAGCCCCGAGTCAGCGTGGAAAAATACGCGACTGTTGGGTCGCTCGAGCTCTGCACAACCGCCCAGGCGAAGGATGCCGCCAGCACACCACCCGCGAGCGCGCCCACCACGACTCTGGCGCGTGTTGTTTTTCGCGCCGCTACTGGCAAGAGCAGCAGCGTGCACGCGAGAAGGCCGGGCCAGACGAGGTAGAACTGTTCCTCGACCGACAGCGACCAGAAATGCTGCAGGGGCGAGACGGCATCCGCTGCCTGGAAGTAGTCGGTGCCGGTGAGAGCGAAGTCCCAGTTGGCCACGAGGAAGAACGACGAAACCGCGTCCCACATCGTGGTGATTGCACGCGGTCGGTTGAAGGCGAAGTAAGACGCGACACTGACGGCGATCAATACGACAACGGCCGCGGGAAGGATCCGTCGGATGCGCCTGGCGTAAAACGAGCGCAGCGATACCGATCCGGTTGCGGCGATGTCTCGCAAAATGATCGCCGTGAGCAGGTAGCCCGAGATGACGAAAAACACATCGACGCCCGCGAAACCGCCGATCGGCCACTCGAGGAGGTGGCTCAGTACCACCGCGACGACAGCGACAGCGCGCAGCCCTTGAATATCACGACGAGCAGCAGGGCGCGAAGAAGAGTCCGCGAGTTGCTGTGTGGAGATGGGGTCGGTCGAGTGCACTTCGTTGCAGAGTTTAAACCCCTGGGACCGATCCCACCGTCAGCGCAACCGGGCTCTAGATGAGCGAAAGCTCCCGAAGCTTGGTCGCGACATCGTCATTGCTCGGCTCGACGTGGTGCGTTGCATCGGGGTACAGCACGACCGGAATGTTGGTGCGACCCGAAATTTCGTGCGCGACATCGGCCGCTTCGGGGGTCGCTACGAGGTCGACGTATTCGTATTCGACGCCTAGCTCATCGAGTTGAGCCTTGGTGCGGCGGCAGTCCCGGCACCAGTCGGCGCCGAAAAGCGTGAGGGGGGTTGCGTTAGTGGTCATGGTTCAAGAGTAAAGCCGCTCAATCTGGAGGGCTCCTTTGTATTGTGACCAGCATCACCCATATGTATATGTACGCATGACACGATGGAGGAGATCGCGCCGGAGGCGGCGCGACCGTTGATTCCGGAGGGGCCGCATGCAGGTCACCGTCATTGTGCCGACGTTCAATGAGGCACCCAACGTTGCCGAGCTCGTGCAGCGAGTGTCTGCTGCGACCGCGGGCCTGGACGCTGAGATTCTTTTCGTGGACGACAGCACCGACGCCACACCGGAAGCGGTGAAAGCAGCCGCTGAGACGGCGTCGATTCCGGTGCGTCTCATCCATCGTGATCGGCCGACAGGCGGCCTTGGCGGCGCCGTCGTCGCCGGACTTCGTGCAGCCGCGTTCGATGCGTGCATAGTGATGGACGGCGACCTCCAGCATCCACCCGAGGAGATTCCGACCCTCCTCACCCGCTTCGAGAGCGGCGGAGTCGATGTCGTCGTGGCGTCAAGGTACGCCGGAAACGGATCGGCAGCGGGCCTCGCCGACCACACTCGTATCGCGGTATCGCGCTTGTCGACGGCTCTGACGAAGGCGATGTTCCCGATTCGATTGAAGGATGTCTCCGACCCGATGACCGGGTTTTTCCTCGTTGACCGGCGAAGCATCGACGTCGAGGCTCTGCGCCCGCACGGGTTTAAGATTCTGCTCGAAATACTCGCTCGGCGTCCGCTGCGCGTCACTGAAGTGCCCTTCGAATTCGCCGACCGCCATGCCGGCGCATCAAAGGCGTCGCTGCGTGAAGGGCTGCACTTTTTCTCTCAACTCACATCGTTGCGGTTCGGCAAGATGTCGCTTTTCGCCGTCATCGGCGGGCTCGGCGCGATCATCAATCTTCTGATCGTCTGGCTGCTTTCCCGCACGGGTGTCGGTGATATCGCCGCGATGATCGTCGCCGCTGAGATCACAATCCTCGGCAACTTCGTGTTGCAGGAACGCTTCGTTTTCAATGACATGAAAAGCGATGCGGCAGGTGTCTGGAGCCGGTTCGCGAAGTCGTTCGCGTTCAACAACACGGAGTTGCTCGTTCGCATACCGGTGACGGCATTGATGATCTCGACGTGGCATATCTCCGTCGTAATTGCGACGGCCATCACGCTGGTCGTCGCTTTCGTGGTGCGTTTCATGTTCCACTCACTGGTGGTCTACGCGCCGCGCACGTCGCGCCGGCCATCGAAAATGCGTGCCTTCGTCGAAGAGGCCGACCGCCAGGCGATGTCGCCCGGCGAGCTGTAGCCCCGCCTTCGGCGCAGCGTTAGAAACCGGCGATTAGCCGATGAGCGAAATCAGGTCGTTTAATCCCATGCCGTAGTTCATACGGATGCAGGGGAGCGCCAGCTTGTCGGTGCCGACGTGCACGTAGCCCTGCTCGATCGTCCGCGCCATGTCGAAGCCGGCTTGCCGGAGCCCCTCTTTTGCCGTGTCGTTGTAGTGCCCGTACGGGTAGGCCATGATTTCTTTGGCGCCGAGAATATCCGCTGACGTCTGCATATCTGCGGCGATTTCTTCGGCGGTGTAGTTGACCATGCGGCCTTCGCCATTTGCACCGGCTTCATGCATGTCGTTCGTGTGTGAGCGCTGCAAGACATATTTCGACGGTGTGCCCTCGGATCGATACTTCGTGATGACGAAGGATGTCGTGAGCACCCCGTGCGAATCGACGACCGGGGCTGCGAGCTCGAGCCACGACGAGTCGGCGTCGTCGTCGGTGACGATGACCGATCGGTTAGGGAGGAAGAGTCGCCCATCGATGAAGGCGCTGAGTTCGTCCCAGGTGGGGAGGTAGAAGCCGGAGTCGGCGATGTAGGTGATCTGCTCTTCAAAATCACCGATATAGGCGTAATTACCGCGCAGCCAACCGTCTTCACCCTCTGGCCGCGTCGTGAACTGGTGGTACATCAAGATCGGTACACCGGTGTCTTCGGCCGTGACATCGTCCGGGCTCGCCCAACCACCGTAGAGGGTGAGTTCCTGATCGGTGCACGCAACGACGTCAGACCCGTTGACGCGAGCCGCGGTATTGCGGGATGCGGCATCCGCCTCTGTCGCGTACCACCCGGCGAAAACGGCGCCCTCGCGCTCGGGTATCGGCAGGTAAGAAAACAGTGCGTCCTGCGTTTGCAGCATAGGCGCATCCGGGACGGAATCGCCCACGAAACTCACCGCGCACGCCGAGGGGTCGTTTGCCTCTTCGAGCAGCGCTTCGGCCGGGGTCAGTGGCGTAGGGGTTGGCGTGGGTGTCGGCGTTTTCGTCGCAGCGGCGGAAACCGCGGCCGACGGCTCCGACGCCGTGAGCCGCACCGCGACAACACTCCCCGCGGCGATCAAGCCAACCGCGAGAGCTGATACGCCCACCGCGATCGCGATACGCCGCTTCTTCCGACGTGCTCGACTCGACGAACGTGACGCCATAGCTCCCCCAAGCCTTCTGACCGAACCAGCGTCGGTGCTGTCGTGATTTTAGCGCGGGCGCTCAGCTCGCGCGGTGCGAGTGGTAGTAGGCGAGCAGCGCCCGAGTCGAGGCATCCTGAGTTGCTGTTGCCTCAGCGTCGCCTTCGATAGCTGGAGCAATCTGCTGAGCGAGCTGCTTTCCGAGCTCAACACCCCACTGGTCGAATGAGTTGATGCCCCAGATGACGCCCTGAGTGAAGGTGATGTGCTCGTAGAGCGCGATCAGCTGGCCGAGCACGTTTGGCGTGAGCGCGGGAGCAAAGATCGACGTTGTCGGCCGGTTGCCCGCGAAGGTGCGTGCGGCAACAAGTGCGCCGGTTGTTCCTTCGGCCTCGACCTCTTCCGCGGTCTTACCAAACGCGAGGGCCTTGGTTTGCGCGAGGAAGTTCGCGAGGAAGAGCGCGTGCACGTCGCGGCCACCGTCAGCGAGCGGGTAGGCGGGGTTGGCGAACGCGATGAAGTCGGCGGGGATCAGGCGTGTGCCCTGGTGAATGAGCTGGTAGAACGCGTGCTGCCCGTTGGTGCCGGGCTCGCCCCAGAAAACCTCGCCGGTGTCGGTGGTGACGGGTGTGCCATCCCAGCGAACCGACTTGCCGTTCGACTCCATCGTGAGCTGCTGCAAGTACGCGGCAAAGCGATGCAGTTGCTGCGCGTAGGGGAGCACAGCGTGCGATTGCGCGCCGAGGAACGTCGAGTACCAGACGTTGAGAAGGCCCATCAGCACCGGCACGTTCTCGGCGAGCGGCTGAGTGCGCACGTGCTCGTCAACGGCGTGGAAGCCGGCGAGTAACTCACGGAAGACATCGGGGCCGAGTGCGATCGCAAGAGATGTGCCGATCGCGGAGTCGACGGAGTAACGCCCGCCCACCCAGTCCCAAAAACCGAACGCATTCTTCGGGTCGATACCGAACGCTTCGACTTTGTCGAGAGCCGTCGAAACCGCGATGAAGTGGTGAGCGACAGCGTTCGTGCGGGATGCCTCGTCGTCGTTGATCGCGCCGCGCTTGCTGAGCTCGGCCCAGAGCCAGTCACGCGCGAGGCGCGCATTGGTGAGCGTCTCAAGCGTTGTGAACGTCTTGGATGCCACGATGAACAGCGTCGTCTCGGGGTCGAGGTCGGCGGTTTTCTGCGCCATGTCGGTCGGGTCGATGTTCGAGACGAACCGCGCCTCGATGCCGGCGTCAGCGTAAGGCTTCAGCGCCTCGTAAATCATGACGGGGCCAAGATCGGAGCCGCCGATGCCGATGTTCACGACATGAGTGACCTTCTTGCCCGTCACACCCCTCCACTCACCCGAGCGGACACCCTCGGCGAAAGCGTCGATACGGCCAAGTACTTCTTGCACGTCGTCGTCGATGTTCTGGCCGTCGACGACGAGCGCGGGTGTCGCGCCGGCCGGGCGGCGAAGAGCCGTGTGGAGCACCGCGCGGTCTTCGGTCGTGTTGATGTGCTCGCCCGCGAGCATGGCCGCATAGCGCTCGGCGACACCGGTCTGCTCGGCGAGGCTCACGAGTGAGGCAAGGATCTCGTCGGTGACGAGGTTCTTCGACAGGTCGACGTGCAGATCGGCGAGTCCGAAGCTGAAACGCTCGACGCGCTGTGGGTCGGACTCGAACCACTCCCGCAGGTCTGGCGCGAAGCCATCCTTGTGTGCGGTCAGTTCAGACCAAGCGGACGTTGCGGTGGGGTCGATAGGTGCGCTCACTCGCTCAAAGTTACTCCTCACCGCCGCTCTCAACTACTCGCGAGGGGTCGCAACACGCCGTATCGCCGCGCCCCAAGGGCGACGTATGCGGCGTGTTGCGACCCTTCGCGGTGGGGGTGGCGCAGCGCGCGGGCACATCGAGCGTGAGCGTTCACGGTTTGGATGCCGCGGCGTCACCTGCAGCGCACGCGCCGTTCACGTCGAGCGTTGAAAGTGTGCAGACGGTGCGGGCGCGATCTGAGGGGGTGTGCGATGAGCCGAAGCGACTTTTCTTCTATCGCGTGGGTGGAGTCTCCCCTGCAGCTTTTGGGTGCGGCCGAATGGGGGCATGCACACGGCAGGAAGGTGCCCATCGCGGGCCGCCTCACCGCTCAGATGTCGGCGACAGCCGATGAGCTCATTGCGCGCGGTGCGCCGTTCGGCGAGTGTGCTCCGTACCTCGGTATCCCTTGGCAGCTTCTTGCGACCCACCGGCACTGGCTCGTCGGTGATGGGTTTTCGGGACAGTTTCGGCTTGCGGCATCCGTTCTGAGACCGCGCTCGATCACGTTTCTCGATGACGGTGCAAACGCCGTCGCTTACGCCGACGCCCTTATCGGCTACGCACCCTACGCACGCCCGGGGGTCACCGAGCGCGGGTTGACGACGCGGATCGCGCCCATCGCGCGCGAGCGCGTGCTCGCGCGCGCACGCCGCGGTGGTGTCGACATGTTCACGGCGTTCGAGCTGGGCGCATCGCGCGTTGAGCGCCTTGACGACATCGGCGTCAGGTCGAACCGGCACAGTTTCGCCTTCACACGCGCCACCGCCCGCCCGCTGCAGCTTCAGACCTCTCGGGTCGTTCTCGGCAGCGCGCGCGTTGTCGACGGACGGATGCCACAGGCCACCTACCTGCGGTGGGTAGCCGCCGAGGCATCCGTTGCCGCATTCACGTACCTGCCGCACCGGCGTGAACCCGAGGCTCAGATCGCTGCCGTTGCTGCGCTTCCCGGTGTGCGGTTGCATCGTGCAGGGGTTCCGGTCGAGATGCTGCTCGCTGGCACACAGCAACCGCTCGATGTCGTCTCGCTGGCATCGAGCGCACTGACGACACTGTCGCTGGTGCTTGCTCCCTCGGGCAGCCGAATTCAAGAACGGCGCATGCGCGGCGAAAGCGTGGAGGTCGTCGCATGAGCGAAGTCATCGCGATCATTCCCGCGCGCGGCGGGTCGAAGGGCATTCCGGGCAAGAACCTGCAGCGCGTGGGCGGGATTCCGCTCGTCGCACGGGCCGTAGCAGCGGCACGTGCGGCGGAAAGCATCGACCGCGTCGTGGTGTCGACCGATGATGTCGAGATCGCTCGGGTCGCGACCGAATGGGGCGCAACGGTTGTTGACCGCCCGGCGGCGCTTTCGGGCGATGAAGCCAGCAGCGAAAGCGCACTGCGCCACGCCATCATGCAGCTTTGCGACACGACAACCGATGTCGCAACTGTCGTGTTCGTGCAGGCGACTTCGCCCTTCATCGACCCGTCAGATATCGACCAGGCCGTCGATATGGTCACCTCGGGCACGCACGAATGCGTGTTCTCTGCGGTCGAGACCTACGGCTTCTTGTGGGCGCCCGATGCGACCGGCGATACGCACGGCATCAATCACGACCGCGCCGTGCGTCCCCGACGCCAAGACCGTGAGCCGCATTTTCTCGAGACCGGTGCCTTCTACGTGATGGATGCCGAGGGCTTTCTCGAAGCCGGCCATCGCTTCTTCGGTCGGGTCGGCTTCGTGGCGGTAGATGAATGTTCCGCAATCGAGATCGATGACCACACGCAGCTCGAGCTCGCGCGCGCTCTGGCGCCACTCATGGTCACCGGTGGCGAACCGATCGATGTCGATGCCGTGGTGACCGACTTTGACGGAGTACACACGGACGACACCGCCACTGTCGATTCGGAGGGCCGCGAATACGTGCGGGTCAGTCGGTCTGATGGCGCCGGTGTGGCGGCGCTTCGACGCGCAGAAGTGCCGCTTTTGATTCTCTCGACAGAAACGAATGCTGTGGTTTCGGCCCGCGCATCGAAGCTCGGAGTAGATGTGCACCAGGGCGTGAGCGACAAACTCGCGGTGCTCACTGAATGGGCGGCGGGGCGCGGCATCCCGCTCGATCGCATTGCGTATGTCGGCAACGACATCAACGATCTCTCGTGCCTCGAGGCGGTGGGCTGGCCGGTGGCCGTGCCGGGATCGCACCCGATGGTGCTGGCCGCCGCACGCGTTGTGACGGACCACGCGGGCGGCGACGGCGCCGTGCGTGAGGTGGCCGAGCGTGTGCTCGACGCAAGAACTTCGGCAGCGCCCAAGCGTGCTGCCGTATCTCCCGCGACAACTGAAAGGTCTGCGACATGACGGTGACAATCGGAAACCACGTGATCGGAGGCGGACGCCCCGCCTACGTGATCGCCGAGATCGGCCTCAACCACAACGGTGACGTCGCGATCGCGAAAGAGCTGATCGACGTGGCTCTGGCCGCCGGTGCAGATGCGGTGAAGTTTCAAAAGCGCACGCCCGAGATCTGCACGCCCGAGCACATGCGTGACATTCCGCGTGAGACGCCGTGGGGCACGATGACCTACCTCGACTACCGCTACCGTGTCGAATTCGGAATCGAGCAGTACATCGAGCTCTCGGATTACGCGCTTCTGCGGGGTCTTGACCTCTTCGCGTCGCCCTGGGACGTCCCGAGCGTGAAGTTTCTCGAGAAGCTTCAGGTGCCAGCACACAAGGTGGCATCGGCATGCCTCACCGACATCCCGCTTCTGGAAGCTCTGCGCGACACGGGAAAACCCATCATCCTCTCGACCGGCATGTCGACAATGGCGCAGATCGACGCGGCAATCGAGGTGCTCGGCACCGACCAGCTCGTGCTGATGCACGCAACGTCCACGTACCCGATGGAGCCCGACGAGGCCAACCTTCGCATGATCCCGGCTCTTCGCAACCGTTACCCCGGTGTGCCGGTGGGGTACTCCGGCCACGAGCGTGGCCTGCAGATTTCGCTCGCTGCCGTTGCGCTCGGTGCGGTTGCTGTTGAGCGCCACATCACGCTCGACCGCACGATGTGGGGGTCGGACCACGCAGCATCTCTGGAACCCACCGGCCTCACGCACCTCATCCGCGACATCCGCATCGTCGAGCAGGCGCTCGGCGATGGTGTGAAGCGCGTGTACGAGGGCGAGCAGGCTCCAATGGCAAAGCTTCGCCGGGTGAGCGCCTGAGCGCTCACGAGGAGGCGTCGGTGCCGCGAATCGTGGCTGTCGCCGACAGCGATTCGTATGTCAAATGGGCGGCAGCTCTCCTCGGAACACTGCCGCCCGAGGCAGGTGCGGCGCTGCTGATCGTCGAGACGCGCGGCACTGTGAGTGCCGCGCAGCAGAAGGCCGCGCTTCACGGCAGCGGCCTCGATGATGAACACATACGCCGGGTGGAATATAGCCAGTTGGCCGACGTGCTCAGATCGGCAGCGCCCGACGCCGTGCTTCTCGCGGCGCGCGGGCCTGTCGTGCGCGTACTCGCCCGCGCGGTCGCCGAGCTCGATCCGCGCCCCGTGCTGGTGACCGGGCTCCCCGGGATCTCGATTCCGGCAACGACTGCGGCTCTCATTCACCGCACCCAGTGCGACCTTTTCATCCTGCACTCGCACGCCGAGGTGCACAGCTTCACGGAGCTTGCCCGCTTCCGGCAGATGAGTCAGCGGTTTGCCCTCGCGCGGCTGCCGTTCCTTGCAAAATCGTCCGACGCGGATGCCGCACCCACAGCGGATCGCACCGACCTCGTTTTCGCGTCGCAAGCGATCGTTCCGCGCGAGCGGGCCGACCGCCTCCGTGTTGTGCAGATGCTTGTGCGCGCGGCACAGGCGAATCCCGAACGGCGGGTTGTACTCAAAGAGCGGGCAGTCAAAGGGGAACTGCAAACCCACCGGCAGAAAGAGGCGCTGCCCGACCTGCTCGCGCGTGTGGGCCCGGTGCCGCCGAACCTGGTTGTGTCGACTGCCCCCATGTCGCGCGCGCTCGAGACCGCGGAAGGTCTGGTCACGGTGAGCTCGACAGCAGCACTCGAGGCAGTTGCCCGCGGCATCCCAATCATCGCTCTCGACACGTTCGGTGTGTCACCCGAGATGATCAACCCGGTCTTTGTGGGCAGCGGTCTTTTCGGCTCTGAAGAAGACGTTGTCGCACGGCGCTTTCGCCGACCGACTGATGAGTGGCTGCGCTCCACATATTTCCATGCACCGAGTGATGACAATTGGGTGCGGCAGATTGCTGACCTCGTGGCGCTTCGGCGTGCTGGTTCGCTGCCTATCAAGCCCGCCCGGGTGCGTCGCGGCGGTGCTGTGCGCGATGCGTGGGAGCGGAAGCTGGCACTCGGTCACCACGACCGCACAGTGTCTGGCATTGCTGTTGTGGCCGTCGGCATCCCGCTGCGTGTTGTCGTGCGTCTCGTTCGCCGGGCGACGGTGCCGTTTCGCGCCCCCGCCGCCCACTGACGAGCGCCTTCTCGCTCGCTGTTCCCCTTCTCCCTCTTCCGGTCTAATGTCGCCGAAACGCTGCTCTGCGGAGTAACACGCCGGGCCCTTGGAGCTGACTCCGGCGTGTCGTGCACCCAGAGCAGCGTTTCGGAGAAGGCGGCTGTCAAAATCTGTGCGCACCGCGGGCAGATCGAGGCGGATCAGGCTGACGCCGGGGCGTCGACAGTGACTGTTTCGTTCGGCGCCCGGTATCTCGGCGACCCGCCTATCAACCAGTAGGCGAGGCCCACGACGAGCGCGCCGCCGACGAGATTGCCCAGGCCGACCCAGAGCATATTGGTGCCGAACGATGTCCAGGTCGCGCTCTCTACCCCGGTCGCGAAACCGAGAGTAAAGGTCGTCATATTGGCGACAACGTGTTCGAAGCCCGAGGCGATGAACGCCAAAAGCGCCCAGAAGATCACAGCGAGCTTGGGGCCATCGGACGTCAGGCGCGCGACCATCCAGATCGCCAAACACACCAGGATGTTGCAGAGGATGCCGCGCACGAACAGCTGCAAGGGAGCCTCATGCGCCTTGGCGTCGAGCATCGCTTGGAGCATGTCGGCGGCGGCGGAGTTGTCATGCAAAACTCCCGCAATGGCGACCAGGATGCCGAAGACCGCTGACCCGAGAAGGTTCGCGGCGAAGGTGAACCCGAGTGCGCCAGCGGTCGGGGTCCGTGGTGTCGCGCGCATAAGCGCGCCCTGGGTGAGCGTCATCATCGACGACGTCACCAGCTCCGCGCCTGCGAACACGACGAGCGTGAGGGCGATGCCGAACACGAGTCCACTGACGAGCTTTGCGAGTCCGTCGTCGGTCGCCGCGAGAGGACCTGCGGTACTCAACATCAGCACGACGGCGATCCCGACATAGGCTCCGGCGAGCATTCCCGAAACGGCGAAGCGCAACGGGTGGCGAAGCTCGCCCACCTTGTGGGTGGCGGCATCCGCTTGAAAATCGAGAGTCTGTTCAATCGTGCGCACAGCTCGACCCTAGGAGGTGGTCTGACCACACCCTAGGGTCGAAAGTCCCCCTGGTACCGGGTTTAGTACGCTGCGGACTGTCCGCCGTCGATCGGAATCACTGTCGCGTTCACGTAGGTGGCGTCGTCAGAGAGCAAGAAGGCCACGACGGATGCGATTTCGGGCGCTTCGCCGTAGCGCTTCGTGGGGTTCGCCTGAATGAACTGCTCGGCCGCCTTGCGAGGGTTTTCGGCATCGAGCTGCTTCATCGAGTTCTCGACCATGGGCGTCCAGATCGCGCCCGGTGCAATCGCGTTGATTCGGATGCCGTCGGCCCCATACTCGATGGCGGAGTTGCGGGTGAGGCCCACGACGCCGTGCTTCGCGGCAGCGTAGCCAGACTGGTTGCCGATGCCGCGGATGCCGCCGACGCTCGCTGTGTTGACGATTGCGCCGCCGTCGCCCTGGCTGCGCATGACGCCCAGAACCTTCTCGAGCCCGAGGAAGACACCGCGGAGATTGATGGAGACGACCTTGTCGAATTCGTCGGCGGTGAAGTTTTCGGTGAGGTTCTGCTTGCCCTCGATGCCGGCGTTGTTGAAGAATCCATCGATACGACCGAACGCCTTGAGGGTCTCATCCACGTAGTTCTGCACCTGGTCTTGTTTCGAGACGTCACCGATGACGGTGATGACTTCGCTATCGGGGGCAACGTCGCGGATAGCGTCGACGGTGGCCTTGAGGCCGTCTTCTGAGACGTCGACGAGAGCGAGTTTCGCACCCTCTGTGGCGAGGCGCACGGCGCTTGCGCGGCCGAGACCCGACCCGCCGCCGGTGATGAGGATCGTCTTGTTTGTGAATCGTTCTGCCATGTCAGCCTCCTGAGCTGTGGATGAGGAACGGCTCGTTGGTCTTGACGTCAGCGAGTCGTGCGCTGTTGTGAGCGCCTTCTTCCAACGTACGCCCGATATCCATGCGTGTGCATGTATTCGCCAGTAGCGAACGCCGCTTGCGCGCGAGGGCACGGTGCACACCCGAGTTGCCCTGCCGGGAGTTGTTGTCGGCGCTTCCGTGCCAAAACGCTGCTTTTGCGAGTAACACGCGGGCTCGAGCTCGGCAGTCTCGGCGCGTCACGGCCTCCGGGCAGCGTTTTGGTTTCTCTGGTTGGGGTCAGAGGCCGAGAGCGGATGCCTCGAACCTAGTGATTGCGAAGTTCGGCGACGAGGTCGGCCTTGTTCAGCCTGGAGTACCCAGACAAGCCGAGCTCTTTTGCTCGCGCTTTGAGTTGCGGCACTGTCCAATCGTCGTAGCTGCCAGACTCACCGCCTTTGCGTCCGAGCGCTGAGCGCCCGCTTTTCGTGCCGCCCGAGGCGTTCGAGATGCGGGCCGCTTTCTCCTTAGATGCGCCGTCTTCGCGCAGCGCTTCGTACATGGCGGGATCCTTCAAACGCGCGTTCTTTCCGCTGGGCATGGGAGTGCATCCTTTCGTTTCGCCCAGGCTAGGAGCCGCGCGCACTCTGGCTCCCGGGGGTTGACAGGCCGAGGCCCTCTGCGCCCCACGTTGCCCCCGCTCTCCGAAACGCTGCTCTGCTGGCACAACACCCAGAGCGCGACCTGTACCCGCGGCGTGTTCATCTCACGAGCAGCGTTTCGGCGAATGAAAGGGACAGGGATCGTAGAATGGCGCGGCAAGGTGCGGCCGCGATGGCCGTGGCACCACGACGATGATCGAAGGCTCCATGTCTCTCTCTGCTGCTGGTCTCGCGTACCGCGAGGCCCGTGACACCCTGCTGGCCCGCTCGCATGACCTCGAGGCTGCGCGCGCAGCTTTTGAATGGCCGGATGTCGGGGCTCATTTCAACTGGGCGGTTGACTGGTTCGACGCCATCGCCGAGGGTAACGACCGCATCGCGCTGCGCGTGGTCGAAGAAGACGGCACCGAGGTGTCGCGCACGTTCGATGAGATGCGCCGCCGCTCGAACCAGGCCGCCAATTGGCTGTCGAACAACGGTGTGCAGCGCGGTGACGCCGTGATGCTGATGATCGACAACCGCGTCGAGCTGTGGGAAACGATGCTCGCGATCATGAAGATCGGTGCGGTGATTCTGCCGACGTCTGTCGTGCTCGCGCCGGAAGATCTCGCGGAGCGCGTTGAGCGTGCCGATGTGCGCGTCGTCATCGCCGATCATGACGACGCGGCCAAGTTCGACGGCTTCGACCGCGACCTCGTGCGCATCAACGTGGGTGCCCAGCGCGAGGGGTGGCTGTCGTACGGCGATGTGGATGCGGCATCCGATGCGGCTCCTGGCGTTGTCGTGAATTCTTCGGATGCCTCGATCGTCTACTTCACGTCGGGCACGACGTCGCAGCCCAAAATGGTGGAGCACACGCACATCTCTTACCCGGTGGGTCACCTCAGCACGATGTACTGGATCGGCGTGCAGCCGGGCGATGTGCACATGACGATCAGTGCTCCGGGGTGGGGCAAGCACGCGTGGAGCCTGTTCTTCTCACCGTGGATCGCCGAGGCCACGATCTTCGTCTACAACTATTCGCGCTTCAACGCCGTCGCGCTCGCAGAACAGCTCGATCAGGCCGGGGTCAACACGTTCTGTGCACCGCCGACGGTCTGGCGCATGCTGATTCAGGCCGATCTTGACCGTAAGCCGAGGGGCCTGCGCGAACTGCTCGCCGCGGGTGAACCTCTCAACCCCGAGGTGATTTCTACGATCGAGCGGTGGTGGGGCATCCAGATTCGCGACGGATACGGCCAGACCGAACTCACCGCCGTCATCGGCAACACTCCCGGTGAGACGCTGAAGCCGGGAGCTATGGGCAAGGCGCTGCCGGGCAACGACATCGTGCTGCTCGACCCGATCACGGGCGAAGAAGCGCAAGAGGGTGAGATCTGCATGCCGATCTCACCCGTTCGGCCCCTCAACCTCATGCCCGGTTACATCGGCGAGCCCGACCGCACGGCCAAGGTCGAGCACGACGGTTTTTATCACACGAGCGATGTTGCCTCGAAGGATGCCGATGGCGTCCTCACATTCGTTGGCCGCACCGACGACGTGTTCAAAGCGAGCGACTTCAAAGTGTCCCCCTTCGAAGTCGAGTCGATCCTCTTGGAGCACGAAGCCGTTGCTGAAGCCGGAGTGATCGGAGCGCCGGACCGGCTGCGACTGAACGTCGTCAAGGCCTACGTGCACTTGGCCGCGGGGGTTACCGCTGATGCGGAGACGGCACGCAGCATCCTGTCATATGCCCGCGAACACATGCCGCCCTATATGCGCGTGCGCCGTGTGGAATTTGCCGAGCTGCCTAAGACGATCTCGGGCAAGATTCGCCGCGTCGAGCTGCGCGAGCGCGAGCAGCGACTTGCGGATACCCGCATCGACACCGAGTTTCGCGAGTCGGACTTTCCCGGCCTCAAGGGCTAGCGGGCTCAGCGCGCGGCGTAGTGGGCGCGGAGGCGCTCGAAGCCCTCGGCGAGAGTGACGCGCGGGGTCCAGGCAAGGTCGCGGCGCACGTCACGCTGGTCGAACCAGTGGGCGGTCGACAGTTGCTCGGCGAGAAAACGGGTCATCGGGGGTTCGTCTTCGCCGGGGCGCACTTTCCACCACTGCTCAACGGCACCGCCCGCGGTGCGCGCGAGGCCCGCGGGAACCGACCACCGCGGCGGCGCAACACCCGCTGCGAGGCAAATATTCGCGAGCATCTCGGCCACAGGCCGCGGCTCACCGTTCGTGATCACGTACGCCTTGCCGCGGGCACTATCAATTGCACGGAGCCCGGCGATGATCCCCTCGGCCGCATTGTCGATGTACGTCGTGTCGATGAGCGCGGTGCCGCCGTCGAGCAGCGGCAAGCGGCCGCGCCGTGCGCGATCGACGATGCGCTCCACAAGCTGCGGATCGCCGGGGCCCCACACCAGGTGCGGGCGCACGGCAACCACCCGCATGTCGGCGCCATTGCGCGACAGCGCTGCGATCTCGGCGAGGGCTTTCGTACGTGCGTAGTCGCCACGGGCACCCGTCGGGTCGGCAGGCTCTGCGCCCACGCCCACGAGGGCGCTGCCCGCGTGCGCAACCGAGGGCGACGACACCTGCACGAACGAGCGCACGCCAGCGGCCTCGGCGGCGGCGAGCATCGTTTCGGTGCCGCCGACGTTGACCTCGTCGAACTCGCGGGCATCACCGGTCAGCGTCACTTTTGCTGCGAGGTGGATGACGGCATCCGCACCATCGAGTGCTGCCGCGACGACCGCACGTTCGGTTACCGAACCCGCAAAATCCTGGGCTCCCGCAACCCCCGAAGGTCGCCGCTGCAAAGTACGCACATCATCGCCATCAGCGAGAAGTGTCGCGACGACGGCCTTACCGAGGTACCCGCTTGCGCCGGTGACGAGCACTGTCATGGCGTGCGCATTTTCTGACCCGACAGGATGCCGTCGGCCCACACCGAGAGCGCGACTCTGTCGATCTTCGAATTGTGGCGGATATCGGTCGGCAACTCAGGGAGCACAAGCACGGCCACAAGCGGCACCGAAGCTGCGGCGCGAACTGCACGTGTCACGTCGGGCTCAGCGACACCCGCGTGCCGCGCGCCCGGCACGGTCTCGATAACGGCGACGCACTGGCGGTTGCCCTCGGGTCCGATGCCAACGATGGCCGCGCGGCGGACTGCGTCGACGGCCTCGACCTGCTGCTCGGTACCGACGGGCGCGAGTGGGCCGTCGGCCGTGACGATGACGTGGGGGAGTCGCCCTTCGATCCACAACTGGCCGTCCGCGTCGAGGTGGCCGACATCGCCGGTGCGGTGCCAACGTCCAGCGGGCACGTCGCGCGTGCTCGCTTCGTCGGTGCGCCACAGGCGGTCGTAGCGTTGTTTCAGGTGCGGGGCCGAAACGACGACTTCGCCGAGCACGCCCGGGGTGTCCAACGGCTCGCCGGTGGCGTGACCGTGGGCATCGAGCGCGCTCACCCGCACCGAGACACCGGCGACCGGACGACCTACGCAGACACCCGAGTCGGGCGCGAGAGCGGCACCGTGAACACCATCGAGAGTGATGTCGGAGACGAGCAGGCATTCGGTCATGCCGTAAACGACATGTGGTTCGGCGTTCGGCATGAGGCGGGCGGCATCCTGCAGCAACGCTTCGCTGATGGGCGCACCCGTCGAGAGAAAGATCCGCACCGATTCGAGGTGGGTGCGTGCGGCAGGCGATAGCTCATCGGCCGTCGCGACAACGTTGAGCACCGCAGCGGGCGAGAGGAACACGATGTCGGCGTCAGACTCCGTGACGGCTGCAGCAACGGCACGTGCGGTGAGCGTGCGCGGCGCCGACACGTCCATGTCGGGCGTTGCCGATCGTGCGCCGAGCGCCGGGCCAAGCAGCGCAAAGGGTGCGAAGCCGGTGACGAGGCCCGACTCCGATGTGAGGTTGAACTGCTTCACGAGAGCATCGCGAATGCCTGACAGCTGGGCGTGCGTGTACAGCGCGCCCTTGGCAGGTCCCGTTGATCCTGAGGTGAACAAAATCGCGGCCGGGTCGGATGCCTCAGGCTCAGGCGGCAGTGCAGCGCCCGATGTGCCACGAATCAAATCTCCGAGCGAGGTCGAAACGCCGAGCGCCGCAGCCGATGCGCGGGGCAGTGACCGTGTGGAAATACGCTCGCCCGGCCAGCGCAGTACTCGCGCGGCGGTGAGCCCCCGAAGGTCGCCAATCACGAACCGTGGCCATGCACCGCGGATCGCGCGGCCAAGGCCTTTCGCGCCAAGGCCGGCGTCAGCGACGACGACGACAGCGCCGATGCGAAGACAGGCATATACGACCGCGGTAAGTGTTGCCCCGGGCGGCACCAGCAGCGAGACACGGTCGCCGCGGCGCACACCGTGGCGGTGAAGGCCCTCGGCGAGCCGCCGCACCCGGTCGTCGAGCTGTCGCCAGCTGACGCGCCGGTTTGTGCCGTCCGCACCCATTTCGACGACAGCGACAGAATCGTCGTCGGCACGGGCATCGAGCCGACTCCACAGTGGTTCAAAGGCCGTAGCGGGTGCAGCTTCTGTTGTGCTCGATCCGAGCGCATCGAGCCACGACAATACGGTTGCGGCGTATGGTGCGTCTTCGGCGATGAGGTGGCCGGCGCCTTCGAATCGATGCACATCGGCCTGCGGCATCCGTGTCATCAGGTCGTTGAGGTAACGGTCGCTGAAGATCGGGTCTTTCGGACCCCACAGCATGAGCGTCGGAAGACCCAGATCACGGATGCCGTCAGCAATCCGTGTGAGCTCGCTAAAGCTTTCGTGCGACGGCCCCACCGGGATGTCTGCGACGAATGCACCGATGCCGCGTCGACGCTCGGCTGAAAGGTACGGCGCGCGGTAGGCATCACGCACGTCGCGATCGAGCGGGGGCGAAGCGAGAGCGAGAGTCACATCGAGAAAAGCTGTCGTGTTGACGGAGCCGGCACCGAGCATGCCGCGGGCACCTGCAAGTCGCAGCGGCGCCGGAATCGGCGTGCCGTCGTCGTGGTGCACAGCGGTGTTGAGAAGCATTGTGGCGGCAAGATCTGTCGTGTGCTCGGTAGCCCAGCCGAGCGAGACCACGCCACCCCAGTCGTGGCCGAGCGTGATCACGGGCCCGGTGAGAGGCACAGCCGCAGTGAACGCTGTGAGGTCATCTACTCGCTGCCTCAGTGTGCGGCGGAGCGATGTGCGCTCAGAGAAGCCCATCTCGAGCTGATCGACGGCGACCACGCGCCACGCGCGACCGCCGGCTTGAGCGGCCGTCACGCTTGCGGCGACAAGCGAGCGCCACATGTACGACCAGGTGGGGTTGCCGTGCACGGCAAGGATTGTGCCCTCGGGTTCGATACCCGCGGCAGCAAGCGCATCACCGTTGTCGAGATAGTGCCAGTGCCGTTCTATGCCCGCGTCTAGTCCGCGGCCGGGTACTGTCGCGGTGCGTGAGTACGTGGCATCCAGTCCAGGCAGGTCTGTCGGCGCGTGTGTCTGGGTCATCACCAGGCAAGCTCCATGAGCGCCGTGTTGAGCCCTGATCCCACTCCCATCAGCAAGACGCGATCGCCGCGTTCGAGCGTTTTTTGCTCGTCGGCCAGAGTGATCGGTATGGATGCCGGCCCCACATTTCCGAGGTACGGAAAAGTCGTGGGTACCCGAGATGCATCGAGATGGGCTGCCTTCACCATCGAGTTGGTGTGCACGGATGAGACCTGGTGTGTGATGTAGCGGTCCATGTTCGACCAGTCCCACTCGGTCGACGCTTCATCCCATGCCGAAACGACGAGCTCGAGGCCCCCGCGCAGCAGTGCTTTGGCGTCGGTGAACATGCCATCGACGCTTCCGACGCACAGGTCGTAGAACTGAGTGGCTGCGCGAGTGACGCCGCCGAGAATGCGGTGGCCCTCGGGGTGCAGATTGCTCGGGCCGATCACTGCGGCAGCAGCTCCCGAACCGAGGGTGAGAGATGCGAACTCGCTCATGAACGCGTCGCGATCGATGTCATCGTGCAGCAGGCGCTCAACCGTGTTGACCTGAATCTGGTCGGCGTCTTCGCCGTTCACGATAAGTGCGTATTTGATCTGACCCGACTCGATCATGGCGCCAGCAAGCGTCATTCCGGTGACGAACCCGAGGCACGCGTTGGCCACGTCGAAGTTGATGGCCGAAGTCGGCAGCCCGAGCCCGTGGTGAATGCGCACAGCAACAGACGGCTCGAGGTGTGGGCGAGAAACCGAGGTGTTGATCAACAGGCCGATATCGGATGCCTTGATGCCAGCCTCGTCGAGCGCGCGCTGTCCTGCGGCGATCGTTGCGACGTCGGATGACTCGCCTTCGGCCCAGTTACGCCGCTCAATGACGCCCGCGACTCGTCGCAGCAGACTCTTCTTGAGTTTGAGGCGCTTGAGGGCGCCGCCGAGGCGGGTTTCGAGGTCGTCTGACGACGTCACTCTCGAGGGCAGCGAAGAAGCCACTGACAAGAGCGATACGTTGTCGAACCGGGTTGTTGCGTTGCCGGTCACAAAGCCTCCGCTGTCCAGTTATGGCGCCTGCGCGCCAGTATGCATATGAAAGTATCGCCCAATAAATATGCGTGAGCTGGTACACGCAGCTTCGAATAGGCGATGAGGTCGCTCGGGCGGGTGACCCTCGTGTTCATCTATAGTTTCACGCCGACGGGTATGGCAGGTGTTTTCGCCCCTATATGGATGCGCGTCTGTCAGCTCTTGCTGCCCGTGAAAGCGAGCGCGCCGCCGAGCCCGATCATCATGACTCCACCGGTCGCGGTGAGATTCGACAGACGTTTGGGGGACCTGGCGAACCAGTGCCGCGCACTGCCTGCGGCAAGAGCCCACGTGCCATCGGATGCCACAGCAATCACTTCGAAGATCAGCCCGAGCAGGAGTAGCTGCAACCACACGGCACCGGCTGCAGGATCGACGAACTGGGGCAGCACTGCGACGAAGAACGCGATGGTCTTCGGGTTGGTGAGGCCCACGATGAAGCCTTGGCCGAGCACTGCCCACGTGCCCGCGGGTTCGCGGGGGACCGTCGCCATATGTGCGTTTCGATGCCGAATTGCCTGAATGCCCAGCCATGCGAGGTAGAGCGCGCCCGCGAACTTGATGATCGTGAACGCAACAACTGATGAGGCGACGATCGCGCCGACGCCGAACGCGACAAGCAGCACCGCGGGCAAAGTGCCGAGTGCGTTGCCGAGCACGCTGAGCACCCCGACGCGGCGCCCGAAGGCGATGGAGCGGCCGATGACGAACAGCACGCTCGGGCCAGGAATGATGATGATCAGAAAGGCCGCGATTGAGAACGCGAGTACGTGATCTAGCGGGGGCATGAGCTGAGATTACTGCTCACGCGCGTCGCCGCAGAAAAAGTAGAGCCCCTCTTCGTCTGAACTGCCCCACTCGACATTCGGGCTCTGTCTTGAAAATGCCCGCGTCGACGAGAGCCGTGAGGCGTGGAAATGCGTTCGGCGTCTTGGCGTCGAGTGCTGTCGCTGCGGCCAAGGCGTCGATCACAGGATGCCGGAGGCAGGCACCTCACAGAGAATCGCTCCGACGGGCCGGTGGCCCCGCTCGGCTCGATGATGAGTTTCGATGATCTCGAAACCGGCTGCCTCTAGAGCAGCGCGCAGCTCGTGCGATGGCCAACGGTAGGCGCGTACGACAGCATGATCGAATGCCTCGACGCTGCTGCCGGAGAAGTAGCCGAGCAAGAGTCTGCCGCCTGGGTGGAGCGTTCGCGCAAACTCAGCGAGCGGCGAAGAGATGCGTGACGGTTCGTGGTGGATGGTCGAGAACCAGGACAGGATGCCGCCGAGCGCGTCGTCCGGCTCGTCAATCGCGTCGATGTTGCCGAGTGCAAAGCGCGCAGCGGGGTATGTGGCTCTCGCGTGTTCGATGAACTCTGGCACCAGATCGATTCCGCGCACGTCAACACCGAGTGTCGCGAGATGGTTCGTCCAGTGTCCCGGTCCGCAGCCTGCGTCGAGAGCGCGGCCGGACACGGACTTTGCCCACTGTTCTACAACGTGACGGTCGCTGGAGTGCACAGCACTCATCGAGCCGAGGGCATCCGTGTATTCCGCTGCCCGTTCCGAGTACGCGATGGTTACATTCGTCACATCGCGAGGATAGCGAGGACCTAATCCACCGTCGCCGCAGAAAAAGTAAGTGCTCTTCCCCCAGTAAAGACCCAAGGGAAAAGCAAAACCCCCGCCATGTAGAAGCTAGGCGAGGGTTTCTGGGGTGACTGTAATGGTCACCCTTGTGGCTCCGACCGGCATCGATCCGGTGACCTTTCGATTTTCAGTCGAACGCTCTACCAACTGAGCTACAGAGCCTCGCGGCATGTGGAGATGTCGCGATCTAGACGAAAGGCCCTCTCAAAGAAAGGGCCCGTCGCTTAGAGCGACCCTGACGGGACTTGAACCCGCGACCTCCGCCGTGACAGGGCGGCACGCTAACCAACTGCGCTACAGGGCCATGATTATTAAATTGTATGTGTCTTGCGTGACCCCAACGGGATTCGAACCCGTGCTACCGCCGTGAAAGGGCGGCGTCCTAGGCCGCTAAACGATGGGGCCGGAAGAAACCTTTTCAGGTTCTCTCACCGACGGTTAAGCATACGCAACCAGAAGCGAAATCACCAATCGGGATCGGAGTTGTTCCGCGCGGCGTCCAGAGCAGCGACCCAACTGGCCCGCATGATGGCGTTATCACGCCTTGCTTTGAGCCTGTTGTATCTGTGACTGGTGTTGCTAGTGTGGTCTATGTTATTTGGCCCATTTAAGGGGAGGAGTGCGCGTGCAGACTGAAGACGACGACTGCGGCTGCGGCCCCACCGAGAGCGAACGCCGCGTTTTCTGGCCCAAGTCAGTCAGCCGGCGCCGTGCTCTGAGCCTTGGAGCTCTTGGCGTTGTTGCGCTCGGAGCCGTTGGCTCCCTCGGCGGTTCAAGCATTCCGTCGGCGTACGCCGCTGACTACCCCTCGTGGGACGACGTGCAGGCAGCTAAAGCCAGCGAGTCGGCAAAAGCCGCGCAGGTCTCCCGCATCCAGAGCCTCATTCAGCAGCTCAATGCCGACGTCGAACGCACCGAAGCCGAAGCGCAGGCGGCATCCGATGCGTTCTTCCAGGCTCAGCAAGAATTCTTCGATGCCGCAAAGCGCGCTGACGATCTGCAGTCGCAGGCCGACGAGCAGGCCGCCGCAGCTCTCGATGCCGCGAACAAAGCCGGGCGCGTAGCCGCTCAGCTCTATCGCAGCGGTGGCGACGACACCGCCCTTGAACTTTTCTTTGCCGGCTCAGCGGCGAGCGCCGACGATCTGCTCTCGCGTCTCGGCACGATGGACAAGCTCCTCGAGCGCAACCAAGCCGTGTACTCCGACGCGACAACGGCGCGCGACGCAGCCCAGGGTCTTAGCGACCAGGCAGAAGAAGCACGCGCCGCTCGCGATGAACTGCAAAAAGCTGCTGAAGCGGCCATGGTCGAGGCTCAGAACGCGGCCGATGCGGCTGCGGCTGCTCTCGCGGCCCAGCAAGAAAACCTCGGAACGCTTCAAGCTCAGCTCGCTGCGTTGAAAGACAACACCGCGAGCACTGTCGCTTCCTACGAAGAAGGCGAGCGCGTTCGCAAGGCCGAAGAAGAGCGCAAGCGGCGCGAAGCAGAGGCTGCGGCGAAAGCTGCCGCAGAGGCGGCAGCGGCAGCAGCGGCGGCAGCAGCGGCTCAGCAGAACTCCGGCGGCGGTGGCGGCGGCTCTTCAAGCGGCGGCTCCTCAAGCGGCGGCTCCTCAAGCGGCGGCGGAAGCAGCAGTGGCGGCGCCTGGCGTCGACCTTCCGACGGTTACATCAGCTCGGGCTACGGCCCTCGCACCGTGCAGTGTGGTTCGGGGTATTGCTCAAGCGGTTTCCACTACGGTGTCGACTTCGCCCCCGGGTGCTCCGCACCGATTTACGCGGCCTCAGCAGGAACCGTTGTCTACGCGGGTTACAACGGCGGTTACGGCTACTACGTCAAGATCGACCACGGCAACGGCACGGGCACAGGCTACGGCCACATTCGCGAAGGCGGAATCTTCGTCGGCTATGGCCAGCAGGTTTCGGCTGGGCAGACGATCGCGAGTGTCGGCAACACCGGAAACTCTTTCGGATGCCACGTGCACTTCGAAACGTACGTCAACGGCGCCGCGGTGAACCCCTACGGCTTCATGTCGGCGCGAGGCGTCAACATCTAACGAACCTCAAACGAAAAGAACGACGGATGCCTCAGCTCAGGCATCCGTCGTTCTTTTTGAATCTGCGTCACACAGTGCGGGGTGATTCGCCCTCGCCCTGGCTCTTCGTCTGGCCTTCGTGCTCTTCGAAACGCGCGAACGCTTCGCCGACGAGACGCTCAGCCTCAGCCGCGTTCGCCCACTCGTCGACCTTGACCCACTTGCCGGGCTCGAGGTCTTTGTAGTGCTCGAAGAAGTGCGAAATCTCTTTCTGCATGAACTCGGGGATGTCGTTCACATCCTGCACGTGAGCCCAGCGCGGATCCTTTGCGAGAACTGCAACGACCTTGTCGTCACCGCCGGCTTCGTCGCTCATCTTCAGAACACCGACGGGGCGGATGCTCGCCGAGACGCCGGGGTACAGGTCGTAGTCGAGAAGCACGAGCACGTCGAGCGGGTCGCCGTCTTCGCCGAGAGTGTTCTCGAAGAAACCGTAGTTGGTGGGGTATCCGAAGGCGGTGTACAGAATGCGGTCGAGAAACACTCGCCCGGTTCCGTGGTCGACTTCGTACTTCACGCGGCTGCCGCGCGGGATCTCAATGACGGCGTTGTATGCGCCCATGCTCGTACTCCTTCAAAAGACGTGGGGATGCCGTCATCCACCCTACTGTGCGGGCTACCGTGGGACCGTGCCCGATTTGCGTCCCTCTCTCGACCCCGCAACAGCTCACATTCGCCGCGCGGTGAGAGCCGCGCTCGAGCCGCAGCGCGGCAATACGGTTCTCGTGGCCCTCTCGGGTGGCACGGATTCGCTTGCGCTCACCGCTGCCGTCGCGTTCGAAGCTCCGCGCCTCGAAGTGACCGCGATCACAGTCACGGTAGACCACGCGCTTCAGCACGGATCGGATGCCGTGGCCACGACAGCTGCGGCAGCCGCGGGCGGCCTCGGGCTTCGCTCCCGCATTGTGCGCGTCACGGTGGAGGCTCCGGGCGGGCCGGAGGCCGCAGCACGCACCGCTCGCTATACCGCGTTGCGTGAGGTGGCAGAAGAAGAGGGCGCTACGGCCGTTCTCATCGCGCACACTCTCGACGATCAGGCCGAGACGGTGCTGCTCGGGCTCGCACGAGGGGCCGGGGCGACAAGTCTTTCGGGAATGCCGGCCGCGCGCGCCGATGAGAAGACCGACGTCACGTGGCTGCGCCCCCTTCTCGGCGTGCGCCGTGCCGAGACGGCAGCCGCGTGTGCTGCCGCGTCTCTCGAGCCGTGGCACGACCCGCATAACGAGGATTCGCGTTTCGCCCGCGTTCGGGTGCGACAGCGCGTGCTTCCTCAGCTCGAGAGTGAACTCGGCCCGGGTATCGCCGAAGCCCTCGCGCGGACGGCTGACCAACTGCGAGAAGACGCCGAAGCGTTTGCCGAGATGATCGACGAGACGATCGAAGACATCGTCGAGCCCGCTGAGGCAGGTATCGCCGTCTCGATCGCAGCGCTTGCCGCCAACCCCGCCGCGCTTCGGCACCGCATCATCCGCCACGTCGTCGCCAGTGAGTTCGGCGAAAGCCTCACGCGTGCGCAGACGCTCGAGGTGGCGCGCCTCGTCACCGATTGGGCGGGACAGGGGCCGCTTGATCTGCCGGGTTGCCGGGCAGCGCGGGTGGGTAACCGCATTGAATTTTCGGCATCCCGCTGACATCTGAGCGTTCCGCAGATAGCGTGGCGCGCGTGAAGGTTATCGGGGTCTATAGCGTCAAGGGTGGGGTCGGAAAATCGACGACCGCCGTGAATCTCGCGTGGGAAGCAGCAAAAGACCACCGTGTCTTGCTCTGGGACCTCGATCCGCAAGCCGCGGCGACGTACCTGCTGGCGGTCAAGCCGAAGCTCAAGGGTGGAGCTGAATCGCTCGTGGGCGGTAAGGGCAAGCCGAAAACAGCGCGTGCCGTGCGAAAGACGGCGTTCGAGCGACTTGATGTACTCCCCGGTGACGACTCGTACCGCGATCTCGAGGTGGCCCTCGATGCGGCAAAGCACTCGACGCGCAGGATTGAGAAGGTGCTCGGACCGCTCGCGAACGACTACGACGTGGTGATTCTCGACTGCCCGCCGGGATCGTCGCTGCTTGCGCAGGCAGTGATTCGGGCGTCTGATCTCGTTGTGCTGCCGGTTGTTCCCTCGCCGTTGTCGGCTCGGTCGCTCCAGCAGGTTCGCGATGTCGTTTCCGCCGAGCCGAAGCCGCCCAAGATCCTCGGCTTCTTGTCGATGGCAGACCGACGAAAGACAGCGCACCGCAACGCGATTGTGGACTTTCCCGCCAACGAGCCCGACATGTCCGACATCGTGATTCCAGCGACCGTCGTTGTCGAACGCATGGGATCCGAACGTTCGCCACTGGGTGTCGTGGCTCCAGGTTCTGTCGCCGCGCAAGAATCGTCGCGCCTGTGGAGGGCCGCATGGGATGCTGTGGCGCCCCGCCGCCGCAAGGGCAAGAAGTGAGCCACGTAGACTCGATCCATGCGCGCGGCTGACATTGCGAATGACCTCACGACAGTTCTAGCGACCGAGGAGGAGATCCTCGCGAAGCTCAACGAGATCGCAGCTCAGGTCGCAGACGATTACGAGCCCGACAGTCTTGTGCTCGTTGGCGTGCTGAAGGGCGCCGTCATGGTGATGGCGGACTTCTCGCGCGCCCTGCCGATGCTGGTTCCGATGGACTGGATGGCGGTCTCGTCGTACGGTGCAGGCACCCGTTCAAGCGGTGTCGTACAGATTCGAAAAGACCTCGACACCGATATCCACGACAAGCACGTGCTGATCGTCGAGGACATCATCGACTCGGGACTCACGCTCAGCTGGCTCCTTGAGAATTTCGCCGCTCGCGGCGCGGCATCCGTTGAGGTCTTCGCGCTCTTCCGTAAGCCAGAGGCCGCAAAAGTTGAAGTCAACTGCCGCTACGTCGGCTTCGACATCCCGAACGAATTCGTCGTGGGTTACGGCCTGGATTATGCCGAGCGCTACCGCAATTTGCGCGACGTTGCGGTGCTCGCACCTCACGTCTACAGCTGATTCGGATGCTGCGCTAGTACGCCGTGGGCGAATGCACAGACCTCACATAGCGAGGCCGCGATACCCTAAATCCACTCTCCGCCGTAGCGGATCGTCGACGAAAGGGCTGGGGCGCGCCCCCGCAGCATGAATTTCAAGAAGCTCACACGCAACCCGCTCATCTATGTGCTGCTGATCGGGATATTGCTCATCGTCGGGTTCTCGCTCATTTCGAGCCTCGGCGGGGCGAAGCAGATCACGACCGAACAGGGCCTCACGCTTCTCAGCGGTGACACTGTGACCGAGGTCACGAACACCGATGGCGAACAACGCGTCGACATGACCCTCTCGAAGGCGTATGAGGGCTCGACCGACGTGCAGTTCTACTACGTCGAGGCTCGCGCGGGCGATGTCATCACAGCGATCGACTCCGCCGCCCCTGCTGACGGCTACAACGATGTTGTGCCGCAGTCCTCGTGGTTCGACGGATTCTTGTCGCTGCTGATCCCGATCCTGCTTCTCGGTCTTCTCTTCTGGTTCCTGCTCTCCGGAGCCCAGGGCGGCGGCAGCAAGATCATGCAGTTCGGAAAGTCCAAGGCAAAGCTCGTGTCGAAAGAGTCGCCGACGGTGACCTTCGCCGATGTTGCCGGTTCTGACGAAGCTATCGAAGAGATGGAAGAGATCAAAGACTTCTTGAAAGACCCCACCAAGTTCCAGGCGGTCGGCGCACGAATCCCGAAGGGTGTGCTGCTCTACGGCCCTCCCGGAACCGGAAAGACGCTGCTTGCGCGTGCCGTTGCCGGTGAAGCTGGCGTGCCGTTCTACTCGATCTCGGGTTCTGACTTCGTCGAGATGTTCGTCGGCGTGGGTGCATCCCGCGTTCGCGACCTGTTCAACCAAGCCAAGGAATCCTCGCCCGCCATCATCTTCATCGATGAGATCGACGCTGTCGGTCGTCACCGTGGCGCTGGGATGGGCGGCGGACACGACGAACGCGAGCAGACGCTCAACCAGATGCTGGTCGAGATGGATGGCTTCGACCCCAAGGTCAACGTCATCGTGATTGCGGCAACGAACCGCCCCGACATCCTCGACCCGGCTCTGCTTCGTCCAGGACGTTTCGACCGCCAGATCGGTGTCGACGCTCCCGACCTCAAGGGCCGTAAGAAGATTCTCGAAGTGCACGGCCGTGGCAAGCCTCTCGCTGACGGTGTTGACCTCGAAGTCGTGGCACGAAAGACTCCGGGCTTCACCGGAGCCGACCTCGCCAACGTGCTGAACGAGGCAGCGCTGTTGACTGCCCGCTCGAACGCGCAGCTCATCGACAACCGTGCTCTCGACGAGGCCATCGATCGTGTCATTGCCGGTCCGCAGCGTCGCACTCGCGTCATGAAAGACAAAGAGAAGCTCATCACCGCGTACCACGAGGGTGGGCACGCGCTCGCCGCAGCCGCGATGAACCACACCGACCCGGTCACGAAGATCACGATTCTGCCGCGTGGCAAGGCGCTCGGTTACACGATGGTGCTGCCGCTCGACGACAAGTATTCGATCACCCGCAATGAGCTGCAAGACCAGCTCACGTACGCCATGGGCGGGCGCGTTGCAGAAGAGATCGTCTTCCACGACCCGACGACGGGTGCCTCAAACGACATCGAGAAGGCCACCGATATCGCGCGCAAGATGGTGACGGAATACGGCATGACCACGGGTGTTGGCCCGGTCAAGCTCGGCTCATCATCTGGCGAGGTCTTCATGGGACGCGACATGGGTCATGGCCGCGACTTCAGCGAGCGCGTGGCTGAGCGCATCGACGAGCAGGTTCGACAGCTCATCGAGCAGGCTCACAACGAGGCGTACCAGGTCATCAACGACAACCGCGATGTGCTCGACAAACTGGCGCTCGAGCTTCTCGAGAAAGAGACTCTCGACCACATCGAGCTCGCCACGATCTTCGCCGATGTCAAGCGCCTGCCTCCGCGTCCGCAGTGGCTCTCGAGCGAAGAGCGCCCGGTATCGCAGTTGCCCCCCGTCAAGGTTCCGCGTCGCGCCGAGCCTGCAGGAGTTGCTGCCCAGACCGAAGCCGACGCTACGGAGACCGAAACGGCCACTGCGCGCCAGCCTTCCTCTGGGCAAGCGCGGCCTGCAACCGCGTAGGCTCGGCCTGTGGCGGTCGATCGAGAACGGGTCGCAGCTCTCGTCCATGAGTTGCTCGAGGCGATCGGGGAAGACCCCGACCGCCCAGGGTTGCGGGCAACACCGCAGCGGGTAGCTGATTCTTATGCTGAGTTCTTCGCCGGTGTCGGTGAGGATGCCGCGGCTCCATTGGCGCGGACGATCTCGGTATCGCGGGGCCCGGCACCAGAAACGCTTCCCTCTGGTGCCGTGATGCTCCGCGACATTCGCTTTCGTTCAATGTGCGAGCACCACCTGCTGCCGTTCGCGGGAGTCGCGCACGTTGCATACATCCCCGGTGAGCAGGTCGTCGGGCTCGGTGCACTCCCGCGCGTCGTCGATGTTCTCGCCGCTCGACCGCAGGTGCAAGAGCGCCTCGGCGAGCAGATCGCCGACACCATCGATGCGTCCCTCGACGCCAAGGGTGTTCTGGTCGTGATCGAAGCCTCACACGAGTGCGTGACGATGCGCGGGGGTACCCAACCCGATGCATCGACAGTGACGATCGCGGCGCGCGGCGAGCTGGCCGACCCCGCCGCTCGCGCTGAACTCATTGCCCTCGCCGTTCGCGGCTCCGTCAACGATGCCGCGAGTGCACGATGAGTTGCCTCATCATGGGGATCGTCAACGTGACGCCCGATTCATTCAGCGACGGTGGTCGTTTTGTCGCGAGAGATGCTGCTGTCGCTCACGGTCGGCGTCTCCTCGCCGAGGGTGCCGACATTCTCGATATCGGCGGCGAGTCGACCCGTCCCGGTGCAACCCGCGTCGACCCGGTGATAGAGAGGGAGCGCGTGATTCCCGTCATCGAAGCGCTTGCTGCCGACGGCGCAACCGTCAGCATCGACACGATGAACTCCGCGACCGCACGGGCTGCGGTCGCGGCCGGTGCACGAATCGTGAACGACGTCAGCGGAGGACTCAGCGACCAAGACATGCTCACCAGCGTTGCTGACACCGACGCCGACATCATCTTGCAGCACTGGCGCGGACCGTCGGCCGACATGTACGCCCACGCCGAATACGACGATCTGGTGCGTGACGTTGCCGCCGAACTGCGCGGGCGTATGGCAGCGGCAGAGGCCGCTGGCATCCCGCTTTCTCGCGTTGTGCTCGACCCGGGCATCGGGTTCGGCAAGCGTGGCGCGCAGAACTGGACGGTCTTGCACGCGCTGCCGCACCTCGTCGCTCTCGGGCCGCGACTACTGGTCGGCACGAGTCGCAAACGCTTGCTTGCAGACGCACTCGGCGACGATGCGTCTGAGGAGCGCCGCGATCTTGCGACTGCCGTCACAAGCGTGCTTGCCGCGCAAAGCGGCGCCTGGGCGGTGCGGGTGCACGACGTCGAAGCGACGCGCGACGCGCTTTTCGTCGAGCGCGCATGGAGGGAACAGGTATGAACGAACTCGATGAGATCACCCTGACGGGGCTTCGCGGATTCGGGTTCCACGGTGTCTACCCCGACGAACGTCGTGATGGTCAAGAGTTCATCGTCGATGTCACTCTTGCCCTCGACACTCGGCGGGCCGCGGCATCCGATGATGTCACCGACACCGTCCACTACGGCGAGGTTGCCGACGATGTCGTTGCCGTCATCACCGGTGCCCCCGTCGACCTCATCGAGACGCTTGCCGCCCGAATTGCGGATGTTGTTCTGCAGCGCGCCACGGTGCAGCACGTGCGGGTCACGGTGCACAAGCCCTCGGCGCCGATCACCGTGCCGTTCACCGACGTGACACTCACGATCGCGCGCGACCGGACTAAGCGATGAATCGGCGACTCGCGCAGGGAATCGACGGTGCGCCCGCGCCACAATTGCGAGAGCCGGTTGCCGCTGTCGTCGCGCTTGGCGCCAACCTCGGAGACCGTGCCGAAACCCTCGAGTCAGCGGTGCGGGCCCTTCGGGCGCTCCCGCTGGTGACCAAGGTCGTGGTGTCGACACCCATCGAATCCGTCGCAGTACGGGTGGCCGGCCCCGATGCAGATGCGCCCGCCTATCTGAACGCCGTCGCACTCGTGACAACCCGGCTCGCCCCAACCGTGCTGCTCACGTACCTGCACGCAATCGAAGAGCGGCATGGTCGCGAGCGTCGGGAACGCTGGGGCGACCGCACTCTCGACCTCGATCTCGTTTCTTATCCCGGAGTGACGAGCGACGACTCCACGCTCACATTGCCGCACCCGCGCGCGGCCGAGCGCGAGTTCGTTCTTGCTCCGTGGCTCGAAGTCGACCCTGACGCCGAGCTTGCCGGATCGGGCCGGGTCGACGAACTTCTGGCACACCTGAGAGGTGACGCGTGAGACGCACGAACCCCGGAGTGTTGATCGTCGCGGCGGTACTCGGTACCGGCGTCGGCTTTCTCATCGATCAAATGTTGACGGCGGGCGGACGCCCCACGTTCACACCTCACGTGACGCTACCCATCCTGTTGGTGTTGCTCGGAGCCGTCGTTGTCGTCTTAGCGATCCCGATTCGGCGTGCCACACGCAGTGCGTTGGCCACACCCATCAACCCCTTTCGCGCGCTTCGGATCGCAATCTTGGCGAAAGCGTCGAGCATCGTCGGTGCGGCGATGACGGGAATCGCCCTGGGATTAGTGCTCTTCATCGCAACCCGTCCGGTGCAGCCGTCGCTAGGCTCGATGGCGACGACTATCGCCACGATCGTGTGCGGCGTCGTGCTCATTGCCGCAAGCCTCGTGGCAGAGCACATGTGCACCATTCGGAAGGACGACGATGACAACGCCGACGGACCCGACGAACCCCCCACCACCATCTCAGCCAGCAACTGAGCTGGCGCCGCCGCCCAGCCAGCCCACCGGTAGCGGCTCGGTTCTGGACATCGGCACCTATCACTTGATCCAGGAGCCGCGCTCCGCAGGTCGACTTCCGATCGGCGACGGCAAATGGCACCAGTTGGCGCGTGCCTACCTATGGGTGCGACTCATATCCACAGCGGCGATTTTGATTGTCATCCCCATTGCGGCTGTTGTGATCTCGACGCTTTCGCGCACGCCCTGGGTGTGGATTCCGGCGGGGATCGCGCTCCTGATCCTCGCGTGGACTCTCGCCATCACGCCGCGCCAGGTGCGCGCGTTCGGCTACCAGCTGCGAGACGATGACCTCATCATGCGCCGCGGCATTCTGTGGCAGCGCGTCGTCGCAGTGCCCTACGGGCGCATGCAGCTCGTCGACATCACTCATGGCCCTCTCGACCGGGTCTTCGGAATCGCCCAGTTGAAGCTCGTCACCGCTGCGGCGACCACCGGTGTTGTGCTGCCGGGCCTCACGCAGGGTGCGGCCAACGAACTCCGCGACACCCTCATCGCGGTTGCAGAATCACGCCGGACGGGGCTATGAGCGCACCCGCCCGCACTGCATCTGAGTTCAGCGACGGGCAGTGGCACCGCATGCACCCGCTCAGCCCGCTGCTGCGCGGCGGTGTCTTCTTGCTCGCCATCATCGGCATCATCGTGGCGAACCTGCGGGAACGCCTGATCGAGTGGTTCTTGCCCTGGCTCGTACCCGGCGCAACCGGAGTACGCGCACCCGACGACCCGGTCGACTACGTCTTGACCCACGAGCTCGTGCCCATCGCGCTTCTCGGTGTTCTCGGGGTTGCCCTCATTTTGGTACTGCTTTTTTGGCTGTCATGGCGTGCGCACTCCTTTCGCATTACCGATGACGTCGAAGTGCGAAGCGGCGTGGTTTTTCGCACGCATCGACGTGCACCACTCGACCGCGTTCAGGGCGTCAACCTCACGCGCCCGCTCGTGGCGCGACTCGTAGGGCTGTCAAAACTCGAGGTAATCGGGGCCGGGCTCGACGCCAACGTCAAGCTTGAATACCTGGCGACGCGAGCCGCCGAAGCGGTTCGCTCCGACATCCTGTATCTCGCATCGGGCCAGCGGCTCGCCGCCGCGGGGATGGCGCCGCCTCGCGGTCCACGACTCTCAGACGCGGTCGATGCTTTCAGCGAGGGCGTCACCGGCGTCATTGATGGTGCCGAGGCGCCCGTCGCTGAGCCCGAGTCGGTCGTGCATATTCCCGCGGGGCGGCTCGTGGCATCCCATCTGCTCAGCACCGCGACGATCTGGTTGATTGTGCTGATCGTCGGGTTCTCGATCGCCGCGAGCATGGGGAGCCCCTGGGTGCTCATCGGCTTCGTACCCGCCGTGCTCGGTTTCGGCGCATTCTGGGTGCGGTCGATCACGCGTTCGCTGCGATACGCGATTGCGCCCACGCCCGATGGTGTGCGCGTGACGTTCGGTCTCTTCACGACGGTCACCGAGATACTGCCGCCCGGTCGCGTGCACGCCGTCGAGGTGCGCCAGCCGCTGATGTGGCGAGGCGTCGGATGGTGGAGCGTGCGGGTAAATCGGCTCTCGGGCGGGGCAAGCCGGCAAAACGGCCAGGATGTCGCCGACGTGCTTCCGGTCGGAACAGTCGCTGATGTCGAGCGCGTGTTGGGCTTGCTGCTCCCGAACCTTGATGACGAGCAACGCGCTGCCGTGTTTGTGCACGGACTGTCGGGCTCGTCATCCGACGATGCAGATCCGTTTACGACCACTCCGCGCCGCGCGAGGTTGCTTCGTCTGCTGTCGTGGCGTCGCAACGGTTTCGTATTGCGGGCGCAGACGCTGTTTTTTCGGCACGGTTTCGTGTGGCGCCGTCTCAACATTTTTCCGCTGGCCCGGATGCAGAGCATCGCGCTCACGCAGGGGCCACTCGCGCGCGCGTTGGCCGTGGCTAATGTGCAGGTTCACACGATCGAGGGCCCGGTCTCTGGTGCACTTCGAGTCGTCGGGCGAGACGATGCACTCGAACTCTTCGCCGCGACCGAAGCCCAGGCGATCGCGGCACGCTCGTCGGACAGGTCGCACCGCTGGGCGGCAGAACAGGAGTCTTCGTGAATCGTGATGGTCGACTCGGTGTCGGCATTATCGGCGCCGGAAAGGTTGGGCCGGTGATCGGCGCAGCCCTGGCCGGAGCCGGTCACGCGCTCACCGGTGTGACTGCCGGGTCGAACACCGACCGCGTCGAGGCGATACTGCCGGGCGTTCCGGTGCTCGACGCGCAAGAGGTCGCACGCCGCAGTCAGCTCGTCGTCATCGCTGTTCCGCACGATGAAATTGCCGGTCTCGTGGCGGGCCTCGCCGAGGTCGGTGCGTGGCAAATCGGCCAGCTCATTCTGCACGTCGATCCGGCATATGGCATCGAGGTATTGCGTCCCGCGGCGGCTGCGGGCGCCATCCCGCTCGCCGTGCACCCCGCAATCACCTTCACCGGCACGAGCAGCATCGACCTTCGGCAGCTGTCGGCCTCGTATGCGGCGGTAACCGCACCGCCCGCAGTGTTGCCGATCGCGCAGGCGCTCGCCGTCGAACTCGGGTGCGAGCCCGTGGTTGTTGCAGAACAAGACCGCCCGGCCTACGCCGAGGCGATCACGACCGCGACGGCCTTTTCGCGTTCGATCGTGCAGCAGTCCACCGGCATCCTGACTGATCTCGGATTCGACAACCCGGGCGGGTACCTCTCGGCGCTCGTGCGTTCGACCGTCGATCACGCGCTCACCGAAGCGTCGCCTTTGCTCTAGCCTGCCGCGGTCAGCCTGCTCGGTAGACTGGGGAGGATTTTCTGAGGAGCCCCCGTACATGACGAATACACCCGTGAACGCCGCCGCCGAAACGCTCGAAGAAGACATCTTCGAGCAGAAAGCGGTGCGGCTGGCCAAGCGCGAGCGTTTGATCGCCGAACGAACGGATGCCGCAGGCGGCGCTTATCCGGTGGCCGTTGCGGTCACGACCACGATCGCTGCGGTGCGCGAGCGTTTCGATGGGCTCGAAGCCGGTGCCGAAACCGGCGAGCAGGTCGGTGTCGCAGGACGCATCGTGTTCAGTCGCAACACCGGCAAGCTTTGCTTCGCAACGCTGCAAGCGGGCGATGGCAGCCGTATTCAGGCGATGGTTTCGCTCGCGAGCGTGGGCGAAGAGTCGCTGCAGGCGTGGAAAGAAATCGTCGATCTCGGCGATCACGTGTTCGTGCACGGTGAAGTCATCTCAAGTCGACGTGGCGAACTTTCTGTCATGGTCGCCAACTGGCAGATCGCCTCGAAGGCGATCTTGCCGCTTCCCAACATCTACAGCGAGTTGAGTGAAGAGAGCCGGGTCCGCAGTCGCTACCTCGACCTCATCGTGCGCGAGCAGGCACGCGAGACCGTGGTTGCCCGAGCCAAGGTCAATCGGAGCCTTCGTCAGACGTTTATTGAGCACGATTTTCTCGAAGTCGAGACCCCGATGTTGCAGGTGCAGCACGGTGGCGCTTCGGCTCGACCGTTCGTCACGCACTCGAACGCGTTCGACACCGAACTGTACTTGCGCATCGCGCCCGAGCTCTTTCTCAAGCGCGCCGTCGTCGGCGGCATCGACCGCGTCTTCGAGATCAACCGCAACTTCCGCAACGAAGGCGCTGACTCGACGCACAGCCCAGAGTTCGCAATGCTCGAGGCATACCAGTCTTACAGCGACTACAACGGCATCGCCGACCTCACTCAAGAGCTGATTCAGAACGCCGCGATCGCTGTTTCGGGATCAACATCGGTCACCTGGGCCGACGGAACCGTTTACGACCTCGGCGGTCAGTGGGATCGCATTTCGATGTACGACTCGCTCAGCACGGCGAGCGGCCGAAAGATCACTCCCGAGACCACCGTGGAAGAGCTCGTCGCGCTGGCTGATGAAGCGGGCGTCGAAGCACCCCCTCACGCCACGCATGGCAAGTGGGTGGAAGAGTTGTGGGAGCACTTCGTCAAGGTGAACCTTGTGAGCCCCACGTTCGTGATGGACTTTCCCGTCGACACGAGCCCGCTCGTGCGGGAGCACCGCACTCTTCCCGGCGTTGTCGAAAAATGGGATCTCTACGTGCGCGGCTTTGAGCTCGCCACCGGCTATTCCGAGCTTGTCGACCCGGTCATTCAGCGCGAGCGATTCGTCGAGCAGGCAACGCTTGCCGCGCGCGGTGACGATGAAGCGATGCGTATCGACGAAGAGTTCTTGCGTGCTCTCGAGCACGGCATGCCCCCGACCGGCGGCATGGGCATGGGCATCGACCGTCTACTCATGGCCATCACGGGTCTCGGTATTCGCGAAACGATCCTCTTTCCGCTCGTCAAGTAAGACGGCGCTCAGTCCTCGTGGGCGAAAGCCCACTGCGGTAGATGGGACGCCGCGACCATCGAAATCATGATTTTCGCGAATCCGTGGTGCGGGTCGATCTCGCACGCCCTGCTCGCGTAGATACCGGCGTGGGTCGATCGGCCGAGAGCCCACGATAGCCAGGCGCAGATAGCGAGTGGGCCGGGCTGTCGTGATGTTCGTGCGGCAGCCGCGACGCGGCGCGTGAGGACGAGCGCTCTTTCGAGCCTCTCGCTGTCGGGTTTCGGGCCGTCGCCCCAGACGAACTGTGCGATGTCTTCGGGGTACTCCTCTCCGCCCTCCCAGCGAAGCTGACCTTCGGCAGCGGCGTCTCCTCGGCTGAGCCCGAGACACCACCCGGCGAGGCCGATGTCGCGAAGCGAAGGGCGCGAGAGGCACCACAACAGGCTTGCCGTCTGAAACGGCGCGAGGTGCGCGGCATCCCACTTGAGTGCCTGTTCGAATAGGAGCGGAATGTCGTCGAGCGCGCCGACCGCTGTCAGCGCAGCAGGATTGATGCGGATGCTCTCTCTCGCGTGTGGCGTGAAGCCGCAGACGGTGGCGGCCGCAGCGTTGAGTTCGACGTACTCTCGCTCGACCTGTTCACGTTCTGCTTGACTCACCTCCGGGAGCGCGGCGCCGGTGGTCTGATCGCCCGCGGCGGGAGCCGGGGCGACCGTTGTAGTGCTGCTGGCAATCTCGGCCAGTGAGCGCCTTTCGCGTGGGCGTCGCGCGTCGAGGTAGGAGCCCCACGCGTCTGCCGCAACGCACAGTGCGTCGTGCACAGTGAGGCCGCAACTGTCAGCCCGCTGGAGAATCGCCATGATGAGTTTGTGCTGGGGCAGGCGCGCTTGCTTTGGATCGATCGCTTCGTCGGTGTAGATCACTGCCGTGAACGAATCAGCCGCAGAGATACGGCAGATCATGCCGAGGTAGGTGGCTGCGACGCTGTCGATGTCGTCGTCGAGTGCTGGTGAAGGCAAGTCGATCCGCATTGCGCCGCAACTGCGCGTGCCGTCGAAAGGCACGAACACGACGCTTCGGGTGGGGGTGAAAGCGAGCATGCGCGGAACGAGAGCGAGAAATTCCGCAGCGGAGCGGGCGGGGATGATCGTCGTCATGCTTCGACGTTCGTCTCAGCTCCCTCATTGCGGGTCGCCGCGTGAGCACTTGTGCACGGGGAAACCCAGCGGAGCGTCCGGGGAGAGCGGGATGCAAAGTACAGTGGGAACGTGGATAGTTACTGGGCAGCCTTGGTGTGGTCGATTCTTCCGACCCTGGTTGTATCGGCGATCTTCGTGGTCGTCGTTCGCTCGATTATTCGAGCTGACCGTTCCGAACGTCGTGTCCACGCGCAGGTCGAAGCCGAGGAACGCGCGAAGCGCGGATTGCCACCGGCTCGACCCTCGGCATCCGATAGTTGAGCGGCCTCCCGCTACGCTGAGAGAAACCAGCGGGGAGAGCGTGTGATCCAGATCGAGTTCGACGGGGCGTGGTGGCTCGTCCTCATCTTCGTCACAGATATTATTGTGCGAATTTTGGCGGTCATCATCGTGCCGCGAAATCGTCGACCCACCGCTGCGATGGCGTGGTTGTTGGCGATCTACTTCATCCCTTTTGTGGGTGTGCTGCTCTTTTTGGTGATCGGAACCCCGAAGCTGCCGCGTAAGCGACGCCTGAAGCAAGAAGCGATCAACGACTACATTCGATCAACGAGCGCGGGGCTCCAGCTGGGCACCCTGCGCCCCGATGCCCCGGACTGGTTCACGTCGCTGGTGCGCCTCAATAGCAACCTCGGTGCGCTCCCGCTTTCGGGAGACAACGAAGCGACCCTGATCTCTGACTACCAGACGAGTCTCGACACGATGGCTGATGCTGTGCGGCAGGCCGAGAACTACGTTCACGTCGAGTTCTACATCTTGCAGTCGGATGTCGCGACCAACAACCTGTTCCAGGCGCTCGAAGAAGCTGCGGCGCGCGGTGTCGTCGTGCGGGTCCTGCTCGATCACTGGGCGAACCGCGGTAAGCCCTACTACCGCCAGACTCTTGCCCGACTCGACACGATGGGCGCTCACTGGCGATTGCTGTTGCCCGTTCAGCCGCTCAAGGGCAAGTACCAGCGCCCCGACCTTCGAAACCACCGGAAGCTCCTCGTGATCGACGGCAATGTCGCGTTCATGGGGTCGCAAAACGCCACTGATTCGACGTACAACCTCAAAAAGAACATCAAGCGCGGCCTGCACTGGGTGGACCTGATGGCGCGGGTCGAGGGTCCTGTTGTCAACAGCATCAACGCTGTGTTCCTCTCGGACTGGTACAGCGAAACCGATGAGATTCTCAGTGATGAGATCAACCTGTTCGAGGTCTCGAACCTGCCGGGCGATCTCGATTGCCAGATTGTGCCGTCGGGCCCCGGGTTCGAATTCCAGAACAACCTCAAGCTGTTCCTGTCGATGCTGTATGCGGCCGACCACAAGATCATCATGGTGAGCCCCTACTTCGTGCCGGAGGAGTCACTGCTGCTCGCCATCACCGCCGCGTGCCAGCGGGGTGTGCACGTCGAGCTTTTCGTCTCAGAAGAGGGCGACCAGGCGATGGTCTACCACGCACAGCGCAGCTACTACGAAGCCCTGCTTCGCGCCGGCGTCGAGATCTGGATGTACCGTAAGCCCTTCATCTTGCATTCGAAGAGCCTCACGATCGATGAAGAGGTCGCCGTCATCGGCTCGAGCAACATGGATATGCGGTCGTTCGGTCTCAACCTCGAGATCTCGATGCTGGTGCGTGGCACCGAATTCGTGGCAGATATGCGGCGCGTTGAAGACAAATACCGCAGCTTGAGCCGACGACTCACTTTGGAAGAGTGGAACAAACAACCGCTGCGTTCCACCGTGCTCGATAACCTCGCACGATTGACCTCGGCCCTTCAGTAGACCCACACCCCGGAGAAAAATTCATGGCACTGCGTCGCACCCGGCTGTTCGGAGCCGCCCTGATCATCGGCACGCTCGCGCTCGTCGCAGGGTGCGCAGATATCGGCGCGAACCCCGAAGCAACGGGGGATGCCGGAGTGCAGGTCGACGTCAACGCCACATGGCTCGACGATGGCCGGATGATCGGCATGTGGACTTCGGGAAGCTCGAGCTGCACACCGGCAGTGTCGGATGTCGCCCTCAACGACGCTGGCATCCTCGAAGTGAACCTTGAGGATGCCGATGAGACTCAGCCGTGCACAGCAGACATGGCTTCGCAGGTCACGCTGTTCGACGTGCCCGAGGGAGTCGACACCTCATCAGATGCCACTCTCGAGGTTCGAGGCACAGACTTCTTCGGCACTGCTGAAGTGGCCGGTGTACCAGGGCTTGCCGGCCCCGGAACTGAGACTGATTACGCGCCCTCCGCCGGGTGGGTTGCGACCTACAACAATTTCATCATTTTGACGTGGGGCTCATCGACGTGTGCACCGACGGTGGAGAAGAGCGCAATCACCGGCTCCTTCGAAGTCACAGTCACTTTTGCCGATCCGCCCGCTGATCAGATGTGCACGATGGACATGGCGCCGCGCGGTACCAGCGCGTTCGCTGGCGGAATGAAGTCCGGTGATGCCGAAGTCGTTCTCACAGGCGACAGCTTCGACGGCATCCGCGTGCCGATTCTCGGAAGCAACTGACTTCTCACGCGAAACCGGTCACGCCCACGGCGAACAATCGCCAAGGGGCGCGATGCTCTCGTTACTCTCGTTGTAATGCGCCAGAAGTGGCGCACGGCCGATGCCGAGGAGTGACGATGTTCGAAAGATTTACCGACCGTGCCCGTCGAGTGGTGGTGCTCGCCCAAGAAGAGGCGAAGATGCTCAACCACAACTACATCGGCACCGAGCACATTCTGCTGGGTCTGATCCACGAGGGCGAAGGTGTCGCCGCCAAGGCTCTCGAGTCGCTCGGGATTTCGCTTGATGCCGTGCGCGAGCAAGTGCAAGACATTATCGGTCAGGGTCAGCAACAGCCGACCGGCCACATCCCCTTTACGCCGCGTGCGAAGAAGGTTCTCGAGTTGTCACTGCGCGAAGCACTACAGCTCGGACACAACTACATCGGCACCGAGCACATCCTGCTTGGTCTCATCCGTGAGGGTGAGGGCGTCGCCGCGCAGGTTCTCGTGAAGCTCGGAGCCGACCTCAACAAGGTGCGCCAGCAAGTCATCCAATTGCTGAGCGGGTATCAGGGCAAAGAACCTGCCGCCGTCTCTGGCGCCGCAAGCGAGAGCGGCCAGGCCGCTCAGGGCGGCTCTGCCGTGCTCGACCAGTTCGGGCGCAACCTCACGCAGGCCGCGCGCGACAACAAGCTCGACCCGGTCATCGGGCGCGAGAAAGAGATCGAGCGCGTCATGCAGATTCTGTCGCGCCGCTCCAAGAACAACCCCGTGCTGATCGGTGAGCCCGGCGTCGGTAAGACAGCCGTCGTTGAGGGCCTCGCCCAGGCGATCGTCAAGGGCGATGTTCCCGAGACGCTGAAAGACAAGCAGGTCTACTCGCTTGACCTCGGCTCGCTCATTGCCGGGTCCCGCTACCGCGGTGACTTTGAAGAGCGCCTCAAGAAGGTCACGAAAGAGATCCGCACGCGCGGTGACATCATCGTCTTCATCGACGAGATCCACACGCTTGTTGGTGCCGGTGCCGCTGAGGGTGCAATAGATGCTGCGTCGATCCTCAAGCCGCTGCTTGCCCGCGGTGAGCTGCAGACGATCGGTGCGACGACGCTCGACGAGTACCGCAAGCACTTCGAGAAGGATGCCGCGCTCGAGCGCCGCTTCCAGCCGATCCAGGTGGCTGAGCCCAGCTTGCCCCACGCGATCAACATCTTGAAGGGTCTGCGCGACCGCTACGAAGCGCACCACAAGGTACAGATCACTGATGGCGCCATCGTTGCGGCAGCGAACCTCGCCGACCGTTACGTGAGCGACCGCTTCCTTCCTGACAAGGCCATCGACCTGATCGATGAGGCCGGAGCTCGCCTTCGCCTGTCGATCCTGTCGAGCCCGCCGGAGCTGCGCGAATTCGACGAGAAAATCGCCAAGGTCCGCGAGCAGAAAGAAGTTGCTTCCGAAGAGCAGGACTTCGAAAAGGCCGCGTCATTGCGCGACGAAGAGAAGTCGCTTCTTGCTGAGCGCCTTCGCCTCGAGAAGCAGTGGCGCAGCGGCGACGTGGCATCCCACGCAGTCGTTGACGAGGGCCTGATTGCTGAAGTGCTCGCGCAGGCCACCGGCATCCCGGTGTTCAAACTCACTGAAGAGGAGACCAGCCGTCTCGTCTTCATGGAGAAGGCGTTGCACCAGCGGGTTATCGGCCAGGAGCAGGCGATTGCCGCGCTCTCGCGCACGATTCGCCGTCAGCGTGCGGGGCTGAAAGACCCCAAGCGTCCCTCGGGATCGTTCATCTTCGCTGGCCCCACCGGTGTCGGAAAGACCGAGCTTGCGAAGGCTCTTGCCGAATTCCTCTTCGACGACGAGGGTGCGCTGATTTCCCTCGACATGAGCGAGTACGGCGAGAAGCACACGGTCTCGCGTCTGTTCGGTGCCCCTCCCGGCTTCGTCGGCTTCGAAGAGGGCGGACAGCTCACCGAAAAGGTGCGCCGCAAGCCCTTCTCGGTCGTACTTTTCGATGAGATCGAAAAGGCACACCCCGACATCTTCAACTCGCTGTTGCAGATTCTCGAAGAGGGTCGCCTGACCGATGGCCAGGGTCGCGTCGTCGACTTCAAGAACACCGTGATCATCATGACGACGAACCTCGGTTCGTCGGCGATCGCCGGTGGACCCGTCGGATTCCAGGTCGAGGGCAACGCCCAGACCAGCTACGAGCGGATGAAGGGCAAGGTCGACGAAGAACTCAAGCGCCACTTCAAGCCCGAGTTCCTCAACCGTGTCGACGACGTCATCGTGTTCCCGCAGCTGTCGAAGACCGAGCTCGTGCAGATCGTTGACCTTTTCACCAAGCGACTGAGCGAGCGTCTGCTCGACCGCGACATGACCATCGAGCTTTCGCAGCCCGCGAAGGAGCGCCTCATCGAGGTTGGGTTCGACCCGACACTCGGTGCGCGTCCGCTTCGTCGTGCCATGCAGCGCGAGATCGAGGACAACCTCAGCGAGCAGATTCTCCACGGCGAGCTGAACCCCGGCGACCACGTCAAGGTGACCTTCGAAGACGGCAAGTTCGCCTTCGTCAGCGCACCTCGCGCCGACAAGGTTGCCGTGGGAGTTGCAACCGGCGGCGAAATCACGGCAACACCCGACATCGTCGCTCAGGGCGAATAGTCCACGAGAGTTATCACACGAAGAGCGGATGCCACGCGGCATCCGCTCTTCGTGGTTTGGCGCCGGAGTTCCTGACAGCAATAGGCTTGAAGAAATGAGCACATTCACGATCCGCCCGGCACGAGCTTCAGACGTACGCGCTATTCACGCGCTTTTGGAGCCGCACGTGCAGCGACGAATTCTGCTCGGAAAAGATCTCGTCGTGCTGTACGAATCGGTGCAGCAGTTCTTGATCGCGGAGTCCGATGAGGGGCGGCTCATTGGGTTCGGCGCTCTGCACGTCATGTGGGAAGACCTTGGTGAAGTGCGAACCCTTGTGGTTGCCGAGGAGTGGCTGCACCTCGGGGTGGGGCGCGAGATCGTTGCGGAGCTTGAAGCTGTTGCTCGCCGACTCGGATTGACTCGTCTGTTCTGTCTCACGTTCGAAGTCGACTTCTTCACGCGGCGTGGTTTTTCGCCCATCGGTGAGCACGTCGTCGATCCCGATGTGTACTCGCAGCTTCTTCGCAGCCCCGACGAGGGAATCGCTGAATTCCTCGATCTCGCCCACGTGAAGCCGAACACGCTCGGCAACACGCGCATGCTGAAGCATCTCTGACGCCGCGCGCCGCGCATGCCGTTGCACAGTCAGCGCTTAACCTTTCAGCATGAGTAGCCCGACCCCGCGGCGGCGTCCGTCGCCCGCTGTGTACCGGCGGCGCCGGCTAGTGGCACTTCTCTTGGCGCTGATTGTCGTCGCAGCGATCGTTGCCGGCATCTGGGCGGTCGTTGCACAACCCTGGCGGAGCAACGCCACTGAGACGCCCGTTGTGAGCCCGAGCCCTTCGGCATCGGCGAGTGCTGACGCTGCGGCTTCTGCACCCGCGGACGCGGAAACGCCTGCCGCGGCTGAGGAATCGGCAGCCCCCGACGATGCTGCCGCCGCTGATGGAGCGCCCGCCTGCAACGCAGGAGACGTCACTGTAGAGGGCGCGACCAGTAAAGAGTCTTATGCATCCGGTGAGAACCCCGAGTTTTCGATCACCCTCACCAATACGAGCGATGCCGACTGCACGATCAACGTCGGAACGAGCGCGCAGTCCTTCACTGTGACGAGCGGCTCCGATACGTGGTGGCGTTCAACCGATTGCCAGGCAGAGCCGAGCGACATGATCGTGACGCTTGCCGCTGGGCAAACCGTTTCGAGTGCTGAAGCGCTCAGCTGGGACCGGACACGCTCGTCCGTCGATACCTGCGACAGCGCCGATCGCGCACAAGCTCCCGGGAATGGAGCGTCGTATCATTTGGCCGTGGAGATTGGCGGCATCTCAGCGAATGGCACGACCCAGTTCTTTCTGAACTGACATCGTTTCGTCCGGGGCATCGACGTGAGGCATCCCGCTCGCTAGTCTTTCCCCACGCGATGAAGCGAACTGGGGGCAGTCATGAACGAAACTGCAATGGAGGCGGCGCACGAAGCCGTGGCGCACGCGCGCCAAGCGAAATACCTCGCGAAAGATGACGAGTTTCGTGAGTTGGCGAAAGCCGTCGAGAACATCGCCAAGGCGCTGGAGCGCTTCACGCAAGACAGCTGAAGCCTCGTCGTCGCTTCGTGAAGTTAAGAAGCCCAAGCTATGTTGCTCACTTCGTCGACCGACGGTGCAATGGCAAACCAATCCTCGGTCACGACATAGACCGTGGTCGCTGGCGGTCCGTCGTTGGGATCCGGTACGAGCTCGGTTCCACCCTCGACGTCCCGGGTCGTGTAGCCGTAGTCGCGGGCAAGGTCGATAATTTCTTGCTTTTGCCCCGCGGAAAGCTCGGCCCAGCCGTAGTACGCCACCACATACTCATCATGGCCATCCGGCGGCCCCCAGGGGCATTCGACTGCGGGAAGCGTGAATCCATCGTAGAAGAGATGGAATCCGTCTTTTTGAGACGGAACCAGTCCTTGAGCCCGGAGGTCGGCGTCCGCCTCTGGCGTGAGGAGTGTGTCGCAGCTGAGCACAGTCGCGGGAGAACTCGCCGACGGCTCACTCGTGGGTGTCGCGGTGTCTGCCGGTGTTGGCGTCGACGAGATAGCGGCGGCGGTGGTCTGCGCTGCAGATGGCTCGGGCTCTTCGATGGATGGGGTGCAGCCGGCAACCAGCGTGGCGACGAATCCGATTGCGAGGATTTGAGCGGGTAAGTGGCGCATGCCGAAACAGTATCGCGAACTTTCGCGCGGCCCCAATTCGCTGCACGCCATGCCCATGGGCTGCCCGATCCCTCTCCGCTTGCCACCTCTACCCCTGCACGAACTCAGGCTGTGCGGTCACTTTTTGGCTCTGCACTGGTCCGTGGCGGAGATTTTGCCTGCGTTCGTGCAGGGCGGGAGGGAGACGGGGTGCCGGAGGTGGGTCGGGCAGGGCGCGAGGTGGGTCGGGCAGGGCGCGAGGCGGGCCGGAACATGGCACGCGGCGGGCCGGGGTGGGGCGAGGCTCAGTAGGGTGGAGGGATGGCCTCGGGAAAGAAGCGAAAGAACAAGGCTGCGTCGCAAGAGTTTCGCAACACCGCGTTGAGTGACGCGTTGCAGACGCAAGACATGGCCGCCGTGGCGTTTGCACTGCGGCACGGCCCGACAGTAGTTCCGCTGCTACGCCAGGGATCACGCGACGACCCGCGTGACGCGGGCGAAGTTTGGACGTATCGCGACCCAAACTCCGGCGATATTGCACTACTGCTCTTCAGTGACGCGACACACAAGCCCGAAACTCTTCCGCCGGCGGTCGCGCTGCAGTCACCCGAATGGCTTCTCGCATTTCTCGCGACGCATGGCGAGCAGATCACGACGGTGTTCTTCGACATCGCCGGCCCCCACGCGATGCAAGCGACGCCGGCCGACCTGATCGAAGCGCTCGGCGCTTAGAACTCCGGAACATCGACGCGGTCGCGGGCGGCCGACTTCGGCGCGGGCATACCGCGAGCAGCGATGGCCTGCAGAGCACCCTGCAGGTTGACGGATGCCTCATCCACAACAGTTCGGAACCCTAACCGTTCCGCCTCAGCACGCCGCTGCGATGCTTGCGACACCGGGCGCACTTCGCCCGCCAAGCTGAGCTCGCCGATGGCGGCAACGTCGTGCCGCACGGCGCGCTCGCGGAGTGCCCCTGCGATCGCGATCGCAATGGCGAGGTCGGCGGCGGGCTCGGTGAGGCGCACTCCGCCGACCGTGGAAACGTAGACGTCTTGGTCGGAAAGTTTGATGCCGCCGCGGCGTTCGAGTACGGCCAAGATCATCGCGACGCGCGAGGAGTCGACCCCGTTCACCACGCGCCGGGGGTTGGGCGCTGTGGTGTGCACAGTGAGCGCCTGCACCTCGACGGGAAGCGCGCGGCGGCCCTCCATTGCGACGGCGACGCAGGTTCCGGCGACGGGTTCGCCTCGGCTGATGAAGAGCCCGCTGGGGTCGGGGACTTCAACGATCCCAGCGCCACTCATTTCGAAGCAGCCGACCTCATCGGTTGGCCCGAAGCGGTTTTTCTGCGCACGCACGAATCGCAGCGACGTGTGGCGGTCACCCTCGAAGTGACAGACGACATCGACGAGGTGCTCGAGCACGCGGGGCCCGGCGATCGAGCCGTCTTTCGTGACATGGCCCACCAGCACGATAGGAATGCCCCGGTCTTTCGCCACCCGAATGAGAGCGGATGCCACCTCCCGCACCTGCGACGGATGACCCGCTGCCCCATCAGACAGCGCCGACGAAACCGTCTGGACAGAGTCGACGATGACGAGCTCGGGGGAGACTTCGTCGATGTGGCCGAGGATCGTGGCGAGGTCGGTTTCGCTCGCGAGGTACAGCTCGTCGTGGAGCCCTCCGGTGCGTTCAGCGCGCAGACGCACCTGAGACGTCGACTCTTCACCGCTGGCGTAGAGGACCCGGCGGCCAGAGCGAGCGCTCTTGGCGGCCACATCAAGCAGAAGCGTTGATTTGCCGACGCCGGGTTCACCGGAAAGAAGTATTGCGGCGCCCGGAACGATGCCGCCACCGAGCACGCGATCAAACTCAGCCACACCGGTCGTTCGGCGAGGAGTGTCCTGTGAGTCGAGCTCGGTGATGGGGCGCGCGGCCCGGCTTGCACCCGGCGCGACGGCGGTCACGCCGCGAACGATGCCTGACTGCTGAGATACCTCGACGACGGTGCCCCACTGCTGGCACTCGCCGCAGCGTCCGGCCCATTTGGACGTGGTCCACCCGCATTCGGTACACCGGTAGGGCGCGACGGTGCTCTTACGTGTGGCCATCCCTCAAGGCTACGCGCCACCACCGACATAACAGCCGCTATCAACAGCCGCTATCACCCCATCAAACCGCCGAGTTCACCGGCGCTCTCGAGGTATGCCGTCCGTCGGGCAAACAAACCCGGCACACGCTCACGCACCCGCGCGATCAGATCCGGCATGTCAGCTGTCACGAGCTCACCGTCGGCGACAACAGTGCGACCGGCAACGATCGTGTGGGTCACGTCTCCGCCGCGGACTGCGTGCACGAGGTTGTGGTGGATGTTGGCGTACGGCCCCTCGGGCAGCAGTGGTGTCATACGAGGTGTGTCGGTGCGAACGGCGACGATGTCGGCTTGCTTCCCGACTTCGAGAGACCCAAGCCGGTCACCTTCGCCAATGGCGCGTGCGCCACCGGTGGTGGCCATTTCGAGCACCTGCCAGGAATCCATGGCCGCGGCATCCATCTTGCGGAGCTTTCCCATGAGAGACGCGACTTTCATCTCTTCGAACATGTCGAGGTTGTTGTTCTCTTTTTCGCCGTCGGTGCCGATTCCGACAGCGACACCGGCGGCCAAAAGCTCGGCGACGGGGGCAAAGCCGCTGGCAAGCTTCATGTTGCTCACGGGGTTGTGCGAGACGCTCACACCGCGCTGGGCCATGAGAGCAATCTCGGGCGCATCGAGCCACACCGCGTGGGCGATCATCGTGCGCGGCACATCGAAGAATCCGATGTCGTCGAGTGCGAACATGGGGCGCTTGCCGGTGCGCTGATCGAACAACTCCACATCGAGCTCCGACTCGCTGCAGTGGGTGTAGAGCCCGGTGTTGTACTCCTTGGCGAGAGCGATTGCCCGGCGCTGACCGGCGGCATCCGCATAGAACGGATGCTCCAGCCCCACCCAGGGCATGATGCGCCCGCCTGCGGCTCCCGTCCACTCCTGCAGCATCTTCTCGTTGTCGTCGAGCGTGTCGAAGTAGTTGTAGTCGGGGTGCTCGCCCACGTAGTTGACGGTCACGAGACGATTGCCGAGCGCGCTCGCCGCGCGAGCAGCACCATCCATGTAGCGCCACATGTCGACAACCGTCGTCGTGCCGGAAAGCAGCCCCTCGGCGTAGCAGAGCCATGCAGCGGCCTCCGCATCTTCGGGCTCGAGCACACGGTGCATAGGGTCGATGTGCAGGCGCAGCCATTCCCACACCGGAAGGTGCTCGGCGGTGCCGCGAAGCATGCCGGAGTGGTGGTGGGCGTTCACGAGCCCTGGCATGAGCACGCGGTCGGCGAGGTGGGTGCGGTCAGCATCGGGGTACGCGAAAGCGAGGTCGGATGCCGCCCCCACCGCCACGATCGTGTCGCCCTCGATGACGATCCCGGCATCGACTAGCACGTCGCGGGTTGCGTTCATCGTCACGACGATGTCGGCGGTGAGTAACTGAGAAGTCATGGGAGTCTCCGAGGGGATTAGTCAGCGTCGAGTACCCAGCCGCCGACCAGCTCTTCGCTGAACGGGACTGAATACGCCATCAGGGCGCCGGCTTGGGCGTCGCGGAAGATGCGTTGGATGGGGGAGCGCACGAGGTATCCGCTACCGCCGCCGACGCGAACGGCGAGGGCGGCCGCCTTCTTGGCAACTTCGTTGGCGAGCATTTTGGTCTCAGTTGCCGCGGGCATCGCCTCGGGTGACTTCTGGTCGGCGAGCCAGGAGACCTGCTCTGCCATCAGGCGCGCAGCACGGAGCTCAGCCCACACCGGTCCGACGTCTGATTTCACCCACTGCGCCTCGGCGAGGGTTCCCTGAGGCGACCGGCGGGAAGCGGCGTAGTCCTTGAGCGCATCGAGGGCCGACTCGGCGATACCGATCGAGACGAAGCCAAATCCGACAGTGATGAGGTTGGCGTAGTCAGGGGCGGGCGGTGCGCACAGACGCGAGGCGAGCAGAGGAGTGCGAGAGAGCGTCATGCTCCGGCTACGCGTGGCGCGCATTCCGATGGTCTCGTCGATCGGCGGAAAGCTGATGGTGTCGTCTACCGTCACACCGAAGAACGCTGGGGCGCCATCGACACGAGAGTTGAGGAAGAGATAGTCGGCAGCTTCTGAGCCAGAGACGAAGAGCTTTCGGCCGTCCAAGACCCAGCCGTTTTCGACGGCTTCGGCATCCTGCTGCGAATTGAGAAAGAAGTTTCCGCCGGCGGGCTCCGACAGGGCATTCGAGAAGCGTTTTCCCGCGCGCAGCTCCGAAGCGAAGAACTTCGCTTCGTCGGGCGGTGACATGCTCACGAGCGCGTGGGCTGCCCCGATGTGCATGAGCCAGACTGTTGCGACAGCGGGGTGAGCCGCCGCGAGGGTGCGGACCACCTGTCCGAGGGTCGCATACGAAAGCGCTTCGCCACCGTGCTCGACGGGAAGGAACGCAGCGTCGAGGCCGGACGCCGAGATCGCACGCAGGTGGTCTATCGGCAGTCGTGCTTCGGCATCGTCGGTGGCGACGGTCTCGGCGAAGGTCTTCGCCAGGCTTGCGACCGTGTCGAGCCAGTGCTGCTCGTGGGCTGGAACCTGAACGGGGGAGAGGCGGGTGAGCATTGGGTCCTTTCTTGCGGGTGAGACTACGCCGCGAGTTGCGCTTTTGCCGTGGTCCGACGTAGCTGGGCGCGCGACGTGAAGACCAAGACAACGAGAGTGACGACGTAGGGAAGTGCTTGATAGACCTCGCTGGGCAGCTGCACAGTCGTCGCCTGCGAAAGCAGCGAAAAGCTCTGCAGGAACGAGAACAGCAGTGCCCCGAGCGCGATGCCGAGGGGAGTCATCCGGCCCATGATGACGACCGCCAAAACAACATAACCACGCCCCGCTGTGATTCCCGGGGTGAAGGAGCCGATCGAGCCGACAGTGATCGTCGCCCCGGCGAGCCCGGCGAGAGCGCCGCCGATGAGTAAAGCACGAGCGCCCACCTTCGCCGTGCGCACCCCTCGAAGCGCAGCGGACGTGGGGTCCGAGCCGACGGCGCGGATTTGAAGTCCAAAGCGCGTGAACCGCATAACGGCCCACGCGGCGATGAGTAGAGCAATCGCGGCATATACCAGCGGGCTCTGGTTGAAGAACACCGGGCCGAGGATCGGGATGTCGGCGAGCGGCCCGAGGGGCGTGCGGCCGATAGTGTCGACGCTCACGTTGGTTTCGCCGCTGGGTACCCAGAGCTGAAAAAGGTACGCGCTGAGGCCCAGACCGAGCATGGTGATGGCGAGGCCCACCACGATCTCGTTGGCGCGCAGCCGGTAGACGGCTGTGTTCATGACCACGGCGGCAACGAGGCCGGCGAGCGTGCCAGCGAGCAGCCCGACGAACGGGCCCGCAACGCTCGCGGCCACAACAGCGGTGAATGCACCGAGGATCATCATGCCCTCGATGCCGAGGTTGATGCGGCCTGCACGTTCAACGAAGCCTTCGCCGACGCCGGCGATGATGAGTGGAGTCGAGAGCGCGATAGCGCCCGCGAAGATCGAGATCCAGAGTTCGAGGCTCATCGTCGCGGCTCGCTTTCACTCAGTCCGATGTGATCCTCGACTGCGGCACTCGTGCCCGACCCCGCTCCGGGTGGGTCGTCGTCGGCGGCCGTCGGCTCTGCGGTCGGGGCAACAATGGCGGCGGGCCTCTTCTGGACCGCCGCGATGCAGGCGACGCCGAGCAGAATGACGCCCTTGATGACCTCGGCGATCGAGGTTGGCACGCTACCGGTGGCTGACTGCATCCCCAATGCGCCGGCCGCGAGTGCGGAGAAGAAGAGGGCCGCGATGACGATGCCGCTCGGCACCAGAGCACCAAGCAGGGCGACAGCAATTCCGGAGAAGCCGACGCCACCCGAAACCGAGCCCATCAGGCGATCGTTGATGCCGGACACCTGGATCCAGCCGACGAGCCCCGCACCGAGACCTGAAATCAGCATGGTGGTGTAGATCGTCCGCGAACGGGTTGTTCCGAGTCGGCGGGCGAGCTTAGGGCGGCTCGCAAAAACCGTGAGGCGTGCACTGCTCGACGTGCGCTGCCACCACATGAGAGCTGCAGCGACGACAACGACAAGAACAAGCCCCCAGTGCGCGCGGGTTCCCTCGATCAGCGTCGGAATGGCAGCAGCATCAGGCAAGAGCGCGCTTTGAGGAGTCGCTGTGTTCTCACCGCTCGCAAGCCACGTGCGCAAAGACCAGCCCAGGATCCCGGTGGCGACGTAGTTCAGAAGGAGCGTCGAGAGGATCTCATTGACATTCCAGCGCACCGCCAGCAACGCCGGAAGGAGGGCGAAAGCGCCGCCGCCGATGGCGCCAGCGACCGCGCCGCAGACGAGATAGACCGCCGCCGGAACGGCATCGCCGAAGAGATTCTGCAGGCCGAAGATGCTTGCCGTCGCGGTGATGGCACCGATCGTGACCTGCCCCTCGGCGCCCACCGAGAACACACCCGCGCGAAGAGCGGGAATGAGGGTGAGGGCGATGATGGCGATCGGTACTGTGCCGACGAGAAGCTCGCCGAACCGATAGGGCGAACTCGACACGCCTTCGATCAAGCCGCGGAGCCCGTCAAGGGGACTTGCGCCGGCAAGCAGAATCAGCAGGGCTGCGATCGCGATGATTCCGACGACGACGCCACCGATGATGGCGACGCGTCGAGCGTCGAAAGTGAGCTTCATGATGACGGGTGCACCTCGCCGTGACCGCACGAGTCGACCTGGCCGGGGATCAGCAGGTCGACGAACGACTGCTCGAATGCGTCAATGAGTCCGCGTTCGGTGATGCCGAGGTCGGGGACGACATAGAGCCCCACGAACGACAAGATGATGTACGGCGAAGGGATGCGGCATCCGAGTTCGGCCGTTTTTGCGTGACCGGCCTTCAGAGCCGCCGCTGTCTCTTCGAACGGAGCATCGCTCATCATTCCGCCGATGGGTAGCGGCACCGAAGCGAGGACCTCGCCGTCGGCGACAGTGACGAATCCGCCCTGCATGCGTTCGAGCTCAGCAACAGCGAGCAGCATCGACTCATCGTCGGCACCCACAACCGCGATGTTCATATTGGGACAGTTCATGCTGATCGCAATCGCACCCCGAGAGAGGCCGAAACCACGCACGAACCCGACGCCGGTTTCTCCGGAGGCGTGGTGGCGATCGAGAATGGCGATCTTCAAGACGTCGGTCTCGGTGTCGCTCTGCACGAGACCGTCTATAACCTCGAGCGATGCTTCGAACGCGTGTTTGAAATATCCGTTGTACATCTCCATCGCGCGCACGCGAGCGGTATCCCCCACGGCGTGGACCTCGAAGATTTTGCGGTCGAGCTGCGCTGGTAGCCGCACCGTATCGCGTGCCCAGTCCGGGACGGCGTCACTATTGGCGAAGAGTGCTTCGCCGTCGCGCGCGACGATCGCCCCGGCCACCATCACGACGTCGGGGCGAACCTCGGTGAGGTCGGAAATGATCTGGAGGTCGGCGAGACGCGAGGGCGCGAGGATGCCGAGAACCTGATCGAGGCGGTAGTAGTGCGCCGCGTGGGTCGTCGCCATACGGTACGCGAGCTGCGGGTCGACGCCGAAGGCGATCGCTTGACGTACGTGGTGATCGATGTGTCCTTCGACGGAGAGGTCGAGGGCGTGCTTGTCATCAGCGCAGAAACACATGCTGCGTAGAGCCGGGGCGACGCGGTCGAGATCCGAAAACAGCGGAATCGTGTTGTCGGTGAGCGATGATCCCATGATCGTGACCATCGCGCCGAGCCGGGTGCGTTCGAGCACTTCGTCGATCGTCGCGGAGTTGTGATCGTCCCCGACGCCGGCTGCCAGGTACCCCCACAGTGACTCCTCGGTCTGCGCGGCAGTGTGGCCGGTGATGCGCCGGCCAGCGACGAGGGCCTCGCGGAAACGGTTGGTGGAGACATCCCCGTAGTCGAAGGGATTCCCTTCGCCGAGGGTGGCCGTGACGTCGTCGTGAAGACGAGACAACACTGTTTCTTCGGGGATGACGGTGCCGCCGGTTTCGAGGGCTGTCGATGCGGGGGTTGTCGGCGACACCTGTTGAAAGATATGCAGCGGGGTCTGCGTGTCGAGAAGAAAGTCCATACCGCGCGGGCCCCAGACGTTCGCGGCGCCGTTGGGGTCGGTGAGAACCGTCGTTGTTCCACGTGCAACACTCACTCGCGCAAGCTCGCCGGGCGTGAGGTTGGTGTACTCGATATGAAGATGAGTGTCGATGAAGCCCGGCACGACATAGTCGCCGCCGGCATCGATGAATGTCGTCGCTTCGGTGAAGTGACCCCAGGGAGTGAGTGTCGCGATGTGGCGGCCGGAGATGACGATGTCGCGCTCGAGCCATTCCTCGGTGCCGGGAGACTGAACGAGACCGCCACGGATGATGACGTCAGGAACTGCGCGACCTGTTGCGACGGCGCGAAGAGCTGCCATCTCGGCAGTGGTCGGGTAGAGATCGGTCTTTTCGGTCATGAGTTCTGCTCTTCCGTCGTAATACCAGCCATAGCCGAGCCGAGGCGGTCAGTTGTCGCATCGCCCACGGGAAGGTCGGTGACTATTCTTCCGGCGAACATCACCAGGACCCGATCGGCGACCTCCAGGATCTCTTCGAGGTCGTGCGAGGCGACGAGCACAGCTGCACCCTGTTCGGCGCACGTGATCAGGCGCTCGCGAATAGCTTGAGCCGCGCGCAGATCGAGACCTTGGGTTGGCCCGTACGCCAAGACGACCCGTGGCGTACCGGAACCGGGAAGGCCGGTGCCAAGTTCGCGCGCGACGAGGAGCTTTTGCTGATTGCCGCCCGAGAGTCCCGTCGCCGCGAGCGTGGCATCGGCGGGTCGCACGTCGAATTCGCGCATTGCCGCTTCGTGGCGTCGCCGTTGCTCAGCGCGACTTGGCGGGGTTGGTGCTCGAAATCCGGCCGTGTGTCGGTACACATCGAGATTCTCCCCGGCGGACAGATTCGGTACTAGCGACTCCGAGCGTTCTTCCGGGATCCACGCAACGTGCCCCCGCAGCAGGTCTACTGCGCCAGCTGGCCGCCCATCAAGCAGCACCTGCCCCGTCGCTGGAGAAACAAAGCCCGCCAGTACATCCATGAGAAGGTTTTGTCCGCTACCCGCGACGCCGGCGATTCCCGTGATCTCGCCCGCGCGTAGCTCAATCGAGACGTCGGTGAGGGGGGAGTCTCGCGCCGCCGCAGCTGTAACCTCCACTGCTTCGAGTACGACTTCACCTAACTCACGAGGTGCGCGCTGAGCCGGTGCCGGCAGGTCGCCGACCATCAACTGGGCGATTCGTCGCGCATCAAGGTCCTGTGTGGGGCCGTTGTGAACATCGACTCCATGCGAGAGCACCGTGACGTCATCGGCGACGTCACTGACCTCGTCGAGGCGATGCGTGATGAGCACAATTCCCGTGCCCAGCTCGCACAGCGCGCGAAGGTGGGCGAAGAGTCCGCCGACTTCGATGGGGCCGAGGCTCGCCGTCGGTTCATCGAGGATCAGGGTTCGGGCGCCCTCGGCGAGAGCGACCACGATTTCACCGAGCTGGCGGTGGGCTTGACCGAGCGATGAAGTGGGAACGTCGATGTTCACGTCGACGCCGGCAAGAGAAAGTGTTTCGGCGAGCATCGCGCGGGCGTGGGCGCGACGTGCGATGCGCTCGGGTGCGACGAGCAAGAGATTCTCGGCGAGGCTGAGCTCGCCGACGAGGCTGAGCTGTTGCGGCACCATGTTGATGCCGAGCGCCCGCGCAGTCGCCCGGTCACTGGGGGTGTAAGGCTCGGAGTCGATCGACATCACAGCGTGATCTGGCTGTTCGATCCCCGCAAGAATTTTGGCGAGGGTTGACTTGCCGGCACCATTTTCGCCGACGATGGCGTGTACGCGTCCGGGGCGCACGACGATCTCGACATCGTCGAGTGCTCGCACGGCGCCGAAGCTCTTTGAGACGGACCGCGCTGTCAGCACGCGGCCCGTCTCGATAAAGGGGGTAGTGCTCATTTGGAGATTGTGACGCTTCCGTCTGCGAGTCCAGCCAACAGATCTTCGACCTTCTGGGTGACGTCGGAGGGCACTGTGCCATCAACGTCGTTGATCGGCGCGTAAACGATGCCGCTGTTTTCGAGCGTGGATGTCACGCCCTTGCCGCCGAACTTCTCTGCGGCCACTTCTTCGACCCAGGCTTTCACGATCGGGTACATGTCGAGGTCGACGGTTGAGACGTTGGTGGCGAGAGCATCCTCGCCCGCGGCTGGCGATACGCCGACCGAGAGAACTCCCGCAGATGAGGCAGCCGAGCCGACACCGGCGGCGATTCCGTCTCCGGTCGTGTACACCAGGTCAGCGCCCTGGCCAATAAGCCCGGTGGTTGCGGACGCCGCGGCTTCGGCATCGTCGAAGCTGCCGGCGTACACGACCGGAAGCAGCGATGCCTCTGGATTTGCCGCCAGAACGCCCTGCTGGAAGAACTCGTCGGTGGCGACGACGAAGTCGAGCTCCATGCTCTCGACCCGTCCGATTTGGGTTGCCCCGGTGAGCCCGGCGATGTAACCCGACAGGTAACCGACCTGTGAAGAGTCGTACGTCCACGTTTCGACGTTGTCGGTGTACGCATCGAGGATGTCGGTGCCACCCGAAGCGGTGAAGTTCACGTCGGGGAAGTCTTCAGCAACCGAGAAGACAGCGTCTCCGAGCTCGATGCCGTGGCCGATGATGAGGTCGAACCCCTGGCTGGCGAAGTCTGCGATGACGGGTTCGGACGTTGCCGGATCAGACATCTGATCGCGAAGTTCGTAGGTGATGAGTCCTTCATCTTCGAGCTGAGCGAGGGCATCGGCGAGCGCCTGGTTGAAGGCGCCGTCGTTCGTGTTGCCGGGGGTCAGGGCGCCCACGGTGATGACGTCGGATGTGTCAGCGCTCGCGCTGTCAGCAGACGTGTCGGCTGTGCTCGAGCAGCCTGCGAGGGCGAACACGGTTGCGGTAACCGTAGCGGTGAGGAGGAGTGGTCGGATTCGCATGCGTGGGTTCCTTTGTGTGAGGGGGGATTAGCGGTGCACGTCGGAGAGGAGTGAAAAGTTGGGTGAGTCGATGACAGTGAAGCCGTCCGCAAGGGTTGCGCCAACGAATGCGGCGCTGGCCGTGGACCAGTGTCCAAGTACCGCTCCGGTTTCGATGTCAACGCACGGGTCGAGCGGCACAAGCGCGGGCGAGGAATTCGGATGGAGCGCCTCGTCGTCGATGCAGACAACATCGGTGCCATGCAAAACCCGTACCACGCCCGTTTCAGGAAGCGTGCCGTTGCGAGCACCCTCGACGACGGTCGCCGTCGCGAGAAACCCCCGCAGCTCGGAGTCATCGGCACACAGGGCAGCCGACTTGGTGCAGCCTGTGATCCACTCGATGCCGACGCTGGTCGCGCGAACGGCGCTCAACTGCGTCCCCATGGCCGCATCGCCCTGGCCGAGCACTTCGATGCGGACGGCGAACGTGTCGCCGTCGCGGGTCGCAACGATTCGCTCGGTGTAGAGCGGTTCTGACTTTGTCCCGGTGACCTGGTAGCTGTCTGGCCAGCTCGCGACGATGCCAGCCAGGTCGACAGTGTCTCCCTCCGAAACGTTGGGAGCGGCCCATGCCACGACGCCTGCCGTAAGCACCGAGGCAAGCGCAATGCCCACCCCGGCGGCTCCGAACAGGCGTCGACTCATCAGCTGCGCCCTGCGACAGTGGCCTGCAGCTCGGAACGAAGCGTCGTCTTCAGATCGTCGTCGGCGAACGACGCATCGATGGAGCGTTCAGCGAAGCCGGCGAGGTCGGCGTAAGTGAATCCGAATTCAGCGACGGCCACTGCCCAGTCGGCGTCGAGCGTTGTGCCGAGAGGTGCGGGGTCATCGGTGTTCAGCGTCACAGACACGCCCGCTTCGAGTAGACGCGGAAGCGGGTGGGACTGCCAGTTCGGGTAGATGCCGAGCGAGACGTTCGAGCGAGGGCAGACGCCGAGCGTGATCCCGCGATCGATGAGCGTTTCGATGAGTGCCGGGTCCTCGATGGCGCGCACGCCGTGGTCGACGCGCTCCGCGTGCAGCAGGTCGATTGCATCCCAGACGCCCTCAGGGCCGCTCGATTCACCAGCGTGCACAGTGCGGTGAAAGCCGGCGCTCGCCGCGGCGGTGAATGCCGTGTTGAACTTCTCGCCGGTGCGCCCGGAGACCTTTTCGTCGCCATCGACCGAGAGCGCAACCACTCGTCGTGGACGCGCTGCAACGAGGGTACCCACGATGTCTTCTGCCTCGATTGCCGACTGAGAGCGCAGCAGTGAATAGGCCATATTCGTCACACAGAGGCCATCTTGTTCGGCTTCGTCGAACCCGGCAGCAAAGGCATCGATAAGTTCGAGTTCGCGGCCCCGCCATGCATTCCAGTGGGTGGGGTTGACGATGACGTCGCTGTATCGAACGCCCGATGAACTCTGTCGCGCTGCGAACGAGTAGGCGATGCGCGCTGCTTGATCGGCCGTGCGGACGAGGCCGCATTGCCAGTCGAGAAAACCGAGAAAGCCCGTGAGCCCGCCCGCGCCGACTCCTGAGCCGCCGCCCGTGGTCACTTCTGGAGCCGCGTAGGCGCCATGCGTTGTGATGTCGAAGATCGTCGAGGCGGGTCCGGGGAGCGCGCTTTCGGACTCCTTCGCGAGCGTCAGGATATCGATGAGGGCGAAGCTGCCCTCGAGGTGGATATGCACTTCGGCTTTCGGGAGGGCGCGGATATCGAACTCGTCGATGCGCGGTGCGCTTGGTGTGCGCTCTGGCATGAGGGCCTTTCGTGGTGCGGGTGCTTCTTGGTGTCTCAAGTTAGTCGCATGAAACCACTTGTTGACAAGTCGCACCTTCATCTTTCGAAACCTGTAACACAAGCGAAATAAAAGACCTGAAATACGGCAAATATGGCCTTACGCTGGATGTGACTCGCCGCAACTTATCTACAAGAAGGCGATTCTGAGGAGATGAAATGACGACTGAGTTGAGCGCCGATGACCTCGAGTTTCTTCGAGAGAGCATCCGCATTGCAGAGCGCGCGCGAGAGCGCGGAGTGCACCCGTTTGGTTCGCTCGTGGTGAGTGCGGCCGGTGAGGTCGTGTCGACCGCCGAAAATAATTCACTTCCGCCGCACGGGGACCCCACTCAGCACGCAGAGCTGCAGGCGGTAGCGGGGGCGTGGCGCACGGTCGGTGCCGAAGGCATGGTGGGGTCGACTCTCTTTACGAGCGCGGAGCCCTGCGCGATGTGTGCCGGCGCTGCATACTGGACAGGAATCGACCGGGTTGTGTATGCGCTCTCAGAGCGAAGGCTGCTCGAGCTGACCGGTGACCACCCGGAAAACCCGACCTTCTCGTTGCCCTGCCGCGAAGTGTTCGCTCGCGGTCAACGAGAGATTCAGGTCGTCGGGCCGCTTCTCGAAGACGAAGCAGCAGTAGCCCACGTGGGTTTTTGGACAGCTTCCTGAATCACAGACCGCCCCACGGCGGGCGGACTGTGCGAACGAGTGAGTACGACACGATGTCGGGGTCGTGATACTCGAAGCTGTGCATCAGACGGCGACCGCTGGTACCGATGCCGATGATCTCAAAGGTCATGACGGGCGCGCCGATATCGCGCTCGAAGAGCGCCGCGAGGTTCTCGTCGAGTGTGGTGATTCCGGGTGTGGAAACTTCCCAGATGACCGGCTCCCCCCATACCCGCGCCGCGAGAGCGAAGATCGACTCGTCGGGGCCCCGCGTCAAGTCTTCTGCCCCGAGTGGCACGACGTCGTCGGCAATCATCGCGACCGCGCCATCTGCCCGCCATCTTTTACGTACCGAGATTCCCTCGGTGTTCGCCGGTAGTTCCATCACGGCCGCGACATCGGGATGAAGCGGGGCTCGGTGGGAATCCAGCACCTCGACCTCGGCGCGGTACCCGAGTCTGTTGAGCAGGTCGGTGTGCTCAAACTGTTCTTCGAGTCGCACGCTCAGTCGCAGCGCGATGGGATCGACGGTGGTGACGGTGCCCTGTCGGCGCCGCACGACGCCCTGCGCTTCGAGGCCTGCCATCGCGTTTCGCAACTGCTGGCGGGTGCACCCGAGTCGCGATGTGAGCTCGATCTCTCCCGGGAGCGGTGTGCGGTTGTGGGCGGCTTCGCGAACGAACCTGAGCAGCCCGTGTTGCACGCGCATGTGCACGGGGTCACTGTCTGGTCTCGGTAGCGGCAGATACGTGGTCATGGACTCTCTTTCACCATCGATAGTGAGCGCGACGAGATTCTCACGCTAGCGCGAGTGGGGTCGTCACGATTACCGCGGTTTCTTCGCGCTGAGTGATGCACGGACGGCTGCAATGACGTGCAACGACTCCTCGACGACGTGCGAGAGGATGCGGTTGCCCTTTTCGGCGCTCGCCGGACGAGGATCGCCGAACACGCCGCTGTCCGACAACGGGGCCAAAGCCATCTGGCGCAGTCCGAAGTCCGCGGGGAGTTGAGGGTACTCGGCGACATAGCGTTCGCGATCCACGAGTTCTGGCGCGATCGCGAGAACGAGCGATGTTTCTATCTCCTCGGCGTGACAGAGTCCGGGGGCGGCCCACGGCGTCTCTTTTACAGCGTCGCCGATTTCCGCGAGTCCGGGATAGTCGAGTACGAGAACCGGCATTCCGCCGCGTGCCGCTGCGGCCTCGGCCGCTCGGTGGAGCGGTAGCCGATTGCCGAAATCACCGTTGACCACAACCAAAAGGTCAAACCCCGCTCGTTCCAGCGAGAGCGCGATATCGCTGCAAACGGCTGTCACCGTGTCGGCGCTGAGCGAGACCGTTCCCGGGAGGGCGTCGTTGCTCCACGTGTTGCCATAGGGCATCGCGGGAATGAGCGCACCTGAAATGCGTTCGGCGATCGTGGCAGCGAGCGCTTCGGCTTGCAGAGTATCCGTTGACAGGGGGAGGTGCGGTCCGTGCTGTTCGAGGGCACCGAACGGCATCACCGCGACGCGGCCTTCGGCTTCGAGAAACGCGCCGACATCGGTCGACGTACTGCGGCTGTACTCAATCATTGGGCGACTCGAATCCGAGGGTGGGGATGCCGTAGGTGCCGGTGCGGGGTGAGCGCTCGAGTCGGGGCGAGAGAACCTCGTCGATGACGACCTCGACCGTGTAGTGGGCAGTGCCGCGGAGGAGATGCCCGGCGTACGCTGCGGCCGCGGCATCCTTCTCGCCGGCGACGACGTGAAGGTGCACGGTGTACTCGCCGTCGCGGGATGTGATCGTGCCTGATCCGATGCCTTCGGTGTATGTCACGACGACCGATTCCGGAAGCGGCACCTCCGGGTCGGTAGCGGGCGTGTGCGAAGCGATCAGTTCGACGGAGCGGAACGCTCCGCTGAAAGTTACGATCACGCCTTGCGCTATCCCGAGTTGCGCGCACGCAGCGCCGATACTCGGGATGATGTCGTCGCCAGGGTCGAGGCAGATGGCCAATCTGCGACCAGTGGTCAGTAGCTGATGCCGGATGATGCGCTCCTCAAAATTCGCGACTTATCGACAAGCGATGTGTCGCCGTCATAGCTGTCTTTCGTTCTCTAACGCTATTTTGCGTTACTGCAACGTGTGTTTCATTCACGTAAATATTTGGTCATTTTGGTCACTTGTTGATCTTTTGCGGAAACTCGGCCGGTATCGTGGCGGCTTGCACTCTTATGCGCACGCCGCGCTCACTGGAAGGGACGCCCATGACGAACGCCAACGGACGCATCGAGGGCATCGCGCTGTGGGATGGGGATAGCCACCGGGGCACTGCGGCCCTAGCGTGGGAAGATGGCCGCATTACATCGGTTGATGCTGCAGACGAAGCCGTTGAAAAGGCTGAGTTCAGCATTATTCCGGGCCTCGTAGACACGCACGTCCACTTCGACGGTTACGCCGGTTCCGGATCGGTCGACTGGATGACGTGGCCCCTCATTACGCCCGAGCCCGAGCGCTCGATTCACGTTCTTGCGCACGCGCGCCGCGCCGCTGCGGCTGGCGTGACAACGCTTCGCGACCTTTCCGGTTCTGCAGTGCAGCTCGCCGCGGCACGGGCGTTGGAGGCTGGACTTGTTCCCGGGCCCCGCCTTCTCGTGCACGGTGCTGTTGGTATGACGGCGGGGCATGGCGACCTGTTTACCCCGCCCCACTATCCGCATCGCGGCCCAGTGGCCGATTCGCCTGATGAGTGCCGCAAGCTCGTGCGACAGTGGGCGCGATCGGGCGCTGATGGCATCAAGATCTTTACGAGCGGCGGGGTGCTGTCGATCGGTGACAAGGTCGGTTGGCGAAACCAGACGGAACAAGAGATCGCCGCGACGCTCGATGAAGCGCACGCCCTGGGAATGCTCGTTGCCGCGCACACGCACACGGCCGAAGGCGTCGACATTGCGTTGAAGTTCGAGGTCGACTCCATCGAGCACGGCACGGGCATCGAAGAACGCCACTGGGAGACGCTCATCGAGCGCAACATCCCGGTCGCCCCGACGCTTCTGATCAACGACGCTATCGCCGATCGACGTTTCACGGTGAGCGATGATGCATCCGAGAAAGCACGCGCTGTCGTGATCGAACGTGACAGGAATTTCACTGGCGCGGCGGCCGCGGGCGTGCGGTTCGTTCTTGGAACCGATGCAAACGGAATTTTCGTCGCGTTCGGCGACCAACTCGAAGAATTGCGCCTCATGAAGCAGGCGTTCGGATGGACCGATGAGCGCGCCCTGAAAGCTGGGACATCGGATGCCGCAGATGCTGTGCGCATGGGTGCGCACGTTGGCCGACTCGCTACCGGAAAGGGCGCCGACTTCGTCGTTGTGCGCGGCCGTCCGTGGGAGAACATCGGCGACCTAAACCGCGAGAACATCGTTGCCGTTGTGGCACGCGGTGAGCTCGTTGCCGGTGTCCTGCCGGCGTGATGCACCACACCATTCACAACAAGGAGATCACCCCCGTGACCACCAATAATCACCGCTTCGTCCGCTGGGCGTCGCTACCCGCAGGCGCTCTTGTCGGCGTTCTCGCGCTCGCTGGCTGCTCCGGCGGCACCGAGACGACGGCAACGCCCGCAGCAGACGCTGACCAGAACATCGTCTTCGCCCTCAAAGAAGACCCGACCTGCATCGACCCGCAGCAGACGTCACTCACGACGTCACTGAACGTGGGTCGCCAGATCGTCGACTCGCTGCTCGATCAGGATCCTGAAACCGGCGAGCTCGTGCCCTGGCTCGCTGAGAGCTGGGATGTCTCAGACGACCTCACGTCGTACACGTTCACTCTGCAAGATGGTGTGACCTTCTCTGACGGAACCGCTCTTACCTCGCAGGTCGTGGCCGACAACTTCGACGCGATCGCGGCGCTCGGAGCCTCCGCGTCGCTTGCGAACGGGTACCTCGAGAACTACGCGGGCACCGATGTGACGAGCGACACCGAGTTCACCGTCAACTTCTCACAGCCGAACGTGCAGTTCGAGCAGGGCGCAACGACAATGTCGCTCGGCATCCTGTCTGAAGACACCATTGCAGCAACGGCTGAAGAGCGCTGCCAGAGCATTGTCGGGACCGGCGCATTCACGCTCACCTCTTATGTGCCCAACGACTCGGTCGTCATCGATCGTCGTGATGGCTACGACTGGGCGTCAGAGCTTCGCGAGCACGAGGGCGACGCTTACCTCGAAACCGTCACCTTCCCGATCATCACCGAAGCAAGCGTTCGCACCGGCGGCCTCACCTCCGGTGAGTACGACGTCATCCAGGACCTGCCCTACGTCGACGAAGCGCGGTACACAACCGACGAGTACAACCTGTACGCACAGGCGAACCCCGGTGTTCCGAACTCGTTCGTCGTGAACACCACTCACGGCCTCATGGGCGATGAGTCGGTACGTCAGGCCATTTCGAAGGGCCTCGATCGTGACCAGATCAATGTGATCGCGGGTTCTGTGAGCGGTTCTGCTCCCACGAGTGTGCTGACCTCTTCGACCCCGGGCTACACCGACCTCGGCGACACTCTCGCCTTCGACCCCGAGGGCGCCCAGGCGCTCCTCGAAGCCGACGGCTGGGTGCTCGGTAGCGACGGAATCTACGAAAAAGATGGCGAGAAGCTCACAGTTACCGTCACAGCGTTCTACGCGCAGGACGTGCTGGAAGCCGCTCAGATTCAGCTGAAGGATGTCGGAATCGATCTTCAGCTCAACATGGTGAGCGCCGGTGACTTCTTCGGTGCCATCGCGAGTGGTGACTACGACATGCTCGGTGCGGGCCTCACGCGCACCGATCCTGATGTACTCCGCGTCCTGCTCTCTGACTCCTCGTCATCGCAGTGGGGAATCACGGGCGACGACGAGCTCGAAGCGCTGCTCATCGAGCAGGGTCAGACCGCCGACGCCGATGAGCGTCAGACGATCGTCGACGAAATTCAGCAGATGGTTGCTGACCGCGCCTACGTCATCCCGACGCTCGAGACAGTGCAGCTGCACGCCTCGCGTTCGGGCGTTGAAGGGATCACCTTCGACTCGGCCTCGCGCATCAACCTCTATGACGCGATGGTCACGTCCAACTAAGAAATAGCCGGTGCAGCGCGTGGAAAAAGTAAGAGTGAAAGCGAGAACGGTGACCGTCCTGCGGTTCCTTCTCCCGAAGATCGCCCAGGGCGTCTTCGTCGTGTGGGCTGCCTACACGGTTGCATTCCTCTTGATCCACGCGCTGCCCGGCGACCCGGTGCTCGCAGCTCTCGCCGTCAAGGGCGGCGACGCGACGAGCACCGACCCCGAGGTGCTCAACGCCGTGCGTGCCCAGTACGGTCTCGATGGACCGCTCTGGCAGCAGTACCTCAACGGCTTCTTCGGACTTTTCCGTGGTGACCTCGGTATCTCTATCTCCACGGGGGCGCCGGTTGCTGACATCATCGGTCGCGCGCTGCCCCACACGGCCGCCGTTGCCGTTTTCGCCTTGATCCTCGGTTTTGTTCTCGCTCTCGGCTTCACGGTGTGGGCATACATCGCACGCCCGGCATGGGTGCGACAGGTGCTCGTACAGATTCCACCGCTCGGAATCGCGATTCCCGCGTTCTTAAGCGGTCTTGTGCTGATCACCGTCTTCTCGTTCGGCCTCGGCTGGTTTCCGGCATCCGGAACTGGCGGGTTTGAAAGCGTCGTTCTTCCCGGGGTCACTCTCGCGCTTCCCACCGCTGCCGTGTTCTTCCAGGTGTTCTCTGCCGCCGTGTTCGACGCCGGCACGAGTCCCTTCGTTTTTACCGCCAACGCCAAGGGCTTGTCGCAGTCGACTGTGGTCTTTAGGCACGTGCTTCGAAACGCGATGCTGCCCGCGATCACCGTGATCGGTCTACAGGTCGCGTATCTCGCAGGCGGGACCGCCGTTGTTGAAACCGTCTTTTCACGTGATGGGATCGGCCGCATCACCGTGGATGCCGTACTCGCGCGCGATGTCAATGTCGTGATGGGTGTCGTGATCGTGGTGGCGATCGTGTACGCCGTTGTCACTTTGGTTGTTGATGCACTCTACGGAGTGATCGACCCGCGAACGCGTCAAACGCTAAAGGCCAAGGCGGTGGTGAGCCGATGAGTATCTTGCGTAAGCCCGGCATCCTGCTGGCCATTCTTATTCTCGCGCTCACAGCTCTCGCAATTGTCGCGCCCTCGGTGCTGGCGCCGTACGATCCCTACGATTCAGTGGGCACCGAACGTCTGGCGGCGCCCAGTTGGGAGCACCTCTTCGGCACCGACTACTTGGCTCGCGATGTTTTCTCGCGTGTGATCTACGGTGCGCAGCTGTCGATCTCGGCGGCCGGCCTCGCGGTCGTCGCCGGTGTCACCCTCGGTGCCATCATCGGCCTCGTGACCGGGTACGTGCGCGGCATCGTTGATGCTGTCGTGATGCGCTTCGTCGATGTGCTCATTGCGATTCCCGGTATTTTGCTCGCACTCATCGTGGTCGCATCCCTTGGGTTCGGGCCGATTTCTATCGCCCTGGGTGTCGGCCTCGGTACCGCGGGTTCGTTTGCCCGCGTCATGCGCGCGCAAGTTCTGCGGGTGCGGTCGGAAGAGTACGTCGAAGCGGCGCGGACGCTCGGCGTGCGCGGCGGCACCATCCTGGTGCGGCACGTACTTCCGAACGCTGCGCGCCCGATCATCGCGATGGCGGCGCTCGAGCTCGCCCTGGCGATTCTGGCTGTTTCCGCCCTGAGCTTTCTCGGTTTCGGGGCACAGCCGCCAGCTCCGGAATGGGGCGCCCTCGTATCCTCAGGGCGCGACTTCATTGCGGTCGCTCCTTGGCTGAGCCTCCTTCCCGGCGCTGTGATTCTCGCGGTCGTGCTCTCGGTGAACCGCATCGCCCGCTACGTCGGAGGTGAGCGATGACTTCGCAGCCACTACTCGTCGTTGACGATCTACGCATCGACTACACGACACCGGCCGGAACGATGCCCGCCGTCCACGGCGTCGACTTTGTGCTCAACCGCGGTGAGGTTCTCGCGGTCGTGGGTGAATCGGGGTCGGGCAAGAGCACGATCGCGCACTCTCTCGTGCGGTTGCTCCCCGATGAGGCGCGCGTGCGTGCCGGCCAGGTGCGCTTCGATGGCACCGATCTGCAGAGTCTCAGCCAGCGCGCCATGCGCCGCATTCGCGGTGGCCGCATCGGTTTCGTGCCGCAAGACCCGTCACACAGCCTCAATCCGCTCATGCGGGTGGGGGAACAGATCGCCGAAACGCTCCGTCGCCACCTCGGGCTCACCCAGCGAGTGGCAGCGAACCGTGCTATCGACATTCTCACCGAGGTTGGTATTCCCGATGCTGAGCTTCGGAGCACACAGTATCCGCATGAACTTTCTGGTGGTCTTCGCCAGCGTGTCCTCATCGGAATCGCGTGGGCGTGCACGCCCGATCTCGTCATCGCCGATGAACCGACGAGCGCGCTCGATGCCACCGTGCAGCGGCACGTGCTCGACCGCATCGAAGCGCTCCGCGTTGCGCACGGCACTTCGGTGCTGCTCGTCACGCACGACCTCGCTGTCGCGGCCGATCGGGCCGACCGCATCGTCGTCGTCAACAAGGGGCGCATCGTCGAAGCGGGAAATGCGCAAGACGTACTTGCCTCGCCGACACACGAGTACACCCAGCGCCTGGTTGCGGCGGCTCCTGGCCTCAACAGTCGACGCTTAGAACCGACGGTGACAGCCGAAGCGCGGCAGGTGCGCGAAGGCATCCTGCTGTCGGTCGATGGGCTGTCGAAGACTTACGGTCGCGGTGGGGTTGCGGCAGCGAAGGATGTCTCGTTCGAGATTCCGCGCGGCAGCACGTTCTCGATCGTGGGCGAGTCAGGGTCGGGCAAGAGCACGACGGCGCGAATGATCGCGCGTATCGTTCCCTCCGACAGTGGCCGCATCATGTTTGACGGCGCTGACATCACGGCGCTCCGCGGTGAGAAGCTGCGCCAGCTCCGACGTCGCATTCAGGTCGTCTACCAGAACCCGTTCGGTTCGCTGGATCCCCGGATGAAGGTCGGTGCGATCGTCGCCGAGCCGCTCCGTGCTTTCGGCACGTCGTCGCGACGCGAACGTGCCGCGGCCGTGCGAGACCTCATGGGGCAAGTGCAGTTGGATGCCGCCCTCATCGATCGCACCCCGGCACAGCTTTCGGGTGGTCAACGCCAGCGCGTCGCCATCGCCCGTGCGATTGCCCTTCGCCCCGAGTTCTTGGTGCTCGATGAGCCGGTGTCGGCCCTCGACGTCTCGGTGCAGGAGCAGGTGCTGCAGTTGCTCGTTGATCTGCAGGCTGACTTCGGGCTGACCTATCTCTTCATCTCGCACGACCTCGGTGTTATCCGTCAGGTCTCTGATCAGATCGCCGTGATGCGCCGCGGTGAATTCCTCGAGCAGGGCACAGCGACGTCTATTTTTGAGAGCCCGCGCACCGACTACACGCGCGAACTCATCGGCGCGATCCCTGGCGCGCACACGGCCGGTTAGCGCAATGTCGTCGCGGCCTCGCGGAGCGTCGCAGCCGAGCGCGCGAGAAGCTCGAACTCGTTGGAACTGAAGGGCGTTTCGTGAATCGGGATCGCACCCGACGCACTGACGATCGAGGGAACCGACAGGGCGACACCGTCGATGCCGTGGTAGTTGCTCAGCACGGTAGACACCGGCATGACGGAGTGCTCGTCGCCGAGAATCGCCTCGACGATGCGTGCACTCGAGAGGCCGATCGCGTAGTTGGTGGCGCCCTTACCCTGAATGACTTTGTAGGCCGCGTCGCGCACATCGATGGCGATCTCATCGAGCTCATCTGTCGTCATGCGTGGGTGGCCGGGGCTCTCCCAATCGAGAATCGGAACCGTACCGATCGTCGCGTTCGACCACAGCGGAAACTCGGTGTCGCCGTGTTCGCCGACGATGTAGGCGTGCACGCTCGATGACGAGACGCCGGCGCGCTGGGCGAGCTTCCATCGCAGTCGCGATGTGTCGAGCACCGTGCCCGAGGCGAAGATGCGCTCGGGCGGCAGGCCGGTCGCATCTTGCGCGAGAACCGTGAGCACGTCGCAAGGGTTCGTCACGATGACGTAGAAAGCGTCGGGCGCTACTTCGAGAAGTTGCGGCAGCATCGTCTTCAAGATGTTGGCGTTCGTTCCCGCCAGTTCGATGCGGGTCTGGCCGGGCTTCTGCTTCGCGCCAGCCGTGATGACGACAACGTGTGAGCCCTCGGCGACCGAGATGTCGCTGCCGCCGATGATGTCGCTGGCACCTGTGAACTGCGTGCCGTGGGCGAGGTCGAGTACCTCAGCCTCGACTTTCTCGGTCGCGATGTCGTAGAGAGCGACGTGGCGTGCCGAACCCCGAATGAGAGCCGCGTATGCGGTGCTGGAGCCGACGCTGCCAGCGCCGACGACGGTCAGTTTCGAGTTCTCGATCACGCTCATGCACCCAGTGTGTCAGGGCGAAGGTCTGCGCTGGCTGCGAATCCCAAGAAAAGAGACGATAGCGCCCAGCACCATGAGCGCGGCGGTCACGATGGCGGCGCGATGGAAGCCGTTCAGGTCAAGGCTTCCGTCCACGATCGTGGCGATGGCCGCGATCGCGAGGAGCCCTGCTACGCGCGAAATCGCGTTGTTGACAGCGGATGCTGTGCCAGATCGCTTCGCATCAACTGCTCCCAGCACGGCCGACGTGAGCGGTGACACCGTGATCGAGAGGCCGAGTCCGAACAGGATGAGGCCCGGGAGCACTTGGGTCCAGTAGTTGAAGTCACCTGAGACCGAAAGGAGCATGAGGCATCCTGCCGCGATGATGAGCGGTCCGACCGTCATGAAGATGCGCGGACCGAAGCGGTCAGAAAGTGAACCGGCTCGAGAGCTCAACGCGACCATCAACAGCGTCATCGGGATGCTGGCGAGCCCCGCCAGTGTTGCCGACAATCCGGCGCCCTGCTGCAGATAGACCGACAGTACGAATCCATTCAGCGACAGCGCCGCGTAGATGAAGAAGGTCGCGACGTTTCCCGACCAGAAGTTACGGGCACGGAACATATCGAGCGGCAGAATCGGCGCCCGTGAGGTGCGTTGCCGCAACAGGAACAGGGTAAACAGGACGATGCCGGACACGAACGTTGCCCACACCGCGGGATCGCCCCAGCCGAGGTTTGGCTGTTCGATAAGTGCGAAGACCGTGAGGCCGAGGCCGAGCGTGCACATGACCGCCGCGAGGATATCGATTGTGGCATCCGGGTTTCGTTCGTCAGATGTGTGCTTCAGCCGCAGCATCCAGAGGGCGCAGGCGATCGGGATGACGTTGATGACGAAGACCAGGCGCCACGACACGAGATCGACCAGCGCGCCGCCGACGAGGGGACCAGCGATCATGGCACCCGTCGTCATCGACGTCCAGATGCCGATCGCTCGACCGCGCACCGGCCCGTCGAATGCTTCGGTGATGAGGGCGAGCGAGCTCGGAACGAGAAAAGCACCGGCGGCGCCCTGAGCCGCGCGCGCGGCAATCAAGAAGACGGGGTCGGGGGCAAGACCCGCCGCAAGAGACGTCACGCCGAAGCCGATGAGGCCAATGCGGAGCACAACCGTGCGACCGAAGGCGTCGCTGACGGAGCCGGCAAACAAGATGAGCGCCCCGAGCGTGATCAGATAGGCGTCGACGACCCACTGCTGTGTGGTGAGTCCGCCGCCGAGCTCGGCGCGGATAGCGGGGAGCGCAACGTTCACGACAGTGCCGTCGAGAAATGCCACGAATGACGCGAGAACAGCGATTGTGAGTACGCGGCGCTGTGCGGGTGTCATCGTTTCGGCCATATCGACACGTTAGTTGCGCGACGGGAAGGTCGTCGTATTTTTGGCGCTGAGAACGCGATTCGCTCGCGTGGCAAACCTCGCGTAAACTCTTCAGCGGTGACGTGTCCGAGCGGCCGAAGGTGCAACACTCGAAATGTTGTGTAGGTTCACCCCTACCGTGGGTTCAAATCCCACCGTCACCGCCATGTGATGTCTCAGGACATCGTGGACGGATGAACCCCTAAAGTCGGGGTTCATCCGTTTTTTCGTTGGTAGTCGTGGGGCGTGGCGGCCTCTCACCCGCGTCGGGATTGCGGTCCGAAGTCACCCGTGTAGTGAGGGCCGAGGCGTGACGAAACTCTGCACGTCATAGGAGTTCGCGCATTAAGCCGAGACCATTTCTTGCATAAGCAGATCATTGACATCAACTCCGACTGAGTCGCCGCGCAGATGTGCCATATCGGCTCCGACTTGTGGAATTCGGCCTCGACGCCGACCGTACCGGTTTCGAGTACATGCAACGACGCATCACGAAACGTTTGCCAAATCGCACCGTTAGCAGCCCACCTGGGCCAACATCTCTATCTGAATCATCGGTGATTTGCTCGAGAGGAACCGCAATGAAGCCCACCATCTTTCGTAGAACACTCGCCATCGCTACCTCGATAGGTGTGATTATCGGCGCAGCCGCCGTTGGTATGCCAGCCGCGGCATACCAACCTGGCCCGGGTGATCTGTACACGGCCGAGAACCCGCAGGACTGCAACAAGCGTCCCTGTGTTCTCTACCCGAAGTCGGCGCAGCTACCGAGCGGAAGGATCGTCGCGACGTTCGAGGACAGCGAGAGCGCTGTGGTCGGACAGAAGATGCCGATCCACGTCAGCGACGACTACGGCACGACCTGGCGCAAGCTCACGGACGTGCCCGCTCCCGCGGAGGCTTCGAGCGACCCGCAGTATGCGAAGTACACCAGCAACTGGACCAACCCCTACCTCTACGTCATGCCGGAGACTGTCGGTGATCTGGCCGCGGGCACGCTGCTGCTGGCCAACATCGTGTCGGGCGATGACCAGTACTACAACGAGCAGAAGGCGGCCGACCCGAACTGGGCGCCGAGCGGAGACGGCGACCGCCAGGACCTCGCGCTCGCCCTGTACGCGAGCACGGACGAGGGACAGAGCTGGAGCCTGCTGAACATCATCGCGGAGGGCGGTTGGCAGGGCGGCAGCGCCGGCGCCAAGGGGCGCACGTCCGAGGCGAACACCTACGACCAGGTCGATCCCATCTGGGAGCCGTTCCTGATGGTCTACGAGGGCCAGCTCGTCGCGTACTACTCCGACGAACAGGACTACCTGAGCTACGACGCCACCACCGGCATCCCCGTCATCGACCCCGATGACGACACGGCCACCGATTCGCAGGGCCAGGTGCTGCTCCACAAGACGTGGGACGGCACATCAGCAGGGTGGAGCGCTCCGGTGATAGACGTTCCCGGCTACACCCAGGACATGGGTAACGGGAAGACGCAGATCGGTGGTGGCCGTCCCGGCATGACCACCGTCGCCCCCACCACGGACGGCAAGTGGATGATGACCTTCGAGTACTTCGGAGGCGGAGACGACACGAAGTACAAGATCGCCGACGACCCGCTCGAGTTCTACAAGGTCAGCGAGGCCAACGGCACCAACATCACGGCGCTGCCGAGCGCCGGCGGTGCGCTCGCACGCGGGGGCAGCCCGGTTCTGACCACTTTCCCCGACGGCCGGATCGTGTTCAACGCGTCCGGAAGTGGAAACGTGTGGGTGAACGAGTCGGGTCGTAGCGACGGTACCTGGAAGGCCTACCAGACGTCGCTTCCCGGCGGGTACAGCCGCAACATCCAGTACGTCGACGGCACGGGACGCCTCCTCGTCCTGCAGGCCGCATGGGCGGGCGGAAGCATCGGTCCGGTGAAGTACTCCGAGGTCGATCTCGGGCACAGCGACGGTGCGTATTACAGCATCCAGAACCGCGCCACGGGGCAGATCATCAGCACCGACGCCGATAAGACACAGGACGTCAGCCTGACGGGCAACCGCGAGGACATCATCACCTGGACGAACAACCCGGTCAACGACACGCAGCGCTGGCACGTGACCAAGAAGGGCGAGAACGTCACCTTCCTGAACAAGGCGGGCGGCCGCTCGATCGGCATCTGGCAGGGCAACGCCTCGGTCGGTCAGCGCGTCGTCCAGTGGGTCGACGATGGTGGATCGGACAAGCTGTGGAACCTCGTCCCGACGAGCGACGGCTACTACAAGATCCAGTCCGTGAAGAACACCGAGGTCTACATGACCAACGCGGGCGGCGGAGGCGCGGTCGACCTGCGTGCCAGCATCGATGCTTCGTCCGACGCCGCCGCGGACGACGGGCAGGAGTGGATGCTCGTCGCCGAGGCGCCGACCGCGGCGGCGTTGACCTCGGGTCGGCAGTCCACGGCGCTCGTCGCGCAGGACACGGTGCCGTCCGAGGCGACGCTCGAGCTGAACGCTGCGGTTGACGAGCCTGCTCCCGTGGCTTCGCACGCGAATGTCCCCGGCCATGTCTACGCGTTCTCGGGCAGTGACGCTGCCCTCGACCTGGGGGTCGTCGACTTCGATGCATCCGAGAAGGGCAGTGTGACGCTCCCCGCCGATCTCGAAGTGGGCGTCGAGCTGAAGATTGCCGTCCAGTTCGATTCGACACCGATCGTGTGGGACACCGTCACCGTCGAGGCGCCGCAACCCGTCGTCGTGACGCCGACGCTGACGAGCGAGCTCCCGGCCAACGAGGCCGGCTGGTTCGTCGGTCCCGTCACCGTGGCTCTCGTCGACGACAGCGAGACGGCGACCGTCGAGTACCGACTCGGGGATGACGCGGACTGGGTTGCGGCCAGCGACGACATCGTCGTGGCGGCGCAGGGGATCACGACCGTGTTCTATCGTGCGACGGAAGCGGGAGAGCCGATCGAAGGTTCGGCGGGAAGCCTCGACGTCAAGATCGACGGCATCGCTCCGGTCACATCCGTAGACACCGACCCGGAGTCGGGCGAGGCGTCCCTCGGTTCGACCGTCACCGCGACCTTCGACGCGGTCGACAGCGTGTCGGGTGTGGCTACGACCGAGTACTCCACGGACGGTGGGGCCACGTGGGTTCCGGCCGCGAGCGAGGGAGTCTCGTTCACCGAGCTCGGCGACCACGAGCTGCAATACCGGTCGGTGGATGTCGCGGGCAACGTCGAAGAGGCTCGCTCAGTCGTCCTGACGGTGACGCCGGGCAGTGTGCCCGAAGCGACTCCGACTGCGAGCGTGTCGTCCAGTACCGCCAGCCAGGGCGGGTCCATTGTGGTCACGGCGTCCGGCTTCGAGCCGGGCGAGGCGGTGCAGATCTGGATCCACTCGACGCCCGTGCTGTTGTGGTCGGGCGCCGCGTCCTCCAGCGGCGCTGTGAACCAGACGGTCGTGATTCCGAGTGATCTCGAACCGGGCACGCACCGTATCGAGGTACGCGGGGCGGAGTCGGGGTCGGTGTGGCTGTCGGTGACCGTTTCGGGCTCGGGCTCGGGTGCGTCGCTCGCGAACACGGGCTTCGATACGGCGACCCTGGCGTGGCTGACCATGGCGGCTCTGCTCGTCTTCGGAACTGGTGGTGCCCTCGTTGTGGCCGGTGCCCGACGGCGCCGCACGCACCCGTAAGAGCATCCGTCACGTGGGGGTGCCGTTGTGCGCGCAGGCGCACCACGGCACCCCCACGTGCGTCGCGCCCGAGCGAAAAGCTTTCGCGATTCGTACAAGAAGTGGCTGCGACTTTTACTCTGATTTTGGTGAAGATGCCGGAAGTGAGGTGGGGTTGATGGTTCTGACGCATTCTCGATCGTCTGTGATCGACGGTGCCGGTCATCGGGACCCCTCGGATGCCCTGACCGGGCGCCGGACGACGCTGTCCTCGATCGCGGAACGTGCCCATGTTTCCGTCGCGACGGTGTCGAAGGTGGTCAACGGTCGCACGGGCGTGGGTGAAGAGACGCGACAGCGCGTGCAGAACGTCATCGCCGAGCTCGGTTACGTGACGCACGGCGAACGACAGCTATCGGCGTCCCGGCTCGCGGAACCGACGTTCGAGTTGCTCGTCGAGCCCTTCGACGAGCGCAACCCGTACATGTTCGCCCTTCTCGGCGGCGCCATGGAGGCGGCGGGCGACCTCGGCGCCGCGCTCGTCACGCGTCGCCTCGACCTCTTGGGCGACCCCTCCCCGGTGGCGTGGGCGCGCACGCTGGCGGAGCGGAGTCGCGCGGGGGTCATCGAGGTGACGACGCGCTATTCCGCGGCTCGCGAGAAGGCGCTCCGTGCCGTGGGCCTGCCCATGGTGCTGGTCGATCCCATCGACTTCCCGCGCACGGCGACGATGAGCATCGGCGCGACGAACTGGGCCGGTGCTTACGCCGCTACCGAGCACCTCCTCGAGCTCGGTCACACCCGCATCGCCTACATCGGCGGACACCCGAACGCCGCGTGCGACGTCGCGCGGGTCTCGGGGTGGTCGGCCGCGATGGGCGCGGCGGGGCGCCGTGTGAACGTCGAGACCGTGCCGCGGCATTCGTACACCTTCGAGCACGGACTGACCGCGGGCGGCGAGTTGCTCGATGCGCCGCATCGCCCCACAGCGATCTTCGCCGGATCCGACATCTCTGCGATGGGTGTCATGGAGGCGGCTCGACGCCGCGGAATCCGCGTACCCGAGGAGCTCTCCGTCGTCGGCTTCGACGACACGGTCCTCGCCCGCTCGTCGGCGCCGAACCTGACGACCGTTCACCAGCCGATTGCCGATATCGGTCGCACCGCCGTCAACGCGCTCCTGCGGCTCGCGCGCGGCGAAACCTTCGCCACCAAGCGTGTCGAACTGGCAACACACCTGGTGGTTCGCGATTCCACCGCGCCGCCCCCGCCGTAGGCCCCCGCTCCTTCTCCTCCTTCTCCTTCGTCTTCTTCTTTTCTCCGATCGAAAGCGACACATGCCTCAGTCGACTGCGCCCTGGCGCGACCTCACCCTCTCCGCCGAGACCCGCATCCGTGCCCTGCTGGACGCGATGACCCTCGACGAGAAGATCGCTCAACTCGGCAGCAGCTGGCCGGGTTCTGAGGAGGCGGAGGGCGACGTCGCCCCCATGCAGGAGACACACCTGCGGGCCGAGTCGTTCGAGCAGGCCGTCGTCGGTGGACTCGGCCAGATCACGCGCAACTACGGCACCGCGCCGATCGACCCCGCCGAGGGTGGACGCCGCCTGGCCGCGCTCCAGACCGCGGTGACCGAGGGCAACCGCTTCGGTATCCCCGCTGTCGCGCACGAGGAATGCCTCACCGGGGTGACCGCGTGGAAGGCGACGGTCTACCCCACCCCCTTGGCCTGGGGAGCGACGTTCGACCCGCAGATCGTGCGCGAGATGGCCGCTCGAATCGGCGGAGATCTTCGCGACCTCGGCGTGCAGCAGGGGCTCTCCCCGGTGCTGGATGTGGTGCGCGACTACCGCTGGGGTCGCGTGGAAGAGACCATCGGCGAGGACCCGAACCTCGTCGCCGAGATCGGCACGGCGTACGTCGAGGGCATCGAATCCGCGGGCGTGGTCGCCACTCCCAAGCACTTCGCGGGGTATTCCGCCTCCCGCGGCGCCCGCAACCACGCGCCCGTCTCGATCGGCGTGCGGGAGCTGCAGGACGTGATCCTTCCGCCGTTCGAGCGTGCGCTGCAGACGGCCCGCTCGGTCATGAACTCCTACACCGACACCGATGGTGTGCCGGCGGGCGCGGATCACGATCTGCTGACCCGTCTGCTGCGCGACACCTGGGGTTTCGAGGGCACGGTGGTCTCGGACTACTGGGCCATTCCGTTCCTGCACTCGATGCATCGCATCGCGCGGAACGAGTCGGATGCGGCACGCCTGGCCATGCGCGCCGGGATGGATGTCGAACTTCCGCACCGCATGGGATTCACCCACCTCGCCGAGCTGGTCTCTTCGGGAGCCCTGTCGGAGACGGATATCGACCGCGCCGCCGAGCGCGTGCTGCGCCAGAAACTCGAACTGGGGCTGCTCGACCCCGACTGGAGCGCCCCCGATGCGACCGGTGTCGATCTGGACAGTGCCGACAACATCCGCGCCGCTCGTGCGGTCGCCGAGCGCTCGATCGTGCTGGTGCGCAACGACGGGCTGCTGCCGCTTACCGAGGCCCCCGCCCGCATCGCGGTGGTCGGCCCCGTCACGAACGATCCCGGATGCCTGTTCGGGTGCTACTCGTTCCCCAATCACGTGCTGCCGCACCATCCCGGCCTCGAACTCGGCATCTCGGCGCCGACCTATCTGGATGCGGTGCGTGGGGCGTTCCCCGGTGCGCAGATCGTGCACGAGTCGGGGACCTCGGTGTCGGGGGGCGAAACGGAAGGCATCGAAGACGCCGTCCGAGCGGCGCGCGACGCGGATATCGTGCTGCTCTTCGTCGGCGACCGCTCGGGCATGTTCGGCCATGGCACGTCGGGTGAGGGCTGCGATGCCACCGACCTGACGCTGCCCGGCGCCCAGCAGGATCTCCTGACGGCCGTGCTCGAGACCGGCACACCGACTGCCGTGGTCGTCAGCTCGGGCCGCCCCTATTCGCTCGCCTCCGCCCCCACGCGTGCATCCGCGATCCTGCAGACGTTCTTTCCGGGACAGGAGGGCGCGGGAGCTCTCGCCGACATCCTCTGCGGTGCCGTCAATCCATCGGGCCGGCTGCCCGTGCAGATCCCCGCGCTCGCCGGATCGCAGCCGAGCACCTATCTCGCGCCCCCACTCGCCCTGCGCAGCGACGGCGTGAGCAACATCGACCCCACCCCCGCGTACCCGTTCGGTCATGGGCTGAGCTATACGACCTTCGAGCACGCGCTCGTGCACGCCGACACGGTCGTGGACACGGATGGGGATGTCGTGACGCTCACCGTCGACGTGACCAACATCGGCGATCGCCCGGGCGCCGATGTCGTGCAGCTGTACGTGGGCACGCCGTATGCGAGCGTGGTTCAGCCCGTGCGGCGCCTCCTCGGATTTGCGCGGGTCGATATCGCCGCGGGGACATCCACCCGACTCTCGTTCACGATCCCGGTCGAGGCTCTCGCGATCACGGGGGTCGACCGTGTCAAGGCCGTCGAGCCGGGTCGGGTAACCCTCACGGTGGCTCGATCTGCGAGCGACGTGGGACTCCCCACCGAGGTCGAGTTGTCGGGTGAGCGGAACCCGATCGGCCTGCCCCAAGCGCGTTTCACCTCATTCACGACTATCGAGAATGATGCGCCTCCGGTGCGATAAGTTTTCGCGCCAAACTGCATTGTTTGGCAGGTTTTCGAGACCTACCGTCAATGTGTCACCGCAATCCCGTGCCGATCACCAACCCGGCGGCACCCACGAAGAGAGAAGTTCGATGAAGAACAGCAACTACCTGCGGCTCGCGGCGGTCACCGCCGTCGCGGCACTCACCGTCGGTCTGGCCGGCTGCACCGGCGGCTCTGGATCGACTCGACCCGAGAACGAGGTCCACCTCCTCGTCTTCAACGACGCGGCGGCCGCGGCCGAGATCGCCTTGGCTGAGCGTTTCAACGAGACGAGCGAGGTGAAGATCGTCGTCGACAAGTCCCCCGAGACGGAGTCGGTCGCCTACATCAACGGTGTGCGTCAGTCGCTCGGCACCGCCGAGGCGCCGGACATCTTCATGAGCTGGGGTGCCGCGCAGATCCAGGACTTCGTCGATTCCGACGCCCTTCTATCGTTCAACGACTGGATCGACGAAACGCCTGCCCTGCGTGACTCGTTCAGTCCGGCCGTCTTCGACCAGGAGGTTATCGACGGCGAGGCTTATGGCGTCCCGGTGCGGGGCACGCAGCCTGTGTTCATGTTCACCAACGAGGACGTCCTCGCGCAGAACGGCCTCGAACCGGCGGCGACCTGGGACGAGCTCCTCGAGCAGGTCGACACCCTCACGGCCGCGGGCGTCATCCCCGTCGGCCTTGCGGGCGCCAGCCAGTGGCCCACGCTAATGTGGTTCGAGTACGTCTACGCGCAGACCATCGGAAACGACGTCGTCGCCGAGGCGCTCGCGGGTGACACGGATGTGTGGGCGAGCGACGGAAGCCGTGAAGCTCTCGAGCTGCTGCGCGAGCTGATCGACTCCGGAGCGTTCGGTACGACGTTCGACTCGGTCGACTACGACAACTCGCCGGCCCTCCTGCGCACGGGAAAGTCGGCCTACGAGCTGATGGGCACCTGGAACTACGCCGTGCAGGCGGGTGCCGACGAGGCGTTCGCCGAGGACGGTCTCGGCTATGCCCTGTTCCCCGAGTTCGGGGACCTCGAGCCGGGTCAGCTGGCCGGAAACGTTAGCAACTACTACAACGTCGTGGCGGACACGCGATACCCCGAGACTGTCAAGGCGTTCCTCGAGGAGCTGTACAGCCCCGAGTTCATCGAGTCGCAGCTCGCGCTTGGCAACCTGCCGACGACGACCGACGTGGGCGACTTCATCGCCGACTCGGACGGCACGGAGTCGTCGAAGGCGTTCTTGCAGTTCACCAACGACGCTGTCCAGGCCGCGCCGAGCTTCCAGCTTTCATGGGACCAGGCCGTCCCCACCGCCAGCAAACAGGGCATGCTGGATGCCATGTCGGGCTTCTTCAACGGCAGCCTCGACGCGGACCAGTTCATCTCCGCGATGCAAGCACTCGACTACTAGGAACCACCGGAATTATCTCGTGACTCTCCCCTTTGTTCGCGAGCGGTCCCAATCGGCCCGGGGTGGTCTGCAGAACGCAGGCCGCCCCGGCGCCGTGTGGGCGCTGCCCGCGGTTCTCTTCTTCGCCTTCTTCGCCCTGCTGCCCCTGGGGTACGCGGTCTACCTCTCATTCACCCAGTACAAGGGCATCGTAATCAGTCCTCCAAAGTTCGTCGCGTTCGAGAACTGGGCAGAACTCTTCGCCGACCCGCAGGTCCTGCAGTCGCTGATCATCAGCGTAATTCTTGTCGCACTCGCCGTTGTGACGCAGACGCCGGTCGCTCTGCTCATCGGCGTGTGGACCGCGGGCCCTCAGCGCGGTCGAGCGATCGTCGCGGCGCTCTACTTCATCCCCCTCCTGATGTCCTCGGCGGCCATCGCGGTGCTGTTCTCGTCGCTGCTGGACCCGAACTTCGGTCTGCCGGATGCGATGCCTTGGCTTTTCGGCGACGGTAACCTGCTCGGCTCGCCTACCTCGGCGACCGCGGTGATCACATTCGTGCTGGTCTGGCAATTCGTGCCGTTCCACAGCCTCATCTACCAGGGCGCCGCCCGCGCGATCCCGCCCGTGCTGTACCAAGCGGCCGCGCTCGACGGCGCCGGTATCGTGCGCCAGTTCTTCAGCATCACGCTCCCGCAGCTCACGAACACGCTCGTCACCTCGGTGATCCTCATCATCGTCGGAACGTTCACGACGTTCGAGACGATCCTGATCATCACGGCGGGCGGCCCGTCTGGATCGACCACGATCCTGGCCTACCTCATGTACATCACGGGCTTCGGTGCCGCCTCCGACTACGGCTACGCCTCGGCCATCGCCGTGGTGCTCATCGTCATCGCAAGCGCGATCTCGCTCGTCATGGTCAAACTCACCGGCTTCGACCGTATGCGCAGCTCGCAGGAAGGCGTCTGATGAAGACTCGTCCGAACATCATCGGCGGCGTCGTCGCCGGAGCCTGGCTCCTGATCATCCTCATTCCCATCTACCTGATGGTTCGGGCGGCGTTCGAATCGCAGGAGTCGTACAGTCAGCACGGCCCGCTGTCGCTGCCGCGGGAGTTCACCCTGCAGAACTTCGTCGACGCGATCGAGGGAGGGTTCCTCCTCAACTTGCTCAACTCGGCGATCATCACGGCGGGGACCGTTGCGATCATCCTGATCGTGGTCCCGCCGCTGTCGTTCGCGATCGTGCGCGCGCGCTCCCGGCTGGTGTCGAATGCGTTCCGGCTCATGCTCGTGGGTCTCGCGATCCCCGCGCAGGTCGTCGTGGTGCCGGTGTTCTACCTGATCAGCCAACTCGGGCTAAACAATTCGCTGATCGGTGTCATCCTGCCAACGGCGGCGTTCGCGATCCCGGTCTGCACGCTGGTTCTCACAGGATCGATGCGTAACATCGGCAACGAACTCTATGAGGCGATGTCGATTGACGGCGCGAGCCCCTGGGGCATGTTCCGCCGCATGGTGCTGCCGTTGAGCAAGGGCGGGATTGCGACGATTGTGGTCTTCTCCGCGCTGCAGGCGTGGAACGGATTCCTCCTTCCTCTCGTGCTCGCGCGCACGCCCGAAACGACCGTCGCGACGGTCGCGCTGAACCAGTTCCGGTCGCAGTACGCGGTCAATGTGCCGGGTCTGATGGCGGCTGTCATCCTGACGATCATCCCCATCCTGCTGGTCTACCTCTTCGCCCGTAAGGCGCTCGTCGCCGGCGTGATGGGGATGGGCGGCAAATAGCGGCGCGGGCAGGGTCTCGTAGTGTTGCACGTGCATTTTCAAGCCCTCCGGGGCTCGAAAATGCATGTGCAACAGATTCTGCGTCTCCTCGCCCGGTTATGCGTTGTCATCGGGGGCGAGGGCAATTGGCAGCCGCGACGTGATCTGCATCTCTGAGGCTATGACCTCTAGCCTGCGCACGTAGTTCGCCATCGTTGAGACCATCGTCTTCGCGGACACTTTGAAATCCGCAGTTGGGGCGAGTAGCTGCCGGGGCTCAGTCGACATCGGGCGCGGCCGTCTTCGGGAGCAGCGGTACGACGAGCAGGCAAATGCCGATGAGCGCGAGGAACCCGAGAAGGGTGGCGGTGACTGCGGCCAGATCACCGCTGGGGAGCAGAGCGAGGAAGATGCTCGTGACGAGGGCTGAACCGATCCCGTTGGCAACCTGTTGGACGGCACTGAGCGATCCGCTCGCGGACCCCGCTTCTTCGGGGCTCACATCTCCGAGTGCGGTGTTGAAGATCGAGCTGAAGCAGATCCCGGCACCGATCCCCATCATCAGTGTTGAGATCGCGAGTTGCCACCACGGCAGATCGAGCCCGGTCGTGTGCAGGAGCACGAGCATCGCGGCGATGCCGGCGATGATCGCCAATAGACCCGCAGCAACAAGTCGACGAGCAAGCTTCGCAACAAGCCCCGCCGCGATTCCAGACCCGGCCATAATGCCGACGGTCAGAGGGATGAGGGCGAGTGAGGTCTGCGTCGGCGTGTATTCGAGGGTGAGCTGAAAGAACAGCGACAGTACGTACAGGAGGCCGCTGCTCAGCACGTCGATGCGTGGTGCGGTATGCGCCGGGACGGTGGGGAGAAATCTCACCGCCATGACGAGCGCGACGCCGCCGATCACGACGTTAATGAGGAAGATCGGGCGCCACTCGAGCCCGAAAAGATTCGCGTCGATAAGTACACCGCCGAGGATGGGGCCTGCCACAGTGAACACCCCGAGCATGGGTGCGAACACCGAGAAGGCCTTCTGCAGCATCGGCTTGGGAAATGTCGCTGCCATGATCGCCATTCCCTGCGGGATCAGGAGGGCGCCGAAGATTCCTTGGGCAGCCCGTGAGCCGATGAGTACTGCGGACGAGGGGGCGAGGTCTGCGACGGCAGAGGCCAGAACGAACCCAGTAATCCCGACGAGGAATGTGAGTTTCTGCCCGAACTTGTCGCCAAGCCGCCCCTAAGCACCAAGAGCGAACCGAGGGCGAGGGCGTAAGCCGCGCCGAGCTACTTGATCATGCTGTCACCGGCGCCGAGGTCAGCGGCGATGGAGGGTGCCGCGATGTTCGTGATGGTCGAGTCGATGAGATCCACCGCACGCTCAATGACTACATGCAACTTCTCGCCAGCCAACCCGCTCTCGCCCAGGCTGCCCTCGTCACCTGGCCAGAGGGTCCGCACTACCTGGATTTGCTCGAGCTCCTCCTCCGCGCTCTCCACGACCTGGGGCTTGATGCTTCGACGGCAGGTCGAGCGGTCGACCTGCTACTCCAGTTCGCCACAGCATCAGCGGTCGAACGGGCTGCGCATGCGTCCGCCGACGCGCAAGAGTTATCCGACCTCGAGTCCACGCTCGTCTCCGCTCGCCCTGAGCGCCATCCTCTGCTGGTCGAGGCAGGGACGACCGCCTTTACAACAGTTCTCCGGGGGAACGCAACTCGTGGGCGATCGATGTCCTCCTGAACGGCTTCCTTCACACGGACATGACCGATCACGCGCAAATACAACACTGATCCGTTGTGACCGGGCTCCATCGCCGACCTGGGCTGACTCGCCCGCCTCGTGACCGGCCCTGTCGGCATCTCGACGAGCCCTAGTAGAGCAGCTCGACGCCGAAGTCTGAGACGACAGCTCGCACTTCGGTGAGGTATCGCTGTGCCTGCTCGGTGAGGGGGATCGCGGAATGGCCGATCCAGCCGATCTCGATGCGTTCATCGACGTCGAGCGGCACGGCAACAATCTGCGGGTCGAGGTCGCCGCTGATGATGCCCGTCGAGATCGTGTAGCCGTCGAGCCCGATCATGAGGTTGAAGATCGTTGCCCGATCCGAAACGCGGATCTCCCGCGCGCTTGAAAGGGTAGAGAGGATTTCCTCGGCGAAGTAGAACGAGTTGTTCGCGCCTTGGTCGAACGTGAGTCTCGGCAGATTGGCGATATCGGCGAGGGTTGCACGATTTTGCTCGGCGAGTGGGTTTTTCCGCGAGATGAAGATGTGCGGCTTGGCAAGGAATAGCGGGTGGAAAATGAGCCCGGAGTCGCGGAGCAGTTTGGCGATGACATTGCGGTTGAAATCGTTGCAGAACAGGATGCCGAGTTCGCTGCGGAGCGTTCGCACGTCTTCGATGATGTCCCAGGTGCGGGTCTCGCGCAGCGAGAATTCGTATTCGGATGCCTCGGTGCCCTTGACCATTCGAACGAACGCGTCTACCGCGAACGAATAGTGCTGTGTAGACACCCCGAGTAGGCGCCGAGACGGTGGCCGGCCGAGGTATCGCTGCTCGAGGAGTGCTGCTTGCTCAACAACCTGCCGGGCGTAGCCGAGAAACTCCGCACCGTCAGTCGTGAGTGTGACCCCGCGGGCAGAACGGGCGAGGAGGGTGCGGCCCACCCGGTTCTCGAGGTCTTTCATCGCCGCGGACATCGTCGGCTGGGCGACATAGAGCATCTCGGCTGCCGCGGTGATCGATCCCTCGGCGGCGACCTCGATGAAGTACTGCAGTTGCTGCAGTGTGATGCCACTCGATTTCCTGGCCATAGGCAAAGGCTATAGGAAACCATAAGTTCATCGAGTTACCCGATGACCAGAGGGTGCCGACACGATAAATGTACTGACTTCCGTTTGGCCAGCTCGGCCGATCAGCTACCGGATTGGCCGCTCATGACGAACGAATTCACGTTCAGCATCACCACCACCCGCTTCGACGAGAACTACGCGCCGTCGGAGAGTTCTCGGGCCACGACAAACTTTGCCAATCTGGCCAGAGGTGAGCATCGTCAGCAGAACCTCCGCAACGCGCTGGCAATGATCGACCGTCGATTCAACGAGCTCGCACACGGGGACAACCCGAAACAGGACCGCTACGCCGTCGAACTCGAGATCGTTTCTGTCTCGCTTGGGTTCGCTGCCGAAAGCAACGACCATGAATTTCCGCTGCTCGAAATGCTCGACATCCAGATCGTCGATCTGCACACGGGTGTTCGTCACCACGGAATCGTCGGCAACAACTTCTCGTCGTATGTGCGCGACTTTGATTTCAGCGTGCTGTTGCCCGCGGTCAACGAAGCTGCGACCGAGCCGACCGTGCCCGAAGACTTCGGCGACCTGCACGGCAAGCTGTTCCAGCACTTCTTGGACTCCGCCGCGTACCAGGAACGCTTCGCACTGCCGCCAGTCATCTGCATCAGCGTGTCAACGAGTAAGACATATCGCCGGACCGACAACTACCACCCCGCACTCGGCGTGGAGTATCAGCAGGACGAGTACTCACTCACTGATGAATACTTCGGCAAGATGGGGTTGCAGGTTCGGTATTTCATGCCAACTGGCAGCGTGGCGCCACTCGCGTTCTACTTTCGTGGCGATTTGCTCAGTGACTATTCCGACCTGCAGCTCGTCGGCACGATCAGCACGATGGAGACGTTCCAGAAGATCTATCGACCCGAGATTTACAACGCGAACTCGACTGCGGCGAGCGTCTATCGGCCGAGTCTGAATCAGCAGGACTTCACGCTGACGCAGATTGCCTACGACCGGGTCGAGCGCGGTGAGCTCGCGATCAAGCAGGGGAAGTACACCGAGCAACACTTTGTGAAGCCGCACAAGAACGTCCTGGAACAGTGGGCTGCAAACTACCCGACTCTTGTCGGTTGAGCAGCGGAGAGTCAACGACTATGCACCCCCTTTTACCCACCGCAATTGTCGGCAGCCTCCCGAAGCCTTCGTGGCTTGCCGAGCCGGAAACCCTCTGGTCCCCCTGGAAGTTGCAGGGTGATGCCTTGACCGAGGGTAAACAGGATGCTCTGCGTGTTGCCGTTCAGGAGCAGCGACAACGCGGCATCCATTTCGTCAGCGATGGGGAGCAGACCCGCCAGCATTTCGTCACGACGTTTATCGAGCACCTCAGTGGGGTCGATTTCGAGCAGCGCGAGACGGTTCGCATCCGAAATCGATACGACGCGAGCGTACCCACGGTCGTCGGGGCCGTGAGCCGCGAGAAATCAGTGTTCGTCGACGACGCGAAGTTCCTCCGCCAGCAAACCGATCAGCCGATCAAGTGGGCGCTTCCGGGCCCGATGACGATGATCGATACGCTCTACGACCGCCACTACAAGAGTCGAGAGAAGCTCGCGTGGGAGTTCGCGACGATCCTCAATCAGGAGGCGAGAGAACTCGAGGCCGCTGGTGTCGACATCATCCAGTTCGACGAACCTGCATTCAACGTGTTCTTCGATGACGTGCAGGACTGGGGGATAGCAGCGCTGGAGAGGGCGGCAGAAGGTCTCCGCGCGGAAACCGTCGTGCACATTTGCTACGGCTACGGCATCCAAGCGAACACAGACTGGAAGAAGACTCTGGGTTCGGAATGGCGGCAGTACGAGAAGTCGTTCCCGCTGTTGCAGCGGTCAACCATCGACATCATCTCGCTGGAAAGCCACCACTCTCATGTGCCAATAGATCTCATCGAACTCATCCGTGGCAAGAAGGTGATGCTCGGGGCCATCGACGTTGCGAGCGACGAGATCGAGACCGCGGATGAAGTCGCCGACACACTTCGGAAAGCACTCGAATTCGTCGACGCGGACAAGCTCATTCCAAGCTCGAACTGCGGCATGGCGCCCTTGCCTCGGGGTGTTGCGTTCGAGAAGCTGAGCGCGCTGGCCGCGGGGGCAAACATCGTTCGCGACGAACTCACTGCCGCACAGTTACGAGCATGAAAGCGTTGACGGTAGGGATGAGGGCGCGCCATCCGACGTAGCCGGCCTTGGCGAACACTGTCCGAAACCGGACGCCCCTTATCGCCTTGCGATGGTTAGCACCAGTCCTCGTGGCGGCAGTGCAGAGCGCGTAGCGTTAAGGAATGGCACGCGACGAGCTTCGGCCGGAAGACCTGTACACCGGGCCCATTGATCTGCCCGGAGTGGCGGCTCTCGACGATGAGGAAACCGATCCCGACAAGATCGAGATCACCTACGACGAGCAGCGCTATCCCGCACGCCCCGGTCGGCTGCGTCCGCGCGACCACTTCCGCGGTGGCAGCGTGCGTCGTGTCGCGACCGACCCGCGAAGCGCGGTCGGTACCAATCCCTCGTACGTCGAATGGCTCGTCAGACAGTCGATGCTCAAAGACGCCGATGTCTTGGCACGACAAGTGTCGGGGCAGCCCTCGATGTGGCGGAACCCCTACGCGCGCCCCGACGCTCGGCGCGCGATCGAGACGAGCGACGTTTGGTTCACCGCTTATCCGATCTCTCTCCTTACGCGACCAGGACAGTCATTCTTGGCGGCGCTTGGCGACGAAGCGCTGTGGTCAGCATTCGAGCGCGTGGGCATAACGGCGATTCACACAGGACCGGTGAAGCGTGCCGGTGGCATTGCTGACTGGCGTTACACCCCGAGCGTCGACGGACACTTTGATCGCATCAGCACACAGATCGACCCGGCTTTCGGCACCGAGGACGAGTTCCGGGCGCTGTGCGATGTTGCAGAAACCCACGGCGGAAGCGTCATCGACGACATCGTGCCAGGGCACACCGGCAAAGGGGCAGATTTCCGGCTCGCCGAGATGGGCTTCAAGGACTATCCCGGGATCTATCACATGGTGCAGATTCCGGAGGAAGACTGGTCTTTGCTTCCCGACGTGCCCGAAGGCGTCGACAGCATCAACCTCGACCCGGCCACCGAACATGAACTCGCCGAGCGCGGTTACATCATCGGCGCGCTCCAGCGGGTCATCTTCTACACGCCTGGGGTGAAAGAAACGAACTGGAGCGCGACAGCACCCGCCACCGGCCCCGACGGCATCACGCGCCGGTGGGTCTACCTCCACTACTTCAAACAGGGTCAGCCCTCGATCAACTGGTTGGACCCGACATTCGCGGGCATGCGTCTCGTGATCGGTGACGCTCTGCATTCGCTCGGCGAACTCGGCACGAGCGCGCTGCGACTCGACGCGAACGGCTTCCTCGGTGTGGAGAAGAGCGCTGGGGGCCTCCCCGCCTGGTCTGAGGGGCATCCGCTCTCTCACGCGGCCAACCACATTATCGCCGGGATGGTGCGGAAAGTCGGCGGGTTCACATTCCAAGAGCTCAACCTCACGATGGAAGATATCCGTGACACCGGAGCCGTCGGCGCCGACCTTTCGTACGACTTTGTCGGGCGACCCGGCTACCACCACGCCCTCGCGACGGGGCAGACCGAGTTTCTGAGGCTCGCTCTCAGGACGTCGCTCGAACTTGGGGTCGAGCCCGTGCAACTGGTGCACGGCATGCAGAACCACGACGAGCTCACATACGAACTCGTGCACTGGGCGACGCGACATGACGACGACCAGTATCGGTTCCGCGGACGAGAAATTTCGGGCGGTCAGCTGGCCGAAGAAGTCCGGGCGGACCTCACCGAAAGTCTCACCGGCACCGCCGACTACAACCGCGTATTCACCCAGAACGGCATCGCCTGCACGACAACGTCGCTGATCGCTGCAACGAGAGGTATCGCTCGCCTAAACGAGATTACGGATGCCGACATCCCTGCGATCAGCAATGCTCACCTTTTGCTCTGCGCATACAACGCATGGCAGCCTGGCGTCTTCGCGTTGTCTGGCTGGGATCTCACCGGCATGCTTACCGTTCCGGCCGACGAGGTCGCCGATCTGCTCTCGGCCGGCGACACCCGATGGATAGAGCGCGGGGCACACGACCTGCTCGATGTCGACCCAACGGCCACACGTTCCGCAGCTGGTATGCCACGTGGGCGCGCGCTCTACGGGCCGCTTCCCGCTCAGCTCGAAGATCCGGACTCGTTCGCATCTCGCCTCGCCGGAATTCTCGACATTCGGCGTGAGCACAGTATTGCCACGGCATCCCAGATCGATATTCCCGAGGTCGCTCATGCCGGCATGCTGGTGCTGGTGCACCGCCTCGACAACGGCGAAGCCGAAGAGGGCGCCCCGATTCAGGTGACGGTGTTGAACTTCTCTTCGGAGGCGATCGAGGGCACTGTTCGCTCCGAGCAACTCACACCGCAGACCGAGGCGATCGACGCCGCTACGGGTGAGACCGTCGGACATGTCGACGACCTGCAGAGCTTTGCCGTCTCGCTTCCGGCATACGGTGCGATGTTCTTGCTGCTGAGCGCCGCGGAGTCAGCTGAATAGCTCAGGCGAGAGCGGCGTCGATGCCTGCGAGCGGGACTGGCAGCCATTCCGGGCGGTTTCGCGCCTCATAAATCGACTCGTACACGGCCTTGTCGAGCACGAGCGCTCGCAGGATGACCGGGTCGAGGTCCACAGTCTCGGCCGCGCCAGCGTACGCAGCAATGAATGCACCACGGCAAGCTGTCGCCCAGGCGACGCCGTCGCTCCTGCCACCGACAGCGCCGGCGTAGTCGAAGGAGCGCAGCATCCCGGCAACATCGCGGGTCGTGAGGTCGGGGATTGCTCGCTCTTCCATGGGGCGGAGCGGCTCGCCTTCGAAATCGACGATGCGCCACCCGCCATGCGGTACCGCGAGCACCTGCCCGAGGTGAAGGTCGCCGTGGATGCGTTGCAACCGCGGCCATGGGCGTTCGAGGGCCGCCTGGTAGATAGCCTCGATTGCAGCTATTCGATCCGCGACCGCCGGAACCTCGGCCGCCGCGATCGCGAGCCGTCTGCGCCACGCGGCGCCCGTCATCGCGACGTCGGAAGGACCAGCATCGACAGTCTCGAGCGTCGCGCCGAGAGCCTCGTGCACCCCGGCGATGGCGACACCGAGGTCATGAGCTGACTCGGTGAAGTCTCGACCATCTCGCGCGGCGTCCAGGGCGACGCCCCATCCGTCTTGTACGCCGGGCAGGAACTCTTGCGCGAATGCGAGCGTGCCGTGTGCCGTTCCCGACGCTCGCCCGACATCGGGCCATTCGGTCTCGAGGCTTGCAAGGAACCGTGGAACGTACGGTGATCCAGCGGCGCTAAGCGCGCGCTGCACAGTGACGTCAGGGTTCTCGCCGTGGTGAAGAGTGCGGAAGATTTTGAGGATGATCGTCGGCTCGCCGTCCTCATCGAACACGATGGACGTATTCGACTGCTCAGCGGTGAGAACGCGTGAGCCCGTCACTCGGCTGACGTCTACGCCCATCTCTGCGAGCATGCCGGTTGCGAAATCGGGATGCCGGGTCGCATCGATAAGGTATGCGTCGCCGTCTCCACTGATCGAATCAACGGCCTCGACGGAAGATTCCACGCGAGCCAATGGCACGTTATAAAGCGCGGGCAATGAACCCGCATCATCCATAAGGAGGTACCGAGTGGCCCCCGGCGCGGACTGTTCCGCAAGAATTCGGAATCGAGGCTCGTGACTTTTGCCCGCGTACCAACGCTGCTGCGCCACCCAGGCGCTGAGATCTTCCAGAAACCGCATACTCCAGCTTGGCGTGGCACGACCACGTCGCGAAAGGGGGTGGACGATGCGGAGGATGCGTAGTACCGGGAGTGCGACCGGACGCTACCCTGGGGCTGATGGTCAGCGAACCCGATCCCCTTTCTGTCGACGATGCACGCATCCTGTCGATGGAGTCGGACGTGCTGACCGGTCACACCCTGAAACTCATAGTCATCGAGCCGGGGGTGCCGCTCGATCTCGACGCCGTGCGCGCCGCTGTCGCCGCGCGGCTGGTCCATCAACCGCGGGCACTCCAGCGGGTCGAGGCGGGCGAGGGGCCGCCACGGTGGGTTCCGTCCGAGGGTTTTGACATCGTCAACCACGTCCGCCGCCGCACTGGCGCGGAAGGCGCGACGACCGAGGAGCTTTGGCATGCGGTCGGTGTGCTGATGTCGGAACACCTCGACCGCGCGCATCCTCTCTGGACCCTCGACCTGCTCGGTCCGCTCGCCGACGGGCGGGAGGCGATCGCCGCAAGGATGCATCACGCGATGGTGGACGGCATCGCGGGGATGCGGTTCCTCGAGGCCGTCCTTCTCGACGCCGTGCTTCTCGACGTCGCCGGCGCATCGATGCATGCCGCGGGTCGGCGCGACGGTGAGCAACCGATATCGCGCGCCGAGGAGTTACGCCGCATGCCGGCAGCTGTGCTGCGCGAACTCGGTCGGCCAGGCCCCGCATCTCCCTTTGACCGGCCGGTGACGAGCGCGCGCGAGCTTGCATTTGTCGCCGTACCGCTGAAAGAACTGAAGGCGATCGGCGCATCTCGGCCGGAGCGGGCGACGGTGAATGATGTGCTTCTCACTGTGGTTGCAGGAGGGCTGAGTAGATGGCTCGGTAGTCATGCCGCGCACAGCCTGCGCGCACAGGTGCCGGTGAGCCTGCATCACCGTGACGAAGCTTCGACCGATCTCGGGAATCGGGATTCGTTCCTCAACGTCGACCTGCCGCTCACAGAGTCTGATCCGCTGCGCCGCCTCGATCGGATCAGCGCGCAGACCCGGAACGAGAAACTGCATGACGACCCGACACTCATGTATGACCTTTTTCATGCCCTCGGGCGGTGGAACTGGGTGACGACTGCAGCTCACCGCATTGCCGACAGCTCCCGGGAGTTCAGCGTCGCCATCTCGAACGTGCCGGGACCGCGGGCGCGGGTTTCGATAGCTGGCAGGCACGTGGAGGACATCTTCACCTCCTCGGAACCCGCGACCGGCCATGCGTTGCGTATTTCCGCGATTTCGTGCGCCGGTGAGATGGGTATCGGATTCTGCGTCGACCCGAAGGCTCTCCCTCGAGTCGCGGCGCTCGCCGATGCGACTAGCGCCGCCTATCGAGAGCTCCGGGCGGCGGCGCAGCAATCTGATTGAGCCCCGTTCAAAAACGCCAGCACCCCACGATCTTCAAGGAGTGTGGAGTGCTACGTCCGCTTCAGCGAGAGCGTCGAGGAGGCCGGATTCGGGAGCAGCATCCGTGATCAAGTAGTCAGCTCGTTCAAGCGGCGCAACCTTTGCGAAGAGGCGACGTCCGAGCTTCGTGGAATCGGCAAGGATTGCAGTCTTTTCGGCGCGCTCGATCATCTCGGCCATCATCGCGGCGTCGCCGAGGTTGCTCGTGGAAAACCCGGACTCATCGATCGCGCCCACTGCCACAAGTGCGAGGTCGCAGCGGATATCGACCTCAGGCCCGCCCGCAGCCATAGTAAAGACCACGGGTCCCGTGGTGGCCTGCGTGATAGCGCGCACGGCACCACCGAATACGTAAAGATCGCGGAATGCTGATGGTGCGATCTCTGCCGGTATGCGCAGGTTGTTGGTCGCGATCGTGAGGTCGTGGTGGTTGCGGAGTGCGCGAGCGACCGAGAGGGTGGTCGTGCCTGCGTTGAGCATGATCACAGCACCATCGTTCACCATCTCTGCCGCAATGCGTGCGATCGACTCCTTTTCTTCGACCTGCATGCGCAGTCGCACATCCAGTCCGCGGTCACGTAGCCCTCCGTCCGTGGCGCTGACGGCGCCGCCATGCGTGCGGATGAGTGCGCCTTCTCGGTGGAGCTGATCGAGATCACGGCGGACGGTGTCGATCGACACACCGAAATGCTCGGCGAGGTCGGTGACTGTGACCTGTCCATTGCCAGCTACGTAAGCTGCAAGGTCAGCCTTTCGTCCAGCGGGTAGTCGCTTTCCTCGCCCTGATTGCGGAATGCTCATGCTCCATATCTAGCACAATCACGCGCAAAAGCTGAGTGGCTGGCGCACTAAACAGCAATAAACCGCAGTTATATCGCGGACAATATTGACATTTCCGCAAAATCTGGCATATTAATGCTGAAAGCCGCACTAATCCGCATCTTTGCGGAAGGCGTCGACACTCAAAGAGGAGAAACGATGACCAGCACGGGTCAAGGGCACAGCAAGGCCCTGAAGATGGTCGGAGCCGCGACCGCGGTCGTCAGCTTGCTGACAGCGACAGGCTGTTCTGCGGGAGGCGCATCCGGTACGGACGCGGACGGCGATGTCACGATTGAGTTTGCGCAATGGTGGGAACCTGAGCTGCCCGATGGTGAATTTCGCGCGCTGATCGACCAGTTTGAAGAAGAGAATCCGGGGATCAAGGTCGACCTTGTCAGCGGACCGTACGCATCGACGAAAGAGCAACTGTTCGCTGGCGCAGCGTCGGGAACCATGCCTGATGTCGTGGGTCTGGACGGCGCGTGGGTCAATGACTTTGCGGCGCAGGGCGTCATCGCGAACCTGACTGAGCTCATGACAGATTCTGGATACGACGAAAGCGAACTTGCGAGCCAGATTCAAGTCGACGGCGCCACCTACATGATCCCCGTCGTCAACTTCGTCTACCCCATGTTCACAAATGACGCGTTGCTCGCCGAGGCGGGCGTTATGAGCCCGCCGAGTACGCGCACAGAGTTCGCTGATGCGGCATCGAAAATCACGGCGCTTGATAATGGCGCTTCCGGCTGGGTTCTGCCGTTGTCGCTCGAATCGCCGAACGGCGTGCAGAACGACGTGATGTCGTGGGTTTGGGCCTCCGGCGGCTCGATGCTAGACGCCGGACAGCCAGATCTCACTAACGCTGAGGTCACCTCGGCAGTCGACTACATCTCCGAGTTGTGGGACGCCGGGGTCATCGCACCCGGGTCGTTCACGATGAAAGAGCAAGACAAGGTGGAAGAGTTCACAAACGGACGAGTGGGCATGATGATCGACTCGCTCGCTCACATCAACCTGATTCGTGAGACGAATCCAGATCTAGAGTTCTCAATCTCAGCCATCCCCGCTGAAGACGGGTACGACGGTGAACGCGGTATTCCCTATGCCTCTTGGGGAATTGGCGTAGCCGAGAACTCAGAGCACAAAGACGCAGCGTTCAAGCTCGTGTCTTACTTGATGAGCGAAGACGTCAATTCAGACCTTTCGACGATGGCCAATGCTTTCCCTGGCAACACAGAGTCCGTCCCAGCGTTCGTGACTGACGATGAGCTGTTCGCGAAAGCCTTTGAGATCTACCAGGCGGGCTACCCCGCTAATGAGTTCACGGGGCTGCCCGTTGCTGAAGAACTCATGCGCTTGCTCGGAGAGCAACTGCAGTCTGAGCTCGACGGCCAGCAATCGGTGGACGAGGCGCTGAAGAACGCGCAGACGGCGTGGAAGTCCGAGTTCTGATCCTTCATCCACAACTTTGACCAGGTGCCGCATCGTGCAGATGCGGCACCTGACCACCTAAGGAGACGAGTGGGCCGATGGCCAGCAGAATTCCTTCCCTCGACACAGAGGTAATCGTTACCGGCGTATCGCCATCACGCCGACGACGTCAGCTACGAAAGACCACGGAGTCTTATTCCTTTTTGGCTCCGACGTTGGCTCTGCTGCTGGTTTTGATGATCGTGCCGATCGTGATGGTGGTCGGATACTCGTTCCAGGACAATGTCATTCTCGGCAAGTCCGGGGAGTTTGTCGGCATCGCTAACTACGTTGCCATCCTCACCGACGCGGGCTTTTGGCGAGCGACGTCTAACACCGTCATTTTCACCGTTACGAGCGTCGCAGCACACCTCGTGCTCGGCCTTGGATTCGCGATGATGCTCAATAGCAAGCTCATCGGCGCCTTCCCTCGTGCCATCTTCCGCGGGTTATATGTACTGCCGTGGCTGTTTACCGTCGCAGTGATCGCAGTGCTTTGGCGAATGCTCTTGGCACCCAACGGCGTCATTAACTTTTTGCTGAACTCTGACATCGAGTGGTTGGCATCGCCCCAGCTCGCGCTTGGGACGGTGACGTTCATCAACATTTGGGCGGGATACCCGTTTTTCATGGTGAGCCTTCTCGCGGGCCTTCAAGGCATCCCCGGCGATTTGTACGAGGCGGCGACAGTAGATGGAGCCAGCCCGACTCAGCGTTTTTGGAACGTGACGATTCCGCAGCTGCGTCCCATCATCGTCAGTCTGCTTTTGCTCGACATGATCTGGACCTCGCAGCAGTTTGCTCTTATCTGGATGACTACCGGCGGCGGGCCCATTGACGTAACAGAGGTGCTCAGCACATTCACCTACAAGCTCGCATTCGCCAAATATGACTTCTCGTCGGCCGCGACCTCTGCAGTTCTTGTCCTATTGATGTCAATGGTGCTCGCCATTTTCTACGTTCGTCACCAGAAGGCGAGGGACTGAGATGTCCACATCTGTCAACGTTCGCAAGCGAAGTGCGCAAGCCGCACTCATCGTCGGGTTGGTGCTCGGTGCGATGTTTGCTGCAGGCCCGATCGTGTGGATGCTGTCGAACTCGTTCAAGTCGAATACTGAGATTTTCGAGCTGCCGCCGCGTTTGATCACCGAGACGTTTTCATTCGATGCATACGTCGCAATCTTTGCTGATCCGGTCACTATGAGGTTCTTTCTCAATAGCTACGTCATCGCGATCGCGGTGACGCTATTGACGTTGCTCATCTCAATCCAGGCCGCGTATGCTCTCAGCCGCTTCGAGTTTCGAGGCAAGCGTGTGCTCAACGTCGTTATCGTCAGCGTTCAGGCCGTCCCACCGATAACGCTTCTGATTCCGTACTTCGGTCTCATGGTTGCGCTCGGACTTTACAACACCTATCCAGGTCTGATTCTCACGTACATGGTGTTCACGCTTCCGTACGCGATCATCATGCTGACCGGATACTTCAATACCCTGCCCCGCGAGCTCGACGAAGCGGTACGCGTAGATGGCGCGGGTTCGATGACCGCCCTATGGCGCGTTCTCGTGCCGATTTCGGTACCCGGGATCGTCTCCGTCGGCATTTACACGTTCATGATCGCCTGGAACGAGTACCTCTTCGCTTTGACCCTCACGCGAACCATCGACATGCGCACGGTGCCCATCGGGATCCAGCTGCTGATGGGCCAGCACTCCTACGAGTGGAACCAAATCATGGCCATGAGCGTGCTCGGATCAATCCCCGTTCTCGTCCTTTTCCTCTTTTTTCAGCGTTACTTCATGAGCGGCCTCACTGCGGGCTCTGTGAAGAGCTGAAACCACGACCCAATCCGGGCACATCCATCCCAATCAACAGGAGAATCTACAGTGCTGTATACCGCCAAATCCATCCTCGACGTCGCGAACGTGAACAACTTCGCTATCCCTGCCTTCAACATCAGTGATTGGGCGATGTTCACAGGAATCATGGACATCAGCGAAGAGCTGGATGCTCCGGTGATCGTCGCGATCCACCCCGACGAGGTGGCGCATATCACCACCGATCTCATTGCCGCCATGCGAGAGCGCGCTCACCGTTCCAGTGTTCCGGTCGCTATCCACTGGGACCACGGCGGAACCTATGAGCAGATGATTGTCGCAATCCAGGCGGGGTTCACCTCTGTGATGATCGACGCGTCGCTTTTGCCTTTTGACGAAAACGTGGCCCTCACGCGGAAAGTAGTCGAGGCGGCGCACGCAGTCGGCATTCAAGTGGAGGGCGAGCTCGGCACGATCGGTGCCAACGACAGTTACGGAGAATCCGGCGCGGCCGAGATCATCTACACCAATGTGGATGATGCGGTTCGATTCGTCGCGGAGACCGGTGTCGATAGTCTCGCGATCGCGATCGGCACATCGCACGGGCTATATCCATCGGACAAAAACCCCGAGTTGCGCCACGATCTCCTCGAACAAATCAAAGCGGCCGTTGGCATCCCTCTCGTCTTGCACGGTGGGTCGAGTAACCCCGATGCCGAGCTGGCGCGTGCTGTTTCGCTGGGGATCAACAAGATCAACATCTCGAGCGACATCAAGGTGAGCTACCACAATCGGATGCGCGAAATTCTCGGCACCGACGAACGACTTCGCGAACCCAACGCGATCCAGCCGGAACCAATCAAGGCAATGAAGGTCACCGCAGCGCAGAAGATTGAGCTGTTCGGCGCATCCGGCAAGGCTTCGCTCTACTAGGGCTCGCAGAGAGAGGACGCGATCGTTGCCATGAGTGGTCACCTTGTGCTTGGACTTGGCGGCACCGTCGATTACGAGATCGATTGGGACGCCGCGGTGCTCAGCGAGCTTGCGCTTGCTTACGGCATTCGCCGCCATGAGTTGACCACCACGGCACCGGTCGTTGATGAGCGGTCCCTTGTCGTAACTATCGTCGGGTTCATCGCCGCCGGAGGCGGCGGGGAACGGCTCGTGGAGTCCTCGCTGACGCTGGAGCGATTCGCCGGGAGATTTGCGAAGGCTATAACGCTCGGTGGCACCGGAGTGAGGGCGGGTCTCGCGCTCGAAAAGTTGGGCATTCCCACGATTCAGCACTTGGTCAGTATCGATGAAAACGTGCGCAGGCTCATGCCTCAGGCAATCTCATGGATCTGTTCGGCCGATGGTGACTCCCTCGATCCGCACCTCATCGTGCAGTATCCCGTCGGTGCCAGGGTGCGCGTTGTAGATGGTGATGTCATTTCTCCAGCTTCGAACCGACTGATATTCGCCAACGATGCGCCTAACAGGGTGATGGCGATTTCTGCTGAACTTTCCGATGTGCTCGACGGTGCAGGAGCGTTTCTGATCTCGGGATTCAACACGATGCAGGATCCCGCGTTGCTAGAAGAGCGTCTAGACGAGCTCGTGCGGGCGATGGAACGTCTGCCCGCGCAAGCGCTGGTGTACTACGAAGATGCCGGCTTCTATCACCGTGAGATGGCTGCGACGGCTCGCGCTCGGCTGCTCCCGCGCATTGATGTGTACGGCATGAACGAGGACGAGTTGCAGGAGTACGTCGGTCGTTCCGTCGATCTGTTGGATGCGCGAGATGTAAGCGCCGCGCTGGCTCAAGCACACGCTCTTATTCCCGTGTCAGCACTTGTCGTGCACACGCGTTTCTGGGCAATCGCAGTCGGGCCCGATGCTGGCCGATATCGCGAAGCTCTTGAAAACGCTGTTTTGATGTCGGCAACGCGCTACCGCCTCGGCGACTCTCTTGTCGCATCCGACCTCGAAGAGACCGCGCAGCTACCTCGTCATCGAGGAGGTGAGCGCCTCGTCGCAACGCTCGAACGAACCCGTACCGATGCCCGGGGAGTCGCAGCGGTGGTTGCGGATGTCGCGTCGCCGACGACGATCGGCCTTGGCGACAGCTTCGTGGGTGGGTTTCTCTCGGCCTTCTACCTCCGTGAGGGTTCAGGATAAATTCCGCAGTGCGCGTGCACAGGTTCGGCGACGGATTCCACGAAAACGTGCTCGCAGGGTCGTGCTTGAGCGAGTAGGGTCGCGAGTGTGCAGCCGAATCGACTTTGGCTTCTCGTTTGCCGGTGAAGGGCGCACACATTGCGAAATGACTGCCGATCTGTCGGCGGCGAGGGGTACCAATGGGGCAGTTAATCTACGGCGTTGCGCCGGCGATCGAGATCGCTGATTGGGGCTTGTACCATCTGCAGTCGGTGATGCTCAGCAAGCTCCGGCGTGATGAGAGCTTCAGTTTCAGCTGGGACAACGAGCCGGATGTCGATGGCGATGCAGCGCTCCCGACTCCTGGTCTTCACGGCACCGTGTGGATATCTAAAAGTACGCCGCTCTATTTCAGCTACGACGAGCCGCGCGCGAAACCTCTCAACCCGAAGTGGATCGCGATTCTGGCTGGTGCGGCCAGTAAGAACAGTGGAGCGTTTCGGCTTCTTCCTGAACCCGAGTAGCACTCGGTCGTGGATTTGATTTCGTTTGTCAAGTCCCACTTCTTGCGGTTAACAGGGCCATAGCCTCCACCTGGAGGTCAATCATGGCGAGAACGCTGGCGAAGCACGAGACGCGAGTCGATGGCGCATGAGTCGCGCGATGTTAGCTCCTGGTGCGCGCCAGAGCGATCATGTCGCGTCTGCGATCGCTGCCGCGCGCGGCATCCACGGTTTCGGGCGCGACGTCGAGGCAACGCTGCACTGGTGCGTGGACGTGATCAACCGTTCGCCGCGCGTGGGGGAAGGCAGCACCGCGGAGGCATGGGAGCTGCTCGCAGCGACCGCTGAGTACGATGTGTCCGCGGCGCGAATGCTCGAACCACACCTCGACGCGCTGGGTATTCTCGCGCAGGCACAGGCGGGCGGCATATCGCAGCGGGACGACATGGCGGTTTTGAACGCCGGCGAAGGATCAAGCTGGGGTGTTTTCGCTGCCGAGGCCGATGGTGTGCGCGTCGATGCGCGAGAGACATCCCGCGGCTGGACTCTTTCGGGAACGAAGCCCTGGTGTTCACTCGCCGCTCACCTCTCGCACGCGCTGGTGACGGCATATGTTGGTGACGGCAATCGTGGGCTTTTCGCTGTCGACCTCCGCGAGCCGGGCGTGCAGCACCATCCAGGGCCCTGGGTGGCGCGTGGCCTGCCCGATGTCGTCAGCGCGCCAGTCGACTTTGATGGTGTTCCGGCAGTCCCAGTGGGGAACGCCGGGTGGTACCTCTCACGCTCGGGATTCACCTGGGGCGCAATGTCGGTGGCTGCGTGCTGGTGGGGAGCTGCAGTCGGAGTCGCGGCACGACTACTCGATGCGGCGCGGCCCGCTCACTCCGACCAGCTCGCGCTGGTCCACCTGGGTCGAGTCGATGCAGCGCTGTGGGCTGCCCGTGCTGTTCTCTCGGAAGCTGCAACTCTCGTAGACGAAGGCACATCGGCAGGAGTTGGAAACCGCCTGCTCGCGGAGCGCGTTCGGTCGGTCGTCGCGGATGCCGCGGCCCTTACCCTGAGAGAAGCAGATTCAGCGCTCGGCCCCGCGCCGCTCGTCGCTGACGAGGCGTATGCGCGCCAGGTTGCGGGTTTGCACCTCTATTTGCGTCAGCACCACGGCCTCCGTGACGTCGCGAAGATCGGTCGCGAGATCGTTGCTGCACCCCGTGCAGCATGGTGAGCTTCGACCACCTCGCCGCCGGCACGCCGGAAGCTATCTGGCAGGCGGATGACCGAATCAGCAGCGTTCAGCCGCTCGACTTGAGCATCAAGCAGCTGATCGTCGTGGCAGCGCACCCCGATGACGAGACTCTCGGCGCGGGAGGTCTCATTCGTTGGGCATATGAGAACAAGAGTGCGGTGACGGTCATCGTCGCAACCGACGGCGAGGCATCCCATCCGAACTCGCCATCTCACACCCCTGCGCGCTTAGCTGCGCTGAGAAGGCAAGAGGTGCTCAGCGCAGTGCGTGTTCTCGCCCCCACCGCTCGCGTGCACTTTTTGGGGCTTCCCGATGGAGAGCTTCGCGAGAATGCGACAGCACTCGCCGCGGCGTTGCTCTCGGCTATAGAGCAGTTGCCGCAGAGTTCGGGGGAGAGCGTGATCGTCGCCCCCTGGTCTGGCGACGGGCACAGAGACCACCGGGTGACTGCGGACTGTGCGTCGCGGGTCGCACAGGTTCGCGGCATCCCTCATCTCGGCTATCCGATTTGGTTGTGGCATTGGGGGCGCCCCGACGACGTGCCTTGGGATGCCGGCCGAATGCTTGCGCTAACGTCCGGGCAGCGTGCGGCGAAGGGCCGAGCGCTCCGCGCGCACCAGTCACAGGTGCAGTCACTGTCGGAGGCGCCAGGGGACGAGCCGATTCTGTCTGCGTCGATGCACGCGCACTTCGAGCGGCACACCGAGCTCTTCTTCGTCGAGGCTTCGAAAACCGACGGCGAGACGCTTGCTGCTGATTGGTTCGAGCGGTTCTATGCTCGGCATGCCGATCCGTGGGGGTTTGAGACGCGCTGGTACGAGGAGCGTAAACGTGCACTACTGATGGCAAGCCTTCCGGTGCGGAACCTCGGGAGAGTGCTAGAAGTTGGTTGTTCAACGGGCTTGATCACGGCGGAACTGTCAGCGCGGGCAGACGAGGTTCTCGCGCTCGATGCATCCGCCACCGCCATCGATACGGCAACTTCTCGACTCGCTGAGCGGCCCAACGTCACCCTGCGCCAAAGCGCCGTGCCTGAACAGTGGCCAGACGGTGATTTCGACACGATCATCTTTTCGGAAGTGGGCTATTACCTATCGCATCGCGACCTCGCGAAGACGATTGCGCTCATCGACGCCACGATGACAGGCGATGGATGCCTCGTCGCCTGTCATTGGCGTCATCCAGTGGATGAGTATCCGTTGAATGGCAATGAAGTGCACGCTGCCCTCAGGTCCGTCGAAGGCTGGGGTGTCATCGCCATCCATGAAGAGCAAGACTTTGTCATTGAGGTCTTCGCTCGCCGGCCCGTCGTGTCTGTGGCCCAGCGGGAGGGGCTGCAATGAGCCTCGGCAGAATACGTGCTGCCGTTATCGTCGTGCCAGTGCACGACGAAGAGATGCTTCTCGCTGCGTGCCTCGACTCGATTGAAACGGCGATCAGCAGTGTCGACATCCCGTGCGAAGTCCGAGTCGTGCTCGACGCCTGCAGCGACGGCTCGGCCGATATCGCTGCGCAGCACCCGTTCGTGACGATGAGTATCGCGGCGAACGCGGTGGGCGTCGCTCGCGCCCGCGGTATCGCTTCGGCGCTTTCGGTGTTTTCCGGGCTGCCTTCGCGTCAGATCTGGATTGCAAACACCGATGCGGATTCAACTGTGCCGAAGAATTGGCTGACGACTCAGCTCGAGCTCGCGGCATCCGGCACAGATGTCGTCGTCGGCACGGTACGCCCCGACTTCAACGACCTCGCTCCCAATCATCAAGATCTGTGGCTGCGCACACATCTTCCGGGTGCGCCCAACGGCCATGTGCACGGGGCAAACCTCGGAGTGCGTGCCAGCACCTATCTTGCAGCGCGGGGGTTTAGCGGGTCGGCCGAGCACGAAGATGTGCGGCTGGTGGAATCGTGCCGACAGGTCGGCGCCACCGTAACGGCAAGCGATACTGCCGAAGTCAGCACTTCGGGTCGATTCACGGGCCGCACACCCGGTGGATACGCGGGCTATCTTCGCGATCAGGCAAAGATGTTGTGACACACGCTGCCATACTGGCCCCGTGTCGAACCCCACTAGTGAAGTCCCCGTCGAGCAGGACTCAACCGGAATTACGGCAGCACACCGCCGTGTGATCGGCCTGCTGCTGATCTCGGCATTCGTTGTCATGCTCAACGAAACCCTCGTCGGTGTTGCCCTGCCGCGGATCATGGATGACCTCAAGATCGGTGCATCCGTAGCGCAATGGCTCGTGACCGCTTACATGCTGACGATGGCAGTGGTCATTCCGCTCACCGGCTTCCTCATGAAACGCTTTACGACGCGTGCGGTATTCATCGGTGCGATGACCCTTTTCGTCGTTGGCACGCTGGTAGCGGCGGTTGCGCCCGTGTTCGGCATGTTGCTTGCGGGTCGAGTACTTCAGGCCGCCGGCACGGGAGTCATGACGCCGCTGCTGATGACAACCATTATGACGGTGGTGCCGGTAGGCCGCCGTGGTCGAATGATGGGAACCATCACGATCGTCATGTCGGTGGCGCCGGTGATGGGGCCGCTACTCGGCGGGATTATCGTGAACTCGCTGCCGTGGCAGGCGCTGTTCATCATCATCTTCCCGTTCGGAGTGCTGGCGCTCGTGCTGGGTATTTGGCGGATGACGAATGTCAGCGAACCAGAGCGCGTGCGTATCGACATCCTCTCCGTGTTGCTATCGGTGTTAGCGTTCGGTGGGCTGATCTATGGCTTGTCTGAGTTCGGCAACGAAACGAAGGGTGTTTCGACGATGTCGCCCCTGATCCCGGTGCTCGTCGGCGCTCTTTCGCTCGCAGCCTTTGTATTCCGCCAGCTGTATCTTCAGCGCACCAACGAGGCCCTCATCGATCTGCGAATCTTCGCATCATCAGCCTTCACTCGGGCGCTCATTATGATGGCGGTCATGAATGCGATCCTGTTCGGATCGCTGACGCTTTTGCCGCTGTACATTCAGGATGGCCTCGGGCTCAGCCCCCTCCAGTCCGGACTGATAGTTCTGCCTGGGGGCCTTCTCATGGGTCTGGCCGGCCCATTCGTTGGACTGGCGTTCGACAAGATTGGCCCACGGCCACTTGTGATCCCCGGAGCCATCATCACCTCGGTCGCGTTGTGGATGATGGCGTTGATGCTCACGGCGCACGCAACCTTCGGAACCGTGCTCGGCCTCTACCTCGTGCTTTGTGCCGGTCTCGCTCTGCTCTTCGCCCCGCTGTTCACCGTCGCACTGAGTTCGGTGAAAGATCAGTTCTATCCCTACGCCAGCGCCGGCATCGGCACCGCGCAGCAGATCGCTGGAGCTGCCGGTACCTCTCTTTTTATCGTGGTGTACACGATGGTCGGTACATCGGTGCGCTCGGGGGGCGGGTCAGCTTCACTCGCCGTTGATCAGGGCGCGCACTATGCGCTGTTATTGGCTGCCGTCCTGTCGTTGGCGATCATCGGACTCTCGTTCTTGATCCGCAAGCCCAGCGCTGTCGAAACGGCCACGGACTGACGTTCCCACATGGCGTCCTCTTTGCCTCGCGCGGATCATTCACGCAGTCGCGTCATCTGGATTCTCGCAGCGATCGTCTTCACTGCGGCGATGCTGCGAAGCCCTGTCGTCGCCGTCGCTCCGGTCGCGCGCGTCGTCGAGCAGCAGCTCGGTATCAATGCGACAGTGCTTGGATTACTCACCAGCGTCCCGGTGCTCGCGTTCGCTATTTGTGCACCGCTCGGCGTCGCCATCGTTCGCCGTGGTGGCGCGAACTTCGCCCTCACTCTGAGCCTTGCGGGCGCCGTGGTGGGGTGCGTTATCCGCTCTTCCGGAGAGCTGGCAGCGGCACTTCTCGGAACTGCGATCATCGGCGTCTTTTTGACGATCGGCAATGTCGTGATGCCGGTCATCATCGCTCGTGACTTTCCGCCGAACCGTGTGCACACCATGACCGGAGTGTTCACAGCGTCTTTGAATATCGGCACGATGACCGTCACAGTGTCGACAGCGCCGCTTGCCGGCGCACTCGGATGGCGCGTGGCCCTCGCCGCGAGCGTTGCGTTCGGTGTGGCAGCGCTCGCCACCTGGATTGCACTCCACGGAATCCGCGGGGCTGTCGTCCCCGAGCGTCGACGCGTGGATGCTAGTCCTGCAACCGCGGCGGGATCTGCCGCAAAGCACGGCACGACATGGATCTTGGGCGCGGCCTTCGCCGGTCAGGCGTTCTCTTTTTACGCGATGACGGCATGGCTGCCGACACTGTTGACGGACAGCGGTTTCGGCGTAGAAGCCGCGGGTGCGATAGCGGGCATTTTCCAGGTTGCAGGTATTGCCGGTGCGCTCCTTGTTCCGCTGCTCACGACGCGGGGCTCCACACTCGTCGCCGTCGTCGCTGTAGCCGCGGCCTGGGTTTCGGTCCCGCTCGGGTTTCTGTTCTTCCCGCAGGGTTGGCTCTTGTGGTGCTTACTCGGCGGTGTTGCGCAGGGCGGCGGGCTCACCATCATTTTCATCATGATCGCCGGGCTCGGCGGCGGACAGCGCGTCATCGCGGGGCGCTCAGGACTCGCCCAGATGATCGGATACGGCATCGCGGCGATGGGGCCGACAGTCGTTGGGGCTCTTCACGAGCAGACGGGTGATTGGGTCGTATCGCTGTACGTGGTGCTCGCAGCGCTACTCATTTTTGCGCTCGCGGGCGGCCTCGTCGCCGGTCGATTGGACCGAGTTCCCGCGCCGAATTGAGAACACAGCCCCTCGGGCCTAACCGAGTTTGGAGTCCCACACTGCTCGGGCACCCGACTCGCCGATGATCACGACGACCACGACCGACCCGATCGCGACGGCGATCACGGCGATGCTTAGCGCCATGGTGATCGTCGTGCGGATCGTCTTCGATGTGAATTGCTTCGCATATCGACCATCACCCGTGCAGAACGCAAACCAGAACCACTGCAGCGCGGCGATGATGAATAGTGCAATTGCCCAGGGCAGGAGGGTATCTCCGAGCTCGGTGTGCAACTCGCTCAGCGCTGTTTCAGAGACCTGCTCTTCGAGCGCTTCCCCCGCCTGTGTCGTGATCGGCACGCTGATGAGTGCCACGAGAGCCAAGATCGGAGTCACGAGGCCCAGTCGGCGCCGAGCCGCAGGCCAGAACGTCGAAAGTACGAGACAGATGGCTGTGAGGGGCACGACGATCACCACGAAGTGGACGAGCAGAACGTGAATCGGAAGTCCGTTAAATAGCCAGTCCATGTGTTCATTCCTTAGTGGAGAGTGTGAGCCGATCGGCGGGAGGTTCTGCGCTCGCGAAGGCCATGCGCGCAATCAGGACGGGCGCATTGATATTGACGAGCACGTCGTGGATCACGAGAGCAAACGGCGAGTCGGGCTGAGAACAGCCGGGCCCGAGAACCAGAATCGTCGCGTTTCGAGAGGCATCGAGGAGCGCTTCGGCTGGCGGACGCGCTGTTATCCGCGTGCGTACGACAAGGCCAGGCCAACGGTTCTTGACGGTTGCCGCTGCGGTTGCGAGTTCAGAAGGGGCTTTCGCTGACTCGCGCCCGAACGACGAGTGAATAAGTTGTAGTGGTTCGCCGAGCGCTGCAGCTTCGGCACCCGCGACGGATGCCACGAGTTCGGCTGTCTCGGCGTGGTCGATGCCAGCGATGACACCGGCGCGAAAACGCAGGTCGACATCGGGAACGACAGCGACGCTGCTTCGAGTGCTCGAGGCGATCTGGATGCCGCGCGCCCCGTACCCGCGCGCATGGATGAAGCCCGTCTTTCCCGTGCCGATGACAAGCAGGTCATCTCTCTGAGCGAAGCCTGCCAGCGTGTGAGAGATCGGACCGTGCAACACGATCTCCTGGTGGCCCGATGATTGGGAGGAACCGGTTCCGGGATCAACACGCACCGTGACGACGGGCACACGGGTCCTCGCGGCTCGTGATGTCGCCCAAGCCAGCGCGTTCTCAGAAGGTCGAGTGTCATTGACTGCGACCACGTAACGTGTGCACACTGCCGTCGCCCCCGATCTTGTTACTGCTCATCTTTCGCCGAGATCAGGCATCCGATCAGTGCCGAAAGTCCTAAAACATGAAAGCAACCGTAGACTCGGGCACTGACGGTGGGGGAGAGGGCGAGATGGATGCTGATTCGCTCCGCCTGCTCGCAGCCAACCACACCGTGGTCGAGGGGCTCGAACTTGACCAGGTTCTTCGCCACATCGTCGATGCGGTCGTCAGCCTCGTGGATGCCGAATATGGCGCTCTCGGTGTGATCGCACCGGACGGCCATTTAGAGCGATTTATCTACGTCGGTATCTCCGACGAGGTAGCGGCGAAGATCGGTCACTTGCCAGAGGGCCACGGCATCCTGGGTGCAGTCATCGACAGCGACGCGGCGATTCGCCTCGATGACCTCGGTGCTGATTCGCGCTCAATCGGGTTTCCGGCTCACCACCCGCCCATGGGGGCTTTTCTCGGTGTGCCGATTCGCACGAGACACGAGACCTACGGAAATCTCTACCTGACCAAACCCGCGGGCGACTCTTTCACCGCCGAAGACGAGGAACTCGTCACGGGACTCGCGGCCACCGCGGCCATAGCGATCGACAATGCTCGCCTTTATGAGGAATCCGTGCGTGCACACCGCGTCAGCACGGCATTGAGCGAGGTAACTGCAACCCTGCTTGCGCCTGACGCGGGCGATGCTTTCGGGGTCGTCGCTGAGCGAGTTGCGGCGCTCGTCGGCGCGGATCTTGTGACGATTGTCGTGCCCGGTGCGACGACGTCCGAGTATCGAATCGAAACGGCACGCGGTGTGGGTGCCGCCGCCATCGAGGGCACCATTCTTCCCGGCAACGACTCGCTCGTCGCGCGTGCCATCGCCGGTGGGCACGTTGTCTCGACCCAAAACAGTGCCGATGCCCCGTGGTTTGGTGAACAGTTCACGGACGGTTCGACGGTCGCGGTGCCCCTGGTGGTTTCGGGTGCCGCGGTGGGAGCGCTGTGCATAACACGTGGTTCGCAAGCGGATGCCTTTTCGGCAGTCGACCTCGCCACGATCGCTGAGTTCGCAGCTCAAGCAGGCCTCGCTGTCGCGCTCGCCTGGGCGCGTGCTGACCGTCATCGCCTCGATGTGATTGCGGATCGATCGCGAATCGCGCGAGATCTCCACGATCATGTGATTCAGCGACTCTTTGGTACCGGCCTCGGGCTTCAGGCGCTTGCCGGTTCGGTTCCCGCGCATGCGGCGGCGCTCGATGGGCACGTGACAGAGATCGACACAGCGATTGCCGACATCCGCACCGCGATTTTCGCCTTGCAAAATTCTGCAGCGGAGTCGGTACGTCATCGGCTGCTCGACGTCGTGACGGAATTTACACCGAGTCTTCGCCGCCCGCCACGCATCAGCTTCTCGGGTCCGGTTGATTTGATCGCGAGCGGCGCTCTCGCCAACGATGTGGTCGCCGTCGTGCGTGAAGCTCTCGCGAACGTTGCACGCCACGCCCATGCCGAGACAGCGGTTGTGGTCGTCGCCGTCACTGAAACAGAATTGAAAGTCACGGTGGACGACGACGGCATCGGAGTCGCCGCGATACCACCAAGAGCGAGCGGCACGGCAAACCTGGCGACGCGCGCCAGCGCTTACGGCGGCGTGTTCGTGCTCGAACCGCGGATCGACGGCGGCACACGTGCGAAGTGGCAGGTTCCGCTCGCATCGACAGCTAAGGAGCAACGATGACCCGCGTTTTTCTCGTCGATGACCACGAGATCGTGCGCCGAGGAATCGCGCAGCTGATCGACGCCGAACCGACATTCGAGGTCGTTGGCGAGTCGGACGCTGTGCGAGGCACGCTCGGTCGAGTCGCAGCGACGATGCCGGACATCGTCGTGCTTGATGTGCGCCTCCCTGACGGGAGCGGCATCGATCTGTGCCGCAGCATTCGCTCAGCGCACCCCGACATCCGATGCCTCATGCTCACCGCATACGACGATGACACGGCCAGTGTCGCGGCGGTCGTTGCCGGAGCATCGGGCTACGTGCTCAAAAACATCCGGGGCCGTGGTCTCATCGAGGGCATTCATCGGGTGGCGCGGGGCGAGAACTTGATCTCTCGCGAAGTCACTGATCGAGTGCACGACTTTTTGAGTTCTCACACGCCAGAGTCTGCGCCTTCGGTCGAATTGACGTTGCGTGAACGTCAGGCGCTCGAACTGATCACCGAGGGCCTCACAAATCGGCAAATCGGGGAACGCCTCGGCATCGCCGAAAAGACTGTCAAAAACTATGTGTCTGGGCTTCTCGCCAAGCTCGGAATGGAACGGCGCACGCAAGTCGCCGCATACGGCGCTGCTGCGCACGCGCGCGACAGTCGTGAATGACTCGCGCAGATAGGACCAACGGCTCTATGGATTCCGCCGCTGCGCTGTGATGGTTAAGAAGTCGGCTTGACGCAGAGTCGCCGATAGAAGGGCCCAAAATGGGTGCCGTACTCGGACGTACGCTGGCGGCCGCGCGGCGTTTTCCCTGGGTAACCGCAACGATTGGTGTCGCCATCGTGGCAGGAGTTCTGGCTTTCACGCCGTGGGCCGAAGCGGGGTTCTGGCTCATCGTCACCTACGTCGTCGCGATGGCCCTGAGATCAGCGTGGGCGATGGTCCGTGCGCTCCTCCGCGGTATTTTCGGCGTCGACATCATCGCGGTGACGGCAATCGTGGCGGCAGTGCTGGTGGGCGAGGAATGGGCAGCCCTCGTTGTCGTGCTCATGTTGACGACCGGTCAGGCACTGGAAGAGTACGCCGCTCACCGTGCACAGCGTGACCTCACGGCGCTCCTGTCACGAAACCCGCAGACTGCGCACCGGGTGACAGCGAGCGGTGAGATCGAGGAGGTGCCGGTGACCGCTGTGATGTCGGGCGAGCGTATCCTCGTGCGCGCGAACGAGCTCGTTCCGGTGGACGGATTACTCGTAAGCGCCGCCGGCGCATTCGACCAGTCGTCGCTCACCGGGGAGAGCCTTCCCGTAGAGAAAGTAGCGGGAGACGAGATCCTCAGCGGCACCGTCAATGGGGCGGCATCCGTCATCCTCGACAGTGTTCGCGAAGCCAAAGACAGCCAGTATCAGTTGATTGTCGCGCTCGTGGAGCGAGCTGCAGCGACCAAAGCGCCGGTAGTGCGTCTTGCCGACCGGTTTGCTCTACCGTTCGCGCTTGCTGCCTACGCGATCGCTGGGGCAGCATGGTGGGTCTCGCAGGATCCAGCCCGATTTGCCGAGGTTCTGGTCGTGGCAACACCGTGTCCACTGATCATCGCGGCGCCGGTCGCGTTCATGGCGGGGATGAGTCGAGCTGCGCGCGAAGGGATCATCATTCGGAGCAGTGCGACTCGTGAAAGTCTGCACCGTGCCCGCACTTTCGCTTTCGATAAGACCGGAACGCTGACGCGAGGAACCCCGACGCTCCTTGAGGTTCGATCTGAGGGCTCGACTGCTGCTGACGCGCTGCTTCGGGCCGCGGCATCCGTCGAGGCCACCTCTGCACACGTGCTCGCGGCGGCGACAGTTAGTGGTGCCGAGGCACGCGGCATCGTGCTAGATCACGCCGAAGATGCTTTCGAAACGACAGCGAGTGGCGTCACGGCAGAGGTGGTCGGTCAAACCGTCGCAGTCGGTAAGCGCGACTTCATCGCGGCTCACCTCGGTTCCGATGTGCGCCCGGCTCAGATCGATGGTGGCGAGATCGCCATCTACGTCGCGATCGCGGGAGCATTTGGTGGTGTCCTCGTTTTTCGCGATCAACTCCGAGAAAACGCGGCGGAGACACTCGAAAGAATTCGTGCGCTCGGCATCCGAAACCTCATGATGCTCACGGGGGATGGGCAAGTGACAGCCGACCACATCGCATCGTCTCTTGGCCTGACCGACGTGCACGCCAATTGTCTGCCGGCAGACAAAGTGGCGCTCGTCGCGGGTGCCTCGGCTCGCCCGGCGGCGATGGTGGGCGACGGCATCAACGATGCGCCCGTTCTTGCCGCAGCCGATATCGGCATCGCGATGGGGGCTCGAGGTGCGACAGCCGCGAGCGAAGCGGCAGATATCGTCATTTTGCGCGACGATGTTTCGCGAGTGGCGGATGCTCTGGCCATCGGCCGCAGAACCGTCAACGTTGGGCTGCAAAGCATCTGGGTCGGTATCGGGCTCAGCCTCGGGCTCATGGTGCTCGCCGCGTTCGGCTTCGTTCCGGCGCTTGTGGGGGCGTGGCTACAAGAAGGAGTCGACGTCGTCGCCATTGCGTGGGCACTGCGAGCAACACGACCGGGCTCAGGTCAGTAGCTGATGGCGTCTGCGAGCAGAACGCCGCCCGCCGCGGCGGCAAGGGCGCCGCCGAACATTCCGCCGCTGTAGATCAGCGCGGCGCCGAACTTTCGCCCACGAACCAGGTCGACGGTTTGAGTGCTCGCCGTGCTGAAGGTCGTGTAGCCGCCCAAGAACCCGGTCGCGACGACGGCGGCCCAGGCTTCGGGAAGTACCTGACTGATTGAAAGCCCCACAACAAAACCCAAAACGGCCGAACCGCTGATATTGATGAGGACGGTGCCGTACGGCAGGTATTTCGAGGTACGAGAGGTAACGAAACTATCGAGCGCGAAGCGTGCCCCCGCTCCTACTCCGCCAGCTGCCGCGATCAGCGCGACTACCCAGCTACTCACTTCGCCCCACCTTCCGGTTTCATGCCGAGCCGCAACCGCCCGACGCAACCGCCAAGCCACGCCGCGATGACACCGAGCACGATGGTTGGTGCGCCGAAGAGAATCCACGTGCTCGCCATGCCCGCCATGCCGAGCAGCATGTCTTCGTCATTGATGAACGTTCCGTACGTCGTAAATCCTCCGAGTGCGCCGGTGCCCACGAGAAGGCGGATCTTGGCGCGACCGGGGGTCTCGGGTCCTTTCAACGCGATGGCGCTGAGTAGCCAGCCGAGCAGAAATGCGCCGGCCACGTTGATGATCGCGATCGCGGTCGGAAAGCCCGCTGCATCTGGAATCGCTTCGCTCACTGCATACCGAACCAACGTGCCTGCTGCACCGCCGACCGTCACAAGGCCCACGTCGCGCAGACGCAGACGCAGACGCGGACGCGGTGGCGGTGACGTGTTCGTGGACATAGCGCAATCGATACGTGGGAGTCGGCGGAGGATGCTGCCTTTCGAAACGCTAACCGGGGAGGAGGTTTGCGGCATCCGTCATCTGTCTGAGGTGCTCTCGGCTGCTCTCGACAATCGTCTAGGAACGAAATCTCGCTGGTGACGGAATCTTGAAGTGCTTCTCAACACTGCGAGAAAGGCGAAGCCGATGGCCATGTCGATACCCGCACAGCGAGTTCCGATCGAACCGCAGAGCGTCGACGCGCCGCTTACCGGTTCGGCGGTGTTTCTGGTCCTCACGGTCTCAGACACCGCGGACGCGTACGCCGCCGCCAAGTCGACGCTGGGGAGTGTGTCGGATATTCAAAAGAATGTCGCTTTTCGCGATCTGGGGGCTTCGCTCTCGTGCACGGTTGGTATCGGGAGTCGAGTGTGGGATGCCGTGACGTCTCATCCGCGACCAGCCGAGCTGCACGATTTCCGACCGGTTGTCGGTGCGAAGCACACGGCCTCGGCAACCCCAGGCGACATCTTGCTGCACATTCGGTCGGACCGGCGGGATCTCTGTTTCGAGCTCGAGCGCCAACTCCTGGATTCTTTCGGAAGCGCTGTCAGTGTGGCCGATGAAACTATCGGGTTTCGGTATTTCGACATCAGGGACCTTCTGGGCTTTGTCGATGGCACCGCAAATCCGGTTGGTCAGGCGCTTCCTGACGCGACGCTCGTGGGAGAAGAAGACGAACGCGTCGCGGGTGGTACGTACGTCGTCGTGCAAAAGTATGTACATCCTCTCTCGGCGTGGCATGCGCTCACGACAGAGCAACAAGAGGCAATCATGGGCCGGACTAAGGCCGACAATGTTGAACTCGACGATGCAACCGACGGGCAGAAATCGCATAAGACGCTTGCCACGATCGTGGACGATGACGGAGAACACGACATTCTTCGCGACAACATGCCGTTCGGTACGCCGGGTTCGGGCGAATTCGGGACCTACTTCATCGGGTATGCCCGTCATCTTTGGGTGATCGAGAAGATGCTGGAACGCATGTTCATCGGAGACCCTCCCGGAGCCCACGATCGACTTCTCGACTTTTCGACAGCACTGACGGGCTCCGTGTTTTTTGCGCCGTCGGCCGAACTGCTCGATTCGCTCGCTGACGGCTAGCCGGTCAGGTCGGGTTCGAATGCGACGCCGGGTGGTTTATCGGTGTAGCTTCGCCCGGTCGGTGACGTCCACTCGAGGACTCCGTCGCCGACTTGTTTCACCGTCCACCGGCTCGCGTGTTTCACACTGTGGTGTCTTCGACACAGGTGCGCGAGGTTGTGTTGATGTGTCGGCCCGCCGAGCGCGGCGTCGACTGTGTGATCAATATCGCACCGGTGGGTGGGCATGCGGCACCCGACGAACCGGCAGTGCTGATCCCTAGCCCGAAGTTGCCGCTTCAACTGATCGTTCGGCCGGTACCGGTCAACCGAGACCACGGTCCCGGTGACCGGGTGGGTGAACACGCGATCCCACCCCGGTGCGGTTCCGGCGAGCCGCCGGGCACTCTCCGGATCAACCAGACTGAGGCCCGACAGGTCCGCCGGGGTCGATGCCGTGCCCGCGAGGGTCGTGGCAGGCACCGTGACCTGCACGATCGCCTTGATCGCACCCAACCCGCCGCAATCGTCACCCGCCAACGGGTCGAGGCTCGGCACCGACGTGAGCAGCATGTCGGAGAACAGGTCGGCGCGGATCTGATCCGTCGTCCGCCGATCATCCACCGGCTCGTCCTCGGTGTGAAGTTTCGTGCCGTAGTCCGACCGTCCCGCCTGGAAGTCTTTCAACGCCCGCGCCTGCTGCGTAAGCCGGTTGAAAATCCCATGCGCTTGCACCGACGGCAACACCGCGTTCAGAGCACTCATCCCATCAGCCAGATCGAACAGGCGCACCGTACGCGTCGCGTCCGCGTCTTCAAAACGCTCTTCCAGCGTCCGCGGCTGCGCTTTCTCAGCCAATACGGCGGCGAACCCCCGCAACCGCCCCGGCGTCTCGGCCTCAGCGACCCCGACAACCTCGTGGTCGTACTGGGCTTTGGCTGCGGCATCCGTCAGGTTTTCACCCGCCCGCAACACGGCTTGTACATGCCGTTCCGAGATACGCCCCGCACTCCACGACGCGAACGTCTCTGGGTACGCCCCAGTCACTTCGATCGCGTCGTCGATCCGTGCCTGCGCGGTGCGATCCGACAACCGCAGTGCCGCCGCAACTTCTGCTGCGACGGCCCGCATCGGAATTTCCCGATCCCGTGAGTCTCGCGATGTCATCCGTCGAATTTGCGCGAGCGCGATCCGCCCCATGTTCGCGAGAACCTCGGCCCGTGCCGCCTGCATCTGAGCGATCTGTTCATCGAACGAAATCAACGCCGACACAGACTCAGACAGCACGTACGCCTCTGCTTCTTGCTGCTCGGTTTCGTTCTCTGACATGACACAAGTATCGAACATACCTCCGACATTGACCACCCCAAATCAGCCCGAAAAGCCCCGATGTGGATAACTTTCTCAAAAAACTTTTGGGGAGAAGAAGATGCGCGGTTGACCGGCGAACAATCACCCCAGTCAGCCCGCCCGCGCCACAAACTCTCCGCAGGAGACTCAGGCCTCAATCGGTGGAATCTTGCTGCGGCGACGCGGCACGATAAGAGCGATGTAGTGGTCAACGAGGGGAGCCTCGCTACTATGCGCACGAGCTCGCGCGAGCAGATCGCTGTCGAACTTCGTCGTTCGCGACTCATGCTGGCTTAAGTGCTCGCGCCACGAACCCACGGCGTATGCCTCGACGAGCATTCCCGAGTCGTCGGCATCGGTGTAAAGCTCCCAGCGGCGCGCTCCGGTGCGGTACCGCGTCTGCTCTACCTGCCGCATGACGTGGATGAACGCAGATCGGTCGGACTCCGGTACCCGATATCGCACCAGAACGAGCACTTGTTGATCGTCATCGGAACCGCGCGAGACATCAAGCACCCCGGGGATCGGCACGATCTCTCGCCCAATCCCCGCTGTGCTCGCAACTGGCCAAATGAACTGCGACAAACCTGCGACGAGCACGGCCGCGCCCGCGGCGACTACAGCGATGTCGGCCCCCACGGCCGATGCGAGCACGCCGGCGAGCGTAGCGCCGACGGCCGAGCCGCCGTAGAGCGCGAGTTGATAGATCGACAGACCCCGGGTGCGCACCCAAACAGGGAGAAAAGCCTGCACGCTCCCGTTGATGACGGCGATCACATTGAGCCATGCGAGACCAGCGGCGATCAAGACCGGAACCGTCAGCCACAGCGACGGCGAGACGACGAGCACGATGAGCGCGAGACCGTAAACGAGAGAAGAAGCCAGCACGACCCCATTGGCCCCGAGCACGCTTCGTACACGCGGGAGCAGAACGCCGCCGATTATTGAACCGACACCAAGCGAGCCGAGTAAGAGACCGTATCCGCCGGCGCCAAGCCCCAAAGAGGTCTCAGCGATGGTCGGGAGAAGTGCCCAGAGCGCGTTCGCGGGCACCAGAAAGAGCGCCAAACGCACGAGGGTTGATCGCACGATCTTGGAGTGCAGCACGTAGCGCAGCCCCGCTCTCGTGGCGTCAAGAAATGGTTCGGGGCGCGGGCGAGGAGGTGCATAGGAGCGCCACAGAATGAGTACGCCGAGAAAAAACACGAACGAAACGGCGTTGATCGCGAAGACAGCGGCAACACCGAGCTGAGCCACGATAAGACCCGCCGCCGCGGGCCCGATCGCACGCGCGATGTTCACGCTGATCGACGAGAGCGACGCGGCATCCGTGATCATCTCTCGAGGAACGATGTCGGGAATCAGCGACTGAAAAGCTGGAAGCTGGACTGCTGAGCAGACACCCAGCAAGAATGTTGTCGCCAGGAGAGTGGTCGGGGTTGTCTGCTGCGTCCACGTCAGATAAGTGAGAACACCCACAACAATGAGCTGGACGAACTGCGCGTAGATCAGCACGTGGCGGCGATTGAGGAATTCGCCGATCACGCCCGCAGGCACGGCGAACAGTAACACCGGTGCCGCCGCAGCAGTTTGCACAAGCGCGATCACGAACGCGGAACTTCCGCCCTCGACGAGTAGCCACTGAGCGCCGACGCTCTGCATCCAGCTACCAATATTGCTCACCAGCGCCGCAGTCCAGATGAGTCGAAAGACCGGAAGCGTAAACGGGGCAAACCCCGAGGTGTGGCCCTGCGTGCTCATGCATCCCTCATCTCGCCGCAGAAATAATGACGATATCGAGACCGGATGCTGCGAACTTCACACTTTTGTCAGCCCACCTTTCGACGAATGTCGAGTTCGAGAGTTCATCGTTCGTTTGACCTACTGGTAGCTGCCGGCGCGAGCCACAATGGCCGAAGGTGGCTGAACCCAGGGGAGACACGATGACGATTGCCGGAATCAATCCAACCGTTCCGCCATCAGGCGACGGGTGCGTAGAGTGCAACGAATCAGGGTCATGGTGGGTGCATCTTCGACGCTGCACAGAGTGCGGACACATTGGCTGCTGTGACGACTCGCTGAACACTCACGCGCGAAAACATGCGCGCAGCAGTGGACATCGCTACATCCGCAGCTACGAGCCCGACGAGGACTGGTTCTGGGACTATGTCGCGAACGAGTATTTGAACGGGCCTCGGCTGGCCCCGCCGCAACATCAACCGCGTTCGCAGTCGGTGCCCGGGCCCGCCGAGAGACTGCCCGAGGACTGGCAAGAACTTCTTTCGTCATGACGGCATTGTCGACGCTCATACATGTGTACGGGGCTGCACGTGGTCGCGATGCGTTTGCCCTTCGCGACTTCCTGACACGCAGTGTGGTCGACTTCGATTGGACGACAATCCTGACGGATGCTGAAAGCTCGGCTCTCTTCGGAACGTCACTGCGGCAAACCCGCATGCCGATCGTTGTCTTTCCCGATGGCACCCGGCTCGATGATCCTTCTGTGCGCGAAGTCGCTGAGCACCTGGGCTGGATAAGTGCACCGCGGCGCAAGGAGTACGACCTCTCGATCTATGGCGCAGGTCCGGCAGAGCTCTCGGCCGCGGTGTACGCCGCATCCGAGGGTCTCAGCGTTGCACTCATCGAGCGCGACGCTATCGGTGGACAGGCCGGACCGAGCAGCCTTATCGAGAACTATCTCGGCTTCCCATCCGGAATTCGCGGAGCTGAGCTAGCAGAGCGGGCGCGCCAGCAAGCGGTGTCGTTCGGCGCCGAGATTCTGCTGATGCGCGAAGGCGTGAAGGGTACGTTTCGCGACCATCACATTCACGCACAGCTCGCCGATGGCAGCGCGATGGTCGCTCGCGCAAACATCTGCGCGACCGGAGTGGAATGGCGCCGCCTCGGGCTCGAACGCGAAGACGATTTTCTCGGTGACGGCATCTATTACGGCGCGGGCACGAGTGAGGCATCTCAATGCAGCGGGGAACACGTCTATATCGTGGGCGGCGCTAACTCCGCGGGCCAGGCGGCGATGAATTTATCCGCACATGCTGCGCGGGTGACCATGCTCGTGCGCGGCCGTCTCTTTCCGAGACGATGTCGACCTACCTGCGTGATCGCGTCATCTTGCAACCCAACATTGATGTGCGCCTGGGCACCCGAATTGTCGCCCTTGACGGTGACGAAACGCTCGAAGCCATCGTCGTGGAAGACGCTGCAGGCCAACATGAGACGCTCACTGCTGAGCGGGTTTTCATCTGTATCGGTGGCCGGCCGAACACCGCCTGGTCGAGGGAGACAGCGATTGTTCAAGACGAGTTCGGGTTCCTCGTCACAGGGCCCGACCTCACTCCGCAACAACTCGACGCCTGCTGGCCGCTTGCGCGAGCGCCGTTTTACCTCGAGACGAGCGTGCCAGGATCTTTCGCCGCGGGTGATGTGCGTGCCAATTCGGTCAAGCGGGTGGCATCCGCGGTCGGCGAGGGAGCGATGGCTGTGACATTCGTGCACCGTCATCTGGCCGAGATGTTCGGGCAGTAACTCGACGCGTCGGCATAGCGTTCGGCCCGTGTTCTGGCACGATCTGTTCATGCCTGAACTTCCGAAAGGCGCGACGGCGGGCGAGCCCGACGCGCAGGAGCCAGCCGCCCCTGATTTCCGTAGGCCAATCGCGCTCGCGGTCGGAGTCAGCGCGACTGTTGCGTTCGTCATCCTCCGTCTGGTGATTGCGCTCGGCGACACAAAACCGCTCGCGGTGGACCTTTGGTGGCACGACGCCATGGTGGGCACCCTGACCGACGTCGGTGTCGTCGTTGCCTGGGTCCCCGGGATCATCGGTGGAACCCTCGGAATGATCGTGATCGGCAGCCTGGTTGTTGCCCTCTTTTTCATTCGGAAACGACCGTGGGATGCGGCAACTCTCGCAAGCGCGATCATCATCGTCGTGGCGATCGGGGCACCGATGGCGGCCGTCATCGCTCGCGTGCGGCCTTCGGACTCGCTGGCGGAAAGCGTGGATACGTCGTTTCCCTCGGGCCATACGGCGGTAGCGACGACGTTCGTGATCATCCTGTCGCTCATCTTGAGGCGCTGGTATGTGTGGGCGGTGGGCATCGCGTGGGTTCTTCTCATGATGTGGAGCAGGACGTACCTGCATGCCCACTGGCTGAGCGATGTCGTTGCCGGAATGCTCGAGGGGATCGCCGTCGCCACTCTCGTGTGGTGCGCGGTAGAGGTCGTGCGCGATCGCCGCGCAATTCGGTCTCAGCGAGAGCGAATGGTGTAGCGCGTTCGCCGCCTACGGCAACGCAAAGTAAATCTCAAGCCCATCACGGCATCGGAGGAGGATCGGTAGCCTCCGAAGATGGCCAACGCAAAGGGTGCCGCGCGAGCGGCGAAGGATTCGAAAGCGCTCCGCACGCTCGCACGCGTAGGGTACGCGGTGCTCGGTATCGTGCACATCGTCATCGGGGGCATCGCAGTGTCGATTGCTGTCGGTGCCGGTGGCGGCGAAGCTGATCAGGGCGGCGCCATGGAACAGATCCAAAAGAGCCCCGCTGGAGTGTTGCTGCTCTGGGTCATTGCAGTCGGGCTCCTTGCGCTTGCTGTGTGGCAGATCGTTGAAGCGTTTCTCGAACGCGACCCCGACACGAAGAAGAAGTGGGGCTACCGCGTCAAGTATGTCGGCACCGCGGCGGCCTACTTCGCGATCGCCGGGACCGCATTTGTGTATGCCATTGGCGGCCAGTCGGATTCATCTCAGTCATCGCAGTCTCTGAGCGCGCAGCTGCTTGCCGCGCCGGCAGGTGTCTTCTTGCTCGTGCTGGTCGGCCTTGTCGTCACAGCAGTGGGCATCGCGTTCGTCGTCCGAGGGGCTACTCAAGCGTTCACGAAGAAGCTCATGATTCCCTCGGGTGCCAAAGGGCGTGGAATCGTCACCTTCGGCGTCGTGGGATACATCGCCAAGGGCGTGGCCGTCGGCGTTGCCGGCGTGCTCTTCGTCGTGGCTGCACTCACCCACGACGCCGAGGCAGCAGGTGGAATGGATGCCGCGATCCACACGCTCGCCGCACTACCCTTCGGCGCGTTCATTCTCTGGATCGTCGGCTTGGGACTCATCATTTACGGTATTTTCTGTTTCGCGCGAGCGCGCTACGCGAAGATGTAACACCACGTTTCTCGAGGGCGGCACAGCGCCGAGAACGCTGACGGCGCGGGCGGGGCATAAGCTCAGGCGTTATGGCAATCGGCGCAACAATCCATACGTTCACTGTGCAACTGGCGGATGTTGACCGCGGCGTCTATGACGAACTCACGCTTCGTGTGGCGCGGCATCCCTCTGAAACCGACGCGTACATGATGACTCGCGTGCTGGCCTACTGCCTCGAGCTCGAAGAAGGAATTGGCTTCAGCGAGGGCGTCTCCTCAACTGAGGAGCCGGCCGTCCTCGTGCGAGACCTGACCGGCGCGCTCAAGGTATGGATCGAGGTCGGGGCGCCGGATGCCGCTCGTCTGCACTACGGCAGCAAGCTCGCCGATCGCACCGTTGTCTACACCCATCGCGACCCCGCGAAAGTGGCAGCGCCGTGGGCGGGAAAGCGCATCCATGACGCTGGCGCAATCACGCTGCGAAGCTTCGACGTGGGCTTCATTGATGCCGCCGCGGCACTTCTTGAGCGCCGCAACACGATGACGCTCTCGATCACCGAGGCGCAGCTGTACCTCGAGCTCAACGGTGCAACTTTGAGCTCAGGCATCCACGAGCGCGGCGTCGAGTAGTCCGCGCCGCAAACCCTTCGCGACTTGCCCGTTTCTGTGGGTGTGTGAGCCCCGCAACCCGCAAGAACGGGCAAGTCAGCGGGTGGGGGCGCGGTCCAGCGCCGCCACGACGCGGCTGGCAGTTTGCTCATCGAGGATGAGGTGCGTGATGACCCCGGCATGCAGCGCCGCGATGAGAGGCTCGACCTTGTTGTCACCGGCAACCGCACAGACGCGTCGCGGCATCCGCTTGAGCTCTTTGGGGGTCGGCCCCGTGGCCCGCTGATTGAGCGAGAGATCTTCGTAGGTGCCGTCGGCACGCAAAAACACCGTGCACACGTCGCCGACAACGCCCTCATCGTCGAGGGTTTCGATGTCTTCGGGTTCGAGGTAGCCCGCGGAGTACACATGGCTTGGCACCTCGCCGGTGAGGGCACCGATCGAAAACAGCGCGATGTCGACGCGACGTTGCACGTCGAGCACTCGCGCCACCGAACGTTCGTGCCACATTGCCTCGCGGGTCGCGGCGTAGTCGAAGAAAGCTGGCACTGGAAAAAGGTGCACGCGTGCGTCAAAAGCGCTGCCGAAGCGCGAGATCAAACTCCCGATGTAGTCGACGCCAAAAGTGCGGTTATTGGCCGCGCCGTTGAGCTGCACGATTGAGCTGCCACGCGTCGGTTTCTTGCTGAGATGTTTCGCGATCGCAGCAAGAGTCGTGCCCCACGCAACCCCCAAAACCATGTCGGAGTCGAACCAGCCCGACACCATGCGAGCCGTCGTGATGGCTACCTGCTCGAGCCTCTCCTGCGTCGTAGCCGAGTCGTTCACAGGAACCACAGAGGTTTCGACCCCGAATCGCTGCGAAATGCGCTGACCAACCTCGGGAGCACGCGTGGGTGCGGGGCGCAGCGTGATCTCGACGAGGCCCGTCTCACGAGCCTCTTTGAGCATGCGAGAGACCGTCGACCTCGACATATGCAGGTGGGCTGCGATCGCCTCCATCTTCATGTCCTGGAGGTAATACATCGTCGACGCCGCGAGGATCGTGTCGTCTTTATCCATCGTTTTCTTTCTGCACATACGTGCACATTCTCTGGGCAGATTGCCAGGCGGCCTGCTCATCGTAATACGCTCCTCGACGCGTCCTGTCTTCGCCGCCGCAGTAATCACCGCCGATACCCACACAAAGGAGTAGGGATCACATGAAAACCCCCTTACTGAGAAGAAACCCGTTCTGGCTTGCCCTGTCTCTCGTGCTCATGCTCATATCGGGAGTCGTCGCTTCGGCCGTGCAGACGGATGCCGGTGGCGTCGATATCGAAGACATGCGCTGGGAGACCGCGTCTGGTCAGATGATGAGCGCACTGCTGTTCAAGCCCGACACGGCAACGGTTGATAACAAAGCCCCCGCGATCGTTGTGAGCCACGGCTGGTGGAACAACCGCGAAATGCAAGACGCCAACTACGTCGAGCTTGCGCGCCGCGGATACGTCGTCGTGTCGATCGACATGTACGGCCACGGCAACTCTTCGTACCTGCTGAATGACGAGCTCACTCTCGGCGGCACCGGCATGTACGACGCCGTCAAGCTGGTAGCCGACTTTCCCTACGTTGACCAGAACAAGATCGGTGTCTCTGGTCACTCCAACGGTGCGCGCGCCGCTAACTTCTCGGTCGCGCTCGACAACGAAGCCGACACACAGCTCATCGACGCCGTCTTCCTCGTCGACAACGACCCGACATACACGGATGCCGATGGCGCCTATACCAACGTGTACGGCTCACGTGACGTTGGCCTTGTTGCCGATCAGTACGACGAGTTCTTCTTCCGCGGCTACGACGAGACCGGAGCAGTTGTTTCTCTCCCGCGTGACTACATCACGAGTCCCAATGCACAGTCGTTCTTGAACTTCGGTACAGATCCCGCTGATGGGGAGACGCGTGACGCGAACCAGTTCTACTCTGAAGACGGCGCCGTTCGCATCATCTACAACCCCGCGCAAACCCACCCGTGGGGCACGATCTCTAAGGCGACAGTCGCCGACCAGCTCGAGTACTGGGATGAAGTTTTCGGCACACCGACACCGATCGCCGCTGGCTCACAGATCTGGCAGTGGAAAGAGGCGTTCACCGCGCTTGGTCTTGTCGGATTCGGTATCTTCCTCGTCGCATTCACGCGGGCGCTCCTCGGAACGCGAGCGTTTGCTGGTCTGAAGTCTGACCTGCCGAAGACGATTGCGGCGAACACCCGTAAGGGCCTCGCATGGTTCTGGGGCGGGCTCGCGGCCACTGTGTTGTTCTCGGGCGTCAGCTACGTGTGGCTCAGCCAGCAGCCGATCATGCAGGGGATCGCATATAACATCACGCCCACGATCTTCACCCAGGGCGCAGTGTTCTTCATCGCCGCATGGTCTGCGATCAACGGCATCTTCGCTGCCATCGTCATGGCGATCTCGTACTTCGCGTTCGGCAAGAAGAACGGAGTCAACCTGCGTGACGTCGGAGTGCTGCCCGGGTGGAAGAAGTTCTGGCACGGCATCGGGCTCGGCGCTGTGGTGGTGACCACAGCGTTCGCGATCGTGTTCGTGATGGACTACTTCTTCAAGACCGACTTCCGGTTCTGGGTGCTCGCGGTAAAGGCGTTCGAGGCTGACAAGCTGTGGATTGCACTGCTCTACGTGCCGTTCTTCCTCGTCTACTTCGTCGCGAACTCCGTCGCCGTCAACGGCTTCAACCGGTTCACGATGCGGGGCAAAGAGTGGGTCAACACGTTGCTCTTGGCGGTTGCGAACTCGTTCGCGCCGATCGTCCTCGTGGTCGCGCAGTACGCGACGTTCTTCATCAGCGGCGAGCTCATCCCGGGCTTTGGCGGAATCTTCAGCATCTGGCTGTTCCCGGTGATCGTGATTCTGGCGGCATCCGCGGTCATCTCGCGAAATATCTACCGCGTGACGAACAACCCCTACATCGGCGGGTTCATCAACGCAGCTGTCGTCACCATCATTTCGGTGTCGAACACGCTGACGGTGATCTACTCCTGAAAGATAACGATCGCCCCGGCGCGCATCTTGCGTGTGCCGGGGCGATCGTCGTATTCGCGCTACAGGATGTAGAGCATTTCTTGGTATGTCGGCAGGGGCCACAGGTCATCCGCGATGACGCATTCGATATCGTCGGATGCCGCTCGCACAGCTGCCATTGCAGGCAGAAGCGACTCGCGCGCGTGCTCCGCCTCGGCAAGCGTTTCGTGTCCGACCTCTTCACTCAATGCTTCGCTGAGAGCTGCGAGCGCTGCGCGCAGCGCGGTGAGAGGTTCGGTCACCTCATTGAGGGGCGCAAGATCAGGCTCGATTCCGGCCGCTTTCAGCGCTGCCACGTTGTGAGCGAGCTCGGTCTGATACCTCATCGCCGCGGGCAGAATCGATGTGGCGCCGATCTCGAGCGTGAGGCGCGCCTCGACCCCGATCGTCAGCGCATACTGCTCGAGCCCGATTTCGTACCGGCTGTGCATTTCTCGCTCGTTGAAGACCTTGTACTTCTCAAACAGGGCCAGCGCTTCGTCCGAGATGAGTTCGGGCAGTGCATCGAGGGTCGTGCGCAGGTTCTTGAGTCCACGCTTTTCGGCTTCGATGGGCCATGCATCGCCGTAACCGTCACCGTTGAACACGACGGCGCCGTGTTCGGTGATGATCTTCGTGAGCAGGTTCTGCACAGCGGTGTCGAAGTCGGTGCCGTCGGCGACCGCTGCTTCGAGCTCGGTTGCCGCGTAGTCGAGCGAATCAGCCATGATCGTGTTGATCGTGACCATCGGACCGTTCACCGTCTGCAGTGATCCCGGCGCTCGGAATTCGAACCTGTTGCCGGTGAAAGCGAACGGGCTCGTACGGTTGCGATCGCCCGGGTCGGTCGGCAATACCGGAAGGGTGTCGACGCCGATCTGCATCGTGCCTTTGCCCTTCGACGATGTGGCAGCTCCCGCCGCGATCTGCTCGAACACGTCGGCGAGCTGGTCACCGAGGAAGATCGAGATGATCGCCGGCGGCGCCTCGTTCGCACCGAGGCGGTGATCGTTCGATGCGGATGCGACCGAGGCACGGAGCAGTCCGCCATAGAGGTGAACGGCACGGATGACGGCGGCGCAGAAGACCAGGAATTGCGCGTTGTCGTGGGGGGTGTCGCCCGGGACGAGGAGAGACCCGAGGTCGCTGTTGCCGAGCGAGAAGTTGACGTGCTTGCCCGAACCGTTGACGCCCTCGAAAGGCTTCTCGTGGAACAGGCACTCCATGCCGTGCTTCTTCGCGATCGTCTTGAACGTCGTCATCAGCAACTGCTGGTGGTCGGCAGCGATGTTTCCGCGCTCGAACGTGGGCGCAATCTCGAACTGGCCGGGCGCGACCTCGTTGTGACGCGTCTTCGCCGGAATTCCGAGCTTGAACAGCTCGCGTTCGGTGTCCATCATGAAGCCGAGCACGCGCTCCGGGATAGCACCGAAGTAGTGATCGTCGAACTCTTGGCCCTTCGGAGGCTTCGTGCCGAACAGCGTGCGGCCTGAGTTGAGAAGGTCGGGACGCGCCAGGAAGAAGTGACGGTCGACGAGGAAGTACTCCTGTTCGGGTCCACAGAACGAGACGATTTTGCCGGGTTTGCTGTGGCCGAAGAGCGCGAGGATGCGCTCGGCGTGCTCGCCCATCGCCTGCTGCGATCGCAGCAGCGGCGTCTTGTGGTCGAGGGCTTCACCTGTCATCGAGACGAACACCGTCGGGATGCAGAGTGTGTTGCCGTTGGGGTTTTCGAGCACGTAGGCGGGGCTTGTGACGTCCCACCCGGTGTAGCCGCGGGCTTCGAACGTGTTGCGGAGTCCGCCGTTCGGAAAGCTTGAGGCGTCGGGCTCGCCCTGAATAAGGGTCTTACCGGCGAATTCCGCCAGAGCCGAACCATCGCCCACCGGCTCGAAGAAGCTGTCGTGCTTCTCGGCGGTGAGTCCGGTGAGCGGGTAGAAGACGTGCGCATAGTGGGTGGCGCCGCGTTCCAGCGCCCAATCCTTCATGGCCGAGGCGACGGCATCCGCGACGAGAGGGTCGAGCACGGCACCGTGCTCGATGGTCGCCATGACCGACTTGAAGATGGGCTTCGGAAGCCGCTGGCGCATCACGATCGTGCTGAATACGTTGGATCCGAAGATCGTACCTGGTGTTTCGGACTCATCGAAGCTGACAGCCGGCGGTGCAAAGGCTTCGACATCTCTGATCGCTTCACGACGAACTGCGTTACCACTCATGATTCTCCCGCGGTCAATGGCCTGCGTCGGGGTGTGCGAGCCTGATGCTGAACTTAGAGCTACGCTGCGTCGGTGCCGTTTCGGGCAGGTAACGAGTGCAGTGCCAATGTCCGGGCGGCATAAGAGATGCATAGGCTTTCTTACCTCCTGCGTAGATGATCGCGAGGATCGTCATAGAGCTCGTCCGTATCCATGAACCATGGAACCGACCACGCCGATTTCCGCCGACGCACCGTCCGAGCTACGCACCGTCCGGGCTGCGAGGAAGAAACGGCGCAAGCTCCGCAACTCTCTGATCGCCGGGGGCTTGGTCATTATGCTGGCCGCGGGCGGAACATCCGCGTGGGCGATCGATCGCTTCCTGATCGAGCACGTCGAGATCGCCGACGTCTCGACCTACGAGGAAGAGAACTCCTCGGTCGCCACCACGACCGAGGCCGATACCGACGGCGTCGTCACCGAGAACTCCTACGCGGACGACGACACCACGATCACCGTCTCGATGATCACGACGGGTAGCGGCGACGACGCGATCACCTACTACGTCGCCGACGTCGTGGTCGCCGATGCCACGCAACTCCGTTCGGCGTTCGCGAACGACCAGTTCGGCGAGAACATCATCGCGACCACGAGCACGATCGCGGCGGCCAATGATGCGATCCTCGCGATCAACGGTGACTACTACGGCTTCCGTGACACCGGCATCGAGATCCGCAACGGAGTTGTCTATCGCGACGAAGGCGCTCGTGAAGGACTTGCGTTCTATCTCGACGGACATGTCGAGGTGTACGACGAGACGACCAACACAGCGAACGAGCTGCTCGCGGCCGGGGTGTGGAACACCCTGTCGTTCGGTCCGGCGATCGTGGAAGACGGCGCGGTCGTGGACGGCATCGAAGACGTCGAGGTCGACACGAACGTCGGCAACCATTCGATCCAGGGTGAACAGCCACGCACCGCGGTCGGTGTGATCAACGAGAACCATTATGTGTTCGTCGTCGTTGACGGGCGAAACGAGGGATACAGCCGGGGCGTCACCCTCACCGAACTCGCCGAGATCATGACGGGGCTCGGTGCCACGACGGCGTACAACCTCGACGGCGGCGGCTCTTCAACGATCTACTTCAACGGCACCGTGCTCAATCAGCCGTCCAACGGCGGCGAACGCGGCACGAGCGACATCCTGTACGTGGCGCCATGATCATCCTGATCCCCGCCTACCAGCCGGGTCGTGCGCTCATCGATATCGTCACCGCGCTGCTCGATCGGGATGCCGACATCGAAGTCCTGATCGTCGACGACGGCAGCGGGCCGGAGTACGCCGAAACCCTCTGCGCCGCGCGTGACGCGGGCGCGGTCGTCCTCCATCACGAGGTCAATCGCGGCAAAGGGGTCGCGCTGAAGACCGGCTTCGCCTACGTACGTCACGCGGCGCCCGGCGAAGACGTCGTCACCGCCGACGCGGACGGCCAGCACACCACGACGGACGTCACGCGTATCGTCGACGAGCTGCGCACGGATGCCGCGGAGGGGCACGTCGCGCTCGTGCTCGGCTCGCGAGACTTCACGGGCACGGTGCCGGTGCGCAGCAGGTTCGGCAACGCGGTCTCCCGAGGCCTGTTCCGGATCGCGGCCGGGTGGCCGGCATCTGACACTCAGACTGGACTTCGCGGGATACCGGCGGTCATGCTGCCATGGCTGATGGAGGTGCCGGGCGAGCGCTTCGAGTACGAGACGGAGATGCTGCTGCGCGTGCGCCGGGCCGGGTTCGACGTGAGAGAAGTCGCGATCGAGACGATCTATCTGGAGCAGAACGCGTCGAGCCACTTCCGGCCGGTCGTCGACTCGCTGCGCATCACGATTCCGCTGATGCTGTTCGCCGGATCCTCGTTCCTGGCGTTCTTCATCGACGCGGTCGCCCTGCTCGTGTTCTCGTCGCTCACCGGCTCGCTCGTGTTCTCAATCGTGGCCGCGCGGCTCCTGAGCGCGTCGATGAACTTCCTCGTCAATCGCCGCGTGGTCTTCCGCAGGGGCGGGCGGTCGCACGCACTCCGGCACGCGGCGAGATACGCCCTGCTGGCGGGGGTGCTCTTGGCTTCTAACGTCGTCTGGATGGAAGCGCTCGTCGGAATGGGGCTCCCGCTGCTGGTCGCAAAGATCTTCACCGAAGGCGTGCTGTTCATCACGAGCTACCAGGTGCAGCGGCGATTCGTCTTCGGCGCGAGCACAGGGGAGACAGAGGGCAAAGGCTTCATCCCCTCAAAGTCCGGGCATAGAAACAACATAGGGGCCTCGACTCGACTGAAGAGTGATACGCACCCCCTCGAAAGGACATCATGAACGCGACATTCCTCCTGATCGGCGTCGACCTGGTCGCTGCCGGCATCCTGAGTCTGGCGATCTACTACCAGCGCCACCGCCGCCGTGATCTTGTCGTCGCCTTCCTCGGCGTGAACGTGGGCGTGCTCGCCGTCACGACGGTGCTCGGTTCGAGCGAGGTGGCCGTCGGTCTCGGTCTCGGCCTCTTCGGGGTCCTGTCGATCATCCGGCTCCGCTCATCTGAGATCTCGCAGCGCGAGGTCGCCTACTACTTCGCGGCTCTCGCGATAGGTCTGGTCACCGGTCTTCCGGCGACCGACGTATGGATTCCGATCGGGCTCGTGGCCCTGATCCTTGCCGTGATGTGGGCTGCCGATCACCCGCGGCTCCTCAGCCGCTCGCGTCATCAGACGATCCACGTCGATCGGGCGATGCCTGACGAGAGCGAGCTCCGCGCCGAAGTCGAGCGTCGGCTCGGTGCCACGGTCACCTCCCTCACCGTGCAGCACCTCGACCTGGTCGATGACACAACTCTGGTGGACGTGCGCTTCCGCTCGGAACCCCCGCGGGCGCGTTCGGGTGCCGTGCAGGAATCGCGAATGAGCGGAGCGGGCCGATGAGCGTCGCGACTTCTCTTCCCCTCGAGCGGTTCGCGCCTATCGATCTGCAGGGCCTCGTGGGTGAAGCGGCACTCATGACCCGGGTGGACCGCAAGTACGTGCTGAGCCGGGAGGCCGCGGCCCGGGTGATCGAGAGCCTGGCCGTCGGCATCCGGATTCTCGAAATAGACGGGCTACGTGCGTTCCGCTACGAGTCGGTCTACTTCGACACTCCCGATCTGCTGAGCTTCCGGATGGCGGCCCAGCCCCGCCGGCGACGGTTCAAGCTGCGCACGCGCACGTACGTGGATTCGCGGACGGCCTTCCTGGAGCTGAAGACCCGCGGAGCCCGCAGCGCGACGGTCAAAGACCGCATCGAGTACGAGCCGTCCGACCGGCATCTGCTCACCGAAGAGGCCCGCGGCTACGCCGCCGATGCGCTCGATGCGATCGGTGTCGGCGCTCCGCGCGCCGAGGCGCTGGACGTACGGCTGACCACGCTGTACCAGCGCGCGACATTCGTTGCTCCCGACGCGAGCGCTCGCTCTACGGTCGATGTCGATCTCGAGTGGCGCGATGCCGCGGGGCCGGCGCTCGTCACTCCGGGAATGGCGATCATCGAGACGAAATCTGGAGCGCGGGCGTCGGATTTTGACCGCGCGCTGTGGCGCGCCGGGCATCGTCCCGTGAGCATCAGTAAATACGGCACGGGACTGGCCGCGCTGCATCCCGAACTGCCGCGCAACAAGTGGGCTCGGCTCCTGCGCACCGACTTCACCGACCGCAACCGAACACACCAGAACCGAAGCGAGGAGTCCTCATGCGAAACCGCCGTCTAATCCTGCCCGCCATTGCGCTCACCCTGGGTGCCCTCGTGCTCGCCGGCTGCACGAGCATCGTGGCAACACCCGCGGTTACGACGGAGTCCAGCGCGACGACCGAACCCGCCGTCGTGAGCTCCGGGACGATCGCCGAGGCGGTGATAGCTGCGAACGAGAACGCTACGGTGGTCCGCGACGACGAGTGGTCCGCCGCCGACGCCGTGGACATCGCCCTCACCGGCGACAGCGCCGAAAGCTCCGCCGAGGGCGTCGAGATCTCTGGGTCGACGGTCACCATTACCGCCGCGGGGGTCTATCTACTGTCGGGGTCGCTCGCCGGGACAGTGACCGTGTCAGCACCCGATGACGCGCAGGTCGTGCTGATCCTCGATGGCGTCGACATCGAGAACTCCGCAGGACCTGCGATTTCAGTGCTCACCGCCGATGACGTCGCGATCTCGGTCGCCGCCGGGAGCGACAACACGCTGTCGGACGCCTCCTCCTACGCGGAGGACGCCGACGTGAACGCCGCGCTTTTCAGTGAAGCGGACCTCACGATCACCGGAACCGGATCGCTCACGGTCAATGGCAATGGCAACGACGGCATCACGAGCGAGGACGACCTCGCGATCCTCTCCGGACAGATCACCGTCACGGCCGCTGACGACGCCTTGAGAGGTAAAGACTCGCTCACGATTGAGGGCGGGACGATCGTCCTCAACGCTGGTGGTGACGCTCTCAAGAGTGACAACGACGAGGAGGACACGCGAGGCTACGTCTACATTTCGGGCGGTGAAATCACTGCTACCGCATCCGATGACGGTGTCGACGCGCTCACTGACGCCATCATCACCGGCGGTGCCCTTACTATCTCGGCCGCCGGAGATGGCATCCACGCCGACCTCTACGCCGCGATCGCTGCGGGAAACACGATCGTGGAGCAGTCGACCGAAGCACTAGAGGGCGCGTACGTCTCGATCGAGGGCGGCGACATCCAGCTAACGGCATCCGACGATGGGATCAACGCCGCGGGCTTGGCCACCTCCAGTGGGGGCGGAGGAGGCATGGGTGACACCGGTGAAAGCTTGGATATCACAGGCGGTATGGTGACGGTGAACAGTGGTGGTGATGGACTCGACTCGAACGGGTCGATGACCATCTCGGGCGGCACCGTGACCGTGTCGGGACCGACAAGCGACGGGGACGGCGCGCTCGATGCTAACGGAACCTTTTCAGTGACCGGTGGCACGCTGCGCGCAGTCGGCAGTTCGGGAATGGCGGTATCACCAGGGGAAGGTTCCACCCAGGCCTGGCTCTCGGCTCTCGTAGCGGGCAGCGAGGGAGACACGGTCGAGATCGCCGATTCCTCCGGCACCGTGATCGAAAGCTTCGTAGCCGATAAGGCCTTCGGGTCGGTTGTCTACAGCTCGGCCGCCGTTATCGAAGATGGTTCCTACACGGTGACGGTGAACGGTTCGACCTCCGTCACGGTCACCGAGGGAACGGCCACGACGGGACAGATGGGCGGCGGCGGAGGGGGACAGCGGCCCTGACGCGAGCGCGAGCGGAGGAGATCCCCCGGACGGAGGAGGGATGCCGCCACGGCGGCTCTCCGTCCGGGTCATCTCCTCCGCTGGTGCCGGCTGACAGGACAGGGAACACTCCGTGTTCCCTGTGAGGTTCGATGAATTAGTCCGCCCTCATCTGTAACGGTTGCTGCATGATGGATGTCAGCGTTACGGACGGGGGCCCGCAATGACAACGCAGCACGACTCTGCTGACGATCTCTCTGACTTTTCCGAGATACTCGAGGCCGAGATCGATTTTTCAGACCAGAGCGCATCTCGACACGCCGATCCGAGGATTCGCCGTCGCTGGATCCGCGCATTTCTCGTCGTGGGCCTTGTCATCGTGCTCGTTCTCGGATCGGTCGGGGCCTATGTGGTGTGGGTGCTCACGGCTCCCGTGAATGCGGCTGCCGTTTCGCTGCGTGAGCCAGCAGTACCGACACCCGAAGCTGCCGTGATCGCCCTTCCAGCCGACGGTGCGTCGATCGTCAATATCGTGGGCGGTGACGAGTACCTCGGCGGCGATGAAAGTGGCGCGTGGCTGGCCAGCGGGCCCGATGAGTCACGGTCGATCGCAAGCATCAGCAAGCTGATTACCGCCCTCGTCGTGCTGGACGCGAAGCCGTTGGCGGATGCAGCTGACCCCGGCCCCACGATTACTTTCGATAAAGCAGCTCACGACCTCTACGACAAGTACTACGTGATGGGCGCAACGATCGCGCCGATGCCGACGGGCACGTCGATGTCGGAGTACGACGCGCTTGCGACGATGTTGATTCCCTCTGCGAGTAACTACGCCGAGGCGGTGTCGACCTGGGCCTTCGGTTCTCAGGGTGCATTCGTCGGAGCAGCCCGAACGTGGCTCAACGCCAATGGCCTCGACAACACAACGATCGTGGAACCGACCGGTATCAGCCCGAGCAACACGAGTACGCCGAGTGATCTCATGACCATCGCACGGCTTGTCGACGCCAACCCGGCGCTGAAGAATATCGTGGCAACGTCATCGATTTCAGTTCCGGGCGGTGGTACCGCTTTCAACACCAACGATCTGCTGGGCGTTGACGGGATTGATGGGCTTAAAACCGGAAATCTGGGTGCGGGACAATTCAACCTGCTCTACACAGCGACGTTGCCGGTCGGTATCGACGAGCCACTTCGCGTGACAGGGGTTGCGCTGGGTGGGGCATCACACGATTCGGTGAACGCCGGCGTGCGTGCAGCGCTTGATGACATTCGAGCGGGCTTCCACGACGTGCCGCTGATCGAAAGTGGTGAGGTGGTGGGTTCGTACTCGACGCCATGGGGCTCGACTGCTCAACTTGTCGTGGGATCTGACGCAGCTATTTTCACCTGGTCGGATACTCCGATCGAGCTGACGATGGATACCTGGGACCCCACGGAATATGTCGATGGTGAAGAGGTCGGAAGTCTGACCTGGACTGCGGGCCCGAACACGGCAACAGCGCCCTTGGAACTCAAAGGATCGATTGAGCCGCCGACTGCGTGGTGGCGCCTAACCCACCCCGATCAGCTGGGGAGCCAATAACGGCGGGAGCGCGGGCTGCGACTGAGCAGGCGTCGCATGTTGCGCTCTGTGACGTGCGACAAGACGAAGTGAGCACGTGGTGGATAACGTTTTTCTCGCGGCCACCCATGCACCGAATTTGGGCGTGGCCGCGGTCTTCCACAGCGAAAGAGGCACCCATGAATGTCACGCGTACTGCCCTTATTGGGGCTACGTTCACCGCACTCCTTCTGGCAACAACGGCGTGCAGCGGCGCCGACGCCGAAACCACGGATGCCTCGGGCGCTGAGAAGACCGAAATCACCATCGGATTCAACCCGGGGCCGTACCAGGAGATGTTCGAGGGCGGCATCCTGCCAATCCTCGAAGACGAGGGCTACACCGTCGACACGCAGGACTTCACCGACGGCATTGTGATCAACGTCGCTGTCGCCAACGGCGAGATCGACGCGAACATCATGCAGCACCCGGTCTACCTCGACTTTGTGAACACTCAAGAGGGAATCGACAACGCCGCGCTTGTTCAGATTCCGACGCCACGGATGGCACTCTTCGGCGGCAAGTCGACGTCGCTCGATGATGTGAAGGACGGGGCGACCATCACCGTGCCGAACTCGCCATCCAACCTCTACCGCGGCCTCCTGGTGTTGCGTGATGTCGGTTGGATCGATTTCGAAGACGTCGACGACCCGAACACCGCAGATCTGTCGATCATCACCTCGAACCCGAAGAACCTCAACATCACACCGATCGAGAACGCGCAGCAGGTGCCCGCCCTTCAAGATGTCGACTACGCGACCATTCAGGGCAACTTCATCGTGTCGGGTGGACTCGATTACGACGACGCGCTCGCCGTCGAAGATCAACCCATTGAGTTTTCGAACGTCGTCACCGTGCGCGCCGATGATCTCGAATCGGACTGGGCTCTGGCGATCAAGGATGCCTACGAGTCGCCGGAGTTCATCGAGTACATCGAGTCGAACCCGCAGTATGACGGCTACCAGCTGCCGTCCTGGTTCAATTGAGTTCGCCAACAGCGGGCGGAATCGTCTTCGAACAGGTCTCGAAGACGTTCACCGGAAGGGCTGCCGAAACGGCGGCCCTTCGCGGCGTTGATCTCACGGTCACTCCCGGATCGATTTTCGGTGTCATCGGCTACAGCGGCGCTGGCAAGTCGACACTTATCCGACTCGTAAATGGACTCGAGAAGCCCACAACCGGTCGCGTCCTCGTTGATGGTGTCGACGTCGGTGCTTTGAGCGGGCGAACGCTCCGTGAGGCGCAGAAACGCACCGGCATGATTTTTCAACAGTTCAATTTGCTCGACACGGTGAGCGTGCGTGACAACGTGGCACTTCCGCTGCGTCTCGATGGGGTGAATGCCACCCGCGCACGGACTCGCGCCAATGAGGTGCTCGATTTTGTTGGGCTTGGTGAAAAGGGGGATAAGCACGCGGGCGAGCTCTCTGGGGGACAAAAACAGCGCGTCGGCATCGCGCGTGCCCTCGTCCGCAATCCGAGAATTCTGCTCTCCGACGAAGCGACGAGTGCGCTCGATCCCACGACGACGACACAGATCATCGACCTTCTCAGAAGTGTCAACCGTGAATACGGCACGACGATCCTTGTCGTTACACACGAGCTCGATGTGATCAAAGACCTCGCTCATGACGTCGCGGTGATGGCCGCCGGCGAAGTCGTTGAACAGGGCACAGTGCTGGAGACGTTTCTCCATCCGCAGGCGCAGATCACGCGGGACTTCGTGTCGACAGTGATTCCGCAGGGCGTACCGGAGCGTGTTGTCGCCCACCTCGGCGGCGAGGGGCTGTGGCGTCTGCGTCTCGTTGATGACGAGGTCACGCAGCCACTCATTTCGGACCTCATCACCGACATCGGTGTTTCGGTCAACGTCTTGCACGCCGATATGACCGAGATTCAAGAGCACACGGTCGGGCACATGATCATGAAGGTCGGTGGGCCGCCCGAGCGGGTGGCTGCCGCGCGGGAGTTTCTCGCCGCGCGCGTTGTGCAGCTTGAAGAGGTCGTCGCATGAACGATGGCAAATGGACTCTCATCACGCCCGAAATCTTCTTCAAGGCGCTGGGCGAAACGCTGCAGATGCTGGGAGTATCACTCGTGCTGGGTTCTCTCCTCGGCATCGTGATCGGTGCAGTTCTTGCACTCACACGGCCCGGCGGCGTGCTGCCGAATCGTGCCGTCAGTATCGTTCTCGGCACGCTCGTCAATCTTGTGCGCTCGCTCCCGTTCATCATCCTGCTCGTCGCCATCCTGCCGTTCACGCGGGTGCTCGTCGGCACGAGTATCGGCGTGTGGGCCGCGATCGTGCCACTGACGGTGATGATCGCGCCCTACATTGGACGCCTCGTTGAGAACTCACTTCTCGAAGTTCCGCAGGGCGTCATCGAGGCCGCACGGTCGATGGGGGCCTCTCCCATGCAGATCTTCTGGCGATTCTTGCTCCCCGAAGCGCGAGCATCCTTGATTCTTGCCGTCACAATCGCGACCGTGGGGCTCGTTGACGCGACTGCTATGGCAGGAACTGTCGGTGCCGGTGGCATCGGTGACCTGGCGCTTTCTTACGGATATCAGCGCTACGACGGCTTCGCGATGGTCATCACCTGTGTGACGCTGATTATTTTGGTGCAGGGTGTTCAGATGCTCGGTACATCGATAGCCCGCCGGTATCGGAGGCGTTGAGTCGTGGTGACCTTCGACGTTTCGGCCCGAGTGCGTGAGCTCCCGGCGAACTTTTGGGGCGCCATGGATCTACAGATCGCGGCGCTCGCACAGGCTCATGGCCCCGGGGTGATCGATGTTTCCAAGGGAAACCCTGACCTTCCGACCCCCGAACACATCGTCGCTGCGATGCAGCGCGCCGTTGCGGAGCCGCTGAACCACCGCTATCCGTCGTATGCGGGGCGCAAAAGACTGCGAGACGCTGTGGCGTTCAGGTACCGCGAAGACCACGGCGTCGCCGTTGACCCCGATACCGAGGTCGCTATATTCCATGGCGCGCATGAAGCGATCATTGCGGCGGTCGGGTCTCTCGCCGATCCGCACAGCGCCGTCGTTGTGCCCGACCCGGGCTACCCCATCTATCGCTCGGCGGCGACCCTGGTGAACGCGGATGCCGTTACTCTGCCCCTGCGCGAACCTCACTTTCAGCCCGACTTCGACTCGCTGTCCGCAATCGACGCCGCTCGAGTTCTCTTTCTGAACTATCCGAACAACCCCACGGGTGCGCTCGCGTCGCGTGCCGCGTTCGACGATGCTCTCGCCTTTTCGCGCCGCACCGGTGCTGCCTTCGTGCACGACTTTGCATACTCGTCGCTCGGTTTTGATGGGCGCACGCCGCTATCTGCGCTCACGGTCGACACGGAGCTCGATGTGACTGTGGAACTGCAAACGCTGTCGAAGACGTACAGCATGGCGGGTTGGCGCGTGGGATTCGCTGCGGGAAACGCATCGATTATCAGTGCGATGAAGCGGTACCAAGCGCACGCGTTCAGCACGATGTTCGGTGCCACCCAAGACGCCGCCGCCGCGGCGCTTGAGGGAGACCAGTCGGGCGTTGCCCATCTCGTGAGTGTGTACGAGCGACGCCGCGACCTTGTTATTGCAGGGCTCCAAAGGCTCGGGTGGGATGTAGCGGCGCCCGCCGGTACTTTCTTCGTGTGGGTGCGGCTTCCTGGCGCTCAAGACGCAGTGCAGTTTGCGCAGCGGCTTCGTGATGAACAGCGCGTCGCGGTGGCGCCGGGCGACGGCTTCGGCGCGAGCGGCCGTGGATACATCCGCATCGGACTTGTCGATGATGAAGCGACGCTTACAGAATTGATCGAGCGCCTTGCTGCGTTCACGAGGAGGAACTAATGGCAGAAATCGAAAGCTTCACCCTCGACCATACCGCGGTTATTGCGCCGTATGTGCGGCGCATTGGAGTGGAGCATGGGCCGGGTGGCGGCACGATCACTAACTTCGACGTGCGTCTCGTTCAGCCCAACAAAGCGGAGATCCCCACGGCCGGGCTCCACACGATTGAGCACATGCTCGCGGGGCTCCTCCGTGATCACGTCGACGGCGTCATCGACATTTCGCCCTTCGGGTGCCGTACCGGCTTTCACCTTCTCATGTGGGGCGAGCCCGAGATTCCAGCGGTCGTTGCTGGTCTCACGGAGAGCCTGCGGTTCATCGCAGAAGAAGCTGTCGAGGCCGACATCCCGGGTGTTTCAGAGATCGAGTGCGGCAACTATCGCGATCATTCGCTGCATTCGGCTCGGGAGTGGGCCAAGGTCGTGCTCGACCAGGGCATCAGTCATGATGCCTTTTCGCGTGTCGGCGTCTGAGCTAATTCGGCTCAACTGAGCGCTCAGGGCGCATACTCAGCACTGGGGGGACTACCCTTAAGCGTGACCTCCACAGATGTTTCCGCCGACGGTGCGGCCCCAGAAGAGCCCGCCGCGATCACCTTCTCTGACCTTGGCCTTGACGGGGCGGTGCTGAAGGCGCTGAGCGACGTCGGCTACGAGACCCCCTCTGCCATCCAGGCAGCTACTATTCCCACACTTCTCGGCGGCCGCGATGTCGTCGGCATGGCGCAGACCGGAACGGGTAAAACCGCAGCTTTCGCGCTCCCGATTCTTGCTCAGCTCGACGTTTCGCAGAAGAAACCGCAAGCTCTCGTGCTTGCGCCGACTCGTGAACTTGCCCTGCAGGTTTGTGAGGCTTTCGAAAAATACGCCGGCCGCATTAACGGCGTCCACATTCTTCCGGTCTACGGCGGACAGGGCTACGGCGTTCAGCTGTCGGCCCTTCGTCGTGGCGTCCACGTTGTCGTCGGTACTCCCGGCCGCATCATGGATCACCTCGAAAAGGGCACGCTTGACCTTTCCGAACTGAAGTTCCTCGTGCTCGACGAGGCCGACGAGATGCTCAAGATGGGCTTCGCCGAAGACGTCGAGACGATTCTCGCTGACACCCCGGCCGAGAAGCAGGTTGCCCTGTTCTCGGCGACGATGCCAGCCGCGATCCGCCGCATCTCGCAGAAGTACCTCAACAATCCCGAAGAGATCACCGTCAAGACCAAGACGCAGACCTCCAACAACATCACGCAGCGTTACCTGCTGGTCTCTTACGCCCAAAAGGTGGATGCCCTCACCCGCATCCTCGAAGTTGAAAACTTCGAAGGCATGATCATCTTCGTTCGCACGAAGAACGTCACCGAGGAACTTGCCGAGAAGCTGCGCGCACGCGGGTACTCGGCGGCAGCGATCAACGGTGATGTCGCTCAGGTGCAGCGTGAGCGCACGGTCAACCAGCTGAAGTCGGGCAAGCTCGACATTTTGGTGGCAACGGATGTCGCGGCCCGTGGCCTCGACGTCGAGCGCATCAGCCACGTGGTCAACTTCGACATTCCCACCGACAGCGAGCCCTACGTGCACCGTATCGGCCGCACCGGCCGTGCCGGTCGGAAGGGCGATGCGATTAGCTTCGTCACGCCGCGCGAGCGAGGCTTGTTGGCGCGTATCGAAAAAGCGACCCGCCAGCCGATCACGCAGATGCACCTCCCCACGGTCGACGACGTCAACGTCACGCGTCTTGCCCGGTTCGATGACCGCATCACCGCAGCCCTCGAGCAAAACGAGCGTATCGACGGCTTCCGCGACATCATCGCTCACTACGTGCGCAATCACGATGTGCCCGAAACGGATGTCGCGGCGGCCCTCGCCGTCGTTGCACAGGGCGAGTCGCCGTTGTTGCTTGAGCCCGAGGCCGAGCGCACGAGGCGCGACCGCGAAGAGCGTTTCGATCGCGAGAGCAGCCCGCGTGGCGAGCGTCGTGACCGGCCCGAGCGCGGCGACCGCGAGTCGCGCCCGCGTCGTGGAAACGGCAAGCCGATGGCCTCTTACCGACTCGCGGTCGGTAAGCGTCACCGTGTCGAGCCCCGCCAGATCGTGGGTGCGCTCGCGAACGAAGGCGGACTGCAGCGCGACGACTTCGGCGCGATTCAGATCTTCCCGGCGTTTTCGCTCATCGAGCTTCCGGCAGATATGCCCGCGGGCGTTCTCGACCGGCTTGCTGGCACCCGCATCTCGGGTCAGCTGATTCAGATGCGTCCCGATTCAGGTGCGCCTAAGCGCCGCGGCGGAGATCGCGAGTTCGACTCGCGCGACGACCGTCCGCCGCGCAAGCCTCGCCACCGCGACTAATCTCCGCCGCGCTCGCCGTTAGTCGTGATGATTGACGGCGAGCAGGTCGAAGACGACTTTGTCGCCCTGCGCGTTCTGCGCGATCCATGCGACCGAACCCACGAGTTCAATAGAAGCGTCGCTGTCTCTGTCGGTAAGGGTCAGGTAGCGCATCAACCCCACCTTCTTGATCTTGTGATCGACGGTGGCGCGATTAAACGACGCAAATTCTGCTTCGAGGCGTCCGTGGGTGTCGCCGTTGAGCACATGGATCGTGTCGGGCGTGATGGCGACGAGCAAAGTCGTCGTAGCGCCTTTCTCTTCAGCGGCGGCTGTCATCGCCAGATGCCGACCCGCAATTGCGCCGATCGCTGCGCCGACGCCACTGGAGTCGCTGAGTCCCGTGGGATCAAGTACGTCGGCAGCTGCTAGGCCGCCCGTGCTGCCGACGATTGAAGCGCCGACGAGGCTGGCAAGGTTGAACCTACCTGCCGCGAGAACTTCCGCGTCCTCACCCAGGATCTTCTTCGCCTCGATGATCAGGTTTGCTTCGCTAAACGCGCTGTTCATAGTCTTACTCCCCAAAGTTTCCTGCGGCGCAGGGCAATTCAATTTACCGATACACCCTATCGATGAGCTGCGATTCGCAACGCTTCCGGACCATGGCCGCGCGTAGTCTGCCGTAGCTGACTCCTCGAGAAGTGAAATCGCGTGGCTGAAAGCCTTCTCGCTCGCACCGTCGGCACCGATCTTCTTCGCCCGTTCAGGCTGCAAGATTCGGCGATCTTCGTCGCGGAGGCGATAGTGGTTTCACGTTGCGGCTCAGAAAGTGAAGCCTGATACGGCGGCAGTTAGGCGTGGGGCGACTCCCAGTTGACCTCGAGCGATGAAGGATGCTGCGGCGCAATTGCGGCGGGGTAGATCGTTCCGGGTTTCGGCCAGTGCGCGCGGTTGAAGACACCCGTCGTCTGCACCGTGGCTGGTTCCATGCCGGGCGCTTCGGCACGCACTTCGACGCGGCACTCCTGGTACGCCGCCCGCCCGACTCGTTCTGATACTGAGAGCACCTGAACCCGGCCCCGCACGGCGTCAGCCATCGGGTCGCCGAGAAGCTTCTCGATCTGTTTGGCTGCGTCTTCTACCCAAGGTTCCACGGGGGCAGCCTATTGCGTGCCCATTGCGGCCGTGTAACTAAGCGCGGTGATGTCGAGCTGTGACGGTCGGTACGGCGCGAGGTTAAGGCATCCGCTCCATACACACGAGCCGTGGTCGCTCATCCCACGGGGTGACGAGTGCGAAGCCGCGGGACCGGTACATGCGTATCGCATCCGCACGCCAGTCCCACACCGTGAGGCGAATCGGGCCGCCGTGGTGCGACGTGATGGTATCGAGCAAAGCTGACCCCACGCCGCGTCCGCGTGCCTCGGGCTGAGCCCAGAGGCGCTTGATTTCTGTCGCGTCGTCGACATGCTTAACGACGGCGATGCCTACCGGTGTGGAATCAATCTCCGCGAGGTAAACGGCAGCATCACGGAATGTCGACGCCGGGGCATTCACTTCGTCTTGATACGCAGCCGGAAGCGCCATGGATTCCGTGAAGGCGGCCCGGAGTGCGTGCTCCGCCTTTTCACGTTCGGTCTGTCGAAGGTACGCGTCGATGAGCGCGCCAACTGTGGCCGCATCTGAAGGGTTGAGATCAGAGGCCCTTACCCGCAAGGAGCTGAGGTGGTTCGACACCTCGCCATTTTCTCACGCAGTGAGCTCCGCCCTGAAAGGCAGAGCCTAGGCTGGGCGAATGACGAGCACGAATGAGCCTGAAAACCCGCACCCATTTCGTGGTTCGATTGATGCCATCGATGCTGCTCACCCGCTGAAGTCGCCGTGGCATTACGACCAGAGCATCACGGGTCCGCGTCTTGATCGGCTCGACGCCAAAGCGACGTACTTCGTCGACTACATCGAGTACCTCGAGCATCGCATTGCAGCGCTGGAGGCGCAGATCGGCAAAAACTAGCGTTCGGGCCTGCCGCATCCTCGGGGTCAGTCAGTGGGCGGTCGGCGCAGCCGCTTGATTTCGGTGTGGCGCTGATTGGCCGTCACCCGGCGCTGCTTCGCACCTCTGCTCGGTGCGGTCGGTCGGCGCTTGGGAGCGGGCGGCTGTAGCGCTTCGGCCACAACAGCCACGAGCCGAGCGCGCGCGGCATCTCTATTGCGCAGCTGTGCACGGTGCTCGGATGCCGTAATGGTCAGCACGCCGCCGACCAGGCGAGCACTCAGCCGGTCAAGGATTCGCTCGCGCTGGCACTCTGTTAGCGAACGTGAACTCGCCGCATCCCACAAGAGTTCTGCGCGAGAGTCGGTCGTGTTGACACCCTGCCCGCCCGGGCCCGACGATCGAGAGAAGCGCCAGGACAGTTCCGGTTCTGGAATCGTCAGCTCCGCGGTGACTCGCAATCCGGGATGATGGGGAGCGGCCATCCACCCATCATCCTCTGTTTCTCAGCGTCACCTGCGCTACCTGATGTGGGTGGCCAAGGGCGAACTGAGGACTTCGACGGGCTCAAACTCAAAGTTGAGATTTCCGTCGAAGATTCGCTCGCCGCTCCCGAGAAGCACCGGAGTGATGTCGAGCGTGAGCTCGTCGATAACTCCGGCGGCGAGCACCTGTCGAACCGTTGCGGCGCCGCCCGCGATGTCGATGCCGTCAGCGGCAGTGGAGCGCTCGTCACCGATGTGCCACGTGTGCACCTCGATGCCGGCCCTCACCGAGCGGATGCTCGACGCTCTGATGAGTGCCGGCAACAAATCCATCGAGCGAAATCGACATATGACAGGTGGTCTAGGGCATACTCGAACCCCTCTAAAAAGACTTGAGTCGCAGGCGATGGCCCACAAGCTACTCCTCTCGATATCCCCTTCCCGAGCCAATTTCGCCTCAGAGAGTATGGTTTGCCACGACCGCATCACACCCGGATCCGACAGGTTGGATAACCAAGTGCCCACGGTAGATGACATCATCGATCAGCTAGAAGACTGGCGCGGCGACGTTCTTGCGCGCGTTCGTGGTCTGATCAAAGACGCCGAGCCAGGTGTCCTCGAAGAGACCAAATGGCAGAAGCCGACGAATCCGCTCGGCGTTGCGACGTGGAGCGTTGAGGGAATCATCTGCACGGGTGAGACCTATAAAGACAAGGTCAAATTCACGTTTGCCAAAGGTGCATCGCTTGATGATCCCGAGAATGTCTTCAACGCAAGCCTCGATGCGAACGTCCGGAGGGCGATCGACGTTCGCGCAGGTGAAGAGATCGATGCACCAGCATTCCAGGCGCTTGTGCAAGCCGCAGCAGCGCTCAACAGGTCCACTCGATCGTGACGCGCGTCGTCTTCGCGCCCGACAGCTTCAAGGGCTCGATTTCAGCAGCGGATGCCGCAGCAGCACTCGCGAGCGGGTGGAGCACCGAGCGGCCCGGTGACGCAGTTGAGCTCTTGCCGATGGCTGATGGCGGCGAGGGAACCGTTGATGCTTTTGCTCTCGCTCTTCCGCACGCGCGGCGCATGCCGGTCACAGTCACGGGGCCCGACGGCGCAGTCGCCAGTGCATCGTGGTTACTGGTGCCCGGGGGAAGTGAAGGAGGCACTGCTGTCGTTGAACTCGCCTCGACATCCGGCATTGAGATGCTTGGCGAGAATCTGCTGCCGCTCGATGCGCAGACCCTCGGATTCGGCCAGGCGATAGCGGCAGCCCTCGACCACGGCGTCGAGCGACTCGTGTTGGGTATCGGCTCAAGCGCGTCGACGGACGCGGGGGCTGGAATGCTCACGGCCCTTGGCGCGAAGTTCTTTGACGCATCGCATACGCCGGTGCGGCCGGGACTCCGCGGGCTCAACGCGGTCGCGCAGGCCGATATGACGGCGCTGCGTGCCCTCCCACCGGGCGGCGTTATCGTGCTGAGCGATGTCACAAATCCGCTGTGCGGGTCGAGGGGCGCAGCCGCGGTCTTCGGCCCGCAAAAGGGACTTATTGAAGGGATCGCTGAGGCAGACCGCGCGCTCGCGCGGTTCGCGAAGTTCCTCGGCGGCGATCCAGATGCGCCGGGTGCTGGCGCCGCCGGCGGCACCGGGTTTGCCCTCGCCGTGTGGGGCGCGACACTCGTACCCGGAGCAGGCGAGGTCGCGCGGCTGATCGGCCTGCCGCAGGCGATCGCTGCGGCATCCGTCGTTGTCACGGGTGAGGGTTCGTTTGACGGGCAGTCTGCCGATGGCAAAGCGCCCGCACACGTCGCGATGATCGCCGCCGCAGAGGGCACTCGTGTCAACCTCGTAGCCGGGCGAATCGACTCGGGAGCTTCGACTTCGGGATTCGCGGGGGCTGTCTCGCTGACAGCACTAGCGGGCTCAGCTCGCAGTGCGCTCGCTGAGCCCGCTCGGTGGCTCGTGCAGGCCGGCGCGACTCTCGCTCGAGCGCACGCCGACTGATTTCTTACTTCTTGGGAACGCGGTTTTCCGCACTCACCATCCATGACAGTTGTTCGAGCCGCTCGAGCACGCCGTGCAGAATGTCGGCGCTCGTCGGGTCTTCCTCGTCGACAGCGTCGTGAACCTCGCGAATGGTCGAGATCACGTCATCGAGGCGCTCCGTAATCAAATCGATGACCTCGGCCGTGTCGACCTCGCCCTGGGGGAACTCGGGCAGCGTCGTGGTCTCGGCGACGACATCACTACGTCCATCGGGGAGTGCGTGCAATGCTCGCATGCGTTCGGCGACATCGTCACCGAATTCGCGTGCAGCATCGATAATTTCGTCGAGCTGTAGGTGCGTGTCGCGGAAGTTTTTGCCGACCACGTTCCAGTGGGCTTGCTTACCTTGCAGCGACAGTTCGATCAGATCTACCAAAACCTTTTGCATGCTCTCGCTGAGCTCTTCTGAAGCGCTGAATCCACGCTCTGCGTTCTGGCTGTCGGTCAGTTCAGCGCCCGTACCCCCGCGCGCTGTGCGTCGATTGTTCTTTGACTTCGCGGCAGGCTTTGTTGCTGTTGCCATGATGAGGCTCCTCTCGCCGTCGGGAACATCGACGATACGTAAGGATCTCCGGCACAAGCGGGGGATTGCGTGCTCTGCGAGCCGGTGCTACGAAGCGCTAGATCGTCAGCGCTGCCAGGCCCGGGAACGACAACTCGTGCCCAGCCGTTGTAGTCATGCAGCGCAGCAGAGTGTGGCTGCATCCGCGACAGATGAGCGTGACGCTGGCCTCATCTATTTCGGCTGTCGTTTCGGCAAGAGTGCCGGTGAGGTTGCAGAAGCGACACGTTACCTGGGCGAGGGTCATATCGGCCGTGAAAATTTCGGTGAGCACGCCACTGGCCGCGTTGCCATCAACACGCCCAACGTCTACGGCACCTGTCGTGGGGTGGAATCGAGGCATCATGTTCCTCCGAATCGCTCCGTTTTGATTCTTCCGTCGTCGAACCCGGCCACCTGCAGCAAACGCGTGGTCGCTTCGACAAAACCGGTGGGTCCGCAGATGTACACGAGCGGATCGTCAGCCGATGAGATGACGGATGCCGCGGCTGTGGCAGCATCGAGCCGACCCGCGGGGCGCGGCCATCCTGCAGGTACCGTGCGGGTGTACACCCAGTCGAGAGCGAAATTCGAGTTCGCGAGCTGAGCAAGCTCTTGCGCGTAGAACGCATCTGCGGGTCCACGCACCGAGTACAGCAGCCTCATGGGTGCTGAACTTTCGGACGCTGCGTGCGCACGCGCGATAGACACGAGTGGCACAATGCCTGAGCCGCCGGCGATCAACTGCACCGGCTCGGTCTGTGCCGGGGTCCACACGAAATAGGCGCCGAGGGGCCCGCGTATTTCGAGTTCGTCGCCAACCATCATGTCTTCGACGAGGTAGGGCGACACTTCGCCATCGGGTAACTCATCGACGGCAATTTCGACCAGGTCGCTCTCGCCGTAGGAGGCCAACGAATAAGACCGTGCCGCCTGATAGCCGTCTTCTGCGGTCAAGCGCAGATCAAGGTGCTGGCCCGGGAGATTGCCGGGCCATCCCGGCACTCGAAGAAACAGGATCCGTGCGTGATCATTGACACGCTCTTCCCGTTCGAGCCGGCCGTGAAGCCAGCCGGAAACGCCGCCGCTCACCAGTAGCGCTCTTCTTTCCAGGGGTCCCCGTACATGTTGTAGCCGTTCTGTTCCCAGAACCCTGGTTCATCGGTGGACTGCATAGTGAGGCCGCGGACCCATTTCGCTGACTTCCAGAAGTAGAGGTGCGGCACGAGAAGTCGTGCGGGTCCGCCATGCTCGGGGTCGAGTGGTTCGCCCTCGAACTCGGTGGCGATCCAGGCTTTCCCCTCGAGGAGGTCTTCGAGAGGCACATTCGTGGTGTATCCGCCATAGGAGTGCGCCATGACGTACGCCTCACTCGTATCGACACCAGCGAAGAGTTTGTCGAGCGAAACTCCGCGCCAGTTCGTGGCGAGCTTCGACCATCGCGTTACGCAGTGGATGTCGGTGTGCACGTCTTCGATGCCCAGGGCGAGCATCTCGTCCCATGACCACGTCGAGCGGTCGCCACTTTCCGAAACGATCGTGAAGTTCCACTCGGAGGTATCGATGCGAGGCGTCGGACCCGCAGATAGCACCGGGAAATCTTCGGTCAGATACTGACCCGGCGGAAGACTCTCGTCGGATTCACGACGTCGTCCACCAAACCCACGCGAAAAAACCGCCATGCGCACCTCTCCTTAGCTGAGGCGAATCTACCGACTCTCGGCGGCGTCAGCGAGCGGAGAGTTCGGAGCATTGTCGAAATGTTCGGCGACGAGCATGATGCCGCCAGAGGAATTCGCCGAATTTGCGAGCTCTTCCATCCACTCGGGACTCAGCATCGTGGGTTCGGGGTCGTCGAAAACAAAGCGAAGCGGAATGGACTCTTGGAGCCAAATCGTGCTGCGCCCCCGCGGCTGATCGTCGGGGTGGCGCCATGAGAGCGTAAAGCTCTCGCCGCGGCGAAGTTTGGTCGCAATGATGACCTTCAGGTGCGCAAGTGCGCGATCCTCAATGTGGATCGGCGTTGCGCTTCCGCCGTAATAAATCGTGCCCATGGTGCTAACCATAGTCGTCAAAAACCGCAGCAGTGCGAACGGATTTTTGGCGCCGGATACACTCATGATTATGGGCCGATTCATCTACGACACAACATCGAACTCTGTCGACATCGATGACCGCACGCTTGCACATTTGCGCATCGTGGTGATGAACAAATTGCGCCGTTCAGAGTCGTTCATGTTCGACGTCGAAGTCGGCGACGGCAGTGGGCGGCGAAGCTACTGGATGGCGCCGAGCGTGCCAATTCAGTTCCACTTCTACGGCAGCCGCACGCCGCAGATCAACCGTGCGTGGGTTGAAGATCTCATGCTCGCGGCGTCCGGGCCCAATGGTCTCTCACTCACGCCTGAGCCGGCCGACGACCCGACGCCGACAACGGGCTGAACTCACTCGCCTCGCGGCGTGGTGTTCCCGTCGTCGGTCTCGAAGTGTTCGGAAACGAGCATGATGCCACCCGACGAATTCGCTGACGCGGAGAGCTCCTCGATCCATTCGCGACTCAACGCGGCCGGTTCTGGGTCGTCGAATACATAACGCATGGGGATCGAGGGGTGCAGCCAAATCGTGCTGCGGCCGTTCTCGTCTTCGTCGGGATGACGCCACGAGACGGTGAAGCTTTCGCCTCGCCGCAGTTTCGTTGCAATCACCACCTTGAGGTGCGCGAGCGCTCTGTCCTCAATGTGTATTGGTGCTTCTGACCCGCCGTAATAGATCGTTCCCACACCGCCACGATATCCGGTTCGCTATTTTCCGACGAGTGTCAAGGGGGATGCGATTCAGGCGCAGGCGCACCAGAGTAGAAGAACCCTAAGGAGGCGGCTATGGATCCTCGCCCTGTTCCGGAGAGCACGCCGGAACCCTCGACGAACGATGCGCTTTTCGCATCGGTACCCCGTATTGACGTCGTTGATGGCGAGCTTTTGCCCGGCGACCGCGCTACGACCGTGTCGAACTCTCGCCCGTAGAGTCGCGCACTATGAGACGCGTCGCGAGTGTGATCGACGTTGCTGTCAGCGCGTTACCCGCGGCAGCATCCGCGAGATGATCAACGGCGCTTGCCGCCATCTCGCGAATGGGCTGGCGCACAGTGGTGAGCGACGGTGCAAGCCAGCGCGATTCGCGTAGGTCGTCGAAGCCGACAACTAGAACATCGTCTGGAATTCTCCGGCCCGCCACTCCCGCCGCGGCGTAGACTCCGGCGGCCATGTCATCCGAGCAGGCGAAAACGCCGAGCCTCTCTCCGGGTGTGAGGTCTCGCATCAACTTGATGGTGGCGTCCTTCGCGGCAGCCGCGCCCCAGCTCGCCGTGACGGTATCGACGCGAGCGCCTGGCCGTTCGCGTTGAATCTGCTCCATGAATCCGCTTACGCGCGCCCGGCCAAAACGGTAGGGCGGGTTGCCGCCGACGATCAAAAATCGTGTTGCGCCGGTGGCCGCGAGGTGAGTTGCTGCATCTGCAGCGCCGACCTCGTCCGTCGTCTGAACGTGTGCAAGGGGGAGGGTCGCCTCGGCGCGCGGATCGACGACGATCATCGGGATGCCGGCATTCGTCAGTGTCGCGCGTTGTGAAGCTGTCGGCACCATTATGCCGAGAACGACACCTGCCGATCCCCGCCGCCGGATGCGGACCGGCCAGTCATCATCGGCTGTGTCGCGTTCTTCAGTGAGTACGAGATCGTAACCGTGGCGAGCGGCCGCGCTACGTGCGCCAGCGGTGACTTCATCGGCGTAAGCATGATGAAAGCTGCCGAGCACGAGGTCGAAAAGACGGGCTGCGGCGGGTGGGCGCCCACCAGCGCGCGGCGTGCGTGCATAGCCGAGGTCACGCGCTTTCGTCAGAACTCTTGTTCGCGTGGCTGGGGCGAGGTCGCCTCGTCCCGCGAGCGCCCGGGACGCTGTGGCAATACTGACACCCGACGCTTCGGCTACGCGCGCGAGCGTTATGCGGATCGGAGTACTCACCCCTTAAGTTTTGCGCAAAAAAGTCGCGCTGTGTCGATGCGCGTGAGATTGTCAATCGAGCGGCGAGGAGGCCACGGTAGTGACAACGACACCATTGCGGATTGCCATGATCGGAACCGGTTTCATGGGGCGCATGCACTCGCACGCGTGGCGAACGGCCCCGCGCTTTTTCGATCTCCCGCGCGACATCGAGTTGGTGACACTCGTGGGGCGGACTGCTGCCGCCACGGCGCGCGCGGCGACCGAGCTCGGCTGGCAGGAACACAGCACGAACTGGCGCGATGTTATTGCGAGAGACGACATCGACGTGATCGATATCTGCACGCCGGGGGACACTCACGCCGATATCGCGATCGCGGCTCTGGCCGCAGGCAAGCACGTGCTTTGCGAAAAGCCGCTCGCCAATAGCCTCGCCGAAGCTGAAGCGATGGCGGCTGCCGCCACCGACTCGGATGCTGTCGCGATGTGCGGTTTCAGCTATCGCCGCACTCCCGCACTTGCCTTCGCCCGCGAATTGATCCGAGAGGGCCGACTCGGCCGGATCCGGCATGTGCGCGCGCAATACTTGCAAGACTGGCTCAGCGATCCCGCTGCCCCTTATACGTGGCGGTTGGACCGTGACCGGGCGGGCTCCGGGGCACTCGGCGACATCGGTGCTCACAGCATCGACACGGCGCAGTGGCTGGTGGGAGATGAGATCGCGGGGGTTTCGGCGACACTGCAGACGTTTGTAGCATCCCGACCCGTCATGGAATCACAGCAGGGCCTTGGCGGCATCGCGGTAGCGGATGCCGAACGGATGCCGGTCACCGTCGACGATGCTGCGGCCTTTACCGCGCGGTTTCGTGCAGGCGCGCTCGGTGTGTTCGAGGCGACTCGCATGGCGACGGGTAGGCGAAACGCCAATCGCATCGAGATCAACGGCGAGCGCGGTGCTATCGCTTTCGACTTCGAGCGAATGAACGAGCTCGAGTTCTTCGATGCCACTCTTCCGAATTCCGAGCAGGGCTTTCGTCGTATCCAGGTGACCGACTCCGATCACCCGTACGCCGGTGCATGGTGGCCGGTCGGTCATGGGCTGGGATACGAGCATCTCTTCACCCACCAGGCTGTTGACTTCGTGCGCGCCGTGGCGGGCGAGGCCGAAACCGAACCCACTTTTGACGACGCGCTCGCCGTGCAGCGTGTGCTTGCCGCTGTCGAAAAAAGCGCGGCGGACGACAGCAGATTCACTCTCGTAGAAGGCAGTAACTCATGAGTAAAACCGCACTCGTCGTGCGCGGCGGCTGGGATGGGCACCACCCGGTCGAGGCGACCGAACTCTTCATTCCGTTTCTGACGGCTCATGATTACGACGTTTCGATCGAAGAATCTCCCGAGGTGTACGCCGACGTCGAGCGTATGAAGGCAATCGATCTGATCGTGCAATCGGTGACGATGTCAGAAGCTTCCGCCGACGCTGTCGCGGGTCTTCGCGCCGCGGTCGCCGCGGGAACTGGGCTCGCCGGATGGCACGGTGGCATAGCCGATTCTTTCCGCAACAGCTCCGACTACCTTCAGCTCATCGGCGGACAGTTCGCGACCCATCCTGCGGCTCACCCCGACCGTCGGCACGGCGATGAGAGCGATAACTTTCTCACTTACGCGATCGAGATGACAGACCTGGGCCGTGAGCATGAAATCACAGCCGGTCTCACTGACTTCTCACTGCACACCGAGCAGTACTGGGTTCTGCACGACAGTCTCATTGACGTGCTGGCAACCACGACCCATCCGGTCCAGCCGTATCACCCGTGGCATCGTCCGATCGTGTCGCCAGCGGTATGGACGCGCGACTGGGGTCAGGGCCGAGTGTTTGTCGCAACCCCCGGGCACAGCCCCGATGTGCTGCGCGACGACAACGTACGAACCATCGTGGAAAGAGGGATGCTGTGGGCCACCCGCACGGCGTAGGAATCGTGGGCCTCGGGGTTATCTCGCGCGCCTACCTCGACACTCTTGTCGGTCACCCGGATGTGCGCATCGTGGCGGTCGCAGATCTTGATGCGGAGCGAGCGCGCACGATCGCCGAAACAGTGCCGGGGGCCCGGGCGCTCTCAGTGCCGGAGCTTCTTGCCGACCCCGAGGTCGACACGGTCTTGAATCTCACGATTCCGGCAGCGCACGCAGAGATTGCGCACGGAGCTATCTCGCACGGAAAGAACGTGTACGGCGAAAAGCCGCTGACAGCGGTATTCGGTGATGCGCGCACCGTGATGGCCAGCGCGGATGCTGCGGGGGTGCACGTCGGCTGCGCACCCGACACCGTGCTCGGAACGGGGGTGCAGACGGCGCGTGCCGCGATCGATGCCGGACACATCGGGCGACCGGTGGCCGCGACCGCCGCGTTCGTCTCTGCGGGACACGAGTCGTGGCATCCGAACCCTGACTTCTACTACTTGCCCGGGGGCGGTCCGCTCTTCGACATGGGACCGTACTACCTTTCGGCGCTCGTGCACATGCTCGGGCCGGTCGTCGCTGTACAGGGCGCGGGCTCCCGCACGCGGTCGGTGCGCACGATCGGCTCTGGTCCACGTGAGGGCGAGACATTCGACGTCGACGTGGCGACGCATGTCACCGGTGTGCTGACGCACGCCGATGGCGCGCTCTCAACTGTCACGTTCAGCTTTGACGCGCACGCATCAGAGGCGAAGCCGATAGAGGTGCACGGTGAAGCCGGTTCGCTGTCGGTGCCAGATCCCAACTACTTCGATGGAGATGTGCGTCTTTCACACGGCGATGGATGGCAGCTTGTTCCGGTATCGGCGGGCTACGAGCACGGTTCGCGCGGCGTCGGGCTGCTCGATTTTGCCGCGGGGGAATCACCCGCGCGACGAGCGAGCGGCGAGCTTGCGCTGCACACCCTCGAAGTGATGACTTTGCTTCTCGAATCTGCGGAAACAGGGGAGCGGCGCCGTGTGTCCACAGCGCCCGAGCGTCCGGAGCCTGTGCCACTTACGACCGAAGTCCAGTGGCGGCGGCTCGCGGGCGCATAACCCCCCTCGGTGTCTGTTGCGAGAGCCTGGGAGGCAATAATGTTGGCTCTGCGTAGCGGGCTGGCGCGAGCGACCGAAGGAAACCGAGATGAGCGCAACCGAGGGTGGATTCAGCGATTCTGAGCGCGAGGCGATGAAGCAGCGCGCCGAGGAACTCAAAGCGATGAAGGGTGTCAAAGGCTCCGCGAAGAAGGCCAAAGAGTTCGAAGCATGCCTCGAGGTGATCGAGGGACTCGAAGGCACAGATCGCGTCATCGCGGAGCGCCTTCACATGATTGTGGCAGAGGAAGCGCCCGGCCTTGACCCGAAGACCTGGTATGGATTTCCGACCTATGCGAAAGACGGCAAGAACATCGTGTTCTTCCAACCCGCGTCCAAGTTCAATACGCGGTATGGCTCGATCGGCTTCACTGAAGACGCGGACCTCGACCACGGTGCGATGTGGCCCGTGGCTTTCGCCGTGATCGAGATGACAGATGCCGTAGAAAGCCAACTGCGCACCCTCGTAAAGAAGGCGGCTGCCTACTGAGGTCGGGCTCTGCGGTAACTCTCGAGCGCGCTGGTGCCGCCCGCGATTGCTCCAAAGAGCACGGCTCCGATCGGCCAGATGACCCAGGAGATTCCCCACGCATTGCCGATGAAGCTCCACGCGAGAAAGACAGCCGTGAGTAGCGGCCAGTAGAAGGCGCCGATTACTCCGACGATGCTGCGCTCGCCATCCTTGCGCACTCCAAAGTTCTGACGATGGCCGGCGCCACGCCCGAGCTCTTCTGCGACGTTCTTCGCCCATGACCGCGGGAGGAAGACTCCGAGTCCTGTTGCGACGAAGGCGAGCACGAGCACGACACCGATCACGCTCCAGAAGCCATTTTGGGGTGAGTCTTCCGTGAGCAGTGCAAGTCCGATGAGTGGAATAGGAGCGAGAATCCAGAACGCGATCGCGATCTGGAGCGCGCGGATGCGTCCGCGTTCGTGCTGCATGGCGAGCGCCTCGGCCCAGTGCGTCACGGCCGGGTTGGTGGAGAATCGACCTTCTGGGATGCGTTCGTAGCGTGCTGTTTCGCGAGACGTCGCGAGGATGATCACCACTCCGGTGGTGATGAGAGCAAATAGCGCCACGAGCCCGACGAGCGACGCGATGCCATCAGTGAACGGAAGAAATCCGTATTGCGCGGCGACCGGCAGCAGGATCAGCATCGCCGGGGACATGACGAACAGGATGACGGCGGTGCTCACTCTAAAGCGAACATGCTGCTGCACGTCTGCGTAACCCTCTGCCTCTTCGAGTGTGATCGGCGCGTGCTCTGGAATGTCTTTGGCAGCAACCGTTGCTGAATCATGGGCAATATCGGATGTGATGCCGAGCACCGGCGCGACCTCTTCAAGGTTGCCGAAATCGCGAATTACCTGCCCGACAGCCTCATTTTCGGAACGACCGTCGGCGATGAGACTCGAATAGGCGTCCTCCATCATGTCTTTCAGTTCGGCCTTGGCCTCAAGTAGTCGTGGAGTTTGCGGGTACGTGCTGAACATGGTGTCCAGGTACGTGATGATGACGTTCACGGAGTACCTCCTTCGATGGTTCCGTTGATGAATCTGTCGACGACGGACTTCGTATTGCGCCACTCCTCGACTTTGACGTCGAAATGGATGAGGCCAGCGTCGGTGATGCTGTAGTAGGTGCGAGGTTTTCCTGAGGGGGATACTCCGGCGGACGAGCTGACGAGTCCACTGCTCTCTAGGCGTTTCACGGCCGAATAGAGGGTGGTCTGTTTGATGGCGTACGCATCACCGCTGATTGCGGTGATGCGCTGTGCTAGTTCGTAGGCGTAAGACGGGTTCGCGCGCAGGAGCGACAACACAAGAACGTCAATGTAGCCGCGAATCGCATCGGCGCTGATCGCCATTGCTCGCCCTTCTTCGGTGGTTACTGTCTCAAACATACTACGCCTGAAATAGTATCTGCAACAGCTGCGATATTCGCAGTGCCCGCAACGACACCGAGACGGTGGCTTCTTTAGACTCGGAGTGTGCGCGGCATTTGCGGAAAAGTTACGAGTGCCGGAGCTCTCGCTCTCGTACTACTCATCTCTGGATGCTCCACGGCAACCGAGATCGCCCCGCCGCCATCGGATGGCGTGTTCGACTACCAACTCGGGGGCGGCTACGAACCGGGCGATGACGTGACGGTCGTCACTCGGGACAGCACTGATGAGCCGGCCGAGGGACTGTATTCCATTTGCTATGTGAATGGGTTTCAGACGCAGCCGGACGAAGCGTGGCCCGAGGCGCTGATTCTTCACGAAGCCGACGGCACACGGGTGGCTGATCCGGCATGGCCAGCTGAGTACCTGCTCGATATCTCAACGCCTGAAAAACGCGCTGAGGCGGCCGCGAAGCAAAGCACGGTCATCGAGCGCTGCGCGAAGAGCGGCTTCCAGGCTGTCGAGTTCGACAATCTCGACTCGTGGACGCGATCAGACGGTGCTCTGACCGAAGCGGATGCCGTGGCATTCGCCGTTCTGCTCGTCGACACGACACACGGTGAGGGCCTGGCTGCGTCCCAGAAGAACTCGGCCGAGATGACAGCCGAGGGCAAGAACGACATCGGGTTCGACTTTGTCACCGTCGAAGAGTGTGACCTGTTCGACGAGTGCGATGAGTTCACGAAGGCATACGGTGACCAGGTCTTCGATATCGAATACACCGACGATCTTCGTGGGACGTTCGCCGACGTGTGCTCACGCGTCGCAACACCTGCGCGCACCATCTTGCGCGATCGAGACCTGGTGACCCCAGATAGCAGCGACTACGTCTTCGAACACTGCTAGACCCACTGCTCCGAAGCTGCGGCGAGATCGCTGTGGTCAGTGAAGTGAGACCTCCGGACTCTGGACCGTTACGTGGACGAGTCGTGGGTCATCGCCCGTGACATGGTGATCTGGGCCCGTGAAGGTCACCCGCGTGCTCGTTGCTCTCTCTGCGCATGACGAACCAACCCAGAGCTCGATTTCACCCGGTTCCACGATGCGCTCGCCGCGACGGTTGGTCAACGACATCCGAGCGGTTGGCACTTCGAACCTCACCCGTGCGTGCTCGCGCGGCGTGAGATCCACGCGGCTGTAGGCGATGAGCTGCGCCACTGGACGTGTCACGCTCGCGACGATGTCTTGCCCGTACAGCTGCACGAGCTCGGTGCCCGATCGTGTGCCGGTGTTCTTCACTGTCACCTCGACAGTGAACACGCTGCCTGTGCTTGTTTCGGCCCCGGTGGTCAGGTCGCTGTGAGTAAACGTGGTGTAGCTCAGGCCGTGGCCGAACGGCAGCGCCGGCGTGCTGTCGGCGCTCGTGATCTCGTTCGGCCCGCCAAGGAACGGATGCAGGTAGCTGTAGGGCTGAGCTCCTGCTGAGCGTGGGAGCGAGACAGGCAGGTGGCCCGATGGTGCGACCGCTCCGCTCAATACCCGAGCGAGAGCCGGACCGCCTTCTTCGCCGGGAAAGAATGCCTGGAGCACAGCTGCGGGTGCGGAAGCACCGGACAGCGCCCAGTCGAGCGCATACGGGCGGCCCGAGAGTACGACGAGCACGACGGGCGTGCCGCTCGCAATGATCTGTTCGACCAACTCGCGCTGAACCCCGGGTAGCTCCAGGGATTCCACGTCGTTGCCCTCGCCGACCGTGCCACGCCCAAACAGCCCGGCGCGGTCACCCACGACAACGATGGCGATGTCCGCATCGCGCGCAACGGCTGTTGCGCCGTCAAACCCGGATCTATCGTCGCCCTCTACTTCGCATCCACGCGCCGTCGAGATTTCGGAGCTAGCGAATTCTGCAGCCAAGGCTTCACTCACGCTGGGAATCTCAAAGCCGAGAGGCGTTCCCGGATGGTGCGCGAGCACATGATTGGCGAACGAATAGCAACCCATCAGCGCTTCGGGGCTGTCGGCATTCGGGCCGATCACAGCAATGCGCGACGGTCCTGCACTGCCCGCCGCGAGCGGGAGAGTGCCGTCATTCGTGAGCAGCACGAGTGACTGCTCGGCAAGCTCACGGGCGATGTCGCGATGCTCGGCGTCATCGAGGTCAATCGATGTCGGGGCGGTCGAAAGATCTTCATCGAGCAAGCCGAGTGCTTCTTTTTGCGTGAGCACACGAGTGACGGCACGATCAACGAGAGCTTCATCGGTGCGCCCGTCTCGCACACGCTCTGCGAGCGCTGCGCCGTACGTGTCGCCGCTCGGAAGCTCGATATCGATGCCAGCCGAGAGTGCAAGGTGAGCCGCGGCACCTTTATCTTCGGCGACCCGATGCATCGTCTGCAAGAAAGCGATAGCGAAGTAGTCGGCGACGACAACACCATCGAATCCCCATCGGTCGCGCAGGATTCCCGTGAGGAATTCCGGCGCTGATGCCACCGGAATCCCGTCGATTTCGGCGTACGAATTCATGACCGATCGCACGCCGCCGTCACGAACCGCCATCTCGAAAGGTGGCAAAAGCACGTCGTCTAGTTCGCGCATGCCGACGTGCACTGGCGCATGATTGCGACCGGATTGTGAGGCCGAGTACCCGACAAAGTGCTTCAGCGTTGCGTGGATTCCGGCATCCTGCAGGCCGCGCACATACGCGGTGCCGATTGTGCCGACGACGTATGGGTCTTCGGCGATGCACTCATCGACTCGTCCCCAACGCGGGTCGCGAATGACATCGAGCACCGGGGCAAGCCCCTGATGCACCCCGAGTTCCCGCATCGATCGACCGATTGCACTACCCATGCGCTCGACCAGTTCCGGATTGAACGCCGCACCCCACGCGAGCGGTGTGGGAAACGTCGCCGCTTTCCACGCCGCAAGTCCCGTGAGGCACTCTTCATGCACCAGTGCCGGAATCCCGAGGCGGGTTTCTTGTCGGAGTCGGCGTTGCTCGTTCCAGAGCCACTCCGCGCGGGCCAACGGCTCAACGGGCCGTGTGCCGTAGACGCGGGTGAGATGGCCGAGACCGTGCTCGGTCGCATCCTCGTAGCGGGTCGAGGTCGCCATTTCTCCGGCCATCGGCGCAACGACCTCGTCGCCCTGGTCTACCCAGAACCCCACAAGTTGGGCAAGTTTTTCTTCCAGCGTCATCTGCTCGAGCAGTGCACGCACACGCGCTGAAGCTGTGGGCGCACCGGATGTCGTCGTGTACACAGTTCTCAATCCGTTTCGCTACTGCTCAACCCTTGACCGCACCGGTCAAGCCACCGACGATGCGTCGTTCAAACAGGCTGAAGAACACGAGCGCGGGGATCATTGACAGTGAAGTGAAGGCGAGCACCTTTGCGGTATCGACGGAGTACTGCGACGCGAACGCCTGTACGCCGAGCGGCAGGGTGAAGGTGGATTCGTCGTTCAAGATGAACAGGGGCAACATGTAGCTGTTCCAGCTGGCGATGAACGCGAGAATTCCCACGGTGATGACGGCGGGAACCGCAAGCGGAATGACCATTCGCCAGAAGAAACCGAGCCGGCTGCATCCGTCGATGAATGCCGCCTCCTCGATCTCTCGCGGGAGCGCCTGCAAGAACGGCACCAGGATGATGATCGTCACCGGCAGCGCGAACGCGACCTGCGGCACGATGACACCGGCGAGAGAGTTCATGAGTCCGAGCGAGCGGACCATGATGTACAGCGGCGTGATGGCGACGGTCATCGGAAACATGAGGCCAGCTGCGAAGAGCGCGTAGAGCGCACCGCGAGCGCGGAAGTTATAGCGTGCGAGCACGTACGCGGCTCCCAGCCCGAAGGCGACGACAAAGAACGTCGTGACTGCGGCCGCGATCGTCGAGTTGAGCACTTCACGCCAGAAGACACCGCTCGACAACACGTTGAAGTAGTTCTCGATCTGCCACGTCGCCGGGAGCCCCGAGGGGTCCTGCGTGATCTGCGAGTTCGTGCGAAATCCGCCGATGATGATGTACGCAACGGGCGCGAGAATGAGCCCGATCAACACGATCGCGAGGAAGTAGATAAAGAAGCTTCCGGTGCGCTGGCGGGGAGTGCGCGTAACCCGCCGCTTGCTCGGCTTGATGTGGCGAGTGACGATTGCTTCGGTAGCCATCAGCGTTTACCTCCCGTGACTGCGCCCTCGGTATCGCGGCGCAGCACGAAGCGCTGATAGAGCAGCGCGATGATGAGTGAAATGAGGAAGATCACGACGGCGACGGCGTTGCCGTAGCCGTAGCTTCCGGCGTTTCGACCCGTGGCCACCATGTAGGTCGCCATCGTCGAGGTGCCGGCGGTGGCCGCAATGTACTGACCCCAAATGATGTAGACGAGGTCGAAGAGTTGGAGCGACCCGATGATCGACAGGAATGCCCAGATTCGAACCGTGGGCCCGAGTAGCGGGAACGTGATCGAGCGCTGGATCTGCCAGTACGAGGCGCCGTCGATTGCGGCTGCTTCGTAGAGCTCTTCTGGGATGCCCTGAAGACCTGCGAGAAAGAGGATGACGGCGAACCCGATGTACTTCCAGGTGATGATCGCCATGAGGGTCCAGATCGCAATATCCGGATTTGCGAGCCAATCCTGCGCATAAGCGCTGAGACCCAGTTTCGCCAATAGGTCGTTGAGTGCGCCGTTGTTGGCGAGCATCAGGCTCCACCCCGTGCCGACGACAACTTCAGAGATGACGTAGGGGACGAAGATCAAAACCCGAATGGATGACTGGAATCGCATCTTGCGGTTGAGCAAAAGCGCAAGCGCAATAGCGATGGGGCCCTGGATGACGAGCGAGAGGATGACGATCAAGAAGTTGTGCCAGAGCGCCTCTTGGAACGCCGGGTCGGTCAGAATCACGACGTAATTACGGAGCCCGACAAAGTCGGTCGCGGGCCCGTAGCCGCCCCAGCTGAAGAAGCCGTAGTAGGCCGCAACTGCCACGGGCAGCATGACGAAAGAAAGAAAGACGATGAGAGCGGGACCGGCAAGAACGGCGATCTCGAGGCGTGTGCGCCACGGTCCGCCGGAGCGGGACCGCCGGGGCGAGGACGGCGCTTTCACGCCGCCCCCGCTCCCTGCGAGATTCCCCGTCGACGTGCGCTCAGCGTTGTCGGTGAGGGAAGTCATGTGGTGCGCCCTAGCCCCTCATCGCTGCATCGTTGACGGCATCCACGATGCTCTGCGGCGTTCCGCTGCCAGCGAGCATGTCGACAACCGCTACGTTGAGTGCGTTACCGACGTTCTGTCCGTAGAGCGTGTCGAGCCACAGCACCACGTACGGTGCGTCGTTGTACGCGTCCAGAACGCTGAGGAGTGCGGGATCGCTCACGACGCCCTGGGCGTCCTGGCTCGCGGGCAGGGTCTGGAACGCGGTTGCGTAGGCTTCCTGCTGGTCTTTCGACGCGAGGAAGTTGAGGAAATCGACACATTCCGCCGGGGCATCTACGTAGCAGGAGTAGCCGTCAGCGCCACCCATCATGGCTCCGGGCGTGCCGTCGCCGCCACTGATCTCGGGGAATGCGAACCAACTCAAGTCAGCGAGCGGCTGCTCGTCCGGTGTGAGCGATGCGACCACGCCGGGCTCCCACGCACCCATGAGCTCCATCGCAGCCTGGTGGTTAGCCAGCAGGCCAGCCGATGATCCAGCGCCCTGCTGTGCTGCAGTCGTCAAGTAACCCTGGTTGAAGGGCTCGGTGTCGGCGAAATCCTGGAGATCTTCACCAGCGCGCAGCCAGCATTCGTCATCAAACGACCGCGAGTCTGCGGCTTCGTTCATGACATCTTGCGAGCACTCGCGAAGCGCGAAGTTGTAATACCAGTGCGCTGCGGGCCAGGCATCTTTCGCCCCCACGGCGATGGGATCGATGCCGGCTGACTTCAGCTCGTCATTCACATCGACCAGCTCGTCGATGGTTCCGGGGGTGTCGGTGACTCCAGCCTCATCGAAGAGGTCCTGGCTGTAGAACAGGCCCTCTGGAAGGACGGAGAGGGGCATTCCGTAGAGCTTTCCGTCGTACGTGAACGCACTCAAGGATGAGCTCATGGCGGACTCGGCATCCGAAGAAATCTTGTCGGTCAGATCCATCACCTGGCCAGCTTTGACGACATCGGCGAGCTTGCCGCCACCGCGTGCCATGAACACGTCGGGAGCGTCTCCCGAGTTCAAGGCGGTCTGCAGTTTGCCATCCATGTCTTCGTTTTGGATTGACTGAATCTCGACGGTTACGCCGGGGTTCGCCTCTTCGAACGCCGCGGCAGCGTCTTCCCAGTAGGCCACGCCATCGCCGGTCGTGGAGTTCTGCCAGACCGTGAGGGTGACATCGCCGCCGCTGTCACCGCCTCCGGAGTCTCCGCTGCATCCGCTTAGCGCGAGTGCGCCAATCACCAGGGCTGCTGAGCCCGTAAGGATGTGTCGCATATTCATGTGATTCCAGCCTGCTCTCTTCTTTGAGCGGCACCTCGATCATTGAGGTGCCAGGGTGGTGCGTCGCGGCGTGCATGCCCGAACGCGATGTCAGTGTCTCAGCGCGCTTTCAGAAGTGTCAAACGTTTTCGAAAACATTTTCAAAGGTCTAGCATCAGGTCTCATGACAACACGTCCGACCATCCACGACGTCGCCCGCGTGGCTGGAGTTTCCGTTGCGACGGTCTCAAAAGCGATGAACGGCAGGTACGGGGTCGCGGCCGAAACGGTGGACCGGGTCATGACAGTCGTTGCCGACCTGGGGTATGCCTCGAGTCTTGTCGCGAGCAGTATGCGATCGCGGACGACCGGTGTCATCGGCGTGCTCGTAGCTGACTTCGAGCCCTTCAGCGCCGAGATTCTGAAGGGTGTCGGTGCAGCGCTGCGCGACTCGAGCTACGACGTTCTGGCCTACAGCGGGTCGCGCCAGGGCAATGGTGAGGGCTGGGAGCGGCGTTCCCTCAGTAGATTGAGCGGCACCCTGATCGACGGCGTGATCATGGTCACGCCCACTGTCGTCAACGTCGCGGCCGAGGTGCCGATCGTGCTGATCGACCCGCACACTGGACGAGCTGATTTACCGACGGTCGAGTCTGACAGTCTCGGAGGTGCGCGAAATGCAACTCGGTATCTTGCTGAACTCGGTCATCGTCGCATCGGTTTCGTTGGTGGGCGCCCCGACCTCAAGTCGTCGCGGTTTCGCGACACGGGTTATCGAGAAGCGCTCGGCGCCGCAGGTATCCCTTTCGATGAAGCCCTCGTGCGTGTGGGGTTCTACTCGGGAGAAGCAGCACGGGATGCCGCCCGCTCCCTGCTCGTGCAAGAGCGCCCGCCGACAGCGGTCTTTGCTGCCAATGATCTCTCTGCGATCGCCCTCATCGAAGTGGCCACCGAGCTCGGTATCCGTGTGCCGGAAGACCTTTCGGTCGTTGGCTTCGATGATGTCCCCGAGGCCTCGCGGCTGACGCCGGCGCTCACAACCGTCCGTCAGCCCATGCACCAAATCGGTCATACCGCGGCCGAAATGCTCACGACGCTCATGAGTGGACAGGCGCTTGCAAAAACGCACGTCTTGTTGCCGACCCGACTTATCGCGCGCGCAACGACAGCGCCGCCGCGCTGAGGTTTAGCTCGCGCGCGAGGGGTCATCCAGAAGCCGCGCGAAGGCCGACTCTGCAGCCCCAATCAGCAGGCGGTTTTCGGCAAGCGACGCTGCGCGAATCTGCAGGTTTTCCCCGCTTGCTGGCATCGCCTGGTGCCGCACTGCCGCGGTGAGGCCCTCGAGGTCCATCCCCGCGAGGGTTGCCAGAAATCCACCCAGCACAACGACGCTAGGATTGATCACGTTGACGGCGTTGGCGAGTGCCGTGGTCAGGATTCCCCGCTGCCGCGTGACCTCGACTGCCACCACTGCCCCGGTGGCCTCGGTGAGTGCTGTGGCAAGTGTTGGTTCGTCGGCGTCCGTGAGCTGAAGCACCTCGAGCAGTCGGGCGCGGCTGACTTCGTCTTCGAGTACGCCCCCGGGCGCTCGCCGGTCATGTTCGTGCGCGATACCTGGCCGATTTTGGCCGAACTCGCCCGCGTAGCCCCCGGCACCGGCCACCGGCATCCCGCCGATAATCAGCCCACCACCGATACCGCTGGCACCGCCGTTGAGGTAGATCGCATGATCGATTCCGCGAGCGGCGCCGAAGAGGTGCTCGGCCAGCGCGCCGAGTGTGGCATCGTTCCCCACCGAGACCGCCAGCTCTGTCGCTGCCGCGACGACCTCGGCGAGGGGCACATCTCGCCACCCGAGGTGTGGTGCGTCACGGACCAGCCCGTCGCTTGCGCGCACAAGACCCGGAACGGCGAGGCCGATGCCGACGATTCGCGACAACGCGAGCGGGCCCGAGCGCCACTCGGAGACCTTTTCGGCGATCAGTGCTGCCGTCTCTGCTGGAGTTGGAACCGTGTCGTGTGGCACGCGGTCGCGAACGATGATGGCGCGATCGAGGCCGATGGCGCCGATTGTCAATGCGTCGACCTCGGGGTTTACTGCGATAGCCACGGTTGCCGGGGAGAGCGACACAATGGGCGACGGGCGCCCAACGCCGCGCGCAGTGTCGGGCTCACGTTCTGTCACGAGCGTCCAGGTGCCGAGCTGTGCGATGAGGTCGGCAATCGTTGACCGGTTGAGCCCGGTGCGTTCGGTGAGGGCTGCTCGCGAGAGTGGTCCCTCGAAATGCAGCAGGCGCACGACCTCGGCGAGGTTCAGTTGCCTGATGCTCCCTCGCGGAGTTCCCTGCGGTCTGGCATTCACAGTTCCATCGTAGTATGTTGTGGTTGACAACATATTAGGTCCGCTGCAAAGGAGCACCATGTCCACGTCGTCTGTACCGACTCCCACCCCCGCCGATAAGTTCTCATTTGGTCTGTGGACTATTGGGTACAACGGTGCTGATCCGTTTGGCGGCCCCACGCGTCCGGCACTCGATGTCGTGCATGGTGTGGAGAAAATCGCCGAACTCGGCGCCTACGGTCTCACCTTCCACGATGACGACCTGTTCGCTTTCGGCTCGACGGATGCCGCGCGCCAGAAGCAGATCGATCGACTCAAGGGCGTTCTCGCAGACACCGGCGTCATCGTGCCGATGGTCACAACCAACCTCTTCTCGGCTCCCGTCTTCAAAGACGGCGGATTCACGTCGAACGATCGCCAGGTGCGCCGCTTCGCCCTCCGCAAGGTGCTGCGAAACCTCGATCTCGCCGCAGAGCTGGGTGCCAAAACCTTCGTCATGTGGGGTGGCCGCGAAGGCGCCGAGTATGACGCAGCCAAAGACGTGCGCGCAGCGCTTGAGCGCTACCGCGAAGCCGTCAACCTGCTCGGCGACTACGTCACCGACAAGGGCTACGACATCCGTTTCGCGATCGAGCCGAAGCCCAACGAGCCCCGCGGTGACATCTTGCTGCCGACAGTCGGTCACGCACTCGCGTTCATCGAGTCACTCGAGCGCCCTGAGCTCGTCGGTGTGAACCCCGAGGTCGGCCACGAGCAGATGGCGGGCTTGAACTTTGCCGCTGGAATCGCCCAGGCGCTCTACCACGGCAAGCTCTACCACATCGACCTCAACGGCCAGCGGGGCATCAAGTACGACCAGGACCTCGTCTTCGGCCACGGCGACCTGCACAACGCGTTCGCGCTCGTCGACCTGCTCGAAAATGGTGGCCCGAACGGTGGACCGTCCTACGACGGCCCCCGTCACTTCGACTACAAGCCCAGCCGCACTGAAGACGAGTCGGGCGTGTGGGACTCGGCATCCGCCAACATGCGCACCTACCTCATGCTCAAGGAGCGGGCCGCGGCATTCCGCGCCGACCCCGAGGTGCAGGAGGCACTCGCGGCTGCCAAGGTTCCGGAGCTTTCAACGCCGACGCTGAACGCGGGAGAGTCGTACACCGACCTGCTCGCTGACAAGTCCGCGTACGAAGACTTCGACCCGTCGGCGTACTTCGGCGCCAAGGGCTTCGGCTTCGTGCGTCTGCAGCAACTCGCGACCGAGCACCTCCTCGGCGCGCGTAGCTAGGTTCAGCGCACATGGGGTTTGTCGCAGGAGTCGATTCGTCGACGCAGTCATGCAAAGTCGTCATCCTCGACACCGAATCGGGGCGTGTGGTGCGCGAAGGGCGCGCACCACACCCCGACGGCACCGAGGTCGACCCGTCGGCATGGTGGTCGGCATTGAACGACGCCATCACAGCTGCGGGAGGGCTCGACGACGTGACGGCGTGGGCCATCGGTGGGCAGCAGCACGGCATGGTCGTACTCGACTCGGCGGGCCGGGTCATCCGCCCGGCGTTGCTCTGGAATGACACACGCTCAGCGGATGCCGCAACCGCCCTGATCGCCGAGTTCGGAGCAGACGAGCTTGCGCGCCGCACGGGGCTCGTTCCCGTGGCGTCGTTCACGATCACGAAGCTTCGGTGGCTGCGTGATCACGAGCCTGAAAATGCGGCAAAAGTGGCCGCAGTCGCGCTGCCGCACGACTGGCTCACCTGGCGGTTGCGCGGATTCGGGCCCGAGGGCGAATCACCGCTCGGTCCGGTGCTCGACGAACTCATCACCGACCGATCAGATGCCTCGGGCACCGGTTACTTCGACCCTGAAACCGACGGTTACGATCGGGAGCTTTTGATCGCCGCCCTGGCTCACGATGCTGTGCTGCCTCGTGTACTCGGCGCGACCGAATCGGTGCGCGATGAGCAGAACCGTGTCGTCGGACCTGGCGCAGGAGACAACGCTGGTGCAGCGCTCGGTGTCGGTGCGAAAACCGGTGACGTCGTGGTGTCTATTGGCACAAGCGGCACCGTCTTTGCCGTGAGCGAGAAGCGCACGATCGACCCCACGGGGACGGTCGCGGGTTTCGCCGATGCCGACGGCGGCTTTTTGCCGATCGTCGTGACTCTCAACGCGGCTCGTGTGCTCGATGCGATCGCACGCCTGCTCGGCGTCGATCACGCTGAGCTCAGCGCTCTGGCGCTCGCAGCGGAACCGGGTGCGGATGGCCTGACGCTCGTGCCGTATTTCGAAGGCGAGCGTACGCCGAACCTGCCCGATGCCACGGCGTCGCTGAGGGGAATGACGCTCGCTTCGACAACGCGAGAGAACCTTGCTCGAGCCGCTATCGAGGGAATGCTCTCGGGCCTGGGAGCTGGACTCGAGGCGCTGCGAGAGCTCGGCGTTCCGCTAGAGCGCGCGCTTCTTATCGGGGGAGCTGCGCAGTCTGCAGCGGTGCGAGAGATTGCGCCGCGTGTGCTGGGGCTTGCTGTTGACGTGCCGCCGCCGGGCGAGTACGTAGCGTTGGGGGCCGCACAGCAAGCAGCGAGGGTGCAGAGCGTCGCGTAGCGACCCCTGCGCCCTCGCTGGTGTTGTGGACAGCGCAGTGCTCTCTGGTTCACAGCCATCTCGTATGCACGCTGCATACCGTTAGAGGCATGACGTCGCCCCTTGAGGAAGAGCAGATGACTTTCTCTGCTGCACAGCTGCGCGCCGCGCGAGATGAGATGCAGGCGTTTCTTCTCGAATACCGATTCGGCATGCAGGAGATCGAGACGAAGATCTCGATTTTGCGCGACGAATTCTTGAATATGCACGACTACAACCCCATCGAGCATGTCTCGAGTCGGGTGAAGAATCCCGACAGCCTCGTGGAGAAGATCACGCGCAAGGGAATTCCTGCCGACTTCGAATCGGTGCGCGCCAACATCCTCGATATCGCGGGAGTGCGCGTCACATGCAGTTTTGTCGATGACACGTATCGGCTCTTCGATTTGCTGACGGCGCAAGACGACATCGTCGTTCGGACGGTCAAGGATTACATCGCAGAGCCGAAGGAAAACGGCTACAAGAGCCTGCACGCCATCATCGAAGTGCCGGTTTTTCTTTCGACAGGACGCGTCGAGGTCCCAGTCGAGGTGCAGTTTCGAACGATCGCGATGGACTTCTGGGCAAGCCTGGAACACAAGATTTATTACAAGTACAACCGCCAGGTACCCGGAGACCTGCTCGCGAATCTGAAGGAGGCGGCGACTGCAGCATCCGATCTGGATGCTCGGATGGAGTCGCTGCACCGCCAGGTTCACGGTCGGCCCTCTACCCGCGGCGCTCGAACGCCGTCACGCCCGCGCGCCGTGTAGTTCAAGACGACACCCCACGCCGCTACGCTGGGGCGATGGTGAGCGACGCGAGTCTTGTGCTGATCCCGCTCCTCGCTGTGCTCGCACCGCTTTTGGCGCGTGGTCTCGGGCGATGGCTTCCTATCCCCATCGTCGTCTTCGAACTCGCGCTTGGAATTCTCGTCGGACCGGACGTACTGGGCTGGGCGCAAACCTCGGAGTTTCTCGAGATCCTCTCCGAACTCGGCCTTGCCATGTTGTTCTTTGTCGCGGGCTCCGAGATCGATGCGAGATCGCTTCGAGGACGAACCGGTAGACGCGCCATCGGTGGCTGGATCATGAGCCTGGCGCTCGGGCTCGCGGCCGGTTGGCTTATTTTCCCGGGCGAAGCCGCCATCATCATTGGCGTTGCTTTGAGCTCGACGGCCCTTGGCACGCTCCTGCCGATCCTCCGGGATGCGGGCGAACTTCGGACGCCCTTCGGAAAGAGCGTTGGTGCCGTTGGTGCTGTCGGTGAGTTCGGTCCACTGATCGCGATTTCGGTTTTTCTTGGCTCCCGTGATCCCGGCGCATCGACGATCGTGCTCACGGTTTTCGTCGTGATCGCAGCTCTTGCGGCCTGGTATGCGTCTCGCACGCCGCAGGGTGCGCTCCATAGATTTGTCAGCGCGAGCCTGCACACATCGGGCCAGTTCGGCGTGCGCGTCGTGCTGCTCATTCTCGCGGCCCTCGCGACCCTCAGCATCGCGCTCGACCTCGACATGCTCCTCGGTGCATTCGCGGCCGGGATCATCTGGCGAATCATGATGCGCGATGCATCTAAAGACGACCAAGAAGCAGTCGAAAGCAAGATTGAAGCTCTCGCGTTCGGATTCCTCGTGCCGATCTTCTTCATCTACACCGGCGTGACATTCAATCTGCAGGCCCTCCTCGACGCACCGGAGCTGTTTGCCTTCGTTCCCATTGTTGCGATCATCTTGCTCATCGTGCGAGGCCTGCCCTCGGCTCTTGCGGCGCCCGTCGGCGCGAGCGGTCGTGACCGAACCGCCGTTGTGCTGATGGGGGCAACGGGGCTACCGATCATCGTCGCTGTCACCGCGATCGGTGTCGACGCCGAGATTCTTTCCCCCGCGGTCGCCTCAGTGCTCGTGGGTGCGGGGATGCTTTCGGTTCTCGTCTACCCACTCGTCGCTATGGCGGTGCGCCACACTCAAGTCGATGCGGATGCCGTCGCCTTCGACGAACGCATGTGACATGAGGGACGTCGACCCCGCTGTGAGCGCCGAGCTTTTGGCCGAAGCCCGGATGCGGCTCGCCCACATCCCGCGCGAGCCGCTCGGACGTTGGCACCAGCCACGGCGAATTCTGGGGTTTTCGCGGGCTGCACGCATCGTGCGCGAGGGGGAAGCCTGGCACCTCGGCGTTTTGTTGCTGACCGATTCGGAACTGTTGTCAACGGGCGAAGTGGTGCGGTCACGCGAACCCGCGCGGCGCGGGTTCGCCGCACAGTCGCAGCGTGAGCGTGCCGAGCACGCTGCCGCTGCGTACCGGGGTGGGTTTCCAGAGGGTGACACCGTGCACGTCGATTGGCGCATCATCGATCTTGCCGCAGTAAGCCGGGGGGAGGCATCCGGCCCGCTTTCGGTCGTCGACGGCGACATACGCGTGCGATGGAGCCGCGGCGGGCTGTCCCAACCACTCGACGTGTATCTCGATGACCGGATTTCGCTGCTTGTCAACCCTCCCGACCGGGCGAACTGATCTGAATTGAGCCTCGACTAAGGTTGACTCCACAACAAGGGAGGCCCAGTGCAGACGTGGCCAGGATCGACATATCCGCTGGGTGCAACATTCGACGGGAACGGTACGAATTTTGCGCTCTTCAGTGAGGGCGCTGACCGCGTTGAGCTCTGTCTATTTGACGACGAAGGCGTAGAGACACGCTTCGACCTCGTCGATGTAGACGCGTTCGTGTGGCACGGTTTTCTCCCGAACGTGGGTCCGGGCCAGCGCTACGGATACCGGGTACACGGCGAGTACGACCCCTCAAGCGGACGCCGCTTCAACGCGAACAAGCTCCTGCTCGACCCCTACGCGAAGGCGGTAGAGGGCCAGGTCGACTGGGACCAGGCTGTCTTTGGGTACAACTTCGGCGATCCCGATTCGCGCAACGACGAGGACTCGGCCGCGCACATGATGATGGGTGTCGTCATCAACCCCTTCTTCGACTGGGGCGGCGATCGCCAGCCGAAAACGCCGTATTCCGAGAGCGTCATCTACGAGGCGCACGTCAAGGGCCTCACGCAACTTCATCCCGACATCCCCGAAGAGATTCGCGGAACCTATAGCGCCATCGCTCACCCCGCGATTATCGAGCACCTCAAAAAGCTTGGGATCACGGCGATCGAGCTCATGCCGGTGCACCAGTTCGTCAATGATTCCGGTCTGCAAGATCAGGGTCTGTCGAACTACTGGGGCTACAACACGATTGCGTTCCTCGCGCCCCAGAACACGTATTCATCGACGGGCGAACGCGGCCACCAGGTGCAAGAGTTCAAGGGCATGGTGCGTGCACTGCACGACGCCGGCATCGAGGTCATCCTCGACGTGGTCTACAACCACACCGCTGAGGGCAACCACCTGGGGCCGCACCTGTCGATGCGCGGCATCGACAACGAGGCGTACTACCGACTCGAAGACGACGACAAGCGGTATTACACCGACTACACCGGAACCGGAAACAGCCTCAACGCTGGAAACCCGCACGCACTGCAGTTGCTCATGGACTCGCTGCGTTACTGGGTGCTCGAGATGCACGTCGACGGCTTCCGCTTTGATCTCGCGGCAACGCTTGCACGCGAGTTCTACGATGTCGACCGCCTCGCGACCTTCTTCGAACTCGTGCAGCAGGACCCCGTAGTTTCGCAGGTCAAGCTCATCGCCGAGCCCTGGGACGTCGGGCCCGGCGGGTACCAGGTCGGAAACTTCCCCCCGCAGTGGACCGAGTGGAACGGAAAATACCGCGACACCGTGCGTGACTTCTGGCGCGGCGAACCGCAAGCCCTCGGCGAGTTCGCATCGCGGTTGACCGGCTCGGCCGACCTCTACGAAAACTCGGGACGTCGCCCCTTCGCCTCGATCAACTTCGTCACGGCGCACGACGGCTTCACGCTTCGCGACCTCGTGTCGTACAACGAAAAACACAACGATGCCAACGGCGAAGACGGCAGAGACGGCGAATCCCACAACCGGTCATTGAACTTTGGTGTCGAGGGTGAGACCGACGACCCCGAGATTCTGACACTACGGTCGCGTCAGCAGCGGAACTTCATCGCTACCCTCATGCTCAGCCAGGGCGTGCCGATGATCTTGCACGGTGATGAGCTCGGTCGGACCCAACACGGCAACAACAACGGCTATGCGCAAGATAACGAGATCACCTGGATCGACTGGAGCAAGGTAGACAATCAGCTGATCGAGTTCACCTCCGCTTTAGTTCGGCTTCGTCGTGAGCACCCGACCTTCCGTCGCAATCGTTTCTTCGACGGGCGACCCGTGCGTCGCGAAGCCGGTGAGCGAATCCCCGACATCGTGTGGGTTCGACCCGACGGCTCGGTCATGCAGCCCGAGGATTGGGACTCCGGGTTCGGCCTCGCGATCGGTGTGTTCATCAATGGAAACGGCATTAGCGAGCGTGACCGTCGCGGCGAAGTCATTTCTGACGCGCACTTCATCGTGCTGTTCAACGCCGGCGGCGAAACCGTGGACTTCACTTTGCCCGATGTCGACTTCAGCCCGGAGTGGGACGTTCTCGTTGATACCGGTGGCGAGCGTGCAACAGAGCAGCTCGTTGGCCCCGGCGACACGCTCGCCGTGAAGGCACAGTCGCTCATGCTGCTTCGCGAACATCAGGCAACAGAGAGCGATGTCGATCATTCGCTGTCGGCGTCGTTGTCGACGATGACCGGAGTCATCGACGTCATCCCGTCACCGGCGCCAAAGTCTGAAGCAGGGACATGAGTATGAGGCATCCATCGTCGACCTATCGCCTGCAGATCAGGGCAGCATTCGACTTGGATGCCGCAGCGGACGTCTCCGAGTACCTTCACAAGCTCGGTGTCGATTGGGCATACCTTTCACCATTGCTGCGTGCGACGACCGGCTCAGATCACGGCTATGACGTCGTCGATCCCGCACTGATCGATCCTGCACGAGGCGGCGGTGCCGGATTCGACCGTTTCGTCACGGCGGCGCGTGAGGTGGGCCTCGGCGTGCTCGTCGATATCGTGCCGAACCACATGGGCGTCTCGGTTCCCGCGGAAAACCCGTGGTGGTGGGACCTGCTGTTGCGCGGTCGTGAGTCCCGCTACGCACAAGCCTTTGATATCGATTGGGAGTTCGGCGCAGGTCGCGTGCGGCTGCCGATTCTCGGCGCCGACCTCGACGAAGTTCTCGCCGCTGGCGAGATCACGATCGATTCGACACCGACGGATGCCGCGCCCTTCGGTGTGCTGCGGTACTACGACCATGTGCTGCCCCTTGCCGATGGCTCTGCTGATCTCGCCGATGTGCGGGCCGCGGTCGACGCCCAGCACTACGAACTTCTCTTCTGGCAGCGCGAGGCGACCGAGCTCAACTACCGTCGATTCTTTGCCGTGACCACCCTCGCCGGCGTGCGCGTTGAACTGCCCCTGGTTTTTGCTGAGGCACACGCTGAGATCATCCGTTGGGCGCACGAAGGCCTCATCGACGGATTGCGCGTTGACCATCCCGACGGTCTCGCTGACCCCGGTGCATATCTTGTCGCGCTTTCTGACGCAATCGGCGGCCTGCCGGTGTGGGTCGAGAAGATTCTCGAGCACAGCGCCACAGATCATCCCGAAGCGCTACCGTCGTGGTGGCACACCACCGGCACCACGGGATATGACGCGCTCGCCGAAATCGAGCGAGTGCTCATCGATCCCGCGGGTGCCAGTGGCTTGGACGCACTCGATGCTGAGCTTCGACGCGACACTGAGCTGTCGGGGCCGCAAAGCTGGAGCGATCTGATTCACGGGACCAAGCGCATGATCGCCGATTCGATTCAGGTGGCTGAGATTCGTCGCCTGGTGCGGACACTTCCCGCCGAGGTTTCTGCCGGAGCTGAGGCTGAGGACGCGCTCGCTGAGATTCTCGCGTGCTACCCGGTGTACCGGTCATATTTGCCGGCGGGTGGTGAGTTCATGACGCAGGCGGTAGCCGAGGCATCCGAGCGTCGCCCGGATCTTGCCGATGCCATCGCGGCTCTGGTTCCTGTGCTCGCCGACACATCGAGTGAGGTTGCACGGCGTTTTCAGCAGACCACTGGCCCCGTGATGGCCAAGGGCGTCGAGGACACCGCGTTTTATCGGTATACACGGCTGGGATCGTTGACCGAGGTCGGTGGAGACCCCTCGGTGTTCTCGCTCGACGTCGGTGGATTCCACCGGGCGTTCGCGGCCCGGCAGGCGTCGTGGCCGCTGTCGCTGACGACCCTGTCGACGCACGATACGAAGCGCGGCGAAGATGTGCGAGCGCGCCTGGATGTGCTTGCTGAGATGCCGGAGCGGTGGGCCGGCATGCTGGGCGAGCTGCGCGGAGTCGCCTCAAGTGGGCACGGCCCCTTCGACGCGCTGCTGTGGCAGGCGATCATCGGATCGTGGCCCGCAACGCCCGAACGCCTGCACGCCTATGCCGAAAAAGCGGCTCGCGAGGCAGCCGAAGCTACCGGTTGGTGGCAGCCGAACGCCGAGTTCGAACAGCGGATGCACGCGGTGGTCGATGCTGCGTACGGGCCTGCCCGAGACGTCGTCGACGGTTTCGTGGCCGAGATCGCGGCCGCTGGATGGTCGAATTCACTCGGTGCCAAGCTGCTGCAGCTGACCGGCCCCGGGGTTCCCGATGTGTACCAGGGGTCGGAGCTGTGGGAAACCTCGCTCGTTGACCCCGACAATCGGCGCGCCGTCGACTTCGACCTGCGACGGACACTTCTGGCCGACATCGATGCCGGGTGGCACCCCGAGATCGACGAATCGGGGGCAGCGAAGCTGCTGGTGACATCTCGCGCCCTGCGGCTGCGCCGCGACCACCCCGAGCTGTTCACGAAGTACACGCCGCTCGAGGTTGTGGGGGAGGCATCCGCTCACGGTATGGGGTTTGACCGCGGTGGTGCGCTGACGATCGCAACGCGCCTGCCGGTGGGCCTTGCTGCCCGCGGCGGCTGGGGCGACACCGCCGTGATGCTGCCGGAGGGGGCTTGGGTTGATGTGCTGACCGGCACACAGTGTGCCGGTGGCATCCTGCCGCTCAGTGCCCTGCTGCACACCTACCCCGTCGCCCTCCTCACCCCCGCAGCCCTCCTCACCCCCGCAGCCCTCCTCACCCCCGCAGATGTCTCACTTATGCAGGTTGTGAGCGCCGAAGAGCTGAATAAGTGAGACATGGGGATTCTTGGCGGGCTGCTCCTGCGCAGCGGATGTCTCAGTTGTGCAGGGTTTCGGGACCTGGGAGCTGAATAAGTGAGACATGGGCGAGGGAAGAGGGATGAATTGATGCAGGTATGGGCTCCGCGGGCGGAGCGAGTGCGACTCAGGATGCTGCAGCACGGCGCCGCAGAAACGGGCGCTGTCGAAGACCTCGAGATGACGCGCGGTGCCGACGGCTGGTGGAATGCCGCCGTGCACTTGTTCGAGGGGGACGAATACGGCTTCGTGCTCGGTGACGGCGACGACCTTCGTCCCGACCCCCGGTCGATGCGGCAGCCGCGCGGCGTGCATGAAGCCTCAGCTTTCGTTGACCCCGCTAGCTTCATGTGGACCGACGTCGCGTGGACCGGAAGGCAGCTCGCTGGTGGACTCATTTATGAGCTGCACATCGGGACGTTCACTCCCGAGGGCACTCTCGATGCGGCGATCGGCCGTTTTGACCACCTCATCGAACTCGGCGTCACTCACATCGAACTGCTCCCCGTCAACGGGTTCAACGGCACCTGGAACTGGGGCTATGACGGGGTCGCTTGGTACACGGTGCACGAGGCGTACGGCGGACCCGCCGCTTACGTGCGCTTCGTCGATGCCGCGCACAACGCTGGACTCGCCGTCATCCAAGACGTCGTCTATAACCACCTCGGGCCAAGCGGAAATTACCTGCCTGAGTTCGGGCCGTATCTCCGCGACGGTAGTCGCAACACGTGGGGCGACTCGGTCAACCTCGACGAGGCCGCGGTTCGCTCGTACATCGTCGAGAACACCCTCATGTGGTTGCGCGATTACCACGTCGACGGGTTGCGATTGGATGCCGTACACGCCCTGCACGACGAACAGCCCGCGCATATTCTGCAAGAGATCGCCGAGGCATCCGACGCGCTGAGTGCCCACATCGGGCGCCCGCTGACGCTGATCGCCGAGTCGGACATGAACGACCCGAAGCTCATCCTTCCGCGCGAGGCCGGCGGGTATGGCCTCACTGCACAGTGGAGCGACGACTGGCATCACGCGGCTCACGTAGCACTGACGGGTGAAACCGTGGGCTACTACGAAGACTTCGCAGCGCTCGAGGCGCTGCCGAAAGTGTGGATGCAGGGCTTCTTTCACAACGGAACGTTCTCGTCGTTCCGGGAGCGCGCGCACGGCTTCCCGATTCCGGAGTCAGTGCCAGCCTGGCGCCTTGTCACGTTCGCTCAAGATCACGACCAGATTGGCAATAGGGCAGCGGGCGACCGCCTCTCGCAGTCGCTGTCGTACGGACGCCTAGCGGTGGCAGCAGTTCTCACAATGACAGCGCCCGGAACACCCATGCTCTTCATGGGTGAGGAATGGGGCGCCTCAACACCCTGGCAGTTCTTCACATCGCACCCCGAAGAGTGGCTGGGAGAAGCCGTGCGAAAAGGCCGCACGGCCGAGTTCGCGAAGATGGGCTGGGATGAGTCGGTCGTTCCCGACCCGCAAGATCCCGAAACGTTCGAGCGGTCGAAGCTCGTGTGGGATGAGGCCGCCGAGGGCGACCATGCACGTTTGTTGAAGCTCTATCGAAGCCTGGCGCGGTTGCGTCGAGATCGTCCTGAGCTCACAGATCCTGCGCTCGCGCATTTGACCGCGCAGGCGGGGGAGGGTGCCGAAGGTAGCGTTGCGGGTCGCACGTTCCGGCTCGGTCGAGGCGATGTCTCGGTATTCGTGAATTTGAGCGATGAACCTGTGAGCTGGCGAGCAGCGAAAGACACCTCGGTGCTGCTGTGCACAGACGCGGCCGTTGCGATCGTGGACGGCAGGCTCACGCTGCCCGCCGTGACCGCGGCCGTCGTCGGTTGATCAACCCGCGGGTTCCCACCCGCTCGTAACCGTTATGAAACGTCGTGCACGTAACCTGTAGGCAGCGTTCATGTACAACACGAGCCGTGGCGAGACCGCGGTGGGAAACACGTGAAGTGGCTGACTCACTCACCATGGTCGCCCTGAGCGACCTCCTGCCAAGGAGTAGCTATGACATTCAACGTTCCACTCGTCGACATCACGCCCTACGTGCGCGACGGATCACCCGAAGACCGCGCCGAGGTTGCGCGGCAGATTGATGCCGCGTGCCGCGAGGTGGGCTTCATCCAGATCACAGGTCACGGCATCCCCGATGAGGTCATCGCCGGTCTCACCGATGCCGTCGACAGGTTCTTTGCGTTGGGCCTCGAAGAAAAGAAGACGTACCGCACGCCGCCCGCGATCAATCGCGGCTACAGCCCGCCGAAGTCCGAATCGCTGAGCCTTTCGCTCGGTGTCGAGTCCGCCAACCGCATGAACGACTTCTTCGAAGCGTTCAACATCGGTGCGGGGGCAGCGGAATATCCTCACATGGCCGAGCTTCCTCAGCCCGACTACGCCCCGAATGTGTGGCCGGATGTCGATGGCTTCGAGTCGCAGGTGCAGACGTATTTCGGCGAAGCTGCCCGCGTCGCGCGCGCGATGACGCGCATCTTCTCTGACGCTCTGGGGCTCCCCGCCGACTTCTTCGCGAACGTCACCGACCACTCGCTCGACGTCATGCGAATGAATAACTATGCCCTTCCTCCGGGCACTGACGTGAAACTCGACGGTGACCTCATCGGCATGGGAGAGCACACCGACTACGGCATCGTTACGATCCTGTGGGCCGACCAGGTAGCTGGCCTGCAGGTTCTCGGGACAGATGGTTCCTGGAACGATGTGCAGCCGGCCGACAATGCGCTGCTCATCAACCTCGGAGACGTCACGGGCCGATGGACAAACGAGCAGTGGATGTCGACGCTCCATCGTGTAAAGCCTCCGGTCATTGACGGCACGATCGAGCGACGCCGATCGGTAGCGTTTTTCCATGACGGCAATGTGGATGCCACGATCTCGACGCTGCCCTCGTGTGTCGATGCGGAGCATCCTGACCTCTACGAGCCGGTCACAATCGGAGAGCACATCGCCGCGAAGCTTGCTGGCTCGCGTGCGGGAAAGAAAAACGAATCAGCCGAACGCGAGTCGGCGCGCGTACTTGCAAGTCAGCGCTACTGAGGCGCATCGACGCAGAACAAATGCGGCGTCTGGCCAAAACCAGACGCCGCATTTGTCGAGAGATCAGATTGTCGACCAACCGCCATCAGACATCAAAATTGCTCCGTTGACGTTGCTTGAGTCATCGCTCAATAGCCAGGTGATGGCCGCGGCAAGTTCCTCGGGCTCGGCTGGAGCGGGAACTGTCGTTCCCATGATCGGCCCGAGGCGCTCGCCAGCCCACGCGGAATTGAAGGGCGCCTCAATGTTGGTGTTGACCGCTCCGGGAGCGACGGCGTTTGTGCGCACACCCTTGGGTCCGTAGAAGAACGCTGTGCTCTTGGTGAGGCCAATAACGGCGTGCTTAGACGCGGTGTAGGCAGTGCCGGATGCTCCGGCTCGAATCCCCGCCTCGCTCGCGGTGTTGACGATGGTGCCATGGCCGCGTTCGATCATGCCGGGAAGGACGGCGCGCGTGAGACGCATGGGCGCCGTCAGGTTGACGCTCATGACACGGTCCCATTGCTCATCTGTAATTTCCGCTGTGGGCACGAAAGCGTCCATGATGCCGGCGTTGTTGGCGAGCGCGTCGACGACGCCGTCGGCGGCTTCCAGGATGGCGGCGATCGTTTCGGAGGCGGCGACATCGCCACTCACCGTGCGCAGTCGCTCGGATGCTACTGCGGTAACGAGAGCGTCGAGGCGTTCTGCCGAAATGTCGGTTGCGACGACAATTGCGCCTTCTGCGATGAGGCGTTCGGCGATCGATTTGCCGATGCCTGAGCCTGCGCCCGTGACGACTGCTGTTTTTCCTTCAAAGCGGCCTGTAATGGCGGTAGAAGTCATAGTTCCATTGCTCCTTTCGGGAGGAATTTCTCTGGGGCTATAATTTTAGCACTCGGTGCCATAAAAGTATTGGGATACTGGACAAGTGACCGAAGCCAACGTGACCCCCAAACGCGGGCGAGGGCGCCCCGCGCACGCGGAGCCTGAAGCGATCGCTCTGATAGCGCTCCGCATGTTCGAAGAGCGCGGAGTCGCGGACGTCACTATGGACGAAATCGCTGTCGTTGCCGGGGTCAGCCGCCGCACACTTTTTCGGCTCTTCCCCTCAAAGGCGTCGCTTGTCTGGGCGGGTGCGACCGAGGCGGATGCGCGCTTCGAGGTTGCCTACAACAAGCTCGATGCGGGCGAGGGCGATGTGCTTTCGCGGATCAGAGCCGCCTACTCAGCGTCGATAGCGCCGCTCCACGAAACCGCCGATATCACCCGGCTTCGTCTGCGCCTGATCAGCGACAACCCTCTGGTGTATGCGTGGGGCGCCGATCTTCGTGCGATGACTCGTTCTCATCTCGCGAACCATATTGCTGAGGCTTTTTCTCAACCTGCAGGCAGTGTTCGAGTGCTGGCGTTCGTCGCGGCGATTGAAGGGGCGACCTACGCTGCGCTCGCATGGTGGGCACACAACGGCGAGAACCTAAAGCTCGACGATGTTATTGACGAAGCGCTCACGACGTTTAAGTCCACCTTTTTAGAGTCCCAACACGAGTAATACGCTTGTCAAGAGCACGCGAATTGGGTGTGAGGTCCGTACGGTAGAGGGCATGAGCACCACCGATACGTCTGCTGGCCGTCGCGATATCGTTCGCCAGATCGCCGTGCTGTCGGCGACGACATTCATGTTGATCGCCGCGGCCGTCGGGGTGGGGGCCTTCGGCGGCACCGCAGTGCAGGATCTGCAGGGCGGGGCCCTCGATTCAGATGGGTCCTATCTTGCCCCCGCTTCTTCGGCATTTTCGATTTGGAGCGCGATCTATGTGCTCCTGATCGCTTTCGCTGTGTGGCAGGCACTTCCGGGCCAGCGCTCACGCCCACGCCAACGCGCCATCGGATGGTGGATTGCGCTCACGATGGTGCTGAATGGCTTTTGGCTGCTGACCGCTCAGTTCTTGACACTTTTCATGACCGCAGTTGTGATTGTGCTGTTGCTCGTCGCGCTCGCGCTCACGTTCCGCCGTACCGTGAAAATGCCGTCTGAGACGTGGGCTGACCGTCTCTTCATTGATGGGTCGACCGGGCTTCACCTTGGATGGGTGTCGCTTGCCACCGTCGCGAACATCACTGCGTGGCTCACGCAGAACCTGCCGGCCGATGCCGAAGAGAATGCGACCTTCTGGGGTATTACCGTGCTCGTTGTCGTCGCGATCGTTGGCATCGGTATCGCTGCCGCGAGCAGCTGGAGGATCGCGCCCGCCCTCGCTCTCACCTGGGGATTGTGCTGGTTGGGTGTGGGGCGACTCACGGGAGAGCCGACGAGCTTCGCCATCGGCGTGACAGCGTTCGTGGTAGCAATCATCGTGCTCGTGGTACCGGTTGTCGGAACCACCGCGAAGACGCTGCGGCGCACGGCTTAACGGTCGTTGCTCTCGCACATCAGCGCGAACGCGCGGAGGAGCCGGGGCGGCTCGGTCACGGACGCCGCGAGCACACGCGCCGCGACAGCGTCGTAGTCGCGGGAGTCGAAGTAGCCGCCGTCGCGGTAAATCGTCATACGCTCGGTGAACGCCTGCGGTGTCGGCTCGGGGTGGAACTGTGTTGCGTACAGGCGGTCGCCGACCCGGAAAGCCTGCACGGGGCAATCATCGTTGGTCGCCAGTTGAACCGCTCCGTCGGGAAGCGTCGCTGCGCCCTCCTTGTGCGCAGTGAAAGCGGTAAATGTCGGGCTCATCGTGCCGGTGAGCGGATCGGCTTCGCCCGCAGCGGTGAGGGTGACTGTGGTCGGTCCGGTGTCTTCGGGGTAGGCACGGGAGACGGGGGTGCCAAGCATCCTGGCCACGATCCCGATGCCGAAGCAGGTGAACATCGCGCTCGTCTGCGCGGCCGCTGCCTCGGCCGCAATTGCCTCGAGGCCTGTTTCGACCTGGAGCTGCGCGGCAGGCTTGGATGATTCGGGGTCGGCGACATTGAACGGGCTACCGCCCACGATGAACCCGCTGTAGCTATCGAACACGCCCGACGAAAGCGGCGCTTCGACAAGATCGTGACGAGCAAGTTCGGAGCGCTCGAGCCCCATTGCAATCCGGAAGGACTCGTACTCGCCGTCTGCCGCATCGCGTTGCGGGCGCACACAGACGTAGAGGAGTGCGCGAGCCATGCCGAAAAGCCTAGTCGGGGTTAGGCGCGTGAAGAGTTCGCGGTGCGGCCGCGCACGATACCGACGAACGCTTCAACGGCCGCGGTGGTGCGTTCGGCGGGCCAAGCGAGTGCGACCGTCGACGTGCCGGCACCGCGGAGAGGGCGGGATGCAAGGTCTTTGCGCTGATAGAGCCGCGCGATCGACATCGGCACAACAAGAAACCCGACACCTGCCGCAACCGTTGCAACTGCATCTTCGGTTGTTGTCGGCGGTGCGAAGCGAGGTGCTTTCACCCCCGGAATATCAAGCCTCAGCGCGGCATCTTCAGGCACGACGTACACTTCGCCGGCAAGGTCTGAAATCTCGAGCTCTTCGGCGACCGTAAGCGACGAATCAATAGATGTGACGACGACGGCGACCTCGTCGTAGAGAGAGATGAGGTGCAGCCCCTCAGCCGAGATGGGCACGCGCACGAGCGCGGCGTCGACACGGCCATCATCGAGCGCGGCACGCTGCGCCGCGACATCGAGTGCGATGAGTTCGAGGGGAGCTCGAGGCATCCGCTCTTTCCACGCATCGATCCACTTGCCGGGGGTCGCGCCGGGAATCACACCGAGGCGAAAAAGACCGATGACCTCGGGTGTCGGGGCGGGCGATGCTGTGGGCTTTGCGCTTCGTTTTACCGATGCGCGGGCAGGCGTCGGGGCACGCCCCACACGCGCCTTGCGGGGCAGCTTGCCGCGCCCGCCGGCTGCGTGTTTACGTCCGTTCGCCACTCGTTCAGCGTACCCGCGCGCTATCGTCGGAATATGCTCGCCGTTATCGCCACTGTTTTCGCTGCGCTCGCAGCACTTCTTCACGTCTACATCTTTGTGATGGAAAGCGTGCAGTGGACTCAGCCGAAGGTGTTTCGCCGCTTCGGTCTTCCTGACGCGGAAACCGCTGAAACTACGAAAGCCATGGCGTACAACCAGGGCTTCTACAATCTGTTCCTCGCGATTGGTGCCGCTCTTGGCCTCGTGCTGTTCTGGGTTGGCGGCGACTCGACAGTTGCCGACGTTGCTGGCAGAACACTCGTGCTCTTCGCGCTGGCGTCGATGGGCGCAGCATCCCTCGTCTTGCTTTCGACGGGTATTCGCAACCTCCGCCCCGCTCTCACGCAGGGAACACTTCCGATTATCGGTTTCGTGCTCTTTCTCTTCGCATAAAGCGAGGCGCTAAGGGTTACGCCGCTAGGCGGAGCCCGCGTCGGTCGGTCGCCACGTGCTCGCCGTCATGAATCGTCTCGTCGTCGCCGATGAGCGAACCAATTGCCACCTGGGCGCGCTCACCGATGTAGGTACGCACGCCGATCTTCGCTCCGGCACCGATGGCCGCCTGCGACGCGATGTGTGCGTGGGGGGCGATCAAGACGTCGGGTCCGATGGTGGCGTCGTGCTCAACCCACGCTCCGTGTCCGATGTGCGCGCCGGGGCCGACGTGGGCTCCGGGCTCGATGTATGCACCCGCTTCGATCATGGCGCTCGCGTGAACCTTTGCGCCATGCGCGATGAGGCCGCGGCCGTTCGAGTGCTTGCGGTAACGCAGCGTTTCGCCGCGTTCGTTCTCAATGTCGACGTAGTTCTTACCCACGTTGCCCTCCTCCGGCTTTCATGCCTTGCCGAGTTGTCACATGTCGAAACCGGAATTGTTTCGGATTCATTCCCGACCGTTGCTGGTTGTTCGTTGTGAGTAGCGAATCGGATTGCGACAAGACGACGCCGACTCGCCAGGGTGCCATACCCACCAACGACTTGGCTGAGCGTGGGTTGAGCGCGTGAGCGTGAGCATCCGGAGAGTGCGTCGCCGACGGTTCGCAGCAGTGGCACGATAGAGCCCGTGACTGATGCCGAATCCACCGCAGATCCAGCGACCGCACCGACGCTCGTCTTCGACGAGCGCACGATGGCGCACAGCTGGTTCGAGGATGCTCTCGGCATTCTTACCGGCACGTTCTCGGCAGCATTCGGTATCTACCTGTTGCAGTCGAGTGGGTCGGTTACGGGCGGCACCGCAGGCCTTGCACTGCTCGTCGACTTCGCTACCGCATGGCCGTTCTGGCTCATCTTCGGTCTTGTGAATCTGCCGTTTGCGGCGCTCGCGCTGTGGAAAAAGGGTGTGAGTTTTACGGTTCGTACCGTGATCTCGATCGCGCTGGTATCGCTGTTCTCAGCGGTTAACCACGTGCTCGTGCCTCTCGGTGATATCAACCCGATTTTCTGCACCCTCGCGGGAAACCTGTTCGCGGGAGTCGGGCTCTTGATCCTGTTCCGCCACCGCGCGAGCCTCGGCGGCATCAACATCATTGCCCTTCTCGTGCAGGAGAAGACCGGCTTCCGTGCCGGCTGGACGCAACTGGCCTTCGACGTCGTGATTATCGCCGCCGCGCTCATCGTCGTGCCATGGCCGAATGTGCTGTTGAGCGCCGCGGGCGCAGTGCTGTTGAACGTCGTGCTCGCGCTCAACCATCGCCCCGGTCGATACATCGGGCACTGAGCAGAGGCTTACGTCTGGCAGCGCGGGCACCAGAACACGTTGCGGTTCTTCATGGCATCGGCACCGAGTTCACCGGTAAGGATGCGTGTTCCGCACCGTCGACAGGATCGGTTCTCCCGCCCGTATACCCAGGTGTTCTGGCCGCGCCGACTGTCTCCGGTGAACGTACGAACAGCACGACCACGGTTCGCCCGAATCATGCGAGCGCCCACGTCGATAATGGCTGCGGCATCCGTCTTCGTCGCGGGGGTCTCGGGCAGAACACCGCGAACGAACAAGATCTCGTTCGCGTAGACATTGCCGAATCCAGCGACGTTCCGCTGGTCGAGCAGAGCCACATGAATGGGTCGCGCGTCCCGCACCACCCGGCGGGCGGCCTCGGCGGGGTCCCAGTCGTCGCGCAGGGGATCAGGCCCGAGGTAGTCGACGAGATCTCCCTCGTCGCGAGTAGAAACGACGTCGATCATTGCGAGATCGAAACCGACGGCAACAGCATGAGCGTTGCCCACAACGGCGCGGGCTTTGAACGCCGGTGCGCGCCACTTTTCCCCCGGGGGATAGACGTGCCACTCACCCTCCATCTTGAGATGCGAGTGCAAAGTCTGGTCGCCAATGCGCATCAAGAGATGTTTGCCCCGCGGCACGACATTGTGCACGACCTCGCCCGTCAGATCGATCGTCGCGAGCTGCGGTACGCGGAGGTCGAAGCGCGTCACTTCTTGGCCGTTGAGCGCGGCATCCAGTCTGGCCGCGGCTCGAAATACCGTGTCACCCTCAGGCACGCGAGCGCCCGGCTGTTGCGAGGGCGGTGTCGCCCGCGGTGACGCGGCGGAGCGTGAGTCCGCGCGGGGTTTCGACGAACCCCGCATCGCGAAGCGCAGCTCCCACCGGCGTGCCCAGCACGAAGACACCGTTGACCTGCTCGACGGTGATGGTTTCGAGGTGATGAGCGCGCGAAGTCTCAACCAGCTGGCGGGATGCCGCGGCTAACTGCTGCGGGTTGTCGCTAAAGGCCAGCGCGGTCTTGCCGCCGCGTTCGAAGTACAGCGTGAGAGCGCCATCGACGAGGCTGACCACGCCGCCGGCTTTTCGCCCCGGTCGATGTGAAACACCGTCGAGGCTTGGCCACGGCAGAGCAGCGCCGTAAGGATTGGCTGGGTCGGTGGCCGCGAGCGTCACGGCGCGGTAGGGAGGCGGATCGGTGAGGCCCGCGAATTCGCGAATGCGATCGACCGTCGCAGACGCGGCAAATTGCGCGGCGCCGAGCTTTTCGATCACATAGCCGCGGCGGCAGTGCCCCGCTTCTTCGAAGCCAGACAGCACGCGGTACGCCTGAGCAAAACCACCTGGAAGGCCCTCGGATTGCACCGAGCCCCGCGTGACGACACCGTAGCGATCGAGCAGCAGCCCCGCGGCAGTCGTTGCACGCACGGTGGGGTCTGCCTCGGGAGTGGGCAGCAGCGACCAGCGGCCGCCGATCGAGGGCGGGCGCGGGGGAGGTGTGGGGTTGCGTGCGAATTCCGGTCGCGCGGCACGGTAGAGGCGCGACCGCGGCGTGCGCCGTGCTGTGCGGTGAGCCTGCGAGCCGCCGCCGAGCAGGGTGCGAACCGGTGCGAAAGTGTCGTTCGTGATGCGCCCGGCCCAGGTGAGAGCCCAGAGTGCCTCGACAACGCCTTGCTCGTTGTCGGCATGCGTCATTTCTCGCAACTGCGCCGCGAAGTATGCGCCGCCGTTTCCGAGTGCCTGCAGCACACGGGACTCAAGGCTTTCGGGCGCGAACTCGGTCTCGCTCACAGTGAGGGTCAGCGGTGCGAGATCGACAGGGTGGAGGGCCACCCATCCGTCTCGTCCCGGAAGAGAGCCGTGCCCCGACCACACAACCTCGCCGCTCGCCGTGAGCTCATCGAGCAGCGCTGGACGGTAATCGGCGACGCGAGAGGGCAACACGAGGGATTCCCACGCACTCGCGGGCAGTGGCACACCGGCAAGTTGCTCGATAACCGCCGCGACTCCGTCGAGTCCCTCAAGGGGCCGAGAGATGTGTTGCCATACCGGAAGAAAGCGGGCGAAGGCATCCGGGGGAACAGGCTCGACGCTGCCGCGGATCGCCGCGAGTGAACGCATACGCAAGCGCCGGAGCACTTCGGTGTCGCACCACTCGGTGTCATCGGCCGTATCACCCGTACCGCGACCCTCGGGCAAGAAGAAGCCGCTCGTCAGGCGTCCCTGCGACTCCAGGCGCTGCAATGTGAGACGGGCAACAGCCGCGCCGAGGCCGAAACGCGCCGCCACGTCAGCGCCGCGGAACGGCCCGTGGGTGCGCGCGTGGCGGGCGACGAGATCGCCGAGCGGATCGGCGAGAGGCTCAAGGAACGCATTGGGAAGCCCGACGGGCAACGCGGTACCGAGGGCGTCGCGAAGTCGTCCGGCATCTTCGATGGCAGCTACTCGTGGCTCTCCCGCGATGTTCACCGTGATCGCGCGCCGGGCTGTGACGAGGGCATCGAGGTGGGCCCGCGCCAGAGCGACGTGCGCCGGACTCGGGGCCGCGGCATACGTCGGCGCGGTCTCGTCCGCTGGGGCGGCGCCCTCGGCAGGTTCGAGACGGGCAGCAACCTCTTCCGCTGTCAGAGGGCCGAGCAGCCGCAGCAGGTCTGCGACACCCTCAAGGCCGCGGGCATGCCGGGCGGGGTCGAGTCGCTGCGCTTCGCGTTCGAACTGAGCGATCACATCCGGGTCGAGGAGTTCGCGCATCTCGACCTTGCCGAGAAGCTCGCTCAGAAGTGCCGGGTCGACCGAGAGCGCTGCGGCCCGACGCTCTGCCAAGGGCGAGTCGCCCTCGTACATGAACGCACCGACATATCCGAACAGTAGGTCGCGCGCGAACGGGGATGGCTGCGAAGTTGTGGTCTCGACGAGACGGATGCGGCGATCACCGATGCTCCTCGCAATGCGCAAGAGGGCAGGCAAGTCGTACACGTCTTGCAGAACCTCGCGCAGCGTTTCGAGGATGACGGGGAACGTCGGGTACCCACGAGCGACCTGCAGCAACTGTGCTGAACGCTGACGCTGCTGCCACAGCGGGCTGCGTTTGGTCGGATTCATGCGTGGCATCAGGAGTGCCCGGGCCGCGCACTCGCGGAATCGCGAGGCGAAGAGGGCTGAGCCTCCCACTTCATCGGTAACTATCTGCTCGAGCTCGTCGGGGTCGAACACGAAGAGTTCAGCCCCGGGCGGTTCAGCCTCGGCATCCGGGATGCGCGCAATGATGCCGTCGTCGCTGGCAACGGCCGATCCTTCGACGCCGAGGCGCTCACGAATCCGAGCGTTCACAGCCAAGGCCCACGGCGAATGCACTTGCATGCCGAAAGGGGAATGCAAGATGACACGCCAGTCGCCGACCTCATCGCGACTGCGCTCAACCGTGAGGCTCTTGTCGGTCGGGAGGCTGCCGGTGGCCTCCTTTTGCTCGGCCAGGTACGACAGCAGGTTGTCGATGGCGTTGTCGTCGAGGCCTGATTCGCGCAGCCGCGCTTCGGCGTTTGGTCGCGAAGCTGAGCCAAGCTCGCGTGAGAGTTTTCCGAGTGCTTCGCCGAGTTCAGCGGGGCGACCAATGCCGTCACCGTGCCAGAACGGCACTTTGCCCGGTTGCCCGTAGGCGGGTGTGACATTGACCCGATCATGCGTGATCTCAACGATCCGCCAACTCGTTGTTCCGAGCGTAAAAACATCACCGACGCGAGATTCGTACACCATCTCTTCGTCGAGCTCGCCGACACGTGCGTTCTGCGTTTCGCCCGCAACGAAGACCCCGAAGAGTCCGCGGTCGGGAATCGTGCCGCCGCTTGTCACAGCGATGCGCTGCGCGCCCGGACGCCCGGTGAGGGTTCCCGCGTCGCGGTCCCAGACGAGGCGTGGACGGAGCTCGGCGAACTCGTCCGAGGGGAAGCGGCCCGCCAGCAGATCGAGGGTTGCCTCATATGCAGAACGAGGGAGCGTGCGAAACGGCGCCGACCGCCGCACAGTTTCGAACCAGTCCTCAACATCGAGTGCATCCATGGCCGATGCCGCCACGGTTTGCTGAGCCAACACATCGAGCGGATTCTGAGGTACCGCTAGCGATTCAATCTGACCCGCCAGCATCCGCTCGGTCACGATAGCTGTGTGCAGCACATCGCCCCGATGCTTGGGGAAGAGGGCTGCGCGGCTGATTTCACCGACCTGGTGACCGGCTCGGCCCACGCGTTGCAGGCCGGATGCCGCTGACGGCGGCGACTCGACCTGGATGACGAGGTCGACGGCGCCCATATCGATGCCGAGCTCGAGGCTGCTCGTGGCCACGACGCAGCGGAGCACGCCGGACTTGAGCTCTTCTTCGACGATTGCGCGCTGGTCTTTCGACACCGACCCGTGGTGCGCTTTCGCAAGCACCGGAGCGGCGCCCGCGGTTGCGCCCGCCTGCGCCATGATCGCGGCGGGAACAGCTGGCTCGGGAAGGTCGAGCGCCATCCGTTCGCTCGCAATTTCGTTCAAGCGTGCGGTGAGGCGTTCGGCGAGGCGACGCGAATTCGCGAAGACGATCGTGGAACTGTGCGCCATCACCCGGTCGACGATTGCTTCTTCGACGTGCGGCCACACCGAGCCTGTGACTTCGGTGCTCTCGCCTTGGTTTGCGAACCAGTCTTCTGCTCCGGGTTCTGGCGCTGGAGAACCGGGCGGGGGCGGCGGATGCAGCATGTCTGCGATCGGAACAACAACCGACAAATCGAAGGTCTTGGTCGCACGCGGTGCAACGATGTCGACGGGCGCTGACCCGCCGAGAAAGCGGGCTACCTCGTCGATCGGCCGCACTGTGGCCGACAATCCGATGCGCTGCGCTGGCGTCTCGAGCAAACTGTCGAGACGTTCGAGGCTCAGTGCCAGGTGCGCCCCGCGCTTGGTCGCGGCAACCGCATGTACTTCGTCGATGATCACGGTGTGGATGCCCCGCAGAGTCTCGCGCGCTTGGCTTGTGAGCATCAAGTACAGCGACTCGGGCGTTGTGATCAGAATGTCGGGCGGTGCTGTCACGAGCTTTCGACGATCGGATGCCGTCGTGTCCCCGGAGCGGACCCCGACAGTGACGTTGGGAACCGGCAACCCGAGGCGGCGGCCCGATTGCCCGATACCGACGAGGGGCGAGCGGAGGTTCCGCTCCACATCGACGCCGAGCGCCTTGAGTGGAGAGATATAGAGGATGCGGGTGGCCGGGGAGTCGTCAGGCTTCTTGCGTGCGCGCGCTGGTTTCTGGTGCGCTGTCCCTGTCTGCGGCATTGTTTCGGCGGCATCCTTCTCTCGAAAGATGCGGTCGAGCGCCCAGAGGAATGCCGAGAGTGTCTTTCCGGAGCCGGTGGGCGCAACGACCAGTGCGTTTCGACCCGCCGAAATGGCCTCCCAGGCGCCGGCTTGTGCGGTGGTGGGAGCGGCGAACGCGCTACGAAACCAGTCCTGCGTGGCAGGGGAAAACCGGTTGAGCACATTGTCCACATCCCTATCATCCCCGCTGCCACCGACACCGGGCCGGAGGGTGGCGCTGGGAGTGACATTTGTGCAACGTCTTGGCTCTACGGTCGGCTAGGAGCGTGACTGCGCGATACGTTTTCAGAGGCTGAGAGGGGCTGGTTTGCACACTCGAGTTCGAGGTATTGGGCGCGGAGTTTCACGTTCGTTGGGGGTCGCGTTCGTTCTGGTACTGAGCGTGGGCATCGTCGCGTGCGCCCCGGCTGCCGAAACTACCCCGTCGGCGGACCCGAGTACGAGCGCTGCTGCTCCGGCGGCGACGAGTCCCATTCCCGCGACAAGCGCCACTCCCGAGATACTTACCGTCGGGCCCGGCGAGAAGCCGCCGCTGCCGTTCGATGGCGACTGTGCAGATGTGCTGACCGAAGCCCAGGCTGCGAATGCGCTGAACCAGACGTCCGCATCCATCGAGGATCGAGACGACAGCCTCCACAATGGCGGCGGAATCTCATGCACGCTGCAGATCGGCGATCGAACGAGCATTCTCGAGATCGTCCCGCGCGCTATCGTCGATCAACTTAGTCTGGCTGACACGCAGGTCGAGGTCGTTCTCGGCCTGTGTGTGTCCATCCTGTGCTCGTGGAATTGGGAGAACGACGACTGGTGGATAGTTGGCACGACGGGTTACGGGGCCGAGATATCGCGTGAGGATTTTGCTGTGTGGGGGCAGCGCCTCGGGCCGATCATCGCTGAGAATTTGTCCGCACAAGATTCCGAGCCTTGGCGCCGTGATCAGACGGGGTGGTGGCCGACCGCGAGCTGTGAGGCCCTCGCGAAGGCGATCGGTGATCGTCTCGGAGTCGCCGTCACGGGCGAACCGGAGGGGTACCACGACGGGGCGTCTGCAGCGAAATATGCGATCGATCTGTATTCGCATCAGACGGCATGTTGGCTCCGTAGTGGCAACGAAGAGCATGGGTGGTACGGATCGCTGTGGGCGCGATCTGGTGCCGCGTGGGAAGCGACCGAGGAGAGGCGTCTTCGAGAGATTTCGTTCAGTCGTGATGGGGCGCGTCTTTTTCTGTCCGACGTGCCAGCGGGATACGGAGGGGACGACCCGTACCTGCTCACGGATGGCATCAACGTCGCGAATTTCTCTGTAACCCCAAGCGGCACCCTATCTTCTGATGAGCTCGCCGTGGCTATTGCCGATGCATGGCTCGACGTCGCGGCGCCGACTCGATAAGAGACTGCGAGCCGGAGGCTCGTCGCCTGCTTGAGTCGACGTCCCCACTTCGCCTGCTTCTGTTTCCCTGCACTAATTCAGGCGAGAGCAATCGGCGCGGGCTGAGACCCTTGGGATTTCCGCGTGTCCAGGTCAAGTGTTCTGAGACTTTGCCTGCGTTCGAGTAGCCAGCCAAGATGCGGATGCCTCGCTCCACCGCTCAGCTCTGGTGCACGCAACCGACTCAGCATGAATTCCGCACCCGGAGTGTTCTCTCGCCCAGCGCCACACGATCGCCGAAACGCTGCCTGCGATGAGGACGCGCCGTTGACGGACGCCATACCCCGGCGTGTTTGCTGGAGAAGCAGCGTTTCGGCGAAGTGTCGCGAGGTGGCTGCGCTCGTATCTGGGGTGTCACATTTGTGCAACACCTCGAGGGGTTTGCCGGGGCTCAGCGTGACTTGAGGATACGTTTTCAGAGCCTGAAGGGGGCTGTTTTGTATACACGAGTTCGAGGTATTGGCCGTGGGACTCCACGTTCGTTTGGGGTCGCGATCGTGCTGGCGCTGAGCCTGGGTATCGTTGCGTGCGCGCCCGCTGCCGAAACGACAGAGTCCACGACACCGAGTACGAGCACTGCTGCTCCGACGACGAGTTCTACCCCGGAGATCCTCACGATTGGGCCCGCTGAGAAGCCGCCCGTGCTCTTCGACGGTGACTGCGCGAACATGCTCTCTGACGAGCAAATTTCCGACGTGGTCGGGGTCGAGCTCAGCCTGTATGACTCTTCCGGCGACAGCTTGAGCATGGCTAATACTGGTGGTCTCAACTGCTACTGGCAAGGTGAATCGGGTGACGTGCACATCTCTGCGAGTCCGACGAGTCAGATAAATGGCACTGACTTGTCGGCGGAGATGCGCGACACCTATTTCGGTTCGTGCAGCTCGGACGTCTCGAATTGCGGCAGTGAGTGGGAGTCCGAGGAGCTGTGGATCTCGCTGGGATTCAACCTGCTGCCGGACATGGCAAATGGTGGGGTTGAGGCCTGGTCGAGTGAGCTTGGCGAGGAAATTCAAGCCCGATACGAAAAGCAACCCACCGAGGCGTGGATGCAGGATCGCACCGGCTGGTGGCAAAACGAGGATTGCGCGGATCTTTCGACATCAATATCTGCCGACGCAGGAGTCGACATTGACGTCGAAGAGTATGGCTACATCGATTACCCCCGAGCCGGTTTCTTCTTGCAAGACAAGGAGCTAGGAGTTACGGACTGCCGGGCAGGACTAGCCGCAGGCAGTTCAACAGAAGTCGATATTACTTTTCGCGCAACGCCGGGAGCGGCGTGGAATATCAACCCGGATGAATTGCGCGAAGTCGATTCAGATGTCGAAGGCATCGCTGTTTACCAGAGTGCGGACTCCGAGAACGAATTTGTGCTCACCGACCAGGTCAATGTTGTGACCCTTTCGGCTTACGTGGGAGCTGATGGTCCGTTTTCGGCCGAAAGTTTCGCGATCGCCCTGGCAGGTGCATTGGCCCAAACCTGGGGCTAGCTCGCGTGCGCCATACCGTCCATCCGAGCACGGTGTCCGAACCCTGGGGCGACCCCTCAGTCATCTTCACTGCAATCAACAAGGGGGTATAGTCCCCGACGTTGATGCTCTTGTTTCCCCTTCCTCGCACTAACGCAGGCAAATCAGCGGCGTGGCTGGGCGCGCACCTGAGAATTCTGCGGACATGTGCCGAAGCGCTCCGCGTCGAGCCTGAGTTAGTGCAGGCGGCGGTGGACTTAGGCCAGCCAACACCCGCTTATGGTGGTGGGTCGTGGCATCCGGATGGAGATTCTGCCGTGAGGCCCGTGCTGGGGATCGGAGCTGTGAACCGCGCTCTTTTGCCCCCTGCAGCTCATCGAAACGCTGCCTTGGGCTCGCAACACCCCGCAGGCGGATGCCACGGCCCGGCGTGTTGCGCGTGGGGCCAGCGTTTCGGCAACAGATGAGAAGCTGGGCTGGGGGACCCGGTGCAGGGCAGGGCGTCTCAATACGCAGAAGTGCGGAAGTGCGGAAGTGCGGAAGTGCAGAAGTGCAGAAGTGCAGGAGTGCAGAAGTGCAGAAGTGCAGAAGTACAGGACATGGCGTCGCAGCACTGACCTGGTGCGGGACCGTGGTGTCCAGGACTCAGGGTCCGGGCCCGTAGGCAGGTCAGGCTGGGGGAGTCTGGTGCTTGGTGAGGAAGATGCCCACGTCGTCGAACTCTTGCTGCGAGACGCTGTGACCGAGGCCCTCGTAGACCCGGCCGCTGAGCTCGACGTGCGCGGGGAGCCAGTCGATCGTGTGCGCGATCAGCGGCTCGGGGATGACCTGATCGTGCGAGCCGCGGCCCCAAAACACCGGGGGCTTCCGCTCAGTGAGGGCAACATCGGTCGGCAGATCACCGGGGGTCACATAGCCGCTCAGGTTGACGGCGAACAGGAACCGCTCTGGGTGAATCCTCAGTGCCTGCATGCTGACGGCCGCTCCCTGCGAAAACCCGAGTAGCCCCACCGGCCTTGTGTCATCGACAACGTTCGCGATCCATTCGAGCAGGCGCGTGGCGGCGTCGGTGACACGTTGTGGCTCGCGGCCGTCGAGGCCTTCGATCGGATACCAGGAGTATCCGGGTGCCGGAAACGGCGGTGCAAGAGGTGCGCGCACAGCGGCGATCACGAATCCGTCGGGCAGCTGAGGCACAAGCCCGAATAGGTCACGCTCGTCGGATCCGTATCCGTGGAGCAGCACTAGCAACGGCCAATCAGGATGCTCGTCGACTGGCGCCGACCACAGCACAGCGTCGGGGTCGATCGCGGGGGTTTCTATCTCGCTCACCCCCACATCTTGTCAAACACCACCGACACTGCCGCCGCTGCGAAGCGGGCCTATCGTCCAACGTGGGGTATACAGGAGGCATGGCCGTGCGCACCCCGGACCCCGATCCGAACGAGAGCAACGACAACGGAGCGTCAAACGATCCGTTGCGTGGCATGGAGAGCTCCTACGGCTCTGGGAGCCAAGGGGCGAACCCCGGTTGGCTCACCGATGTCGAACTCGCCGAAGCGCGTCGGCGTATGCCGATGCTGTATGTCGAGGCCATTCCGGTGCGCACCGACGGCATGGGCGCGGTCACCCAGGTGGGCATTCTGCTGCGTGCGACCCCCCTCGGCGAAATGGTTCGGACTATCGTGTCTGGCCGAGTCCGGTACGGCGAGACCGTGCGCGACGCGCTCTTCCGCCACCTCGAAAACGATCTGGGCCCGATGGCATTTCCCATGCTTCCGCCGCAGCCGTTGCCGTTCACCGTGGCTGAGTACTTCCCCATTCCTGGAGTGAGCGCGTTCCACGATGACCGCCAGCACGCGGTCTCGCTCGCGTTTGTCGTGCCCGTCACGGGTACGTGCGAGCCGCGCCAGGATGCCCTCGAAGTGACGTGGATGGCACCGCAAGAGGCGGCATCCGATGCGCTCGCCGCTGAAATGGAAGGTGGCCGTGGCACGCTCGTGCGCTTGGCGCTTGCAAGCGTCGGCGCTCTGCGCTGAGGAAGATCTCGGATGCCTCAGAACACCGTCATGGTCGAGTTTGCGCTCGCCATCCCAGGTTCTTTACTCATTGCGGCCCTGATCGCTCTGCTGATCAGGTGGATTTTCGGCCGACGCCTGTCGCTCTCTTTGCCCGTCATGATGCTGACGTCGCTGCTCGGGTTGAGTCTCGGACTTCTCGCAGCGGGATGGTTCATTGCGGGAGTTCGTATCTGGACTCCGGTTCCGTTGCTCCTCGCTTTTGGCTTCAGTGTGGCGATCTCGTTTATCGTCGCGGCGCTCTTTGCGGCGTCACGGCGGGCTCGGGATCGCGTTGACGTCGATGCCGTACTCTCGGCAGGCGAGTCCGATCGCGTCGAATTCAAAGAGACGGCGCGCTGGAATGTGCGAGAGTCCAAGCGTGATTCGCGCATGGAGCTCGCTATTGCGAAAACCGTGGCCGCATTCTTGAACAGCGGCGGCGGAGTGCTGGTCATCGGCGCCAATGATGACGGCGAGGCGCTGGGTCTGGATCGGGATCTGTCAACGTTGCGAGTTTCTGACGCCGACAGGTTCGAACTCTGGCTGCGCGACCTTTTTTCGACGCTTCTGGGCCGAAATGCCGCCGCCCTCCCGCGCGTGCAGTTCGACCATGCGGCGAACGGCGCGCTCGTGTGCTGTGTGGCGTGTCCATCGTCACCGAGACCGGTTTACGTCACGCAGTCGAAAGACGGCGCATCGACCGACCTTTGGGTGCGTGTGGGTAACTCGACACGCTCATTCGCGATCGATGAGGCCGTCGAGTACGTCGGCCGGCACTGGCGACAACGTTCACTGCTCAGAGGGCGCTCCGGATAGTCGGATTGTGGTGTGCCAGCCCGCGCGAAAGTGCGTGACGGTGTCTTCAGCGAGCGGATGCCACCCGGCCTGATCCACTCCGGTGGTCGAAACGATCGTTTTGCCCGCCGCCGTGCGGAAAGATATCTGGTTGTAGCTCCCGTCGTGGCCGGGCGGAAGCGTGTCGAGAGTGAACCCGCGGCGCTCGAATGCCGCGATCGGTGTCGGCGCGGCGCCTCGGGATTGCACGACAAACAGCTCGCCCGCGTGCAGAACAAACGCGTTGAGGCAGGCCTCCGGAAAGCTCTGTCGAAGCAGGCGCACCGCGCTGGCAACGTTCTCGGCGGGTGTGCCCGCCCCGGTCTCGAGCATGCGCTTCACAAGCGCGAAGTACGCCTCGCTGTCGGTTGTGCTCGTGAGCTCGCGGCGTTCGACCGGTGAAAGGAGCGCCAGCACATCTTCGCGCGGCGAGAGTGCGCCATTGTGGCAGAACGCCACCGACCCGCGCAGGAACGGCTGCACATCCGCGATGTGATGTCCGGATTCTGCGCTCGCGAACCGCAGATAGACCAACCGTGCTGAGGCGGTTTCGGCGCCTGCGGCTGCGATTTCACCGGCGCTAGCGGGCGCGTTGTTCGATCGACTTCCGCTGAGCGAACCATCGCTGCCGGCCCACGCTGTGCCCCATCCATCGGAATGCACGCGGGCAAGCACTGCGCACTGATCGAGCAGTTCTCCACTCACTGCGTCATGCAGCGTCGCGGGTGTAGCAGCAATAACCGCGAGCATTCGAGACATCCTGTCGCCCTTCCATAGTCCACGCTGAAGTTGGATCCATATATGTTACGTTTGGATCCGAACGGGAGGTACTGCAAAACTCATGAGCTCACACCACGCCGCAGACTCGAGCGCCAGACCCGGCTTCGATGCCCGGCTCACGATCGATGTCGCTCATGAGCGCCGCCTGACTACCGGCGTTGCCCACTCCGCGCACTTCAACTCCGCGGGGTCGTCGCTCCCGTCGCACGCCGTCGTGCAGACAGTTGTCGGTCATCTACGGCGAGAAGAAGAGCTCGGCGGGTACGAAGCCGCCAACGAAGTGCGCCCCCGCATCGAGAGCGTCTACGACTCCGCCGCGCAGCTGATCGGCGCGCGTCGCCATGAAATCGCGTTGTTCGACAGCGCATCGACAGGTCTTCGAGTACTGCTCGATGCACTGCGACTGTCTTCGGTGCAGCGCATCGTGGCGTCGACCAGTACATATGTCAGCCACGCGCTCCACCTCATGAGCATCGCTCGCGAAAACGGTGTTGAACTCGTCATCGCACCGGCCGATGCAACGCGCCGGGTAGATCTCGCGGCTCTGGATGCGCTCCTGAGCGACGGCAAGCCCACTGTGCTCACGGTCGCACATGTGCCGACGTCATCCGGTCTTGTCGAACCTGTCGTCGAAATCGGTGTCATCGCGGGTCGCTACAACGCGACGTACATTCTCGATGCGACTCAATCGGTCGGTCAGCTCGAGAGCGATGTCTCGGCGATCGGATGCCACGTGCTCGTCACAACGGGGCGGAAATTCTTGCGGGCACCGCGTGGCACGGGCTTCGCCTACGTCAGCGAAGAGCTCTGTCGCACACTCCTACCACTTGCCCCCGATGTGCGCGGTGCGCACTGGACATCATTGATGGACTGGGACCTTGATGCGTCTGCGCGACGGTTCGAGAGCTGGGAAGCCTATATCGCGGGCCGACTCGGACTCGGAACCGCTATCGATGAGGCGATTGGCCGTGGCATCCGCGAAACTGATCTTTGGATGCGAAAGACAGGTGCGGTCGTGCGAGAGTCGCTGGAAAGCATCACCGGTGTCACGATCGTTGACCCAGAGGGTGCCGACTCAGCCATCATCACGTTCGCGATCGATGGCGTGAAGCCCGCCGACGCCGTGCGCGGACTTGCCGAACGCGGCCTGCGCGTTGTTTCGGTGCCGGCAACGCACGGGCAGTGGGACCTCGGCGATCGCGGAGTGTCATCCGTGATCCGTGCCTCGGCCCATGTCTACAACGACGATGCCGATCTCGCGCTGCTCGCGGAAGGTGTCGGGGAGATTGCCGCGGGAAAGCTTGCTGGGAGTGCCGCGTGAGTTCTCTGGTCACGACCGCCGATGTCATCATCATCGGGCTCGGTGTACACGGCAGCGCGAGTGCGGCGAGCCTCGCGCGTCGAGGTAAGCGTGTTGTCGCGATCGAACAGTTCGGCGAGAGGCATACGCGCGGCTCCTCGCACGGACGCACTCGCATGATCCGTCGGGCGTACCCGAACCCGGTGTGGAACGACTTCGTCGCTCAGGCGTATGACGCATGGGGTGCGCTGGAGCGAGAGACCGGCCACACGCTGTTCCATCGCACGGGCGGGCTCTACGCTCACCGCGGCGAGAGCCAACTGCAGAGCCCGCGAAGTGAAGTTGTTCATGACCCGGCACGCATGGCAGAACTCATGCCTGCACTGCGGGTCCCCGCGGGTTACGGCGCCGTCTACGACCCCGATGCGGGTGTTCTCGAAGCAGAATACGCGCTGGGTGCACTGCGTTCCGTTGCCCGCCGACACGGGGCCGAGCTGCGGTTCGACGAGCCGGTCATCGGCTGGGATTCCACGGCGCACGGAGTCGAAGTCAGAACAGCAACGGGCATCTTCCGCGCCCCGCGCATCGTGGTGTCTGTCGGTTCATGGGCGGCACAGACCTTTTCGCAACTCGCACCGCTGCTCGAAGTGTGGCGCATCCTCACACTTTCGGTGGCGCCTGGGCAAAGGGCCGGGATGCCTCCGCAACTCGGCGCATTCTCGATCGACCGACCCGAGGGGCTCATGTTCGGCATTCCCGATGCCGCGGGGAACGGCCTGAAGATCGGCGTTGACGCCAGCGACGTGTGGGACCCGAACGTTCCGGTCGCTCCGCCCCGTGCTGACGAAATCGCGATGATGCGAGACCTCATGGCGACCCGCGTGCCGGGAATCGATACGACGCCGGCCGAGGCGACAGCCTGCCTCTACACGATGACGGAAGACAAGCGTTTCATCATCGGCCCCCTCGCGGATGCTCCCGACGTCGTCGTCGTGTCGGCATGCTCGGGGCACGGGTTCAAGTTCGGAGGGGCCGTCGGTAACGCTGTCGCCGACATCGTCGAGGGCACACCTCGCGAGGACCTCGATTTCATTTCCACAAGCCGCCGGGGTATCTGACATGGCAATTGCACTCGCCGCTCCTCACCGCGCCGCCGTTTCGGCGGGCGAACGCGCGATCGCGTCGGGCGGTAACGCGCTCGATGCGGCACTCGCCGCGGCCGTCATGCTCACCGTGGTCTACCCGCACCAGTGCGCGATCGGTGGCGACCTCATCGCGCTCGTGCGAAACCCGAACGGTGAGACAAAGGCGGTTCTCGCAGCGGGCACGGCACCTGCGGCAATCGACGAAGTCTCCTCGGGGTGGGAGATCGTGCCACGCCAGGGTGCGCATTCCGTCACGGTTCCGGGGATGGTCGCCGGTTGGCAGCAGATCGCCGGCATGGGTGCGCGTCTAGAGCTCAGCTCGGCATTTGCCGGCGCCGCCGACACTGCGGAGGAAGGCTTCCCGGTGAGCGCGGGTCTTGAGCGCGCCATCACTTCTCGCGCCGAGGCAATCGCCGCAGACGTCGGCTTGCGTGGTGTGTTCATGGCAGCGGGCAGAGCCCTCGCCGAGGGAGACCTCGTGCGCCAACCTCAGCTGGCGAAAACTTTTCGGCGCCTGCAGCACGACCCGTCCGACATCTACTCCGGCGAAACCGCCCTGGCACTCGTCCGCGCGCTCCGGAAGCACGGCGGTACGCATCAGCTGAGCGACTTCGAGAACTACCGGGTCGAGCTCGCCGATCCCGTCACAGCAACTGTCGATGGCAGAAAGTGGCTCGCCGCCCCACCGCCCTCGGTCGGTGCGCTCACACTCGGCGTTGCCGCATACGCGCACGGCGGCGGCGAGGAGCTTGCACCCGCGCTCGTGGCTGCGAGCGTCCGAGCGGTCACGACCCGCAGACTGCACCTCGGTGACCCCGCCCGAAGCGCCGTCAGCAACGATGCACTGCTCCACCTCGACGTGACGACATCCGATCGTGTTCACAATGAGGCACCGGCGCACGGAGACACCGCCGCAGTCGTCGCGATCGACGATGAAGGCTGGGCCGTCACGATCGTGCAGAGTGTCTATCAAACCTTCGGTGCGGGCCTGCTCGACCCGGAGACCGGCATCGTTCTACACAACCGCGGCAGCGCCTTCACCGTCGACCCCGAGTTGCCATCGTGTATCGCCCCAGGCGCTCGACCGCCTCACACGCTCGCGCCCCTCATGATCGACTCTGGCGACGAACTGATCGTGGCCGGATGCCAGGGCGGTCGTGCCCAGCCATGGATACTCGCGCAATTGCTCTCCGATCGCACCGCGACCGCGGGCCCGCTTGCCGACCTTCTCGAGCGGCCGCGATGGGTGATCGGCGATGTCGACCTCGGCTTCGACACCCTGACCCTCGCGTCTGAACCCGGTGTGCCCGAAACGATCATTGCCGAGGCGCGGCGCTTGCACATCGCTCAACACGATTTTTCCGGCCCGTCGGACTCGGCTGGCCACGTACAGCTCGCTCGGCACCGGCGCATTCGCGGCGACATTGAAGCCGCAAGCGACCCCCGAGCCGACGGCCATGGCGCCGTCTTTGCACGCCTGCCACACCGAGGAGAACCATCATGACTGTGACGCGCCACTGGAGTAGCCCTATCACTCCCGCAGAGATCGACGAGATTTCCAACCTGGTCAAGGCCGACACCCGCATCGGCGAGAAGCCACGGTTCTGGGGGATCGCGGTCGAAGAGGGCCTCGCGCGCGCGCTCGCCGACGGTCAGGGGCGCCCCGTGCGGCTCGTCGTGATGAATCCCGATGAGCACGCGGCATGGGAGATCACAGGCTGGTCGTCTGGGATAGACCGTGAAGCATCGCTGTCGGGCTGGAACCCGGTTGACGCAAAGCGCCCCGGTGTCTCCTCGGACGAAGCGCGCATGGTCTCGATCGCTGCTCGCAACAGCCCGATCTTAAAAGAGGCGCTGGCCAAGCGTGGCATCCTCGACTCGTCTCTCGTCTGGGTCGACCCGGAATCGATCACTGGTTTCGAGCCCGAAGACCTGGCTGATCGTCGCCTGTCGTGGGGAACCGTCTGGCACCGCGAGTCTGAGGACGACAATGGCTACGCGCGCCCCGTCGCCGGCCTCGTGCCGATCATCGACCTGGAAACGCTCGAAGTCGTGCGCCTCGAAGACCACGGTGTGCTGCCGATGGCGAGCGAGACAGGCAACTACCGCTCCGGAACGTGGGGACCAGACCGCGAGGTCGCTCCCCTTGAAATCACCCAGCCGGAGGGGCCCGGCTTCAAAGTCGATGGGCACTCGGTTACTTGGCAGAACTGGTCGTTCCGTATCGGCTTCACACACCGTGAAGGTCTCGTGCTGCACGACATCGGCTACCAGGATGGCGACACCCTCCGTCCCATTCTTCGCCGCGCCGCAATCAACGAAATGTATGTGCCGTATCTCGATTCTGACCCGACTGCTTACCGAAAGAACTTCTTCGACTGGGGTGAGTACGGAGCCGGCCCCCTCACCGCGTCCCTCGAGCTCGGTTGCGACTGCCTCGGCGAGATCCAGTACTTCGATTCGCACTACATCGATGGTCAGGGTGATGCGAAGACGATCGTCAACGGCATCTGCATGCACGAAGAAGACGATTCGATTCTCTGGAAGCACGTCAATACCCGCATCGGAGAATCCGAAGTACGTCGCCAGCGCCGCCTCGTGATCTCGTTCTTCGCGACGGTCGCGAACTACGACTACGGCTTCTACTGGTCGCTGTATCAGGACGGCGCGATCGAACTCGAAGTGAAGCTCACCGGCATCCTGTCTGTGTCAGGAATCGACGACGGCGACGAACCCGCCTACGGGCGTATGGTCGCGCCCAACGTCCAGGCGCCGACGCACCAGCACTACTTCGCGATCCGCATGGACACGGCAATCGATGGGCCGAAGAACCGTCTTGTCGAGGTGCACGCCGAGGTCGAAGAAGACGAGACCCTGAACCCCTACGGCAACGCTGTGAAGATGGTGCCGACAACAATCGCTTCTGAAAAAGAGGCGGCACGCGTCAACGATCCATCGCGGGCTGTGCATTGGCGAATCGAGAGCACCGACCGCACCAACCGATACGGGGATGCCACCTCTTTCCGTCTCGTGCTGCCCAATACGACGCGGCTCTTCGCGCGTCCCGGCAGCGTTGTCGAGCGAAAGGCCCCCTTCATCTCGAAGCACCTGTGGGCAACCGCCTACGACGCGTCGGAGCGTTTTATTGCGGGCGAATATCCCAACCAGGCGCCGCTCGGCGAAGAGGGCATCACGGCGTGGCAAGAGGCTGACCGGCCCCTCGACGGCGCTGAGCTTGTCGTGTGGCCCATCGTGGGTGTGCACCACTACGTGCGCCCCGAGGACTGGCCCATCATGCCGTTGCAGCGCATCGGGTTGCGCATGGAGCCCGACGGCTTCTTCGACCGGAACCCGGCTCTGGACGTGCCGTCGTCTGCCGCAGCGCACTGCCACGCGCCTGCTCCGAAGGAATCTGCGCACGGCTCGACCGAGTGCCACTGCCACTGAGATGGCATCGGCCCTTCACGCGCTCGGGCTGATCGCCATGATCGCGGGCGGGTGCTGCCTCGTTGCCGATCGAACGCATCGTCGCACGAGCGGAGTCATTTCGGCAGTTGTGATGATCGCCGCGATGCTCGATGTTTCGCGCGAGACCCCCGCGATCGCACCGATTTTTTGGGCAGGAGCGCTCATTGCATGCGCCGTGGCCGTGACTGTCGTCTCCGGTCGAAACAGCTCACGGAGCGATCGAGGCATCCGTTCGCTCGTTGCCGATGGCGCACTCGGATGCCTCAGCATGGTGCCGATGGTCGCGCTTATGGGCAGTGGCATCCACGACGCGACTGTGAGTAGTGCAAGCGCTATTGGCGGCGGCCACCACGGGGGCACCGGATCGGGGTCGGCGGCGCTGCTTCTGCTTCTTCCTGCCATCTACGGAGCGGTCACTCTCGTGCGCGCCCACCGCGGCGGCTGGACGGCCCGAGCGCAGCACATCACGATGGGGTCGGGCACGCTTCTGATGACAGCGGCGATGCTGCTCTAGCTCCCCTCCGCACCGTCGCCCACCGCTCCCCTCCGCACGGCTCCCCGCCGCACGGCTCCCCTCCGCACGGCTCCCCTCCGCACGGCTCCCCACTGCTCCCCTCCCGCCGCACCGTCGCCCATGTCTCACTTATTCACCTCGCCGAGCCCCCAGAGCTGAATAAGTGAGACATGGGTGGGGGTAAGGGGCTCGGGCGGCGGGGATGCTGCGGGCTCGGGTGGAGGGGGATGCTGCGGGTTGCGGGGTCAGCCCCGGAAGACTGTGGACGAGCGGCGCTCGTACCACCGCGCAAGTTGCTCGCCGGCCTTTAGTACGTGCTCGCGCATTTCGCGCGCTGCGGCCTCTTCGTCGCCCCGCTCGAGCGCGTCGATGATGCGGCCGTGCTCGTGAAAGTTCTCTTCGCGGTGGCGGGCATCGTTCGTGAGGAGTTGTGCTGAGACATTTCGCGGAAAGTTCTCGTTGATCTCATCGATCGACCTGGCCAGCCGAGCATTGCTCGACACGCTCGTGATCGTGGTGTGAAAAACGTCATTGTCGCGGCGTGTTGAGGGGTCTGCAGAAGCATCGCTCTCGGCGGCGGATCGGTCGAACATCTCCTGATTCGCTGTGCGAAGTCGCTCGATTTCGCCGCGGGAGATACGGCTCACAGCGCGTGAGGCGGCGAGAGCTTCGAGCTCGGCACGCACTTCATACGCTTCGCGCACTTCCCATGGGGAAGGAACCCGCACAACGGCGCCACGATTGGGGACGACGTCAATGAGGCCACCCGTTTGCAGCTGGCGGAGTGCTTCGCGAATCGGTGTGCGGCTGACGCCAAAATCGGTCGCAAGTTCTGCCTGTCGCAGTTGCGATCCGATCGGGATGTCACCTGACATGATGCGCGCCCGAATCTTGGCAGCGATCTCGTCAACGAGCGCGTGCCCGCTGGCGTCAGTGACGTCTAGTTGCTCGGTCGACGGCATGGATTCCTCTCCGCAACGCGGCCCACTACCGCGCGTTTCGAACGGTATCAGAGCCTTTCTGCACCATCTTGCACTCGACGGTGTGGCGTCCACAATTCAATTAATTGGATCCAGAGTACTGATGTTAGGATCCAAGAATGACGACGCAAGAAGAGGCTGCTGATCTTCCCGCCCGCGTCCGCACGATGACGCGCGAAGCGGACGGCGTGCTTTCGCTCGAGCTCGAGCCGCTCTCGGGGCACTTTCCGGCGTGGTCACCTGGTGCCCACATTGACCTTGTACTCGCCGGCGCGCCCGTTCGTCAGTATTCGTTGTGTGGTGATCCGGCATCCGAGCGCCTCCGTATCGCGGTTCTCCGTGAGAGCGATAGCCGTGGTGGCTCGAAGGCCATTCACGAAAGCGTTCGCGTGGGTGATGAAGTGACGGTGCGCGGCCCGCGCAATCACTTCGCGCTGACGGATGCTACCGACTACATTTTCATCGCCGGCGGAATTGGTATCACTCCGATCCTTCCGATGATTGCGAGTGTGGCGGCAACCGATGTGGAGTGGCGTCTGCTCTACCTCGGCGCGACACGTGACCGGATGGCCTTCACTGACGAGCTGAAGGCGTATGGCGATCGCGTTGACATCGTTGCGCGCGACGAGAGCGAGCGCGCAGATCTTGCCGCTGTCATCGCCGCGCATCCGACTGCGCACATCTACGTGTGTGGGCCCGAAGTGCTCATGTCTTCGGTTTCGCAGCTGCTGCCTGAAGCGAGTGAGCGCCTTCACCTCGAGTATTTCTCGGCTCCCGAAGTGGAGTACGAGCCGGGTGGTGCATTCACTGTGCGGCTCGCAAGCACGGGCTTAGACCTAGACGTTCAGCCCGAACAGAGCGTGCTCGAAGTCATTCGTGCGGCTGGCGTTGACGTGCTCACTGACTGCGAAGAGGGTATTTGCGGCAGTTGCGAGACGAAGGTGCTCGACGGCGAAGTCGAGCACCGTGACTTCGTGCTGACGCCGCAAGAACGGGCGCAGAACGACTGCATGATGGTCTGCGTTTCACGCGCTAACTGCGCACTGCTTGTGCTCGACGCATAGACTCACCACACAAAGTGGATACAATTACTTACATATCGGATACCGAAGGGCTTAGCTCATGCTGAAACAGGAAGATAACGAGAAGATCACCCGTTCCGGCCCGGGCACGCCGCTCGGCAACCTGCTGCGCTCGTACTGGCAGCCGGCGGCACTCGTTTCCGAAATGCCCGGCGATCGCCCGGTCAAAGCGCTCCGCATCATGAGCGAAGACCTCGTGCTGTTCAAAAAGCGCCAGGGCTGGGGTCTTATCAGCCGGTTCTGTGCACACCGCGGCGTCGACCTCTCGTACGGTCGCCTCGAAGAAGGCGGCATCCGCTGCCTGTATCACGGGTGGCTCTATAACGGTGAGGGCAAGTGCATCGAGCAGCCCGCCGAACCCGATCACAGCCAGTTCCTCGGAAAGATCCGCATCGCCAACTATCCGTGTGTCGAAAAAAACGGCATCATCTTCACGTACATGGGTGCGGGCGACCCGCCCCCATTCCCTGACTACGACTGCTTCGTGGCCCCCGAGGAGTACACGTTCGCCTTCAAGGGACTCTGGGAGTGCAACTGGTTGCAGGGGCTCGAGGGCGGAATCGACCCGAGTCACGTTTCTTTCCTGCACAAGTTCATTCAGGAAGACCCGCGGGAGATGTACGGCCAGCAGTTCGCCGAAGAAGTCGAGGGCACCGGCAAAAAGCTCTCGATGCTCGTGGGCGAGAGCAACCGTCCCGACATCGAGGTCGAAACCGCCGACCACGGCCTGCGCGTATTCGCACTTCGCCAGCTCACGGAAGACATCAAGCACGTTCGCGTGACCAACCTGATGTTCCCGAATGCCTTCGTCGTGCCGTTCGGTAATACCAAGGTCTTCACGCAGTGGCATGTGCCGATCGACGACGACCACCACTACTGGTTCATGATTTGGTACGACTTCGCCGACAAGACCGACAAAGACACCCTCCTGCAGCAGCGGCTCGAGGGGGTCACGCTTCCTGACTATCGCCCCGTGCGAAACCGCAGCAACAACTGGGGCTTCGACCCGCAAGAGCAGAAAGACCTCACCTACACGGGCATGGGTCTCGACATCAACGTGCACGATCAGTGGGCCGTCGAGAGCATGGGCCCGATCCAAGACCGCACGGTTGAGCGACTGGGCGTGTCAGATCGAGCGGTGACGGCCAACAGGCGGATGCTGCTGCGCGCTATCGATTCATTCGCCGCTGGTGGGCAGACCCCCTCTCACCCGGTCAGTGCCGAAGAAGCCGCAGCGCTCACGGGGCCACTCGCGATGGACACGATCTCGGCCAACGAAGCCTGGCAGACGCGCTGGGTTGAACGTGAAAACGAGCGCCGCGCGCAATCGCCGTGGGCAGCGCCGAAGGAGCATGCTGAGGTCACCGTCGATGCATGAGCGGAACGTAGACGAGCGCCCGATCGCTGAAGGCGGCGGCGGAGTGTCGGCACGACCGATGCTCGCAAAAGACCGCGAAGGCTTCATCGGTCGCCATGAGCTCTGGAGCGAAGCGCAGTATGCAGCCGCTGGCCAGATGCGACGAGTCATGGACGAACTCGGCATCGAAATGGTGCGATTCTCGTTCGTTGACCAGCACGGCATACTTCGGGGCAAGACCCTCGCACGCGCGGCGGTTGCGACAGCGCTCCGGTCCGGCGTCACGGCGCCGAGCTCGCTGCTGTTGAAAGACACCTCTGGTCAGTCGGTTTTCTCGGTCTTCTCCGAAGAGACCGGTGTCGGGGTCACCGGCTTCAGCGGAGCTGGTGACATCGTGCTCGTGCCCGACCCCGAAACCTTCCGGGTGCTGCCGTGGACCGAGCGCACCGCCTGGGTACTGTGCTCGCTCAGATTCCCCGATGGGTCGCCCGTGCCGTTTTGCACGCGCACGATTTTGCACAACGAACTCGATGCGCTCGCCGCCCGTGGGTTCGGAATGACGGTCGGGGCAGAACTCGAATTTCATGTCTTTCGTGACGCCGGTGAAGAACTCACTCCTGCGCACGTCGGCGCTCCGGGGCGGCCCGGAAACGTGGTTGAGGCGCACCCCACCACTCGTGGCGCGCAGCTTCTCCACGAAGAGGGGCTCGACGAACTGCAGCCGCTCGTTGATGCGCTGTATCGCGGCCTTACGCTGCTCGATCTGCCGTTGCGTTCGATCGAACTCGAGTTCGGCCCGAGCCAGCTCGAAATCACGATGGAAGCTGGGGATGCGGCGCGCATCGCCGATGCGATCGTGCTGTGTCGCTCAGCCGTCCGGCGGATTTGCGCCGCCAACGGTTATCACGCCACTTTCATGTCGCGACCGCAGGGCGCCGAGGGCGCGTCGACCGGATGGCACTTGCACCAGTCGCTCTACGAACTCGCCACGGGTGCGCACGCTTTTGTACCGGATGCTGCCGGTACGACACTGTCGCTCACGGCTTCGGCGTATCTCGGCGGACTACTCGCGCATGCTGCGGCCGCGGCATCGTTCACAACTCCTACCGTCAACGGCTACAAGCGCTACCAGCCGTTCTCACTTGCTCCCGACCGCATCGCGTGGGGGATCGACAACAAGGGCGCGATGATTCGGGCTGTCGGTGGTGCCGGCGATCCGGCAACACGACTAGAGAACCGTTCGGGTGAGCCCGCCGCGAACCCTTACCTCTACATCGCATCTCAGATCATTAGTGGTCTCGACGGCATGGAGCGTGGGCTCATTCCGCCCGCGCCGACGACCGACCCCTATATGACTGACGCCACACCGTTGCCCGCCTCGCTCTCGGAAGCTGTCGATGCGCTCGTTGTCGATGATGTCTTCCGCGCAGCGCTTGGTGACACCGTGGTGGACTGGTACGCAACCATCAAGCGCGCAGAGTATGCGCGATACATGCGCCACGTTTCTGACTGGGAACAGCGCGAATATTTCGGCATCTTTTGAGCTGAGGAGCACCATATGAGCATTCGCACTGACGCCACGACCCTGCCCGAGTACGAGCCGTTCTTGATCGCTGGTGAGTGGACTGCGCTCGGAGAGCGCGATGTGCGCCAGGTCATTGACCCGGCGACTCAAGAAGTCATCACGACTGTTGCCGACGCGACAGTCGCTGATGTCGATGCCGCCGTCACGGCCGCTGTCGCCGCTCACGAAGATCGCCGGTGGCGGGGACTCGCACCACTTGAGCGCACCCGCATCCTGAACCGCGTGGCTGATTTGATCGAAGAGAACCTCGAAGAGCTCGCGGTGCTCGAAACTCGCGACAACGGCAAACCGATCGAGCGCTCTCGCGCCGACACGGCAACCGCCGCGCGCACCTTCCGGCACTTCGCCGGAGCACCCAGTCGCCTCACGGGATCGGTCATTCCGATCGATGACGGCGGCCACCACGTCTACACCGTCATGGACCCGGTGGGCCCGGTCGCGATCATCCTGCCGTGGAACTTCCCGATCATGACGGCGGCGTTCAAACTGGCTCCGGCGCTTGCCGCGGGATGCCCCGTCGTCGCTAAGCCGGCCGAGGACACCCCGCTCACCCTGTTGCGACTCGGCCGACTGATGGAGCAGGCCGGAGTTCCTGCCGGTGTGGTCAGTATTCTGACCGGCGATGGCCGCGTGGGCGAAGCGCTCACTGTGCATCCCGGAATCGCAAAGGTGACATTCACCGGTTCGACAGAAGTCGGGCGGATGGTGATGCACAGTGCCGCTGATGACTTCAAGCGTTTGACGCTCGAGCTCGGTGGAAAGAGCCCCAACATCGTGTTCGAAGACGCCGACCTCGATGCCGCTGTGCTGACAGCGATGCGGGCATCGTTCGGGCACTCTGGCCAGATGTGCACGGCAGGGAGTCGCCTGCTCGTGCAGCGATCGATTCTGGAGGAAATGACGGCGCGGTTGAGCGCTGCCGTCAAGAAGGTGCCCGTCGGCGACGGCCTAGACGGTGGCATCACGGTCGGCCCACTCGTATCGGCAGAACAGCAGGAGCGCGTGCTCGGCTACATCCAGGTCGGTATCGATGAGGGTGCGACGTTGATCTCGGGCGGCGGCACGCGTGGGCCGGGCTTTTACGTCGAACCCACGCTGTTCAGCAACGTGACGAACGACATGCGCATCGCGCAGGAAGAGATCTTCGGCCCCGTCGTTGGGATCATTCCGTTCGACGATGAAGCCGATGCGCTCCGGATCGCGAACCAGACTGCGTACGGACTCGCTGCAGGAGTGTGGACGCGCGATCTTTCGCGTGCACACCGGATGGCCGCAGGCATCAACGCCGGAACCGTATGGATCAACACATACAACATCTTCGACCCGGCATTGCCGTTTGGCGGCGTCGGCGTATCGGGCGTCGGGCGCGAACTCGGAGACGAGGGCCTGCGCGGATTCCTCGAGCCGAAGAGCATCGTTATGGCGATTTCGTAGCCCGGAGCACACACCGTTATGGATTCTTCGAACAGCAGCGTGAACACGGTGACCGGTCCGATCGGGCCCGATCAGCTCGGCGTCACGCTTCCGCATGAGCACGTCTACATCAACATGACGTTGACGACACCGGCGGATGGCTATCTCAGCGTTGCTGCCGAGATGTCCGAAGAACTGCAGCAGTTTCGAGCGGTGGGAGGCTCGACGCTCATCGATCTCACGAACGGCGAGCTGAGCGACTATGCGGCCCCCATTGGATGGAGTGATGATCTCGCCGTCATGCAGCAGAATCCGCTCACGGGGTCTCGATCGATCGCCAACGTCTTGGCGACGAAAGAGCTGAGCGAGCAGACCGGTGTGCAGATCATCTTGGGTACCGGCCACTACTACGGCACGTACCTCGACAAGAGTTGGTTCGATCGAAATTCCACCAACAAAATCGCCGACTATTTAATCGCTGATCTTCAGGACGAGATTCCCGGTACCGGAGTGCGCGCGGGTGTGATCGGGGAGATTGCATCCGACCTCTCTCACATCAGCACTGCGGAAGAGCGCTCCTTCCGGGCGGCAGCGCGCGCAAGCCGTGAGACGGGGGTGATGGTCTCAACCCACGCCGCCACTTTCCCGACCGGCCTCGCGCAGCTGGAGATCATGACCGAAGAGGGTGTTGATCCGTCGCGTGTGGTGATCGGTCACTCAGACACCGTTAAAAGCGTGGACTACTCACTTGAACTTCTACGCCGTGGTGCGTTCGTGCAGTTCGACTGCCTCATGACGTGCCGCGTAGACGGCATGCTCGTTCGCTCGCAGCTCGATCGACGCATCGACTACCTCCAGACGATGATCGACGCCGGGTACACCGACAAGATCCTTCTCTCGCACCATGTCTGCCAGCGCTCGCACCTTCACGTACTCGGTGGGCCCGGCTACACGTTCTTGTTCACGGAGTTTCGCGACTACGCGATCGCTGCGGGCATCTCGCCCGAGATCCTCGACACGATTCACCTCGACAATCCGCGCCGCGCACTCTTCGGCGCCTAGCGGGGGAGAAAGTACCCGATGCCTATCCACACCGTCCTGGGGCCGATTGCGGCATCCGATCTCGGCCAGACGTCTATTCACGAACACGTGTTGAGCGACTTGCGGCTCTGGGCCAAGCCCGCGCAAGAACCGCGGCCCGTGGGTGTGGAGATGGGGCCGGAGCTTCGGGCGTACCTCGCGTGGAATGCGCTCTCGATCCCCGAAAATCTTGTGCTCGACGACATCGATGTTGCTGTGGCAGAGCTCGCTACCATCACCTCTGCGGGGGGTTCGGCCGTTGTCGAGCTCACTCTCGGCGGCATGGGGCGAAGGCTTACCGACCTGATCGAGGTATCTCGGCGCTCGGGTGTGCACATCTGCGTCGGCGGGGGTACCTACGTCGAAGAAACCTTGACCGACGAGGTCCGCGCCCTGAGCGTCGACGGACTCACCGAACGGTTTCTCTCAGAGCTCCGCGACGGAATCGACGGCACCGGCATCCGGCCGGCGCTTTTGGGCGAGATCGGCACGAGTTGGCCGATCACCGAAGTCGAGTGGCGAGCTGTTCGTGCCGCCGGCCGTGCCGGTTCGCTCACCGGTACCACCGTTTACACCCACCAGTCGTTCCGCGGGGCGGGTGGTGTGCCGGTGCTCGAAGTGCTTCTCGACGAGGGAATGCCGGCTGATCGCGTGATCATCGGCCACCTCGACGAGCTTTGGGACAAAAACTACCACCGCGACATCGCGCAGTCGGGGGCGATGCTCGCCTACGACACGTTCGGCTCCGACTTTTATTACGGCTCGACAGCAATGCGAAACCCGACGGATGCCGAGCGCCTGGCGATGGTGGAGTGGTTGCTGTCAGAGGGGTACGGCTCGCAGCTTGTCATCGGCGCCGACCTTTGGACGCAGGCAAACCTTCACCGCAATGGCGGCAACGGCTACGACCATCTCTTCCGTCGCATCGGACCGGCCATTTCTGCGCTCGCCGGCGACGAAGCGATGGCCGAGCAGATTCTGATTCATAACCCGCGACGACTTCTGGAGCGACCATGACCATGCCTGATTCTGCACGCGCACATATCGTTGGTCGGCCCGTGCTTATCGTCGTCGACATTCAGGGCGGCTCGACCTCCGCGGACTTCGGCGATGGCGGCATACCTTCCATGTCGGGTCGTCAAGAGCGAGCAGCGCGCGTTCGCACTCTTATCGCTAACGCGCGCGCCGCAGATGTACCGGTCGTCTTCATTCAAGAAGTCCACAAGCGATCGCTTGTTGATATCGGCCGTGAACTTGATGGCGCTGAGGGAATTCACTGTCTCGAGGGCGATGCCGAGACCGAGCTAGCCTCATGGCTCGAGCCTCAGCCCGACGAGTTCGTGATCCGAAAGCGTCGCTATTCGGCGTTTTTTGGCACTGAGCTGGAGATCGCGCTCAAGGCGTATCGTGCCGATACCGTCGTGCTCGTGGGAGGTTTGACAGACGTCTGCATCCACTACACGGCGGTCGACGCTCACCAGCACGACTACCACGTGCGGGTGGTGAGCGACGGTGTTGGTGGATCTACCCCGCGGGCTCACGACTACGCACTCGAAGCGATCCGATACCTGCAACGTGATGCTCTTATCGACTCACGGGATATGAACGCGTGGTTCACCTCGCGTTCGAACGGCAGTATCGAATGACGGACACCTTGCCGCGGGAGGCTGAATACGTTGTCGTTGGTGGCGGTACGGCCGGAAATGTTGTTGCTGCGCGGCTCGCCGAAGCCGGCCTCGACGTTCTCGTGCTGGAAGCTGGGCCTGATTTCGGTGCGGAAGGATCGGAGGCGTGGCCTGCCGATCTGATCGACGCGACGCGATTGGGTCGTTCTCACGACTGGGGTTACGACTCCGGTAGCACCTACCCGTGGCCGGTGCGATTCGAACGCGCCAGGGCGATCGGCGGGTCGAGTGACTTCAACGGCTGCACCCAGACGTGGGGCCACCGTCGTGATTACGACTCGTGGGCGGAGCGGGGGCTCGCCGGGTGGTCTGCCGACGAACTTTCTCCCCTGTTTGATGAGGGCACGCGCCGCATGCGGGTGCGTCAGTACCGACCTGACGAGCTAACGCCCTGGCAGAACGCGTGGTACGAAGCGGCACCGTTCGTCGGGATTCCACAGGTACCCGACCTCAATAACCTCGATGAAGCTGTCGGGTTCGCGCCTGAAGCCGTCAACATTCAAGACGGTGTGCGGGTAAATTCTGCTTTTGCCTATCTCGATCCTGCGCGGGGCCTGCATAACCTGACGGTGGTTGGCGATGCGCTCGTAGATCGAGTCATGATCGACAACGGGCGTGCGACGGGAGTTGTCGTTCGACACCATGGCGCGGTGCACACCGTTTACGCCCATACCGTGATTCTTGCTGGCGGTACATATAACTCCCCCACGATCTTGTTGCGCTCGGGGATCGGTCCGTATTCGCAGCTCGCGCCGCTCGACATCGACGTCGTAGAGCATCTTCCTGGTGTCGGTGAGAACTTGCACGATCAGCCGTTCTTGCTCATGAGCTGGGAAGGATCAGATGAGATGACTCGCGCCATGGCCGCAGCTCGCGCTGCGGGATGGGCACCCGATGAACAGGCGATGGGCAAGGCGGCATCGAGCTTTGAGCATGAGGCCTTCGACCTTCATTTCCTTCCGTATAGCCCCACACATCGGGGAGATGCGAAGCGCTGGAGCATCGGCACCTCTGCACTGCAACCGCGATCACGAGGCTTCGTCAGAGTGCAGAGCGCTGACCCGGAGGCGAAGCCGGTCATCGACCATCGGTTCTTGTCAGATAGCGAAGGGGTCGATGTTGCCATGCTGGTTGAAGGAGCCGAAATTCTGCGTGAGCTCGCGGCTTCACCGGCACTCGCACCGCTCGTCGGACCTGAGATTCACCCCGGCCCCGAGAGCTTCTCTCGCGAAGCTCTCGTTGCGCATATCTACCGGCATCCCGATAACTACTGGCACCCCGTAGGCACGTGTGCGATGGGGGTCGCGTCAGACCGGTCTGCCGTTGTCGACGCACGTGCGCGGGTACACGGCATCGAGGGGCTTCGTGTTGCTGACTGCTCGATCATGCCGCAGATCCCACGTGCAACGACCGCGATGCCCGCCATCGTTGTTGGCGAACGAGTCGCCGGTTTTCTCTTGGAAGAGGCAATGTCCAGATGACTCAGCTCACTGAAATGGATGCCGGCGCTCTCGCCGATGCAATTCGCACGAGGGTCACGTCAGCGACAGAAGTCGTGGACGCACATCTGCGTCGCATCGAGCGATTGAACCCGGTGATCAATGCGATCGTGTCACTGCGCGCTCAGGAAGCTCTCGACGATGCTCGCGAATGCGATCGCCTGACCGCACGTGGACTTTCGCGAGGCGCATTCCATGGTGTCCCCATGGCGGTCAAAGACCTCATGGATGTCACGGGGCTTCGTACTACCTACGGATCGCGCATCTATGCCGACAACATTGCGCGCGCGGATAGTGTGATTACCGGAAAGCTCCGTGCTGCGGGGACTGTGTTTGTCGGCAAGACGAACACTCCGGAATTCGGTGTTGGCTCTCACACCTTCAATGACGTCTTCGGCGTCACTCGAAATCCCTACGATCTTTCTCGTTCTGCGGGAGGTTCGAGCGGCGGGGCCGCGGCCGCCGTGACGAGCGGCATGCTCCCTATCGCCGATGGTTCTGATCTTGGCGGGAGCATTCGTAACCCTGCTTCGTTTGGAAATCTCGTCGGGCTGCGTCCGACTGCGGGACGGGTCGCGTCGGCACGACCCGGTAATGCGTGGGATCCGGGTTCTGTTCTCGGCCCCATTGCGCGGAGCGTGCGGGACGCAGCACTGTTCATGTCGGTGGTATCGGCACCAGAGCGTCGAGCGCCGCTGTCCATCGACGAAGACCCATCGCTTTTTCTCTCGCTTCAGCCTCGATCTTTCGAGGGCAAGCGAATCGCCTTTAGCGCTGACCTTGGCGGCTTGCCTCTCGACACCGAGGTCCGCGCGGCGACCGAGGAGGCGGCTCGACTTGCCGAGCGGCTGGGAGCAGAGGTTGTTCCCGTCGACATAGATATGCGCGAGGCCGATTTCGTCTTCGAGACCTTCCGCTCCCTCGAACTGCTCGATGCGCATGACGAAGATGCGCGACTTCGACCGAACCTGGTCAAGCAGACGGTGAAAGACGATATCTCGTGGGCTGATGACTTCACAGCAGACACAATTGTGCGCGCCGCATCCGCGCGTACTCAGCTGTTCCGGCGGTTCCAAGCACTGTTCGAAGAGTTCGATCTCTTGCTTGCACCCTGCGTGCAAGTGCTGCCGTTCCCCGTCGATTGGGAGTACCCGGCTGAGATTGATGGCGTAGCGATGGACAAGTACTACTCGTGGCAGCGGTCCTGCAGTCGTATCACCGCGACAGCGATGCCCGCACTCTCGATGCCGATGCGGTTTTCGGAAGCGGGGCTACCCATCGGTGTGCAGTTCGTCGGGCCATACCGAGGAGATCGGCTACTCCTGGAGTACGCCCTGACCTGGGAGGGCGCCGTCAGCGATGTGATTTCGCGCAGGCCCTTCCCGATTGAGGAGAGCTGATGGATTGTCAAGAGCGTATTGTGATCGCTCCCGTTCTCACGATGGACCCTGAATGTCCACGCGCGGAGGCCATGGGGATCATCGGCGACCGAATCAAGATCGTTGGCACCTATGACGAGGTGCGAGCGGCCATGCCCGACGATGCCGATGAAGTGCACCACGAGGGTGTCGTACTCCCCGGACTCATCGACGCACATTTGCATATGGAGCGCGGCGGACTGAAGGCGCTTGGATATGCGCCCGGCATCGCGAGCGTCGATGAATTGATAAGCGAGATGGCCGAGCGTTTCGATGATGATGATTGGCCCGGCGAGGATGAGCCGACGCTGGAACAGCGTGTTGATGGCCTCCGCCTCGTGCAACCGTTTTTTCATGCTCTCGGGATCACAGGCGTGGTCGATCCTGCGACGACTCCAGACGAAATGCGCGGCTACCAGGAGGCCCACCGGAGCGGCTATCTCACGATGCGTACCGTCGCGATGCCCTATCTAGAAGTCGGCTCTGACGACACACCCGATGTGGACGCCGTCATTGCGCGGCTTTCTGGAACCGGGGTATCGACCGGGTTCGGCGACGACATGCTCCGAATCGGGCCGATCAAGGTCTATGCCGACGGAGAAGCGCTCAAAGGACAAGCGTTCCTGGAGGAGCCGTGGGATGACGGCGGATATGTCGGGCTGCAACGAATCAGCGATGACGATCTCGCTCGGCTGGTCTCGTGGTGCGGAGAGCACGATTGGGGCGTGGGAACCCATGCCGTTGGGGGTGCCGCCGTCGCCGCTGTCATCGCGGCTTACCGCAAAGCCGGCAGTGCCATAACTGATCGACGTTTCCAACTCATCCATGCTTACCTCGAGCCGAGCGCGCAGTCCATAGCAGCAGCCGCCGAGCTCGGGATCGTCGCGTCGCTGCAGCCCTCGATCATCTGGCACAACGGCCGCGGACTCAGGAAAACGCTGGGCGACCGTGCTGAAGTCGCGAACCCGGTGCGCAGCTGGCTAGACGCCGGTGCAATCGTCGCGTTCGGATCCGACGGACCATTTTTTGCCTTCGACCCGCGCCATCTGATGTGGCAGACGGTCACTCGTCGTGTCGCGAATGAGGATCAGCCGCTGAGCGCGACGGAGGCGATCACGATGGGAGAAGCGCTCGCTGCCTACACGACTGGTGCCGCGTACGCGAGCTTCGCAGAGCACTCCAGAGGAATGTTGCGTGCGGGAATGTACGCAGACTGGGCGCTGTGGTCAGACGATCCGACAGCGGTATCGGTAGACGCAGTCCGAGAACTTCGCGTTCTCCACACCGAAGTTGGCGGTCGTTGCGTCTACAGCGAGCGGAGTGCCAAATGATTGAGACAGTCCTTGGCCCGATTCGCCCCGACGAACTTGGTGCTGTTTCGACCAATGAGCACGTGCTCACCGACTCCCGCCACCTTCAGCGCGCTGCGCGTGATGGTTCACGCTTGGACGGGCCGCTGACCATCGACATGCTCGGCGATCTGCGCTGGAACTGGCTGGGTTCTTCCGACAACTTGACTCTCGATGATCGGGACCTCGCCGCTGCGGAACTTGCGAGGGCAGGCGCCGTTGGCCTCACGGGAATCGTCGAAGCTACGTCGTGGGGAATGGGCCCGCGCCACGCCGACCTTCCGGACGTTGCGAAAAGTGCCGGCATACACATCATTTCCGCGTACGGGAGCTACATCGACAAGACGCTTCCCGAGTGGTGGAGGGATCAGACCGAGAGCGAGATGGAGCACGCATTCCGCGTTGCTTTGACCCAGGGCGTACCTGGCACAAACTTTCGCGCCGGAGCGCTTGGACTCTTGGGTACTAGCGCGACTCCATTGGAACCCGAGCAACGTGCGCTCCGGGCCGCGGCCCGGGTGGCGGTTGAAACCGGATGTGCCATCAGCATCCGGCTGGACGCGGCTGCCCGGCGTGCGGGCGAGATCATCGACACGCTTACGGCAGAAGGGGTCGCCGCCGACAAAGTGCTGCTGTGCAATATGGATAAGGTTCTTGACCTCTCCTACATTTTGAGCGCTGTCGACCGTGGCGCAGTGATCGAGTTCGCCTTCGGCAGCGAGAGTAACTTTGCCGACCGCGCTCGCGACGCGACCGATGTCGAACGCCTTGACGCGCTCGTGGCGATCTTGGACCGGCGGCCCGATGCTGCTGTCACTCTCTCGTGCTCGGTCTGGACTAAGGGGCAACTCGCACGCTACGGCGGCATGGGTTACTCGCACGTGGTTCAGCGCGTCGCTCCGACTCTCGAACGGCTCGGCGTGTCGCGCGATCGCGTCCACACGATGCTCGTCGATCGACCCGCACTGCTTTTAGATCGAAAGGACAACAACGATGACAAATGATGAGCCGTTGCACTACTGGTCGGCGACCCGGCTCGCAGCTGGTGTCCGCACGCGCGAAATCTCTGCCGAAGAGGTTATGCGTGCTCACCTGGCGCGAATAGAACAGCACAACGAGGACATTCGCGCGATCGTCGCGATGATCCCAGAATCGGAAGCCCTCGCGGCTGCACGCGATGCTGACCGCGCGGTCGCTCGCGGCGATGAGGTTGGGCCCCTGCACGGGTTACCCACCGGAGTGAAAGACCTCATGGATGCCGCTGGGCTCCCGACGACTCACGGCTCCGCAGCGCACAAGCACGCCGCTGCGGCTACGAGCGATGCAATGGTTGTCGCTCGCATGCGCGCTGCTGGCGCAATCGTCATCGCCAAAACGAATACGCCGGAAGCTGGACTCGGGACGTTGACCTTCAACCCGATTCACGGTGTGTGTGTAAATCCCTACGACACCTCACGCCACGCCGGTGGATCCAGCGGAGGTGCAGCTGCCGCGCTCGCCGCTGGGATGCTTCCGATTGCCGATGGTTCTGACAGCGGCGGCAGCTTGCGCTATCCCGCAGCATTTTGCAATGTCGTCGGAGTACGCCCATCCCCGGGGCGCGTGGCGAGCGGTCGACTAGATAACGGTTGGACCGCGCACGGGGTGCTCGGGCCGATGGCTCGTTCGAGCGAAGATGCGGCTCTCGGTCTCGCGGCGATGGCAGGACCCGACCCGCTGGCACCAATGTCGATCGCAGAGGACCCGAGGCAGTTCCTTTCGGTCGCTGCGTCGCGTCCAGAGACTGTCACTATCGGCTGGAGCAGCGACGCTGGGGGTGTTCCCATCAGCGATGAGATTGCTCGCACTCATGCGCAAGCGCGCGCTGACCTTGAAGCTGCGGGATATCGGATTGTCGACCTCGAACCCGACCTGTCTGGCGCGGAGAGCGCGTGGCAAACGATAGAGCTGTTCAATTTCTTCGCCGCCTATCGCGAAGAAGCGGCGCGGCATCCTGAGTTGATGCGGCCGGATCTGGTTCGCAATATTCGCGAGGGCGAACAGATCACCGCCGCCCAGCTCGCAGACGCGCTCAGTGTGAGAACTGCCATCTTCCGGCGCACCGAGCGCCTCTTCGACGACGTCGACCTACTCGTGTTTCCGGCGACGCCAGTGGTCGCCCCACCCGCCGAGGTCGAGTGGGTAGACCGTGTAGGAGATGAGGTTTTTGAGCGCTACTTCCGGTGGCAGATGCTTGCCAACCGCATAACGGTGACAGCGCATCCGGTCGTGGTTACACCGGCAGGTTTCCACGCAGGCATCCCCGTTGGGATGCAGGTCGTTGGGCGCCATCGTTCCGAAGCTCGCTTGCTGGGCCACACCGCGGGCATAGAGCAGGCGCTGGGGCACATTACCCGTCGCCCACAGCTCGCGTAAGGGTGCGGTTCGGCGGCGTATTTACGTGACCGTAACGTGGTGGATATCGAAAGAGGATCCACAGCAGCAAAGATTGGATCCACTGCACCACTTCCCGACTCTCATCAAGGAGTGCACCACATGCCACGAAAATCACGGATTCGCCGCGTCGCAGCGGTTGGAATTGCCGCCACTGCTGTTCTCACGCTCGTTGCGGGATGCTCAGCTGACGCAGGCTCGACGGAGTCGTCGGCTTCATCGGACCTCAGCGGAAACATCATCTGGGCGGACTATGGCGGTCCGACCAACGAGAGTCGCCAGGTCGCATACTTTGACAGCTTCTACGACGAGACCGGCGTTGAGGTTGTGTCGACTTCGATTGAGGATGCGATCTACCTCGGCATCCTCGACGGCGATTCCCCGGACTACGACATTTTCCAGGCCGGTGCATCCGATGTGTTGCCTGACACCTCCAACGTTCTCGAGATCCCGGAGAGCGCCCAGGGAGACCTGTTGCCCGAAAATATGCAGCCGTACTACATCGGTGGGTTCATCTTCGGCGAGGCCCAGGGGTGGTTGACTGACACGTTCCCCGATGGTGGACCGCAGGATTGGGTCGACTTCTTCGACACCGACAAATTCCCCGGAAAGCGCGCGTGGCCAGGATCGCCGGGAAGCTTTGATGCGTCCTACGAGATTGCCCTCCTCGCAGACGGTGTTGCGGCAGAAGACCTCTATCCGCTCGACATCGAGCGCGCGACGGCAAAGCTCGACACGATCCGTGATGACCTCGTTTTCTATCAGTCATACCCTGAGGCTCAGCAGTTGTTGACGAGTGGTAGCGTCGCGATCGCGGTGACGGTTACTGGGCAGTTCCAGGCGCTCATCAACGCTGGCGAGGATGTCACCGTTCAGTGGAATGAGGCGTTCGCCGTGCCGTCGGGCTTTGTGGCATCGAATCAGGTAGAGAACACCGATGAGGTCATCGCGCTCGCAGAGTGGATGAACGACCCCGAGCGCCAGGCCGTCTTCACTGAGCGCACTGGGTATGGTCCATCGAACTCGGCAGTCTTCGACTACCTGTCGGAGGACGTTCAGGGGAACATCGTCAACTCGCCCGACCACACCAACCTGATCTATTGGGACGACGAGTGGCGCGGCGCGAACTACGAAGACCTCGTCAACTCTTACACCGACTGGCTCGCAGGCTAAAACAGGCCAGTCAACGTGAGGGGTGGTCGTCTTCTGGCGCCACCCCTCACATCCACATAAGCTCTCCCTTCAATCCAGGAGCCTGAACCTGTGACTACGACACCCGTGACCGTGGCAGTGCGAACTGCGTCACGGTCAGCGCGCGCGGCCGGCAGCGCTACAGAGTCGAGATGGTTGCTCTGGCCACCGCTCGTCTTTTTTGCGCTCGCCCTAGGAGCGCCACTTGTGATGCTCCTCATCCAGTCCTTCGAAACTGGTGGTAGCGCATATATGGAGATGTTCGATGTCGCGGCGTTCCCCGCGGCACTCGTGCGCACAGTGGTTATGGCCGCAGTTGTCATGCTCCTCACTATGGTGTTCGGAGCCTTTTACGCGCTCGCGATCATGGGTTCGCCCCTATGGCTCCGACTGACGCTGCTTGCCGCTCTCCTGCTTTCGCTCTGGACCTCAGTTATGGTGCGATCATTCGGCTGGGTGCTCTTGGAACTGCCGAAAGGTGCCCTGTACTGGTTCCTGAACCTGCTGGGCTTGCGTGATGAGCCGCTGGACTTCTATCAGACGACGATCGGCATGTATCCGGCGATGATCGCGGTCATGCTCCCGTTTGCGGTGCTTCCCATGATGTCGGCGCTGCAATCGATCGATCATGAGCAACTCAACGCGGCGCGCGTGTTCGGCGCCGGCGAATTGCTTACGTTCCGAACAGTCACTTGGCCGCAAATTATTCCCGCGATGATTAGCGGCGGCGTCTTGGTGTTCGTCATGTCTCTTGGTTTCTACGTCACTCCGTTGCTTCTGGGGGGTCCATCGAACTTGACGGTTTCGGGTGTCATCAACGCGCAAATCAACCAGGCCAACCGACCTGATCTTGGTGCTGCCATGAGCATTTTGCTGGTCGGCGGCACAATGCTCGTCTACCTGATTGCCGATCGACTCTTCAAAGTCAGTGAGAAGTGGGGCTGATCGTGGCTACGACTATTGGACGCTCGTTGGGTTGGTATCGCTGGCCTATCGCATTCATCGCGGCGCTCACGAGCCTCCTGCTCATCGTCCCCTTCCTGATTTTGGTATCGACATCGTGGACCGAAGGCAGCTTCATCAACTTCCCGCCGGAGGGGTTCTCGCTGCAGTGGTACGCGGAGGTGCTGACTGATAAAGGCTGGATGGGATCGTTCGTTCTCTCGCTGTGGACAGCTTCGCTTTCGACGGCTATCGCCACTGTTCTGGGAGTTGCCGGGGCTGTAGGCATCACCCGAGTAAAGAGCAGGGCGACTCAGCGGTGGCTTCGCACAATGTTCATTGTTCCGATAGCGCTGCCGCCTATCGCATACGCGGTCGGCCTCTACGGCGTGAATTCGAGCCTTGATTTTCTGCGGGGCACCCTCGTTTCGCTCATACTCGGCCACGCCCTGATCGCACTCCCGTACGTGTTTGTCATCGTTTCCGGTGGTGTTGCCCGCATCGACCCCTCCCTGCGGCCGGCAGCCGCGACACTTGGTGCCCGCTGGCCGCTCATCCTCTGGAAAGTCGAGCTGCCATCCTTGCTGCCCTACGTGTTGTCGGGGATGCTGTTTGCCTTCATCGTCGTGTTCGACGAAGTGGTCCTCGCAGTCTTCCTCCTTCCGCCGGGCATGCAGACCCTCCCTTTGCGGATGCTGCACGCGTCGCAAGAGGCGTTTTCGCCTGAGCTCACCGCTGCATCGACACTCGTGTCATTGCTCGCCATCGTGGTGTTGGCGATCATTCCGCTGACGAACGCGGCGCGGGCGCGCAGGCGACGTCGGCCCCGCGCACGACCCAACCAACCTCACCTCGAAGGAGTCGTCGAATGACGATCGCGCTCTCGATTTCAGACATCAATGTGACGCTTGGGCACAATCATGTGCTCAAAGGGGTCACTCTTGACGTGCGCCCAGGCGAATTTGTCACGCTCTTGGGCGCGAGTGGCTCGGGTAAGTCGACCTTGCTCAACGTGATTGCAGGGCTGCAACGTGCCGATTCCGGGCATGTTCTCTTCGATGGCCTCAATGTGGAAGACATGCCGCCGCAGAAACGCAATGTCGGGGTGGTTTTTCAGTCCTACGCGCTTTTTCCGCACATGTCGATCGGTGAAAACGTTGCATTCCCACTGCGGGCCGCACGGCGCCCGCGAAAGGCACGCCAAGATGTTGCGAACGAGATGCTGTCGCTTGTTCAGCTTTCAGACATGAGCGATCGATCGCCCGCATCGCTTTCGGGCGGTCAACGACAGCGGGTCGCACTTGCTCGCGCGCTCGCGGCCGATCCAGGCATCCTTCTGCTCGATGAGCCGATGGCCGCTCTCGATAAACAGCTTCGTGAACAGATGCAGGTTGAGATCACGCGCATTCAGCGAAAAGTTGGCATTACAACAGTCTCAGTGACCCATGATCAGACCGAAGCTTTGACGATGTCTGACCGTGTAGCGATTATGCGAGACGGGCTTCTCGTACAGGTTGACTCACCCGAAGCGCTTTATCGGCGCCCCGTGGATGAATATGTCGCGAGCTTTCTTGGCGAGGCAAATCTTCTGCCGACGGTGGATGGCAAACTCATCGACGAGACGCCCTCGGGCGCCCACGATATCGCGGTGATTCGTCCCGAAGACCTTGCCCTCGTGACTTCTGATCTGCCCGCCCCGGCCTGGTCTATCGAGGGCATCGTGCGATTGGTGAGTTTCCAGGGCACGCGATACCGCCTCGAACTTCTGACCTCAGCGGGGCGCAAGATCGTCTGTTCGCTACCGACCACGATCGACCCAGCTTCTCTCAGCGCTGGAGCCGTTGTACGCGTCGCCTGCAGCGATGCATCGCACGTGCACGTCATCAAAGCAGCATCATCAACCGAGAGCGCTGTCCGCGCGGCCTAGCCGCGCGGACAGCGCTCTCGGTGACGTCAAGATGTAGGAGTCGCCTCGAGGCTCAGCCACAGTTCGAAGCAGTTGTTGCGTGACAGCGCGGTTGCGCCGATCGATGCGCGTCCGACGCTGCCCACTTCGTCACCGAAGACGTCGAGCAGTAGATCGGTCGCTCCGTTCGACACAAGATGCAGGTCCTCGAATCCCGGCGGGCAGACGACGAAACACAGGGCGCGCGACAAGCTCACGACGTTGTTCAACGAGCCAACGGCCAAACGGATCATGCCCAAGGTATGAATTGCGGTGAGGCGCGCCGCAGCGTAGCCCTCCTCGATCGAGACATCGACGCTGACCACGCCGGGATTCAGCCGGTCGCCGACCCGGTTCTCCGGGGTGAGGCCCGCGAGTTCAATGAGCGAACCAATGCGATGGAACGGCTTCATCCGTCCGTATCGTCGCCCGAATGGCGGGTCGGAGTAATCGGGGATATCAAGCCCTAGTTCTTTTACGCGATCTTCTGGTGTCGTCATGAGCTCTCCAAAATATGTATACGATTAAGGCTACTATGGATCCATTCCGGGATGTGGCAGGGTCTTCGCATGGCCTTCTCCGCTACGAAAAGACATCAGAAAGGTGACTGATCGTGATCATTGACGCGTACAACACAACACAGGATGTTCGGGGACGCTCTGACTACCTCACGGGTGCGCGACCCGGCCAGCAGCCTCCCGAGTACGTGCCCTTTGATCCACAGCGGATTCTCGACCGGATGGACGCCGCGAACGTTGACATGGCGATGGTGTGCTCGCTTGCGCAACGTATCGAGAATGAATTCATTATCGGTCTGCAGTCATCCCATCCGGAACGCTTCATCGGATTCGGGCAGGTTCTACCGCAGGCAGATGATGCGATCGACCAGATTCGCCGCCTCGCGGAGGCAGGCATTCGAGGACTGAAGCTTCACCCGAGTATGCACGGGTATCACGTCGCTGATCACGGACTCTTGGATCCAGTGTTCGACGCGTGTGCAGAACACGGCATGGTCGTGCTCGTGAACGCTTTGGACGACGCGTTTTGTGCACCACTCGCTATTGAGGAGATCGCGAAAGGCCACCCAGACGTCCCGACGATCATCGCCCATATGGGCGCTGTCTGGAACGTTCCCGAAGCGATCATCGTTGCGGAGCGCCAACCGCACGTGTATCTAGAGACGTCGGCGACGCTGATGGCTGACGTCAAGCGTGCGTATGCGCGACTAGGCCCGTCGAAGATCCTTATGGGCTCGGAATGGCCAGGGTCTGACTTCGACCTCGAGCGGTTCAAGATTGCGAAGGCAGTGCCGGATGAGGCCGACCGCGCGCTCATCGAAGGCGAAAACTTCGCTCGTATCCTCGGTATCGAGACCGGTCAAGACCAGTGACTCGTCCACTCGCATCAACACCGCCCACCATGCTTCCCGAAGATGCGGAGCTGATGATCGTCGCGCGTGAGCTACTTGACGCTGTCTACGTGCCCGGGCGTCACGAAGTGGCATCTGCGATGCGCACGCGCGACGGCCGAATTGAGACGGGCGTGCACGTGGATGGGTCTGCGCGTCGAAGTACCGTGTGCGCGGAAGGCGTTGCGGCAGGCAACACAATCGCGCACGGCGGTGAAGTTGTGAGTATCGTCAGTTTGCTACGACGGCAGGGCGGCACCACGCACGTCATCGAACCGTGTGGAGTGTGTGCCGACCTGTTAGCAGACTATTGGCCCCGCGCGAGGGTTTGGGTGACGCAGGGTGACGAGATCGTCGAGATGACGGTGAGTGATCTGCTCCCCGCGAAGCGCACGCGCGTATGGAGCGGCGCGTCAAAGCCGCACCGACAGGAGTAAGAAATGCACGTTGTTCTCGTTCACGGCGCCGGCGGCAGCCCCGCAAGCTGGTCACTCGTCACTCCGCTGCTCGAAGCGGAGGGTCTTACTTTTTCTGTTGCCGATAATCCCTCACAGTCCCTCCGAGACGATGTCGAGCGGGTCATCGAGATCATTGAAGCGGCAGGAGACGACATTCTTTTGGTGGGGCACTCTTATGGAGGGGCTGTCATTAGCAACGCTGGCCGCCACGAGAGAGTGCGCGGGCTGGTTTACATCGCCGCTTTCGCTCCCGATCAAGGGGAGTCAGTTCAAGATATCGTCACACGCTATCCGGCAGCTGAAGTCGAATCCTTCATGACCCGCGGGCCAAACGGCGAGTGGCTTTGGGGCGATAGTCCCGCTGCTCGAGAGGCGCTCGCATGGGACGTCCCCGCTGAAGTGTGGGATCGACGGGAAGAAGACCACCGGGAGTCGGCAGACGCCATCTTTACTGATCTCACCGGCGAACCTGCATGGCGTGATCTACCGGCGTGGTACCTGTTGGCGACGAGAGACAAGCACATTCGCGTCGAGGCTCAACGTGACATGGCGGCACGTGCCGGTGCGTACGTCATCGAGGTTGAATCGAGCCACGCTGTTCCCCACGCGGCTCCCGCACGTGTGCTCGACGTCATAGTGCGTGCGCTTGCCGCATCTACGTGAGCGCATCAAAACTCGGGTAGAGATCATCCACGTCTTTTACCGCTCGTCCGGCCTGCACGACTAGTCGAATTGATCTCGGGTCACCGAGGGCCGCGATGTCCGACATCGGATCTGTCTTGATGAGGACGAGGTCGGCCACTTTTCCGACCTCGATTGATCCCACGTCGCCATCGAGTCCCATGAGTTCGGCGCCGCCCAGCGTTCCGGCGCGGAGGGCCTCTAGGGGACTCAACCCGGCCCGAACGAGATGACTGAGCTCAACCAGATTTCTCCCGTGCGTGTGGATGCCAGCATCCGTCCCGAGGGCAACTCGCACCCCTGCGCTGAGCGCATCCCGAATCGACGTGATGGCGCGTGCGCGTCGCGGGTCTTCTTCTGCCGCGCTCCATCCGGTCCGCAGAAGCGTGCTGAGTGTCGGTACGAGGAATGTGCCGCGTTCGATCATGCTCGCCACGGTGCTCTCGGACAGGTCGTATCCGTGTTCGATGCTCGTCGCGCCGCCGAGGACAGCTGCCTGCGCACCCGCGTCATTCTGCGCGTGCGCCGCAACCGGTTGACCTTGGCGACCGCCGAGTTCGGCCACGATCGCTGCAACGTGCTCTAGGGGGAGTCCTCGATCGGCCGGATCATCATGAGGAGAGCTCATTCCGCCGGATGTGCATACTTTTATGACGTCTGCACCAGTGCGCACGAGCGCGCGCACTGACTTCACGACATCGTCGATCGTGTCCACGACGGCCCAACCCGGAGTAGTGGCCCGTTCTGCCCAGAGCGGGAGCGAACCATTCGCCATCACTGGATCGGCATGGCCTCCCGTCGGCGAGAGCATAGCGATGGCGAGGTGCAGGCGGGGCCCGATAATACTGCCCGCAGCGATACTCGAGCGGTAGCCCGGAGTGAGCCCACTCAAATCTCGTGCAGTCGTGACACCCGCATCGACCGTGGCATGAAGATTTCCCAGCGCTGCGATGACGTGCTCTTCGGGGAACCACGATCGTTGCTGCTCGGTGGGAACGTCCGTGCTCATGCTGAGGTGCACATGAGTGTCGATAAACCCAGGCGTAAGATAGCCGCCGCTGACATCGATCGCGGTGACACCAGCCGGGTCGCGGCGGCGGCGCCTGCCGACGTAGACAATTCGTCCGCGGGCGACCTCGACCTCGGCATCAGCGAGTGGGTCGGCTGACGTGCCATCGAAGAGTGTGGCCCCGACGAGACGATAGTGACTATCAGCGCGAGGACTCGTGGGTAGGCGGGCCATCGCTAGAGCCGGAAACCTGGCGCGCCAGGATCGGCATCGAGCAGCTTTCGCGTGTACCAGTGCTGTGGAGCAGCGTAAACCTGCTCGACGGGGCCGGCCTCGACGATCTCACCGCGGTAGAGCACGATGACCTCATCGCTGACATTTTGCACAACCGCCAGGTTGTGCGAGATGAACATCATCGTCAACCCCATGTCTTCCTTGATCTCGGCAATCATGTCGAGAATCTGGGCCTGCACTGATACGTCAAGTGCCGAGGTGATCTCGTCTGCGATGACGAACGAGGGCTCTAGGATCAAGCTTCGAGCGATCGCGACACGCTGGCGTTGCCCGCCAGAGAACTCATGCGGATACCGACTCATCATTTCTGCTGAGAGTCCGACTCTCTCGAGCCAAAACGCAATCTGATCGTTGAATCGCTTGACGCTCGCGTGGATCGGGTCGAGGGCTTCGGCCAGGGTCTGTCCGATGGTGCGACGCGGCGAAAGCGAAGAAAATGGATCCTGAGGGATCATTTGTACGCGGCGCCGGTAGGCGAACGCACCCCGCTGGGTGCGACTTATGTGGTTAACGTCGATCGAATCGACCGACACTTCGCCGCCTTCGGGCGTGACGGTGCCAACAAGTACCTTGGCAAGTGTCGACTTGCCCGAACCGGACTCCCCGACAACTCCGACGGTTCTCCCGCGAGCGACATCAAAAGACAGCTTGTGGAGAACTTGCGTCGAACCGAACGAGACGTCGAGCTCGCGGACACTCACCATGGCATCGGTCATGAGCCCACCTCCCGCGTCATCGGAGCCGATGACGGAACATGAACCACCGGCGTCGCAGCGAGCAGCTGGCGCGTGTACGGGTGCGAAACGGTATCGGTCGAGAGCTGGGCGACGTTGTCGATGCGCTCTACGACTTTGCCGTCTTTCATGACGAGCACGCGGTCGCAGAGGGCGCGAACCACTCCGAGATCGTGGGAGATGAAAAGCACGGCGGTACCGCGCTCGGAATTCATGCGTTTGATGAGCGAGAGCACTTCGCGCTGCACTGTCACGTCGAGCGCCGTCGTCGGTTCGTCGGCCACTAGCAGCTGAGCATTGGTACTCATCGCCGACGCGATCATGGCGCGTTGCTTCATACCGCCCGAGAGCTGGTGAGGGTACTGGCGCATCCGTCCTTCGGGATCGGTCAGCAACACATCAGAAAAACGTTGAGTGAGATTAGTGCGTGCGTCTCTGCGCTTGTACCCGAGCGCTTTCACTAGAACATCAGAGAGCTGCGAGCCGATGGTCAACGCGGGGTTGAGAGCGGTACCGGGGTCTTGGTAGACGAGTGCGACGCGACGCGCCAGTTCTTTGTCCGACACGTTTGTGAAGACGTCGGTTCCCCCCAGGCGCAGTGTGTCTGCAGAGGCGGTGAGTCCTTCGGCCAACAATTTCGACACAACGGATGCCGTTACTGACTTTCCGGACCCCGATTCGCCGACGATGCCGACCACTTCGCCCCGACCGATTGTGAAGGAAACGTCAGAGACAAGCTCTTTCCCCGTTTCATTGTGAGTGACTGTCAGATTGTCAACGACGAGTACGTCGTCTTTGTCTGCGGAGGTGGGCAGGGGTGGGTTGTTCCGCCTCATCCTGGCCCGGCTTACGTTCGATCGCGGGTTGGAAGCGGCTGCTAGGCCATCGCCAATAAATAGGGCGGCAAGGGAAGCGAAGATCAACGCAGCGGCCGGCGCGACAACGAGGATGGGGTTCGTGTAGAGCTTTTTGACGCCCTCGTTCAAGAGCGTCCCCCAGTCGAAGGCGGGGCTCTGTGCGCCCAGCCCGATGAACGAGAGGCCGGAGAGCTCCACCAGGGTGCCTGCGAATGCTTGCGCGATGAGAATGAGCAGCGGCTCTGACATATTGGGGATCACATGGCGTGTCGCGATGCGACCTGACGGCACGCCCATCAATCGCGCTGTGACCACATAGTCGCGGGATGCGATGCCGGCAGCCAGGTTGGCGGTCAACCGTGCGAACCCGGCGGTGTTTGCGACAGCGATCGCGAGCACCGCTGAGACGATGCCGCGACCAAGGATCGCCGCGACAACGATCGCGACGAGCATTGCCGGATAAGACACCCAGAATTCGATGGCGCGCAGTGACAGCTCACGAATGCGGCGGGGCGAGAGCCAGACGGCCACGCCGATCGTGATTCCGGCGACTGCGGCCAGCGCTGTTGCAATCCCCGCAGCGCCCATAGTCACTCGAGTGGCGACAAGCGTGCGGGAAAGCATGTCTCGCCCGAGACTGTCGGTCCCGAAGGGGTACGCGGCTGTCGAGCCCGAGTTCGGATCGTTCGTCATCGTGGTCGCCGACTCTGAGTAAAACAGGGGCGCGAAGATAGCGATCACGATCAGAATCGTGAACATTCCGTAGCCGACGTAGAGCATCGGCGAATCGCGAAAGCGTCGATAGAGTCGTGGCGCGAGTGCGACCTTCTTGGGGTTAGCCACGCGTTTCTCCCAGGGTTCGGGGGTCGATCAGGCCGAGGACTATGTCGATGACCAGTGTGAAAACGAGCGAGATCGTGCCGATGACGAAGACGGCGGCGCGAATGACGGGGTAGTCCTTGTACTCGGAGATGGCCTGCACGACGACGCTGCCGAGTCCGGGCCATGCGAACACGGCTTCAACGATCAGCGTCGAGCCGAGGAGCGCGGTGAGGATGATGCCCGAGAGAGTTAGTGCCGTTGTGAGCAGGTTCGGCAACATGTGCTTCGCATAGAGCGTGGCGGAGGGAAGACGCCAGCCCCGTGCCGTGCGCATGTAGTCCTGCTCCAGGATTACGGATGCTTCGCGCCGCACGATTCGCGCAACGCTTGCGATTCCGCCGATACTCAGGGCAGCAATCGGTAGCACAGCAGACTCGATCGGGCTATAGGCGGGGGAGTAGGCAGGCGGGAGGAGCGCCAGCCATACCGCGAAGACGGCAACGAGGATGGTCGCCTGCACGTATGCCGGAATCGACGAAACCGTTCCCGCTCCGATATTGAAGGTGTGATCGAGCCAGCGATGTCTATCGCCCCTGGTGATGATTCCGACTGTCATTCCGAGTGCGAGCCCGAGTGTCAGAAAGACGATGAGTGCGATGAAGGCGATCGAAATTGTGTACGGTGCGGCTGCACCGACAATTGTCGTCGCGGGCACACCGTACTGAAAAGAGATCCCGAAGTCACCCTGCGCCACCTGAGCGAGGTAATTCCCCAGCTGCACGAGTATTGGTTGGTCGAGACCAAGCTCGACACGGATCTGGTCCACTTCGACCTGGCTCGCGTCTTCACCTGCGATCGCAGACGCGGGATCGCCGGGGATGAGCTGGACGATGAAGAAAGTGACGAATACCAACAGCACGATGTTCGTCACGAGCCCGATGAGGCGGCGGACTAGGAAATTCCGCCATGCGCCTCCGAGGCCGCTGGCTTTGACCGGCTGTGAGCCGACCATTTCTGGTCGGCTCACAGCGTCGTTGGAACTGGGCGACGAGTCGTCACTCTTGTCGACGATGGTGCTCACGTCATTCTCCTCGATCAGCCAGTTCCTAAAGGGTTGAATCAGCCCGTGATCCGCATAGCTGACATGTCCCAGTAACCGGAGAACACACTGGACGCGAAGCCATCACGCGCGATGATGAAGTGCGTGTCGGTGATCAGTGGTGTCATGTCCATGTCCGTGAGGATCGTGGTCTGCGCATCTTCGAAATTTGCACACTGTTCGTCGGTATCTGTCGAAGCGAGTGCGGCCTGCAGATAGTCGTAGCCTTCAGCGTTGTCAGCTCCGCTGATGTTGCGGCCACCGTCTGAGGAGCTTGGCCCGACATATGTCGAGATCGCCTGGCTGAGCGGGTTCGCTGTGTTGGTGGCGTTGAGCGCAAGGTCCCATTTTTCTGGTTCTGTGCGCATTTCTGCTTGCCAGTCGGCTGGATCGAGTACTGAAAGCTCGACGGTAGCTCCGGCCGCGCGCAGCGATTCGGCGATGAAGTCGATCGCGGAGTCCCAGTTGGTCATGGCCAGAAGGCGAATGGTCTCCCCTGACAGCACGGTTGTTGCCGCTTCGACATCGTATGCAGGCAGCAGATCACTGCCGTCGATCGTGCAGGCGACTGTAGACGCCGTGACTGTGGTCAATTCCGTGCCGAGACCGTCGAGGCCCGCCGCGTTGAATCCTTCTTTGTCGATGGCCTGCGAAACAGCAGTGCGGAGGTCAAGCCGGTCGAGGAATACCGACCCGGTGCCCTCATTCTGGTTGAAGATGAGCGTGTACGCCGAGCTCGGCATTGTGACGTATGAATACGCGTCGTCGTCAACGAAGCGGTCTGCGTTGGAGTCGTAGAAACGCGTGATGTCGATTCCGCCCGAGCTGAGCAGGTTCGCGCTGGTATTCGAATCCGACGAAACCGAAATATTGATCGTCGAAGCCGGGTTTCCTGTGACAGATGTCCAGGCGGGCCATGCGTCGTAGTCTTCGCGAAGCGTGTAGGTGGCGCTGACGCCTGCTGAGAAGTCCTCGAGCGTATAGGGGCCCGACCAGGCGCCTCCGACGGTACCGGCGGCAAGGCCATCGAGATCGTCGAGACCCGCGGGGCAAATAATTCCGGTCGGCTCGGTCGTCAGCCCGCTGATGACCTCTGAGTAAGGCTCACTGAGTCCGATCACGACGGTGTTGGCGTCGTCATCTGCGGTGAAAGTGGGGGTACCCGAGCCGAAGACCGTAGCCTTTGAGGCCTGCGCTGCGGAGTCTTCTGACGTCGTGAAGTACTCGAGGGATGCAGCAACGACCGAGGGTGTGATCACTGTTCCATCGGAGCACGTGGCGTCGTCACGGATTGTAAATGTGTACTCGGTGTCTGATGTAGCTTCCCAGTCGGTAGCGAGGCCACCGATGATCCCGTCTTCGCCCTCACGCAGCAAGGTGTCGAAGCCGAGGCGTGCCACGCTGACGTCGGCGGAGCCGGATGCGGTCGCTGGGTTGAAATTGGTTGGGGCGTACCAAAGCTCAGCGTTGATGGTTCCGCCTGCAGCGGAGGTCGCGTCGGATGACGAATCCCCACTCGAACAGGCTGTCAACGCCAGGCTGACAACGCTCACGAGCGCTGCGGCCGCAATGACCTGCTTCTTAATCACTTGATCTCCTCCGGGGGGCGGGTGGGATGGTGCATGTGTTGCTGGAACGTCGCAGCTAAATCGGGGACCGCGGATCCAATCTTCTTGATTATGCATCCATTTATGTTTCAAATGGATTACACGTCCCTTCGCTGGGTTTTCGCCTTCTTCGTATGCCCCGTCGTTGCGGCATCCTCCGGCGAGATGGAGATCTGCTCTCAGGCTGCGCACTTCGTCTCGGATGCTCACTGGCTCAACTTGGCTACGCGACACCTCGCGCAAGCCTGCCGAGCGGGACCGACCTGCGGTTCGGCGCTTGTCGCCACCCGGCTCCGCATGGTGCCGAAGTCGCGAGCGGGGTGGTGTTCGCACGTCGGGTTTGACCAATAGTGGAAGGCTAATTGAGTCGTGTTTCTGGAACGTGTCGCAGCTACCGTCTCGAAGGATCGACAAATCAGCGCGCCGATTCGACGTGTAATTCTCCGGTTGATTCGTGCGTGTTCGCTTATGACCCCGCCGCCCTCGCCGTCACCTCGTGAAAGGACGACCGGGTGCGGCGATTTCACTCGTCGGTGTTTCGCCGCGGCATCCGTTGTGTTGTTTGCACTGGGAGCCCGGTGCGTTCGCCGCCGAGCAGCGGGCGTGACCGTCGCCCGTAAACCATCTCGGTCGAATCGAGCAGCCACGGCACGAGCGTAATTGTCACCCCGTGCACGAGCATGAGGTTGTGGGCGATGCGGCTCGCACGTCGGTTGTGCAAGAAGTTCTCCCACCAGTGCCCCACGATGTACTGCGGCAGGTAGACAGTGATCACAGCCGACCCGTGCTTCTCGCGGTAGGCGTGAATGAATTCCGACACCGGATGCGCGAAGGTGCGATACGGCGAGTCGACGATGACGAGGGGCACCGGCATCCGGTGATCGCGCCAGTCGGCCTGCAGTCGATCGGTCGACTCGGGATCGACCGACACGTGCACGGCAATGGTTTTATCGTGATTGGCCGCGAGCGCGTAGTCGATCGCTTTTACGACCGGCTTCTGCAGGCGGCCGACAAGAACGAGCGCGACGTCGCCCTGCGAACCGAAGTGGGTCGTGTCGTCGATCTCGATTTCGTGTTCGACGTCGCGGTAGTAGCGATTTACGCCGATCATAAGCGTTGCGAGGATCGGAATGAGAAGGAATACGATCCACGCCCCGTGGGTGAACTTCGTGATCGTCACGATGATGAGCACGAACACCGTGAGGCCGGCTCCGGCGCCGTTGATGGCGAGACCCACGCGTGCGGCTCGAAGCGCAGGACCACTTGCACCGCTTCGGATGGCTCGACGCCAGTGCCGGATCATCCCAATCTGACCGAGCGAGAACGACACGAAGACACCGATGATGTAGAGCTGGATGAGGCTCGTGAGACTCGCCTGGTACAGCACCAGAATCACGATCGCGGCGAGCCCCAGTGCGATCATGCCGTTCGAGAAAACGAGGCGGTCGCCGCGGGTGTTGAGCGACTTCGGTGCATAACCGTCGCGCGCGAGCACTGCACCAAGCAGCGGAAAGCCGTTGAACGCTGTGTTGGCTGCCAGGAGCAAGACGCAGGCCGTTGCCGTCTGAATGATGAAGAACGGGATGCTTCCCATGCCGAACGTCGCGCTCGCGACCTGAGCCATGAGGCTCGGTTGCGGGTTCGTCGAACAGGCGAAACCCACGAGATCGCAGGGGTTTTCGGCGTAGTGCACCTGCGCGAATAGCGCGAGGGCGGTGAGCCCCGCGAAGAGCAGAATGGCGATGCCGCCCATCAGCGTCAGCGTCGCCTGAGCGTTTCGCACCTTGGGCTGGCGAAAAGCTGGCACACCGTTCGAGACGGCCTCGACGCCCGTGAGGGCGGAGCAGCCGCTTGAGAATGCGCGCAGCACGAGCAGAATGACAGCCGCCTGCGACAAGTCCTGGGCCTTGACCGCGTACTCGGCGCTCGATGCGACCGGTGGGTCTCCCAGCGCTACGCGCACGAGCCCGACGACGATCATGACCGCGACCGAGCCGATGAAGATGTACGTGGGTATTGCGAAAGCTTTGCTCGACTCTCGCACGCCGCGAAGGTTCACGGCCATGATCATCACGACGAACCCGACCGCAAACTCGACGCGCCAGGGGTTCAGTTCGGGAATCGCCGAAATGATGTTGTCGACACCCGAGGCGATAGACACAGCGACCGTCAGGATGTAGTCCACGAGAAGCGCGGATGCCACCACCACCGCCGCGGGTTCTCCCAGGTTCTTCGACGCGACTTCATAGTCGCCCCCACCCGACGGGTACGCCTTGATGAGCTGCCGATAACTCACAACGACGACGATCAACAGCACCACGACAGCTGCGGCGACGGCCGGACTGAAGGCGAGAAACGCCAGCCCGCCCGTTAGAAGAATCATGAGGAGCTCTTGTGGCGCGTATGCGACAGACGACAGCGCGTCGGAGGCGAATATGGGCAAAGCCCGACGCTTCGGAAGCAGCTGACCATCGAGCTGTTCGGTATGGAGGGGTTCGCCGAGTATCCAGCGTTTCACGGCCGGAGAGCTAGCGCTCTCGCCGCGGCTGTCGTTTTGCACGAGCGGTAACAGTACGCCTGCGAGGGCCAGCAGGGCAAGCGGTCAGGGTAAAGGGTGCTGAGGCGGTAAGGGCTGTGCGTGCGCGGTGCTAGTTTTCGCGTGCGGCGATGCCATCGAGGCGCAGCACGGCCGAGACATCGCTATGGCTGCTGCCGGAGCCGACGTACTTTTCGGGCACAGCCCCCGCAGCACCCTTTTTCATTACGCCGAACAGCGCCATCGCATGTCCGCGTCCCACTCCATACTCGGCTGAAAGCCACTCCACGACAACGGATGCCTTGGTCTCCGGGCCGTATCCGCGCGACGATGCCTCACCGAGCAACTGCTGGGGCGTCTTTCCGGTCTTCTTTTCGATGGCATCGAGGTAGGCCTGGTACGACATGTCTCTCCCACTGCGTCGATAACTGCGCGGACGTGATGAGCATATCCAGGCGAGTCGTGCCGCGATAGCACGCGAATCAGGCTGCAGGATCGCGCTGTTCGTCGGTTTCTTCGGCACGCTGGCGGGGTGAGTCGTCGTGCGTGAAGATCGCGAGCACCGCGAGGGCGACGACCTGAAGAGCAGCGACAAGAAGGAAAGCCCACATCGAGTTGGCGATGGCGATCACGAATCCGCCGATGAGCGCGCCGCCGCCATAGCCGATACTCGTGAAGCTCGAGAACATTCCGAGCCCCAGTGCACGATTGCGGGTGCGGAGGTCGCGCGTTGCCAGCATCGTGAGTGAAGGGTAGAGCGGCGAGAAGCCCACGCCGATGAGCACGGCACCGCCCGATGCGACCCAAAAGTCCTGGGCGAGCCCCAGCGTGGTGAGGCCTGCTGTGAGAGCGACAAGCGACAGCGCCGCGGCGCGGCGCGGGCCGATGCGGTCGGGGAGAGACGCGAGCACCATGCGGGCACCAATGACGCTCACGGCGAAGACGCCGAAGACGGATGCCGCCCCCAGCAGTCCGCTCGCGGCGACACCGACCCCGCCGAGGTGCACGATGAGAAAACCGAGCATTAAACCTTCGCCGCACCATGCGGCCGCGGCGACAACCCCGGGAACCCATACGGCGCGAAACGCCGCCCAAGCCGATCGGACCCCACTGTGCGGGAGTGTGATGGATTGCGTCACCGGGGGGAGAACTGGTCGTGGCAGCATCAGAATGACGGCAACTGTCACGATCTCTAGTCCGGCGCAGACGAGAAACACGGTCTGCGGACCAGTGGCGTCGTTGATCGCGGCGCTCAGCTGGGGCCCGAGTGCCAGACCGATCCACACGCTGAGTCCGTAGATGCTCAGGGCCTTGCCCCGCTGCGCGGGGGCCGCCATCGCAATGAGCCACGCCATGATGAGCGTCATCGCGGCGGCATTGCCGAGGCCAAACATGATGCGCCCGATGCTTGCACCCCAGAGCGTCGGCACGAGCGCGAAGATCAACATAGCTGCGACGGCCAATGCGCTGCCGAACAGCGCAATAGTGCGGTATCCCTTTTTGTCGCCGAGCATTCCGGCAATCGGCATCGCAATCATTGATGCGACAGCCGCAAGGGCGATTATCGTTCCCGAAAGCTCCGACCCGCCACCGAGCGTCTCTTCTACATAGATAGGAATGATCGGCGTGCTCGCCGAATTGGTCATTCCGCCCAGCGCAGATGCGATGAAAATCAGCCAAAACGGAACTGTGCGGGTGATGTCTGCGGCGGAACTCGTCGCCAGGCGACGTTGGATGCTGGACCACATCCGAGGCTTAACCAAGATTCGCACCCAATCGCACTATGTATCCGAAAACTACTACAATGGATCCATTGTAGTCACGAGGAGGATGCCATGGTGTGGAGCGCCGAACAGCGTGTGAAAGAGATGGGACTCGTCATCCCTGATTACGCGAACCCGCCGTACGGTGAGCGCTACGCCACCATGAAGGCATTCCATCGCACCGGTCGCACCCTGACCATCAGCGGCATCACTCCCGAAGACCGACAAGGCAACAAAGTGCACCCGGGCCGCGTCGGCGACACCGTGACGCTCGAAGAGGGCTACGCGGCAGCGCGCTACGCCGCGATCAACGTGCTGGGCCTCATCCGGTTCGCTGTGGGATCGCTCGATGAGGTGTCGGCGTTTGTGCGCACCCTCACGTTCGTCGTGGTCACGCCGGAGTTCAGTGATGTCAACCTCGTCACCAACGGTGCTGCAGATCTCTTCGTCGAGGTGTTCGGTGACACGATAGGGCGCTCGACATCTGCCGGCATCGGGGTGATGAATCTCTCGGGCGGTAACGTCTTCGAGATGGTGACCGTCGTTGAAACCAAGACGAGCGTCGACGATGAGTAAGCCGATTCGCGTCGACACGCACCTGCACGCCTACGCGGATGCCTCCGAGGGTCTCTACGACATCAATACTTACCCGATCGACGAGTACGGCGACAAAGACGATGTTGCGTTCGCGGGTGTCGCCGGAACCGTCGATGATGCGCTGGCCGCTCTCGACTCGGCAGGCTTCGACTACGCGGCTCTTCTCGGCAGCTTCGAGCTGCCAGAGCTCCCGCATCCACCCGAAGACGCACGTCACTGGCCGGGTGCCCCCGACTACGCGCACCTGAGCGATGACCTCATCGCGTACAACCGGTGGTTGTGCGATCAGGGTGCAGCGCATTCGCAACTGTTGCCTTTCATCACATCGAACCCTGCAGTCATGACTTCTCAGCAGTCCGAAGACCACCTGAGTGAGGCGTTCGGCGACTGGGGTGCGCGGGGGGTCAAACTGCATCCGATTGCCATTCGTACCTTCCCTGATGACCCGGGACTTGCGGGCGTCTACAACGCGTGCGAGCAAGCGCAGGCGCCGATCGTGTTTCACACCGGCCCCGATCGGCGCGGGTTTGGGTGGTCTGAGCCGCGTGAATTCGTGAGGCTTGCGGCAGACCGACCCCGGCTGCCGCTGATTCTGGCTCACCTCGGTGGGGCATCGTGGCGGGACGTGCCGGCGCTCGCCGAGGCAAGCCCGCACCTCATGTTCGACCTCTCTGAGGTCGTCAACTGGATGGGCGCACCGCTGGCCCCGAAGGCTGCGGATGTGGTTGGTCTCATCCGGGCCATTGGCGTGGAGCGCATTACGCTCGGCTCCGACTTTCCCTGGTACGCACCGGGCGAGACGGCTCGAATCGTGCAGGAGCTTCCGGGGCTCTCGCCGGAAGAGTGCGACCTGATTCTGGGGGAGAACGCGGCGCGTCTGCTTCGCCTCCGCTGACGGGTGCTGGGCCGCGCGGCCGGGGTTGTGTCGTGCTTCTTCTTCTCCCCAAAAGTTTTTCAAGAAAGTTATCCACATCGGGGCTTTTCGGGCTGATTCGGCGGGGTCAATGTCGGAGGTATGTTCGATACTTGTGTCATGTCAGAGAACGAAACCGAGCAACAAGAAGCAGAAGCGCACGAGCTGTCTGAGTCTGTGGCGACGTTGATTTCGTTCGATGAACAGATCGCTCAGATGCACGCGGCGCGGGCTGAGGTTCTCGCGAACATGGGACGCATTGCGCTCGACCAGATGCGGCGGATGACATCGCGAGACTCACGTGATCGAGAGATTCCGATGCGGGCCGTCGCGGCAGAAGTTGGGGCGGCGTTGCGGTTGTCGGACCGCACCGCGCAAATACGGATCGATGATGCGATCGAAGTCACCGGGTCGTATCCGGAGACGTTTGCGTCGTGGAGTGCCGGTCGCATCTCGGAACGGCATGTGCAAGAGATATTGCGGGCAGGCGTGAACCTCACGGATGCCGCAGCCAAAGCCCGGTACGACCACGAAGTAGTGGCGGTCGCTGAAGCCGAGACACCGGGCAGGTTGCGAGGGTTTGCTGCCGCGTTGGCTGAGAAAGCGCAGCCGCGGACTCTGGAAGAGCGTTTTGAAGACGCGAACGCGACGCGGACGGTGCGACTGTTTGATCTTGCGGATGGGATGAGTTCGATCAACGCCGTGTTGCCATCGGTGCAAGCACATGGGATCTTCAACCGGCTCACGCAGCAGGCACGGGCGTTGAAGGATTTCCAGAGCGGCCGGTCGGATTACGGTACGAAGCTTCACGCAGAAGATGAACCCGTAGATGATCGGCGGACGACGGATCAGATCCGTGCCGATCTGTTCTCCGACATGTTGTTGACCTCGGTTCCGAGTCTCGACCCGCTCGCGGGTGACGATTGCGGTGGGCTGGGTGCGATCCGGGCGATTGTGCAGGTCACGGTTCCCGCAACCACGCTCGCGGGCACGGCGTCGACCCCCGCGGATCTGTCGGGGCTCAGCCTCGTTGATCCCGAGAGCGCACGGCGCCTCGCAGGCACCGCACCGGGGTGGGATCGGGTGTTCACCCGGCCTGTGACGGGAACGGTGGTGGCTGTTGATCGGTACCGGCCCAGTGATCAACTCAAACGGCAACTCAGGGCGCGAGATCAACACTGCAGATTCATCGGATGTCGCATGCCCGCCCACCGGTGCGATATCGACCACACGATCGACGCCGCGTTCGGCGGGCCGACACATCAGCACAATCTCGCGCATCTGTGTCGAAGACATCACAGCTTGAAACACGCGAGCCGGTGGACGGTGAAACAACTTGGGGATGGTGTTCTGGAATGGACATCACCGACCGGGCGCAACTACACGGATAAACCACTCGGCGTCGCATTTGAACCCGATCCTCACCCACCTGGCGAGCCCCACCTCATTCGTCGATGAAGCGTGCGTTCTCCGCTGCGTGCGCGTCGCAATCTCTGAGTGGGGCCCGGGAGTGGGATCCGGGATTCGGGAGTGGGATCCGGGGACTACTCAGGGATCTCGTCGCGCAGCCAGCTGATGTATCGACGCAGGGAACGTTCCGTGATGTCGTGAGCCTGCCCAGTTACGACCCCGAACGCGCTATACAGGCGGTCGAAGTTCAATGCGAGCGTGGTATCCATGATGCGGCGCACTGCGCGCTCTGGCAGAGGGATGCGATTGACGAAGCTTCGCATCACGTTGACAGAGACGCGGTCGGCGCCAATCGCGATCGTGTCTCCCGTCAAGAGAACTCCGCGCCCTTCGGCGCCGGCCGGCCAGTGCACGACACTGCTGCCTGCGAAGTGGCCGCCACACTCGATCATCGAGATGCCCGGAAGTAGTTCGACCCTGTCGTTCCACAGCTCTATGACGGAGTCCGGCCTTCTGATCCACGCTTCGTCTTTCTGGGAGACGAAGACCGGCACGCGGTCAAACGCGTGACTCCACTGGATCGATGCCCCAGTGAGATGCGGGTGGCTGGATGCAATCACCGCGACGCCTCCGAGGCGGCGTATCGCGTCGACAGAGGCTTCGTCGATGAAGCCCGGGGGTTCAAAAAGGAGATTGCCGACTGGCGTCTGAACGAGAAAACCCCGCTGGCCGATACCAAGCTCGGGTTCTGTCGTGATTCCGTGCAGCCCGGGCTCTACCTCGACGACAACCACGCGATAACCCGCGTCGGCCAGTCGCTCGCGGGTCGTCCACTTCTGCCCATCTTCCGGAACGAATTGGCGGTCGTCTGAGCAAATTTCGCAGCGCGAGGGCGGGGTATCTGAGTCAGAATGCTCAATGGCGCAGGTCGCGCAGATCCAGATCGTCATTCGGCGGCTCCTATGTTGCGCAGATCGCAGCTCAGAGGAATTTTACCGTGGCGTGAATCCCCGCCGTGATAAGTCTTAGGCCCGACCGAAAGTCATCGGCCTCTGCCCCGATGTCTGCGACTGTCATGGTCGCAGCCTCGTGGATCACGACTCCCGCAGAATCGGCGTTCATTCGCTGCTGCTCGTGAAAAGTGAACCCAATGACGAAGTGAACGATCGTGTCGGCAGCGATCGTTGCTCCCCGGTCATCGAGGCCCGCGCGCACCGCGGCATCGTGGATCAGCGGGCGTGCCGGAAGCGTGATCAGCCCTAGGGCGAGGGAGCTCGACACGAGCTCGGCGGCATCCCGATAGGCAAGCAGGCGCTCGTGGAAGTCCACGGCGATTGACTCGATGTCACCATCAGCATCGCTATCGATTGTTGAGTTTCCAAGCAGCCGTTCACTGACACGGGCGAGGAGCGTCTGCTTGTTCGGAAAGTGCCAATACAGCGCGCTGACTTGGACTCCAATACTGTCCGCGATCGCTCGCATGGAGAGGTTCGGCAACCCCTGGTCGTCGAGCAACGAGAGGGCGGCTCCCACAATATCCGCCTGGGAGTGTCGCCGAATCTTTGTTTTGGAGTCCGGATCTTTCATCTACCCACTCTACTGAACGCTGTTAAGGTGAACACTGTTCAGGTGGCGATGATTTCGTGAAAGGCCCAGCAATGACGACAGCAACTTTTTCTCCACGGCACACCCGGGTGCTCGCAGACCTCATTCCGGGTGCCCGAGTCAGAGATGTCGCGCTAGTTCTGAGCGGCACATTCTTCATCGCCCTGTCAGGTTTCATCGCCATTCCGCTGCCATTCACCCCGGTGCCGATATCGCTCGCGACGTTTGCCGTTCTTCTTACCGGCGCTGCGCTCGGCCCGGCTCGCGGAGTAAGTAGCGCTGGGTTGTACCTACTTCTCGGCGTCGCCGGGGCACCGATCTTCGGCGACGGACGCTCGGGATGGGCCTTCGCATCGTTCGGCTACATCATCGGGTATGTGCTGGCCACCCTTGTTGTCGGCACCCTTGCGCGCCGCAAGGCTGATCGAAACGTTTGGGCAACCCTTGGTCTTGCCGCTCTCGGCTCGTTGACGATCTACGCATTCGGTGTGCCCTGGCTCGCCGTGTTCTTGGGCGTCGACTTCGCAACCGCCCTCGCCTACGGGGTCATTCCGTTTCTTATCGGCGATGCCCTCAAAATCGCGGCGATGGCCGCACTTCTCCCGACGACGTGGCGCCTACTGAGCCGCACCAATCGTTCGTAGTTCGACCACGGGCCGCGTTGCTGCCGCGCGGGCGTGGAGCGCCCTCCCGAAAACCCCGGGGGTAGTTCTCGGGAGGGCGGTCTTGGGGCTAGTGCGAAACGCGGATGCCGCGATCCACAAGCAGCGGTAGAACTCGCTCTGAGAAGCGAGTCATTCCTTCTTCCCAGAGCGGCCAGCCGAGAAGGCACCCGTCAACGCCGGTATCGCTGACCCACTCGAGCCCGTCAGCAACCTGTGCGGGTGTTCCGACGAACGGCACTCCGCCGTCGCCCGCGACCCAGTTGAACCGTCGCGCGGCCGTCGTGTTGTCTCCGGCGACCTCAGCCTCGACACCCATGATCTTCAGGGCGTTGACCGCGGCATCGTGCATGCCGTGGGTTCCGGCGTAGTCCTGCAAGAAATCCCGCGCCGCACTTTCGGTGTCGGCATCGACGACGTAACCGAACGTCCAGACTTCGATGTCGCGGTCATATTTCTCCCGCGCTTGACGCTTGATGTCGGCAACCTGTGCGGCCGCGGCATCCCGATCGTCGTTGAGCTTGATGTAAATCTGATCGGCATTCTGCAGCGCGAACTCGAGACCGCGTCCAGACATCGCCGCATTCATGATGCGGGGGCGCTCAGAGAGAGGTTTTGGCATGGAGAAGACACCACTGAGATCGAAAAACTCGCCGTGCATGTCGAACTCTTCGGGGTCGCTCCACGCCTGCTTCACCACAGCGAGCCACTCGTCGGCCATGTCGTAGCGGCGGTCGTGCGGGAGTAGGTCGGTGCCGAACATCCCCATTTCGGGTCGGAACCAGCCTGCGAGCACATTGATGCCGCTCCGCCCGCCAGTGACGTGGTCGATTGTGGCCATCTGCTTCGCGGCGATGACAGGGTGCACAACCGGCATCGACACCGTCGCGAATATGCGCGCGCTCGTGGTCACTGCTCCCACCGCTGCCGCCCACGTCAGCGTCTCGTAGGCATCGGAATGCGGATTGTGCTCGCCGCCGTAGCCCTTCCAGCGAGAGATCGGCACAATCGCTTCGAAGTCCATGGCTTCGGCGCGAAGCGCGAGGTCTTTCACGCGCGACCATTCCGTGGTGAGTGCGCCCGGGATCGTCGTAAAGGTAATGCCCGGGGCAAGGTTGGTGCCGAAAGTGCCCAGCTGTAGACGTTGCGTATTCATGTCGGCCTACTTGTAGACGACGTAAAACTTGCGAACGACCTCGGTGACGGTCCAGATACCCGTCCAGCCGATCGGGAAGAACGCGGCGCTCCCGGCGGTGAGCTCAACTGGCTCTTCGCCATCGCGCTGTACAGTCATCGCGCCTGAGACTATGTGAATGATCTCGCCTCGCGTAAGGAACTCCCAGCGTGACGTGCCGAGGTCGCTTTCCCACACTCCCGAGATGACGGTGCGTTCCTCATTAGTGAACTCAACTCGTGAACGCACCTCGATCGCGCCGGAAAGAGGCTCAGCGCTCGGCGGGGCCAAGGGCTTGGCATCAAGAGTTGTGGCGTCGATGTCGAGCGGGCGAAGAGTCTGCGTCATGATTGGATCCTAAGTCGGCTATTGTGGATCCGCAAGCGACGAAGAGGGAGGCGCCGTGATCGAAACGGTCCTCGGTCCCGTGCCCGCCAGCACGTGGGGGCCGACCTCCATGCACGATCACCTTGTGAGTGACTCGTCGCGACTCGCTCGACCCGGCACGGAGCCGGCTCCTGAACTCGACAGAGTCACCGCACGAAACATCCGGTACCTGCGCCGCAATATGCTCGCCTCCGCCGACAACCTCCGACTCGACGACCCGGCTCTCATCGCGCGCGAGCTCGGAGCGACAGCTCGCGCCGGTCAACACGGCGTTGTCGAGGCATCCTCATGGGGACTTGGGCCGCACCACACACACCTGCCCGACATTTCGCGTGCTTCTGGAGTGGCTGTCGTCAGCGCGTACGGCGCATACATTCCTCGCACGCTGCCGAGCTGGATCGCGCGCATGTCCGAATCGGAGCTACGACAGCACCTTTCCGACGCACTCACCGTCGCGATCCCTGGCACCACCTTTCGCGCCGGCATTCTCGGAATCATGGGCACCACCGCCGACTTTCCACCGCGCGAGCAGGCAATGCTGCGCGCCGCGGCACGGGCGGCACTGTCGGCCGGCGCTGCCGTCACCGTGCGGCTAGAAGAGACAGCTCGCCGTGGACTCGATGTGCTGGCAGTGGTGACCACCGAGGGTCTTCCGGCCGACCGCGTCGTCTTCACAAACGCAGATGAGTACATGGACGCCAGCTATTGGGACGACCTCGCTGATGCGGGCGCCGTGCTCGAAATGTGTTTTGGAACCGAAGCTGTGCACGAAGGCCGAATCGACAACCCGCAGGATGCCGACCGGCTCGACTTCTTCGTCGACTTCGTTATGACGCATTCCCATTCGCGGCACGTACTCGGGCAATCCATCTGGACGAAAACGCAGCTCGCTGTTTTCGGCGGACGCGGCTACGGGTACCTTGCCGCCGAGATCGTGCCCGAACTTCACCGACGCGGCATCGCTGGCGCCCGCATCGATGAGATGTGGATCGACGAGCCGCGACGACTTCTCGACCGCCAGCACGTAAGGAATTCCTATGTCGACGCGAACTGAATCAGCTCTCCAAAATGTGGCCACGGCCCGCGAAAACGCGCGTTCCCGCGCGACGCAGTCGGAATGGATGCCGTATCTTCCCCCAAGCCGCGCCCCATTCGCGCCGAGCGATGTCGGCTCCGATGCGCTGCTCTGGGCCGAGACCGTCGCGCCGGGCGGGTACACCCACCTCCGCGTCGCGCGCGGAACCCGTGTTCGTCTGCACGATCCGTCGGGCGATGCCTGCGCGCACCTGGTTGCCCTGAACGCTGTCGAGACCGGCGAACGGCTGAACGTCGCCGACACTCAAAAGATCCCGTGGCAGGCCTATCTCGGCGTGAACCACCCGCTGCTCTCGGGTGATGGGCGTGTGCTCGCAACGATCGTGGCCGACACCTCGACTCAACACGATGCCTTTTGCGGCACGACGAGTGACGCCTGGAACATCGAGAAATACGGCGATGCCGCGCCCGAAGGTTCGTCTCCGTCGGGCCAGTCGCTCCTCGCGCTCGCCGCTTCAAAGCACGGCCTGACTTCGCGCGACATTCCGCCATCGGTGTCGTTCTTTCAGGGCGTCCATGTTGACGATGACGGTTCGCTGCAGTGGCGGGGCTCAGCGGGAGCCGGCCACACTGTCGAGCTCGTGGCTGAGTTGCCGCTCATCCTGCTGCTCGCCAACGTGCCGCATCCGCGTGACCCGCGTGGCGACTACATCGTGGGGCCGCTGCAGATCACAGCGTGGCGCGGAACACCGACAGCTCCCGGAGACGCCGCGTTCACGGCATCCCCCGAACGCGAACGTGCCTACCGCAACACGATCACGTACGCCGAACTCGCCGGGATTTGAGGAAAGCACAATGACCATCTCAACAACTGTTCCCCCGCGCCCGGTTTACGCCGAGGGCAGCCCGCTCGACTGGAGTGAGCCGCTCGTCGGGGGCACTATCGTGCTCGATGAGCGGGTCGAACCCCGCGCACCGTGGTCGGGAATCGTTCGCGCCGGCGACGCCTTGACGATCGTCGATGTCGGCGGCAACCAGTCCGCCGACTGTCTCATCTACGACGCACACGACACCGATGTGCGCTACAGCGCATCTGACACTCTCGCGTGGCAGGGGAACGCCTACCTTCGTACCGGCTCGGTTTTGCGGAGCAACCAGGGCACGCCCCTCATGACGGTGGTCGACAACGAGATCGACCGGCAAGACACGATCGGTGGCGCGTGCAGCAAAGAGTCGAACACGCTCCGCTACGGACACCACACGCTGTATCAGCACGGATGCCGCGAAAACTTCCTCGCCGAAGCAGCACGCTACGGCCTCGGCGCACGCGACCTCGTCTCGAACATCAACTGGTTCATGAACGTGCCGGTCGAGCCCGACGGCAGCCTCGGCATCGTCGATGGCATGTCGGCTCCGGGTAAGCGGGTGGCGATCCGCGCCGAGCGCGATGTACTCGTGATCGTCTCCAACTGCCCGCAGATGAACAACCCGTGCAACGACTTCAACTGCACGCCGCTCCGGATGATTGTGACTCGACCATGACCGGATTCGATACTGTTCTCGTCGCCAACCGCGGCGAAATCGCCCGCCGCATCATTCGTTCTGTCCAGGCGCAGGGACTCCGCGCGATCGCGGTCTATTCCGACGCCGATCGCGCAGCGCCCCATGTACGCGAAGCCGATGAGGCCGTGCGGATTGGGCCGCCGGCGGCATCCGAGTCGTATCTGCTGATCGATGCGATCATCGCGGCCGCTCAAAAAACCGGCGCCGGCGCCATCCACCCCGGCTACGGGTTTCTCGCTGAAAGCGCACCGGCTGCCCGAGCCGTCGCCGCTGCGGGACTCAAGTGGCTTGGCCCAACCCCCGAACAGATCGAAACGTTCGGCCTCAAGCACACCGCGCGAGAGCTCGCCGAAGCCGCCGGTGTTCCCCTTCTTCCCGGCTCCGGAGTTCTCGATGACGTCGCGCACGCCGAGCGCGAGGCATCGCGCATCGGCTACCCCGTGATGCTGAAAGCGACCGGCGGCGGTGGCGGAATCGGAATGCAGGTGTGCGCGGATGCCGCAGCTCTCCGTTCAGCATTCGACACCGTGTCGCGCCAAGCGGCGGCGAGTTTCGGCGCCGCCGGAATCTTCCTCGAAAAGCTCGTGCGCCCCGCCCGCCACATCGAAGTGCAGATCTTCGGTGACGGCGAAGGCCGGATCGCTGTGTTCGGCGACCGCGACTGCACCCTGCAGCGACGTAATCAGAAGGTCATGGAAGAAGCACCGGCGCCGCACCTTCCCGACGAGGTGCGCCGTCACATCCACGCCGCGGCGCGGCGACTCGCCGAATCGATCAACTACCGCTCGGCCGGAACCGTCGAGTTCGTCTACGACCCGTCGTCGGAGCAGGCCTTCTTCCTCGAGGTCAATACGCGCCTCCAGGTGGAGCACCCGGTTACCGAGGCAGTGTTCGGTATCGATTTGGTCGCGCTCATGGTGACGCTCGCACGCGAGGGCGCCGAAGCGATCCCGTCGCACCTGTTCTCGACGACGCTCTCGCCGAACGGCCACGCGGTCGAGGCCCGCATCTACGCGGAAGACCCCGACCGCGGGCACACGCCGTCAACCGGCCTCATCACCGCGGTGCGGTTTCCGGGCGAAAACAGTGACCCTATGCCGGGCGTGCGGATCGATGGGTGGATCGAAAACGGCACCGAGGTGACCGCATCGTACGATCCGCTGTTGGCCAAAGTGATCACGTTCGCACCCGATCGAGACGCCGCCTTCGACCTCATGCACGAGGCGATTTCGGCAAGCCGGATCGATGGCATCGCGACAGGCCTCGGGTTGCTACGCGAGCTGAGCATCGATCCTCGGGTTCGCGCCATGACGCACGACACCACGATGCTCGCCGACGTGCACGACCCCGATGACCGCGTCGACGTGCTCGCCCCCGGAATCATGACAACGGTGCAAGACCTGCCGGGCCGCCTCGGCTACTGGGACGTCGGGGTGCCGCCCTCGGGGCCAATGGACGCACTGTCATTTCGCGAGGCGAACCGCGCGGTCGGAAACCTCGACGATGCACCCGGCCTTGAAATCACGCTGCAGGGCCCGACACTGCGGTTCAGTACGGCGGCGGTTGTCTGTGTGGCAGGGGCCGAAGCGCCTGTCACTCTTGACGGCGCTCCGGTCGCGCTCTGGGAGCCGATCGAGATCCCGGCCGGGGGCATGCTCGCGATCGGCCAGGCACCCGGACCCGGAATTCGCCTCGCGCTCGCCGTCCGCGGCGGAATCGACGTGCCGAGCTACCTCGGGAGCGCATCGACTTTCACCCTCGGCGGTTTCGGCGGCCATGGCGGACGGGCGCTCGTCGCCGGCGACGTCTTGCGCGTACGTTCGAATGCCGACCTCGCGGCGCCCGCGGCTACACCCATCGCCGACCGACCGCACTTCACCACGACATGGCGAATCGGCGTCACCGAGGGGCCGCACGCCGCCCCCGAGTTCTTCACTCGCGAAGACATCGACACGCTCTACGCCACCGACTACGGGGTGCAGATCAATTCCGCGCGCACCGGTGTGCGCCTGACCGGTCCCCGGCCGCAGTGGGCCCGCGTCGATGGGGGAGAAGCCGGCCTTCACCCCTCCAACATCCACGACACCCCCTACGCCGTCGGCGCGCTCGACTTCACGGGCGACACCCCGATCATCCTCGGCCCCGACGGGCCGAGCCTCGGTGGTTTTGTCTGCCCCGCCGTCGTCGCAAGCGGCGAGCTCTGGAAAGTCGGCCAGCTCCGCCCCGGCGACACCGTGCGGTTCGTGCCGGTGCGCGAAGCGGATGCCGCGTCTCTCGACGCCGAGCGTTCGCTCACTGGCCCGTCGCTCATCGGTGGCGACGGAGACGACGGCGTCATGGGCCGCATCGAAGCGATCACCGAGGGCGACCGCGTACTGCGTCCGGATGTGACGTATCGCCGCGATGGCGACGACAACCTGCTCGTGGAATACGGCGACAACGTGCTCGATCTCGGGCTCCGCATGCGGGTGCATGCCCTGCAAACACGCCTTGCCGAGGTGGCGCCGGGCGGCATCGTGGACGTGACCCCGGGCATCCGGTCGTTGCAGATCCACACCGACGCACATCAGCTGCGGGCATCTCAACTCGTCGGGATGCTGCGCGAAATCGAAGAGGACCTGCCTCCGACGAGCGAGCTCGTCGTGCCTTCGCGTACCGTCAATCTGCCGTTGTCGTGGGATGACCCGGCCACGCGTCTTGCGATCGAACGGTACATGGCGGGCGTTCGAAACGATGCCCCCTGGACGCCGTGGAACATCGAGTTCATTCGCCGCATCAACGGGCTCGACACCGTCGAAGACGTGCAGCGCACAGTGTTCGACGCCGAGTACCTCGTGCTGGGCCTCGGCGACGTTTACCTGGGGGCTCCTGTTGCGACGCCTCTTGACCCACGGCACCGGCTGGTCACCACGAAATACAACCCGGCACGCACGTGGACGGCCGAGAACTCCGTCGGCATCGGCGGCGCCTACATGTGCATTTACGGCATGGAAGGCCCCGGCGGCTACCAATTCGTTGGCCGCACGGTGCAAATCTGGAACCGTTTTCGACAGGGTGGAATGTTTGCCGAGAACCCGTGGGCGTTGCGGTTTTTCGACCGCATCAATTGGTATCCGGTCTCGGCCGAAGAGCTGCTTGACCTCCGCGCCGATACCGACGCGGGGCGTGCGAACTTCGAAACGCGCGAGGGTACTTTCGCTCTCGGCGATTACGAAAAATTCCTCGCTGCCAATTCAACCGACATCGAAAAGTTCCGGGAGCGCCAGCGCACGGCATTCGATGAAGAACGCGAGCGGTGGCGGGCCGCGGGCGAGTTCGATCGAACGAACGACGAACCCGTTGCCGCGGCATCCGTCGATACGATCGTGGTGCCGCCCGGGGCGACTGCCGTCACTGCGCCATTCGCCGCAACCGTATGGAAAGTCGACCAACAAGAAGGCGCTCAGGTCACTGCTGGTGACGGAGTGATCGTCCTCGAGGCAATGAAGATGGAGACAACAGTGAGCGCACCAGCATCCGGACCGGTCACAGCGGTATACGTGCGATCGGGTGAGCAGGTTTCCGCCGGCCAAGTACTTGCCGTCATCGGAGGAGCACAGTGATTTCTCAGAGCACAGTGATTTCTACAAGCACGGTGATTTCTACAAGCACGGTGATTTCTACAAGCACGGTGTTTTTTGCAAGCACAGTGAGCGCGCTTACTCGCGTCGCAGACGCGTACGAACGGATGCGGGCGGTCGATCGCCCCGAAGTGTGGATCACCGTGCGTGACGAAGCCGAGGTGCGTGCTGAAGCCGAAGCGCTCGATGCGCGCGTTGCTGCAGGAGAGCACCTCCCGCTTTATGGGGTCGTCGCCGCGGTGAAAGACAACATCGATGTCGCGGGTGTACCAACGACCGCTGGATCCCGCGCCTACTCGTACAACCCCGTGGAAGATGCCCCGGCCGTTGCGCGGCTGCGAAAAGCGGGCGTCATCGTCATCGGCAAAACCAACCTCGACCAGTTCGCAACGGGCCTCGTCGGCACGCGGAGCCCCTTCGGCGCCGTTCGCGGCGCGTGGGACCCCACGCGAATTTCGGGTGGCTCAAGCTCTGGATCGGCCGTGGCAACGGCCCTCGGCATCGTCGATATCGCCCTCGGCACCGACACCGCGGGCTCCGGGCGCGTGCCAGCCGCTCTCTGCGGCATCGTCGGAGTGAAGCCGACAGTGGGTCTCGTTCCCACCACGGGAGTCGTGCCGGCATGCCGCACGTTGGATTGCGTGACTGTGTTCGCTCGCGAGCTGCGCCTTGCCCGGCAGGCCGCCGAAGTCATGGGCGGCCCCGACGGTGTCGACCCGCTCGGACGCATCGACCAGCCTGCTGCTCCGCTCGATGCCGCTCCCGTGGTTGCGATCCCCACGCCCGAGCACCTCGAAGGTCTCGCCGAAGGATGGGCGGATGCCTTCGCTCGCGTTGTCGCATCGCTCGCAGCGAGCGGGGTACAGATCGTCGAGGTCGACATTGCGCCGCTCCTTGAAGCTGCGTCCCTGCTCTACGGTGGCGCATTCGTCGCGGAGCGAACGGCGGCTGTCGGCGACTTCATCGACACGCACCGCGACCTCATCGGCACCGACATCGACTCAACTGTCGCCCAGATCGTTCTCGGCGGCGCCGAGGCGAAGGCATCCGAGTATTTCCGTGATCGTGAGCGCCTCGAACGCCTGGGCCTTGAGGGCCTCCGGCGGTTGGAAGGCACAGTTGCACTGCTGACTCCTACGACCACGTGGCATCCGACGCTCGACGAGGTCGCGGCCGATCCGATCGGTGCCAACAGCAAGATGGGCAAGTATACGAACTTCGCCAATCTGCTGGATCGGAGCGCGCTCGCGGTGCCCGCTGGAGTCGTCGGCGGTCTGCCGTTCGGCGTGATGCTCACGGGAGCCCCGTTCGCTGACCGCACCCTCGCACAGTTGGCCGAGCGCATCATCGCGCCCGACGTCGATCTGCTCGTCGTCGGCGCGCACCTTCGGGGTCAGCCGCTCAACCACCAGCTGATCGCTGCCGGCGGCAGCTTCATGGCCGAGGTCAAGACCGCTCCCGACTATCGGCTCTATGCACTCGCGACAACTCCGCCGAAGCCGGGGCTCGCGCGGGTTGCTGAGGGCGGCGCCGCTATCGCCGGTGAAGTATGGCGCCTGCCTGCGGCAGGCTTCGGGCGTTTCGTCGCGTCACTTCCGGCCCCCATGGGGATCGGCTCCACAGTCCTCGATGACGGCCACACCGTGTCGGGCTTCATGTGCGAGACCGTCGCACTGCAGGGCGCCGAGGACATCACCGCTCACGGCGGATGGCGCGCCTACCGACAGTCCCTCGCGTCATGAGCTTTCCCGAGCCGCGCAGTTGGCGCGAGGGCGACAGGCTTGCTGTGAATGGCGCACCGCAGCGCATCGTGCCGTTCGTTGTCGGGTTCGAGGTGATTGCCGAGGCCATCTCGGTGGCCGGCGGCAGCCGATTCCGCCACCTTCTCGAGCCCGTCACCGCGGTCGCCGTCGTCTTCGACGAGGGCTGGGTATTGATCGACGGCGGTTTTGACCCAGCGCGCATTCGCGACCGTGAGCGTCGCATCGCAAGCTTCGACTACGAAAACTACACAGCGGTTGTGCCAGCCGGTGACCCGTTGGTTGACCAGGTCGCCGCTGCCGGGCTCGAATGGTCAGCGCTCGCCGCGGCACTGCTCACCCACGCGCACTTCGACCACACGGGTGCCGCCCGAATGCTGGCACCGCACCAACCGCTCATCATGCAGCGGCGGGAGTGGCAACACGTTGTCACGACGACCGACCCCCGCATGGACTTCTTGTTCGTCGACGACGTCGTGCGGCCAGGCCTCGACGTCATCGTGCTCGACGGTGACGTCGAGCTCGCACCTGGGCTCGCTGCTCTCGATACCGCCGGGCACACGCCCGGCCATCAGTCGTTTGCTGTGACGCTGCCAGATCGCACTGTCGTGCTGGCAGGAGACGCCGCCGATCTCCGCATCAACATCGACAGCATTCTGCCTACCGGGGCGACAGTCGGCGCGGATGGCGACGCTCTTGCCGTCCGCGCGATCGAGCGGCTCGCAGCGCTCGATGCTCATCACGCCACCGAAGTGTGGCCAGCGCACGACCCTGACTGGGAGCCGTGGCAGCGAGCGCTCGACGCAGCCGTCGCGCAAGCGAAAGAGAGCTCAGACAGCTGAGGTCAGACTGACGTCTCCCGGGCGATCGCCGCAACAAAAGCGTCGACGTCTTCTTCAGACGTATCGAACGAGCACATCCACCGCACTTCGCCGCGCGCGGCATCCCAATCGTAGAAACGAAAGCCGGTACGCAAACGCTCGGCAACTCCCGCGGGGAGAGTTGCGAACAGCCCATTGGCTTCGGTCGGCTGCGTAAAAGCAACGCCACGAATCGAACCGTCGGCGATGCCCGCTTCGACGCCGTGACGCAGTCGCTGCGCCATCGCGTTCGAGTGCTGCGCGTTTCGCAGCCAGAGGTCGCCCTCGAGCAGCGCGATCAACTGGGCTGAGATGAAGCGCATCTTCGACGAAAGCTGCATATTGAGCTTTCGCAGGTACGTCAGACCATCGGATGCCGCCGGGTTCAACACCACGATCGCTTCACCGATCATGGCGCCATTCTTCGTTCCGCCGAAGCTCACGACGTCGACGCCGACGTCGGTCGTGAAGGCGCGAAGCGGCAGGTCGAGTGCCGCTGCAGCATTCGACATACGAGCACCGTCGACGTGCAGGCGCATGCCGCGTGCGTGAGCGTGCGACGCGAGAGCCGCGATCTCATCCGGCGTGTACACGGTTCCAAGCTCGCTCGACTGCGTGATCGACACGACGAGCGGCTGGGCGCGGTGTTCATCACCCCACCCCCAGGCCTCGCGTTCGACGAGCTCGGGCGTGAGCTTTCCGTTGTCGGTCGGCACGTTGAGGATCTTCACGCCGCCGATCTTTTCGGGCGCTCCGCCCTCGTCGACGTTGATGTGAGCCGACATGGCCGCGATTACAGCGCCCCAGCGCGGCAGCATCGACTGCAGCGCTGTGACGTTCGCTCCTGTCCCATTGAAAACCGGGAAAGCCGCAGCTGCGTCACCGAAGTGCGAAGCGAAGACCTGCTGCAGACGAGCCGTGTACGTATCAGCGCCGTAAGCGCTTTCGTGCCCGCCGTTGGCATCAGCGATCGCCGTGAGAATTTCGGGGTGAATACCGGAGTAGTTATCGGACGCAAAGCCGCGTACGGCCACGTCGTGCAAAGTCGTCATCGAGATTCAGCCTATGCCGCCTCAGCTATGTCGTTTGCGCGAATACCCGCGGTTGAGGCAATCACCTGGCGCATCTTCTTTTCGAGGGCCTCGTAAAACATCGACAGTGGAAACTCGTCGTCGCGGACGGCGTCCGTGTATCCCGAAAGTGGGCCCGCGAGCACATCTTCGGGCAGCCCTTTCGCCCAGACAGATGCGGGGTGCGGGGTCAGTACGCCAGCAACGAGATCGTAGGCCGCGAGCCAGTGGGCGCTCTTTGGCCGGTCGATCGATTCCCAATAGAGCCGGTCGATCGCGTCGGCGAGAGCGATGACGGTGTCGGCGACACGATCCCACTCGATGCGAAGCGCGGTATCGGTCCAGTGCAGCACACCCTGCTTGTGCAGCCACGTGAAAAGGAGCTGCCCGCCGAGCCCGTCGTAGTTTCGCACCCGCGACCCGGTGATCGCGAAGCGGAAGATGCGGTCGAACACGACGGCGTACTGCACGAGCTGGGCCTGATCGAGCAGTTCCGTCTCGATGGCATCGAGTTCTGCTCCCGCAGCGACGCGCTCACTGAGCCCTGTCGCGATCTTCACGCACTCGCGGAAGGCCGTCAGGTCACAGCGCAGTTCTTCGAGGGCATAGAGAAAGTACGGCATCCGCTGTTTGATCATGAACGGATCAAACGGAAGGTCGCCGCGCATGTGAGTGCGGTCGTGGATGAGATCCCACATGACAAAGGTGCGCTCGGTCAGTTGCTGGTCGGCGAGCATGCGCCGGGCAGCGTCGGGAAGCTGAAGCTTTGTGATCTCGGTTGCCGCGGCCACAACCCGTCGGTATCGCGCTGCTTCGCGATCCTGGAAGATCGCACCCCAGGTGAACGTCGGCACTTCGCGCATCGCGACGGTTTCCGGAAAAAGCACGGCCGAGTTCGTGTCGTAGCCGGGTGTGAAATCGATAAGGCGAAGCGAAACGAAGAGTGAGTTGGTGTACTCGGTCTCAAGCTGCGCGATGACCTCTGGCCAGATCGCTTCGACGATGAGGGCCTCAACGAAGCGGTTTCGTGAGCCGTTCTGCGTGTACATCGGGAAGACCACGAGGTGACGCGCACCGTGCACGCGGGTGTCTTGCGGGCGAAAGGCGACGAGCGAATCGAGAAAGTCGGGCACGCCGAATCCTGCGTCGCGCCAGCGCGTGAAGTCGCTCACCAGTGCGGTCAAATATTCGGCATCATGCGGAAAACGGGGTGCGAGTTCGATGATCGAGGTGGTGATCACCTCGACGAGGGCGCGCGCTGAATCTATATTCGCCGCCGCGGCCAGTGATCCGTCCGGCGCTTGAAGCCCCTGCAGGGCGGTCGTGGCTGACTTGAGAGTGATCCACCCCTGCTGGTGTTCCACAGCGTGCGCCGCGTCGACGTGTGAAGAAGAGGTGTCAGAAACCGAGCTGAGTGGCATGGGAGCCTCCGAGGTGCGACAGGGGAGGTGGGCGTGGGGTGCCGTCAGTATAGGAAAAACGTGACTCGTGGTAGCGATGAACAGGAAAAGTTCCGGTTTGGGCGTCTTTCGTTGATAATCTCGCGTCATGCCAGCCCCTGACAGTTCAGCTCCCACAGGTCGCGTCGAGGACAGCGTCGACCTCATGATCGTGCGCGAGATCGCAGCAGACGCACACGCCACCCTCGCGCTCATCTCGGAACGCGTGGGGCTCTCGGTGTCGGCGGTGCAAGCGCGCGTCCGCCGTCTCGAAACCCGTGGCGTGATCGCCGGATATCGCGCGGTCCTCAACCCCGAAGCCCTCGGAAAGCCGCTCTCGGCGTTCGTGGAGATCACCCCGCTCGACCCGGCTCAGCCCGACGATGCCCCCGAGCTTCTCGAACACCTCGTCGCGATTGAGGCGTGCCACTCGATCGCGGGGAATGCCAGCTACATGCTGTTCGTCCGCGTTGCGACTCCTCGCGACCTTGAAGCCCTCATCCGCGAAATCAGGATTACGGCATCCGTCAATACCCGCACCACTGTCGTGCTGCAGACGTTCTACGAAAACCGCCCGATCGCGGCTGTCTAGCTAGTCGAGCGAGCTGAGCGCCCGGTCGTAGATGTCGATGGCTTCGGCGACCTCGTCGTCGGTGACGACGCAGGGCGGCACAACATGAATGCGGTTGTCTTGCACGAACGGCAAGAGCCCCGCCTGCAGCATCGTCTTTTTGAGCGCTGCCATCTGTGCGGCAGGTAGCGGTTCGCGAGTTTCTGCGTCGGCCACGAGCTCGAGAGCCCAGAAGACGCCCTCGCCGCGCACGTCGCCGATCACCGCGTGCTTTTCGGCGAGCTCGGTGAGCGCGGGCGCCAACAAGTCGCGCCCGATTCGCGCCGCGTTGTCGACGACGCCCTCCGCGGCCATCGCGTCGAGAGCTCCGACGATGGATGCCGCAGCGAGCGGATGCCCCGAATAGGTGAGCCCGCCGGGGAACACCTGATCGTCGAACTGCTTTGCGATCGCGTCCGAGATGATCACGCCACCGACGGGTACGTAGCCGGAGTTCACGCCCTTGGCGAAAGTGATGAGATCAGGCGTGACGTCATATCCATCGAATGCAAACCAGCGCCCCGTGCGGCCGAAGCCCGCCATGACCTCATCGAGGATGAGCACGATCCCGTATGTGTCGCAGATCGCGCGGACCCCGGCCAGATATCCGGGGGGAGGTACGAGCACTCCGGCGGTGCCAGGAATCGTCTCGAGCAGCACTCCCGCAATTGACCCCGGGCCCTCGGCTTGAATAACGCGCTCCAGGTGATGCAGGGCACGCTCTGATTCTTGCTCGGGCGTCGTCGCCCAAAACTCACTGCGGTAAAAGTAGGGACCGAACACGTGAACGTGCCCGCGAGCGTATTCGTTCGGAATGCGCCGCCAGTCGCCCGTTGAGACGATGGCCGCTCCGGTGTTGCCGTGGTACGAGCGATACGTCGACACGATTTTGTCGCGACCCGTGTGCAGGCGTGCGAGCCGGATCGCGTTTTCGTTGGCGTCAGCCCCGCCGTTGGTGAAGAAGACCTTCTCGAAACCGTCAGGCGCGTGCTCCACGATCCGTCGCGCCGCTTCGCCGCGCGTGAGGTTGGCCGTTGCCGGCCCGATCGTGCTGAGGAGGCCTGCTTGCTCGGTGATTGCGGCAACGACAGCGGGGTGCTGATGCCCAATATTGACGTTCACCAGCTGGCTCGAAAAATCCAGATAGGTGGTGCCGGCGTGGTCCCACACCCGGGAACCCAGCCCGCCCGCGATGACGAGCGGCGAGAGCGCCCCTTGTGCCGACCACGAATGAAAGACGTGTGCGCTGTCGAGCGCGAGAGTGCGAGCGTCGAGAGAGTTGTCGAAGGTCATGCGGATGCCTCGCATCTGTGTGTGTGAGTGTTGCCGGCCGAGCAGGAATCTGCCCGGCCGGCAACATTCTTTTGCGTCAGGACGCGGTGGTGGTTGACGCGGTGGTCATTGACGCGGTGATGCTTATTTTCCGCCCTCGGTGAGGGTGACGTCGATCGGCGTGTAGCTACCGTCGACCGTGACGCCTTCATCCTGCAACGCAGCGATTGCTTCATCGAGGTACTCGCTGGAGTACACCGACTCCGGCGGGTCTGTCGTGATGAGGTGCTGGTCATCTTGGTTGACAGCGGCAAGTGCTCCCGCAATCGTCTTGTCCCAGGCGTCCGGGTCGATCTCGCCGAACGTGCCGCCGTCCCAGATGAGCTTGTTGACCTCATTCATCTGCCACAGCTGGTGCGTGGGGCCGACGGGGTAGGCAAGCTCAGCGTTTGATGCAACGTCCCATACGAGAGAAGCGGCATCCTCTGGGTTGTCACGTGCGTATACCCAGCCCTTGATGATGGCCTTCAAAAAGCGCACTGAAGCATCGGCGTACGCGGGGTCGTCAGCGAGACGCTCGGTGTCAGCCCAGATCGCATCCTGCAGCATTGCACCCTCGGTGTCTTCGTACGAGATCACATCGAGGTCGTCCATCGTGTAGAGCTCACCGGTGTCGGGGTTGACCGTTTCGAGCACCATGGCCAGTTCGTTGTACGTCATCGCCTGTGCCGCATCGACGTCGCCATCAAGTAGGGCGTTCATCGAGAAGTCCTGAGTCGTGACCGACACCGAAGAGGCGTCGAGGTCGTCCGCGGCCATCGCGGCGAAAATCTCCCACTCGTTACCGAAGCCCCACGAGCCGATTCGTTTGTCTTCGAAGTCGGCTACCGACGTGATGCCGGAATCTGCCCACGAAACCTGGGTCGTGCCAGAGAGTTGATAAACCTGCGCGATATCGGTGAGTTCCACACCGCTCGATTCGATTGTGCCGAGCACCTTCGGTACCCACGCAATAGCGAAGTCGACGTCGCCGGCGGCGAGAGCATCCTGCGGCACGATGTCGCCACCCGAGGGAATGATTTCGACGTTGTCGAAGCCCTCGTCTTCGAAGTAGCCCATCTCTTGTGCCACGTAGTATCCGGCGAACTGCGCCTGCGGCAACCACTGCAGTTGCAGGCTGATATCGGTTATCGGTTCGAAGTCTCCCGATGCCGAGTCGCTTGACGTGTCAGAGGTGATGCCCGAGCAGGCAGTCAACGTGAGCGCTGCCACGGTGGCTGCCGATGCGAATGTCAGGATGCGTTTTGTGCTGTGTCGCATGGTGTTCCTTTCGATTTCGGGTGGTGCAGGTTGGTGCGGGACTGTGGTGCGCTGGGATCAGCGCGGTTTTCGCTTCACCACGAGCTGCTCGAGCAGCACCGTGAGGAAGAAAAAGAGAAGGCCGACGATGATCGACGCGCCAACATAGGCGAAAGCGAGCGCTGAGTTTCCTGATTTGGAGTAGGTGGCTATCGCCGTTCCTAACCCATCGGCGGGGCCGCCGAAGTACTCAGCAACCAGTGCCGAGATGACAGCGAGCGAACTTGCAATGCGAATACCGGTGGACAGATACGGCATCGCTGTGGGAAGAGTGAGCTTTCGAAACCGCTGCCCACCAGACGCCCCGTATGCGGTGAAGAGGTCTCGCTCCACCTGCCGCGCCTGTCGAAGCCCTCGCAGCACATTGATGAAGACGGGAACGAAAGCCGCAACGCCCGCCACGATCTGGCGACCGAACTGGCTGGACGCTCCGAACATCGTGTTGAGCAGGGGAGTCAGCGCAACAATGGGAACGACCGCGATGGCGGCAACCAGGGGCGCCGTCATCTGATCGATCGGCCGAAGCCAGACAGCGAGCCCCGCGAGAGCGACCGCGATCACCGTGCCAGCGATCAAACCCACGAGCGCGTTGCCGCCGGTGACGAACGCGTCTTCGGTGATGATTCCGAAGTTCTCCACGAACGATGCGATCACCTCAACCGGACTCGGAATCAGCTGAGTGCGGCCGAGCGGAATACCCGATGCCACCCACCACGTCGCAAGGAGGGCGATACCGACGACGACGGGGGCCGCCACCCGGGCAAAACGCTCGGTAGCGATGGCGGAGGTCATCGCTCGTTCGCTCTCGCCGTGGGAGCGCCGTGGAGTGCCTCGCGCACGGCCGTGACTCGCTCGAAGTACGCGGGAGATTCGCGAAGCCCCTCGCCACGGTCGAGCCCGAACGGAATATCGATGACGTCGGTGATGCGCCCCGGTCGCGGCGACATCACGACGACGCGATCGGAGAGATAGACGGCTTCGGGAATGGAGTGGGTGACAAAGACGACAGCGGCGCCGGTCTCCGCCGCGATTCGGATGAGTTCGGTCTGCATCCGCTCACGCGTCATCTCATCGAGAGCGCCGAACGGCTCGTCCATCAAAAGCAGGCGTGGTTTCGTCGCGAGCGCGCGTGCGATGGCAACTCGCTGCTGCATGCCGCCCGAAAGCTCATCCGGGTAGCGCCCGCCGAAGTCGCTGAGGCTCACCATCTCGGCCAGGTCTTTCGCTCGCGCGAGGCGCTCGGCTGCCGGAACGCCATGCAGTTCGAGCGGCAGCGCGATATTTTGCAGCACTGTTCGCCAGGGCAGAAGGCCCGCCTGCTGAAAAGCGATGCCGTAGTCCTGGTCTATGCGGGCACCGCTCGGGGTCTTGCCGAACACTTCGAGGGTTCCCGCAGTGGGGGCATCGAGGTCAGCGATCAAACGCATGAGGGTCGACTTGCCGCATCCGGACGGACCGATGAGCGAGACGAATTCGCCGGCACCAACCGTCATGTCGATCTCGCTCAGCGCGTGCACGGGACTGTCTTTTGCCCCGAATACTCTCTCGAGTCCGCTTGCGTGAACAGCGGGAGTGGAGCTGGGTTGGGGGGAATCGGTCATGCTGTGGCCTCTCCGCGGCGGTATTTCGTGAGGGTGGCGCCAAGGAGCGCAACCGAACCCGCGGCCACGAGCCCGAGCACGACGGCGCCAAATATTGGAGCCCAGGGGAGGGCCGGGTCAGCAGAGGCAGACTGGGCCATCTGCAGCAGCATGCGCCCGAGCCCGCCCCGCATGCCGATAGACACTTCGGCAACGACAGCGCCAACAACGGCGTTTGCCGCGGCGAGCCGAAGGGCTGGCAACAGATAGGGAACGGCGGCCGGGAGCCGCAATTGGCGAAGCGTCTGGAGGTAGCTTGCGCCGTAGCTTCGCATCAGGTCGCTGTGGATTGCATCCGGGGAGCTGAGTCCTCGAAGGGCTCCGACTGCAACGGGGAAGAACGCGAGGTACGAGGCGATGATCGCCACCGACAGCCAGTCTGGCCATGGCATGACGTTTCGATCGATCTGTGAGCCGATTCGCGACACGAGCGGCGCGAAAGCGATGAGCGGCACTGTTTGCGAGACGACGATCCAGGGCAGAAGCCCCCACTCCGCAAGACGCCACCGCTGCATGAGAAGCGCGAACAGCATCCCGACCACCACACCGATGAGCCAGCCGACCGCCGCGATGCCGAGGGTCGTGACCATGCCACCGACGACAGTCAGCCAGAGCGGTGGTGTCGAAGCGCCGCTCGTCGCTTCGAACAGGCGAGCGACCATGACCCACACATGGGGCATCGCCCGGTCATGCGTTCGGGGCAGGATTCGTAACCCATCGCGCTCGCTGCCGATCACGACGCCATCGGCCGGACCCGCCCACTTGTACAGCTCCCACAGCGCGACGACGGCGATGACGCCGAGCGCGCCCCACACCACTGCTCGCCAACGCGATGTCATGACGTAGCCGTCACGCTTTCACCGAGGGCGGGAATGACGGTCTCACCGTAGACGCGCATGGTTTCTTCTTTGTTGTCGTGCTGCAGGTATCCGGCGAACTGCGTGACACCGATTGCGCGAAGCTTCTCGAGCTTTTCGATGTGCTCTTCGGCGGTGCCGAGCAGGCAGAAGCGGTCGATGATGTCGTCGGGTACGAAATCGACGTGGTCGTTGTCGGCTTTGCCGTGGCTGTTGTAGTCGTAGCCCTGACGCCCAGCGATGTAGTCGGTGAGGGCCTGCGGAACATCGCTGTCGGTGCCGTATTTGGCCACGATGTCGGCGACGTGGTTGCCCACCATGCCACCGAACCAGCGGCACTGGTCCCGCATGTGCTGCCGGTCGTTGCCGATGTACATCGGGGCGGCAACGCAGAACGCGATCGATTCGGGGTCACGTCCGGCGGCGGCCGCGGCATCCTTCACGACCTTGATCATCCACTCCGCGATGTCGAGATCGGCAAGCTGCAAGATGAATCCGTCACCGACTTCGCCGGTGAGTTTCAGCGCCATGGGGCCGTAGGCCGCCACCCACACGTCGAGTTCGGAGCCGTGGCTCCAGGGAAACTGCACCGTCGCACCGTTGTATTCGACGGCGCGCGAGTTTCCGAGTTCGCGAATGACGTGCACCGACTCGCGAAGCTCCCGCATCGTGACGGGCTTGCCGTTCGTCACGCGCACGGCAGAGTCGCCCCGACCGATTCCGCAGATCGTGCGGTTGCCATACATCTCATTGAGCGTGGCGAAAACGGATGCCGTCACTGTCCAATCGCGAGTCGCCGGGTTCGTCACGAACGGGCCGACGGTGATGCGGCGAGTGGCGGCGAGAATCGCGGAGTGGATGACGTAGGGCTCTTCCCACAACAGGTGCGAGTCGAAGGTCCACACGTGACTGAAACCGTGCGCTTCGGCGAGAGTTGCGAGCTGGATTGTCCGCGCTGCCGGCGGGTTGGTTTGAAGAACGACTCCGAAGTCCATGGGGTTCCTTAAATCAGGTACTGGCTGAGGCCGCGCTTGATGAACGCGCCATCGCCCTTGGCGCCGAGGTACTCGTTGTTATCCACGATGACCTTGCCTTTGGAGATCACGGTGTCGACGTGTCCATCGATTTCGAACCCCTCCCAGGCGGAGTGATCCATGTTCATGTGGTGCGTCTTGTCGTAACCGATCGACGTGTGCCCGTTGGGGTCGTAGATCACGACGTCGCCATCGGCGCCGGGCTGGATAACGCCCTTTTTGCCGTACATCCCGAACATGCGCGCGGGCGTGGTCGAGGTGAGTTCGACCCAGCGCTCGAGGGTGATTTCGCCCGTGACGACCCCTTGATACATGAGGTCGAGGCGGTGTTCGACAGAACCGATGCCGTTCGGAATCTTTCGGAAGTCTCCGAGACCGAGTTCTTTTTGCCCCTTCATGCAGAACGGGCAGTGGTCGGTCGACACCATTTGTAGGTCGTTGGTGCGAAGAGCTCGCCACATGTGGTCTTGGTGGCCCTCGGCACGAGAGCGCAGCGGCGTGGAACAGACCCACTTCGCGCCCTCGAACGAGCCCCATTCCTCGCTCGACGCGCCCAGCTGCTCTTCGAGCGACAAATACAGGTACTGCGGGCACGTTTCGCCGAAGACGTTCTGCCCTCGGTCTCGAGCGAGCGCCAACTGCTCAACGGCCTGTCTTGCGCTCACGTGCACGATGTAGAGCGGGGCGCCGGTGATGTTGCCGAGCATGATCGCGCGATGAGTTGCTTCTTCTTCGGCCTGCCAGACGCGCGCGAGTCCGTGGTTGTACGGGTCGGTCTTGCCCGCCGCGATCAGTTGTTCGGCCAAAACGTCGATGACCGGACCATTTTCGGCGTGCATCATCGTGAGAAGCCCGGTGTCGGCGGCGACCTGCATGGCCTTCAGGATCTTCGCGTCATCGGAGTAGAAGACACCGGGATAGGCCATGAACATTTTGAAGCTCGTGATGCCCTCATCGATCAGCTTCGGCATCATTGCGAGCGAGTTGTCATCGACGCCGCCGATGATCTGGTGAAAGCCGTAGTCGATGGCGCAGTTGCCCGCCGCGAGCTCATGCCATTTCGCGAGGCCCTCTTCGACGCGCTCGCCGTAGGTCTGGACAGCGAAGTCGACGATCGTGGTCGTGCCGCCCCACGCGGCTGCGCGCGTGCCCGTCTCGAACGTGTCGCTTGCGGCGGTCCCGCCAAATGGCAACTGCATGTGAGTGTGCGCATCGATGCCGCCGGGAATGACGTACTTGCCGCTCGCATCGATCACTCGATCAACGGATGCCAGCAGGTCGGTGCCGAGCAGTTCTGAACCTGGGCGCAGCACCGCCGCGATCTTGTCTCCGTCAAGCAGCACATCGGCGTGCGAACGTCCCGTTGCCGAGACAACGGTTCCGCCGGTAATGAGGGTCGTAGTCATGATTGCTCCTCTGGGTGCTTTCTGGGGGCTTACGGTGCGGTGATTTCGCCGTAGGAGTCCGGCCGGCGGTCACGGTAGAACTGCCAGTCGTCACGCATCTCCTGAACGAGGTCCATGTTGAGATCGCGGATGATGATCTCTTCGTCGGTGCCCGAGCCAAGGTCGCCCACATAGTTGCCGCGCGGGTCAACAATCTGACTCGTGCCGTAGAAAGTCACAGCCTCATCGCCGTATTCGTTGTCTTCGCGGCCCACGCGGTTGGGGGCAAGAACGAAATATCCGTTCGCCACAGCGGCCGCTGGCTGCTCCACTTCCCACAGGCGGTTGGAGAGGCCGGGCTTTGTAGCATTCGGGTTGAAAGCGAGGTGTGCGCCGTTCAACCCGAGCTCGCGCCACGCTTCGGGGAAGTGGCGGTCGTAGCAAATAATGACGCCCACCTTGCCGACGGCGGTGTCGAAGACCGGGTACCCGATGTTGCCAGGGCGAAAGTAGAACTTTTCCCAGAACTTCTCCACGTGCGGAATGTGGTGCTTACGGTACGACCCGAGAATCGTGCCGTCGGCATCGACGACGACCGCGGTGTTGTAGTAAACGCCGGTCTGCTCTTCTTCGTAGATCGGCAAAATCATGACCATGTGCAGCTCTTTTGCAAGAGCGGCGAACCGCTGCACGATGGGCCCATCGGCCGGCTCGGCGTATCGGTAGTACTTCTTATCTTGCGTAATACCGAAATACGGGCCGTAAAAGAGCTCTTGAAAACAGATGATCTCGGCACCTGCCGCCGCGGCATCCCGAGCGAATTGCTCGTGCTTGTCGAGCATCGACTCTTTGTCGCCAGTCCAGGTCGTCTGCGTGATTGCTGCGCGTACCGTCGTCATGGTTGCCTCCGTCAGTGTGGGGAGAACCCTTGCTGAGACGGGGACCGGTGTGCGAACCGGTAGGTCGGCCCCGTTCTGTTATCTTTCTCTCTGAACATTTCTCTTCGGTTTCGGCCTGTGACGCGGTGGTAAAGCCTGGCGCGCACTGAGAGGCAGGTGTGCGTGGCAATCGACGTCGAGTTTTCGGACCGCACTCCCCAGGGAATCGCGGGGGTGCTGGCCCGCCTCATCAGCGAAGGGGTGCTTGCGCCGGGTGACCGCCTGCCGACCGTTCGCGATATCGCGGCTGACCTCGCCGTGAGCCCGGCGACCGTAAGCGCTGCATGGCAGGCGCTTACCCGCACTGGTCTGATCGTGTCTCGTGGGCGAGCCGGCACCTTCGTGAGAACGACGCGCCGCGACTGGTTGACGCCCCGCGTACAGGGGCTGAGCGCACGCGGCGAGAGCACAGGGTTCGATCTTTCGCTCGGCACCCCCGACCCCCTGCTACTGCCGCCTCTTGGACCGGTGTTTGCGCGGGTAACGCCGCGCGCTGAGACCGGTAGGTATCACGATCTGCCGGTGCTGCCGGAGCTCGCAGCTGTTCTGCAAGGGACATGGCCCGTTCCCGCTGAAAGCATCACCGTGGTTGATGGCGCGCTCGACGGGATTTCGCGCGTGCTCGAACAGATAGTGAAATTCGGCGACCGTGTCGTCGTTGAATCTCCAGGATTTCCCTACTTTTTTGATCTCGTTGAAGCTCTCGGTGGCGAGGCGGTCACTGTGGAACTCGACGAAGAGGGGATTGTGCCCCGCTCCTTGGCACATTCGCTCGCGCTCCGCCCGGCCGCAGTGATCATCCAGCCTCGGGCGCAGAACCCCACCGGCGCATCGATGACCGCGGAGCGTGCCGGCGCGCTCGCCGACGTCATCGGAGCCGCCCGCGATGGTGAACGAATCGTCATTGTCGAAGATGACCACTCGGGTGCGATTTCGATGGCGCCCGATGTGACGCTCGCCACCTGGCTACCCGAGCAGGTTGTGCATGTTCGCAGCTATTCGAAGTCGCACGGGCCCGACCTTCGAATCGCGGCGGTCGGCGGACCAACGTGGCTCATCGAACGGGTCATCGCTCGCCGCATGCTCGGGCCCGGCTGGACATCACGCCTGCTGCAAAACGTGCTCTGGGAACTGCTCACCGACGATGACTCGGCGCGGGCTGTCGCTCGCGCGCGCCTCACCTACCGTGACCGGGTTGCTGCCGTCGTGCGCGCCCTCGCACGACAAGGAATCGATGTGCCCACTCCTGACGGCGTCAACCTGTGGCTCCCCGTTCTGCAAGAAAGAGCGGCCCTTGTGCACTTGGCGGCGGCGGGCATCGCCGTTGCGGGTGGCTCATCCTTCGTGGCCGCGCGGGGGAGCAGCGGAGACTTCGTGCGTGTCACCGCCGGCCTCGTCGCCGAAGGAGCGGATGCGGTCGCAGCAGAGCTGGCCGCGGCATCCCGTGCAGTACCGGTGTAGGTGACTACTCGGTGCGATCGCGCCACGTCGGGGCAAGCGCGCGAATGCGAATGGAGCGCCACTGCCACGCGGCCCACATGACCGGCCACATGAGTGGTGCGATAGCGCCGCGAATCACGAGGCGGTCGCGCCAGATGCTCTTCGACGGGTCGCCGGGAACGGCTGAGATCGCCATTTGGTGATCCCACACGTCGAGGGTTGCGAGGGGGCCGGTGAGCGGCATCCCGCTGTCTCGAAAAATGCGGACGGGGCCGTTTGCGTCTTCGGTTTCGCGGTCGCTGATCGCAATGAGCTGCCGGCCCATGGGGATGAGCCCACCGAGGTAAAGGCCGACACCCGCACTGTCGCCGGAGACCCAGCTCGTGGGGAGCGGGGCAAGCGGCTGCATGTCGACGAACGGCCCATAGAGCTCGGCGACGGCCCTGGGTGAGTGCAGCGCGCGCCATGCCGCGTCGGCGTCGCAGTCGATGACGAACTTCAGCACAATGCGCATGCCCCCAGTGTCGCACCCGGCTGCTTCTTTCCCTCTCGCCCATTCCCTCTCGCCGAAACGCTGCTCTTGTCGCCCAACACGCCGGCCCGTGTGTGGTGGCCCGGCGTGTCGGCCCGAGCAGCAGCGTTTCGGCGAACAAGAAGGGGGTCGCTGAGGGGTGCTGCCCAGATTCATATGAATGATTTCTGGCGTTCACCGAGTGTTCCGCAACACTCCCAGCTGGCGCATTTCGTCTCGATAGGTTCTTCGCGGCGCGCTCCCCCCGGTGCGCCGTGTGAAAGGAGTTCTCACCCGAATGAGACACAACATCCGCCGGAAAATCCGGAACATTCTTGCTGCGACCGGCATCGTAGCCCTGGCTCTTGCGGTGGCAGCGCCCGCATCCGCCGAAGCTGAGTCCGAACTCGTTGGTGCGCCAGAGCACTACGTGATCGAGAACGTGCACGCCTCCGGCAAAGTGCTCGAGATCGGCAACGACGGTGCGCAAGCAACCGGCCCGGATGCCGCGTGGACCGCTGCCGCCGCGATCTTCGCGCGTGCCGAAACCGCTGCCGACATCACGGCACAGGCCGTTGTCGCCTATCCCGTCACGGGTGCTGACCGCACGTACGTGTTCACGAACGATGCGGGCGAGGTTCTCATCCGCCGGGCCAACGACGACGAGTACTACCGCTATCTGGACCTGTCGAGTATGACTGTCGATGAGGCGGCGGCGGACCCCTACGCGCAGTGGAAAGCAGTCGATGCTGGCAACGGCGCTGTCTACCTCCAGAACGTGCAGCGCGACAAGAACGGTATGACTGCCGCCCTCGACATGTACAACTGGAAGACCGACAACGGCTCAGAGATCCAGACGTACGATGCGGGCACCGCCGCGGTGCAGAAGTGGGTCATGCGTTCGTTGACGCCCGTCGTCGATACTTTCACCGCACGTACCGAAAGTGGCGTGGCCCCCACTCTTCCCACGTCGGCGACAGCCCGCTACAGCTGGGGTCTGAACCAGACGCTCGCACCCATCGAGTGGCAAGCAATCGATGAAACGGTATGGGATGCCGACGGCACAGTCGTCGTCAACGGCACAGCGACCGGTTACTTCGGCGAGGCGGTTCCCGTCACCGCCGAGTATCTCGTCGGCTCGGTCGGGGACGCGCGCGACACCGTGCTTTCGAGCTACGTCGGCGTCACGCTGAAGGAACTCCGGATGGCAGCGCCAAAAACTGTCGAACGCACGATTTCTGGGTCTGACGTCACCGTCACATCTCCCGTCGCGTGGGACTGGTCGGCTGTTCCGACCGACGCCACCGCTCGAGAGGGCACCTTCACTGTGCCGGCGACTGGGGGCACTGGTTTCACCGCCAACCTCGTGGTCACGATTACCGCTGCCGAGCAGGTCAACATCCTCCGCACCGGTGGCGTCCACGTTGCCTACACGTTCAAAGATGGCACCACGTTCGCGCTCACCGACGGTGTGCGTAATGTCACGGGCTTCGCCGACTGGCGAAGCGGCGGGGCCGCCAACCGGGTCAACCCCAACAGTGTGTCCTTCTACTTCGATCAGCCGCGTCAGGTGACCGGTGCTGCCGTGTTCGATATCGCAGGCAAGCAGAACATCGGCTCGGTCACTGTGCAGTACCGCGACCTCATCGGTGGGTGGGTCGACCTGCCAGCAAGTACCACCGAATGGCCCTATGCCAATACGGCATCCGATCTCAGCATGACCGTCGACAGCGAACCCGTACTCGCGAGCGGCATGCGAGTGGTCTTCAGCAACAAGACCAGCGACACCTGGATGACCCTCTCCGAAATCGAGGTCTACGGACCCGCAGCGGCAGGCAAGTAACCGATGGCTCGCTTCTTTTCTTCTCGCAACCCTGATCTTCAAGGAACCTCGATGCATTCGCATTCCTGTCGCCGCCGTACCTGGCGAGCGTCGGCTTTCACTTCCCTCGCGGTCGTCGCGGGGCTCGTTCTCACCACGGGTGGTGCGGCCAGCGCCGCATCGTCGGCAGCGAACCCCGCCAACGATGCCCCGAAAGACGAAGACACGCGTTCTAGCTTCGTGCTTCCGGTGCTTCCCGACACGCAGTTCTACTCTCGCTACAGCGAATCGCAGTTCTACCCGAAATACGGCACGAACCCGTTCGAGGTACAGACGCAGTGGCTCGTCGACAACCAAGAAGAGCTCAATATTCCGTTTGTCGTACATGTCGGCGATGTCGTTGACCAACAGTGGGTGACGGGCGAGTGGGATGCCGCAGCGAAAGCCATGGACATTCTCACCGATGGCGGACTCGCCTATTCGGTGCTCCCCGGTAATCACGACACCGAAGACCAGAACGCGCGGTCGTCCGCGGCGAATGCCGACAACTACCGCGCTCGCTTCGGCGCGGACGCTCTCGCGGCTCAGGGGGGAAGCGCTCTCGTCGGCACCTTCCAGGACGGACTCTCGTCGGCGTACCTCTTCGAGGCCGAGGGGCACCAGTGGATGTCGCTCGCGTTGGCGTGGAACGCCTCCGACGACACCTTTGCATGGGCCCAGGGCATCCTGAATCAGTACCCGAATGTGCCTGTCGTGCTGTCGTCTCACGCCATCATCAACATCGCCGAAGATCAGGTTTCTCCGGCGTCGTGGTGGTGGGGAGATGTGCTCTGGGACCAATTGATTTCGAAGAACGACCAGATCATCGTGACGGTCAATGGCCACTTCCACGGCGCCACGATGCAGACCCGCACGAACGATTTCGGGCACCCGGTGTACCAGGTACTCACCGACTATCAGATGGCGGCAGACGGTGGCAACGGCTATATGACGCTGTTCGAATTCGATCTCACCAACAGCAGCATCGATGTTGAGTCGGTTTCGCCATGGATCACGAAGAAAGACCCCGAATCTCTGACCTCCTCAGATACCCCGGCCCTCGACGGCACGTGGCAGTCATTCAGCATTGACTTCGATTTCGAAGAGCGTTTCGGATGGGCGCTTGATCCAGCAGACGAAGACAACGGCGATCTGTCTGAGCGCGCCGTCGAGATCGTGTCGGAAGGCTGGGATGACTCCGCAGCAGGTGAAGCGCTCGAAGCTGCCGGGCGAGCTGATGACTACATCGAGGTCGATGGCACGATCGCGCACTGGCGCTTCGGTTCGGTTGCTGAGGGTGTTGTCGATGAAGAGACGATGATTCCGGATGTCGCGGGCGATAGCCCCATGTATCGAAATGCGATCGAGAACACGGATGCCGCCGAAGAACTCGATGACGTCACGGTGACGCACGAAAACACTGCGTACTATTCGGCCGATGACGGGGCGATCTGTTTCGATAACGTCCATCGTGAATCGAGCGGACCCGATCGGCTCTCGTACATTTCGACCGAGTACGGCGCGCCCGCAACGTTCGCTGACCTCGATGCCGATGCGGGGTACACGATCGAAACCTTCCTGCAGCTCGATGAGGAATGGACCGAGACCGCGAACCGGTGGGGCGCGGCGATTACACGTGGCGGCTCACGCGAGTGGACCGGTATCAACGACTCGGCAGATGCGGGCGCCGGTGTTGCATGGCTCGGTATATCCAATCTGCGCGAATACCAGTACTCGGCAGCGGATGTGCAGACGGGTAACTCGTACACACTGTGGTCGGGCGAAATCATGCAGGGTGCGTGGCACCACGTCGCGATCGTCAACGACCCTGCGGCAGATACCGCGATCATGTACGTCGACGGCGTGCCGGTGCTCCGGAACGCGTCGGGCGTCGGCGGAATGATGGCAGCAGATTTCATGCCGTGGATCATCGGCACATCGACCTGGGATTCCGAACCCGACCACGGCTGGTTCGGGTGCGTCGGCGAAACCCGGGTTGTCGACCACGCGCTGTCATCGACAGAGTTCCTCTACAACCGCGTAGATATCGACGGCGACGGTGCTCACTTCGACCTCGCGACTGATCTCGGCACGGTGTATGCCCCCGACGCGAAGGTGTCTTCGTTCACCGGTACCGGGTATCCGGGCGCCGTTGTTCGAGTGGAACTCGCTGGCAAGAGCATCGGAACGGCCGAGGTTGGCGGCGACGGCACCTGGACGATTGAACTCGCGGATGCGTTGGGCGGGTCCGGATCGTACGGGCTTTCGTTCGTGCAGTCCCTCGGTGAGCGAGACGGCAGCGCGCGCGATGCAACTCTGGTGATTGGCGAAAGCTCGGATTGGACGCCCGTTGAATCCGATCTCACCGCGGACTTCGAGGGGCTCATCACAGTGAACCCCAACCCGTTCGCCGCGGGATCAACCGTTGAGGTTGCACTGCCGTTGGGCTCCGTGGGCGACACCGTGTACGCATTCGCGTTCTCATCTCCCACGTCGTTCGGCCAGGCAACCGTCGGGGCCGATTCGACTGTGCGCCTTACGACGTCAGCATCACTCCCGGTTGGAGAACACCGCGTCGCGCTCTACACGGCAGATGGGGATTTGATCGGGTGGGATGCCGTCTCGGTGCTGGCTGCGGAGAGTGACTCTGGGTCCGGCTCAGAACCCGGAACGGGGGACGCCGCCGACGGTGATGCTGCGGGAACTCCAGCCGGTGCGGCCTCGGACGCCCCCGGTGGCCTCGCTGTCACAGGGGCATCGCTGACGGGCCTGTTCCTGCTGGCGGCAGCGGCCATCGCCGCGGTGATCGCCGGAGTGGCGCTGCGGGCACGCCGCATCCGTCGGATCAGATAACCCTCCGAGCTTTCCACCTGCCGAAACGCTGCTCTCGAGGGGCAACACGCCGTCAGGCACCCTGTGTGCCCGGTGCGTTGCTTGCGGGGGCAGCGTTTCGGCGCAGGTGGGACGAGACGTGTGGGACGAGACGTGGTGGGACGAGGCGGGGTGGGGAGCCCGTGCGTGAGCTACTTTGGCGTCAGGGCGGCGAGCCGCGTCGCCGGGGTGATTTCACGGTGCGTCCAGGTGAAAAGGTAGCGGTTATCGAACCGGGGGGCGCATAAAACGCAGGATGCCGCGCGCGTCGGGCGGCGGTGTCGATACGCCGTGTGCCCGGCTGGGCAGCGGCCCACCCAGGGTGCGAGTTCTTCCGCGGTTTCGCCGCGATGAGTTGTGCCGCCCACATAGCCGAGGTCTCGAGCGATGCGTTTCCACTTCGCGCCATGGCCAGATTCCGGCCCTGCGAGAGCATGAGCGACTTCGTGCAGCAGCGTCTGATGATTGGTGTCGTCGTCGTAGCGCGCCGTCAGGTACTTCGAGACAGTGATGCGCTTTCGCGTGTAGTCGCACAGGCCCGCGCGGCGCTTTGCGTTGTCGAAACCAAAACTCCACGACGAATCGAGGTGGAGGGCGAGAAGCGCCTCAGCCCAGTGGCGTACACGATCGAGTTCTGACATAAGAAAAAGCTAGAACGTACCTACGACACTCAAATGGCGACGTCAACCCGTGCGCGGTGTCGATCAATCGCATCGATCAGGAGAAGCGTCGATTGAAGCTCGGTTTCCGACGCTCCCGCTTCTTGCCGCAGAAACAGGGTGCGCTTGAAATCGACCCGTGCGCCCTCGAGGTCGTCGCCATCGAACCGCACTTTCGCCCGGTGCTGGTACGCGAAGGCGGCGATGCCTGCCCAGTTCTGGCCCTCGGCTTCGTCGGCGCACATGGTGAGTTCGTGGTCGGCGGCTCCCAGCGCACCGCGCCAGTGCAGCACCGTGGCGTGCAGAATGCGCGCGCGCAAAAGATCTTTTCGCGTGCCCGCCATGCGTGCTACCCGTACTGACTGCTCCGATACCGCCAGGGCGTCGTCAAGCTCATCGAGCACTTTGAGCAGCCATACCCGTTCCAAAAGAGCTGGCAGGCTGCGCTGTGGCCCGATTTCGTCGAGTCGCTCTCGGCACTCGCCAAGATTCACGATTTCGCGCAGGGTGTCGGTGTCGTAACCCTCGATGTAGCTCACGTCGATATCCTTCCCGCACGAGAACTGTTCCAGTGTGCCTCGGCGTGCAATGTGCGCGCGGATGGCGCGCCGACCATCCAGCGACGCCTCAGCTTTGGACAGGTCAGCGTTCGAACAGGGATGCCGCGGGCTTCGGCGATGCGACGGCATCCGCATCTGTGACGATGCGTGCGCTGCGGGCGAATTCGCGCACTTCGCTGCCCTCGGCCACCTTTGCGGGGTGGGGGCCGGCGGCCATCAACCGTGGCAGCCACTCGGTCGGAAGGTTCGCTCGGGACGCGGCCACCACGAGGTTGCCGAATCGGCGACCTTTGAGGGTTTGCACTTCGGCGAGCACGATGACGTGGTCGAGCACGGCGCTTACTGTCGCGACCTGACGGCGCGCGAACGCGAGCCCCGCGCCATCGGCGACGTTGATGAGCAGCACACCGTCGGGTGCGAGTAGGGCTGCGGCTTCGCGGTAGAACTCGAGGGTCGTGAGGTGCGCGGGTGTCTGCGCACCGGCGTACACGTCGGAAACGAGCAGATCGACGTTTCCGGTGATCGCGGGCGGAAGCCGCGAAAGTCCCGCCCGTGCATCACCGATGCGCATTCGGATCGAAGCGCCCTTCGGTAGCGGCAGGTTCTCACGCACCAGGTCGACGAGTGGTTGCTCGAGTTCGATGACCTGCTGACGGGAGCCCGGCCGGGTCGCCGCGATGTAGCGGGGGATGGTGAGGGCGCCGGCCCCGAGGTGCACGGCCGTAAGGGGTTGCCCCGGCATCCTGAGCTGGTCGATCACGGCGCCCATACGTGCCACGTATTCGAAGTGCAGGTGCGTGGGATCGTCGAGGTCCACGTGCGACTGCGGCGTGCCGTCGACTTCGAGTTCGTAACCGCCGGTGTACGCCGATGGCACTACGCGCGCGATTGTGCCGTCGCCGAGCCGCGTCTGTGGCGGCTCTTCTACATGTGCCCGGGCCATCCCTCAACCGTAGGCCCCACCTGCCGAGGGGGCGCAACATGCCGTATTGCGCCACGCGGTGCGCGGGCTTTGCGGCATGTTGCGACCCTTCGGCGGGTGGTGGGGAGAGGACAGGGCGAGGGGTGAGGGCAGGGCGAGCGGAGAGGGCAGGGCGAGGGGGAGAGCGCGGGGCGAGGGGGAGAGCGCAGGGTGAGGCGAGGGCCGCGCGGCGCTAGCGTTGTGGCATGGCGACGATCGATCTCAATGCCGACCTTGGCGAGACGATCGACGGCGTGCCCACAGCCGACGACGAAGCGATGTTTTCGCTGATTTCGAGTGCAAATATCGCCTGCGGTGGCCACGCGGGCGACGCGGACTCCATGCGCCAGGCCGTCGAGCGCGCCGTGCGATTCGGTGTCGCCGTCGGTGCCCACCCCTCGTACCCCGATCGTGCAGGCTTCGGTCGTGTTGTGGTTTCGATGAGCGCAGTCGATCTGCGGCTCGAAGTGACACGTCAGCTATTGGCGCTTCGCGCAGAGGGCGCCGACATCCGGTACGTCAAACCCCACGGCGCGCTCTACCACGCTGCGGGCCGTGACTCACAGCAGGCGGCGGCTGTCGTGGCGGCCGTCACGGATCTGTCGGAGACGCTCGGTCGTGCGCTTCCGATCCTGGCTCTGGGTGAGGCGCTTCGAAGCGCAGCGCTCGCCGCCGGCTTGCCGTTCGTACGTGAGGCGTTTCTTGACCGCGCATATTCGCCGGACGGTTCGCTCGTGCCGCGATCGACGTCCGGGGCTGTGCTCGATGCCCCCGCAGTCGTCGCCGAGCGCGCTGTGCAACTCGTGCGGGACCGCACCGTGACCGCCGTCGACGGCACGACGATCAGGGTTGACGCGGCATCGTTCTGTGTGCACGGAGACACCCCCGCGGCGATCGAGTTGGCCCGCGCTGTGCGCCGAGCTTTGTCAGAGTCGGCAGTCGATGTCGCATCACCATGGTGACTGGCGCGGTGACTGGCATGGTGACTGGCATGGTGGCTGACATGGTGGCTGACACCCCGCGGCCGCTTCGCGTGCTGCCCTTCGGCGCCGCCGCACTTCTGGTCGAAGTGGCAACCCTTGGCGAGGTGCTCGATCTCCACGCAGCTCTCGCCGCGACTCGCCCCGCGGGCGTCGTCGATCTCGTGCCGGCGGCCCGTACCGTGCTGGTGCGAATCGACCCGCGCCAGCTGACACTCGCGGCGGCCCGCACCTGGATTACAGCAGCCAAAGCGGATGCCGCCCCCACACGCGCCGAAGCGACACCCGTCATCGAGCTCGCCGTCGCCTATAACGGCCCCGACCTCCTCGATGCCGCAGCGCGACTCGGCACCACGCCCGATGGGCTCATCTCGGCCCATCAGAATGCGCACTGGAGAGTTGCATTCACCGGGTTCGCTCCGGGGTTCGGCTACCTCGTGAGCGACGACTGGCACTTCGACGTGCCGCGGCTCGATAGTCCCCGCACGCGCGTCCCGCCCGGCTCGGTCGGTATCGCGGGCGAATTCACCGGCGCCTATCCGCGTGCAACTCCCGGCGGGTGGCGACTGATCGGGCAGACCGACGCGCCGCTTTTCGACCCGGATGCCGCATCCCCGGTTCTCCTCGCCCCAGGAAGCCGCGTGCGCTTCGTCGCGGCAGGCCCCACTCGTGATGTCGTGAGCGTCGCGGGGGCATCGCCCATCACGCATCCCGAGGCACCCGTCGCGTTCACCATCATCACCGCCGGCTGGCAATCGACAGTGCAAGATCGCGGGAGGCCCGGTTCCGCATCCCTCGGAATCGCCCCATCGGGCGCCCTCGATCGTGACGCGCTTGCAGTTGCGAATCGACTCGTCGGCAACCGCCCGGACGCGGCGGCAATAGAGATCACCGGCGGTGGTTTTCGTGCCGTCGCGGAGCGCGACCTCTGGATCGCGCTCACGGGCGCTCGGGGACCCGGCCACATCGGGCCAGCCTTTCTTGATGCTGTAACCGCGACGCTCTGGCCAGCCGGTGAAGAGCTCGATATTGCGGTATTTGAGCACGGCATCCGCGGGTATCTTGCCGTGCGTGGGGGAGTCGAGGGGGCGGTGAGCGCGGGGTCGCGTTCCGCCGATGTGCTCGCGGGTATCGGCCCGGCGGCTCTCATCGCGGGCGACGTCGTGCGTTTGGCAGGCGATGTGCGGGGGCCGGTGCCACCGCTCGATATCGCGCCCTGGACCGCACCGACCGACGACGTGATCGAGCTGAACGTGGATGACGGTCCCCGCGGTGATTGGTTTGCGGCATCCGCACAGGAGGCGCTTTTCGATGCCATCTGGACGGTGTCTGCTGATGCGAATCGCGTGGGCGTGCGCTTGGAAGGACCCGAGCTGGCGCGCGTGCACGAGGGGGAGCTGCCGAGTGAAGGGATGGTCCCCGGAGCGCTGCAGGTTCCGCCGTCGGGTCGCCCCACGATTTTGCTTGCGGACGGCCCGGTCACGGGAGGGTATCCGGTGATCGCAGTGGTGTCGGATGCCTCACTCGATGCTCTGGCGCAGGCGCGCCCCGGTATGCGCATACGGTTTCATCGCAGCTCGTAGCGGGGAGACTTCGGACTGTGAGCATACTCACAGTGAGCTGAATTTCCGCGGATTATCAGCAGGCTCTCGCGGGATGAAGCCGGTTTATACCTCACGATTCACACCGGGTCAAGGATCTAGTAGACACGGCGCGTCACGCGGGATATAGTTGTTCCTTGCGCTCTTGGATTCTCCCTGCCCTCATATGGTGGTCGGCTGGGCCTCCACGTCCCCGTGCTGTCACGGTGCGTGACGTGAAGGCTAAATGGGGGACGACTGAGCAGTTCACCTGACGACAAAGGATCACGAGCCCTCATCCGGGCTCACGGAGGTTATCCCTTGGCTGCTGCGCCCAACGCATCCAACCCCACCACCCCCAAGAACGGTCGCGATGCGTCGCGGCTTTCGTTCGCCAAGATCTCCGACACGCTGACGGTCCCCGACCTTCTCGCGTTGCAGACGGAGTCGTTCGACTGGCTCGTCGGTAACGACGCCTGGAAGACGCGTCTTGCTGAGGCACAGGCACAGGGGCGCACTGACATCGCGCTCCACAGCGGCCTGGAAGAGATCTTCGAGGAGATCTCGCCTATCGAGGACCTGAGCGAGACGATGCAACTCTCGTTCACGAACCCGTACCTCGAGCCGGAGAAGTACTCGATCGACGAGTGCAAGGAACGCGGCAAGACGTACGCGGCTCCGCTCTACGTCGAGGCTGAGTTCATGAATCACCAGACCGGTGAGATCAAGACTCAGACCGTCTTCATGGGCGACTTCCCGTTGCAGACCAACAAGGGAACGTTCATCATCAACGGCACCGAGCGTGTCGTTGTGTCGCAGCTCGTCCGTTCGCCCGGTGTCTACTTCGACAAGACCGCCGACAAGACGAGTGACAAAGACATCGTCTCGGCACGCGTCATCCCGAGCCGTGGTGCATGGCTCGAGTTCGAGGTCGACAAGCGCGATCAGGTCGGTGTTCGTATCGACCGCAAGCGCAAGCAGTCGGTCACCGTCTTCCTGAAGGCCCTCGGCCTCACGAGCGAAGACATCCTCAACGAGTTCGCCGGCTTCACGTCGATCGAAGAGACCCTCGCCAAGGACACGATCCTCACCAAGGAAGACGCGCTTCGCGACATCTACCGCAAGCTCCGTCCGGGCGAGCAGGTTGCTGCTGAAGCCGCCCGTGCGCTGCTCGACAACTTCTACTTCAGTGCAAAGCGCTACGACCTCGCAAAGGTTGGTCGCTACAAGATCAACCAGAAGCTCGGTATCGACAAGCCGCTGAGCGACTCGGTTCTTTCCGTTGAAGACGTCGTTGCGACGATCAAGTACCTCGTGCGTTTGCACCGTGGCGACGCGTCGTACGACGGCGTCCGCTCGGGCAAGCCCGCCGAGATCCGTATCGACGTTGACGACATCGACAACTTCGGTAACCGTCGTATCCGCGCCGTCGGTGAGCTCATCCAGAACCAGGTGCGCACCGGACTTTCGCGCATGGAGCGTGTCGTGCGTGAGCGCATGACGACGCAGGACATCGAAGCGATCACGCCGCAGACCCTGATCAACGTGCGCCCCGTCGTCGCCGCGATCAAGGAGTTCTTCGGAACCAGCCAGCTGTCGCAGTTCATGGACCAGAACAACCCGCTCGCGGGTCTGACCCACAAGCGTCGCCTTTCGGCGCTTGGACCCGGTGGTCTGTCGCGTGAGCGTGCAGGCGTCGAGGTTCGTGACGTTCACCCGTCCCACTACGGCCGCATGTGCCCGATTGAGACGCCTGAAGGCCCCAACATTGGTCTGATCGGTTCGCTCGCATCGTTCGCTCGTATCAACGCGTTCGGTTTCATCGAGACGCCGTACCGCCGTGTCGAAAACGGCAAGGTCTCCAAGACCATCGACTACCTGACCGCCAGCGAAGAGAACGACTTCACTGTTGCTGGTGCCGGTGCTGAACTTGCCGCAGACGGCTCGTTCGCTACCGACCGCGTGCTCGCACGTCGCGGTAAGGGTGGCGAGGTTGACCTCTACCCCGCCGAAGAAATCGGCTACATGGATGTCTCGCCGCGCCAGATGGTGTCGGTAGCGACCTCGCTCATCCCCTTCCTCGAGCACGACGATGCAAACCGCGCGCTCATGGGTGCCAACATGCAGCGTCAGGCTGTGCCGCTCGTGCGCAGCGAATCGCCCGTGGTCGGCACCGGTATGGAGGGCTATGCAGCCATCGACGCCGGTGACGTTGTCACGGCTCAGAAGGCCGGTGTAGTTCGCGAGGTTTCGGCTGACGTCGTTACCATCCAGCTCGATGAGGGTGGCACGCAGGACTACTTCCTGCGTAAGTTCGACCGCTCCAACCAGGGCACGAGCTACAACCAGCGTGTGATCGTCTCCGAAGGTGAGCGCATCGAAGTCGGCGAGGTTATCGCCGACGGACCCGCCACCGAAGACGGCGAACTCGCCCTCGGTAAGAACCTCCTCGTAGCGTTCATGACGTGGGAGGGTCACAACTTCGAAGACGCGATCATCCTCAGCCAGGACCTCGTGAAGAACGACACGCTCTCCTCGATTCACATCGAAGAGTACGAAGTCGACTCGCGCGACACGAAGCTCGGTAAAGAAGAGATCACTCGCGATCTTCCGAACGTGAGCCCCGACCTGCTGAAGGACCTCGACGAGCGCGGCATCATCCGCATCGGCGCCGAGGTTCGTCCCGGTGACATCCTCGTCGGCAAGGTCACGCCCAAGGGCGAGACCGAGCTCAGCGCGGAAGAGCGTCTGCTTCGTGCGATCTTCAACGAGAAGAGCCGCGAAGTTCGCGACACTTCACTGAAGGTTCCCCACGGCGAGCAGGGCACGATCATCGCCGTCAAGGAGTTCAACGCCGAAGATGGTGACGACGAGCTCGGCTCGGGCGTCAACCGTCGCGTTGTCGTCTACATCGCCCAGAAGCGCAAGATCACCGAAGGTGACAAGCTCGCTGGTCGTCACGGAAACAAGGGCGTCATTGCGAAGATTCTGCCCGTCGAGGACATGCCGTTCCTCTCGGACGGTACTCCCGTTGACATCGTGTTGAACCCGCTCGGTATCCCCGGTCGAATGAACTTCGGTCAGGTGCTCGAGACCCACCTCGGGTGGATCGCGAAGCAGGGCTGGAAGGTCGAGGGTAACCCCGAGTGGGCTGGCCGTCTTCCCGACAACGCACGTGAAGCTGCCCCCGGCACGAAGGTTGCAACCCCCGTGTTCGACGGTGCAGCCGAGACGGAGATCGCGGGTCTGCTCGACTCGACTCTCCCGACGCGTGACGGTGTACGCCTCATCGACTCCAGCGGTAAGACGCAGCTGTTCGATGGTCGTTCGGGTGAGCCTTTCCCGGCGCCGATCTCGGTTGGCTACATGTACATCCTGAAGCTCCACCACCTCGTCGACGACAAGATCCACGCGCGTTCGACGGGCCCGTACTCCATGATCACCCAGCAGCCGCTCGGTGGTAAGGCACAGTTCGGTGGTCAGCGCTTCGGTGAGATGGAAGTGTGGGCGCTCGAGGCTTACGGTGCGGCTTACGCACTGCAGGAGCTCCTCACGATCAAGTCCGACGACATCCTCGGCCGCGTCAAGGTGTACGAGGCAATCGTCAAGGGCGAGAACATCCAGGAACCGGGTATCCCCGAGTCCTTCAAGGTGCTCATGAAAGAAATGCAGTCGCTCTGCCTGAACGTCGAGGTCCTCTCGGCCGATGGCACCGTCGTCAACTTGCGTGACACGGATGACGACGCTTTCCGCGCAGCGGAAGAGCTCGGCATCAACATCTCCAGCCGATTCGAGTCCTCGTCAATCGACGAGATCTGATCCGGCCCCCAGCGACAGAATTTCCGACACAGGAGAACCAGTGCTCGAATCCACCACCTTCGATCAGCTTCGCATCGGCCTTGCGACCGCCGACGACATCCGTCGTTGGTCCTTTGGCGAGGTAAAGAAGCCCGAAACCATCAACTACCGCACCCTCAAGCCCGAGAAGGACGGTCTGTTCGGCGAGCAGATCTTCGGACCTTCCCGTGACTGGGAGTGCGCCTGCGGTAAGTACAAGCGCGTCCGATTCAAAGGCATCGTCTGCGAGCGTTGCGGCGTGGAGGTCACCAAGTCCTCCGTGCGCCGTGAGCGCATGGGCCACATTGAGCTCGCCGCACCCGTCACCCACATCTGGTACTTCAAGGGCGTTCCCTCGCGCTTGGGCTACCTGCTCGACATGGCACCGAAGGACCTCGAAAAGGTCATCTACTTCGCCGCCTACATGGTGATCTCAGTCGACGAGGACGCACGCCACCGCGACCTCCCGACGCACGAGAACAACCTGCGCCTCGAGATGAAGACGATCGGAGACCGTCGCGACGCGAAGGTTGCTGACCGCCTCCAGAAGCTGGAAGAGGAGCTTGCTGCTCTCGAAGCCGAGGGCGCGAAGGCCGACGCTAAGAAGAAGGTCAAGGACGCCGCTGAGAAGGAGATGTCGTCGACGCGTAAGAACGCCGACGAGCAGATCTCCAAGCTCGAGCGCGTGTGGGAAGACTTCCGCACGCTCGATGTCGGTGCTCTTAAGCCCGAGGATGACGTCTTCCACGAGCTCCAGGACCGCTTCGGTCAGTACTTCGAAGCCCACATGGGTGCCGAGTCGATCCAGCGTCGCCTTGCAGCGTTCGACCTGCAGTCGGAGGCGGACAGCCTTCACCTGCAGATCTCAGAGGGTAAGGGTCAGCGGAAGATCCGCGCGATCAAGCGCCTCAAGGTCGTCAACTCGTTCCTTCAGACCGGCATGAGCCCGGCGTCGATGGTGCTCGATGTTGTTCCTGTCATCCCGCCGGAGCTGCGCCCGATGGTGCAGCTCGACGGTGGTCGCTTCGCGACCAGCGACTTGAACGACCTCTACCGCCGCGTCATCAACCGCAACAACCGTCTGCGTCGTCTGCTTGACCTCGGCGCCCCCGAGATCATCGTCAACAACGAGAAGCGCATGCTTCAAGAGGCTGTTGACGCACTGTTCGACAACGGTCGTCGTGGTCGCCCCGTTACCGGAACCGGTAACCGTGCCCTCAAGTCGCTGTCTGACATGCTCAAGGGTAAGCAGGGTCGTTTCCGTCAGAACCTGCTCGGCAAGCGCGTTGACTACTCGGGTCGTTCCGTCATCATCGTCGGACCTCAGCTGAAGCTCCACCAGTGTGGTCTGCCCAAGCAGATGGCACTCGAGCTGTTCAAGCCGTTCGTCATCAAGCGTCTGATCGACCTCGGTCACTCGCAGAACATCAAGGCAGCAAAGCGTGCCGTTGAGCGCACGCGCCCCGAGGTGTGGGACGTGCTCGAGGAGATCATCCGCGAGCGCCCCGTGCTCCTCAACCGTGCTCCCACGCTCCACCGTTTGGGTATCCAGGCGTTCGAGCCTCAGCTCGTTGAGGGTAAGGCCATCCAGCTTCACCCCCTCGTCTGTGCTGCGTTCAACGCCGACTTCGACGGTGACCAGATGGCTGTTCACCTTCCGCTGTCGGTCGAGGCTCAGGCCGAAGCTCGCATCCTGATGCTCGCTTCGAACAACATCCTGAAGCCTTCGGACGGCCGCCCCGTGACCCTGCCTTCGCAGGACATGATCATCGGTCTCCACCACCTGACCACGGTCAAGGTTGGCGGCGCCGGTGAGGGTCGCGTCTTCGGTTCTGTGGGAGAAGCGATTCTCGCAAAGGATGAGGGCACGCTCGACCTGCAGTCCAAGGTCCGCATCCGCGTTCCCGGTCTCTCGTTCCTCGAGGGCGAAGCCCCCGAGGGATACGAGCGCCACGGTCTGCTCGACGCATCTCTCGGTCAGGCGATCTTCAACGACACTCTTCCCAAGGGCTACCCGTTCGTTCGCGAACAGGCAGACAAGGGCAAGCTGTCGCAGATCGTCAACAAGCTCGCTGAGGAATATCCGAAGGTGGAGGTCGCTGCATCGCTCGACCGCATCAAGGATGCCGGTTTCTACTGGGCTACCCGCTCGGGCGTTACCGTCGCACTGAGCGACATTCTTACCCCTCCCGGTAAGAAGGACATCATCGCTCGCTACGAGAAGCTGGCCGCGAAGGTTCAGGCCCAGTACGAGAAGGGCCTCACGACCGACGCCGAGCGTCGCCAGGAGCTCATCAAGATCTGGACCGAGGCAACCGACGAGGTCCAGGTCGCGATGCGCGCGAACTTCCCGGAAGACAACACCATCAACCGCATGGTGTCGTCGGGTGCTCGTGGTAACTGGCTGCAGATCCGAAACATCGCCGGTATGCGAGGCCTGGTGAACAACCCGAAGGGTGAGATCATCGCCCGCCCGATCATCTCCTCCTACCGCGAGGGTCTGTCGGTCGCCGAGTACTTCATCGCAACGCACGGTGCTCGTAAGGGTCTGGCTGACACGGCGCTTCGTACCGCCGACTCGGGATACCTCACGCGTCGACTCGTCGACGTCTCGCAGGATGTCATCATCCGCGAAGAGGACTGCGCAACGTCGAAGGGTCTCGCATTCACGATCGCGGCTCCCGGAGCCGATGGCGTGCTGGTCAAGGATGCAAACGTTGAGAACTCCGTGTTCGCTCGTACGCTTTCCGCTGACGTCGTCGACGACAAGGGCGAGATTCTCGCTGAGTCGGGCGCTGACGTCGGAGACATCCTCATCAACAAGCTGGTCGAAGCCGGCGTCACCTCGATCAAGGTGCGCTCGGTCCTGACCTGCGAGTCGGCTGTTGGTGTCTGTGCGAAGTGCTACGGCCGTTCGCTCGCCACCGGCAAGGTCGTCGACATCGGTGAGGCAGTCGGTATCATCGCGGCACAGTCGATCGGTGAGCCCGGTACCCAGCTGACGATGCGTACCTTCCACACCGGTGGTTCGGCGTCGGCAGATGACATCACGCAGGGTCTGCCCCGCGTGCAGGAACTGTTCGAGGCGCGCACGCCTAAGGGCTCTTCGCCGATCGCTGAGGCCGATGGTCGCATCACGATCGAAGAGACCGACAAATCGAAGAAGGTCATCCTCACGCCCGACAACGGCGACGAGCCGCACGTTTACCCCGTGCTGAAGCGCGCGACTCTGCTGGTCGAAGATGGCCAGCATGTCACCGTGGGTGAGCCCCTGCAGGTCGGAACTCTCGACCCCAAGGAGATCATGCGTGTTTTGGGCGCTCGCGAGGTGCAGAAGTACCTCGTGAACGGTGTCCAGGGCGTTTACCGCTCACAGGGTGTGCCGATCCACGACAAGCACATTGAGGTCATCGTTCGCCAGATGCTGCGGAAGGTTACCGTGGTTGACCACGGTGACACGACACTGCTTCCGGGTGAGCTCATCGACTCGCGTCGCTTCGTTGACGTCAACCGCCAGACGGTCGGCGAAGGCAAGCGTCCCGCATCCGGCCGTTCGGAGCTCATGGGTATCACGAAGGCGTCGCTTGCGACCGAGTCGTGGTTGTCTGCGGCTTCGTTCCAGGAGACGACCCGCGTTCTTACGCAGGCCGCCATGGAAGGCAAGAGCGACCCGCTGATGGGTTTGAAAGAGAACGTCATCATCGGAAAGCTCATCCCGGCCGGAACAGGGCTTGCGAAGTACCGCGACGTCACCGTGGAAGCAACCGAAGAGGCAAAGAGCGAGCGTTATCCCAATCGCATCTTCGCGTCCGACGGCGCTTACAGCGATGCCGACCTGAGCTACGTCGACTTCGACAGCTTCTCGACGGACGACTTCACGCCCGGTACGTACAACTAAGCAGTACGGATGCCACGGCGAGCCGTGGCATCCGTACCCGCTCGAAAGGGCCTCAGCTTCGGCTGGGGCCCTTTCGTGGTTCTGCCCGCGCGTCGTGCCGGGGCGCCGTCGCCGCGCGCACGTAGCGTTGAGGAGGAGGTCGCACATGGCGAAAACTGGCGGACGAAACAACTGGCTCGCATGGCCGGTAGGTCTGCTCTGTGCCGCCGTCATCGGCGTTCTCGTCGTTGTCGCGTTACCGATGATCGGACCCTCGATCGACTGGGTGGGCAATGCCCTGCGCGGACCTACTGTGGCGCCACGTCTGGTCGTCGAGCCGGAAGATGCGCGATTGGGAACAGATACCGCACCCGTCGATGCGGTTGACCCTTCGGAGTCAGTCGATGAGTGCCGAGCGCTCTACACCGACGTGCTGTGGGAAGAGTTGAGTTCGCGCACCGGTGGTGAGCCGATCCAAGATGCCTCCGCTCCGATAACCCACGCGTCGAGTCTCGCCGCGGCGCTGAAGCCTGACGTCCAAGAGACCTGCGCTTGGAACGCGACGACGACAGGAAAGATCGTCACGACGGTGTCGAAAGTGGCGGGCAGCGCGCAAGCGATCGCCCAGGCCAGCCTTGGCAGCCAGGGATATGTGTGCTCGGAGTTTGGGGACGGCATTCGGTGCACAAAGAACATCGAGAACACGCGTGAAGACCACGTGTTCCGTGACGGGTTATGGGTTGCAACGCAGTTCAGTGCCTGGGAGCCTTCGCTTTATACCGAGCGGGTCGCTGAACGTTTGTGGCTCAAATAGCCCACGCGATCAGCCGAAAACCCCGCTGATGACGGCATCGGTGTAGCCAGACGGCGCAAGGTTCGAATACTGCGTATCGATGAGGATGTCGTCGCGCCAGAAGAGTGTCCGACCGTCGTTGACCGGGTAGGTATCGTTCATCCAGACCTTTTCGCAACGGGTGCCGTCATCTGGGGTGTAGCACGAGAATCCGTCGTCGGTGCGTAGTTCGTTCATGAGATCGAGAGCCGGTCCCCGATTCATCGCTGACACGGTCGTTTGCAGATAAGTGGTGTCGGCAGCGGTGTCACGCCACAGGCACACGAGTGATCCGTCCGCTTGAACGCCGGTTGAAACGCCGGCTGCGGGGTCATTGAGTGGAGTCTGGCCAAGTTCGTCCAGAACCGACTGGGTGAGGATCGCACGGCAGTCCGTCGGAAGTGACACAGCAGTGACGCTCGGACTGGGCGTAGGCGTTGCTGAGTGGGTCACACTCGGAGTCTCGGTCGCAGCCGTCGGTGTCGTGGTCGTCTCCGAAGGCTCGGGCAGGCAGGCAGCCAGCGAGAGCATCAGCGTCAGTATCGCCGTGACGGCCGTTCCGCGACGGAGCTGCTGAGTGAAGTGCATAATCCTCACGATAGGTCTCGATTCGGGCACGCACGTGAAGACACGACGGCACGCCTGCGCGTCGCACAGACTCGCGCGTATTAGCCTCGCAGGAGTGGGGAGGTGTCCCGCAGGAGGAGCAGCATCCGATGAGCGATTCGAAATCATCGTACGGCGAACCGGTCGACGAGCCGAAAAACGTCGATGACGTTGTAGGCGAGGCGCAGGCGGGTCTCGCAGACGCCGATGCCGCGGGGCGCGAAGCGACCGTCGGCGCAGACACCGTCGAGCCGACGACAGCGGCGGACGCGGCCCAAGAAGACGCCATCGCGTCTTCCGCGCGAGTCGAATCTGGCCCCGCGCCGGAGCCTGCCTCTTCGGTAGACGCCACGAACGAGGCCGATGCTGCGAGTGGTGCGGCCTGGTATGACCGCCCGCTTGATGAGACCCCAGGCGCGGCTGCGCCGGTCTCGGCCGATTCTTCTGTGGGCGAATCCGTTGTTACGCCCAGCGAACCGGCGACCGCTGCTGGCGAATACACCGAAGAGGTCTCGTACGTCGCGCCTTCGGCCCCTCAGCCCATCTTCGTGCAGGCACCTGAGGCTCCGCGTCCACGCGGCAATCGCGGCGCGGCTGGCGCAATCGGCCTCCTCGCGGCTCTCGGTTTCGCCGTATTGCTGCTTGCGGCTGTGCTCATTATCGGCTGGAGTGCCGGTCGAATCAGCGTCGACTCGCTCGTGGATACGATCGTTGAGACCGTCACGACGTGGAACTTCTGGATGCCCGTCGTCGTCTTCTACTTGGCCTTCTGGCTGCTTGGCGCCGTCATCAACCGGGGTCGCTGGGGCCACTGGGTGGTCTGGGGCGTGCTCGTCGGCGTGGCATCGTATTTCGGTTACCTGCTAGGAGCACTTTTTCAAGCTCCCTTTTGGTTGCTCACCGCGAGTGACGGTATTGCACTTCTCGGTCGTGAAGCGCTTTCGCCCTACGCCATCATTTCCTTCGTTCTCGGTCGTGAACTCACGATTTGGTTCGGCGCTTGGGTGTCGCGACGTGGAAAGCGCATGAGCGAACTCAATGATGAAGCGCAGCGCGAGTACGAGCGCACGCTCGAAGCCGGCCCGCAGCTCTACCGCGGTTAAGTGTCACAGGGGGCGAACTCCGGTAGCAGCGGCGTCAGCCCTGCCACGGCGCTTGCCTTTGCGGGCACGGGGTTCATTGCGCTCGCGATTTGTGGACTAGGCCTCGCCAGTCTCGTCACGAACACCGATGTGATTGTCACGACCGGGCTCGGGCAGGTTCCCGGAGTTGTCGGCTTTCTCGCTGCGACAGCTGCCTGGGCGGCGGTTGTGTGGGTGGGCGTGAGGCGCTCCCACCCCTCATTCTTCACCGCTGGTTGGGCTTGCGCTGCCTCCTACGTCGCGTACGTGGCTGTCACCGGGATCGCAGCGGCGGTAGCCGTAAGCGATCTCGCCGTTGGCACGTCGGTGTCTGCCGCCCTGGCCGTGGGATGGCCCGGTGGGATTATCGCGCTGTCCGCCTTCACCGCGGCATGGTCGGCAGTCGCTCTCGTTCGAACACGCGCGCGGCCGCCGCAGTGGCCGTGGGAGGGTTGAGGGGGCTACCGTAGATGTCTGTGGAGCGTTCGCTCGAAACGCAGGTCAGCCAGGCAGTCGACGCCTGGCTGCGTTGGGTGCCGCGGTGGGAGCCTGCAACGCATCGCGGGAGAATGGCTCCGTGTCGCCGCTGCATCGGATCTCCCGTGCTTTCCGCGGCCGGACTCGGTGCTGATGTGCCACACGGCGTGCAGCACGGGCTTTCCACTCGGGTGAAGTCAATTGTCGATCATGCCGTCGCTGAGTACACCGCGCGGAACCTTCCGATGCTGCAGAGCGAACTCGACCAACAAGCGGCTCGCAATAGAGCGCGCAGCTACCGTCCGGCCGAGGGCCTCGAGCCGGAGTTCGAAGGATTGCCGCTCGATCCGGAGCCCGCGCCGGGCGCACCGTTTCTCTTCACACTCTCGGGCATGGCTCACCAGGACGACGCCGAAGTGCCGGCGCTTCCGCCACTGAGCGACGAAGCGAAAGCTGCACTGCGCCAAGAAGTTGCTCTCGCCGATGATTACGCCAATCTCGTGGGGCGCGAAGTCTGCGCCGTTCTGCTCCACCACCGTCAGCGCATCAACGACGCAGTCACGGCATACGTCGAACCGCAGATTGAGGCGCTTCTCGCGGATCTCTCGCTTTCGCTCGACGACCCGTTCGGGAGCACCCATGCTCCGCGCGATAACGGCACCTCGTACTGAGTGCCGGGGGCTCGACTCTTCGCTAACGCAGTTTCGCCGGCAAGAGGAACAGAATTCACCAGGGCTTTTGTTAGCATGATCGAGCTTCATCAGCCAGTTCACTGGGTACTGAGAGCGAACGGACAGCGGTGATGAAAGGGGCGACGTGTCTCAGCGACTGCCCTCAGCGCCACCGGTCATCCCCGGACTCGTCTACGTGCGCCCGCTCGGCTCCGGTGGATTCGCCGACGTTTTTCTGTACGCGCAAGACATGCCGCGCCGCCAGGTGGCTGTCAAAGTGCTCCCGAGCGACGTCCGTGACCCGGGGCTCTTGCGCATGTTCAACTCCGAAGCCGACGTGCTCGCCCACCTGTCCGCGCACCCGTCGATCGTCACTGTCTATCAAGCAGGAGTATCCGCCGACGGACGCCCTTACATTGTCATGGAGTACTGCCCTGGCTCATTCGCACAGCGCTACCGGGTAGAGCGACTGCCGATCGCCGATGTCTTGGCAACCGGCGTGCGCATGGCGAGCGCCCTCGAATCGGCGCACCGCGCTGGGCTGATTCATCGTGATGTCAAGCCGAGCAATATTCTCATCACGACGTTCGGAACTCCCGTCCTCGCTGACTTCGGAATCGCATCCTCTCTCGCACTTGATCCCTCCGACGAGGTGCTCGCGATGTCTATTCCGTGGAGCGCGCCGGAGGTCATCGCGGAAGACACCGCGGGCACGGTCTCGACCGAGGTGTGGAGCCTCGGAGCGACCATCTATTCGCTGCTGGCTGGGCACAGTCCGTTCGAGCGTCGCGATCGCGGCGAGAACTCCCGAGAGCAGTTGAAGCGGCGTATTTCTCGTGCGAGTTACACGCCGATCGCGCGCACGGATGTTCCCGGTGCGCTCCAGGACGTGCTTGCACGTGCGATGAGTCGTAATCCCGACCACAGGTATGGCTCTGCGCGAGAAGTGGCTGAAGCGCTACGCACAGTGCAGGCCGAGCTGGCTCTTCCCATGACGCCGATCGAGGTTGCTACCGAAGAATGGGCGGAATCCGGCCCGACACTCGATTTCTCAGACGGCTCGCTGCGCGGCCCGGTTCGAACGACGATCGAACGCGAGAGTCACCGCAAGCCCCGGTCGCGAACCGGAATGTCTTCTCACGTGCGAGACGAAGACACCGACATCACCGCCCCGGGTAGACGCCCCACGATGCGGACAGCCTTTCCGTGGCTGATTGCGGTCGGCGGACTTGTTCTGGTGGTCGCCACCGCGGTGACGGTCTTGCTGATTGCTGGCGTGCTCTGATGCGCCGTCGGACGATAGTGACGACGGTCGCCTCTATCGCGTCATTGGCGCTTGTCGCCACGATTGCGGCTGTCTGGCCGGGTCTGGACGCGCACGATACGCCGCTCGCTGATACGTCAGTATGGGCAATGCAAACTGGCGATGGCCGGCGGTACGCGCGTGTGAATACGACGGTTGGTGAGCTCGACACTGTGCGTGCTGTGAGTAATCCCAGCCAGATTGTGCAGACGTCGGATGCTGCCTACCTTTTTTCGGATAGCTACAGCAAGGTCACAGCGATTGACGAATCGCTGCCGACAGACCTTGATGAAGAGACGCTAAAGGCGTCGCCATCGACGCCGCCGGGAACTGTTGATGTCGAGACGGCGGGAGACTACGTCGCGTATCGCACCGATGCCGGTGCTGTGTACGTCGGCTTGCTCTCGCAGGGTACGCCGCAAATGGTCGAGCCCTTCCCCGCTGATGATGACGAAGAAGACACCGTCAGTTACACAGCCGACGCTATCGCAGTCAATGGCGAAGGAACGCTCTTCGCCTACTCTTCGCAAGACGCTTCGGTTTTGACTTACGACATCGCTGACGCCTCTGTGCGCGAGCGTGACGACCTCACAGCGGATCTGGGTGCGCCGGCGGTGAGTGCCGCTGGCGATGAGTGGGTTGTCGTGGATACGGAGGACGGCGAGCTGTGGCGCCGCGGCTCGGATGCCGCGACCTCAGCGGGAACCACGGGCAGCGTCGTGATGGGCGCCGCTGACGCCGACTCTGACGCTGTGTATCTTGCCGACGAAACGATGCTCGTGCGCGTGCCCGCTGACGGGTCCGATGTGTCGGTCTCGTTCGGGGGCAGTGCGTCTGTTCTGGGTACACCGGCCGCGCCTATCGTGCGGGACGGCGTGGTGTACGCCGCCTGGGTTGCCGCCGAAACGGTCGGTGGCGTCCTGTGGACGTCCGACGGGGGTCAGGTGGCTCTCGACTACAACGGCGAAAGCCTCGGCGACGTGCGTCGTCCGGTGTTTGTTGCGACAGACGAGGCCGTCATCCTCAACGAAATGCGAAGCGGCTGGGTCTGGACAGTTCCCGACGGTGCACTTGTCGCATCGAGTCAGGATTGGTCGCTGGATGATCGTACGGACCCAGAATCCGTACCGAGCGACGAGCAACTGGCTGTTGTCATCGACCCCAAACCGCCGATCGCTGAACCTGACTCGTTCGGTGTGCGGCCGGGCGCTCTGGTTTCGCTCGCTGTGCTCTTAAACGATCACGACCCGAACGAGGACGTTCTCAGCATCGATCCGACATCGGTAACGGGCCTCGATCCGGGTTTCGGCACTCTCTCACTCACCGAAGATCAACAGCAACTCGCGATCAGGGTGAGCCCCGATGCCACGGGCACCGCCACTTTCTCGTACGCCGTCACCGATGGCACAACTGACGACGGTTTGGTTTCGAACTCGACCACCGTCACGCTCACCACCGTCGGTACTGAGAGTTCGGCACCGGTATGGTGTGGAGTCGATTCATGTCTGGCTGAGTGGCCGACGCCAGAGGTTGCGATCGGCGGAACCGTCACAGTTCCGGTCTTGAACGGATGGGTCGACCCCGAGGGGGATCCGCTCTTTTTGCTCAGTGTCGAGAACACGTCGGACATTGGCAGCGTCGCCGCATCACCGTCGGGCGAGGTCGTCTTTCAGCACAGCGATGCTGGCACAGGGGGCGAGCAAGTCGTGCAGTTGGACGTCACAGTCTCGGACTCGACGGGGCAGACGGCTACGAAGCCGCTGATTGTGCGGATATCCTCTCAGCCCCAGCTTTCGGTGCAGTCTTTCGCTCTTGTGGACACGATCGACGCGAGTCTTACCGTAGATGTGGCCCCGCACGTCACCGGCACGGCCGGCACGCTCGCTGTCACGTCGGTGCGTGTCCTCGATGATGCCGACGCTTCGGCGACGATCATCGAGGGCGCGACGACATTCGACTTCGCGCCGAATGCTCCCGGCATTTACCGCGTCGATTTCACTGTCACGGACGGCCAGTCTGAAGCGTCCGGTACTGCGCGGATCACCGTGCTCGACGCATCCGCGCCGGCGCAGTTGGCCACTGCTCCCGTCGTCGCGTTCGTCCGGCCACAGGAAGACGCGACAATTGACGTCTTCAGTGCGGTATCAAACCCGACGCGGCGCGTGCTGCTGCTCAGCGACGTCACGGCTCGCGCGGCGGATGGCTCAAGCCTTTCGGTGGATTCCGTTGCGCAGAACTATCTGCGGGTAACTGGTACGACCGAGACCGGCGAGAGCGGTCTGCTCGGCACTGTGGATTACACCGTGAGCGACGGAACCGACGACACCGGAGCGCGCGTTGAGGGAGAAGCGGTCGTTTACCTCCTGCCCGAAGCGCCGGACCTCGCCCCTATTGCCGTAGACGACAGTGTTGTCGTACGAGCTGGTGAACAGATCGACATCCCGGTGCGAGAAAACGATCTTTCGCCAGCGGGCGGGTTGCCCATCCTTGATCCCTCTGCCGTGATTTCTTCCACCCCGGATGCACTGGCCTTCGCTTCCGGTGGGGTATTGCGTTACCTCGCCCCGGAAGAACCCGGCGATTACACGATCGACTATTCCGTGTACACACAGGGCGCGCCATCGCTCGCGGATACCGCGAAAGTGCGCGTTCGCGTTGTGCCAAGCGACGTCAATCGAGCACCGCGTCCGGAAACACTCGAGGGCAGAGTGCTCGCTGGGCAATCGACGGCGATCAGCTTCGATGGTTTCGGTATGGACCCCGACGGCGATGTCGTGACGTTGAAGTCGATCGTGACCCAGCCCGAGTCGGGGGTTGCGGCCATCTCCGCCGACGGCGAATCTATCGAATACTCCAGCGTTGCCGGATTCCGCGGTCAGGTGAGCTTCCGTTACCGCGTAACGGATGCCGCTGGCTCGACGGGGGAGGGCACGGTGCGAATCGGCGTGCTCGATGGGGAGTCCAATCCAAGCCCGATCACCTTCACGGACTACGTGCAAGTTCAGGTAGGTGGAAACAGCACGATCCGAGTGAGCCCTTTGGCGAACGATATCGATCCCACGATGAAACGTCTCTCACTCACGTCCGTGCGACCGGACCTGCCGGAAAAATTGAGTGACGGCAGCGACAACGTGGAATACGGGCGACGTGACGCTCACATCGGCACGCTCACCGACACGACCGTCGTCATCGAGGCAGGGACGGAACCTGGCACGATGTCGTTCCTCTACGACGTCGAATCGGCCTCAGGTAACACCGGGCGGGGACTCATCGTCGTCAAAGTGGTCAGGGAAAACGTTCCGGACTATCCGGTCGTGGCCGATACCGTGCTGACGGTGCAAAACCGTGACGACTTCATCGACGGCGTCGATGTGATCGATGGCCGCGCAACGTGGTCGAGCGGAGATCTGGACGACGCGACCGTTTCGCTCTGGCGGGACGCGGACAGCGACGTGACTGTCGATGGCGCCCAGCTGAGTGGAGAACTACCAGCCCACACCCGGATCATTCCATTTGCGGTTACTGCAGAGACTGCAACCGGTGAAGTGCAGACATACGCATTCCTGCGAGTTCCAGGCGACGATGACCTGTCGCTGTCGCTGAAATCTTCGGTGCCGCCGCAAGAAGTGAACGAGCTCGAGTCCGTGAGTTTTGACATGACGGATCTGATTGCCATACCCGCGCAACAAGAAATCGAAGTCGGCACGGACATTGCCGCGTCCGGTGCGCGCACCGAAGCATCCTGTGAAGCTGATGGTGGGAGTTCTGTGCGGTACGACGCTGGTGCCGGCGGTCCCTGGACCGACGCCTGCCAGGTCGCGGTGCGCCTGGTGGGACAAGAGGACTGGACATATGTGTCGGTGCCGATATCGGTCATCGCCCTCGATCCGCAGCCGGTGCTTTCCCCGGCATCCATAACCGCTGGACCCGGTGAGACAGTCACTTTCGACCTCAAGAACATGACAACGTGGCAGCTTCGCGATGACTGGGCCGGTATCGAGTACGCCATCTCTGGTGGCAGCGCGCAGTTCGAGGTGACGCTCGATGGCTCGGTAGTCACGATTACGGGCGCCGATGACGCTGTACCAGGTTCGGAAGCTGCGGTGGTTGTCACAGTGCCGAGCCACGAGGGAGTAGCGCCAGCTCGCCTGCTGCTGCGGGTGGGAGCCGCGCCTTCCACACTTCCGCAGGGTGGGTCCCTGACGCAAACGTGCTCCCAGTCGTCGGGATCGTCGTGCACGATCTCGGTGATCGGTGCATCCGGTGAGGTGAACCCACTACCGGGCACTCCGCTCGAGGTCGTTGGCGTCCGCACCACGGGGGCATGTGTCGGCGTGAGCTTCACCGTGTCCTCGACATCAGCCGTGACGGCCTCGTGGGCGCAGGATGCTCCGGGCGCGACCTGTTCGGCAGCGTTCACCGTGCGTGATGCTCAGGGTCGCCAGACGAGCGCCGAACGCGATGGGCGAATTCTGCTTGACCTGCAGGGATACCCGAAGACTCCCGCGAGCGTGCGTCAGGCCGCGTACGACAGTGGCTCCCTGACGCTCGCCGTCGATCCGGGTGCTTCTCGCGAGGCCTACCCCGCACTCACCGGGTTCACGATCCGATCCAACGGTCAGGTAGTTGCGCAGTGTTCGGCATCCGGAGTGTGCCCGACGATCTCTGCGCCCAATGGGGAGCGCCGCACGTATGAAGCCTGGGCGGTGAACAGCGTCGGTGAGTCCAAGTCGAGCGTGCAGACCACGGCGTGGGCGTATAAGACCCCAGCGACTCCCAGCCAGATCAGCGCATCACCCGTCGTCACACCCGACGGAACCGGTGGAGTCGTGTCGCTGACGATCGGTCAGGTTGAATCCGCTGAGACCGGGTCACTTGTAATCTCAAGTGCCGCAGGCGATACCATCACCGTCAACGTAGGGGCGAACCAGCGCAGCGTGCAGGTGTCGTCATTCCGTGTGGGCGCGAACGTATCCACCGCGATCACCGTGACCCCGGTGTCTCGGTTCGATCTGCCGCCGGGGCTTGACGGCGCAACGTCCGGCGCTGCTGCCACCGCTTATGGCAATGGCGTCGGTGCGCCTACAAATCCGAGGCTGAGCCTGTCCTCGTCCTCGAACGGCGACGGCACGTCGAAAGTCTCTGCCGAAGTCCTCGGAGACTCCGGTGGAGACGGATCGACGATGCGCTATGGCATCGTGCAGGAAGGTCAGGAGTGTCGCCCGAATTCGGGGGGCAACACAGCTTCGTTCGACAGGTTGGAAGACGGGCGCGAATACACGTTCGTCGCGTGTATCGCCTCCATCGTCGACGGGCGCTCGTACGGTACGGCACAGACGAAAAATTCTGTGCGTGCCCTCCAAAGCGGCTTCGCCCCGACCGGATACACGTTCGCCGTCAACAGCGCACCGCAGGTAACCGACAACACCGCACGCTGGACAATCACCGAGCAGCCGACGTCAAACGAGGCTGTGCCGCGCAACAACCGTGTCGAGTTCAGCGGGTGGCCAAACAACAGCACGTTCGATCGCAACCCGGGCATTCAAGTCCGCTACGTTCACACGTTCTGGAACACGGCAACGCCGTACTCGAACGTGTCGGCGCGGTCCGGCAGCGCGCCGTATCAGACACAAGCCTCGTGGGGCGCGACGTGTACTCAGGGCGCCCCGCTCGCCCGCACCTCACAGTCTTCAAACGGTCTGGCCGCCATTACATTCGACCCGGCAGGGCTTGTCTATTACGACGCGGACAACGCGGTCGTGCCACACGAGGCGGGTACCTGGGATGTACCCGTCGGCGCGGTGAGGGTCGATGGCATCCGTGTGACAGTTGACTGGAGCGCGCAGGGGTGGAACCTTTCGCCTGCTTCTCAGAATTTCTCCGCGACGTGTGCTCCTTGAGCCACCCCAGCACTCTCCGCACAGAAAGATGCACATGACGATCACTCAAGAGCAGGCGACCTGGTTCTCGCAGACGTTCTCGCAGATCTCCGACAACGTGGAGCGCGCGATCCTCGGTAAGCGTCAAGTGGTCGAATTGGTGGTCACTGCGATGCTCAGCGACGGCCATGTTTTGCTCGAAGACGTGCCAGGCACCGGAAAGACGTCGCTCGCACGCGCTGTCGCGCAATCCGTTCAGGGGACGAACACTCGCATTCAGTTCACGCCCGACCTGTTGCCGGGTGACATCACGGGAATCACCGTGTACGACCAGAAGAGTGGCACGTTCGAATTCCACTCGGGCCCGATCTTCGCCAACATCGTGCTCGCTGACGAGATCAACCGTGCGAGCCCGAAGACGCAGTCGGCGCTGCTCGAAGTCATGGAAGAAAAACGGGTCACGATTGACGGAGTCACCCGTCCGGTCGGTGAGCCGTTTCTCGTGTTGGCAACGCAAAACCCCGTTGAGCAGGCAGGCACCTACCGCCTCCCCGAAGCGCAGCTCGACCGTTTCATGATGCGCACATCGCTCGGATACCCCGACCATGCGGCGACGGTGCGTATTCTCGACGGCGGCTCGGTCGCGACCGCTGAACTCTCACCTGTCATCACCCCGCAGGCCTTGGCAGGCATGGCCGATCTCGCAGCGACCGTGTACGTCGATGCCCTCGTGCTCGACTACATCGCGCGTCTCGTGGATGCCACACGATCGGCCGACGAGGTACGGCTGGGCGTCAGCATCCGTGGTGCGCTTGCCCTCACTCGATCCGTTCGCACGCGTGCAGCGTCGCAAGGGCGCACCTACGTCACACCGGACGATGTGAAGTCACTAGCGGTCTCGGTGCTCTCGCACCGGCTCATCTTGCACGCGGCGGCAGAGTTCGACGGGGTCACTCAGGAGGCGGTCATCGGCCAGGTCTTGCTTGATGTCGCACCGCCCTCGCAGCGTGAGGCCGGATGAGCCCGACCGAACCTCGAATCGCACGGACGTCGACATCGACGTCCGCTCACACGGGCCAGACCACTCGTACCCAAACGAGTGTGCGCCGTGGCCGACGGGTTGTCGCGGCTGTCGTTTGGACGTCGACGGCATGGCGGGCTGTCCGTCGCGCCGCGAGAATTGCGCTCGTCTGGAGTGCACGGACAGTTCGACCGGCCGGCGCGATCGTGGTGGCGACGGCGACGGTCGGGCTGGCGCTGGGGCTCCTCTTCGGCTGGGTCGAGTCCATCGTTGCGGCCGTTGTTGCGCTGGTACTTGTCGCCCTGAGCGTTCCCTTTCTCTTCGGCGCTCGTTCGTACGCGGTTGATCTCACGCTTGGTCATGATCGCGTGACGGCCGGAGACAGTGCGGGGGGAGAGATTACCGTGCGGGCTGTCGGCAGCCGAGTGGTGCTGCCCGGGCGGCTCGATGTGCCGGTTGGTGCTGGTCTCGTCGAAGTGGGCGTTCCGCTCCTTCGTCCGGGGCGTTCCGTAGCGCAACCGTTGGATTTGCCGGCACTTCGCCGTGGTGTTGTCACGGTGGGACCGGCTACAACGGTCCGCTCGGACCCCATCGGATTGCTGCGGCGGGAACATACCTTTGATGACGTACACGAGCTTTTCGTGCACCCACGCACGGTGGCGCTGCCGTCGACGAGTGCGGGCCTTATCCGCGATCTCGAGGGCAATCCCACCCGGCGTCTCGTCGATGCGGACATGTCTTTTCACGCCATCCGCGAATACGCACCCGGTGATTCCCAGCGACAGATCCACTGGAAGTCGACCGCCAAGACCGGTCGACTCATGGTTCGTCAGTATGAGGAGTCACGACGCTCTCGGATGGCAGTCGTGCTGGCGGCATCGCGGGACGAATATTTGGATGCCGACGAGTACGAACTTGCGGTGGCGTGCGCGGCATCCCTCGGGCTACGAGCGCTGCGCGATGCGCGTGATCTCGACATCATGACGGGATCAGAGATACCTCGAGTCGTGCGTGGGCGTATTCGGGCTCTGGAACGAGTGCCCGTTGCAACCCCCCGCGCGATGCTCGACGGATTCAGTCGAGTCGAACTGCACGACACGACAATGCCCGTTGGCGACGTTGTGCGCTTTGCGGTTGATGCGGGTGACCGACTGTCAGTCGCGTTCGTCGTGGTCGGCTCGACGCTTTCGCTCACGCAATTGCGAAGAATTGCACTCCATTTTCCTGCGGATGTCGCGGTGTTCGTCATCGTGTGCGATGAACGAGCTCATCCGAGGATGCAGGCGATTTCTGGTCTGACCGTGCTTACCGTCGGTGTCGTCGAAGACCTCGCGGGTCTGCTTCTCAAAGGGGCAGGCTCATGAGTGTCGCTCCAACTGTCGCAAGGGTGGTGTCGGGATCGGTCTACGTCGGCGTCATCGTCACGCTCGCAGCGATCGCGGCGTGGCCGGTATACCGTAACGCCCAGTTCGTGCTGTTGGTAGCTGTCACCGTTGTGGCGGCCGCAGGAATCGCCTGGCTCGCCGTGTGGCGAAAACTTTCCGCCTGGCTCATCGCTCTGTGTCTTACCGGCGCGATCATCGTGCTCGGGGTGCCGCTGGCGGTGCCTTCTCGTATGACCAGCGTGCCCGCGGTCGCCGCGGGCCTTGGCGATGTGCTCGCCGGCACAGTCCTGGGGTGGAAAGACCTGCTGACAGTGGAACTGCCGGTCGGGAACTATCGAAACCTTCTCGTGCCTGCACTCCTCGTCTTTCTCGTGGGCACATGTGTGGCGCTCCTTCTTGCATGGAGGTCTGATCGGATCGGTGCCGGCGCGGTCATCGTCGGCATCGCAATGCCCTTCTTCGGGCTACTCTTCGGGCGCACGAGCGTCAGTGATTCTGTGAGCCTCGGCGCTCTAGAAATTGTGGCACCGGTAGAAACTCTCATCGGAGCCGCGACGCTGCTCGCGTCGGTTCTCTGGCTGTCCTGGCGCAGTCGCGACGAGCGTCAGCGTGCGCTGCAGCGCGTCACCATCGCGAGCGGGGCGCGAAGCGCGGTTCGCGGTTCCCGTTTTGATCGATCGCGCGCGGCGCTTGCCGCGGCGATGGTGGTGTGCTCTCTTGTCGTAGCCATCGCCGTCGTGCCGTGGGCGAGTAGCGCCCTGTCGCGTGACGTACTGCGCTCAGCCGTCGGTCCTGACCTGAATCTCACGGCCGAGATAAGCCCGCTCGCCGAGTATCGGCTGCAGTTCGCGGATTCCCGCGCCGAAGAGGTGCTGTTCACCGTGACATCGACGGGGGAGATGCCCGACCGCATCCGAGTGGCGACGTTGGACAACTACGACGGCGAGGTCTACCGCGCGGGGGGAGAGTCGGGGTCAGCGACATTCGTGCGCGTCCCATCAGCGCTCGATGCGGGCAGCGGCACACAGTTCGACCTCGACGTCGAAATCAACGGTCTCCGTGGTGTCTGGGTTCCGACTGCCGGGAACCTCGTCGAAGTTTCTTTTTCCGGTGATCGCGCGGCGGCCCTCGCCGATGCTTTCTATTACAGCCAAGATGCTGCGGCCGGTATCGAGACTGCCGATGGTGGGCTCGAAACGGGGGATGCGTACCGCATCACATCCGTAACGCCGACAACGAGCGACCTGACCCAGATCGAGGCTCCCGGCACCAGCGACATGACTGTCGAGCTGCCAGCAAACCTGGAGTCTTGGATCGAGGAACACGTCTCGGGTTCGGGTGGCGAGGCCCTCGACGGGCTCGTGAAGCTTCTGCGTGAACGTGGCTATCTCAGCCATGCGCTTTCTGCGGGCGACGAAACGCCTGTCTGGGCGCAATCATTGGGCGACTACAGTTTTCAGCCGAGCGCGTCGGGCCACTCGCTCGCACGGATCGACACGCTATTTTCGCGATTGCTCGAGCGAGAGAGCGACCCTCGAGCGAAGAAGTCCGAAAACTATGTTGCCGCAGTGGGTGACGATGAGCAGTTCGCCGTCGCTGTCGCGCTGATGGCCGAGAGTCTGGGATTCTCGGCTCGCGTTGTCGTTGGCGCACGTTTGAGTACTACGGATGCCACACTCTCAACGTGCGACGAAGGAGCCTGTCGCGCGGCGGACCTTGCCGCCTGGACCGAAGTGCTCTCTGCTGACGGTCAATGGATACCCATCGACGTGACACCGCAGTACGCGCAGTCTCCGAGCTTGGAGGTCACCGAACAGCGCGATCCTGAAAACGTGACCGAGGTGCGTCCGGACTCTGTCGAAGAAGTCGTTCCCCCGAACCCGGTGCAAGACGACACAACACGCGACGAAAACAGCGAGAATGACGACGCCGATTTGTCATGGCTTTGGGTGAGTCTTCGCATAGCAGGCTTCTCGCTACTCGTCATTCTGGTGCTGTTCGGCCCGCTTTTTCTGGTAGCAGCCGCACGGGCACTCCGTCGGCGTGGGAGGCGCTCTCGTTCCGAGCCGGTCGGGCAGATCGCTGGAGGGTGGGACGAACTCATTGACTCAGCTGTTGACGCGGGCCACAGCGTACCGCGACTTTCGACCCGGTCCGAGCTTGCCGTAGCACTAGAAACACGCACCGCTGCCGCGCTTGCGCTCGACGCGGACAGGGCCATCTTCTCGGCCGACGGCGCATCTGAGGCTGAGGCTGATGCCTTCTGGGCCGCTGTGGAACAGGAACGACGCGCCTACGCGAGAGAGGGCAGTCTCTGGCATCGGGTGAGAACGGCTCTATCGTTGAGATCGTTCATTCGTTTTAGCGCGTCGCAACCCGAACGCCGTGCCGCAGGAAGCCTTGAGAGGAGGAAGCGTCGCAATAGCCGTCGCACCACATCATGAACGATTCCGCTCCCGTCATCGGGGTACTGATCTCCCTCTTTGTCCTGCTGCTGCTCTACATCTGGCTGGCCATCGCCCTGTCCGCGGTCTTCCGAAAAGCTGGCGCGGCGCCCTGGAAAGGCTGGGTGCCCATCGTCAACACGGTCACCCTGCTGCAGCTGGGCGGGTTTTCAGGGTGGCTCGTCTTGCTGGGGCTCATCCCGATTTTCGGTGTTATTCTGCTGCCGGTCACGATCATCGTGGCCTGCTACCAAATCAACCGATCCTTTGGTCTCGGTCCCGGGATGACAGTGCTTGCCGCATTTCTCTTGCCGGTGTGGGCCACGGTGCTCGGATTCGGGTCGGCTCGTTGGCTCGGAACCGACAACGCCACGGAGTCGCCGCACGCGGGGGTCGCTCCTGATTCGTACGGTCAAGAGCCGCGGCCCTCTCTCGTGCTGCCGCCGATTCTCACTGAGCCGTTGCCCGACCAGAAGGGCGAGGAGTATCCGGACCCGGTGCGAAACGGACCGACCGTTTCATCGTGGTTCGGCTCCAGCATCGTGCCGCCGGTCGAACCCGAGCAGACGCCGAACACCACAGAAAATGCCGACACGGCAGACCTCAAGCTCCTCTTCGGGGACGTCACGCCTACGCGGGCCGACGTGCCAGCGGCGCCGGTCGCCGAACGCGAGCCGCAGCCCGAGTCCGTGTCGGCACAGCCCGAGCCGAATGTCGCGCCCGATCCTGAACCAACGCCTGAACCAACGCCTGAACCAACGCCTGAGCCAGCTGCCCCGGTGATGTCAGCTCCGGACTGGTGGAGCCCCCTTCCTCATGAGGAATCACCGGCGCCCGAGTCAGAGCCCATCGACGACATCGCGCGCACCACGGGCGGCAGCGTCATCTCCGAAGTGCCGTCGGCACCCGCTGCTGTGGGAAGTCGTTTTAGCGACGGTCTGGCCGCTGACGATGCAATCGACAGCGATGATCTCGATGAGTCCAACGTCATCGTCCCCCCACCGGCCGTGACGCGCCCGCCGGCTCCAGAGTCCGCAGGCGCGCTCTGGGCGAGGCGTACTCCGGCTCCTCCTGAGAACGAACCCGAGAATGATGGATTCCCCGAGGCATCCGGTGCGGTATCAGCCGTGGTCGGCGTCCCGGATGCCGGCGCCCCACGCTCAGCGCTCTCCTCAGTCTCGGCGCTCTACGCGAAGAGCGGGTCCGATGAGGACGAGAGTTTCGACGAGACGATCATTGCCCGACGCCGTCGTGTGCTCTGGCGACTCATACCGCCGAAGGGCGCGCCCATTGATCTGACCGCGGATGCCATCATTCTCGGACGCCGACCGAGTGCAGATCCGGCGCACCCGGGGGCTCAGCTCGTTGCGATCTCTGACGACACACGCACGGTGTCGAAAACGCACGCACTGCTGGTCCGCCGCTCCGACACCTGGTTCATCACCGACCTCGGCTCAACCAATGGCGTGACGTTCGCCACGCTGATGGGTACCGATGTCGACATCGACCCGGGAGTCGAAACCGAAGCTGGTGACCGATTCTTCCTCGGTGATGCGGAAGTGCGGCTGGCCCGGAGCGAGGGATGACCCGGCCCAACGGTGCTGAAAACAGTGCTAACAACGGCGCTGAAAACGGTCTGGAGGCGGGAGTCGACGACACCGTCGTGTCAGCGCGGAAGACTTCCCCGAGTGTCGACGCGGATGCTGGGTTAGATGATGACACGGTTGTCGCCGCGCGAAGAGTGGCGGCAGGTGTCCGGCACGACACAGACGACGAGACTTTCATCGCGTCGCGCAAGTCCCGGGTCGACGACGACGACACCTTCATAGCCGAGCGCGGCGACAAGAACCGCTCGGCGCCGAGCACGCCGGCAGAACCCGTTGTTTCTCCGGAGACCCGCTCCGCTGCTTCCCGGGAGATCTATCGCCCGCGCGCGGCAAATCCCGCGATGGTTACGCGCGCGGCCCCAGCCCCCGCAAGGCCCCAGGCTCCAGCGAGCGGAACGAGCGCGCTCCGGCAGGCGCAGCGAGGTGCTCGGTGGCGCGCGGTCGCGGTTGTTGTGGGCGCCAGCATCCTGATCGTTGCTGTGATCGTGCTGACCGTTGCGCTCGTCGTTTGACCAGCGTCTCTAAACGCGCGTATCATTGACCGGGTGTGCGCCTAGCGCGCCCTGTGTCGTGCTCCGGTACGAAATAGGTCAGCTTGGCACATCATCTCAGGGAAGGGCCTGCGAACAGGCCACCCCCACGGCATATCCACCACAACACACGGCAGTCATTCTGTCGCGTTGGTGGATACATGTGAGCCTCCGGCGACACGGAACGTAAAGATCCGCGAAGCCCGAGGGGAGACACGAAGCTGTCACCGTGCAGCACAATCAAGGAGAGAACGTGCCAACCATTCAGCAGTTGGTTCGCAAGGGCCGCTCGCCGAAGGTCTCAAAGACCAAGGCTCCGGCGCTGAAGTCGAACCCGCAGCAGGCGGGCGTATGCACTCGCGTGTACACGACCACCCCTAAGAAGCCGAACTCGGCGATGCGCAAGGTCGCTCGTGTGAAGCTCCGTAACGGTACCGAGGTCACCGCTTACATTCCCGGCGAGGGCCACAACCTACAGGAGCACTCGCTCGTGCTGGTTCGCGGCGGCCGTGTGAAGGACCTTCCCGGTGTGCGTTACAAGATCGTCCGCGGCGCCCTGGACACCCAGGCTGTCAAGAACCGTAAGCAGGCTCGCAGCCGCTACGGCGCCAAGAAGGGTTGAGTTAGATGCCTCGTAAAGGTCCAGCACCTCGTCGGGTCGTTGTCAACGACCCGGTATACGGCGCCCCGATCGTCACCCAGCTCGTCAACAAGATCCTCGTTGACGGCAAGAAGTCCATCGCTGAAGCGATCGTCTACAACGCACTGCGCGGTGTCGAAGCAAAGAACAGCCAGGATGCTGTCGCAACGCTGAAAAAGGCGCTCGACAACGTTCGTCCGACCCTCGAGGTCAAGAGCCGCCGCGTCGGTGGCTCGACCTACCAGGTGCCGGTTGAAGTCAAGCCGCACCGCGCGAACACTCTCGCGCTTCGTTGGCTCGTCAGCTACGCGAAGGGTCGTCGTGAAAAGACGATGACTGAGCGCCTCCAGAACGAAATTCTGGATGCCTCTAACGGCCTCGGTGCCGCGGTCAAGCGCCGCGAAGACACTCACAAGATGGCCGAGTCGAACCGCGCGTTCGCTCACTACCGCTGGTAACAGCTCTCGGGGCGGACCGCTATTGGTCCGCCCCACCATCCGCCTGATCGCCACCCGCGATCTCTCGGCTTCCGACAGTAAGGAACCCCCGTGGCACAAGACGTGCTCACCGACCTGACCAAGGTCCGCAACATCGGCATCATGGCGCACATCGATGCCGGCAAGACGACGACGACCGAGCGCATCCTGTTCTACACGGGCGTCAACCACAAGATCGGCGAAACGCACGATGGTGCGGCGACGACCGACTGGATGGAGCAGGAGCAGGAGCGTGGCATCACGATCACCTCTGCTGCCGTGACGTGCTTCTGGGACAAGAACCAGATCAACATCATCGACACCCCTGGTCACGTTGACTTCACCGTCGAGGTCGAGCGCTCACTTCGCGTGCTCGATGGCGCGGTTGCTGTCTTCGATGGCAAAGAGGGCGTTGAGCCCCAGTCCGAGACCGTGTGGCGTCAGGCTGACAAGTACGACGTTCCCCGCATCTGCTTCGTCAACAAGATGGACAAGCTCGGCGCTGACTTCTACTTCACTGTCGACACGATCGTGAACCGCCTGAAGGCCAAGCCGCTCGTGCTGCAGCTCCCGATCGGTGCCGAAAACGACTTCGTTGGCGTTATCGACCTCGTTGAGATGCGCGCGCTCGTGTGGCCCGGTGACTCCAAGGGTGACGTCACGATGGGCGCCAAGTACGAGATCCAAGAGATCCCGGCTGACCTCGCCGACAAGGCTGCGGAATACCGCGAAATGCTTCTCGAGACGGTTGCCGAGTCAGACGAAGAGCTTCTTGAGAAGCACTTCGGCGGCGAGGCACTGACTGTTGCTGAGATCAAGGCTGCGATTCGCAAGATGACGATCAACAGCGAGCTCTACCCGGTTCTCTGCGGTTCTGCGTTCAAGAACCGCGGTGTGCAGCCGATGCTCGACGCTGTTGTCGACTACCTCCCGTCGCCCCTCGACGTGCCCGCCATCGAGGCGCACGACCCGAAGGACGAAGAAGTCGTCATCCCTCGCCACGCTGACCGTGAGGAGCCCTTCGCGGCTCTTGCGTTCAAGATCGTGACGCACCCCTTCTTCGGTCGCTTGACGTACATTCGCGTCTACTCGGGTCACCTCGACTCGGGTGCGCAGGTCGTCAACTCCACCAAGGGCAAGAAAGAGCGCATCGGCAAGATCTTCCAGATGCACGCCAACAAGGAGATGCCGGTCGACGCCGTCACCGCCGGTCACATCTACGCGGTCATTGGCCTCAAGGACACGACCACGGGTGACACCCTGTCGGACTCGCAGCACCAGGTAGTGCTCGAGTCGATGACGTTCCCGGAGCCCGTTATCGAGGTTGCGATCGAGCCGAAGACCAAGGCTGACCAGGAGAAGCTGGGTCTCGCGATCCAGAAGCTCGCCGAGGAAGACCCGACGTTCCGCGTCGAGCAGAACTCGGAGACTGGCCAGACGGTCATCAAGGGTATGGGTGAGCTTCACCTCGACATCCTCGTTGACCGTATGAAGCGCGAATTCCGCGTGGAGGCCAACGTTGGTAAGCCCCAGGTCGCGTACCGCGAGACGATCCGCAAGGCTGTCGAGCGTCACGACTACACCCACAAGAAGCAGACGGGTGGATCCGGTCAGTTCGCAAAGATCCAGTTCGCCATCGAGCCGCTCGAAGTCACAGCAGAAACGACGTACGAGTTCTCGAACAAGGTCACTGGTGGACGCATCCCGCGTGAGTACATCGGTCCCGTCGACCAGGGCTTCCAGGATGCAATGAACGTCGGTGTGTTGGCCGGATACCCCATGGTGGGCATCAAGGCGACCCTGATGGATGGCGCATCGCACGATGTCGACTCATCAGAAATGGCGTTCAAGATCGCCGGCTCGATGGGTTTCAAGGAAGCCGTCCGTAAGGCAAGCCCCGTCATCCTCGAGCCGATCATGTCGGTCGAGGTGCGTACTCCGGAGGAGTACATGGGTGATGTCATCGGTGACCTCAACTCGCGTCGTGGACAGATTCAGTCAATGGAAGACGCCGCTGGCGTCAAGGTTGTGCGTGCCAACGTGCCGCTTTCCGAGATGTTCGGATACATTGGCGACTTGCGATCGAAGACGTCGGGCCGCGCTGTGTACTCCATGGAGTTCGACAGCTACGCCGAGGTCCCGCGCGCTGTCGCGGACGAGATCGTCCAAAAGGTCAAGGGCGAATAGGTCCTTGTGTGGTCTCGGTCGCTGAGCTTCGCGACGTGATCGAGACCACCTATACAACTTCACAGCAATACTTACTCCCTCTCTACTAAACTGAGAACCATCCCCGTAGTGAGCCGGCCGCATCCAGCGGCCAGAACACTACACACGACCGTCCTGAGGAGGACCCAGTGGCTAAGGCCAAGTTCGAGCGGACCAAGCCGCACGTGAACATCGGAACGATCGGTCACGTCGACCACGGCAAGACCACGCTCACCGCGGCGATCTCTAAGGTGCTCGCAGACAAGTACCCGTCAGACGTCAACAAGCAGCGTGACTTCGCGTCGATCGACTCGGCTCCCGAGGAGCGTCAGCGCGGCATTACGATCAACATCTCGCACGTCGAGTACGAGACGCCCAAGCGTCACTACGCGCACGTCGATGCTCCCGGTCACGCTGACTACATCAAGAACATGATCACCGGTGCAGCCCAGATGGATGGCGCAATCCTGGTTGTCGCGGCCACTGACGGCCCGATGGCACAGACGCGCGAGCACGTGCTGCTGGCCAAGCAGGTTGGTGTTCCCTACCTGCTCGTCGCACTCAACAAGAGCGACATGGTCGACGACGAGGAGATCCTGGAGCTCGTTGAGCTCGAGGTTCGTGAGCTTCTGTCGAGCCAGGACTTCGATGGCGACAACGCCCCCGTCGTTCGCGTCTCGGGTCTCAAGGCTCTCGAGGGTGACCCCGAGTGGACCGAAAAGATCGTTGAGCTCATGGCAGCTGTCGACGACTCGATCCCCGACCCGGTGCGCGACAAGGACAAGCCGTTCCTTATGCCCGTTGAGGACGTCTTCACGATCACTGGTCGTGGCACCGTCGTTACGGGTCGCGCCGAGCGTGGCACGTTGGCCATCAACTCCGAGGTCGAGATCGTTGGTCTGCGCCCGACGCAGAAGACGACCGTCACCGGTATCGAGATGTTCCACAAGCAGCTCGACGAGGCATGGGCCGGCGAGAACTGTGGTCTTCTTCTTCGCGGTACCAAGCGTGAAGACGTCGAGCGCGGCCAGGTCGTCGTGAAGCCCGGTTCGGTTACGCCGCACACCAACTTCGAGGGCACGGCGTACATCCTGTCCAAGGACGAGGGTGGGCGTCACAACCCCTTCTACACGAACTACCGCCCGCAGTTCTACTTCCGCACCACCGACGTCACCGGCGTCATCTCGCTGCCCGAGGGCACCGAGATGGTTATGCCTGGTGACACCACCGACATGACCGTTGAGCTGATCCAGCCCATCGCCATGGAAGAGGGCCTCGGCTACGCGATCCGTGAGGGTGGCCGCACCGTCGGCGCCGGAACGGTGACCAAGATCATCAAGTAGTCGTTTCGACTGCGGCAAAAGGGGTCGGGCCTTCGGGCTCGGCCCCTTTTGCTGTGCCTGACGCGAAGGTTCGCGTATGTTTCGTTTAGGTGAAGTTCGCTGTCCGGACACATCTGAACTTGTGAGTTTGACCAGAGTGCGGTTATCGTGAGAGCGGGGGAAGGTCGAAGGAAGTTCTTTTCAGAACGTCCTGTGTTGTCACCAGGCTCTTCTCTTTCAGTACAGCGCGATTGACAACGCCCAGACATAATCTGCTTCGTCAGTATCGGAGAAAAAAATGAAGAACCTTCGCACCAAGATTGCTGCGGTTGCTATCGCGGTCGTGGCTCTCATTGCCGCACCCGCCGCAGCCAACGCCTACACGCCCAGCACCCCCGACGGCACAGTTACGATCACTCCTGGTGGCACCGTGACAGTACCGTTCTCGGGTTTCGAGCCTGAAGAGTCGGTCACGTTCACCCTCACGGGTGAGAACGGCGCGGGTGCAACGCTTGCCGCCGTCAAGTTCGTCGTCAACAGCGCGTCGACCACGAAGGCCGCCTCAGCTGATGGTTCGGCAAGTGTCGCCGTGACGCTTCCCGCTAACGCTTCGGGTTCGTACTCACTCGCCGCAGTCGGCGGGTCGTCCGGCGCCTCATCGGCTGTCACCATCGATAGTGGTGTCGCGGCAGGCGGCAGCGCTCTCCCGGCAACTGGATTCGACACCGCGTCGATGACCGGCATCTGGGTCGGAGGTGGCGTACTCCTCATGGGTGGTATCGCCGTCACCGTTATCGCCCTGATGCGTCGCCGTCAGACCGCGTAACTAGATTCAAAAGAAAGCCCCGCGTCTTCGGACGCGGGGCTTTCTTGCTGCCCACACGATGTCGTGAACATCGCGACACGCCCGGGTTTGCGGGCAGCGGAATCCACACGTACACTAGTGAAGTTCCACATTTCGGTGCCCGCATTGCGAGTGCGCCGAATCACTGTCAGGGCAGTGCATAGGTAGCGTGAAAGCGCAGAGTCCTAGGCCGCGGACAGAAGAACATCCAATCCAACTATCTCCACCGGGAAACCGGGTTTCACCTGTGCGTGCAGCGAGAAGTTGGATCCGGCGCGAAAGCGCTGGATTGACATGAAAATAGCGGTGCAGTATCCCCGTGAAAACGGTGTGAAGTGCCGTGGCGCAAAAGCGTCACCGTGCGTCCTATGCCCCCGAACCCGGTGTGGTAAGACGCGAGACAGAGAGTGAGCAGACAATGGCGGGACAGAAGATCCGCATTCGCCTGAAGTCGTATGACCACGCGGGCCTCGATTCGTCGGCGCGCAAGATCGTCGACACCGTGACCCGAGCCGGCGCGACAGTTGTGGGCCCGGTGCCCCTTCCGACAGAGAAGAACGTCGTCGTCGTCATCCGGTCGCCCCACAAGTACAAGGACAGTCGCGAGCACTTCGAGATGCGCACCCACAAGCGTTTGATCGACATCATCGATCCCACGCCCAAGGCTGTCGACTCGCTCATGCGACTTGACCTTCCGGCCGATGTCAACATCGAGATCAAGCTCTGAGGCTCGGCATGGTTGACATCAACTCAAAGATTTCCAAGGGCCTTCTCGGCACGAAGCTCGGCATGACTCAGGTGTGGGACGAGCAGGGAAAGCTCATCCCCGTTACAGTTATCGAGATCTCGCCGAACGTCGTGACTCAGATCCGCACCGACGAGAAGGATGGCTACAAGGCCGTTCAGATCGCCGCCGGACAGATCGACCCCCGCAAGGTGAACAAGCCCCTCGAAGGACACTTCGACGTCGCAGGCGTAACGCCGCGACGCAACGTGACCGAGGTCCGCACCGCTGACGCCGCCGACTACACACTCGGTCAGGAGCTGACCGTTGATGGTGTATTCGACGCAGGCCAGCTGGTCGACGTCGTCGGTACGAGCAAGGGTAAGGGCACCGCAGGTGTCATGAAGCGCCACAACTTCAAGGGCGTTTCGGCATCTCACGGTTCGCACCGTAACCACCGCAAGCCCGGTTCGATCGGCGCTTCGTCGACTCCGAGCCGTGTCTTCAAGGGAATGCGCATGGCCGGCCGTATGGGTGGCGAGCGCGTAACCGTACTTAACCTCACGGTGCACGCCGTCGACGCTGAGAAGGGTCTGCTGCTCGTCAAGGGCGCAGTGCCCGGCGCACGTGGCCGCATCGTTTACGTCCGCAACGCAGTGAAGGGGGCTTGAGCACATGGCTGACTCGACTCTCGCGCTCGACGTCCACAAGGCTGACGGCAAGAAGGCAGGCTCCGTAGAGCTGCCCGCCGCCATCTTTGACGTCAAGACGAACATTCCGCTGATCCACCAGGTCGTCGTCGCGCAGCGCGCGGCAGCACGCCAGGGTACTCACTCGACCAAGCGTCGTGGCGAGGTTTCCGGTGCCGGTCGCAAGCCCTTCAAGCAGAAGGGCACGGGTAACGCCCGTCAGGGTTCAATCCGCGCACCGCACATGACCGGTGGTGGCATCGTCCACGGACCGAAGCCCCGCGACTACTCGCAGCGCACCCCCAAGAAAATGATTGCTGGTGCACTCCTCGGAGCGCTCAGCGACCGTGCTCGCGGTGAGCGTCTGCACATCGTTGACACGTTCGCGATCAACGACGCACCTTCGACGAAGGCAGCTGCCACGGTTCTCACCGCGCTGGCTCCCACCAAGAAGGTTCTCGTTGTCATCGAACGCGGCGATGAGATCACCGTCAAGAGCGTTCGCAACCTGTCTTACGTGCACGTCCTGACGTTCGACCAGCTGAACGCCTACGACGTGATCGTTTCTGACGACATCGTCTTCACCAAGGCCGCATACGATGCCTTCGTCGCGTCGAAGTCCGGCGAAACCTCGGAGGTATCGGCATGACCGCCGTCAACAAGGACCCGCGCGACATCATTTTGAAGCCGGTCGTCTCGGAGAAGAGCTACAGCCTGATCGACGAGGGAAAGTACACGTTCTTCGTGGACCCTCGCGCGAACAAGACTGAAATCAAGCTCGCTGTCGAGAAGATCTTCGGCGTCAAGGTTGCTTCGGTTAACACGCTCAACCGCGTCGGCAAGGCCCGTCGCACCCGCTTCGGACTCGGAAAGCGTAAAGACACCAAGCGTGCCATCGTGACCCTGAAGTCGGGCACCATCGACATCTTCACGGCAGTCGGCTGACGGTCGGGATAGAGGACAACAGACATGGCTATTCGTAAGTACAAGCCCACGACCCCGGGTCGCCGCGGCTCGTCAGTGGCTGACTTCGCCGAGATCACGCGATCGACGCCTGAGAAGTCACTCCTGCGCCCGCTCGCCAAGACCGGCGGCCGCAACAACCAGGGTCGCATCACCACCCGTCACATCGGTGGTGGACACAAGCGCCAGTACCGCGTCATCGACTTCCGTCGTAATGACAAGGACGGCGTGAACGCCAAGGTTGCTCACATCGAGTACGACCCCAACCGCACTGCGCGCATTGCGCTCCTGCACTACTTCGACGGCGAGAAGCGCTACATCATCGCGCCGAACAAGCTCAAGCAGGGCGACATCATCGAGTCAGGTGCATCGGCTGACATCAAGCCCGGCAACAACCTGCCCCTTCGCAACATCCCCACCGGTACCGTGATCCACGCGATCGAGCTGCGTCCCGGCGGCGGAGCAAAGATGGCACGTTCGGCTGGTGCTTCGGTGCGTCTGGTCGCGAAGGACGGTCCTTACGCGCAGCTTCGTCTGCCGTCGGGCGAGATCCGCAACGTCGACGTGCGCTGCCGCGCAACGATCGGCGAGGTCGGTAACGCCGAGCAGTCGAACATCAACTGGGGTAAGGCCGGCCGCATGCGCTGGAAGGGCGTCCGCCCGACAGTTCGTGGTGTCGCGATGAACCCGGTCGACCACCCGCACGGTGGTGGCGAGGGCAAGACGTCCGGTGGACGTCACCCAGTGTCGCCGTGGGGCCAGTCCGAGGGCCGCACGCGTCACGCCAACAAGGAAAGCGACAAGCTGATCGTCCGCCGTCGTACGGCCGGCAAGAAGCGTAAGTAGGTAGGAAGAGAAGATGCCACGTAGTCTCAAAAAGGGCCCCTTCGTCGACGAGCACCTGCTTCGCAAGGTCGTCGTTCAGAACGAAGCTGGATCCAAAAACGTCATCAAGACCTGGTCACGTCGATCGATGATTGTGCCGGCCATGCTGGGCCACACAATTGCGGTTCACGACGGTCGCAAGCACATCCCCGTGTTTGTGAGCGAGACCATGGTCGGTCACAAACTGGGCGAATTTGCCCCCACCCGAACCTTCCGCGGCCACGTGAAGGACGACAAGAAGGGTCGCCGCCGCTAACGCGGGGCGCTCTTTAGAGAGGACAGAGGAGGAGAACTAATGGTGGAATCCATCGCACGTGTGAAGCACATCCGCGTGACCCCTCAGAAGGCTCGTCGTGTCGTCGCGTTGATCAAGGGGAAGCAGGCGCAGGAAGCGCTTGCCATCTTGAAGTTCGCGCCGCAGGGTGCAAGTGAGCCGATTTACAAGCTCGTCGCCTCGGCAATCGCGAACGCTCGCGTTACTGCTGACAAGACGAACGAGTACCTGGACGAGCAGGACCTGTACGTGGCTAACGCGTATGTCGACGAGGGCACAACGCTCAAGCGTTTCCGTCCCCGCGCCCAGGGTCGTGCCTTCCAGATCAAGAAGCGCACGAGCCACATCACGGTTCTACTTTCGACCCCCGTGGTCGAAGAGACTGTGGCCGCTGCATCGACGAAGAAGGCGAGCAAGTAATGGGACAGAAAGTAAACCCGTACGGCTTCCGCCTCGGTATCACCACGGACCACGTGTCGCGTTGGTTCTCGGACTCCACAAAGCCCGGCCAGCGTTACGCCGACTACGTGGCCGAGGACATCAAGATTCGTAAGCTCTTGCTGTCGAACCTCGACCGTGCCGGCGTAAGCAACATTGAGATCGAGCGCACCCGTGATCGCGTCCGTGTCGACATCCACACTGCCCGCCCGGGCATCGTGATTGGCCGTCGTGGCGCGGAAGCCGAGCGCATCCGTACCGACCTCGAAAAGCTCACTGGCAAGCAGATCCAGCTCAACATCCTTGAGGTCAAGAACCCCGAGGCTGACGCGCAGCTGGTTGCTCAGGGAGTGGCCGAGCAGCTCTCCGCACGTGTGGCTTTCCGCCGTGCAATGCGTAAGGGTATGCAGGGTGCCGAGCGTGCGGGCGCCAAAGGTGTTCGTATTCAGGTTTCGGGCCGTCTCGGTGGCGCGGAAATGAGCCGTTCGGAGTTCTACCGTTCGGGTCGAGTTCCGTTGCACACGCTTCGTGCCAATATCGACTACGGCTTCTACGAGGCTCGTACCACCTTCGGCCGTATCGGCGTGAAGGTGTGGATCTACAAGGGCGACCTCACCAACAAGGAACTCGCCCGCGAGCAGGCTAACCAAAAGCCTTCCCGCGATCGTGGCGACCGTCCGCGTCGCGCGCCTCGCAATGAGGCCCCTGTCGCAGAAGGAGCATCGGCGTAATGCTTATTCCCCGCAAAGTTAAGTTCCGCAAGCAGCACCACCCTGGACGGTCCGGTCAGGCGACCGGTGGTACCGAGGTGAGCTTCGGAGACTTCGGCATCCAGGCACTTACCCCCGCGTATGTGACGAACCGTCAGATCGAGTCCGCTCGTATTGCTATGACGCGTCACATCAAGCGTGGTGGAAAGGTGTGGATCAACATCTATCCCGACCGCCCGCTCACGAAAAAGCCTGCCGAGACCCGCATGGGTTCCGGTAAGGGTTCGCCCGAGTGGTGGGTCGCGAACGTCAAGCCGGGTCGCGTCCTCTTCGAGGTCGCTGGCGTCGACGAGCAGCTCGCTCGCGAAGCTTTGACCCGTGCCATTCACAAGCTGCCGCTCAAGGCACGCATCATCAAGCGCGAGGGGGGCGACGCATAATGGCGATCGGAACCAAGCAGCTCGCTCCGAGCGAGCTCGACACGTTCGAAGACCAGCGCCTCGTCGAGGAGCTGCGTAAGGCCAAGGAAGAGCTGTTTAACCTGCGCTTCCAGTCGGCTACAGGCCAGCTTGAGAGCCACGGTCGCATTCGTGCGGTCAAGCGCGACATCGCGCGGCTCTACACCGTCATCCGTGAGCGCGAGCTCGGCATTCGTGCCACTCCCGCCCCGGTTGCGGCGACAAGCAAGGCAAAGAAGACCAAGGCGAAGAAGTCCGAGGAAACCCCGGACACCGCCGCAGCTACGGAGGAGGCTGAGTAATGGCCACCGCACAAAAGAAGGCGCCCGCCACCAAGAAGGCAGAAGAGACCCCTGTGGTCGATGCTGCTGGTCACGCGGGTAGCGAGCACGACGTTCGCGACGCGAGCGCACGTGGTTACCGCAAGGCCCGTCGTGGCTACGTCACGAGCGACAAGATGGATAAGACCATCGTCGTCGAGGTCGAAGACCGCGTTAAGCACCCCCTGTACGGCAAGGTCATCCGCCGTACGTCGAAGGTCAAGGTCCACGATGAGGGCAACACCGCTGGTATCGGCGACCTGGTGCTCATCAACGAGACCCGCCCGCTGAGCGCCACGAAGCGCTGGCGCCTCATCGAGATCCTCGAGAAGGCCAAGTAGGCCTCGGCCTCTTGGAACCCAAGGAGTAAGAAGTGATTCAGACTGAGTCCCGCCTCAAGGTGGCCGACAACACTGGTGCTAAGCAGCTGCTGACCATCCGCGTGCTCGGCGGCTCGAACCGTCGTTACGCAGGCCTGGGCGACATCATTGTCGCCACGGTCAAGGATGCAATTCCTGGCGGAAACGTAAAGAAGGGTGACGTCGTCAAAGCCGTCATCGTTCGCACCGTGAAAGAGACCCGTCGTTCCGATGGGTCCTACATCAAATTCGACGAGAACGCCGCCGTCATCCTGAAGAGCGACGGGGAGCCCCGCGGCACCCGCATCTTCGGACCGGTTGGTCGTGAACTTCGTGACAAGAAGTTCATGAAGATCGTCTCCCTGGCCCCGGAGGTCATTTGATCATGGCGAAAATTAAGAAGGGCGACCTGGTTCAGGTCATCTCGGGCGCCAAGCCCGAGCGCGGCGGAGACCGTGGCAAGCAGGGTAAGGTCCTCGAGGTCCTCACCGAGCGCAACCGCGTCATCGTCGAAGGCGTGAACTACGTCACCAAGCACACGCGCGTGGGTCAGACCCAGCGCGGCACCAAGACCGGTGGCATCGAAACTTTCGAGGCCCCCATTCACATCTCCAACGTTGCGATCGTTGACCCCGAGACGAAAAAGCCGACCCGTGTCGGCCGTCGCGTCGAGGAACAGGTCAAGGATGGCAACAAGCGCATCGTTCGCGTGCGCTTCGCTAAGAAGTCAGGCAAGGACCTCTGAATATGAGCACCGTGACTGCCGCGGAGGCTGGCAAGATCCAGCCTCGCCTCAAGCAGACGTACAAGTCGGAGATTCTTCAGAAGCTCCAGGACGAGTTCGGCTACAAGAACGTCAACCAGATCCCCGGCCTCGTCAAGGTCGTCGTCAACACCGGTGTCGGTGAAGCGGCGCGTGACAGCAAGGTGATCGATGGTGCTGTCGCTGACCTCACCAAGATCACCGGTCAGAAGCCGGTTGTGACGAAGGCACGCAAGTCCATCGCGCAGTTCAAGCTTCGCGAAGGTCAGGCCATCGGCGCACACGTCACCCTTCGCGGTGACCGTGCGTGGGAGTTCATCGATCGTCTCGTGAACCTCGCTCTGCCCCGCATCCGCGACTTCCGCGGATTGTCACCCAAGCAGTTCGATGGGCACGGCAACTACACCTTCGGTCTCCAGGAGCAGTCCGTGTTCCACGAGATCGATCAGGACAAGATCGACCGCGTTCGCGGATTCGACATCACGATTGTGACGTCGGCTTCGACGGATGATGAGGGTCGCTCATTGCTGCGTCACCTCGGATTCCCGTTCCGCGCTGACGGCGACAAGTAAGCTCTTCATTTGGGCATCTTGCCCACCACCACCACAGGTCGGCCGTCGTGTACCGGCGTACGAAACCTGGTGAACAAAGGAAACCAAACATATGACGATGACAGACCCGGTCGCAGACTTGCTGACCCGTCTGCGCAACGCGAACTCGGCACACCACGATTCGGTGTCGCTGCCGAGCTCCAAGCTCAAGACCCACATCGCTGAGATCCTCCAGAAGGAGGGTTACATCTCCGGTTGGGAGACCGCCGACGCTCGCGTTGGTCAGACCCTTACCCTCACGCTTAAGTACGGTCCGAACCGTGAGCGCTCGATTGCGGGCATCAAGCGCGTATCGAAGCCCGGTTTGCGTGTATACGCAAAGTCGACCGAGATCCCCACCGTTCTCGGTGGCCTCGGTGTTGCCATCCTGTCCACCTCCTCCGGTCTGCTGACAGACCGCCAGGCTGAGCAGAAGGGCGTGGGCGGAGAAGTTCTCGCCTACGTGTGGTGATCTGACATGTCACGTATTGGACGTCTTCCTATTGACATTCCCACCGGTGTCACCGTTTCGGTGTCAGGTCGGGATGTGCTCGTAAAGGGCCCCAAGGGTGAGCTGACGATATCGGTGGCTATGCCCATCGAGGTCAGCGTTAACGAGGGGCAGGTCGTTGTGACCCGTCCCGATGACGAGCGCGAATCGCGTTCGTTGCACGGTTTGACGCGCACGCTCATCAACAACAACATCGTCGGTGTCACGACGGGTTACACCAAGGGCCTCGAGGTCGTTGGTACGGGTTACCGTGTTGCTCAGAAGGGCGGCTCAGTCGAGTTCGCGCTCGGCTTCTCGCACCCGGTACTCGTTGAACCCCCCGCGGGGATCACCTTCACGGTAGAGGGCAACAACAAGCTCACCGTGAGCGGCATCGACAAGCAGGCCGTCGGCGAGGCGGCTGCGAACATCCGCAAGATTCGCAAGCCCGAACCCTATAAGGGTAAGGGTGTGCGTTACGCCGGCGAGGTCGTTCGGCGCAAGGCCGGAAAGGCTGGTAAGTAACCATGGCTGTGAAGACGAAGTCCGACGCCCGCGCGCGTCGTCACACCCGCCTTCGCAAGAAGGTTGTCGGCTCCGAGCTGCGTCCGCGTCTGGTCGTGACCCGTTCCGCCCGTCACGTATTCGTGCAGGTCGTGGACGACACCAAGGGTCACACTGTCGCATCGGCATCTACGCTCGAGACCGACCTTCGCTCGCTCGACGGTGACAAGACCGCTAAGGCCCGCAAGGTCGGCGAACTTGTTGCAGAGCGCGCAAAGGCAGCCGGCGTCGTCGACGTCGTGTTCGACCGTGGCGGCAACCGCTACGCGGGACGTGTCGCGGCTATCGCCGACGGCGCCCGCGAAGGGGGTTTGAACCTGTGAGCGAAAACAAGGAGAACAACGTGACCGCCGAGACCGAGGCTCCGGCCGCCGCGTCAGCCGAGGCCACCGCGCCTGCTGAGGGCGCGACGACTGAAGCTGCGACGACCACCGAGCGGGAGCCCCGCCGTGGTGGCCGGGAGCGCAATCCCAACCGTGACCGTAACTCACGCGACCGTGGTGACAACCAGTTCCTCGAGCGCGTCGTCACGATCAACCGTGTATCGAAGGTTGTGAAGGGTGGACGTCGCTTCAGCTTCACCGCCCTCGTCGTCGTCGGAGACGGCAACGGGGTAGTGGGCGTCGGCTACGGCAAGGCGCGCGAAGTCCCTCTCGCCATCTCAAAGGGTGTCGAAGAGGCTAAGCGCAACTTCTTCCGCGTACCGCGCGTTGGCTCGACCATCCCGCACCCGGTACAGGGCGAAGCAGCTGCCGGCGTTGTATTGCTGCGTCCGGCATCCGCCGGTACCGGTGTTATCGCTGGTGGCCCGGTGCGCGCCGTACTCGAGTGTGCTGGTATTCACGACGTCCTTTCGAAGTCGCTGGGTTCGTCGAACACGATCAACATCGTGCACGCGACGGTCGCGGCTCTGAAGCAGCTCGAAGAGCCTCGCTCAGTCGCCGCTCGTCGTGGACTCGACTTCGACCAGGTTGCCCCCGCACGTTTCATCCGTGCCGAGGCAGAAGCTGCGCAGAAGGTAGGTTCCTGATGGCTGAACGTCTGAAGGTGACGCAGATCAAGTCCAAGGTGAGCGAGAAGCAGAACCAGCGCGACACGCTGCGTTCGCTCGGTCTGAAGCGGATCGGCGACTCTGTCGTTCGTCCGGACGACGCGCAGACGCGCGGTTACGTCAAGACCGTTGCTCACCTCGTAAAGGTTGAGGAGATCAACTAATGGCTGAGAAGAAGGACGAGACGGCTAAGGCCGTCGCGACGGAGAAGCCGAAGGCTGCTCGCAAGCCCGCTGCCAAGAAGGCTCCGGCTAAGGCGGCAGCGCCCAAGGCTGCACCGGTCACCCGTCCGGGCGTGTTGAAGGTACACCACCTTCGCCCCGTCCCGGGTGCCAACACCGCTAAGACCCGTGTCGGTCGTGGTGAGGGCTCGAAGGGTAAGACCGCTGGCCGCGGTACCAAGGGAACGAAGGCACGCTACTCAGTGCGCCCCGGTTTCGAAGGTGGCCAGATGCCGCTCCACATGCGTACGCCGAAGCTGCGCGGGTTCAAGAACCCGTTCCGCGTCGAGTACCAGGTGGTAAACCTCGAGAAGCTCGCGGAGCTCTACCCGACCGGCGGTGACGTCACCATCGGTGATCTCGTCGCAAAGGGTGCGGTCCGTAAGAACGAAAAAGTTAAGGTGCTGGGCACCGGAGACATCGATGTTGCGATCAACGTGACGGTCGACAAGGTCTCTGGATCTGCCGAGCAGAAGATTGTCGCTGCCGGCGGCACAGTTAAGTAATCGACTTGAGGGGTCGGAGGATATCCTCCGGCCCCTCTTGTCTTTCCGGCTGGGATAGTCTGTTCCTCGGTGCGCCTCGTGGGGCATCGACACCCGTTCTGGAGGAATCCACTTGTTCAGCGCCATTGCGCGGGTTTTCCGCACACCTGACCTGCGGCGGAAAATCGCCTTTACCTTGGGCATCATCGCCCTGTACCGCCTCGGTGCTCACGTGCCGTCGCCGTTCGTCGACTTTTCCAACGTGCAAGAGTGCCTCGCCGATTCCGGTGGAGCCGAGGGGCTGCTGTCCCTCGTTAACCTCTTCGCGGGCGGAGCGCTGCTACAGCTTTCGGTATTCGCGCTCGGAGTGATGCCGTACATCACGGCGACGATCATCGTGCAGCTCCTGCGCGTTGTGATCCCGCACTTCGAGACTCTCTACAAAGAGGGCCAGGCCGGCCAGGCTCGTCTCACCCAGTACACGCGTTACCTGACGATCGCGCTAGCGCTTCTGCAGTCGACGACACTCGTCACTGTTGCGCGAAGCGGTCAGCTCTTCGGAACGACCGATGTGGCGTCGTGCTCGCAGGTTCTCACCAATGACGCATGGTGGGCTCAGCTCCTCATGATCATCACGATGACAGCCGGTACCGGTCTCATCATGTGGTTCGCCGAACTCGTTACCGAAAAGGGCATCGGCAACGGCATGTCGATCCTCATCTTCACCTCGATTGCGGCGTCGTTCCCCTCCGCCATGTGGCAGATCTTCGAGGCCAATGGCTTCGAGGTGTTCCTCCTGGTACTGGCCGTCAGCGTGGTCGTGGTCGCACTGGTGGTGTTCGTCGAACAATCTCAACGTCGAGTTCCAGTGCAGTATGCGAAACGAATGGTGGGGCGTCGTACCTACGGCGGAACGAACACCTACATTCCCATTAAGGTGAATATGGCCGGTGTAGTGCCCGTCATCTTCGCGTCGTCTCTCCTGTACATCCCCGCGCTCATCGCGCAGTTCAACGTGACCCCCGATGCGGATGGCAACATCCCGGATTGGGTCACCTGGGTGCAGACGAACCTCACGACCGGCGACAGCCCGATTTATATGGCTGTGTACTTCTTGCTCATCGTTGGGTTCACGTACTTCTATGTCGCGATCACCTTCAACCCCGTTGAGGTCGCCGACAACATGAAGAAGTACGGCGGCTTCATTCCCGGCATCCGTGCGGGGCGTCCGACCGCCGAGTACCTGGACTACGTGCTTACGCGTATTACGCTTCCCGGTTCGTTGTACCTCGGTCTGATCGCGCTCATCCCTCTGATCGCTCTCGCGACCGTTGGCGCGAACCAGAACTTCCCGTTCGGTGGCGCGTCAATCCTCATCATCGTCGGTGTGGGACTCGAGACCGTAAAGCAGATTGATGCGCAGCTTCAGCAGCGTCACTACGAAGGGCTTTTGCGATGACAACGCCTTCCGCTCGTTTGCTGATCGTCGGGCCCCAAGGGTCAGGAAAGGGAACTCAGGGCGCACGCATCGCGGCAGCACTCGGCATCCCCGCCATTTCTACCGGCGACATGTTTCGGGCTGCGATTGCGGGTAAAACTCCCCTCGGTCTCCAGGTTCAGGAGGTCATCGATGCTGGTGATCTCGTGCCGGACGAACTGACGAGCGCGGTTGTACGGGAGCGTCTCAGCGAGACAGATGCCGCTGGCGGTTTCTTGCTCGACGGGTACCCTCGAAACCTCGGTCAGGTGAGCGACCTCGACGCATTCCTCACCGATCGGGACGAAGAACTCACATCTGTCATCGAGCTCAGTGTTCCGCGCGACGAAAGCATCGCCCGCTTGACGCTCCGTGCCCAACAGCAGGGGCGAACTGACGACACCGAAGAGATCATTGCGAATCGCTTGCGTATCTACGAACGGGAGACGGCGCCGATTCTCGATGTCTACCGGGAACGCAACATCGTCGACGCGATCGACGGGGTCGGCACTTTGGACGACATCACATCCCGTGTGATCTCGGCGCTGCAAGCTCGTGGCTTGTCTGCCGACGCCGTTCGCTGACCTGCGAGTACCACGTGCTACGACGCTCGATATATAAATCCCCGGCTCAGCTTCGCCTGATGCGAGAACCGGGTCTCATCACCGCTGCCGCTCTCGACGCGGTTCGCGGGTTGATCGCACCCGGGGTGACAACGCTCGAGTTGGATGCGGCGGCATCCGCTGTGATCACCTCCGCCGGCGCCGAATCCAACTTTCAGATGGTGCGTGGCTATCGCCACACAATCTGTGTTTCCGTGAACGAGCAGGTCGTACACGGTATCCCCGGCGAACGTGTTCTCGAGCCTGGCGACATCGTTTCGGTAGACGCAGGAGCTGAGCTCCGCGGCTGGAACGGTGACTCCGCGTTCACCGTCGTCGTACCAGACGCTGACCGACCCGACGTTGTTGCTGACCGGGAAGAGCTTTCCCGCGTGACAGAAGGATCCCTGTGGGCAGGTATCGCATCGCTCGCGCGTGCGTCGCACATCGGTGAAATCGGCGCAGCGGTTCAGGACTACATCGAAGGTTCCGGGCACGAGTACGGAATTCTTCGCGACTACGTGGGTCACGGTATCGGGCGGAAGATGCACGAATCCCCTTCCGTGTTCAACTATCGCGTGAGTGATCCGGGTGCCGAGATACGTTCGGGGCTCGTGCTCGCAATCGAGCCGATGGTGGTAGCGGGTTCTGAAGAGACCTTCATCGAAGAGGATGACTGGACGGTATCAACCGTCGACGGTTCAGCTGGTTCACACTGGGAACATAGCGTCGCCGTGCATGATGACGGTATCTGGGTGCTCACAGCGCCCGATGGAGGCAAAGCTGGGCTTGCGCCTTTCGGCGTGGTTCCGCAAGAGATTCGATAGGAAAGTTTCGTGGCTGCAGCTGCACGTAAGGTCAATACGTTCGTCATTGGTGTCACCATCGCGGTGGTCGTTGTTCTCGGTGGCGTGACAGCGCTCGTCGTGTGGATGAACAATGCAGCTAGCGACCCCGGTGTAGCTCCCGAAGCATCCAACGTGAACACCGACACCGGTGCGATCGTCTTCGGCGATGGGCCCGACGTGGTCGACACGTATATCGACTTCATGTGCCCGTATTGCAATCAGTTCGAGCAGAGCGAGGGCGAGACGATTCAGGGGCTGATCGAGTCCGGCGACATCACGCTGAATGTGCACCCGGTTTCGATTCTTGATCGGCTCTCGAACGGCACTGAATACTCGAGTCGCTCCGCCGGTGCCATGTACGCGGTAGCCGCGGCAGACCCGGACAACGCATACGCGTTCCTCGAGGCGATGTACGAGAACCAGCCGGCGGAGAACTCAGACGGCTTGAGCGATGATCAGATTATTCAGATCGCCAAAGATGCGGGCGTCAACGTGACAAGCGACCTCGAAGACGCGATCACTTCGGGGGAGTACACGAAGTACGCGCAGTCCCAGTCTCTGCCTGATGGTGAGACCGGAACTCCCACGCTGGTCGTGAACGACGAGATCATTTCGATCACGTACGACCCGCAGGCGGATATCCTGGCGAACCTCAGCAGCTAATCCAGGTGATGGCGCCGTTTCACGGTGCCATCACCTGACGTCATCGTGTTGCCGAGGTTGGTTTTATCACGTATGATCGTTCTTTGGTGCGTTGCGCCTTTATTGGCGTGTCGTAGCACCACACAACCCTTACCCAACGCAGATCGACCGGTCTGCACCAAGCGCGAGCGAGGATATGGCGAAAAAAGACGGTGTCATCGAGATCGAGGGCACAATATCCGAGGCGCTGCCGAACGCGATGTTTCGCGTAGAGCTCAGCAACGGACACAAGGTGCTGGCAACGATCTCAGGAAAGATGCGGCAGAACTACATCCGTATCATTCCCGAAGACCGCGTCGTCGTAGAGCTTTCGCCCTACGACCTCACGCGTGGTCGCATCGTTTACCGCTACCGCTAAACCGGTCGAGAAGTAACGGCTGCCCTCACCAGGCAGCACGAAGACAGCGAATAGGAACATCATGAAGGTCAAGCCCTCAGTTCGGCCCATCTGCGATCACTGCAAAGTGATCCGTCGTCACGGCCGCGTCATGGTTATCTGCAAGGCGAACCCTCGCCACAAGCAGCGCCAGGGCTAAGAAGGATGCCGCTCACACGCGGCACTCACTCATAACTGAATACACATCTAAACGGCAGTATCAGAACCCCACCTCTACTGAGGCGGGGGGGACACCTCGGGCGGAGGCCCGAGCACCGATTCTGCTCCACACCTCCACATACTCCTAGGAGAGTCGCATGGCACGTCTTGCTGGCGTCGACATCCCGCGCGATAAGCGCGTGGTCATCGCCCTGACTTACATCTACGGCGTTGGCCGTACCCGTTCCGTCGAGATCTTGAAAGCTACCGAGATCGACGAGAGCATCCGCGTGAAGGATCTCACCGACGAGCAGCTCGTCGTGCTTCGCGATCACATCGAAGGCACCTACAAGGTGGAGGGTGACCTTCGCCGTGAGGTTGCCGCCGACATTCGCCGCAAGGTTGAGATCGGCTCCTACGAAGGCGTGCGCCACCGCCGCGGCCTTCCGGTGCGCGGACAGCGCACCAAGACCAACGCGCGTACCCGCAAGGGCCCCAAGCGCACCGTCGCCGGCAAGAAGAAGGCGCGCTAGGCCTCGCCAGCGCACCAGGATTTCTAGGAGATCAAAGCAATGGCACAGGCCAAAACCGCCGCGCGCAAGCCGCGCCGCAAAGAGAAGAAGAACATCGCGCTGGGTCACGCCCACATCAAGTCGACGTTCAACAACACAATCGTTTCGATCACCGACCCCTCAGGTGCCGTCATCAGCTGGGCTTCGTCCGGCGGCGTCGGCTTCAAGGGCTCGCGCAAGTCGACACCGTATGCCGCTGGCATGGCAGCTGAATCGGCTGCTCGTCAGGCCGCTGAGCACGGTGTAAAAAAGGTCGACGTTTTCGTCAAGGGTCCGGGTTCAGGTCGCGAGACCGCAATCCGCTCGCTGACGTCAGCGGGTCTTGAGGTCGGTTCTATTCAGGACGTGACCCCACAGGCCCACAACGGCTGCCGTCCCCCCAAGCGCCGCCGCGTCTGATGTTCCGGAGCCGGGGCGCCCTCTCCGGCGCTCCGGCATCCGTGTGTCTTAAAACAACTCCATATCTCACCCACTGCACGTGTCATATAGCGGACATGTCGCACGAAAGGAACACATAGTGCTCATCGCACAGCGTCCCACCCTCACCGAGGAGAAGATCGGCGAATTCCGTAGCCGATTCATCATCGAGCCGCTGGAGCCCGGTTTCGGGTACACGATCGGTAACGCGCTGCGTCGCAGCCTTCTCTCTTCTATCCCGGGTGCTGCCGTAACCAGCATCCGCATCGACGGCGTGCTGCACGAGTTCAGCACGATCCCCGGTGTGAAAGAGGATGTCACCGAGATCATCCTGAACATCAAGCAGCTTGTCGTTTCGAGCGAGCGTGACGAGCCGATCACTGCGTACCTGCGCAAGACCGGTGCGGGCGAGGTTACTGCTGCAGATATTTCGGCTCCTGCCGGTGTCGAGGTACACAACCCCGAACTCGTCATCGCGACGCTCAACGACACCGCGCGTTTCGAACTCGAGCTAACGATCGAGCGTGGCCGCGGCTACGTGTCTGCAACGCAGAACCGCAACGAGTACGCAGAGGCCGGTCAGGTTCCGATCGACTCGATCTACTCGCCCGTGCTCAAGGTCAGCTACCGCGTTGACGCAACACGTGCCGGTGAGCGCACCGACTTCGACAAGCTCATCCTCGATGTTGAGTCGAAGTCGTCGATGGCTCCCCGTGACGCCGTCGCCTCCGCCGGTCGCACCCTCACCGAACTGTTCGGACTCGCTCGCGAGCTGAACGTCGAGGCCGAGGGCATCGAGATCGGCCCGCCGCCGGTCGAGACGGTGCACACGAACGAACTGTCGATGCCCATCGAGGACCTCGATCTTTCGGTTCGCTCTTACAACTGCCTCAAGCGCGAGGGGATCAACACAGTTTCCGAACTGGTTGCCCTCTCGGAGACGCAGCTGATGAACATCCGCAACTTCGGTCAGAAGTCGGTCGACGAGGTGCGCGACAAGCTCATCTCGCTCGGACTGTCGCTCAAGGATTCGGTGCCCGGTTTCGATGGCGCTCAGTTCTTCGGCGGTTACGACGAAGAGAACGTTTGACCTTCGGGCCAGACACCGACCGACTTTTCACTCTGGAGTATTTGAGACATGCCTAAGCCCACGAAGGGTCCCCGCCTCGGAGGCGGCCCCGCACACGAGCGTCTGCTGCTTGCGAACCTCGCGGCTGCCCTCTACACGCACAAGTCCATCAAGACCACCGAGACCAAGGCAAAGCGTCTTCGTCCGCTCGCCGAGCGTCTGATCACGTTCGCAAAGCGGGGCGACCTGCACGCTCGTCGTCGGGTTCTCTCGGTCATCGGTGACAAAGAAGTGGTTCACACTCTCTTCACCGAGATCGCGCCGCTGGTTGCCGAGCGTGAGGGCGGCTACACCCGCATCACCAAGGTCGGAAACCGCAAGGGCGATAACGCGCCCATGGCCGTCATCGAACTGGTTCTCGAGCCCGTTACGAAGAAGGCTTCGAAGGTCACCAAGAAGGATGCAGCCGCTCCCGCCGCCGAAGAGGCTCCGGTTGAGGAAGCACCCGTCGAAGAGTCCGCGGCCGACGCTGGTGCCGAATCGTCTGAAGAGGGCGAAGCGGCTGAGACTGCAGCGGAGGAAGCCGTAGAGGCTCCCGCCGAAGACACAGACAAGGCGTAATACGGCTGGGCATACGCCCACCCCATGCACGCAACGAAGAACCGTGGGTCCGATACGGACCCACGGTTCTTCGTTGTCTATGGGGATGCTGAGTGGCTTCCGCAACGCTACCGCAAGAAAAGCGCAAGATGCCACGAAGAAGCGCGAAAACCCGGCCTTCGCGGGCACGATTCAAAGCTGAACGTGCTTGTCTGCAAACGGTGCGGCGGCAGTCGCGGCACCTTGGGGAGACTTGTGTCGGAGACGACGCTGCCGGAATTTGGGGCCAGGTTAGATGTCGAAAGCACGCTCGACGCCGACACGTCGTCGGCAGTGGGGTACTGAGCGCTCGTGGATGCCGCTACCGGCGATGCATCCCGCACCGTCGACCGCGAAGCTCATCTGGGGCAACATCGCGATCTGGTCGACGATCGTGATCTGGGTGCTCTATGTCGTGAGCGTCGTGTTCGCACAGCTCGTCGGCGGTGCGTTCGATACAACGCTGCGAATTGTGGAAGCCGTGTCCTACGTACTGGTCGTGACCTTCCTCATGTTCTCGGCTCTCATGTACCTCGTCGCGCGCCAGGGCGCGTACGGGCGCTTTCTGCACCACGAGCGGGTGCCGCGCGCCGAACTCGACGACCATTTCGGCAGCACGCACGAGCCGCTTACGGTACTCGTGCCTTCGTACGCGGAGGAGCCGGCTGTCGTCAGAAAGACGTTGTGGTCGGCGGCGCTTCAGGAGTATCCCTCGTTGCGCGTCGTGCTGCTGCTTGACGACAACCCCGAGCCCGCAGACGAGAGCGATGCGGAGCGTCTCGCTACGACACGTGCGGTTCCTGCAGAGATCGAAGCGGCACTGCGAGAGCCTGCGGAGCGTTTCTCTGACGCGTGGCTGGAGTGTTCTCACCAGTTGATGATCGACGGTGTGCCCGTCGAGACCGTCATGCCGGGTCTTGCCGCGGAATACCGTGCTGGCGTCGAATGGCTTCGCGCTATGGCGGACGCCGAGCGCGACGAAGACCACGTGGACGACTTCTTCATCGGCGAAGTGCTCGAAGGCCTCGCCGACGACCTCGAAGAAACAGCGATCGCCGTCGAGGCCGCGATTGCGGCAGAGCACGCTCTCAAACCGGAGCGAATTCAGCAGTTGCTGCGTCGCCTTGCCTGGATCTTCTCCGCCGAGGTGACGTCGTTCGAGCGAAAGCGGTACGCATCGCTGTCGCACGAAGCCAACAAGGCCATGAACCTCAATTCGTACATCGGTCTCATCGGCGGACGTTACCAAGAGCACGAGACACCCGACGGACGGATGCTTCGTTATGTTCCGGGCACTGAACCCGCCGACTTCGTGATCCCCAACTCCGAGTTCATCCTGACGCTAGACGCCGACTCGCTCCTGCTTCGCGACTACTGCCTACGGCTCGTCTACTTTCTCGAACAACCTGAGAACTCGCGCGTGGCCGTGACGCAGACCCCGTACTCATCGTTTCGCGGCGCGCCCTCCCGTATCGAGCGACTGGCGGGGGCGACGACTGACGTGCAGCACATTCTGCACCAGGGGATGACGGCCCACAACGCCACTTTCTGGGTGGGCGCAAACGCGGTAATCCGTATGGAAGCGCTCGATGACATCCTCGAGATCGAGTCGTCGGGGGGCCTCGATGTGCGGCGCTACGTTCAAGACCGCACCGTCATCGAAGACACCGAATCCAGCGTTGATCTCGGTGAGCACCGGTGGACCCTCGTTAACTATCCCGAGCGCTTGAGCTACAGTGCGACGCCGCCTGATTTCGGCTCCCTCGTCGTGCAACGTCGGCGGTGGGCAAACGGCGGGCTGGTCATCTTGCCGAAGCTCTGGCAGCAGATGCGAGAGCGTCGTCGTGATGGAATGCCCATGAAGGCGATGGAAGTGGCGCTTCGCGCCAACTATCTCGCGTCCATCATGTGGGCAAGCTTCGGTCTGGTTTTTCTGCTGATCTATCCGTACGACAGCAGGCTCGTGAGTCCCCTTGTCTTCCTGGGCGCTGTCCCGTACTTCGCCGCGATGGCCAGCGACCTCCATTACACCGGTTACAAGCGCACCGACATCTTTCGCATCTACGGCTTCAACCTCATCCTGCTACCGGTCAACCTCGCGGGTGTTCTGAAGTCGATTCAACAGGCCATCACGGCGAAGAAGATTCCGTTCGCGCGCACACCGAAGGTGAGGGACCGCACTGCTGCACCCTTTGTCTTCGTCGTCGTGCCCTACATCATCGTCGGATTCTCGGCATACATAGCATGGCAGAGCTTCTTTCAAGAAAACTGGTGGTTGTTCGGGTTCGCGTCTTTCAACACCGTGTGCGCGATGGGGGCGATCATCGCGTACATCGGTATCTGGAACTCAGTTGTTGACGTGTGGCTCGGCCTCACCGATTGGATGTGGGTCGAAGCATCCAAAGGCAAGCACGCCAATTCGGATGCGGCGACGCTTGACTGGCAGGCGGCGCTCTATCGCGGAGCGGCAGCGCCCGGCGAAAATACCCGCGGCACACGTCGTGAGCGCCCTATCGCCGAGACTCCACAGCAGCAGAGTGAATCTCCTGACCCCGCGCTGATAGACGACCGGCCGACTGGAGATGCGCCGGCAACTGGTGAGCACTCAGCTGACTCGGCGCACGCGGTATGAGCTCGGGTGAGTCGCGTGCCGGCCGGCACGGCGGCAGACGTCTGTCATGGTGGCGGCTCTTGCTCGCGCTCGCTGTGGTCGCCGTGGTCGCTGTGGGTGCAGTGTTTCTGGTGCGTGCGGCGGTTGCTCCGGTCATGGCGGAGGGCGATGGCGAGGCGGCTACAGCGCCGTGGTTCGGGGGCTACCTCGATGTAACTCTCGCCGACGACTACACACTCCCGACGACTGTCGACGCCAGCACCTCGACGACTGTGCTTGCTTTCGTTGTCGCCGATCCTGACGATGAGTGCACGCCTACGTGGGGCGGCGCGTATGACCTCGATGAGGCATCCGCGAATCTCGATGTTGATCGCAATATCGCTCGTTACCGTGACGCAGGCGGCGATGTCGTCGTTTCGTTCGGTGGCATGGCGAACTCCGAATTGTCTACTGTCTGCAGCGACCGAGATGCTCTTAGCGATGCGTATATGGCGGTGGTAGATCGATACGATCTCGACACGATCGATCTCGACATCGAGGGTGATGATCTTTCGGACACTGTAGCCGGCGCGCTGCGGGCTGATGCCATCGCAAAGGTGCAAGCCGAGCGTGCAGCAGACGGAAGCGACCTCGCCGTGTGGATGACGTTGCCGGTGTCACCGGATGGTCTCACCGACGACGGAGTGCGGGCGGTGCAACAGATGCTGCAAGCGGGAGTGACGCTGGCCGGTGTGAACCTCATGACGATGGACTACGGTGTCGATCTCGGTGGGGCAACGATGGCTGAGGCATCCGAATCTGCGATCGAGGGAGCGAACGCTCAGCTCGTGCGTGTGTTTACGGACGCTGACATTGCGCTTTCCCACGGCGAAGCCTGGAGCATCTTGGGTACCACTGCGATGATCGGGCAGAACGATATCTCGGGCGAGGTCTTCACGATGAAGGATGCTGCGGACCTCAACGCCTATGCACTCGACAAGGGCCTCGGACGCATGTCGATGTGGTCGCTCAACCGAGACCGAACGTGTGGCGAGAACTATCCGAACACCGCAGTGGTCTCCAACGAGTGCAGCGGTGTGGATCAGGATGGCGACACATTCGCTGGTCTGCTCAGTGCAGGCTTTGACGGATTGATTGAGACATCGCCGACGACCACGTCGTCGCCGACACCGACGCGCGGGGCTACTGCGATCGTCGATGACCCCGACACGAGCCCATTTCCGGTCTGGTCGTCGAAGCAGTCGTATTCAGCCGGGGTAAAGGTCGTGCGCCAGGGGTACGTATACGTTGCTAAGTGGTGGACTGACGGTGAGTACGATCCCGCTGATCCCACAGTGAGCGCTGCTGATTCGCCCTGGCTGTATGTGGGCCCTGTGTTGCCCTCGGACAAACCATTCACGCTGCCGACAGTGCCTGCCGGTACCTACCCGGAATGGGACGAAAAAACGAACTATGCGGCGGGCGAGCATGTCGTCGTCGACGACGTTCCGTTCGTCTCTAAGTGGTGGACGCAGGGAGACGACCCGATGGATGCCGTGACCGACCAGACCCAGAGCGCATGGCAGCTCCTCGACTCAGATTCCGCGAGCCGCTAGGGCAACAGATCTTGCCCGGCTCGCGCGAGTTGCGAACGCTGTAGGTCCTTCATCGCTCGGTCGATCGTGTCGCAGAATATACGTCCACCTGATTCGCTGGGGTGGATTTGATCGCCGGCCAGCAGATCGACGTGCGGCGAAATCGCGCCTGACCAGTCTGCGAGTTCGACATTTCGATGCACGGCGGAGAATCGTGCCAGCTCGGAGTTGACGCCTTCGATCCAGTCGCGTGGGGCGAACGCATTCACGAGGATGAGCTGTCGGGACGGCCCGACGATGCTTTCGATGCTGTCGAGCGCCTCGGAATCGATCGCGCCGTTAGTTCCGAGTGCCACGATGACGTGATCGCGAAGTTGTCCGGACTGTGCGAGGTCTTGCAGCACGCTGACTCCCTGCCACATCGAGCGGGATACCGCTGCGTCGATGGCGATACCCGGGTATCGCTCGATCAAGGCTGGCGCCGATGCGAGCATGACAGAGTCGCCGACAGCGGTGATCTGGTCGCCTTCGATGGGCGCAAGCGCGGGGAGCGGTTTCGGAAACAGCGAGATGGGGGCAGGAGGCACTTTCTTGGCAGCTCGGTCAAGCGCTGCCGCACCGGCAGCGACGACAGCCTCGCTCGAGGTCGCGGCGGGCGCTGCCGCGATAGCCGCAGAAGTGCCGCCAAGTGCGATCACACACGCTGTGATCGCCGTGATCGCGCCGAATCGGGTGGTCGGCTTGCCTCGGAGGCGTCCGAAGAATCGAGAAAGGCTCATCCGGAAGCCATATCTCCGAATCGGCACCTCGAGGTAGCGGTACGAGAGTGCTGCGCACGCGAGAGTGAGAACCGCGGTCGATATTCCGACCGTCACTGGGACATCCGATGCCGCCGTGTGCCCCACAGTGGCTGCTGTCAGCAGCACGAGGAGCGGCCAATGCCAGAGATACAGCCCGTACGACCTGCGCCCGATCCAGCGGAACGCTGGCGCGTCGAGAGCGCTCCCGATTCGTGAACCAGGCCAGGTGCCGGCGATGAGCGCGATGCCGGTCAGGATGCTGGCCGCGACGAGGACACCGGGGAAAGAGGCGATGCCGTCTACCTCCGGTAGGAGCGCGACGCCAATGAGCGCCGCAGTCGCGATGCCCCCCACGACTTCGACGCTCGTTCGAATCCGTGGCGCGTGCATCCACTGTCGTGGGGTCGCCAAGACATGCTGTAACCCGAATGCGAGCGCGACACCGATCAGCAGCCCGAAGCCGTGGGACTCCGTACCGAAGTACGCGCGGGTGAGGTCTCCTCCGGTGGCGACAAGAACAGCCATCCACGCCGCCGATGCCACCGCAAGCGTCGCGGCGAGGAGTACACGTGCACGAGTGCGGGGGAGCAGCAGGAAGAGCGGAAGGGCGAGCGGCCACAATACATAGAACTGTTCTTCAACCGCGAGCGACCAGAGGTTCCGGAAAAGCTCCGGCGTAGTCGCGTTGAAGTACGAGGCGCCTTCGGCGATCGACGCCCAGTTGTAGCTGAACGTGACTGCTGACAACAGCTGTTGGCCAAGACGGACGAGGACGTCACCGCCGACGAGCCAGGCCAATGACGAGCAGACGGTGAGAAGCAGAGCAAGTGCCGGCAGGAGGCGTCGCGCTCGTCGCCGCCAAAAGGAGAACAGCGCGATGCGGCCGGTACTTGCGCGTTCGCGGAGAAGGAGGGACGTGATCAGAAATCCACTGATCACGAAAAAGACATCGACGCCAACAAAGCCGCTGCGAAAGATCCACCCCGGAAACAGGTGGTAAAGCACAACGAGGATGACGGCAAGAGCGCGCAGCCCATCAAGGCCCGCGTAGTACGCGGTCCTGGGAGGGGTGCTGGAAGAAGATGTCATCGGGTGGTCGGCGCGGGAAAGCGAATCCGTCGACGATTGATTCTACGTGCCCGGATACGCTGGTTCGATGCGCATTCGGCTCGACATCGCTTACGACGGTTCGCACTTTCGCGGCTGGGCGACTCAACCTGGTCTTCGTACCGTCCAAGGCAGCCTCGAAGGCGCGCTGGAACGTATTCTCGGTGGCCAAGTCAGGCTTGTCGTCGCAGGCCGCACCGATGCTGGCGTTCACGCCACCGGTCAGGTCGCCCACTTCGATGTGGACGACACGCAGGCTGGACGTCTACGCCAGCGTCGTGGCAACCAGGGGGAGCCGGCCGATGCTGTCACTGAACTCGGATACCGAGTGCGCGGCATCCTCGGCAGTTATTCCGACGTCACCGTCACGCGGGCAAGTATCGCGCCCGTGGGATTCGACGCCCGCTTCTCCGCGATCTGGCGGCGCTATCGGTATCGCATCTCCGACTATGAAACGGGCTACGATCCGCTCCTCCGGCACGACAGAACGACCGTCAAAGGTGTCCTCGATCTTGACGCCATGAATGCTGCGGCAAGTTCGCTCATCGGATTGCATGACTTCGCGGCATATTGCAAGCCGCGAGAGCGTGCGACCACTGTGCGAACCCTCCTCGACTTCCAATGGGAACGCGACACCGAGGGCGTCGTCACAGCCAAGGTGCGAGCTGATGCCTTCTGTCACAGCATGGTTCGTGCGCTCGCCGGTGCGTGCGTTGCGGTGGGGCTTGGCCGGATGGACGTCGGCGACGCAGCTGCGCTGCGAGACGCAAGAGCGCGGACAAGTGTTTTTCCGGTAATCGCCGCGCGCGGACTGACCCTCACCGAGGTCGGATACCCGTCCGACGAGTTGCTGGCAGTGAGAGCCGAACAGACGAGAGCGCGCAGGCGGCTAGAAGAAGAGCGCGACGAAGAGTGACGCTGCGCCTCACGTTGGGCCGCATTTCTTTGTGTCTGTCAAGAGATCGCGCCGCGTGGTCAGCGCGGGCCTAGGCTTAGCAGCACCATGAAGGTCATTTCGTACAACCTGCGCAAGCATCGTGCCGTCGGCGAGATTGCTGATCTCGTCGAAAGCCATGCCGCGGACGTGCTCTGCCTACAGGAAGCAGACACGACCGATATTCCAGCCCAGTTCGGGGGACTGCGATTGGCAGACGCTACCCGCCGTAATCGCCTCGGGCTCGCCGTCTACTATCGCGAAAGCACGTTCCGCTTAGAAGAAGTGTGCTCGATGGCTTTGAAGAAGTCGCTCCACGATCGCCTTCTCAAGCCCGCCGAGGAGCGGATGCTCGGGGTGCGCTTGCACGACATCGATCATGGTCGTGATCTCATTGTGGGGTCGTTCCACGCCGCCCCACTCACCGCATTGAACTCGCTACGCCGCCACCAGATTCGCAGCGCTCTTGCGCAGTTGCACTCGCTGGGAACAGACCTACCGGTGCTCATGGTGGGCGACTACAACTACCCGGTCTTCAAAGAGAATTTGGGTATCAAAGTACGTGACCAGGGCTATCAACTGACGTTGAGCGACGCGCGCACTTACACGCGATATCGCTTCTTTCGAGGTCACTACGATTTTGCAACGTCGACGGGGTTCGATATCTCTCGCATTCGGACGCTGCCCCAGGGGCTGAGCGATCACTTGCCGATTCTCGTGGACGCCGAACTCGACGCCGCAGCAGCGAAACTCGCCTAACCTCAGCGAGTAGGACTGTTACGCGTTGGCCTTGCGCTGGCGATGAACTGTCGCAGCTACCGCGATTGCTCCACCAGCGAGGACCAGGGCTCCGCCGCCGACCCAGAAGCCCAGCAGGCTCGCTGACTGGAATCCTGTTGTCGGCAATGAACCCACCGTGACAGTAACCGTGTCGCCGGGAGAAGAAGATGAAAACACAGCGATGTTATAGGCGCCGTTGGCGTTGTCGGGGAAGTGGATCGAGACCGCGTCGAGTCCGCCAGCAGCGTTAGCCGTGGCGCCCGAATAGGTCTTTGTCTCGACGGCAAACCGAACCATGCCGAAGGTAATACCGTTGGCGTTCTGACCTGTCACAGTGATCGTAACCGTCTCGCCAGGAACGAAGGTGCCGTCAGCAACGCTGAGGTCGACAGCACCGCCCTGCTCGATCGTGGCCGACGACACCTGTGCCGAATCGCTTGCCGGATAGGCACTTGCGCTCGCGACAAGCGGAGAAGCGACGATCGCGGCGGCGGCCAGCACCAGCGCGGCAACCGTCTTCGCGAGAGCAGCCTTCGCTCGTGAAGCTTTCGTGAAGATGAGCTTCATTGTGCGCTGCGCTTTCTGACAAGAGTGTGGTGGTGATGACCCCCTAAAACGGGGAAAGGATTGCCATCGTGGTTCTCGACGACGAATCCCTAAGTCGATTATCCCGAAATTTCACACGATACCGCAAGGTCATCTGTAGCTGCGATGTTAATTGTTGGTGTCGACTGAACGTTCAAGGAGGGCGTGTGGGGAGTGCGTACCCTCACGACAGCTGTCGATTCCTCGCCGGGAGTGAGGTCGCTGCTCCACGTGAGCACGCGCCTGCCCTCGTGTTCTCCGCCGCCGAAACCGGGTGTCGTGACAGTGCCGGTCGTGCCGGCGCTGACCACCTCGGCCCCCTCCGGTAGGTAGAGGTAGATGACGGTGCGAGTGACCCCCGGAGTCACTCCGAAGCCACCGCCCCCGGTGATGTAGGAGGGCAGATTCGCCGCGTCTTCCGGCGCGTTGTCGCGCAGTCGCACCGTCAGCGCAGCGTCGGAGGAATCTCCGCCGTCGGTGCACCAACCGACGGCGGAATCGAGCTGCATGTAGTAGTCCATCTTGGAGCCCGTGCCATCGTTCGCGTAGACCCCGAACGTCGTCTGGGTGTCGTCAGTGGCCGGTAGATCTCCCTGCAGCGTGGTGCCGTCGAGGACCGACTGGTCGGCAGCATTAGCGTTCCAAATGAGCAGGCGACTTTCGGAGCCGGCGCGTGAGAGAGCCGAGATCAACGCGGCCGGATCTGCCTGACCTGACGCGAGCTTCTCGAAGACAGCGGCTGTCGCTGCGGCGAAAAAGGCGTCTTGCTCCGCAGGCACTTCGTACCGTTGATAGACCTCGTTGAGAAGAAGGGAGACCGCATTGTCGCTCGAGAGCACGTCGCCGGTCGGTAGCGTGACCGGTCCTGTTGCCTCCAGCACATAAGAGAGCGTTACGGGGTCAATTGAAATGACGCCGTCAACGGTCTGCCCGGTTTCTTGTAGCCACATCGCCTGTGCCAGCTCTCCGCTGAGGGTGAAGTCCGGCACTTGAGTGACATTCTGTATGTAGCGCGCCGGCTTGTCTTCGTAGATCGCGAGGAGATCATCGCTCAGGGGAATCACGCCACCGTCATAGCGTGAAAAGTCACCCGAAGATGCCTGCGCACCGAGCGAAATCGCGCCGCCATCGGTATGAATCACAGCGGTTGCGCCAACGATTCCGCCGAGGGAGCGCCACTCCGCGTTGTTCTGAAAGATGACGAGGTAGTCGCGTGGACTGTCGGAGCCGAGCATCGCCGGCATCAGGACGGCAGCTTTTGCTACGGCGTCAACCGCGGTGTGCGTCTCGTCAAGCAAATCTCCGACCTCTGAAACAGCGGACTGCAGCGGCGGGAGGAGCGCTGATTCATCAATGGCATGTACGGATGCTGCAGCCTCACCGACGTCCGTCGCGCTCGTTCCCGCGGCATCCGCGACCGCCTCGAGGGGCGCAGTGTCAAAAGCGCCATCGACCGGACGCAATGTGTCGAGCGAGAAGGACGTTCCGACCTCGACGAGCGGGCTCAGCGCTTCAGAAGCGACCTGATCCACTGCGGCAGCGACAGTTGAAACGGCGTTCAGCTGCGGTCCGATCCACGGAAAAGTTTCGACGAGCCGCCACACCGGGTCTGAAGTGAGCGCGCGTGCCGCGGCCGTGTCGTCTGCGATTTGGGGCACGGCACTCGTCGCGATTGCCGGGTCGCTGAGGTCGGCCGCCACTTCGCGGGCCGTTTCCTGAGCGGCGGTGAGGTGGCCATAAGCGAGATATGCGCGCACGCCGATCCATGCGAAGACAGCGAGGCACACGGCGAGAATGATGACCAGGGCCCACGCGGCGACCTGGCCAGCGCGGGATTTCATCGTGGGAGCAGAGGTCACCCCCATACTTTAGGCGCTGCAAACGCTGGCGCGAATAGACTGAGCCTCGAGTCGGAATGAGAAGTCGCCGCGCGGTGGCAGTCGGCTCGGGTGCAGAGAGGAAATCATGCAGTCAGTCCGGAGAGGCGCCGCTGTCATTCTTGCGAGCGGCATGCTTGTCGTGGGGTTGAGTGCGTGCGGTCCCGCGCCCTGGAACCAGGCCAGCACTGCGTCACCGTCGCCGACATCGACCGCTACGGTTGTGCCCGCCCCCGTGGAGAACGATCTCTCGTCTGGATCGACCGAGCGTGAAGTCACCGCCGGCGCCGTGTCGGCGAAGATCAACTACTGGTCGACGCTGTCGATGGATCAGTGGACGGCAACGGCACTGAAGCCCATCAGTCTTTCAATGTCGACGACAGTCACGCCCAACGACGGCCAAAAGGTATATCTCCAGCGTGCTGTGATGGTGGCAGTGCCTGCCAATGCGACCGAAACGTTCGCGGCTCTCGAACCGCAGACCGACAAATCGAGTGTGAATCCGGGCTATCTCGTGCTCGACCCGTACAGCTACTCGCAAACCTTCAATATGGGAGAAGTGCCCGCCGGTGCGACGTTCGTCACAGTGCAGTTCACCTACGACTTCCTGGTGCAGGCGGCACCCGATTCAACCGAGTTCGCGAAGCAGACGGCTACCGACTCGTTGACGATCGCTATTGCCGGATCTCCCGTTTCAGGGACCGACGGCTAGATCCGGTCGCGATGCCAGCGGTCACCGCCTTCGCCCGCGGCGATGTCGAGGCCAGCGCGCGCTGCGCGCTCGAGATCACCGAAGTCGTAGCCAGCGGTCTCCACTGAAGTCCAGCCCACGCTTGCTGAAACCTGAAGAGAGCCATCGGTCGGTGGAATCGATAGCTCGGCGAGAAGCTTCCGAACATGCTCTCGGGTGACAGGAACAGTTCGCGGGAGCAAGACAACCACTGTACCTGCGGAGCGGCGCCCGATGTCCGCATCAGCGGGGAACATCTCCCGCACGAGCGACTCGAATCTGGCGGCGATGCGTGAAAAGCCGATCTCTCCAGCAGCATCACGAATATCGGCGATGTCGTCGACGCGCAGCATGAGAAGAGCCCACGCGTGTTCCTGTCGATCGCGGGCACGCACAAGACGTTCTGACGCGGTTGCCCGAAAGCGGGCCCACCCGGATACCTCGCGCACCTGTCCGGCCGATGTTCCTTGCGCAAGCCACAGCAGGCTCACCACGACGCAGATCATATAGCCGAGAATTCCAAGCCCATTCACCGACCTCGCCAAGGCCAACGGGTCGCTCGACGACGAAGGAAAGAGCCCACTGACTAGCCCGCTGATCGCGAAACCGATGAATGTGATCGAAGCCACTGTGAGCGGCAGCAGCATGCGCTCACGACGCTCGGGAATTCGGCGCGTTTCGACGATCGTGAAACCACAGAACACCGCGACGACCGCGAACGAAAGCCGAAAGGCGAGGGCGTATTCATCGACGCCCAGCGGGAGCGAAAACGTGAATGCGAACACGACCGCGACAGGGATGACCGCCCACATGTACGCGCGCGCACCGCGCCAGGAGCGCAGCCCCGACCAGATCAGGATCGGCGGGCCCAATAACAGCGCGAGTCCGATGCGGCGAAGCGTCTCGGCGCCCGCTGCTTGCGCGCCTACGGTGAGGTACGCCGAAGACAGGGCGACGAAGAATGCCAACGCCCAGGCGAGCGTCGCTCGGCTGGGTCGAGGAATGAATCCGAGTCCCACGATGAGCACGGTGCACAGCGAAACGACAACGAGCTGAGCGGAGCCGATCCCGCCGTCGCTTCCGAGCGAGATCATCAGCCCTCTTCTTCTTTATCCGCGAGCGGCAGTCGCAAGGTAATTGTGGTGCCAGCGCCCGGTTCGCTCTCGATATCGAGTGCTCCGTCATGCTCTGTGATGATGTCGCGGGCGATGCCCATACCGAGTCCAGTTCCGGGAGTCGAGCTTTCTCGAGCAGTCTCAGCTCGAAAGTAGGGCTCGAATACGTGCGGGAGATCGCTGCGAGAAATCCCGATACCGCTATCGACGATCATCATCACGGCCGCGCCATCATCGACGCTGCCTGAGATTGTTACTGTGCCCTCTCGTGGGGTGTATTTGATGGCATTGCTCAGAAGATTATCGATCACCTGACGAAGTCGGAATCCGTCTCCGTGCACCGGAAGAGGCTCCGGAATCGAGATACTTACACGCACCCCCTGCGCGACGGCCGCAGGTTGGAAAGACTCGAGAGAACTTTCGAGGATGCGGCGAGCGTCAACACGTGCGTAACCACTCTCGACTCGGCGTGTTTGCGTCCTGGTGAGAATTTCACCGATCAACGTTTGCATGCGCTGGCTGGCATGGTCGATGACCTCCAGCTGTTCCCTTGTGCTGGGTGCGAGGCTGTCGTCTTCGAGCGCGAGCTCGGCGTGCCCGATGATGGCGGTGAGCGGATTGCGGAGTTCGTGAGATACGACGGTCGCGATGTGCTCGCGTGCACGTTCTGCCTCGATGAGGTCTGTGATGTCATGCACGATCAAGAGCGTGGAGAGGGGTTCGCTGCCCAAGCTGTCGAGTATGCGGGTCGATGCTGACAGTGCGTGCCACTTACCGTTGCCGTCGAAAAGCCACACTCGCTCGTCTTCGAAGACTTCGCCTCGTATCGCGCGCGCGAGCGGTCTGCGGAACTCGGAAAGAGCTTCGCCGCGAAGGGATGCGTACTCGACCGCACGGCCGGGCTGCGTCGGATCATCGCGATTCAAGCTGTACAGGTCGGCGTACGTGTCGTTGACGGCCAGGATGTCACCGTCGAGAGCCAACCGCGCAATCCCGACATCCAACGCGTTCAGCATCTGCGTGACGCGGCGTTCCTGAGAGCTCACGCGCTGGATCGTGCCCTGCTGACGAGAGGACTGTCGTCGCAAGAGCTGCTTGAAAGCCCGGGTTTGCCGGGCAGACTGCCACGAGGTCAGCCCGATGAAGGTGAGCGAGAGGATCACGATCACCAGCTGAAGTGTCAGATTTCCGTTGGGAGGCGAAATCGCAGCTTCGCCCACAATGAGACCCGCAACTCCTAGTAGCGCTGCGATCAAAGCGGGAAGCGCGAAGTGGGTTGCGATCCAGAAAATCGGGAATACCCACAAAAAGCCGAACTGCAGGTCGTTTGCCGCCACCAGCAGACCGATGCCGATGATGTCGCCGTAGGGCAGCACGAGTACCGCATCGCGTGGAACACGAGTCCAGGGCACGATCAGAGCCGCCGCCGTCAACCCGATGATGATCGCGAGGCCGGCGGCGTACATCCAGCTCGAGAAGTCGTTGGGGCTGAATATCTGCACGACGGCTGTGATGCAGACCACACTTCCCGTCAAAACGAGCTGAGTGAGCCAGATGGAACGCGTGCGTGCAGTCGGTCCGGGAGAAGGAACAGCAGGCACGCCTGTCGGATGCGCCTTGCGCACTGTCTCACCCCCGCTGGCAGCCATAGTGTCGAGTCTAGTGAAGCTGACGTATACTTCCCTCGCCGCCCTCTGCCCCGTGCACCCTGCAGGATGACGGTGTGCCCAGCCCGTCTTGAGGTAACCCGAACACCTCACCACTGAGGAGTGGATTCTTTTGAACCGTACCCCGTCTTTCCGTTACGCTCGCCGCAGTGTCGCCGTGGCATCCCTTGCTCTGGTGGGAGTGCTCTCCCTCAGCGGATGCTCCCAGGTAGTCGATGCATTCAACCAAATTGGTGGCTCATCGACCGAGGCCAACGCAGCGGCTACCGTGAGTACGCCGGCCCCCAGTCCATCGGCGTCGATGACATTTAACTCGCAATTTACGTATGACGGATCGGTTTCACTGTCGACCGACGTTGCGAACGACCTCACGCTCACTCTCGATGTGTGGGCGGCGAACCCGAAACGCACCCGGGAATGGTGGCCCACGAACGATAAGACCTTCGGTTTTGCGCTCAATGTGCATGACAACCTCGTCGACGAGAAGTCTGTGCTGACGGAGAAGCGTCGCGTCTACATTTCGTCGATCTCGATCACGTCGCAGACTGCACAGACTTCAGGTCAGGTGCAAAGCCCGTTCCAGTTTTCAGCTGACCCGCGCACGCTCGTGCCGAGCGACACCCTGCGCAGTAGCCGGGGGCTCTTGCTCAACAGCTTCCAGGGTGGGCTGTATGTGCCCGAGACGACGATTCATCAGCTGCCAGAAGACACCTACGGTCTCACGCTCGAGTTCGCCATCGAGATTTCGGTGGAGGGCACAGCCGATGATGACTCGAGCTTCACTCAGCAGACCGTGTACCAATACCTGCCGATCGCTATTTTCCCCGACGGTACCGAGTAGCTGTCTCGCGCCGGACGAACGTCACCACATCGGCCGCGGTAGCGAGCTCCGTTCGCTCGGTGATGAGCGGCAGCGGCTCTGAGTACGTGCCGTTCGCTTTGTCGTTCGCGGCGATCTTGCGCTGAAATTCGCGACGTACATCCGTTTCGCAGACATCGCTCGTGTTTCGGGGAATGAGTGCGATGACCCGGCCGTCATCATAAGAAGACGCTCGAGCGGCACCAGCGAGATGATCTTCGACGGCATTGAAAAGCGCGTTTTGAGCGGTGCGCGCGTAGTTCGATCCGTAGCTGATGCGCACGAGTGGAAAATTTTCGATCGAGAACACCACCGCGCTCGAACCCACATGTGGCGTCACTGCTCGAGCAGATTCGAGCGAAGGTTCCGCGAGTGTGCGTAGGAGTCGGAACATGGCTACTGTGACCAAGACGAAAACGATCGTTCCCGCCGCAGTGATCCGACGAGTAGCGAAGAGGTCGGCGCCCTCCGTCCCTCGGAACACCTCTATGACGAGCCGGAGTCCGAGCAGCGTCGTGAAGACAACCGCCGTGATCGCAAGCGTTTTGGCCCCGGAAAGAGTCGACAGCGGGGTCTGTCTCGCCTCGAAGAAGATAGCGATGCAAAACGCTGCGATCGCAAGAAGCTTCACCCCCGCTGCAGGTGGCAGCGGTATCAGAAGCCCCAGCACGCACACGCTCGCTGCCGCCGCTACCGCGGCAACCATGCCGGTCCAGTTGCGCAAATTCACGATTCGGAGTGCGACCCAGACAAGTCCCGGCGCGAGCACCATGAGGGCATCGCCGACCGAAACGGCGAGGTTAGAACGGGTGATGTCGTTGAGGGTGTACAGCAACGTGGAGATAATCCACGCGACTGCCGCAATCACGGCGAACTCGGCTATCGACCGGTGCTCTGAGATCGTGTTTCGGGAACGTCGGAGAGTGACAAGAAGTACGCTCGTGATCGTTCCGAGCGCGACGAGGGCAGAGAAAAGTACGGTGAGCACGAACAGGGGGTCCTCCGACGGGCATCGGGAGTATCAATCTTGCGGGAAAATTGCGCTTTCGTACAGCCAAGCCTGCGCCATCGCTGCGGGGGGTGTAGCAGGCTGTTCTTAGCCGGAAAGATTCGTCTCCGGCACGGGACACCAAAGAGGTGCTGCCCTTCTGTACGCGAGGTGAAGATCTATGTCGAATGTGCACAACCGCATTGAAGCCCCCACAAGGGCATATGAGGCTCCGCTGCACGCTCAGCAGGTCGCTATGTCTTTCGGGGGTGAGTTCCCCGAAGACTTCGCCGCCGTGCTCGAAAACTCCACAGGGCACCGCTCGACCATCGGCTGTGTCATCCCGGCATACAACGAAGAAGAATCGATTGCGGATGTGATCGAGGCGCTGTTGAAGCAGACGCGCGTACCCGACGTCATCCACGTGGTCGTCAATAACACGTCGGACAACACCGTCAAGATCGCGTCCGAATTCGCCGGTCCCCATGAGCTTCAAGGTGAAGACGGCGAGCAGTTCACCGAGGTCTTCGTCCACGACATCGGTAAGAACCCCGACAAGAAGGTCGGCGCGCTGAACTACGGGTACTCGCTCGTTGAGGGCTGCGACTACCTTCTCGGCGTCGATGGCGACACGATTGCAGACTCACGTGCTGTCGAATATCTCGAGACTGAAGCTGTTGGCGATTCCCGTATCGGCGGTATTTCCGCCATCTTCACGATCGATGACCGACCCATCAAGGGCGGAATCGCGAAGTTCTTGATTGCCGGTCAGCGTACTCAGTTCGCCGCCTTCAATCTGCAGAACCTCCTGCGCGGTCGCAACATGGCTGTGCTCGGCGGGCAGTTCTCGATCTTTTCGACGAACGCTCTGCGCGATGCAATGAAGCAGAATCATCAGACGACGCCCTGGGTGAAGGACAGCGAGGTCGAAGACTCGCTGCTCTCGCTTCAGATCAAGAGCGCCGGATATCTCACGAAAATCAGCCCTTACGCCCGCGCGAACGTCGGCGGTATGACCACGCTGAAGGGATACGACGCTCAGCAGGTCAAGTGGACCTACGGTGCGATCGAGTTGATGTGGCCCGGACAGCGCGGCGACACAAAAGGTCAGCCTTTTCACCCCAACCTGCGCCTGCGGTGGTTCGAGAACTTCGGCATGCTCACCAACCTGTTCGTCCGTGTAGCGTTCGTCGTCTTGCTTGCCGGATCACTTTCGATCGATGCGTTTATTTTCTCGGCCTGGTGGCTCATCCCACCGCTCGTCGCCATGGCGCTCAACCTTCGGATCGCTCGCACGATGACGCACTGCGATAACCGCGATGTGATGTTTGCCGTTCTGCTTTTTCCGGCCGAGCTTTTCATGTGGGTACGGCTTGGCCACTTCCTTCGCTCCTGGTCGCGCTTCCTCTCGAAGAAGAAGGTCGACAACTGGGCGGCTCAAGCCAAGGCCGAAAGCGGCGGTGGTTCGCTCGGGCACTGGGCACCGCTCCTGTTGCTTGCTGCGGTACTGGTCGCGATGGCCGTCGTGTGGACCTTGATCGGTCCGGTGGCTCAGTCGACAATTCTGTGGGTCGGCTGGCCAATCGTGGGTGTCGTGACAGTTCTTCAGACCGTGGGTATGTTTGCGAAGCTTTTGCGTCGCCACCACGGCTACAAGGTCTGAGGCTCGTTCAGAGCTGCTTTCGCATCTTCACGGTCGTGGTTTCAAACCCGAGGGACTCGTACAGCGCTCGAGCGGCCCCGTTGTGGCCGAATACGCTCAGTCCGAGCGAGCGGGCGCCTTCCCCGCGGGCATGCCCTTCAGCGAGCCGGATCGCCGCCCGCCCGTAGCCTTTTCCGCGATATTCGGGCTCGACGAGGATGTCCCAAACCCACCATGCTGTGGGATCGCCCGAAGTGTCGCGACCTATCCAGAGGTAACCGACCCTGTCATGCGTGTCATGGACGAGGTTGAAGACAGCGTTATCTGCCGTGGGGGCACCTATCGGGAACGCTCGCTCAAGAGAATCGGCGGCGTGCTGATCTGCAACAGGCGGTGCCTCGCCAGCCGCGATCAGGTCTGCGGCGTATTCCGCGTAGCACTGCTTCCGCCATGACGGAAATTGTTGTGCGCTGATCGGGACGAGGGTGATCTCCATGCGACCAGTCTGGCAGCGCTGTCGCCGCCCACTTTGCCGTTTAGGGACGTGCTCTCTCTAAACACCGGACATGACTTCAGCGGTCAGGCGGTAGCCCACACCCCGCACGGTTTCGATGTAGCGCGGATTAGTCGGGCTGTCGCCGAGTTTGCGGCGGAGGTTCGTCATATGCGCCTCGACAGCGCGTTTGTCTGCTTCGCCGACAAAATATGACGTGACGTAGGATTCTCCGCGCAGGACGAGAGTGAGGTCGGCCTTGCTACGGACACGACGCTTCGACTCCATGAGCGTTGCGAGCAGGTCGAACTCAGTGCGGGTGAGTTCGACTTCGTCGTTACCGACAACAGCGATGCGCGTCTCGGGGTTAACTTTCAAGTCGCGATGAGACATCCAGGAGCCGCGATGCGCGTGCGCGAGCTCGACGTCGGTCCTGCTATTCACCGGCTGCGACTGCTGTACAACCGCGGAGCCCGACACCTGCTGCGACACCGCGACCGTCTGATGAAACGGCTGAGCCGTCGGAATTTCGTATACCGGCTGCTCATACTGCCCAGAATCGAACTCGGTGAGCTGAGGGGAAACTTCGGCTGGCGCTTGAGCGGGCGCCTGCGGGCGAGCACCGGGGAATGACGGGCCCACGCTATCTTGGCGCGGCGCCTGGGAGGTCTGGGTTGGGCGCGGCCGTCGCATGAGAGCTTCAACCCGCGCGCGGAACTCGCGCGGGCGGAAAGGCTTGATGATGTACTCGTCGGCACCGGCCCCGAGACCGAGAACAACGTCGGCTTCGTCGGTGAGTCCGGTGAGCATGATGATGAACGTGTCGCTCTTCGCTCGAATGCGCCGAGCGGCTTCGAAGCCATCGATCCCGGGCATATTGACGTCGAGAGTGGTCAAGAACGGCTGATAAGCGAGGACGGCGCGAACACCGTCGATTCCGTTGCCCACTGAGACCGTGGAGAAACCCGCCGCCTCCAGCACCTCGACAAGCAGGTGGCGCACATCGGGGTCGTCTTCGACGATCACCGCCGTCTTTTGCACCGCTGCTTCGTCGGTCATCTGGGCCTCACCTAGGGTCGATTGATCTTCGTCATTGTTCCACACCGTCACCGGTGCCGCGTGCTGCAACGGGCGTTATTGCAGCAGATCGGATGTGAGCTGTACGGCGCTCTCGGACCACCACGCCCCGGCAACGGGCCCACCATTGCACTCGCCGTCGCTCTCGCCCGGAGGCTTTATCCATAGATTCGTGTCGACAACGTCGTCGCCGTAGGTGCCGCCGGCGGCTCCCACCAGTTGTCCCGCGGGGTTGCACCACTCGGACTCTGCCTGCTCGGCGCCGTTTCGCGATGTGTCGACGATAGCGTGACTGCCGCCGAGCGCATCGGAAACCTGGTGTGCATATTCGAACTCAGCATAGGTCGGCTGATAGTTCGAGACATTGGTGGCGAAACCTCTGATGGTGTCGGAGACACCGACCTGCTGGATAAGACTTGCCATCTCAGATGCTGCGAGCCAATTGGAGTGGCCCCCGTCGAGGTAGATCCACACGTTCGTGCCAGCAAGTCGCTCGACGGCATCGTGGAGCTGGGTCATACGGGCATCGACGTTGTCGCACTGGGGAGCAAGTGCCAAGCTGTCGGGTTCGAGAATGATGATCTTCTGGAGGTCTGCTGCGCTGGCGCTCGAGAGTGCAGCACCGATCTCAGAGGTCCACGTGTCGTAGTCCGCGTCGTCGAGTCCGCCTGCGGAGTACTGACCGCAGTCGCGTTCTGGGAGTCCGTACACGACGACAGCGAGTGCGGCGTCCTGCTCGCGTGCCTCGTTTACGAGATTAAGGACGCGCGTGCCCACTTCGCCGATCGGGTCAAGCTCCGGTGTCAGCCAGTACGCGGTGGGTGCCGCGGCGAGGTATTCGGCCGCTGCCTGCTCAGCGGCGCCCTCGGATTCGGATGCGGCGGCGATGGCAGCTTTTGATTCCTCGGGAGCAACGATGGTTGTTCCGACACTGGGGGGTTCGGCGCTCAAGAGGCTGAGTCCTGTGGTCACGGTCCATCCGATCGCGGCGATGATGGCAAGAAGTGCGACAAGCACTGCGGCGACGATGGTTATCCACGCCCATCGCGGCAGGCTGCGGCGTCGTCGGCGGCGCGGAGCCGCGGGAGCAGTGGTCACTGTGAGACTCGATCCGGAAGGCTCTAGGCGGGGAAGGGGATGAGGCTAGGATAGCTCCCCACGCTCGTGCTGGCTCAGCACGGCGGGCGAGACCGGGAGTCCGATGAGTGAGAACCCGACCCCACGGCACGGGAAAACGGCATCCGTCTTGCTGGCGTTTTATCTCGTAGCGCTCACCGCGATTGCTGTCTGGCCGGTTCCCGTCGACTCTGCCGCCGGTCCGCTGCTGAGCTTGGTGCAGCGCCACGTGCCGTGGGCGACGTACAGCCGGATCGAAGAGGGCGCCAACGTGCTGCTGTTTGTGCCCTTCGGCATCCTCCTGATGCTGATCTTGCGCCATTCTCGCTACCTCATCATGCCGATCTGCATCCTCGCGACGGTGGCGATCGAAAGCGTGCAAGCCGTGCTGCTCGACCAGCGCACGGCGAGCATTGTGGACATCGTGGCGAACACGGCGGGGGCGTGCCTCGGGATGCTCCTGATCGCTTTCGTCGAGCGGGCATCGGTGGGCCGACCACCGAACGATGCCTGAAAGTGAGGGCGACCCCCTCAAGCTGATGAAGGGGGGGTGAGCTTGAGAGGGTCGCGAACACGCCGCGCGGATCGTGGGTTGCGCAAGGGGGTGCAGGGTCAACCTCTCGCCCAACGTGGGATCGTCGGGCAACGATCCCTCGGCAACGGCATGCAGGGTAAAGAATAGGGGTTGTCGCTAAGCGTCCGCAACGCCGTACGCTGATCTCGACAACGCGCCCCGCGAGAAAAGGAACCCGCACATGAGCGAGACAATCATCGTCGGTGTGACTGAGTCACCGGCATCTCAACGCGCCCTCGATTGGGCCGCGCACCGCGCCGCTGCCGATGGAGCTGATCTCTTGCTGTCATGCATCGTGGGCGGCGCCGTCGGGGCAGTGGGAGAAGACGACATCTTGGCGCGCGCGATGGATGCTGCAGCGGTGCTGCTGGACGCTGAGATCACCCGAATCTCAGCCCTGATTCCCGGTCTATCCATTTCGACGCACGTGGGGAGCGGTAACCCCACCGAGGAGCTCATCGAGGGCTCCGCCGATGCCGGACTGCTGGTGATCGGCATCGAACCCGGTGCACGAGGTCGTGCAGGACACCACGGCGCGCGGATCGCCGCGGGTGCGCACTGCCCCGTCGTGGTCGTTCCGGGTGCGGTGGATGGTGAAGACCGCCCGGTTGCTCGCCGCGGTGTGGTGGTCGGCGTCGACGGCTCTGATGTTGCGGCATCCGCGCTTGCGTTCGCGGCTGCCGAAGCATCGCGCCTGAACGAACCGCTCATTGCGGTCTCGGCGTGGATGCCTGTGTTCGTTTCGGGAGACTTCGGAATGTACCCCGACATGTACACGACGAACCTGCAGGGAATCACCGAGTCGCTCGTGGCAGACATGGTTGAGAAGGTGCGTGAAGCTCACCCGGATCTGGTCGTGGAAACACGTATCGAAGAGGGGGACCCCGCGACGGTCATCAACGCGGCTGCCGAGACAGCGCTCATGACGGTGATCGGTACGCACGGGCGTTCCGGGATCGCGCGCTTCTTGCTGGGATCGGTCAGCGAAGAGGTGCTCTTACACTTGAAAGCTCCCACTGCGGTCGTCCGCTGAAAATACCGAGACAACACACTGTGGGACCCGAGTCGGGATGCTCGGGTCCCACAGTGTTTTTGGCGAACTGCTGCTACTGCGTGAGTGCCGGGTAGAGCGCAGGTGTGGTGCGGGCGTGCGTCGCCTGCTCGAAGGAGTACGTCAGACCCAGCAGCGTGCCCTCGTCGAAGTCGCGCCCGAGGAACTCGAGGTTGACGCCAGCGCCGGTGATGGTGGCATCCGACTCGATCGCCTGACCCATCGGCACGGTGACTGACGGCATGCCCGTGTTCGGGCTCAAACGCAGGTTGGTGCTCTGCGTGCCATACGGCGTACCACTCGGGTAGATGAGCGAGTCGAGGTCATTGTCGTCGAGCATCGCTGTCACGAGATCTTTACCCTTGGCGAGCTGGATCGTATGGGTGCCTTCGGCGCCCGCCCAACTCTGGTACTTATCTTCAGTTACAGCCTCGCGGGTCTGGTACGTGCTCTTGCGGGAAATTACGTAGTTGCCGGTTTCGAGGATGTCGGTAATCGATCGTGCGGTGACGTTTTCAGCGAGGTGGTTCTCGATGTACGACGCGAGGTCGTGCTTGAACTCGTTGGTGCTACCGCTGCCTTCGCTAAGCACCGCGCTGAAGCCGGTCGGCGCCGCGATCTCGACGACAGTGGCTCCCTGCGCTTCGAGGGTTGCCTTTGCCTCAGCGAACAAGCGTGCCGTGGTTTTATTGCTTCCGACCATCGACGCGACGTAGCCGATGCGCGCACCGTCGAGAGCGTCCGAATCGAGGTACTCGGTGTACGACTCCGGAACGAGCCCTTCCTGTGCACTCGTGGCCGGGTCTGCTTCGTCGACTCCGACAACAGCGTCAAGGGCGACTGCCGCGTCGAGGACGCTGCGAGCCATCGGTCCGCCGGTGTCTTGAGAGAGCGCGAGCGGAATGATGCCGTCGCGGCTCGTCAGACCGACGGTGGGACGGATGCCGACGAGCTGGTTGTAGCTGGAAGGTACGCGAATCGAGCCACCCGTGTCGGTACCGAAGCCGATGCCCGCGAGGTTCGCCGAGATTGCAGCGCCCGTGCCGCCCGAAGAACCACCGGCTGACTGCGCCGTGTTGTAGGGGCTGGCAACCTTGAGCGTCGAACCGGGATCCTGGAACGAAGAGAACTCCGAAACGAACCCGTACGCGAACTCGTCGAGGCTCGCTTTGGCGAGGATCACGGCGCCGTCGGCGCGCAGGCCTTCGACCATGGCGGCATCCGAGTCGGTCTGGTTCTCATTCCAGCAACCACAGCCACCGGTGGTGACCATGTCGACGGTGTCGTAGTTGTCTTTCACAGCGATCGGCACGCCGAGCAGCATGCTCGTCATGCCCTCTGATGCGCGTTCGGCGTCGGCGTCGGCAGCTGCTGCCAGGGCGACGTCGCTCACCGTGATGATCGAGTTGAGCGGACGCTCGCCTTCGGCAACCGCCGTGCGGTCGTAGGCTTCGATGCGGTCGATATAGCTCTGTGTGATTTCGACCGACGTCGTCACGCCCGCGTTCATCGCAGCCTGCATGTCGATGACGGATGCTTCGATCAGCTCGAAGGGGCCATCGTCGTAGATCATGCGCTGCGAGAGTGCTGCGATGTCGGCAACCGTGATGACGCCGTCGGTGTCGGTGTCGATGACCGCGATGCTGTCCCACCCGGCATCCGTCGAGGTCGTGCCGAGCGCACTCGCGGCGACACTCAAATCGTCAACCGTGACCTGCTCGTCGCCGGTGAGATCGAGTTCGGTGTAGTAGGGCGTGAGGATGGGCGCCGTCGTTTCGGGCTCTGCTGCGACCGCTGGCAGAGCGACGAAGCTTGCCGCCACCGTGCCGACGACCGCCAGGCCGGCGAGGACTCGCCGAGAAGGGGATGTCAACGAAATTCTCCTATTCGAAGGAAGAGCGATCGAGCGGGGGGTGAGGTGCATGTCGTTCATTCGGTCACCGCCCGGCGACGAATGAAGAGAACGACGCCGAGAGCGATGAGCGCGACCGCGACAGCGCCGAGGATGATCCACGGGGTCGCACTTGCGCCCGTTGTGGCTAGCGGGTCGGTGTCGGATGCTGCGGCGGGAGTGGCGCTCGCCACCGGCTCGGCTGTGGGGGCTGATGTCGCGGAAACAGATGCCGAGGGGCTCGGCGTCGCCGAAGGAGCCGCCGCGATAGCGACGGACGCTGTAGCAACGTCGGTCGTTGTGGCGCTGTCGCTCGTGGAGCTGACGAACGTTGCCGAGCTCAGTGAGAGATCCGTCGTGGCTGCACTCAGGGCGGTGAATTCAAACGACACCAGCGTCAGGTCGGTGTCGGTGAGTCCGGGGGATGTGCCGAGCCGCGTGTAGGTGAACGTCACAGATCCGGTGTCTTCGCTGACGGAGGAGAAACCACCGTCGGGGAACGTCGCTGAGACGTACTCGAGGGCCGCCGGATCGTAAGTAAGGGTCAGCGTGGCGGCGTAGAGGTCGTCCACCGTTGCCGCCGCGATTGTTCCGCTCACTGTGTCGCCGACGGTGACCGATGTCGGTGCGGTCACGGTGATCGTGTCGACCACGGGTGTTGCAGCTTGTGCCGCGGGAACCAGGATCAGCGAGCTGCCGATCGCGGCGCTGAGCGCGAGAAGCAGGGCGGCGCCGCGTGCGCGAGCGCGCCGCATCCGTCCTCTGGGCTGTGTTTCGGGCATAGGTGCAGTCCTCTCGGGAGGGGTGGGGGGAAACGCCGCGGGGGCGCCACGATTACCCCGCTTCGGCGCGTGCTGTTTCGCCGTCGCGGGGGCAGGGAGCACACCGTCAGTGCGGCTGGAAATGGGGGGATCGATCGCTGGTGTGCTTGCTGCGAATGTAGCGCTTTGTTCTTCGTGAATTGGGCGGTTCAACGAGATAGAAATCTGCCGAAACAGAGATTTAACGTGAGTCGTGATGGGGTAGGAATCATGGCTCGAACTCTCGCTGCACTCCCCAAGGCCGAACTTCACATTCATGTGGAGGGCACTCTCGAGCCAGACCTCGCATTCGAGATCGCGCAGCGGAACGGTATTTCGTTGCCGTATCGGAGCCCAGACGAACTGCGGGATGCCTACGACTTCGTCGATCTGCAGAGCTTTCTCGACGTGTACTTCGTCGCGGGAGGTGCGCTTCGCACGCCGAGGGACTTCCATGACCTCGCATGGGCCTACCTTGAGCGGGCCCACCGGGATGCTGTCGCCCACGTTGAGCTCTTCTTCGACCCCCAGGCACACCTCGCTCGTGGCATTGCGCTCGATGAGATCGTGGGCGGGCTTTCGGCCGCGCTCGCCGAAGCGCGGGAGACATGGGACATGAGCGGGAGCCTCATCGCCTGCTTTCTGAGAGACCGCCCCGCGGCCGATGCGATGGCAGTTCTGGAAGAAATCATCGAGCTTGACTCACCCGATATCGTGGGCGTCGGGCTTGACTCAACAGAGGTCGGCTACCCGCCTGCGCTCTTTCGCGACGTCTTCGCTCGAGCCTTCGAGGCTGGCCTTCATCGTGTTTCGCACGCGGGTGAAGAAGCGCCCCACACCTACATCGTCGAAGCGCTCGATGCCCTGCGAATCGAAAGAGTCGACCACGGCGTGCGCGCAATCGACTCCCCTGAACTCATCGAGCGGCTCGCGCGCGACGGAGTTGCGCTCACGATGTGCCCGCTGTCGAACAAGCGCCTCCATGTGACCCCGGATCTCAGGGATCATCCGATTCGCGCCCTGGTCGACCAGGGGGTGAAGGTGACGATCAATTCCGACGATCCTTCGTACTTCGGCGGTTACATCGCCGACAACTATGCGGCCGTGCGCGAAGTGTTGGGGCTCACCGACGACGAAGCGGCGCAGTTCGCGCGCACCTCGATCGATGTGTCTTTCGCCCCGCCCGTGCGAAAAGCGCAGCTGCACGCCCTCGTGGACGGCTGGCTCGCAGACGAAGGCTAGATGCGCACCGGCACTTCGAGAGTAACCGTCGTTCCGGCGCCCTTTCGCCCGCTCACCCGGATTCGTCCGCCATGGGCCGAGATGATCGCGCGCGCCGCGGAAAGGCCCAGCCCTAAGCCTTGGATCGCGTTCTTGTGCGCGTGCTCAGTGCGGTAGAAGCGCTCGAAGACGCGCTCTCGTTCCGCCATTCGGATGCCGGGACCTCGGTCGTGTACAGATATTTCAACGCCGCCGGGCACCCTTCGGCACTCGACCTCGATGATGCCGTCCTCGGGGGAGAACTTGATCGCATTGTCGATCACATGTCCGATCGCCTGTGTGAGCTGCACCTCGTCGACGGCGCCTACAGCCGGTTCGGGCACGTGAAGCGCGATATCGATGCCGCGACCCGCCGCTTTCGGTGCGTGCCCCGCAGCAGCTTTTGCCGTGACGTCGGCGATGTCGGCGGGCGCGACAGTGAGCGTCGGCTCAACATCGGACGCATGGAGGAGCTCGGTGACGCGGTCGACGAGGCGCTCCACACTCTCTTGCACAATCCCGAGACGTTCCTTGGCCTGCGGCGACAGCGATTCTTCGCTTTCTTCTGCCAGCAGATCGAGATGTCCGACGAGTGGCGTCAGAGGACCACGCAGTTCATGCGAGGCAATACGGAGGAAGTCATCGCGCATTTGACGAGAGCGCACGATGTCGCTGACGTCGTGCGCCACCACGAGAACGCCCAGTAGCGACCCGTCCGGCCGGCGAACGCGTCGTGAAAATGCGAGATACGCAGACTGCTCCTCGTCGAGACCAACCCATGTGACGTGGGGTGCCATCTCTTGACCGTCCCAGGCGGCCAGCAGCACATGCTCGGTCTCGTCGAGCGGTTCGCGTCCCCGTTCATCGAGCACGACAGCATCCGGATGGAATCGCGGATCGTTGAGATCGACGAGTTGGCGTTCAGCGAATACCTGTGCATTGGTGTTGGCGAAAACGAGGCTTTGACCGCTGTCGTAGAAGACAACAGCCGAATCAATCACACTCAGAATCGTGCTGTGGATTGTGCTGTCGTCGCGTTGCAGTCGATGGGCGAGGTTACGCTCTCGGGTGAGGCGCAGATTGTCGGCTCTTTGGCGATCGCGGGTTGCTGCTCCCATTCGCGTGGCGAGAACGACGAGCACGATTGCTCCCACGGGCAAAAGCGAGTCCAGAAGCTGCGTGAGGGTGGGTGGCCACGCATCTGTCAGAGCGAGCGGTATCGCCCAGATAGCGAGGGTCGTGGCGGTTGCCATTATCGCGCTGTAACTGTAGTTGGCGGCCATCAGCACAACGGGCAGCGTGATGAACACCGTCGTTGACGGAAGCTGGGTGACCGTGACAGTACGAAGAACGACGATCGCGGCGGCATCGGCGGCGAGGATGGCGATCGCCCACGTGGAACTGCACCGCTCTTGCTGTGCGGCTATCGACACGATGCCCGCGGAAAAAAACACGGCGGTCACGGCGATAATCACCGCGATGGTTGCGGGGTCGGTACCGAGAGTGCACATCGCCACCGTGACCGCGAGGCCCCCAGTTCCGATGATGAACTGCGTGGCAGAGAGAGCGGGTCCAGGAAGGCGGGAATACAAAGCGTTGACGCCAGAGTCGACGGCGGTGACATCCGTCGCAGTTCTCACCCGCCGATGTTATCGTTCGCCCGCCGCGGAGGGAAAACGAAGGACGGCGGTGACGCCGGCCCCGGCGGAAGATTCGACGGTGACCGTCCCGCGGTTTCGGTGAGCTAGTTCTGCTGTGATGGAGAGACCGAGACCCGTGCCCGGCGTGCTGCTTCTTTCTGCATCGGGGGCGCGATAGAAACGCTCGAAAATATGGGCCATGGCATCCTCGGGAATACCGGGACCGGTGTCAACTATGGTGATCGTTGTCTCGCCGTCCGCTGTCGACGTCGTCACCCTCACCGTTCCGTTGGCGGGGGTGAATTTCACAGCGTTGGATACAAGATTCGCAACGGCGCGACTCACATCGTGGGCGACCGCGTAGACAGTGGACTCTTCGTCAGCGTCGAATGTTTCGACGCTGAGGGTGACGTTTTTAATGTTCGCGAGCGGGCAGTGCATCGAAACGACATCCTCGACGATTTCGCGCGCTCTCAGCACCTCGGCAGGTGAATGTAAATCGGGAGCGGCCGACGCGCGGCCCAGCGTCAACAGGCTCTCGACGAGAGCCGTCAGTCGATCGGCATTGCGAGAGATGGCTTCCAGCCAGTCGCTTTCTGGCGCTTGCAGAGCTGGCGACTCCTTCAGCAGTTCGGTGTAACCCGCAATACTCATAATGGGTGTGCGTAGCTCGTGGCTTGTTGTCGCGATGAAATCGTCACGCTGCCGCTCGAGTTCGAGGCGCGTCGCCAGAGCTCGGGCGTGCTCGCCTTCCGCCTCGAGTCGCTTCTCTCCAACGAGCACCGAAGACGTCACGTCGACGATTTGCACGGCGATGCGTTTTTCGTCGCTTTCGACGTGGTTTGCGACAACATTCACCGTCGAACCCGAATCGATGACGCAGTGCGAGACAGCCCCATCGAGTTTGAGGGCAGCTCGCGCTTCTGTCGCGAGCTGCCCCTGCCACTGGCCCTCCAACGACACTTCCGCGGCGATGAATTCACGAGCTGTGCGGTTGGCCCACCGAATCCTCCAGGAGGTGTCGTCATCGTCCACCAGAATGAGACCGACCTGTGAATCAACGAACCCGCTCGAGAGGATCTGTGCCGACTCCGCAGCGGCACGAGACGAAAGATTCACTTCGTTTCGCGCCGTGACGAGGAGCGCCGTCGCCATCGCGAGAGCCAGGAGAAAAATCGAGACGATCGTGACCTGCGTGTCGAGAGTCAGCGGAGTTGCGGCATAGGGTCCCAAGCCAGCCAGTGTGAAAATGAGCACTGCAGCGCCGGTGGCGATTGATTGGGCGAGCGCAATGTTCACGGGAAAACGGAAAGCAGCCCACCCGAGCAGCGTCAGCGGAATGAAGGCGAGTGGCACCTCGCCCGAAGTGCCGAAGATCGTGATGATCGCGACCGCAAGAAGCACGGTCTGCAGCGCGATCTCCGCCGTTCGCGGCGTCTCTTTGAGTCGCGGAGGAAGAACCGCAAAGGGAGCTATGAGCACGATTGCGCTCGCGTGAAAGGCGGCCGTGTGCACAGCGAGGGGAAGAAACTCATCTCCACTGCGAGTGGAGATGAGGATGGCGAGAGCTACCCCCGTCACAGCGCTCGCCGTGATCGCGGCGAGAATGAGGCGGGTCGCGTCCGACACCGTTTGCAGGACGAAGGTCCGCTGTCGCCCCTCGAGGAGTAGGACGAATAGCACCACCTCGATTGCATCGGTGAGGCCAACCGCCAGCGAAAGATCTGCTCGGCCAACGCCCACGAATGTGCCGGCTGTCATGGCGATTGCGACAACGATGGCGGCGCCCACCAGCTGGCGCCGTGCAGTTGCCAGCACAAACCAGGCTGAAGCGCCTGCCGCTGGCCACCACGCGGCGACATCCGTGTCATCAAAGCGGAAGACGGCACCGAACATAGCAAGTAGGAAGATGATCACAGCGGACAGCACCCAAACTACCGATGCTCGAAACTGGGTACGGCTCGTCTGCGCAAGGCGGGCGCCAGCAGAGTTCATAATGTGAACTTAAGCGCTTTTGCGCAAAGATGAAGCGTACGCGGTGCAGTAATTCAGCTTTTAGGGAGCAAGATGGCGGCGATCCTTGTCGTTGAAGACGACGTCGATGTTGCTCATTTGCTGCGGTTACGGCTGGAGAAATCCGGCCACGGAGTGGTGACGGCTGCCGATGGAGTGCTGGGAATCGCCGCGGCGTACGCACACACTCCCGATCTGATCGTGCTCGATTGGATGATGCCGAACAAGAACGGGATCGACGTGTGCCGTGAACTTCGGGCTCACGATGAGTTCGTTCGCACGAAGATTCTGATGCTGAGCGCCCGCGCCGCAGCGACAGACCGGGAACAGGCGTTCGCTGCCGGTGCCGACGATTACGTGACGAAGCCGTTTTCACCGCGAGCGCTTGTCGGCCGCGTCGAATCTCTTATCGCGTAGCGCGTGAGAACGCGGATGCCTCGGCCACCTGCTCGGCCGTGAGCGATACGCCCGTGTAGCGCTCGAACTGGCGCGCGGCCTGGAGGGCGATCACGTCGGCGCCCGTGATGATGGGCAGACCGCGCTGCCTTTTTCTATGTTCCGTGCGATGACGGTGACGTCATCGAAACCGGCACCGCGGAAAGCTGCGACGACAGCTTTTGCCATCCCACCGGAGCCGCGCACGAGTACGGGCAAGGACGGGTCGACCGAGTGGGCCGCCAGGAGGCTCGCTACCGCCTCGTAGTCGGTGTTGGACGCCGTCAGAACTCCGTTGTCATTCACGATCGTGTTTACCGACTCGATCGCGGCGGCGGACTGTTCGATCTCATCGACGAGCTCGATCACGGCTTCTTTGAATGGCATCGAGACGGAGCATCCGCGATTCCCAAGGCCTCGCACGCCCGCGATAGCCGCTGCGATGTCGTGGGTTGTGAAGGCTTTGTAAACGAAGTTGAGGCCGAGTGCCTCGTACAGGTAGTTGTGAAAGCGGGTGCCGATGTTGGAAGGTCGCCCCGACAGGGAGATGCACAACGACATGTCTTCGTTGAGAATCGGCATGGTGCTATTCTCGCGCGCCTATCGTGAAAACTAGCCTCCGACGACGTGAAGCGCGTAGCCAGTGAAGAAGCCGCATACGGCGATGAGACCGGTGAAAGCTTTGGTCTCGGCGAAAGCTTCCGGGAGCATCGTGTCGGCGATCATCGCGAGAATTGCCCCAGCGGCGATGGCAGTGACAAAGCTCGTGGTGCTTTCCGAGGCGCCGCCGAGCAGGGCGAAGCCGCCGACTGCTGAAAGCATGCAGATCACCGCGATCGATCCCCAAATACCGAAGACGTACTTCGCGCTTCGCCCGTTTTGCTTCATATCCGAGGTGCTCGAGAGTCCCTCGGGAAAGTTGGAGATGATGACAGCGGCAACGACAGCGAGCGACAGAGATCCGGTAGCAGCGAGGCCAAGGCCCTGCACTGCGGTCTCGGGTACGCCGTCGAGAAGCGAGCCCAGCGCGATGCCAAGCCCGGTACCCGAGGAAGCTGTTTTGCTGCGCGCGCGTTTTTTTCGAGAACCGATCTTCTCTAGGAGAAGATCGAGCCCGACATAAACGATCGCGCCCGTGAAGAACCCGGTCATGGCCGAGGTGAAGGAGCCCGTCTGCGTGGCTTCTTCGACGAGGTCGAATGCCAGGGCCGAGATGAGAACGCCCGCCCCGAACGCCATGATCGTTGCAACGAGCCAACGCGGTACGTTGACGAACCAGGCGACTGCGGCTCCGATGACGAGAGTCAGTCCAGATGCGAGCCCGGCAATTGCGGCGAGAAAGACGGGTGCCATGCTGCCCACGATATCGAGGTATGGGGCGCGTAACGGGCTGGTTACATCGGCGACACTGTCGAGAAACGAGACGAGGGGCATACTGGAGGGGCAGCGTGAGCCGCTGCATCCCCATCCGAGACACAAAACCTCGGGGGCATCCTCAGCCCGGCGACCATCGCGGCGTAGGCGCCTCTTGTGAAGTCTCGTATTTCTGCAGTGTGCTTTTGTCTCGACCGCTGGGTTCCAGTGCCGTCTTCTGACGGCGAACCACGGAAGGGGCACGCCCACAATGAGCGCCACAACAACAGTTTTTCCGCCGGAAGTTCAGACGCCGCCGCTGCGTTCGCTCACCCCGGTGAGCGACGAGCCCGCACACGTGCGAGGAGCATTCGGCCGATTTCCGTCGGGAGTTGCCGCACTGTGCGCGACGATCAATGGCCAAAAGGTCGGGATGGTCGCCACCTCTTTCTCGGTAGGGGTGTCTTATAGCCCAGCCATGGTCATGTTTTCGGTGCAGAACTCTTCGGCAACCTGGCCAGTGCTCGCGACGGCCGATCGGATTGGCGTGAGCGTGCTCGGCGGCACACATGCCGATGCGTGCATGCAATTGGCATCTCGTCGGGGTGACCGCTTCGCGGGGCTCGATGTGACAGCGACGGATGCTGGCGCTCTCTTCATCGGCGGTTCGACGATGTGGCTCGAATGCGAGGTCGTCTCAACGACTCCCGCCGGCGACCATCAGATCGTCGTCATGCAGGTGCACGCAATGAGCGTTGATCACGAAACGCATCCGCTCGTCTATCAGCAGCAGCGGTTCCATCACTTGGCAACACTCGCAGCTGTCTAACTTTTTTTGATCGATGGGTCAATAAACGTCCTTCCGTCGACAAGAGACAATATGCTCGAATCGGCACAGGGTTGTGCCGTGTTCACAGGTGCCGGGGGAGAGTCGTCTCATGCCAATGTTCGAGCTTGAGTTGACCCCGACGGGGCGGCGCCGAGTGTTTCTTCGTGGCCAGTTTCCGTTCTTCGTGGGGGCGCTGTTCGTCGGCGTCGTGGTCGCGCTTGTCTACCCGCAGGCATATGAAACGTGGCCGGTCATCACCGCCTACGTGCTGGTGTTCGCTACAACACTCGCGGCGTTTTTCATTCCGTGGGAGCGGTTTAAACCGATGTGGATGCTGCCGCTACCGATCATCGACATGATCGCTGTCGGCTTTCTTCGTGCAGAGCTGTACACAGTCTTGGCAGCAGCGGCGATGCTGGCGATCTTTCCCATTCTTTGGCTCGCGTACGGCTTTTTCAAGTACGCCGTATGGACAGCCGCGCTCGGCGCGGCGTTCATCACATCGTTCACTTTTTTCTACAACCAAGCGTGGCCCGCGACGGCACTCGCTTGGGCCAATGTCATTACGCTGCCCATCATCATCATCGTCGTCGCCAGGGTCGTGCAGGTGGCTGCCCGCCAGCTCAGCCGTCGTGGTGAACAGCTCTACCGCGCGAACGAGAAGCAGGCGGCGGCCCTGCGTGAAGCGTTGGACAACCAGATTTTGGCGCGCAGCATCCTGAACACCGTGAACGCGGGCGTCGCGTTCTACGACTCCCGGGGTCGTCTGGCGCTGGCGAATAACCTGGCGTCGCAGATGACGGAAGCTGTGGGGTTTCGGATCGACACCCCACCGTATGCCGGAGAGCAAGTGCGGGCAGCTGATCGCGTTACGCCGATCCCGTTCGATGAGCAGATCATTCCGCGCGCACTGCGCGGTGAAGAGATGGCCGAGCACATGGAGTGGTTGGGGCCGCCCGATCAACAGGCAGCGATCATCGCATCGACTCGACGAGTGCTGCGTGAAGATGGCGAATTGCTCGGCACCGTGATCGTCGCGTACGACGTGACCGAGCTTGCGACTGCCATCGACGTACGCGAGCAGTTTCTCAAGACTGTTTCGCACGAGCTGCGTACCCCGATGACGAGCATCATGGGTTTTCTCGACCTCATCGATGACGCTGTGGACCCGCGTGAAAAAAAGGTCCACGAGTATCTGGCCGTCGTGAGTCGCAAATCGCAAGACCTGATGGATCGCATCGGCGAGCTGTTGGCCGCGGCTGACAGAGAAGACCCGCTGCAGATTTTGACAACCGACGTGGATCGCGTGATTGAGCTTGCTGTCGAATCAGTGCGAGAGCGCGCGGCAGCACGAGGCATCACGCTTGAGCGGGTGGGGAACCGCGACCTCGACGCTCGGATCGATGGACGCAGAATTCGCCAGGTTGTCAGCGAGCTGCTGGTCAATGCGATCAAGTTCGGTCGCGAGCATTCCGCGATAACGGTCGCACAGGAACTTCGCGGCGACCGAGTCAGAATTTCTGTGACCAATCTGGGCCCCGGCCTCGGGCGCGGAGAGCAGGGGCTCATATTCGATCGCTTCTACCGCACAGACGACGCACGTCGACGCGCAATCCAAGGATTCGGTATCGGCCTGACCTTCGTGAAGAATGCGGTCGCGGCCCACGACGGTCGAGTACTGATCAACAGCGATGTCGACCGTGGTGACGAGGGTTTAACGACCTTCGCTATCGACCTTCCGGCCTGAACTCGGCTTTCGCGCAGGCTTGGGGTACGCGGCGCGAAGATAGTCGCTCTGAAGGTAGTCAGAGATTCCGATCAGCAAGATCGCGAAGATGATCTGTTCGGTCGTGACCCACAGGGGGTAAAGACCGGGGATAGCAGCTAACACGAGAGCGATGATCGGGAAAATGCGGCTGAACAGCTGGAGGCGACGGATCGCCCAGTACCAGCCGAGGCGCGCACGCCACAAAAAGTAGAAGAGCGTCGTCGTGATGCCGAGAACGACGAGACATCGCATCCAGACGGCGAATCCCACATCGTCGCCGTTGACCGTCAAGACGACCGAGGCGATGACAGTTCCGATGCCGAGAAGAAAGCAGGCGATGAGCATCCATGTGATGACTCGGAAAGCACGCGCGACGCGCGGATCGTCCGATGGCGCGACGCGGTGATCAGCCATGCTGCCGCCAGCGATCTTGTCGAGTTTTCGGAGCAGAGATTCGGCGGTCACGCACACACCTTAGCTCGCGTAGCGTTATCGCGTGGCAAAACTCAAACGCCCTCTGCCTCCTCGCGTGAGTGCACCCGATCTGCCCGATGAGCTCGGCATCGGGGTGCTAGCCGCGCGATCGAAATGACAGCACGTACCGGGCGTTGGCGGAATGTGCGCATCGTGGGAGGTCGGGTCGGCACCCTTGACCTTTCGGACAGCGACATCGACAGCGTCGAACTGCGCGGGATCCGCATCGACTATTTGACGATCGCCGGGTCGACAGCATCCGATCTTCTGATCGTCGATTGCATCATCGGGACACTCGACATGCCGCAAGCGCGTGTTAAGCGCGCCGCATTCGAGGGCTGCCGCGCCGATGATGTGGATAACCGGCTCTGGCGCATCGAGAGCGTCGACCTGCGCGGTTTGGATGCCTCAAGCTACCTTGATCCGACTGCTCTGCGCGGAGCAACGATGAGTTCGCGTCAGGTCGACGTTCTCGCCGTCGACTTCGCCCGTGCGTTGGGCGTCGACGTACAGAGCTGAAGGTTAGAGATCAACCTTTTCGTTAGTGCCCGCGGGCCGGTTTCCAGAAAGAAGCTTGGCCGCACGAACGATCGAGCTGCCGTCGCTCGTCCAGTACTCGGCGCCTTCAGCATCGAACTTCAGGAGGGTGATGTTCGGGTCTTCTGGGCCTTCGGGGAACCAGGCTTCCGTAGAAGAGCTCCACAGCTCCTTCAACTTCGTTTCGTCGTCAACGAGAGTTGCCGAGCCGGTGAGCGACACCCAGGTGTCTTTGGAGCTCATCGATACGCCAACGTGCGAGTTGATGTGAAGGTGGGATGCGACGGGTGAGTCTTTTGCAACGATGAACCACAGGTCGCCGTCGAATTCGCTCTCTTGCACAGTGAGTGGGTGGGCAACCAGCGCGCCGTCGGCCTGGATGCTCGTGAGCATGGCGAAGCGGAATCCGTCGATGAGCTTTGCGAGAGTCTTCTGATCGTCTGACATCGTGATCTCCTCTGTCGTGGTGCTGGCGTCAAGTGCCAGGAGAACCAAGCTTTTCAGGCAGCACCGCGCACGCCGGGAGGGTTGCGTGTGAGGCGATCATGTGTCACGTGGCCTGCAGGAGATGTGCGAAGCTGGCGTTTCGTTCGTATGAGAGGAACCCCTGTGATCGTTGCCGTGTGGATCATCAATGCGCTGCTCGCACTCGCTTTTCTTGGCGCCGGCGGTGTCAAAGTTCTGCGGTCGAAGCCTGCACTACAGAGCATCGGTATGACCTGGGTCAACGGGTTTCCCGCGGGGGCCGTGAAACTCATCGGAGCCGCGGAGGTGATTGGTGCACTGGGGTTGATTCTGCCGTTGTTGACGAACATCGCACCCGTTCTGACGCCGATTGCGGCGGCCGCCCTCGCCGTACTCATGGTGGGAGGGATCATCGTGCACATGCGTCTCGACGAGCCGTTTGTTCCCACGATCGTGCTCGCGATACTCAGCATTATCAGCGCCGTGCTCGGCTTTATGGTGATCGCGAGCTAGCGCTCCCACCGCGCGGCGTCGGTGCCCCAGGCGCGGCCCACTGTTGGGTATCGATCCGGGAGCTCTGGGTGGGTGAAAACGGATGCCGCGCACACCATGTCCCCGGATCTCGTCTGCGCGGGTACCGTCTGATCGTTCAGCGACACAGCACTCTCGGAGCCGCCCGTGTGTGCCACGACGCCGGCGCCGATGAGTTCTTGTGCGATGCGTGCGAGGCTTACGGTGACGCTGGTTCCGGCTCTCGAAGCGACGCGTCGTCGGAGCGCCGACAGCACCCCTGCGGCAAGAAGGTAACCCGCTGTGTGGTCGAGCGCTTGAGCGGGTAGAGCGCCGGGACGGATGCCATCGGGCGAGCTGATCGCGGCGATTCCCGAGACAGCCTGCACGATGCTGTCGAAACCGCGTCGGTGTGCCCAGGGGCCGGTGGTTCCCCAGGCGCTGACGTACCCGCGGATGAGTCCTGGATGCCTCACTGAAAGCTCATCGTCATCGAGTCCGAAACGCGATAGGGCCCCCGGCCGGTAGCCGGTGATGAGCACATCGGCACGGGCGAGGAGTTCGTGAAAGGTGCCGAGATCGCTGCTCGTAGCACGATCGAAGTCGAGGAGAGCCGAGCGTTTTCCCTGCCCGGTATCGAGGTGTTGCCAGGAAATTTCGGGTCGGCGCGGATTATCGATACGGAGGACATCGGCGCCGAGGAGCGCGAGGGTGCGTGTAGCAACGGGCCCCGCGATGACGCGCGTGAGGTCGATCACCCTGATGCCCCGAAGCGGTGCCGGAAGCTCAGCCGTGGCCGGTCGCGCGTCGCCAGCCATGGTGTCGATTTTCACCTCGATGAGCGCAGTCGCAGCGACGGCTCTTGCCTGCTGCTCGTCTGCCCAGGATTCGGCGTTGCGATACGCGCCGACGATCGCACCGGTTTCTGCGGCTCGGGTTTCGAGGTCGACCGAATTCCATGTAGCCACCGCTCGAGCGATGTCACCGGGTGTCGCGTCGCCGTCGAGATTCAGCATGCGGCAGAGAGCCTCGGCATGGTGGGGATAGTTCGAGTGGGTTCGTACCCATCCATCGGCCGTCTCGAAGAAGCCGGAAAGCGACGCCCACGCGGCAGGTGGCTCACCCCGCAACCGAAACAGCTGGTCGCTTCGGTAGCAGGCGGCGATGCGGCGGGGTGACAGCACGGCGTCTGAGCTCTTGCTCTCGCCGAGAGCGAGCGCCATCAGAGTCGCGGTCGCGACGGCGTCGTGAGCGAGCGCGCCGATCGCGAGAGGCGATGTCAGCGGCACAGCTTCGCGCTGGTCGCTGACACGCGATGCGAGCGCTGCATCTTCGCCGAGCGCACTCAAGATTGCGGGGAGAAATGCATCGGATGCCACAGCTAGAAGCCACCCATTCGCATCCACGAATTTTGTCTAGCTGCGAGCAGGACGAGCATGGCGCCGAGTCTACGACTGTATGAACCGGCAAGTATGGTTCTTAGCGGCGTCCCCGAGGCATCGGCCGTGCTGGCGCATCGGGTTCCGATGCGCCCTGCGTGATCCACTCCTGAAGTCGCCACGCTGGTACTCGAAAGAGCGAGGCAACGGTGCCGATCGGGTACCCGGCCTCGAGTACCGCAGCAATTGCGAATTGCTGCATGTTCGCGAACTCGCGGCCTCCGAGTTCACGATTGCGTAGCTCGGCGAGCGATCGCGGACGTTCGTGCTCTGAGGCTGTTGCTTGGGCGTCCAGAGCAACGGCTGGTCTGGGAGACCGTGTCAGAGCCGCAGTGCCCATCGCGGCCGTATTCACCGCCGCAGTGCCCATCGCGGCCGTATTCACAGCCGCAGTGCTCACGACGCCCGTGACCGTGCGTTTTGGGACGTAGTTTCGTCGCGGCACGGCAACATCGGGCGGCGTGGGTGAGGGCGCCGGTGTGGGTTCTGGCACGGGCTCGGGTTCTGGCGTCGGCTCGGGTTGTTTTCCATGGCGCGCGATTTGATCAGCGCCGTAGCGAATCATTGCGTCCTGTAGTAGCTGGCGGAGCTCGTTGTGTTTTGTGCGGCGGCGCGCGATAAGGGGAAGACCGACGATGGGAATGACGAGAACGAGGCCCCATAGCCACGCCATCGGGTGGGCGTTGAGCCAGGTGATGGCATCGAGCTGAAAGCGCCACTCGGAGGCGTCGTTGCCGGTTTCCGCTGCCTGCGCGGTGTCGAGAACAGCCACTGCGCCCTGGCCGGTACCGGAGAACGTGTTGTCGGAGACATCCGCCCGCGCATCACCGCTGAGCTCGATGGCGTGGCCCAAATCGGCGGTGATGCTGTTATCGCTGAGGGTGGCATGCGCGTCGACGAGCAGGGCACCAACGGCGACGCCGGATATTTCGTTTCCTGAAAGCGTCGCGGCCGTGATGCTGCCGGTGAGGGCGACTCCTTCACTCGATGTAGACACGAAGCGCGAGTTGGTCACCGAGTTGGTTTCTGCTGGGCCGGTGAGTAGGAGCGCCCGGCCTTCGGCGGTGACGACGCTGTCGTCGAGGGTGAGATCGTCGGTGGAATTCGCCTCGATGCCTCCCGAGCCTGCTCCCACGATGGTCGTGCCGGTGACAGTGAACCCCGACGCCCGTTCGGTGCCGTATCCGGCGCTGTTCGGCCCGCTGGCCAGGGCGGAGCCGTCAATGCGCAGGCCCCACTGCGCGGCATCGGTGAGCGTTGCGTCGACAACCGCCACCGTGCTGCTCGATCGTGTGATCGCGATCGCGTCACGGCCAGCCTCGGTGACGGTGATCGAGTCAAGAGTGACGTCTTGCGAGGCCCCTGTGACCGTGATGCCGTTTCGGATCGATGAGTCGACCGTCGCTGAGGTGACTGTCGCATCCGCCACGGTAGAAAGGAATAGGCCGGTGGCGAGGCTCAGATGTTGAGTGTTGGTCAGCGTGGCGTGGGCAAGTCCCGGCTCGGTGGCGGTGACGGCGATACCGCCTGTGCGTCCGCTCCAGTATCCGAGGTGGTCGAAAGTGACGTTCTCGGCTGTGAGCGTGCCGTTTCGGACGCGCACATACGCACGACCGTCTGTCGTGTCATTGTCCGCGGCCTCGGTGGTTTCGTCCCAGCCGATGATCGTCAGCGGGGACTTTTCCGACCCACGAAGAACGAGATCTCCGCCCCACGAAACCAGATTGACGGAGCCCTCGGACGAACTCTGCACGCGGAGGGTTGCGCCGGGCGCCTCGATGGTGAGCGTTGCGCCCGGACGCACCATGATGTCGCGCGTTTCGGTATACACGGATGCTTCGTCTTGCCGAACCGCGCCGAGCGAGATGAGATCGCTGAGCGTATATGGCTCCGCACGCGCCGCAAGCACGGTCGTAGCGAAATCATCGACTGCGCGGGGGTCATCGGGGCTGAGGCGCGAAACAGCGGCGAGTCGGGTGTCATCAGCTTGCACGAGCGCAGCGGCATCGGGCGTAATGACGGATTGCGCATCGGCGGCGCCCGAATCAGCTGACACCGAAGGAATCGGCGACGGGCGGTCGCTCACGACACTCGATGCTGCGGGAGTGGCAGCGACCCAGGGGAGGAGACCGCCGTCACTCAGCGCGCGGCCGGCGATGACGACGCCAGCGACGAGGAGGAACAGCGATCCGAGCACAATGAGCCGTGCGAGTCCCCGGCGTGCGAATCCGGTGTCACCACGCTCCTCTTTTGTGAGAACTCCGCTCGGCAGGACGGGTACGCCGGCCGGCGGGTTCTGCTGCTCGGGTGCGGATTCGTGAGTCATGCGCTTGCGGCATCCGTCGGGGCGAGGCTCGCTTCGGTCTGGCCTTCTCCGCCCTGCTGTGTAGCCGATCTGGTGAGCCACCCCTGCTTATTCATCGTGAAGAGCGAATAGACCTTGATGGGCAGCGCGACGAGGATGATGACGACCGCCACCAGCGGGAGCAGAACGATGTCTTCTGGTCGCCGCCACAGGTGTGAGATCCCGCGGATGCCACGACCCACCAGCAGCCACAGGATTGCGAGTGACAGGCTCAGTATCGGGTGAGCCGATCGCAGCGCCAGAAAGACATAGAGAACAGCGACGAACATGGTGAACGGGGTCAGCATGATCTGCATCATCGTGAGTTGCGAGATGAAAGGTGCTTTGAAGACCCAACCTCGGCCGATCGCGGTGAGGTAGCAGCGGTAGGAGTTGCGGTTCCACCGCACACGCTGCTTAACGAATGCGCGAAAGGTGTCGGGAAACATCGAGAGCGCTCGCGCGCTGTCTTGGTGAGTGACACGGAAACCCTTGGAGAGGACGAGCCAGGTCATGCGACCGTCGTCGCCGGCGACGCACTCGCGCCCAAAGAAGATCTCGTGCTCGAGATCTTCGACCTGTGGCTGGATAACGCTTCGTCGATACGCGGCCGTGCGCCCGGAGGCGCAGATGATTCCGCCGTATCGACCCATTGCAGGCGCGTAGTCGCTGTAGCGCAGGTCGATAATCCAGTCGGCGACCCGCCGCCAGATGCTGGAGCGCGGACGATAGACATTCTGGCGAGTGCTGACGGCTCCGACCGCCGGATCGATGAACGGCATTTGCACGGCCTCGAGCATGCCCTCTTCCCACGCCGTATCGGAGTCGACGAAGATGATGAGTTCGGTATCGACCATGCGGATGCCGACTCCCAACGCCGAACGTTTGCCGTGATGCTTGAACATCACGACTTCGACGGAGGGGTCGCGGAGAGCCTCGATGCGTTCTTGAGCTTCGAGGTCGGCGACATCGAGCACGATGATGATGCGTGTTGGTCTCTGGCGAATCCAGGTAGCGAGACAACGCAGAAGCACATCCGGGTCTTCGTGGTACGAGGGCACGACGACCGTTGTTGTCGTTCGGAAGTCGTTGACGACCGGCCGGGTGATTGTGGAGAGAAACTTGCGGACACCCCAAAAGCTCCACGAGATGATGCCGAGCAGCCCGAAAGGCAGTGCCCACAACACATACTCGATGGGTGTTTCGGGTGTCACCGGTGCCCCCAAAGCGTTGGTGTCAGCTGTAATTTGCGCGCTAGTAAGTTGGGGAGATCTTACCGATTCGGCGAGCACGCGATGTTACTGGGTGCCGATGCGGTGCTGTCGACGATGGCGTTGTCGCACGTAACAGTGTTTCCGGCCGACTGTGCGGCACCCGCTATTTCGATCGCGTACTGCGACGCCGCGACATCGAAAGTGTTGGCGGTGATGACGTTTTGCGCGCCAGAGTCGGCATTCACTCTGTGCACTTGGATGCCTGCACCCAGCGCTGCGCTGATACGGTTTTCGCGCGCCGTCCACCCGCTGCCTTTGATGTCGACAACCGAGTCGACGGTGGTGGTTTCTGGGGTTGAAAGGGTGTTTTCGGAGATCGTTCCGTCGCCTGTTCCTTCTTTTATATCGATGGCTTCAGCTGCGACGTCGTAGACGTGGTTGCGCGTGAGGACGTTGCGGTCGCTTCGATCTGGCTGGCATTCGGTGTAGCGGCACCAGTTCGATTCAGCGCTGCCGACGTAGATGCCTTCGCCGAATTCGGGGTTGCTGAGACCGGTGTCGTGGATCGTGCTGGACGAAACAATGTTGTCGGAACTGTGGGTACGCAAATGGATGCCCTCCTCTCCGGTGCCGGACACTTTGAGATTCGTGAGCTCGTTGTGTGAGGAAGCATCGAGCATGATGCCCTTTTTGCCGCCGGTGATTGAAAAGCCGTCAAGCTTCCAGTAATCGGCGTGATCGAGGTGCAGTCCGTAGCCGGTCGAGGTGCTCTGTGGGCTTATCGTCGCGTCATTCGAGCTGCAGAGCGTGATGGGCGCAGATGCCGTGCCGGACGTCGTGACGGTGAACTCCCCGGAGTAGGTCGTGGCCGACAACTGTAAGACGTCACCCGGTAAGGCCTCGTCGAGGGCCTGCTGCAGGTCTGAGGCACTTGCGCCAATGAGCGTTGCCCCTGGTGCGCATTCCGTCGACGGTGCGGCGCTTTCATCGAAGACGACGCCGCAGCCGCTCAGACCTATCGCGAGAGCTGCGACTGCGGCGAGTTGAAACACTGCCGTGAATCGCGTTGCGCGCCGGGGGGCGTGGGCTTGCGTCGGCACGGGCACTCTCTTAATCTACGGGCCTTTCGCAACGACAACGGGGTACCGCCTCACGATGTGAGACAGCACCCCGTTGTCGGATCGGAGGAGTTTTAAGCCTCCATATGTTCTGTGATGCGCTCTGCGCTTCGACGCTGACGCGTGTACAACAGCGTTCCACCGGTGATCATGAGGAGCGCGGTCAGCATGAGCGACCGTGCTGTCGGTCGCGTGTCCACCGACGTCCGCTGTCAGGGTGATTGCGTCGCCCTCCGCATATTCGGTGTCGTCGATCTCAAGCGCCGTGACGGTCGGGGCGAGCACGGGCACCGAGGTGATGAGTACTCGTGCCGAACCTGCTCCAACAGCTGTGGTGTCTGATGCCCCGAGCTTCGCGTCGCCAGCGATCGCCAGCGATGCGGTCGCTACGCCATCGGAATCGGCGATAACCGGCTCGAATTCATCGTCGTCTTCACGCACCGTGAGACGAGTGAAGGCGTTCGCGCCCATGACGACATCAGTCGTGTTGGTGACGCTCCCCTTGAACCATGCCGACGCGGAGGCTGATGGCGCATCGTTCCCGAGGGTGGGCACTGTGACCGATGTGCAGACCTCACCGGGAGCGAATGTGACCTTCTGCATGCGCCTATTCCCACGCTGCCGGTTGCCGAGCCGAGCACACTGACATATCCGGTGACGGTCGACGATTCGGCACGATTGAGGTACACAGCGACGTTCGCCGTCGCACTGCGGCAGGAACATTGCAGTGGGTACATCGACCCTTGAGCGACGCTGCGGTGACGTCGGAAGCGGCGGCCGGCTGATCTGTCCGGCTCGTCGAGAGCGAGCTGGTTGTCGTTTGAGTTGACGGCATTCGCTGCGATCGACAGCACGTTGTAGCCGTGAGATGCGAGCGCGCTCGCGCCCGTGAGGACAGACGAGTGTTCCCAGTTCTCCGAACATTGGGGGAAGGAAAGGGAGGAAAAGACCCGAGGAGCTGGTCCCAATGAGGAGGCTACGGTGCAGCCTCAGCGCATTGCAGCGGCGTACTGCAGGAACGCTGCGATACAGAGCACAACGACACCGGTCGCGAGCATCGCGACGCCGACGTATATCATCCAGTGCGTACCGCGGTTCGGATCTTTCAGCTCAGCGCCCATGGCACCACAGGTTACCGGAACCTCGAGGAACCCGAGGTCGAGCCGCACATGACGGGAGTCTCGCAATGACAGAAGCACTTCCGGCCATGGATGCCACAACGATGCGTGCCCTCCTTGCGGCACGAGAGATCTCTGCCGTTGAACTGTGGCAGGCGCATCAGTTTCGCCTTGATGACGGCGGCGACAGCTTCGGCGCGATTGTCGACACTGACCTCGCCGGTGCAGCAGCCACGGCCGCGGCGATTGATGCTCGCTATTCGCGGGGCGAGGCGCTCGGCGCGCTCGCCGGTGTGCCGATGACAATCAAGGATTCTTTCGATGTCGCTGGAATGCGCACCTCTCACGGTCGCCTCTCGGATTCGCATCAGGCCACGCGTGATGCTCCCGCGGTGGCGCGTGCGCGTGCAGCTGACGCCCTGATTTTCGGCAAGACCAACGTTCCGGTGTTGCTTTTGGGCTATCAAACTGTGAACGACGATTTTGGACGGACCCTGAACGCATGGGACTCGAATCGCGCTTCGGGTGGTTCTTCGGGTGGGGCCGCTGTGGCTGTGGCGACGGGGCTCAGTGCTCTTGAGCTCGGCAGTGATCTTGCTGGCTCGATTCGGGTGCCGGCGGCGTGGAACGGGATTTTCGGACACCGGCCAAGCAACGGCGTCGTCTCGAAGCGTGGCCATCTTCCGTGGCACGTTGACAGCCGCATCGAGCCGCCGGTATCTGTGTCGGGTCCCCTCGCCCGCTCAGCGCGTGACCTGGAACTCGTGTTTTCGGTTGTCGCGGGAGCGGCGCCATCCGAGGCCATCGGGTGGCGGCTAGATTTGCCGCGCTTAACTCGCAAAAGCCTCGCGGGGACTCGAGTGGGTATCTGGACTGACTGCGTGAGTGCGCCCATTGATGACGAGATGCGTCGGGCGATTGCGGCACTTGCGTCGGCGCTGACCGAAGCTGGATGCCATGTGCTCGAAATTGTCGAGCCGCCGGGTGCTGATGAGGCGGGTCTTCAGCTGTTCAACCGGATGCAGCAGGCAGAGATCGCTCACAGTATCGATGGCGCAACATTCGGGGCTGCGGTCGATGTTGAAGGTGACCTGGCACAGCGAGTGCATGATGCATGGCGGGATGCTGAGGAGCAGCGCGAGATACGTGATGAGTGGAACGAGCGCGTGTTCGATCACGTCGATGTCGTCATTGCGCCGGCCGTTCCGGGAGCGGCTCCTGTATATGACGGGCAGCCCGAGCCCGAGCCGGAGCGGAGCCTTGAGATTTCGGGCCGGGTGTATTCGGCGCCCGAGGCAGTCGCTGCGTGGAGCAACATCGCGAACCTCGCAATGCTGCCGTGCACAGTAATTCCGCTGGGGCTAGGGGCGACGTCTCGGATGCCGCTCGGCGCGCAGGTGATGGGGCCTTATCTTCACGACCTCACGACGATCGGCTTTGCGCGACTGCTCGAAGACGCAGGGCTCGTGCAGTTCGTAGCCCCTTCGGTCTCGGCAGTGTAGGCAGACTTCAAGAACTAAAGCTGGCTTTTCGACTAAAACGATGGGCGCATTGCATCCGGTGGATTGGTGAGCCCCGGCGGATCGGGTTCGAATGCGACCCCGGGTGGCTTGTCGGTGTAGTTGCGCCCGGTCGGCGATGTCCACTCCAGAACACCATCACCGCGCTGCTTCACCGACCACTTGCTCGCGTGTTTCAGACTGTGATGTCGTCGACACAGATGCGCGAGATTGTGCTGATGGGTCGGACCGCCAAGCGCGGCATCCACCGTGTGGTCAATATCGCACCGGTGGGTGGGCATGCGGCATCCGATGAATCTGCAGTGTTGATCTCGCGCCCTGAGTTGCCGTTTGAGTTGATCACTGGGCCGGTATCGATCGACCGCAACCACCGCGCCCGTGACCGGACGAGTGAACACCCGATCCCACCCCGGTGCAGTACCGGCGAGCCGTCGTGCGCTCTCAGGATCAACCAGGCTCAAGCCGGACAGGTCCGCCGGTGTCGATGAGGTTCCCGCAAGCGTGGTGGCGGGAACCGTGACCTGCACGATCGCCCGGATCGCACCCAGCCCACCGCAATCGTCACCCGCGAGCGGGTCGAGACTCGGAACCGAGGTCAACAACATGTCGGAGAACAGATCGGCACGGATCTGGTCCGTCGTCCGCCGATCATCCACCACGGGCTCATCCTCGGCGCGAAGTTTCGTGCCGTAGTCCGACCGCCCAGTCTGGAAGTCTTTCAACGCCCGCGCCTGCTGGGTGAGCCGGTTGAAGATCCCATGCGCCTGCACTGAAGGCAACACTGCGTTGAGAGAACTCATCCCATCGGCCAGGTCGAACAGGCGCACCGTGCGGGTCGCGTTCGCATCATCGAAGCGTTCCTGAAGCGTCCGCGGTTGTGCTTTCTCGGCCAGGGCCGCAGCGAACCCCCGCAACCTCCCCGGGGTTTCCACTTCAGCGACCGCCACCACCTCGTGGTCGTACTGGGCTTTGGCTGCGGCATCCGTCAGGTTTTCACCCGCCCGCAACACGGCTTGCACGTGCCGTTCCGAAACGCGCCCCGCGCTCCATGACGCGAACGTCTCGGGATAGTGCTCGGTGATTTCCATTGCGTCGTCGATGCGGTTTTGCGCGGTGCGATCCGACATCCGCAATGCTGCCCCGAGTTCGGCTGCCATGGAGCGCATCGGAATCTCTCGTTCCCGCGACTCACGAGACGCGATCAAGCGCATCTCAGCGAGTGCCATACGCCCGGCTTCGGCGAGGTCCGCTGCCAGCGCGGCTTCGAGCTGCGCGATCTGCGCCAGGCGAGATTCTGCCGACAACACAACCTCAGCCCGGGTACGAGCCCCGGGCGAGTGGTGTGTGGTCGTGTTCTCTGACATGACTCAAGTATCGAACATACCTCCGACATCGACCACCCCAAAGCACCCCAAGAAGCCCCGATGTGGATAACTTTCTCAAAAAACTTTGGGGGAGAGGGCGGGCTCTGAGAAGTCCCCGGGACTACACGTCGAGGTTGTGGCGTCGCAGCGAGAAAAGTTCGCCGGTGCGCACGATTCGGAGCACAGTGACGAGCAGCAGTCCGCCGAGAAGGTTGAGCCCGAGAACCGGGAGGAACCACAACAGCCAGTCGAGGTAGGTGATGTCTGCGCCGCTCAAGATCGCGCCGAACGCGAAGAGCGAATCGAGGATCGAGTGAAACAGCTGGAAACCGGCGAGCACAAAACCACCCGCGATGGCTGCGACGATCTTGGCGGGCTCGGAGTCGGTGCCCTCCTGCATCCGGGTCATGAGGGTGATGACCGCGCCACCGAGCAGGGCGAGCGCGACGAGTTGCCACGACATCGGGGTGTCGATGAAGTGGTGCGCGGTCTCAGAGAGGAGTTCATGCCAATCGGGGAATGCGACGACGACGATGCCCATCATGAGCCAGCCACCGGCGAGGTTGGCGACGAGAGTTCCGCCCCACAGTCGCGCGAGCTGACCGAGCGTGCCTTCACGTGCGACGAGCGCCGCGATCGGCATAAGGAAGTTCTCGGTGAACAGCTCGCTGTGTGCCATGAGAAGCGCGATGAGCCCGATGCTGAACGCGAGCCCCGCGAGTAGATGGCTATCGGTTGCGTACAACACCCCGAGGTAGGCGAGCACGCCGACGCCCACTTCGATGCCCCCGAGAAAACCGGTGACGAGCGTGCCGCGGAACGTGCGGTGCAGGCGCTCCGCGCCCTCACCGACGATGTCTTCGAACTCGGCTTCGAACTCTTTCTCGACGGGGCCGTCGTTGTCGCCGTCGGCGCGGCGTTCGTCGGCGCGGCTTTCGTGGTCGTCTCTCATTTCATGATCTTCGCAGACGTGCTCGCCGGTCGGGCCAGGATCCCGCTCAGTGCGATAATCAGTACCCCCGCGACCGCCGTACCGATGATCGCCGTTGGTACACCACCCTGTTGGATGAGCACTCCAGCCGCAGCACTTCCGGCAGCACCGCCGAGGTTATGGCTCGTGTTTACCCAGGTTGTCGCCGCGTTCTGTTGCCGCTCGCCTCCCGCGGCGTGAGCTGCGACGTACGCCACGATCATGACGGGTGAGAAGAACAGCCCCGCGCTCGCGAGAACGACGCTGACGGCCACCGCTCCCGAAACGACGGCAACGAATGAGGATGCCACGAGCAACCCCGCCGAGACCACCACAAGCTGTCGGGCGAGCGACCCCCGCACCTTGAGTGCGCCGTAGACGAGTCCGCCGAGTGCGCTGCCGCCGGCGAAAAGTCCGAGGGCAACACCTGCGGCGGCGGGTCCGCCGTTGCCCTCAAGTGATGCGGGAACTGCGACGCTGAGCGTGCCCGACATTGCACCCGCAACGAGCGCCGGCAACAAGACACCGACGAACCGTCGATCGAGAAGAAGTGACCTGCTCTTCGTATGAACGTCGGTCGTACGCACTCGACGTGACATGTCGCCGACGGCTGAGGTAGCGACGAAACAGAGCCCACCGACGGTGACGAGCGCGGCAGGAACGTAGAGCGCCAGCCCGGGCGCGATGAAGGCGAGCGCGATGCCGGCAAGAGCTGGCCCCGCAAGGTACAGCAGCTCTTCGGCCACGGCGTCAAGGCTGAGCGCTTTCCGGAGTTGTGCGCTGCTCGGCGCAAGTGCGCCCCAAGCGACGCGCATTGTCGGCCCGAGCGGTGGTGCAACAGCGCCAGCCACACCCGCCAACACGATGAGTGTTGCGCCAACGCTGCCGACAAGGGATGCTGTCGCGATCGCTGCCAGCGCTCCGCCGAACATGACGGTGAGGAGCGCGAGTACGGGTCGAGCGCCGAACCGATCGATCAGCCAGGCGCGAACCGGGGAGAGAAAACTGGCCGTTGCCCCGTAGGTCGCGACAGCTGCGCCGCCGAGCGCAATGGATCCGGCGGCGTCGGTGACGGCGTAGAGCAGGGGAAGAAAAACGAGCGCGTATGCGGCACGGCCAATGAGTGCTGAGCCGAACGTGAGCGGGACTCGAGGGAGGGTGAGCACGTCAATATAACGTGCCGTCGGTGAAGACTGCATGCGGGAAAAACTCCAGGAAAAAGAGCACGCCGTGTGGCATGCGGGAGAGAAATGATCAGTGCGAAGGCGCGCAGAAGCGTCGCGATGGCTGATCAGTCACAAGCGTGGAGCATGCTCAAATCTTATGCGGCGCACGCCGGGATGCCATCAAGGCTGTCGCCGTCGGCCGGTGAACCCCCGAGAGCTGCCGTCACGCGGGTTGCGGCATCCCAGTAGCGGGCGTAGTGATTCGCGTCGAGGTTGATCTGGGTGCGGTGCGCAACTATCGTCGGATCGATGCTTTCGCGGTCGGGAACTCGCGCTGCCATCGCCCGATAAAACAGTGTCGCGGCCGTGTAGGGGTCGAGGCGTTCATCTCGACTGCCCCAGTTGTCTTGCTGTTGAAACAGGCCTATCGAGGTCGTTCGGCTGCCGTCGGGGTTGGTGATGCCGCTCGTTTCCCAGTCGCCGTAGTCGATGTTGCGAAGTGAGGATTCGCCCATCGCAGTCATGACGGCGATGGTCTGGTCGCGATCATCGAAGCCCAAATCGCTCCCGGCGGCGATAATCGTGCAGGCGTTGCCGAGTTGCTCCACCCCGTAACCGGCGATGTTCGGCGCGGCCTCGATACTCGGCCCCGATTCGAAAGTGAACGAGTTGTCATCGAACGAGGTCGAGAACGCGTTGACGGCAAAGATGATCAGCAGGGTGAAGCCGCCAAGAGCGAGCAAGGGCAACGCAACGAGAACCGAGATGAGCCAAGCGCGTCGCACTCGTGCCTGCTTGCGCCGCCGCTGGGCCGCCGTCGGCTTTCGTCGGCGAGCGGATGCCGCGGGTCGCCGCTGCGCGCGCGACTGTGTGCGCGGCTTCGTGCGCGGCTTTGCGGGCGAGCGGGCATTCATCTTCTGAATCGTAAGCGTCGAGGCCGAGCATTCGCCGCGCACGCGTCTCGCCGGCCCCAGTTTTACCGAGGGCCAGGAGCCGTTTACCGGAACGACACCGAGAGGCCACGCGACGTCTTCTCGTGCCCGATGGTGTGGACACACCCGCGCCAATTCTCCTTAGGAGCTCCATGCCTCGCTTGTTCTCTGGGCTCGCTGCAACGGTGGTGTGCGCCCTCGGCGCAGCCGTTGTCGTTGCTGTGCCCACCGCCGCAATCGCTGCCGATTCTGGCATCCGTATCAACGAAATCGAGTCGTCTGGCGGAACGCCTGGTGACTGGGTTGAGCTCTACAACCCAACCAGTGCGGCTATCGCGCTCGATGGCTACCAGCTGAAAGACTCCGACGACGCTCACGTGTACACGCTGCCGGTGGGTACGACGATTGAGCCCGGTGCATACCTCGTGCTCAACGAGGTGAACGGCGGGGTCGGTGACTTCGACTTCGGCCTCGGTAAAGCAGACTCTGCGCGCCTCTTCGACGCGTCGAACAACCTTGTCGACGGGTACGAATGGTCGGCACACGCCGACGTCACCTGGGGCATCAACGCCTCGGGCGAGTGGGCGCAGACGCTCGAGGCGACAAAAGGTGCCGCGAACGTTTTCGACGCACCGACCGAGCCGACCGAGCCGAGCGAGCCCGGTGAGATCGTGATCAATGAGATCGACTCGCAGCCGGCCGACTGGGTGGAGTTCTACAACCCCAGCACCGAAGCGCTCGACATTTCGGGTTACGAGATCCGTGACAACTCCGACGATCACCGCTGGCAGTTTCCGGCCGGATCGAGCATCGCGGCCGGCGAGTACCTCGTTGTCGATGAAGCAACGATGGGGCTTTCGGGCGGCGTCGAGAGCCGCTTCAGTGCCGCGATCGGTATTGGTAGTGCCGACCGCATCCGTCTATATGACGCCGAGCTCACCATGATCGATGACTCGCTACCGTGGTCGGGTCACGCTGCAATCGATGGGGATGCCGCGGCGGCAACGCTCGCGCGCTGCCCCGATGGTGAGGGCGACTTTGTGCTCGCCTACCCAACGCCTGGCGAATCGAACTCGTGCGTGCTGCCTGACGTTGTGATCAACGAGGTCGAGTCGAACGGTGACGCGACGGACTGGATCGAGGTCATCAACATGGGTTCGACGACGGTTGACCTGTCGGGTTGGAGCGTAATGGACAGCGACCCGGTCAAGCACTCGTCAGAGACCACTCCGCTGCCCGAGGGTACGACGCTCGCGCCGGGTGCGCTCTTCGTCTTCGACCAGCCGACGAACTTCACGTTCGGTCTCGGTAACGGCGACACCGCGACCGTGCGAAATGCACGGGGCGCAACAGTCGACGAGTACGTCTATACCGCGCACGCCAATGGTGTGTGGGCGCGCTGCGCCGACGGTACCGGTGACTTCATCGACGTTGCGGTGTCGACGAAGGGCGAGCGGAACGCGTGCGGCAACCCCGTGCGCATCAACGAGGTCGAATCGGACGGCGGCGACCCGGGCGACTGGGTCGAACTCGTCAACCCGACGGAGTCAAGCCTCGACGTGAGTGGCCTCATCGTGAAAGACGACGATGACACGCACTCGTACGTCGTTCCTGAGGGCACCGTGATCGCGGCGGGCGCCTACCTCGTGATCGAAGGCGACCAGCTCGGCTTCGGGCTCGGCAAGGCTGACAGCGTGCGTGTCTTCGAGGGGGACGCGCTGCGGGACTCCACGACATGGGGCCCCGATCACGCTGCCACCACATGGGGTCGGTGCCCCGATGCATCCGGTTCGTTCGCTGTGACCGCGGAATCGACCAAGGGCGCGGCGAACATCTGCGTCGGCGAGATTGCCGTGGAAGACTGGCCGGGTTCGGCGGAGGTAACCGTGGTCGATGAGACCTCGATGTTCCTCAGCGACAGCTCGGGCCTCGATACGCAGGTGACAGACGAAGGCACGTTCCTCTGGGCAGTCGACAACGGTACCGGTACGTTCTGGAAGCTCGACGTTGCCGCGGACGGAACCACGACGTTTGCCGACGGCTGGGAGAGCGGCAAGCGCGCGCGTTTTCAAAAGGATGCCGCAGACGCTTCAGCCGCAGGCCCCGACACTGAGGGCATCACCGTTGACGGCAACGGCTGGGTATACGTCGCATCGGAACGCGACAACAGCGCCAAGGGCGTGAACCAGAACAAGGTGCTGAAGCTTGACCCGAACGCGGCCGGCCCGGATGTCGTGGCAACCCAAGAGTGGGACCTCACCTCGTTGCTGCCAGCTGTGGGTGCGAACCTCGGCGCGGAAGCCGTCGAGTGGGTTTCGGACGCAGACCTTTCGGGTCTGGTCGACGACAACACCGGCAAGGCGTATGACCCGGCGAGCTACTCGGGTCACGGTGACGGTCTGTTCTTCGTCGCTCTCGAAGACAACGGTCACGTGTACGCGTTCGCGCTGAACGCCGACGGGTCGGCTCAGATCGTGTCTGAGATCGATGCTGGCTTGCCGGCAGCGATGTCACTCGACTACGACACGGCGCTGGATGTGCTGTGGGTCGTCTGCGACAACGGATGCGACGGTACCTCGGCGCAGGTGACGTTCAACGGTACGGCGAACCCGACGGTTGCACACTTTGCGCGGGCCGCGGGCCTGCCGAACGACAACAACGAGGGCTTCGCGACGTCGCCGACGGCGCTCGCCGATGGTTCGGGTCGTCCCGTCTGGTGGTTCACCGACGGTGTGACCACCGGCGCGATGCACCAGGGCACGCTCCCCGGCGGCACGGTTGCGCCGACCGACCCGACGGATCCGACCGATCCGACGAACCCGACCGACCCGACAGTTCCGGTTGATCCGGAGTTGCCGACGACGGGGCCCGACGTGTTCACGCCGCTCGACGGCGATGCGCTCGTCGAGGGCAACCGTGGCACGGTGACCGCTCCGGCGTCCGCTCAGCCTGGAAGTGCTGTGACGATCAATGTGGGCGTGCAGCACGCTGGCACCGGGGTGAAGGTGTGGATGTATTCGACGCCGCAGCAGATCGGTGCGGGAACGCTCGATGCGCTCGGCAACATCACGGTGACGATTCCGTCGGATGCCCCGATCGGTATGCACCGCCTCGCTGTGTATTCGAATGACGGTGAGCTGCTCGGTTGGACGAGCATCAACATCGTTTCGGGTGGCAAGCTTGCCGTAACCGGTGCCGACAGTGCCGCGATCGCGGGCGCCGGCGGCATAGCGGCGCTGATGATGTTGATCGCCGGTGCGGCGCTGCTGGTTGCGCGTCGCCGGGCTCGCACCGAGTAGCTCTCGCAGCAAATAACCAACGAGTGCGCCATGCGTGGGGGAGACCCGGCGCATGGCGCACTCGCGTTTCGATGTGATCTAAAACTATGGGCAGTAGGTTAAAACCTATCTGTGTTAGTTTATCGACATGAGGACATCTACTTTGTCGGCGGCCGTGGTCATCGAACGTGGCGCTGCGTTAGCGGACGAGAACGGCTTTTCAGCCCTCACCCTCGCTGAGGTTGCTCGCTCTTTGAAGATTCAGGCCCCGAGTCTCTATACACACGTTGAGAGTCTCGACGCGCTGCGGGATGGAATCGCGATTCTCGCGCTGCGGGAGCTATCGGAGCGGATCACAGATGCGATCATGGGGCGCTCCAGCACGTCGGCGCTCACTGGCTTCGCGGATGCGCATCGTGACTACGCGCGCGAGCGTCCCGGATGTTGGGAGTCGCTCCAGCGGCCGCAGAACGAACGGGTTGCACGAGCTGACGCTGCGCGCCGACTCGTGCAGGCAACGAACGCTGTCTTGCACGGATACGGCATCACGGCGCCCGCTGACCATGTGCACGCGACGCGCATCATGGGCAGCGCAATCAACGGCTTCGTGCACTTGGAGCGTGTGGGCAGCTTTTCTTACAGCGAGCCCGACGCTGATTCCACGTGGCCTGAGCTCATCGATGCACTCGACACGATACTTCGGACCTGGGCGACGCGGGCCACCGAACAGATGGAGGAGATTTCATGATCGCCACACAGATCACCGCCGAGCTGGTTCGCGGCGCAACCGAGCTCGAGACGACAGCGCGGGGCGTGAAGCCTCACCGGTTGCCGCTGTCGGTGCGGAAACGCGACGCCGACGCGCAACTCGCGATGGTCGAAGCGCAACCGTCGGGTGTGCGACTCGAGTTCGTGACGGAAGCGCGTTCGATTGTCATCGGGGTGCACTCGACGCGTATGTCCTACGTGGGAGTGGACCGTGCGCGAGGTGCCGTTGACGTCGTTGTGAACGGCGCTGCGTGGTTGTCGCACGTGCTTGCGGCAGGTGACAGCATCGAAATCGACATGCAGTCGGGCAACTCCGCACTTGTGGCTGGCGACACCGACCGGATCGTCATCGATGGTCTCGCCGGTGGAGAAAAGCTCGTCGAGGTGTGGTTGCCGCACAACGAGACAGTCGAGCTGGTATCGCTCGAGTCGGACCTGCCGCTTGTGCCGCGCGACGAAAATCGACGCGTGTGGTTGCACCACGGCAGCTCGATCAGTCATGGCTCGAATGCGACGAGTCCCACGCGCATCTGGCCGGCCGTTGCGGCACAGCAGGCCGGGGTCAGTCTGCAGAATCTCGGGTTCGGCGGCAGTGCTCTGGTGGACCCGGTTATGGCACGCGTCATCCGCGATACGCCAGCTGACGTCATCAGCCTCAAGCTCGGAATCAATGTCGTGAATTTCGACGCGATGAGGCTTCGGAGCTTCGTGCCCGCGGTGCACGGCTTTCTCGACGCGATTCGTGACGGCCACCCGACGACGCCGATTCTCTTGGTGTCGCCGATCTATTGCGGAATTCACGAAGACACTCCGGGACCGGGCGTCATCGATCCCGCATCGTTCGCTTCGGGGAATATGCGGTTCGTCGCCGACGGGCAGGCCGGCGACACTGCACAGGGACGGCTGACGTTGCAGGTGATCAGGGCAGCGCTGGCTGACATCGTCGCGGCGCGCTCTGACGACGCCCACCTGTCGTACCTCGACGGCTTGGAGCTTTACGGCGAACAGGATGCCGAGACGCTTCCCCTGCCAGACGCGCTCCACCCCGACACCGAAACCCATGAGCTCATCGGTGAGCGTTTTGCCGCGGCCGCTTTCGGTGCGAACGGTGCTTTCAGCGGCTGAGGGAGCGGCGCTCAATCAAGACAGTGTCGCGCCACTGCCCGGCATGTGGGCCGAGCTCGGAGCGCGCGATGCGCTCCCGTGTGCCGACGATGCGAAAGCCAACGGCCTGGTGTAGACGGATGCTGGCGGTATTCTCCGGAAAAATGCTCGATTGAATTGTCCAGTAGCCGGCGGTTTCGGCAGCTGCGATGAACGCGTCGAGCAGGAGGCGTCCGATGCCCTCGCCGCGCCGACCAGAATCGACATACACAGAGTGTTCGATCACACCCTGGTACGCGGCTCTGGCCGAGACCCGTGACGCGGCTGCCCACCCGAGGACCACCTCGGTGGTGGCATGTTCTGCGACGGCAACGATGCGAGGTACCGGAATTTTGCCCGCATCGAATTGATGCCATGTGGGTGTTGTCGTCTCGAACGTCGCTTCGCCGCCCGCAATCCCGGCAGCAAAGATGCGCTCCACCTGGGGCCAGTCTGCGCGGGCCATCTGACGAATGCTGATCGGGGGCGTGCTCATGAGCAGCAGGAGGCTTCGATCGTGAGGTTGGTTGAGCATACGCCCGTCGCTGGCAACGTCAGCTGGACCTTGGTTGCCGCGAGCATGTCGCCCGCAAGCCATGCGGCTATTGAGCGCACCTGCTCGTACCCCGTCGCGAGCAGGAACGTGGGTGCGCGTCCGTAAGACTTCATGCCGACGAGAAAGAACCCCGGATCGGGATGCGTGAGTTCCCGAAATCCGTGGGGCTCGACAGTGCCACATGAGTGCATATTCGGGTCGATGAGGGGGGCGAGGAGCCTCGGAGCTTCAACGACGTCGTCGAGGTCGAGCCGTATTTCGCGCAGGATGTCGAGGTCGGGGCGAAAGCCGGTCGCGTTGACGACAAGGTCGGTGTCGTGTCGGGCAGGCACGCCATTGCGGGTGCCGCGAAGGCTGATTGCGGCGCCGTCGGGCGTGACGGATGAGATTTCAAAACCGTCGACGAGTTCGATACGTCCTTCAGTCGCCAGGCCGTCGACACGCGAACCGAGGCGTGCTCGTGCGGAAAGCTGATCGTTCGAAGACGAGGTCACCCGCACAGCAGACGCAGTGCGAATCAGCCAGGTGACGCGTGTGCCGGGTTCCGTTTCGGCGAGTTGCGTCAGCGCGATGAGGGTGTTCGCGGCGGAGTGACCCGCCCCGACGACAGTCGTGTGGCGCCCGGAGAAGCGTGCGCGATCGGCGCCGAGCACGTCGGGAAGAGCGGGGAGGATGCTGGTGGCTACGGCATCCGAACCGATCGGTGGCAGTCCCGACGAACCGAGCGGGTTGGGGGTTGCGTAGGTACCCGATGCGTCGATGACAGATCTGGCGGTGAACTCCTCGACAGCGCCGTCGGTGCGTTGGGTGCGCAGGAGGAAGGGTGCGGCTCCGCGACCGGCGCTGCGGGTGCGGTCCATGCGTTCCCGCGAGACCCCGACGACTCGGGTGTCCAGTTGGAGGCGTGATGCGATCTCTGCGAGGCTCGCGAGCGGCTCGAGGTACTCTTCGACGAACTCCAGGCCCGTGGGGGTGGCGTCTTGATCGGGTGTCGTCCACCCCGCGTTTTCGAGAAGACGGGCTGCAGCCGGATCGACGAGGTGCCGCCACGGCGTGAACAAACGAATGTGGCCCCAGAGGCGGACCGAAGAGGCAATCTTCGAACCCTTCTCCAAAACCACGAAATCGATGTCACGCTCGATGAGCTCTGCCGCCGCCGCGAGGCCGACGGGACCGGCGCCGATGATCGCGACCGGGAGCCGTGTGAGGTCGAGCATCGTCATGGCGTGCCTCCAAATATCGATGAGTATCGATGTTTAGTATTCGCGCATATATCGATGATTGTCAATATCGACTATTGTCGATGTATGAGAGCAGCGACAAGCCTGGCATTAGAGGCGGCGACCAATAGTGAGGTGTGCTGCCAGCCGTTGGCCCAGGATGCGCTCGGTCAGTCGGATGCTGAGCGGCTCGCGCAGACGCTGAAGGCGCTCGCCGACCCGGCCCGGCTTCGGCTGCTGTCGATCGTCGCGACGAGCGCAGATCAAGAAGCGTGCGTCTGTGATCTCACCGACCCGGTGGGGCTCTCGCAACCGACGGTGTCGCACCATTTGAAGGTGCTGACCGAGGCGGGATTTTTGAGCCGCTCGAAGCGCGGAACGTGGGCTTACTACCGGCTGCAGCCCGGAGCGCTCAATGAGGTCGCGTCGTTACTTGCAATCCACGCTCAGGCGTGAGTCGTGGTCTCGCTGCCGACGGCGAGCGAGGTAAGGCTCGTGATCGTCTTCCAGTCGCCCTCGGCGATCGCGGTGCGGGGGAGCATCCAGGAGCCCCCGACGGCCGCAACGCACGGTTCGGCAAGGTAGTCGCTCGCGTTACCGGCGCCGATGCCGCCGGTCGGCACGAACGAGACGTCGCCGAACGGTGCAGCGAGCGCGCGGACGGCAGCGATGCTGCCAGACGATTCGGCGGGGAAGAACTTGAGGGTCGTGAAACCGTGCGCGATCGCGTTTTGCACTTCGGTGGCGGTGACAGCGCCGGGGATGAGGGGGATGCCGTGTTCACGGGCGCGATCAGCGACGGCCATCGACAGGCCGGGTGAGACGAGAAAGCGTGCGCCGACGGCGGCGGCGATGTCTACCTGCTCTGCCGTGGTGACAGTGCCGGCGCCCACGAGTACTTCGCCACGTTCGACGAGGGCTGCCATGACGTCGGCGGCGACGGGCGTGCGAAACGTGACTTCGGCGATCGGGATGCCTCCGGCGGCGAGCGCCGAGCCGATGCCGATACCCTCGCTGAGGGAGTTGGCGACGACGACCGGGACGATGCGGTGCGGGCGGAAAATTTCGACGACGTTGTTCATTTTTGCTCCATCCGTGACACGATTGAATAAATCATATTATTGAGTGCGAGGCGAGCGATGCCTCGAAAGTCACAGACGACGGACCTGGATCATGATTATTCTCGCGTTGGAATCAAGTACGACTTCGGCCAAAACGCTGCTCTTCGACTCGGAAACGGGTGATACGAGCGTTCGCGATCGGCGCTTCGAGGTAGCGGGACCCGACGCGTCGGTGCGAGACGCCGATGCCATCTATACGCAGCTCATGGCGCTCGGGCGCGAGGCTGCTGCGGGTGTCAAAGTCGATCTCATTGTGCTCAGCGGCACGTGGCACGGGCTCACCCTGGTCGATGAAGACCTGCGGACCGTCACGAAGGTGCGGGAGTGGCCCGACACCAGTGCGCAAGATCTATGTGCGCGCGAGCGTGCCAACGAAGACTTCACCTGGTGGTTCTACGAGCGCACGGGGTGCATGGTGAACGCGGTCTATCCCGCGTTCAAGCTGGCATGGTTGCAGGAACAGGGGCTTTCGCTCGACGGAAAACTCGCCCTTGACCAACCCACGATCAACTTCGCTCGCCTGACGGGTGAGGCGGCGACGAACGCGTCGCTCGCTTCGGGGACGGGACTGCTCGGCGCTGAGAGCCTCGAGTGGGATGCCGAGATCGTCAAGCACCTGGGCATCGGCACTGTGCGGTTGCCCGAACTTCGTGAGTCGACCTATACCGCGCCGCTCACGCGGGACGCGGCGATCCTCCTTGGCCTCACGCCCGGAATTCCCGTGCTCACGCCCGGCCCCGACGGCGGTCTCAGCCAAGTGGGGGACCGTGCGACAGAGCCGGGAGACATGACGTTTTCGATGGGAACGAGCGGTGCGCTGCGGTTTGCGACGCGGCATCCGTCGTTTTCTCCGGCGATGAGTACGTGGTCGTACCGTTCGCCGCTTGGCGCGCTGAGCGGCGCGGCGACGTCGGGGTGTGGCAACTGTGTGGACTGGGCGCGCGAGCGTCTGTTCGGCCTCACGACCGACTACTCCGAGATCGAACCGCTGTTGTCGGCGGACAAGACTGATCTGCCGATGTTTTTGCCGTTTCTTTTCGGCGAGCGAAGCCCCGGTTGGCAAGACCAGCGTCGCGGTGGCTTTCTCGACCTGAAGCCCAATCACGGTCGCGCCGACATGTATCAGGGTGTGCTCGAGGGCATCGTCTTTTCGCTTTATCACTGCTTCAAGGAGCTCACGGCGCTCAACGGGATGCCGCGGCGCATTGTCTTGTCGGGTGGAGTGTTGTCGTCGCCGTTTTGGACGCAGCTGGTGGCCGACGTGTTCGGCACCCAGATGGAAGTGTCGACGCTGCAGCACAGTTCGGTGGTGGGCGCCGCTCGCATGGGGTTGCTCGCGAGCGGACTGCCGAGCGCGCACCCCGCTTTTGACGGTGGCACTCCGCGGCTCGTGCAGCCGCGGGCTGAGCGCAAGGCGCACTACGACGGCGAGTTCGCACGCTACCTCGAGCACTATTCGCAGACGCGCCCCGAGGCAGTGAGCGCCTGATGGGAATGCGCGAAATGAAGGTGCTCGTGACCCCGACGTCGCTCTGCCAGAACCCCGATGGCGAGGCGCTGCGGGCGCTGCGTGCAGAGGTGGCCGAGGTCGTGCTCAATCCGTTCCATCGCCCACTGACCCAGGCGGAGCTCGCAGAGCTGCTCCCCGGGGTCGACGGTGTCGTGGCGGGTCTCGATGAGTACGGCGAGACGGCGCTCGCCGTAGCAGACCGGCTCAAGGTGATCGCTCGCTACGGGGTGGGCGTCGACCGCGTAGACCTCGATGCTGCGGCGGCACGAGGAATCACCGTGACGCGGACGCCCGGGGCCAACTCGCTGTCGGTTGCTGAGCTGGCGATCGGGCTCGCCTTCGCTGTCGCCCGCGGTATCGCGTATGCCGATGCCGGCGTGAGAGCGGGAGAGTGGCCGCGCATCAATGGGCGAGAGCTCACTGGCGGTGTCTTCGGCGTGGTCGGGTTCGGGGCGATTGGGCGGCTCGTTGCCGAGCGTGCGCGCGGTATCGGCATGACGCCGGTCGCCTACGATCCGTTCTTGCCCGACGAGGCATTTGCTGCCGCCGGCGTTGAGCGGGTCGATGTCGATGAGCTGTGTCGCCGGTCGGACGTCGTGAGCCTGCACGTGCCGATGACGCCCGAGACGCGTCACCTGATCGATGAGCGAAGGCTCCGGATGCTGCCGCCCGATGCGATCGTGATCAACACTGCTCGCGGGGGGCTGCTCGATGAAGCTGCCGCTCTTCGGGCACTCGATGAGGGAACGCTCTTCGGTGTTGCTGTTGATGCGTACGAGACGGAGCCGCCATCGGCGTCGCCGCTCGTCGGGCACCCACGTGTCGCCTCGACCCCGCACAGTGGCGGGCACACTCGTGAAGCCGTGCAGCGGATGACCGAGCAGTCGATCGCTGATTTGCTGACGGTGCTGCGGGGCGAAATCTCACCGAACGCAATTAGCCGGACAAGCATTTAGCCGGACACGCAGTTAGCCAGGCACGAAGTTAGCCAGGCAAGCAGTCAGTTAGACGAGCCTCGTACTTCGCCGAGGACGGCGTCGACGTAGCGGCGGGTGTGGAGCTCGGCGGCTTCGGCGTCGCCGCGCGCAATCGCGGCGGCTGTGAGCATGTGGTTGTGGAGTGCTTCGTGTACCGGCACCGACGGGGTGAGGCCGACGCGTGAGCGCCCAGCGATGACTTCGGCGATGGGGCGCTTGACGGCGGCGAGCATGAGGTTGCCGCTCGCGTCGAGAATGAGGTCGTGAAATGCGATGTCGGCGGCGAGGTATTCGTCGCTGTCGCCGAGGCCCTGTTCGCCGAGCTTTTCGAGGACGCCCGACAGGCGCAGAATTTCGGAGCGCTGCAGGTCGGTGGCCCGCGTGGCGGCAAGGCGTGCCGCGATTGGTTCGATGCCGGCGCGTAGCTCGGTGACGACGACAAGCTGTTGCGCGCGGCGGGGGCCAGCGAGCTGCCATGCGATGAGGCGCGTGTCGAGAGCGCTCCACGAAGCGGCAGGTTGCACAGTGACGCCGACGCGGCGTCGGGAGGCGAGCATGCCCATGGCTTCGAGCACGCGGACGGCTTCGCGGATGACGGTACGTGAGACGCCGTAGTCAGCTTCGAGACCGGCGGCAGTCAGTACTTGGCCCGCGGTGAGGTCGCCCGAGGCGATTCGGATGCCGAGGTCGTCGAGCACGTTGGTGTGCGAGGCTTTGGCCAAGGCGACTCCAATAAATACGATTTTCTAGTGGCACAAATACGATCTTTGTGTAAAGATCGGTTGTCTTCCCACTGTAGGCCGGGGAGACATACGCATAGTACGCGCGGACATCGCGGCGAAGCCGCTGGTGCCCTCGGCACATCAATGGAGATATTCCGATGGAAGATTGGTCTCAGACCCTAGGGACGGTTCCGCTTCTGCTCATTGCAGCAGGCGCGATCGCTCTCATCCTGTTGCTCATCATCGTCTTTAAGGTGCACGCCTTTTTGACGCTGATTATCGTCTCGCTGCTCACGGCTTTCGCCGCGCAGATCCCGGTCAGCGCTATTGCGTCGACTCTCACCGGGGGACTGGGAGGGACGCTCGGCACAGTCGCGCTGCTTGTCGCGCTCGGAGCGATGCTCGGGCGTTTGATCGAGCACTCCGGTGGCGCGAAGGCGCTCGCCGACAAGTTCGTCGATATCTTCGGCGAGAAGCGTGCGCCGTTTGCTCTCGGTATCGCGTCGCTGATTCTCGGATTCCCGATGTTCTTCGACGCGGGGCTCGTCATGATGCTCCCCATCGTGTTCGCCGTGGCGCGTCGCGTTTCGAAGAACAACGTGCTGCTGTTCGGAATCCCCGCCGCTGCCGCCTTTTCGGTGATGCACGTCTTCTTGCCGCCGCACCCCGGCCCCGTCACCGCGACGGAGCTCTATGGCGCAAACCTCGGCATCGTGCTGATCGTGGGTCTCATCATCGTCTTCCCGACGTGGTACCTCTCGGGTTACCTCTGGGGCAAGTTCGTTGCAAAGCGCATTCCGCTGCCGGTGCCGACCCTCTTCGGCGAGATCGACGACGACCAGCCCACCAACCCGCCGAAGCCTGGCACCATCGTTGCGCTGTTGCTGCTGCCGATGTTCCTCATCTTCATGAACACCGGACTCACGACTCTGACGAGCATCGGCGCTGTGAACGGCGACGACCTCTGGGTGCAGGTGCTCGTGCTGCTCGGCACGTCGCCCGTCGCCCTTTTGATCACGGTGCTCGTTGCCATGGTCGTGCTCGGTACTCGTCGCGGCGAGAAGGGCACAGCGATCGAGAAGCTCGTTGACTCGGCCCTGGGCCCGGTAGCTTCGGTCATTCTCATCACGGGTGCCGGTGGCATGTTCGGTGCAGTGCTTCGCGCTTCGGGCATCGGTGAAGCTCTTGCTGACACGCTCAGCGATCTGGGGTTGCCGGTCATCATCGCGGCCTACCTGATCGCCGTGGTTATTCGTCTCGCGCAGGGTTCGGCGACGGTCGCGCTCGTCACCGCTGCGGGCCTTGCGGCTCCCGCTGTGCTCGCTGGCGACTACAACCCGCTACAGGTTGCGGCGATCGTGCTCGCGACGGGTGCGGGTTCGGTGTTCGCCGGTCACGTGAACGACTCGGGCTTCTGGCTCGTCGGTCGCCTCATGGGTATGGACGTGAAGACGACGCTGAAGACCTGGACGGTGCAGCAGGCGATCGAGTCGGTGACGGCTTTCGTGTTCGTGCTGGGTGTGTTCGGCGTCGCGTCGCTGATCTAACCTTTCTCGCTCAACTCTTTGGAGGTACTCCATGTCTGACATCTTCGACATTTCGGGCCAGCTCGCGCTGGTGACTGGTTCAACGCGAGGGCTTGGGCGTTCGCTCGCGACGGGCTTGGCGAAAGCTGGGGCGCGCGTGATCGTGCACGGCCGGAGCGCCGACGCGGCAGCGCAGGCCGCCGCTGAGATTTCAGAAGAGTCGGGCACGCCCGCCGCATCGGTCGCGTTCGACGTGACCGATGCGGCGGGCGTGGAGGCCGGGGTTGCTGAGCTGATTGCCGCTCACGGGGTGCCTGGCATCCTGGTGAACAACGCGGGTGTGCAGCGGCGTGCGCCGATTGCGGAGTTCGCCGTCTCTGACTGGGATGACATCATCGCGGCGAACCTCAACGGTGTGTTCTACGTGTCGCGCTTTGTTGCTCCCGCGATGATCGAGCGCGGTTCGGGCAAGATCGTGAACGTGGCGTCGGTGCAGTCGCTGCTTGCTCGTCAGACGATTGCTCCGTACTCGGCATCTAAGGGTGGCGTGGTGCAGCTGACGAAGGGGATGGCGGCTGATCTTGCGCGCCACGGCATCCAGGTGAACGCGCTTTCTCCCGGATACTTTGCGACCGAGATGAACCGTGACTTGGTTGATGACCCGGAGTTCAGCGGGTGGCTCACGCAGCGGACTCCCGCGCAGCGCTGGGGAGACTTCGCCGAGCTCGATGGTGCGTTGCGCTTTCTGGTGTCGGATGCCTCGAGCTTCGTTTCGGGTCAGAACATTTTTGTCGACGGCGGCATGACCGCTGTCGTCTAACGCAGCGGTCGTCTGACCCCGGAAGAGATCTGAGCACATAAGAGATGAGTGACATGCGCGCGGCTTTTATCGACGGCAAAGATTCGCTTCGGATCGGAACGCTTGACGTTCCGGTGCCGACGAATGACCAGGTGCGCGTGCGCATCGAGTACGTGGGGATTTGCGGGAGCGACCTGCACTACTACTTCGAGGGTGCCAACGGCGCTTTCGTGGTGAAGGAGCCGTTGATTCCCGGTCACGAAGTGTCGGGGCGCATTGATCTTGACCCGGCAGGGGAGTGGAGTGCGGGTACGGCGGTGACGGTGCACCCGGCGACGTTCGGTGAGCCGCGCGAAGACCTCGCGGATGCTCCGCACCTGTGGCCGGGAGGGGCCTATCTCGGTAGCGCTTCAACGTGGCCGCACACGCAGGGTGGGCTGGTGGAGTACCTGCTGGTGGATCGCGAAATGGTGCGATTGCTGCCCGAGTCGTTGCACGTGCGTCGGGCCGTGCTTGCCGAGCCGCTCGCGGTGGCGATGCATGGCCTCGGCAAGGCGGGAGATGTGCGGGGCAAGAGGGTGCTCGTGACGGGTGTTGGGCCCATTGGTCTGCTCGCTGTTGCGGCCGCGGTTGCTGCGGGGGCAGCTGAGGTGACCGCAACCGACGTGTTTGCTGAGCCGCTCGAGCGTGCTCGCGCTTTAGGTGCGACCGTGGCACTGAACGTGACGCAGGATGCCGTGCCGGAGAGCGCCTACGACGTGGTGCTGGAGTGTTCGGGTGTTGCTGCGTCGATCAATACCGCGGTGAAGGCTGCGGCGATCGGCGGGACTGTCGTGCAGGTAGGCATGGTGCCGAATGCGGAGCGGCCGCTGAATATCGCGCCGTTCATTTCGAAAGAGCTGAGCTGGTTCGGCACTTTTCGGTTCAACGATGAGATCGACCAGGCGATCGCGCTGCTCGATGCGAACCCAGGTATCGAGGATGTCATTACGCACGTCGTGCCCGCCGACGACGCCGTTTCGGCATTCAACGTCGCTCGTGACTCTCGGGCCTCGGGCAAGGTCGTTGTCGAGGTGTGGCCGGCGCGGTAATGGGCGACGGTTCGATCATGAAGCCTTAGTAAGGGTAGGGTTACCTATGTTTGCTAACCGGTGACACCGTCTTCTCGAGGAGTTTCATGATCCCCCCACAATCTCGCCTGTCTATCCGCAAGCGAGCGGTCGTCGCCGCGGCCACCGTTGTCGCCGCGGCGCTCGCGCTGTCTGGCTGTGCGGCGGCGGATGAAGCCACGACCACCAGCGACGCGACTGCGGCAAGCGATGCATTTCCGGTGACGATCGAAAGCGCTCTTGGATCGGTGACGATCGAGGAGGAACCAACGCGTGTCGCGACGTGGGGTTGGTCGTCGCAGGATGCCGTGCTTGCGCTCGGGATCGTGCCCGTAGCGATGCCCTACAACTCTTACGGCGGAAACGACGAGGGCGTATTGCCGTGGGATGCCGATGCGATCGCCGATCTTGGTGGCGAGACGCCGATGCTGCTGAGCGGTTCGGATACCGGTGAAGTGCCGGTTGAAGAGTTCATCGAAGCCGACCCCGACATCATCCTGGCCCCCTATTCCGGCATCACACAGGAGGAATACGACACGTTGAGCAAGATCGCTCCGGTCGTTGCCTACCCCGACGAGCCATGGTCGCTGGGGTGGCAGGATCAGCTGACGACGATCGGCGAGGCTCTCGGCAAATCAGCAGAGGCAGCGGAGCTAGAGGCAAACGTCGCGTCGCAGATTTCTGACCTCGCAGCCAGTGCTCCGGTGCTGGAGGGAAAGACGTTCGTCTACGTCTCGGCACTCGAAGCGGATCAGCTGAACATCTTTCGCGCCAGTGACCCGCGCGTTGACCTGCTGACACAGTTAGGGATGGTCGTTAGCCCGAACGTTGCTGACCTCGACGCCGACCCGACAGCGGGCAGCTACTTTTACCAGCTGAGCTACGAGAATCTCGGTGAAATCAACGCTGACTTGATCGTCGGATACTTCGACAGTCAGGCCTCGGTGGATGCTTTTCTCGCTGACCCGTTGGTCGCTGCCATGCCTGCCATCAAAGAGGATCGGTTCGCGCCGGTCGTTGGTGAGTCGTTTGTGATGGCGAGCAGTGCCCCGACGGTACTGTCGATCCCGTGGATGCTCGACTCTTATGTTCCGGAGCTTGCTGCGGCTGCAGACAACGTCGGTTGATTCTTTGGCGATAGGTCAGCGGCGCGTTCACGGGCGCGTCGTGATTGCGCATACGGTCGCGGTGATCGCTCTTGTGTTGGTGGGGCTTGCCAGTATTCTGGTCGGCGCATCGGGGCTCGACCCGGTCACCGTGATCGGCGCGATTTTCCATTACGACCCGCAGAGCACCGCTGACCTGATCGTCGTGCAAAAGCGTTTGCCACGAACCCTTGTCGGGTTGCTTGTGGGATGTGCCCTTGGGCTCGCGGGTGCTGTTGCTCAAGGGCTGACGCGTAACCCGATCGCAGACCCGGGGCTCTTGGGCGTGAGCTATGGGGCATCGCTCGCTGTTGTGCTCGGCACGTCGATAACGGGCGCGATGGCACTCAGTGGCTACGTATGGTTTGCGTTTTTGGGTGCCGCGATCGCTTCGGTTGTCGTGTTCGCTATCGCCTCGCTTGGGCGTGAGGGGGCGACCCCGGTGAAGCTCGTGCTGGTCGGAGCGGCCGTTTCGGCGGCGTGTGGCTCGATCATCACGGCGATACTACTGACGAGCCGAGCGGCGCTCGACACCATGCGTTTTTGGCAGGTAGGGGCGATCGCTGGACGCGGCTACGACGTGTTCTGGCAGATGCTGCCGGCCGTCGTTCTGGGTGTTGTTCTTGCGCTCTTGCTCGGACGGCAACTCAATGGGCTTTCGCTCGGAGATGACGTCGCGCGCGGGTTGGGGCAGCGTGTCGGGCTCACTCGCGTGATCGGGGCAACGGCAATCGTGTTGCTGTGCGGTGCGGCGACAGCTGCCGCCGGACCGATCGTTTTTGTGGGCCTTGCCGTGCCGCACATTGCGCGCGCGTTTGTCGGCCCGGACTATCGGCGAGTGATCACGTTTTCTGCGCTCGTCGGACCGATCGTGATTCTCGGATGCGACATCATCGGTCGCCTTGTTGCGGCTCCGGGCGAGCTCGAAGTCGGGATCGTCACGGCGTTTGTCGGTGCGCCGTTCTTTATCGCCATGGTGCGACGACGGAAGTTGCCAAGCCTGTGACCCGCACGGATGTCTCGCTCATCACGACTGCGGCCGCGCGGCGGCGCTTAACGCGACGGTCGGCGTGGCGCAAGAAGACTGTCGTGCTCGCGGCGCTCATCGCGTTGATCGTCATTTTTGCTCTTCTTTCGCTCACACTCGGAAAAGCATCGGTGAGCGTCAGTGAAGTCTTTGCCACGATGGTCGGGCAGGGCACAGCGATGACGGAGCTTGTGGTCGTAGAGCTGCGACTACCGCGTATCTTGACCGCGATCGTGGTCGGTGCGTGCCTTGGAATGTCGGGCTCCGTTTTTCAGAGCACGTTGCGAAACCCGCTGGCAAGCCCCGACATCATCGGTATTACGGCTAGCGCGAGCGTTGTCGGGGTCGTCTGCATCGTGTCGTTCGGGATGAGAGGCTACCTGTTGACGCTGACCGTGATCGTGGGCACCTTGCTGGCTGCGGTGCTGATGTATGTGCTGGCGTGGCGCGAAGGGCTCAATGCGTTTCGGCTCGTGCTTGTCGGTATCGGTGTGGCAGCGTTTTGCGCCGGATTCGTGTCGTTCATTCTGAGTCGGAGTGACATCAGAGACGCGCAGTCTGCTCTCGTGTGGGTGACCGGGAGCCTGAGCGGCGCTAGCTGGCAGGCACTGTGGCCGATGACGGTGTGTGCTGTGATCATCGTGGGGTTGGTGGCCATGCTCAGCCGCCCCGCGCGCATTCTTGAGTTGGGCGATGACACTGCGGCGGGGCTCGGCATCCCGGTAGAGAAAATTCGGCTTGCGACGCTCGGCTGCGCCGTGGCGCTGGCTGCCATCGCGGTGTCGACCGTTGGTCCGCTGGCGTTCGTGGCGCTCGCAGCAGGTCAGATAAGTCGGCGGCTGTTGGGCGCCGGATCGTCGGGGGTCGCGGCTGCGGCGTGCGTGGGAGGTGCGCTGTTGCTGGGTGCTGACATCATCGCTCAGCATGCGTTGCCCGCTACGCCGTTGCCGACCGGTGTGGTGACGGGATTGGTCGGTGCACCCTTTTTGATCTGGCTGCTTGTGAGAGCGAGCCGAACCGGCAACGAAAGCGGACAATGACAGACTCTTCTGCGCACTCACTCGCCGCGGCACATTTGGCTCTCGGATATCGCGACCGCCGCATCATCGACGGACTTGATGTCAAGATACCGGCGGGCGCGATTACGGCGATCGTCGGCCCGAACGCGTGTGGCAAGTCGACGTTGCTGCGGGGGCTTTCGCGGTTGCTTGCCCCGACTGAGGGCAAGGTGCTGCTCGACGGCAAAGACATTCACTCGATGCACACTCGGGAGGTTGCGACCGTGCTTGGTCTGCTGCCGCAAGCGCCGCAGGCACCGGACGGAATCAGTGTTGCAGACCTCGTGGGGCGCGGTCGTTACCCGCATCAGGGGTGGTTTCGAAAGTGGAGCGCTGAAGACGACGAGATCGTGCACGCGGCGATGGAAGCGACCTCGGTCGTGTCGCTTGCGGCGCGCAATGTGGATGAGTTGTCGGGAGGTCAGCGTCAACGAGTGTGGATTGCGATGGCGCTTGCACAGCGTGCGGAGGTGCTGCTGCTGGATGAGCCGACGACGTATCTAGACATCACACATCAGATCGAAGTGCTGGATCTGCTCGTCGATGTCAACAGAGACTCGGGGGCCACTGTCGTGATGGTGCTGCACGACCTCAACCTCGCGAGCCGGTACGCCGACCATCTCATCGCGATGCGCGATGGTCGAATCGTGGCGCAGGGGGCCCCGACCGATATCGTGACGGCAGACTTGGTGCGCGAAGTGTTCGACCTCGATTCAGTCGTTCTGCCTGATCCCGTGGGTGGAACTCCCAGGGTGAGCGCGATCGGGCGTCACCACCGCTTAACGCCCTAGGGCTTTCGGTACCTCTTCGCCTCTGCGGCAAAGTCGGGCCTGCGCCATCTGCGATGTGCAGCGATTCTGCCGGCAGGGGTTCATGGAAGATCTGTCGAGGAATATATCGCTACGAAATTTTGCGAAACGTATCCGAATTTTGCACGTCGAGAGAATGCCGTTTTTATTTCGAGATCAGGCTCTTCGGTGATTCGGCACGCATGGGGCAGCGTTCAGACCGCATACACGTACATTTTAAGAGACAGTTTTGAAACGCTTCAGAAACACAGTCGCTTTAACGTCTAGCCGTTCCCCGTTGACGGCGCCGCAGGTGCAGGGAGTACCCCTATGCCTGCATACGTCCGCCGGCGAGGCAACGTCCCTATTCACCCGAAAGGACTGTCTTGGCTCGTCGATCAATTCCCTTAACTCTCGCGCTCATATGTGCGCTTGTGGTGGCTCCCGCGCTGTCAGCCGCGGCTTTCACACCACCCCCAGAAGATCCGCCTAGTGCGAGCGTGGCCGATGAAGCGGTGGCGTCCGGTGATCATTGGCGAGTCATGCCTACGGAAAGTGGGTATCTGGTAACGCTCGATCTTGACGAGCGGCTCCCCATCAAATCGGATGCTCCGACGCTTTATGCGGATCATCAATTGCTTGGCATCGCAACCGAGTCGGAAGATGGATTGTCGCTGTCTTTCCTGAGCGACGACGAGGCTCTGGTCAAAATTACGTCGGTGACGCGGGGGTGGAGCGCGAGCGGTGAAATTAGCGCCACCAGCAGCCACAGCGCAAGCCGAATGATGAGCCTTTTTTCGACGGTGGCTGATGAGTCGTCGGCGAGCGTGTCAGCGAAGACGCAGGTGACAGTTGTCTCTGACGATGGGGAAGACCCCGGCGCTCCAGGTCCTTACAGCGTCGATGAGGTCGAATACGACTTCGGAAACGCGGCGATAGACCTGGAAGGGATGACGAATTCGCGCGGAGAGATGACGGGCAAGCTTTATCTTTCATCGGCAGAGGGGGAGCGCCCGGTTGTGCTGTTGCTGCATGGCCGTCATTCTTGGTGTCACGGAAGCGACTGGCCCTGCGCAGATGGCGTCGCCAACGTTCGCAGCTATCTCGGATACGAAGGCACTGCCCGTGCTTTGGCTTCGCATGGTTACAACGTGATCTCTATCGCGGCAAACGCGATCAACGCGTGGGACAACCCGCGCTCTAGTGATCTCGGAGCACAGGCTCGCGGAGCGCTTGTTCTCGAGTCTTTGGGCATGCTCCGATCGCTCGATGGGGGTGACACCGTCAGCTACGAGGACACGCTCCTCGATCGGACGCTGGATTTCGATCAAGCGATCGAGTACGCGTCGACCCGAGCCGATCAACCGGCGCCCGCATCCAAAATTACGGCAGCAGATTTGCGCGGACGGTTTGATCTCACAAGAGTGGGTTTGATGGGTCACTCACGTGGTGGCGAAGGTGTCGCGGCGGCTGCGGAACTGAACGAAGAATTGGCTCAGCCGTTCGGCCTTAAAGGTGTGCTGCCATTGGCTCCCGTTGATTTTGGTCGACGCACGATCGCCGACATCCCAACTGCCGTGGTGCTTCCGTACTGTGACGGCGACGTCTCAAACCAGCAGGGGCAGAAGATCATCGACGGCTCAAGGCGTGCCTTCGATGACGATGCTCTGCGTTCGGCCGTATGGGTGATGGGCGCTGATCACAATTTCTTTAACAGTGTCTGGACTCCGGGAAAATATGACTACGGCTGGCCGGGAGACGACTGGGGCGCTTCGGACAGTCCCACTTGCGGTTCGAACGCGCCCACCCGCCTCAGTGCTGACGAGCAGTATCAGGTCGGGGTGTCGTACATGTCTGCCTTTTTCCGGTTGACAGTTGGTGGCGAATCTCAGTTCCAGTCGATTTTTGATGGATCCGTGAAGCCTGCAACTCCTGCAACCAAGGACTTTGCGGATGTACGCATCATCGCGACGCAGCCGCACTCCGCAGAGACACTTGTTAATGATTTGGCTGCGCCAGCTGATTCCGTGTCCACAACGGGCGGTGGCGATGCGACGGTCTGTGCAAGCGTTTCTTCGCGGGCCACACCGCAGCAGTTTGACCCGTGTGCACCGGCTTCATCGACCTCGCGCTTTCCGCACTGGTCTCCAGCCTCGCGTGCTCCCAACGTGGAGGCATACCCGGTGACCACGTTTTCGTGGGCTCAGGCGGGAGACGCGATGCGCGTCGAGCTCCCAGAGAGTGCGCGTGACGTCTCTTCGCGAACGCAGTTGTCTTTCAAAATGTCGCCGCACGAATCGGTCGCTGACTCGATCGATTTGCGTGTCGTCGTGACTGATGGCGGCGGGCACAGCGCGTCGGTTTTGGCGTCCGAGATTAATCCTCTTGCCACTACGCGCATGCCGACTTCTGACTGGTCTTCGGAGACGTGGGCTTTGAAGAAGATCGTGCTGCAGGAGGTTGTTGTACCGGTTTCGGATCTGAGCGGCATTGACTTGAGCGACGTACGGTCGGTGACGTTCGAGAGTGTCGCAGACGCACAGGCGAGCTCGGGACGCGATGCGGCCTACCTGTCGGATGTTGCATTCGAGACGCCTGCGCTGGGAACGGCCACGCCCGGATCACGCTCGACAGTTAACGTCGCGACCCTCGCGACCGACGAGGGCGACGATACCCACCAGCAGTCGATCGCGGTGTATCTCGACGAGCCGTCGAGCGAACCCGTTACTGCCGCATTGAGCTTGCTCAATACGAGCGGACTCAAGGCGGGGCCCGAGGCACTGCGAGTTACGATTCCCGCGGGTGAAACGTGCCTTGCGGTCTCGGTGCCGCTGCGCGGTGACACGGCTGCAGATGGCGGAACCCAGTGGATAATGACGAACGTGACGGCGACGACGGGCGCCGTTGCTGGGTCTAAGTCCTTCGGCTGGCTGAGCATTCGCGACGACGAGAAGGCGGTTTCGCCTGCGCCGCAGACAAACCCATACGGAATTGCGGGTGATGCTTGTGCGGAGCACGCACTTGTTGTAGCACCGCCGACTCTAGAGTTGAGTTCCTCGGACGTTCAGCCCGGTGTGGCGGTTGCGGCGACGGGTCGTGGCTACCGCCCTGGCGAGCTGGTGACGTTCTCGTACGCGGGAGCGGTGACGGCGTCGGCTGTCGCCGATAGTGACGGTGCAGCCAGTGCTGAGATCACGGTTCCGGAGAACGCAACGCTCGGGGCGGCTACTGTGAGCGCTCGTGGTTGGGGGAGCACGATCGTTGAGAAGGCAGACGTTCAAGTTGCCTACGAGACGACAGTCGATCTCGATGTCGCATCGAGTGAGCTCGATACCGAAGACGCTCTCACCGCATCGGCCCGGGTGACGGTGGCGGACCCGATCGACACTGTGGATCTGGATGGCGGATTGATTGCGGAGTACGCACTTGATCAGACGTCTGGTTCGACTGTGCCCAACACTGCCCCCGACACCAAATTCGGTGCAGCGCAGGTGCAGGGCGCGGCGTCGTGGCTTGACGGCGAGGGGCTCAGTCTCGACGGATCGGATGACTGGGTTCAATTGCCTGACAATCTGATAACGGGTTTGGATGCCTTGTCGGTAAGTATTCAGGTGAAGCTGACCCCGGGTGTCGGAGGAAACTCGTGGCTGTGGGGCTTCGGCAATAGCGTCAACGGGGCTGGTGACGGATACGTCTTCGTGCAAGACAAGCCCAACCTGCTCGCTGGAGCGACCATCGGACCCTGGTGGACGTTGCAGTCTGTGCAGGGGCCGGGGCCGTTGGAACGCGGCGAATGGAAAACCGTCACCTATACACAAGGCGGCGGCATAGCCGAGATCTACGTTGATGGCGAACTCGTGTCACAGAGCGCCGAAGTCACGCCTGAACCCGGGCAGGTCGGTGGGGGCCGAACCACCAATAACGCCATTGGAAAATCGGTGTGGGGATCTGACGTGCTGCTGCAAGGCGCGGTCCGAGACTTCCGGGTTTACGATCGCGTACTCGCCCCCGCAGAGATTGGTCGGTTGGCAGGTGAACAGGCCGCGTCGGCGCCAGAAGCAACGGGCACGCTTGCACTGTTCGATGGTGACACGAAGCTCGCAGAAGTGGCGTCTGAGACGGCGGCGCGCTCGTCGTTGCCTACCGATGGCGCGGCATCGGCCATGACCGTGCAGACGGCGATGTTCACCACGACGCGCGCGGCCGAGGCGGCACCCGCCGCTACGGCACGTGTTCCGATGCGCGCTCGCACAGCAGTAGGTACGGGATGGGTGTCGTTCGACCCGGTCGTAGGTCTGGCTGATGGAAAGCACGAGCTGAGAGCGGTCTACACGGGTGATGGGGCGACGTTCGCCGCACAGTCTGCTATGACCAGTGTGACTGTGGTGGACGCAGCAGTGATCGTACCGGGTGTAGAACCTACACCGCCTTCAACATCGCCTGGTGATGGTGACAGCGGTGGCGGGAGCCCTGATGCGGCGGGTGCGCCGCAAGCAGCAACCGGTGCACTAGCGGTCACTGGCGGATTCATCGGGGTGGGGGTTGTGGGGGTCGCGTTCGCGCTCACGGCTCTCGGGCTCTGGCTGACGGTAGTGCGGCGCCGCCGCGCGGAGTCGGAGTTGCTTGACGACTGATCTGTAACGATTACGGTGGCGGGGTGCGTTGGCACCTCGCCACCGTAATCGTCGGTCGCGGTGGAACCACCACAGGATTGCAAGAGGGTTTGCCGTCGCGTGACATCGATCAGCGCGCGTTGCTGAGAAATAACAAGTGCTAGTCGGGCGTTTCAGAAGGGCGGTCGGACCTCATCTGATGCGCTCGCAGATACGGCGGACACCGGCGGGTCTGATATCGACGGATGTTTCTCCGGTAGGACTGGGTCGGGTTCGAATGCGACGCCGGGTGGTTTGTCGGTGTAGCTTCGCCCGGTCGGTGATGTCCACTCGAGGACTCCGTCGCCTTTTTGCTTCACCGTCCACCTGCTCGCGTGCTTCAAACTGTGATGCCGTCGACACAGATGCGCGAGGTTGTGCTGATGTGTTGGTCCGCCGAGCGCTGCATCGACTGTGTGATCAATGTCGCATCGGTGGGTGGGCATGCGGCATCCGACGAACCGGCAGTGCTGATCCCTAGCCCTAAGTTGCCTTTTGAGTTGATCGTTGGGTCGGTATCGGTCAACCGAGACCACGGTTCCGGTGACGGGATGCGTGAACACGCGATCCCACCCCGGCGCAGCTCCCGCGAGCCGCCGGGCACTCTCGGGATCAACCAGACTCAAGCCGGACAGATCCGCGGGTGTCGATGCAGTGCCCGCAAGCGTCGTCGCCGGCACCGTGACCTGCACAATCGCGCGGATCGCTCCCAACCCGCCACAGTCGTCACCCGCGAGCGGGTCAAGGCTTGGCACTGACGTGAGCAGCATGTCGGAGAACAGGTCGGCCCGGATCTGATCGGTCGTCCGCCGATCATCCACAGGCTGCTCGTGTTCCCGTGTGCCGTAGTCCGACCGCCCCGCTCGGAAGTCTTTCAACGCCCGCGCCTGCTGGGTGAGCCGGTTGAAGATCCCATGCGCTTGCACTGACGGCAGTACCGCGTTGAGTGAACTCATCCCATCGGCCAGGTCGAACAGGCGCACCGTGCGGGTCGCGTTCGCATCATCGAAACGTTCCTGCAGCGTCCGCGGCTGCGCTTTCTCCGCAAGGGCCGCAGCGAACCCGCGCAACCGGCCCGGGGTCTCCACTTCAGCGACCGCGACAACTTCGTGGTCGTACTGGGCTTTGGCTGCGGCATCCGTTAGGTTTTCGCCCGCCCGCAAGACGGCTTGTACGTGCCGTTCCGAGACACGCCCCGCGCTCCATGACGCGAACGTCTCGGGGTAGTGCTCGGTGATTTCCATCGCGTCGTCGATGCGGTTTTGCGCGGTGCGATCCGACATCCGTAGCGCCGCCCCGAGTTCTGCTGCCATGGAGCGCATCGGAATCTCTCGTTCCCGCGACTCACGAGACGCGATCAAGCGCATCTCAGCGAGTGCCATCCGCCCGGCTTCGGCGAGGTCCGCTGCCAGCGCAGCTTCGAGCTGCGCGATCTGCGCCACGCGAGATTCTGCCGACAACACAACCTCAGCCCGGGTACGAGCCCCGGGCGAGTGGTGTGTGGTCGTGTTCTCTGACATGACTCAAGTATCGAACATACCTCCGACATTGACCACCCCAAAGCACCCCAAAAAGCCCCGATGTGAATAACTTTCTCAAAAGAAATTTGGGGAGAAGAGGATGGCCCGAAACCACCCGAAAAAGCTATCGTGGCCGCATGAGCGAAACACCAGTGACCTCAGCCAGCACATACGGCATCGTCGTCGCCTGGGCCTCAGGCCTGGCGCTCGGGCTGCTGATGGGCCTCGGGCTGAGCGCCGTGATTCAAGACCTCTGGTGGGGCCTCGGCCTCGGCCTCGCTTCCGGCCTCGTGCTCGCGCTGTCGATGCTGCGCTGGGCACGCGGCGTCAATAGCGGGCAACCCAGCCGCACCGAGCGTCGAATCAACGACACCGACTACGGCCCGATGGGCCCTGGCGTCTATGGCGCGGGCCACGCGGGTCGCGACGGCGGAACTGGCCGCTAAGCCCGCCCCACCCCAAAGCTAAGCCTTACGGGCGGCCCATGCCGTAGTAGGTCCAGCCGGCGGCGCGCCACGCGGCGGCGTCGAGGCAGTTGCGTCCGTCGACGATGACGGTGCCGGCCGTGAGGGATGCCGCGTGCTCGGGCGAGAGCTGGCGACGGTATTCGTCCCATTCGGTGACGACGATGACGGCATCCGCACCGGTGAGAGCTTCGTCGCGGTCGAGCACGTACCCGAGCTGGGGGTGCACGCGCTGGGCGTTTTCGATGGCGGCGGGGTCGGTGACGGTGACCTTGGCGCCGAGTCCGTGCAGGCGCACGGCGACGTCGAGGGCGGGGGAGTCGCGGATGTCGTCGCTGTGAGGCTTGAACGCCGCGCCAAGTACGGTGATCTTCTTTTCGTAGACCTGGCCTCCGAGGCCTTCAACGACGAGCTGCACGGCGCGTTCGCGGCGGCGCATGTTGATTTCGTCCATTTCGCGCAGGAACGCGACCGATTCGCCGCGGCCGAGTTCTTCGGCGCGTGCTGAGAATGCGCGGATGTCTTTGGGGAGGCATCCGCCACCAAAACCGATGCCGGCGCCCAAGAACTTGCGGCCGATGCGGTCGTCGTGCCCGATGGCGTCGGCGAGCTGGGTGACGTCGGCTCCGGTGGCTTCGGCGATCTCGGCCATCGCGTTGATGAACGAGATCTTGGTGGCCAAGAACGCGTTGGCGGATACCTTGACCAGCTCTGCCGTTGCATAGTCGGTGACGATGAACGGCGTGCCCTTGTCGATGGAGGGGTAGTAGATTTCGCGCAGGATGTCGGCTGCGCGCTCGCCCTCGGCGCCCGCGGGTATGCCAGCTACGAGGCGGTCGGGGTCGATGGTGTCTTGCACGGCCCAGCCTTCGCGCAAGAACTCGGGGTTCCAAACGAGGGTTGCGCCGGTGGTCGTGACCTTTTTGGCGAGGTCTGCCGCGGTGCCGACGGGAACCGTCGACTTGCCCGCAACGAGGTCGCCCTCAGATAGGTAGGGGAGCAGGCCCTCGACAGCGGCGTTGACGTAGGTGAGGTCTGCCGCGTAGCCGTCTTTTTGCTGCGGGGTGCCGACGCCGACGAAGTGCACCTTGGAGCCCTGTGCCTCGGCCATGTCGGTGGTGAAGCGAAGCTTGCCCGACTCGATGCCGGCCGTGAGGATCTCTTGCAACCCAGGCTCAAAGAAGGGAGCCTTGCCCTGCGAGAGGGTATCGATCTTGTGCTGGTCGACATCGATGCCGACAACGTCGTGACCGATGGATGCCATGGCTGCCGCGTGAACGGCACCCAAATAGCCACAACCAATGACCGAAAGCTTCATGAGACTCCCCGAGCGCACGTTTGCTGCCAGTGGGCAGCACGTTCTATTACATCAGAGTGACGTTTCTTGCGGGGACGACGATCGCACTTAGGCGCGTCCGAGCCTTTCGACCGCTTGCCGTACTGCTTTCGGCTCGACTTTGTCTGCAGCGTAAATTTTGATGCGTTGGCTTAGCTCATCACTTACCGAACGGAACTCCCGCTCTATTTTTTCGAGAGCCTCCGGAGGAGAGACCACGACGGCAAAACTCACATCTGTGCCTTCTGCCAATACTCGTTCTATGCGTGCCCGGAGTAGGCCCAAGCTCGTCGGACTCCAGGCACGCGGTGTCTGAACCACGACTCCGACACCGCCCACCGTTAGTTTGAAATCTACAATCGGGGGATTGCCTCGCCCCGCACCTCGAACTGGCTCGGATCGGCCTACCTGATTGCCGTCTGCAAGCTCTGAAATCCACTTGGGGATTCCCGTCGATTCAGCGCCGGACTGTGCTTGGCCAGAATCGTCGACGTACTCGTCGCCGTCGGGTTCGCTCATTCGGGTCGAGTCATCGGACGAGGTCTTGTTGGATTGGTTTTTCGCTTTCCGGAATGTCCGCTTGTCTCGGCTCATTGCGGAAAGCTGTTTGAGTAGCGCGTCTTCAGTGTCTTGCTCGATACCCGAACCGCGCAGCGTGGAGATGAAGTCTGCCATCTCGTCTTGCTCGTATTCGAGAGTCATTCCAGCCACTTCGAAGCTTTTAGGAAGTCTCCCAACCAACGCCAGTAACCACGCAACGCCGGTAATAACGAGGATTGTGCTTGCCGCGAGATCGGAGGGGTGCTCTTTGGTCAGCACAAGTACTGCTCCGAATGCGGAGATAATGCCGAGCAGACCCAAGAGCCAGCGAACCCAGGTGGGTAATGTGTACGCTCCCGAGCGAGCTGACGGCTCCGTCGTTTCTTCTGTCACGAGGGCGAGCCTAGCGACTTGCTACGACACGAGCTCGAATCGGGCTACATCGAACGCGTGTCATGCTGTGCTTGCTGTGTCCCCAGCTGCATCACCGCAAGTAGCGTGGCGGAAAGTATGAGACGGCCTTGAATCGCAAGGCGCCGGGCTCAGCCGACCTCTTGAGCCGAATGCTCACTCAATGACGTAGTCGCCGATCCGCCAATCGGCGATGTGCGACATCTCTTCGGCAGCTGCGCGATGTTCAGCGCAGTCCCGAAACGCAATAAAGCTCTCTTGATCAACAAACGTCGAGTCTTCGACCACAACGCGGCCTTTACGCTCATCGAGAGACATCTCGATCCGCCAAGACGAAACACCGGGGAGAACAGCTAGCCCACGCAGAGTGTGCAGCGCGTGGGCCAGTCGTTCTTCGGGCACGTCTTTATACACATCGAACAGAACGATGTGCCGATACGGCATGAGCTACTCGCGGATCGAGTCGACGTGGTCGTGGTACCAAGCGACAGTGCGTTCCAGACCCTCTTGCAGCGAAATCTTCGAGTTCCACCCGGCATCAGCAAGCTTCGACACGTCGAGCAACTTCTGCGGTGTGCCGTCGGGCTTTGTCGTGTCCCAGTCGGTCTCGCCGCTGAAGCCGGTGACGCCAGCAATCGTCTCCGCGATCTCGCGGATGGTCACATCGCTACCGGTGCCGACGTTGACTTGATCGGGCCCGTCGTAGTGCTCCATGAGGTGCAAGCAGGCATCGGCCATGTCGTCGGCGTGCAAGAACTCGCGGCGCGGAGTGCCCGTGCCCCAGTTGGTGACTGTGCCCGAGCCGCTCTTCGCCGCGTCGTCGTAGCGACGAATCAGCGCTGGCAGCACGTGCGAACCCTTGGGTGAGAAGTTGTCGTTCGGCCCGTAGAGGTTTGTGGGCATCGCCGAGATCCACGGCAGCCCGTATTGGCGGCGAACCGCCTGCGTCTGCAAGATGCCCGCGATCTTGGCGATCGCATAGGCGTCGTTCGTGGGCTCGAGGTGCCCGGTAAGCAGCGAATCTTCGCGAATGGGCTGCTCGGCAAACTTGGGATAGATGCACGATGAGCCGAGAAACAGCACGCGCTCCACGTCGTTTGCGAGAGCTGCATCAAGCACGTTCACCTGAATGCGCATGTTGTCGCTCAAGAAATCGACGGGGTACGTGCTGTTAGCGAGGATGCCACCCACCTTTGCCGCAGCAAGCACAACGTACTTGGGCTTGGCTTCAGCCATGTAGCTGAAGACCTGATCACGATCTTTCAGATCGAGCTCAGATGACGTCTTGCCGACGATGTTCTCAAAGCCCGACGACTCAAGCTTTCGAACAATGGCAGACCCAACGAGCCCGCGGTGCCCGGCGACGTAGAACGTGGCGTCGCGGTCGAGTTCTTGCGGTGTGTATTCGACGCCGTCGACAGCGGTCACGCGGTGCCCCACGAAGCGAGCTTGACGGGGTCAATCCACTCAGGGCCTACTTCAAGTGCTTTCACATCCGCATCAACCATGAGCTTGGCCAGCTGATTCCCGTCGATGGTGGCCTTCCATCCGAGCTTCGCCTGAGCTTTTGAAGGGTCACCGATGAGAGCATCAACTTCGGTGGGGCGCAAGTAGCGCTCGTCGAACTTGACGAAGTCGTGCCAGTCGAGACCGACGTGCTCGAACGACGCATCGAGAAACTCACGGATCGTGTAGCCAACGCCGGTCGCGAGCACAAAGTCGTCGGGTTCGTCGGCCTGCAGCATGCGCCACATGCCTTCGACGTACTCAGCGGCATAACCCCAGTCGCGAACGGAGTCGAGGTTACCGAGGTAGAGGTCTTTCTGACGCCCGGCCTTGATACGAGCAACAGCACGCGTGATCTTGCGCGTGACGAATGTCTCACCGCGGCGCGGAGATTCGTGGTTGAACAGGATGCCGTTGACGGCAAACATGTCGTAGGCCTCGCGGTAGTTCTTGGTAATCCAGTAGCTGTAGAGCTTTGCAGCGGCGTAGGGCGAGCGAGGGTAGAACGGCGTCTCTTCGTTCTGCGGCGGGGGAGTCGCGCCATAAAGCTCGGAAGACGATGCCTGGTAGAAGCGTGGGCGAATGCCAGCCATGCGCACGGCCTCGAGAAGGCGAACGGTGCCGGTGCCGGTCGTGTCTGCGGTGTGCTCGGGCTCATCGAACGAAACGCGCACGTGCGACTGTGCCGCGAGGTTGTAGACCTCATCAGGATTGATCTCGGCGAGCAGCGTGACGAGTCGTGCGCCATCGCTCAGGTCGCCGTAGTGGAGAAAGAGCATTGCCGCGGGGTCATGCGAGTCGACATAGAGATGGTCGATTCGCGAGGTGTTGAAGGTCGAAGCGCGCCGGATTAGCCCGTGCACTTCGTATCCCTTCGAAAGCAAGAGTTCTGCTAGATAAGAGCCGTCTTGGCCGGTGATTCCGGTGATAAGTGCGCGTTTCGTCAAGAGCGTTGTCCCAATCGATCTAGCTGGCCGGATGCGTCACCACATTGGTTCTGGGTAACGCTTGATTTTAGCGGCACCTTGCTTCCGGATTGTGTCCGTCGGCTCCGAAGCAGCGACTTCCCTGTGACTTCAAATGGTTAAGCTAGCCTGAGTCAAGTCCGCCGCCACTACCTTTCGCTCGGTACAGGAGCCTCAGTGACACTTCGCCCCCTGTCGACCCTTCCGCTGCGGGTCGGCTTGAAGCTGCGCCTGAGAAGGGCCAAGCGAGAACGAGATGCTCAACAGAGTTCCCTGCGGGAGACGCTCAGACAAATATCACGACGCCCTCCCCGACCTGCCGGAGCCACCGTCGATGACGTTCTATTCGTCGATATTCATCCGTATGCTCTGGTCGGGCATCAGCTCTCCGCATGGATGAGCGGCTATCTTTGGGCTCGGGACCTCCAACTGGAGCTTGAATCAGCACAGTTCTCCAAGGATCCTCAGGGTACGTATGCGGTTGGGACGAAATCAGCGCCTAAGGTCGGGGCTCGGAGGATTCTTTTACCATCCGTAAACGATGAACGGGACCCGACTTCGATTCAGCTCCTTGCTGCACGAGTGGAGTTGGCGCGTCGCAGATGGCCCGAGGAACGGCTGCGTTTTGAATTGGCGCTGGATCAGCCCAGATGGGACCTTACCCCAGCGTCCGAAGCGCTGAGGATTGCCGTACTGAGAGGACCGCTGGGCGATCGGCTTCGCGAACTCGAGGCCACGGCGCCGTACGTCGCAATCCACATAAGAAGGCCAGCGTCGGTGGGAGAGATCTCTCCGCAAGCGCACCCAGATCGATGGATCGACGCCTCTTGGTACGTCAGAGTGATTTCAGAAATTCGGTCTGTCAAGGAACTGCGTGAAATACCCATTCGCATCATCTCGCTAGGTGGAGCGTCAGAGTTTGAGCAGCTGGCTCGATTGGAAGGAGTCGAGCTCTGCCTCAATGGCGATCGGGACGACGATTTTCTTCGGCTTGCGGCGGCGCGCGTGCTTGTGTTCGCACCGAGCTCATTTAGCTATAACGCCGCCCTTGTCTCCAAGCAAGCGGTCATCGGCCGGGCGCCATGGTGGCATGAAATCCCTTCGTCGGGGCGCTGGGTCCGCCTTGGGCCAGATGGCGAGCTCGACAGGGCGCTACTTGAGCGTGCGCTGGTACCGCGGTTGCACTCAAGCTAAGAGTGACCGGAAGTATCGTTCAAGTGCACGGAGCGTTGTACCGGGGCTCCGCCGGAGAGGTGCAGGAGACTTGAGGAAGATACGCGTCTTTTACGTTCCAAATGAGCAGGGAAGCTTCCGGCAGGTTGGGTTGAGGCGCCCCCTGCTGAACCTTCAACAAGCTGGTCTAATCCAAGCAACCCGAGTATTCAGCCTAAAATGGAGGCAGGAAACGGGGGCGCGGCAAGAGCGAGAAGAGTCAAGGAAAGATCTTGTCCGTGCGGTTCGAGATTTCCGGCCGACACACGTTGTTATGCAGCACCTCGGCGGAACGGGGCTGAAACGCACGCACTTCAGAGACATGCGCGAAGCTTCTGACTTTGATTTCATATACCACGAGGCCGACCCCTACCTTGCTCCTTTGCATCCTTTGCCCAAGGAAGCCGCGATCGCCGGTAGCTTTGCTGACGTCGTCTTCACAGTTGGAAGTGGGCGATTCTCGAATGCCTTTCGCCGCGCCGGTGCAAATGACGTGCGCTGGGAGCCGAGCCCATTTGACCCCGAGCGCTACCCGGTACCAAAACTCAGTGGCCGCAAGCCGCAGCACGACGTGGTGATAATTGCGAATCGAAACCGTCCGCGCCTCAGAGGTTTACCCAACTGGCGGGACCGAATCAGGTTCGTGGGACTTATGCAGGAAGCATTTGGGGAGCGCTTGGCCATATACGGGAACGGTTGGAACGGAGTGGGCGCTCTCGGCCCCGTGCCTTTTGAACTGCAGACACAGGCAATTGCGAGCGGTTTGATTAGCGCGAACTGGGACCACTTTGCCCGCGAACCTAAGTACTTCTCGAACCGCCTGCCCATTTCTCTTCTGGCCGGAGGGGTGCACGCCACTACTTTGCACGACGGATACGGTGAGATATTCGGTCGAGGCACAGAACAGTTCCTAATCACTGCAAGGACGCCCGAGGCACTAGTTGAGAGAATAGAGAGGCGTCTCCAGAGCGGGGACCGCGCAGATTGGCATGAGGCGGCGGTCGCTGGGCGTTCCTTCGCGTTGGAACACTTCCGACAGGATGATCAGTTGGTTCGATTTCTGAACTTTCGACACGAGATTGTGGATCCCATTGCGGCTCGTCGAGCGTGGGATCTCTCCTCTACTCCCCTCGAGGAGATGTAGTGTCGACCGGCGGTCGCCTCTTTCGCGGCGCGGCTTGGTTGTATGGCGCGCAACTATTTTCAATCATGCTTCAAGTTGCGTACGCAGCAATCACTTCTCGAATTGCCGCACCAGCGGCATTCGGCGACTACAGCGTTGCATTAACCGCAACGGGGTTAATAACTGTTTTAGCATCCGGCGGCCTTGCACAATCCGTGGGACGCATGCAATCTCTGCCGAAGAGCGAATTGGGATCGATCGCATCTTTCGCTGGATGTCTGGGGCTGATCAGCGGGCTCGCCACTCTTCTGCTGTCAGCACCGCTTAGCTGGATTTGGGCCGCACCGGGCTCTGCTCCAGTCATCGCACTTCTTTCAATTAACGCGCTCACCGCTCCGATGTTTGGATTCCTTCTCGGGCTGCTACGCCGCACGGGTAGGTTCAGAAAACTTGCGATCTACACACTTGCAAGCAACTTATGCGGAATGACAATTGGTGCTGTTCTCGTGGGGATATTCCAGAATGCTGAGGCGCTAGTAGCTTCAACGATTCTTTCTCAGACGATGCTTCTGGCTATTATTTGGGTAACGGTGAGGCGAGAGTTCACGTTTTCGAAGATTTCATGGTCGAGTGAGGAGGTCGCGTTCAGCGGGCGTATCACCATCGCGAGCGCCATTCAGTATGCCTCGGGAAACGTTGTTCGATTAGCGGCGGCTCGAACGCTAGGCGCCCCGATGATCGGTCAGTGGAATCGCGCGGAAGTCCTAGCAACTCTGCCTTTTCAGCAGATACAAGCGGTGATGGTTCAGGTCGTTTACCCAGAGTTCCGCCACCATCGTGACTCAACATTACGGGCCCACAATGTCTGGTCGGATTTGTTGGCAATGGTCGCTTGGGTAACGTGGCCCCTCGGCGCGATAGCAGCAACAACGCTACCCTTTGTGATTCCAGTTGTCTTTGGTAAAGGGTGGGAGCCGGCAGCAGATTTCTCGAGGCTGCTCGCGTTAGCTGGAGGAATTCAGCCGGTCCATATGATGCTGTTGGCTGCCGTTGAGGCGCTGGCTTTATTCCGCATCGTGTGGACTGTAAGCGCCGTCCAACTCGTTACACAAGTGCTCCTGGTTGTGGGCTTAGTCGCTTGGGGAGACCCCAGACTTGCCGTTAGCTCCTTGCTATTTGCCAATGTCGTCGGCCATGTCGTGACCATCTGGATGGCTTCGCGCAGAGGACTCCTTAACTTACGAGCGCTCTCCGTTCAGTATCTTATGGTTGCTGTCGCATCGATGTTTGTAGCCGCCCTCGTGTACACGACTATTTACGCGCTATTTCTAAATCCAACTCCGGCGGGTGCGATCGCCATCGCTATAGTTTGGCTTGTAGTATTCGCGGCAGCCATTCGTTTCCGCGAATCCCTGCCCCCCGTTCGGTTCGCGCGCAGATTTGGCCTGTTTGGGCCCAAAGCCTAACCTCAGAGTTGACTCACTATTCGCGCAGGAGAACCGGCGACAATCGAGTTCGGAGGCACATCCTTGGTGACAACGCTGCGAGCGCCAACCACGGATCCGGAACCGATGGTCACTCCTTTTAGCACCAATGAGCCGTACCCGATGAACACATCATCGCCGATAACGATGCGGTCAGTACTGTTCGGCTCGGGCATGCGGGCATGTCTTCGCCCTGCGGCTTCTAGCGGGTGAAAATCGGTATCCGCGATCGTGGTGTCTGCGCCAAAAAGGCATCGGTCGCCTATCACGATCGAGAGCGCTGAGCAAATGGTAGTTCCGCTCATTCCCACTTCGTCACCGATTTCGATCGACGCACCGCTGAGTAGAGTGCGAAGGATGACTGGCTTGGATACTCCCAGCGCCGTATACCGGGAGTCGCTACAAAAAACCACGTCGCTACCGACCCTGATAGTCGAACCTGCCGTTCTCGTGACGATAGGAATACCATAGAAACGAGCCCGCGGCCCTGACAGCGCCCCCTCACCGCGCAATACTAGCCGACCTTTTTGCGACCAGTAAATCTTTATCAGTGCCATTCGCGCACGGCCCACGATGTTAGCTCCCATGTAACCTCACCCCGCTTCTCATCAGTTCAGTCCGGTGCGCAACTAGTGCTTCGTCGGAGAATCTTGACTTAATGACTTGGGCGGGGTTTCCTGCCGCAATTGAGTTCGGTGGAATATCGTCACGCACGACTGAACCAGCTGCGACAATGGAGTGGTCACCAATTGAAACCCCTGAGAGGAGTACCGCTCCGAATCCAATCCAGCAGTCAGACCCAATCGTTAGCGTGAGGCTGAGCCGCGTGGGCGCGTCCCTTACCCCAGCCGCCTGCCGAACCGTGCTCCCAACCTCGTAGATGTCGTGATCTTTGCGACCGATGACACCTACATTGTTGGCAATCAAGACATGATCTCCGATCGATCCGTCGACTTCAATGGTCGAATTTCGGCCGATATATACGTCGTTCCCAATGGTCATGCGTCGTGGAGCCCATACCGTTACATTTGGACCTGCGGCGAAGCGTTCGCCGACTACCACGTTGGCGCGGAAGACCCTTCGGTGAATGCGCCAGGTGCGGAACGCGTGTAAAAATCGACTCATTATCTCCCCGAGTTCAGTCTGTAGTGCGCGCACACATTCGCGGTATTTGCATGCGCGCGCATTAATTTTCGGTCGACTGCAGTCGACGACAGATCCGATTCAGCAGACCGCTGCGCTAGCGCCCACCCCAAGAAGAGACAGACGTACCAAGGCCACGAATAGCTCCAGCCGTAAACCATCACGATCACGATTATGGCGGCTGGAGTGATCCCGATCTGTGCTCTCCTATTGATCGCGACTATAAGTGCAATAGCGCAAAATCCGAGTAAAAGTGCTAGCCCTAGTAGGCCCGCTCTCAAGAATACGGTCAGGTACCAATTGTGTGGAGCAAACTCGACCCATCTGCCCGCGCCTTCGTATCGGCCGTACCCGGAGCCAAACGGTTGTCCGAAGAGTACATCGATAGGACCTCGCTCGATTGCCTGATTCGCTAGTGCTAGCCAACTCACTACCCTCGCGTCGTAGGTTCCTGTGTCGGTGGATGATCTTTGAAGAACTCCAAGCGCTGTGTCCAGGACGCCAGATGCCACCAACAGCAGCCCGACGAATCCCGCGCCGATAGCTCCGATGAGCAGCCTTAGCTTCACTCTTGCCGTCGACAGTGCAACGCAAAGTAGCAGTCCTAGGATCGCAGCAACCCAAACTGTGCGTTGCTGAACGAGAAGAACAGTGAGCGTAAAAGCGCCCACCGTCGCAAGGCGTCCGAGCCTGCGAGTACTTGGGCGATGGACGACTAGCAGAAGGCAAAGCACCAAAGTCAGCGCCTGCCCCGAGGCGAGTGGACGTAGTGTCTGCCCTACGTCGCCGCCCGCGGTGACGATGAAGTCTTCAGCTGTCCCGAGGCCGTATTTGGCTACGTGATACGCCGCCACTACGACGAGGCCCCAACCCAGCCGAAGTGCGAAGCGATACATTTGCTCCGCTAGCGTTCGCCAATCTTGACAAAATGACCAGATGAGGATCGATGCCGGGTACAAGAACGCGCGGTACTCGTTGACGACCTCACCCGTGTCAAAGAGAAGTAGACCTCTAATGAAGCTGACTAGCAGGACCAGCACCAGAAAATACCACGCAAATGAGGCCCTAGGTCTGTGCTTCGAAAGAAGCTTCGATGCGCTCAGGCCGATCAGGGCAAAGCTGAACAAGTCGAGGAAGTATATGCTCATTCCTGCAACCGTAAATAATGGTGCTGGGTTTGGGACTTCCCACGAAATCAGCACTATTGCGCCCGTGACGTACGCGCCGCTTATTGGCCACCGCTTCAAGACATAGAGAACGCCGGTGGCGATGAGTAAAGCAGCCAGAGCTTGCATGCCGTACCAAATAAAGTCGATGAAGATCATCCTTTAGCTACGACGCCCTCTCGTGAGCAGGCGAAGCCACCATAGCGCGTAGGTGGCGCCCAGGAAGGCTGACCATGTGAGAGGGTTGCGCTTTCGCAGGATCCGGCGCGATGATGCAAAGTTTCCTCCACCCTTCACCCCGGTAAATTGCCGCCACTCTCTAAGCACTGAAGTCGGGGGAGATGGCGGGTTGCGCGGACATTCGCCGAAAGTACCCGGCGCTAGGTAAACGTCAACACCCGCAGCATGACATCTGAACCCGTAGTCGATGTCGGCAAGTGCATGAGAAAATTCTCCGTCAATACCGCCTACAGAACGCGCAACGATCTCAGGCACAATGACAAAGTTCCCGTTAAATGTGTCGATCGGCACCGGTGAGTTGGGTAATGGCTCGATAACTCTCAGGGAGAGCGGGTGCAGCCCGTGCCTGTTGAACCCGGCGTACGACACACTGCCTGTGGCTGGCTCACGTGTCCCGCACACGATCACAGACTGAAGACCATTGGCACGAACGAATGGAAGCGCCCGCACAAACGCATCTGCGTCAACCTTGACGTCATCGTTGAGCCAGACGATCAAGTCTTCAGCGCTCGCCTCGGAAAGCGCCACTCGCTCGATGTCAGACATGCTTTTCGCCCAGAAGTAGGTGCCATCCCCATGGACGATTCTCGCAGTCGGTGCGATTTCGCGCACGGCGTCGGATGTTCCATCCGACGATCCATCGTCAAGGAGATAGATGATCGCCGGGACATTTGAGACCTCCGCTGCGTGGAGAGCGGTTCTGACAACGCGCGTGGTGAGCGTGCGACGATTGTGGCATGCCACCAATATTCGCAGGTGCATCGGAGTAGTTCCTTTCCGCATCCCGACCACGGCTTAGCGCGTCCCCGACAATGCTGCGCGTATCCCCGCCATGAATCGGCGGGCCATTCCTTCGATAGTGAAGAGCTCCGCTGAAGCCGTTGCGCCGGATCGTAGTCGTTCGTTCGAGAGGGCATGGTAGATCGTATTCTCAAGCGCATCGGCGTAATCTTCGACTGTATTCGCTGATGAGACTGAGTTGGTCGAATCCAGGTACTCGTACTCTGGAGCGTGGTAAGCCCAGTCAACGGTCACAATCGGGACGCTCGAAACAAGCGAATCAACAGCGATGAGGCCTACCCGCCCAGGCATTGCGATTGCGTCAGCGCTCGATAGCGCAACTGCTAGGCTTCGCCCGGTCACGGCTGGCCGAACCTGCAACCAGTCATACTGACGCTCAAGTTCACGCACTTGGTCACTCTCCGGCCCATCTCCACAAATTGTCAGGCGGAAGCCCGGTCGTCGGGCGGCTATCCTCGCCGCAGCGGCCACGAGGAAATCCAGTCGCTTGGATTTATCGAGGGCGCCTACAAAAACGGCCATCCCAGTGGATTCTCCCCGAAACGACGCCTTCTCGCTCTCTGTAACCTGATTCAAGTTGCCGCGCAAAGCACTTGTGTCGGTGGTATTCCAGAGCACGGTAGTACGTTGCGGTGGGAATCCTTTTGCAACGACTGCATTAACGGACGTGGGGGTGTAGCCGAAGAACCAAGCGGCTCTGTTGGTGATTGTCGTCAGCAGCCATGTCTCCAGCCGTCCCGCCGATTGAATGTAGTCCGAGCCATGTCCCCAAACGGCGACGCGGCTCGGCCGTATCAGTAGATCGAAGTAGACGTCCAAGTTTCGACGTGCTTGCTCGACTATTACAAGGGCCGCGCCCCGTGTGGACCAGCCCGCATCCCTGAAAGTCACTCTTCGACCAAGTAGCCCAAACTCGGTTTGCCTCATCTGAATATGGGGATGAAATCGGCCGGCATCGCGACGCGTCGCTTGTTTTCGTTGGGGGGTTCCGGCAACGACTTTAAGGTCAATTCCTTCAGACTCTGCGAGCTCAACCATTCTCTTGAAGAGCGGCACACGATAATGCGGCACGTACTCCTGCACGATGTAGACCGTTGATCTGCGACTCAAGGTACCAACTCCTTGTACACCTGGGTGATGCGGAGAAGCCATGCCTCTTTCGAGAATGCGTGTTCGAATCGCTGCCGCGCATGCGCCCCCCAATGCTGCACCTCGTCTTCGCGACTCAGCCAATCGTTTACCTGCGCCAGATCGCTGACGACGACGCCAGTTTCGTGGGCCGCTACATCGTCCGCCACCGCGTTGCCCTCCAGTGCAATGGTAGGCACGCCAGCCGACAGCGCCTGGAGGTAGCTCATGGCTGGCGCTGGTTCTTCCCAGAGGCTTGGGAAGACCAAGCCCTTTGCCCCAGCGATGAGTCTGCCTGCTTCGAGAGGGGAGACCCCCCCCAGGACCCGAATGTTTTTTCCTGCGGCAGCTCGCTCGATCCGAAGGCGGTCTGGCCCATCGCCGATTATGTCGAGCCTCTGCCCGCTGGCCCACGCTTCGACCAATTCTGATGCCCCCTTCTCGGGAGACAATCGACCGCAGTAGACCCAGGACTCGCCAGGGCGGCGGTCGAGGGGGCTTTCTGGTTGCACGCCAACAAAGTTAGGCACAATCTCAGAAGATCCAGACGCGATGCTTGGCTGCATTCCAGACAACTTGCTACGTGCGCGTGCTGATAGAAAAATGAGTTTGTCAGCGCGGCGAAGCACCGCGTTGCGAGACCCGCGTGAGCGAGTCGCCACTGCCAAGGGCAATGTCGCGATCGCACTGTTTCGGTAGCAACGATGGCGAACAGCTTCCTGCGTTCCGTGCATGAAGCAACTGTCGCATTCACGCCCGTCGCGAAAGAGTGACCCGGCAGCGCATACGGTTCGGTAGTTGTGAATAGTCGCTACAACTGGGCCTTGCCAACCGAGCAGCCAGTTTTGGGAAAAGTTTGGAAACAGATTGTGCACGTGAACAACATCGGGAGAGAAGCGTGTGAGTGCTCGCGAGGGATTCCTGCCGAAGCCGGTTGCAACTCGGGTAGCGGTACGCGCCAGTTCCCACGCGTCACCAATCTCATCATCGGAAGTTACCGAGAAAAGTTCGACCTGGTGGCCCGCTTGCCGAAGGGCTTCGGCCTGGAGATCGACCGCAAAGTTCTCGCCGCTAGGTTGCGTCGACGAGTAGTAGCTGTGAACTATTGCGATCCTCATGGTTGACGCGTGATTGATATGAATCTGAGGTTGCCTAGGAGATACCGCTTCCAAAGCCGTCGAGGCTCCGTCAGCAGTCGATATAACCATTCGAAACCAACGGTTTGGACCCACCTCGGTGCTTCGCGTACGGTGCCTGCCATGAAGTCGAACGCTGCCCCTACGCCAACGCAAGGAAGTCCGGCCGCGCTTGCTAGTCGCGATGAAAGAAAGTCCTGCTTTGGAGTGCCAAGGCCGATCCATACGATGTCTGGGCTTGTACTTTGGATTCGCTTGAGGCTGGCGGAGACAGTTTCGTCGTCCACGGGCGCGAACGGCGGCGCCCAGTACCCAGCGACTTTGAGCTCTGGATAGTCCAAGTTTGCTTTGTCGAGCATGGCCGTGAGCGTCTCCGGTGTTCCTCCGATAAAGAAATGGCTGAGATTCTTGCGCTGGCTGGCGCCCAGTACAGCACGAAAAAAGGACGGCCCGCGAACTCGTTCAATGCGTAGATCGGGCCGTTGTCGTTTCATGATGGCGGCAACAGGCTTGCCATCAGGGAGGGTCATGCCCGGACCATTCAGCACATTTGAGTACTCCGCAGAATCCTGAGCGAGCACAACACACCACGCGTTCGAGAGTCGAACGGGTAGTGCAATGTGGGCTTCGGCCGCGTCGAGAACGGCCTCGACGGCACCCTCGAAAGTAGTTGCATGCAAGTTAACGTTGCCGACTGGCACTCGTTGCAAAGCCGTCATATTCCCTCCCAGGAAGCAATTCAAGGTTCGGCCGGTAATTAGCCCGCACCTGCCTGCGGTTCCGCCGTTTAGTGAAGGTTGTGGGGATCGGCAAGAGGCGACCAATTCTCAACATGCGAAAGGTTGAGACGCATGGTCTTCTCTCAATAGAGACTCGATTTCTCCCGGTGCTGCCATAACCCCGAGAACGTCGAGCTCCGCCAAGAATCGGCGGCGTGCGTGCGTGGCGTGATGCTCAATTAGTCTAGGCAACGGCGGGCTGAGGTGTTACTGCATCATCATTCTCCGGAGGGCAACGCGCAGCGCTGACAACTCTTCGAGGCTTCACCTGCTGATGGCTCGGCCACGCGATGTGACAGTGGGTCGTTCTTTGTCCTGCAGATGGCCGCGTTTCCTGAGGGCGCCATTCCCCTGAAGCGAGCGCAATAGCTTACCTAGATGCTCGCTCGTGCAGGTCATCATCGAGCAGTACCTGATCCGTGTGGACTTTCGACCGCTGGGTGCGATGCTCTTCGGGTGGAGCCGCACCGGGCTCTCTGGTGATACGCGAGCGCTTGTCGCCAGGCTGTTTTGAAAGCGGCGAATATAGTCGCCTTCAGCGGAAACTGGGCAAATCGTAGGAACGATGCCTGCGTAGATCGTTCGATAGATGCAAAGATTTTCAGGTGCTCCACCAAAATCAGTCAAGTTGTGAGGAGACTCCGGCGTCGCATCGACCTCAAGCTCGGCCGACACTTCGGCACCCTCCCTCTGGCTCGTCTGGCTTCGACGTTGGGGAGACTGCCAGCCGGATGCGTCGAGCGTCTATCGCGCGATTCGCCCGCAACAAGCTCTATGCCACGACTCGATTTTTGGGATCGACGAACTGCCTCGAATCGAGTTCAGGTCGAATTAGCGAGTTCAGGCTGATGTATGCAGCTAGCGGGCGCCGCCCGTCATCTTAGAACACGAGATCGATATACCTTCCGTCATGACGTTTCACGTCGTTTTCCGTCATGACGTTTCACGTCGTTGACTAGGGATATTTGTTTTCAATAGACGCTGCAGCGCCCGAACTCTCGTCGTCACCTTCGGCCAACTTGCCGGCCGCAGCGTATTTGTCTACTTGCGGTGCCCAATATCCCAGCACGGGTGACCTGATTTCTTTTCGCCCACCTCGCATCGACAAGAAAGCAAGAGGGTCGTCATAGTTGAGGTCGTGCTCAGAGGCGACGGTCGTGCGCGCCAGTATTGCTCCTTCTGTTTTTCCAGGCACGATGCCCGGATACCCCACAGATGCTTACATCTGAATTGTCGCTGACTATGGCGGGGCTTGCCGGAGCTTCGGTGGAGCGCCGAATGGGAGCGTGGCCGTCCCCGAGCTGAACTGGGGCTAGGGCCAGAACTACTACATCACCTTCCGGCCGTGTATCGGGTGCACAGCCCACAACGCTCGGCCCTGGCTATCGTAGAGATCGAAAGTGAAGGTGCCGCAAATGATTGAATCATCTCCTCCTTTTCTGCAGAGGGTGACCCGAATCTGTTGAAAGTTTGCTGCGCTTCAACCGGAGAGATTGTCCGAGACTGGATCGCGGCTGCCAGGACTTGCCAGTTGGTAAATATAGTGAGATCTCCTTTATTCATGACAAGAGATCAGATCTATAGCTCAAAGTGACAACGTCATTCTCTCGAAAGCCAGGTCGCGTCGTTTCGATGCACACCGTCATCGCAGACGGTTCGGATATGCGGATCGTGTCCCCGACCCTTTCGCCTGCTTTCCGCGCTACGCAACGAGGGTGGCACGATGTTCAATGTGGCCCCTTCGCGCTAAAGGTGACAGCGGGGGGTTGGCCGCGCTATCGTCTTTTCACACCCAACTGCCCGCGCTGCATCACGCGACTGATGGCGGGTAGATTCCAGACTATTCGGGTGTCTGACTTCTCGTTGAAGTGCCCGGAGTAGATGTCGAAGGATGCGGCGGCTAGGGGTCAGGCTATAGAAACGCCCCCCTGTGACTGTCTGCGTATGTGATTGAGCGACCACCTGCCGCGTAGAAGAGGAATGGCGAGCGGGCTGGCCGCTCTGCGTTCGCGCATTAACCACGAACGCTGGGAGGCTCAATTCCACGTGGCCCGCCACGCGCGCGTCCAAATATCGAGCCCCGGACCCTAAATCACCAAATGTATATCCGACGATCGTGAGGTGGGACGGGGGTTGAGGAGTAACCACGGCGGCTGTCTTGCCGGTGGGGGTGGGGAGGCGCTTAAATGATGAGTCGAGCTCAACGCGCAACGCCGCCAGATCCCACGTCGGGTCTTCGTCTGCGGACCACTGTGACTCAACGTCTTCGTACCTAAGACGGTAAGTTTGGAGGGCTCATGACCGTCTGACATCGTGGTTGCTGACCGGGCTTGAAGCTGGAGGGGGACGACGCGCCCCTCCTTGTCTAGATGGTCCGCGTCAAACGGTCGGATTCTTCTCGCCACGGGTCGGTTCGTCTGGAAGACTGGTGCCGTCGTCCCGGATAACTACGCGAGAAAGCCGATTTCGATTCCCAAAGTCTGCCCAGCGCCCGCGGTCTGCGTTAGATCTAGCAAAGTCAGCGAAACCGTGGCTGCGTCGCAAATCAGAGTCTAGCGACGCGTAACCACAACGTATTGCGATGATTCTTCTACTGCACTACTCAGCCCCCGTGTGACCTCCACAAGTCTAGAGTCGTGCCGCGATCGGTCGCTCTTTGGGGTCACGAGGCTCTGACCTTTGAAAAAAGCAGCGACCTCACACCAGCGGCGCCCTCTATTGAGCGACTTGCGTCACTTGCCTTGCGAGTATGCGCCGTACCCGTATTCGTATCCATAGCCGTAGGCATCTGCGCCTCGCGTCGGCACCATTGTCAGCACGATCCCACCGACTTTCGCTCCGACGGTTGCCAAGGCTTCAAGAGCGCCTTCAAACTGATGTGTCGAAGTGCGACCTGCGGCTACGACAACAATCGCACCTGTTGTGCCCTTAGCGAGGATCGCGGCATCCGTTACTGGCAACAGTGGTGGTGCGTCGAGAAGTACTACGTCAAAGTCGCGGCTAAATCCCTCGAGCAGCTGAGCCATCTGTTTCGAGCCTAGAAGCTCGCTCGGGTTGGGCGGCACTTTTCCTGCAGGTAAAACGTATAGAGGGCGATTGCCCCATGGCAGCATCACATCGCTTACTCGGGCACGCCCTATTAGCACGTCTGTAAGCCCTACGCCTCCCTCAATGCCGAGGTACTCGCTAGTTTTCGGCTTTCGAAGATCGGTATCGATAAGAGCCACGCGCTTCCCAGCATCTGCAAGCGCAATCGCTAGGTTCACCGTCGTGGTCGACTTTCCCTCGCTGGGCATACTTGATGTCACGACGAAGCTGTGCCCGCCATCCATTTCGAGAAACTGGAGGTTCGTCCTAAACGCTCTGAATGCTTCGGCTCTCGGGTTCTGTGGGTCCGCATGGATTATCAGCGGTCGCTCCGATGCCTTTGAGTCGAACGGAATTGCTCCGATGATTGGCCGGTCCGTAAGCTGTTCCACGTCGCGCGCGTTCCGCACCTTGTTGTCCAGCGCCGTCCTAAGGATGGCGAATCCGAGCCCTAAAGCCAATCCGACGAGTGCGCCAAGCGCGAGGTTGAGCGGGACGTCGGGGCTGGAGGGGCCGTTGGGGGATATCGCGTCTTGAACACGGGTGAGTTTGACGGGGCTCGCAGTCCCGTCAGCGGGTGTTTCGACCGTCTCTACGGCGGTTGTGAGACTTGCGCTCACTGCATTCGCGATGTCTGCAGCCATGATCGGATCTGCGTCGGTGACCGTGATCGTTATTAGCAGAGTATTTAGGGCGTTCGTTGCCGAGACCTTCTGAGCGAGGTCGCTGGCGGTGCCTTCGAGCCTAAGATCGGCAATCACCTGGTTGAGCACGATTGGCTTAGTGGCGAGGCTTGTGTAGGTGGAAACTCGCGCCTGAGTGAATGTGTTGCCCTGCTGCAACTCGGAAATGCTGGCGCCGCCCTGCGCTGAAACGAAAACTGTGCTCGACGCCTCGTACATAGGCGTTCGGGTGAGCGAATAACCGGCGGCGGCGCCGATGCCCACTAACGTGGCGATCACAATGATCAGCCAGTTCTTGCGCAGGATACGGATGTAGTCAGTGAGCTCCATGACGCCTCTCGGTGTGGGTTCTGAATCATCCTGCCACACGGTGTGTTCCGTGCCTGTTTCCGTAACCTGACCGTCTCGTCGCTGGTACGCCGCCGCTGATAAGCTCGCGCGCAGAAACATGCACGTATCTCGTGCGCATCATCGCGGTGGAAGGATGTGGGGTGACTTTGAGCGCGCCACTGAATGACCATCGCCAAGCCGAGGAAGCGCCGGCAACAGCACTGCCTCGACAGCGATGGCGGAAGGCTTACGCGCGTCGCCTGATCGTCACGGATTTTCTCGTACTCATCTGGGTCGTCTACGGCACCCAAATTGCGTGGTTCGGAAGCGGAAGCGCTCAAGTTGCGATGAGCTACGACATCCGCATTACGGCCCCTTCGTACTGGGTCGCCTCTGCCGTGCTAATTGTCGCGTGGATGCTTGCCCTCGCGGCGAACGATACCCGCGGTGACCGCGTCTTTGGATCAGGCAACGCGGAGTACGTGCGTCTGACGATGGCGAGCCTCAACCTCTTCGGGGTCGTTGCGATTGTGGCGTTTCTCGCGAAGATCGACATCGCGCGTGGCTACCTTCTTATTGCGCTACCCGCAGGGATCTTGATGCTTCTGGTGTCGCGCTGGTTGTGGCGGCAGTGGCTCGTCGCGAAGCGCCTTGGCGGGGAGTTCAGCGCCCGCGTGCTTCTGGTCGGATCGAGCGCTTCCGTGTCCACTATCGCTCTTGAGCTTGGGCGCTCGCGCAGCTCAGGATATATCGTGGTCGGGGCCTGCATGCCTGCGCAGCAGCTTTCCTCAGCTGTGCCGGAAACCGACATTCCCGTACTTGGCACAGTTGATGATGTGCGCGAAGCGATGGCTGCCGTGGGCGCCGACACGGTCGCGGTCACAAGCACTGACGACTTGCCTCCCAACAAGGTCAAGGAAATTTCGTGGGGCCTTGAAGCGGGCCGTCAGCACCTAGTGATTGCGCCGAGTATGCTCGACATCGCAGGCCCCCGTATTCACACTCGACCGGTCGCCGGCCTCCCGCTTATCCACGTGGAGACGCCGCGGTTCTCTGCCGGTCAGCGCTTCTTGAAGCGAAGCGTCGATCTTGTCGCAAGCGTGCTTGGCGTAATCATCTTGTCGCCGCTGCTGCTGCTGCTCACGATATTGGTCTCGGCGACGAGCATCGGCCCCGTGTTCTTCTTGCAGACGCGTGTTGGCTATCACGGCCGCGAATTTAAGATGATCAAGTTTCGATCCATGGTGGTCAACGCCGAAGAGCTCCTTGCTGAGCTGCGCGAGAAGCAACGCGATTCGGGTAACGAAGTGCTCTTCAAGATGAAAGACGATCCGCGCATCACGCGAGTTGGTCGATTCATGCGCAAATACAGCCTCGATGAGCTTCCTCAGCTGTTCAATGTCATCGGTGGCTCGATGTCGCTGGTCGGACCTCGACCGCCGCTGCCGAGCGAAGTGGCGTTGTACGCGAAGCACGTGCACCGACGCTTCTTGGCGAAGCCCGGGATCACCGGGCTGTGGCAGGTCAGCGGTCGATCGTCGCTCTCGTGGGAAGAATCTGTGCGGCTCGACCTCTCGTACGTCGAGAACTGGAGCATGGCCAGTGACGTCATGATCATCATGAAGACGGCCAAAGCCGCACTTGCCCCGGGCGACACCGCCCACTGACAATCGCTGTGTGCCAAAAGGCATCCGCTAAATGATCGTGATGATCTCGATGACGATGCGGTAGTTCGTCGCGAACACCAGCACGCTCAGGCCGATAGCCACGAGGGCGACCCCGACGAGGATGACGTACGCCCACCACGGGTATCCAGGGCGACGAGGTGGCCTGCGGGTGCGGCGCCGAATTCGCCTGATACGACGCATGCGTGCTCGAGAGACGCGCGAGCGTCTCGTTGGAGTAGCAATAACAGCGTTAATGAGAAAACTCTAACGTTGTTAGTCACCGATCGAGAACAAGTTTCGCTACTTTTCCGTCGACCGGAGTGATGGCGAGCGTATGAGTGCCGGTGAGACGTAGGTCAGGTGGCGCGGACGCGCTCCACTCAATAGTTGCCGTGACGACCTCGGCACACTCAGCGATCTCGCTGACCGTGACGTGTATCTCGAAGACATTGAGCATGTCTTGCAGCCAGCGGCGCACCTCGACTGTGCCCTCGAACGAGTTGCCAGTGGAGCTGAGTGCAGACATGTCTGGATGACACGCGGCCAGCAGCGCTGGGATATCTCTTGCGTTGAAGGCCGACACGCACGAATGGAGGAGTGAGACCTGTGTAGCGCTGCTCACGAAGCGGCCCGCACATGGTTGGGCGCGTTGGGGGTGAACCGAGCTGAGGCTAGCTCGACTGCGCGAGTCGCGCGAGCCACTTGAGAAAAAGTGCCCGCTCTTCGGGCTCTAGTGCCTCGGGCGATGTATGAATGGCTGAAAGCAGTGCGCCGGCGTGCTCCGGGACTTGATCGCTCGGTTGAATTGGCTGCGAACGCGCCCGCAGAATCGACGCCAACACCGCTTCGCAGACGGCTTCGGCCTGTTGTGAATTGGGTGCATCGGCCCGAATCATGTACAACGCGCCACCCACCGCTGCGGCGTGCAGCCGCGTCGCACCATCGAGGGCCGAGACGGAGAGCTCGCCGGCTGCGGCCGCGGCCTCGAAGAGATCGGTGACGGGAATCGTGGCGTCGAGATAAGCCTGACGCACCCCACCGGAGTGTGCTCGCCCGTACATGAGGCAAAACAACGGTGCGTGCGTCGATGCGAACTCGATCTGCGTGCGAAACGCGGCCCTCATCCTGTCGGACGACTTGGGGCCGTTCGATGCGATCGCGGTTGTGAGTGCCGCGGAAAGTGTGCGAAAGCCGTCGATTGCGATGGCCTCGATGAGGCCCCGCTTGCTCTCGAAGAAGTGATACAGCGTGGGGAGTTGCACGTCGGCCTCGGCGCAAATTGCCCGCACCGACACGCTCTCGACGTCGAACTCGAGAAGGCGCGAAGCTGCCTTCAGTAGACGCTGCTTGGAGTCCTCTCTGGACGACATGCCACCAGAGTACGCGTTCCATAGAAGGCCTCTTCACGATTAGCGCCTGTGCGCACGCATAGCGCGCCGAACGGCGTTGGTACAAAGTCTTCTCACGACGTGATGCCCCATGCCTCTGTCGAGAAACGTTCTACTGAAACCTATAACAGCGATATGGGCTCGTAAAGGGTGGTTGGTTTCGTGAGCCTTATGAGAATGGTTATCATTAACGCATGGCCATCGTTCTTGCTGATCCCCGAGCGGTGGCACACCAGTTGCGGCGTGATCGGCGGCGGAATGTATTGCGGATCGGTGTTCTGGTGGCATCCGCTCTGGTCATTGCGCTAGTTGCGATGGGGATTGGCCCGGTCGCGATCGACCCGGCCACGGTCGTGAACGTGCTGGCTCACCACCTCTTTGGGGTGCCGCTGCCAGCGGACGTCGACGACATTGCGCAGCAGATCGTATGGGGCACTCGTGCACCGCGCGTGGCGATGGCAGTCGTCGCTGGTGCGGGGCTCGCGATGGCGGGTGCCGTGCTGCAGTCACTCGTACGCAACGACCTTGCCGACCCGTATCTGATGGGCGTGAACGCGGGCGCTTCGACGGGCGTTGCGCTTGTCGCGCTCGTGATCGGCGGGGCCAGTGGGCTGTTGCTCTCGGGAGCAGCGCTCGTCGGCGCTGTTGCTGCGACAGCGCTTGTGGTGTTGATCGCCGGAACCGCCCGCACTCGAGGCCCGTTTCGGCTCGTGCTGGCGGGGCTCGCCGTGGGCTACGCGCTAAATGCGGCCACGAGCTTTTTGCTGTTCTGGTCGGATTCGCCCGAGGCCGCGCGGTCGGTGCTCTTCTGGCTGCTCGGGTCTATTGCGACGGTGCAGCCCACCGTGCTGATCGCGGCCTTCGTGACCGTCGCTGCGGCAGCGATCTTTTTCACCAGCCTCGGCCCGCGCATCGACGCCCTCGCCTCGGGTGACGACTCGGCGCTCGCAGCCGGGCTCGACCCGGAGAAGTGGCGGTTCGGGTTGATGGCTGCGGCATCCGCTCTGGTGGGTGTCGTTGTTGCGGGAGTGGGCGGGGTCGGCTTTATCGGCCTTGTCGTGCCGCACCTCGCCCGCGCGATCGTCGGTGGTCGCGGCCGACTCGTGCTGCCCGCGAGCGCCGCCCTCGGTGCCGGGCTGCTCGTACTTGCCGACAGCGTGGCGCGAACAGCGCTCTCTCCGCAAGAGATTCCCGTGGGCGTTGTGACCGGCGTGATCGGCGCGCCCTTCTTGCTGTTTCTGCTGCGCCGCTCGGGCCGCGCGGGCGACTGAACTTTTTTCACCCTGTTTCACCTGAAAGGAAACACCACATGATGACCCCTGCCCGCCCCTGGGCCGCTCTGGCCCTCGCGACCGGCGCCGTGCTTATGCTCGCCGGTTGCTCCACAGCGGCTGATGCCTCTGGCTCTTCGTCGGCTTCTGCTGCCATCACTCTCGACAACTGCGGATCGCAGGTGACGCTCGATGGGCCCGCGAAACGCATCGTGCTCGTAAACAATGACGCGCTCGCCGACATCGAAGCGCTCGATGCGATTGATCGCGTGGTCGCTGTCACTTCAACACCGCAAGAAGGCCTCTACGACGACACCACCTACACGGCGCTGGCGAACCTCGACGTGCTCTCGACCGAGAAGAACGCCACCGGCGGTTCGGTCGTGTCGCAAGAAGCCATCATCGGTGCAGACCCAGACCTCGTGATCGCACCCGAAAACGCCGTCGATCGTGATGCACTGGCGGCCGCCGGCATCGCGCTGTACACACCGACCGCGTACTGCTCCGACCCGCCGCCGGAGCTGCTCGAAACTGCCACGTTCGACCGCGTGTGGAACGAGATCACCACCTGCGGCGAGCTGCTGGGAGAGCAGGACCAGGCGGCCGACGTGATCGCCGGGGCGAAAGCCGACCTCGCATCGGTGCCGTCGACATCGGTCGGTACCGCGGCTGCGCTCTACGTCTCATCGGGTGGCACAGTTCTCTCGCCCTACGGTGGGCCCAGCATGGTGACCCCGGTGTTCGCTGCGGCGGGCCTTGAGAACGTCTACGCCGACCAAGACGAGCGCGTCTTCGACGTGAACATCGAAGACGTCATCTCGCGAGACCCCGAAACGATCGTGCTGCTCTCCTCGGCTGCCGACCCCAACGAGACGAAGGATGCCTTTCTCTCCTCTCCCGGCGTCGACTCGCTCTCGGCAGTGAAGAACGATCGCGTGATCGTGCTGGCGTTTCCCTACACAGACCCGCCCAGCATCCTGTCGACTCGCGGGCCCGCAGTGCTCGCTGACGCGCTAGCCGACCTGTCGTGATCACGGCAGGCGGCGTGGCGGTACGGTTCGGTCGCCGCGAGGTGCTGAGCGGTATCGACCTCGCCGTCTGCCCCGGCACCGTGACCGGAATCGTGGGGCCGAACGGCAGCGGCAAGTCGACGCTGCTGCGCGCCATGCTTGGGGCGGTGCCCGTGAGCGCTGGCCGGGTGCTGCTGGACGGCCGTGACCTGCGGCGAGTGCCCCGGCGCTCGATCGCACAACGGGTGGCGTTTGTCGGCCAGAACGTAGGCGGCGACCCCGCCCTGCGAGTGGCCGACGAAGTGGCGCTCGCCGGGATCGCACGCGGCCGGGGTGGCGCTTCGTTCGACCTCGACGTGGCGCAGGCACTCGATGCCGTCGGGCTCGGCGACCGTGCGCAGTCGGCGCTCGGAACCCTGTCTGGCGGAGAACGCCAGCGCGTGTCTATCGCCCGCGCGATCGCACAAAACGCTGAGATCGTGCTGCTGGATGAGCCCACCAACCACCTCGATGTGCGCCACCGCCTCGAGCTCGCCGCAATGCTGCGAGACATCGCGCCCACGGTGGTGATCGTGCTGCACGATCTCGACCTGGCAGCCCACGTGTGCGACCACGTGGTTGTGCTCAACGAGGGGCGAGTGGCGGCGGCGGGCAGCGCCGACGAGGTGCTCGTGCCCGCGGTGCTCGATGAGGTCTATGGCGTCGAGGTGGTGACGACACAGGGCGAGGGCGGTGTGCGGTCGCTGACGTTTCGGTTGCCGGCTGATGTTGTTGATGAATTTATGGGAAAGAAGGAACTTTGATGAGTGAGAACACAACGGTTGATCGGGCTTTGGTTGCCCGCGAGGTGATCGCGCGCTGGGATGCGCAACAGACCGGATACATTCGTCGGCGCGCTGAGCGCTTTGACACGATCGGGCGCACTGTGGCCCACGTGTGCGCCGGGGTGGCCGAGCCGCGCGTGTTGGATCTTGCGGGCGGGGCCGGGTCTCTCGGGGCAGCGGTGCTCGAACACGTGCCGACGGCACATGTGGTGATCGCAGACAAAGACCCCGCCCTGTTGGCGCTCGCGCGCGACGCATGGGCTGGAGACGCCCGCGTTGAGGTGGCACAGATCGACCTCGACTCGGATGTGTGGGTGAGGCATCCGGCGATTGTTGCGGGTGAGTTCGATGCTGTTGTGAGCTCGACGGCACTGCACTGGCTGAGCCCCGATGCGCTGGTGCGCGTGTACTTCGCGCTTTCGGGTCTCGCGCGACCGGGCGGAATCGTGCTGAACGGCGACCACCTGAGCTACGACGCCGTGAGCGAGCCGGCCATGCGCGCCTTCGCGCTGAGCGACGACGCCGATATGCAGCGCGACACGTTTGGCGCGGGTGTCGACACGTGGGACGAATGGTGGGATGCCGTGGCGGCATCGGGTGCGTACGGCACGGAGCTTGCCGCGCGCGATGCCGTGTGGGGGAGTGAACTCCACGAACCGCCACTGAAAGTGACGCTGGGCTTTCACCTGGAGACGCTGCGGAGTGCCGGCTTTGCGCAGGTAGGTACCGTGTGGCAGTACCTCGATGACCATGTTTTGTATGGGGTGCGGTAGCCCGGAATTCCGGCGTAAAACTCAGGAAATTTTGAGCTTTTGGCACTTAGCACTCTAATGGTGAGAGTGCTAAATTATTCGTACTTGAGTGATGAGCACTCAAGTCTTCGATTCGGAAGGAGATTGATTCATCATGGCTATGTCTTTTGATCCTTTCAGCGAGCTGGACCGCCTCGCGTCTGGCCTGCTTCAGGCACGTTCGGGGCCCCGAGTGATGCCCGTGGATCTCTACCGAGACCAGGATCACTATGTGCTGAACGCGGATCTGCCAGGCGTCGACCCGGGCTCGGTCGACGTTGACGTTGACGGTCAGCTGCTCACCATCCGCGCGCAGCGGACGGTCGGTTCGGCCGACGGCGCCAAGTGGCTTGCGCAGGAGCGACCCGCTGGCAGCTACCTGCGTCAGTTCAGCATCGGCGAGGGCGTCGACACCGCCGGCATCTCAGCGTCGTATGACAACGGGGTGCTCAGCGTGATCATTCCGGTGAGCGAGAAAGCAAAGCCGCGAAAGATCGCTGTGCACTCGCAGAACGCCGGGGCTGAGAAGCAGAAAACCATCGCAAGTTAACCCAGTGCTCATCCCGCGTGGGGTGGAGTCCGTTCGTCGGGCTTCACCCCACGCCTTTTTGCGGCACGGCGTGCAGGGCGCTGCGGTAACCGCGGTGAAACGGGGAGCGCGTAGCGTGCGGTGAATGAGCGACGACGAACGCGGACTTCAGAACGTGAATAGGCTGATCGGGTTTCCGGCGAACTAATGCGAAGGGCTGTCTTCGGTACGCTTCGGTCATGGAGCCGCTGCCGTGGTCAAAGAATCAGCTGAAACGGCTGAGTCGACACATTCGCGACGGCACGACGCCGGAGCAGGGACTCCCCTCGTATGGTGCCGTCATGCTTTGGTACAACGATCTGGCTGAGCACGTTCAATTCGTAGTCTCGACGCTGGACTGGACCCCAATCCTTGGTGAGCGACCCTTTGAAGTCACTTCGCGACCTAAGACCCTCGACACGCTTCGTCAGAAGCTCAATAGAGACACCGACACCCCGTTGCCAAGTGTGCAGGACGTTGCTGGCGTTCGCTTTGAAGCGGAAATGACTCTTGACGAACAAGACGCGGTAGTAAACGCGATCACGGGTCGTTTCGAACACAAGCTCGATGACTGCGTACGAGACATGCGCGCCACGCCACACAGCGGGTATCGAGCGGTTCACATCTGGCTGAAGCTCGAAGCGCGGGTAGAAGTACAGGTACGCACACACCTCCAGGGTGACTGGGCGAACATGTACGAGGTGGCCGCCGACCTCTACGGTCGACAGATTCGGTACGACGCACTTCCCGCAGACCCAATTGAAAAGAAAATCGTGCGCTCTTTGCGAGCCGTCTCGGAGCTGCGCATTTCTCAAATCGAAAAAGACCGGAACGAAATTTCCCTGCTTGAGTTGAACTTAGAAGAAACGCCCATCATCGTGAGAACCCGCGCACAGTACCGTGACGTAGCCCGTAGAGTAGAAACGTTGAAGGCACGAAATTTGAGAAATGAGCAAGAACTCCAGAATGGGCTGGAGATGTTGCGCAAGACATTTCGTGAAGGACAACGAGGCTCGGAAGGAGTCTGAAGTCGTGGCCGGATTTGTTATCGAGTACAACCGTTTGAGTGGCGAACGTCACGTTCACAGTTTTGCCGGGCCGGATGGTCACCGCGAAGCACTGCGCTACCGCCTTCAGCTGGAACAGAACCGAGCGGATGATGGCTGGGAAATCGTGTCTCTCAACAGCGACTCGATCGAAACTGTGCACCGCACCCACGCGCGCTATTTCGAGCGTGATCGCTTAAGCGCGTAAAAGCCGGTTTGCTCGGAGCGCTCTTCAGCGGGCGCACCACCTGGGCTAGCTACTTCTGCGGTAACCGTGGCGAAACGGGGAGCGCGTAGCGTGCGGTGAATGAGCGACGAGCTGGGCATCCGTAGGGTTTTCGACACCGTTATTGCTGACGCGACGGTCGTAACCATGAACCCCGCGCGCGACGTCGTGTCGGGGTGGATCGGGATTTCGGACGGGCTCATCGCTGCGGTTGCTGCGGGGCCTGTGCCCGATGGTGTACACGCGGAACAGTGGGTCTCGGCCGGTGGGGGGATCGTGCATCCGGGGTTTGTGAGCGTGCACCAGCACACAGCGGATACCCTCGCGCGCGGTGAGGCAGGCGAAGCCCGGGAGTTCTTCGACTGGCTGTTTCGTGTGTACTACGAGAGCGTGCTCGGGCTGTCGAACGACGATGTGGGAACAGCTGCGACCCTCGCCGCGGGCGACCTGCGGCGGGCCGGAATCACGACGGTGCTCGACTGCTGGGGTGTGGGAGATGCCGGGTCTGCGCGTTCGCGCGCGGCGCTCGAGACCACACTCGCGGTCGCCGAACAGAGCGGGTTGCGGTGGATCGTGGCTCCGATGGTGTCGGATGCCGTGCCCTCCGCCTGGGGTCCTGCCCTTGCTGCGGCTGCGGAGTCGTTGCGGGTGGGGTTTGCTGCCGAGCGGCTCTATGGCGCAACAGCCGACGTGCTCGAGTTCGCCCGGTGGGCTACGTCGCTGTCGAGCTCTCGGGTTCCGGTGTGGACGAGCGCCGAACTGCCCGAAATGGCAAGTGACGAGCTGTTGCGCGGGCTCGCTGCCATCGCGGCGAACGTGGGCCAGGGTTTCACGACGCACCTGTGCGCTTCGGAGCCGGGAGATGCCGGCGTCGATGGCGAGCGGGCGATCGCGCGCCTCGAACGGCTTGGGGTTTATGCGGGGCGCACGGTGGGTGCGCACCTGACGTTTACTGACTCGGCTGAGCGTGATGCGCTCGCCGCGGGGGGAGTCGGAGCTGCGCACTGCGCTGCATCGACGATGTTCGGCGGCGGGTCACACAGTGCCCTGGGGGAGCTGCGCGCCTCGGGCGTGACTGTCGGCTTCGGGCTCGACAACGCGTCGCTCAACACGACGACCGACATGGTCGGCGAGATGCGGCACGCGCTCGCGTTCGACCGGTCGGCGGGTAGTGGCTCATCACGCCTCACGGCAGCGGATGCCTTGGCCGTCGCCACCGTCGAAGGTGCACGCGTGCTCGGGCTCGACGACAGCATCGGCTCGATCGAAGTCGGCAAAGACGCCGACCTCGTGCTCGTCGACACTTCGGGCCCGTGGTGGCGGCCCGGGGTCGACGCGGCAACGGGGATTGTGTTGCGGTCGCGGGCAGACGACATCCGTATGGTCTTCGCGCGTGGCGCGGTCGTGCACGCGCGGGGTTAGCTCAGCCGGCACGCCTCTTGCGCGCCGACGGCAGGAGCACGGCGGCGGCGATGAAGAAGCAGAGTGCGCCGATAAAAGTTGAGTTGCCCGCAAGCGTGGCGTTTCGCACGCCGCCCGTTGACGTGACGATCGCAGCGACAGCCGAGACGCCGAAGGCCACCGACCCGCCCAGGTTGAGGAGAGTGCTCCACCATGCGGTGTCACGCGGCGCCCACAGCTCGCGCTCGCGCACAAGCGGCACCAGGGCCAGCAGGCTGCTGAGAAGGAAGGCCAGCGAGCCCGCGGCATCCGGAGCCCACACGTAGTCGCGTTCGGCGGTGACCGTTGAAGCTTGGAGGGCAGCGCCCGTGCTGGCGTTGAACAACACTGTGCCGATGAGCTGCACCGCGGCCGACAACCACATCGCGCGCACAACGATGCCGGCGGCTGTGGGCTGCTCATCTTGCGCCGCACGGTTAGGCGAGCCGGTGAGAAGAAGCTGCATGCCGGCCGCAACCGTGAAAAAGATCGCGCCGACAAAGTACGACGAATTGGCAAGTGCCGACGGCATCCATGCGGCGAAAAACGGTGCCGAACCGAACGCGAAAAACGCCGAACCGATCATGAAAGACCAGCTCTGCGCGCGAAGAGACGGGCGCAGTGAAATTCTGCTGCCGGTATGAATCGTGCTCACTAGTGCGCCTCTGATGGGGTGGGTGAACCTCCACCATACTGACGCGCCGATAGGGTGAAGCACGTGTCTGAACGTGACGAGAGCGAGGACGGCCGGGCGGTTGAAGCCCTCGGGGCCGCTGTTCGTGCGGCCCGGAAGCGCCTCGAACTCTCGGTTGACGCCCTCTCGAAACGTGCCGGTGTGAGCTTCGGCCTCATCAGCCAACTCGAACGAGGCCTCGGCAATCCGTCGCTGCAATCGCTGCAGCGACTAGCCGGTGCACTCGGTGTGCCCGCAAGCCAACTGCTCGACGAACCCGCCGCCGACCTCGCCGTGGTACCCGCGGCCCGCCGTCACCTGCTGCCCGTGCCACCCGACACCCCAGCCGCCCAGCGCGTGGTGCGTGAACTACTTACTCCGCGCGGCGAATCGATGCTGCAGCTCATCAAATCGACGCTGCCCGCCGGATTCTCGAACGAAGAACAACCCTTTCGCCACATCGGCACTGAATGCGTGACGGTGGAATTGGGCGTGCTCATCGTCGTGCACGGCGACCAACGCGTCGAACTGCACGCCGGCGATACCGTGAGCTACAGCTGCTCTACCTCGCACTGGTGGGCCAATGGCCACGACAGCGAGACTGTCGTACTCGGCGCCGTCACTCCGTTCGAGCGCTGACACGCTCCATCAGGTCAGTGGCGCGAAGCGAGACCAGACGATCAAGCTCTGTCATGGGGTCGGCGTGGTCGTCGACTCGTAAATCAATGCTGATCGGCCCCGCATCGGCCTGGCGTGCAACGAGCACCGCAGCGCTCTGCCGGCCGCGTACATCGCCACCGGCCGCATCGGCGGCGACCAGCGCACGCACGAGACGCCGTGCAAATGCCGCCGCATCATCTTCGCCACCGTCAGCGGGCCAGGGGCGGGCCATCTCGGCCGACATCGCGCCGAGAACTGTGGCCGAGGCCAAGAGATTGCCGACGACAACAACGTCGCCAACGGCGGCGTGCCCGGCCCACGCGGTCGTGGCATCGCCAGTGGCGGCGGCGGGCACCGATGTCCAGTCGAGGGCGGCCACCTGGCGAAACTCGGGGGAGGCATCCCATTCGTGCACGCGCGCAACCGCCTCGCTGGCCGAATCGCCCGCGGCCATCGCATCGAGCATCTGCCCGCGCAGTGCGGCGTTGGTCCAGGCCTGGCTCGCGACGGCACCTACGCCCGGGCGCAGCGCAATGACCGCGTTGCCCACGGCCAAGGATTTGCTGGCCGTTGCGGCCCCGATGAGTCCATGGACTCGATCGCGAGCGAGCACGGTGAATGTCACGAATATCCTCTCGACGGATGCCGGTGGCGAATGTGACGATCGTGTTTCATCTTCGCCGGTGACTTGTCAGGTGCGTCAATAGTTGCACATACTGATCGAATCATCAGCAAAATGATGGTTGCGACATACTGAACCTGTGATCACAGACCCGATTGGCTCATCATGAACAAGCGCATCACCTGGAGCATCGCCGCCGGAGCGGCAACGATGCTCGCTCTTGCCGGGTGCTCGGCCGGCGAAAGCGTCGACATCAACGGCTCGTCGTCAGACGGCTCGACGCTCATCGCCGCGATCGGCGGCGAACCCGACCAGCTCGACCCGCAGCGTACAAGCTCGTACTTTTCGTTCGAAGTACTCGAGAATGTCTTCGACACGCTCGTCGAGCCCGACGAGAACCTCGAAATGCAGCCCGCGCTCGCCGAGAGCTGGGAAGTGAGCGATGACCAACTCACCTGGACCTTCGACCTGCGCGACGGCGTGACATTTCACGACGGATCGGACTTCACCAGCGCCGACGTCGTCTACTCGTACAACCGCATCATCGATGAACAACTCGCCAACGCCTGGCGCTTCTCGGCCATCACCGACATCTCTGCCCCCGACGACGACACCGTCGTGATCACCGTGGGGCAGCCAAGCCCCAACCTGCTCTCGAACCTCGGCGGGTTCAAGGGCATGGCGATCGTCAGCCAAGACAACGTCGAGTCGGGAGACATCACCACCGACCCGATCGGTACCGGACCGTTCTCGCTCGAGGACTACGTGACCGGAGACCACATCACGCTCACGGCAAACCCCGACTACTGGGGCGGTGCCCCCGAACTCGCCGGTGTCGAGTACCGCTTCATCTCGGAGCCGTCCACGGCACTCGCAGCCCTGCAGGCCGGCGATATCGACTGGACCGACGTCGTGCCCACGCAGCAGGTCACCGACCTCGAAAGCTCCGACGAGCTCACCCTCGGAATGACGCCATCGAACGACTACTGGTACCTCGCCCTCAACGAGGCGCGCGAGCCGTGGAACGATGTACGGGTGCGCCAAGCGATCGCGTATGCAATCGACCGCGACGCGATCGTGCAGGCCGTGAGCTTCGGTACCGCCGCTGAAAACCAGCTCGCGATTCCCGAGCAGAGCATTTGGTACACCGAGTACGACCAGTACTCCACCGACCTCGACAAGGCCCAGTCGCTGCTCGACGAAGCCGGCTTCACCGGTGGCACGCTCGAAATGCTCGCGACGAGCGACTACCCCGAAACGGTGACAGCCGCTCAGATCATCGCCGCGAACCTCGAGCCCCTCGGCATCGACGTGACGATCAGCCAGCCCGACTTCTCGACCTGGCTCGACGAGCAGAACTCCGGCAACTTCGACATGTTGATGATGGGATGGCTCGGCAACATCGACCCCGATGACTTCTACTACGCACAGCACCACACCGACGGTGTGAGCAACGCGCAGAAGTACTCGAACACCGAGGTCGATTCGCTGCTGGACGCCGGTCGCACCGAAACCGACCAGGCAGCGCGCGCTGAGCTCTATGCTGACGCGGCGACGATCATCGCTGACGAAGTGAGCTACATCTACCTCTACAACCCGTCGGTTATTCAGTCATGGTCGCCCTCGGTGACCGGCTACGAAACGCGCGCGGATGCCGCTATTCGCTTCCGCGACACGTCGCTGACCGACTGAGCCACACCACACCAGACGACCACCGAGTGAGAGGAGACGCGACGTGAACATCGCACCCGCGAGAGTGATGAGGTTCGTAGGAACGCGTCTTCTCTCCTCGGCGATCGTGCTGCTGGGGGTGATCATCGTGGTCTTCGTACTGATTCAGCTCGTACCCGGAGACCCCGTGCGTTTGGCCCTGGGTACCCGCTACACCCCCGAAGCGTACGAGGCGTTGCGCGCAGCATCCGGGCTCGATCGCCCCGTGCTCGAGCAGTTCTTCTCGTACCTCGGGGGAGCCATCACAGGTGACCTCGGCGTGAGCTTTCGAAACGGGCAACCCGTTACCGAGATCTTGCTCGAACGGTTGCCCGCAACCATCTCGCTCGCTGTCGCTGGCTTGTTGATCGCGCTCGTGTTGTCGGTTCCCGCGGGAATCTGGTCGGCCCTGCACGAAGGCAAAGTGAGTGACATCATCGTGCGCATCACGAGCCAGATCGGTGTTTCGGTGCCGGACTTCTGGCTCGGGATGCTGCTGATCTCGCTGTTCTCGGTGACCCTCGGGCTGCTCCCTTCCAGTGGGTACACGCCCCTGACCGAAGACCCCATCGGGTGGTTAAGGCAGGTCACGCTGCCGGCGGTGACCGTCGGAATCGTCGCGGGCGCCATCATGACCCGCTACATTCGCGCCGCCGTGTTGGACGTTGCAACCGCTGGCTACATTCGCACGGCGATTTCGAAAGGCCTCGCACCGCACATCGTGACCTTTCGACACATCGTGCGGAGCGCCCTTGTTCCGGTGCTGACGATTGCCGGCATCCAACTCGCCACGATCCTCGGTGGAGTCATCGTGGTCGAAGTGGTCTTCGCCTGGCCGGGACTCGGGCGCCTCGTTTACGACGCCGTGGCCTCACGTGACTACCCGCTGATTCAGGGTGCCGTGCTCTTGATCGCCGTGATGTTCATCGCGGTGAACCTGCTTGTCGACGTGCTCTACGCCGTCGTCGACCCGAGGATTCGTGTCGCATGAGTTCTGATCAGCCCCTCGTCGAAGACCTCAGCGGCAACGAGCCGCGCGACGTCAACCGCCCCCGCCTCTCATCGTGGCGACTGCTGGCGCGAAACCCGCTCACGGTTGTGAGTGCCAGCATCCTGCTCGTCATCATCGCGGTCGCGGTGCTCGCGCAGTGGATCGCGCCTTTCGGTGTCAACGACATCGACGTTGCAAACCAACTGCAACCGCCGAGTGCCGCCCACTGGTTCGGTACCGACGAACTCGGCCGCGATGTGCTCTCCCGGGTGATGTACGCGGCAACCCCGTCGCTGTTGATCGCCCTCGTCGCTGTCACCTTCGCGCTCGTACTCGGAGTGACCTCGGGAGTCGTCGCCGGCTACACGGGCGGCTTCGTCGACTCGGCGCTCATGCGGGTGGTCGACGTGATGTTTGCCTTTCCGGTGTTGCTGCTCGCGCTCGCGATCGTCGCGATTTTCGAGCCCGGAATGCTCACCACGATGATCGCGATCGGCATCGTCTACACGCCCATATTCGCTCGCGTCACACGCGCCAGCACCCTATCGGTGCGCGTCTCACCCTTCGTGCAGGTGTCGCAGACGATGGGAACACCGGCGCCCCTCATCCTGTGGCGCCACGTGCTGCCCAACATCACCGGCCCCATCGTGGTGCAGGCGTCGCTCTCGCTGGCCTTCGCGATTTTGTCTGAAGCAGCCCTCTCGTTCTTGGGCCTCGGTATTCAGCCGCCCGAGCCCTCATGGGGAGGGATGCTGTTCACCGCTCAAGGCTTTTTGAGCCAGGCCTGGTGGATGAGCGTCTTCCCGGGAGCTGCCATTTTCGTCACCGCCCTCGCCTTCAACCTCGTCGGAGACGGCTTACGTGACGTACTCGACCCCAGACAGCGCTCGCTGATTGAAGCGCGGAGGAACCGATGAGTGTGCCTGTTTTGAAAGTGGACGACCTACGCGTCTCAATCGGCAAAGCCGAAATCGTGCGCGGACTCGGCTTTGCCGTCGAGCCCGAACAGACCCTCGGAATCGTGGGGGAGTCGGGGTCTGGAAAATCGATGACGGTGCTCGCCGCCACGGGACTCATCGACGCGCCGGGCGCCGTCGTGACCGGGTCGAGCATTATGCAACGCCCGGGTGATGTCGCGCGCGAACTTGTTGGCGCAACGCCCACGATGCTCCGCCGTGTGCACGGCGACGCCGTGGGGTTCGTGTTCCAAGACCCGAGCACATCGCTCAACCCGCTCCTCACCATCGGGCGGCAAATCACCGAGTCGCTGCAAGCGCACCGGGGCCTTACGCCGAAAGCCGCTCGCACTCGAGCAATCGAACTGCTGGAGGCCGTCGGCATCCCACAGCCCTCAGAGCGCGTCGATTCGTATGCGCACCAACTCTCGGGCGGACAACGCCAGCGCGTGATGATCGCTATTGCCCTCGCGTGCGACCCCGCGCTGCTCGTCGCAGACGAACCAACAACAGCACTCGATGTGACGACCCAGGCGCAGATCATCGACCTCGTCAGTACGCTGCAGCGTGACCGCGGCACCGCGGTCGTGTGGATCAGCCACGACCTCGGCGTGATCGGGCAAGTAGCCGACGACGTGCTCGTGCTGCGCCGCGGTGAAGCCGTTGAGCAACGCTCGGTGCTCGACGTCTACGACGACCCGCAGCATGCCTACACGCGTGAGCTGCTCGTTGCGCGCCCTGCAATTCGCGCGGGTGCCGGACCCACAGCCCCCATCGCGCACGCACCCGCGAGCGCCCGGCTCGAAGTGTCGGGGCTCGACGTGCGGTTCTCGGTGTCGACCCCGGCCGGAAAACGTGTCGTGCATGCCGTGAACGACGTGTCGTTCACAGTGCGACCCGGCACAACTCTCGCCCTCGTGGGCGAATCTGGCTCGGGTAAATCAACCATCGCGAATGCCCTCACCGGGCTCGTCAAAACCCGCGCCGGCACAGCCACGCTCGGCGGCGCCGACGTACTGAAGTCAAAGCGCGCCAAACGGCGACGGATCGCCATGGTGTTTCAAGACCCGTTCTCGTCTCTTGACCCTCGCCGCACCGTCGCTGATGCGATTCTCGAGCCGCTCCGCGTGCACAAGCTCGGCGGCGCGACAGACCGGGAGCGGCGCGAGCGGGTCGCGGAACTGCTGGCGCTCGTCGACCTCGACGAGCAGTTCGGTGGGCGCTACCCGCACGAGCTCTCGGGCGGTCAACGCCAACGCGTGTCAATCGCCCGCGCGCTGGCACTCGAACCCGAGCTCATCATCTTCGACGAGGCCACGGCGTCGCTCGATGTCTCAGTGCAAGCGCGCGTGCTCGCGCTGCTGCGGCGGCTGCAGCAAGAAGTGGGACTCACCTACCTCTTTATCGCGCACGACCTGGCCATCGTGCAAGAGATGAGCCACGACGTCGTCGTGCTCAAAAACGGCACCATCGCCGAATCCGGACCCGCCGCAGAACTGTTTGCCAACCCGAAAGACCCCTACACCCGCGAACTACTGGCTGCCGTGCCGCCCGACCGGCCGCGGGGCGCTAGCCGAGAGTGACGAGTGCGTCGCCGGCCCACACGAGAGTGGCGGCGCCGTCGGGTGCTACCGCGACGGGCTGAGCGGGGTCGGTGCCCTCGGCGCACTGGGTCGCCTCAGGCGTCGAAAGGTCGCCGGTAGCAAAGCGCGTGACCACGATGCCCGAGCACGAGGCATCCGTTGTCGCCACTGCGAGCGTGTCGGATGTGAGGCCGACTGTCAACGCTGCCGACACCGGTAGCTGCGACCACGTTTGGTCGGCGCCGAGCACCGATGCTGTGCCGTCGTCGCAGGTGACGGCGACAGTGCCGTTGACGCTTCGAAGCGCGGTCGGCGACGCGCAGGGAGCGGCAACATCGCCGGTGGGAGTCACCACCTGGCCCGGGTTCTCTGGGTCGAGATAGGTGGAAGCGGCAAGAATCTCGGGGTAGAAGTCCCAGAATCGACCCTGTGTGAAGGTGCGAAGCGCCTGCGGGGTGCAGTCGGTGTCGTCGTCTTCAACAGAGGCGGTGGCAACGATCTCGGCCTCGGTGCCGGCAAAGCCGTCGAGTGACAAAATCTGCGTTACGCCGCGGTAGAGCGGCGTGATGTCGGCAAAAGTGGCGCCGCCATCGGTGGACTTTTCAAGCAGTGGGTCGGCGCCCGTGCACGACCCCGCGACAGCGCGCCAAATGGCGTCGTCGCCGACCGCGAGAAAGCGCGCCGTCGACGGGTCGTTCTCTACTGCGGCCGGTGCTTCGGCCGACGGCGATGAATCGGGCGTTGACGTCGACTGCGGAGCGAACGTGGGAACCGGGGCGACGGTCTCACCCGCGTACGGATCTTCTCTGGACTGTTGCAACGCGAATATCGACAGCGCGCCCACACCGACCGCGAGTACCGCAACGATGACCCATGCCACCCACCTGCGTGCTTCGTGCGGGGGTCGCGGCGTGCGGCGGCTGCGGCGGGTGCTCATACGGCGTCCTCGGAATCGTGCGGCGAACTCAAACGTGAGGTGCGGTGCTCGTGCGCACACGCGGCAACGTGTCGCCAGGCGTCTGCGCGAAAGGTACGAAGCCAGACTAGTGCGTCACGCAACGCGACCCGGGCTGAGACCGGCGCGAAGACAGGATGCCGCGGCGAAACAGTCCCGAAACCGACAGGGCATAGCGTCAGATCATGGTTCCAGAAACGTTCGATGCGCAGGTCGGTAGCCAACGCATCACACTCCCGGTCATCCCTGTGGGATCAGACCTCTCGATCGCGCTCATGATGGTGATCGACCACGGCGTCTCGTTCGTTGACACCGCAGGCCGGGAGCTTGCCCAACACTTCGACGAGATGCGACCAGAGATCGTGGTGGCGCCAGCGACCCTCGGCATCCCGATCGCCATCGCTGTCACGCGTGCCCTCGGCCTCGACGACTACCTCATCTTGCAGAAGACCCGCAAAGTGCACCTCGGTGATGCGCTCGAAGAGCCCGTGCATGCGATTACATCGACGAATTCACAGTCGCTTTTGCTCGACCGGGCACGCCTCGCGTCGGTCGCCGCGCGCCGCGTGCTGTTCGTCGACGACGTGATTTCGTCGGGGTCTTCGGTCAAGGCAGCGCTCACGCTGCTGCAACGCGCCGGCGCCGACATCGTGGGGGTGGGTTCGCTGCTCGTCGAGGGTGACGGGTGGCCCGACGTGCTCGACGACTACAGCGACAGGTTGTATGCCCTCGGGCGCATACCGTTGTTTCCGCACGACTCGTAGCCTTTCGCGGCGGCCTTCGGTCGGAGAATCGCGTTCAGTCGGACGGATGCTGGGGGCAGCATCCGACGGAGGGCGATTTTCCGACGCTTCGGAGTGCGAAATCACTGAGGACCGGGCCGCAAACGACCCGGTCCTCAGCATGATTCAGGAGCGGCGCGCTCGCCGGGCTGAAACGATCAGTCCGCCTATGGCGATGGCGCCGACGCCTATCAGGAACGCCCAAGGGCCGATCGCTGCGCCTGTGACTGCGAGCGGGCTCTGCGAGCTCGCCCTGTTCGGGCCAGCAACGGCTGCGGCTCCGGCGTCGGTACTACCGCCTGCGCTGCTGCCGCCGCTGCCGCCGCCGCCGCTACCGCTGCCGCCGCCTCCCGCAGCGGCAGCTACCGAAAGCGACGCTTCGGCTTGCGTCCCCGAGGGGTCAGCAACGGCGCGAAGCGTGTGGTTGCCGGCGGGGACGTCGACCGGAAGCATCGCATCGAGGGCGAATGTGCCGTCGGCACCAGCTGTTACCGAGCCGAGCTCGATCGGATCGCTGTAGAGCGTCAGGGTGACCACATCGCCCGCGGAGAATTCGCTGCCCGACACCGATACCTCTTCGCCCGCTGTCGTCTGGTTTTTCGAGAGCGTCAGCACACCCGACGGTGTAGCCAGGGCGTCCGTCGTCGGGGCGCCGAGCACGCGCGGCGACACAACAATACGGTCAATGTTGGGAGCGTATGCAGACGCGTTTCCCAACACGAGCGGTTGATCGCCAGTCTGCAACGTAACTGCAACGCTTCGCTGCCAGAAACTCTCCCACGCGTAGGTGTAGCGGAAGTAGCCCTGTCCCACAGGACTGCCGGCCTCTGCCAGATCGATGCGTCGATCGACAACCTGTGGGTTGTAATCATGTCTGCCCGAAACCTCGGCATTTGAGTAGTGCACCGTCACGTCGTAGTCGCCCGGCTGGTCAATGCCTGTCGTGCGGTTGATCGCGATCGTGTTGGCCGCGCCGTTGCCGACGTACCCGACGTACTTGCCGCCAGACGCATTGCTGCCGGCTGCGGCAGACGACACAGATGCCGTACCTCCAAGAGTGGCGGCTTCGGCCTCAACCGACACCTGTGCATCGTCGGCTTCGCGCGCACGCTGCGTCGAAACTTTTCCGATGGATGCCGCGTCTGAATGCAACTCGACTTCGTTGATGCCTTCGACAAGGTGCACGCGGGCCGTTGACGCCCAGCGCCCAGCCTCGGTTGACGTCACCAACGTCGACACTTGGCCATTGACCGAGACCGTGACGTTGCCAGCATCGCTGCTCGCCCAGTCGATGCCAAGGTCGTAGTAGCCCGTGTCCATCGCGGTCAGGTAAACATCGGCATGCTGATCGGCAGAAATGCTCGCCCAGCCGCGCTGCAGTGACGTGTCCCAATCGAGCGCAGCGCCGTCAACCAGGCGGAACGTCGACGCGGGATATGTGATCTTTTCGCCCTCGTCAACGCGCGTCAACGAAACCTTATCGAGTGAAATATCGGCATTTGGCAACACGCTCGAGCCGTTTTCGCTCGCACGAAACGACAATGCGTGACTGCCCGCCGTGAGCTCGACCAACTTTTCGGCGCTGCCACGGTACTGCCAACGGCTCGTGTCGTTGAGCGCGAGATCTGCCGTGTACTGAATGATTCCTGCGCTCTCGCCGTCGACGAATATCGCATGCTGGCCAGGCTTTCCAGGGGTTGAACCGATCACTTGCAATCGATATGTGCCATCAGCGGGCACGTCGACACTCCAGTCAGCTTTCGACGATGCCCTGTTGAATGAGCCAACATCGCGACCTCCCGAGGCGAGAAATTTCCACCCACCAGAGGCCGTGGGATTTTGCGTGTACGCCTGCGCTGACGTGAGCTGCAGCGCCTCGGCCTCGCTCGACGCGTTCCACGCTTGGCTTGCAGCCTCCGCCTGCACATCGCGCGTTTGTGCGGGAGTGATGACGAGCTGATAGCCGGCGTAGCGGTCGTATGTGGGCACCGTGAGCGATGTTGCGCCATCGGTGATTGATACCCCATCGAAGGCCTCGACAACGCGGGGAGTGTTTGCGAGACCTTCTGCACCTGCCAGTGTGGTTTCGCGCACCTCGACATCAACACGTGAACCGAAGACCTCGGGGTCGAGCCCCGAAAGCTCGAGCGTGACGTCGTCGCCTGTTCCGCCCCACAAGACAGTTGCCTTCCTATTGTCGGCGTCGATAGCACCAATGCCCTGAAGGGTGTCGGCTGCATTGAGCTGTGGCGGAGTGACAGCAACTGTCTGGCTGCCGGCAAGATTGCCGTACCAATTGAACATCCACCACCCGGCGTTCGCTCCGTTGGGGCGTGCACTGTTGTCGGATAGATTGCCTGCGTAGTTCCAGTACGCCACCTGTGCGTCGACCTTGGTGTCTTCGAACATCGCGAACCACTGCACCAGCTGCCCGGGTACGCCCATATCGCGCAGCATCCCGTACTCAGTGATGTTGATCGGAATGGGGTCGATCCCGAGAGAGACTTCGAGTGCCCGATAATCGGCGAAGTGCTGACGATATGTTGCGAGATTATCGATGCCTAGTTCGTGCCAGATGAATACGTCGGGCAACGAGTCGTTTGCCTTGGCGAACGAGAGAATGTCGGCACTTCGCTCGGGCTGCCAGCGAGTATCGCCCCCACCACCTATGCGAGCGTGCCCGAGGCCTGCGTCGCTCCACACGCGCTGGATCGTGTCGTAGATCGATTGCCAATCTGCAAGGAACTGATCTTGCTGCGCTCCCCAGTTGGGGTACCAATTGCCACCGTCGGGCTCATTGAACGGGATGAACACGTAGCTCTCGGGATATGACGAATCGGATGCGACAGCGTCGGCGACGAACTCCGTAACCTCGAGGAAGTCCCAGATGCCGTTGCCGCCATTGGTGTAACTGCCGTCGCTGAGGTTGTATGTGCGGTCATCACCGGGCCGCGCGCCGCCGTTATAGGGCCAATCGGGGTAGTAATCCTGCACGTAGATGTACATGTCTTCGCCGTGCTTCTGGAAGAAACCATCTTCGACCTTCAGCGCGTCACCTGACGGGTGCTGAGTGCCGTACGGTGCTTTCTGCGACACATTAGTGATCGCGGCACCGTTCAAGAGCGCCTCGGTTGGTGCACCTTCGTCGCCGAGACCGTAGAGAGCGCCGCTTGCGCCTCCCCGGAAGTCTCCCGTCGTGTGCGAAAAGTCGACGGAAAGCGTCTGCGTGTCTGCCGCGGATGCTGGAAGCGCCGCGAGGGGGGTGAGGACGAGCGCCGCTACGACGCCGCACGCTGTTATCGGCTGAGATTTCACCATTGACCTGTTCTCTTCGTTGAGGCGGCGCGTGTGCGCCGTTGGGCACGTTAGCAACAGCGATGGGCTCATGACAAGCAAATAGTGATAACGCTTTCAGATTGAATGATAACGCTTTCATCACAAACTTGATAGCGCTTTCAAATTCGCATACAGTCCTCGGTGATCCCGTAATTCGATGGAGAAGCGATGAGTGCACTGATGACAACGAAGACAACGGCCGCCGAGACTGCGGACCGTCTTGTCTGGGGTGACAGCGGCTTCGCAGTCATCTTGGAATGGGATGCCGAAACCCCTGTGCACGTGGCTGGATATGTCCTCGATTCCCGAGAGATCGCCGTGCACCGTGTGCCTGTAATCGAGGTGAACTCGGTGACAGGAGGCCATCAGCCAGCCTCATCCCGCATCGCGCACACAACTCTCGGCACTCAGTTTCGATATGTCTCTCACTCTGAAGGCATCTCAAAAAGTGGACGCCCGGAGCTTCGGATTTGTCAGCGTGCCGGGCAGATCCGTTCGGAACTTCGGCTGGAGAGCTACGCGGTCACGCGCACTGTGCGTTCCTGCGTCGCTGTGCAGAACGACAGTGAACGCCCGCTCGCGCTGATGTCTGTTGCATCATGGAATGCTGGTTTCACTCGTATGGCAGATGGAGCCGATCCGCTCGACGGGTGGCAGCTTCTACGAGGAAAAAGCGACTGGCTCGGCGAAGGCCGCTGGGCGCGGAATGCGCTGCGAGGTATTGATTTTCCGAGGCTGTCTGAACACCTCACCGGTCACAATCCGCGCGGAAGCCTCACCGCAACGTCGCAAGGTACCTGGTCGACGGGGCATCACCTGCCCACTGCGGCCATTGTTTCGGCCGAAGCTCAACTCGGGTTCGCGTGGCAGATTGAGCACAACGGTGCCTGGCGCTGGGAAGTTGGTGAAGACACCTCTGGTGGGTATCTTGCGCTCTCGGGCCCAACAGATGCTGATTCTTCTTGGCTACACGTTCTGGGACCCGACCAGGAGTTTGTCTCGGTGCCGGTTGCCATCACCGTTGGCGTTGACGGCGACGCGCTGTTGGCCCAGCTCACGGGATACCGGCGCGAGTTGCGTCGAATCCACGTCGACAATAAGCGGATGCCGGTCGTTTTCAACGACTACATGAACACTCTCGACGGAGACCCGACGACGGAGAAGCTGCTTCCGCTCATTGCTGCCGCAGCTGAATCAGGATGCGAGGTGTTTTGCATCGATGCTGGCTGGTACGACGAATCTGGCGACTGGTGGGACTCTGTCGGTGAATGGAAGCCATCCGAAAGTCGATTTCCGGGTGGTCTCCGTGAAGTGATTGATGCGATCCTGGCTGCCGGAATGGCACCCGGACTCTGGCTCGAACCAGAGGTCGTAGGCATACGAAGCCCTCTCGCGGACACACTCCCGACCGAAGCCTTCTTGCAGCGACGCGGGGTACGCGTTGTAGAGCACGACCGATTCCACCTCGACTTTCGGCATCCCGCGGCTGTAGCCCACCTCGACGCTGTCGTGGATCGATTGATCGCTGATTTCAGCGTCGAGTTCTTCAAATTCGACTACAACATCAACCCGGGTGTGGGAACCGATCTCGGTGCAGACAGCCCGGGTGACGGACTGCTCCAGCACAACCGTGCTCATCTTGCGTGGCTCGATAGGCTACTTGACCGGCATCCGGATCTCATCATCGAAAACTGTAGTTCGGGTGCGATGCGCATGGACTACGCGATGCTTTCGCGCATGGCGATGCAGTCGACGTCAGATCAGCAGGATTTCGTGAGCTATCCGCCGATTGCTGCTGCGGCACCGCTGTCGATGGTTCCCGAGCAGGCCGCGAGCTGGGCCTACCCGCAACCGGATATGAATGATGAAGAGATCGCATTCTGTCTCGTGACCGGTCTCCTCGGCCGCTACTACGTCTCTGGTTACCTCAATCGCATGAGTGGGCCACAGCGTGCGCTCGTGAGCGAAGCGATTGGGATGGCGAAGCAATTGCGCCAGCACATCATTGTGAGCACGCCGTATTGGCCGCTTGGCCTTCCGGGCTGGACAGACGAATGGATCTCGCTCGGTCTCGCCGCCGATGGGCACGATCTCGTATCGGTGTGGCACCGCGGAGGATCCTCCACCTCAACAGAACTATCGCTTCCCCATCTCGCGGGTCGCACCGTGAGCGTCGAGACGATCTTCCCCTCACACCTTCCGGCGTGGCCCACCGTGTGGGACGCCACAACCGGAACCTTAACCGTGCACGCGAGCGATACCACGATTGCCGCGCGCACCTTTCGCCTCATTGTCAGCCCGCTCGGGCAATGAGCACCCACGTATCACGTCAAACTGTAAACACATTAAGGAGCAATTCGATGAAGAAGCGTTTCGCCGCAGCTGTGGCACTCACCGCAACAGCTGCACTTGCCCTCGCTGGCTGCTCAGACCCCGGCAATGGTGAAGGATCCTCTTCGCCTGCCGACTGGCCAGCCCAAGATAGCGACCTGACCGACACGACTCTCACTATTTGGGCCGCGCAGAACTCCAACACGGTGCCCGACAGCGTCGTGGCGGGGTTTGAGAAGCTCACCGGAGCAAAGGTGGATGTCGTCACTATTCCCGACCCGTACGAGCAGAGCGTGCAGACCAAAGTCGCGACCGGCGATATGCCTGACCTCGCGTTTTGGCAGCCCACGGCGTCGCAGCTCACGGCGCTCAACGCGTCGAAGAACCTGTTACCGCTCGATGATGCTCCCTGGCTTGACTCATACAAGCCCGGAATTCGTGACATCACCGGAATTCTTGACGACACCCGCTACGCGGCGCTCATCACCACGCCTGCTGTCGAAGGCGTCTATTACAACAAAGAGGTCTTCGCGAAGGCGGGTATCACTGAGACTCCCACGGACTGGGACGATTTCCTCAAGGATGCTCGCAGCCTGAAGAGCAGCGGAGTGACACCGTTCTTCGACTTCGGTGGCGGAACACCCTGGGCGACGCAGTGGTGGGTGCAGGTGCAGCTTGCTGACGCCGCAGCCGACGGTCTGTGGGAGCGCGTCAACACGGGCAAAGAGAAGTTCACCGATCCGACGATCCAAGGTGCCATCGACACCTACCAGGATTTGATCGACGAGGGACTCTTCAACAGCAACCTCAAGACGGCAACGTTCGAAGATCAGGGTCCCGCGCTGTTGTCGGGAGATGCCGCTATGGCGGTACAAGTCAACTCATTCTTCGGCCAGCTGCAGTCCCTTGCTGACACTGCCGAGCTTGACCAGAAGATTGGATTCTTCCCGATCTCGCCCACGGGTAACGTCGGTACGTTCATTCCCGACCAGTCGAACGCGCTTGTGGCTTTCAACACGGGAGATGACAAGCGCGAGGCGGCCGCACGCCAGTTGCTTTCGTACTGGATGGGTGACGGCTACGCAGACTTCGTTGCCGCGCAGTCCACTGTGTCGCTGCAAGACGGTGTCAAGACACCATCCGACGTGCCTGCGGCACTGCTCGCCGTCAGCGACTCTCTCACCGACTCGGTCGGATCCATGCAGGCGCTCGCGATCGCGAACCCCGACCTGTACCTCAACCTCGGCGACATGATCCAGGGCACCCAAACCCCGGTTCAGGTAGCGGAGACAACACAGTCGCAGTTCGATGAGCTTGCGAAGGCTATCGGAGCCCCCGGCTTCTAAGGCCCCCGCGGGATGCCGGAGCGTGGCTTCGGCATCCCGCACCCACGACCGCGAGGAATCATGACTTCCACACTCGGACTATCCAAAGGTGCGGCGCGCGCTCAAGGAATCAAAGAGTTCTCTCCCACGCGCCGCGCGAATCAGAATCACCCCCTCTGGTTTCTGCTGCCAGCTATGGCGGTACTCATTGTCTTCTTCGTGATACCTACGCTCTTCAACTTCGTGTACGCATTCACGAACTGGTCGAGCTTCAAGTCTTCGATCGGCTTCGTCGGTTTCGCGAACTTCGAGGCGCTGTTCTCCGACGGCACTCTCGTCAACGCTCTCGTCGTCACGCTCATCTATGCCGTGCTTGTCGCCATTTTCCAAAATGTGTTCGGGTTCACTCTCGCTCTTCTCCTCGAGCGGGATACGCGAGTCAACCGTGCCGTGCGGGTCGCATTCTTCGTGCCGGTGATCATGTCGGCGCTCGCGGTCGGCTACATCTTCCAAGCGATGCTGAAGCCCGACGGTGCGCTCAACGCAATCCTCGGCTTCTTCACCGGCCAGCCCATCGAAATCGCATGGCTCGGCAGCACAACCTGGACAATCGTTGTTGTCGCTCTGATCCACTCGTGGAAGTGGATGGGGCTTTCGATGCTGATTTATCTCGCCGGGCTCAAAACGATCAGCGGCGATGTGCTCGAAGCAGCTCGCATTGACGGTGCCGGGTGGTGGATGACGCTGCGAAAGATCCGCTTCCCTTTGCTCGCGCCGGCTGTCACCTTCAACGTCGCTACTGCGCTCCTCGGCTCGATGAACGGCTTCGACATCGTGCAGGCCACCACTGCCGGTGGACCGGGCGGCACGACAGAACTGCTCAACATCTTCATTTTCCGGACCTTCGGACAGGGACTCTTTGCCCAGGCCACGACGATGAGCCTCATTCTCTTCCTCGTCGTTGGACTGCTCGCTTTCCCCGTTATTCGCACGCTGCGCAAGCGAGAGGACGTACTGTGAGCGCCACCATGACCCTCGTGACCGGCAAGAAGTCGACGTCACCGCAGCAACACCGACACCGAGCGCACTGGGTTCAGCCAGTCGCGGCGATTCTCTCGGCCGTTCTGCTGTTGGGTGTTCCCTTTTATCTGGTGATTGTGACTGCCGCAAAAGACCAGGCTGAAGCACTCAATCCCAACCTCGCGCTGCCTTCGAACTTTCAGCTTTTCGACAATTTCGCCACGGTCATCAGCGACGGCAAGATGGCGGCAGCGTTCGGCGGCAGCGTGCTGGTGATGGTTCCCGCGGTCCTCGGAGTGCTCATCCTCGGGTCGATGGCAGCCTGGGTGCTCGGCCGCAGATCATCTCGACCCCTCGCCATCGTCTACGCGTTTGCAATCAGCGGGATCGTGTTGCCACCAGCGGTTGTTACCGTAGTGCTCCTCTTGCGCCAACTCGGGCTTGCCGGAACCGCAATCGGAATGATCTGCGTGTACATGGGCATGTATCTGTCGACCGTTATTTTCTTTGTCACTGGGTTTGTTCGAACAATTCCGGTAGAACTCGAAGAAGCTGCCCGTATGGATGGGGCATCGCCGATTCGCGTGTTCACCCGCATCATCCTGCCGCTGCTCATGCCGGTTCTTGCCACCGCGACGATATTGATCTGTCTCTATATCTGGAACGATGTTTTTTACGCACTGTTCGTCGTCGGAGGCCGCTTAGATACACTTCCCTTGAACCTGTACCAGGTCGCAAGTTCAGGACTGTACCTGCAAAACTGGCACTTGATCTTCTCGTACATCATTTTGATGAGCCTGCCGCTACTGATCATCTTCATGATCGCGCAGCGAAAGATCATCTCGGGAATCACCAGTGGAGCCGTGAAGTAATGACGCACATCGAAGTTCGCAATGATGCCGCGGCGAATCGTGTCACCATTGCGGACGTCGCGGCCCTGGCCGATGTATCGGTGCCCACGGTTTCTCGGGTGCTGACGGGCGCCGCCAAAGTGAGCCGCGTGCGCCGGGAGCGCGTCGAGCGGGCCATCGCAGAACTGAGCTTTCGCCCATCGGCCGCAGCTCGCGCTCTCGCGTCGCGGCGGCCGCAGGTCATTGCGATTATCGCGGGGGACACCTCACAATATGGGTACGCTGAGGCGATTCGCGGAGTTGAAGAATCTGCCCGGGCAAGCGGCTACACCGTCATGATCACGGTGGTCGAGAGCAATGATGATGCAGTCGTTGAAAAAGCGATTGCTGCAACCCTCTCTCAGTCGCTTGCAGGGATCATCGTGCTGAAGTTCGACCCGCCCGGAGTTGCTGCCCTGGCACAAATGCCGCACGAGGTACCGATCGTCGCACTGTCGGGGGTGCGGGACACCTCGGTGCCACAGGCCGTTATCGATGAAACTCGCGCGGCAGAAGAACTCACCAACTACCTGCTCGATCTCGGGCACGCGACGGTGCACCATGTTCGGGTGCCGGCTTCACGTCGAGAAGACGGGCGAACGACCGGGTGGCGGCGTGCTCTGCGCACAGCGGGGCGTGATGTGCCGGTGATCCTCGACGCGACGTGGGACCCGCACAGCGGCGTGGCTGTCGGTGCGGGCATTGCGGCATCCCGCGATGTCACCGCGGTGTTCTGCGGTAACGACGAAATTGCGATGGGCGTCATCCGTGGTATCACCGACGCGGGACTTAGCGTTCCCGAAGACATCTCGGTTGTCGGATTCGACGACCATCCGTTAGCAGCGCTTTGGTCACCTCCGCTCACCACCGTCGATCAAGATTTCGCTCGACTCGGCCGCCGCGGCTTCAGTCTGATGCTCGCCGAGATTGCGGGTGAAGCGACACGTAAATATTCGTCGGAGCGACCGCCCGTTGTGGTGCGCCAGAGTGCCGCCGCGCCCAGCCGCACCCGAGGCGGCGCGTAGCTTCGAGGTGTTGTATGCCCTCGGGCGCATACCGTTGTTTCCGCACGACTCGTAGCCTTTCGCGGCGGCCTTCGGTCGGAGAATCGCGTTCAGTCGGACGGATGCTGGGGGCAGCATCCGACGTGGTGCGATTCTCCGACGTTACGAGGCGCGCGTCGGGTGCGTGCCCGAAAATTTTCGAGCGACTTTCGCACGCGACGTTGACACCGCGGTTTCGTGGCCTCTATGCTCGGCAACAGATTGTTACCGGTAACAGAACCGGCCGGCGACGATCGTGACACCCCTGTCGCACGCCCGAGCAATGCAGCCCGAGAGATCCCCGAAGGACAGCAAAGATGCACCGTTCTCGCACGCCTTTAGCGCGCCCATTTTCCCGAAATAGGGCTCTGAGATTCACCGCGGGGGCGGCAATCGCCACCCTCGCCCTGTCGGGCATCGTGCCCGCCGCCGCAGTCGCAGCGGACGATGGCCTCGTCGCGCATTACGCGCTCGATGAGACCGAAGGCACCGTCGCGCACGACAGCTCGGGCGCCGGAAAAGACGGCACGATCGTCGGTAGCCCGGCGCTGGCCGCGGGTGAAGGCATTCGCCTCGATGGCGTCGATGACTACGTGAAACTGCCGAACAACCTGCTCGAAGGCCTCGACTCGATCACGATCAGCATGGACGTGCTGATCGCGAGCGACCAGGCAACCCCGTACTTCATTTATGGGCTCGGTACCCCGGCCACGAGCGACTCGGGCGACGGCTACCTGTTCGCCACCGGAAACAACTACCGCACCACGATTTCTCCCAATAACTGGCGCGGTGAAAAGAACACCACCAATTCGACAGCTCTCGCACGCGGCGTGTGGAAGAGCATCGCCTACACGCTCGACAGCGCAACGCAGACGGGCACCCTGTACCTCGACGGCGTGCAGGTTGGCCAGACAACAGGCATCGAGACGACACCCGCAAGCCTCGGCGGTGGTGTGACGACCTCGAACAACATCGGCAAGTCGAACTACGCCGCCGACAAACTGCTCAAGGGCAACGTGCGCGACTTCCGCATTTACGACTCGGCACTCGCCGCCGCCGATGTCTCGGCACTCGCGCTGACACCTGCTGAACGCGTTGCCGGTGATCTCAGCCTCATCGACCTCGGCGACCTGTCGAACGTTACGAGCAACCTGACGCTTCCGACGTCGAGCCGCTACGGCTCCACGGTCACCTGGAGCTCAAGCAACGACGTCGTCGTGAGTAACACCGGCCGCGTCGCACGCCCGAGCCGCGGTGACGGTGATGCCACCGTCACGCTGACGGCGACCGCAAAATCGGGGGATGTCACCGACACCCGCACATTCGAGGTGACGGTGCCTGAAAATCGGGACGCCACCGAAGGGGAGCGCCAAGCCGATCTCGACGCGCTCGCGATTGCGAACGCTGACGATATCCGTGGCAACATCACCCTCGTTGACACCGGAGCTGTCAATGGCACGGAAATCACGTGGACGGCAAACCCCGAGAACATCATCTCCACCAGCGCCAACGGCGACATCGCCGCCGGTGTGGTCACGCGCGGCGGGAGCGACCAGGCTGTCGCGCTCACCGCTCACAGCGGCACACTCTCGCGCACGTTCGACGTGACGGTACGTGCAGCGCAGGGTGCCGACGAAAACGCCGCGTACCTCTTCACCTACTTCAACGGTGAGGGTGGGCCGGCCGGCGAATCAGTACGACTCGCTGTCAGCGAAGGAACCGACGCTCTCGACTGGCATGACCTCAAGGACGGCGCCGCAGTACTGTCGTCTGATAAAGGCACCGGAGGAGTACGCGACCCGTTCATCATCCGCTCGGCTGAGGGCGACCGCTTCTACCTGCTCGCCACGGACCTCAACACCGAGAGCGTCAACTTCGCGCAAGCGCAGACGAACGGCAGCCGTTACCTCGAAATCTGGGAATCCACCGACCTCGTGAACTGGTCTGATCAGCGTCACGTCGAGGTATCGAGCGAATTCGCCGGGAACACCTGGGCCCCTGAAGCGTTCTACGACGAATCACGCGGCGAATACCTCGTTTACTGGGCCTCTAACCTGTACGAATCAGCCAGCGTCGACGGCCGCAACAACACCGATTCGTATAACCGCATCATGTACGCAACGACGCGTGACTTCGTCTCGTTCAGCGAGCCCCAGGTTTGGATCGACTCCGAGCGTCGCGAAGGCGGCTACGGCATGATCGACTCGTCGGTCATCAAGAGTGGCGACACCTACTTCCGCTTCACGAAGGAAGAAGGGCCGATGAACGTGCTGCTACAGAAGTCGAACGACCTGCGCGCCACGATCATCCACGACGGCATCGGGACGGCATTCAGCACGACCGATGATGTGAACCAGTGGAGCCTCGTTACCGAGAATATTGGTGTCGGACAGTCGTACGCCAACCCCACCGGTGCGATCTCGACCTACACGAACGGTGAAGGCCCCACAGTCTTCCCCTCGATCGACAACCCCGACCAGTGGTACCTCTTTATCGACCAGCCGAGCTACCACGGTGGTCAGGGTTACGCAGCGATGACCTCCGCCGACCAGGGGAAAACCTGGACTGTAATGGACTCCTCGGGGCTCCCCGACTCGCCGCGTCACGGCACAGTGATGCCTATCACGCGTGCCGAATACGACCGGCTCGCTACCGCCTACCAGCCCGAGTTGCTCGTCACAGCTGTTGAAAACAGCACGGTCGAAGTTCCCGTCGGTGGCCCCGCAGCCGTATCGCTTCCCGAAACCGTGACAGCAACATTCGGAAACGACGGCGGCCGCACCGAAGAGGTCGAGGTCTCATGGGAAACCCCCGACTTCTCGGCCCTTGGCGCTGTCGGCGACATCGTCACGGTGCAGGGCTGGATGGACAACGGCTCAGCTACCCCCGCCACGGTGACCTTCGTTGCAGCGGCTGACCCCGCGGCATCCGACTTCAGCATCGACACCGCACGCGCCGGCATTCGCCCGGGCGAGACCGAGCAGGTGGCGTTCACAGTCGCCGGCTCCGGTGCGATCCCGGCGGTCGAATGGACGACCTCAGACGACACCGTCGCGACAGTCTCAAACTCGGGGCTCGTCACGGCAGTCGCCGAGGGCGACGTGACGATCACCGCCACGGCAGGCCTCGCACGCGAGACCACCACGCTTCGCGTCGCAGCGACTCCCGCTGACCTGCAGCTCTGGTACGACTTCGACAGCGTGCCCGAAACCGGTAACGGCGCAACAGTGGCCGATCTTTCGGGTAACGGCCGCGACGGCACCATCAACGGTGCGGGAGCAGCGACAGTGACCGGATCGAACGGTGACGGACGCGCACTCGACCTGCCCGGTGGCACCTCAACGTCAGGTGCGGCATGGGTGGGGCTGCCGACCGGTATCATCGACGCCGATCAGGAAGACATCACGTACTCGGCCTGGTTGAAGCCCGACAACGCACGAAACTGCGAGTGGAACATCTCACTCGGCGAATCGCGTTCGCGAAACTCCTACCTGTTCGACAGCGGACTCTGCGGCGGTGACTCTCGAGCCGGCGTGAAAGCCGGAGCGACCGAGACACTCGCGCGCTCAGCGAAACTGGCCACGGGTAACTGGACGCACCTGGCCATCGTGCTCGACGGCGGATCGAAGATTACCGCGTACGTCAACGGCACCGCGGTATCTTCGGCCAACACCGCTGTCGTGGCTTCGGCGCTCGCCGCAGTCGCCTCGCCCAACGGCGGTGCAATCGGCCGTTCACCTTACAACGGCGACCCGTTCTACGGCGGTGCAGTCGACGATGTGCGCGTCTACGGCTCAGCGCTGACGGCAACTCAGGTCGCATCGGTCATGGAGGGCGTACTCGACCCGACAGCTGCCGACGCCGACACCGAGTGGGTCACCCGAACTGCTGCGGCAGTGAAGGGATTGCCCTTCGCAGGTGAGAACAGCGACGTCACCGGCAACATCCTGCTGCCCGAGACGCTCGCCGAAATTCAGGGTCTCGATGCCGAAGACGGCGCCGAGACCGTGAAGATCGAATGGTCGTCATCTGACACAGCTGCCATCTCGGAAACCGACATGCCCTCGGGGACGTCGACGGGTGGCGAACCCGATGTGATCGCCAAGGGACGCGTCACGCGGGCCTCGGCCGATAAGAACGTGACTCTCACCGCCACCATCACGCGTGGCGGCGCCACCGAGGTGGTCGAGATTCCCGTCACGGTAAAGGCCAAGCTCGCCGACCAGGAATACGAGGGCTACGCCTTCGCGTACTTCACCGGCAACACCCTCGCGGGTGAGAAGATCTACATGGCTGCCAGTGACGGAAACGACGCTCTCTCTTGGAGCGAACTCAACGACGGGCAGCCCGTACTCGAGTCCGAATACGGCACCAAGGGCCTCCGTGACCCGTTCGTCATCCGTTCTCCTGAGGGCGACAAGTTCTACCTGATCGCCACCGACCTCTCGATCGGTGGGGGAACGTCATGGGATGCCTCGCAGCGAAGTGGCTCGCGCTACCTCGAGGTGTGGGAATCCACCGACCTCATCAACTGGTCTGAGCAGCGTCACGTACGTGTCTCGCCCGATGAGGCCGGAAACACGTGGGCGCCGGAGGCCTACTACGATGAATCCATCGGTGAGTACGTCGTGTTCTGGGCATCGAAGCTGTATGACTCAGCCGACACGAACCACACCGGAAGCACCTACAACCGGATGATGTACGCCACGACTCGTGACTTCGTGACGTTCAGCGAACCGCAGATCTGGCAGGACGGTACGAGCCGCATCGACTCGACAGTGCTCGAAGTCGACGATGTCTACTACCGCTTCACGAAGGACGAGGGCGCCGGAACCACCGGTTGCAGCGACATCATCCAGGAGTCGTCAGAAAGCCTGCGAGCACCGCTCAACGAATGGACGATGACCGACTCTTGCATTGGTCGCGATGCCGGAACTCAGGCAGTTGAAGGTCCCTCGATCTTCAAGGCCAACGAGGGCGACGTAAACGGCGACGGTTACTACCTCTTCGTCGACGAGTACGGCGGACGCGGCTACATTCCGCTGCACTCCGACGACATCGCCAACCCGGACTGGAAGGTTCCTGCAAGCTTCGATCTACCCGCAAGCCCCCGCCACGGCACGGTAGTCCCGGTCACCGCCGCGGAGCTTGAGGCACTGTCGGAGCTCAAGGCTCAGGGCCCCGATCCCGTCGAGTCGAACGAAGACGGCGAGATTCTGCGCTATGACTTCACCGACGGTGAGGGCACGACGCTTCACGACAGTTCGGGCAACGGATACGACGCCACGATCGCTGGTGGAACCTGGACGGCTGACGACTCGCTCAGCCTGAACGGTACGTCGGGTCAGTACGTCGATCTGCCCGACAACATCCTCAGCGGCGTCGAAGACGTCACCGTGGAGACCGAAGTCTGGATCGACCCGACGCAGTCCGGCAACTACTTCATCTACAACGTGGGTAACACCGACTCCGGCGGCGTCGGAAACGGCTACTTCTTCGCAACGGGAGACAGCACATACCGATCGAGTATCGCGTCGGGTAACTGGTCCACTGAGCAAACCGTCAACTCAGGCACAAAACTCGAGCGCGGCCGGTGGGCACACCTGACGTACACGCTCGAAGGCACCACCGCACGTCTATACCTCGACGGCATCCAGGTCGCGGAAAAGACCGGGGTCACTCTCGACCCGGGCGACATCGGTGGCGGCGCGACCACGGCGAACTACCTCGGTCGCTCGGCGTACAACGCCGACAACCGCTTGAAGGGTCAGTTGCGAGAGTTCGCGATCTACGATCGGGCGCTCAGCGCAGGCGAGGTGCTGGCGCAGTCGGGTAACGCCTCGGCGCTCGTCGACATCACGCTCGAAGATGCCGATGCCCTCAAGGTCGCACCGATCATCGACAGCACGGCCCACACGGTCGTCTTCCCCGTGAAGCCGGGAACCGACGTGACGGCACTGACCCCGGTGTTCGCATCGGGCGATGGCGCAACGGTTGCTCCGGCATCCGGTACGACTGTCGACCTCTCTTCTCCCGTGACGTACACGCTCACGGCAGAAGGTGGCGAAGTAACCGAGTGGACGATGTCGGCACTGGTCATGGCAAGCCCCGTCTTGCCTGGCTACTACGCCGACCCGAACATCGCGGTCTTCGGTGGCACGTACTACATCTACGCAACAACCGACGGTTACTCCGGCTGGGGCGGAAAGGACTTCTATGTGTGGAGTTCGACCGACCTCGTCGAGTGGACACGCTCCGCAGCGCCGATCCTGACGCTCGACAGCGAAGACGGCAACGTGCCGTGGGCCAGCGGCAACGCGTGGGCGCCGACGATCACTGAAAAAGATGGAAAGTACTACTTCTACTTCAGCGGTCACAACGACGACTACGGCCGGAAGACGATCGGTGTTGCCATCGCCGATAGCCCCGATGGTCCGTTCACGGCGCAGCCAGAGGCGATGGTTCTCAACAACGAGACGGTCACGTCGGGTCAAGCAATTGATCCTGCTGCCTTCCTCGACCCGGTATCGGGCGACTACTACCTCTTCTGGGGCAACGGTTCGCCCGTGTACGCCAAGCTCAGCGACGACATGACGTCGCTCGAGCCCGGCACGATCTCACGGATCAACGGTCTGACCGACTTCCGTGAGGGTGCTTTCGTCAACTACCGAGATGGTCTGTACCACTTGACCTACTCGATCGATGACACCGGTTCGGAGAACTACCGAGTGGGCTACGCGACAGCGACAAGCATCGACGGCCCCTGGACCTATCGCGGAGTGATCTTGCAGAAAGACCTCTCGCTCGGCATCAAGGGCACCGGTCACAGCTCGATCATCAACGTGCCGGGAACCGACGACTGGTACATCGCGTACCACCGCTTCGGAATGCCCGGTGGCGATGGCACCCACCGTGAGACGACGATCGACAAGCTGACGATCGGCGAAGACGGACTCTTCCAGACGGTGACCCCGACGCTCACGAGCGTTGCGGCACAGACAGTGGAAGACACCAATCCGCTCACGGTTGCCATCACTGGTGACACCAAGGTCGGCGAGACGCTCAGCATCGACATCAACGAGGAATGGACGGCAGCCGGCATCCAGTGGACCCGCAACGGATCCGCCGTAGCGGGCGCAACAGCTGCCACCTACGAACTCACTGACGCCGATGTCGACGCCACGATCGGTGTGCAGGTGACGGGTGCGAAGGCACTCTGGCCCGGTATGACCGTCGAAGCCGAGGTCGGACCGATCGTCGGCAGCGGCACAGTCACTCCGGAGCCGACGACAGAGCCGACGGATCCAACCGACGCGGGAGCTGACTGGGCTGATGTGTCGCTGTCTGGTGGCGGTTCTGTCGAACAGGGCGGAACGCTGCGGGTCTCGGTGACGGGTCTTGCTCCTGGCCAGCAGATTGGCGCAACTCTTCGGAGTGAGCCGATCGTGGTCACGGGTATTCCGGCAGCGGATGCCTCGGGCTCGGTGTACTTCGAGGTACCGATTCCGTCGGACTTCGCCCTCGGCGCGCACCGTTTGATCATCACGTCGCCCGGTTATGACGACCTGGTCATCGGGGTGTCGGTCGTGGCCCCGGGCGTGCTGGCAGTCACCGGTGCGCAGGTGCCGCTCGGCATTCTGTTGGCAGCCATCATGCTGCTCGTGATCGGCGGAATGATCGCCGTGACCCGCAGGCGTCGTATGGTCTAGCCCGCACGCTCATCTGGTGTGGCCTCCGGGGTTGTCTACCGGAGGCCACACCGCATTTGCGGGTCATAGTTCAGGTGCTGCAGCGTATGCTGATCGAATCCGGGCTCACCGGCGAGTGGAGATCGAGTGGCGGGAATCGCGGGGTCAGACAAACCCAATATCCGGCAAGTGGCAGATATTGCGGGCGTCTCTCACATGACCGTGTCGCGCGTGCTCAACAACTACCCGAACATTCGGGAGTCGACCCGCACTCGCGTTCTCGAGGTGATCGAAGAACTCAACTATCGCCCCAACAGCGCTGCGCGAGCTCTCGCGTCGCAGCGCTCGCGTCGTATCGGCGTAATCGTCGACAGCTCAAGCGAAAACGGGCCAGCCTCGACACTCCGCTCGGTAGAACTCGCCGCGCGCCAGGCAGGCTATTCGGTGAGCTCCATCGCTCTCGGTAGCGATGTGATGAGTCCACAAGAAGCGTTGGAACACCTCACAGCACTCGGTATCGATGCCCTTTGCGTGATTGCGCCACGCTCGTCGTCGGTCTCAACGCTTCGGACACTGGCAATCGGTGTGCCCGTGCTCGTCATCAAAGCCGATCGTGACCCCACTTTTCTCACCGTCGCGGTCGACCAGCAGCAGGGCACTCGGCTCGCCGTCGACCATCTCGCCTCGCTCGGTCATCGTGATGTGCTGCACGTGGCGGGGCCCCTCGACTGGCTCGACGCGCGTGCGCGCGAGCGCGCCTTCCACTCACGAGCACGCTCATGGGGAATCCACGAGCGTGCCATCGTCATCGGCGACTGGACAGCCGACTTCGGTTACGACTTCGCCCGCACTCTCACGACGCTCCCTGATTACACCGCCATGTTCGTCGCCAACGACGAGATGGCGTTCGGGGTGATTCACGGGCTGCACGAGAACGGCTTCTCGGTTCCGCGCGACATCAGCATCGTTGGGTTCGATGACCTCGCCGTCTCACGTCACTTCTTACCGCCGTTGACGACCGTGCGCCAAGACTTCGCAGCTCTCGGGGAGCGCGTGGTCGAAGCACTCCGAGCCGCTGTCGAGGGAAACGAAGTGCCCCAGCGCACCGCGATTCCCGCCGAGCTTCTCGTGCGGCAGTCCACCGGGCCGCCGCGCACCACGTAGTTACGCGCGAGAGGCGACAAGTCGTGTCGTCGCGCCAGCGCCTGGCGTATGCTCAGGTCGCACGAGAACCCCGTCACCCTGTCACCCCACCGGATTCAATGAGGACATCCATGCACACGCGACCTCTCGTCGAGATGGAGAGCATTCGGGTCGAGTACCCCGGGGGCGTCGCCGTCGACGGTGTGGACCTGCGCCTCTTTCCCGGCGAAGTGCACGCTCTCATGGGCGAAAACGGTGCGGGCAAGTCGACGATTGTGAAAGCGCTCACGGGAGCCGTACGGATGCAGTCCGGCACCATCCGCATCGACGGTGAAGAGTTGAAGACCGGTTCGACCGCCGACAGTCTCGCCGCGGGAATCGTGCCGGTTTATCAAGATCGCTTTCTCTCGCCGACGCTCAGCATCGCTGAGAACGTGATGCTCGGTAGCGAAGTCAAAGGTCATTTCGGAATCAACTGGCGCGCAACCCGGACGCGTGCCGTCGAAGCCCTGGGGGAGTTGGGGCTTGACCTTGACCCCTACGCGCTGCCGTCATCGCTGCCACCGGCGACGCAGCAGCTCGTCTCGATTGCGCGCGCCATGGTGGGGCGACCGCGTGTCGTGGCACTCGACGAGCCGACATCGAGCCTTGACGCGCAAGAAGTGTCGCTGCTGTTCTCGGTCATCGAACGGCTACGAGCGCGCGGTGTCGCGATCCTGTTCATCTCACACTTTCTCGAGCAGGTGTATGCGATCAGCGACCGCATGACGGTGCTGCGTGACGGTCGTCGAGAGGGTGAATACCTCACCCGCTCGATCGATCGTGCCGACCTGATCTCGAAGATGATCGGTTCTGACATCACTTCGCTGCAGGCTCTCGGTTCGCAGCGACAAGAGCACCGCCACGAGCCCACCGGCAAAGCGGTGTTGCGTGCCGAAGACCTCGGTAAACGCGGCGCTCTCGGCTCGACAAACCTCGAGCTGTTTTCGGGTGAGATCGTCGGGCTCGCCGGTCTTCGCGGCTCGGGCAGGTCGGAACTCGCCGACCTGATCAGCGGGGTCGAGCGTCCAGACGCGGGAAAGATCTGGATCGACGAGCGGCTGGCGCACCTTACTGACCCGCGGGCGGGCCTCACTCATCGCATTGCGCGATCGGGTGAGCACCTGAGCGACGATGGACTTATCGGTGAGATGACCGTCGCCGAGAACATCACCCTCGCGCTCCAAGCAATGCGAGGGTGGACGCATCCGCTCTCGTCGCGAGAAGCAGCAGAGCTCGTCGACTCGTATATAGAGGCGTTTCGGATCAAAACCCCGTCGGCGCGCACTCCCGTGCGGGAACTCTCCGGTGGAACGCAGCAGAAGGTGCTGTTGGCAAGGTGGATGGCGACACGGCCACGCGTGCTCGTGCTCGATGAGCCCACCAGCGGAATCGATATCTCGGCGAAGACCGATATTCAGCAGCGGATCGCGGCTCTCGCAACCAGCGGCGTCTCGATCGTCTTCATCTCTTCGGAACTCGCAGAGATCGTGCGTCTCAGCGACCGCATCGTGGTGTTGAAAGACCGCGAGAAGATCGGCGAAGTGGCGAACGGGCCCGGCCTCACCGTCGACACGATCGTCGAGATGATCGCCGCGGATGAGTGAACTTGTGCCGCGTGTGCTGCTGTAAAAAGCCTGTGACCGAAATGAGATAGAAGAATCTTGTTACCGGTAACAGTTACCGCTAACATTATGAACGTCAGCACAAAGAGTGTGTCGTCGTTCGCATAGCGGCCCTGTCCGCGCGAGCGATCTCAAGGAGGAGATTTCATGGCTATCAAGAAGAAAATGCTCGGCATTTTGGGGTTCGTCGGCGCTGGAGCGCTCGCCCTCAGCCTGGCAGGTTGCTCGTCTAACGGCGACGACGCAGGCGGAGACGCCGGCAGCGGCGACCTGACCACAGTCGGCTTCGTCGCAGTGGGCCCCGAGGGTGCATGGCGTCAGGCAAACGAGACGAACATCCAAGACACGTTTACCGAGTCGGCTGGGTTCGACCTCAAGTACGCGCCCGCAACCAACCTCGACCAGAAGTCGCAGATCGACGCGTTCACATCGTTCGTCGATGAGGGTGTCGACGTCATCCTGCTCTCGGCAACCGAAGGTTCCGGCTGGGAAGACTCGCTCTCACGTGCTCAGGAAGCCGAGATTCCGGTCATCCTGATCGACCGCGGCATCGAGCCCGACGACACGAGCCTCTACGTCACCCGCATCGCGCCCGACAACTTCGAGGTTTCGAAAGAGTCGGCCGAATGGGCTGTTTCCGAATTCCCCGACGGTGCGAACTACGTGACCCTCGAAGGCCCCGCTGGTGTCTCGGTTGTCAACGAGCGCAACGAGGGCTGGGACTCCGTCATGGACAGCGAATCGCAGTTCGTTCAGGTTGACGCTCAGACGGCAAACTGGTCCGCCGAAGAGGGCAAGAGCGTCATGGAGACGATGCTGAAGGCCAACAACAACGACATCCAGCTCGTGTTCGCACAGAACGACGAAATGGGTCTCGGCGCCGCGCAGGCTGTTGAAGAAGCTGGTCTGGTTCCCGGAGAAGACGTCAAGATCATCACGATCGACGGCACGAAGGCAGCCATGGAAGCTCTCGCCGATGGTCAGCTGAGCTACGTGCACGAGTACAACCCGCTCTTCGGACCGACTGCACTCGACGTTGTGCAGAAGGTACTCGATGGCGACACCGTTGACTCGTACATCATCGTTCCGAGCGAGGCGTTCGACTCCGCTGAGGCGGCTCAGGCAGTTCTCGCGGACCGTCAGTACTGATTCCTCAGGTAACAAGCGGCCTCGTTAAGCAACGACCTCTTAACCACCGATAACGGCGCGGTGCGGAGCTACTCACCCGAGTACTCCGCACCGCGTCGCGGCCGCACCGTGTGCGATAGCTGCTTGGAAAGAAAACAGGAACACCACATGACTGGAACACTGCCGATCGTCGAGATGCACCACATCTCGATTGAATTTCCCGGCGTAAAGGCGCTCGACGACGTCGACTTCCGCCTCTTTCCCGGCGAGGTGCACGCCCTCATGGGCGAGAACGGTGCGGGAAAATCCACCCTCATCAAGGCCTTGACCGGTGTCTACAAAATCTCGTCGGGTTCGATTGTCGTCGCGGGACAGACGCGTGAGCTCCACGGCACCGCTGACGCGCAAGCGGCGGGCGTATCGACCGTGTACCAAGAGGTCAACCTGTGTGCGAATCTCTCCATCGGTGAGAACGTCATGCTCGGCCACGAAGTGCGCGGCGTGTTCGGGGTGAACTGGCGTGCCACTCACCAGGCAGCGCGCTCGGCGCTCGCACGTCTCGGCCTCGACTATCTCGACACGCATCAGTCGCTGTCGACGCTGTCGATCGCCATGCAGCAGCTCGTCGCCATCAGCCGCGCAATGGCCATCAAAGCCAAGGTGCTCATTCTCGATGAGCCCACCTCAAGCCTCGACGCCAAAGAAGTCGAGGGATTGTTCACAGTCATCCGCTCGCTTCGCGACGAAGGCGTCGCCATTCTCTTCGTCTCCCACTTTCTCGATCAGATCTACGCCATCAGCGACCGCTTGACGGTGCTCCGCAACGGCCAGTACGTCGGCGAATATATGACACGTGAACTCGACCGCGGCGAGCTCATCTCGAAGATGATCGGTAAAGACCTCGAGTCACTCGCAGCCCTCGGTGGCAATCGTCAGGTCGGCGAACGCGACCGCGAGACGGCACCGCTCGTGCGCGCCGAAGGATTCGGCAAGCGCGGCAGCATGGGTGCCACCGACCTCGACATTCACCGTGGTGAAATCGTCGGCTTCGCAGGGCTCCTGGGTGCCGGACGCACCGAGCTTGCCCGCATCCTTTACGGGGCAGACAAAGCCGACTCCGGAACGCTCACCATCAAGGGCGAAAAGATCACGCTGTCGTCTCCCGTCGACGGGCTCGACCACCGCATCGCGTACTCCACCGAGAACCGTCGTGACGAAGGAATCGTTGCCGACCTCACGGTGCGCGAAAACCTCGTGCTGGCCGTGCAAGCCAAGCGCGGATGGGCGCGACCGATGTCGCGCCGCGAAAAAGACGAAATCGTCGACACCTACATCAAGGCCCTCAACGTGCGCCCGGCAGACCCGTCGCGCTTGATCAGCGAGCTCTCGGGCGGAAACCAGCAGAAAGTACTGCTCGGCCGGTGGCTCGCCACCGAACCGGAGCTACTGATTCTCGACGAGCCCACCCGCGGAATCGACGTTGGAGCGAAAGCCGAAATCCAAGAGGCCGTGGCAAAGCTCGCCGAAGGCGGCGTCTCGGTCATCTTCATCTCTTCGGAGCTAGAAGAGGTCGTGCGGCTGAGCGAAAAGATCGTGGTCTTGAAGGACCACCAGAAGATTGGTGAGATCATCAACGAGCCGGGAGTAACAGCTCAAAAGATTGTCGATGTGATCGCCGCGCACGGAGTGGGCGAGGCGAAGGCCGAAGAACGCGAGATCGAAGCGGAAACGTACGCCGCAGCAAGCGGTGAGGAGCACCAATGAGCGGGCAGACCAGTGGCGCAGCATCGGTGCTGCGCGACATCATCCGAAAGCCCTACTTCTGGGGCATCATCGCGATCGTGGCATTGCTGCTACTGAACGTCTTGAAAGACCCGAGCTACCTCGCCATCAGCGTGAGCCCATCGACGGGATACCTCGTGGGCAACCTGATCGACATCATGCGGTACTCGGCGCCGATCCTCATGATCGCCATCGGCATGTCCCTCGTGATCGCAACAGGGGGAATCGACCTCTCCGTCGGCTCGATCATGGCGGTCTCCGGTGCTGTCTCGATGCAGCTACTGAGTAACGTGGATGCCTCCACTTCGGTCGCCGCAGCGCTCGGTGCCGTGGGGCTCGCCATTCTCATCAGCGCCGTACTCGGAGCTGTGAACGGTGCGTTGGTCGCCTACATCGGCTTGCAACCGTTCATCAGCACACTGATCATGATGCTCGCCGGCCGTGGCATCGCCAAAGTGATCACCTCGGGGCAGAACACCGCGGCATCCAATGAACCGTTCCGTTGGATCGCGAACGGATTCATCTTCGGTCTGCCGGTCGTTTTCTTGCTCGCGATCATCATCGTGATCATCGTGAGCCTCGTCGTTCGGCGAAGCGCTCTCGGCCTCATGATCGAAGCGATCGGAATCAACCCCAAGGCGAGCCGCATGGCGGGAATCAAGCCGCGCGGGCTCCTGATGACGGTCTACATCGCCAGCGCGTCTCTTGCCGGAGTCGCCGGAATCTTCTCGGTGGGAACCGTCATGACGGTCGACATCTCGCGCACCGGATACCAAATGGAACTCGACGCTATCCTCGCCGTCGTCATCGGCGGGGCCTCTCTCGCCGGCGGTAAATTCTCACTCGGAGGTGCCGTCGTCGGAGCCTTGCTGATCGCAACCCTCGACAAGACGGTGCTGTTCCTCGGCATCTCGTCGTCGGCGACACCCGCTTTCAAAGCGATCGTGATCGTGGCCCTCTGCCTCTTGCAGTCTCGCCGAGTGCGCGCCTGGTTCATGACACGAAGAAAGCCGCCGCTTTCTTCGCCGCCTCCGCAACAGAAGACCCCCGCGCCCGTGCAGGAGGTATCGGCATGACTACGATCGACGCACCCACGAACAAGACCGACACGCCACGCGGCGTGACGTCGGGAATCTGGCAGCGCATCGTGCGCGTCGTCACGACAAACCCGGCAGCTCTGCCGACGATGGCAGCTGTGGTGATCTTCGCCTCGATGGTGATCTTCGGCGAAGTGGCCTACGGTCGCATCGTGCAGTACAGCACCCTGTCGAACCTGTTGGTCAACAATGCACACCTCATCATCATGGCCGTCGGCATGACGTTCGTGATTCTGACCGGTGGCATCGATCTTTCAGTCGGCGCCGTCATCGCCTTCTCGAGCGTCGCCGGCGTCATGCTCTCGAACGCCGGGTGGAACCCGCTCGTCGTCATCGCCATGATGATCGTCTCAGGCACCGTCTTCGGCTTAATCGCGGGCGTGCTGATCCAATACTTCAACGTGCAACCGTTCATCGCGACGCTCGCCATGATGTTCTTGGCACGGGGCCTTGCCTCAGTACTGAGCACGACACCCGAGCGCCTTGGCGACGACTCGCCGATTCGAGCTCTTGGCACACAGTTCAAGATCATCGATGGGCCGAAGGTGAACGACCTCGTCATCACCCCCGGCGTGATCATCGCCATCGTGGTCGTGCTGATCGCGTTCTTCGTTCTACACCGCACGCGCACGGGCCGCACGGTCTACGCGATCGGTGGATCGGAATCGTCTGCGAGCCTCATGGGGCTCTCGGTGTTCCGCACGAAGCTGCTCGTCTACGTGATCTCGGGAACACTCTCGGGTGTTGCCGCTGTCGTTTACACCTCACGCCTCGGTATCGCGCAGAACATCACCGGCGTCGGCTGGGAGCTTGACGCGATCGCCGCCACCGTCATCGGCGGCACACTCCTCACGGGTGGTGCGGGTTACGTACTCGGGTCGGTTATCGGCGCACTGGTGCTCGGCCTCATGAACGTACTCATCACGAGAGATGGCAGCATCGCACCGGAGATGACGACGATTATTACCGGCGGCATCCTGCTGGTCTTCGTCTTGCTGCAGCGCGCAGTGAGCCGAAGGCGAACCTAGCGAGCGGTCGTTCGGTCGGAGAATCGCGTTCCGTCGGAGGGTTTAGAGCCCAGGCATCCGACGGAACGCGATTCTCCGTTTTTGTGGTCGATGGCGGTTTACCTCACCGCAGCAGGAATCTGCCACGATGAGCCCCAATATTCTCGGAGTTCGTGGGGAGACGGCAGGAATGTTCGTTGCAGCTTTGGTGTCGAAGAACCCACGGATGTTGGCGACCGCCGCCTCGGCAGTGCTCGCGGGGATCTGCCTCGCGCTTTTTTCGGCACCACCTGTGACGGAGGCGGCCGAATGTAGCTCGGCACCAACTGACGCCGTCGTCGACGAGCTCGGCATCGACGCGCTCCATGACATTGGTCTTGACGGATTGGGCATTGCGATCGGGGTGATTTCGACCTCGTTCGACAATGCCGCCTCACCCGTCGCGACGGATGCCGCAGCGGACGTGGCGAGTGGTGCACTGCCGGGTGCGAAAAATCCCTGTGGGTGGACCGAGCCCGTGGGGGTCTTGCACGATGACGTTCCCGCAGATGACGAAGGGCGCGCGATGCTGCAGATCGTGCACTCGATCGCGCCCGCGGCATCCCTCGTTTTCACGACCGGCGGCTCCCCGACCTCGGCGGTCACCGGCGATCAAGTGCTTGCCGATGCGATCGACGACATGATCGCGGCGGGCGTCGACATCATCATCGATGACATGCTCCTAGATCTCGACACCGCCTACACTGCTGGGCTCTCAGCTCAGGCGGCCGAACGCGCCGCAGCCACCGGTATCGCGTATGTCGTCGCGGCAGGCAACTACAACTACGTCGGAGAAGAAAACGTCGATGGTGCGCCGCAACCAAGCGCGGGTGCACTCATCGGAAGCTGGCAGACGTCGTCGTACCAAGCGACCACCTGCCCCGCGGCTGTCGCGGCGTCGTACGCGCCACGTGCAGTGGAATGCCTCGATTTCGACCCGGGAATTGGCGAGGACCCCACGCTTCGATACACGCTGTGGGTCGATCCCACATCCGAACCCGACACCACCGTCACCTTGCAGTGGTCCGACCCTCCCTACGCCGTCGAATCCGAACTGATCGCTTTCACGCTCGACGACAGCGGGGCCATTCACGATGAGACATACTTCGGCTTTCCGTCGGTAGCCGGGCTACCAATGTCTGTCGGCGAAATGTTCTTCGACGTTCCGGACAGCACAGCGACTACGCGTGATCTCGTCATCGCTCGCACGGGGCCTGCGCTCACAGAACCCCTCGCGGTGCGCTTCGCCTTCATGAGTGACGACATGCCACGCCCCGTCGTTGCCGCCGAATATTACCTGTCCGAAGGTGATGTGACCTCGGGCAGCAGCCTCATCGGTCGAGCCGCGAACAGCAGCTCGATCGCCGTTGCTGCCCAGCCGATGAGCGACCCCGAGTACACACTCTGCGACAACTGGATCGTGGAGTGCTTCAGCACGACAGGGCCTTCGGTGCGGTACTTCGAGCCGTACCCCGCGGTCGGAGTCGTGCCTGATCGGCTTTCAGAACCGCAGCGGAAAACCGGGCCGAATATTACCGGGCTCGACGGAATCCCAACGACGTTCTTCGGGGATGAAGTCGGTGACTCGTGGCTGTACTACGGAACGTCTGCGGCGACACCTGTCATCGGTGCCGTTTTGGCGCTCGGGATGCAGGCGGCACCGGATGTCGCTATTGATCGCTTGGTAGGTGCTCTCACAAGCACCGCCGAGCCGCTGAGCTCGCCATGGGTCGGGCCCACCGACGCCGAAGTAGTCGGTGCGGGGCTCGTGCAGCCCGCCGCTTTCATCGAGAGTCTCGTGCCGACACCCGCACCGAGCTCCACCCCGACAGCGAGCTCTTCGGTCATGCTCGCTGAAAGTGGCAGCGCTCCCATACCGGGGTGGGTCGGAGGCGGAGCGCTGATCGTGATGTTGGCGGGCGTATGGCTGTTGTTCGGCCGCCCTCGCCGGGCATAGCCGGGCGATCGTTCGGTCGGAGAATCGCGTTCCGTCGGAGGGTTTGGAGCCCAGGCATCCGACTGAATGCGATTTTCCGTTTTTGTGGTGTGTGGCATAGCGGGCACACAGGGTGGGGGAGGAACATGCGAAGTGGAATATCGCGCGGCGATACGCCGTTGTGTTCCTGGTACCTCACAAAGGAAGAAGGAAAAATATGCGTGCTGTGATCCATCACGAATTCGGAGAACCGTCGGACGTTTTGACGGTGGAAGATGTAGCAACCCCCGAGCCCTCAGTCGGCGAGGTGCGCGTGCGCACACTGATGTCTCCGGTTCACAACCACGACCTGTGGACGATCCGCGGCACATATGGCTTCAAGCCCGAACTTCCTGCCCGCGCCGGAACCGAAGCAGTCGGCGTGATCGACGCGCTCGGTGAGGGCGTCGATCACCTCACCGTCGGTCAGCGCGTTGCCACCGGCGGCACATTCGGCGTGTGGGCCGAGTACTTCATCGCCAAGGCTGCGGGCCTGATCCCCGTCGACGATGCAGCGCCCGACGAGGTTGCCTCGCAGCTCGTCTCGATGCCCTTCTCAGCGCTTGCGCTGCTCGACTGGCTCGACCTGAGCGAAGGTGACTGGATCATCCAAACCGCCGCGAACGGTGCTGTCGGCCGTCTGCTCGCACAGCTCGCGCCCACCCGTGGCGTCAAGGTCGTCGGCCTCGTGCGTCGCGATGCCGGTGTTGCTGAACTTGCCGCGCAGGGCATCGATGGTGTCGTCTCGACCGAGAGCGAAGGCTGGGAAGACCGCGTCGCAGAGATCACCGGTGGCGCCAAGATCGTCGTAGGTATCGACTCGGTCGGCGGCGACGCCAGCAACGACGTCGTCTCGCAGCTCGGCGAAGACGGCACCCTCATTGTGTTCGGTGCGATGGGCGCGCCCACGATGACGATCAGCTCAGGCTCGATCATCTTCAAAAACATCACCGTGAAGGGCTTCTGGGGGAGCCGCGTCATGGGCTCACTCGACCCGAAGCGCCGGGGCGAGCTCTTCACCGAACTTCTTACGCGCGTAGGAGACGGCACCATCTCGTTGCCGACCGAGGCTGTGTACTCGTTGGACCAGGTGCGTGACGCTGCTGCTGCAAACTTTGTCGCCGGTCGTGCGGGCAAGGTCATGCTCAAGCCGTAGCTTCGGCCCTCAGCGCCCGCTCCTTCTTCGGAAGGGGCGGGCGTTTTTGCATGGGCGCAGTGTTGTGCCCGCGGCATTCGGGCGGAGAATCACGTTCAGTCGGAGGGAATTGGGGCGGGGCATCCGACTGAATGCGATTCTCCGACGTTGCGTGCAGGTGGGGCCTCGTGCGGGTGGGACCGCCTTGGGGTGCGTGCGGCTTTGGCTACGTGAAGCGGCGCAGGCGCAGGCTGTTCGTGACCACGAACACCGACGAGAGCGCCATGGCCGCTCCCGCGATCAGTGGGTTGAGGAGGCCGAGCATCGCCAACGGGATTGCCGCCGCGTTGTAGGCGAACGCCCAAAACAGATTGCCTTTGATCGTGCCGAGAGTGCGGCGAGACAGACGGATGCCGTCAGCCACAACCCGCAGATCGCCCGAGACGATCGTGATGTCGCTTGCGGCGATGGCCGCGTCTGTTCCCCCGCCCATCGCAAGCCCGAGGTCTGCGGCAGCGAGCGCAGCGGCATCGTTCACACCGTCACCGACCATTGCCACCGTGCGGCCATCGGCCTGTAGTGCGCGGACGGTATCGAGCTTTCCCGCGGGCGTGACGCCCGCTCGCACATCGTCGATGCCCACTGCGGCGGCTACGTGCGCTGCGGCGCCGGGGTTGTCGCCCGTTGAGAGCACGGGGGTGAGCCCGAGGGCCTTCAGCCGTGCCACGGCGTCAGCACTCGTGGGCTTCACCGTGTCGGCGACGGCAATGAGCCCGAGGAAAGCGCCGTCGCGACCGACGGCGATGACCGTGGCTCCCTGTGGCTCGTAAACGGCGGCGGCCGCGGCATCCGTCTCGATCGCCCACTGCTCATGCAGCCACGAGGCACGGCCAGCAACGACGAGGCTGCCATCGACAATGGCCTGCACACCGAAACCCGGGTGTGAAAGAAAGTCGCCGCTGGTCGCGAGGTCGGTATTCGCTGCGGCAACGATCGCGCGAGCAACCGGATGCTCCGACCCGGCCTCGACGGCGGCAGCAATACGCAGCAGTTCATCACGGGCCATACCCGCTGCGGGAAGCACCTCGGTGACGCTCATGGTGCCGGTCGTGATGGTGCCAGTCTTGTCGAGCACGATCGTATCAACGGTGCGCGTCTGCTCGAGCACTTGCGGTCCGCGGATCAAAATCCCGAGTTGCGAACCGCGGCCCGTGCCGACGAGGAGAGCGGTCGGGGTGGCGAGCCCGAGCGCGCACGGGCACGCAATGATGAGGGTCGCGACGGCAGCGGTGAAGGCCTGATCGAGTTCGCCACCGATCAGCAGCCAGCCGACAAAAGTGGCGACTGCGAGGCTGATAACGACCGGCACGAAGATCGCAGATACGCGATCGGCGAGGCGCTGCACCTGGGCTTTTCCGGTCTGTGCTTCGGAGAGAAGACGCCCCATTCGTGCGAGCTCTGTGTCGGAGCCGACGCGGGTGATGTTGATCGTGAGGCGACCGCTCACATTGAGGGTCGCCCCAACGACGCGAGAGCCCTCTGTGACCTCGACCGGGGTAGATTCGCCGGTCAGCATGCTGGCGTCAACCGCGGATGCTCCCTCAACGACTAAGCCGTCGGACGGGATCTTTTCGCCCGGACGCACCACAACGGTGTCGCCGACAGCGAGTTGCGCGACCGGAACGGGGCGTTCGACGCCGTCAACGATCACGTTGGCGGTCTTGGCTCCGAGGTGAAGCAGCGACTGCAGGGCCTCGGCCGACGACTTCTTGGCCCGCGCCTCAACGTAGCGACCGGCGAGAAGAAAGACCGTCACGAGCGCTGCGACTTCAAGGTAGATCTCTTCGGTGCCGTGCGAATTGCCGAACAGCGAAAAGCTCATCGTCATGCCGGGCTCGCCCGCCGAGCCGAAGAACAGCGCATAGAGCGACCACGTGAACGCCGCGATCACCCCGAGGCTCACGAGGGTGTCCATCGTGACGCCGCCGTGCCGCGCATTGACCGCCGCAGCGCGATGGAACGGCCACGCGCCCCACACGGCGACGGGGGCCGCCAGAGTCAGCGCCAACCACTGCCAGTTAGTGAACTGCCACGCCGGCACCATCGACAGCACAGCGACGGGCAGGGCAAGGGCCGCGCTGATGAGAAGCCGTCGGCCGAGGGCCGCGGTCTCGGTTTCGCGCGGCACCTCTTGTGCCGTCTCTTCGGCAGCTGGTGGCGCGGGGACTTGGGCCGCGTAACCGGCGGCCTCGACCGCGGCGATGAGGGCTGCGGCATCCGCTGATTCTGTTTTGACCTGGGCCTTTTCGGTGGCGTAATTGACGCTCGCTGTGACCCCCGGCACCCTGTTGAGCTTGCGCTCGATGCGCGTGGCACATGATGCGCACGTCATACCGGTGATGTCGAGTTCGACCTCGGTGGTGCTCACGACGTCACGCCTTCGCGATGACGTAGCCCGCTTCGGTGACGGCCTGATCAATGGTGGCGTCGTCGAGCTCGGATGCCGCGCTGATCGTGACGTGCGATGTGCCGCCCGGGTTCAAGTCGACCGCGACAGCCGTGACGCCGTCGATTTCGCTGAGCTCTTCGGTGACGCTCGAGACGCAGTGGCCGCACGTCATTCCCTGCACGGGAACGGTGATGGTGCTCATGATGTCTTCCTCCGTGAGTTTGTGCGAGCTAGGAACGGACGAGGCGTGCGATCGCTTCGTTCGCCTCGCGGATCTTCTCTTCGGCGACGGGGCCGCCCTGAGCGCTCGCCTCGGCGACGCAATGGCTGAGGTGGTCGCCGAGCAGCGACAGTGCAACTGCCTCAAGAGCCTTCGTCGCCGCAGACACCTGAGTCAGGATGTCCATGCAATAAGTGTCTTCTTCGACCATGCGGGCGATGCCGCGCACCTGGCCCTCGGCGCGCTTGAGGCGTGCCATGAGCTGATCTTTATTGTTCGCGTACCCGTTCATGAGCTATAGCCTACCCCCCTAGGGTATTAATTAGCGTAAGAATGCAAAAAAGGGATCCTCGAGCCTGAGCCCGAGAATCCCTTTTCGAGTGATACTGGCTTACTTGAAGGCATCCTTCACGTTTTCGCCAGCCTTCTTGAGGTCAGCTTTGGCCTGGTCGCCCTTGCCTTCGGCCTCAAGCTCTTCGTTGTTGGTCGCCTTACCGGTGGCCTCTTTGGCCTTGCCCGAGACGTCTTCTGCGGCGTTCTTGATCTTGTCGTCGAGTCCCATGAGGATTCCCTTCACTCGTCTGGGCTTCCTGATCGGAAGTTTTTTCAGACTATGACTGAGGCTCTTCGGCGGGCAGGGGGTCGCGTTTTCAGCGCGACAGGCGTATAAAGAGCTACTTCTTGCCCGCGGCGATCCTCGTGAGGCGGATGACCTGTGCAAGCGCGGGATCGAGCTGCGCGGCCGAGAGCTCATAGGTATCGATCGAGCGGCGGTACGGGTCGACCACGTCATCGTCGGTCGGGTCCGCCGGGGGAGCCACGAGGCCGCGACGCCCGGCGAGGTGCTGCAACACGGCGGCGAACCTCTCGTGCGGATCGGAGCCGGCAGCATCCGCGGCGGCGATGAGCGAGGCATCCGTTGCGCGTTCGGCGAGGCGCTCGAACTCGCGCGCGGTGAAAGCGGAGCGGATGCGGGACGGCGACAGCTCCACAACAGCGCGGCGGTGCTCGCGCGCCATAGCCAGCACCAGGTCGGGGGACTTGAGGTGCGACTCGTTGAGCCATCGCGCGCGGTGCTGCGCGATATCGGACGCAGGCACGCCACGCTTCGCGGCGAGCTCGGCAGCTTCGTCGGGCATACCTTCGCCGACCATGGCGCGAACCCCCGCGCTGGAAACTGTGGCAATGCCATCGAGCTGCTGGCGGAGCAGAAGCTCGGCAAGGGGGGACCGGCAAATATTGCCGGTGCAAACGGTGAGGATTTCGAGCACCGAGGCGCCTTCCCATGTGGATCGGTCGCGGAAGCAAGTGGGGTGCCCGCTGAGGGGCACGAGGGCGAGCCTACCGGGTCGGCGTGGGTGTGGCGGTGGTGCGGTGCTGCGGTTTGCCGCGGTGCGGTGTATCCCGGGGCTGTGCACTAACTCAGGCAATCCGTCGCGGGTGGCTGGCGGGACGCGGGCGTTCTGTGGAGACAGCTGTAGTGCGTAAGAATTCTGCCTGAGTTAGTGCAGGTGTGTGAGTGGGCCGGCGGGGGCACAGCCGCGCGGTGCACGGCGCGAGGTGCACGGCGAAGCGACGCAGCGTGGGGTGGCGGCAACCCTGGGCTTGTGCACTAACTCAGGCAATCCGCCGCAGAGGAACCTTCGAAACTGCGGATCTGCGCGGATGACGTCGGATACGCGCGCAGCCCTGCCTGAGTTAGTGCAGGCGAGGGACTGGATGCGCGCGGCTAGCTGCGGCGGCGTGGAGATAGGTGGCGGCGTGGAGATAGGTGGCGGCGGGGAGATAGGTGGCGGCGTGGAGATATGCGGCGGCGTGGAGATATGCGGCGGCGTGGAGCTAGGAGAAGAGGCCGGCGCCGATGTAGGAGCCGCTGGAAGCGCCCGGCGGTACCGCCCACACGCCGGAGCCGACGTGCGAGAGGTACTCACCCATCACGTCGGTCGAGAGCTTCTTCTGGATCGCGATGAACTGCTCCGGCGATCGCTGGTACGACAGAAAGAACAGTCCGGCGTTGAGCGAACCGAGCTGGTCGTTGCCGTCGACGAAGTTATATCCCCGCCGAAGAATGCGGATGCCGTTGTTCATATCCGGGTGCGCAAGCCGCACGTGTGAGTTCGCATCAATCGCTGTCGACTCCGAGGCGCCGGTCGCCTCGAAGTCGGGCTCGGCGAACTCGTCGCCACCCGAGAGTGGGGCGCCGTGGGCCTTGTCGCGGCCAACCGAGCGTTCCTGCTCTTCGAGCCGCACGCGGTCCCACGTTTCGATCGTCTGCCGAATGCGTCGCGCGACGAGGTAGCTGCCGCCCGCAAGCCACGCGGGACTTTCGGCGGATGCCGCCCACACATGCTTCTTCAGAGCTGACGTGTCGTCGGCCAAAATGTTGGCGGTGCCGTCTTTGAAGCCGAATAGGTTGCGGGGCGTTGCCTGAGCGCTCGTGGTCTTGGAGGTTCGTCCGAATCCGAGTTGCGACCAGCGCAACCGCGCTCGACCGAAAGCAATACGCGTAAGGTTTCGGACCGCATGGAATGCGACCTGCGGATCGTCGGCACACGCCTGGATGCACAGGTCACCGCCGGATGACAGCGGGTCGAGGGCATCGCCGACGAAGGCCGGCAGGTCTTCGAGCAGCGCGGGCTTCTTCGACGCGAGGCCGAAGCGCGAGTCGAAGACCGCAGGCCCCACACCGAAGGTGAGCGTGAGGGCGCTCGCTGGCAGCCCCAGTGCCTCACCGGTATCGTCGGGCGGCGCAAGCGGTGACCCGCCGACCGCGCCCGAGGCGCTGACGTCGAGTCCCTGTGTCATGCGCGACGCAGCATATGACCAGTCCTGTAGCAGCGACTGGAGGTCTTCGGCCGTCGCGTCGTCAGCGAGATCGAACGAGGCGAACTGCATGTGGTCTTGCACCGGCGTCGTGATGCCCGCCTGGTGGGCGCCGTAAAACGGGTGGACCGTGGCATCCGCCTGCTGCTTTGAGACGGCGGTCGCTGTGAGAGCACCACCCGTCGCACCGATCGCGAGGCCCGCGGCTCCCGCACCGAGGAGGCCGATGAGGCCACGGCGGCTGAGGCCGCCGGTGGGAGTCGCGGGCTCGCGTTCGATGTTTTCGCTCATGAAAGTACTGTCACCGTGAGCTGCGAAAGCGGCTCGGCCAGGGTGTTGATGAGGTCGGTGAGGTCGCGCTTGTTGGCTTCGGTGAGTTCTGAGTAGTTCACGAAGCCATCTTCGAGGCTGCCGTACTGCGCGAGGTCTGCCTCGAGGTTGGCGTAGCCCTCATCGATCTGGGCGACCAGGGCTTCGCCATCGTCACCCTTTGACTCGGCCAGATCGCGGACGAGCGAGTACGCCATCTTCGAGCCTTCGACGTTGGCGGCGAAGTCGTACAGATCCGTGCCGCTCCACCAGTCTTCTTCACCCGAGATCTTGCCGGTTGCGACTTCATCGAGCAGTGCGATCGCACCGTTTGAGATGCCGGCGATGCCCTGGGTGTCGAGCGCGGTCTGGAAATCGTCGGAGTGCACGTAGGTGTTGAGCTCTGCGACGTCGGCTACGAGCAAGGCTGCATAGTCAGCGCGCTCGGCTTCGGTCGACGGCGCCCAGTTCTCGTAGGCCGATGTTTCACCGTCGGAGTTGAGAGCATCGTCGGCCGGCACCCACAGGTCCTTTTCGAGGCGGTGGAAACCGGTCCAGTCGAGGCCCTCAGCGACAGCGTCGACCTCGCGGTAGTCGATGCGCGGGTCGAGGTCTCCGAGCGATTCGGCAACGGGCTCGATGCGCTCGTAGTAGGCGCGCGCCTGCGGGAACAGCTCGCGTGCCTTCTCGTCATCGCCCGCGATGTACGCGGCAGTCAGCTCGTCAACGGCCGGAACCAGCTTCTCCACCTGGTCTTTCACGAACGAGCCATAAAGATCGACAGCCTGCTGCATCTGCTCGGCGTCGTCACCCGTCGCCTCGACCTTGTCACCCGTCACCGAGAAGCTCGCACGTCCCACGCCGTCGCCGACCATGCCCGGCTTGCAGAGCGTGTAGTAGTCACCCGGCTGAGCGGTCACGGTGAGCGTGCGGGATGCCCCGGGCGCGATGTTTTCGACTTCTCCGACGATCCGCAGCCCGTCGTCGGCGAGCAGGTAGAACTCCGTCGTGTCGGATCCGGAGTTCGTGATCTCGAATGTCACGTTGCCACTCGTGGCAGTTGCGGCAGAGACCTCGCAGCTATCTGCGGTGCTGGTCACTGTGAGCGTGTCGGTGGATGCGGCATCCGTCTTGGCGACACAGCCGGCGAGAACCAGTGACAGTGCGCCTACGGCTGCGACTCCTGCGAGGGTACGGGTCGTGCGGGTCATGATGCTCCTTGCTGTGGAGTAATGGCGTGATCGGGGGTTGCAGGTGATGAAGATTCGGATGCCGGGGCTGATTCGGATGCCGGGACTGACACGGATGCCGGGCGACGCATGTTTCGGAAAAACACTGTGCCGACGATGGCGACGTAGAGCACCCAAGCGATGACCTGGAGCCAGCTCATCTCGGGCATGAAGCCGACGGTGGCCTGCAGGATGGCGGCGAGTGCGCTCCCCGGCGCGATGGAGGAGGTGACGTCGAAGGCCCAGCCGAAGGGGAATGCGCCCCAGCCGACAGCAACCGCGCCGGTGAGGGCATCGAGGGGAGCCGCCGCAGTGAAGGGGCCCGGGAAGACGCCCGCCTCCTGCAAGTCATGGATCGCGTAGGCGAGAACACCTGCGGCGACGAGTATGAGAAAGGCGCCGGTCCACGCGAAGAAGACGCGGAGGTTGAGGCGCACAGCCCCGCGAGCGATGAGCCAGCCGAGACCCGCCGCGGTGAGGAGGCCGAGGAGCGCGCCGAGTAGGGCGAGGGGCGCATCGCCGAACGACTGCACCATCGACCACAGGAGCAGCGTGGTCTCGATGCCCTCACGAGCGACCGAGACGAAACCGATGATGACGAGGCCCCAGAGCGCGCCCGAGGCGAGGGCTCGATCGACTTCACCCTCTAATGTGCGCTTCATGGTGCGGGCTGCCCGCTGCATCCAGAAGATCATCCAGGTGACCATGCCGACAGCGACGAGTGACAGTGTGCCGCCGATGATCTCTTGCGCTTCGAACGTGAGACTGTAGGCGCCGAACGTAAGCACCGCGCCGATGACGAGCGACAGCACGATCGCGGCTGCGACTCCGATCCACAGTCGCGGCAGCACATCGCGTCGGCCGAGGCGTGCGAGATATGCCGCAAGAATGCCGACGACCAGAGCGGCCTCGAGGCCCTCGCGGAGGCCGATCAGAAAGGTGGCGAGCACGGAACAACTGCCTTCAGTGGGGTAGGTAGGCTTACTGAGGTTAGGCAAGCCTTAGCGAGAATACCTCCTCTTGCGGCTGGTCTACAACGTGACGTTGCACTGGGCGAGTCGCGGCGCGGTACTCTGACAGCGATGTCTGACACCGATGCACCCGCAGCAGAAGCCCCTCTCGAGGGCACGGATGCGGCCCCCGACCGCGATCGCGAGAAGCGGCGCGCCCGGCGGCGGTCACGCCGAGGCTCGGGGCGGAACGGTTGGCGCGACGGCGGAAGATCGGTCGTCGGCTGGGGCTGGGAGATCGTCGGCTGGGTCGTCATCGCACTCGGCGTCGGCGTTCTCGTCGGTACCGCGGCCAACCAGTTCATCGGCGGAGTAGGAGGCGCCATCCTCGGTACTGCCGCCATCTGGGTGAGCATGTTCGTGCCGATTGCGCTCGCTTTCACCCGATCTGTACCCCGGGGATTGCTGAAGTTTCGACCCGTCGATGTGCTCTACGGCGTCGTGCTCGGCGGTGCGCTCCGCCTCGCCCAAGGTTTTCTCGAGATGGCAGCCGGCGGCAACGGCGCCTTCCCGTCGTACGGTTCGCTCTCGGGGAGCTGGTGGCTCACCGAACTGCTCGGTCCGGTCGTCATTTCGCCGCTGCTCGAAGAGTTCTTCTTCCATGCTGTGCTGCTCGTCGCGCTCTACAGTGCGCTGCGGCGGCTGATGGAATCACGCATTTTGGCGGGCGTGTTCGCTGTGGTGATGGCATCCGGTGTGTTTGTTCTGGCGCACGCACTCACCGCCACTCTCACGTGGGATGCCGTCGTCGCGCTGCTGCTCGTCGGCCTTGTGAACGGCACCCTCGTCGTGCTGACCGGCCGCATCTGGGGTGCTGTGCTCGTGCACGTTATGTTCAACGCGTCGTTCGTGGCGCTCGCGCTCGTCGGTACTGTTCTCGGCGCCAGCGGCGGCGGCGTCGTGCTGCAGTAGCTGTCGCGCCTCTTTCGTCTGCTGACTCGCCTATCTTTGTGGGTGTTTTGCGCTCCGCACCCACAAAAACGGGCACGTCGCGAGGGGTTTCGCGGATGCCGTGGCTCGGAGCGCCGCGCCCGCCCGGTAGCGTCGAACCATGGATGTTGCGGTACTGGGAGCAACGGGCGATATCGGGCGGGCGATCTGCGCTGAGCTCATCGAAAGACGGGTGCTTCGCCCCACATCGCGGTTGCAACTCGTGGGTCGCGCGGGCGGCGCATCCGGGCGCGCCGCCCATGGGCTGCGCGTCGACCTGATCGACGCGCATGACGAGCACGCCCCGCTGATCGACGTTGCTACGTCGCCCGACGAAGTCGTCGCCGACGTGATCGTGCTCGCGGCTGGCCAGACGATTCCGACAGGCGGGGGTCGCGTCGTCGACCGCGACGGACTCGCAGCCCACAACCTCTCGATCTTTCAGGACTACGCGGCCGCTATCGCCGAAAACGGCAGCGGACACGAAGTCGTCGTCGTGGTCTCGAACCCCGTCGAACTCGGAGTGGCCGTCGTGGCCGAGCAGATCGGGCGGCACCGGGTCATCGGCATGGGTGCGTGGCTCGATACGCTCCGCTTTCGCCGAGAGATCGCATCGGCCCTCGGCATCCGTCGTCAACGCGTGAGCGGATTCGTCGGCGGCCAGCACGGCGACGGAGCCGTGCCGCTGTGGTCGAGCGTGCACCTGCGTGGGCTCGACGTGGCGGAGCGCCGCGACGTGATCGCGGGGCTGCGCGGACCACGCACACTCGCAAGTTTCGGCGCTGAAATAGCCGACGCGAAAGCGCAGCTCGCAGCGGTGGAGGCCGACGATATCGCGGGCGCGTTCGCGTTGACCGACTCGTGGGCGCCCGACCTGCAGGCGGTCGTGCGGCCCTACTTGACGCATCAGTCCGGCGCGAAGACCGCTTTCGGTACGGCCAGTGCGACGGTCGATCTTGTTGACACCGTGCTCGATGGGCGTGAGATCGTCGTTGCCGGTCAGGTCATGCTCGACGGCGAAATTTCGCTGCAGGGGTCGCCCTGGTGTGGCCCCATGGGTGTGCCCGTCGTGTTGGGACCCGACGGCTGGCGAAATGTGCTGCTCGAAGACCTGGCCGAAGACGAAGAAGAACGTTTGGCCGCGGTCGGGCACCACATCAACAGCGCGATCGAGGGGTGGACGCGATGACGACCGACATCAACGACCGTTGGGTGGCCTTCGTCACGGTCGCTGACCGCAGCGGCACAGTGACAGCGCTCGCCAACATGTTTTCTACCCGCGGGGTGAGCTTCGAATCGTTCCACACCCTCTCGGTACGCGACGGAGTCGGCCGAATGTCGATCACCTTTCGCGGCAGCGAGCGGCTTTCGCGCGTGCTCGTGCGGACGCTTGAGCGACTCGACGTTGTGCGCTCGGTACAACTCGAAAACACCGGTGACGAGCGCGTGCGCGCGATCGCCGTGCTCGGAAGCTCTGTGATCATCGGGCCGTTCGCCGACGTGGAATCGCAACTCGACGACGCGCTCGCCGAGGGCGAGACGCTCGTGGCCTTCACCGTATTGCCCCCGGAATAGGTCGCTTCCGCGCCGGCCGCGGCTCAGCGAGCGGCGGCGGCGCGGGACCAGGCTTGGGTTGCGACCTGTACGGCGTCCCAGGGGGATCCGAGGGGCGGGGTGTACGACAGGTCGAGGTCGCTCACCTGCTCGACGGTGAGTCCGGCAAAGAGCGCCGTCGCGTACGTGTCGACGCGCTTTGCGGTTTCCGTTCCGAGGCGACCGACAAGCTGTGCACCGAGCAGCTGACCGGAGCCCGCATCGCCAGTGATGCGAATGCTGATGGGCTGCGCGCCGGGGTAATAGCGCTTGTGATCGTCGGCGATTGCCTGGGTCGTCAGCGGGGTGAAGCCGGCCGCGGCCGCCTCGTCGTGTCGCAAACCGGTGCGGGATGCGACCAGGTCGAAGACCTTGACCACCTGCGTTCCGACCGACCCCGCGAACTGCGCCTGGCCGCCCAGCGCGTTTTCGCCCGCAACGCGCCCCTGCTTATGTGCCGTCGTGCCGAGGGGGAGATACGTGAGCCCGAGCAACCTGTGGTGTGTGGCGACGCCGTCACCGGCGGCGAACACATGGGGGAGTCCGGTGCGCATCTGTGCGTCGACGGACACGGCACCTGCCGGCCCGAGGGTGGCCCCGGCATCCGCCAGCAGCGTCGTGTTGGGGCGAACGCCGACCACCGCGAGTATGACCTCGGCAGAATGAGTGACCCGGATGCCACCGCGCTCGGCGTGCACGGTCAGCCCACTGTCGCTCTTTTCGACTCCGTGCACCACCGTGTCGGTGTGTACCTCGACGCCGTGGTCGGTGAGTTCAGAATGCACGAGCGCGCCGAGTTCGGGGTCGAGGGTCGAGAGCACCTCAGGCCCGCGCTGGAGCTGGGTAACGCGGATGCCACGGGCGGTGAAGCCCTCGGCCATTTCGAGCCCGACGTAGCCGGCGCCGATGATGATCGCCGTCTTCGGCCCGCGCTCGGTGAGAAAGCGTTCGAGCGCGAAGGTGTCACCCATCGAGTGGATGACGTGCACGCCGTCTTCGGGGGTGAGTTCGTCGAGCCCCATGATGCCCGCATATGACGGCAGGGCTCCGGTGCCGACGATCAGCTCGTCGTACGCGATGTTCGACAGCTGGCCGGTCTCATCGCGCACGGCCAACTGCTGGCCGGCGACATCGATCGACGTCGCGAACGTGTTGAGGCGCAGGTTCATCCCGGTGGCTTCGAGGTCTGCGTGCGTGCGGTGTGCGAGCGACTGCCAGGGCGCAACTTCTCCCGAGAAGTAATACGGGATGCCGCAGATCGAAAAGTTCGGATACGCATCCGCCACGACAACCGTGACGTCGACGGAGGGGTCAAGTTCGCGGGCGCGAAGCGCGGCGGAGATGCCGGCGTCACTGCCGCCGATGGCGACGAGGTGCATGTCAGTCCTTTGGTTCGGGTTCGTGGGGGATCACCATGTCGTCCGCGGCGCGGTCGGCATGAGGGAAGAGGGCAATGGCAAGGAGCGCGCCAACGGCCCCGCCGATGAGCTGCGCGGCGATGAACAGCAGTACCGATGCGGGGGCGATGCCGGCGAACGAATCGCTGAAGATGCGCCCGATCGTCACGGCAGGGTTGGCAAACGATGTTGAGCTCGTGAACCAATATGCAGCGCCGATGTAGGCACCGATCGCCGGGGCTGCGGCTGATGTTTGGCCGGTGCGCGCAAGAGCGATGATGAGCAAAATGAGGCCCGCTGTCGCGACGATTTCGGCGAGGAATGTTGCTGGCGTTGCACGATCGGTTGTCGAAAGCGACGTCGGCAGCGCGAACATCGCGTTGGCAAGAACCGCGCCTGTAATGCCGCCCGCGAATTGCGCGACGAGATAGATCGCTGTCATCGGAAGCGACAGCCCGGTGTGGTGTCGCCGCCCGAGAGCTGCGTCAACAAGAGACACCACGGGATTGAAGTGCGCGCCCGAGATGCGCCCGAACATGAGAATCAGCACGGCGAGTCCGAGTGCCGTGGCGATGCTGTTCGCGAGAAGCTGCACTCCGGGGTCATCTGATAGTCGCTCGGCGGCGATGCCCGAACCCACCACAATCGTCACCAGCATGCCGGTGCCGAGAAACTCGGCCACCGCGCGGCGGATCGTCGGTACGAAATTCACTGGGGCTCCTCGGCTTGACGCACTCACATTACCTCAACGATGATTGAGGTAATGAACGAACAGGTGAATTCTCTTGCGGCGCGAGCGGCACGCCACGCGGCTCTCGGCGAGCCCGCGCGGCTGCGCCTCCTCGACCTGCTCACGCTCGGTGACCTGTCACCCACCGAAGTGCGTGAGCGCCTCGGCATGACCTCAAACCTCGTCTCGCACCACCTCGGCGTGCTCGAAAACGCTGGCCTCATCACGCGCACCAGGTCTGAAGGCGATGCGCGGCGCAGCTACGTGTCGCTCCGCCGCGAAGCACTCGCGCACCTCGCGCCATCAGCGGATGCCGCCGCTCGCCGCGTCGTTTTCGTCTGCACCGCGAACTCGGCACGGTCGCAGCTGGCCGAAATGCTGTGGCGCACGCAAAGCAGTGTGCCCACGGCATCCGCCGGCACGCATCCGGCACCCGCCGTTGCTGCCGGGGCCGTGCGTGCAGCGCGCCGCCACGGCATGAACCTCGGCGACGCGAAACCTCGCAGCGTCACCGACGTCGTGCGCGACACCGACCTCGTCATCACTGTGTGCGACAGTGCTTACGAGGAGCGTGCGCCACGCAGCGCGCCGGCACCGCTGCACTGGTCGGTGCCCGACCCGGTACCTGTCGGAAGCGACGCTGCCTTCGATGCCGCGTTCGACGACCTGATGCACCGCGTCGCGGAGTTTGCGCCCCGCATCCGAATCTCGTAAACGCGCTACGGGCCTACAAGCTGAGCTGGGTGAGAGCCGCGCTCAGCGCGTCGGCGCCGGTGTCTTGCAACAGCGCCATGTAGACGAGAACAGCAGCGCCAGCGGCGATCATCACGAGCCCCGCGAAGGCCCACCAGGGAGTTCCCGGGCGCCGCGGCGGCTTGCGAGATGACTTATGTCGACGCGGAGCCGACGGTGCCGGTGCGGCCGCAGCAGTAGAGCGTGCGCGCGAGCGGTAGAAGATGTGCGACGTCGAGAGAGCTGACTCAACAGCAAGCATGATCTCATTTCCAAAAGAGTTCCGGTGCAGCTGTGGCGATGCTTCGGCGACGAGAGGATGCCGTCGTGACATGTATAGCAGCGTCAGGTTTATCCCGTGTTTCACCTATGTGAGCACTTTTAGTCGTGCGCGTTAAGCCCGCGTCGGCAGAACCGATTGCGCCGCCCTTTGGGTCCCAAAACCCCGCTGACCTGCCCGATTTTGTGCGTTGCGCGGCGCGCGACGTTCCCCCGACTGTTTCCCGATGCTTTCTGTTCACCTCTTGGACCCGAAGTCGATAGGCCAACGCGGACATGATCCCTGCAGACCATGGACGTTCGAGGGGCGGGCGGTGTGTGATGGGGGCGACGAAGATCACATTCGCGACGTTTAGCGGACTCGACGAGCGAAGGCTCGCTTCTTGGTGCCTCGCCGCGAGCACTGTGCGTCGCGCGCACGGGATGGAGCCAGCATTCGAAGCAACTGGTGTGCTGACTCCGGGCGCAACCTATTGGCGACTGCACGCGTTGAACTCGCGTGAACTTGGCCGCTCCGTGCGTGTGTACCCGAGTCGCGAACATGCGTTTGCTCACGTCGCTGAGATCCGCGCGCGACGCGATGAATTAGTCGCGTATGCCTACGCGTATTCGGCCGCGCGCCGCACCATCGGCTGGTATCTCACCCTGGACGCCGAGCCTGTTGTGATGAGCGCACGTCCATATGACAGCGCAAAGTGCGCCGAGCGCATCGCATCGGCCACTCCAGCGCTCTTGTGCGAGCTCGCACAGCGTCAGGGGTAGGCCGTCTCACGCAAGTCGCGAGTTGGTGGTGGGGCACGTACGCTCGAAGAACGCACGCTCACCGTCGAGAGGAACCACGCATGAGAATCGCTGTTACGGGATCGTCCGGAAAACTCGGCGCCGTTGTCGTCCGAGAGCTCCGCGCCGCAGGGCACACCGTCATCGGGATGGATGTCGTCGGCACCCGTGGCCCGGGATTCGTGCAGGTCGATCTCACCGACTACGGCCAAGTCGTCGACGCGCTCACCGCGGTCGGTGACCAGCACGATGGTGTCGACGCTGTTGTGCACCTCGCTGCAATTCCGGCCCCCGGCATCCGCCCCGACGTTGCGACGTTCCACAACAACATGCCGGGCACGTTCAACGTGTTCTGGGCTGCAGCGCGCCTGGGGATCACCAAGATCGTCTACGCCTCGAGTGAGACTGTGCTCGGTCTTCCGTTCGATGTGCCACCTCCGTACGCGCCGGTCGATGAGGAATACCCCGCCCGCCCCGAGTCGGTCTACTCGCTCGTCAAGCACCTCGAAGAGCAGATGGCCATCGAACTCGTGCGGTGGAACCCGGAGCTTTCGATCACGGCGCTTCGTTTTTCGAACGTCATGGTCCCCGAGGACTACGCCGAGTTTCCCTCGTTCGATGCCGACGCGATGATCCGCAAGTGGAACCTCTGGGGCTACATCGACGCCCGCGACGGAGCGCAGGCAGTGGAGCGTGCTCTCGAGGTTGCGCCGGCCGGATTCGAGCGCTTCATCATCGCCGCCGCCGACACCGTCATGACGCGATCCAACGAAGAGCTGCTCGCCGAAGTGTTCCCTGATGTGCCGCTTCTGCGCGAAGTGGGCGTGAACGACACGCTGCTCTCAATCGACAAAGCACGCCGGATGCTCGGCTACGCTCCGCAGCATAGTTGGCGCGATCACGTCTAAGCGCCGCAGCGTGGTATCGTAGATCTTTGGTGCCTGTGCCCGCTAGCCAGGTACTACGAACGTGAGCCCTCCACTGGCGTCTTGTAGAGACATCCGTCATTTGCAAGCACCCCGGAGCGGGATTCACGAACTTCTCCGTTCGACAAAGAAAGCAGCACTACAGTGACGCGCACTTATACCCCCAAGACTGGTGAGATCCAGCGCGATTGGATCGTGATTGACGCAACCGACGTCGTTCTCGGTCGCCTGGCATCGCACGCTGCCACGATCCTTCGTGGCAAGCACAAGCCGACCTTCGCCAACCACGTCGACGTCGGTGACTTCGTCATCGTCATCAACGCTGGCGCTGTTGCACTCACCGGCCAGAAGCTCGAGAAGAAGAAGGCTTACCGTCACTCCGGTTACCCGGGTGGACTCAAGTCGATCACCTACGCCGAGCTGCTCGAGAAGAACCCCGTGCGCGCCATTGAAAAGGCCGTGCGCGGAATGCTCCCCAAGAACAGCCTGGGTGCCCAGCAGCTGTCGAAGCTGAAGGTTTACGCCGGTGCCGAGCACCCGCACGCCGCTCAGCAGCCCACGACGTACACCTTCGACCAGGTCGCCCAGTAGGCGTTCCTTAAAGGATTCAGGACATCACCATGGCGCAGATCTCTGAGACGATCGATACCTCCAACTACTCCACCGAGTCCGCAGCCGAACCGGCCGCCGTTGCTGCAGAGCGCCCCGTGCTCTCGGTTCCCGGCGCAGCCGTCGGCCGCCGCAAGCAGGCAATTGCCCGCGTGCGGTTGGTACCCGGCTCCGGCGTGATCACGGTCAACGGCCGCACGTTCGAGGACTACTTCCCCAACAAGCTGCACCAGCAGCTGATCAACGACCCCTTCACCGTGCTGAGCCTCGAAGGCGGCTACGACGTGATCGCTCGCATCTCTGGTGGTGGCCCTTCGGGTCAGGCCGGCGCGCTGCGTCTCGGCATTGCCCGCTCGCTCAACCAGATCGACGAAGAGAACAACCGCGCCACCTTGAAGAAGGCCGGATTCCTTTCGCGTGACGCTCGTGTGAAAGAGCGCAAGAAGGCTGGTCTCAAGAAGGCCCGCAAGGCTCCTCAGTACTCGAAGCGCTAAGCGCTCCGGTACTTATGGCGCTGTTCGGTACGGACGGTGTGCGGGGTCTTGCAAATGGCTCCCTCACCGCCGACCTCGCGCTCACCCTGGCCCAGGCGACTGCTGTCGTTTTGGGCCAGGGCCGCACGGCAGAAGCACGCAAGGCCGAAGGTCGGCGTCTGACAGCCGTGGTTGCCCGCGATCCGCGGGTCTCCGGTGAATTCCTTGCCGCAGCTGTGTCTGCCGGTTTGGCCTCATCGGGTGTCGACGTGTTCGACGCTGGGGTTCTTCCCACCCCCGCGGCGGCGTTTTTGGTAGCCGACATCGACGCTGACTTCGGCGTGATGGTTTCGGCATCCCATAACCCCGCCCCCGACAACGGGATCAAGATTTTCGCACGCGGCGGCGTGAAGCTCCCCGATGAGGTTGAGCAACGCATCGAGGCGGCGCTCACCGCCCCCAAGTTCCAACCGACGGGCGCCGGCGTCGGCCGCATCCGCCGATTCGCTGATGCTGAAGACCGCTACGTGCTGCACCTGCTGAAGTCACTGCCGCACCGACTCGATGGCCTTCACGTCGTGCTCGATTGCGCGCACGGCGCAGCATCCGGGGTGTCGCCCGAGACATTCAAGGATGCCGGAGCCCAAGTCACCGTCATCGGTGCCGACCCCGACGGACTCAACATCAACGACGGCGTGGGTTCGACCCACCTCGACGTCCTCGCCGAAACTGTCGTGCGGCTCGGTGCCGACCTCGGAATCGCGCACGACGGTGATGCGGACCGCTGCCTCGCTGTCGACGCGCTGGGTAACACGGTGGATGGCGACCAGATCATGGCGATCCTCGCGGTCGCCATGAAGGAACGTGGGGTGCTGGCATCCGACACGCTCGTCACGACCGTCATGAGTAACCTCGGGCTCCACCGCGCGATGGCCGATCACGGCATCAACGTGTTGTCGACTGCCGTCGGCGACCGCTACGTTCTCGAAGAGATGAACCGGGGCAAGTATTCCCTCGGCGGCGAGCAGTCGGGTCACGTCATCATGAGCGCATTCGCGACGACCGGAGACGGCCTGTTGAGCGGTCTGCACATCATGGCCGAGATGGCCCGCCAGAAACGCTCGCTTGCTGATCTCGCGACCGTGATGACGGTGTATCCGCAGGTGCTCATCAACGTCGACGGGGTGGATCGCACCCGGGTCGCCGACTCGGGGCTCGCTCGGGCCGTGGCCGACGCGGAGCGCGAGCTCGGCGACGAGGGGCGCGTTTTGCTTCGAGCTTCGGGCACCGAACCGCTTGTCCGAGTGATGGTTGAGGCATCCGAGGCTTCTGTCGCGGAGCGCATCGCTCAGAACCTCGCAGCAGTGGTGCGCGAACGCCTCGCGCTCTAGCCGCGCACGCAGCGCGGTAACTTCTTCGAAACACTCGCTTCGTAGAATCGACGGGCAACGTAAGCCGTTGCGGGCCACCGGGCCACAAAATCTCGGTGGAAAAGTGAGAGACGCGGGCATCAGCCGATGCCCCTCTACGCGACCGCCACAGCTTCACGTGTGCACGTCGCGAGCGTCTCAACTCCTGTAGACCGGTGGAAGTGTGAGAGTTCAAACATGACAGTGAAAGTTTCGGTTGTCGTAGGCAACCCCAAACCCCAATCGCGCACGCTCAAAGTCGCAACCACTCTGGTTGAGCATTTGTTTGCCGATGGCACGTACGACCTCAAAGTCATCGACCTGGCTGACCACCAGAGCGAAATCTTTGCGTGGCCGTCTGAAGAGATGAGCGCGCTCAACTCCCACGTCGCTGAGAGTGATCTGGTCGTTTTCGCGTCTCCGACGTATAAAGCCACCTACACCGGACTGCTCAAGGCGTTCCTCGATCGGTACCCCGCGAACGGACTTGCCGGCGTTGTCGCAATTCCAGTGCTGACAGGTGCTGACCTGACGCACTCGATGGGTCCGACTGTGAATCTTGCACCCCTGCTCGTGGAACTTGGAGCAATCGTGCCTGGTCGTGGCTTCTACTTCGTGGCGAGTCAGATGGACAAGATTGACGAGCTCGTTGCGGCTGCGGCATCCGAGTATCGATCGAATTTCGCCAAGTTTGCCTCGCTCGCAGGCCACGGGGAGTAGTCCCAGGTCTGGCGCTAGTTCCCTCGGGCTGCCGGCGGTGTTCCTCATCCCGCTGCCGGTAGCCTGAGGCATCGTCAATCGACGGTTTCGAGGTAGCGCAGCAGTACGCCCTCGCGAAGAGCCCAGGGGCTCACTTCGAGTTCGTCGACGCCAAGTGCTTTCATCGTCGCGTGCAGCACAACGGCACCGCCGACAATCTGAAAGGTGCGTTCCGGGGTGATTCCGGGCAGCTGTTGGCGTGCCTCGGCCGGCATCGCCGCCATCCGCGGAATCCAGCTCTTCAAGGCTGAACGCGTAAGAATCAGACGGTCCTCTTCAGCCCAACCGGGTTGAGTCGTGCCCGCCAGGCGAGCCAACGAGCGGATGGTTTTCGACGAACCGACGATGTGATCGGGCTGCGGGCGGTCCGCGAGCGCATCACGGATGGGAGCCAACTGCTCGCGAACGTGATCGCGAAGACGACGGATGTCGGCCGCCTGCGGCGGATCTTCGGGCAAGAATTCAACTGTCACGCGCCCGGCGCCGAGCGGCACCGACAGTGCAACATCGGGCAGTTCATCGGCTCCTGCCGCCACCTCGAGTGAACCGCCACCGATGTCGAGCATGAGGATGTTGCCGGCTGACCAACCGAACCAGCGCCGGATCGCCAGGAACGTGTAGCGCGCTTCGCCGGGTCCATCGAGAACCTGCAGCGGCACACCCGTGATGGCCTCAACGCGAGCGATCGTTTCGGGGCCGTTCGTCGCTTCGCGCAGCGCTGAGGTTGCGATCGTGAGAAACGCCTCGACACCTTCGCGTTCAGCGGCCTGCCGCGCAAGAGTTGCGGCCTCTTCGAGCGCTGCGACCCCATCGGGGTTTATGGCACCGGTGGCATCCAGAAAGCGCATGAGGCGCAACACCTGACGAAAAGACGTCGATGTGACGGGCCGAACGCCGGTTCTAGCGTCGGCAACGAGCAGGTTGACAGTGTTCGATCCGATATCGAGGACCCCGAGGCGCACCTGTACACAGTAGCGGTGCGCCGAGTCTGCGGAGTTCAGTCGGAGAATCGTGTTCCGTCGGACGGTTTGGGGCCGTGGCATCCGACTGAACGCGATTCTCCGACGGTATGGAATGCACAATCGCACTGTCGTAACCGACGAGCGTGGCTACGATGGTGCGGTGCCCGAACCTTTGGAGACCGCGGCGTTGTACCGCGAGATCGCCCGCGACGAATGGTCGCGGATGGCAGCCGACATGCCGCAGCCGCTGACGCAGAGCGAAATCGTGCAGCTGCGGGGTATTGGTGACCGCCTCGACCTCGACGAAGTGCGCGAGGTATACGCGCCACTCAGCCGGCTGCTGTCGTTGTATGCAAAGTCAACGAAGCGACTCGGCGCCGACACGAGCGCGTTTCTCGGCGAAGCCGATACGACAACGCCGTTTGTCGTCGGAGTTGCTGGCTCTGTTGCCGTCGGCAAATCCACGATCGCCAGGCTTTTGCGCGAACTTATGAGCCGGTGGGCTGACACCCCTCGCGTCGAACTCGTCACGACTGACGGTTTTCTCTACCCCAACGCTGAGCTTGAGCGTCGCGGCCTGATGGACCGTAAAGGGTTTCCCGAGTCCTACGATCGCCGCGCGCTCGTCGAGTTTCTCACTGAGGTGAAGTCGGGTGCGCCCGAGGTGCGTGCGCCGTTTTATTCGCACATGCGTTACGACATCGTGCCCGACGCACACGTCACGGTCCGTCGCCCGGATGTCGTGATCGTGGAGGGGCTCACGGTGCTGCAGCCCCCGCCGGCGCCCAACGATATTGCCGTATCTGACCTGTTCGACTTCTCCATCTATGTCGACGCAGACACCGCTCATATCGAGAAATGGTACGTCGACCGCTTCCTCGCCCTGCGTGAGTCAGCCTTCAGCGACCCGAACTCTTTTTTTCGCGTCTTCGCTGAACTTTCTGACGAGGATGCCGTGGCCCAAGCACTGCAGTTCTGGAACGAGATCAACCTCCCGAACCTCGATGAGAACGTGCTGCCGACACGTCACCGCGCTTCATTGGTGCTGCAGAAAGGCGCTAGCCACGCCGTAGATCGCGTGTTGCTTCGCAAGCTCTAGGCTTCGCGGCCCTGCCTGCCCACCCCGTGCCGACCGCCGCCCTGCACTAACTCAGGCAAAGAGTCAGAATAGGCCGGCAGGAAGCGGCCCGCGGCCGTGTCCTGCCTGAGTTAGTGCAGGGGCGTGTGGTGTGAGGATGCCGGATGCCGGGTGCCGGGTGCCGGATGCCGGGTGCCGGGTGCCGGGTGCCGGATGCCGGGTGCCGGCGTCGCGGACGACTCATGTCGTGCCGCGCGGCGGGTGTACAGCCTGGCCCGCCTAGCATGGAGGTATGTGCGGAATCGTTGGGTACGTGGGCCCTCAGCAGAGCCAGGCCATTCTTCTTGCAGGTCTTGCTCGCCTCGAATATCGCGGGTATGACTCCGCAGGCATCGCCGTTATCGATGCCGATGGTGAGCTCGGTATGCGTAAGCGCGCCGGCAAGCTCAAGGTGCTGCGTGATGACCTTCTCGAAGAACCCATGCGCAACGGCACGACAGGCATCGGTCACACTCGTTGGGCAACGCACGGTCGACCGACCGACGAGAACGCCCACCCTCACCTGGCTGACAACGACAAGCTCGCCGTCATCCACAACGGCATCATCGAGAATTTCGGTGCTCTCAAAGCCGAACTCGTCGCCGAGGGTTTCACCTTCTTGAGCGAAACCGACACCGAGGTGGCCGCGGTGCTGCTCGGGCGTGCCTACCGCACCAACGGTGGAGACCTGGTTGCCGCTTTTCGTGCCACTGCCGCGCGCCTCGAAGGAGCATTCACGCTCCTGGCCATGCACGAAGACCACCCCGGGCTGGTCGTCGGCGCTCGCCGTAACTCGCCGCTCGTCATCGGTCTCGGCGAGGGTGAGAACTTTCTCGGTTCCGACGTTGCGGCTTTCGTCGAGTACACCCGCAAAGCTTTGGCGATCGGTCAGGATCAGATCGTCGCAATCACGCCTGGCGGCGTCGTCGTGACCGACTTCGATGGCAACGAGGTTGAGGTTGAGCCTTTCGATGTGACCTGGGATGCCGCGGCCGCTGAGAAGGGCGGATGGCCCTCGTTCATGTCGAAAGAGGTGTCCGAAGAGCCCGAGGCCATCGCGAACACGCTTCGAGGACGCATCAACAATGGCGCCGTCGAGATCCCCGAACTCGACGGCCTCGACGAACTCTTCGAAGGCATCTCCCGCGTCGTCGTGATCGCCTGCGGCACCGCGGCCTACGCAGGCCAGGTGGGAAAGTATGCGATCGAGCAGTGGGCGCGCATTCCTGTCGATGTCGAGCTCGCCCACGAATTCCGCTACCGCGATCCCGTGATCGGGCCCGACACTCTCGTTGTGTCGATCAGCCAGTCGGGCGAGACGATGGACACGCTCATGGCGGTCAAATTCGCCCGCGAGCGCGGAGCTCGCACCCTCTCGATCTGCAACACTCAGGGCGCGACCATCCCGCGTGAATCGGATGCCGTCGTCTACACGCACGCGGGACCCGAAGTTGCCGTGGCATCCACAAAGGCCTTTGTCGCTCAGATCGCCGCCCTGTATTTGCTTGCGCTGCACGTGGCTCGCGTTCGCGGCACGATGTCGGCGCAGGCTATCGCCGAGCAGGTGGGCGAACTCGAAGAGGTACCCGCCAAGATTCAGCGGATTCTCGACACCGAATCGCCACGCATTGCGGAGCTGGCGCACTGGATGGCCGACACCCGCTCGGTGCTGTTCCTCGGCCGCCACGTTGGCTTCCCCATTGCACTCGAGGGCGCTCTCAAGCTCAAAGAGATCTCGTACATTCACGCGGAGGGCTTTGCCGCAGGTGAGCTCAAGCACGGTCCGATTGCGCTGATCGAGCCGGGCCAGCCCGTCTTCGTCATCGTGCCCTCGCCTCGCGCTTCCGCGCTGCTGCACTCCAAGGTGGTCTCAACCATTGAAGAGATCCGCGCGCGCGGTGCCCGAGTGATCGCGATCGCCGAAGAGGGCGACGCAGCGGTTTTGCCGACGGCCGACGAAGTGTTGCGAATCCCGCTGGCCGCGCCCCTGATCGAGCCGTTGCTCGCTGTGGTGCCGCTGCACCTGTTCGCGATGGGGCTTTCGACGGCGAAGGGTCTCGATGTCGACCAGCCGCGCAACCTGGCGAAGTCGGTAACCGTCGAATAGACGCGCGCGATAAGGTTGCGGATGCCGTGAGTCGCGGCGTCGGGAGAGCAGATGATCGTCGGAATTGGCATCGACCTCGTTGATATTCCTCGATTCGAGGCTCACATTTCTCGCACGCCCAAGCTGCTCGAGCGACTCTTTTCCCCCGCCGAACGTGTGCTCAAGCCCCGGTCCTTGGCAGCGCGATACGCGGCGAAAGAGGCACTCATCAAAGCCCTCGGCGGGTCTGACGGTGTGCACTGGACCGAAATCGAAGTCACACCGGAGGCGTCGGGTCGGCCGTGGTTCACCTTGACGGGATCGACCGCCGAAGTGGTAGCTGCCCGTGGAATTAGTACGCTCCACCTCTCGATGAGTCATGATGTGGGCTTCGCCGTCGCTTACGTGGTCGCCGAGTCGGCAACCGAACAGGAGACACACTCATGAGCCGATTGCCCGCGGGGGTCATGCGCGAGGCGACAGTCGATGTCGGCGCGATCGAGGCGAATGTCCGCCATCTCAGACGTCTCACAGATGTTGAGGTCATCGCCGTCGTTAAAGCCGACGGCTACGGTCACGGAGCGGCGCGAAGCGCAACGGCCGCACTCGATGGCGGAGCAACCCGTCTGGGGGTTGCCGATATTGGCGAGGCGCTCGCCCTCCGACGAGCCGGCATCATGGCGCCCATCGTTGCGTGGCTGCACGCGCCCGGAACGTCGTTCGCCGAGGCCGCGGCGGCCCATATCGAATTGGGAATCTCAAGTTTCGATCAGCTGCAACAGGCCGCAGCGGCAGCATCGTTTGACGGCCCAGTGAGCGTCCACCTCAAGCTCGAAACCGGCCTCAGTCGAAACGGCATTGCGCCAGAGGATTACCGGGTGGTCTTCGCCGAAGCCGCGCGACTTGAGCGCATCGGCAAGCTCCGCGTCATTGGAATTTTCAGTCACCTCTCGAATGCGTCTGCCGACGAAGATCGGGCAGCTCTCGCGCGATTCAACACGGGCCTCGGTGTCGCGGCAGCCGCGGGAATCGCCCCACCGCTTCGACACATCGCAGCAACGCACGCCGCGATTGCGCTTCCGGAGAGCCGGCTGAACTGTGTGCGTCTCGGCATCGGCATCTACGGTCTCTCGCCTTTCGCCGACCAGACCTCCGCCGAGCTGGGGCTTCGGCCCGCGATGACACTCCGCGCATCCGTCGCGGCAGTGCGTCGCGTGCCAACGGGCACCGGGGTTTCGTACGGCTATACGCACCGCACCGAATCCGAGACCACGCTTGCCCTCGTGCCTCTCGGCTACGCCGACGGTGTGCCGCGCGCAGCATCGAGCGCTGGCCCGGTGCAGATTGGCGGCTCGACCTTCCGTGTTGCTGGCCGAATCGCTATGGACCAGCTTGTTGTCGATGTCGGCGACAGTCCCGTCGCGGTCGGCGACGAAGCGGTTCTCTTCGGCGATTCAACACTCGGTGTTCCCTCGGCCGACACCTGGGCGGATGCCGCAGGCACCATCAATTACGAGATCGTCACTCGAATCGGACCTCGGGTGCCACGCAGACAGGTTTCATCATGAGTGTTCCCGCAGAGCTTCTCGGTCAACGCGAGATCTCATCTCCCGAAGAAATGCACCAACTCGGCAAGATGCTGGGCGAGGCACTCGTCGCGGGCGACCTGATCGTGCTCACTGGGGCACTTGGTGCGGGCAAAACAACGCTGACGCGCGGTATCGCTGAGGGTCTCGGCGTTCGTGGCCCCATCCAGAGCCCCACCTTCGTCATCGCCCGCACTCACCCGTCGCTGGTCGGTGGTCCGCCGTTGGTTCACGCTGACGCGTACCGGCTTTCGTCAGCTCTTGAGCTTGACGATGTCGACATCGACGCTGCGGGCTCGGTCGTCATTGTTGAGTGGGGTCGCGACATGGTCGAAGGCATTCGCGACAGCTGGTGGGAGATTGAGATCGAGCGCGAGACCGGAGGACGCGGTGCCGACACGATGTGCGGTGACCTTTCCCGCGTCTCGATGGAGCTTGATGCCGATTCGCCCCGCATTGTCGAGATTTCTCGCCGCCCGTAGCACCGGAGCTGACGCTGAGAACACATCAGCGAGGGCTGCACGCACCTCACCTGGGCGCTCGACGGCCGCATAGTGGCCAGCACCCGGCAGCCCTACGTCGTCGAAATCGCGGATGCGGCGTCGCATTGCCGCGCTATCGCCCGCACCGACGAACACATCGTGTTCGCCGTGCACTGAGCGCACAGGCACCGAAATGCGGTTCCATAGCGACGTCTCGTAGGTTCGGGCCTGCTCGGCCGCGGCGAGAAAAGCCTGTGGGCGAATTTCGTCTGCGAGCGCGTCGCTCACCGACGGATCGATGGCGTGCGGGTGTCGAAACAGTGGACGCGCGAGCACTCGAAGTGCGCCGCTTCGGCGGAGGAAGTTCAGGAAGGGAACCGCCGCGGATCCGAGACCGCGGAGCATCCGCATTGCCAGGAGCATTCCGCTGAATGCAGGGAGCGCTGCCGCACCAAGGATCGGGTTCCGTAAGACTCTCTGGATTGCGCTGCCACTCGGCGACACGAGTCCAACCGCAACCGTGTTCTGCGGAAAACGGGCAGCAACGTCGAGAGCGATAAACCCGCCGAGCGAATGACCAATGAGCCGCCACTGGCGGTAACCCAGCGATCTTGCAACAGCGGCAATCGCGCACGAGACCACAGCGATATCGGGCACGGGACCCGCGCTCCCGCCCCACCCGGGTAGATCGATTGCAATCACGTCGGTCAGCGGCTCACGGCGACCACCATCGCTCGCGGCATCACCTTCAGCGATCAGCGGTGTCCATGTCGTCCATGATGCTGCAGCGCCGTGCAGCAGGATCGTTGCCACGTCACCACCTTCACGGCCGTGGTGAACGACGATGTGTCCCGCAGCCGTCGGCACAACACTTCGTTGCAGCCCGAGCGTTGCACCGTCGGTGCGAAGTGCTGACATGTGCCTGTTCATGCCAGGTATTCGGTGCCGGAGCGAGATCGGATGCCTCGCCCACGCGCGCATTACCCTGGAAGAGTGATCCTTGGCATCGATACTTCTCTCGGCACGGAGCTTGCTCTCGTCGACCCCGACGGTGTTGTGCGCGCGGAAGCGGCCAGTCGCGATGCTCTGGGGCACGCCGAAGTCATCGGCACACTGCTCGTGAGCGTGCTCGCCGACGCCACCACAGCGGCCGCCGTCGGAAGCCCCGTTCCCGCGGGTTCAGATAATGCGGGTTCGGAGATTGCCGTGACGCACGTGGCTTCTGGAATGGGGCCGGGGCCCTTCACTGGTCTTCGCATCGGCATTGCGGCCGCTCGGGCTTTCGCGCTTGCGCGCGGCATCCCGGTCATTCCCGTGCCGAGCCACGATGCTGTTGCCCTCGAAGCACTCATGGCTGCGGCTCTTACCGGTTCGGAGCCGGAGCGCTTTGCCGTCGTCACCGACGCGCGGCGACGTGAGTTCGCATATACCGTCTATGACGGCATCGACGACGATGGTCTTCCGCTGCGGGTTGCGGGCCCCGCTCTCGTGCCACGCGACGATATTGACGCAACTGTCGCGGCGCTCGGCGCGCGGCGCCTCGATGCCACGCGGGTGCCGGCGGCATTCATCGGCCTCGTTGCCGCACGCGCAATCGCGGCGGGTCGCGAGGTCGCCGATGCTGAACCGCTCTACCTTCGCTCGCCCGATGTGACCCTCGGTCATATTCCGAAGAAGGTCGGGGTATGACTCGGATGCGCCGCGCGACCGTCGCCGACCTCGACGCCATCATGGCGCTCGAAGAGGCGAGTTTTCCGACGGATGCCTGGAGCTCACCCATGATGCGCGAAGAGCTTTCATCGCCGCATAGTTTCTACCTCGTGCTCGAAGAAGAAGTACACACGGGGCTCGCGGGCTACGCGGGTCTTCGCGCGCTTTCGGGTTCGCACGATGCCGACGTTCAGACAATCACGGTTGCTGCGGCATCCCGAGGGAAAGGCCTCGGCCGCACACTCCTGAGAGCTTTGCTCGATGAAGCTACCCAGCGAGGCATCCGCGACGTCTTTCTCGAGGTGCGCGCCGACAATCCGGTCGCACAGGCGCTGTACGTATCGGAAGGCTTTGTCGACATCGGCCGTCGCCCCGGCTATTACCAGCCCGACGATGTGGATGCGATCGTTATGAAGTGCGAGATGTCTCATTGGCACCGATCGGTTCTTCGTGTCGACGCCGAACCGGGGACAATAGTCACGTGAACCGCAGTGAACCTCTTGTGCTGGGCATCGAAACCAGCTGCGACGAAACCGGCATCGGGATCGTCCGGGGTCGTGCGCTCCTGAGTAATACCATCGCATCGAGCATGGACGAGCACGCCCGCTTTGGGGGCGTCGTACCGGAGGTCGCTGCCCGCGCGCACCTCGAGGCTCTGCAGCCGAGCATCGAAGCAGCGCTCGCCGAGGCTGAGGTGTCGCTGAATGAAATCGACGCCGTCGCCGTGACATCCGGCCCGGGGCTTGCCGGCGCGCTCATGGTCGGCGTTGGTGCGGCGAAAGCACTCGCGGTGGGCCTGAATAAGCCGCTCTATGCCGTCAACCATCTCGTCGGGCATATCGCTGCCGACATCCTCGACGTCACTGCTGCGCCGCTCGAATATCCCACTGTGGCGCTCCTGGTCAGTGGCGGACACACCTCGCTTCTGCTCGTCCACGACCTCACGGGCGATGTCGAGTTGCTCGGTGAGACTGTCGATGACGCCGCAGGCGAAGCGTTCGACAAGGTCGCGCGTATTCTTGGCCTGCCGTACCCGGGCGGACCCGAAATCGACCGCGCCGCTGCCACCGGAAACCCTGATGCAATCCGGTTCCCGCGAGGTCTCTCTCGCGCTTCGGATCGGGAAAAGCACCGGTACGACTTCTCCTTTTCTGGGCTCAAAACTGCGGTCGCACGGTGGATCGAGCAGCGGGAGGCCGCGGGGCAGCCTGTCCCCGTCGCCGATGTCGCCGCATCATTTCGTGAAGCAGTCGTCGACGTGCTCGTAACGAAAGCTCTCGATGCGTGCCAACAGTACGGGGTGCCGCGACTGCTGCTGGGCGGGGGAGTCATCGCCAATCGGCGCCTCCGCGACGTCGCCACGGCGCGCGGCGAGGCCGCCGGCGTCACTGTGCGCATCCCGCCGCTCAGTCTCTGCACCGATAATGGCGCCATGATCGCAGCACTCGCCGCCGAACTCATCATGTCGGGACGAGAACCATCGACGCTTGCGTTCGGGGCTGACTCCACTCTTCCCGTCACCGAGATTCACGTGGCGGCGAGCACATGACCGAGCCAAACCCGCCGAGCTCCGCGTCGCCGCCGGCATCGCCGCTGCCGGCAGCTCCGCCAGCACTGCCCGGTGCGCACCGCGGCGGCTATCAGCGCGAGTTCACGGCTCCTCTCGACATCGTCGTAGCGACGCAAACCGAATACCCCTCGGTGCCGTGGCAACCGCCCGTTGCGGCCCCGATCGCACCACCGGTGCAGGGAGCATTTTCTGGCTGGGCACTCGGTTTCGCCGTTGCCGGACTCGTGTTCTCGTTCTTTGTCGGCTGGGCGTTCCCCCTGGGATTCGTCGCTATCGTGACGGCGATTATTGCGCTGCGGCGACCGCTCGAAAGTCGCCGTGTCGCAGTGTGGTCCATTGTGTTGGCCGCACTTTCTATCGCCTACAGCGCGCTGTGGTTGGTGTCTTCCGCGCAACAGGCCGGCGTGATCAACTAGCGGACTCCACCTCAGTCGACACGGTCAACGAGCAACGCGCGGCGGCGTTCGCCAACGCGGGTCACGATGAGAGTTGCGGATGCCGCTCCCGAGAGCTTCAGCTTGGTGCGAAGCACTGCAGGGTCGATGTCGACGCCGCGCTTTTTGATCTCCAGGGTGCCGATGTCGCGGGCGCGAAGTGCCTTAGCGAGCGACTTCACGTCGAAGGGAAGTTCTTCGCGCACGCGAAAAGAGCGGACGAAGGGGCTCGTGAGTGCGGCATCCGACGTGAGGTAGGCGATGCCGTCAGAGATCATCCCGGCCTGCAGGCGACGGGCCACGTCACCGATGAGGCGGGCGCGAATGACGGCGCCCTCGGGCTCATGCACGAACTCGCCGAGTTCGCGCGTCTCGACGTCATCGGCATCGGCCTCCGATGTGATTTCGTGGGTTTCATCGCCTCGGACAACAAGAGCGGAGCGATAGATTCCGGGTCGAGCGAGCGCGCCCGACCACAGCACGAGCTCGACCGTCGCGCCATCCACGCTGATCCACTGCGCTTCGATCTCGGGCGGAATCGCGTCGCGTTCGAATCCTGGTCCGAGCTTGATGCCCGTCGGCATCGTACGTGCCAGCCCAAAAACCCAGTCGAGATTCGGCGAGTAGTCGGTGGGACGCACGCGCCGTGTCTCGGTGTGGCCGGCGGTTCGTCGAGCGGGGTCGAGCCATGCTCCTCGCACCTGGGAGAGATCGGATGCCTCGGCAATGCTGTGCCGCACGCTCACTGCGTCGCCGAAGGGCGCGAGGTTGTACGCGGCGATAGCTGCTGTGACTTCATCGGCATCGCACGCTTCGACATCGAGCCCGAGGCCCGCGAAACCAAGCGCGTCACCACCGATGCCGCAACCGAGATCTGCGATGCGCGTGAGGCCCGCGTCGCGAAACCGGCCTGCGTGCCGAGCGGCGACGGATAGTCGCGTCGCCTGTTCGAGGCCGGCACGTGTGAAAAGCATGCCGGATGCAAAGTCGCCGAATTTCGCGCGTGCCCGTACTCGCAAGCGTGCCTGACCTACAACGGCGGAGACAAGATCGGGGGAGTTACCCGCGGCACGCAACCGTGACACGGCAGACGCGACATCCGCTGTGGATTCGAGCGGACCGACCTCGTCGAGTAGCCGGAGCCCCTCCGGGGTGAGTAGTGCGGTGAGCTCTGCCATCTCCATGCCACCACCCTACGTGTGGCGCCAATTGCGAGGGAGAGAAATTGGCACTCGCGTTGCGTGAGTGCCAGCACTTCCCTAAACTTGCTCTTAGCACTCTCGGCCCGAGGGTGCTAACGAGTCTTCCGTTCACGAAGCGCAAGAAAGAAGAGGTAGACCGTGTCGGTTTCCATCAAGCCGCTCGAGGACCGCATCGTCATCAAGCAGGTCGAGGCAGAGCAGACCACCGCGAGTGGTCTCGTCATCCCCGATACCGCCAAGGAAAAGCCCCAGGAGGGTGAAGTTGTTGCTGTCGGCCCCGGCCGCATCGACGACAACGGCAACCGTGTTCCGCTCGACGTAGCCGTCGGCGACCGCGTGATCTACAGCAAGTACGGTGGCACCGAAGTGAAGTTCGGCGCTGACGAGTACTTGGTGCTCTCGGCACGCGACGTGCTGGCGGTCGTCGTTCGCTAAGACGACCACCCCGCAAAAGGCCCGGAGCGATGCTCCGGGCCTTTTGCTTTTCTGCCGCACGTTTCGGCGATGCGCGGTGGCAGAAATGAGCGCATGATCGGCAGTCCGCAGAGCCGCCTTGGCTTCCTGCCCGTCGCGCGCAGATCTAGGCTGAGTAAGTGACGCAGTCGAACGCCCCAGAAGACCCCACGGATGCTGCGCGCACGCGCCTTGTGGGAACGAGCTATGCCTTCCTCGCCTATCTTTTGTGGGGATTTCTTCCGCTCTACTTTCTGCTCTTGAAGCCCACCGGTGCGTGGGAGGTCGTGGCGTGGCGCATCCTGCTGTCGCTCGTGTTCTGCGCATTCCTCATCGCGGTCACACGCTCATGGCAGCGCTTCAGAGCGATCATTGCTCAGAAGCGATTGCTGATGTGGACAGCGGTGGCTGGCGCCTTGATCTATGTCAACTGGCAGGTCTTTTTGCTGGCGACGCTCACCGGTCACGTCATCGAAACGAGCCTCGGCTACTTCATCAACCCGATCGTGACGGTGTTGTTGGGAGTGCTGGTGCTGCGGGAACGTCTACGTGTGACGCAGTGGGTGGCGATCAGCCTCGCCGCCGTCGCGGTCATCGTCATCATGGTCGGGTATGGAACCTTCCCGTGGATCGCGCTTCTCCTCGCCTTTTCGTTCGGCTTCTACAGCCTGGTGAAAAAGCGGATCGGCCCCGCAGTGGATGCTGTCAGCGGCCTCACCCTCGAGTCGTTTTGGCTCGCACCTGTTGCCATCGTGCAACTCATCGTCGTGGGAGCGACCACGGGAATCACGATCGCGAGCGCGGGACTCGGCCACGGCATCCTGCTTGCCCTCGCCGGTGTCGCAACCGCCGTGCCGTTGCTGCTCTTTGCCTCGGGTGCTCGCCGAGTCTCCCTGACGACGCTCGGCATCATGCAGTTCATCGCTCCGATCATGCAGTTCATGATCGGAGCGTGGCTCCTGGGAGAGCCAATGCCGCTCGAGCGCTGGATCGGCTTCGGTATCGTCTGGGTGGCGCTCATCGTGCTGACCATCGACTCGGTGCGCGCGGCGCGGCGCGGGCGTCGGATGGTTGTGAGCGATGTGACAGAACTCACCTAAATCGAGACGCATCTGACAGGCGCTGTTATGCGTCTGTGACCTGGTTGTTTCACATCGTTAACGCACCGCAACACTGAGGTGCGCTCCCGCTCGTTACTGTGAAGGACATCGAGTCCGGTTCTGTGAGCCGGACGCCTGTATGTACACAGCAAGGAGCACTATGAACGTCTTTACTCGTTCGCGTTCGAGCAAGGCCATCAGCGGTATCGCTGTGGTCGGAATCAGCGCGCTCTTCCTCGCCGGCTGCTCAAGCACCGGTGACGGCGGATCATCGTCAGCCCCCGAAGCCGGCGAAGAGATGACCCTCAAGATCGGAACGGCGCTGCCGCAGACCGGTAACCTCGCATTCCTCGGCCCGCCCGAAGAAGCCGGTGTTGCTTACGCCGCATCGCAGGTCAACGAAGTATCTGCCGACACTGGTCTCTCGATGGACGTCGTCTACGGTGACTCGGGTGACACCGACAACAAGGCATATGAGACCGAGATCCCGCGTCTTCTCAACGAAGACGTCTCGGCCATCATCGGCGCTGCATCATCGGGTGTCTCGCTGCAGTTCATCGACCAGGTGACGGGTGCTGGCGTCATCCAGTTCTCGCCCGCCAACACGTCTGACGCATTCACGACCTACGACGACAACGGCCTCTACTTCCGCACCGCGCCCTCGGACGTGCTGCAGGGTGAGGTTCTCGGAAACCTGATCGCTGAAGATGGCAACCAGACTCTGGGCATGATCGTCCTCAACGACTCGTACGGAACCGGACTCGCCAAGTACGTGACCGACGCGTTCGAGGCCGCTGGCGGCGAGGTTGTCGCATCGACCACCTACAACACCGGTGACACCACGTTCGACGCCCAGGTGAGCGAAGTTCTCGCGGCCGACCCTGACGCGATCGCGCTGATCACGTTCGAAGAGGTCACCACGATTCTTCCGAGCCTCTTCGGACAGTTCCCGTCCGACAAGCTCTACTTCGTCGACGGCAACCTGTCGAACTTCGGTGATGAGTTCCCCGAGGGCTCGTTGACCGGCGCCAAGGGCACGCTTCCCGGCCTGTCGATCGACTCGATCGGTGACTTCACTGGCGCGCTCGACGAGTTCGTTGCGTCGGAGGGCGAAGACCCGCTGGAAGAGTACAGCTACGCTGCCGAGTCGTTCGACTCGGTCATCCTGCTCGCTCTTGCTAGCCTCGCTGCTGGTTCTACCGACAGTGACGCTATCGCTGAGAAGCTCATCGAGGTTTCAGGTGGCAGCGGCGACGGTGAGAAGTGCACCACGTACTCCGACTGCGCCGACATCATCTTGGGCGGCGGAACAGCCGACTACGACGGTGTCTCCGGCCCGATCACGTTCGACGATGTGGGAGACCCGACCGAAGCTTCGGTGGGTATCTACCAGTTCGGCTACGACAACAACTACTCGGCATACGAGGGCTAAGCCCCTCACGCACGAGAGCAGCGGCCCCGGTCTTCGGACCGGGGCCGCTGTGCTGTGCGCTGTAGGACGCAGCAAAAAGCTCCGCCACACGATGATGACCGTGTGGCGGAGCTTAAGCTTCTGGCGGGCTTATGCGCCGAGCGAGCCGAGGTAGAGCTCGGTGACCTTCGAGTCGTTGAGGAGCTCACGGCCGGTACCGGTGTACGCGTCGCGTCCCTGATCGAGCACATAGCCGCGGTCGCAGATCTGTAGGCAGCGGCGAGCATTCTGCTCGACCATGATGCAGGTCACACCAGCCTTGTTGATCTCCGAAACGCGGATGAACGCTTCATCCTGACGAACCGGGGAAAGCCCCGCAGAGGGCTCATCGAGGAGCAGAACCTTCGGATCCATCATGAGCGCCCGGCTCATGGCGACCATCTGGCGCTCACCACCAGACAGTGAACCCGCACGCTGTTTCAAGCGCTTGCCGAGTTCTGCGAAGATGCCCGTCACGAACTCAAGTCGTTCCTTGTACGCCGAGGGATTCTGATAGAGCCCCATCTGCAGGTTTTCCTCGATCGTGAGGGTAGGAAAGACGTTGTTGGTCTGGGGAATGAAACCGACTCCACGCCCAACGAGCTTGTTTGCCGGTAGTCCCGTGATGTCATCGCCCCCCAGCGTGACGACACCCGAGCGAACATTGACCTGGCCGAATATTGCCTTCAGCAGTGTCGACTTTCCGGCACCGTTCGGACCGATGATGCCGATGAGCTCACCCTGGTATGCCGTGAGAGAGCAACCGTTGAGGATGTTGACCCCGGGTAAGTAGCCGGCGTGCACGTCGTCGACGTGTACAACAGGAGTGGCGGTGGCCGTAGATGTGCTCACTTGTTGTTCTCCTCTTCGGCCTGTCCCTCGGCCACGATCGCGGCTGCCGTGATACCCGAGCTACCTGGCAAGCCCGAGGTGCCGTTCGCTTCTGCTTCTGTGACGCGTCCGGTGAGTACTCCGAGGTCCACCTCTTGGTGAGCGCCGAGGTACGCATCGACAACGGCTGGGTTCTTCATCACCGAAACTGGGTCACCCTCGGCAACGATCCGGCCCTCTGCCATGACGACGACCCAGTCAGCAATATGGCGCACCATGTGCATGTCGTGCTCGACGAAGAGCACTGTCATGCCCTCTTCTTTCAAATCGAGGATGTGATCGAGGAGCGACTCGGTGAGTGCCGGGTTGACGCCGGCCATCGGCTCGTCGAGCATCACGAGTTCTGGCTGGGTCATGAGCGAGCGTGCCATCTCGAGGAGCTTTCGCTGCCCACCCGAGAGACTGGCCGCGTAGTCCTGAGCTTTCGTGTCGAGCTTGAACTTGGCGAGCAGAACCATTGCGCGTTCTTCGATGGCTTGATCTTGCTTGCGCCAGATCCATGGAACCATGCTGGCCCAGAACTTCTCACCCTTTTGGCCCGTGGCGCCGAGCTTCATGTTGTCGAGGACCGTAAGGAGCCCCAACGCTTTCGTGAGCTGGAAAGTGCGGACCAGGCCCATCCGTGCAACCTTGAATGCCGCCACGTTTCCGAGCGGCTTGCCATCGAAGCTCCACTTACCGGCGTTCGGCTTGTCGAAACCCGTGAGCAGGTTGAACAGCGTAGTTTTACCCGCACCGTTCGGTCCGATCAGGGCGGTGATGGCGCCGCGGGGGATTTCGAGATGATCGACGTCGACGGCGGTCACGCCGCCGAACGAGCGAACAACGCCGTCAGCGATGATGATCGGATCGGTTTTCGCCACCCCCGGCACCGCATCGCCGACGTGCAGCCCGGTCGTTTTCGGACGTGCAATCAGGCCGGTGGTCGTCGGCACTTTTTCACTTGACACATCTTCACTTGACACATCTTCACTTGACAAAGGTCAGCTCCTTCTTGTTGCCGAGGATGCCCTGCGGCATGAAGATCACGAGCAACATCAAGGCAACGCCTACCAGGATGAAGCGCAAGGTGCTCGCCTGAATCTGTGACATGAACGGCAGGATGCCGGCCGCCACCATCGCGGGAAGCACGTTCGAGAGGAACGTCTGCAGTACCCAGAAGATCAGCGAACCGAGTAGCGGGCCGAACACTGTTGCGGCGCCTCCGAGTAGAAGAGCTGTCCACACGAAGAACGTCAGCGATGTCACGTAGACACCGGGGCTCACGGCCGAAGGCATTGCGTAGATGATTCCACCCGCGGCAGCGATCACACCACCGAGCACGAGCGACTGCATCTTGTACGCGTACACGTTCTTGCCGAGTGAGCGAACCGCATCCTCGTCTTCACGAATGCCCTTCATCGCTCGACCCCAGGGGCTCCGCATCAGCATCCAGACCACGAGGGCTGCGATAGCGAGCGTCAGGAGGCCGACGATTCGCACCCACCACTGGTTTTCGTTATAGGTCCAGGGGCCGAAGCCGTACGTGCCATCGGGAATCGGATTCATCGCCCGAAAGCTCGAGTGATACCCGCTGAGCCCGTCTGCCGATCCGGTGACATCATCGAAAGCTGTCGTGAGGAACAACAAGCGCACAACTTCTGCGGCAGCAATAGTCACGATAGCCAGATAGTCCCCGCGCAGTCGGAGCGTGGGAATACCGAGGATCAGGGCGAAGATGGCCGCAGCTCCGAGTCCGACGAGAGCTGCCAGCCACCACGGAAAGTTGAACGACAGGATCGAAATGGCGTAGCCATAGGCACCCATCGCCATGAAGCCGGCGATACCCATGTTGATGAGGCCGGCGTAGCCGAAGTGCACGGCCAGGCCGAGGGCTGCGAGCGCGTAGGCGATTGTTGCCGGGCTCAGAATCGAGGAGCCGGTATTCGAGAGGATTTGAAGCCAGTCCATGAGTTTCGCCTAACCTATTCTCTCGCGACGGCCGAGGATGCCCTGTGGTCTGAACAGCAGGATGACGATGAGCACGAACAGGGCGCTTGCATATTTGAGGTCAGCAGGTATCCAAAGACTCGATACCTCAACGAGGAGTCCGACGATGATGGCTCCGACGAGCGCTCCCATCGCGGTTCCGAGGCCACCGAGAATCACCGCGGCGAACATCAGCAGCAAGAGCTGTGCACCCATGTCCCATTTGATACCCGGTCGGTAGTACGCGTACAGAATCCCGGCGAGGCCGGCGAGAGCACCCGAGACGATCCAGACCACTCGTACGACGAAGTCGACATCGATACCGGATGCCGCCGCGAGCGAGGGGTTGTCAGAGATGGCGCGCGTCGCCTTGCCGAGACGAGACCGGGTAAGCCACACGCCGAAGGCGCCGATGACAACAATCGAGATCCCGATCGAGACCATATCGATCACGCTCATTTGAACGACGCCGAAGAGGGCGATCTTGGGTGCCGACGAATATGGCAACTGCAGAGTCCCACCACCGATGAAGAACTGGAAGATATAACGCAGCGCAAGCGACAAACCAATGCTCACGATCATGAGCTGGACGACGCCGACTCGCCTTCTTCGTAGCGGGCGCCAAATTATGACGTCGAGAATCAGCCCGAGAATCGCACTCAGCACAATGGCAAGTGGGTAACCCAACCACCATGGAAGGGCAAGGCTTGCCGGCCCAACCAAGAAGAGGCCAGCGATCGCTCCAAAAGTCACCATCTCGCCCTGCGCGAAGTTCGAGATCCCGGTCGTGCCGTAGACGAGCGTCAGACCGACGGCAGCGAGGCCGAGCATGAGGCCGAAACTCAGCCCTTGCACGATGCGCTGAACAAGCTGGTCCGTGAAGCTCGTCACGTTTCGCTCGCCCTCACCGATGAAGAAGTTGACGGTCACACGACCGCCGGCTCCCATCTCGACCTCTTTTTCGTTGGGAGCGTCCGTGTCGTCGACAACAGCTATGCCCTCAGGCAGGGTGTCCTCATCGAGGACGACAGAGTACGTCTCGCCCCGATCCGGAACCTGGACCGACCATTGACCGTTTTCATCGGTCTCGACTTCTTGCGCACCCCCTGGGCCGTCGATGGTAAGAGCGACGCCTTCAAGAGGCTCGCCGTCGAGTTGAACGTTGCCGCTGATGCGATACGGGTCATCTTCTGCTGCCATCGCGGTCGATGGGAGCGCGAGGAGTGCAAGCAATATCGCGGCGACGACGCCAAAGAGCGCTGTCATAACTGGGCGTCGCCAAAGGCGATGCGCGGTTGTCGTGGGCCTCACTGATCCTCCAGGTGGCTCGGCCACCGTTTAGCGACGGTTTTCGTCGACTTTGACGAAAACAGTATGAGCGTAATGTGTCCGCGGTGTTTCCGTCGTGGAACCGCTGCCACCGATTGTGGAATCGATATTGGACTGAGTTCTAAAAGACCGGCCGGGTACCCCGAAAAGACGCGGCTAACTCGGGAATTAACACGCGTCGCAGGCGCTTAGAATTAGCACGTCGGTTTTTTTGCGGCGGACCCTCGTTGCCGTCAAAAACGTCAGCGCGCTGGCAGAAGGAGAATTATGGAGCACCACGACCCCTTCGGTTTCGTCGGGCTGACCTATGACGACGTGCTGTTGTTGCCGGGCCACACTGACGTCATTCCCAGTGAGGCTGACACCTCTTCGCGGGTGACGCGCCGCATCACTGTGGCAACCCCTCTGATTTCGAGCGCGATGGACACCGTCACCGAGGCGAGGATGGCAATCGCTATTGCTCGCGAGGGCGGGTTGGGCATCATTCACCGGAACCTCTCCATTGCCGATCAGGCAGCCATGGTTGACCGGGTGAAGCGCAGCGAGTCGGGCATGATCTCCGACCCCATCACGACAACACCGGACGCGACGATCGAAGAGGTTAACGACCTCTGCGCGACATACCGCATCTCAGGCCTTCCCGTCGTCGATGATGAGGGGCACCTTCTGGGCATCGTGACCAATCGCGATATGCGCTTCGTGTCGGGCTTCGAACGTCAGTCGACTCTCGTGAAAGACGTCATGACGAGCGAAGGTCTCGTGACAGGAAAAGTCGGCATCGGAGCCAACGACGTCATCGCCACATTCGCCAAACACCGCGTCGAGAAGCTCCCGCTCCTCGACGATGACGGCAAGCTTGCAGGCCTCATCACGATCAAAGACTTCGACAAGAGCGAAAAGTACCCGCTCGCGACAAAAGACGACGTGGGGCGCCTGCGTGTCGGTGCTGCTATTGGTTTCTTCGGTGACGCGTGGCAGCGCGCTGAAGCGCTGCGAGACGCGGGAGTCGACGTGCTCGTCGTTGACACTGCCAACGGTCAGTCTGCCGGTGTCATCGATATCGTGTGCCGTATCAAGGCTGACGAGTCTTTCGATCACATCGATGTCATCGGTGGAAACGTCGCCACCCGTGAGGGTGCTCAAGCGCTCATCGATGCGGGTGTGGATGCTGTCAAGGTTGGCGTGGGCCCCGGCTCTATCTGCACGACTCGCGTCGTTGCGGGCGTCGGTGTGCCCCAGGTGACTGCCGTGTATGAGGCATCCCTCGCCGCGCGTGAGGCAGGAATCCCGATCATCGCCGACGGCGGCCTGCAGTATTCGGGCGACATCGCCAAGGCCCTCGTCGCCGGTGCCGACGCTGTCATGCTCGGGTCGTTGCTTGCTGGAACAGACGAGTCACCGGGGGAGATCGTGTTCCAGGGTGGTAAGCAGTTCAAGCAGTACCGCGGCATGGGTTCGCTTGGCGCTCTCCAGACGCGCGGCAAAAAGACGTCGTACTCCAAGGACCGCTACTTCCAGGCCGACGTCCCCACCGACGACAAGCTCATTCCCGAGGGCATCGAGGGTCAGGTCGCTTACCGCGGACCGGTCGGTGCCGTCGCGTACCAGTTGGTTGGCGGCCTGCGCCAGTCGATGTTTTACGTCGGCGCCCGCACGATCGAAGAGCTGAAGGCGAAGGGCAAGTTCGTTCGTATTACGTCGGCGGGTCTCAAAGAGTCACACCCGCACGACGTGCAGATCGTCGTCGAGGCCCCGAACTACAAGCGCTAAACCGCCCCCCGCCCGCCTCGTCCCCGCGGAGCGACCCTCTTTACCTACCCGCGAGGGGTCGCAACACGCCGCAATGAAACCGCTCGCGGTGATCGCATGCGGCGTGTTGTGACCCCTCGGCGGGGGGAGATTTCCGTCGGAGAGCGTGGACGCGAGGGCGGATGCCGGTGGCGGCTAGGCTGGAAGGGTGAACATGGAGATCGAAATCGGCCGCGCCAAGCGCGCTCGGCGGGCATACACGTTCGACGACCTCGCGGTGGTGCCCTCAAGGCGTACCCGCAACCCCGAAGACGTGTCGACGGCGTGGACGATTGACGCGTTCCAGTTCGACATCCCGGTGCTCGGTGCGCCGATGGACTCCGTTGTGAGCCCAAAGACAGCGATCATGCTCGGTCAACTCGGCGGACTCGGGGTGCTTGATCTCGAAGGTCTCTGGACGCGCTATGACGACCCAGAGCCGCTCCTTGCCGAGATTGCTTCGCTACCCGACACCGAAGCGACGAGACGGATGCAGGAGCTTTACTCCGAACCGATCAAACCTGAGCTTGTCCGCGACCGTCTCGCCGAGATTCGCGCTGCCGGCGTTACCGTTGCGGGGGCGTTGACGCCTCAGCGCACACAGGATCTGTACGAGACCGTGGTGGCTGCCGGTGTCGACCTCTTCGTCATTCGGGGCACGACGGTTTCGGCTGAGCACGTGTCATCCGTGCATGCACCTCTCAACCTCAAGAAGTTCATCTACGACCTCGACGTTCCGGTCATCGTAGGTGGTGCTGCAACCTACACCGCGGCTCTGCACCTCATGCGGACGGGTGCCGCCGGTGTGCTCGTCGGGTTCGGCGGGGGAGCCGCGTCGACAACACGCGCTGTTCTCGGTCTGCACGCGCCCATGGCAACGGCTGTCGCCGAGGTCGCGGGTGCTCGCCGTGACTACCTCGATGAGTCGGGCGGACGCTACGTGCACGTCATCGCTGATGGCGGCGTTGGGACATCGGGTGACATCGTGAAGGCGCTCGCTATGGGCGCCGATGCCGTCATGCTCGGCGTCGCGCTGGCGCGAGCCACCGACGCGCCGGGCCAGGGCTACCACTGGGGTCCCGAGGCCCACCACCCCAAGCTTCCCCGCGGGCACCGCGTGAAGGTCGACCGTGTCGGAACACTCGAAGCCGTGCTGTACGGACCGGCTCCCGTGGCAGATGGGACGGCGAACCTCATTGGTGCGCTCCGCAAGTCGATGGCAACCACCGGGTACTCCGATCTCAAAGAGTTTCAGCGGGTCGACGTGGTCGTAGCGCCCTACGACTTGTGAGTGCTGCATGACCATTACCGAGTCTGAGGTATTTCCGCCGACGCTGCGCGAAGTGATGCTGCGCGCACGCTGGATCGGAATGCTCGTGCTGTGCCTGGTTGTCGCGGGCATTTTCGCGTGGTTAGGGCAGTGGCAGCTTTCGCGCGCGATCGACGTCAACCCGCGCGAAGAGGGGGCCACCGAACAGGTGCTCCCCATCGACGAAGTCGTGCAGCCGGGTGAGTATCTTCCCGAGCCGCTCGTTGGTCAGCGCGTTGCGGTATCAGGTTCGTGGATTCCCGAAGATTTTCTCGTCGTATCGTCGCGCTACAACGATGGTGCCGAGGGATATTGGGTGACCGGTCAGCTGAGACTCACCGAAGAAACCACCGGACTCGTCGACCAGCCGGTGTCTATCGCGGCGGCGGTCGGGTGGGCGGAAACGCTCCAAGAAGCTGAGGATGCGGCATCCGCGCTCTCCGCCGAGGCGGCCGCGAACCCGAACGCGATTGCTGACTTCACCGGACGCATCATTTCCGATGAGGGGCAATTGTTGCCACCGGCAGATGACCCGCAGGTGATGGAACGGATGTCTCCTGCCGTGCTGCTCGGGCGTTGGCACGATGTAGCCGACCTCGACGTTTACCGACCGTATTTCACGCTGGACGAGCCGCTGGGCGACCTGACCGACATCTCATCTCCGGCACCCGATCAGGGATCCAGCGTCAACTGGCTGAACATCTTCTACGCGGTCGAGTGGGCTGTGTTTGCGGGCTTTGCTTTCTACCTCTGGTATCGCCTCGCGAAAGACGCGTGGGAGAAAGAAGTCGAAGACCTCGAAGAGGCCGAGAGCGCCTAGGTCGACGGCCCGGGCAGTGCCGTGGTCGCGGGTAGGATGGACGACATGGCTGCCCCCAAACTCGCCTCGTTTCCGGCGATTCGCAGCGCGCTGAAGTTCTACCAGATCTGCTCGGTCATCACCGGTATCGGCCTGCTGCTGCTCGTCACCGAGATGATCCTGAAGTACACCCCGCTGCGCGTGGAAGTTTTCGCCGGTGGCTCGGGTGGGTTCCTTTGGCTCGCGCCCGTCATCCCCGGCATCGACGGGGAACTCGTCTCAACAGGTGATGGTGTGAACCTCTCGCTCGGCATCCTGATCGTGCACGGCTGGTTCTACGTCGTGTACCTCTTCGCGTGCTTCCGGATTTGGAGCCTCATGCGCTGGTCGCTGTGGCGGTTCTTGATCCTCGCCGCCGGCGGTGTCGTTCCTTTCCTGTCCTTCGTGATGGAAGCGATCGTTGCGCGCGACATCAAAAATTACCTCGCGACCCGTGAAGCGGCCGCAGCATCCGACCCTGTCATTTCAACAGAGAGCACCCGGTGACCGAACAGAACTCGACAAGTCAGCGACCCGTTCTCGTCGTCGACTTCGGCGCACAGTACGCTCAGCTGATTGCGCGGCGCGTCCGCGAAGCAGGCGTCTACAGCGAGATCGTGCCGCACACGGCCACTGCGGCAGAAATTGCGGCTAAAGCGCCGGTGGGAATCATCCTTTCGGGCGGACCCTCCTCCGTGTACGAACCGGGTGCACCCACCCTCGACGTCGGTGTGTTCGAACTCGGTGTTCCCACCCTCGGCATTTGCTACGGCTTCCAGGTGATGGCGCAGGCCCTCGGCGGCGAAGTCGCAAACACCGGTTTGCGTGAATACGGTGCGACGGATGCCACGATCGTCACCGACAGTGTGCTGCTTTCCGGCCAGCCCGCTGAGCAGAACGTCTGGATGAGCCACGGCGACCTCGTCTCGCAGGCCCCCGCGGGCTTCGATGTGCTCGCGCGCACGGGCGCCACCCCGGTGGCAGCTTTCGCGAGCGACAGCCGCAAGATGTATGGGGTGCAGTGGCATCCTGAAGTGAAGCACTCAGACTACGGTCAGGGCGTTCTCGAGAACTTCTTGCATGATGCAGCGGGCATCCCCGCTGACTGGAACAGCGGCAATGTCATCGCTGAGCAGGTCGAGCGTATTCGCGCGCAGATCGGCAACGCGAGAGTCATCTCAGCGCTGTCGGGCGGCGTCGACTCGGCCGTGTCGACCGCCCTCGTGCACGAGGCGGTGGGAGACCAGCTCACGGCGATTTTCGTCGACCACGGGCTGCTCCGTAAGGGCGAGCGCGAGCAGGTCGAGAACGACTACGTCGCATCGACTGGCGTCCGCCTCATCACGATCGATGCACGCGAGCAGTTTCTCACTGCCCTCGAAGGCGTGAGCGACCCCGAGCAGAAGCGCAAGATCATCGGGCGCGAATTCATCCGCTCGTTCGAAGCCGCTCAACTGGAGCTGGTCGCCGAAGCAAAAGAAGACGGCGAACCCATCCGTTTCCTCGTGCAGGGCACGCTCTACCCCGACGTCGTCGAGTCGGGTGGGGGAACAGGCGCGGCCAACATCAAGAGCCACCACAACGTGGGTGGTCTTCCCGAAGACCTGCAGTTCGAGCTCGTCGAGCCGCTGCGCACTCTCTTCAAAGACGAGGTGCGCCAGATCGGTCGTGACCTGGGTCTTCCGGAAGCAATCGTGGGTCGCCAGCCCTTTCCGGGGCCGGGTCTTGGCATCCGGATCGTCGGTGAGGTTACCGCTGACCGCCTCGAAATCCTGCGTGATGCCGACGCGATCGCCCGCGCCGAGCTGACTGCTGCTGGCCTCGACAACGAAATCTGGCAGTGCCCCGTCGTGCTGCTCGCTGACGTTCGTTCGGTCGGCGTGCAGGGTGACGGTCGCACGTACGGGCACCCGATCGTTCTTCGCCCGGTATCGAGTGAAGATGCCATGACTGCCGACTGGACGCGTCTGCCGTATGACGTGCTTTCTAAGATCTCGAACCGCATCACCAACGAGGTGCGTGACGTCAACCGCGTCGTACTCGACGTGACATCGAAGCCCCCGGGGACCATCGAGTGGGAGTGAGGCACTCAGCCTCGTAAGTTGATGGTCGGTGCGGGAGGATGACGACATGAGCGATTCGAGATTCATCCGGCCTGGCCGTGCAGATGCCGCTTTCAACGGGGTCGTCGGTTGGCTGACTCGCATCGGCATACCGCTCGCTGGTTCTCGTGTGCTCGCAGTTCGCGGTCGGTCGAGTGGTGAGTGGCGTACTACCCCCGTCAACCCCTTGCGGGTGGGTGGGACGCGTTACCTCGTGGCGCCTCGCGGAAATGCGCAGTGGGTGCGCAATCTGCGAGCGGCCGGGACGGGAGAATTGCGCCACGGCCGTCGCGTGGAACGGTTTTCGGCGATCGAAGTAGACGACGCCGAAAAGCCACCAATTTTGCGGGCGTATTTGAAGGCTTGGGCGTGGGAGGTGGGCCGTTTCTTCGAGGGCGTCGATGCGCACTCACCCGAGGAGCGGCTCCACGAAATCGCGCCGGGCTTTCCCGTGTTTCGAATCGTTTCGGCGGCCCCGGCGCATGAGTGACGCCGCCGTTCCGGCCGCAAACTATCTGATCGTTGCAAGCCGGCTGGTGCCGGACCTCGACGGCGGCTTCACGGTTTCGGTGACCCGTCGCGCCCGCGATATTGCGGCAGCGACGGATGGGCCATCACCCCTGCTGCTCACAGTAGATCCGGGGGAGCGCGCCACACACGATGCGCATCGCGCAGAGTGGACGCGACGTGGAATTCTGAACGATGACACGCGCCTTCGAAACCTCTTCGACGACGTGCGAGTCGACGCAGACTGGGCACGAGCGGCCGCAGAAGCGTTACCGGTGCCCGCGGCTGACGACGTTCCGTATCGTGCGATCACCGACGGCCTCGGCCGCACTGTGCTCGAGATTCCCTACGGCATCGGCGGGTCCGAGTGGCACCTCACCGACGCGCCAGTGCGGGTATGGGATGCCGCTGGCACCGCGCCCATCGGATGGCTTCGCGGCTATGGCGGTCTTTACCGGGCATGGATCGCCAGCGTTGCTGCTTCGGAGAAGGCCCGCACTGGACTCGAATCGGTCGTGGTGTGTGAAGCACGCCAGATCGGTGAACTCCTTGCCGCGGGCATCGGGATTCCTGTTGTGCACACCACGCACGCAGCCCACGTGCGCGCACCGTTCTCGTGGGACTCGCCCATCGACCCGGCTTGGCAGCGGTGGTTTGCCGTCGCTGATCGGTTCGACGCCGTGCTATGGCTGACCGCGGCGCAGCAGCGTGATGTGCAACGGCGTGTGGGCGACGGCATCCGTTCTTTTGTCGTTCCGCACCCCGCACCCGCCGTGACCGCGCCGGCGGAGCCGGTTCCGGGGCGCATTGTCATGCTCAACTCGTTGATTCCTCGAAAGCGCATCGACCATGCCCTTCATGCTCTCGCGCGAGTGCGGGAAGGAGTGCCGCACGCGCACCTCGAGGTGTACGGCGCGGGCGGCTCGCTCGACGCGCTCAGTGACCTAGCTGGAGAGTTGGGAATCACTGGCGCCGTGACCTGGCATGGCCATTCGTCGACCCCGGAGGAGGCATGGGGAGGCGCCGATGCGTTCCTCTTCACGAGCGAAAACGAGGGCCAGGGTCTTGTACTGCTCGAAGCGCTTTCGCACGGTGTTCCGGTGGTGGCGTACGACGCACCGTACGGCCCGGCAGATGCGCTCGCAGATGGTGGCGGAGTCCTTGTGCCGTCGGGCGATCTGGCCGCGCTCACCGGGGCGCTTCAGAGCGTGCTCGCCCGACGCGAGCTGCGCGCGGAACTGTCGTTGCTGGCTCAGCGTGCTGCTGCGAGGCGGGATGCCGCGGCATCCATGAATGCCTTCGGTCAGGTCATTTCGGCCGTGCTCGGCCGGGTGTGACCTGCTGCCTGTGCCTCCGGCGGGCAGGGGAACTGCTCGATGGCGAACTAGATTCCCTGCCACACGAGGGCTGCAGCGCCGATGAGCGGTCCATCGCCGTCGAGCGCTGACGGGCTGATGCGTACAGCGCGGGCATACGGATGCAGCGCCGCACTGTGAGCTGAAGCGCGGACGTGATCGAGGTAGTCGTCGGCGACCTGCACAAAGCCTCCGGCTACCGCGACGGCCTCGAGGTCGTAGAGGGTCGCAGCTGTCGCGATCGCTTCGCCCACCGCGGTGGCTGACCGAATTACGGCGCTGCGCGCAATCTCGTCTCCCGCTCGATACGCCTTACCGAGCTCTTCGCCCGTTGTGCCCTGCCAGCCCTGTGTACGCGCCCATGCGACTGTGCCGGGTCCGGCAGCTATCGCTTCGAGGCTGGACGCGGCGGGGTCGCTGGCGTCGAGAGTGCGCACACGGATCTGCCCGATATGCCCGGCATTTCCACTCGTGCCGGTGACAGCCCGGCCGTGCGCGATGAAGCCCCCGCCGACCCCGGTGGATACAACCATCGCAAGCGCTGTTTTACACCCGACCAGGGCGCCGCGTGAGTGTTCTGCGAGCGCAATACAGGTGCCATCGAGCGCAAGAGTGACGGGAGCGTCAGCGACGAGGCCCGCAAGAACGTCGGCAATCACCAGCCCGTGCGCGGTAGGCAAATTGAGCGGTGAAATACTCCCGTGGGGGAGATCAACCGGGCCAGCCGAACCGACACCGATGCCAGATACGGTGTGAGACGCGGGCAGATGTGAGAGAGCGGATGCCGCGGCATCCCGAATCGCCCGGGCGATCTCGTCACGTGATGATGCGCGACCCGTAGGGCGGCGAGATACCGAAGCGCGCTGCACGACACCGTCGGTATCGACAAGGGCGGCATCCACCTTCGTGCCGCCGATGTCGATGGCCAAAGCGAGGGGTGTGTCGAGCGTGCTCATCCCTCGATCCTGACACAAGCCGCCGACCCCCTGACGCACAAAACGAAGAAGGGGCCGCCCGTAGGCGACCCCTTCTCGTCGTGGACTGCGAGAGCTAGTTGCTGCCGCGAAGAATCGCGATCATGCGGAGGATCTCGAGGTAGAGCCAGACGACCGTCACCATGATGCCGAAAGCACCCATCCACGCGTAGACGCGCGGTGCACGGTTTTTTACACCCTGTTGGATCGAGTCGAAGTCAAGCACGAGCGAGTACGCCGCCATGATGACGACGAGCACACCGATGATGAGCCCCATCGGAATCCCGAAAATCTTCATGCTGTAGAGGCCGAACGCGCCACCTGCCATCGGTACGTTGAACATCATCAGCAGGATGTTGACGACGCCGAACACGAGGTAACCGATCATCGCGATCATGAAGACCTTGGTGGCCTTCTTCGAGGCGCGGATCTTGCCGCTCGCAAACAGGGCGAGCGTGACGCCGACAACACAGAGCGTGGCGATCGTGGCCTGAACCACGATGCCGGGGTAGATGTACTCGAAGAATGCCGAGATCGCGCCTACGAACAGACCTTCAAAAGCTGCGTACGCGAAGATGAGCGGCGGGCGCACCTTCTTGCGCGAAGTGAAGATGATCACCATGGCGAGCACGAATCCACCGAGAGCGCCAATGATCCACGGCACCATGGAGGGCATGTCGCCGGCGACCTGAACGCTCGACATCGACCAGACCCAGCCGACAACTGCTGTCGCGAGAAGAATCGCGAAGAGGCCGATCGTCTTGATGACGGTGTCTTCGACCGTCATACGGTCGGTCTCGATAGCGCCGGCGGTGGGCGCGGCATACATGCCTTCGAGGCGGGCCTGGGTTGCGGCATCCGTCGTGCCGGCCTGCGCGTTAGCGCCACCCAGTCGAGCAGCGTTCGCGCCACCCGGGTACGTTCTGACCGCCTTCGGATCCTGGAAGGCGGAGTTGTTGAATGCAGGATTCGTCGAGGCCATTGCTCGGCTCACACTCCCGTTACGTCTGTGACAGCAAGGTGCTGTAGATCAACGATATCGAACACGACAGACACGGCAACCGAACGGGCCTGTGAGTGCTCTTTGAGCGTGCGTTGAAGGCGCTCGACCGGAGCTTGCGAGGAGGTACTCCGGGCTAGCCTGAAAGGGTGTCGCATACTCCTCCGCTCATCATCGGACATCGAGGAGCGCCGGGCTATCGACCCGAGCACACGAGGGCGTCCTACGAACTCGCAATTGAGTTGGGCGCTGGGGCTGTCGAACCCGACGTGGTCATCACGCGCGATGGTGTGCTCGTTGTGCGTCACGAAAACGAGATATCAACGACGACCGACGTTGCCGAGCGTCCCGAGTTTTCCGATCGCCGAACGTCAAAGCTGATCGACGGAGAAGAAGTCACGGGATGGTTCACCGAAGACTTCACCTGGGAAGAGCTGTCGCGCCTCGGGGCGCGTGAACGGTTGCCTGAGCTGCGCCCCGGCAGCGCGCGATTCGACCGGCAGCAGCCAATACTTCGTCTCGACGAACTGCTCGCTCTTGTCGATGCGGCATCCGCTCGATCAGAGACGCAGATCGGCGTAGTCGTCGAACTCAAACACCCGACCTACTTCGGCTCGCTCGGCTGGAACATGGCTGAGTTGGTCGCCACCGAACTGCGCGATGCCGGCTGGGCCGGGGGTGACCGGGGACTCGTGATCGAGTCATTCGAGCAGAGTGTGCTCAACGAACTGAAGAGCGCGGGCCTCGTCGCAACGTACGTGTACCTCGTAGAGGCCAAAGGTGCTCCATTCGACCTCATCGCGCGCGATGGATCGAAGGCCGCAAAGTATTCAGCGGCGCTGAGCGGAGCCGGGCTCGACCGTCTCGCGAGCGAAGTCGACGGCATCAGCCTCAACAAGCGGTTGATTCTCGCGCCCGATGTGTTAGGGCACGCCACGGGTCCCTCCGCCGTGGTATCGCAAGCGCGCGAGCGTGGCTTGAAGGTTTTCACCTGGACATGCCGCCCAGAGAATACGTTCTTGCTCCGGCAGTATCGCCGCGGATCGGATGCTGCAGCTCACGGCGATTGGCGGTCCGAATGGGCTGTGCTCAAAGACGCCAAGCTCGACGGCGTTTTTGCCGACCAGCCGGATCTCGCGGTGTCATTCTTCGCCTCGTGATTCGCGCCGCGGTCGCAAGAATTTATCTTTCGGACCTCGTAGCTGACCCATAGGGTGGAGTTCATGGCTTCACCCGGCATTGTCGTTCAAGATGTTCGCCGCTCGTTCGGACCCGTAACGGCAGTCAAAGGAGCAACGCTCCAGGCCGATTTTGGCCGGATCACGGGCCTCGTTGGGCCGAACGGTGCAGGCAAAACCACGCTTCTGCTGATGCTCGCCTCCCTTCTCGCTCCCGATGCGGGCGAAATCCGCATCGACGGCGTCGACCCCCTCGAAGACCCGCAGGCGGCGCGCGGTGCGCTCGGCTGGATGCCCGATGCGCTGGGCGCATGGGGCTCGCTCACCCCGCGCGAAATCGTGCGCGTGACCGGCAGGCTCTACGGAATGCCCGCCCCCGCAGCCGCTTCGCGCACGGCCAACTTGCTGGATCGTGTGGGCCTGAACGATCTCGCCGACCGGCCCGCTCGCGTGCTCTCGCGCGGCCAGAAACAGCGGCTGGGCTTAGCACGCGCCCTCGTGCACGATCCGCGCGTGCTGCTACTCGATGAGCCTGCATCTGGCCTCGATCCCCAGGCCCGCGTCGACCTGCGCTTGCTCTTGCGTGAACTCGCGGCGGAGGGCCGCTGCATCCTGATTTCCAGCCATGTGCTCAATGAGCTCGAAGAAGTCGTCGATGACGCTGTCTTCATGGTTGCGGGTGCCACGATGGCCGCTGACGATGTGGCGCTCGCCCAGCGCAGGTCGCGCCCGTGGCGGATGCGGGTTGCCGGCCTTGATGCCGCCCAAGCGCGTACCCGCACCGCCGAGGCTCTCGCGCTCGACGCAAATGCCGTCACCACAGATCGCCGAGACATCCTGCTGGCGTTCGAGTCCGAGACGGAGGCTGTGACAGCGCTTCGCGCACTCATCGACGCGGGTCTGCCGGTCGCGGAGTTCGCCGCGGCGACCGGTGACCTCGAACACACCTTCCTCGGAGCAGCAAACGGAGGTGCACGATGAACGCCGCTCGCCTTTGCACCTTGATCGCGCTCGAACTCACTCAGCGTGTGCGGAGTATTGCCTGGTACGTGCTGCTCGGGGTCTTCGCGGCAGTCCTCATCGTCGTAACGGTGCTGTCGTTTCTCGTCTTCGGCATGCAGGACTATTCCGGCCCCGGCATCTACTCGGCCATCGTCTACATCGTGCTGTTGCTGGTCGTCCTGGTGTCACCGACGCTCAGCGGAAATGCGATCAACGGCGACCGGGATGCGGCAACCCTCGCACCGGTGCAGATCACGCTCGCCACGACCGGCGAGATCATCATCGCGAAGTTTCTTGCAGCATGGGTGACCGGTCTCGCCTTCGTCGTTGTCGGTGTGCCGTTCCTCCTGATTGCGATGGCCGCCGGCGGGGTAAATGCTCCGACAGTGGTTGTCTCGCTGCTCGTGCTGATCTTCGAAATCGGAATCGTCTCGGCGATCGGTGTGGGCCTCAGCGGGCTGATCGCGAAGCCCCTCTTTTCCGTGACGTCGACGTACCTTGTCGTGGCTGCATTGACGATCGGCACGCTCATCATCTTCGGATTGGCGGGCGCCAGCATCCGTTCGACCGTGACCTCGGAGTATCGCTACGGCGTTTACCAAGAGACCGAGTCGAGCACGCTCGAGTGCGGATCGTGGGAGACCTCGACCTACGAGACACCGCGTTTTGACTACGTTTGGTGGACGCTGGCCGCGAATCCGTTTGTGATTCTTGCCGACGCGACGCCCACCACGTACGACCCGAACGGCTACCCCGATGATGTGTTTGGGCAGATCAAGTACAGCCTGCGGAGCGCCCAGATTCCGCCGCAGCTCGAGACGACGTATGACGACTGCAACCCAGATTCGACGCAGTGGGATTCCCCGGATTACCGCGAGGTGATCGACAGCACCGTGCCAAGCTGGTTCGTCGGCATGGGGTTGCAGACTGTGCTCGCGGCCGCTCTTCTCTACGGCGCATACCGGCGCACCCGCACTCCCGCGCGGCATCTGCCGCCGGGCACCCGCATCGCGTAGCACCCGCATCCTGTAGCACCCGACCAGTACTCACTCCGGAGTGTGGCCCTTCACTCTGCACTAATTCAGGCAATACCGGGGTAGCAGGGTACTTGCCGCGCACGGGCGGGCGCTTCTGCCTGAGTTCGTGCAGGGGAGTGCCGTGCAGGTAGCAGGTAGCAGGTAGCAGGTAGCAGGTAGCAGGTAGCAGGTAGCAGGTGCCGGGCAAGCGGGTGCCCGGCCAGAGCTGCCGGGCACCCGGAGGGCGAAGCCGGGCGGATTCGTCTGAACGCTGCAGGGGTGGGAGGTGCAAGGGCCCATTCGACAAGTGGACGCGACGGCGGGAGTCGAACCCGCAGCGCTACCGGATATGAGCCGGAGCCCGGGACCGCCCGGATCGCCGCGATAGCCCCACGTTAGCCGGATGCCGAAAGCGCGTCGAGAAACATCACGCTGTGTAACGGAGTGTGACCCCGCATGACGTCACGTCCCACAGTTCTTTGCGACACACCGGAACTCAACTCGCGCTGCGCCGGTGTTGCGAACGCCGAAGCTGCGCACGTCGGAAGATGCCGGCGAGGCCCGCAACGAACATGAGCGCGCCGATACTGAGGATCACAATAGCGGTCGCCACGAGCGGATCGATGGTGATGGTCCACTCGGCGATCTGGCTTCTCATCGCCGGATCGATCAAGAGCGTGAGCGCCCAGAGCGCCGCTATCGAGAACGCCATGAAGAAGAGCCCCCAGATGATGCCCGCCCATCGAACGCGCGGGGCGGCGGGTGTCGGGAGAGTAGTGAAGTCGATACGTTCTGTCGTGGTCACGGTGTCACCTCGGGTGTGGGAGTGGCTGCTTTTGTCTCGGTGGAGCTGGAAGTCACCGTCGTATCGGTGAGAGGAACGCCCTCGTCGGTGGCGAAAGTGATCCACACGCTTCCGCTTTCCTGCGTGAGGGTGAGCACTTGAGTGGTCTGTACCGCAGCGTCAGAGAAGGCGAAGGTTCGGTTGATCCTCTGCGCCCCGCCGATAGCCGAGCTGTCGACGGGAATCTTGACCGCTCTGCCCTCACCGCTCGCGTAATCGACGATGTCGCCGGAGAGAACAACGTCGCTGCCAAGCGTCATGTCGAGTTCGAGTTCGACGCCCTCTTGAACTTCGATCGTCGTGCTGCCATCACGTTTGCTCACCTCGATCGGAGCTGGCCGTGGCTCAACTACCGACACGTAGATCGAGAGATTTCCCTTGTCTTGAGAAGCCGTCCACGGACCCACGGTGTTGTCGACATACTGATTTTGCGCATTGACCTCGGAGATCGTGACGGGCGCAACTGTTGCGATTGCACCCGAGAAGAGCATCGCGACTGTCAAAAACGCGAGAAACCCGCTGCGTCGGCGCAGCGCTCCTGCCACGACCATCGACGTGGCAAGCGTGAGGGCCGCCGCGAAGAGTCCGAAGGCTGCCACAAGATCGCTCCCGTCCGGGGTGATTGCGGCCGACCACAGCGAGACAGCGGCGCCAATGACGAGTGCCCCGCCTGTCGCGATGGCAAGGAACGTGCCACTTGTGCGCGGATTTTCCCACCGTTGTATTCGCCGACGTTCGTTTGCTTCTGCCGCGAAAGCTGTGGCGGCAGCGTCTCGTTCGCGTCGGGCTTCTTCGCGCGCCGCCTGCTCCGCGTCGATCTGGTCACGACGCCACTGATCGTGCTGCATGCGCCAGTGTTCATGTTGTGTGCGCCATGCAGCGAGGTCGTCGGCCGATTCGGTTGCGGGTGCGGGGGGCTCTGCGGGTGCGGCGAGCATCGAGGTGCCGGATGCCGGCGCGACGTGCGTCTCGAATGTTTCTTTCGCCGGCCGAGTGCGCGATGGTGAGCGTCGCGACCCTCGCACGATGAAATACACGATGGCACCGAGTACGACGAGGCTGGCAAGTGTGCCGAGTGCGCGCAGCGGAGAGGCGTCGAACCAGCTATATGAGGCCGAACCCGTGAAGACGATCGTGAACCACGGAAAAATCGGGATAAGACCGACGAGCGTCAGGATGCCGATGCCCACCATCGCCGGGTCGAAACCGCCGCGCATCAACTCCCGAAGATGAATCGTGCCGGTGGCATCGGGAAGGAGTGCCCAGGCCATTGCGTAGAGCACCAGCATGGGAAAGCCGAAGAGCGCTGTGACAACGACGATGCCGCGCACGATCGCGGGGTCGATGCCGATACGAGTCGCGATCCCGGCGCAGACTCCGCCTAACCAACCGTCAGTGCGAGAGATGCCGAAGCCACGCACCCACGAAAAGAATCGCTCGCTTCGCGGAGCGCGGGGCGAGGGGCGCAGCGGTTCCGGCGCGGGTGGGGGCGGAGGTGTGCTGGTGTCACTCATAGCCTGATCCTCCCAACGGCCCGGTGGCTGCCGCTATCGGGGGATTCCCTGACCGCACCCTGAAGTGCGGGCGCGGACACCCCTAGGACCGGCGTCGAGTGATTGGATGGCCACATGTCCACAGCTGTCCCGATCTCGCGGCCACCCCTTCGGCGTCCGCGAGAGTGCCTGATCTCAGGCACGTGCGAGGGCCTTGCCGCCCACCTGGGATGGAGCGTCGCGTGGACACGCATGCTCTTCGTCACGCTCGTGCTGCTTTCGGGTGCAGGCATCTTGCTTTACGTCTGGATCTGGGCGTTCACAAAGTGGGACGAGACGTTGTCGGGATCGCCTTCTCGCAGAGCGCCGGTGGCATGGATTTTCGCCAGTGCCGCGTCGGCGGGGCTTCTCGTAATGGTCGTCTGGGCGCTTACCCGTGGCGCTGGCGGCATCGGCTTCGTAGTCACCGCCGACTGGAACCTGCTGCTGGCCGTAACAGCAGCGTCAGCCGTTGCAGCAGGCATTTGGGCGACGTTCATCGATGGCGCCGATACCGCCCGCGGCCCAAAACATGTGCTGTCTGTGCGACTGACTGTCACTGCGTTACTCGCAGTACTCTTCCTCGTTGAGGTGGCACTGCTCCGGCAGGGCGGGCTGTATGCCTTCGCGGGTGCGCTCATCGCGCTCGCGGGCGTCGTGCTCGTCTATTCCTCGGTGTTCATCGAGAAGATCCGGGAACTCTCCGGCGAACGAGTCAAACGCATCCGGGAAGAACAACGCAGCGAAATGGCGGCTCATCTGCACGACTCCGTGCTCCAGACACTCGCGCTCATTCAAAACCGCGCGGGCGCATCGAGCGAGGCTGCGCGCCTCGCGCGTGCGCAAGAGCGAGAGCTGCGCGCGTGGCTCTACGACGGCGATGCCCCCGCCGACAGTGACTTGCCCACCGATCTGCGGGACTATGCTGCGGCGCTTGAAATCGACTTCGCCGTGCGCATCGATGTCGTCTCTACGGGTGCCTCAGCCGAGCGGGCGAGCGGCGAACTCGCCGCGGCAGCGAGAGAAGCGATGCTCAACGCCGCGCGCCACGCCGGCGGAGAAGTCTCGGTCTACATCGAAGGCACTTCCGACTACGTCGAGGTATTCGTGCGTGACCGCGGCCCCGGCTTCGATCTCGATGCGGTGCCCGACGACCGTCTGGGTGTGCGGCAATCGATCCTCGGCCGCATTCGCCGTACCGGCGGCGCAGCGACCGTGCATGCAGGAAGCGGTGGCATCGGCGTCGATGTACATTTGCGCACGATGAACGACAACAGCAAGAGTTCGAGCGGTGCATCGTGAGCGGCATCCGAGTTGTCATCGTCGACGACCACTCGATCTTCAGATCGGGTTTGCGGGCTGACCTCGACGTCACCGTCGATGTCGTGGGCGAAGCCGCCGACGTGGCTTCCGCGATCGGGGTGATCGTCGAGACGCAGCCTGATGTCGTGCTGCTCGACGTGCACCTGCCCGGATCTGCGGGCGGGGAGACCGTGGCGACCGGGGGTGAAGCAGTGCTGCGCGCTGCGCTGCCACAGTCACCACACACGAAGTTTCTCGCATTGAGCGTGTCGGATGCCGCCGAAGATGTGGTTCGAGTCATTCGTGCTGGTGCTCGTGGCTACATCACAAAGGGCTCGTCCGGCATCGAAGTTAGTCGCGCAGCGCTCGCTGTCGCCGGCGGAGACGCCGTATTCTCGCCGCGGCTCGCTGGATTCGTGCTCGACGCGTTCGGCGCTGTAGGCGGTGAAACAGCGACAGGATCCGATGAACTCGACCGACTTTCTGCGCGCGAGCAAGAAGTGATGCGTCTCATCGCGCGCGGCTATTCCTATAAAGAAGTCGCAGCAGAGCTCTTCATCTCCACGAAAACTGTCGAGACGCACGTGTCGGCGGTGCTGCGCAAACTGCAGCTCTCGTCGCGCTACGAACTCACGGCCTGGGCAACAGAGCGGCGTCTTCTCTGACGGCGTTGTCTTCTCCGACGGTGCTGTCGGAGCCGCCGCCTACACTTGAAGAGCCATGACAGACGCCTCCGCACCCCTCGTTGTGGGGGACACCTCGCAACGCTCCGACGACGACCTACTCGCGGGCCTCAATCCGCCCCAGCTCGAAGCGGTGACATATCGCGGACAGGCGCTGCTCATCGTGGCCGGTGCCGGTTCCGGCAAGACGAGCGTGCTCACGCGGCGTATTGCATCGCTGCTGCGCTCGCGTGAAGCCTGGCCAAGCCAGATCCTCGCGATCACGTTCACCAATAAAGCCGCCGGTGAGATGCGTGAACGCGTCGGCCAGCTCGTGGGCGAAGCCGCTCGCGGCATGTGGATCTCGACGTTCCACTCCGCGTGCGTACGTATTCTGCGCCGTGAGGCGCAGCAGTTCGGCTTCACGAGCGCCTTCACGATTTACGACTCTGGCGATTCGCGCGCACTTTTGAAGCGCCTTGTGAAAGAACACGAAGCGGATGCCTTCGGCCTCACACCTGCGGCAGTGCAAGGCCGCATCTCCAAGCTCAAGAACGAGCTTGCCGACGCTGAATCGTACGCGCGGCAAGCCAACATGTCGGACCCCGCGGAGCGGATTTTCGTCGAGATATTCGGCGATTACCAACGCGCTCTGCAGCGGGCTAATGCCTTTGACTTTGACGACCTCATCGCCCAGACGGTTTACTTGTTCCGTGCGTTCCCGCAGGTCGCTGATGTCTATCGTCGGCGGTTCCGCCACATTCTGGTCGACGAATACCAGGACACCAACCATGCGCAGTACGCACTCATCCACGAATTGACGCGTCCGCCCGTAGGCGCAGCACCCGAGCCGTATGCCGACAGCGGCATGATGATTTTCGAGGCGCCGAAGCAAGACTCAGGCGGTGCCGATGCTGCCGGGGCTGCGCTGACCGTCGTGGGTGATTCCGACCAGTCGATCTACGCTTTTCGCGGAGCCGACATCCGCAACATCAGCGAGTTCGAGCGCGATTTCCCAGGCGCGAAGGTCGTGCTGCTCGAGCAGAACTACCGCTCGACGCAGAACATTCTCTCGGCAGCGAACGCCGTCATTGGCCACAACTTCGACCGCAAAGACAAGAAGCTGTGGACCGACAGCGGTGCCGGTGAGAAAATCGTGGGCTTCACAGGTTACTCGCAGCACGATGAGGCGCAGTTCGTCGCCGATGAGATCGAAGTGCTGCACAGGAAAAACGTGCCGTACTCCGAAATGGCCGTTTTCTACCGCACCAACTCGCAGTCTCGTGCGCTCGAAGAGATTTTCATTCGCTCGGCCGTTCCCTACAAGATCATGGGTGGCACGAAGTTCTACGAACGTGCCGAAATCAAGGACGCGCTCGCCTACCTCGTCGCCATCGCCAACCCGGTCGACGAGATGGCGATTCGCCGCATCTTGAACAAACCCAAGCGCGGTATCGGCGATGTGACCGAAACGGCCATTGCTCGATACGCCGAAGAGAACGAAATGTCGTTCCGCGATGCGCTGGCGAATCCGTCGGCGATGGGTTTCGGACCCAAGATCCAGAAGGCATTGCTGCACCTCGACGAGGTTTTAGTTGAGGCATCTGCTCTCATGCTTCCCGCCACCGGCGAGCTCGCCCCGCCGACTGCCGTTGCCGAGGGCCTCACTCTGCTCCTGAACAAGAGCGGATACCTCGACGCTTTGCGCGCGAGTCGTGACCCGCAAGACGAAGCCCGCCTCGAGAACGTCGATGAGCTCGTTGCTGTGACCCGGGAGTTCGCGAGAAACAATCCCGAAGGCACGATCATCGACTTCCTCACCGAGGTCGCTCTCGTGGCGGCAGCAGACGATCTCGACGACACCTCGGGCTCGGTGTCGCTCATGACGATGCACACGGCGAAGGGCCTCGAATACGACAGCGTGTTTCTCACCGGCGTCGAAGAAGACCTCATTCCGCACCGTATCTCGGCGAACGAACCGGGCGGTCCGTCAGAAGAGCGCCGGCTGTTCTACGTGGGTGTCACCCGCGCCCGCAAGCGGCTTTATTTGTCGCTTGCGATGACCCGGGCACAGTTCGGCGAGGTTACTGTCGCGATGCCGAGCCGTTTCTTGCAAGAGATTCCGGCGGAACTTATCGAATGGCGGCAGTCTCCGGGCGATGTCAACTCGCGCGGTGGAATGCAGTCTCGTGCTCTCAACGCGCGAAAGCCGGGCTCGTGGGGCGGTCGCCGTTCCGATGACCCGCCGGCATTGGCGCCGCGGTCGACCTCACTCGATAAGTTCCCGAACCGCGTGCCCGCCAAAGTGCGCGACAACGGCGAGATGGAATTGGCATCGGGCGACCGCATCCGTCACGACGATTTCGGTGAAGGACACGTCGACGCTGTCACTGGCGAGGGTGCGAAGCGTGTTGCTCACGTGCGTTTTGAAGCTGTCGGTGCGAAGAAGCTGCTGATCAAGATCGCTCCCATCGAAAAGCTCTAGACCTCTCGGCTGACTCACCAGCCCGCGCATGGGGCACGGACTACTCTGGGGCTATGGCATTGTTCTCGCGCCGCCCGAAGAAGTCTGATGAGCCCGCTGCTCCCGCCGAAGACCCGGCTATCGCCGATGAATCGACGGTGAACAGCACCGAAGCCGAACAGCAAGCGCCCGAAGAGGTAGTGCCGCAGGTCAACATTTCGATGTCGACGTACGGTAAATCTTCGGCACCGACTCCGCCTGCGTTGCCCGACAACGTCGCGAAGACGCCGCTATCTCGGCCCGATGCTGAAGCGCCGGCGCCGACCGAGTCAGTTCCTGGCCTTCGCGACAATGTGCTCGTGCGCCAGGCCTTGAGCGGCGTCAGCAAGCCGCCGGAGCCCACCGAGCTCTTAAATGTCGCGCGTCAGCTTTTGCAGGGGCATGTGTTCTTGCGTATCCAGGGCGACGCGAAGGAACTTCTCGCCGCGGGTAAAGACCTACCGCTCTCGGTAGCGAAGCTCAACGGCAAGCCGTATGTTCTCGCATTCTCTGGGGGTGCAGCGATTCAAGATGCGGTGCGCGCCGACGGTAACTCCTCGACCTCGGCCGTGGGCCAGCCAGTCTTGAACGTGCTGAAGCACGCGATCAGCGGAGATTTCGCTGGCCTCATCGTCGACCATGCGTCGTCACCGGCATCCGCGGTGCTGCCGCGAGCACTGCTGGAGCGCACTCTCGAGCAGGCCGACGACGACATCACCATCAAAGAACTTCTCGCCGCGGTCCGCACTCCCGATACGGGACGCGAGGTTGCGCGCGCGATGAGCACAGCGCCGCTGTGGCTTGCCGGAAAACGCACCGACGGTGGCAAGTTCGGTATCGCTGAATACCGTGCTGCAGACGGTACGCGCGCGCTTGAAGTCTTCACACACCCGCTGGAGTTGCTCGCCCTCGGCCGGGGTGATCAGCCCCTGCCGATCACGGCGGCGCAGCTGGCTACGGCGCTTCGGGGTAATGACCAGCTCACGGGTGTGTTCGTGAACCCGGCCGGCCCCTGGATCCGTCTTACACGCGACGAACTTGCGCCAATGTTCGAGATCACAGCACCCGACGAGCCCACTTCGTCTGAGTAAGAAGCGCACGTTGCCCCTCGCGCCGCGCGAGGGGCGGGCATAGGGTGAGCCCATGGCGTCGGAGCGCATCACCCTCTCGGTGCCCGGGCCCCACGGCGTCCGGGAAGTGTCACTCTCTAGCCCGAACCGTGTGCTCTGGCCGAAGCTCGGCATCACCAAGCACGAACTAGCCGAGTACCTCATCGCGGTATCGGGGCCGTTTCTCGAGGCGAACGGCTACCGACCGGTCTCGCTCGAACGCTTCCCCTCGGGCGTCGATGGTGAACGTTTCTACTCGAAGAACCCACCCAAAGGCGCGCCCGACTTTGTCGAAACCGTCACTGTGGCCTACAACAGCGGGCGACGGCATCCGCAACTGTTTTTCAGTGAGCCCGCTGCAGTGGTGTGGGCTGCACAAATGAACACCGTGGTCTTTCACCCGTGGGCTTCTCGTGTGAGCGACACGGATCATCCGATCGAGTTGCGCATCGACCTTGACCCGCAGACCGGTACCGATATTTCGGATGCCGCGGTTGTTGCCCTCGTGCTTCGCGCCGTGCTCCGTGAAGCGGGCCTCGACGCGTGGCTCAAAACCAGCGGCAATCGTGGTCTCCACGTGTTTTGCCCGATCGAGCCGACGTGTGAGTTTCTTGACGTACGCCACGCCGTGATCGCGGCCGGACGAGAGCTTGAGCGTCGAGTGCCCGAGTTCGCGACGATGGCATGGTGGAAAGAGGAGCGCGGTCAAAAAGTGTTCATCGACTTCAATCAGGCCAACCGTGATCGCACGATGGCCGGGGCATACAGTCCGAGAGCGCTGCCGGATGCTACGGTGTCGACCCCGATCACGTGGGATGAGCTTGAGGGTCTTGATCCGACCGGGTTCACGGTCCGCTCGATTGTGGAACGGCTCGAAACGATCGGCGACCCGTGGGCCGGATTCAGCGCGTTGCCTGGCCGCGTCGACACACTGCTCGAGTGGTGGCAGCGTGATGTCGACTCCGGGCTTGGTGAGCTTTCGTTTCCGCCAGACTTCCCGAAGATGCCGGGTGAGCCACCCCGGGTGCAGCCGAGTAGGGCAAAAGCTTCGTCTTAGCCGAGCACGCTCCGAAGGTCGTACGCGGCGACCTGCTCGAGCTGCGAAAACGTGCACGAGCGGGGATCGCGGTCGGGTCGCCACCGATCGAATTGCACAGTGTGGCGAAATCGCGCTCCTTCGAGCTGGTCGTAACGCACTTCTAGTACGCGCTCCGGGCGCAACGGCACAAACGAGACGTCTTTCGATCCTGTGAAGCGGGATCGCTCAGTTTCGCCGCTGGTCGGATTTCCCGCGACGTCGCGTTCGACGTAGGGGGCGAGTTCAGTAATGAGTTCCAACCGACGTTCGTTGCTGAAAGCAGAGACGCCACCGACGTTTCGCATCTGACCATCCGCGTCGTACAGGCCGACGAGCAGCGAACCGAGTCCCCGACCGCTCTTGTGGATGCGATATCCCACAGCAACGACGTCTGCGGTTCGGGTGTGCTTTATCTTCATCATCGTGCGTTTGCCGGGGGAATACGGAGCGTCAAGACTTTTGGCAACGACGCCGTCGAGTCCCGCGCCTTCGAACTCGGCGAACCAGCGTCGAGCTGTTGCTGGATCACTCGTGGCACGGGTCACATGAATCGGCGGCCGCATGCGCGCGACCAAGCTGACGAGTTCGGACCGCCGGGTGCGAAACGGTTCTGCCAGCAGCTCGTGGTCCCCGAGGCGCAGGAGATCAAACGCAACCAGCGAAGCTGGAGTCTGCTCAGCGAGCTGTTCCACCCGCGAGGCCGCGGGGTGAATGCGCTGGCTGAGAGCTTCCCAATCGAGCCGCTGAGCGCCACCGACCGGAACTACGATTTCGCCATCGATAATGCACGGCCCCGGCAACAGTCGGCGCAGCGCGGCGACGAGTTCGGGAAAATAGCGTGTCAGCGACTTCGCGCCGCGCGAGACGAGTTCGACATCGGTACCGTCGAACGCCGCGAGCACGCGAAACCCGTCCCACTTCGGCTCGAAACTCAAATTCGCGCCTTCGGGGATCGCGGGCACAGACTTCGCGAGCATCGGAGCCGGGATCTCGTATTTCACGCTCCTAACGTGCCCCCATCGTGCGTCTCGCACAAGAGGGCCACGCCACAGCTGCTACGTCGTGGGCGTCTTCGGTCGTGCCCAGCGTGCCGGCAGATTCGGGCCATCCCATACCTGAATGATGCCCCAGACGGTGGCTGTGATCGGCACGGCCAAGACGGCGCCGACAATGCCTCCGAGCGCGGTGCCCGCGGTCAGAGCGATCAAGATAACGAACGAATGCAGCTTCATCGAGCGCCCCATCAGTACCGGCTGCAAGAAGTTGCTCTCCAACTGGTTGACCAGCACGACGACTCCCACGACGAACAGCGCGTTGACCCAGCCGTTCGCGACAAGGGCCACGAGGGCGGCGAGTGCACCGGCGAGAGTCGCGCCGACGATGGGGATGAAAGCGAGCAAGAAGACGAGTACTGCCAGTGGTACTGCCAGCGGCACCTGCAGAATTAAAAGACCGATCAGGATGCCGATGGCATCCACGAACGCAACGGATGCCGTGCCGCGCACATAAGAGCCGAGCACGGTGACCGTCTTATCGCCGATGCGCTGTGTGCGCTCTTCTTGCTTTCCGTGAAACGGGCGCTGCAAGAATTCCCACATGCGTGGGCCATCTTTCAAAAAGAAGAACAGGATGACGATAAGCAACACGAAGCCAGTCGCGAAGTTTGCGAGCGCGCTCACTCCAGCGAGCGCGCCGGAACCGAACTGGGCACTCGTGAAGAAGTCAGTGAGGGTGTTCCCCCAGTCGTTCAGCTGACTCGATGTGGGTGCGATAGGCAGCGTCTTGATCCAGGCGATCAGCTCCTGTATTCCTGCCTGAGCCTGGGAATACAGGTCGTCCCATTGACTTTCCACCGCCCAGACAACGAGCCACGTCAGCCCGCCGAGGATCACGACGATCGTTATGAGTGTGATTGCTGTCGCGAGAAGCGATGGCACACTGTGTTTGCGCATCCAGCTCATCACCGGCGCGAACGCCGATGCAAAGATGAGGGCGAGCACGAGCGGGATCGTCACGAGAGTGAGCGACTGGATGCCGTAGATGATTCCGGCGGCAACGATCAAGACGACAATCACCTGCACGGCACGGATGGCGAGCTTGCCAAATGTGTCTGCCCACAGTGACACCGGAGGCGTGTCAGCGCTGATTTCGACCTCGGGCGTCAACGGTGATTTTGACGTGTGGTCGCGCCGGAAGAATCCCATGAGAAGAAGGTAGCTCGCTCACGGCGAGATCTGCGACTCTTGCGTTCGTTCAACTACTCGGGTAGGCGCTGCTACGCGAACGCTCCGACGCCGGTGATGTCGCGCCCGAGAAGAAGGGCCTGCACGCTCTCCGTGCCCTCGTAGGTATGGATCGACTCGATATCGGCCATGTGTCGAGCGATGCGGTGCTCGAGCAAGATGCCATTGCCGCCGAGCAAATCCCGCGCCGTCGCGGCGACGCGGCGGGCCGTGCGCGTGTTGTGATACTTCGCGAGCGATGCTTGGGTCGGGCGAAGACCGCCGGATGCCTCCAGGTCGGCGAGTCGGCGACAGTACAACTGCATTGACGTCAGGTCATCGAGCATCTGTGTGAGGCGTTCCTGCACCATCTGAAACGCCGCCAGGGGTTTCCCGAATTGCACGCGCTGGGTGGCGTAGCTGAGCGCGACTTCGTAGCACGCGGTCGCGTGGCCGAGCGCCGACCACGCGACTCCTGAGCGAGTGGCATACAGAACCCGCGAGGCGTCCTTGAAGCTCTTCGCCCCCGGCAGCACGGCGTCGGCTGGCAGGCGTACATCGGTGAGCGTGATGTGCGCCTGGTGAATGGCGCGTAGAGATGTCTTACCGAGGATCGGTCGGCCGAGGTATCCGGGCGTCTCTTGCGGCACGAGGAAACAACGAACCGAACCGTCGTCGTCGGAGCCGGCGGAGTCGACGCGGGCCCAGACGAAAGTTATGCCGCCCGATGCGCCGTTGCCGATCCACTTTTTGACACCGTTGAGCGTCCACGAACCATCGCCAAGGCGTGTGGCAGTGCTTTCGAGCGAGACGGAATCTGAACCGTGGTCGGGTTCGGTGAGGGCAAAAGCTCCGAGTACTTCGCCACGCGACAGCGCTGTGAGGTACTGCGCTTTTTGGGCTGCGCTACCAAAGAGCGCGAGCGTGCGGAGCGCGAGACCGCCCTGTACCGCAACAATCGTGCCCATCGAGCCGTCGCCGCGCGAGACCTCCATATTGACGAGACCGGCCGCGAGCGGGGAGAGCTCCGTGAGACCCTCATGCACGATACCGTCGGCGAAGAGGTCGAGTTCGCCGAGGCGGCGTGCGAATGCGACGTTGTACTCGGCGCGATCCCAGTAGTCACCGATAACGGGAATGATCTCGTCGGCGAAGGTTTTCGCTCGATCCCATGCAGCACGGTCTTCGCCGTCGACGTCGGTGAAGACAGCGTAGTAGTCGGTATCGAGCCGCGCATCGACGTCATAGCGTTCAACGCGCTGGCCGGGGTGAGGCGTGAAAGTACTCATGAGGCGCTCCGTTGCGAGTGGGGTAGGCCCACTCTAGCGAACCGCAATGCCGAGTCAGGTGAAACTCAGTGCCAGGCGTTGCTTCGCGCTAGTCGTCGAGCTTTGCGCGCAATTGGCGGGCGAGTTCTGCTTTCGGGATAGAACGGGGGAATACCGCGACGACGACATCCCGGGGGAGAGCAGCAGATTCTTCCACCCCAAACCTTTCCCTCGTTGTGGCAAGTGCCCCGCGAAGAGCCGTTGCCGAGGCATCCTCACCTCGAAGCAAGCGGCGGAGGACGTGATTGTGAACGGCGGTAACTGCTGCAGCAAAGCTCACCGAGTCGAGCGGGTCGAGCCCGGGAAGCGCGCGCCTGAGGTACTCGTCGAAGAGGCGTTCGTACCGGAATACCGTCGTGATCTCGCGATCTCGCAGCGACGGAACGCCCCGCACCACCGCGTAGCGGCGGCGAGCAAGCTCCGGAGCCGCCGCAAAATTCTCGAAGACGTGAAGGCATGCGTCACACACCGCGAGCCACGGATTCTCGTGCGGAGAGTCGAGAAATTCGCGCAACTGCGTGAGCAGTACCTCGTGGTCGGCGAATATGACGTCGTCTTTTCCGCCGAACTGGCGGAAAAATGTGGAGCGTGAAATACCGGCCGATTGCGCAATCTGATCAACCGAAGTGGCTTCGAACCCGCGCTCTGCGAATAACGCAAGGGCTGCGGCAACGACATCGGTGCGCGCGGGGGACGATGGAAGGTTCTCGCTCATGACGACAGCAGCCTAGACCTGTGTGCGGTGTCAGGATGCGTCGAACTCCGGTAGTAGGCTGATTCACGGTCGAAAATATCTCGACGTCAAGACGTTGAACGTCTCTCCATCCCGTTCGCCCAGCGAAGGATTGCACGTGGATCTGTACGAGTACCAGGCACGAGACCTTTTTGAAAAATACGAGGTGCCGGTTCTCCCCGGCATCATCGCCGACACCCCCGAGGACGTGAGAGCTGCCGCCGAAAAGCTCGGTGGCGTCGTCGTCGTGAAGGCTCAGGTGAAAACCGGTGGCCGTGGAAAAGCCGGCGGCGTAAAGGTCGCCAAGAACCCAGATGAGGCATATGAGGCGGCGAAAGCCATCCTCGGCCTCGACATTAAAGGCCACATCGTCAAGCGAGTGATGGTCGCCGGTGGTGCACGCATCGAGAAAGAGTTCTACTTCTCGGTGCTGCTTGACCGGGCCAACCGTTCCTACCTGTCGCTTGCGAGCGTCGAGGGCGGAATGGAGATTGAGCAGCTCGCTGTCGAAAAGCCCGAAGCTCTCGCTCGCATCGAAGTCGACCCCTTGGTCGGCATCGACGAAGCGAAAGCGCTCGAAATCGCCAAAGCCGGCGGATTCGATGACGAGCTCGCAGCGAAGGTCGCACCCGTTTTCGTCAAGCTGTACGACGTATACAAGGGCGAAGACGCCACCCTCGTTGAGGTAAACCCGCTCGTCCAGACCGTTGAAGGCGACATCATCGCCCTCGATGGCAAGGTGTCGATCGATGAGAACGCGGCATTCCGCCACCCCGAGCACGAAGCGCTCGAAGACAAAGATGCCGCCGACCCGCTCGAGGCGAAGGCCAAGGAGCACGACCTCAACTACGTCAAGCTCGACGGTGAAGTCGGAATCATCGGAAACGGTGCAGGCCTCGTCATGTCTACCCTTGACGTCGTCGCATACGCCGGCGAGGCACACGGTGGCGTAAAGCCCGCCAACTTCCTCGACATCGGTGGCGGAGCATCCGCCGAGGTCATGGCTGCAGGCCTTGACGTCATCCTCGGTGACCCTCAGGTCAAGAGCGTTTTCGTCAACGTCTTCGGTGGTATCACGGCGTGTGACGCAGTGGCCAACGGCATCAAGGGTGCGCTCGAAACGCTGGGGGATGCGGCATCCAAGCCCCTCATCGTGCGCCTCGACGGAAACCGCGTCGACGAAGGCCGCGCGATTCTGCGCGACTACAACCACCCGCTCGTGACGCTCGCCGACACGATGGACTCGGGAGCCGACAAGGCTGCCGAGCTCGCCGCCGTCTGATCGCCGCACCCGGATAAGGAACAGTAGAAATGTCGATCTTCCTCAACAAGGACTCCAAGGTCATCGTCCAGGGCATCACTGGCGGCGAAGGCACCAAGCACACGGCCCTCATGCTGAAAGCTGGCACGCAGGTGGTCGGCGGCGTCAACGCTCGCAAGGCCGGCACTGCCGTCTCGCACACCGACAAAGACGGCAACGCCGTCGAGTTGCCGGTGTTCGGCACTGTCGCTGAGGCCATGGAAAAGACCGGTGCTGACGTATCGATCGCTTTCGTGCCCGCAGCCTTCACCAAGGCCGCGATGGTCGAAGCCATCGACGCCGAGATTCCGCTCCTCGTCGTGATCACCGAGGGCGTACCCGTCGGCGACAGCGCCGAAGCGTGGGCGTACGCCCAGAGCAAGGGCAACACGACCCGCATCATCGGGCCCAACTGCCCCGGCATCATCACCCCCGGCGAGTCGCTCGTGGGCATCACGCCGGCGAACATCACCGGCAAGGGACCGATCGGCCTCGTGTCGAAGTCGGGCACCCTGACCTACCAGATGATGTTCGAACTGCGCGACCTCGGATTCTCGACCGCGATCGGTATCGGTGGCGACCCCATCATCGGGACGACCCACATCGACGCGCTTGCCGCGTTCGAAGCCGACCCCGAGACCAAGGCGATCGTCATGATCGGTGAGATCGGTGGCGACGCTGAAGAGCGCGCGGCCGACTACATCAAGGCTCACGTCACGAAGCCCGTCGTCGGTTACGTCGCAGGCTTCACAGCACCCGAGGGCAAGACCATGGGCCACGCCGGCGCCATCGTGTCGGGCTCCGCTGGTACCGCTCAGGCCAAGAAAGAAGCCCTCGAGGCCGCGGGCGTCAAGGTCGGCAAAACGCCGAGCGAGACCGCAGACCTCATGCGCGAGATCATCACGGCGCTCTAACAAGCTGCACCCGAGAGGGGCGGATGCCACGTGGCATCCGCCCCTCTCTCTTTTTGACCCCGCTCTGAACCACTGCCGAGGGGACGCAACACGCCGCAAAGATGCCCGGCGCCGGGTGCTTATGCGGCGTGTTGCGCCCCCTCGCGGAGGGGTCGCGTGATGAGGACCATGTGAGGGCAGCGGGTTTAGGCTGAGGGTATGCCGCTGACAGGGGAATACAAGCCGAGTACATCCGAGTGGGCCCGCACGCAGGCCGAGCAGTACGAAGCCTCGAACGGTGCCGAAGCGAACGAATTGCGCGGCGTGCCGATCATCGTGCTGACAAGCGTCGGTGCGAAGTCCGGGGGTCTGCGAAAGACGGCCCTGATGCGCGTCGAGCACGAGGGCAAGTACCTCGTTGTCGCATCTAAAGGTGGCGCCCCGGAAGCTCCGGCCTGGTACTGGAACGTTGTGAAGCATGCCCACGTCGAGCTCCAAGACGGCGCTGTCACACGCGACTATATGGCTCGCGAATTGTCCGGCGACGAGCGAGCACTCTGGTGGGAGCGTGCCGTCGCCGTATGGCCTGACTACAACGAGTACCAGAAGAAGACCGAGCGCGAGATTGCCATCTTCGTGCTCGAGCCCTTCGACTCCTGATTTGCCGTGAGCCGCACCGAGTTCTCGGTGCGGCGAGCAAGTCTCGCCGTCTTGCGTAGGTAGGGTCGATCAGGCATATGTACCGCCTTCTTGTCGCCCTTCTCGCCGCCGTCGACGCACTCGTCGCGGCGGCCGTTGGCATAACTGTCATTCTTGCTCCATTGACACTGCTTTGGGTCTTCGGAATAGGTGATCCCGACTGGGGATCGCTCTGGCCGGCGGCGGCCAGCGTCTGGCAGCTCGGGCACGCAGTGCCGCTCGCCATTACTCTGCCGGACACATACTTGGCCGCCACGGGAATCCCCACGGACGCGGCCTCGTTCACAATCAGCCTGGCGCCGCTCGCATTCGGCGTGTTCACGGCGATCTTCGCCGCTCGCTCAGGCCGTCGTGCAGCGCGCGCTGGCGCATCGGTTACCGGCGTGGTCGTGGGAGCCCTCGTTTTCGCGGCGCTTGCCGCGGGAATCGCGCTCACTTCGACGACATCGATCATCAGCGTCGGCCTCTGGCCCGCCATCGGGTTTCCTGCCCTGTTCTATCTGGTTCCCTCCTTACTCGGCGCGCTCGTTGCCGGCTGGACCGACTACGACGCGGGAATCATCGACCGGGCGCGCGAGCGCGTCGAAGCTTTTCCCGGCATCTGGTCGCTGGTTCCGGGGCTCGCCGCGCGCGGCACCGCCATCGTCGTGATGGGCCTCATCGGCCTTGGCGCCACGGCGCTCGTCGTTGCGGTCATCGTGCGCGGCTCAGAGATGCTCTCGCTCTACCAAGCCGGTAACTTCGATGCGATCGGCGCGGTTATCTTCGCGCTCGCTCAGCTTGCCTACCTGCCGACACTCGTGATCTGGGCTCTCGCATTTGTTGCCGGGCCGGGCTTTGCCGTGGGCACCGGCACCGCAGTGTCGCCCGCAGGCACACAACTCGGAGCCGTGCCCGGCATCCCGGTGCTGGGACTCCTTCCGGAGACCAGCTCCTCGTGGCTGCTCTTGCTCGCACTCCTCCCGGTCGCAGTCGGTGCGTTCGCCGGGTGGGCTGTGCGTTCACGGGTCGTCGCGGCAACTCCGAACGCCACAAGCGAGCCGGTCGGACCGATGCTCGCACTGACGGCCGCGATCACCGTGCTCTCAGCCTCGGTGATCGCGCTCGGCGCCACGCTCGCCTCGGGAGCCCTGGGTCCCGGCCGCTTGGTCGAGGTGGGCCCCGCGCCGGGGGCGATTGCCGTTGCCGTGGGCGTCGAAGTGGCGCTGGGATGCGGCATCCTGTTGCTCTCGCCCCGCCCGCGTAGCCGTGTGCGTTCGATTCCCGACGCTGATGATGCGCAGTGGCCGGAGCGTCCGGCCGAGGTGGCGCCGTTCTGGCGCGACAACGTGCCGTTCGACGGCGCGACGTTCACTCCAGACAGTGCTCGAGCCGAGTCGGTCGCTGAGAGCGATCAGGATGCCGCAGACTCTCCGCCGCGTGACGCCGACGAGACCAAGCCGCTGTCGCCGCTAGACTAACCGGGTGCTCAGAGTCGCGGTTCTTCTCTCCGGCGCCGGCTCCAACATGAGGGCCCTGCTGGAAGCGGCAGCACACCCCGATTTTCCCGCGCGAGTCGTTGCGATTGGGGCCGACCGTGAGGCCGATGGTCTCGCTCACGCCGAAGAGTTCGGCATCCCGAGTTTTGTTGTTCCGTGGCGTGGTGCCTCGGAACGCGACGCGTGGGGCGAAGAGCTTGCCGCACAGCTGAACGTCTGGCAGCCCGACCTGGTGGTTCTGAGTGGACTCATGCGGCTTCTTCCTGCTGGCGTTGTCGATGCCTGGACTCCTCGCATTATCAACACTCACCCCGCGTATCTGCCGGAGTTCCCCGGCGCCCACGGTGTGCGGCACGCACTCGACGCTGGCGCTACCGAGACCGGTGCCAGCGTTATCGTCGTCGACAGCGGTGTCGATAGCGGTCCGATCCTCGCGCAAGAGCGCGTCGCGATCGAGCCCGACGACACGGAACACTCACTGCACGAGCGCATCAAGCCCGTCGAAAGGCGCCTTTTGATCGACATCGTGCGCCGCATCGCTACCGGCGAGCTCGTACTCACCGCGGCATCCGCTTCCTGATCCACCAACGGAGGAGACCCATGGCAGGCCCCGCTCACGACCCGTCCCTGTACCGCGAACGCGACCTCGTGCCGGTGCGCCGCGCACTTGTCTCGGTTAGCGACAAGACCGACCTCATCCCGCTTGCGAGCGCACTTGCCGCGGCGGGCGTCGAGATCGTGTCCACCGGTTCGACCGCCAGCACGATCCGCGACGCTGGTTTTTCGGTGACGGATGTCTCGGCTGTCACGGGTTTTCCCGAGTCGCTCGATGGCCGCGTGAAGACGCTGCACCCGAGCGTTCACGCTGGGCTCCTCGCCGACCTTCGCCTTGAAGACCATGAGCGTCAGCTCGCGGAGCTCGGTATCGAGGCGTTCGAACTCGTTGTGGTCAATCTCTACCCGTTCGTCGAGACGGTTTCTTCTGGGGCCGTCGGCGACGATGTCGTCGAGCAAATCGACATCGGAGGCCCCGCGATGGTGCGCGCGTCGGCGAAGAACTTCGCAAACGTTGCGATCGTTGTCTCACCCGCGTCATACCCCGCCATCATCGCTGCAGCAGGCAACGGCGGCACTTCTCTCGCTCAGCGCCGCGAACTCGCAGCACGCGCCTTCGACCACACCGCGGGGTACGACCGGGCCGTTGCCACGTGGTTTGCCGAAGGCACCATCGCCACTGACACCGAGCTGCCGACCCACCTCACGATTCGCGCCGAGCGTATGGAGACCTTGCGCTACGGCGAGAATTCGCACCAGCGCGCGGCGATCTATACCCGCACCGGTGGCCACGGCATCGCGCAGGCCACGCAGCTGCAGGGCAAGGAGATGTCGTACAACAACTATGTGGACGCGGATGCCGCGCTTCGCGCCGCGTTTGACCTCATCAAACCGGCGGTCGCCATCATCAAGCATGCGAACCCGTGTGGGATCGCCGTTGCCGCACCCAACGCGCTCGACCCGATCGCGAGTGCTCACTTGCGTGCTCACGAGTGCGACCCGGTGTCGGCGTTCGGCGGCGTGATCGCGGCGAACCGCACCGTCACGCTGAAAATGGCTGAGAACCTGCGCGACATCTTCACCGAGGTGATCGTTGCCCCCGACTTCGAGCCCGAAGCGCTCGAGGTCTTCAAGCTGAAGAAGAACCTGCGGGTCTTGCAGTTGCCGACCGATTGGCGGCAGGAGCCAATGGACGTCCGCCTCGTGTCGGGTGGACTGTTGCTGCAGGACGCCGACCGCTTTCCGGACGACATCGAGTCAGTCGCGAAGGACTGGGAGCTGGTTTCTGGGGAACGCCCCGCCGACGACGAGATGACGAACCTCATCTTCGCGTGGAAGACGTGCCGCGCCGTGAAGTCCAACGCAATCGTGCTCGCCCAAGGCTCAGCCACAGTGGGCATCGGTATGGGACAGGTCAACCGCGTTGACTCGTGCCGACTTGCTGTCGAACGAGCAGGGGACCGCGCGAGAGGCTCGGTTGTGGCATCCGATGCGTTCTTCCCCTTCGCCGATGGCCCTCAGGTGCTGATCGACGCGGGAGTATCGGCGATCATTCAGCCCGGCGGTTCGGTGCGCGACTCCGAGGTTATCGAAGCTGCCCGCGCCGCCGGCGTGACCATGTTCTTCACCGGCGAGCGTCACTTCTACCACTGATCGCCCCCCCGGCCGCTTTTTCCCGTTCCGCATGTCTCACTTATTCAGGTTTTGCGCGGCGAAAAGCTGAATAAGTGAGACATGCAGGGTGGGGGCGGGAATGCGGGAATGCGGGAATGCGGGAATGCTGCGGGGGCTATTGGGCGGGGCGGCCGTAGGCCTCGAGCCAGCGCAGCCACACTTCGCTCACCGTCGGGTATGACGGCACGGCGTGCCAGAGCCTGGCCAGGGGCACCTCGCCGACAATCGCGATTGTCGCTGAGTGTAAGAGTTCCGCGACCTCGGGGCCGACAAACGTCGCGCCGATGAGCACGCCTCGGTCTTCATCGATGATCGCGCGCGAGAAGCCTTTGTAGTCGTCAGCGAAGGTGCTCGAACCCGCAATCCAAGCGAGGTCATAGTCAATGACCCGGATGCTATACCCAGCCGCGCGAGCAGCCTTCTCTGTGAGTCCGACCGACGCCGCCTCGGGGTCGGTGAAGGTCACCTGCGGAACGGAAGCATGATCGGCCGTTGCCACATGGGCGCCCCAGGGTGCATCGTCCACGGCGGAGCCCTGGGCCCGCGCGGCGATGACGCCGCCCGCGGCACGGGCCTGGTACTTGCCCTGGTGAGTCAGAAGCGCACGATGGTTGACGTCGCCCACGCCGTACAGCCAATTCGTTCCGGCAACGAGCATCGTGTCGTCGACGCTGAGCCAGCTGCCGGGTTCGAGATCGATGTTTTCGAGCCCGAGATCGGTGGTGCGAGGCGTGCGGCCGGTCGCGACGAGTACCTCGTCTGCGGTGACGGTCGTGCCATCAGTGAGATGCAACACGGCGGTGCCGTCGACGCGCTCGGCACGTTCCGGGCTGACACCTGTGTGAATGACAACGCCCGATTCGCGGAGTGACTCGGCGACAAGTTCGCCGGCGAAAGGTTCCATGCCGGAGAGCAGACCGCCTCGAATCACCATCGTGACTTTCGTGCCGAATTCGGAGTAGGCCGTGGCCATTTCGGCGGCGACAACGCCGCCGCCGACGATCGCGAGAGACTCGGGAACTCGGCGGACCGATGTGGCATCCCGGCTCGTCCATGGCTTGATGTCGGCAAGGCCGGGAATATCGGGCAGAAGCGCCGCAGAACCAGTCGATACGACGACGGCGTGACGCGCGACGAGCGGCGTGACCGTGCCGTCATCGGCTGTCACCTCGATGCGGCGTTCGTCCACGATGCGCCCGTGACCACGTACGAGATCGATCCCCGCTGATTGCAGCCATTCGACCTGCGAGGAGTCATTCCATTCGTGCGTCATCGTGTCACGGCGACGCAGAACGCCCGCGATGTCGAGGTCGCCGGTCACCGCCTGCTTCGCGCCGTCGACAGCGCGCGCGGCCCGAAGTGCGGCGCCGCTTCGAAGCAGTGCCTTCGAGGGCATGCACGCCCAGTAGGAGCATTCGCCGCCGACCAGTTCGCTTTCAACAATCACGGCTGACAACCCGCGCTGATGCGCTCGGTCGGCAACGTTCTCGCCGACGGGGCCGGCTCCGATCACGATCAGGTCATACTCGCGTTCACTCATGGGGCAACGCTACCGTTGCGGCGAGCGTCGCCAAAGGGGGTTGCCATCGACGCGTGAGAACGGGATGCCGTGGCCCACTGTGATGTCCGAAAACCGCGAGTGGTGGCATCCGTCGCATGTCAAGGTAGAAGTATGACCGGCTCATCGATACCCGTGGTGCAGACGTTCGACGAGCGCTACCGCGCGATCAGCGCACGCGACGCGCGGTTCGATGGGCAGTTTGTGACAGCCGTACGGACGACCGGCATTTACTGTCGACCAAGCTGCCCGGCCCGCACTCCCAAGCCCGCAAATGTGGATTTTTTCGCGACGAGCGCGGCAGCTCACGAGGCGGGTTTTCGCGCGTGCAAGCGCTGTCTTCCCGAGGCCGCGCCAGGATCGCCGCTCTGGGACGCGCGCGGTGATGTGGCCAGCCGCGCTATGCGGTTTATCGCGGATGGTGTTGTGGAGCGGGAGGGGGTGTCGGGTCTTGCCGCGCGGCTCGGGTATTCGTCTCGGCATCTTGTCCGCGTGTTGTCGACCGAACTGGGCGCAGGCCCCTTGGCGCTCGCACGCGCACACCGAGCGCACACAGCGCGGATGTTGCTCGTCGGCACCGATATGCCGGTTTCGGATGTCGCATTCTCGGCCGGATTCGCAAGTGTTCGTCAGTTCAACGACACGATCCGCGAGGTGTTCGCAATGACACCGGTGGATGTGCGCAGACGTCGCCGCGCGCACCCGCACGCCGAAGATCGCGCGCCAGGACGCATTACGCTTGCGCTGCCCTATCGTGCACCCATCGACCTCGACGGGCTCTTCGCTTGGATGGCCGCTCGTGCTGTCGCCGGCGTCGAAGAGGCAACAGGCGACTCGTTCGCCCGCACACTTCGTTTGCCGCAGGGCACTGCGTGGTTCCGCCTTCAACGTGACGGCGAACGGTTGGGCCTCGAAGCGCATCTGACCCACCTCGGCGACCTTCCGGCTCTGGTCGCGCGGGTGCGGCGACTGTTCGACCTCGACGCGGACCCTGCAGCGATCGATTCGGCGCTGTCGAGCTACTCGGAGCTTGCCCCGTTCGTGGCGGCGACCCGTGGCATCCGGGTTCCGGGAGCCGTCGACCCTCACGAGATGCTCATCCGGGCAATGGTCGGGCAGCAGATCAGCGTTCCCGCCGCTCGCACCGCGCTCACGCGCCTGGCGGACGTGCTCGGCGATGACGTGCCAGAAACGGCGGGTTTACAGCGACTCTTCCCGACGATGGCGGCGATTGCGGAGCACGGCGGTGATGTGTTGCGTGGGCCGGGAGCTCGCATTCGCGCGATCGTAGGAGCGGCGCAATCGGTGGTCGACGGCGCACTCGAACTCTCGAGCGGTGACGAAAGCGGCGCACAGCGCGCGGCGCTCCTGTCGCTTCCGGGCATAGGCCCGTGGACCGCTGACTACGTCAGAATGCGGGTCACCGGCGACCCCGACGTGTTTCTCCCTGGTGATGTCGCGGTGCGAGCGGGAGCTGGCCGCGTGGGAATTCCCGCCGAGGCCGTTCCTCTCACCGCGTGGGCCGCCCGCGTTGCGCCCTGGCGAAGCTACTTGACCGCTCACCTGTGGCGCGCCGTCGGCACTAACTCAGGAAATAAGTCCGTGCAGCCCGCCGCTGCGCCCGAATCGAAGCAATCTGCCTGCGTAAGTGCAGGTAGCAATGAGGAGACAGTGAAATGAACGAGCAATCCGCACACGCAATCGTCCAGACGCTCGACACTCCCGACGGGCCCTTCACTCTCATCGCCGACAGCCAGGGGCGAGTTCTCGCCTCGGGCTGGAGCGACGATGTCGCAATCGTGCTCGGCCGCATCCCGCTGCGGGTGCGCCCGGCGCAGCTTACCGAGGGTGAAACGGATGCCGCGGCCGCAGTCCGCGCGTACTACGACGGAGACCTCCTCGCCATCGACACCGTGCCCGTGGCGCAGCATGGCACTGAACTCCAGCTGCGCGGGTGGCGCGCGCTCCGCAGCATCCCGCTCGGGAGCCCGTTGACGTACACCGGATTCGCGGCGGTACTGGGGGAGCCCCGTGCTGTGCGGGCGGCCGCTTCCATTTGCGCTCGCAATGCGCCGGCACTTTTTGTGCCATGCCACCGTGTGTTGCGCACTGACGGTAGCCTCGGCGGTTTCGCGTGGGGCCTTGATGTGAAACAGGCGCTGCTGTCACGTGAGTCCAACTGAATACAGATCGCAGCTTGCGCTCAGCGAACTCTCAGGCATATTCTGAAGGGCTAGCCGGTATTCGTTCCGGCACCGTACATATTTGTCACTCCGAGGGGGAAGCCATGTTTCAGGCGATCATCACCATGAACCCGACCCTTCCCATTGCCTCGTTTCGCCGCGCCCGTCAGGGTTAGCTGCTTCTTGTAGCCTCCGGCATCCGCCGTTTTCGCCGCCGCTTTCGCCCCGGCCCCTTTTCCGCCATGCTTCGCGCTGGCTTCGTTCGCTCTCTAGGACTATGACTACTTCTGATCTCTCCACGCCGCGCGCGCTCGCGCGGTTGCTTCCCTTCGCGCGGCCGGTGTTGCCACGGCTGATTTGGGGCGCCGTAAGTGCCTTCGCCGCAAGCATCGTTTCGCTCGCTATTCCGCTCGTGCTCGAGGCTGTCGTCGCCGGACCCGTGAGTTCCGGCGACCTCATGCAGATCGCCTTCGGCGCTGGCATCATCCTGGCCCTGGGGCTCGCCGAAGCGGGCCTTGTGTGGCTCCGCCGCTGGTTCGTCCTCGGCCCATCGACCGAGGTCGAGTACAGCCTTCGCACCAAGTTTTACGAACGCCTCCAGCGTCTTCCTGTGTCGTTCCACGACCGTTGGCAGTCCGGGCAGTTACTTTCGCGCATGATGCAGGACATCAGCAGTGTGCGCCGGTGGCTCGCTTTCGGGCTGATCCTTCTCGTGGTGAACCTGCTGACTATCGTGATCGGCTCGGCGATCCTGTTCACGTGGCACTGGGTGCTGGGGGCGGTCTTCCTGGTGTGCTCGGCACCGCTTTGGTACACCGGCTACCGCTTCGAGAAGCAGTACGGGATGCTGACGCGTCAGAGCCAGGATCAAGCCGGCGACCTGGCAACCTCTGTCGAAGAGAGCGTTCACGGCATCCGAGTGCTCAAGGCTTTCGGCCGCGGGCGTCACGCTCTGCAGAAGTTCGTTCGTCAGGCAGAGACGCTGCAGACAACAGAGATTCGCAAGGCGCGGGCCGTCGGCAAGATCTGGTTCTGGCTGGTGCTGCTTCCCGACATTGCGTTCGCACTGTGCCTGGCTGCAGGAATCGTTCTCGTGCAGATGGGTGAGATTTCGGTGGCGCAGCTGTTCGCGTTCTTCGCGATGGCAACTGTGTTGCGTTGGCCGGTTGAATCCATTGGATTCCTCTTCTCGTTCTTGCTCGATGCCCGCACCGCGACGGACCGCATCATGGAAGTCTTCGACGCTGAAAACACGATCGTCGATCCCGAGAATCCGAGCACTCTGAGCACACCGCGGGGCGCACTGGTGTTCGAAGATGCACGCTTTCGCTACGCCGATGCACCCGAGGGGACACGCGATCAGCTCGATGGTATTGATTTGACGCTCGAGCCGGGTGAAACCATGGCTCTCGTGGGGCTGACGGGTTCAGGAAAGACCACATTGACGACCCTTCCGACGCGTCTGTACGACGTCACTGGTGGGCGCGTGCTCATCGACGGTATCGATGTGCGTGAACTGCGGCTCGAGGAGTTGCGTCGTCATATCGCGCTGGCATTCGAAGACGCCACACTGTTTTCGGCGTCGGTGCGACACAACGTGTTGCTCGGGCGGGATGACCTCGATGAGACCAGTCCTGAGGCAGAAGCCCTCATGCACGAAGCTCTCGATGTTGCGCAGGCGAGCTTCGTCGATGAGCTACCGAATGGCGTCGAAACCGTCATCGGCGAAGAAGGGATGAGTCTCTCGGGTGGCCAGCGTCAGCGCTTAGCGCTCGCGCGAGCTGTCGCAGCACGACCCGCTGTTCTCGTGCTCGATGACCCACTTTCCGCACTCGATGTCGATACCGAAGCCCGCGTGGAAGTCGGGCTTCGACGGGTACTGGCGTCGACCACGGCGCTGATCATCGCGCATCGTCCTTCGACTGTCGCGCTCGCCGATCGTGTTGCACTTCTCGAAGATGGGCGCATCACTGCAGTCGGCACCCACAGCGAGCTGCTGCGCGACAGCGCCCACTATCGTTACGTCATTTCGAGCCTCGAAGAGGAGTCAGCATCATGACTGACGTCACCGGCACCCGCGGCGAAGACCGCTCTGACTACACCGCCGAAGAAAGTCGCACCATCCGTCGGCGCTCTCTTCGCCTGCTCGGCACGCTCATGGGACCGCTGCGCGGGCACCTGATCCTTGCCGCCGTCGTTCTCGTGATCTCGACGGCGCTGCGTGTTGCGGGACCCACGCTGATCGCTTACGGCTTGAACAACGCGCTTCCCGCTGTCATCAACGATCTCAATTGGATGCCGACAATCGGTGTCGTTGCCGTGTACCTCGTCGCCGGTATCGGGGGTGCGGCTCTCATCGGGTGGTATGCGATCATCGCGGCACGCCTCACTCAGGCGATCATGTTGGAGCTTCGCACCAGGCTGTTCCGTCACACCCAACGTTTGAGCCTCGAGTTTCACGAGTCGTATACGTCAGGGCGCATCATTTCGCGCCAGACGAGCGACCTCGACTCGATCCGTGAGTTGCTTGACGGTGGGCTCAACGAGCTCGTATCGGGCGTACTCTACGGCGGCTTCACGCTCATCGCACTGCTTCTCCTTGACTGGCAGAGCGGTGTTGTGCTGGCCCTGATGGGTATTCCGCTCATGCTGCTCATGCGTTGGTTCTACGGGCGTTCTCAGGTGCTCTACCGGCGTTCGCGAGTCGTGAGCGCCAAGGTGATCGTGCACTTCGTCGAAACGATGACCGGTATTCGTGCTGTTAAGGCGTTCCGCACTGAACCGGCCGGTGACCGCGACTTCGGTGAAGTCTCGGATGACTATCGCAAGGTCAACATGGCTTCCATCCGCTTGTTCGGAACGTTCGAGCCCGCGCTGATGGCGATCTCGTCCGTGACGCTCGCTGTCATCGTGCTGTGGGGTGGCATTCGCGTCGCTGACGGCGCAATCGAGATCGGCATCCTGCTCGCGGCCGTGCTGTACGTGCGAAACTTCTTCTCGCCGCTGCAAGAAGTGGCGATGTTCCTCAACTCCTACCAGTCGGCCACGGCCGCTCTCGAAAAGGTGTCGGGCGTACTCGAAGAAGAGCTGAGTGTGCCGGACCCTGAGCGCCCGATCGACCTGTGGGAAGCCCGCGGTCAGGTGCGCTTCGACGATGTGCAATTCGGCTACGGCGAGGGACGCGTGATCTTGCCGGACTTCTCGCTCGATATTCCGGCCGGGCAGACAGTTGCGCTTGTCGGCACGACCGGTGCGGGAAAGTCGACTCTGGCGAAGCTGATTTCACGGTTCTACGACCCCACGCGCGGCGTCATCACTCTCGATGGCGTCGACCTTCGAGCGCTTCACCCGAAGGATCTCCGCCGGGCGATCGTCATGGTGACGCAGGAGGCGTACCTCTTCAGTGGAACCGTCGCCGACAACATCGCGCTCGGCAAGCCCGACGCGACGATGGATGAAGTGCGGGCTGCGGCAAAGGCTGTAGGGGCGGATGCCTTCATCTCGGCGCTACCTGATGGATACGGCACCGATGTGAACAAGCGAGGTGGCCGTGTCTCGGCCGGACAGCGTCAACTCATCTCGTTTGCGCGCGCGTTCCTCGCAGACCCGGCTGTGCTCATTCTCGATGAGGCGACAGCATCGCTCGATATTCCCTCGGAACGTGCGATTCAGGATGCTCTGCAGACTCTTCTCGCGCACCGCACGGCCATCATCATCGCGCACCGCCTGTCGACGGTCGCGATCGCTGACCGCGTTCTCGTGATGGAGCACGGGCGCATCATCGAGGATGATGTTCCCGCAACGTTGATCGCTGGAGACGGAAAGTTCGCTCAGCTGCATGCTGCGTGGAAGCAGTCCCTGGTCTAGGCCGAGTCACCGACTGTCGCCGGATGCCGCCACTACAGGCGATATTCGGCGACAGTCTCGCCGTATTCGTTTTCGCCGCGGGCGGTGAATCCGACGTTGTGGAAGAAGACCTCGGGCCCGTCGGGCCCCGCCTCGTAAATCACGGTGACGAATTCCATGCCGCGGGTGCGTGCTTCTTCGATGAGCTGCTCGATGAGAAACGTGCCGACGCCTTTTCCCTGCACGCCAGCGTCGACATTGATGCGCCAAAGCACGGAGCGGAAGTTCTCGTCGGGTTCATCAGCATCGAAGTTTGCGCTCACGAAGCCCACGACGTCGTCTCCCGTGAGAGCGACGCGTTGCCACGAAGAGACGGGGTTGACGACCGTTGCGGCAATACCGTAGCTGACCGGCGCCAGGAACTGTTCCTGCCCGGGCTTTAGCTCCATATTGTTGACGGCAACGATCGTCGAGGCGGACAGCTCTTCCAGTCGAAGCTCGGTCATATCCAAAGGTTAGCCCGCGACTCTATGTTTCGGCAGTGCCAAAGTTTTAGAGATATCTTGACGTCGAGATACTTCGGGCGGTGCGATAGTGTGAGATTTACACCCTCGACGCTGTACGGAGAGACGAAACGTGCCTGATTCGACCATCATTTACACGCACACCGACGAGGCGCCGGCCCTCGCGACCGCATCGTTCCTGCCGATTGTGCAGGCTTTCGCGGGCCAAGCGGGCGTCGATATCGAAACACGCGATATCTCGCTCGCCGCGCGTGTCCTCGCGAACTTCCCGCAACGCCTGACGCCTGAGCAGCAGCTCGGCGATGCGCTCGCCGAGCTCGGCGGCCTTGCCACGCTTCCCGAAGCGAACATCATCAAGCTGCCGAACATCTCGGCCTCGATTCCGCAGCTGAAGGCGGTCATCGCAGAGCTCCAGAGCCAGGGTTTCGACATTCCTGACTACCCGGACGACGCCACGACTGTCGAAGATAAAGACATCCGCGCTCGCTACGACCGCGTCAAGGGCTCGGCGGTCAACCCCGTGCTTCGCGAGGGAAACAGCGATCGTCGCGCACCGCTGTCGGTCAAGAACTACGCGCGCAAGCACCCGCACCGCAACAAGGCGTTCGCGAGCGGCTCGAAGACACGTGTGGCAACGCTGGGACACGACGATTTCCGCACCAATGAGAAGTCCTGGGTTGCCCCGAGCGACGATGTGCTCACCGTCAACCACATCGCGACGGATGGCGAAGTCACAGTGCTGAAGCCCTCCATCAAGGTTCTCCCGGGCGAAATCATCGATGCAACGTTCCTGTCAGCATCGGCTCTCGATGCTTTCCTTGCCGAGACGCTCAAGACCGCTGCCGCCGATGACGTGCTCTACTCGGTGCACCTCAAGGCCACAATGATGAAGGTCAGCGACCCCATCATTTTCGGTCACGTCGTGAAGGCGTACTTCTCGGATGTCTTCGCCACCTACGGAGACGCGATCGCCGCCGCCGGGCTCACCCCCAACAACGGTCTCGGCTCGATCTTGTCGGGGCTCTCAAAGGTTGAAGGCGGCGACAAGATTGCCGCAGCGATCACCGCCGACCTCGAGCGCGGACCCCGCTTGTCATATGTCAACTCCGACAAGGGCATCACCAACCTGCACGTGCCTTCTGACGTCATCGTCGATGCGTCCATGCCGGCGCTGGTACGCAACGGTGGCAAGCTCTGGGGCGTGGACGGCAGTGAAGACGACACTCTCGCCGTCATCCCCGATTCCTCCTACGCTGGCGTGTACCAAGCCACGATCGAGGACGTCATCGCTCATGGCCCACTTGACCCCGCCACGATCGGTACGGTTCCGAACGTCGGTCTCATGGCGCAGGCCGCTGAAGAATACGGCAGCCACGACAAGACTTTCGAGATCGCCGCTGACGGCGTCGTGCAGGTGGTGAATTCTGCGGGTGACGTGTTGCTTGAACACACGGTTCAGGCGGGCGACATTTGGCGCGCGACGCAGACGAAAGACGTCGCTGTGCGCGACTGGGTCAAGCTCGCTGTGACGCGCGCTCGCGCCACGGGTTCACCGGCCGTCTTCTGGCTCGACGAAACTCGCTCGCACGATGCTGAACTCATCGCCAAGGTAACGACATACCTCGCCGATCACGACACCGACGGCCTCGAGATCAAGGTTCTGCCTCCCGCAGAAGCGACGCTCTACTCGCTCGGACGCATGCGTGAGGGGCTCGACACGATTTCGGTCACCGGAAACGTCCTGCGTGACTACCTCACCGACCTCTTCCCCATTCTGGAAGTGGGAACGAGCGCCAAGATGCTTTCGATCGTGCCCCTGCTTGCGGGCGGCGGCTTGTTCGAGACTGGCGCCGGTGGTTCAGCTCCCAAGCATGTGCAGCAGCTCCTGTCGGACGACTTTCTCCGGTGGGACTCGCTGGGGGAGTTCTTTGCTCTCTCGGCGTCGCTCGAACACCTCGCAGAGACGACCGGTAACGCGCACGCCAAGGTGCTTGCCGACACGCTCGATGCGGCAACGGGTACCTATCTCGAAAACGACAGGTCACCGGGGCGCGCGCCCGGCTCGCTCGACAACCGCGGTAGCCACTTCTACGTTGGCCTGTACTGGGCCAAAGAGCTTGCCGCTCAGACATCCGACCCGGCACTCGCTGCGATCTTCGCTCCTGTCGCGGACGCACTGACGGAGAACGAAGACGCGATCGTCGCCGAGCTTCTCGCTGTGCAGGGTTCACCCGTCGACATCGGTGGTTACTACTACCCCGACATGGACCGAGTGAAGGCAGTCATGCGCCCATCGGCGACTCTGAACAAGATCATCGACGCGCTCTAAGCGGTCATGAAACGCCTGAGGGGCGGATGCCACGTGGCATCCGCCCCTCAGGCGTTTGTGTTGATGTTGTTGCTTAGTTGTGAATCCACACGTCGACGCCCTCGGGTGCCCAGCTGTAGATCTGCGCTGCGCGGTACTCGGGCATTCCGACGCAACCGTGGCTCATGGGCTGGCCGAAGTTGTTGTGCCAGTACACACCGTGGAATGCCTGATCACCGTTGAAGTACATGACCGACTTGATGTTCGGGGTCTCGTAGGTCGTTCCGTCGGCGTTGTTGCCACGCATCGTCTGGAGCGGCGTCTTCCAACCGATGTTGTAGCGACCCGTTTGCGTGGGGAATTCAAGTCCGCTCGAGATCAGCCACGAGTCGACAACGACGCCGTTCTCTTTGACGTAGAGGCGCTGTTCGCTGAGGTTCACTTCGAGCATGCGGGCAAGCGAAGTCGTGGTGAACTCGGTCTCGGTCACCGGGAGTTCGTATACCGAATTCCCGCTCGCGAGCTGGGCGGCGTAGCTGTCTGCGATTCCGTCAGTGGAGTCGAGTGCACGACCGGCGACCCCTTCGGTCTCGGTCCGCAGCACGTCGCCGGCTTCGTTGGTGATGACCGTTGCGTTCACGGCGTCGCGATCAACAGCCTTGGGAAGCGAGTCGATTACGTCTGCCATCGCGCTCGCATCGGCGGTGACTGTGACATCGCTCGCATCGACAGCGTCGGTTGTGTCGACGGTCAACCATGACGCGACGAGCGCGCGATCGAGAGGAACAGTGCGTTCTTCGCCGACGTAGAAGCCTGCCGAGTCGAGCATGGCGTTAAGAGACGTCACTGATTCTTCTGCGGTGGCCGTCGTGAACGTCGCATCGACGGGAACGACAGTGGCGTCGATCTCGACGCGCGTGGAGCCGTCGAGGAATGCCTGCTTGAGAGTGCTCTGGATGAGGTCGAGGTCGATCCCTGTGCCCTCAACGGCCGGGGTGACTGCGTAGCTCGCGGAATCAGCATCGAACGAAATCGTTGCGTTGACCGGTGCCAGGAAAGCGTCGGGAAAAGCTGCCGTGAGCGCAGCTTCTGCCGTGATGGGGTCGATCGCGACGTCGGGCGCCGAGCTATCGGCAAACCACTCGGTGACATTCCACATCGGGTGGGCCTCGAACGCTGCTTCAGCCGCGGCGCTGGCGTCGACGCTCGCACCGAGATCCGCTCCTGTGAGCGTTGCCGATCCATCCGGAGTCGAGATGGCGATTTCGGTCTCGGCAAGGCGCGAATTGACAGCACCTATTGCGCCACCGGGCGTCATCAAGCCAACCGAGACACCCGCAATTGCGGTGCCTGGGGCGATAAGCACGAGAGACGAAGCGACGATTGCTACCGCAATGACTGCTGCGGCTCCCGAGATCCACCATCCAAGGTGGCGTTTTTTGGGGGCCGGTTCGGTGGGCGCCCATTCGTAGTTCTTGTCGGCACCGTCGCCAGAGTCGCCCTCGACAATCGTGTTGTCGATGACTGTTGTTGCGGCGTCATCCGACGACGAGCCGTTGTTCGCTTCGTTTTTCGTTGCGATGTCGGTCACGTCACCACCCCCTCAGCGTGATCGTGAGATCTATGGTAGGCGACCATGTGCCTCAGAGGAACCGATTCCCCATCACGCTTTTATGACGTTCCGTGCTGATCACGCCATGTAACAAGTTTGTAAAGGGTCTGCACTAATTGGTAAAAACACTTGTGGAGCGAGGGTTCGTAAGTTGTACTAACAAACATGTCTGCATCGGAAGTGCAGCGCGGCTCTTCCACATTGGATTCCGCGCACCCATCGCACACTCATTCATTCGGCCCCGGCCGGGTTTTGCGCTCCGGCACGAAAGTACTGCCGGGTGAGGCGCGCGGGCACAACCGCTCGCTCGTGCTGCAAACGCTGTATCACGGTGGTGCTCAGAGCCGAGCTGACCTCGCTCGCGAAACCGGCCTCACCCGTGTGACGATCTCCGATCTCGTCGCTGACCTCATCGCCGACGGATTCGTCGCCGAGATTGGCATGCGAGAAGCCGCGGGGCCGGGAAAGCCCGCGATGCTCGTCGATATCGACCGCGCAGCGCACCGCATCGTCGGACTCGACCTCTCGGGTAGTGACAGTGTGATCGGTGCCGTGCTCACTCTCGACGGCGATATCGTTGCCCGCCGTGACGTTGCTCAGCCAGCCGAGGCAGTAGACGTCATTCCTGCGGTGGTCGCACTGGCACGTGAGCTTGTTGCCGATGCGCACGCGCCGGTGCTCGGCGTCGGAGTCGGAACCCCCGGTGTGATTGACGACGCAGGCGTCGTGCTGCGCGCACCGAACCTCGGCTGGGTGGGATTCGATCTTCGGGGAGTGCTCGAAAGCGCCCTCGATCTCCCCGTGATCGTCGCGAACGACGCGAACGCTGCTGTGCTGGCGGAATACACCTTCGGCGGCGCCGGCGACGACGTCATCCTCGTCAAGGTCGGTCGAGGTGTTGGTTCCGGCTTGCTGGCTGCAGGTCAGCCGATGCGCGGAAGCCGCTTCGCCGCCGGCGAGATCGGGCACGTGACGGTCGGCACCGACGGCGGTCCGCAGTGTGCCTGCGGCAAGGTGGGATGCCTCGAAGCCTGGCTTGCAGTGCCGGCCCTTGAAGAGCGGCTTGCCGCGGCATCCGCGTCGGAGCGCGAAAGCCTGCTGCGTGACGCAGGCGAACGTCTTGGCATCGCGTTGGCACCCGTGGTTGGTGCCCTCGATCTGTCAGAGATTGTGCTCTCTGGCCCCCCAGAACTCCTCGGCGGTGTGCTTGCGCAGGCTACCGCCGAGGCCCTCCGCACCCGAACGCTCGCTCCGTTCCATGAGGGCGTGCGTGTGCGGATGACGGCTCAGGGCCAGGACATCGTCCTGCGCGGTGCTGCCGTCATGGTCCTGTCATCGAGACTCGGCGTCTCTTAACCGGACCACAAGCCGCCGCCGGCAAGAGGTCTGCGGCATCCACCCTCACCACAGAGAAAATAGAAGGACAACACATGAAGAAGTCCCTCGGAGCCGTCGCCCTGCTCGGGGCCAGCGCTCTCACCCTCGCCGGTTGCGCAGGATCTGGCAGCGACACCGCCAGCGCTGATGGCGCAGAAATCCGTGTCTGGCTCGTTGGCACAGACACCCCACAAGATGCTCGTGACTATCTCGTTTCCACCTTCGAAGACGAGAACCCCGGCTCCACACTGGTCATCGAAGAGCAGCAGTGGACGGGTCTTGTCGACAAGCTCACGACGAGCCTTTCGTCCAACGATTCGCCCGACGTCGTCGAGATGGGAAACACCCAGGCGCCCGCGTTCACATCGAGCGGCGCGCTGCTGAGCCTCTATGACATCGAGGAAGATCTTGGCGGTTCAGATCTGCTGCCTGGTTTTGTCGAGATCGGCAGTTGGGACGACACACTGTACGCGGCGCCCTACTACTCGGGATCACGCGTTGTGTTCTACAACACGGCGATGTACGACGAGGCCGGCGTCTCGGTACCCGAGACGCTCGATGACTACGTCGCGAACGGTGTCACGCTTGCTGACGCACTGCCTGGAGTTTCTGGCGTCTACTTCCCCGGCAAGGACTGGTACAACGCGCTTCCGTTCGTCTGGGAGAACGGCGGCGAGATCGCCGTGGAGAATTCTGATGGCACGTGGGATGCGCAGCTGTCCAGTGACGAGTCGGTCGCTGGACTCTCGCAGGTGCAAGATCTCATGACGAACGCTTCGCTGGCGGCGAAAGACGGAGACGAAACCGAATCATGGGTTCCCTTCCGAACTGAGCAAGCAGCAACGCTTTCGGCACCCAGCTGGGCGTACTGGTCGATCGTCGCCGACGAAGACCAGAACGACACCGCGGTTGTCGACACGACGGGTTACTACGCTCTGCCCGGAATGGACGGCGGAGCCGCTCAGGTCTTTGCTGGTGGATCGAACGTGGGGATCGCCGCGAAGTCGGCTCACCCCGATCTTGCCAAGAGCGCGCTGAAGATCATGCTGAGCGACGAGTACCAGACGATTCTGGCGGAAGCCGGCCTCGTTCCGGCCAAAACATCACTCGGAGACAAGGTCGCCGCAGCGACGCCCGAGCTCGCTACGGTAATCGCCGACGCTGCAGCGAACGCCAAGCTCACGCCGGCATCGCCCAACTGGGCCGACGTCGAAGCGCAGGGTGTCATGCAAGACCTCTTCGTCAACATCGCCAACGGCGGTGACGTCGCTCAGCTCGCAGCCGACGCCGACGAGACGATCGAGTCAATTCTGAACGGCTAATCCAGCGGCGGGGGCATCTCGTTCACACGCGAGGTGCCCCCACCTGGCCCCGTTATTGACCCACCGTCGAAAGGAAGCGCGATGGCCAAGACCACGCTCGCGCCGCCCGTGGCATCCGCGCCGCCTGCCCCGGAGTCTCACCAAAAACCACGACATCGGCGGTCGCTGGCCCCGTTTGCTCTGATCGCGCCCGCGATCATCATGCTGGCGGTCTTCATCGGCTGGCCGCTCGTTCAGATGATCGTGATGTCGTTCCAAGAGTTTGGCCGCGCGCAGATCTTTGGCACGCCGGCTGAGTTCATCGGCATCGACAACTACATCGCGGTGCTGACGGACAGCGAATTCTGGATGGTGCTGGCGCGCAGCATCCTGCTGTGTCTCGCGTGTGTCACAGCCACCATGGTGCTCGGGGTACTGATCGCGCTCATGATGAAAAGCCTCGGCACGGTCATGCGCACGGCTCTTTCAATCTCGCTGCTGCTGGCGTGGGCGATGCCCGCCCTTACCGCCACGATCGTGTGGGGCTGGATTTTCGATACTCAGTACGGGCTCGTCAACTACTTTCTGACCCAGGTCACGGGTACCGACTGGACCGGGCACAGCTGGCTCATCGACCCGCTGAGTTTCTTTGCCGTCGCGGCGATCATCATCACGTGGGGCGCGATCCCATTTGTCGCCTTTACCGCGTATGCCGGCCTCACCCAGGTGCCCGACGAAGTGCTCGAAGCTGCCTCACTCGACGGTGCCGGACCCGCACAGCGATTCCGGCTCGTGACACTGCCCTACATTCGGTCGATTTTGATCGTGCTGCTGATTCTGCAGGTGATTTGGGATCTTCGGGTGTTCGCGCAGATCTATGCGCTGCAGACAATCGGCGGCGTACGCGCTGACACCAACACGATCGGCGTCTATATCTACAGCGTTTCGATGGCCTCTGGTGATCTCGGCGCGGGAGGTGCGATCTCGGTGATTCTCGTCGTGATCATGCTGCTGATCGCTGCCTACTACATTCGCTCGATGCTCAAGGAGGACCGCTCGTGAACCCTCGCGTACGTCGCCGCACCGGTCGAGTGTTGCTCAACGCCGCTGCCCTGGTCGTGATCGTCTGTTCGATCTTTCCCGTCTATTGGATGGTCAACACGTCGCTGTTGCCGGCCGCTGCGGTCCGCACCTCCACACCACACCTCTGGCCAGACCAGTTCACACTGAACAATTACGTCGACGCCTTCGTCGAGGGCGGTTTCGGTCCAGCGCTCTTCGTGTCGCTCAGTGTGACCGTCATCACGGTTGCTGTCGCACTCGTCTTTGCGTTTCTTGCCGCCGTCGCCGTCTCGCGGTTTCGGTTTCGCAGCCGCACGAGCTTCATCATCGCGATTCTCGTCATTCAAATGATCCCGGCAGAGTCGCTCATCATCTCAACCTTCCGGGTGCTCGACGGGTGGCAACTGCTCAACACGATCATTGGGCTGAGCTTCGTCTACATCGCGCTCGTGCTGCCGTTCACCATTTGGACTCTGCGAGGCTTCGTGAGTGGAGTGCCAGCCGAACTGGAAGAGGCCGCGATGATCGACGGATGCAGTCGCACCGGCGCCTTCTGGCGAGTAACTTTTCCACTTCTTGCTCCCGGTCTCGTTGCCACCGGCGTCTTCGCCTTCATCCAGGCCTGGAATGAGTTCGTGTTCGCGCTCGTCATCATGACGCGGCCTGAGTCGCAGACGCTGCCCATTTGGCTGCGAAGTTTTGTCCAGGCCACGAAGGCGACCGACTGGTCTGTTGTCATGGCGGCATCGACGCTCATGGCGATCCCGGTCATCATCTTCTTCTTGTTCGTGCAGGGCCGCATGACGAGCGGACTCGTGTCGGGAGCGGTAAAAGGCTGATGCGCGACATGGAATCAGCCGTTTCCTCGACCGGGAGACGGCCTCTCAAAGTGGGACTCGACGTTGGCGGTACGAAAACGGATGCTGTCGCAATCGATGCCCGAGGTGAGATCGTTGCGCTTCGGCGCCTGCGGACCGGTTGGGGCCCCGACGCCGTTGCCGACACTATCCTTGCGGCCGTCGAAGAGCTCCGTCTGGAACTTCGTGATGACGATGTCGAGTTCGTCTCTGTAGGGGTCGGCATGCCGGGGCAAGTTGTTCCCGGAACAGCGCGCATGCGTCACGCGGTGAATCTCGGCGTGACGGACTTCGACATGGCGACCGCGGTAGCCCCGCGGCTTGGCGGCGTGGCGGTCGCGGTGGAGAACGATGTGAAGGCCGCGGCCATTGGCGCGTACGCGCTGCACGGCAGCGTCGGCACTATCGCGTATTTGAACCTCGGCACTGGGATTGCCGCTGGAATCGTGTCAGACGGCACCCTGTGGCGAGGTGCGAGAGGCACGGCCGGCGAAATCGGCCACATCTCGGTTGATCCGCAGGGGCCGCTGTGTCGATGCGGTCAGCGCGGATGTATCGAAGCGCTCGCCGGTGGCGGCGCAGTCGCCGAGCGCTGGGGGCGGGGCGGGGAGCTGCCAATCCGAGACGTCTTCGATGCGGCAGACGGCGGAGATGAGCACGCGATGGCGCTTCGCGACGAACTCGTGAGCGGAGTGTCTGCAGCGATTCGCGTGCTCGTGCTCACAACCGATGCCGACGCGATCGTGCTCGGAGGTGGACTCACCGGGCTCGGCGACACGCTCATGACTCATGTCGAGCGCAGCCTTGCGCAGAGTGCTCGGGCATCCGCTTTCATGACGTCGTTGCGCCTACCCGAGCGCTTGCGCATGCTGCCGCAGGGATCAGCCGTTGCGGCAGTCGGCGCAGCTCTCATCGGCTCGACGGCTGGCCTTACCCCACTGGAGAATCATCATCATGGCTGAAGTTGTTATCGTTCCCGATGCCGCACATGCGGGTGTTCTCGTGGCCGACGAGATCATGCACCTGATTACTCGCCGACCAGACGCCGTCTTGGGAGTTGCCACCGGTTCGACCCCGTTGCCGGTGTACGAAGCGCTTCGCGAGCGAGTGAGAGACCTCGACGTTTCGCGACTACGAGCGTTCGCGCTCGATGAGTACGTCGGAATCGACCCGGACCACCCCGAGAGCTATCGCAACGTCATTCGCCGCGAAGTCGTCGAGCCGCTCGGGTTCGACCCCGCACGCGTGCGGGTGCCGTCGGGTGCGTTAGACGGCATTGAGACAGCGGGCGATGCCTACGAAGCAGCCATTGCGGCTGCTGGCGGCATCGACCTGCAGATCCTCGGGATCGGAACCGACGGACACATCGGGTTCAACGAGCCCGGTTCATCGTTTGCCTCGCGCACGCGCGTGAAAACCCTGACGCAACAGACCCGTGAAGACAATGCGCGGTTCTTCGACAGCATCGACGACGTTCCGGAGCACTGCATCACTCAGGGGCTCGGAACGATCCTTGCTGCGCGCCACCTTGTGCTGTTGGCGATCGGTGAGGGCAAAGCCGAGGCCGTGGCCGGGGCTGTCGAGGGGCCCGTCACCGCTTCGGTGCCGGGCTCGGCAATTCAGCTGCACCCGCATGTGACGGTCGTCGTGGATGAGGCTGCGGCATCCGCTCTGCGTTTTGCCGACTACTACCGTTATGCGTGGGCCCACAAGCCTGCGTGGCAGGGGTTGTAGCCAGGATTCAGCGTGCGAAGACTTTGCCGGGGTTCAGGATGCCGGTGGGGTCAAATACCGCTTTTATCTGCTGCTGCAGGTGCCACTGATCGTCGCCGAGTTCGTCGGCGAGCCACTGCCGCTTGAGCACTCCGATGCCGTGCTCGCCCGTCAGCGTGCCGCCGAGGCGGAGTGCCGAGCGAAACAGATCGCTTGCGGCATCCCAGATGACATCGGGAACCTCGTCGCCGCGGAACGTGAAGTTGGGGTGGAGATTACCATCGCCCGCGTGCGCGATGGTGGGGATAACGAGCCCGTACTGATTCTCGATGCGGGCGATCTCGTCGAACATGTCGGGGAGAGCCGACCTCGGTACCGAGACGTCTTCGACGAGTGACATCCCGAGCTTCTCGGTTGCCGGGTGCATCGAGCGGCGGATGCGGAGAAGCTCTTCGCCCTCTTCGGGCGTTGCCGCTACCCGCACGGTGCCGCCGGAATGCTGCAGTACGGCCGAGATCGACTCAGCCTCGGTGTGAGCGCTCGGACCATCGGTTTGCACGGTGAGTTGGGCGGCGCCCGGGGGAGGGGCCGGGAGCTCAAGGTAAGTGTGGACGTTCGCGAGACTCGTCGCGTCCATCAACTCCATGATTGCGGGCTGTATCCCCGAGGCAGTTACTGCCGCGGCGGCAACCGCTGCCGCGCGCACGTCGGCGAAGGTCGCGTTGAGCGTGCAGACTTCGCCAGGGATGAGTCGGCGAAGCTTGAGCGTTGCGCCGACGACGACGCCGAGGGTGCCTTCGGAACCGATCATGAGCGCCGTGAGGTCGTAGCCCGTGACACCTTTTACGCTCCGGTGACCGAGGTGCACGAGCCGCCCGTCAGCGAGCACGACGTCGAGTGCGAGTACGGCATCGCGAACGACTCCGTACTTGGCGCACAGCAGGCCGCCCGCGCCCGTGGCGATATTGCCGCCGACCGTCGAGATCTCGCGACTGGCGGGGTCAGGCGCCCACCACAGTCCGTGTTCGAAAAGGGCAGCGTTGAGGTCGGCATTGACGATGCCGGGTTCGACGACGGCGAGCAGGTCGTCGCTGCGCACCTCGAGGATGCCGTCCATCGCACGCACTGACAGTGCGATCTCACCCGTGCCGGCGTTTGCCCCGCCCGCAAGCCCGGTGCCCGCGCCGCGCGTGACGACGGGGGTACCGGAGGCGTGAGCGATGCGGAGCGTGGCTTGCACATCAGAAATGGATGCCGCGTGCACGACAGCGAGTGGGCGACCGGATGCGGCATGCCCCGACTTGTCAGCTCGAGCAGCGTCGAGCGCAGCATCCGTCGTGTCAACGCGCTCGCCGAGGGCTTGGCGCAACTGATCGAGCACGGAAGTCATGTCGATGTGCGCGCTCACGCCAAGCGGCGACGTCCCGCGAGGACTCCGACGGTGACGGCGATGACGGCGAAAGCGATTCCGGCCCAGGCAAGCCCGAGGCTCCACAGCACGATGGTTGCGGCGGCGTAGATGAGAAGCTCAGCGAACGCACGTACGAACGGGTGCACCGCGAGCACGGCACGGGGGGAGACGAAAAGTGCCCACACCAAGATTGCGATCGCGGGGGTCGCGATGCCAAACAGAATGTTCCACGCGAACGGCCACGCCAAGAAGCCCCACACGGCAAGCACGGCGAACGCCGCGAGCTCGACGATGAACGCGAGAATATCGATGACGCTCGGGCGCGCGCTCATTCCTGGGGTAGTTTCAACGCTCTGTGACACGCCCCCAGTCTACGGGCGGCGCGAGGTGCGCCCGGAGGGGTGCGCAGCTGAATCGGGTCGGGATCGTGCTCGGGCTTCCCTTCGGACCTGGCGCAAAAAATGCCGTTGATTCACAGCCGAGCGATTCGCTGACTGCGTCCGAAGCTGTTCGATGATCGATCCGATTCAGTACTCCCAATAGCCAGTGTCGGGGTGTGACTCGTACCGACCGGCTCTACGCGCTTGTGGAAGAACTTCGGGCTATCGCCCCGCGTCCGCGAAGTGCTCGGTGGCTTGCGGAAAAGTTCGACGTCAGCTCGCGAACGATCGAGCGTGATTTGTCGGCGCTGCAACAGAGCGGAGTCCCCATCTGGGCGGAACCTGGCCGCACCGGCGGCTACTGCCTCGACCCGGGTCACACGTTGGCGCCCCTCGGGTTCACTGTCGACGAAGCCCTTGCCGTGATGATTGCGCTGGGGGCACTCGATACCAGCCCGTTCCGTGATGCCGCGATGTCGGCTCTGCGCAAAGTCGTCGCCGTCACTGGCGAGCACAGCCTGACGGGGGCTGCGGACTTGGCCAACCGCATCCACCTGCTTGGCGATGACCGGCCGCAAGAAGGGTCGCGCGTGCTGGCTGATGCACTGCGAACCGGGCACGTCGTGCAGATTGCCTACAACGATCGCAGTGGAAATGCGACGCTACGAGACGTCGAACCCATGGGATTCGTCGGCAAGGGGGACGACTGGTATCTGATCGCTTGGTGCCGCCTCCGTGACGGCATTCGCGCGTTTCGAGGCGACCGGATTACTCACGCGACAACGCTGGGCGAGCGGCCACCGCGGCGCCCCCTCCGCGCAGAGGACCTCGGCATTGTCGAAGGGAAATTGCGGATGGTCGGTCTGAGCGAAAATTCGTCGTAAACGCCGACACGACGTTGTCGCGAGGCAGGGTGAAGCTAGACACGTCGCGCCGGACGGCTCGCCGAAAGGAAGATCATGAACCTCGCATCAATTCGCATCATCACGCGGGACCTCGACCGACTCGTTCGCTTCTATGAGGCAGTGACGGGAACAGTTGCCACACGTCCCGCCCCCGTCTTCGCCGAGTTCCGAACAGACTCAGGAACCCTCGCGATCGCAAGTACAGCGACTGTCGCGATGCTGGGCGACAACGCACCGAAGCCAGCCAGCAACGACACCATCATCATCGAATTTCTTGTGACGGATGTCGATGGCGAGTTCACGCGGTTGCAAGAGCAGCTTGACGACATCGTGCTCGAACCGACCACCATGCCCTGGGGGAACAGGTCGACGCTCTTTCGCGATCCAGATGGCAACCTCGTCAACCTTTTCTCACGGCCAGCATCCTGACGCACGTCCGCGCGTCGAAAGAACGCATAGCGAGATCGAGCGTGAGTGCACCCAGGCTCGGCCGCGTTATGTGACGGGTCGCCCGGCGCACCACACCGCGCGCACGGTGAGGTCGGCGTTCAGCAGCACGGCGTCGGCGAGGAATCCGGGTGTCAGTGCACCGAGCGAGTCGGCGTATCCGATGGCGCGCGCGGGCGTTGACGTCACGGCGGTGATGGCATCGACGAGCGGCACGCCGGCCGAAACAGCAGTGCGTACTGCGGCATCCTGCGTGAGGGTTGAACCGGCGATCGTGCCGTCTTCCAGCCGCGCGACCCCGTCTTCGACCGTGACCTCCAGCGACCCGAGCACGTACTGACCATCGGATGCCGCAGCCCCAGCCATCGCGTCAGTGACGAGTGCGATGCGACCCGGCGCCGCAGCGAACGCGAGGGCGACCATTTGCGGGTGCACATGCACACCGTCTGCGATCACCTCGAGGGTTATCCGCCGATCGGCCACCGCAGCGCCGATGGGGCCGGGCTCTCGGTGGTGGAGCCCGGGCATCGCGTTGAACGCGTGCGTGAGAATCGTTGCCCCGGCATCGAAGGCGGCTGCAGTCTGGGCGAGCGTCGCGCCGGTGTGGCCGACAGCCGCAGCGGCTCCGGCGGCCACGATCTGTCGCACAGCATCGAGGCCGCCGGTGAGCTCGGGGGCAAGCGTCACTTGGCGAACCGTGCCGCGCCCGGCGTCGAGAAATAGCGCAAGACGCTCTTCCGTGGCGTCGGTCAGGAGCGATGGGTCGTGCGCACCCTTATGGGCGTGCTCGAGAAACGGCCCCTCGAGGTGCGAGCCGAGAATGTCGTCATCTGTTGTCGACAGCGAAGCGACCAAAGCGACGCGTTCCGCGAGGAGATCCAGTGGCGCTGTCACAAGAGAGATGACTGCCCGTGTGGTGCCGTGGGCGCGGTGGGCGGTGCGTACCGCGCGGATTGCGTCCGCGCCGTCGTCGTAGGAGAATCCGCCGCCGCCGTGGCCATGAATGTCGATGAAGCCCGGTGTGAGTACGCCGCCGTGTGCGTCAGTCACCGTCGATGAGTCGCGAACATGCGCACGCCAGGTGTCACCCGTGCCGGTGCCGAGGATGCGTTCACCCTGCCATGCGACCCAGCCGTTCCGAGCCTCGATCCCGCCCGAGATTACCCGCGCCGAATGCACGACCGATACGTGCTCACTCTTCGTCATGTGCCCATTGGACCGCGGGGAGGGGTGTGAAAGCTATTCCCGCGCGCGTCCAGAGCGGGCCGAGCCGGCCCACGCGAACGACGAAGGACTCCCAGTCGCGCTGCTCCGGTTGCGACCACGCGGCCTCGGCGGCCGAGGCGATGCGCGGAAAAGCGGCTGCGTCGATGTCTGCGGCGTTGACGATCGTTTCGGTCCACAGCGGCGCTTCTACGCCGAGGATTGCGTCTTCGCCGATGCCATCGATGATGCTCGTCGGCTCCCACCGGTACGAGCGTTCGAGGCTCGTTGGGCCGTTCGCCCAGGTGAGTCCGAGGCGATCGCTGTCGTTCTCTTTCATGTCGAGGTACACGGCATCCGCGGGGGAGAGGATCAATCGCGAACCGTGCGTGACGAACGCACGCGCTTTCTCAGCGGAGTCAGCCGTGGGCGTGACGAACCCCCAGTACTGACCGACGGTGCTCGGCGCAATACCCGGTGCAGCTCCCGCCTCGTGCCACGCGATCGGAGTCTTGCCGAGCTGTGCCACGAGGGTTGTCACGCGGGCCATGAACGCGGCGAAATCGGCTGGCGGAGTGCCGAGTGCCTCATCGCCACCCACATGCAGGTACGGCCCGGGCGTCATCGTTGCGAGCTCCCCGAACACATCTGCGAGAAATTCGTCGGTCGCGGCACTGTCGATGATCAGGGAGGAGAACCCCACGGCGAGGCCGATGTAGGGAACTCCAGGCGTCGGCATGCCGCCGCCGAACTCGGCCACGGCATCGTCAACCGCTTCACTGGCGGCGGGCGGGGCGGCTAGCTCCGGATACCCGAGCCCCACGGCGTGAGTATGGCCGGGTACATCGAACTCTGGAACCACCGTCATATGGTGCGCCGCCGCATACGCGACGATGTCGCGGTAGTCGCCCGCGCTGAAGTATCCGCCGGGTTTGTCGCCGACGCTGGTTCCCGAGCCCGACCCGGTGAGCTCTGGGCGCGACGACAGCTCGAGTCGCCACCCCTGATCATCGGTCAAGTGCAGATGCAGCACATTGAACTTCAGCGCCGACGCACGATCAATGTAGCCCTTGACGGTATCGACGCCGTGAAAGTGGCGCGCGACGTCGAGCATCACGCCGCGGTATTCAAAGCGTGGCGCATCGGTGATCTCCACCGCCGGCAGAATCCATTCGCCGTCGTGCCGGGCAACGAGCTGAGCGAGAGTGTGCACACCGTAGAAGAGACCGGCGGCATCCGGGGCCTCCAGTCGCGCCCCTTCGGGGGTTACTCGCAGCCGGTACGACTCGGGCTCGCCATCATCGATGAGAGTGCAAGAAATCTGTGCATTCGCGCCGGCTTCAAGCGACAAGCCCGTGCGCTGTGCAAGCAACTCCGTGCAGAGAGCGGATGCCGCGGCCTCGCCACCGACGACAACTCCGGCGCCGAGCAGAAATGTTCCGTCGCCCGCGTGCATCATCGCTGGGGCGGGCACGACCGCGGGATGCCGAGTCATGGAAGAACCCTCACGCCGACAGAACACTTCATGTAAGGAACCCTAACTAATTGTGAACGCAGGCAACAGGGGGCAAAGATCCGATATGCTCACATCGTCGCAACTGGCGTTGAGGTGGGCTACCACCGGGAAGCGACTGATAACGGCATTCGATCGCTCGCCTGGGCCGATGCGGACACATCTATCCGAAAAGCCGTCGTCAGGGAGCCTGCCATGACCGATCAGTATTTCAACGCCCCACTTTCTGAGGTTGATCCCGAGATCGCCCAGGTGCTCGAGCGAGAGCTTGACCGCCAGCGCGGATTCCTCGAGATGATCGCCTCCGAGAACTTCGTTCCGGTGTCTGTCCTGCAGTCGCAGGGCTCGGTGCTCACCAATAAGTACGCCGAGGGCTACCCCGGCCGCCGCTATTACGGCGGATGCGAAGAAGTCGACGTCGCCGAAGAACTCGCAATCGAGCGCGCGAAGGCGCTCTTCGGCTCCGAGTTCGCGAACGTGCAGCCGCACTCTGGTGCGACAGCCAATGCTGCCGTGCTCCACGCCATTGCTCGTCCCGGCGACACACTTCTGGGCCTTGCGCTCGACCAGGGTGGGCACCTCACACACGGCATGAAGATCAACTTCTCGGGTCGTCTCTACAACATCGTCGCGTACGGCGTTGACCCCGAGACATCCCTCATCGACATGGATGAGGTGCGTCGCCTCGCGATCGAGAGCAAGCCCAAGGTCATCATCGCCGGGTGGTCGGCGTACCCGCGTCAGCTTGATTTCGCACGCTTCCGCGAGATCGCTGATGAGGTCGGCGCCTACCTGTGGGTCGACATGGCTCACTTCGCTGGTCTCGTGGCCGGCGGCGTCCACCCGAGCCCCGTGCCGCACGCCCACGTCGTATCGACCACGGTCCACAAGACCATCGGCGGCCCCCGCTCCGGAATCATCCTGACCAACGACGCTGATCTCGCGAAGAAGATCAACACTGCCGTCTTCCCCGGTCAGCAGGGCGGACCCCTCATGCACGTCATCGCGGCGAAGGCCACAGCGTTCAAGCTCGCGATGACTCCTGAATTCCGCGAGCGTCAGGAGCGCACCCTCCGCGGTGCCTCGATCCTTGCCGATCGCCTCTGCCAGAAAGACATCGCGGATGCCGGCATCTCAGTGCGCTCGGGCGGAACCGACGTGCACCTCGTGCTCGTTGATCTTCGAAATGCCGAGATCGACGGCAGGCAGGCCGAAGACCTGCTGCACGACATTCGCATCACTGTGAACCGCAACTCGGTGCCCAATGACCCGCGGCCGCCGATGGTGACATCGGGGCTTCGCATCGGTACACCGGCGCTCGCCACCCGCGGTTTCGGTGACGTTGAATTCACCGAGGTCGCCGACATCATCGCGCTCGCACTGCTGCCGAATGCCGACATCCCTGCGCTGCAGGCACGCGTTGCGGCCCTCACTGCAGCGTTCCCGCTCTACCCGGGGCTGCACCAGTAGAACTCAGTTCCGCACACACACGACTCGGGGCGATGATGCTTCGAAGAGGGAATGACATGACTGCACAGAAGCTTGATGGCGTCGCGACAGCGGCCACAATTAAAGAAGAACTGCGTCAGCGCGTGGTTGCACTCGAAGCGCGTGGCATCGTGCCGGGTCTTGGCACTTTGCTCGTCGGAGACGACCCCGGGTCGCGCTCGTACGTCACGGGCAAGCACCGCGACTGCGCCGAGGTGGGCGTTGCCTCGATCTCGAAAGAGCTACCGGCAACGGCGACTCAAGACGAAATCGAAGCAGCGGTTCGCGAGCTGAACGAAGACCCCGCAGTGACGGGATTCATCGTGCAGTTGCCGCTGCCGAAGGGCATCGACGAGAACCGCATCATCGAACTCATCGATCCGGCCAAAGACGCTGATGGGCTGCACCCGATGAACCTCGGTCGGCTCGTCTTGGGCGTCGACCCGGCGACAGCTGTTGCGGCGCCCCTGCCATGCACGCCCGCCGGCATCATTCAGCTGCTCGAGCGTCACGGTGTCGAAATCGCTGGAAAACACGTGACGGTGATCGGTCGTGGCATCACGGTCGGTCGCCCGCTCGGCCTTCTGCTTACCCGCAAGGGTACGGATGCCACGGTCACGCTGACACACTCGCGCACGAAAGATCTGGCCGCCGAAGTCCGCCGCGCCGATATCGTCGTGGCAGCTGTTGGTCAGCCTCACCTCGTGCAGGTGGACTGGATCAAGCCGGGCGCTGCCGTGCTCGATGTCGGCGTCACCCGCGTCGGCACGACCGAGTCGGGTCGGGCAAAGCTCGCCGGTGATATCGATCCGGCCGTTGCCGAGGTCGCCGGGTGGCTCTCGCCGAACCCCGGTGGTGTCGGTCCGATGACGCGCGCTCTGCTCGTGGCCAACGTCGTAGAGACCGCGGAGCGCCTGGCAAGCTAACAGGATGCTGACACTCTCCGGCGCTGAGCGCATCATGATCGATCCCGCCGACGAGCGGGACGGCGATCTTCATGTCGCCGACGACGGTCGTGTCGCCAGCTCTGGCGCGCCAGACGGCGAGATGTGGGATGTCACGGGCTGTGTCATCACGCCGGGGCTCGTTAACGCGCACCACCACCTCTTGCAGACCGGCTTTCGCACCCTGCCCGGCACGCGGGGCGTGCCGATGCGTGAGTGGCTCCCGGCGATGGCCGCGGCATATGCAGGAGCGGGAATAGACGCATCGCTCACCGGTGCTACAGCGGCTGTCGGTCTTGCCGAGTCTCTCCTGAGCGGGGTCACCACGACCGCCGACCACCAGCTCAACTGGCCAGATCCGAGAGGTTCGACCGATCCGGTCGCCGACACCGTCGCCATTGCGCGTGCCATCGCGGAATCGGCAACGGTTCTCGGCGCACGTCTCGTGTTCGTTCGCGGGTCTGCCCGTGACGACCCCGAGCAGGCGGCCGCGAGCGCCGAGGCGATCACGCAAGCCCTCCTCGCGGGCAGTCATGAAGGCGGCGTCACTCACGACGGAATGCTGCAGCTCGCCGTTGGGCCCGCCGGAGTGCACTCCGATAGCGAAGCAACGTTTCGGCTGCTCGGCGAGGTGGCTGCGCGCCATGGTCTTCGTCGTCGCACTCAGGCCAATGAGCAGGTCGATACCGAAATCGCTCTTGAGAAGTATGGGCGTCGCCCGCTCGACCTTCTTGAAGACTGGGGATGGCTGTCGTCGGATGTGACCATCGCGCATCTGTGCGACGTCACGCCGGCCGAAATCGCGCGCCTAGCCGAACGTGGTGTGACGGGTACCCACGCGCCCGGTTGCGATGTGCCGATGGGCTGGGGGATAGCGCCCGTGCACGCCCTTTTGGAGGCGGGTATCGAGCTCGGCCTCGGGACGTCTGGCGGCGGATCGAATGACGCAGGCCACCTTCTCGCCGACGCACGCCTCGCGATGCAGGTATCCGGGCTTATTGGTCCACAGCTGCCGGCGCGCACAGTTCTGGCAATGGCGACAACCGGTGGTGCTGCCGGGCTCGGTCGTACTGATATCGGGCACCTGCGCGAAGGCGCTCGCGGCGATCTGTGCGTCTGGGATGTGTCCGGCGTTTCGGATGCTGGGGTTGCCGACCCGATCGCCGGCTTGCTCTGGGCATCTCCCGGGCGAAAGCCCCGCCACGTGTTTGTTGACGGCCGCCCCGTCGTTCGCGACTACCAGCTGGTGTCAGCGCGCGAAGCCGACCTCGTGGCAAACCTGAAAGTGCGCATCACTTCGTAGTCGCTTATCAATATCGCGCCATTCCACTCCACGTGACCAAAGGAACTGAGCATGCAGTACAAACTGATGAACGCCTCCGGTGCTTCATGGCCGTTCTGGGCCGAAGACGGTGTGTGTGGGCACGGGGACCCGGTTTTGCCTCCGGAACTTGAGGTCGAGGCCACGAAGTGGGCGTTGCAGTTCGAGCAGCACTTCGACGAGCAACAGGGGTGGCCTGACGAGGAGACGGCAATCGCACACCGTGCTGAAGCGGAGCGTTTGCTGCGTGAGATCGATGATGTGCTCCCCGCCGACATCATCACGCTCGACTACTGGGAGACCGCATACCGCACGCCGTGACAGCCGGCCGCGCGGTGGCTACAGATCGAGAACGATTCGTGGGCAAGCCGCCCGCGAAACGCAGGGCATCATCACGAGGCTCTCTTCTCGCTCCACCGGGGTGAGGATCGAGTCGCGGTGTTCGATTTCGCCCTCGAGAACCGGCACTTCGCACGTGCCGCACGTGCCTCGGCGACAGCTCGACAGCACAATCGTGTCAGGGGCCTGCGCGGCGATGGCCTCGATGATGGTCTGCTCGGGTTCGACAGTGACCACGTCACCGCTGAGCGCGAGTTCTACCTCGAAAGCCTCCGACCAGAGCGGCTCACCAAACTCTTTCGCTTCGAACCTCTCAACGTGCAGCACGCTGTCGCCTGCTGTGGCCAATCCCGACTCCAAGGCCTCGATAAGCCGCGCGGGACCGCAGGAATAGATCGCTGTGCTTTCGTCCACGCTGTTGATCAGACCGTCAAGGCTCAGCCGCCTGCCTTCGTCCGCCGCGAAGACCCGCACGCGAGTTGGGTGCACAGATGCCAGCTCCGCAACGAAGGCCATGGTCTCGCGCGAGCGGCCAGCGTAGTCCAGGGTCCAGTCTGCGCCCGCGGCATCCGCTGCTTTCACCATCGACATGATCGGCGTGATGCCGATTCCGCCAGCGATGAAGCGGTAGGAGGTGCCGGGCGCGACCTCGAATGAGAAGTGATTTCGTGGTCCGCGGACGCGCAGGCGCTGGCCGACTGCTACCTCGTCGTGCACGCGCACCGATCCGCCGCGCCCGTCGTCTTCGCGCAAGACGGCGACCCGCCACGTTGAGCGGTCGCTCGCGTCGCCACACAGTGAGTACTGCCGCTCGACGGGTGCCCCGCCATTGACCGCAGGAAAGATGAGGTCGACGTGAGAGCCGGGCGTCCACGCAGGGAGGTCTCGACCGTTGTGGGAGACAAGGTCAAGAGCCACGACCCCGGATGCCACATCGGTTCGAGCCGCAACCACCAGGTCGCGCTCGACGTCACTGAAAAAGCTCACACTTGCTCCTGATCGATTCTGAAAACAACGTTAACTGTGCGTCGAGGCATCCTTGACGGAACCCCGGCACGTTTAACAGTGACGCAACAGCTGCCGCTGGTTACAGAAACACTTGTCACGTTGACTGAAACCTAATTGTTGGCCACGCCAACAGCACGATACTCTAAAGCACCGATGCGAAAGTGAGCAGCATGCCCCTGATCCGCCCGGAACATCTTGTTCCCCACCAGAACGTGAACGCTGTCTCGGGCGCGACGACGATCGATGGCGCCAGCAGCACATTCGCGATTGTCGATGGGCGGATTGCTGACCGAAATGCCGGTCACACAGAGGTGAGCATCGATGCGGCAGGCTGGATGGTGCTGAGTCCGCTGGCGGACCTGCACGCGCATCTCGATAAGGCCTACACCTGGAGTGCTTCGGGGAGTCCTGCCGGCTCTCTCGAGGATGCCGTGGCCTCGTGGCGGGCGTTCAGTCCGTCGCTCAGCTACGACGACATCAAGACAAACGCGCGTCGCCAACTCACCGCGGCTTTTCAATCGGGCGTCACCGCAATGCGCACTCATGTGAACTATCACGAGGGTGACGATTCGCTCCGAGGTATCCGTGCTGTCGTCGAGCTGCGGGCCGAGTTCCGAAATGTGCTCGATCTGCAGGTCGTCGCAATGCATGACCACACTCGGAGCGCCGAGCTGATTCGAAGCGCCATCGCTTTAGGCGTTGACCTGTTGGGAGCGGCTCCCCATCTTGCGCCCGATCCGCAGCTTGAGCTCGAGCGCACGCTGCGCCTCGCTGAAGAAGCGAACCTCGGTGTCGACCTCCATACCGACGAGAACCTCAATCCCGATTCGTTAGGCCTGCTGGAGCTTGCTCGACTGACCAAAACCTGGCCGAAAGAGCGCACACGCTCCGCCGGACACTGCGTGAGTCTCGCGATGCAAGACCCCGAAACCCTCGCGCTCGTGCTGAAAGAAGCTGCCACCGCTGATGTGAGCATCATCACGAATCCGCTCACCAACCTCTACCTACAGGGGTGGCAGCACCCCGTTGCTACCCCGCGTGCCCTGCCGCCCCTCGCTGCGATTCTCGCGGCCGGAGTAACTCTTGCTGCCGGTGGCGACAACGTCCAAGACCCCTTCAATCCCCTCGGCAACGGCGACATGATCGATGTCGTCGCGGCGATGGTGTTGGCGGGTCATCTGTCTCCGCGCGCAGCATGGGACATCGCTGCCGCTGGCCGCTCGCTCATGGGCCTTCAACCGGCCACGGGAGCGGTCGGCGATGCCGCCGACATGATTCTTGTGCGCGCGGCATCCGTTGCAGAAGCCGTTGCCGAACGCGCACCCGATCGCGTTGTCATCCGCGCGGGGCGCGTGATCTCAGTGCAAAGCCGGTCGTCCAGGGCCGTCACCGTGACACCACTGGCGCAGCCGGAGAACTCGGTATGACCTCTGCGGTAGCGGGTCGGCTACGTGTGATGCTGTTGTTCTTTCACCACAAGCACCTGGCAGGTCTCACCGGGTGCTGTGCGCCACTTGTGTCGCGAACCACCGCCGTAGTACGCAGCGTCCCCGCGCGCGAGAGTCACCTCTTCATCTTCCAAAACGATGACGATTTCGCCCTCGAGAACGTAGACGAATTCCTCTTCATCGTGCTGCCACCAGAGGCCATCGTCTTCGAAGCTGCCAGAAAAAATCATCGGCAGAAAACGTGCGCGTTGCTGGGCCAACACCGTCACAGCGCCCGAACCGGAGCCCGCATCGACGGGCGAATCCGACGTGGCGCGGTACACATGAAAGCCACCCGACGGAACACCCTCGGGTTCGTCAGTGAGCAGAGCCTGCTGTGTGGTGCCGAGTGCTCGTGCGATGCGAAACAGCGATGCCATGCTGAGTCTTTCGTGCCCGCGCTCCACCTGGCTCAAAAAAGAGTGCGAAAGGTCAGCGTCGGATGCTGCCTGCGTCAAAGTCAGACCGCGACGCTTTCTGAGCGCCCGAATACGCGCACCCAACGCCAGCGCAGAGGCATCGTGATCCGCAGGACCCGGCCCGGGATCGGCTGCCGCAGCAATTTCAGACATGTAAATACGGTAGCGGCCAGTGCCGCAGAGAAGAGCAACAATGACTGAACCCGACTACGCAGCTCTTGAGAACGATCTGAAAGAACTTCTGGGACCGCGCGGTGTGAGCCGCGACAGTCGGCAGCGCGAAAAGGCATCCGTCGATGGAGCACGGATGTCGCCCATCATCGCCGAACTCCTGCCACTGGGTATCGCAGACCTCGTGGCCTTTCCCACTACGGCCGAAGAGATCACCGGAGTCGTCGCGGCTGCCGTTCGCCACCGCGTCCCAGTGACTCCGCGCGGCAAAGGGACCGGCAATTACGGGCAAGCGATCCCGATGTCAGGTGGACTGGTGCTCGATATGTCACGGGCGCGCACTGTCATTGGTGTGTCGGGCGACACGATCACAGCAGACGCCGGAGTACCCATCACAGCTCTTGAGCAAGCCGCACGCGCGGCAGGAAGACAACTGTGGATGTACCCGTCGACGGTGCACTCCACGATCGGCGGCTTTCTGAGTGGCGGATCCGGTGGCACCGGAACGATCTTGCACGGCAGCAACGATGCCGGATTCGTGGCAGCTCTCGACGTCGTGACGCCAGAATCCGACGGCGAGCTGCTGCACGTTGAGGGAGACGAAGCGCAGGGCTTCGTGCACAATTACGGCACCGCAGGAATCATCGCACGCGCGACCGTGCGGCTTGAGCCCGCCCAAGACTGGCGTGGTCTATATGCCTCGTTCGCGGACTTTGCCGGCTCATTGTCGGTACTTCGCAAGCTGGGTCGCCTGCAGCCGGCTCCACGTCTGGTATCCGCAGACACCCCGCACATCACGGCTCAGCTACCGCCCGATGATGCTTTCCCCGCCGGACGAAGTTCGCTACGGATGATCGTCGACGCGAGCATTGTCGCCGAGGCAACCGCCATTATCGAGGGAGCAGGCGGTCGTATCGAAGACGTTCGCGAGGGGCCTTCGGTATCGGCCGCGCTCTCGGTACTGAGCTACAACCACCCAATCGAGTGGCTGCAGAAGTCGGAGCCCGGTGTGTACTTTCACGTGGAGGTCTCGGGCGACGCGCTCGTCGAACGCATCGATGAGGTCCACGCGGTCTACCCCGGAGGACTCCTTCACATCGAAGCCGGACATACTGTGCCGATCGGGATGCTCGCGGGCATCTATGAGAGTCCCGAGGCCGTGTACGCGGGAATCGAAAAGCTTGGCGAACTGGGAGTCGGAGTCCACAACCCTCACCAGTGGAACGTCGACTTCCGCCTGCAAGAGACACTCGAACTCGCGCAGACCACAGACCCACAGGGGCTACTCAACCCGGGGAAACTCAACCCCGAGTATGCCGGTCCCACGAAAGGAGCGATCCGTTGAGCACGGTTTTTCGTCCAAATTCTCGCGCGTGGGCTGATCTCTCTGGCCCATCCCTCATCGCCGCAACGTCGGAACGATCGATCGCGGTGGTTCCGATTGGTGCGATCGAACACCACGGCCCCCATCTGCCGCTTCGCACCGACGCGCTCGTTGCTGAATCTGTCGCGGCCGCTGCAGTGGAGCGTGTGGCGGCGGACGGAATAGATGCCTGGCTCCTCCCGACGATCTCGTACGCGAAGTCGGATGAACACTATTGGGCTCCGGGAACCCTGTGGATGGAGGGCACAACGCTGCTCGAACAGCTCATCGAAATTGGCCGTTCGATTGCGATGACCCCCGTAAAGACCGTCGTTTTCGTCAACGGCCACGGCGGAAACGTCATGCTCCTCGGCTGGGTGAATCGCGAGCTCCACCGCAGATTCGGCTTGCGCTCATTCTCGATGCCTTCGGGCATCGCTGCGGCCGGCGATGGCATCGATGGACGCCCAGACGAACTCGGCCAGGGCATCCATGCGGGCTTTGGTGAGACGTCGATCGTCATGCACCTCGCCCCTCACCTGGTCGCGCCAGAACTGCCACCGCGCAATGTTCCCGAAAAGATCGCGGGCCTCCAGTACATCGGGTTCAACAAGAAGCCGGTCATGTTCGGCTGGACGAGCGACGACTTCGGGCCGAGCGGCGTGATCGGTGACCCCACCGGGGCGAACGCAGAACACGGTGAGAGGTTGTTTACCGCAGGGGTCAACTTCGTCAGTGAAGCGCTCGCCGAGATCGATGGGTTCGTGTTCGGATGAGTGGCGGCGAAATGCAGCAGACAGCCACGACGGTTGTCGAGGTTCCTCTCATCGATCACACGACCGATCCGGTGCAGTCAGACGACCCGATGCACGACCCCGCAGCTCTTGCCGCCGAGTGGCTGCCGGCTGACGATGAGCCACGCGTGCTGATGACCCTCTCAACGATCGACGCCGAAGGATTCCCCCGAAGTCGCACCGTCATGCTGAGCGAGTTCGACGGGGAGAGCTTCTATTTTCACACCGACGCGCAGAGCCAAAAGGTGCAAGACCTGGCACAGAACTCCCGGGTTGCGCTGACTGTGTTGTGGCCAGGTTTCACGAGACAACTCGTCGTGCAGGGCACAGCATCGATTGCGCCGGCAGCTGAGGTATCAGATGCCTATGAGAAGCGCTCGCCGTATCTGCAACAGCTCGCGTGGCTCAACACGACAGAGTACGCACGGATGCCGCTGACCACGCGCGTCTCGGAATGGTCACACTATGCCGAGCGGGTACCCGCACCACAGCAGCCGCAGGGTTGGGTGGGATACGCCGTGAAACCGCATCGCATGCTGTTCTGGGTTTCTCACCCGAACGCTGCAAGTCGCCGTGTCGAATACACGCGCAATGGCAGCGAGTGGGAGCACCAATACTTGCCCGGATAGCCGCGCGTGAATCGCTGCTGGGTGTAAAGATGAACTGATCTATCTGCGCGTGCGAGTCGGGAGAAACATGACTGAGATCAGCGAGAGTGAACTGCTGGGGCGGGTACCCGCAGACCTTTTCATCGGTGGTGAGTGGCGGTCATCGAGCGACAACAGCACGCTCGATGTCACAGACCCATCAACCGGTGACGTGATCAAAACGATTGCCTCCGGAAACCCGGCAGATGCCAAAGCTGCGATGGATTCCGCATCCGCAGCGTTTCCGGAATGGTCAACGACACCTGCCCGAGTGAGAGGTGAAATCTTGCGCCGGGCGTTCGATCTGCTGCAAGAGCGCGCAGATGAATTTGCGCTACTGATGACCCTCGAGATGGGAAAGCCCGTCGCCGAGTCACGCGGTGAAGTGACCTACGGAGGCGAGTTCCTGCGGTGGTTCAGTGAAGAGGCCGTGCGAGTACAGGGACGCTATGGCGCGAACCCCGAAGGAACCGGACGCGTGATTGTGTCGCAGCATCCGGTCGGGCCCTGCTACCTCATCACGCCGTGGAACTTTCCGCTCGCGATGGCGACTCGAAAGATTGCGCCGGCGCTCGCTGCCGGGTGCACGCTCATCATCAAACCGGCTGAACTCACGCCGCTGACAACGCTGTACTTTGCAAAGCTGCTAGAAGAAGCGGGGGTTCCCGCGGGTGTCGTCAACGTGGTCACCACGAGTGACTCTGCCGGGGTATCAGAGCCCATCATCAGCGATTCGCGACTGCGCAAACTGTCGTTCACAGGATCTACCGCAGTCGGTCAGAAGCTCCTCGCGCAGGCCGCGGGTGGCGTGCTGCGAACATCGATGGAGCTCGGCGGAAATGCGCCGTTCGTCGTGTTCGATGATGCCGACCTCGATAAGGCCGTTGACGGCGCAATCGCAGCAAAGTTCCGGAACATCGGCCAGGCCTGCACCGCCGCAAACAGGTTCATCGTGCAGCGCGGCATTGCTGAGGAGTTTGCGCGGCGGGTCACCGATCGTGTGCAGCAATTCGGAGTCGGCCGCGGAACCGAATCAGGAGTGACGATCGGACCCCTGATCGATGATCGTGCCGTGGCGAAAGCCTCGAGACTCGTTGATGACGCGCTCGAGCGCGGCGCTCAGCTTCGAACCGGTGGAAGTGCGATCAACCGGGCGGGAACGTTTTACGAAGCGACAGTGATCTCTGACGTCGCCGACGGCAGCGAGATCCTGCGGGAAGAGATCTTCGGCCCAGTGCTGGCGATCGTGCCTTTCGATACCGAAGAAGATGCCGTTCGTATCGCGAATGACACCGAGTTCGGCCTCGTTTCGTACGTCTTCACACAAGACCTTGCCCGTGGCCAGCGCATGATCGAGAAGTTGGAGACCGGAATGATGGGCCTCAACGTCGGTGTCGTTTCAAACGCTGCGGCACCTTTTGGTGGCTGGAAGATGTCAGGGCTTGGACGTGAGGGTGGGGATGAAGGCATCCATGAATATCTTCAGACGAAATACACCCTCACGCCTAACCCGTTCAACTAGAACCTCGACCGGTCGGCTGTTCGAGACGTGTGATGAATCAGCGCCCGATGGGGTGGTGCTCCACCCGATAGGTGGAGTGCACCATGCCATCGTCCGTGGCGTGGCTTCCGAGCAGGGTGAGATAGACGTCGCGAGGCAGAGAATCGAACAGTCGACTTCCGGCGCCGAGAAGAATCGGAGCCCAGCTCGTCGTGATCTCATCGATGAAGTCTTTGCGTAGAAAGGCCTGGATGGTCTTGCCGCCATCGATATAGACGATACGAGCGTGAAGGTCGGTCAGCATAGCCGCCGCGTCTTCGACACTTCGAGCCACACGAATCCGGTCGTCTTTTTCGCTCAACGTTGTGGACAGGACGATGACGCCCTTGCCGTCGTATGGCCACTCGTCGAAGGCGGCGACCGTCTCGTAGGTGCCGCATCCCATCACGATGTGATCGATAGTAGGAAAGAAAGTGTCCCAGGACTCGGCTCGACGTGTGCTGCTGATGTGAGCGTGGGCCCGGCCCGCTGGTGGGTCAAGCAGCCAGGAGATATCACCGTTCGGTCGTGCGATGAAACCATCGAGACTGACGCCGATAGTAACTCGGCCCACCCAGGCTCGCTGCTGTTTCATGCCTCTATTCTTGTGTGATATCGCGGTCAGCTTGAGGCGTGCCGGTCGAGGAATGAGTACACCTCGTTGTCATCGACCCCGGGAAATGCGCCGCGGGGAAGAGGTGAGAACATCTGCATGTGCACGCGGGCGCTCGGCCATGCTTTTCCGCTCCATCGGGCCGCGGCATCCGCTGCGGGCTTCCGGCAGCACGACTCGTCAGGGCACGTCGACGTCGCACGCTTTGTGGTTTCGCGTCCACGGAACCACTTGGAGTCATCGAACGGGACGCCGACGGTGATGGAAAACTCTCCCTCGGACGTCGTGCCGGTTTGGGTTGCGCACCAGAACGTTCCGGAGGGAGTGTCGGTGTACTGGTAGTGCTCGGTAGTGCGGTTCTGCTCGCTGAACGCTGAGCGAGCGGAGAACCACTTGCAGGCAACCTGCCCCTCGACAGCACCCGTGACATCCATCGGCAGGGGGAGGTCATCATTTTCGTACACGCGGTTAATTGCCCCCGCGCTGTCGACCCGGAGAAAGTGGAGCGGGATGTCGAAATGCTGGGTCATGAGGTTTGTCATCCGCATGCCCGCGGCTTCGTGGGTGACTCCAAATGCATCTCTAAAGTCTTCGACAGCGATATCGCGATCACGCTTGGCTTGGTGCAGCATCGCGACCGCGTTGGTTTCGGGCATGAGGCAGCATGCCGCGAAGTAGTTGATCTCCAGCCGCTGCTGCAAGAAGTCCGCGTAGTCGGTGGGCTGAGTGTGCCCGAGTAGGCGATGCGCCATGGCCTGCAAAGCCATTGATCTCAGGCCGTGGCCGCCGGGAATCGACGCGGGTGGAAGGTAGATGCGGCCGTTTTCGAGATCTGTGACAGATCGTGCGGAGTGCGGCAAATCACTGACGTAGAGCAGTTCGAAACCGAGCTGCTCTGCCATCACGCTCACGCTGCGGTGAGTGAGCGCGCCCGACGTGTGCCCGACAGCTTTCAACTGTTTTTCTGCCAGAGCTTCGATTTCGGGCAGGTAGTTGTTCTTTTCGCGCATGCGATGACGAAGCTCGGTGTTGGCGCGACGAGCTTCTTCGGGAGTGGCGATTGCATCACGCTCACGGCGTTGGAGCTCATGATGGAGGCCGAGGACCGTCTCAATCGTTTCGTCCGGCGTTGACTTCGTAACCTTTACCGGCGCGATTCCTAGGCGCCGGAAGACTGTGCTCGACTGTGCGCGATTCAACTCGATTTCAAGGGCGGCACGCCGATTGGGCGGTTCTGTCGACAGCAGTTGGGAAAGATCAGTGTTCGTTACGCGGGAAATGGACTGCAGGAGCGAGAGCTTCGGCTCACGTTTTCCATTCTCGATCAGGCTGAGGTGGCTCCCCGCGACGCCGACGGCACTTCCGAGTTCGTCGAGCGTGAGTCCGGCCGCCTGCCGGTAGTGACGAATACGGTGTCCGAGTGTCGTCAATTCCATGCTGCGCTGCGCCATTCCTTGAGCATAGCGAAAGAAAGCCATAAATTTCCGACACTTTGGCTGTAAAACCCGCCGTGAAGCCCGCAAAGTGAAGAAAGCCCAACAATCTCTCACCACTTCCGGCAAAGGAGTCGTTATGGCAATCGCCGAAACCTACACCCGCTCAGCAACAGCCGAAACGGCTCTTGAAGAGTGGGTCGATGAGATCGCGAAGCTTACGCAGCCGGATCGAATTCATTGGGTCGACGGTTCTCGTCGTGAGAACGAGCTGCTGCTGCGCGAAATGGTGTCAGAGGGAAAACTGATCAAGCTGAACCCGGAATGGCGTCCCGGCTCATACCTTGCGCGATCGCACCCGAGCGACGTTGCTCGAACGGAGGCGCGCACATTCATCGCTTCTGAAAATGAGGCCGACGCCGGGCCAACCAACAACTGGGCTGACCCGGCTGAAATTCGAGGAACACTCAATCCGTTGTTCGCCGGTTCGATGCGGGGCCGCACAATGTACGTCGTTCCCTTCTCGATGGGGCCCGTGGGCGGCCCGCTATCGCAGTTGGGTGTGCAAATCACCGACAGTGCGTACGCAGTGGCATCCATCGGGATCATGACGCGTGTCGGTGACGACGTGCGTCAGCTCATCGCTGAGGGTGCGCCTTGGGTCAAAACAGTTCACTCCGTCGGCGCACCGCTTGCGCCGGGAGAACAGGATGTCGCGTGGCCATGCAACGATGAAAAGTACATCGTGCACTTTCCCGAGACGCTCGAGGTGTGGTCATACGGCTCGGGCTACGGCGGGAATGCGATCCTCGCAAAGAAGTGCTTCGCCCTCCGCATCGCATCGGTCATCGGTCGCGACGAGGGGTGGCTCGCGGAGCACATGTTGCTTATTCGGGTCATCAGCCCCGAGGGCAAGGCCTACCACGTCGCCGCAGCATTCCCCTCGGCGTGCGGCAAGACGAACCTTGCGATGCTGAGGCCGACGATCCCGGGTTGGCGGGTCGAGACGCTCGGCGATGACATCGCGTGGTTGCGTCCCGGCGACGATGGACGGCTGTGGGCGATCAACCCCGAGGCTGGTTTCTTCGGGGTTGCACCGGGGACCGGAGAAGAGACCAACGTCACCGCTGTCGAGACGCTGTGGGGCAACACCATCTTCACCAATGTGGCGCTCCGCCCCGATGGCGACGTGTGGTGGGAGGGTCTCACCCGTAACGCCCCTCCGCATCTCACCGATTGGGAGGGCAACCCTTGGACGCCCGAATCTGGTCGGCCAGCAGCGCACCCCAATTCTCGATTCACTGTTTCGGCATCCCAATGCCCTCAGATCGCCGAGGACTGGGACACTCCTGCCGGGGTTCCGATCGATGCGATTCTGTTCGGCGGACGCCGCGCTACGAACGTTCCGCTCGTTGTTGAAGCTGCCGACTGGAGTCAGGGAGTCTTCATGGGCTCGAACATCTCTTCAGAACGCACCGCTGCCGCCGAAGGCACCGTTGGCGAACTACGCCGTGACCCGTTCGCGATGTTGCCCTTTTGCGGATACAACATGGGCGACTACTTTGCGCATTGGCTCGATATCGGTCAGCAGCTGCGCTTTGACCGCGCGCCAAGGATCTTCCAGGTCAACTGGTTCCGGAAGGGTGATGATGGTCGCTTCCTGTGGCCAGGGTTCGGTGAGAATTCACGAGTCATCGACTGGATTATTCGCCGCGTCGAAGGAGAAGTCCCCGCCGTCGCGAGCGCGATTGGTCGCCTGCCCCGTATCGAAGACCTCAATCTCGACGGAATCGATGTTCCGCAGGCTGATCTTGACGCACTCTTTGCCATCGACACTGAGTCGTGGCAGCGCGAGAGCGATCTCACCGAGGAGTTTTACGACTCATTCAACGGAACCATTCCCGCAGCGCTCCGATCCGAGCTTGCAGCGCTCCGATACCGGCTCAAGCGGTCGGCAAGTGACGCTATGCCGCAAGCGCTCCGTACACCTCGATGATGAGCAGGAATGCCGCCGCGGCGAGGCAGAGGTAAGACAGCAAAAGCCCGATCTTCGCCGCGCGGTGCGGCCCTTCCCGGCGGCGGGCCAGCGTGCCAACCACGATGCCGGCGATCGGCAGAAGGTACTGGAATACTGTGGCGATGGCGATGGCGACGGTATTTCCTGGCAGGACCCACGAGAGAAGCGCTGTTCCCAGCACGTAGTTGAGTGCCGACAGCGCACCCAGCACGAACGCGCCCTTGCTTAGCGGCCCCGCGTTTGCCAGCAACGGCTGCTTCGGTGTAGTCGTGAATGGTTCGCTCATATGCCGAGCCTAGAAGGTGAGCTCGTCGAGCACACCCGCATGCGCTGTGTGTTGTCAACAACTGAGCACACATTCAGCCCAGTTGTCGAGGGGGTCGGCTCAGCTACCGCGCGTGAGAATATGACGACATGACACGGTTGCGTCGAAGCCAACCCGCAAAACCGGGGATCACGCGAGTGCGGCGAGGGCGCGGTTTCGGGTACGTCGATGTCAACGGGGGCGCGCTCCAAGATCGCGAGATACAGGAGCGAATTGCGTCGCTCGTCATCCCGCCAGCCTGGAGAGACGTGTGGATCGCGCCCCACGCAAACGGCCATATTCAGGCGCTGGGCTTTGACGAGGCCGGCCGCCGTCAGTACATCTACCACCCGGCCTGGCGTATCCAGCGCGATCGCGTGAAGTTCGATCGGATGCTGGAGCTCGCAGCGGCACTTCCGTCAGCCCGCCGGGGAGTAACTATCGACATCCGCCAAGACGGGATGACGCGGTTGCGGGTGCTCGCCGGCGCATTCCGCATGCTCGACACCGGCAGTCTCCGTGTCGGTTCGGAGCGGTATGCAGACGAACACGGAAGCTACGGACTATCCACCCTTCGAGGCGCGCACGCGAGTGTGCGTGCGGGTGAAATCGTTGAACTTCGATTTCCCGGTAAGAGCGGCCAAGCGTGGGAGTCGGACATCCACGATGTTGAGCTCGCAGAACTCGTGGCTCGACTCAAGCGTCGCGGTGGGCAGGCCCGGCTCCTCGCCTGGCAGGAAGAGGGCTCGTGGCATCCGCTTCAGCCCGAAGAAATCAACGATGATCTCCGTCGGCGGCTCCGGGGAGACTTCACCGCCAAAGACTTTCGTACCCTCCACGGCACCGGTGCTGCGGCTATCAGCCTCGCCAAGGCGGGTCCGCAAAAATCTGTCGCCGCGCAACGTCGTGCTGTTGCCGCTGCCATGCGGGACGCCGCAGACGTACTCGGAAATACCCCGTCGATTGCTCGCAGTAGCTACGTAGACCCACGGGTACTCGACCGCTACGAACGCGGCGAGACGATCGATGCTGCCACGTCGGGCTCGATCGAAGCGCAGCTCATCCAGTTACTGACCTAGCGCGCCGACTATACGAGCAACTGGTGTTTTGCGAGATCCCGGTACAGGGGAGTGGAAGTGACGAGCTCGGAGTGCGTTCCCTGGCCGACAACCTCTCCGTGGTCGAGGACGACGATGACGTCGCTGTCGACGACGGTGGAGAGACGGTGCGCAATCACTATGAGAGTGCGGCCGGTTGCCACGGCGTCGATTGCCTCGCGCATCCGCTGCTCGTTGAGTCCATCGAGGGATGACGTCGACTCGTCGAGGAGCAGGATCGGGGGAGCAGCCAGCAGCGCTCGCGCAATCGCGAGGCGCTGGCGCTCGCCCCCAGAGAGCATGACTCCTGACTCGCCAACGGGCGCGTCGATCCCGAGGGGACTGCGCTCGAGCACATCGCCGAGGTTCACCGCATGCAACACTTGCTCGCACTCGTGGTCGGTGGCGTCAGGTGAGGCGAGCCGCAGATTATCGGCTATCGTTCCGGCGAGAGTGGGCGCGTCCTGCTCGACGTATCCCAGCTGCGCACGAAGCTCTTCACGGTCGAGGTCACGGATGTCTCGCCCATCGAGCAAAATCGCGCCATCGGTCGGGTCGTAAAACCGCTCGATGAGCGACAGCGTTGTGCTTTTACCGGCGCCGGAGGGGCCGACCAGCGCAACGCGAGCTCCGCGTGGCACGTCGAACGACACTCCGCGCAGAACATCGCCGGGCTTCCGGCCCGCAGCTTCGGTGTCTATCGCTGAGGTATCGGCGTGCGCACCTTCTAAGAGCGTGAGCGCCTCAGTTTCGGCTTTCTTCCGCGCTGTGACGACGGCATCCGGATACCGAAAGTGCACATTCTGGAACGAGAGTGCGGCGCTCGATGCAACCGCTGCCGGCTTTGACACCGAGTCGGTCTTATCGTCTTGCGTCTCCGTTGGCAGGTCGAGCACTTCTTGGATTCGCCCGAGAGCACCGAGGGCTTGGCCCACCGACGTGATTGCGCCGAGGAATGAGCCCAGCGGCTGAATGAGCAAGAACAAGAAGATGACGAACGTCACCAGATTCGCGATCGTCAGGGCGCCCGACGCCACCCGGAACCCGCCGACGCCCAGAACGACGAGGAGCGAAACCTGCAGCGCAATTCCTGCGACCGGAACGACAAGAGCGGATGCCTTGGCCACCCGCACGCCGGCATCGTACGCGTCTTCGGCGACCGATGTGATCGTGCGTTGCTCGCGCTCGCTGGCGCCTGACGCGCGCACCGTCCGAATCGAACCAATCGCACGTTCAACGCCGGATGCGAGCTCGCCGACCTTCTCCTGCTGCACACGAGTTGCCGCACGGATGCGCCCGCTCAGCACGACAACAGCGGCAACGGATGCACCCACGACGACGAGAATCAGCACCAGCAGAATCGGGTCGAGGATCAGCATCGCGATGATCGCACCCACAAAAATGAGCACGTTTCCGATCGAATCGGCAAGACCCTGAGTGAGTACGGCGTAAAGCAGGGTCGTGTCGGTGCCGACGCGAGAGACAAGGTCACCGGTACGGCGGGCATCGAATTCGCGAATCGGAAGATGCAGGATTCGAGCGATCAATCGGCGACGGCTGGAGAACACCACCGCGGTGCCGGTGCGCTGCAAAAGATAGTGCTGAAACCCGGAGACGACCGAAGAAACGATGACGAGCGCGACGAGCGCCCAGACGAGCAGGCCCAGGCTCTCGTCTGCCTGCACGCGTTCGATGACGGAACCCACGAGGAGCGGTTGTCCGAGTGTCGCCGCCGCTGCCAACACACTGAGAACACCCACGACGACGAGCACGCTTTTGTGCTCGAACACGTACGGCAGAAGTTGTTTGATGCTGGCGCGCGGACCGTCGTCTTTGGTGGGGCGACGGAATCCGCGACGCGCAGGTGCGCTCGTAGACATGGATACCTCGGTTCAGGGTGACTACCTACGACGCTACTTCGTGTTTGTGTGGGGCGGCCACTCAGACGCTAAAGCGATGCGGTCGCTCCGACGCCTAGTGAACCGTCGTCGTCGTAGTCGACGTCTTTCGTTTCCTTCGACAGCAGCAGTGCGATGAGGGTCAGAACGCCCATCGCAGACAGGTACAGTCCGACAAGCCAGGGCTCGCCGTCGGCTGCGGCCCACAGCCACACCGCGATGAGGGGAGCCACGGCCGCGCCGAGGATCGACGACATGTTGTACGCGATCGCTGAGCCCGAATAGCGGACGTTCGTCGGAAACAGCTCCGGTAGCAACGCGCCCATCGGTCCGAATGTTGCACCCATCAATACGAAGCCGAAGACCAGGAACGCCTGCACGAGAGCGCCCGTGAATTTCGCATCTGCGTATGGCATGAGGAACAGGTTGAACGACAGCCCGAAGACGATGATGCCGACTGTGACCCAAATGAGGAGCTTCCGGCGACCGATCGCATCGGCAATCGGGCCAGAAAGCAACGTAAAGATACCGAAGAACACCACACCGATGATTTGCATGAGCACGAAGTCGATGTATCCGAATCCGAGACCGGGGTAGAACTGCTCTGCGAACGCTGTTGCATCGAAGGACTTGCCCGCGGCCTCCGCCGCAGCCTGAGCAGCCGCCGACGCTGTAGAAAGATCTGCCGCTTTCGTGCCGTAAGAGAGCGTGAAGTTTGTCATCAGGTAGAAGAGCACGTAGGTCGCAAGCATGATGAACGTGCCGAGGATGAGGTTCTTCCAGTGGCGACGGATCACAAACCCGAGCGGGAACTTGCGAATGGCGCCCTTCTTCTCCGCCTTCACGAAGGCTTCGGATTCAACGAGGCGTAACCGCACCCACAGCCCAATGAACACCATGACCGCCGAGAAGAGAAATGGGACGCGCCAGCCCCAGGCAAGGAATGCTTCTGAACGCTGCAGAGCCCCATCTGGGTGAGGGAGAGCCCAGTTGATCGTCAAGAACACCATGTTGGCGATGATGAAACCGATGGGTGCACCGAGCTGTGGGAACGTGCCGTACCACGCGCGCTTTCCCCTGGGTGCGTTCTCGGTCGCAACGAGCGCTGCTCCTGACCACTCTCCGCCCAGTGCGAACCCCTGCGCCAGTCGCAGCACGAGCAAGAGAAGAGCTGCCCACCAGCCGATGTCGGCAAATGTGGGAAGACATCCGATCAGGAATGTGGCGATTCCCATCGTGAGGAGCGAAACAACCAGGGTTGTTTTGCGTCCGACTCTGTCGCCGAAGTGACCGAACACGACGGCGCCAATGGGGCGGGCAACCATCGCCGCGCCAAAAACGGCGAACGACGAGAGCAGTGACGTGGTGTCATTCCCCGTCGGAAAGAACAGGACCGGAAAGACGAGGACTGCGGCTGTCGCATACGCATAGAAGTCGTAGAACTCGATCGTCGTGCCGACAAGACTGGCCGTGATGACGCGCGAGCGCGGATTGAGCGGGGCAGCAGTGGTGTTGGGCGCGGCAGGGGATGCAGATGACATATGAAGCCTGAAAAGAGAGAGAGCGGTGCGGTCCTTCTGGGACACAAACGGTGGCGCGGGCCCGAGGCGCTGTGGCGCATCAGGCGGCACTGCGCTGGGTCACCGGCGTCGCGGGCACTATCGCCGATGCGAACTCTCTATTGTAGGCCGCGTGGCGGCCCCGACACAGCTTTAGCGCCAGATAACGGCGATGGCAGCGTTGAGGGCTGTCAGCACGCCGACCGACCAGAACAGTGCTGACGGCATGCTGCCCGTCTTCCGCTGCTTGCTCTGCCCGATACCGAGGAAGGCACCGATGATCAACAACACGATGAGCTTCACGCCGATTTTGGTGTAGTTCAAGTCGTACTCAAGACCCCACGGAGCGGCCAATGCGAGTCCCGCAACTGCAGCGATGACCATGCCGATGTTCATGAGTGGCGTCACCCGGATACGGCGGTTGAAGGCCTCGACGGCCCACGCTCCGAAGAGCGTCGCGAAACCTATCAGGTGAACGAATACAACGACGTGGCGCAGGGTCTCCATGCAGCTAGATTATGCGCGCCGTTGCAGTCCCGCCAGCAAGGGATGCCTCACACCGGTCGTGCTCATTCGCGCAGTGCACGTAGCAGTAGCGCTGTGCGGACAGCAGCGTCGGCGGCCTCAGCGCCTTTATCTTCTTTCGAATCCGGGAGCCCCGCGCGATCAAGTCCCTGCTGCTCGTCATCGAGGGTAAGAAGACCGAAGCCGATGGGCTTTCCGGTATCGAGTGAGGCGCGGTTGAGCCCATCGGTCGCGGCGGACGCGACATATTCGAAGTGGGGAGTGCCGCCTCGAATGATGACACCCAGTGCGACGACAGCATCCGCGCCCGCTTCAAGCGCAACCTTGCTCGCAAGAGCAAGCTCAAACGAACCAGGTACACGCACAAGACGGTACGTTGCGCCCGAAGCCTCGAGAGTGCGCTCAGCTCCAGCGATGAGGCCGTCGGTGATCACATCGTGCCAGGTGCCAGCGACGATCGTGACCTTCAAACCCGATGCATCGGTGGGAACGATGACGGGTGCTCCTTTGCCGCTCATGCGCCGGTGCCTTCCTGCATCTTCGCGATCGCATCGCTCAGGTCTTGTTCGGCAATGATGTGTCCCATGCGGTCCCGTTTCGTCGAAAGGTACTGGTGATTGTTCGGGCCGACGCCCACGAGCAGCGGCACCTGCTCAACGATGTCGAGCCCCAGGTTCTGCAGCTGATTCACCTTGTCGGTGTTGTTCGTGAGCAGTCGAAGCTTGTCGACACCCAGATCGGTGAGAATACCGGCGGCCGCCGCGTAATCGCGGGCATCTGCTGGTAGACCGAGTGCGAGATTGGCGTCAACGGTGTCGAGACCGCGCTCTTGCAGGCTGTAGGCGCGAAGCTTGTTGATGAGACCGATACCGCGCCCCTCGTGTCCGCGCATATAGATGACGACTCCACCCTCTTGCTCGATCGTGTCGAGGGCAGCATCGAGCTGGGGGCCACATTCGCACTTGAGCGAGCCGAATGCTTCGCCGGTGAGGCACTCTGAGTGCACCCGCACCAGAGGGGCTTCGTCGGTGAGATCACCAGAAACGACGGCGATGTGGTCAGTTCCCGTCACACGGTCTTTGTACGCCAAAAAGCGGAAGACTCCGTGTGACGTCGGCACGAGCGATTCGGCACGCAAGCTCACCCGCCGGCTGTGCACCGGAGCCTCAGCCGGCTCGATGGGGTCGATGAGTTGCAAGTGAGCGATGAGCTGCTCGATCGTGATTACCGGCAACCCGTCGCGCTCTCCCAGATCGAGAAGGCCCGGCATCCGCATCATCGCGCCGTCTTCGGCCACGATCTCAGCGATGGCGCCCACCGGCTCGAGACCGGCAAGTTTCATGAGCTCGACGGCGGCTTCGGTGTGGCCGGGGCGCTCGCGCACGCCGCCATCCACTGCGCGAAGCGGAAGGACGTGGCCGGGGCGAAGCAGCGAGGAAGCGACGGAGGCTGGGTTCGCAAGCACGTTGAGGGTGTGGGCGCGGTCTGAGGCGCTGATGCCCGTGGAGTCACGGCGATCGGCCGCATCGACGCTCACTGTATATGCCGTCCCGCGCGCATCCTGGTTCACTTCGACCATGGGCGGCAGATCGAGGCGGTCTGCCCATTCGGCTGGCATCGGTGCGCAAATGAAACCGCTTGACCAGCGCACCGTCCACGCAATCCACTCGGGCGTCGCGAGCGCTGCCGACAGGATCGCGTCGCCCTCGTTCTCGCGGCTCTCGTCATCGGCGACGATCACGGGACGGCCCTCCCGCAGCGCGGTGAGGGCGTCTTCGATGGATGAAAGGCTCATCGCGAGCCTCCTTCTGTTGGGGCGTCGGAGGGCGCCGGGGGAGGTGAAAATGTCAAGAGGCGTTGCACATGTCGGGCGAGGATGTCGGTTTCGAGGTTGACCGCGTCGCCGACGGCGCGACGACCGAGAGTTGTCGCAGACAGCGTCTCGGGAATCAGTGAGACTTCTAACCACTGAGTCGCCTCGGTAGCGGCGCTCACTGAACTCACCGTGAGTGAGACGCCATCGATGCTGATCGATCCTTTGTCGACGACGAGGGCTGCGAGCGTGCGTGGCATGTCGATGCGGACTACCTGCCATTTGTCACCAGGCCGGACCTCGGCCACAGTTCCGGTGCCGTCAATGTGGCCCTGAACGATGTGTCCGCCGAGCCGGCCGTGTGCGGCGGTTGCGCGTTCGATATTGACTTCGGTGCCCGGCGCAACGCCGGTGAGGGTAGACATATCGAGTGTCTGGCGCATCACATCTGCGGTAAACCAGTCAGCGCCCTGCTCGATAACCGTGAGGCAAACGCCACTTACGGCGATCGAGTCGCCGTGGCTGGCATCCGATACCGCAAGCGGCGCGCGCACCGTCAGACGAACGCCGTCACCTGAGGATTCGACAGCTGTGACGGTGCCGACTTCTTCGATGATTCCGGTGAACACTAGAGGTCTCCTTGATCTGCGGGTGAAGCTGCAAGCGGGGCGCCGATCACGAGAAAATCGGCACCGAGCTGAGTGGTGTGGAGGATGTTTACGCGCATCGCATCGCCGATTGAATCGACCCCGATGTTTGTTGTGGCCAGGCGATCGCCTCCGAGAAGAAGCGGCGCCGTGTAGATGAGCACTTCGTCGACGAGTCCTCGGCTCAGAAACGCGCTCGCGAGGCTCGGCCCACCCTCGATAAAGACGCTGTGCACTCCGCGGCCGCGCAGCTCGCTCAGAACCTGAGCCAGGTCGTGAGTCGGAAAGAACCAGGGCGAGAGCGGATGCTGCTGAACTGCAGCATCGCTCGGAGTTTCTCGTTCGCCGATGATCACAGGTCGCGGCTGGTGGTCGTATAGATCGCCATCGGGTGTGCGCGCTGTCAGCGATGGGTCATCTGCCAAAACGGTTCCGGTTCCGACAACGATGGCATCGGCGCGGGATCTGCGCACGTGGACGTCGCTGCGCGCCTGCGCGCCGGTGATCCACTGGCTTGTGCCGTCAGCTGCGGCAGCGCGGCCATCAAGGCTTTGCGCCCATTTCACTGTGACGTGCGGGCGGCCGAGTACTTGCACAGTCAGCCACGAAGAGAGGAGGTCTCGCGCCTCATCCGCACACACCCCCGCTTCGACCTGAACTCCGGCCGCGCGCAACCTTTCGGCACCGCCACCGGATGCATCACCCGGGTCGGAGAGAGCGAAGACGACGCGTGCGATGCCTGCATCGAGTAACGCTTCGGTGCACGGCCCGGTTCTCCCGGTGTGGTTGCAAGGTTCGAGTGTGACAATCGCGGTTGCTCCCGCAGCATCGCCGGGCGAAAGGTGCGAAAGAGCATCGACTTCGGCATGCGCTGTTCCTGCTCCGCGGTGCCAGCCCTCGGCGAGAATTTCGCCCCCGGGCGAGAGGATGACGGCGCCGACTTGCGGGTTGATGCCCGCAGGGCCGCGTCGCGCGAGCGTGAGCGCGAGGAGCATGGCATCACGCTCAACCGGCTTCGTGGTCATTCCCGTTCCCTTTATTGCGGCGCCCCGGGAACGGCCGTGCCAACGCCTACGGCGTCTTGTGCTTCCTCTCATCCGGACTAGCAACACTGGTGTGTCGCATCACCGTCGGTGCTGGAGTTCCACCAGCTCAACCGTCGCACTCATCGTGAAATGTATTGCGTCGGGTCGCGGACTATCACCGCCGGTTCGGATTCTCACCGACCCCGGAGCACTTCTGCTCATCAGTGTACTCAACAGTTTTGGTGAAAATTCATTCCCGCTATGCGGAGTTGCGCCAGACGATCGGGCACTCGAGCATCTGAGCGTTCTGCAGGGGCTCTTCGCCACGAATCTGTCGCAACACAGCCTCGGCAGCTGCGCGCCCAAGGCTCGTGGCCGGCTGCTGCACTGTCGAAAGGGGCGGATCGCACCTCATCGCCCATGAGCTGTCGTCAAAACCCACGATGCCGATATCTTCAGGCACTCGGCGGCCAGCGAGATGAAGAACTTCGAGGGCGCCGGCGGCAACTGCATCGCTTGACGCGAACACGCCATCGATATCAGGTGCGCGTTGCAAGAGTGCTCGCATGCCTTCCTGGCCGTCTCGATACGAGTAGAGCGGCACAGATTCGACGAGCGCTGGGTCAAAATCATTCCCGAGTGCGGCTGTGAAGCCAGCAAGTCGGTCCGCACCAGAGTCTCGGTCCAAAGCGGAGGCGATCATGCCAATCCGTCGACGACCGGTTTCGGCCAACCGGCGCGTGATTGCGTGAGCCGCAGTCTGATTATCAATAGCGACGTAGGCAGCGTTGCCGATGTCACGTGGATGCCCAACGAAAGCGGTCGGAAGATCAAGTCGGCTGACGGCCCGTGTAATAGCGTCGCCTTCGCGAGCCGACACGATAATGACGCCGTCGATGAGGCCGCCACTCAAGTAGTTCGACAGGCGCGTTATGTCGCGCGATGAATCCGCGATGAGGCACGCCATCTGATAGTCGGCCTCTGAGAGCGCTTCATTGGCGCCCAAGAGGATCGAGCCGATGTTGGGATCTTCGATAAAAAGCGAACTGGGCTCGTGCACGATGAGTCCCACCGCTTGTGAACGTTGCATGACCAGACTGCGTGCGGCCCCGTTGGGGACGAATCCCACTTTGGCGATCGCTGCGTCTATCGCGGAACGTGCTTCGCTGGAAACATATCGCTTTCCATTCAGCACGCGGCTTACGGTTCCTCGCGAAACTCCAGCCTCGATGGCTACGTCATTTACCGTCGCACGACGACGTCGATCCTCGGAAGCCACGCACCCATCGTATGTGCCAAGCGTGCAACTTTTGTTCGTCGTTGTTGACATGTCTTTCGCGCTATCTATAGTGTGTGCACGTTCACACATTTTGCATCGATGAAGATTTTACGTTCTTCTGTGCACGTTCACAGATACGAGGAGACCATGGCGGCCCCCGCACACACGTTCACCCACGACGGCATTGCCTTCGGCGGTGACTACAACCCTGAGCAGTGGCATCCCTCTGTCTGGGAAGAGGATGTCGCGCTCATGCGCGAAGCGGGCGTGGACCTTGTCGCGATCAACATTTTCGGCTGGGCCGCCGTCGAGCCGCGTAGCGGCGAATTCACCTTCGCATCGCTTGACCGTGTCATCGAGCTTCTGCACGCCGCGGGCATTCGGGTGAATCTTGGGACGGGAACGGCCTCCCCGCCAGCATGGCTGACTCTTGCGCACCCCGAGATTCTGCCGATTGCTGAAGACGGCACCACGCGCTATCCGGGTGGCCGCCAAGCATGGTGCCCCAGCTCTCCAGCTTTTCGCACAGCAGCCCTATCGCTCGTTCGAGCTGTCGCTGAGCGCTTCGGATCTCACCCAGCTGTTGCCTTATGGCACGTATCGAATGAGCTCGGATGCCACAACGCGCTGTGCTACTGCGATCAGAGCGCAGCAGCGTTTCGCCGCTGGCTTCGGGCACGCTACAACTCAATTGATGCGCTGAATGCGGCCTGGGGCACCGCGTTTTGGTCTCAGACCTACAGCGATTGGGACGAGATTCTTCCTCCGCGTGCCGCCCTCTCAGCAAGGAATCCCGGACAGGCCCTCGACTTTCACCGCTTCAGCTCCGATGAGCTCCTTGACTACTACCGAGCAGAGGCGGCTGTCATCCGCGATTTGAGCGATGTGCCGGTGACCACGAACTTCATGGTCGCCGCCCACATCGAGAACATGGACTACTGGCAATGGGCGGGCGAGATGGACGTCGTTGCAAACGACCACTATCTCGACTACCGACTCGGTGACCCACGTACCGAGCTCTCCTTCGCCGCAGATTTGTCGCGCGGGTTGGCCCTTGGGTCCCCGTGGCTTCTGATGGAGCACTCGACGGGCGCTGTGAACTGGCAACCGATTAACTTCGCAAAGAGCCCCGGCCAAATGTTGCGTAACTCGCTTACTCACGTTGCGCGTGGTGCGGACGCCGTGTGCTTCTTTCAGTGGCGTGCTTCTTTGCAGGGCAGCGAAAAATTCCACTCCGCGATGCTGCCGCATGCGGGTACCGATTCGGAGCTCTGGCGTGAAGTCGTCGAACTCGGCGCCATCCTCAGCAAGCTCGACGAAGTGGCAGGATCCCGTGTTGTCGCTGACATCGCTCTTGTCTTCTCTTGGGAATCGTGGTGGGCAGCGGACGCCGAATCGAGGCCGAGCACGGCTATCGGATATCTCGATCAGGTGCACGCGGTCTACGCCGCGTTTGCGGCGCTCCACATGACAATGGATGTCGTCGCGCCCGGTGCTGACCTCTCCGAGTACAAACTGGTCGTCGTTCCTGGCCTCCATCTCGTTCGCAACGAAGAAGCGGCCATCATCAACGATTGGATCGCGGACGGCGGCACTGCGCTCGTGACGTTCTTCAGCGGAATCGTCGACGAAAATGATCGAGTGTGGGCGGGCGGCTACACCGGGCCCTTCCGCGACGCTCTCGGCGTCGCGGTGGAGGAATTCGCTCCGCTAGCCCCCGACTCCCGAGTTTCACTCGATAGTGGGGCCACCGGGACGAAGTGGTCGGAGCGCATGCGTGTCACGACCGCCGAGGTGGTGGATGCGTTCGCCGATGGGCCAGCCGCTGGCAGCCCAGCCATCACGCGAAACCGGTGGGGATCTGGAAACGCGTGGTATCTCTCCACACTGCTCGAACCCGAGGAATATCGGTCTCTCGCGCTGCAGCTTGCCGCCGAGGCGGGAGTGGACTCTCCGGTGCGCGTAAGCGGGGACGCCGAGGGCGCCGTCGAAGTAGTGCGCCGTCGAGGAGACCTCGCATCCTACGTATTCGCGATTAACCACAGCAATACCTCGGTTCAGCTGCAGGTGAGCGGTACCGAGTTGATCACCGGCGACAACAACGCCGGACACAACACTGCCGGCCACAACACTGCTGGCGACAACACTGTCGCAACCGTCGAGGTTCCACCTGGCGCGGTTCGAATTATCAGAGAGGAGTCTGCGTCATGACAACTGACGTCGTAGACCCGACTGCACAACGTTCTCGTAGGGGACGATCAGTGCAGAAACCGCGGCGCGGACAAACACACCGATCCGCGGTCGCATTCTTTGCCGCGCCTTTCGGTGTGCTATTCCTTCTCTTCTATCTCGTGCCGATCGGGTACGCGGTGTGGCAGTCACTGCTCGTCGTTGAGCGCGACGGCACATACGGGGCACCTCAAGAGGTGTTCGGATGGTTCGCGCAGTACGCACTCGTCTTGCAGAACGCACCCTTCTGGGAATCCGTGCTGCGCGTGCTGCTGTTCGGTGTTGTGCAAGTGCCGGTCATGCTCGGGCTTGCGCTGCTGTTCGCTCTGTTGCTTGACTCGCCAGTTCTCAAGGGCCGGAAGTTCTTCCGCCTCGCATTCTTTGCTCCCTATGCGGTTCCCGGAGTGATCGCGGCGATCATGTGGGGATTCCTCTACTCTCCGAATCTGTCACCGTTCACCGATGTGACGCGCGCCATCGATTTTCTCTCGCCGGAACTCGTGCTCTGGTCGATCGCAAACGTTGTGACCTGGGTGTTTGTCGGATACAACATGCTCATCATTTACTCGGCGCTCCTGGCGATTCCGAGCGAAGTGTATGAGGCCGCCCGACTCGACGGCGCGGGTCAAATCCGCATCGCATGGTCGATAAAGATCCCGATGGTGGCACCGGCGATCGTGCTGACCGCGATCTTCTCGATTATCGGAACTCTCCAGCTGCTCGCCGAGCCCCAGGTCTTCCGATCCTTTAGCTCCGCTGTGTCCAGCACATTCACACCCAACATGACTGTGTATGCGACCAACTCGATTCCCAACATCAACCTCGCCGCGGCGTTCTCGGTCGTTTTGGCCCTCGCAACGTTCGTTCTCTCGTTCACCTTCTTGAAGATCACCCAGCGGAAGGCCGACTGATGAGCTTCCTCACGCGCACCAAGGGTGCGACAGCCGACGATCTCGTCACCGGTAAAGGCCCTAAGGAGGGGATACTTTCCCGCGGGGCAGCACTGCTGATCATGTGCGTATTCACCCTGTACTTCTTGGTCCCAATCTGGTGGCTATTCATCGCCTCCACGAAAGACCGTGGCCAGCTCCTCACAACACCGTCGCTGTGGTTCGCCGATTTCAATCTGTTCAACAACATCAAAGACCTGCTCGACTACAACGACGGTATTTACGTGCGCTGGCTCGGTAACAGCCTCCTCTATGCCGGAGTTGGCGCTGTTCTCGCGACGATTCTTGCGTCGATGTGCGGGTATGCACTGGCGAAGTATTCCTTCCGCGGGCGGGAACTGTTGTTCAACGTCGTGCTCGGAGGAGTACTGGTACCGGCGACTGCTCTCGCGTTGCCGCTGTTCCTGCTCTTCAGCCAGGTCAACCTGACCAACACCATTTGGGCCGTACTGCTCCCGAGTATCGTGAGCCCGTTCGGTGTGTATCTCAGCCGCATTTATGCGGCATCGAGTGTGCCCGATGAGCTGATCGAAGCCGCACGACTCGATGGCGCGGGCGAGGTTCGCACCTTCTTCACCGTGTCGATCAGGCTCATGGTTCCAGCTCTCGTGACAGTGTTCCTGTTTCAATTCGTCACGATTTGGAACAACTTCTTCCTGCCGCTGATCATGCTCCGTTCACAGGAGCTCTTCCCCGTCACATACGGGCTCTACACCTGGAATACGCAGCTGAACCAGATCCCGGAGCTCCGCACCTACGTGCTCGTGGGCTCCCTCCTTTCGATCATCCCGTTGATCATCGCCTTCCTCTTACTTCAGCGCTTCTGGCGCGGCGGCCTTGGTGCCGGTTCCGTGAAGTAGGTTCCGCGCCGGAGGAGGTATCTCCGGCATCCGTAAAAGTCCCTTTCCCCACACAGAAAGCACTGAAAAATCATGCACAACACCAAGAAAGCAGTCGCCACAGGCGTCGTACTGCTGAGCGCGGTCGCGCTTGCAGGATGTACATCTGGAGACAGTGGCAGCACCGACGCTGCCGCCTGCACGCCCGCAGACGGTCCGGTTACCCTCGAATTCACCTCGTGGATCCCGGGAATTGAAGATGTCGTAGCGACCTGGAACGAAGCGAACCCCGATATCCAGGTCGAGGTCCAGACCGGTCCGAACGGTAACTCCGGCACCTACCAGAACTTCTTCAGCCAGCTCGAAGCAGGAAACGCACCTGACCTGGGTCAGATCGAGTACGACGCCCTCGCGAGCTTCCGCGTTCAGGACGGCCTCACTGACCTCTCGGCCTGCGACGACGTCGTTGCCGCGGAGTCTGAGTTCATCCCCTGGACGTGGTCGCAGGTCACGCTCGGTTCGGATGGCATCTACGCCATCCCGCAGGACTCGGGCCCGATGGCGCTTTTCTACCGCTCTGACCTGTTCGAACAGAACGGCATCGCTGTTCCGACAACGTGGGATGAGTACAAGACCGCTGCCGAGGAGATCCGTGCTCTCGGCGGATACATCACGAACTTCTCGACGGCCGATATCAACCAGTTTGCCGGCCTCGTCTGGCAAGCGGGCGGCGAGTGGTTCGGTAACGACGGCGACGAGTGGACTGTTGATCTCGCCAGCGGCGAATCAGAGACCGTTGCTGCGTACTGGCAGGACCTGATCGACAACGATCTCGTGTCCACCTACCCCGCGTGGACCGAAGAGTGGAACAACGCCTACAACTCCAGTGAAGTCTGGACGTGGGAGTCAGCGGTATGGGGTGCGAACTCGATCTCGAGTGGTGCCCCTGACACAGCAGGTCTGTGGTCCGTTGCAAGCTCGCCGCAGTGGGAAGCCGGACAGAACGCGGCTGGAAACTGGGGCGGATCGTCGACTGCGGTATTCAAGGGCAGCGAGCACCCTTACGAAGCGGCCAAGTTCGCGCTGTGGCTCAACACGTCGGAAGAAGCTCTGACAGCCCTCAACGAGAGCGCTAACATCTACCCCGCGACCACGGCGGGTCTCGACCTGCCCGTGCTCAAGGAGGGTGTCGACTTCTATGGTGGCCAGGCAATCTATGACGTGTTCGCCGCGGCTGCCGCTGAGGTCAACCCGGACTTCCTGTGGGGCCCGACGATGACGCAGACTTACGCGGATGTCTCTGACGGATTCCAGAAGGCTGTCACCGGACAGGGCACACTTGAAGATGCCTTGAAGTCAGCGCAGAGCTCGACGATCGACACGCTCGAGGCGCAGTCCATCCCGGTATCGGAGTAAAACGCATGATCCATCACCTCCGTGCTGCGGGAGTCTCTCTCGTAGTCGACTCCCGCGGCACGGAGGTGCCGGTGATCGTGCACTGGGGTCGCGACCTCGGCGCTCTTGCCGATAGCGATCTCCACAATCTGGTCGATGCGACAGTGGAGCTCAACCCGCCGAGTTCGATCGACCGACCGCCGCGTTTCAGTTTGATTGCGGGCCTCCATGAAGGCTGGTCCGGGCATCCGGTCGTTGCATTCACCGAGGCCGCAGGCACGCCGCGGCACCGCGAGACGGCACGACGTGAAAACGTCATCACCTCGATTAGCGAATGGCCTGAGTCATCCGTCACGACACGCCTTGAGCTCACGGTGCAGGGTCTATTGCTGGCCTCGCATGTCGTTCACAACGAGAGCGCGAGTGCGATCACACTGACTTCTGCGGCCATAGCGCTTCCGGTCCCGGATCGGGCCCGCGAGTTGCTCGACTTCACCGGCTTATGGTCGCGCGAGCGGCAACCTCAGCGACAGCAGCCTGGCTTGGGAGTCTGGCTCAGGGAGTCTCGACATGGCAGAGGCGGACACGACGACGCGTTTTTGATGGCGGCAGGCACTCCAGGTTTCGGCTTCTCTTCGGGCGAGGTGTGGGCGACACACGTCGCTTGGAGCGGTGACACGCAGCAGTGGTTCGAGCGCTCGGCGCTCGGAACCACAGTGCTCGGTGCGGGGGAGCGTCGGCCACCTGTCACGCTCGCACCGGGGCACTCAGTCGAAACCCCCACGGTCGTGGCGGCATGGTCTGATCAGGGGCTAGATGGCATTTCGTCAAGAGTTCACCCCTGGGTGCGGTCGTGGTCGACGCACGCGTCACCTCGACCGGTAACCCTCAACACGTGGGAAGCCGTCTACTTCGATCACTCGATCGATCGCCTGGCACCCCTCGTCGATCGCGCAGCAGATGTGGGCGTTGAACGGTTCGTTCTCGATGACGGCTGGTTTTCCGGCCGGAGCGACGACAAGCGCGCTCTCGGCGACTGGACGGTCGACACGACGACCTGGCCCGACGGTCTGTCACCGCTCATTGAGCGTGTCGAGGCGCGGGGCATGCAATTCGGGTTGTGGGTTGAGCCCGAGATGATCAGCTCTGATTCAGAACTCGCGCGGGCGCATCCGGAATGGATCATGTCGGGACAGGATGCCGTCACCTGGCGTTGGCAGCACGTACTGAACCTTGCGGCACCCGGCGCCGAGACACACGTGCGCGACGCGCTGGATGCTCTCTTACGGGAGTACCCGATCAAGTACCTCAAGTGGGACCACAACCGCGACCTCCTTGTCGACGAATCACACGAGCAGGTGCTCGCGTTGTACCGGATTCTCGATGAATTGCGGCGCTTGCACCCGCAGGTGGAAATCGAGTCGTGCGCCTCGGGGGGCGCGAGAATCGATCTCGGAATCCTGCCGCGAGTCGATCGTGTCTGGACCAGTGACACCAACGATCCGCTCGAGCGTCAGCGCATTCAGCGGTACACCGGCATCCTGATTCCACCCGAGTATCTCGGCTCGCATCTCGGTGATGCCCGCGCACACACATCAGGAAGAACTTCGTCGCTCGCGTTTCGCTTCGCGACTGCCTTCTTCGGTCACGCCGGAATCGAGTCCGACCTCACTCGTCTTGATCGCGATGACCTCGAGATCATCCGCCGGTGGATCGAGGTGCATCGTACTCACCGGGCACTTTTGCACAGCGGCAAGGTTGTGCACGTCGATGAGCCGGACCCGGCAGTGGTGGTCCACGGGGTCGTCGCGACCGACCTCTCCGAAGCCGTGTTCTCGTATGCCCTGATAGCGGCGGCTGAGACCGCTGTTCCACCGCGACTTCGGATGCCTCACCTCGATGCGAATCGGCGATACCGCGTTGAGCGGCTCGACATCGGTGCCTCACCGCATTCGTTGGCCGACGCACCTCCACCCTGGCTCGAGGGGGGAGTAGAGGCTACCGGCCGTGTGCTCGGCGAGGTGGGCCTTGCGATGCCGGGACTGCTTCCTGGAGAAGCACAATTGTTCGCCGTTCGCGCCATCCAATGACCGTTCGTACGCTCAGCGTCACAGCACCGCTGCACATTTGTGCAAACCCGTTGAGAGAAAACCCGTCCGGTTCGAAACTCTGTGAGGGTAGAAGCAGGAAAGGGAACTCATGACCAACACGAATGCCGAGAACGCGACAGCTCACTCGCTCACTGCTCGCCCCTCTGCCGAGGTGCTCATCATCGGTGGCGGAATCAACGGCCTCGCCACGTTTCGAGACCTGGCGCTTCAGGGCGTGGACGTCGCCCTCGTAGAGAAGAACGACTTCGTTAGCGGCGCATCCGCGGCGTCATCCCACATGATTCACGGTGGCGTCCGATACCTCGAAAATGGCGAGTTCCGACTTGTGCATGAGGCCGTGACCGAACGCAATGCGCTACTGCAAACCGCTCCCCACTACGTGCGTCCGCTTCAGACGACCATCCCGATCTTCTCGACATTTTCCGGAATCCTTGCGGCCCCCTTCCGCTTTCTGCGCCACGGTTCTGGAAAGCCCAGCGAACGCGGCGCGGTACTCATCAAGATCGGTCTCGTGATCTACGACTCGTTCTCGCGCGGTGGGGGACGCGTTCGCAGGCACGCATTCCACGGCAAGAAGCGATCACTCGAAATACTCCCGGACCTCAACCGTGGTGTGAAGTACACCGCCTCGTACTGGGACGCCTCGCTTCAAGATCCCGAACGACTCGCGGTAGACGTACTGAGAGACGGAATCTCGGCCGGTGCCGGAAACGCCCGGGCTGCGAACTACACCTCGGCAGTGGGGGCGCGCGACGGCAAAATCGTATTGCGCGATGAGCAAACCGGGGCAGAATACGACTTCGCGGCGCCCGTGGTCATCAACGCAGCGGGACCCTGGACCGATCTCACCAACGCGGCGATCGATGAGCCGACCCACTACATGGGGGGAACCAAAGGCTCACACATCGTGCTCGACAACCCGGAGCTGCTCGCGGCGACCGGTGGACGCGAGCTCTTCTTCGAGCACAAAGATGGTCGCATCGTCTTGATCTACCCGCTCAAGGGTCGTGTGCTGATCGGCACGAGTGATCTCGAGCACGACATGTCGCAGCCTGCGATCTGCACTGAGGCTGAGGTCGACTACTTCCTCGACCTGATAGGTCATGTCCTGCCCGACGTCGATGTCGACCGTTCCCAAATCGTGTATCGGTTCTCTGGCGTGCGACCGCTGCCCGGACACGGCGACATGGCGCCCGGTTTCGTTTCCCGCGACTACCGCATCGAAGAATCGTCGCTCACGGGCGCCGCTGGCGTCTCAGTATTCAGTCTCGTCGGTGGCAAATGGACGACATTCCGGGCATCGGCTGAGTCGCTCACGAATCGTGCCCTCGCCTCCCTCGGTCGTGACCGCCGTCGCTCCACGCTGGGGCTGGCCATCGGCGGTGGTGCGGGTTACCCCGCCACTGCCCGTGCTCGCCAGCAATGGATCACCGCGCACGACTCCGGAATCGGCCGCGTCCGCACGGCTGCGCTTCTGGAACGCTACGGGACCGTGGCATCCGACGTGATCGCGGCCATCAGCGCAGACGCAGACGACATGCAGCTCGCGACTCTTCCCGAGTACAGCACGGGTGAGCTTCGTCACATTGCTCGCACCGAACATGTCGTACACCTGGCCGATATTCTGCTGCGGCGCACGAGTGTCGCCTTCGTCGGAGATGCCGACGACGCATCCGCGGCCGAGATAGCTGTAGCGATCGCCCCGGTTCTCGGGTGGGATGCCGCTCGGATCGAAGCTGAAGTCAGCCTTGGCGTCGCAGCGGTTCACGCCGCAGAACCGGCCGCTGCGCATGCCGCGAGCGAGTCCGCGATAGCCTGACCGACGCAACCCGGTGCATGCGCGACACCGACGACGCTGCCCACATAGACGATGCCCGCATAGTTGCGGGCGGGAAGAAGTGCCATGGCCGAGCATGTCCTCGCCCTTGACCAGGGAACGACCTCGACGCGAGCGATCATTTTCGATGCGCGCGGGACGATAGTTGCGACAGCTCAGCGCGAGCATTCGCAACTGCTCCCCCGAGCGGGGTGGGTCGAACACGATCCGGTTGAGATTTGGACGAACACTGAGTGGGTCGTGTCCTCGGTCTTGGCGCGCGCTGGTCTCTCCGCCGCCGAAATAGCGGCTGTGGGCATTACCAATCAGCGCGAGACCGCGATCGTGTGGAATCGCCGCACGGGGCGGCCGGTGCACCCAGCGATCGTCTGGCAGGACACTCGCACTCAGCCGCGCATCGATCAGCTCATCGCTGATGGCGGGCGTGACCGATTTGCTGACGTGACGGGGCTGCCGCTTGCCACGTACTTCTCGGCATCGAAAATCGGTTGGATTCTCGACCACGTTCCGGGCGCTCGAGCCGCGGCGGAAGCTGGGGACTTGATGTTCGGAACCCCAGATTCGTGGCTGGTGTGGAACCTCACTGGCGGAACGCGGGGCGGCCGGCACATCACCGACGTGACAAACGCGAGCCGCACCCTTCTGATGGATTTGCAGTCACTCGAGTGGTCTGACGAGATGCTCGCGGTGTGGAACATTCCCCGCTCGATGATGCCGGAAATCCGATCCTCATCCGAGGTAGTCGGCGAAATCAGCGAACCGGGTGAGGCCGCGGGCATCCGTATCGCTGGAATCTTGGGGGACCAGCAGGCAGCGTCGTTCGGCCAGGCCGCGTTCGATATCGGCGAGTCCAAAAACACCTACGGCACCGGCAATTTCTTGCTCGTGAACACCGGCGAACAGATCGTGCGCTCGCGGCATGGCCTCCTGACGACCGTCGCATACCGCTGCGGCGACGAGCCCGCCAGGTACGCGCTCGAAGGCTCCATTGCCGTCACCGGCTCGCTCGTGCAGTGGCTTCGAGACAATCTCGGGCTCATCCAGCGATCAGAAGACATCGAAGAGCTCGCTAACTCGGTTGACGATAACGGCGGAGCGTATTTCGTTCCCGCGTTTTCCGGCCTGTTCGCGCCGCATTGGCGACCGGATGCTCGCGGCGCGCTCGTTGGGCTCACCCGCTACGTCAACAAGGCGCATATCGCACGTGCCGCACTTGAGTCGACGGCGTTCCAGAGCCTCGATGTCATCGAGGCAGTCGTGGCAGACGCGGGTCGCGAGCTTCAAGAGCTACGTGTCGATGGGGGCATGACCAAGAACGACCTTTTACTGCAGTTCCAGGCTGACATTCTCGGTATCCCGGTTGTGCGTCCCGCCGTCGTCGAAACCACTGCGCTCGGAGCGGCGTACGCCGCAGGTCTCGCGGTCGGCGTCTGGTCGACTCGCGATGAGCTGCGAGAGCACTGGCGTGAAGATCGACGCTTTGAACCGAAGATGGATGCCGATGAGCGCTCTCGTCGCATTCGTCTGTGGCGAAAGGCGCTCACGAAGTCGCTCGACTGGGTTGACGACGACGCGCGCACCCTGATGGGAACGACCGGACCCTGACCTCACCGCAGAAGTCTGCGGCGCTAGCTCGGCTGAGCCGCCTCAGCGCAGGGGACTCGTGCTTCGAGCACGACCCATCCGTCCCGTTCGAACAGGCGAGTGGGAACGCTGATATTGAGGAGCCCGCGACCCTGCGGTCCGCGGTGTTGAATGACACCCGGAGTCGACACATCCACCTGCAGCGTCGACGGCGAATCTGCAGCGACGGTGGCCGCCACCCGCGCGGTGCGAGCGTCGGAGTGTTTAATCGCGTTCACGAATGCTTCGGTAACGATCTCGACGACGTTTTGCGAAACCAACGGATCACGCATTGCGACATCCGCCTCTCTTTCGATCGCCGCGTCGATGCTGAGCACGTGGGACCACGTCGAGATGAGATCATCCAAGCGGGCAACATCGCGCACGCCGGGGCTCTCATCAAAGGCTGTCTCGACGGCGAGGCGCACCTCCGACTGGAAATCCGAGACTTCTTGGGGGAGCGCCGATCGTTCATCGAGTGTAGCGGCGAACATGACACAGCGCCCCTGCGCGCGTCCGTGGAGCCGTTCGCTGACGCGATGAAGCGCCGCGCGGATTTCGCTGGTGCGTGCACCAGCAGAACCTCGATATCCCGACAGGGACTGAGTGAGAAGCTTTTCTTGTATGCGCAACTCTGCAAATGAGTCGGTGCACAGCGCCGCGATTGCCGCGACCACCGGTATCCCGAGTAGCGGGATGAGTGGAGCAACGACTGGGGCCGTGGGAAGCGCGGTCGTCACCGCCGCGATAACCGCACCACACGCGATCCAGGCGCAGACGACGAGGGCGCCGCGCCGTCGTGCCGACAGCTTGTTTCTGCCGAGCCGGCAAAGCAGGTCAACGAGAAAGCTGACGCTGAAGACGATCGCGAGCAGAAAGATGCCCGCTTCACGTCCGAGAAAGTACAGCGTGTACGCTGCCGTCGCCACGCCATATACGCCCCCCACGAGCATGATTGGGGGAGTTGCTACTCGCGCCAAGACCGTCCGGCGAGGCACGCGATACGAGCGGGCTGCAGTCACGAGCTCACGCGGAGACCGCAACCGCTGCGTTGCGAATGACTCGAGAAGATGGCTCTGCGAGCGGATTGCTTCGGAGAGCTTCTTGACGCGCTCGAAATCCACTTCTCCGTATCGAGGATCACCGACCGCGTCGATCGCGCCGAGCAACTCACGGCGTGCTGTGTTGGTGGCCTCTGTTACCTCTGCCGCGAACTGGTCCACTTCCTGGTCGGCGGCGCGCATTGCGTTCAGCCCCGATGCAAGGCGACGAGCCATCGCCGAGGACGCCTCGTAACTCGTCGTTGCCACCGCGACCATCGTGAGCACGATCGTCCAGACGAGGAGGTTGAGGAGGCCACGTTGAGTCCAATGACCCGCATTGGCTACGTCTGGCGTGATCAACGACGACAACGCATCGTTCAGGGGGGCTCGCACGAGTGAAGCCGCAATGAGGGTGCCTACCGTGATCGTCGTCCGCAGCAGAGGGGATTCGAGACGCCGCTGCAGCAGAGCGAAAGGGACGACACAGATCGCCAGAATCGACCAGGTGACGGCAGACACAATAAAGCCGCGACCGTATTCGTTGAGGGTCGTAGGGCCGAGGTACGCACCAAAAACGGTGCTAGCGAAAACGAATGACACGAGGGCTGACCATCCGGTGTAAAACCGGCGACTGGTGAGCGCCGTCCGCACTGCGAGGGCAGGGGTGAGAGCCGCCTGTCTGCCAGAGTCAAAGACCGTCGGCACGGCGGTACGCGTGCGATGCACGTTGGCGATCGGGAATTCGCCCACGGCCTCACCCTAGCGATGCTGGCGGCGTCACGGGAGAAACTTTCCGAAAAGAAAAGCAGTTACTTCAGGATGCGTGAGAGCCTGCGGTCTGCGAGAAGTTTTCCGCCCGTTTGGCACGTAGGGCAGTACTCAAGACTGTTGTCGGCAAAAAAGACTGATCGTACTGTGTCACCGCACACAGGGCACACCTCACCGCGTCGGCCGTGCACCTGCATTCCGCGTCGCTTCGCATCTTTGAGGTCGGCGGGTGGCCGTCCCGCGCCAGCGGCCGAGGCATCCGTCAGCGTCTCGGTGATGGCGCGAAACAACACAGCTATTTCTTCGCTATTGAGCGACGACGCGAGTGCGTACGGAGACACGCGTGCGGCGTGCAGAATCTCATCCGAGTAGGCATTACCGATGCCAGCGATTATCGACTGATCCCGGAGCACGCCTTTTATCTGGGTACGACGTGCCGTGACGATCGCTTCGAGTACGTCGATGGTGAAGGCTGGATCCAGCGGGTCGGGTCCGAGCCGCGCGATCCCCGGAACATCTGTCGGTAGCCGGACTACCGATATCGCGAGAGATTTTTTGGTCCCGGCCTCGGTGAGGTCGAACCCGGATGCATCGTCGAAACCGACGCGGAGCGCAAGCGGCGAGCGTCCGCTCGGCTTGATGGGCGCGGTGGGCAACGATTCGTGCCAGCGCAGCCAGCCCGCCTTGGCTAGGTGAAAGATCAGATGCGCTTCGGTAGTGGCGATATCGATGAACTTGCCGTGGCGTGAAACGGAGACCACGGTTGCTTCTTCGAGATCCTCTACCGGAGGGTCGTAGGTTTTCAACGCAGCTATCGAGACCACGCGGGCTCGCGTGATGCTGAGGCCGACGATGCGATGGTTCAAGAAATCTACGAGCCCCTGAACCTCCGGCATCTCTGGCATGCGCACTATCCTGGCACGCGTCGCGGCGATCAGGGCAGAACAGGCCACGCTTGCGGTTGGCGGTCATCTTCGGCTAGCAGCGCCGCGGCCCAACCATCGTCGCGGTAGTCACCATGGACGAGAGCACGGCGTCGTGTTCCTTCATAACGAAAACCGACTGCCCGCGCCGCGCGAGCAGAGGCATTGTTTCCGACGACTGCGCGCCACTCGACACGTTGCAGCCCCAGCGTGTGCCGATCAAATGCCCAATCGAGCACCGCGGCGCTCGCTTCGGTGACGAAGCCCCGGCCACGCGTTTCGGGGTCGACCCAGTAACCAAGCTCCGCGCCGCCGTCTTTGTCTAGGCGATATAGCCCGATCATTCCGACGAGGCGATCGTTGTGGCGCATCGCCCACGTGAGGTGGGTCTTGGCGTCCCATTGCTCGGCGGTGTCGGAAATGAATTTCTCCGCGTGCTCGCGTAGATATGGCGATGGCACCGTCGTGTAACGCTGAATGTCCGGATCCTGGCAGGCGGCAAAAATCGCCGGAACATCGGCAGCTGTCGGAGCGGAGAGTACGAGACGTGCTGTATGCAAAACCACGGGTTCCATGGCGCCAGAATATCCGCCCGCCTAGCAGTGCCGTCGTCGTCCCTTCCCCGTACCGCCCCGGCGTCGAACACCAGCGCACACTCCGTATAACAACTTCCCCGACACGAACGCAGGCAATACAACAGCGACCAGCCGTTTCGGGTGTCTCAGGTGCGGTGCGGCCGCATTCTGCCTGCGTTAGTGCACGTGTGCTGCTCCGCGCCCCTGAAACGCGTGTCCCGTTCATTCGCACATGGCGGCAGCCCCGTCTCGTACCCGAACTCAGGCAGAACGGTGCCCGACCGGGGTCCTGAAACCGCTCGAACGGCATCCTGCCTGCGTTAGTGCAGGCTGTCCTCCCCAGCGAGGCAGGCAGTGACGTTCGACCCGGAGTCGAGTGCACTCATCCCGTCGACGCCGCGCAGTCGTGAGCGTGGGCGTATGCATGAGTTTGATCGATGGACCGATAGTCGCGAGATGGCGGCAAGCGCCAGGTCGGTGTCTCGCGCGCAACTCCGGAACGCAGGCTGGGGGAGAGGCGCGATTGCCAGGGCGGTGGCAAGCGGAGTGCTCCTGCGGGCGCGCCGCGATCACTATCTGCCGGGGGACGCGCCTGACGCTATCTCCCGCGCGGTGCGGGTGGGAGGCCAACTAACGTGCCTCTCGTTGCTGCAGCTGGCTGGAATATTCGTGCTGAACAACTCGAAGCTTCACGTCCGTGCCGCACACACTATGAGCCGATTGCGCTCTCCTCACGATCGCTGGCATCGGCTCGAGCATCGCTCTGTCCGTGGCACCCAAATGCACTGGGAAGTGCTGAGTGTCCCTTGCTCCCACGACGCGACCTGCGTGAGTATCGTCGATGGGCTCGCCGCCGCTGCTCGCTGCCAAGCGCCCCGTGCCACAGTCGCGACGTTCGACAGCGCCCTGCACCTCGGCTTTGTGGATGAACAGGGCCTTGACGACGTGTTTGCGGCTCTGCCGGCGCGGTACCGGCCGCTTCGTCTGCTTATCGACGGCCGAGCAGAATCAGGTGCCGAAACTTTGCTCCGTCTGATACTTCGTTCGCTCGGCTGCAAGGTGGAATTGCAAGTGGTGATCGACGGGGTCGGTCGCGTTGATCTACTGGTCGATGGTTGGTTGATCATCGAGTGCGATAGCGAAGAGTTTCACTCCGGTTGGCGGTACCAGGAGCGTGACCGGTTGCGGGATCTCGCCAGCGCAGAGCGGGGATACACGGTACTAAGGCCGACAGCGAAGCTGATTTTCACCGAGCCCGAACGGGTGCGGGCAGCCGTGCGCGGTCTACTCGCCGCGCGCGGCGCCAGCCGCTGACTGCACTAACTCAGGCATCCTTCGGCTGCGCATGCTGCAGAACTCGGCAACGACCGGGTTCTCCGCTGTCGAGTCGGATGGATTGCCTGAGTTCGTGCAGGGGAGGAGTGAGGGGAAGAAGGCAGAGGCAGGCCAGCGGGGAACGGAGTGTGCGTCAGCGGCGGCGAAGCAACCCGACCCGGTCGTAGACCTTCGAGAGTGTCTCGTCGGCGACGGATGCCGCGTGGTCGGCGTTTTTCGCCAGTACGCGGTCGAGCTCGCCCGGGTCCGAAAGGAGCTCGAGCGCGCGCTCGCGCACCGGACCGAACTCATTGACGACGACCTCAGCGAGTCCCTTTTTGAAGTCTCCGTAACCGCGTCCGGCGTACTCGTCTTCGAGCGAGGGAATCTGTCGGCCGGTGAGTGCCGCATAGATCACAAGGAGGTTCGAAACGCCTGGCTTCTCTTTGCGGTCGTAACGCACAACGCCCTCACTGTCAGTGACGGCCCGCATGATCTTCTTGGCGCTCGCCGACGGATCGTCAAGCAGCCACAACACGCCCGCCGTGGACTCCGCCGATTTCGACATCTTGGCTGTCGGGTTCTGAAGATCGTAAATGCGTGCCGTGTCCTGCTGGATCATCGGCACCGGCACGCGAAAGGTGTCGCCGTAGCGTGCGTTAAATCGCTCAGCCAGGTCACGGGTGAGTTCGACGTGCTGCTTCTGGTCATCGCCCACCGGAACGATGGCCGTTTGGTAAAGCAGAATATCGGCGGCCATCAGCACGGGGTACGTGAAAAGGCCCACGGAGGATGCCTCAGCCCCATACCGACTGGACTTGTCTTTGAACTGCGTCATGCGGCCGGCTTCGCCGAACCCTGTGATGGTTGACAGAATCCAGGCAAGCTCGGCGTGCGCCGACACGTGGGACTGCACGTAGAGCGTTGACTTCGCGGGCTCGATACCCGCGGCAATGTACTGCGCAGCCGTGCGGCGCGTCTTTTCGCGCAGTTCGGCCGGATCGTTCGGAACCGTCAGCGCGTGCAGGTCAACGACGGAGAAGAACGCGTCGTATGACTCTTGCAGGTCGCGCCACTGGAGGAGCGCTCCAATGTAGTTACCGATCTGGAGAGAGTCGGCGGAGGGTTGCATTCCGGAGTACAGGCGCGCTTTGCTCACTCCACGATTCTAGACGGGGCGCTAACGACCGTAGTGCCGGCGGCCGCGCTTAGCTGCCGAGTGTGTAGTCGGCGATGACGGGTGCGTGGTCGCTCCAGCGTGTGTCCCACGAGGGTGCGCGCACGATCGAGTAATCGGTCACCCGCCCGGCGAGCGGAGCGGAGGCGAGGTGATAATCGATTCGCCACCCGGTGTTGGTATCGAATGCCTGGCCACGATTGGACCACCATGAGTATGGCCCGTCGACGTCACCGTGGAAGGCGCGTCCGATGTCGGTCCATCCGAGACCCACGCCGGCTGAGTCGTCGATGCGGGTAATTGCTTCGCCTTCGGGGGCTAAGAAGCTGTCGAAGTAGGCACGTTCGCGGCGAAGGAACCCGGCCTTCTTGAGGTTGCCCCGCCAGTTCTTAATGTCGAGTTCGCGGTGGCCAACGTTCAGATCGCCGGTGATCAGGGCGAGAGAGCCATCGGCTGCGAGCTGCGGCATCCGCTCGGTCATCGCATCGAGAAATGCGTACTTCGCATCCTGTTTGGGTGTGCCGTCTTCGCCGGTGTAGACATATGCGCTCACGACCGTGAACTGTTCGCCCTCGATGGCAAAATCGGCTTCGATCCAGCGGCCCTTGGAATCGAAATCGTCGCCCCCGAGTTCTTTGCGGACCTCGACCGGGGGAGTCCGACTGGCGATTGCCACCCCCGCGCGACCCTTCTGCAGTGCCTCATCTTCTTCGATGTGCCAATCGGGGAGCGCGATCGACAGATGCTCTGCGGTGCCACGCACCTCCTGCAGCGTCAAAATGTCGACGCCGGCAGTCTCCAGCCAGGAGTTCATTCCCTTGCGGGCTGCGGCACGGATGCCGTTGACGTTGACGGAAGCAATGCGAACTGTACGAGACACGCTTTTCACCCTAACTGGCCCCGCCGACATGGTCGGACGCTAGTCCAGGAAGCGCGCTTTTCGCGGCGGAGGTGCCGACGCTTCGAGCTCATCCTGTGCCAGGAGCGCCCGGCGAAGATCACGCTCTGCACGCACGCGTTTCCACCAACGGGCACGCTCCGCTGCAGCACGAGCCTGTCGAACGCGAATCTCAGCGGCAATAGTAAGCGCTGCATGCTCACGCCGTTCCCGCTCCAACTCCGACTCTTCGATGAGGGGGAGATCTCGATCAGTCGTCGCGACGGCAATCCACGCGCCCGCGACCAAAATGACAACGCCGTTCAGCCGAAACCACAACAGAAATCCGACGAAGATGGCGAAGGTCGCCAGCAGTGGATTGCTGGGGGAGTAGCTGAGGAGGAGGCCCGCGCCGATCTGGAGAACGACGATGGCGCCGCCGCCGATCAATGATCCTGGCCAGATGCGACGCCACCGCAAGCTCGTTCCCGTCAGAAAACGAAAGAGCGCCGCGAGTGCCGCCGCGTTGATGATGAACGCGACGATGAGGGAGACTCCCCGCACACCTAGTTGGGACCACAGCGCCGCGGTGTCGATCCCGACGAGAGAAACCACCGCCCGCAACGCCCAGGTGGCGAGGTTGGCAAGGATCGCACCCGCAATGAGCGCGACGCCGAAGATGAGAGCCGCAAAGAGATCACGCGCTTTGAGGAGGAGGTAGCTGCGGTTGTCGTAGGGCAACCCGAACGTGTCACGAACTGCTCGCCGGGTGTAAGTGACGAACCCGATGGAGGTCCAGATGGCGACGACGAGCGCGATTCCACCCGTTGCAAGAAGAGTGCTGCCGCTGGTGGTGGCAATGGCCGAGACCTGGTCGGGGGTGGCGAGGCCGTTCTCGCTGATCAGATCGGGGATGTACCGGTTGATGAGATCGATGAGCCACTCGATGGAGTCCGGGCTCCCGCCCAGCCACAGCCCCGCGACGGCAAACGCGAGGTAGATGACCGCGAAGATCGTGAAGAGTGATTGATAGCTGACGCCGGCTGCGAGAAGAAAACCGTTGTGCTGGAGAAAATGTCGCCAGACCCGAATGGGGAACCATCCGAGAGTCTGTCTCGTTAATTCGGTGGCGCGCTCGATTGGCTCATCGAAACGTTCGCGAAGGCTCGCCTCCCAGCGGGCGCGCAAAGAATCCTCTGTCTCCTCATCGGGTGAGGTCCCCGATGAGGGGAGATCCGCGGGAGTTCGTCTTTGTGCCACGGTGCCAGGATATCCAGCACGGATGCCACACGCTCAGCGTGAGCCGAACGGCATCCGTGTCTCAGCGCTTGCCGCGCAGCACGGCCTGCTTGACCTCGGCGATGGCCTTCGTGACCTCGATGCCGCGGGGGCACGCCTCGGTGCAGTTGAAGGTGGTGCGGCAGCGCCACACACCCTCTTTGTCGTTGAGGATGTCGAGGCGCACATCTGCTGCGTCATCGCGGGAGTCGAAGATGAACCGGTGAGCGTTGACGATCGCTGCCGGGCCGAAGTACTGTCCGTCGGTCCAGAACACGGGGCATGACGAAGTGCACGCAGCGCACAGGATGCACTTTGTGGTGTCGTCGAAGATCTCACGGTTCGCGACCGACTGGATACGCTCTTTGCCCTTTTCCGGAGCCTGATTCGAGATCAGGAAGGGCTGCACCTCGCGGAATGACGCGAAGAACGGTTCCATGTCGACGACAAGGTCTTTTTCTAGCGGCAAGCCCTTGATCGCCTCGACATACACGGGCTTCGAGATGTCGAGGTCTTTGATGAGCGTCTTGCACGCGAGGCGGTTGCGTCCGTTGATGCGCATCGCATCGGAGCCGCAGATGCCGTGGGCGCACGAGCGACGGAACGTGAGGGAACCGTCGACCTCCCACTTGATTTTGTGCAACGCATCGAGCACGCGGTCGGTCGAGTAGACCTCGACGTCGTAGTCAACCCAGTGGGGCTCCGAGTCGAGTTCCGGGTTGAACCGGCGCACGATGAAGGTGACGAGGAACGACTGGATGCCGGTGTCTTCGGCGGCGTCGGGAGCTTTGGGGGCTTCCGGTTCTACGAGAGCTGCAGACATCAGTACTTCCTCTCCATTGGCTGGTACCGGGTGATAACGACCGGTTTCCAGTCCAACCTGATGTGGTCCTCGGGGTGTGACGAGTGCGGGTCACCCGAAAGATACGACATGGTGTGCTGCATGTAGTTCTCGTCGTCACGCGTGGGGTAGTCGTCGCGCATGTGGCCACCGCGACTTTCTTTGCGGTTGCGGGCAGCCACAACAACAACTTCGGCGATGTCGAGCAAGAAACCGAGCTCCACCGCCTCGAGTAGGTCGGTGTTGAACCGCTTGCCCTTGTCATCGACGCGTACGTTGAGGTAGCGCTCGCGCAACTCTTCAATTACGGTCATGACTTCACTCAAGGACTGGTCGGTGCGGAAGACCTGGGCCTTGCGGTCCATTTCTTCTTGAAGCGTCTTGCGAAGCACTGCGATGCGCTCGGTGCCCGCGTTGTTGCGCAAACCCTCGATGAGCTCACGCACTTCCTTGGCCGGGTCCTCTGGAAGCGGAACGAACTCGGCGGTCTTGACATATTCAACAGCGTTCTTGCCGGCACGCTTGCCGAAGACGTTGATGTCGAGGAGCGAGTTGGTGCCCAGGCGGTTTGAGCCGTGCACTGAAACGCACGCGCATTCGCCGGCTGCGTAAAGACCCGGCACGACGGTTGTGTTGCTGCTGAGTACTTCGGCATCGTTGTTGGTGGGGATTCCACCCATTGCGTAGTGCGCCGTCGGCATCACCGGCACCGGCTCAACGACGGGGTCAACGCCCAGGTAGGTGCGCGCGAACTCAGTGATATCGGGAAGCTTCGTCTCGAGAACCTCGGCGCCCAAGTGGGTGCAGTCGAGGAAGACATAGTCCTTGTGGGGGCCGCCGCCGCGACCCTCGGCGACTTCTTGCACCATGCAGCGGCTGACGATGTCACGGGGTGCAAGGTCTTTGATCGTGGGTGCGTAGCGTTCCATGAAGCGTTCACCGGAGGCGTTTCGCAAAATGGCACCTTCACCGCGTGCACCCTCAGTGAGCAGGATGCCGAGACCCGCAAGACCTGTCGGGTGGAACTGGAAAAACTCCATGTCTTCGAGCGGTAGCTTCTTGCGCCATACGATGCCGACGCCGTCGCCGGTGAGAGTGTGGGCATTCGACGTCGTCTTGAAGATCTTGCCGAAACCGCCGGTGGCGAAGATGATCGCCTTCGCCTGGAAAACGTGCAGATCGCCGGTGGCGAGCTCGTACGCCACGACGCCCGACACCTTGGTCGAGCCGTCGTCTTCGGTCGTCGTCAGAAGATCGAGGACGTAGAACTCGTTGAAGAAGTTGATGCCGAGTTTGACGCAGTTCTGAAAGAGCGTCTGCAAAATCATGTGGCCGGTGCGGTCCGCGGCGTAGCAGGCGCGGCGAACCGGAGTCTTACCGTGGTCGGCGGTGTGGCCACCGAAACGGCGCTGGTCGATCTTGCCGTCCGGAGTGCGGTTGAAGGGCAGCCCCATGTTCTCGAGGTCGATGACAGCATCGATCGCTTCGCGGGCAAGGATCTCGGCGGCATCCTGGTCGACCAGGTAGTCGCCACCCTTGACAGTGTCGAAGGTGTGCCACTCCCATGAGTCTTCCTCGACGTTCGCGAGGGCTGCTGCCATGCCGCCCTGTGCGGCTCCGGTGTGCGATCGGGTCGGGTAGAGCTTCGAAATGACCGCCGTCTTTGCGCCCGGGCCCGCTTCAATCGCGGCACGCATCCCAGCGCCTCCGGCGCCCACGATGACGATGTCGAACTGGTGGTAATGCACGCCGTCTTTCACGACGCTATCCGTGCTTTCGGTGCTCACGTGTTAGATGCTTTCGTTTCGTTGTCGCGGGCGCGCTCAGGCTCAGGCCTGGCAGGCTTCCCACAGGGTGCTGGTGTTGGTGACGCCGATGCAAGGGTCAAAGGTGAACACGACGAGGGTTCCGAGCAGAATCAGGAAACCAGCAGTGATCCAGATCGCCCAGATCAAAATGCGTCGCGGCGTGTTGTGCGTGACGTAGTCGTTCACGATGGTGCGCATGCCGTTGCCGCCGTGAATGAGCGCAAGCCACAGCATGAGGACGTCCCACCACTGCCAGAACGGCGATGCAAGTTTTCCTGCGACGAACGCGAAGTCGATGCCGTGGATGCCGTCACCGAGCATCAGGTTGACGAACAGGTGTCCAAAGATCAGCACCACGAGAATGATTCCCGAGCCGCGCATGTACAGCCAGCCGATTTTCTCGAGATTGCGGCTGCGCTTACGAGGGCCCGCGAAAGAGGAGCGGGGATCGGCGAGAGCGGGAGCAGTCATCAGTGACCTCCTCCCATCTCAGCGAAAACATTGATGAGATGGCGCGGGGCGAAGCCCAGCATGGTTACCGCCCAGACGGCGAGAACTCCCCACCACAACTGCCGTTGGTATCGAGCACCCTTCGCCCAGAAATCTACGACGATGATGCGCAGCCCGTTGTATGCGTGGTACGCAATCGCTGCGACAAGGAAGACCTCGCCAATGCCCATGATCGGATTCTTATAGGTGCCGATCACCGCGTTGTACGCCTCTGGCGATACGCGAATCAGCGCCGTGTCGAGGATGTGGACCAGCAGGAAGAAAAAAATCGCCACGCCGGTGATGCGGTGCAGAACCCACGACCACATGCCCTCGTTGCCGCGGTACAGGGTGCCACGAGGAACTTTCGACGTTGTGACGGAGACATCTGGTGTGACGCGTGCGGGTGCAGACACGATCGTCCTCCTTGAACGAAACAGGGGCGGGGCGAGCTTTGCCCCACAGGAGCCGAGGCTCCCGAGCGTCACTCGGGCGCTCCGGCAATCATATTCGCGCATAAGCCACCCGGCGAGGAAGGCGAGCCTTAGTATCTCGATGTCGAGATATCTCGGCTTCGGCCCCTCGTCATGTCGCCGTCATGGGTGCGTTACGCGACGGCGATACGCTGTCGGCATGGCACACCCAATCACGGACTTCTACGCGGTTATCCCCGCAGGCGGTATCGGCAGCAGACTCTGGCCGCTCTCGCGCGCGGACGCACCGAAATTCCTGCATGACCTCACCGGGTCCGGGCAGACGCTCTTGCGCGATACCTGGGATCGCCTGGCGCCGTTGAGTGGCGAGGACCGGATCGCGGTCGTCACGGGACGTGCCCACCGTGCCGCAGTAGAGCGTGAACTACCAGACATCGCCGATAAGAACGTCATCCTGGAATCAGAGCCGCGCGAATCCGCCGCTGCGATTGGACTTGCCGCCGCGATTTTGGTGCGACGAGAGCCTGACGTCATCATCGGTTCGTTCGCCGCAGACCACGTGATCCATGGCACGCGCACTTTCGAGTTCGCCGTGCAGCAGGCCGTCGACGTGGCACGCGCTGGTTATATCTGCACGATCGGTATCCAGCCGAGCGAGGCCTCGGTGGGTTTCGGCTACATCAAGAAGGGCAGCGAACTCGACGTCGATGGCGCGCCCGAGGCGGCGCTGGTTGAGCGGTTCGTCGAGAAGCCTGACTTCGAAACCGCACAAACCTACTTCGCAGACCGCTCCTATCTCTGGAACGCGGGGATGTTCATCGCTCGTGCTGATGTGCTGCTTGCCGAAATCGAAGCAAACAATCCCGCGCTCCACGCCGGGTTGATCGAGCTCGCCGCCGCGTGGGATGACCGCGATGCGCGTGGGCCCGCTGTCGACCGCATCTGGCCCACGCTCGAAAAGATCGCTATCGACTATGTCGTTGCGGAACCGGCAGCCGAGAAAGGGCGACTCGCCGTCATTCCTGGCCATTTCGACTGGGATGACGTCGGCGACTTCGCGAGCCTTGCAAAGCTCAACTCGCGCGGGCGTGGAGAGCTGGCCATTCTCGGAGGCAATGCGCGTGTCCTGGCAGATGCTTCGAGCGGCATCGTCGTCTCTCAGACGAGCCGAGTGATCAGCGTCATCGGCGTGCAAGACATTGTGGTCGTCGACACCGAGGATGCGCTTCTCGTCACAACGAGTGCTCACGCTCAGCGAGTAAAGGGCGTTGTTGACGCGCTCAAGCTCACCGGCCGCGGCGACGTTCTATGACCGGTTCGGTAGGTCGCGATCGCATTCCACTCGTCATCGACACCGACACGGCTCAAGACGACTGCGTCGCTCTACTCCTCGGGTTGCTCGACCCAGCAGCAGAGCTCAAAGCAATCACGATGGTTGCCGGGAACGTCGGCTTTGATCAGCAGACGACAAACGCGCAACTCACCCTGGCGATGGCAGGACGCTCCGGCGAGGTGCCGATTCATCTGGGATGCCGCCGGCCCCTCGTGCGGGAATGGATCTCGGCCGAAGAAGTGCACGGTGATGGCACCGGAGGCGTCGAGCTCCAGGACGAGGCGTCCACGATCGACGGTGAGCACGCTGTCGACGCGCTCATCAGGTTGGCAGCAGAGGCACCCGGCACACTGCGAATCGTGTGCATCGGGCCATTGACCAATATCGCGACAGCACTCGTGAAGGATCCTGACTTCGTAGGGAACGTCGGCGAGCTCTACATCATGGGCGGCTCCAACAACGGGCGCGGCAACATCACTGCTGCTGCGGAATACAACTTCTACGTTGACCCCGAGGCGGCAAAGGCAGTATTTGCGGCCGGGTTCGACGACATCACGGTGGTGCCGTGGCATCCGTTGTCTCTCGAAGATGCGGTGTTCTCGCGTGAACAGGCCGACGAAATCGAGCGAATCGGAACCCCGCTCGCACGCTTCTTTACGCGGATCATTGCGACGACGCGAGAGTTCGACGAGTCAGTCGGCATCGCGGGGTCGACGCACCCCGACTCGCTCACGGCGGCTGTGTTGCTGCATCCGGAACTGATCGTGTCGGCGAGTCAGTACGCGGTCGACGTCGAGACCGGCTCGGAGCTCACCCGGGGGTACTCAGCGATGTCGTGGGGAGTGCACGGATTGACGCCCAACGCGCGTGTGATCGAAAAAGCGGATGCCGCGGGCTTCTACCGCCTGATCGTGCAGATGCTCGCGCTCGATATTGCTCCCTCCGGTGCGGTCACAGGGCTCTAGCCTGGCTCCGGAGCGTGATACCGGGCGTCACTGCACGTAAACCTGGGTTTCGCCGTGAGGCAGCTATGCGACGGATTTGTAACCATTGCGTTGCGTACCTTCTTTGGGCACTGTTCACCAGCGCAACATTAGGTAACGTGACACCGTTCACTCCGAATTGGTCGGGGGACACAGCAGTTTTTACGGGAGGACTCCAGTGACGAAGACGACGAGAAAGGCCATTTTGGGTGGCCTGGCAATCGCCAGCGCGAGCGTACTGCTCGCAGGGTGCGGTTCCGCACCTGAGACATCGGCTAGCGGCGAAGCGAGCGCGAGCGATTACCTGCCCTGCATGGTTTCGGACTTCGGTGGGTTTGACGACAAGTCGTTCAACCAGCTCGGATACGACGGCCTGATGAAAGCGGCAGACGAGCTCGGCGTCGAGGCCAAGACTGTGGAGTCGGCGACAGAGACCGACTACGCATCGAACGTCCAGGGCTTGGTCGACCAGGGCTGCAACACGATCATTACGGTCGGGTTCGCACTCGCTGACGCGGCTGCTGAATCGGCAGCGGCTAACCCCGACATCGAGTACGTCTCGATCGACGACATCGTCGACATCGACGGCGACGGCGAGACCGACTCCTCGAACATCAAGCCCATCATCTTTGACACCGCTCAGGCCGCGTTCCTCGCGGGCTACCTGTCGGCTGGCGTCACGCAGACTGGCGTCGTCGGAACGTTCGGTGGAATGAACTTCCCGACCGTCACGATCTTCATGGACGGCTTCGCCCAGGGCGTGACGTACTACAACGATGAGAACTCCACTGACGTTCAGGTCATCGGTTGGGACAGCGCCGCTCAGGATGGATCGTTCACCGGCGGTTTCGAGGCCAACGACGGTGCACGCCAGATCGCGCAGGGTCTCATCGACCAGAACGCGGACGTCATCCTTCCCGTCGGAGGCCCGATCTACCAGTCGGCCGCAGCGGCGATCGAAGACTCGGGCAAGAACATCGCCCTCATCGGAACTGACGCTGACGTGTACGAGACCGACCCGTCGGTTGCCTCGCTCCTGTTGACGTCGATCCTCAAGGGCATCGACGTGGGTGTTTACGACACGATCACTGCCGCCGGCAACGGCGACTTCGACTCGACTCCGTTCATCGGAACGCTCGAAAACGAGGGCGTCGGAATTGCGCCCTTCCACGACTGGGAGGCCAACGTCCCGGCCGACCTGTCGAGCAAGCTCGACGAGCTGAAGCAGTCGATCATCGACGGAGACATCACCGTCGACTCGTACTTGGCTTCGTAGTCATATCTGAGGAGGGGAGGTCGGCGGAGCCGGCCTCCCCTCCTCTCATTCCGCGAGAACTAGAATCGGTAAACATGAAGCTCGAACTCCGCGGCATTACCAAGACTTTCGGATCTTTGGTTGCCAACGACCACATTGACCTCACTGTCGAGGCCGGTGAGATCCACTGCTTGCTTGGCGAAAATGGTGCCGGCAAGTCCACTCTCATGAACGTGCTTTACGGCCTGTATCAGGCTGACGGCGGCGATATCGTCCTCGATGACGAAGTGCAGCGTTTCGCCGGCCCCGGAGACGCAATGCGCTCGGGCATCGGCATGGTCCATCAGCACTTCATGCTGATCCCGGTCTTCACAGTTGCCGAGAACGTGATGCTGGGTCATGAAGAGACGCGTTTCGGTGGACGCCTTGATCTTCCCGCAGCGCGGGCGAAGGTTCGTGAAATTTCGGATCGGTTCGGGTTCGATGTCGATCCCGACGCGCTTGTGGATGATCTCCCGGTGGGAGTGCAGCAGCGAGTCGAAATCATCAAGGCGCTTGCTCGCGATGCGAAGGTGCTCGTTTTTGATGAGCCGACAGCGGTGCTGACGCCTCGCGAAACTGATGAACTCATGGCGATCATGCGCCAGCTCAAAGCGTCGGGCACCTCAATTGTCTTCATCACCCACAAGCTGCGTGAAGTACGCGAAGTGGCAGACCGAATCACCGTCATCCGACTCGGAAAGGTCGTGGGCGAGGCTGAGCCAACCGCCACGAATGCCGAGCTGGCATCGCTCATGGTGGGTCGTTCCGTCGAACTCACGGTGCAGAAGAAGCCGGCGACGCCGGGTGACGCAGCTCTCGTTGTCACCGGTCTCACCGTGATCGATCCAGCTGGGCAACTCGTCGTCAACGATGTCAACTTCGAGGTGCGCCGCGGCGAAATTCTCGCCGTAGCGGGCGTGCAGGGCAACGGTCAGACCGAACTCACCGAAGCCCTCGTAGGTTTGCAGGACCGCGTCGAGGGCAGCATCAAGCTCGACGGTGTCGACTTTCGTGGTCAAAGCGTGCGAAAGATCCTCGATGCTGGCGTCGGCTTCGTGCCTGAAGATCGCAAAGAAGACGGACTCGTTGGCGAGTTCAGCATCGCCGAGAACCTGATGCTCGATCGCGCCGATGGGGCTCCGTTCGTGAAGTCCGGAACTCTTCAGCTTTCCTATCTCGCCGATTTCGCACGCGAGAAGATCGCGGAATTCGATGTACGAACGCCATCCGCTGAGACTCCCGTCGGGCGGCTGTCAGGCGGAAATCAGCAAAAAGTGGTCTTGGCGCGCGAACTGAGTCGCGAACTGCGCCTCCTTGTGGCCGCGCAACCCACGCGAGGCGTGGACGTCGGCTCGATCGAATTCATCCACAAGCAGATCGTCGCTGAGCGCGACGCGGGGGTACCGGTTGTCGTCGTGTCGACAGAACTCGACGAGGTGCTGGCGCTCGCTGATCGCATTATGGTGATGTATCGCGGCAAGGTCGTCGGAATTGTCCCGGGTGACACGCCCAGAAACGTGCTCGGCCTCATGATGGCTGGCGAGACGCCGAACACCGAAGGGGCCGCGGCATGAGCGACCAGAGCAACAACGACGCCGACGTGGCCATCGAGTCACCCGCCAACGCCGCAGCCGTTTCTGGTGCGACTGGTTCGCGACCGGAAGTGCCGGAAGAGAGCCGTTGGGGCCGAGCTCTTCGTGAGATCACAACCGGAAACGTCGCTATTTCATTCCTCGCCGTTGTGCTGGCGCTGATTGTTGGTGCCGTCATGATCGCGGCGACCGACGAAAACGTGCAGGAGGCGGCGGGTTACTTCTTCGCTCGCCCCCTCGATACGCTCACCGCGATCTGGACATCTGTCGCCGGGGCTTACGGCGCGTTCTTCCGAGGCTCGATCTACAACGTGAACGCCGACACTTTCGCCGCCGGCATCCGGCCGCTAACCGAGACGCTGACGTTCGCCACACCGTTGATCGCCGCCGGACTCGGTGTCGCGCTCGCGTTCCGCGTAGGTATGTTCAACATCGGTGGCCGAGGTCAGATGCTCGTCGCTTCGGCCGCCGCCGGCTGGGTGGCGTTCGCCGTCGATCTTCCCTGGGGCGTCCACATGGTTGTGGCCCTTCTAGCCGGTCTCGTCGCGGGCGCCGCCTGGGCGGGTATTGCAGGTCTCCTGAAGGCACGCACCGGTGCACACGAGGTGATCGTGACGATCATGCTCAACTACATCGCGTTCTACCTCGTCAGCTGGATGCTTCGCACGCCGGGGCTCTTGCAAGCGCCGGGTTCGAGTAACCCGAAGACCCCGGCAATGGCAGACACTGCGGTTTTTCCGGAACTGCTCGGATCTTCGTACAGCCTGCACTTCGGCTTCATCCTCGCGCTCTTGAGCGTTGTCGTGGTCTGGTGGATTTTGAACCGTTCTTCGCTCGGCTTCCAGTTTCGGGCCGTCGGCGAGAACCCGAATGCCGCTCGGGTCGCCGGAATCAACGTGAAAGCGATGTACGTCTACGGCATGTTGATTTCTGGGGCTCTCGTCGGTCTTGCCGGAGTCAGCCAGGTGCTAGGCACGGTCACAACCGGTTTCTCGAGTGGGATTGATTCGGGTATCGGCTTCGATGCCATCACAGTGGCGCTCCTCGGGCGCTCAACCCCCATCGGTGTGTTGATCGCTGGGATCCTGTTCGGCGCCTTCAAAGCCGGCGGATTCGGGATGCAGGCAGCCGAGGGCGTGCCGATCGATATTGTGCTCGTGGTGCAGTCGCTCATCGTGCTATTCATCGCCGCGCCGCCTCTCGTCCGTGCGATCTTTCGCCTTCCGACCCCGGGCGCCGCACCGAAGAAACGACGTCGCGCTCTCACGAAAGGGGCGTCGGTGAAATGACGACCATCACCGCAGAACGAGAGAATCCCTCATCGAAGAATCGTCTCGCCACGACGATCGTTGTGAGTTGGAAGGCGCCGATTGCATTCGCCGCGATCACGGTCCTTGCCTTCGTACTCTTCATCCTTGCCGGAACAGACGGCGAAGCCGTATTTCGCATCTCTGACACCGCTGACATCGTTCAGCTGCCGTCGATCACACTGAACGGCCTGGTCACGGGCATCATCGTTGTCGTCGTTCTTGCTCTCATCACGGCAATCTCGGGGCTCCTCGTGCGGGAAAAACGCCGCGTACCGCTGTGGCTCATGGTCATTTTCGCGGTCTTCTTCCTCACCGGATTTCTCGCGTGGGCAGCGGCGGGAGCATCTATCCACGTCATCCCATTGCCGGGTTTGCTCACCGGTGCGCTCAGCCTCTCAGTACCGCTCATCTACGGTGCACTCTGTGGCGTTCTGAGCGAGCGGGTCGGTGTTGTCAACATTGCGATCGAGGGCCAGCTGCTTGCGGGTGCGTTCACTTCGGCAGTGGTCGCGACCGCGACCGGAAACCCCTATATCGGGCTGCTAGCCGCCGGAGTGGCGGGCGTGCTCGTGTCGTTCGTACTCGCGGCGTTCACCATCAAATACTTCGTGGAACAGGTGATCGTCGGTGTCGTGCTGAACGTGCTGGTCATCGGACTGACGAGCTTCTTGTTTTCGCAAGTGCTGGCTCCCAACGCTGAAACACTCAACTCGCCACCACGATTCGCGCGCATCGAGATTCCGATCCTCGGAGACATTCCGCTCATCGGCCCGATGTTCTTCCGGCAGACGATCATTGTTTATCTGATGTACGTCGCTGTCATTGCCGTGTACATCGGTCTGTTCCACACAAGATGGGGCTTGCGTCTTCGCGCAGTCGGAGAACACCCGCAAGCGGCCGATACCGTCGGAATCAATGTCGCACGCACCCGTTTCTGGAACGTCTCGCTTGCTGGCGCGATCGCCGGCGTCGGTGGCGCATTCTTCACGCTCGGATCCGTCGGTGCGTTCAATAAAGAGATGACAGCCGGCGCGGGATTCATCGCCTTGGCTGCCGTCATCTTTGGCCAATGGGACCCGATCAAAGCAACGCTTGCAGCACTTCTGTTCGGCTTCGCGTCGAACCTGCAAAACACGCTCGGGATCATCGGCTCCCCGGTGCCCAGCGAGTTCATGCTCATGCTGCCCTACGTGATCACCATTTTTGCGGTGGCAGGTCTCGTCGGAAAAGTGCGCGGTCCTGCGGCGGCCGGAACACCGTACATCAAGGGCTAACGCTCGCCAAGTGAAAGGGTGATCGCGTGACAGACATCGACTGGGATGAACTGCGGGTTGCAGCATCCGAGGCCATGCGGCGTGCTTATGCGCCGTACTCGCGCTACAAGGTGGGTGCCGCAGCTCTCGTGAGCGATGGACGCATCGTCTCAGGCTGCAACGTCGAGAACGCGTCGTACGGCGTGGGACTGTGTGCCGAGTGCGCGCTCGTCGGAGACCTGCACATGAGCGGTGGCGGCCAGCTGGTTGCGTTCGTGTGCGTCAACGGCGACGAGCAGACCATCATGCCGTGTGGCCGCTGCCGTCAGCTGCTCAACGAATTCGCCCTGCCGGGAATGCTGCTTGAGACAGTGTCCGGTATCCGCACCATCGACGAGGTGCTCCCGGATGCCTTCGGCCCGCGCGATCTCGAAGAGTATTCGCGGTGAGCGCAGTCGAGGCCTTTGACGCAGTAGATATCATTCGCGCCAAGCGCGATGGGGGCCCCGTCGCGGAAGACGCGCTCCGGTGGATGATCGATGCGTTCACCCGCGGTTACGTCTCCGATGCGCAGATGTCATCGTTTGCCATGGCGGTGCTCCTCAACGGTATGGGCCGCGACGAGATCCGCGTCATGACCGCGGCGATGATCGCTTCGGGGGAACGAATGAGTTTCGCCGGTCTCGGTAAACCAACCGTCGACAAGCACTCGACGGGGGGAGTGGGAGACAAGATCACCCTGCCGCTTGCGCCGCTGGTGGCATCCTTTGGAGTTGCTGTTCCTCAGCTCTCGGGACGTGGTCTCGGGCACACGGGGGGCACTCTCGACAAGCTCGAGTCAATTGCCGGATGGCGTGCCGCACTATCTAACGAAGAACTCACAGCGCAGTTGCGTGAGGTGGGCGCCGTAATCTGCGCCGCAGGCTCGGGCTTGGCACCCGCCGACAAGCGTCTCTACGCCCTGCGCGATGTGACGGGAACGGTGGAAGCGATCCCGCTGATCGCCTCCAGCATCATGTCGAAAAAGATCGCTGAAGGCACGTCGGCGCTCGTGCTCGATGTGAAGTTCGGTTCCGGTGCTTTCATGCGCGACGTCGAGAAGGCGCGTGAACTTGCACGCACCATGGTCGCACTCGGTACCGACTCGGGTGTTGCGACTACCGCGCTTCTCACCGACATGAATACGCCGCTTGGACGTGCGATTGGCAATGCTAATGAAGTGCGCGAGTCGGTCGAAGTGCTTGCCGGAGGCGGACCTGCAGACGTCATCGAGCTAACTATCGCGCTTGCGAGAGAAATGCTCGCACTTGCGGGTCAGCCTGATGCTGACGTCGAAGCAGCGCTCGCTGATGGGCGTGCAATGGACTCTTGGCGTGCCATGATCGCGGCGCAGGGCGGTGATCCGGATGCCGCTCTCCCTACTCCTCGAGAAACCCACACTGTCGTCGCATCAACCTCCGGTGTCATCACGAGAATGGACGCGCTGCCATTCGGAATCGCCGCATGGCGCCTCGGAGCTGGCCGTGCCCGTGCCGAAGACCCTGTCGTGCACGCTGCGGGAATCGACCTTCATGTTAAGCCCGGCGACGCAGTGGAAGAAGGATCCCCGCTGTTCACCTTGAGCGCGGATGATGGAGCGCGTTTCGAACGCGCATTGGCCGCAGTGGACGGAGCGTGGGATATTGGAGGGTCAGTTCCCGCGAACAGCCCGCTCGTTCTCGAACGCATCACGGCGTAGTTCGTCTCACCTCATCCCCGCCCCTCTCACATCACCCTGGAGGTTTTCATGCCCATCGATCAGTACGGTGATGCCCGAGTCCAAGGACTTTCGGTGCGGGGCCTTCCCAAGGTGTCGCTGCACGACCACCTCGACGGTGCTGTGCGCCCCGACACGATCGTGGAACTCGCAGAAGACGCCGGTGTTGAACTTCCAGAAGACAACGGCGATGCACTTTCCGATTGGTTTGCCGACGCGTGCGATTCGGGTTCCCTCCCTGAATACCTGAAGACGTTCGATCTGACGGTCGCTGTCATGCAGACCCCGGAGGCGCTGACACGCATCGCGCGGGAGTTCGTCGAGGATCTCGCCGACGATGGCGTGATCTACGGCGAAGTCAGGTGGGCTCCCGAGCAGCATCTTGCCGGTGGAATGAGTCTCGAAGAAGTGGTCGAAGCCGTACAAGAAGGCATCGAGGAAGGCGAAGACGCGGCCGAGGATGCTGGTCACGACATCCGCGTTGGTCAGATTCTGACCGCGATGCGTCACACCGACCGCTCGCTTGAGATCGCACATCTCGCCGTCGCATTCCGCGATTCTGGCGTCGTCGGGTTCGACATCGCCGGCGCTGAGGACGGCTACCTGCCTTCGCGTCATCGCGAGGCGTTCGACTACCTCGCAGAAAATTTCTTCCCCGTGACGGTGCACGCTGGTGAAGCGGCCGGACTCGAGTCGATTCGCTCGGCCCTTATCGACGGGCGTGCCGTGCGGCTCGGACATGGTGTCCGCATCGCGGAGGATCTCGATGTCGTCTCGCGTGCGGGCGAAGAGGTCACGGTTCAGTTCGGTGACGTGGCTCGATGGGTGCGTGACCGCGAGATTCCGCTTGAGCTCTCGCCCTCATCGAACCTCCAAACGGGAGCGATCTCGGCATGGGGGACCCAGCTGGAGGATCACCCGTTCGACCTTTTGTACCAGCTCGGGTTCTCGGTTACGGTCAACGTGGATAATCGCACCATGAGCCGCACGTCACTCACGCGCGAGCTCGTGTTGCTGGCGCAGACTTTCGACTACGACCTCGATGATCTTCAAGCATTTCAGCTCAATGCGGCTGCCGCTGCCTTCTTGCCTGTCGAAGAGCGTGAAGAGCTCATCGAGCTCATCGCGGAGGGCTTCGAGCGCTAAGCCCTCCGTCACCCCTGCCGCGCAGTACCGCTCCTATCGCTCTCTGCCGGTACCGCCGAGTTGTGCCCCCATCCGCACCCATGTCTCACCTATTCAGCTTTCCCGGGCGAAAAACCTGCACAACTGAGACCTTTGTGGGGTGGGTGGCGCTGCACAAGGGCGTCGTGAGGCGCGATATCCACAAAGTGTGATCGGATGCCGCGTGCTCGCAAGCCGTTCGGTTTGGTTGAGCCGTGGATACTTCCCAACCCTTTTCCTACCGCCAAGGCCTTGAGGGCGGAATCGGTCGAGGCGCACTCTTCGGTCCCAGGTTTGCCCGCCCATTCCATGGCGTTCGTACGCTGGCTCATGATCAGGCGGATGCCGTCGTCTCCGTGCCCGACGCACTGTTGCTGCTGTGTACCCAGCTGGCGCCACGGTTACGCGCGGGCCAATTCTTCAGTTCTGAGACCGCGCTCGCCCTCTACGGAGCCCCGACGCCTCGAGGCTGGCAGCCATGCGTGCACGTCGCCGTGCACCGACCGTCGTACCCACCGCGCACTCCTGGCGTCGTGAGGCACCGACTGCAGACGCGGATGCCGCTCACACGCGAGGTGCACGGCATCCCGGTGGAAGATCCGGTGCGCGCCTGGGTACAGGCTTCGCGGATTTGGCGAGCTGACGACCTGGTCGCGGCGGCCGACTTTCTCGTTTCGCCGCACCGGCGCCTTGTGTCGGTCGATGAGTTGCAACGTGAAGCATCGCGAATGCGAGGGAATCGGCTCGATGCTGTTTGCGGTGACATTCGTGAAGGATCCGAGTCTCCTCAAGAAACCCGACTGCGGCTCGCAATCGTCCGAGCTGGACTTCCGGAGCCAATTCTCAATCTCGAGATATTCGACGGCACGGGACGATTTGTTGCCCGCCTCGATGGCGCGTATCCACAGTATCGAGTTGCCGTCGAGTACGACGGGCGTCAGCACGCGGAGGATTCGGTCCAGTTTGCCCGCGATGCCGACCGCTGGGACGATGTGCGGAGTGAAGGCTGGGACCTAGTCCGCATCCTTCATCACCACATGCGTGACGGCGCTGCGCCCGCTGTCGAAAAGGTGCGCACGGCCCTTCGCCGTGCCGGCTGGCGCGGCTGAGTTCGCCCTCCGCCCCTACCCCATGTCTCACATATTCAGCCCGAGCGTTCGCTGAGCGTGAATAAGTGAGACATGGGTGCGGGAGACGGGGTGCCGCGCACGGGGCGCCCCGCAGGGGGTGCCGCCGTGTGGGTTAGGGCTGGGACTCCTGGTGTGCGGCGACCACGGCTCGCACGCGGGCGAAGAGCGGATGCCCCGGGTCAAGGCTCGTGACGGACTCGGTGAACGCGTCCGCGTCGTTGTCGGCGAGAAGCTGCTGCATCTCGACCGATTGGGCATCCTGATCGTCGTCGAACGACAGGGCCGCGGCCACAGCCGCCACGAGGGCGTCAACTGGAAGCCCTCGTTCGATCGCTTGCGAGGCTGGACCGATGAAGCGCTCGTGTCGAGAGAGCTTTCGCAACGGCTGTCGTCCCACCCGCCAAACTGTGTCAGGCAGCGCTGGGTTGCGGAACCTGTCAATGATTCGCGCGCGGTATCCCGCGAGGTCTTCGGGGTCGAGCTCGTGTTTCGCAACGAGCAGAGCCGAAGTTTCCTCGAGGACTGCCTCCACGCGTGCCCCGATGGTGGGGTCGGCGAGGGCATCCGAGATCTTCTCGATACCTGCCTGTGCGCCGAAATACGCTGTCGTCGCGTGCCCCGTGTTGACGGTGAACAGCTTTCGCTCGATGTACGGTGCGAGGTCGTCGACGAAGTGCGCGCCGGGGATGTTCGGCGGGTTGTCGCCAAACGCCGGGCGTTCGATCGCCCACTCGAAGAACGGCTCCACGGTGACATCGACACCGGCGCCCTCTGGTTGCCCCGGAACGATGCGGTCCACAGCGGTATTGGCAAACACCACGCGCTCGGCGAGTCCTGCCGCGTCGGTGCCAGCGGCATCCCACACGAGAGATTCGAGGACGTCGGTTGCGTTGATCGCGTTTTCACACGCCATGACCTGGAGCGGCAAAAGCTTCGCATCGCGTTCGCGAAGCCCCTGCACGAGCAGCGGCGCGACGAATCGAAGGATCGTCGGGCCTACAGCTGTTGTGACGACATCGGCCGTGGCGATTTCGGCCGCGACCTCGTCGGGGTGCTCGGCGCTGTTGATTGCGCGAAACCCGGTGACAGTTTTGTCGACGCCGCCGGCACCTACCTCGTGGACCGTGTATTCGTTGACGGCGTTGATCGCGTCGACAAGGGGAGCGGCCACATCAGAGAATACGAGCTCGTATCCACCCTCATGCAGAAGCAGACCTACGAAACCTCGACCGATGTTGCCTGCGCCGAAATGAACCGCCTTCATAGCGCTCACACGCCCGCGGCAGAGACCAGCGCGTACAGCTCTTCCTGGGTGGAGGCGGCCTTGAGCGCGGCCACCTCGTCATCGTCAGAGAAGAGAAGCGCGATCTGGGAGAGGATCTCGAGGTGTTCATCGCCCTTGCCGGCGATGCCGATGACGAACGTCACGGTCTCCCCGCCCCAATCCACTCCGCCGTCGTAGCGGACGACAGATAGTGCCGACTCGAGAATGGCCTCTTTTGTCTCGTTCGTTCCGTGGGGGATTGCGAGTTCGTTGCCCATGTAGGTCGAGACAGTTTGCTCACGCTGCTGCATCGCGTCGAAGTAGGCGCCAGTGACGGCGCCGACGGACTCGAGAATGTCGGCGGCCTCCTTCATCGCCTCTTCGCGCGATGCGCCTCCGGAGTGAATGCGAACCTGTCCAATTGCGAGCACGTCACGTGCCATGATTCAGCCTTTCTAGTTACGGATGCCGCAGCCCAAGCTGCGGGGCCACGCTCGCTTAGCCGTGACCCCGCATTCATGCTTATGCCTACGCACCATCCTGGTGCTGAGCGCGAACGAGGTCTACGACCTCTTCGTACCGCGGCGAGTTCATGAAGTTGTCTACCGAAACGTGTGTCGCGTTCGGCGTCTTTTGGCGTGCCCGGTCAGTGAGCTGGTTCTGCGTGATCACCAGATCAGCCGACTCGTCGAGGTTCGCGATGGCCTTATTGGTCACCGTCACACCTTCGATGCCGGCCTTCTTGATCTTGTTCCGCAGCACGCTGGCACCCATCGCTGACGACCCCATACCGGCGTCACAGGCGAACACGATGTTGTTGATGCGTGTTGTTTCGAGAACACCACCGGTGAGCCCGCCGTCTGTCGACCGTGCGGACTCGGCTTCGTCGTACGCCGCTTCAGCGTTCCGCTCGACGGCGCCATCAGCGGCCGAGCTTGCACGAAGACCAGCGAGGGCCGCAGATTCCTTGCCCTTGTTGGCTTCGGTTTGCGCGATTGCTGCGCTGAGGTCGCCGGTAAGGCCAGCCTCGAGGTCGCGCTTGCGTGTCGAGCGCAAGATGATTCCGGCGATGAGGAAGGTGACGAGTGCGGCGAGTGCGACCGACAGGTAGACCACCAGAAGGTTGCCGATGCCGCCAGCTGCGGGCCCGGCCGCGGCTGCCGTGATCGCGATGATGCTGCCGGGAGCTGCGGGGAAGGCAAGACCGCCATTGAGCAGCATGTTTGTCGCAACACCGGTTGCGCCACCAGCGATGAGAGCGAGGATCGTCATCGGCTTGCTGAGCGCATACGGGAAGTAGATCTCGTGGATGCCACCGAAGAACTGGATGATGATCGCACCAGGAGCCGAGGCCTTGGCCGCGCCGATACCGAAGAAGGTGAACGCGAGGAGCAGACCGAGACCCGGACCAGGGTTCGCTTCGATGAGGAAGAGGATCGATTTACCGGTCTCTGCAGCCTGCTCGATACCAAGCGGCGTGAAGACTCCGTGGTTGATCGCGTTGTTGAGGAAGAGCACCTTGGCCGGCTCGACGATGATCGAAACGAGCGGCAGCAGGTTCAGGTCAACGAGCCATCCCACGGCTGCACCGAGGACGGTGCTGATGCCAACCATGACGGGACCGAAGACAAAGAACCCGATGATCGCGAGAATCATGCCCAGGATGCCAGCGGAGAAGTTGTTGACCAGCATCTCGAAGCCGGGCTTCAACTTACCGTCCCAGAGCTTGTCCATCTGCTTGGTCAGCCACGCTGCGATCGGGCCCATGATCATGGCGCCGAGGAACATCGGGATGTCGGTACCAACAATGACACCCATGACGGCGATGGTTGCGACAACGCCACCTCGTTCGCCATAGATCATGCGACCGGCGGTGTTTGCAATCAGCAAAGGCAGTAGGTATGTCACCATCGGTGACACGAGGCCGACGTACTGCTGGAACGTGGTGCCGTCTTCAGCCTGTGCGAGGGTCGTCAGAGCGCCCTGCCAGCCAATTTGGCCGGCATCGCCGAACCCGCCCAACATATCGGCGACGGGGTACCACTGGCCCAGCCATCCGGCGGCGATGAAGAGCATCGTGATGAAGCCCCACGCGATGAAAGCGGCAATATTGGGCATGATCATGCCCGATAGGAATGTGCCGAATCGCTGTACTGCAACTTGCGCCCGCTTGCCGCCTGATGCGGGCGCTGCGGTTGACGTCGATGTCATTGCACTGTCTCTTTCTGTGTGATTGGTGCTTTTAGTGGGAAACGATCGCTTGCGCGTTCGCACGAGCCGTCGCCGCATCCGTTGCGGTGAGGGCAGCCTCGGCGACACGCTGTGCGTCGTCGAAGGTGTATTTGAGGAGCGTGGCGCGCACGTCAGCGAGCGCCGTCGGGGCCATCGACAAGCTCGTCGCTCCGAGACCGACGAGGACGACTGCCAGCAACGGATCCGCTGCGGCTTCGCCGCAGATGCCGACAGGCTTTCCAGTAGAGCGCCCGGCGGCACCCACCTCACGCACAAGGCGCAGCACGGCCGGGTGCCATGGATCCTGAAAACTCGACACCGAACCAAGTAGGCGGTCGGCAGCCAGTGTGTACTGCGTCAGGTCGTTTGTTCCGATCGACGCGAAGTCCGCTCGCTCGAGGATATGGTCAGCCAGAAGCGCTGATGAGGGAACTTCGACCATGACGCCCGCGGTCTTGATGTCGTATTCCTTGGCGAGCGCGACGAAGTACTCAGTTTCTTCGACCGTCGAAACCATGGGCGCCATCACCCAGAGGTCGGCCGACGTCGCGGCATCCGCTTCGGCAAGTGCCGTCAGTTGCTCGCGAAGAATGTCTTCGCTTGCGCGGAGTGCGCGCAGTCCCCGGAGCCCGAGAGCTGGGTTTTCCTCGTGAGCGTCGTTGAGGAAGGGGAGGGGCTTGTCAGCGCCGGCATCGAGGGCTCGCACCACGACCTTTTTGCCGGGGAAGGCCGCGAGGAGCTTTGTGTAAGACTCGCGCTGTTGCTCGACGGTCGGTGCTTGGCTGGCGCTGAGAAAGAGGAACTCGGTGCGAAAAAGTCCGACGCCTTCGGCTCCGAGCTCAACCGCGTCCGCGGCGCCGTCAGGATTTCCGAGGTTGGCGAGGAGCGGTATGGGCGTTCCGTCGGCCAGTGCGCCCGGGGTGATCGGGGCAGATGCTGCCTCTTCCCGGTCGGCGGCGCGGCGAGATGCGCGTTCACGCTCGTCGTCGGACGGGTGCGTTGTCACGACGCCGGCAGCCGCGTCGACGATGACCATTTCGCCTTCAGCCAGCTCTTTCGCGCCCGCGGCGCCGACGATCGCGACGATCGATTTTTCGCGAGCGAGAATGGCTGTGTGTGAAGTGGGGCCACCTTCGGTAGTCACGAGCGCGAGCACCTGCGACAAATCAAGGAGTGCTGTGTCGGCGGGGGCGAGATCTTTCGCAACGAGTACGAACGGGTGGCCGGGGTCGGGCACGCCGGGAGCTGCAACACCCTGAAGACGTGCGATGACGCGCTGCGCGACATCGTCGAGGTCGGCTGCGCGCTCTCCCAGGTAGCCGCCCATCGCGCTCAACGCGTCGCGGAATGTTGCAAAGGCGTCGAAGACTGCCCACTCCGCGGTCTTGCCGTTGGCAATGCGGGAGTCGATTTCTGTTTCAAGCGAGGGGTCTTCTGCCATCATCGCCTGCGCCTCGAGTACTTCTTTCGCGGCGCCACCGGCTTCGGAGCCGCGCGATTCGAGTTCGCGCGCAACAGCGGCGACAGCTTCACGGGCGCGGGCAGTCTCTTCTTCGCCGCTGATCTTGCTCGGCGAATCGGCGGGCGCGGGCAGTGGGTCTGCCATTCGAGCGACCGGTCCTTGGGCGATACCCAGTCCGATTCCGACCCCGCGTAGTTCCGCCATTGTGTTCTCCTTTGTGCTGCTCTGTGTCGTGCTCATGCGTGCCGTTATGCCTCGTCGTGGTCTGTTGACAACAACTCGGTGAGGTCGTCGATAACGGCCTCGGCCGTTGGCCCTGATGCGTTGAGGGTGACGTAATCGCCGTAGTTCAAACCAAGGGCGATGACGCCGAGAATGCTGGCGGCATTGACAGGGGCGCCAGCGTCTTTCGAGATCGTGATCGGGATGCCGGCATCCTTCGCCTTTTGCGCGAACATCTTCGCGGGGCGTGCGTGTAGACCGTGAGTTGATCCGATGCGTACCGTGCGCGTGACCTGGGTCATTCGGTTTCCTTCTTTTCAGACACGTGAGAGAGCGCTGGTTCGCCCTTGCTCAAGCCGATGGCGCTGTGAACCAGCGCGAGAGTACGCGAGCCGTCGAGGTCGCCGAAAATATCGTCGGGGAGCACAGCCACAGTCACGCCCTTAGATGCAGCGCTTGCTGCGATGTTGTCGAGCTCGGCCTTGAGGTGGGGCCCCAGGAGAAGTACGTCAGTGGCATCCAGGTCTATTTCAAGTGAGCGGAGGGTTCCTGCTGAGGAACTGTAAGAGAGGTCTCGTGCACGAGCGGCATGGCGAAGCCGCTGGGCGACGAAAGTGCTCGACGCGCCCGCGCCACACACCACTAAGATCCTCATTGACCTGCCTCCTCGTTATTTCATTGTTGTGAGAACGCTGGGAGCGCACAACCAGAGGTTTTTCCCACCCCGCGGAAAGCTTCTGCAGATTGCCGTGAGAACGGTACCGAGCGCCGATGACCGAGGCGTGATGAAATGGAGTGCTGGCGTTCGTGCCGGTGTAACCCGGAGGCGATGGTGACAAGAGCACGGCAAGACCGTTTGCTTGCACTTCTCCTACGTAACGGGGCGTGGGCAACGGCATCAGTCCTCGCCGACACGCTCGGCGTCACCCCGCGAAGCGTGCGGTCGTACGTCACAGCGCTCAATGCGCGCGTCGACAGCGGGGCGGTGGTGGAATCGGGCCCGCTCGGTTACCGCGCGGGCGCCGGAGCATCCGCTGCGTGGCGGCCGGGAGAATCGGATGCCTCAACTCCACGCGACCGACTTCACACTGTGGTGCGGGCGTTGCTCGACAGCTCCGACGGCATCGACGTCTTCGAGACGGCTGACCGTCTGCACGTGAGTCCAGCGACTCTCGAGGCTGACCTCGCGCGTGTCCGCGGGCTGCTCGGCGGCACAGCCCTTGTTCTGGAACGTTCCGCCGAGCGTGCTCGGCTCTCTGGCACCGAGGCCGCCCAGCGGCGGTTGCTTTCCACTCTGGCGCACGACGAGATGGATGCTGGTTCGTTCGATCTTGAAGCGCTCCGGCGCGCTCTCGGTGTCGGCTCCGCCGGAGCGGGCGCGTTTGGTCAGTTCAAAGTCGATCTCGTTCAAGCGCTCAGCGCCGAAGGGTACTTCGTCAACGAGATCGGTATTTCAGACGTTCTGATGCACATCGCTATCGCGGCAGATCGGGTATCGCACGGTCATCCCCTGGAGAGTGTGAGTGGGCATGTGCGTCCGGCAACAGATCAGATCGCCGGGATCCTCGGCGAACTCACCGAGCGCCATCTGGGTATCCGTCTCGGCGCGGGCGACCGTCGCCACTTAGCGACCCTGGTGTCCACTCGCGTCGTGGCACCGGGGGCGGCATCGGCGAGCGAAGAGGCGCGAGCTCCTCTCGACCCTGATGTCGAGGCATCCGTTCGTGCTGTCGTCACAGCGGCCGCGGCCGAATTCCTCGTGGACATCGCACACGAGGATTTCATCGTGAGGCTTGCCCTCCACGTGCAAAACCTGCGGTTGCGCGCGCAGGAGCAGGCGTGGTCGCGAAATCCCCTCACCCGGTCTTTGAAATCTACCTATCCGATGATGTTCGAAGTCGCGGTGTTCATCGCGAGCGGGCTGAATGAGCGGCTCGGCATTCCGATCCTCGATGACGAGATCGCCTACATAGCAATGCACGTGGGCGGGCGTCTGGAGCGCAGTCGTCGCGCAGACCACTTGCTGACGGCGACAATCGTGTGCCCTGGGTACTACGAACTTCATGAGCTTCTACGCTCCAGCGTGGATCGGTCTCTGGGTCAGGCCGTCGAGGTCGTAGGGGTCGAGACCCGCATCGACCCGGATTGGGATTCGATCACGACTGATCTTGTTCTAACGACCATCGACCCGCCAGCGCCGAACGACCGCGTAGTGCGAATTCAGCCCTTTCTCACGGATGCTGATGTGGAACGCGTGCAGAACGCGGCCGGTCGGGTGCGACGCGGACGCCGACTTGCCCGACTTCGTACCGAACTGGAACGTTACTTCGATGCCGAAGCATTCGTCCGCGGCGTCGATGCGAACGCCGGCGAAGATGGAGTCATCCGGCAGCTGGGAGAACGGCTCGTCGCACGTGGGGTGATAGACGAAAACTACATCGAGCGCACGATTGAACGTGAGCGGCTCTCTTCGACAGCTTTCACCGATGCGCTCGCCGTGCCGCACGCGATGGGAATGACGGCGTCCCGGACGGCAATCGCAATCGGTATCGCTGAACCCTCAATGACCTGGGGTGACGGGCGTGTGCAAGTCATCGCTCTCGTGGCTTTCTCGGAAAGCGACCGAGAGGCATTCCAAACGGTCTTTGAACAGTTCGTCGAGGTGTTCAGCGAACGAGACAGTGTGCAGCGCATTGTTCGCCGCGGTACTGATTTCCCCTCGTTCCTCGACGAACTCGTCGCCGTCATCGACGGCTAGGTCGCTAGGAAGACTGCTCAGTCACGACGACGCGAGGCGCGCTTCGAGGCCGCGGCGGACGCCTGGCCATTCGTGGGGGAGTATCGAATAGACGACGGTATCGCGGAGCATCCCGTCGGGGCTGACCTGATGGTTGCGCAAAACCCCATCGCGGCGTGCGCCAAGTCGTTCAATCGCCGCACGTGACTGACGGTTGTGCCAGTGGGTGCGAAACTCCACAGCGATGGCATCGCATTCATCGAACGCGTGTGAGAGCAAAAGGTGCTTGGCCGCGGTGTTCACCGCTGAACGCTGTGCACGTATGCCCAGCCAGGTATACCCAATCTCGACGTGTCGATTGGCCTGATCGATATTGCAAAACGTCGTCATCCCGACGGCTCGTCCCGAGCTCAGGTCGCGAACGGCCCAGGGATTCATGTCTCCGCGTTCGTGCAGCCCACGGCGTCGATCAATCTCGTGTTCTACCGTGTCGCCGGTCGGAACCGATGTGTACCAGGCGTGCTCAAGGCCGACTGTCGCATCGCGAAGGTCGTTGGCGTGTGCCTGTGCGAGCGGTTCAAGGCGAACATAGTCGTTCGCGAGGGTGACAGCGGTGGTGAGCAGCATCCTTAGATCGTAAACGGATGCCTCAGCTCAGCGAGTCGAGAACTTCCCGTGCGCCCGCGGTGAGTGCAGCGAGGCGCTCGGCAGCATCAGCCGCCGATGATCCGCGCACATCGAGATACAGCTTGAGTTTGGGTTCTGTGCCACTGGGGCGCACGATGATTCGCGAGCCGCCCTTCAACCAGAAACGAAGGACGTTGCCGGGTGGCAGATCGTCGATTCCGGTGAGGAGGTCGTCGACACGTTTGACTTTGACAGTCCCGAAGCGATCCGGCTGGTCTTTGCGCAGCAGCGTCATGATCGTGTCGATGACCGAGAGGTCCTCGACACGTATCGAAATCTGGTCGCTGGCGAAGTAGCCGAATGTCTGCTCGAATTCGGCGAGGAGCCCAGAGATCGTGGTCCCTCGGCCACGCGCATCGGCGGCAAGGCCGAGCATCGCAATCGCGGCCGAGATGCCGTCTTTGTCTCTGACAGTCTCGGGATTCACGAGGTAGCCGAGGGCCTCTTCGAACCCGAACGCCATTCCGGGTGCGCGGGAGATCCACTTGAAGCCGGTGAGGGTGGCAAAAAAGTCGAGTCCGTAGTGATCGGCGATCACCTCGAGACCGGGCGACGAGACGAGCGAGCAGGCGAGTGACACGTCAGTCGTCGTGGGTGTGCCCTGCTCTTCGCGGGACTCTGCGGCCCGGCGCGCGGCCCGCCATCCGAGCAAGAGGCCTACTTCGTTACCACTCAGCCGACGCCAGCCCCCATCGGCAGCGCCATCTGGCACCGCCACAGCAAGACGATCGGCATCGGGGTCGTTCGCGAGAACGAACTCGGCGTTCGAGGACCTTGCCGTCTCAAAAGCGAGGTCCATCGCGCCTGGTTCTTCCGGGTTAGGAAAAGAAACCGTGGGGAACGCCGGGTCGGGGTCAATTTGCTCCGATACAACTGTCGGAGCGGGAAATCCCGCGGCGCTGACGACGCGGGAGGTTGTTTCCCATCCCACACCGTGCATCGCGGTGTACACCCATTGCATTCCGGCTGCTGATTCGGGTGCGGGAGCGACAGCCGCGGTCGCGGCAATGTATGCCTCGACGACATCGTCGCCCGCGCGGACGTAGCCGAGGTGGCGAGGAATCCTCGTGATATCGCCGCCTGTGGCGACTCGATCGATGTGACGGGCAATCTCTCCGTCTGCGGGTGGCACGATTTGGGATCCCTGGTCATCGCCACCGAGATAGACCTTGTAGCCGTTGTCGTTGGGTGGGTTATGGCTCGCCGTCACCATTACTCCCGCTGAAGCATTGAAATAGCGCACAGCGAAGGCCAAGACCGGGGTTGGGAGCATGCGGGGCAACAGGATGGCGTGCAGACCAGCTCCCGCGAAAATTTCTGCCGAATCCAGAGCAAATCGCTGGGAGTTGCGTCGCCCGTCGTATCCGACTACGACAGAGGGCGTTTCGTCGTCGCTGCCGTTTTCTGCGAGATAGGCCGCGAGCCCCGCCGCTGCTTGGGCGACGAGCACGCGGTTCATCCGGTTGGTGCCTGCGCCGAGTTCACCGCGCAATCCGGCTGTTCCGAAAGCGAGCCGAGTGCCGAATCGATCTTCCAACTCAGCCTGGGCTTCTGGGTCATCTGAACTAGCGATAAGAGCCGTGAGCTCGTCGCGGGTTTCTGGATCAGGGTCTTGCGCCAGCCATGATCGCGCTGCGCTGAGGTTTCTCGGCTCCATTGCCGAGCTGCCAGTGTCGTTCACAGTTCTCCGATCACTCGAGCGAGCAGGTCTGAAATGACCGGCTCAGCAGCCTGCCCGGCCTCGATGACCTCGGCGTGGCTTAGCGGGGTCTTCTGAATACCGGCTGCGAGATTGGTGATCAGCGAGAAGCCGAGCACCTCCATGCCCGACTGGCGGGCGGCTATGGCTTCGAGCGCAGTCGACATGCCGACGATGTGACCGCCGAACGACTTCGCCATCTGCACTTCGGCGGGGGTTTCATACTGAGGACCACGGAACTGGCAGTAGACGCCCTCATCGAGCTCGGGGTCTACCGACCGGGCCACGGCGCGAAGGCGCGACGAGTAAAGGTCCGTCAGATCGATGAAGGTTGCACCCTCGAGTGGGCTCGCGCCGGTGAGGTTGATGTGGTCGCTGATCAGTACGGGTTGCCCTGGCGTCCAGTTCTCACAGATGCCGCCGGCGCCGTTCGTCAGCACCATTGTGCGAGCACCTGTCGCCGCAGCGGTCCGTACGCTGTGGACGACCCGGCGCGCACCGTGGCCCTCGTAAAAATGCGTGCGAGCACCGATGACAAGCACGTGCTTTCCACCGGGAGTGAGAACGCTTCGCAGCGTTCCGACGTGGCCTTCGAGTGCGGGCTTGCTGAAACCCGTGACGTCGGTCGCGGGGATCGTCGCGATGGTCTCGCCGAGAAGCTCGGCGGCTTTTCCCCAACCGCTCCCGAGCGTGAGTGCGATGTCGTGTGATTCAACGCCCGTGATGCGGGCGATGTCGTCCGCTGCCTGCTGCGCGATCTCGAAGGGATCAGTCGCACTGTCATCGAGCGGGTTGTGAGTGGGGGATACCATACCCCCCACTCTATGAAATCGGAGCCGTTTTACCGCAACGCAGGTTGTTTTAAGGTTGCTGTGTCAGTGGCACCACCGCGCTCGGGGCAGAATGGAAGTCATGTCTCTGAGCTTCGAAAGCAGTCAGCGCGTCGCCATCATCGGCGGCGGACCCGGCGGGTACGAAGCAGCTCTGGCCGCAGCCCAGCTCGGCACAGAGGTCACTCTGGTCGAACGTTTGGGCGTCGGTGGGTCGGCTGTGATCACTGACGTGGTGCCGTCGAAGACGCTCATCGCGACTTCCGATGCTGCTGTCGCTATCTCCCAGGCCAGTGAACTGGGCGTGCAATTGTTCGCACGCGGCGGCGATGGAAAACCGCTTCGCCCAGAAATCGCTATCAACCTCGCGGCGGTGAACCGCCGACTTCTGTCTCTTGCGCGGCAGCAATCGGACGACATGCGGGCTTCGCTCGCAGACGCCGGAGTTCGCATCATCTCGGGTCAAGGCCGACTCGAGGGGACCAACACCATTGTCGTCTCAACCGACGCTGGTGGCACTGACTTCGAGCGCGTCGAAGCCGACACGATCGTCGTTTCGGTCGGTGCGTCGCCGCGAGAGTTGCCGAGCGCGAAGCCAGACGGCGAACGAATCTTGACCTGGACGCAGCTCTACAACATGAAGACCGTGCCGTCGCACCTCATCGTTGTGGGATCAGGTGTGACCGGAGCCGAGTTCGCCTCGGCGTACATGAATCTCGGTGCGAAGGTCACGTTGATTTCGAGCCGCGATCAGGTACTGCCGGGAGAAGACGCGGATGCCGCGGCTGTGCTCGAGCGCGTGTTCACCCGAGGTGGAATGACCGTGCTCTCCAAATGTCGCGCCGACTCCGTTGTACGCAGCGATGACGGTGTCGTTGCCACTTTGAGCGACGGTCGAACCGTCGAGGGTAGTCATTGCCTGATGGCGGTCGGCTCGATTCCGAACACTGCGGGAATCGGTCTCGAGCAGGCAGGCGTGCAAATGACCGATTCAGGTCACATTCGCGTCAACCGTGTCGCACGAACATCGGTGCCGAATATCTACGCGGCGGGGGACTGCACGACATTTGTGCCGCTGGCATCCGTTGCCTCTATGCAGGGGAGAACAGGCGTTTTCCACGCCCTCGGCGATGTGGTCATTCCCCTCGAGCGTCGACGAATCGCCGCCAACATCTTCACAGCGCCCGAGATTGCGACGGTCGGCTGGCAGGAGAAGGACATCGCAGAAGGCAGGATCAACGGAATCGTGCACAAGCTGCCGCTCGCGGCGAATGCGCGCGCCAAGATGATGGGAATCAAAGACGGTTTCGTCAAGATCATTGCTCGCCAGGGGAGTGGCACGGTGATCGGTGGCGTCATCGTCGGGCCGCGCGCATCCGAGCTGATCTATCCCGTGGCAATCGCCGTCGAGCGTCGACTCACGGTTGACCAGGTTTCTCGTGTTTTCGCGGTCTTCCCGTCTCTTACGAGCAGCATTCAAGACGCGATGCGTGCCATGCACCTGGTGGACAACGGCCCTTCAGAAGAGGACTGACAACTCGGATAGTTCTGCGGCCGAGAAACCGCCGCAGAACTATGAGATCGTGAGCAGTTGGTGTCCCGCTGACACAGTCGTACCGGGCTGCGCGTCGATCGCGCCGACGACGCCGTCCTTGTGCGCTTGGATCGGCTGCTCCATCTTCATCGCCTCGAGAACGACCACCAGATCTCCCTTGACGACGCTCTGGCCGTGTTCAACAGCGAGCTTCACGATGGTTGCTTGCATGGGAGCCTTAACTACGTCGCCCGATGCTCCGGCCGAGGCACTTGCCGCGTGTGAGCGTCGCGCCGGTGGGGCAACTACTGGCCGGCCACTCGTGGCTGGAGCGCTCACGATGCGGTCCGGAAGGCTCACTTCGAGCCGCTTCCCCGCGACCTCGACGACGACCGTGTGGCGTCCCTCGGTAGGTGCGGGGTCGGACATTTCGCCATCCCACGCCGGAATGTCGTTGACGAACTCGGTTTCGATCCACCGCGTATAGACACCGAAGGTGCCGTCTTCTGCGACGAACGCTGGGTCTCGCACCACCTTGCGGTGGAAAGGAAGCACCGTCGGCATACCGGACACTTCGAACTCGTCAAGGGCTCGGCGCGCGCGTTCGAGCGCTTCGGCACGAGTGCGACCTGTCACGATGATCTTGCCGAGAAGCGAATCGAAAGCGCCGGAAACGATATCGCCGGCAGTCACGCCAGAATCGAGGCGGATGCCGGGGCCACCGAATGTTTTGAAAACGTGGATCGATCCCGGCTGGGGCAGAAATCCGCGACCAGCGTCTTCGCCGTTGATGCGGAACTCGATCGAGTGGCCGGTAGGTTCTGGGTCGGCGTATTCGAGAACGCCACCTTCTGCAAGGCGGAACTGCTCGCGAACGAGGTCAATGCCGGTGACCTCTTCCGAGACGGGGTGCTCAACCTGCAGGCGCGTGTTGACCTCGAGGAATGAAATCGTGCCGTCGGCCCCGATCAAGAACTCGCACGTGCCTGCTCCGACGTAGCCGACCTCGCGGAGAATCGCCTTTGACGATTCGTAAAGCGTGGTGTTCTGTTCCTCGCTGAGGAACGGGGCAGGTGCCTCTTCGACAAGTTTTTGGTGGCGGCGTTGGAGCGAGCAATCGCGCGTCGAGACGACGACGACATTGCCTGCGGCATCCGCGAGGCACTGCGTTTCGACGTGGCGCGGTCGGTCGAGATATTTCTCTACGAAGCACTCACCGCGGCCGAAAGCGGTGATGGCCTCGCGCGTTGCTGAGTCGAACATCTCGGGTACTTCTTCGAGAGTGCGAGCGACCTTGAGGCCGCGGCCGCCGCCGCCGTAGGCGGCTTTGATTGCAATTGGCAGCCCGAATTCTTCGGCAAAGGCGACGACCTCTTCGGCGCTGTTTACCGGGCCGGGGGTGCCTGGGGCCAGTGGTGCTCCAACCTTCTCCGCGACGTGGCGTGCTGTCACTTTGTCGCCGAGGGCCTCGATTGCGTCTGGGGATGGTCCGATCCAGATGAGACCTGCGCTGATCACGGCGCGAGCAAATTCGGCATTCTCGGCAAGAAAGCCATATCCGGGATGTACCGCATCGGCACCTGAGCGGCGGGCTATCGAGAGGATCTTCTCGATAGAAAGGTAGGTATCAGCGCCGGTGGCGCCGTCGAGTGCGTACGCCTCGTCCGCGAGGCGCGTGTGCAGAGCGTCGCGATCCTGATCTGCGTAGACGGCGACTGATGTCTTTCCGGAGTCACGTGCGGCACGAATGACGCGGACGGCGATCTCGCCGCGGTTTGCGATGAGGACCTTGGCGATATGAGGCATGATGGCCAGCCTACCGAGGTGTAGGAGGTCGTTTTTGACCGACTCCCACAAGAAAGCAAGCCGAACGTGTGCGGAAGCCTACGACGTGCAGGGCAGTTCTATATGCGATTCCACAGCGAGGGCCAGTCTGCGCCGAGCTCGCGGCACAGTCTTCGCAGCGTCGACAGTGACATTCCGACCACAGTAGAGGGGTCGCCCTCAACGCGGTCAATGAACGGTCCGCCCAAGCTGTCGACAGTAAAAGCACCAGCGACAGCAAGTGGTTCACCCGTTGCAACGTACGCGTCGATTTCGGAGTCTGTAACGTCAACGGCGAAAGTGACCGCGGCTTCGGCAACGGCGTGTGCTTCGCGCGGAGGGTGCCCAGGCTCAACCCGAACTACAGCGTGACCCGAATGCAGAACGCCGGTCTGGCCACGCATCTGATGCCAACGTGCTGTCGCAATCTCCGGCAAGTGCGGCTTGCCCAGTACTTCACCGTTGATTTCGAACATCGAATCGCCGCCGACGATCAACCCGTCGAAGCCCGGGTCGGAATCGCTCACGCGAGCGACGACGTCGGCGGCTTTTCGGCGCGCGAGCAACAGGACGTGCTCAGCAGGCGCCAGAGTTCGCTCTTCGGCGGCTTCCACCGCCGCGATAACAGCCTCTTCGTCGACTTCCGGTGACGATGTCTCTGGCTCGATTCCGGCCTGCCTCAGCAGCATCAAACGAGCGGGAGAAGTAGAAGCAAGCAACAGGCGCACGATTCCACGGTAGTGCGTGACGACGACCCCCGCTCTGGGTGTGGAAAGCTCAAAGCATGAACACCGGCGAGACGATCGAACTAAAAGTGACCGATGTTGCCCACGGCGGCGTATTCGTCGGACGCATCGGCGCCGAAGACGGGCGCGGTGGGCGCGTGATCTTCGTTCCCGATGCGATACCCGGTGAAACAGTTACCGTGCGTCTGAGCGACACCCGAAAGTCTTCATTCTGGCGGGGCGAGGTATTGGCCGTGACAGATGCCTCACCGCACCGTCAACCGCATGTCTGGACCGCAGCCGACCTCGACGTCGCTCCGGAAGATCGCCCCGGTGGCGCCGACTTCGGTCACATCGAGCTCTCCCACCAGCGCGAGTTGAAACTCCACGTGCTGCGCGACGCCCTGTCGCGCTTCGGCGGAATGGACGCGGAAGCGATCGCTGCAGCCACCCTGCAGCCGGCACCGGACGTGCGTGACGCTCATGGTGAGGTTGTGGCATCCGAGTCCGCTGACGGCACTGGATGGCGCACCCGTGTGAGTCTTCACGTCGATGAAGAGGGCCGTGTCGGACCATTCGCCGCACGCAGCCATCGCGTCATCAGGGTCGATTCTCTGCCTCTCGCGACGGCCGCGGTGCAGCGCGCTGCGGAGCGGCTCGAGGGTCGCACAGCGGGACGTCTAGATCTCGTGCAACCGGCGGACGACCGTGTGCGTGTGATCGCGCGCGCCGATGACGCGAAGCGCCGGCCGACAGTCGCTAAAGACCCTGCCCGTGAGGTCATCCGAGAGCGCGTCGGAGCCCGAGAATTTCTCGTGGATGCCGGTGGATTTTGGCAGGTGCATCGCCTCGCGGCATCTGCACTCGACGGACTCGTCGGTGATGCCATCGACACGCTCGCGCCGGGTGGGCTCGATCCCGAAGCGCAGCACCTTGATCTTTACGGTGGGGTGGGCTTGTTTGCAGCGGCCCTCGGTGATCGTGGTGCACGACGAATTGTGTCGGTGGAATCAGACCCACGCGCGACAGACAACGCGAGCGAGAACCTCGCGGAATGGTTGGGCGCACGGGCCGAGACCGCTCGAGTTGATCGTTGGTTGAACAACTGGAGCACCCGCGCGACGGATCGTGACCGGGAACGTGTGAACCGCGGAGTCGTTGTGCTCGATCCGCCACGCTCGGGCGCCGGTCGCGAGGTCGTCGACGCCCTAGTGTCTGCCGCACCCGCCGGAATCGTCTATGTCGCATGCGATCCGGTCGCGCTCGCGCGCGATATTTCGACCTTCCGGGCTGCCGGTTATGAACCCCGGAGCATCCGTGCAGTCGACCTCTTTCCGCACTCGCACCACATCGAGACGGTGGTCACGCTTTCGAGATAACAGCGACCGGCTAGCATGACCATATGACACGTGTCGCTCTCATCGACGACCACGAGTCGGTCCGCCTCGGTTTAGAAGCCGCAACTGCGCGTTCGGGGCTGAGCACTGTGGTTTTTTCGGGCAGCAGTGTGGCGGGGTATCTCTCGTGGCTTCGCGAGAATGAAGAGTCTCCCGCAGACGTCATCGTTCTGGATCTCACTCTCGGCGACGGTACGACCGTCACCGGAAATGTCTCTGATCTCACGGCCGCAGGATCAAGCATCATCATCCATAGCGTCGCCGATCGGCCGCATTCTGTGCGAGAAGCACTAGCCGCCGGAGCCGCCGGGATCGTGAGCAAAGCGGCACCGATCGACGACGTTGTTGCAGCGATCGGCATCGTGGGCCGCGGCCAACCGCTCGACAACGTCGAGTGGGCGAGCGCCGTCGAGGGCGACAGAGCGTTCGCGGACGCCCAGCTGTCGGCGCGAGAGCGCGATGTACTCCGCCTGTATGCGGCGGGTTTGCCTCTCAAAGCAGTGGCTGACCGGCTGGGAATTGCCTATTCGACGGCAAAAGAGAACATCACGCGCGTACGTGTGAAGTACGTCGAGGTCGGGCGTCCCGCGCCGACCAAAATCGATCTGCGACGACGCGCGATGGAAGATGGTCTGCTGCAGGAGACCGACGGGGCACCGCGCGATGAATGATCGCGACCAGGCTGTGCTCGCGGAGGCGTGGCGTTACATTCCGAGCGGAAAATCAAACGCGCCCGGTATCGGATCATTCTCACGCACACGCGTCGACCGAATGATCGCGTTTTTGATCGGTGCCACGTGCATCGTTCACGGCGCGCAAGCGTTCGGCGCTGCGATTTCGTTCATTGCACCGGTGCCGTCGATCGCCATTGTGATTAGTGTCGCCGGATTCGTGACACTACTCGCCATGATCATCGGATGCCTCGTCAACGTGCTGGCGCGCCCGCTCGCTGCAATCTTCGCCGTCACATATCTCGTGGGACTCATGTTCTGGCCGCTCTCATACACAGAACCGGTCTTGCCGAGTGCTGAGTCGCTCTGGCAGTTCTATCTCGTTGACATCTCTGTTGCTGCTGCCGTCGTTGCCTTCCGACTGTCATTGCAGTTCGTATGGGCGATTGCCGCTCCGATCATCTATGGTGCAGCTCGCATGATCATCGCAGGATTCGCACCTGAGGCTTGGCTGCCGGTCGGTTTCGAAGTCTCGTTCGCTCTCCTGCTCGGAGGCGCGCTGGTCGCCATGGCATGGGCGATTCGTTCTGCCGCCTCGAACGTCGATGCCGTACGCACCGACGCGGTTCGGTCGTATGCGGAGGCTGCGGCAGTGGACGCTGCGGAAAACGAGCGGGTAGCCGTGGCAGCGCTCATGCACGACAGCGTGTTGGGCGCGCTATTGGCCGCCGAACGTGCTGACACGCCCAGAGAACGCACACTCGCTGTCACGATGGCGCGTGAAGCGATGTCGGGGCTGGCGCACGCGGATTCGGATGATGCGGACAGTCATGATGAAAACACGACAGTAGGCGGTATCGCAGCTGAGATCGAAGGTGCCGCTCAAGAATTTGGCATTGGCATCCCGGTAGAGCGCGAGGGAGATACCGATATCGCGGTGACCGGCCGCGTGGCGCGCGTTCTAACTCTCGCGGCCATTCAGGCCGTCGCAAACGCGGTCCAGCATGCGGGTGGTGCGGGGCTGAGCGTGTCAGTTCGAGGGCGGGAAGACCCGACCGGCGTCTCTATCCTCATTACCGATGCGGGGCCGGGTTTCGACGTTGCGAAGGTTCCTGGCGATCGGCTCGGAGTGCGAGGCTCGATCATCGCGAGGGTTTCGTCGATCGGCGGGCACGCTGACATTCAGTCGAACGCCGACGGTACCGTTATCGCGATCGAATGGCAGGGTGGCGACCGGTGGTAAGCGTTCGGTTGATCCTGACCGTCATCGGGGTGGCCTTCACGGCGTACTTGGCGGCACGTGGCCTGTGGTGGACGGGAGGCGTTACTTCTCCGCCGTTGATCATTGCGTCCATCATCCTTTACGTCACGACTACGTGGTTGTGGATCTTCTGGGGAGCGCGCTCCGAGCGGGAGAGCGCCGCCGCCAGGGACGTACCTATCTGGGCAGCTGTGCTCGCCATGATCGTCGCAGTGGCTGTGCCGAACGCTTTGATGTTCGCGACTCCGGTATCAGGGCACTACGAGCCGTACGTAACGTGGGCAATCGGCGGCATCGGTGCCCTTATGACAATTCTGATGGTGCGTGGACGATGGATTTTGGCCTGGACCGGCATGGTGCTCATGGGCGGGTCCTACATGTTTTGGCTCGGACCGCTCGAGGCATTGGTCTATGGCCTCATCGGCTCGATTGTCTGGGTCGCCGTTGCCCAACTCGCCCTGATCTTTCTGGTTCGGGCGAGCCGCGACGCGCAGAAGCTCGCTGAACTTCAACAAGCAGCTTCCGCGTGGCAAGCCGCACACGCCGGTCGAGCGCAGGAGCGTCGTATGCACGTTCGTCGGGCCCTCGCTGAAGCGGGCCCGATTCTGAGCCGCACCATCGTCACGAGCGGGGAACTGACTCCGGAAGAACGGGCAGCGGCGAGGCTCGCCGAGTGGCGCTTGCGAGATGAGCTTCGCGCTGCCCGCCTCCTTGACAACGGCGTGCGAGATGCCGTCGATGATCTGCGAAAGCGCGGAGTGAACGTCATGCTGCTCGACGAGGGTGGACTCGACGGGCTGAATGATCAAGCGCTTGGCGCGATTCGCGCAGAGCTCGCCGACATCCTGCGCGGCGCGACTTCCCCCCGGCTCTACGTGCGCACCTCGCCCGACGAAACGATCGCAGTCACTGTCGTGGGGCGTGCGCCCGCGCCTCAGGGATCCGGCGACGAGGATGCCGTTGAACTGTGGCGGGAAATCCCGCACTTCCGCGAGTAACGCCCTTCGGCCTGGCGAGAGGAAGAAGGGGCGAGGGGCGGCGAAGCCGCCCGCCCCTCGCCATGTGGACAGTTACCCGAAAACCGTCCACGCCGTCGAAGTTGGCTCTACCCTGTGATGAGCAACTCGACGAGAACGCAAGAAAGCGTTCCAGCTCTTCCAGTATCCGTTGCTGTCAACGTTTGGTCTGTAGGTACTTTGGGGGACAAAGATGAGATTTTTCTCATCTTTGAATTTCTCCGCGTCAGCCGCGGGGTTCAGCCGGAGAAACGTCCCCAGCGCACGTCGCGGCGAAGCGGTTCGCGCAGAGCTCTCGCGGAAATCTCCCACGCTGAGCGCGCTGCCGCGTCATCCGCGATCGCTTCATCGGCCTCGACCGCATAGGCCTCACTGACGACAGCCATGACAGCCGCAAGTTCGGCGTCGGTTGGGTCGCCACGACGTACCTCGAGCGAGAAATCTCCGGGTGTTGTGGCATCCGCTTCGGTCATAGCGGGATGTTTCCATGCTTCTTGGGGGGAAGGCTTGCGCGCTTGCCGCGTAGAGCCCGCAGAGCCTTTGCGATCGACACGCGAGTTTGCGCTGGCTCGATGATGCTGTCGAGCTCGCCACGCTCCGCGGCAAGGAACGGGGATGCCACGTTGTACGTGTATTCGCTCGCGAGTTTGGCCCGCACGGCGGCGACGTCTTCACCTGCGGCTTCGGCGCGCTTGATTTCGCTGCGGTACAGGATGTTGACGGCGCCCTGGCCGCCCATGACCGCGATTTCGGCGGTGGGCCACGCCAGGTTGATGTCGGCCCCGAGTTGCTTCGAGCCCATGACGATGTACGCGCCACCGTACGCCTTACGCAGGATCACGGTAACGAGGGGCACAGTCGCCTCGGCGTAAGCGTAAAGAAGCTTCGCTCCGCGGCGAATGACGCCGGTCCACTCCTGGTCCGTGCCGGGCAGGTAGCCCGGCACGTCAACCAGGGTGACGATCGGAATGGAGAAAGCGTCACAGAACCGCACGAAACGGCTCGCTTTCTCGCCCGCCTCGATGTTGAGAGTTCCCGCCATCTGCGAGGGCTGGTTGGCGATGATTCCGACGCTTCGCCCTTCGATGCGACCAAAACCGATGACGATGTTCGGGGCAAAGAGCGGCTGCACTTCGATGAATTCACCGGAATCGACGATGTGCTCGATCACGGTGTGGATGTCATACGGCTGGTTTGGCGAGTCGGGAATCACCGTGTTGAGGAATCGATCAGAGTCTGTGGTTTCAAACTCAAAGCCGGACTCGTATGCGGGAATCTCCGCCATGTTGTTGTCGGGGAGATATCCGAGCAGTGTGCGCACGTAGTCGAGAGCATCGTCTTCGTCTTCAGCGAGATAGTGCGCGACACCCGACCGGGTGTTGTGCGTGTACGCACCGCCGAGCTCTTCCATGCCGACGTCTTCGCCGGTCACGGTTTTGATGACGTCGGGGCCGGTCACGAACATCTGGCTGGTCTTGTCAACCATGATGACGAAGTCCGTGAGAGCGGGAGAGTAGACCGCTCCGCCCGCCGCGGGTCCCATGATGATCGAGATCTGGGGGATGACGCCGGAAGCTGCTGTGTTGAGGCGGAAGATCTCGCCGTACTTGCCGAGGGCGACGACGCCCTCTTGGATACGTGCTCCACCTGAGTCGAGAATGCCGATGCACGGGATACCGCTTCGAAGCGCGAGCTCCATGACTTTGATGATTTTTTCGCCGGCTACTTCTCCGAGCGAGCCGCCGAAAGTCGAGAAGTCCTGAGAGTAGACAGCAACTGTGCGCCCGTGGATAGTGCCGGTTCCCGTCACGACAGAATCACCGTAGGGACGTGCCTTGTCCATGCCGAACGCGGTCGTACGATGGCGAACGTATTCATCCATCTCGACGAAAGAGCCGTGGTCGAGGAGTAGTTCGATGCGCTCGCGCGCAGTGAGCTTGCCTTTCGCGTGCTGCTTGTCGTGGGCCGTCGATTCGGCATCGACAACGGCCTCCTGGTAGCGCGCACGCAGGTCGGCGATTTTTCCGGCGGTGGTCGCGAGGTCGTAGCTGTCCGTCACGAATTCCACCCTAGCGGCGCACCGGGGCTGTGCGTTGGAGGGTACGCACAGCCATCTACATCATCCGCTGTTGGGTTCCTCCCGTGAGCTTCGAGAAGTCGGCCTTGTTGTCAACCGGATGCCGGGATCTCGAGGCGCGCGTAAGGTTTTCGCATGCCGATTCCTACCGAGGGTTATCCGCTCACCGCCGCTGTGAGCCCGCGTGTCCAGATCGTCGAAGCGACGGATTCAACAAATGCTGACGTTGTGGCCGCGGTATCCGCTGATCCTGATGCATGGCCCCACCTGTCGCTGCTCTTGACGACCGACCAGCGTGCTGGCAGAGGTCGCCTTGACCGCACGTGGACGGCTCCGGCCGGAACAGCTCTCGCCGTATCTGTCGTTCTGCGAGTGCCGGAGCTGCCGATACAGTTCCGTGGGTGGTTGCCATTGCTCTCCGGCGTCGCTATGACAACCGCAGTGCGCGCACAGCTCTCCGGCTCCGGGCACATTACGGGCCTCAAATGGCCGAACGATGTGCTTGTTGACGGCGGTAAGATCTCTGGAATTTTGGCTGAGGTCGTTCCCGGGCGCCCCGACATAGTCGTGGTCGGTGTGGGCACTAACACGAGCATGAGCGCCGTCGATCTGCCGGTCGCGACTGCAACTTCGTTCGCTGCGATGGGGGTGGACTGCAACGACGACGCGCTTCTTGCCACTTTCGTTCGGGAACTCGCGGATCACATCACACGGCTCATGGGTGCAGTCGACACCCAGGGTGCTCGCGCTGAAGTCGAATCGGTATGCACCACTATCGGTTCAGATGTTGTGGTGTCACTGCCCGATAGCACGCGGCTGTCGGGCCAGGCGACCGCGCTTGACGATGACGGCCGCCTTGTCGTGAAGACCACCGAAGGTGCCGAAGTTGCTGTTGCCGCAGGTGATGTTGTGCATGTTCGATCAACGCTTTCGGCGAGTTGACGCACCACGCTGTGGGCGTGGGAGCATCGCCTCTGGGCGTCGGCACGCCACAATAGGTGTGTGACGCAGCCGACCACCTACGGAGGGCGCCCTTTGACGCCCGCGCCCGGGGCGCCAACACCGGAGCTGAGGGTTGTTCGGGTGCGAGGGCACGCGCGTCGGCTGTTCTGGGCCGTACTCATTTTGTTCGCTGTTGCCGCAGCGACGGGGTATTTCTATAACAATCTCCCGGATCCCTACGAAAACTGGATGCTCCTCACCGCCGCAGCCGTCGTGATCTTCATCCTGGTGCTCTTGCCATTTCTTGTGTGGTGGTCGCACACATACACAGTGACGACGCGACGCGTGATTGAACGGTCGGGCATCGTCCGCCGGAAATATCGCGAGCTTATGCACGTGCGGGGTTACACCGTCACGCAGCGGCGCGGCATCCTGCAGCGTATGTGGCGCACCGGCACTCTTACTCTCGCGAACGGCGTCGACGATGCCATCGTCATCCGCAATATTCCGGGTGTGGCCCTCGTCCACGAAGCGCTCGTCGATCAGGTTGAGGTCAATCAGATTCTCGCTCACCGTGACGGTCAGCGTCTGGGAACCGGCGATGTGCCCTCGGCGGGCCCTCGCCCAGCACTGCCTTAGACCTTGCATAGGTCGTCACGCGCGGCATGCGAGAGAATGAGGCCGACGGAAGGAAAACCCATGTCTTTGCGAATCGGTGTTGTCGGCGGCGGGCAGCTGGCTCGGATGATGATCGCTCCGGCGTCCGAACTTGGTGTCGAGATCCGGGTGCTCGCAGAACAGACCGGAATGTCAGCTGAGCTCGCGGCATCTGCGGTCGGTGATTACCACGATGTTGAGACAGTGCTTGAATTCGCGCGCGATGTTGACGTTGTGACTTTCGATCATGAACACGTTCCGCAGTCGGTGCTTCACGCCCTGGTTGATGCTGGCGTCGCGGTGCATCCGGGGCCGGACGCTCTGCAGTTCGCGCAAGACAAATTGGTTATGCGCGCCCGCCTTGCCGAGCTCGGGATGCCGCAGCCCGAATGGGCAGCCGTGACGAATGCCGTCGAGCTGCAGGAGTTTCTCGATGCCAACGGTGGGCGCGCTGTCGTGAAGACTCCGCGCGGCGGGTACGACGGTAAAGGCGTGCGCGTCGTCAGCGCTGCGACCGAAGCTGAAGACTGGTTCACGGCTCTTGCAGAGGATGCGCGAGGTGGCGCTCTGCTTGCGGAGGAGCTCGTCGACTTTTCGCGCGAACTCGCCCAGCAGGTGGCACGTCGACCGTCGGGTGAAATGCGGGTATATCCGGTCGTCCAGACTGTGCAACAGGACGGCGTCTGCGCCGAGGTGATAGCCCCGGCGCCCGGCGCGAATGAAAGGCTGTTGGAGGCTGCAGCGCAGTTGGGTGTAGAGATCGCTGCCGGACTAGGGGTCACAGGGATGCTTGCCGTCGAGCTTTTTGAAACGGCGGATGAGCGCATCCTGGTCAACGAGCTCGCCATGCGTCCGCACAACAGCGGACACTGGAGCCAGGACGGTGCCGTCACAAGTCAGTTCGAGCAGCACGTGCGATCGGTGCTTGATCTGCCGCTCGGCGATACGTCACCGCGCGAGGAATGGTCCGTGATGGTGAATATTCTTGGCGGGCCGAAATCGGGCGGGCTCGAGGACCGGTTTGCACAGGTGATGACAGCTCATCCGGATGCCAAGATTCATACATACGGCAAGGCGCCGCGGCCCGGCCGGAAGGTCGGTCATGTGAACGTTGCTGGGTCTGACATCGATGACGCTGTCTACACCGCTCGCGCCGCGGCATCCCTTTTCACTGACTAGCGTCTGGGAGGGGATCGACCCGCCGTCGACGCCTGGTGCGCGTGCCGTTGCGGGGATCTTCCAGCCACGACCCCTAGCCTGGAGGAGTGACTGAGCCGCTGCACGCTTCCTCCGCCCCGCTCGTCGGCGTCGTAATGGGATCCGATTCCGATTGGCGAGTGATGAAGGCGGCATCCGAGGCTCTCACCGAACTTGCCATCGCGCACGAGGTTGAAGTCGTATCGGCGCATCGGACTCCAGACAAGCTTCTTCGTTATGGCCGCGATGCGCGATCACGCGGCATCCGAGTGATCATCGCGGGCGCCGGGGGAGCCGCGCACCTGCCGGGTATGCTCGCGTCGGTAACCTCGCTTCCGGTTATCGGAGTTCCCGTCCCGCTGGCGTATCTCGACGGCATGGATTCGCTTTTGAGTATCGTGCAGATGCCTGCAGGCATTCCCGTGGCAACGGTATCGATCGGCGGCGCGAAAAACGCAGGGCTTCTCGCGGCTCGCATTCTTGGCGTGAGCGACGACGAGCTCGGCGACCGAATCGAAGCGTACGCGCGCGAGCTCGAAGCGGCTGTCGAGGCGAAGAACACGCGCCTGAAAGGATCACTGTGAGCGTTGCGAGCCCCGCGCGTTCAACCTCGCGTGCGAGCACGCCCGATCTCGTAAATCCGTTTCCGATGCGCTATCCCAACTCATCGTCACGTCAAGTCATGACTCGACGCGGATGGTGGCTGGTTATTCTCAACTTCTTAATCCCAGGTTCTGCGCAGGCAGCGGCCGGTAGTCGGAAGCTCGCACGAATCGGTCTCTTCGCCACACTTCTGATGTGGGCGCTTGTCGTGCTCGTGGCGATTACAGCGCTGCTCTGGCGTTCAGTTTTGTTCACCCTTGGCACCAACTGGTTCGTTCTGCTGCTGGTGCAGGGCCTTTGTCTGGCCTACGCCGCGCTTTGGATTGTGCTCACTATCGACACGCTCAGGATTGTGCGCCTCGTAAAAGCAAAGCCCTTTGCCCGATTCGGAATCGTTGCCCTTGCGGCGATACTCGTTCTCGCGTCCAGCGGCGGCGCCGCATATGCAGCGAATGCTGCAGGGGCCACACGCGGTGCCATCGTCGACATTTTCGGATCATCAGCACCCGCCGTACCGCCGAGTGACGGCTACTACAACATTCTGGTTCTCGGCGCCGACAGCGGCGAAGGACGCGACTCGATGCGCTTTGACAGCATTTCGGTCGTCTCCGTGAACGCCGATACCGGGGCCGTCACGATCACGGGACTTCCGCGAGACATGGGACACTTTCCGTTCGCGGCCGGACCCATGCAAGACCTCTATCCCGACGGCCACACGGGTTACTCAGATCCGGTGTGCGGGTGGGGGAGCGGACTCAACCAGCTCCGTACTGAGGTTGAGGTATGCCGCGATGGTGCAGCGCTTTATCCGGATGCGAAAGACAACGGGTCGGAGCCCGGAGTCGAGGCAACCAAAGATGCTGCGGAAGGCATACTCGGCATCGAGATTCCGTATTACGTTTTCATCGACATGGATGGTTTCGCCGCGTTGATCGATGCTCTCGGCGGGGTCGACATCAATGTCACCGAGCGCCTCCCCGAAGGCGGCGGTCCCGCCTACGAGGGACAGCCCGCCGAGGACTGGGCAATCGGGTGGATCGAAGTCGGGCAGCAGCACATGGACGGCAATACGGCGCAGTGGTATGCGCGGTCACGCTATACGACGAGCGACTGGGACCGGATGCAGCGTCAGCGCGAGTTGCAAGAGGCCATGCTCGCTCAGTTCACCCCTGAGAACGTGCTCTCGAGGTTCCAAGACATCGTCGCCGCTGGTACACATCTCGTCGAGACAGATGTGCCACAGTCACTGCTGCCGACGCTCGCCGAGCTCGCTGTCGACGCCAAGTCGCAGCCCGTCACGACGATCGAGTTGACACCCGAAGCGAACAACATCGATCAGGATGACCCTGACATCGATCACATCCATGAGTTGATGCAAACAACGCTTCATCCGCCGTCGGCCACGCCAACTCCTTCAGACTGATAACGATCTCGCACCTGGCGTGGTGGCATCCGGGTTGCACCCATCTCGCGAGATTACGCTCGAAGGATGACCGCGACACTACGGGTCGTTCTCGACCAGCTCACCACCCCGACCGACGCTAATCTTGCGATGGCCGAGAGTGAACTTGCGCGCGCGCTCGTGGAGACAGCGCCTCGAGGATGCGTCGTTTCGGCGATCGTTCCTGCGAACCATGCCGACGAGGCAGAGCGCCTAATTCCCGGGTTGAAGGATGTGGCCCAGTCGACTCTTGCGCGTCGCGAGCTCACCGCCGCCTGGCAGCTCGGTGTCGCACCTCGCCTCGGTGGCGGGCTTATTCATGCCGCGTCGTTGGCTGCTCCTCTGGTCAAGCACGACCGCGTACACAACCATGATCAGACGGTTGTGACGCTGTGGGATCTCACTCCCTGGCTCGGTGGAGAGGGAATGTCGAAGCCCGCTCTCATGTGGCATCGCGCAATGCTCAAGCGCGCCGAACGACACGCGGATGCTGTCATCGTTCCCACTCACACGATGGCCGAGCAGTTGCGTGAACTGTCGCGCTTGGGATCCCGCGTGCGGGTGATCTCGGGAGCCGCACCCGAAGGATTCGCCGTGCCGACAGATGCGGTGGGTCGCCGCCGCACGCTTGAGCTTCCTGAAGAGCACATTCTCGTGGCTCCCGGTTCACCGGCAGAACTTCGCACCGCGTTCGCCGCGGTCGTGGATGCCGGTATCGAATTGCCGGTAGTAGTTCTCGATCAGGCAGAGGGCCGCGAACCAGCTGTAGTCGACATCGCGGTATCGGCGGGCCTTGTCGCCTCCCGCGTCCATGTGAGGTCGATGCTTGACGTTGCGGATCGGGCCGCTGCGCTGGCATCCGCGAGGGCCATGGTGGCGCCGTCGAGTGCCAGCGCATTCCCGTGGCGTGTTCTTGAGGCACTCCGACTTGGTGTGCCCGTTGTAGCTGCGGCATCCGAAGTGCATAAAGAGGTGCTGTTCGACGGCGGTTTGGTCGCCGAGGACGAGAACGCATTCGGTGAGTCACTCGCACAAGTCATGGGGTCGGATGCCTCGCACCGCCGCTTCGCCGTCATGGCTGCGGATCGCGGTCGCGGCTTCTCATGGCGCGTTGCTGCCGAGAGTGTGTGGGCCCTTCACGCTGAGCTTTAGGAGAGCGTCGCCTTCTGGATGGCGATATTTTTCCGGCTAGAACGCTCCGATTAGCGTCCTTATGGCGAACGTTTTCGCCGCATCGTTGGTGCTCACAGGCAACTTCAGTCACACTATTCACATGAGACGCTCATTGTTCTCCCGGTCGGGCGCGCGCGCCGGCGTGGCGAGCCTAGCCAGTTTGGCCGTTGTGGTCGGCATGTTAGTTGCCGTCGCGCAGCCAGCGACGGCCGCCGAAGTCGAGACAACAGCCGTCAACTCAACGGCCAGTTCGCTCGACGTCGAGGCGGGGACGGCTGTCTCAAGCGACATCACGAAGAGCGCAGATCTTTCCAAGTTCAACGCCGGAAACATCATCAGCGACGCCCAGTTCTTCGACTCGGGCACGATGACAGAAGCGCAGATCCAGTCGTTCTTGGAGAAGAAGGTTTCTTCTTGCCGGAGCGGCTACACCTGCCTCAAAGACTGGTATGACACGTCGCGAACGACCACAGCGAGTGCCATGTGCGGCGCCTACAGCGGAGGCGTGCGCGAGCGAGCATCGCGCATCATCTACAAGGTGGCGAAAGCCTGTGGCATCAACCCGCAGGTTCTGCTTGTGATGCTCGAAAAAGAACAGGGTCTTGTCAGCCACGTGTGGCCGAGCGAATTCCGCTACACAATCGCTATGGGGCAGGGTTGCCCGGATACCGCCGCGTGTGACACGCAGTACTACGGTTTTTTCAACCAGGTCTATGGTGCTGCTCGACAGATGAAGATCTACACCGTCTATCCGAATTCGTTCACATACCGAGCAGGTCAGACGAACACGATCTATTGGCACCCGAACGCGTCGTGTGGAACCTCGAACGTCTACATCGAGAACCAAGCGACCGCGAACCTTTACATTTACACGCCCTACCGCCCGAATGCCGCGGCATTGAACGCCGGCTACGGCACAGGCGACGGATGCTCGTCGTACGGCAACCGAAACTTCTATCAATACTTCACCGACTGGTTCGGGGCGCCGGTGGTGAGTGATCCGTGTGCGCAACCTGCGGCAGTGTCTTCGGCGAAGAAGGCCTACGTCGTAAGTGCTGGCACGTTGAATGCGCGAACCGCGCCGTCTACATTGTGCTCGAAGAACGCGACCGCGCTGTCATCGGGCACGATTGTGCAGGCCGTCGGGGCTGTCGATGGATGGCTGAAGATTCGCTGGCTAGACCAAGACCGTTGGATCTCACGCGACTATGTAAGGTACGCAACGCAAGACGAGAAGTACTGTGCTGTTCCCGGAAATGTCACCAGCGCAACGAAGGTGTACGTCGTTACGGAAGATTTCACGGGCCGTATCGTGCCCAATTCTTCCTGTGCAACAGATCCGCAGCCCCTCGAGAATGGTGCGATTCTCCAAGCGACTGATGTGAACTCAGATCGTGATTGGATCAATCTCTCTCTCGAAACTGGCGAAACCTGGGTGGCGCGGTCGTCCCTGCGCGCGGCTTCATCAGGTGAAGCCGCCTGTGCCGTCGCGACTGATGTGGGCAACGCCTCTCTGTCGTACGTTGTCAATGCGGGTGGTACGACGGCACGCAGCGCGCCGAATTCGAAGTGCAGTATTAACTCGACGGCGTTGACGGCGGGGATCGTGGTGACGGCCTCCGCGGTGAGTTCAGACCGCAAGTGGGTGCGTGTCAACGTCGGCGGTTCGTACGCGTGGATATTGCGTTCCGACACAACAAGGGCTTCGTCATCCGCAGTGTGTTCAATTCCTGCCGAAGCTTCATCGGCGTCGAAGGTCTATGTCCTGACTGAAACGGTTGTTGCGCGGGCGGCGCCCAATTCTGACTGCTCGATATCCCAAACGTCGTTGTCGGCGGGGACTGTTGTGCAGGCTGTGGGTGTTGTTGATGGCTGGTTGAAGGTTCAGCTTGAGGGCGGGGATGTGTGGATTCCGCGTTCTGGTACTGCGTATGCGACGTCTGCTCAGGCGGCGTGTGCGGTTCCTGGTGGCGTGGGTTCGGCGCGTCAGACGTATGTTGTGGGTGAGGCGGGGACGACGGGTCGTTCGGCGCCTAATTCCGGGTGTGCGTCGGGTGCGGTCGATGTATCTGCTGGGACGATCGTTACGGGTGTGGGTGTGAACTCGTCCCGTGATTGGTTGAAGGTTGAGATCGATGGGCGCGGGGTGTGGCTGAGCAGGTCAGACCTTACGGCTGCTACGACGACGGACCTCACCTGTAAGGAGCCGTCGGGCTATTCCGCTGCGAAGAAGGCATACGTCGTGCAGTCGGGCACGGTGCTTGGACGCACGGCGCCTTCGTTTGCGTGTGGTGAAGGTGCGGTCTCGTTGTCGGCGGGGACTGTTGTGCAGGCTGTGGGTGTTGTTGATGGCTGGTTGAAGGTTCAGCTTGAGGGCGGGGATGTGTGGATTCCGCGTTCTGGTACTGCGTATGCGACGTCTGCTCAGGCGGCGTGTGCGGTTCCTGGTGGCGTGGGTTCGGCGCGTCAGACGTATGTTGTGGGTGAGGCGGGGACGACGGGTCGTTCGGCGCCTAATTCCGGGTGTGCGTCGGGTGCGGTCGATGTATCTGCTGGGACGATCGTTACGGGTGTGGGTGTGAACTCGTCCCGTGATTGGTTGAAGGTTGAGATCGATGGGCGCGGGGTGTGGCTGAGCAGGTCAGACCTTACGGCTGCTACGACGACGGACCTCACCTGTAAGGAGCCGTCGGGCTATTCCGCTGCGAAGAAGGCATACGTCGTGCAGTCGGGCACGGTGCTTGGACGCACGGCGCCTTCGTTTGCGTGTGGTGAAGGTGCGGTCTCGTTGTCGGCGGGGACTGTTGTGCAGGCTGTGGGTGTTGTTGATGGCTGGTTGAAGGTTCAGCTTGAGGGCGGGGATGTGTGGATTCCGCGTTCTGGTACTGCGTATGCGACGTCTGCTCAGGCGGCGTGTGCGGTTCCTGGTGGCGTGGGTTCGGCGCGTCAGACGTATGTTGTGGGTGAGGCGGGGACGACGGGTCGTTCGGCGCCTAATTCCGGGTGTGCGTCGGGTGCGGTCGATGTATCTGCTGGGACGATCGTTACGGGTGTGGGTGTGAACTCGTCCCGTGATTGGTTGAAGGTTGAGATCGATGGGCGCGGGGTGTGGCTCGACCGAAGCGACCTGACGCGTAAACCCTGAGTCGGACCCAGGCTTCGGTGACTGATGCGGGATAAGATGAGCCGACCCCGGCACCTGTCATGGTGCAATCTTCACTCGTAAGGCAAGAACACCCGTGACTCTGCTTGATCTCAGCGATTACGACGTCCCCGGACGCGGTCGCGGCCTCGTCGATGTATTCCGCCGCGGGTTTCTCCTGCGTTTGCTTGTTCGAAAAGGCACTGCAACTCGATACCGCAACTCGGTGCTCGGCTGGACGTGGTCGTATGTCAAACCAGCATCACAGTTTCTCGTCTACTACTTCGTCATGGGGATCATCCTCGGGCTGCACGGCGACGTTCAGAATTTCCCGATCTATCTTTTTTCGGGCGTAGTGATAATCAACCTCTTCAACGAGGCCTTTGGTAACGCCACGTCGGCGATTGTCGACAATGGCTCGCTCGTGCGCAAGATATATCTGCCGCGCGAGATGTTTCCTGTCGCATCGATCATCGTGGCGCTGATTCACTTCCTGCCGCAGGTCGCCATCCTGTTAGCTGTGTGTCTTGCTGTCGGGTGGACCCCGACGCTTATGGGTCTCGTTGCCGTGCTGGCCGGTGCAGTTCTTGTCGTCGCATTTGCGCTTGGCATGGGATTGTTCTTCGCGGGCATCAACGTTCGCTTCCGAGATGCGCAGAACTTTGTCGAGATCATCCGCATGTTCTCGACGTGGACTTCACCCGTGCTTTACGTGTGGCCGCTCGTGCAGGCTGCGCTGCCGTCCTGGGCGTTCCATATCTTTATGTGTAACCCGCTAACGATTGCCGTTGAACTCTTCCACGTAGGGTTCTGGGGTGCCACCACGACGGACAGCCACGGGTTGCCTCCGCATTTTGCGGTTTACTCGGCCGTGGCCGTGTTCATCACCGTCGTGATGCTCGTGGTCGGCCAGTTCGCGTTCCGTCGCTTTGAACGATCTTTTGCTCAGGACCTGTGATGAAGAAAAATGCTTCCATCGTGGCAACAGTCACGCATCCCTCAATTGTTGTCGACCGAGTATCGAAGGTTTTCCTTAAACGAAACTCTCACTCGTTCAAAGAAGCGTTCATTGGATGGATCCGCGGCAAAAAGGTCAAAGCGGATGTCTTCACCGCCCTCGATGACGTCAGTTTTCAGGTCGGGGAGGGCGAGGCTGTGGCTGTTCTGGGTCTCAACGGATCCGGAAAGTCAACGACACTGAAACTGGTTTCGGGTGTACTTGAACCCGATGGCGGCAAGGTCTTAACACGGGGACGGATCGCTGGGCTCATCGAAGTGGGCGCTGGTTTCCACCCAGACCTATCGGGCCGAGAGAACGTCTACCTCAACGGTGCCATCCTCGGAATGGGTAAGCGAGAGATCGATGAGCGATTTGACGATATCGTCGCTTTCTCGGAGATCGGTGAATTCATCGATCAGGAGGTTAAGCATTACTCGTCAGGTATGTTTATGCGGCTTGCTTTTTCGGTTGCCATTCATGTCGACGCTGACATTTTGCTCGTCGACGAAGTGCTCTCAGTTGGGGACGCCCCGTTTCGCGCTAAGTGTGCTGCCAAAATCAAAGAGCTCATCGCCAGCGGAATTACGATGCTTGTCGTCAGCCACGACATGAATATGATTCAAGAGCTGTGTGCTCGTGGGATCGTGATTTCAAAGGGCAAGAAGATTTTTGACGGGCCTGCTGTCGAAGCCGTGGAGTTCTTGAAGAGCTAGCAGCGTTGCTCGCCGCGGCGAGTTGGCAAGGTTAGCGTCGTTTCAACCATTGTTTGAGGCGATTCCAGAACGAAGCGTCGACGATCTCGTGCCGGATTCCGGCCTCTACGTCGACGAAGCGTTGATCGATGAACTTCGTCAGGTAAAGCACTAGCCCGAGCCCTTCGTTCTCGGTGTACTTGCGCAACTCGGAATCGCGAATACGCGCATCAAATCGATCGTGGTCTCGGCCCGCGCCGGTCACGCTGTTGCTTTCGGCACCGCTCGTGTCGCTGCGCTGGTGCCAGTACGCAAGGGCTTGATCTGACAGGTATTCGAGAGGCCCGCGGGCCAGTACTCGCAGATTGAAAGCCCAGTCACCGATGACAGGCAACTTGTCGTCGTAGAGTCCTAATTCGGCGTGCAGCTCACGGCGGTAGAGGAACCCGATGGGAACGAACCTGTTGAAGAGCAGTGCGTCGGTAAGAAGAAGGTCTTGGAGGTGGCCTTGGAAAATCTCTCGACGTTCGACCGAGAACGAATCTCCGTCGCGGCTCTCCCACAGGATTTCCGTCCGCGCAACGACACCGTCGCGCTCAGTGTGCTGCGAGAGGTAGGAGGTCGCGCGGTCGAGGAACTCAGGATGCCACGAGTCGTCGTCGTCGTGCAGCACGAGCAGTGGAGCAGTCGTCCCGAGTACTCCCGCGTTTGCGCTCTTCCACCGTCCGCGTGATTCCTCGTGGTTGAGAATGCGAATGCGGGGATCATCTGAGGTAGCCGCTGAGGCGAGCACCAGCTCGACCTGCTTAATATCGCCACCGTCGTTGACGACTACACATTCCCAGTCAGTGAACGACTGCGACTGAATGCTGTTGATCGCGCGTCGCAAAAAATGCGGACGGTCTTTCGTGCGTACGACGATCGCAACTTGTGGGGTTGTCACGAAACATCCCGTCGCACGCTTTCGAGATAACCGACGAGGCTTTGGTGCGCGTCTGCAGTTCCGACACCGGCCGCCTGCGCTTTGGCCAAGCTCAGCACGCTATTGCGGGGTCGCTGCGCGACAGGTGCCGTCGAGTTCGCAAAATACTCTTCTGTTGAAACGGCGCTCACGCGCTCAGGGTCATGACCGTTCAGGCGATAGACATCGCGAGCGATGTCGTACCAAGAGCCAGGCGTGCCTGCCCCGGTCACGTTATAAATTCCGTAGGGTGCACCTGAGGCGCACAATTTGCTGATGGCGGACGCAATGTCGCTCGTGAAGGTGAGGCGTCCGACTTGGTCGTTGACGACTTTGGGGTCGATGCCTTTTTCGGCGAGGCGAGCCATTGTGCTGATGAAGTTGTTTCCGTCGCCGATAACCCAGCTTGTGCGGAGGATGTAGTGGCGGGGGACGGTCTGGGCGATCGCGTCGCCGGCTGCTTTGGTTTGCCCGTAGACGCCGAGGGGGGAGATGGGGTCTTCTTCGGTGTATTCACCGGTCTTTGTGCCGTCGAAGACGTAGTCGCTGGAGACGTGTACGAGGGTGATGCCGTGTCGGGTCGCGGTTTCTGCGAGGGCGGTGAGCCCTGTGACGTTCGCGGCCCACGCGTGGGTGCGCCCCTCGGGGGTTTCTGCGGTATCGACAGCGGTGTAGGCGGCGGCGTTGATGATGGTGTCGTAGTCCCGCCACCGGCGTGCTGCGGCAAGCCCCGGGGCGGTGATGTCGAGCGTGTCGCGGGTGGTGTATTCCACCGAGGGGTTCTCGCCGTATTCGGCTCGGAGTGCTCGGCCGAGTTGCCCATTCGCCCCGATGATGAGGGTTTTTTTCGGGGGTATCGGGGTGACGTCGCTCAGGCGGGGGTGGTTTTTATCTTTCGCGCTGATTTCTACCTGGTCGAGGGGGATGGGCCAGGTGATGCCCACTGTCTCGTCGGCGAGGTTCAGGAACGAGTACGACGCGGCGGGCGACCAGTGGTCGTTGACGAGGTACGTGTACGCGGTGTCGGGTTCCAGAGTCTGATAGGAGTTGCCTACGCCGCGGGGAACATAGATTGCTTTTGAGGGGTCGAGTTCTGTGGTGAACACGGCGCCGAAGGTGTCGCCTTCGCGGAGGTCGACCCACGCGCCGAAGATGCGTCCGGTGGCGACGGAGACGAATTTGTCCCACGGTTCCGCGTGGATGCCTCGGGTCGTGCCGACCGCGTCGTTGAAGGAGATGTTGTTCTGCACGGGCCCGAAATCTTCTAGGCCTGCCGCAGTCATCTTCTCGTGCTGCCAGTTCTCTTTGAACCACCCGCGACTGTCGCCGTGGACCGGGAGATCGAAGAGGAACAGCCCGGGGATCGTGGTTTCGGTCCGCGCGAGTGCTTTACCAAACTCCGTTGCCATCGACGTCACTGTCCCTGTGCGGCGTAGAACGCTTCGACGCCGTCTTTAGACGCAGCCCACCAGGCTTCGTTGGTGCGGTACCAGTCGATCGTTGCAGCAAGGCCTGTTTCGAAGTTTTGGTACGCGGGTGTCCAGCCGAGTTCGGTGCGGAGTTTGGTGGAATCGATCGCGTACCGCATGTCGTGTCCGGCACGGTCGGTGACGTGGTCGTATGCGTCGGGTTCTTGACCCATGTGGGTGAGGATCTGTTCGACGACATCTTTGTTGTTCTTTTCCCCATCGGCCCCGATGAGGTACGTCTCACCGATCGTGCCTTTATCAAGGATGGTGAGCACAGCGCTGGAATGGTCGTCGGCGTGGATCCAGTCGCGGACGTTCTCTCCTGCACCGTAGAGCTTGGGGCGGATGCCGCGGATCACATTCGTGATCTGACGGGGAATGAATTTCTCCACGTGCTGGTACGGCCCGTAGTTGTTGGAACAGTTGCTGATCGTGGCCTTTACCCCAAACGATCGCACCCATGCGCGCACGAGGAGGTCGCTGCCCGCTTTCGTGGAGCTGTAAGGGGAGGAGGGGTTGTAGGGGGTGTGCTCGGTAAACCGGGCCGGGTCATCCAACTCCAGGTCACCGTAGACCTCGTCGGTAGAGATGTGGTGAAAGCGACGGTCGTGCTTTCGGGCAGCTTCCAGGAGCGTGTACGTACCAATGATGTTGGTATCAAGGAATGGGCGCGGGTCGTGGAGACTGTTGTCGTTGTGAGACTCTGCCGCGTAATGCACGACAGCATCCACGTCACCGAAAAGCTCATCAACGAGCCCAGCATCGGCGATGTCGCCCTGAACGAACCGGAACCGGTCCGCCGGAAGGCCTTCAAGAGATGCGAGGTTTCCGGCGTAGGTGAGCTTATCGAGCACAGTGACATGATCGTCAGTATGCGCGAGGACATGGTGCACGAAGTTCGAACCGATGAAACCGGCACCACCGGTGACGAGGAGCTTTCGGGGCATTACTTTTCTCCTCGTTCGAGCAGTTCCATCAAATACGACCCGTACCCGGACTTCATCATCTTCCCGGCACGCTCAGTAAGTTGCTCGTCCGTGAGGAACCCTTGACGCCACGCGATCTCTTCCGGGCATCCGATCTTCATCCCGGTGCGGCGTTCGATCGTTCGGACGTAGTCCGCGGCATCCGTCATCTGATCAAACGTTCCCGTATCCAACCAGGCTGTTCCGCGGGGGAGGACCTCGACCTGCAGTTTCCCGCGCTCCAAATACGCCCGGTTCACATCAGTGATTTCGAGCTCACCACGGGGTGAGGGCTGCAAGTTTCGGGCGATCTCCACGACATCGTTGTCATAGAAATACAGACCCGGGATCGCATAATTCGACTTCGGTGCTGCGGGTTTCTCCTCCAACGAGATCGCACGCCCGCTCTTATCGAACTCGACAACACCGTACGCGGAGGGTTCCGCGACCCAGTACGCGAAGACGGCACCCCCATCAATATCGGTGTACCGCTTCAGCTGTGTACCAAGCCCCGGACCATACAGAAGGTTGTCTCCGAGAACGAGAGCAACCTTGTCATCACCGATGAAATCCGCACCGATCGTGAACGCCTGAGCCAGCCCATCAGGTGAGGGCTGCACGGCGAACTGGATACTGATTCCGAACTGCGATCCATCGCCCAACAACCGCTCGAACGCGTCAGCATCGTGTGGGGTTGTGATCACCAAAATCTCGGACACACCAGCCAACATCAACGTCGACAGCGGGTAATAGACCATCGGCTTGTCATACACCGGCACGAGCTGTTTCGAGACCCCAAGGGTCACGGGATGGAGTCGAGTACCTGAACCGCCCGCAAGAATAATGCCCTTCATGGAATCATTCTTTCATGCGGCCCCGTGGGGCCTGAGCACCTTGCTTAGCCAGGCTCTTCCAATAGTCGGGCGAGCGCATCTTCAACGAGAGGCGGAACCCAATGTTTGTGTCCAAGCCTGACGTGGGGAGCGCGCGTCGAGGTACCCGATAACCCTTCCTCCACCCGCTCAATCGCCCTTTGAGTGAGGCAAGATCACGCCGAAGGACCAGCCGGGCACCGGTAACGATTGCCTCGGTGACGATCGCGCGTGCGGCGTGCCTTCCTTGCAGCACGCCGTAAACCCGTAGCAAGTATCCGCGCCCAAAACCGGAAAGATACCGCTGGCGCTCCGACTCAGTGCCAGCAGAAGCGCCGCCTATGTGGGTGCCAGCGATGAAAGGCACAGCGAGCGCGCCCCAGCCACCCGTGCGAAGTCGAAGGGCGAGCTCAAGTTCTTCGCCGTACATGAAAATGTTCTCGTCTAAGAGGCCGACATCTTCGAGTGCCGCGCGCCGGTAGGCGGCCGCCGCGCCGTACGGGCCGAGCACGGGGGGCACGTGTGCGTGGATATCGTGAACCTGACTTCCATGGAATCTCACGAAGCCTGCGCCCGTCACGTCCGCAGTTATCCCGAACGAATCGATCGTGCCGTCGGGTGCGAGGAGCACGGAGGCGACGCTGCCGAGTGAATCTTCTGCCGCCGAGTCGAAACTGTCGAGAATTTGATCAACCATGCTCGGTACCGCGACGACATCGCTATTGAGCAGCAAGACAAATTCCGAGCTGCCGGAGCGCATGCCCACGTTGCAGGTGGCAGCAAATCCGAGATTTGTTGCGTTAGCAATAATCGTGAACTGCGGAAACCTTTCACGAATTCGAGCCAGTGTGTCATCGGGTGAGAGATCATCGACCACAATGATGCGTGCGCGAGACGTTTGAGTCTCGAGGGCAGCGAGGCAGTCGGCGACATGCGACCACCCGCCATGAACGGGCACAACGATGTCCAATCGCGTCGAACTCGCGGCATCCATATTCATTGAGTCTCCCTCAGTGGCACGGCGGTCGAGTCTAGTCGTGCTCGTGCCGTTGTGCGGCTTATGATCGGTCCGGTACCGGCTTCTCGCACATCGGTTTCAACTCAGACATGTCTTCAGAAAACACCACACCATCGCAGCGCGTGCCCGCGCCCCTCGGATGCATCGTATTAGCGGCATACCGACCCCAGCGGGAACTCTTCGAACGCCAGCTTCGTTCGATTCAGGCGCAGACGGTGTCTGATTTCTCGTGTCTTGTGGTCGCTGACGGCGGCGAAGAAGACGTACGCGAGATGTTGAGATCTATCGTTGGCGACGATGAACGTTTCACGGTGATCGGCGCGGCAAGTCGAGTGGGTTTCTACCTCAACTTCGAGCGGGGTCTGTCTGCGGTGCCCGACACAGCGCAGTGGATCGCGCTGAGCGATCAAGACGACTATTGGCAGCCAGAGAAGTTAGAGAGGATGCTGCCGCATCTGCAGTACGCGTCAATGGTGAGCGCTCAAGCTCGCGTCGTGACGTACCCGGGCGGGGAAGTGCGTGCTGCGACTACCGGGCGTGTGCAGCCTCACGCTGACGACATTCCGATCTTCAATCAATTTACCGGCGGCATGTCTGTACTTCGACGTGACCTGTTGCAACTCGCGCTGCCTTTTCCCCAGTTCGACTCGCCCGCTCAGGTGCACGATCACTGGCTAGCTGTATGTGCTTCTTGCCAAGACGGTGCTGTTGTCATTCCTGACATCGTGCAGGACTACGTTCAGCACGACCAGAACGTTCTTGGTGAGACATCTGATAACGAGTTCGCCATGCTGCAGTCCTGGCGAAATGTGAAGACTCGCGCAGATGCGGCACAGCACGCGGGTGGGCTTCGTCGCTCGGCAGTCATTGCTTTGTCTGCTTACGTAGTCAGTGCTGGGTGGGCGCAGGCGATGACGGTTGCGCTCGTATCCCGCCCCCTGGCGGGCGACACTCGTCTTGAGCGACTTCAAGTGCTTTATGGTCGTCGACGTTCGTTCTGGCGGTCCGTAACGCGTCTTGTAGGCGCTGTCTTGCGACGCCGCATTCCTATCCGAAACGCCGCGGTGTTCGTTGCAGGAACCGCAGTTCGTGGGTTTACGCCAACTGACCGGCGCCCCTGAGTCTCGAAATATCTAGCGAGGAATTCGTTCTCGTCGCAGTACACCAATCGCCGCGATCGACACGAACGTCAAGACGATGACCTCAGAGAGCACGAGGCCGCTCACGATTCCCAGAAGCCCCGCCGTCGTCCCCGCGATGACCATTGCGGGAAGCCCCACAATGGCTGACGTGATGATGGCGATCATCACGATGCGGTCGCCGTGCGCTGGTACCAGTACGTTCCGGATAAGCGGTGTCGTCATCGAAATTATGAAGAACGTCACGCCGTAGGCTGGGAACACTTCGGCCGGCGGTGTCACATCGTCGCCGAGAAGCAGCCGCGTCAGTGGCGCACCAGCTAACGTCAACACCATAAACCCCACGACACCCAGCACGGCATGCAGAGTCAATGCGATGACGTGGCGTCGCATGCGACCATCGACGAAAGATACCTCCAGCACCCACTTTTGGAGGCTGTTTGCGAGGACAGCGATTGCGGTGACCCCGATTCGGTAAACCTTGTCAGCGGAGGTCAACTGTGCGGCAGCCGTTGTGCCGATGACTGCCTGTCCGATCGGGACGGGCGCTGTCGTATAACTGCCGCCGATCCCGTCAGCGACAGCAAGGCGGAAGTTCGAGCGAAACGCCGCCCGCAGCGCTATGGGATCAAGCGGTGGCACAACGGCGCGGTACAGATGAAGATTGAGGAGAATCAGTCCGCCGACGATTCCAGCGAGCATCAGCGTCGGATACGCTGCAACCGATCCCGTGACGAGCATGGCGACGCTGCTGAGAAGGGTGAAGGCCGCAGTAGGAATGGCTTCGTACCACAGGGCCACTCGTGCGCGACCGACACCGACCGAGTACCAAGCGACAGTAAGACCAGTCGCGCCCGTGGCGAGAGCTGCGAGAGCAGCCACCACTCCGAACTCCCCACCGATGAGTACCGCCGCGAGGATCGCACCAGCTGTTCCCGCCACGGCGTACGCGATGATGCGCGACCAAAAGCTCTGCGCGTAGATCTCTTTTTGCATTACGGCGTCGGATGCTTGAGCGACCCGTGCGCCACCGTTTACGTTCCACCCATAGCTTGCAACCATCGCGACAAAGCTGCCGATCGCCTGCCCCGTGCCGATCGCCGCCCATCCCGCTGCACCGTCGATGCGGGAAGCTATGGGGAGAACCAGCAAGGGAACCACCGCCGACATCATCGGCACCGCGCCAAAACCGGCGAACCTTGCAAGCATCGCCTTCATCGCGCTGCCTTTCGGTTGACGACATCATGCAAAACCGCCGCTGTCTGCTGTGCTGAGAGCTCCCAGGTGAAGCGCGATCCCCAGCTCCGCCGGTGGGAGCGTGCGCTCTCGCTGTCGGGAGTCGAGAGAACGCGGACGATTTCTGCCCCAAAGGTCACGGCTTCACGAGCGTCCGTGTAGGTGGAGACATCGCCGCCCACCTCGCGCAAGACCGGAATATCGTTAGCGATCACCCGGCACCCGCGACGCAGAGCGTCAACGATCGGCAGGCCAAACCCCTCGGCGAGCGAAGGGCATATGTATATTTCGCACACAGAGTACAGCGCCTCAAGCTGATCATGAGTGATCCAGCCTGGCAGGATCACGTCACGCTCTAGCCCGAGGGATCGGACCAGATCTGCCAACGGATCTTTGCCGTGACTGCCCGGTATGACGAGGAGCGGGCGCTCCGACGGAGCTAATGTCGCTACGGCTCGGATCAGGCCGTCGAAGTTTTTATGAGGCATCCGGTTGCCCGTGCTGAGAACGATCGGGCGACGAGTGTCGATGCCGAGTTGCCGCATTGCGCCGTGGACATCCGGTGCACGTTCCGGGAGAGTGCTGCCATTCAGGACGACGTGCACGGAATCGGGATCGATCTCCATATACCGGCGGATGGCTTCAGAGGTCGCCTGCGAGATCGTTATGAGCTGATCCGAAGAGCGCGCCGCTCGCGTCATCAGCCACGATGTGACAGCACGCGACAGACGCTCACGCGTGCTTCCTGGGATTTCACGGTAGATCAGATCGTGAATTGTTGTGACACGGGGCACGCCACGTCGGATCGGCCCGAAATTCGCCGGAGACCACACGAGGTTTGCCGTTACCGATCGCGCCACGCGGTCGAGTGCGAAGAGTTCACCGAGAGCCCAGAACGAGCTTGATGCGCGCACCCACGGAACCGTGACGACCTGTCCTGGAAAGAACGCACCCACGCGCTCGGTGCCGTCCCTTCCTGTCACCGCAACGAACTCGGCATTGGGAAGTAGCTGGGGCAATCGAGTGATGATTTCGCGCGCGTACGTTTCAGTGCCGCCGCGTCTTCCGGTATAGCCCAGAAGATCGATCAGAATGCGTGTGCGCACGCTCAGTTTTCAATAATGGCTTCGGGCCGAGTCTCGCGGCGCGGGATAGTGAGAACTCCAGCGAAGAAGCTCATCAGTATCGTTTGGAATCCCAGCATGATGCCGAGCGCGCTCGGCACTGCGATCCGGAGGACTTGGCCAGCCTCGAGCGGTCCAAAGTCAAGATTTCCCCAGCGCACTACCTGCACGATGCCGATCAGTATGCCCAGGAGGAAGATCGCGAGACCCACGAGTAAACCTCGCTCCTGTGTCCAGCTCGCGGCCACCGCGCGATACCGCGGGCTGGCTGGCAAGAAGCCTTCTTGTGTTGCATAGAGCTTCGTGAGCCACGCGAACATCAGCGCTTGATAGCCAATCGCGCAAAGTGCGGTCGCGTAGACCATTGTTGTGACGTCGAAACCTACCCCGCCGACTTGAATTGGACCGATCGCGAGAGCCCCCACCGCGATTGCACCAATAAGGAATGCCACGAGGCCCGGGTAGATGAAGAGCCACCTCGGTGAAAAGAGCAGCAGGAACCTGAGGTGACGCCAGCCGTCGTGCCAGCTCCGCAGGTGCGGCGGACGCGAACGTCCGTCTTTCTTCAACGTCGTGGGAACCTCTTCGACCCGGTAGCGAGCGAGCGAAGCTTTCACGACCATTTCGGAGGCAAACTCCATGCCGGTCGTCTGCAACTCAAGTTCCGTGATCCGACGGCGATTGAAGCCGCGCAGACCGCAGTGGAAATCGCCGATGCCGGGGCGGAAAAATAGCTGCCCTATTCCGGAAAGCACGGGATTACCGAGGTACTTGTGGAGGGGCGGCATCGCTCCGGGCTCAATTCCACCCTTGAACCTATTGCCCATGACGAGGTCCGCTCCGCCACGAAGTCGCTCAACGTAGCCATCAAGGTTGACGAAGTCGTAGCTATCGTCTGCATCGCCCATGATGATGTACGTTCCACGAGCTGCTTCAATGCCCGCGATGAGCGCCGCCCCGTAGCCGCGCTGCGGCGCGTCAACGACGCGGGCGCCTAAGCGTGTCGCGATTGACTGCGAACCGTCGGTGCTGCCGTTATCAGAGATGACGACTTCGCCGGCAATCCCGGACCGTTCGATGAAGCCCAGTGCTTTCCGAACGCATACTTCGAGAGTCTCCGCCTCATTCAAGCAGGGCATGAGAATCGTCAACTCGACTGAGTCATCTCCGTGGTACGTGTTCATGGGCGTCCTTCCTCAGCCTCACGGCGGATCAGCCGCGAGGGGTGTGCATCGTTTAGAGCGGAACCGGGGGTGCCGATTACCTCGACGATGCGACTCACTGTTCGTTCAATCGTCCGCGATGTGATCGCTTCTTCATACCAGGATCGTGTACGCCGGCGGAGATCAGCCCCGCCACGCACGGACGCGATGATTGATGATGCCAAGTCTCTCGGATTCGTGCTCGCGGCAACAAAACCATTGACGTCATCCGTCACCAACTCAGTCGAGGCGTTTCCTTCGTCGCTTACGAGCACTACCGGAGTTCCGTGCGCGGCCGCTTCGACGACGACAAGGCCGTACCCTTCACGTTTCGAAGGATTTGCCAAGCACGCAGCGCGTGCCATCAATCCGTCGAGCTCTTCTTGCGAAACAAATCCTGGCAAATCGGTCCACAAATCACCGTCGGCACGCGCGACTTCTTCTCTGATGAGCGACGTGGTCTGTCCGGTTCCGAGAATGACCATCTCCAGATCGGGAATTGTCTGGCGCGCCAGTTTCACAGCCGCGGGCAGTACCTCGACTCTTTTGTCTGAGATGTGTCGTCCCGCATACAGCACGAATGGCGGGTCAGCTGCTTTCTCAGCGAACGTCGCCACCGAAGTGTTGTCGATAAGGCCCGGGCTCACGAGAGGCGCGCTCCGTAATCCTTCAGCGCGGAGTCGCCTTGCGCTGAGTTGGGAGTGGCATGTCGCATGGGGGGACAGCAGAATGGCCAGTTTTTGAAGAACCCACGCGACGGTTCCCATCACCGGCCCCGAGTACGCTCGCCACTGCTGCGCACCCCATACCTCTAGATAGTCGACGATGACAGTGGTACCCGATCCACACAGGGCCAATCGGGCGGCGAAGACGTTGAGCACGGGCAGGGCGCTCACGATCACAGCTCGGTATTGACGTCGTCGACGAACAAGTTCGCGAAAAAGTCCCCACGCAAACCCGAGCGCCGCAGCAGGTCGTCGCACACCCTGCTGATCGTAAAGTGCGAGCGGACCTGTGACAGGTACAATCGAAAACTCGGTGTTCTGTGGTGGCTCGTCGTCCCACTGCGATGTCGTGAGGTAATCGACGTCGAATCCCCGTCGCTGAAGTTCTTCGGCGAACCCACGATATTGGCGCTCGCCGCCGCCGGTGCTCAGGGGAAAAAGGCAGTCGTACGCTATCGCGATGCTTCGTCGTCGCATGGATCAGCAGCCTTCGATGCGGAACAGTCGAGCATCGGGGCCTTCTTCGTCGACGAGCACCAGGTGATCCGAAGGATCCAGGTTCTGGATGCCCTCCCGGTCGGCAGCAGCGTCGGGATCACTGAACACGTTACGATCGCCGAAATCCAACACGTAAGACACGCCAAGGCTCTGAACCACAGCGCAAACCCGCGGGTCAGTGTCGATGTCGTTCAAATGCGCGTCAATGTAGGTTTCGTCTTCGTCGCGAGCCCCGAAGACGTGCTTTTCGAGCACGTTTCTTCCGGCAATTGCATAAGCCAACGACACGCCGGTCCAGGGGCTGCCGGCGATCACTGCGTCTGACGGTGTCGTGTCGTCGAGACGAGAGATGAGTGCCGCTTCGTCGGTGCTGAGGAGCGCTGACGCGTCATTCATTGTGTACGAACCGCGCGCCGCCGTTGCCATCGTCGTGACGTTCGGACCGATGGCGACAAGGAACAGTGCCGCCGCGGCAACTGTTGCGAGCGCCGCTTTGACGAGATGAGGTGATGCGGCGACGAACTTCACACGGCGCACGGCATCGACAACGACTAATGCGCCGTAGGTTGCAACGGGAATTCCCGCGATCGGGAGAAGAGCGGCTAAGCGGTAGGGATCGTTGTACCAGGGGTTCGTCACCATCTCGCGTAGCAACGTGTCGACGGGCGTACCTGAAACAAGAATGAACATGAACCCGGCCACCGCTGCCGGGATGAGAACCGGTAGATGGGCCGGTCGTCGAACCACAGCGATAATGCCGATCGCGAGCAGCAGTGCTGTCGCAAGTGTGATGGGGTACGCACGCGGAGAGAGCAGGAGTGCTTCACCAATCGCTTGCGCAGTGCTTTGCCATGGCCCCCACCGTGACATGCCCCAGTTCGTGCGGGAAAAACGCCAGAGGAGTAGACCGGTGAGAAGAAGAAGTAGAGCGGCGGCGCCGTTGAATATCCATGCCCGTCGAGACTTGTTCTGCAGTGCTCTTCGTGCCAGTTCGAACAGTGCCAGGAATACGGCGAAGGCAAAGAGCGCCAGGAACGCGTTCGGGTGGCCAAGTCCGATTCCAGCACATACAACTGCGAGCAGAACGATGTGCCGAGTAATTGTTGCTACGCCTCGCAGTCGAAGCAACTCCCACACAATTGCGATGCCCGCGGGTAATACTGCATACCCCATCGCATTCGGGTAGAGCACGCCGAAGTCGAACAGCAGAATCGGAAATGCTCCGAAAGCGGTGGAAAGTGCTGCGGTGGCCGCTATCGCTGCGGCGCGCTCACGGAAGATCGTTGCGCCGAGCGCCATGGCGGATGCGGGCCACGCGATCGCGCCGATAGCGATATTCGCCGCGTTTACCGACAGCGGTATCGATGCGCCGGTTGTCAGCGCTGTGAGAGAAGAGAGGCTGTGCCAAGCGTTGGGGTAGAACGGGATATCGGTCGTGGTGCCAATATTGAGTGCCGAAGCATTGGCGGTGTCGACCGCGAAGCGCACGGTATTCAGGTGGACAATAGCGTCGAAAGTCTGCGAAATGCTCTCTGGAGTCATGAAGACGTATGTGAGCTGAGCCCAGAGGGCGACCGCGGCAAGCACTAATCCGCCAACCGTCGCGACGATGCGTCGTGGCGACGGTGTGAGAAGGACCTCCGTGCCGACCCAGCGCCTGATGGCATACGCTGCCAAAGCTGCTACAGCGGTCAAGCCAATGACTGGGATCCAAGACCAAGACATGCCCACGAGCGGTGCGAGGGTCGCCGATACTGCCAAGATAGCGACAGATACGGCAGGGGCCATCAGTAGAAGCCGCAGCCGATGCCAGCCCCAGCCAGCGAGCACGATGACGAGCCCTGGAATTATGAGGGCGGCTGTGGCTACGAGGAACGCGGGGACGGCGCTTAGCCAAACTTCACTCATGCGATACCCCTCTTAATGACACAGTGAGCAATCGTATCCGACAGCTTGCTTTGTGACCCCTGGGTGCGCGCAGCGGAGTCTTGATGCGGTCTAGGTACACTCTTCTGAACCCACTTTCCGGCATCCGATGTCGTGTAAGTCACCGCAGCTCAGAAAGAACTCACAATGGATCTTCTCGTCGTCGGCTCTGGATTCTTCGGGCTCACGATCGCTGAGCGGGCCGCAGCCGCGGGTCGCCGCGTCACTGTGATTGATCGCAGGCATCACGTCGGGGGTAATGCGTACTCCGAAAATGAGCGTTCCACGGGGATCGAAGTGCACCGCTACGGTGCGCACCTTTTCCACACTTCCAACGCGACGGTGTGGGAGTACGTAAACCGCTTCACGGCTTTCACCTCCTATGTGCACCGGGTCTACACAACGCACAAAGGGCAGGTCTTCCCGCTGCCAATCAACCTCGGGACGATCAACCAGTTCTTTCAGGCCGCGTACTCTCCGAGCGAAGCGCGCGCACTCATTCACGAACTCGCTGGCGAGTTCGATACGAAAGAGGCGCAGAACCTCGAGGAGAAGGCTATTGGGCTGATCGGACGCCCGCTCTACGAAGCATTCATTCGGGACTACACCGCCAAACAGTGGCAGACGGATCCGAAGAACCTGCCAGCTGAAGTCATCAGCAGGCTCCCGGTGCGTTACAACTACGACAACCGCTACTTCAACGACACCTGGGAAGGTCTTCCCGTTGACGGCTACACGGCATGGCTCGAGCGTATGGCTGATCACCCGAACATCGAGGTGAAGCTCAACACCGACTTTTTCGACGAATCGCAGCCGTTGAATAAGAAGGCCGTCGTCGGTCAGCTTCCGATCGTCTACACGGGACCGGTCGATCGCTACTTCGATAATTCCGCCGGGGAGCTGTCGTGGCGTACGCTCGATTTCACTGAGGAGGTTCTGGACGTCGCTGACTTTCAGGGCACGAGCGTCATGAACTATGCGGACGCCGATGTTCCATTCACACGCATCCACGAATTCAAGCACTTCCACCCCGAGCGTGCAGATCGATACCCCGCCGATAAGACAGTCATCATGCGGGAGTTCTCCCGGTTCGCCACGCGCGACGACGAGCCTTACTACCCGGTGAATACGCCCGAGGACCGAGCGGGCGTCTTGGCCTACCGCGAGCTTCAAAAGGGTGAGCGTGACGTCTTCTTTGGCGGGCGTCTCGGTACCTACCAGTACCTGGATATGCACATGGCCATCGGATCCGCGCTGTCGATGTGGCAAAACCAGCTCAACTGAGCTCGATCAACGCGATTCGGATGCAGCGAGCACGTCACGGAGCTTCTCATTGAGGTACGGTGCGATGGTTTTGGCGTAAGTCGCCGTGAGGTGGCGACCATCGCGGTAGACGATGACATGTCCAACGACCGGCGAGCAGTTCTCTGGCCCGCAATAGAGATCGGTGAGATCGACAGTGTACGAGTTCGGGTCACTCGCTGCTGCCTCGTTGAGACCGTCAGGCTTGAGAGCCTCTGCGCGGCTGATCGAGCACTCATCGGTGGCGTCAAGGCCGTACTGCTCCACGCACTCCAGCGAGTCTGCGGGGAGCCATGGATTGTCGATGAGGGCTATAACGGGCACGTCTAGAGATGGACGTTTGCCCCACGCACTGCTCATCCCATTAACGACCTCAGAGAAAGCGACATCCTGATCTACCGTGGTGACTTCCGCGCTGAGAGGACGACGCGCCTTAGTTGTGACAATGGCGTCTACATCGGGATTATCTCCAACAAATGAAGCCAACGAGTCTCGCCACTGAGCGCATTCATCTTGTAGCGCCTCTGTTGGTTGAACGAGGTCGACATCTGTCCAGTAGCATCCTGCTCGACCGGCGACGTCTATTCGCCAGTTGTTCTCTTGTGCGATCAGTTCGTAGGCCCCAAGTAGCGCATTGCTATGAGAGTCACCTACGACGAGTAGATGCTTGTCGAAGCCTGAGGCCGGCCCGAGCGTGCACGAATTGAAAGTCGGGTCTCCTCCAGTTGACCAGCACTCGGAGCGGTTGTCGTTGTCGTCAGTAACCTCAGTGAGGTTGGGCACCAAAATGCCGTCGAGGTCGGGGTTCACGCAACCCGGTTCCGCCAAGCTCGCGGCTCCGAGGCAGGGAGACGTCCCGGCTTCAATGGCCCGCGTCACTTCTTCAAAGTGCGCGTTTTCTTGACGCACGATGAGTGCTCCAGCCGCGGGCAACGCTAAAACGATCGCCATACCGATAGCGCTCACCGCCGCGATGGTCCGAGGTCGAGCTCTCCCCAGTAGCCGGGGGGAGAACCTCACCCGGTCTTCCCACAACAACGTCGCGGCGGCTCCCATTGCGATGGCTCCCACGATAATCAGCAGCTTCTCGATAGTCGTAAGCGGGTGCTGTGTGATGTACGGGAGAAGAATAATCGGCGGCCAGTGCCAGAGATAAACCGCGTATGAAATTCGTCCGAGAAACGCGATCAGGGTGAACTTGCCCAGCGCGGAGGCGAAGGTGTCTGAACCTGCCCAGATGACGAGCGCCGTCCCGAGAACGGGAAGCGCAGCAGCCGAACCAGGAAAAGGCGTTGACTCGGAGAAGAATCCGATTGCGATCCCGATGCTTGCCAAACCGACGAGAGTTATGAATCTTTTCGCTACGGCGTTCTTCAGCCTTGGGAGGACAGGAATGAGTGCACCGACGCCAAACTCCCAAACCCGTGTGAGGGTCGAAAAATACGCCTCGCTCTCTGACCAATGCGTGAGCCAGATGCTGTAAAAGAAAGACAGAAGCGTAATGGCGCCGAGAAATGAATAGATGGCGATGCTGCGGTTCCATCTAAATCGTCGAATCGCGAACACAAAGGCGATGAGGAGGAGGGGAAGCGCGATGTAGAACTGCTCTTCGACCGAGAGCGTCCAAAAATGCTGCACCGGAGACGCGCCGTTATCCGCGGCCGAGTAGTCCACGCTGTTGGCGGCGAGCAACCAGTTCTGAACATAGAGCGTCGACGCAGCGACTTCGGTGAGAAACTGCTGCCACAGCGTACGGGGCACCCAAATGAGAATCGCAATTCCGGTCAGTGCAAGCACGAGGAGGGCATCAGGAAGAAGTCGCTTCGCTCTCCGCGACCAGAACCTTCCGACTGAGATACGTCCCGCCGTGTTCAGCTCCGAGAGGAGGTGGCTCGTGATGAGGAATCCGCTGATGACGAAGAAGACATCCACCCCAACGAATCCACCACTGACGCGGTTGGGCCACAGATGATAAATGAGCACTGCGCCAACAGCGAGAGCGCGGAGACCCTGAATTTCAGGACGGAAGCTCTTCCTGCTGGACGCTTTCATCTCAGAAGGAAGGACAGCGCTCACCCGGCCAACTCTCGTTGTTCGCGGTCTTCTGGCGACACAAGAATCGCGCGCACCGACATGACCGCGCCCGTGATGAGCAAGGCGCACGCCAAGCCGGCGATTACTGTGGTCGTGCCCGCGGGGAGCGAGGAACTATGAAAGATCCACTTTGTAAGGGCGCTGCGCCACTGGGCCCAAAGGTCGTCGCCATAAAAGTAGATCCCTGAGACGGCGAGTCCGAAGAAGGCCATAGCGACTGACGCGGCAATTGTCCCGAGAGCTAGCGCCGTTCGGGCTGATCGCTCGCGCACAATATTTGACAGCGCAAGCGCTGCGAGTGCGAGAACCAAAACGATAAAGGGATAGAAGTACCGGCCGTGCATACCTCTGTACGCAGTTGTTTCTGCGTACGCACCCCAACTCACTCGCAGCATGAGAACCGCACTGATCAAGATCGGCGAAACAAGTATCGCCGCAGTGCGCAGTGTTTTCTTGCGTCGAAGCATTCCAGTGAGTACCAGAACGATGCACGTGACTGTGGCGAAATCTACAAGAATCTGGGGTAGGGGAGCGTTTACGCGTCCAAACCAGCCCCAGAAAGTGGCCGGTGTCACACGCCACATCTCGTCGATAAAGTCTCCGATGCTGGGGCCCGTACCCGGAGCCCAGGTCGTGTCACTAAGGAGATATCCGTAGGGCTGGAGCGTCCCGAACAATACAAGATTTCGGATCCACCACCACTGTCCGAAAACGAGCGACACAAGCAATGGCCACGCTGTTTGCCATAGCCGTTGTGGCCATGCGCGAGGATGGCCTGCGCCGAAGAGTAAGACCAGCACAACCAAGATTCCATAAGCGAGAAGGGTGCCCTTCGCCAGGCCCGCCAGACCAAAAGCGACTCCGAGGCCAAGAAGTACGGATCTCCTGCGATCACCACAGAGGATCTTTATGCTCAGCCACGCCACGATAGACCCGACCAGAATCGCGAACGTGTCGTTGTTCGCGACGCCGAGCATTTGAGCCAATCCCGGAACCAAAAATATCGCCATCGCCGCTAAGATGCCTGCTTTTCGAGATCGCGTGAGTGTTCGCGTAGCGCTCCATGCTAGCCACACCAGAGGTGCCGCTAGTATCGCCCCCAACAGTCTCACGAGCAGCGCTGCCTGGTCCCATCGCCAGTCCTCAGCGCCGAATATCTTGACGACACCTGCAGCGATCACGTAGTAAAGCGGAGGATGCTGCGTCATCTGATCAAGTCGGTCGCTGGCATCGGGATGCTGGGCGGCGAGGTCGCTCAGTACGCTTCGATCCTCGGGCGCAAGCTGCCGCTCCTCACCGAGCATCGTTACGTATTCTGGGATTCGCGCTTCGCCCGGGTCGGGCCACGACAGGTCGTCCGCAACACGTAGCACGCTCGATAGATGTGATGTCTCATCAGGGGCGAGCAACGGCGGGGTGAGAATGCTCCAGGTCGCGCAAATAAAAACGAGTGCGGCCGTCAGCACCCAGACGAGCAGCGGTGCCCGCTCTGTCGGCTCGGCCTGGCGGGATTCGCTGAGCTCCCTTGAGCCGCCGGCACGGAATGAAGATCGCATGCGCTCTCCTTGAGGAGTCTGTGATGGACAAGTCAAGCTTGGAGCTTGTGCGGGTCATTGTGCGTTCGAGGTAGTCGTGCGAGGCCATCGGCTAGGATACTACGGGCTGCTGCGTGACAAGAGCTGGCACTGCTCTACTGGGCTGCAGCTCCGTTATCGTCCGGTACATGATCTGAAAGTCACAATGCGACTGTTCATCCAAATTCCCTGTTTGAACGAAGAAGAGACCCTTCCGATGGTCTTGAAGGGGATACCGACTCATATCGACGGTATCGACGAAATCCACATTCTCGTGGTGGATGACGGCTCCACCGACGCGACTGTAGAGGTGGCGCGTCAACTCGGCGTCGAGCACTTTGTCTTCCACACCCGCAATATGGGGCTAGCTCGCTCTTTCCGCGACGGCGTTGATTACGCGCTCCAACACGGAGCCGACATCGTTGTCAACACCGACGGCGACAACCAGTACCCGCAAGAGCGAATCGCGGATCTCGTCGCTCCAATGTTGCGTGGTGAGGCAGATATCGTTATCGGTGATCGCCAGACGAAGACAATCGAGCACTTTTCTGCGTTTAAAAAGCTCATGCAAAGCGTCGGGAGTCGAGTTGTAAACTTCGCGGCTGAAACCGACCTTCCTGATGCCGCGAGTGGGTTTCGCGCTTATTCTCGTGAGTCACTCATTCGGCTCAACGTCGTGACCCAGTTCAGCTACTGCATGGAGACGATCATCCAAGCAGGGAATAAGCGCCTGCGAATCTTTAGCGTTCCGATCCGCACTAACCCCAAGACCCGCGAATCTCGCCTCTTCAAGAATATTTTCCAGCACATGGCCCGCTCCGCTCAAGCGATTATGCGCAGCTATGTGATGTTCAAACCACATGCCCTGTTCGTGAGTCTCGCAGTCGCTTTCTTCATCGCGGCAGCAATTCCTTTCGGGCGGTTTCTTGTTCTCAGCTGGCTAGGAGTGGCAGGAAGCCATATCCAGTCGCTCGTTTTCGGATCGGCCATGCTGGTTGGTGGATTGCTCAGTCTTGCGCTCATCGTAATTTCCGACATGATCCGCACAAATCGCACACTTCTCGAAGATTCTCTCGAGCGTGTGAAGCTGTTGCAATACTCGCCTGACCGAGTCATCAATCCCAATACTTCAGTGCATGAAGAGGTGGCCCAGCATCCGTCATTGCCCGTCAGTATGCACGCAGCCGAGTCGGTTATCGCTCGTGCCGAGCGGACTAGCGATATCGCAGGAGCAGCGTCCACTGAACACGCTGCCCCACAACGCTAGTCAAGATTCGCCATCCAAATACCAGGAGACCCGTTGCTGAATACGCTCAAGAACATCGCGAAGGATCTGCTCGCAATTACATGGATTCGGCGCATCTATGAGCTTGTCAATCGGATTGTCCTCGAATCTTTCGGGTCAAGTCGCTTTTTGACACACTTTTGGTATTTTCTAAGCTTTCTGACTTTCAATCGAGAACAATCAGCGGTGCTGCGTGGCCGTCGCGATTACTACCGCAACAAGAAACGCGATCGACTCTCCCACGTGGAATTGCGCCGCAACATTCATCGCCTTGAGAAGGGCCTCATCATGCGCCCGCGACGCGATGTCTTCGCGCGCGATTACATTACCGAGACCATCGAGTTCTACGAGGACGCAGTGGCGCAGCAGCACTCGGCGCCAGCCTCTATGGAGGCAAGCGAGATGGCATGGGCACATGACGTGCTCACCGAGTACTTTCGGGTCAGCGCTAGAACAGATGCCACAGTAGAAGCTGCGCGGGAGCGATTCGAAAGCACGCAATTCATCGGAGAGTTCAGCGGCAAGATTCCGCATCCGAAAGAGCATCTTTCTGATATCGAATTCGATGCTCTCGAGCGGCTGGTTCGCCAGCGTCGAAGTGTTCGCTGGTTTGAGCAGAAGCCCGTCCCACGGGAGCTCTTCGACAAGGCGCTTCTGATCGCGCGCCAGGCGCCGACCGCCTGCAACCGGCTCCCCTATGAGTTCCGGATCTTTGACGAGCCTGACGCTGTGCGCCGGGTATCGTCCATTCCGTTCGGGGCTGCTGGCTATGGCGACAACATCCCCTCGATCGTCGTTGTCGTTGGAAAGCTGGAGTCGTACTTCAGCCCCCGTGATCGCCACGCGATCTACGTCGACAGTTCCCTCGCCGCGATGCAGTTCATCCTCGGTCTTGAGACTCTTGGGCTCAGCTCCACGGTTATCAACTGGCCCGATTTCGAGCCACTAGAACGCAAGATGCAAAAGGAACTGAAGCTCGGACTTTCGGATCGCGTCGTGATGCTCATCGCCGTGGGGTATGCAGATCCCGAGGGGCAAGTTCCGTATTCGCAGAAGAAGGAACTCGATACCTTCCGCCGATTCAACTAGTTTCGGCCGGTCCAAATGACGAATAATTCATCGCCCTGGTGGCGAAAACGTGCGCTGCGTTGGGGCATCACTGTGCTCGTGCTCGCCGCAGTGGGTTACTTCTTTGCCTCCTCACTGTGGAGCAACTGGGATCAAATCTCGCAAAAGCATCTTGACTTCGACTGGCTATGGATTCCGGCAACGCTGATCTTCGCCCTCGCTGTGCCGCTTACTGGGCTGCTCTGGGGCCGAATGGTGCGTGTACTTGAGCCCACCGCGCGTGTTTCCGCGGCCGAGGCGATAGCCGTGCAATGCGCTTCTTGGCTGCTCAAGTACATTCCTGGCCAAATCGGTTCCGTCATGAACAAAATCGTTTGGGCAGGGAAGAAGGGGGTGAGCCGATCTCTGATCGTCATCTCCTTCGTATATGAGAACGTCTATCTGCAGTTAGCTTCGATTGTGCCCAGCGCACTTATCCTGCTGGTGAGTCTTGGCCCTCGCATTTTTGGTGACAACGCGACGCTCCTCTTGCTTCCCCTGCTCGTGCTCGTGCCCCTGGTACTCATCCTCCATAAGCCGACATTCCGTAAGATCGTCGGACTCGCAGCTCGACGCATCCTTAAGAAAGATGTTCCCGAACGCTACTTTCTCAACTCGGCGCAGACACTCCGGTTCTTCGTGGAATTTCTGCTCCCCAGGATTCTCAACGGGGTCGGTTTCGTACTGATCGCTATCACAGTTTCCCGAATCGGCCCTGCGGAGTGGGTGCCATTCGCCGCCGCCTATGTGCTTGCAGGTGCCATAGGAATACTCGCCTTCTTTGTGCCGAGCGGTCTCGGCGTTCGAGAGGCCATCATCGTTCTTGTTCTCACCCAGTATGTTCCCGTCGAGGAGGCGGTAATCATCAGTCTTCTCGCACGTCTTCTCAGCACCGTCGGTGACGCGATTGTTGCGCTCATCTACGGCGGTGTCCGCCGCACGATTCCTCAGGAGTACCGACCATGACCTCTCCCAATATCGCCATCATTGGCTCTGCGCTGTCGGGGAATAAGGGCGCGTCGGCGATGCTCGAAGCCGCCGTCCAGACACTCTCCGAGCGTCTGGATAACCCGAGCTTCACGTTGCTGAGCATGTATCCCGAAGAGGATGCAGCGCTCAATCCTTACCCGAACCTAAAGATCGTGGCTGCGAATGCAAAGCAGCTCGGTGTGACGATCAATTCGCTCGCGCTCGCGTACCGGGTTCTTCCATTTCTGCGCGGCGTCTTGCGTAGCCGGTCGGAGGCTATTCGTGCATTGAGCGAGGCAGACGTTCTTCTTGATCAAGGCGGAATCACTTTCACCGATGGACGCGAGAAGTTTCTGCTCTACAACATCGCCTCAATTCTTCCGGCGATCAACGTAAGAACCCCCGTTTTCAAATGCGCTCAGGCCGTCGGACCGTTTCGTAATCCTGTGAATCGCTGGGCTTCTCGCACTTTCTTGCCGAAGGTGCGTACCCTCGTCACTCGCGGCAGGATCACTCATGAGTACGCGGAGGGTCTTGGCCTGAGCAATATTGTTGCCGGGGCTGACTACGCATTCTCTCTCGAGCTCGCGGGCACTGAAGCGACTGATGTATCGAGCCAGATCGATCTCACATTCTTCGAGCAGGATGTGGTGGGCGTGTGCCCGAGCGTCGTGCTACAAAAAAAGGTCGACGCGCGGGGCGGCGACTACGTCAGTCAGATGGTCGCCTTTATCGAATACCTTCGAAGCGAGGGAAAGCACGTGATGTTGATCCCTCACAGCGTTCGAACCGGAACAGAGAAGACACACAACAATGACCTGCCGTTGTGCCGTGATATTCACTCACGCCTCCGGCTAGGTGCTGACCTGCTGTTTGTTGATCGTGAGCTTACGTCGCAGCAGCTGAGATTTTTGATCGGGCAGTGCTCGCTTTTCGTCGCCAGCCGATTCCACGCGATGGTCTCCTCGCTCGCGATGGCGGTTCCCACACTCGTTATCGGCTGGAGCCACAAATATCGCGAAGTTCTCGAAATGTTTGAACTCGAGGATTGGGCGTTCGGACACGACAAGCTCACGCTCAAATACCTCACCGAGCGCTTTTCCGAGTTAGATAGTCAGCGCGTGGAGGTCAAGGCAAAACTTGATGCCCGTCTGCCGTCGGTGAAAGCGCGATCGCTCATGCAGGCAGACTTAATTTCTGACATCGTTCAAAAAACCCGTGGTGCACGCGCGTGACATCGTCAGTGACTGATACGCGGCTAGATCATTCTGTCTCTAGAGCCGCTGCGCGACGGCTGAAGGCTCGTCGTCTAGCGAGACCGTCATGGTACGCAGCCGGAGTCGCCGCGGTCACCGTGGCGACATTTGTGCTCCTCTTTGGCTGGGCGACATCTACCGCTCCGTTTAGCACCGTCGATGAACCGCGCCATATGAACTCAGTTTTGCGCTTGATGCAAGACGGCGGCTGGCCGGCGCCCAAGTCAGCGCCCATGCTCGAGGGAACGGCAGTCGCGTCGAGGGAGGCAGGGCACCCGATCTCTGGGGAGGCGGACGACCCACTTCCTTCCGCGAGCGAGCGTTCGGTTATTTCCGACAAGAACCAGCCGAGTTCTCCAGAGCAGACCGATTGGATGACCCAGCATCCTCCCGCCTATTACACGATTGTCGCGGGTACGCTCACTGCGCTCGGCGCGAACGAGTGGCGCTGGGACCAACTGCTATTGGGAATGCGACTAGTCTCAGCTGCATCGGCTGCATTGGCCGTGCCTTTTGTCGCGGGCAGCGTGCGGCGGATCACAAGATCCCGGGCTGCAGGCGTACTCGGGGGCGCGCTTCTTCTCGCGATTCCGCAGTATCACCATGTGCTTTCCCTCGTTACCAATGATGCCCTCGCGACTTTTCTTGGTGCTGCGCTCATGTACATCGTGGTTCGAGCGATGACGAAGCCCAAGCGCGTTATCGCGCTTTCACTTGTGGGCGGCGCAGTGCTGGGCGTGGCGCTGCTTACCAAAGGTTTGCTGCTTGCAGCGATACCGCTTGTATTTATCGGTTTCCTCGTCGCTGGTTGGCGGGCCTACTCTCGTCCGATGCGGCGATTGCTCCCGGCTGCTGTGACAATGGCTCTGGCCTTCGCTATCGGAGGCTGGTGGTGGCTCCGAAACCTGATCGTTTACGGTGTTCTTCAACCGAGTGTTTTCGGCAGCGGTATCGACGAAGAAGAGCCATCCGATGCGTACAGTCTGAGTGGCTTCTTCCTGCGAGTCGGGGAGCGCTTAAACGAGACAATGTGGGGCTCTTTCCGAGCGGAACTTGATCTCCCTGTCGTGCTCACGACGTCAGCAAGCATTGTTGCCATCTTGAGTATCGTGTGTGCTCTCGCGTTTTCTCGGAGACGTCTCGCGCTGGCGGTTCTCCTGCTGTACCCACTCGCAACAATGGGAATCATCACTTTCCACGCCTGGGAGATCTTCTGGGACAACGGGACCATTCGCGGGATTCAAGGGAGATATCTCTACGGAGGGCTTACCGCTTTGGCGGTAAGCCTTGGCATGTGTTGGACCCTTCTTTTCCGTCGCGTTACTCCCTGGCTGCGTGCAGCGGTGGCGGGATTGATTATGTTCGCGGGGCTATGCGCGGGTATTGGTGGATGGGTCTTCGGATACAGAGTGCTGTGGTCGGAATCTGGAGTCGACGCCATGCTGGCTAGTGGCGCGGTTACTTCCGTCGCGTTCGCGATTGCGATCTGCGTTTACGCCATTGCTGGTTTGATCGCAGTGGTTGCCGTTGTGGTGTGTGCGCGGGAGAAGGTCTTGTCAGAATCCGGCCCAGCCCCAGTTGTACCTCAGTAGATCAACTATCTCGGCACGCAATCGCCGCGTCGATGAGAACCCGAGCACGCGCGTCGAACGAGTGCTCACGCCGAATGTACTCGCTGGTTTCAGCGATTTCAGATTCGGTCGGGAAGGCAGCGGTCAGATCGCCCTCGAGGATCGACACGAGCTCTGCCGGTGAGTTGTACGTCGCCACTGCTTTTCCGAATACCTTGTCGATCCCGTCGACACGGTCGCTGAGGACACGCCCGCAGGCAGCCACGACATCGAATAGGCGGTTGGACATAAACCCTTCGCGCTGCATATCACGCCAATGGTCGTTCAGGACGACTGATGCAGATTCGTAGAGCGCGGGAACTTCCGCGTTCGGAACGCTCGTCGCTGCGATCGAGTCGGGGGAGATGAACTGCTCCCAGTCGCCGCCGTAGACGACCAGGGGAATGCCTGCCCGCAGTGGTTCGAGCACTGCCGGGCGAGCGATGTGTCTGCTGTTGCCCACGAAAACGATGTCTTGCGTTCGTGTCCGCTGTGTTGGGCGGAATAGTTCTGGATCAGTGCACTGCAGAAGCGGTGTCACAGTGCGACCCCAACGGCTCGATTGTCTTCGAGCCCATGAGTCCGATGCGGCAAACACTAAGTCAAACTTGCTTGCTTCGGCTCGGGTGACCATCTCGGGGTGGCTGATGACCCAGAGCATATTGATCCCCGCGGTGGGAGTGACGTGCACGTCGAGACCTCGGATCACGAGACTGACATCGTCAATGTACGCGGTCTCCCGACTGTGTGCATCGTGGTAATCGATGACGACTTCTTGTCCTAGGCGTTCTAGAGCGCGCGCCAGCGAGCGCGCGAAGTGTGTGTCACCCCAGGTTTCGCCCACCGGCCCGAAGGGCGAGGCGATCTTCAACGCCCATCGCAGGCGCGGAATACTCGACGAGGTTGCGATTGCACGGTGGATCACAGGCCGCATCCGGGACTCACCGTCTGCAGCGGTGAGATACTCCCAATGCGCGAGTTTTTGGCCGAGCTCCGCATAAAGTTCAGCAGCATCACCCAGTGCCTCGGGCATGAGAGTGGTTAGCGCTCTGAGGTTACCCATCGGATCAACGCGCGGAGGGGTGCCGTTTTCGAACTGACGCCACACGACGTCAGTTCGGACGACGAATTCGTAGTCAGGCCACTCTGCACTCAGCGCCGACGAAAGGGCAGGCAGCTCGAACTGGTTATAAAGCAGTGGCGAAAGTCCCTGCACTTTGACGAGATCAGCTGTCGGCATAGCGAAAGACTCGCCGTGGAGAGCTGGAATCTTGTGGGTCGTCCCTAAAGCCTTGGCGTCAGAAAGGGGGTGGCCCGACAGGATCGGCTCGGGCGCCGCGCCGCGCTTGGGCTGCACCGATCCGACGCCGACCAACACTCCTTGGGGTGTGACGTTGGTAGGTATGACCACTCGTCGCGACGTCGGTTCTGCTGCGTTGGCCAGCTTCCGGACGGAATCGGCATCAAAGAGCGCGCGAGGGCCAAGGACCAGCGTTCCAGTTCGGCGCACCTTCGTCAGACACATGTTCACTGCGTACGAAAAGGACTCGCGCTCGACAAAAAGCTGTGTGTCGAGGTCTGGGCGTCCGAGACGTGCTGCCGCCCCCGACATCCACTCCTCTCGGGTGGGAGCGATGAACGCCACGAGCACGCTGAATGACGGATCCTCGGAAAGTAGAAGAAGCTCTTTCAACTTGTGACTGATGTTTTCGTCGCGCCGATTCAAGATCGCGATGACGTGAGTTCCTGCAAGTAGCTCTTTTTCACGCAGCTCATCCCAGGAGACTTGTGCGCGAAGACGCACGTAGGTGTTCCACCCCATGGGCTCAGTCGTGGAAATGCGGTCAGCAGATTCTTCGCGATTGTCGTATATAGCCCCGAGTACCGGAATGTGCCGAATTCGGTTTTTTTCCGCAAGCCGCAGAATGAGGTCGAAGTCGACTGCGCGTGGCAGGGCAGTGTCAAAGTTTCCGGCCGCGGTGAGGGCATCAGCGCGCACCACGAGCGAATTCAGATCGACAGAGTTACCGAGCAGCAAGCTGTCATGTGTTGGCTCACTTTGCCGATAGCCAACGCGATCCTCGTACACCAGCTCGATCGTCGCGAAGGCGACGGTGTCGCCTTCTTCGACCATTGACGACACCATCGTCTCAAGGAAGAGCGGCTGCCACTCATTGTCGCTGTCAAGAAACGCGATGTATTCGCCCCGCGCCGCGTCAATGCCTGCGTTGCGTGTCGCGCTCACGCCGCTGTGATCACGAGGGATGAATCGAATGCGCTGGTCTCGATGCGCGAGGAGTTGAGCGATAGCCGCGGTGTCGTCCCACGAGCCGTCGTCGACGATTAAGAGTTCCCAGTTCGTCCATGTCTGGGCAAGAACTGAGTCTGCCGCGACTCTCACCCCGCCAGATCTATTCCATGCCGGCATGACGATGGATACCAGGGGCTGCGTTTTTGCACTGTCCCAGACTGGCAGTGCTTCAGTCGGTTTCTTCATCCATGAATTTGGGCGGCGGCGGCGGCGGTCCGCTCGCGCGGCCGACCACGCTGAAATCGCCTGCAGTGCATCCTGGTAAAGATCTGTCCACGCGACAGTTCGCACACCCGAAGCATCCTGAATGGGTATCTTCACGTTCTGCGGGTCGCTTTGAACGCGCCCCCACAAGTGCCCCACGGGGCCGCCGGGATGTTGTCTTGCTTCTGGGTGCTCTGCCAGATAAGACGCGGGATCCCAAACGGGACTCACCGGCGTGTTCCACTCCGCGCTTGCGATGTAGTCATACGCGAGAGGACGGGGAGTGCCAGGCATATTCTGCTTGAGGACGAAGTTGTCGATCAGAATATTGACGGCGTAGCCGTGCCGATAGCCCCAGCGAATGTAATGCTTGGCGGCTTCTGCCGTGCTCATTTCATCGACGCCGAGCTGAGCCGCGTAGAGCACGGGGTCAACGATCCCTGCTGCGATGATTCGCGCGATCCGTCGACGTGGATCGCTTTTTTCCAGAGCATGTCGCACGACGGGAAGACGGCGAAGGTGGCGACTCATCTCACGCAGTCGGTTCATCTGGGTGTCCTTGTTCTCTTTCATCATGCCTGCCGCGATGTGTAGCCCACTCGCCGGCGTTGCAGCGCAGAGAGTGAGCTTGAGCTGTCGTTCTCCCAGCGTCGCCCAGGGTAGAAAGAAGCTGTGGCGTCGATGTATTCGCGCACCCCATCGAATTCGTTAGGGAACCGTGCTTCGCACATCGAGAGCAGCGCGGCCGAGTCGAGCCAATAGGGGTCGTAGCGGAGTGTGTCGAACTTCACCAGAGGAAATCTCGTGTTGTCGAAGACGGAGTCTGCGTAGACGGTCGACGGGTTAAGGAAGCGACTTTCGCGCGGGTCACGGCGCCGGGATACATCGAAGTCGCTGTCGACGAGGTCGAGGAACTTTGACGGATACCGGTGGCGTCGACGCTGCAGCCAGTGTGTTCCGCGTCTGGATGCACGCTTCATTTCGGCGGTCGTCGGCTCGAAGTAGGAGCCGAGCCGGAATCCCGCTTCACGCATCTGCAGGCTGATGCCAAGCTCTTGTTGCGCGATCGCTGCTTTTCGATCCACCGCGGGACGGTATAGGTCCCAGAACGAAGTGAAGGTCGCAGATTTCAGTGCTTCGGTTGAGAAATACAGGAAGTAGGACTGGATATGCTCTCCGCGGCGCCAGGTTCGTGTTGCTCCCCACATTTCCACCGGTTGTGACTGCATTTTGGTGATCATCGACTCGACGGGGACTAGCTGCACGTAGGAGTCGTTCGTGAGCAGCAGCTCGTCGTAGTCGGCCGCGAAGTCCGTCATCTGGAGTGCCTCGTGCCACGACCCGAAGTCTTGGCCAACGTTTGCGCGCTCAAGAATTTCGGCGTACGGAGATATCGCGGTGCGATCTTCCGGCGTGAAAGTACTCGTGGAGGCGAGAACGACTCGATCGAATGTTCGCGAAAGGTCCTGGAGCTGGCGCAGCACGTGCGGTGCGACGCGTCCGAGCGGGTTGAAGTGGGCGACGAGAGCTAGTCGCTTCACTCGATCATTCCTCTATCGAGCGCGGGCATAGGGCGCCAACTGGCATCCTGGGAAATCTTTCTCCCGTCGCGAATCCCGCGAATGAGATTACTCGTGCCACGCACGGTGCGTTCGACGAACAGCAGGCGGATGAGCTCTTTCGCAAACGTGAGCGCCGTACCTGCACCGAAGAGCACAGGGTTGTAAATGCCAACGGACCGGTAGTACTGCTTGATGTGCGCGCGATTGCGCATGATGTAGTACCTGTAAGCGTTGCTCGAGGCATTCATATGACGAATGCCCATGTCCCACTGTTTGATTTCGCGGGTGCGTTTGAGCACAAACTCGTTGACTATGACCGATTGCGTCTTGCGTGACGCAAGCCAGCCATAAACCTGGTCATCCCAGTAGATGAAGAAACGCGGATCAGGAAGACCGATCTGCTGCACGATGTCACGGTGAATGAACATGCCCTCGAAGCATCCCGAATTCATCGGTTTGAAGCCCGACTCGTCGAACCCAGCAGGCGCGAACGGGATGGGGATGCCGAGAGGCTCGGCGATGCGGTACTGCCAGTAGAACTCGCTTCCGTCGTAATCGTAACGACGGCCCTGGATGCTCTTGAAACGCGGTGCCCAGGCGCCCATTCGTGCGAGTCCATTGGGAATGACTTCGACGTCGTCATCCATGAGCCACATCCAGGTCGATCCCAGCTCGTACGCGACGCGCATGCCCTCACTGAACCCGCCGGAACCACCGGTGTTTTCGTCGAGTCGCCGGTACACGAGCGTCGCGCCAATTCGATCGCGGTATGACTCGACGAGTGAAGTGGTGTCATCGGTTGATGCATTGTCGATAATGACGACGTGACCGGGCTTCGGGTCCATCACAATAATGCTGTCGAGCAGCTTCGAGAGCAGGTGTGAGCGGTTGAACGTCACAATTGCGATCGTCGCTGTAGCGGGGTCGAAAGCAGCGCTCATTTATTCACCCCAAGGTTGGAGCGCCAGGTCTCGGCCGAGGTGAGATCAGGCAATGCATCTCGGTACTCATGCGAGAGGCGCGCCCATTCCTTACGCAAACGCCGGTGCAGACGAACACTCTCAACGATCATCCGTCGGTACGCCGCGCGGTCGCGAGTGTAAATGTTCTTCCCCGCCCCGTCGGCGGTACTGACGAGCGCGCTGTCGTACCGAGGTATGCGCCACCAGTGCGCGTCGAGCTTGCCGAATTCAACTTCGGGCTGAGCCACATTTTCTGGCCGGGGAGTGTGTATCCAGTGCGCTACAAGCGTGCTGAGTGTAAACCAGCGAAGTTGCATTCCCGTTGGGCTGTCGAATTGCTGCCGCCTGAGGCGCTTGAACACCTGCCGGCCACGGCGAGAGCGCAGAACGGATGCCGCTTCTTTGTGGACCACGGTCTCGGGATAGTCCTTGGCAGCGGCGCGTGCGCCTGGCATCGCCGTTTCGAGATTTTTCCACATGTGCTGCGGACCCGACATGACGTCGCGGAGTGCGCGGTGACGCAGCTCTACCGGGTAGTACTGCATCATCATGAGGTGCTTGAGATCCACACGTCGGCTGTGGCGGATCAGTGTGCCGCCGTCAGGAACGGGGGAGTGTAGGAGAGCTGCCACGATGCGGTTTCGCGCGTGAAAGTACGCCTGCCAGTCGATGCTGTCGTCCTTGCCGACCCAGGAGACGTGCCAGAGCGCGACGCCCGGCAGCGAAACTGTGGGCACTCCAGCAGCTCGCGCACGCAGGCAGTGCTCGGCGTCATCCCACTTGATGAAGGCAGGCAAAGCAAGCCCGATCTCACGCAACACCGAAACGGGGATGAGGCACATCCACCACCCGTTGTAATCGGAATCGAGCCGCATGTGCAACATCGGAGACTGCCGAAGGTTTGCTTCGCTGAAGTCGTGCGGCATCCGCTCTTGAAAGAGTGTTCGCCACATGAACGGAACATCATCGACCACTTCGGCCCATGCATGGAGCTTCGGTCGATCGAGTAGGTCGAACATGTGTGCTCCGACGATGGTGGGCGTCGTGCAATACCGGCCGAAGATCACGGAGCGGCGGATTGATTCGGGTTCGATGCGCACGTCATCATCGAGGAGCTGAACGAAGTCGCTGTCGGGGCGATCGAGGGTCTCGATCATTGCGCGCGAGAAACCTCCCGAGCCACCGAGGTTGGGCTGACGGATGACCTGCAGAGTCTCGCCGAGCTCTGCAGCGAGTCCCGCATACTCAGGGCGATCTTCAACGTTCTCAGTGCCCTGGTCAATAACGAAGATGCGGTCGATAACGTCAAGCGCTTCGGGCGACTGAGCCAGATTCGCCAGAGTTTCAACGCAATAGCCAGGCTTGTTGTAGGTCGTGATTCCGAGCGACGCCTTGCCCGCACGTACGGGCTGTTGTTCGGTCGTCCACTCCGCGCCCTCGAAGATCGTGTCTTCGTGGTCGGCCACGATGTCGAACCAGATCCATCCGCCGTCGCTGTATTGATCGAGCACAAGCTCGACGGTCGTCGTGGCAGACCCGGTTACCTCGCGTGTCTCGATCCGCTGCTTGATGCCGCCGCCGGTGGAGCGGTAGACGAGAACTGTCGCTGTGCCCGTGGTGCGCACAGTCAGGGAGATGTTGCGAACGGGCGTCCAATGCTGCCAGTAGGACGCCGGGAAAGCGTTGAAGTAAGAAGCAAACGAGACGCGGCGGCTTGCTGCGATGCGCGCTCTGTGGCGGTCAAGGACGTTCGCGAGGTGAGCAACGCTGGTGACACGCACGGGTTCCTCGTCGATGATCGACCACGTTTCGGGGTCGGCATACAGCGGAAGGATGTCGGGGTCCCGCTCGAGCGGGAAGACAACATTCTGAAGGACGTGTGTCACTGGTTCTCCGATTGCGTGTGAGACAGGCGTCGGGAGCGTCGAGCCGGAGAGAAGCCTACCGTGCGCGCCATGTTGATCCCTGGGTGTGAACGCTCGCTTACGGCGTTTGGGCATCTACACTCGAAATCGTGACCACCGCAGCCGTCGGCGCCCCCGGATCTTCGCGCCGGTATCTGCACTCATTGTGGATACTCTCCGCGCGAGATCTTCGCGTGCGATATTCCACCAGTGCCCTCGGATACCTGTGGTCGGTTCTCGACCCGTTGGTAATGACCGGTATCTACTGGTTCGTCTTCACTCAGGTATTTCACCGCACGGTCGGCGAAGAGCCCTACATCGTCTTTCTGATCACCGCCCTCCTGCCCTGGGTATGGTTCAACTCATCTGTGAGCGACTTCACAAGGGCATTCAATAAAGACGCGAGGCTCGTGCGTTCGACGTCAATTCCGCGCTCTATCTGGGTGAATCGCATCGTTTTGAGCAAGGGAATCGAATTCCTTTTCTCGCTGCCCGTCCTCGTCGTGTTCGCTGTTTTTTCTGGAGCAACCGTCGGTTGGGGGCTGTTGCTCTTCCCCGTCGCGATGATCCTCCAGCTCGTGCTTTTAACCGGCCTGGGTTTACTCATCGCGCCGCTGTGCGTGCTGTGGTCCGACCTCGAACGGACAACGAAGCTCATCCTGCGGGCGCTCTTCTACGCTTCGCCGATCATCTACGGTGTCGCGAATCTCCCCGGCGCCTTTTCTGCGGTTGCGGCGTTCAACCCACTTTCCGGGATCTTCGCGCTGTATCGCATGGGGTTTTTTCCTGATCAATGGAACACGTTCACTGTCGTCGTCGGTGCGGTGATGAGTCTTGCCTTTTTGGCGCTCGGGATGTACACGTTCCGGTCGCTCGAGCGCCCCATGTTGAAGGAGCTGTGATGTCAACTGCTTCGCTCGCTATCGAGGTAGATGGCCTCGGCATCCGCTTTCGCCGAAACAAGCGCGGGCGGCGAAGTATCAAAGACCTTTTTGCCGGTGCCTCGCGGCGCTCACGGCCGGGTGAATTCTGGGCGCTACGAAACGTGACTTTTTCGGTGAGGCCGGGGGAGTCTATCGGCGTCGTAGGGCGAAACGGTCAAGGAAAGTCAACGCTATTGAAGCTCGTCGCGGGCGTGCTTCTCGCCGATGAGGGCGAAGTACGGGTGCACGGCGGCGTTGCACCGTTGATCGAGATCACCGGGGGGTTCGTCGGAGACCTCACTGTTCGCGAGAACGTCCGCCTCACGGCTGGACTCCACGGGATGGCTCGCGCTGAGATAGCCCGTCGGTTCGACGGCATCATTGCGTTCGCTGAGCTCGAGGATTTTCTCGAGACTCCCTACAAACACCTCTCGAATGGGATGAAGGTTCGTCTCGCGTTTGCCGTTGTATCCCAGCTCGACCAACCTATTCTTCTGGTCGACGAAGTACTGGCCGTCGGAGACAAGGCCTTCCGCGAGAAGTGCTACCGACGCATCGACGAGCTTTTGGCCGAGGGGCGGACGCTGTTCTTCGTTAGCCACAACGAGCGCGACTTGCGGAGATTTTGCACGCGAGGAATCTACTTCGACAAGGGGCGGTTGGAGATGGATGCTCCGCTCGCCGATGTGCTGGACCGGTATAACGCCGACTATTCCGCCGCGTGAGCTGCGGGAAGGTCTGAGCTTCCTGGCTCGTCGTTGATGTGTTGGCGCCATGACCGCGACTGCCCGGCCCGCACGGCACAGATGACGAGCAGCAGCCAACCAAAGCCCGAAAGAGTGAAGCTCTCAAAGAGCGAATCTACGGTTAGGGCAATAACGACGAGCGGTGTCCAGGCGTAGACGACCGAGCGACGAACGCTTGCGACGAGCCAAGAACGCACCAGAGCGATCCCCGCCAACAAGACGAATAGCGCGAGTCCCACCCAGCCCAACTGTAGGACCACATCGACGAAGGCGTTGAGCGCGCTGGCGTGGTGGTCTTGTTCGACGTAGTTGATCGCGTTGAACGGTGCTTGGTTGCGCAGCCACGGTCCCATCCACCCCCACCCTTGGACGGGGTAAATGCGCACGAACTGCTCGATGGTGTTCCATAGATCGACCCGGGTCGAGAAGTCGCTGCCCGCGCCGAGGAACGCGATAATTTGATGTCGCAGCGCGTATGTAACGGCGAGCCCTACTGCGACGATTGCGCCGAGCGTCCATTGCAGTACGTTTCGATTCTCGCTGGCGGTATGGCGCACCAGCATGAGTATGAGCGCCGCGGCACCGACAGCAACGCCGAGAACGACGACGGTGGGTGAATCGGAAAGTACAGCGAGCACACCAGCCAGAACAACGGAGCCGATCGCGACTCCGGATCGAACCGATGATGTTCGCCACTCGATCATGAACGCGATTAAGGCGATGACGGCAACGAAGCCAAGCGCGTTGCGAGTACCGAAGAGTCCCTGAATGGGTCCACCGGCGGCGATGTTGGCTTCGACACCGAGGAACGCTATCGGCGTATCGAGGAGAATGCCGGAGAGTATTTCGATGCCGAGCGATATCGCGAGCAGTAGTCGCAGTACATCACCGAGGGCGCGAACCATCTGGAGAGTGTCGCGCACGTGAGCCGCGACAATTCCCAAGAATGCCAGCGCCGCTAATGCGAGCCAGCCGACGATCGTCTCTGTGGTGTCATGGGTCCAAATCGTGCTGGCGAGTGCCCAAACGACGAAGGCAAGCACTGACAGCGGCACAAGGCGCGGTAGTTCGAGATCGTCGCTTCGCGCCCAAAGTATTGCTGCGCCAAGCAAACAAAGTCCGACGATGATCGTGATGAGGCAGATGCGACCAGCGACATGCTCGATGGCAAACATGCCGAACGCGGTGCCGAGAGTCGTCAGCGTGAAAGCTCGGGCGATCGCCGCTGACCGAAAGAACTCTCTGCCGAACCGCAGCGATGCAGGCGTTCCACCGAATCCGCTCATCACGTGTGCTGAGTCTTCGCGAGGGTGGCAAGTCCATCGCCACGTTCCATCGCGAGTGTCTGTCCGGTTGGGCCGACGCCGATCAGGGGCGCTTGCTTGATCTTGAACCCGAGCATGACGACACTCAACCATCCCCACAGCAAAAGGGGCCCGGACTCAGCGAGACCCTGCACGAGAAGCATGCTCATGAGGAGGATCGGCAGGAGAGTGAGGGGGGAGAACGGACGACTGTCCACAAGGTCCCATCTTGGTCGGTCGACCGCGAAGAACCACGCCCGCCAGATGACCGAGAAGTAGATACCGACCATGATGAAGAGGCCGACGGCTCCGAGCTGCAAAAAGACGTCGATCCACATGTTGTGCGCTTGCATCACGCTCTGCCCGTGGTCAATGATCCAGCCATCGAAAGCGGGGTCCGAGTCTAACCACGGTGTCGCGAAGCCCCAGCCGACGACGGGATGCTCGACGGCACGGTCGAGAACGGCCTGCCAGATGGTCTCGCGCCCGGTAAGAGTGGATGACCGCCCCAGCGCCGTGAAGATCGCGTCTCGCCACACCCATACCGCAGCGATCCCCAGCGCTCCGAGTCCGGCGAATGCAGCGTAGTACTTTGTGCGAGACCCCGGACGCCGCGCAGTGCGCATGAGGAGAGACGTCGTGAGCACGACAGCGACAGCGATGGCCGAAAGGTACGCGGTGGCGGAATCGGCGCGAACGAACGCGTAGGTTGCTGCGGAAAACCAGAGCGCGAGCGGAACACGGCGAGTCGTGTGCGCGGCGAACAGCAGCGCGAAGACAATCATGGCCGTGAGTGCGACGCTCGCGAGCAGATTCGCGTTGCCGAAGATGCCCTGGATGCGGCCGCCATCGAACAGATTATTTCGGGACCAGTAGACGATCGGGTCCAACTTCGTCGTTGGAATCACGAACCCGGGTAATACTGGCCCGTTGATGAAGACGGATACTGCAAGCTCGAACAGGAGCGACAGTGAGATGACCCACTTCAGTGCAGCAGCCATCGCCCGGATAAGTTCTTTCCAGCCCAGCATGCTCGCGACCATGAGGCCTTGCAGCGTTGTGCACGCAAGAAGCGTCCATGTCAGCGCTGTCGTAGACAGCCACGAAGACCAGAAGACCGAGGTCAACGCCCATGCAACGTAACCGAGAGGGAACCAGGGCAGTCGCCGCCAGTTCAGGGGTGGTCGGATGCTGACCCACAGCACCGCTGAAATGATGGCGGATACCGCAGCGATGCTTCCGGCGATGAAGTCGCCGAAGGCGTTGACCCAGGCAACTCCTGCGAATGCTTGGAAGAGCACGAAGACGCACCAGGCGCGCAGCATCAGATGCCGCGTCTTCTCCCTGGGAGGCGCAGCGGGGGGCGCTGCAATCGGATGCTTCGTGTGTACGGCCATGGTCTCTTCAGGGTACCGGGCGCACCGATGAGACCAACGGCCCTCAGTAGGCTGGCGTCATGCTTGTGCAGATATCCAATGAGCCTCGCGACTACGCGTGGGGTTCGACATCTTTGATTGCTCGATTGCAGGGGCGCACCCCCTCAGGCGTGCCAGAAGCGGAAGTCTGGTTCGGTGACCACCCCGGGTCTCCCGCAGTCGTTGAAGATGGGACCGGCCGCACGCTCGACGCGTGGCTCGCCGAGCAGCCCAGCGCGACGTCGAAGCTTCCGTTTCTCCTGAAGTTGCTTGCTGCGGGATCTCCACTGTCAATTCAAGTTCACCCTTCGAAGCACCAGGCTGAGGAAGGTTTTGAGCGCGAAGAAGCAGCAGGAATTCCGAGAGATGCTGGGCACCGAAATTATCGAGACGATAACCATAAGCCTGAACTCATCGTCGCTGTCAGCGATGAATTCGAAGCACTCGCGGGTCTGCGCCCACTCCCTGCGACGCGCCGTCTCCTCGCGACGCTGCGCGATTGCCCAGGCGTTCGACAGCTCACCGAGCGACTCAGCGGCACTGATGACGCTGTAGCGCTCGCCGGCGTTATCGGCTGGGTGTTGTCGGGCGAAGCAGGATCTGAAGTGGATGATGTTATCGCTGCCGTGTCGGAGCTGAAGCTCGATTCCAGTCATGAGTTCGCGCGTGAAGCACAGCTCATCGGACGGCTCCAGGGGTATTACCCGGGAGATGCGGGCATCGTCGTTGCACTGCTTATGAACTACGTCACTCTCTCGAAAGGGGAAGCGATCTTCGTGGGGGCGGGCATGCTGCACGCCTATGTTTCCGGACTCGGGGTGGAACTGATGGCTGCGAGTGACAACGTTCTGCGTGGCGGGCTGACCCCCAAGCACATCGACACGGAAGAACTGTCTCGCATTCTGAACACAAGCCCGATCGAGCCCCCGCGGCTTGTTCCGAGCTCGAAAGATGAAGCCATCGACGTTTTCGACGCGGGGATTGCGGATTTTTCCCTAACTCGCGTTCGGCTCGCGAACACTTCAGTCGTCTTGCCGATTTCGGGACCAGCGATCGCGCTTGTCATTGACGGGCGCGTCGACGTTTCGGCCAGCGATCAGTCGGATCATCACGTGCTTTCGCCCGGAATGGCGCTGATCGCGAGCGCAGACGAGGAGCTTCTGCACCTGCGAAGCGATGGTGACGGTGTCGTCTTTGTCGCAACGCCCGGGCGATGAGTCGAACGTTTTTGCATCGAAACATGTCTACGGCGCGTCGTAAAGATTCAAGACACACTTGAGGGTTTACGATCTGCGACTTGACCGCAGCGAATGACACCGGTGTAATTATGCGTAGGCACTATTCAGGTGCTGGGGGCTAAACGCTAGGAGAACGATATGGCGGCTGCGAATTACCGCTCGGGCGTTCCCGAAGACTGGTTTGTCGATCCGGTGAATCTCGGTGTGCCAGGAGTTCGGCGCACTGTGGAGTCCGAGGAAGAAAGCGTTCTCTCTTGGCAGACTGATGCGCTGTGTTCGCAGACCGATCCCGAGGCATTCTTTCCAGAAAAGGGCGGCTCGACTCGCGACGCGAAACGTATCTGCACGACGTGCGACGTGCGCTCGCAATGCCTCGAATATGCCCTTCAGAATGACGAGCGATTCGGCATCTGGGGTGGGCTCAGCGAACGCGAGCGTCGCAAGCTGAAGCGTCGCGCAAGCTGACTGAGATCGACACTCGCGGCGCGTTCGCGCGGTTGCAGCGCTGTTGCCGCCTAGGCTGACCTGGCCATGCCCGCTCGAGTACATGCTTTTCTCGTCGTGCGCCCTGAAGGGCGTACGACCGCTGCCCTTCACCTCAAACGCACCTTAGCCGCGCTTGAGGCGCAGACTCGCAAGCCCGACACGCTCACGATTGTGATGTGCGGCGGCGACAAGGCTGTCGCGGATGTCGCGGGGTCTTCGCGGGCTGAAGGTGTCATTACGGCGGCAGCTTCCACGAGCTACGCACATGCACTCAGTCTCGCGACGTCGCGACTAACTGGGGAGGCCGTCTGGCTTCTTGCGCAAGACACGGCTCCCGAACCCGAGGCTCTGGCGAGGCTTGCTGGTGCGTTAGAACTATCGCCGTCGATCTCTGTTGCCGCGCCGAAGCTCGTTGATGGTGAGAACCGCCAACAGATTGTTTCCCTCGGAGTGAGCATGACTCGCTACGGACGCACGGTCGAGATCGTCGAGGACGAGCTCGACCAAGGGCAGCACGACGTAAAAGCGGATGCCATGGCTGCGGATGTGCGAGGGCTACTGGTCCGCGCCGACGCTTGGCGTCAGCTCGGAGGTCTTGATCCCGCGCTTGCTGGAGCGGATGAAGGACTCGATCTCGGTGTGCGAGCTCGCCTCGCGGGTGGCCGCGTCGAGCTTGTACCGCGAGCGATCGTTGCAGTCGACGGCGATGGCGTCGCCGGGCTTCCACTGCCGCAGGGTGGCAAACGCATCCGTCGTCGCGTGTTCGCCGTCCGCACAGCGCAGTTGCATCGGCGCCTGGTTTACGCGCCCGCGGCGAGTGTTGCGCTCCACTGGCTTTCGCTTTTGCCGCTCGCCCTGTGGCGAACCATCTTGAAGCTTCTTGCGAAAGAACCCGCGAGCGTCGTCCCGGAATGGGCAGCCGCCATTCTGGCGCTCGTGCGATGGCGAGCGATTTCTCGTGCGCGCGCCGGAATTCGGCGAACGAGACGATCGTCGTGGGCCCTTATCGCTCCATTACGCGTTGGACGAGAGACACTACGGGAACGACTCGACATCGATCCGGATGAGACCGGTGAAGCGCCGCGTCGTAGCGATCTTGCGCTATTCAGCGGCGGTGGTGCGTGGGTAGTCCTTGCCGCGCTTTTGCTCTCGGCAGCGGTTTTTCCGGCGCTTCTGGCTTGGCCCGTGCTTGGTGGAGGGGCGATCGCGCCGCTTCGCGAGACTCTTGCAGGACTCTGGACAGACGCGGGGTACGGCATTCGCTCGACCGGTCTGAACATCGTCGCCGCCGCCGATCCATTCGCTGCTGTCGTCGCGGTTCTCGGTTCGCTGTGGCCCGGCGACCCATCGCGCGCGGTGGTGTTTCTCTGGCTGCTTGCTCTGCCGCTCGCCGTCCTCGGCGGTTGGTTTGCTGTCACCCGTATTACCGAACGTTCGCTGTTGCGCATCACCGCTGGCGTCGCATGGGCCTTGGCTCCGACATTCTGGTCGGCGCTGATAGACGGGCGACCCACGGGCGTTATCGTGCATTTGCTTTTGCCCTGGCTCTTTTATGCCGGATCGGTCGTGCACCGGTCCTGGACTGCTGCGGGAGCCGCGTCGCTCCTGATGGCCGCAACGATCGCGTCTGCGCCATCTCTGGGTCCGGCTCTCGTTGTGCTTTGGCTTGGCGCAATCATTCTCACGATCATCATGCGGGCAGGCCGCGGCGCCGGGCGGATCGTCTGGACCATGGTTCCAACGGCAGTGCTGTTTGCTCCGCTGGTGTGGACGCAGTTGCGGCTGCAAAACCCTTGGGGGCTTCTCGCGGACCCTGGCGTCGTGTGGGCCGGGCCGACGGCATCAGCTGACTCGACGGGGCGCGCGCTGCTCGCAGCTGGGTTTCCTTCTGGCGACTTTGGCGGCTGGACATCGATCCTGCAAGATTTGGCTCCGGGCGTTCCAGTCTGGTCAGTAGTCTTCCTCACCGTGCCGATAGTGGTGCTCGCGCTCCTCGCGCCGCTCACCCCCCGCTGGCTTCCGGGCATGGTTCTGGTCGTGTTCGCCGCGCTCGGTATCGGGACAGCGATCCTGCAGGTCGGAATCGCCGTCTCGTTCGACAACGCCGACGCGGTAGCGATCTGGCCAGGAACCGGCCTGAGCTTGGCGTGGATGGGCATCGTCGGCGCCGCTGTTGTGACGCTCGAAGCGGGTCTTGTTCCGCGTCAGAACGTGGCGCGCGCGGTGAGTGCGACCGTCGTCATGACGACCCTTGCCGTTCTCGCAATCCCCGCGCTCACCGCTGTCAACAGGGAACAGTCAGCGCTCACAAACGGCCCTACCTCTACGCTGCCCGCCTATGTCGCGGCCCAGGGGCGAGATGACGCGTCGGTCGGCACGATCGTCTTGACACCACTCGAAGACGGTTCAGTCGTCGCGGAGATCATCTGGGGTGGGAGCGAAACGATCGGCGGGCAGTCCACCGCCATTAATACCCGCGTCACGGCGACGGCATCAGACGACGAGACCGCAGCTCTTACGTCAGCCCTCGTGACAGCGACATCGTCGGACGCCGTTTCTCAATTGGCGAGTGAGGGAATCGGCTTTGTTCTGCTGGCGCCGTCGCCGGGCTCCGAGACCGACGAGGCACGCACCATTCGTCTTTCGGCACAGACCGCGCTCAACCAACGCGAGAACCTCGACGCCGTGGGAGACACCGAAAAAGGCCTGCTCTGGCGCGTGACTGACGACGTCGCGCCGCGCGCCGAAGCATCCATTTTCGTGCGAGAGACCGGACGCCTCATCGCGATCGTGCAACTTCTCATCTTCGGAGCAGCCGTGTTGCTTGCGGTTCCGACATCCGCATCGCGTCGAGCCGCCCGGCGGACTTCTCGCATCGTGGGGCCACACGCGCAGGAGGTGCGATGAGTAATCGGCGAATTCGACGTTGGGCTCTCACGAGTGCGCGTGTTCTCGTGGGGGCAGCAATCGCTGCCGCCACAGTGTTGGGAGTCGTTGTCGCCGTCGCAGCGCCGTGGCCAAGCTATTCCGCCACGCCAGTAGCGGTAGATGCCGAGCCAGCGCTATCGAATTCCGTTCTTGCATGCACGGGGCCTCTGCTTGCCTCGGCCCGCGATTCGACCCAGGCGAGTCTGTTGAGCGTGGCAGGCGACCAGAAACTTACAACCGGAGCGGCTCCCGGCGCCTCAGTCGTTGAGGCAGACAGCCTCAATGCCGCATCCGTTGCCGACGGCGCGACGGTGTCACGTCTGACCGCGCAGCCGCGAGACGGTGCGGCATCCGATATCGCTGGCGCAGGTTCCGCATCAGTTGAAGCTGACGACCTTCGCGGTTTTGCTGCTTCTTCGTGTCAGCCAGCGCTCATGGATTCGTGGCTGGTGGCTGGCTCCGCGACGACCGGCGCCGCGGATCTGATCGTACTTTCGAACCCGGGCGTCGTGCCCGCGACCGTTCAGCTCACGATCTACGGAGCGACCGGTGCGATCACCCCCGATGGTGGAACCGATGTTGTCATTCCCGCTGGTAGCCAGCGTGTGCTGCCGCTCGCGGGGCTCGCCCTCAACGAGCCCACCCCGGTCATCCGTGTCACCGCGTCCGGCGCACCGGTCGCAGCGTCATTGCAATCGAGCGTCACGAGAACGCTTGTACCGGGCGGCGTGGATCAGGTCGGTGCAATCCAGCTCGCTTCGCAGACGCAGGTAATCCCCGGCGTCACCATTTCAAAGGCTGCCCGCAGTGGCACCGTGACAACGGTGCTTCGGGTGCTTTCCGCGGGCACAGACGCGACAGCATCCGTTGTTGTTGCCGATGAGGACGGTGCTGTGCTCACCGAGGAAGTCCCGTTGACGGCCGACATGCCGGTCGAAGTCGATTTATCGGAACTCAAAGCGGGGGACTACACGGTCTCCGTGAACGCTGATGCCGCTGTCGTCGCTGCTGTGTGGCATGCCACTGGTCTTGGCGAGGGGTCAGACATCGCGTGGTTCAGCTCAGCGCCGGAGGTGAACCTTTCGAGCACGTTTGCCGTCGCTTCTGGCCCATCACCGACCCTAACGCTCGCGAACAGCAGCGATGCTGACACCACCGTCGCGCTTGAGGCTGTCGGTTCTCGCGGCAAAGACCTCGAAATCGACGTGCCTGCAGGGGGGACCGTTACGACAAACGTCGTGGCAGAAGCCGTCTATGTCATGACTCCCGATGCTCCCGTGCACGCGGCGATCACTTTTTCGGGAGACGGACAGCTTTCGGGTTATCCGGTGTGGCCAGCGGATGCCGCGGCGTCTACCGTGACGGTGTACCCATAGCGATCGATCTCTAGAGGGTGGCCGCTTAGAAGAATCGAAAGCGGTCTGGCCCGAGATCCCAGGGGTCTCTCCCGAGAAAATCAGCGGCGGCTCGGAAGACGCAGCTTTCGATCATCATTCGTCGATGGAGGTCGTCGTTGCGGTGCAGGTGGCTCAAGCGCTCAATCGGCAACCGGAACATCACGATGCGTTTTTCATCGGGCAGGGCTTTCCAGCGCGGGATGCCGTTCTCGTTGGCTGCGAGCGGCATATCCGCGATCTCAAAACGAACGTCTCGAAGCTCGGGCCACGAGGAACGGAGAAACTCGGCGGCTGCACCGACGGCGAGATCGAATCGGTCGATTCGAGTATCGATTGGCGGGAGCGGTGGTCGAACAACGGGGCTTCGCCCCTCGCGCCCATGGCGTCCGTGGCGGGATGGCCTGCCTCGTTCGGGAGTCTGCTTTGCCCGACGCCGCATCATGAACCTATCTTAGGCGCGGCGCGGCATCCTGGTGGCGCAGCATCTCGCGACTATCGTCGGTGGAATGCGGGAGAGACAGTGCTCGAAAGTCGGTTGCACGAGAGAAGCTGTGACGACCTTGACCTACGACTACGGCGATCAGATGGCTGCCGTGGGCCCGCTGGGTCGAATCGATGACCCGCACGCTCACGACCTGTGTGCGATCCACACCGACCGACTCTCGGTACCGAAAGGCTGGACGGTCATTCGTCACGAGACGCTGCGCGCTTAGCCGCGCTTCTCCCGGTTCGGAAAGCCCGGGGGCGTGACCGTCGCCCCGCTCATGAGTTTCAGCACTCTTGCACGCTGTGCCTCTATGGCACCGCGTTCGCGTCGCCGCCGTACCGCGACGATTCCGTATACAGCGCTCACGACATCACCTTCGGGCATCGGCGATACGTGCGCTGACAACTCCGACACCAGAGCGGATGCCACGCGTACCCGTGAGGCGGGATCCAACGTTCCCGAGCCCGCTATGAACTGAGCACACCGCCGCGCGAGGCGGTCGGGGAGGCGCGTGATGTCGACGGTCTGAGCCCAACCGGCCAACTGCGGGGGCACGGGGAGATCGACTGCCGGGGGCATCGGGGTGCGGGTGCGTTCGCTGTATGTTCCGGCGACGAGGTCGCCCAAGCGCTGTGCGCGCGGCGTAAACGCGCCGACGAGCGCGGCTACCGCGCCAAGAGTGATCCACACCTCCAACACTCCGAGAAGCGCGCGAATGAAGGCATGGCGAAAGCCTGCGCTGCCCCCATCGACTCTCACCACTCGGCCGCCGACTGCGAGCTTGCCCAGGCTGCGGCCGCGCGTGGCTGTTTCGACGACCGTCGGCAGAATAACGAGTGCCGTGACCAACGACGCGATCATCAGGATCGTTCCCGCACTCTCGGGGAGAGCCCCCGCCGATGTCAGCCAAAACGAAACGAGCAACATGACAACGACGAGCGCAACTCCGAGCGCGACGTCGATCATGGCTCCGAGCCCGCGAAGAAAAAAGCCAACGGGCTGCACGTCGAGTGCGACGGCTTCGCCGGTGAGAATTTCATCGGGCGAGACGTCGAGCGCAACGGAATCGACGGGAACGGATGCGGGGAGGGCCGGCATGGGTACAGTAAATCAAATGGATCTCGACGCTCTTGCCGCGGCTCGTCGCGACGAATGGCAGCGATTGGATGAGCTCAGTCGTTCGCGCCGCCTTTCGGGTAGTGAAACCGATGAGCTCGTCACCCGTTATCGCGCGGCATCCGCTGACCTCGCAGACCTCAAGACATCGGCGGGGCGGTCGCCGCAGGGAGACTACCTGTCGTCGGTCATCGCGCGAGCGCGGCTCCAGCTTACGGGCGCACCCGAAAACGTGTTGGCGCAGATTCCGCGGTTTTTTGCCCTGCAGCTGCCAGCTGCCTTTTACCGTGTGCGGTGGACAGCGCTCGCGGTCGCCGTCGGGTTTACCGTGATTGCCTTTCTCGTTACTCTGTGGATCTCGGCTGACCCCCGGGCTGTCGCAGCACTCGGCGACCGGGCAGATCTTCAGCAGTACGCCGAAGGTGACTTCACCGCGTACTACAGCGAGAACCCCGCAGCTGTGTTTGCGGGAACGGTATGGACGAACAATGCGTGGATAGCCGCGCAGTGCGTGCTATTCGGCGTCACGGGGTTGTGGCCGCTCATGATTGTCATCCAGAACGCCGTCAGCCTGGGGCAAGCGGCCGCGGTCATGGTCGAGTTTGATCGACTCGATGTGTTCTTCAGTTTCATTCTTCCGCACGGCCTCCTTGAACTCACGTGCGTCTTCGTTGCGGCCGCCGCAGGGCTCCAGATTTTCTGGGCATGGGTGGCGCCCGGCCGCCGCAGCCGAGCAGATGCGCTGGCGCGTGAAGGAAGGTCGCTTGCGACCGTCGCCATCGGGCTTGTCTTTGCTCTCGCACTCTCGGGAGTTGTCGAGGGCTTTGTTACCGGACAGCCTTGGCCGGTGTGGGTGAAAATCGCGCTGGGCGCTGCAGCGCTCGGGGTGTTCCTTTTTTACATGCTCGTGATCGGCGCTCGGGCAGTGCGTGCCGGTGAGAGCGGTGACCTCACCGAGTATGAAGCTGGTACGCCCCGACTCGTCGCCGGGTGAGTGAGCGAGTGCTGCGGCATCCGTTCAGCGCGTCGTTGTTTTGAGTTAATCAAAATAACGGTACAGTCGTGTTGATGTCGACTGCTGCTCCCGATCCCGGTACTGATGCGGTCATCCGCGCGGTCGGGCTGCGTGCCACTGCCCCGCGTCGAGCAGTCTTCGACGCTCTCCGAGGGATGCCGCACTCGCGCGCCGACGAGATCTTTGCCCGTGTGCAGCGAGACTCCGACGGGACAAGCCTGCAGTCGGTTTACAACGTGCTCGGGGACTTCGTTGACGCGGGACTGGTGCGTCGGATTGAGCCTGCAGGGAGCCCCGGCCTCTTCGAAGTGCGTGTCGACGACAACCACCATCACCTCGTGTGCACTTCGTGCAGTCGGGTCGAAGATGTCGCGTGCTCCGTCGGCGCAGCGCCGTGCCTGCACCCCGTCGATACACACGGCTATCAAATTCACACCGCAGAGGTGACGTACTGGGGATTGTGTTCCGCGTGCGCTGCCGATGCGAATTCTTCTGCTTCATCGCGAACCCTCTGATCAAGAGCGAAAGCTCAGAGACTCCAAGACGAAAGGAACGTCATGTCCGATATCAACGGATGCCCGATCCCTCACGACGGCGCGGACGAAACCCGCCTTCCCGTCGGCCCTTCACCGGTCGATGCCGAGCCAGAAGGTGTACTTCCTCACCCCACGAGCGGGTCGGCGAACCGTGTGTGGTGGCCGGAGAAGCTCAACCTCAAGATCCTCGCGAAGAACCCGGCCGTCTCGAACCCTCTCGACGAGGACTTCGATTACGCAGCCGCGTTCGAGGCGCTCGACGTCGACAGCGTCAAGAAAGACATCCTCGAGACGCTGACGGTCTCGCAAGCCTGGTGGCCCGCCGACTTCGGCCACTACGGGCCGCTGATGATCCGCATGGCGTGGCACAGCGCGGGAACGTACCGCATTACCGACGGACGAGGCGGCGGCGGTGCCGGCCAACAGCGGTTTGCGCCGCTCAATAGCTGGCCCGACAACGTCAACCTCGACAAAGCGCGCCGGTTGCTCTGGCCAGTGAAGAAGAAGTACGGGCAGTCGATTTCGTGGGCTGACCTCATGATCCTTGCCGGAAACGTCGCGCTGGAGTCGATGGGATTCAAGACGTTCGGCTTCGCCGGCGGACGTAAGGATGTCTTCGAGCCCGACGATGACGTCTACTGGGGCCCGGAAACGACCTGGCTCGGTGACGAGCGTTACACGGGTGAGCGCAACCTCGAAAAGCCGCTCGCGGCTGTCCAGATGGGCCTCATCTATGTGAACCCCGAAGGCCCGAACGGTGAGCCCGACCCGCTGAAGTCAGCTCACGACATTCGTGAGACGTTCGCGCGTATGGCGATGAACGACGAAGAGACTGTCGCCTTGATCGCCGGTGGGCATACCTTCGGCAAGACACACGGAGCAGCGCCCGATTCCAATGTCGGAGATGACCCGGAGGCCGCCGACCTCGATGAGCAGGGTCTCGGCTGGAAGAACACCCACGGCAGCGGCAAGGGCGACGACACGATCACCAGCGGCCTCGAAGTCACATGGACGTACCACCCAACCCGGTGGGACAACGAATTCCTTCACATCCTCTACGCGTACGAGTGGGAGGTTTTCGACAGCCCCGCGGGCGCAAAGCAGTGGCGTCCGAAGGGTGGCGCGGGTTCCGACATGGTGCCCCTCGCTCATGATTCGTCGGCCCGCCGCGAACCACGCATGCTCACGAGCGACCTCGCTCTGCGCTTCGACCCTGAGTACGCCAAGATCACGAAGCGATTCCTCGAAGAACCTGACGCATTCGCGGACGCGTTTGCGCGCGCGTGGTTCAAACTGACGCACCGTGACATGGGGCCCAAGGCGCGTTACCTCGGTTCTGCTGTGCCGGCGGAGGACCTCATCTGGCAGGATCCACTTCCCGCCGTCGACCACGCACTGATCGACTCCGATGATGCGGCATCGCTCAAGCAGCAGATCCTCAATTCGGGCCTCACCGTCGCAGAGCTGGTTCAGACCACATGGGCTGCGGCATCCACGTTCCGTGGAAGCGACAAGCGCGGAGGCGTGAACGGCGCACGAGTACGTCTCGCGCCGCAGAAGGACTGGGAAGTCAACAACCCGGCCCAGCTGCAGAAGGTGCTCGCGGTTCTCGAGGGCATCCAGGCATCCTTCAACGACGCCGCAACGGACGGCAAGAAGGTGTCGCTCGCTGACCTCATCGTGCTGGCGGGCAACGCCGGTGTCGAAAAGGCTGCCAAAGATGCCGGTATCGACGCTGAGGTGACGTTCCACCCGGGACGTACTGACGCCAGTGCCGAGCAGACCGATGTCGATTCGTTCGCGCCTCTCGAGCCGGCCGCCGACGGCTTCCGCAACTACACGAAGGGTCGCCCGACCCTCCCGGCGGAGTATTTGCTCGTCGATAAGGCCAACCTGCTCACGCTGAGCGCACCGGAAATGACCGTGCTCGTGGGCGGGTTGCGTGTACTCGGTGCCAACTGGGATTCCTCGGACTACGGCGTACTGACCGAGCGTCCAGGCGTTCTCACGAACGACTTCTTCGTCAACCTGCTTGACCTCGGCACGACGTGGAAGCCCCTCGACCCGGGAAAGCACGCGTTCCAGGCGACCTCGGATGCCTCGGGCGAGACGCTCTGGACCGGAACCCGCGCCGACCTTGTGTTCGGCTCGAACTCGGAGCTTCGCGCCGTCGCCGAGGTGTACGCGAGCGACGATGCCAACGAAAAGTTTGTCCGTGACTTCGTCGCGGCGTGGGGCAAGGTGACGGAGCTCGATCGCTTCGACCTCGTCTAACCAGCGCCGGCTCGTAAAGTCCGCATAAAAGGCGGCCCGCTCCTCTTCGAGCGGGCCGCCTTTTTCGTGGCCTTCGAATTAAAGGAGGCCCGCGGACTTGAGTGCTATATACCGATCGGCCACGCGCGGGGGGAGTTCTTCCGGGCCTGCGACAACAGTTTCAGCCCCGGTGCGTGAGATAGCGGTGCCAACGGCGGCCGCATCACGGAGCGAACGCTCAGCTGCTGCAGCTCGATACACCGCCGCGGCATCCCCTCGTGACTGCGTGGCGGCAACGACCGAATCATCGGTTGCCGACGCAACGATCACTCGTGTGCGAGAGGAGAGGGCGGGAAGCGATCCTAAGAAGCCGCGGGATGCCTCGATCTCGTCTTGTGCTGTCAGCAACACCACGAGCGAAGGCCGATTCGTCAATCGCCGGACCTGAGCGAACGCGGCATCCCAGTCGGTATCGATCAGGCGTGCCTCGATGGGAGCCATTGCCTCGACGAGCGCCGGAAGGAGGGCAGACCCATCCACTCCGCTCACGCGGGCTCGGACGACTCGGTCGAACATCACGAGGTGAACGTGATCCCCGGCGCGAGTAGCGAGCGCAGAGAGAAGGAGTGCCGTCTCCATTGCCGCATCGAGTCGCACGCCATCACCTACTCGTGCTGCCGCGGTGCGCCCGGAGTCGACGACGATAACGATGTGGCGATCGCGCTCGGGCCGCCATGTGCGGAGCATTGTGGTGCCTGCTCGTGCTGTGGCACGCCAATCTATCGAGCGCACGTCGTCTCCGCGCACGTATTCGCGAAGACTGTCGAACTCGGTTCCCGGCCCGCGGACCTGCACACTCGTGTTTCCGTCGAGCTCGCGTAGTCGAGCAACGCGCGATGGTAGGTGTCGTTGGGAGTGGAAAGGCGGAAGTGCGACGACCGAGACGGCGGAATTCATGCGTCGCTGACGTCCGGCGAAACCTAGGAAGCCGGAGGATCGGACGACGATGAAGCCCGACGAGATACGACCACGACGTCGCGGGAGGAGGGGAACGACCAGGGTGTGCGTGTGCTGAGGAGGGATGTCGATGGGAATGCGCTGTGGTGAGACCCCGGCCGTCGGCTGCCATGCGTCCCTGACGAGGCCACGCAGAATCCGGGTGCCATTGTTAGTGAGCACAAGCTCGGTCTCTGCCCGGATATCTCGCCGCACGCGTGCGGGTGCTTTCCGCTGCACGCGCACGGCGCGAAGGTTTGCTGCGCTGATCACATCACCCGCCACCACGAGAATGCATAGCAAGAGCCATGCGCTGGTCGCGGCCCACGCATTGAACCCTGCCGCCGTCGCCAAGACGACGACCGGGATGCCGGCGGCTATGGCTGCGGCGATTCGTCCAGAAAGGTACACGGTGTTATTAGATCGGTACGCGGGTTTGCTGCACGATCGCATTCAGCACGGCATCAATCGACACGCCTTCGAGCTCGGCATCGGGCCGGAGTCTGATGCGATGACGCCACGTCGGCACCAACATCGTCTGAACATGATCAGGAGTAACAGCGGCATACCCGCTTAGCCAGGCCCAAGCCTTGGCCGCCGAGAGAAGAGCTGTGGTTCCACGAGGGCTCACCCCGAGTTGCACCGAGGGTGACTCGCGAGTCGCGCGGGCGAGGTCGACGATGTAGGCGAGCACATCAGCGGTAACGGCGACGTTTTCGACGGCTCGCTGAGCGTGTTCGAGATGCCCCGTATCGAGTACGGCTTCAACGCCGGCGGCTGCGAGACTGCCAGCACGGAAGCCCTCGGCGTGGCGACGGAGCACATCGATCTCGGCATCACGACCGGGCACGTCAACGATCAGCTTCAACAAGAATCGATCGAGTTGGGCCTCGGGGAGCCCGTAGGTGCCCTCATGCTCGACAGGGTTCTGCGTCGCGGCGACGAGAAATGGATCGGGAAGCGCGCGAGTGACACCGTCGGCCGACACTTGGTGCTCTTCCATGGCTTCGAGCAGCGCTGACTGTGTTTTCGGTGGTGTGCGGTTGATCTCGTCTGCAAGCAGGATATGTGTGAAAATCGGTCCCTCGCGAAACTCGAATTCTGCTGAACGCGAGTCGTAGATGAGTGACCCAGAGACATCCCCCGGCATGAGGTCTGGCGTGAACTGGATGCGTTTCGTCTCGAGGCCGACCGTGCGACTGAAGGTGCGCACAAGCAGGGTCTTAGCAACGCCGGGCACACCCTCGAGAAGCACATGACCGCGAACGAGGAGAGCAATCAAAAGCCCTGTGATCGCGCCATCCTGTCCGACGACGGCCTTGCCGATCTCCTGACGCACGCGATGCATCGCATCGCGCAGTTCACTGTCTGAGGGAAGAGTGCCGGTCATTGAGAGTTCCTTTCCGGGCGGGAAGCGGCGACAACGGCAGCTTCCACAGCGTCGAGCTGCGAAACGAGCTCAACGAGCTCGCGGTCAGTGTGAGGGACCGATTCGAACAGGATGCCGCGAACCCGCTGCGTATCCATACCCGCTCGGGTGGCGGCGGCATCCGAGATCTCTTGCGTTGTGGCCCCCTTGCCGAGCGACAACTGGCGCCGAATGCGAGCGAGAGCACCCAAGCGAATCTGATCGGCGGCGTGGCCGGCGTCGCGTGCGCGCCCGTACAGTCGAGCGCGTCCTTCTGTCGTCTCATTCGCTCGCACCGAGACCGGAAGACGCTCCGCGACAAGCGGGCCGAATCTTCTCCCACGCCACACAGCGGCGGCAATCGTGGCGATGATCGAGAGCGTCATCGCGGGCGTGACCCACCCAGGCGTGAGATCCCCGAGCTCAGGGGCTGCGTTACCGCGCTGGTCGTCAGCCGACGGAACGTACCAAACCACGGTGGGGAGGGACCCGAGGAGTTGCAGTCCGAGAGACGCATTGCCGTTTTCGGCGAGATAGGTGTTGGTGAAAAGTTCTGTGCCATCTATTGCTGAAATGCCGTCACCGAGCAGGAGGCCGAATCCGCCGTGAGAGGGGTAGCACCCCGCGGCGCTCGCCGGGACCGAGAACTCGTTGCCCACGACCACCGCACCGGCGCGCGCTGCGATGTCGCTATCGCAGGCGGCGGCGACTGGCGCGAAGTCGCCATAACCCACGGACTCAGCACCTGGAAAGAGAACACGCAGGCCGCGCGAACCGATGTTCGGAACGACGACTCGGTCAGCACTGTCGGCGAGCTCTCGGAGGTCATCATCTTCGAGAAGAGGGCTATCCGGGAGAACGAGAGTGACGGCATCGTCACTGACCGCTGCAAGCGCATCGTCGTAGGTGCGCACCACATCGACCCTAATGCCCTGATCCTTCAATATCTCGGCGATCGCTTGAGCGCCGTTCGGGCCCGGCGACTCCGGATCGAATGCGCCACGGGCGCTCCATCCGATGTTGGCCGTCACGGCGGCGCCGATAATCGCGGTTACCACGAGCACAAGTACGATGGCGATCCATCCGATCACCCGACCTCGGCGTGACCGCGCTGCGGGGGAGCGCAACAGTTGCCTCACCTTGTGACTCGTGCTTCAGCAGCGAGCGCTTCATCAATTTCCGCGAGCTGCGCGTAGTGGCGCTCCTCGCCGTTTCGTCGCAGGTAGCGGATGTCATCGAAGAGCGTTGCTGCGTGAACGAGAGCTTTTCCGTGTGAGGGGACTATTCGCGCAGCTCGGCGCGCGAATCCCTGAGCGGTGGTTCCCGGCGGCGTTTCGATCAATCCGCGTTCGGTGAGGGAAAGCGCCAGGGCGCGAAAACGCACAACGATCGCTTCGCTCCACTTTTTCTCTGAAGCGAGATCCTGTGCCGCGTTTCGAAGTTCTGCCGCTGATCGCGTCTCCCGGACCCCGAAAAGTTCGGCAGTGTGCGGGTGGACGCGCACCCGAGCTCGCGGGCGGCCCCAGATGAGAAACCCCACAATAATCAGCGCGATGACAACCAGGACAGCGATGATGGCAAGACTTCGTCCCCAACCACCTGAAACTTCAGTGTTGAGGATTCTCTCGACAAAATCTACAAAACCGCTGACGGCGCGGTCGAAGGCCGTGGGCCGCGCTATTTCGTATGCGCTCCGGCTGAGTTCATCTTCAGCCCACCCGCGAGCTTCATCGCCGTCCGGGATGAGAGGAACTGCGGTCAGCAACGTCGTCATGCGTGAGGGGGCCCGTTTTCTACCGGAGGCGTGACGCTGGACGACACGGCGCCCGGCGGAGTCCAAGCCGAGCCGGTCGCGGTAGGGGCCGCGGGCGGAATATATGGCGGCGGCAGCACCGGGGTGCCATACGCTGTCGCGGGCGTCGCGCGCGGGAGGACGCGTCCCACGTTCTGGCGGAAAGGGTCGGCAAGCTCTCGCTCGCCGTTGTCTCGCCGTTCGGTGTATGCGAGCAAGTCGAGGTCCAGGCCTTCATGGCGCATTCGCACGTCGAGATAGATCAGGCACGCCGCGGTCGATTGAACCACGAGAGCAACGGATTGGACCAGCACGGAAAGCGCTTGTGCGAGAACCGTCGACACGATGATGGCGATGATAGCGGTGACATCCGTTTCGCCCGTGGGGGAGAGAATCGTCGAAATCGCAACCTGAATGATCGAGAACGGGGCTGTCACGACCTGTGCGAGCACTGCAAACGTCAGCGAAACCACGACGATAATCCCGAGAGCGGACCAGAACCGCCCACGAATCAGTCGCCACGAACGAGCAATGGCGCCCCGAACCGTCATGTCTTCGAGAATGATGACCGCCGGCACGAGAACGAGCTTCGTGCTCAGCCACAACCAAAGCGGAATCGCAGCCAGAATCAGCACGACGCCGAGTGCTATCGAGAGCGGAAGGAGGACGAATCCGAGCGCTGTGATTCCCGCGGCGAGAGCGACGAACACGATGAGGAACGCACCGGAAACGAGGGCAGCGTAACCGATGAGTCGCCAGAAAACGGGCTTTATCTGTGCCCAAAGTGCGCGCAACGTGCGTTTTTCGGCCACTGCGGCGTACGCGACCTCGGCTACCACAACAGCTTGCACGACCACGCTGAGGGCACCGGCGGCGAGTCCGAGAACGACACCTGCGGCAGCGGTTATCGCGGTGGAGCCCCAGAAGACTGCCCAGTAGTCGTCGCCCATCGGCATCGTATCGAGACGAGAGAACGATGCGATTGCGATGCCACCGATCGCTACGCTCACGATCAGGTATGCAGCAACTTGCACACACAGCGCGAATCCGAGCAGGACGCGCGGGTTGTGTCGGAGTGCGACGAACGATTTTCCGAGAATCGTTCCGAACGACAACGGGTGCAGGGGGATGATCCCCGGCCGCGATGCCGGGGTCCAGGCGTGGTTGGCATTTCCAGACGGAGATGTCACGGTGGCAGTTCCCCCTCGAGCAGTGCAACTGGAATTTCTATCGTGTCATACGAATCCGGCTTGGTTCCCGCAGGTTTGCGCAGTGTCGACTACGCTAGCCGGAGCGCACGACCAGGTGGCATGGAGCCGCCGTCGAGCCCGACTCAAAGGACGAACGCGTTCTCATGACCTCACGCATCCTCGTCGTCGACGACGACACCGCGCTGGCCGAGATGATCGGCATTGTGCTGCGAACCGAAGGCTTCGAAACTGCCTTCTGCGCAGACGGAGCAAAAGCACTGGACATCTGGCGGGAGGAACGACCCGACCTCATCCTTCTCGATCTCATGCTCCCGGGTATGGACGGCATAGAAATATGTACCGAGATCCGGGCTGAGTCAGGTGTCCCCATCATCATGCTCACCGCGCGCACCGACACCGCCGATGTCGTCAAAGGACTTGAGTCCGGTGCCGATGACTACATCGTCAAGCCGTTCAACCCGAAAGAGCTCGTCGCGCGGATTCGTACGCGGCTTCGCCCCGCGTCGGAAGAACCCGCGGAGACACTTCGCATCGGTGACGTGACAGTTGATGTCGCCGCTCATGAAGTGCGCCGGGGAACAGAGTCAATCGCTCTCACCCCCTTGGAGTTCGAGCTTCTCGTTGCGCTTGCGCTGAAGCCTCAGCAGGTATTTTCCCGAGAGATGCTGCTTGAACAAGTGTGGGGATATCACTACAAGGCCGACACGAGGCTTGTGAATGTGCACGTTCAGCGTTTGCGCGCAAAGGTGGAGCTCGACCCCGATAATCCCAAGATCGTGACGACGGTCCGCGGCGTGGGCTACCGCGCTGGCGCCGTGGTGTGAGCATGAAATGAGCACCCCACGCGCCGGAACATCCCGCGCTCGCTGGGTGTTCGGACTGCAAGACGCGCGCACTTGGCCAGAAACCTTGTCGCGATTGTGGCGACGATCACTCCGGTTTCGCACGCTCGTCATCACTATCGTATTGACCGCGTTCGCGATTCTTGTCGCCTGCGTCTGGATGGCTCTTGCCATTCAAGACGACCTCTTCGCCTCGCGACGTGATCAGGCCCTCGAAGATGCACAGCGCGCAACGCTTTCGGCGCAGACGACGCTCAATGCAGCCGAGGCCGAGGGTGACAGCGCAAAGGTTAGCAACGTCATGAGCAACGTCCGGACGATTCTTGCGCGGCAAGCAGGAACAGGCATGATTGCCGTGCTCCGAACGGACACAGCGCCATCCTCTCTCGCCCCGCAGTCGTTCACATCGGGCGGACTTCTCGATAGCGACATATCGCCAGAGATGAGGGCGCGCGTACAGAGCAATGCGGAGCTGCAGTGGTGGCAATCAATTCCCGTTCTACAAAGCAACGGTGACGAGACTGCCGGGATTGTGGTCGGCCAACAGCTCGATCTGCCCGGAGTCGGTGCGTACGAGCTGTACCTCGCCTACGACTTCAGTGCGGCCCAAAACACCCTTGGCTTCGTTCAGGGCATCCTTTGGCTCGTTGGGATGGTCCTCGTTGTTCTGATCGGAGGGATTTCGTGGTTCGTCTTGCGCTCAGTGACGATCCCGATCGGTGAGGCCGCACAGACGAGCGCCAAACTGGCTGCGGGCGATCTGAAGGTACGCATAGGCGTTCACGGCGATGACGAACTCGCCACTCTTGGACGTTCCTTCAACGCGATGGCCGACAGTATCGAGTCGCAGATAAAGGAACTCGCGGAACTCTCTCTCGTGCAGCAGCGCTTTGTGTCCGACGTATCGCATGAGCTTCGCACACCCCTGACAACGATTCGGTTGGCCGCCGATATGCTCAACGATCGCCGTTCGGAATTCGACCCGGCAACTTCACGCGCGGCTGAACTCATGCACGCGCAGGTGGAGCGCTTCGAAGTGCTCTTGACTGATCTGTTGGAGATCAGTCGGTACGACGCTGGCTCCGTTCAGCTCGAGCTGGAACCCACCGCTCTGGCGCACCTCGCTGAAGACGTGGTCGAATCTATGCATCAACTTGCGGAACAGCACGGCAGCGACATCCGAGTCGTCGCGCCGGGTGGATACTCCCCGGTCGATATGGATCCGCGACGTGTGCGCCGCGTCGTGCGTAACCTGCTCGGGAATGCCATCGAGCACGGCGAGGGTCGTCCAATTGTGTTGACCATCGACAGTAATCAGGATGCCGTCGCGCTCGGGGTTCGTGACTACGGGCTCGGGATGTCGCCTGACGAGGTGGAACGAGTGTTCGATAGATTCTGGCGCGCTGACCCCTCGCGTACACGCACGATCGGGGGAACCGGTCTTGGTCTTTCTATCGCCCTCGGTGATGCCCATTTGCACGGCGGCACTCTCGCGGTCTGGTCGCAGTTGGGCCGCGGAACGAACTTCGTACTCACACTCCCGAGACACGGTCATCACACTGTCGGTACGCCTCCGATCACACCAGATCCCGGCGAGGAAGCGATGTCTTTCGATGACCTCGGGCTCACACAGCCGATCGAACTCCCTTCCCGCCCCCAGGAGGAATCATGAGAGTGATACGAGCGCTGTACGCGTCACTTGTCACGCTGTGTGCTCTGGCACTCGTGGCGTGCGCGGGGCTTCCGACGAGCGGGACGGTCAATCCTGGCCTCCCCGCCTCCGGCGAAGAAACCGTCCCAGACTTCTCGTTCGTCGTAGACCCGCCACAGCCGGGTGCGACCGCTGAGCAGATTGTCGACGGATTCATTCGTGCGGGCTCGGGGCCGCGTCAGAACTGGGCGACTGCCCGACTGTTTCTTTCGGAATCCGCGCAAAACGACTGGCAGCCCGATGCGGGTGTGACGGTCGATGTGTTGAGCGAGCGAAAGTACACTGACGCTTCTCCCGAGTCCGTCACGCTGACAGTGAAAACCGCAGCGACAGTCGATGAAAGTGGCGTCTATCAGACCACTGATGGCGGATCAGCGGTTCTGCCGTTCACTCTTGAAAAAGAAGGCGGGGAGTGGCGCATTTCTCAAGCGCCAGATGGCGTCGTGCTGGACGAGGACCAGTTTTCGAGCGTCTTCCACTCGTACTCGCTCATGTACTTCGACCCGACATGGGAGTATCTCGTGCCGGACATCCGTTGGTTCCCAACTCTGAACGCCGCGACACGCATAGCGGACGCGCTCATTGATGGTTCACCGACACCGTGGCTTTCGGGGTCGGTGGTTTCGGCGTTCCCCGAGAACGTCGAGGCGCTCCCCTCCGTTCCAGAAGTGGATGGCGTCGCGCAGGTCGAGCTCACCGAGACGGCGCTCTCGGTCCCGACCGACACACTCTCCCGCATGCAGACTCAGCTTTCAGAAAGCCTCGCAAGTGCTGGCGTCACCGGCGTGCAGATGCTCGTCAGCGGCTCGCCGCTGACCGTGGAGCCTGCAACATATCGATCGACACGCGTGGACGCGCGGCCACTCGCGCAGACCGAGTCGGGATTTGGATTCCTTGCCGGCAGTGATGTGACGCCAGTAGAAGGGCTCTCGGACGCGATGGCCGATGTCGATGCGAAAGCAATCGAAACGGCTGCTGATCAAAAGAGCGCTGCTGTCCTCACCACCGACGTCGTCGTCGTACGTGTCGATGCGAACGCGGCCGCCGAGGACGTCGATGACCGTGCAGGAGTCATCGATCCGACGATCGACCCCGAGGGTTACATCTGGTCCGTTCCCCGCGATCAGCCCAACGCTGTGATCGCCGTGGACGTCGACGGAAACTCGTTTGAGATCGCGACGGCATGGCCCGAGGCGACGGAGATCACGGCGATGCAAATCTCCCGTGACGGTACGCGAATGGCCGCACTTGTGTCTGAGAACGGTCGATGGTCGGTGTGGGTCGCGGGCGTCGTGAGGTCATCAGATGGAGTGCCTGAGCGTCTCGGGGACGCGCTTGCTGTGACAACGCTCGATGAGATCGGAATCGATGTCGGTTGGCTTGATAGTTCGACGCTGGGGGTTTTGAGCGGAGATTCAGATGGAGTGCTGTTCACTCAACAGCCCGTGGGTGGGATAGCCACAACGACGAGCGCCCCACCCGGTGTTATCTCTCTCGCGGGTGCGAATCAACCTGGCCTCGTCAGATTGCTCGGCGCTGACGGAGAGTTGTATGTGCGTCGAACGAACTGGGTATCGTCGGCATCCGGCGTGAGTGTCCTCGCGACCCAGCAGGGTTTGCCCTCGTCTTAGCCCTCCACAGTGAAGAGTAGCGCTCCGGGTGCGCACAGGAGTACGTGAGGGGTTCACGCGAGCGTGGAGCGAGTTCGACGATGGACGCCATGGCACCTATCGAAATCTCTGACTCCATGCGGCGCGCTTTCGCTGATGCTCTTACCCTTTTGTTCCCCATCGAGTGTGCGGGATGTGGGCTGCACGATGTCGCGCTTTGCGACCTGTGTCGAGCAGAACTTCTTCCAGAGCCAATCGTTCAAGAGACGGCTAGCGGGATGCGTGTCTGCAGCGGGCTCGCGTTTGCCGGCGTGAGTGCCCGCATCGTCCGTGCGGTAAAAGAAGAGGGAAAGACAGCAACACTCGTTCGAGCTCTCGCGCCGGCGCTGCGACATGCCGTCGACGACATTTGTGCCCTGTCGGCCGGTACTTCTCCAGATGATGTCGTGATCGTCCCCATTCCCACCTCCCGTGCAGCGATGCGGCGACGAGGTTTTCGCGTGGTGGAGATGATCGGCAAGTGCGCGGGGCTGGCCCCGCGCCGGATCCTTCAACTCACACGTGCAACCGTCGATCAGAGAGAGCTCGGACGGGATGAACGGCAGCGTAATGTCAGCGACAGCATGCGAGCAAGCACTGCTGCGGGCACCCGCGTGTTGCTCATCGACGACGTGGTCACCAGCGGCGCGACTCTCGATGAGGGTGCCCGCGCCATCCGCGCTGCCGGCGGTATTCCTCTGGGTGCCGCGACTGTCGCCGCGACGCCGAAATGGAACGAGGGGGAACATGCAAAGCGAGTTGGTAGGTGACAGCGGGCGCTGTCGGGGTTACGGTGTGAGGACAAGGCGACTGATGGTCTGCCCTTGACCGGGCAGACCGGAACAAGGAGGTCAAAGATGGATACCAACATCGTCGGCGTGGGAGTGGGAATTACAGATCGCTTCCGCTCTGTTGTTGAGGAAAAGACCGCCCGTATAGAGACCCTCGCACCTCGAGCGCAGCTGCTCGAAGTCAAGGTCACCCATCGTGCTTATCATCAGGGCCGAATGGAAGATTCCACTGTGGAGATGACCCTCACCGGTAAAGGTCCCGTTGTTCGCGCGGAGGCCGTAGACGGCGACAAGTTCACCGCTCTCGATATGGCGGTCGACAAGCTCGCAGAACAACTTCGGCGCGCAAAAGACAAGCGCGTTGACGCGCGTAATCACCCTCGCGGTGCGCACTACGAAAAGGGGAGCGGTCAGCTCGAGGGGATCGACGTCGAACCGGCATCGGTTGATGTCCTCCGCGCGGTTGCTACCGGCGAAGTACCAGTTCAGCATGGAGAAGCCGAGGAGGAGTACACCCCTGTCGTCATCCGCACGAAGGATTTCGACGCTGAGTGGATGACCGTCGAAGAAGCGGTGGACCGAATGGAGCTCGTCGGTCACGACTTCTTCCTCTTTATCAACGCCAGAACCGATCACCCCAGCGTTGTGTACCGACGCAAAGGTTGGGACTATGGCGTCATCTCACTCTTGGCTCAAGCACCGCCCGAAGATTTGAGCGAGCTAGCGTCTTAGCCGCGAATACGACGACGCCGAGTCCTCCCCGCACGAGGAGGACTCGGCGTCGTCGTATTCGCCGTGGTGTCTTCAGTCGAACATATCGCCCAGCAGACCGCCCAAGAGCGCCCCGCCGATAAGCCCACCCATGATGTCGCCACCGCCCATTCCGCCGCGACCACCGGACCCGCGTCCGTTCCACCCACCGGGGTCTTGCGGACGTGAAGAATCGATATCACGCTGGGCGAGTGCAAGAGCCTCGCTCGCGAGCGAGCTGGAGCGTCGTGCGTATTGGAGCGCTGGCTCACGTGCGTCGTCGTCGTCCGGCAGCAGGTCGATTTCTCCGCGTACTCGCTCCGCCTCAGCAAATCGCGTGCGTGCATCCGCGCCGATCCAGCCGCGGTGGCCTGAAATCACCGAACGGGTTACTGCGATCTGGTGGTCGGCGTCATCGATGGCGTGCCTGACCTGTTCGGGTGACGGCAGCGGTTTCTCGGCGCGACGTACAGCAGCGGCGACCGCGGTGTCGAGCGCCGAGTTTGCATCGCGGAGCCGCGAAAGTTCGGCAAAGGGATCGGCGAGGGCGCCCGCAGGCGGCAATGCGGCCAGCGCAGCTTCAAGCGCTGCTGCCGAAGAGACAACAGCTGCGCTCGAGGGGACACGCGCTGTCGCCATGAGGTCGGAGCGCGAGTCTGCAATGACCTCCGTGAGCGTGGATTCTGCTCGCAGAGCCTCTATCTCGAAGTCTTCTACGCCATCGAGAAGCGTCGCGGCTCGGCGCACCGACTCGGTTGCCGTGTCAAGCGCGAGAGTAGCCTCTTCACCCCGCCCGCTCTCGCGCCGTCTTGTCGACACGTCAGCGCTGTGTTCCGCAAAATCCAGCAGGTGTGCGGCTTCTCGCGCACTGTTTTCTACCTGTCGAAGCGCGCTCTGCGAGTACCGGCTTGCGAGGCGATCGATAACCTCCTGGGCGTGGGGCACGCGTGTGCGAAGTGCAGCAGCATCGCTGTGGACTTGAGCAAGCACCTCCGGTGCGCGGCGCACGCGGTCGATGTCGTCGGACAGCGCCGAAGTGCGGTCGTTGAGAACCTCTTCGGCCCATTCGCAGAGCTGAACGATTCGAGCGTTTCGGGTGCGCAGCTCTTCAGCGGTATCCGGAATCTCATCGTGATTGAGCTGATGTAGTTGGAAAGCTTCGCCCAGATGGGTGCGCACGGCATCCAACGCCTCGTGTAGATCTGATGTCGCCCGCGTTCCGAGCTCCGCTTCGGCGAACGCGAGTTCGTCGGTCGCGGTACGTACTCGCTCGTCCGCGGACACCAGAGCCTTTTGCGCGTTTCGCGCGAGGTCGGCGTCACGCGCAGCCAGTTCCGATTGCTGTTCGCGTTTTCTTTTGCCCCAGAGCCCGGCCATCCTCTAATTCTACGTCGCCGTGACATACCCACGCCCTGCCCTTTGCTGTGCAAATTTTATGAGCGCATAGGTCGGAAACTCGCGGATTTTCGAGACGAGAGCACCATTGTGGGTACGGCTAGGTGACCTTATCTTCAGTACCCAGTGCGCTCCAAGGTCACGGGCGGATAACATAGCCGGGTATGCCTGGGTGCTGAGTGCCCGGGATGCGGCGCGCCAAACGCCAAACCCGATAGATGGAGATGCTCCGTGGCCAACCCTCTCGAGAAACTGCTCCGAGCCGGCGAAGGACGCCTGCTGAGACGCCTGCAGCAGGTAGCCAAGGCTGTCAATGCGCTCGAAGAGGAATACACGCACCTCACCGACGACGAGCTGCGAAACGAAACAGCCGAGCTCCGTGAGCGCTATGCAGCAGGCGAGACGCTTGACAAGCTCATGCCGGAAGCTTTCGCAGCAGTGCGTGAGGCCTCCAAGCGCACGCTCGGCCAGCGTCATTACGACGTGCAGATCATGGGTGGTGCGGCGCTCCACCTGGGCAATATTGCAGAGATGCGCACCGGTGAGGGTAAGACCCTCGTCGCCACGCTCCCCGCATACTTGAACGCCATCGCAGGCGAAGGCGTCCACGTCATCACGGTTAACGACTTTCTCGCGAGCTACCAGGCAGATCTCATGGGCCGTGTGTACCGTGCGCTTGGAATGACCACTGGCACCATCGTTTCGGGACAGACCCCCGATGTGCGCCGCCAGCAGTATGAAGCCGACATCACATACGGCACAAACAACGAGTTTGGCTTCGACTACCTTCGAGACAACATGGCCTGGCGCAAAGAAGACCTCACGCAGCGAGGCCACTTCTACGCGATCGTTGACGAAGTCGACTCGATCCTCATCGATGAGGCACGAACGCCGCTCATTATTTCTGGGCCCTCGTCGGGCGAGGCCAACCGCTGGTTCACCGAATTTGCGCGAATCGCCCGCACCCTCGAGCCCGGAGTCGACTTCGAGATCGACGAGAAGAAGCGCACCATCGGTGTACTCGAACCGGGTATCGAAAAGGTCGAGGATTACCTCGGCATAGACAATCTCTACGAGTCCGCCAATACGCCGCTCATTTCGTTCCTCAACAACTCGATCAAGGCTCTTGCACTGTTCAAGCGCGACAGCGACTACGTCGTCATCAATGATGAAGTGATGATTGTCGACGAGCACACCGGCCGCATCCTTGCCGGTCGTCGATACAACGAAGGCATCCACCAGGCGATTGAAGCCAAAGAGGGTGTTCCCGTGAAAGCGGAGAACCAGACCCTCGCCACCGTGACCCTGCAGAACTACTTTCGCCTGTACTCGAAGCTGTCGGGTATGACGGGTACTGCCGAAACCGAAGCCGCCGAGTTCATGTCGACGTACGACCTCGGTGTCGTCACGATCCCCACGAACAAACCAATGATCCGTAAAGACCAAGCCGACCTCGTGTACAAGAACGAACAGGCCAAGTTCACGCAGGTTGTCGAAGACATCGCTGAGCGCCACGCGACGGGTCAGCCCGTTCTCGTGGGTACAGTGAGCGTCGAAAAGAGCGAGTACCTCTCGCGCGCGCTTGCGAAAAAGGGCATCAAGCACGAAGTGCTCAACGCAAAGAACCACGCACGTGAAGCCGAGATCGTCGCTCGCGCGGGTCGTTTGAATGCCGTCACTGTTGCGACGAACATGGCGGGTCGCGGTACCGACATCATGCTCGGTGGTAACGCCGAATTCATCGCGGTCCAAGAGATGAAGGCCAAGGGCCTCGACCCGGTCGAAACCCCTGAGCAGTATGAGGCTGAGTGGGATGCCGTCTACGAAGCGGCTCGCGAAATCGCATCCGCTGAGGCTGCCAAGGTCGTCGAGGCCGGTGGGCTCTACGTCCTCGGAACCGAGCGTCACGAGTCACGTCGTATCGATAACCAGCTTCGTGGCCGCTCGGGCCGTCAGGGTGACCCGGGAGAGAGCCGTTTCTACCTTTCCCTCACTGACGATCTGATGCGCCTCTTCCAGTCGGGAGCGGCCGAGGCCATCCTCGCGCGGACCAATTTTCCCGATGACGTCGCAATTGAATCTGGCATGGTGAGCCGTGCGATCCGCAGCGCTCAGACCCAGGTTGAGTCGCGAAACGCCGAAGTGCGTAAAAACGTTCTCAAGTACGACGACGTCCTCAATCGACAGCGTGAAGCGATCTACACCGACCGACGCCACATGCTGCAGGGTGACGACATCGCGGACCGCGTGCAGCACTTCATAGAAGATGCGATCGCGGGAATCGTCGATGACCACACCGGACGCGGTCACACTGAGAGCTGGGACTTCGACGCGCTGTGGACAGAGCTGAAGACGGTCTACCCCGTCAGCGTGACGATTGATGAGGTCATTGCTGAGTCCGGATCGAAGGGTCGCGTGACGCCCGAGGGCCTCAAGAAAGAGCTTCAGTCCGACGCCAAGATTGCATACCAAGTGCGCGAAGAGACGCTGGGTGAAGCAGCGACGCGCGAGCTGGAACGACGTGTTGTGCTCCAGGTGCTGGATCGCCGCTGGCGTGACCACCTTTACGAGATGGACTACCTCAAGGACGGCATTGGTCTGCGCGCAATGGCCCAGCGCGATCCGCTGATCGAGTATCAGCGCGAGGGTTTCCAGATGTTCCAGTCGATGATGGGGCAGATCAAGGAAGAGTCCGTCGGCTTCCTCTACAACCTCGAGGTCGAAGTCCGCCGTCCTGACGGCGAGCACACTGAGGTTGAAGCCAAGGGGCTCGCTGTACCTCCTGTCGAAGCCCAGCGTCTCGAGTACTCGGCAGCGAATGACGCCGGCGAGGTCGAGGTGCGAAATGACCGCGGTCAGGTCCAGAAAGCTGCGACAAACCGTGCTCGGCAGCAAGCTGCGGCATCCGTTTCCCCGGTTGCGCCAAGTGGGCCAGAAGCCGCCCGCGGAGCTTTCGGGCAGGCCACGGATGCCCCGGCTGCGGCGCCAGCGGCGCAGAACCGCGCGCAGCGCCGGGCGTCTGACAAAAAGAAGAAGTAGCCACCCGCTGTCGATTGGCTGGGTAGAAGCGGGGATATCCTGATCGGATGACCCCGCTTCGCACCCTCGATCAGTCGAGCAAACTGAAGGATGTCCTCTACGAAATTCGAGGACAGGCACTTGTTGAGGCTGACCGGCTTGAGGCCGCCGGCCACAACATTCTCAAGCTCAACACGGGGAACCCTGCAACGTTCGGCTTCGAGGCGCCTTTCCAGATCGTGCGCGACATGATCGAAGCCGTGCCGAGCGCCCACGGGTATAGCGACAGCCGTGGGATCTTGTCGGCACGCCGAGCGGTGATGTACCGGTATGAGCAAGATGCATCATTCCCACCATTCGGGCCCGATGATGTGTACCTCGGTAACGGCGTATCCGAGCTCATCACGATGGTGATGCAGGCGCTGCTCGATGAGGGCGACGAAGTCTTGATCCCGGCGCCGGACTACCCCCTCTGGACTGCCATGACGAGCCTTGGCGGCGGCACCCCGGTGCATTACCTGTGCGACGAAGAGGATGGGTGGCAACCGGACCTTGAGGATATTCGAGCGAAGGTCACGCCACGGACCAAGGCCATCGTCATCATCAACCCCAACAATCCGACGGGAGCCGTGTACACGCGCGAGATATTGGAGGGTATTGCGCAGATTGCGCGAGAGAACTCCCTGCTCGTTCTCGCTGACGAGATTTACGACCGCATTCTTTTCGACGATGCTGTGCACATCCCGATGGCGAGTATCGCGCCTGATCTCCTGTGTTTGACGTTCAATGGGCTTTCGAAGACCTATCGTGTCGCGGGGTACCGTTCGGGATGGCTCGTTGTGACGGGTCCGAAAGGTCACGCTGCGGGATTCCTCGAGGGCATCACGCTGCTGGCGTCTACGCGGCTCTGCCCGAACGTTCCCGCGCAGCACGCCGTGCAGGCAGCGCTCTCGGGGGTGCAATCAATCGATGCGTTGATCGCACCATCGGGCCGACTTCACGAACAGCGGGATGCCGCGTGGGAGGCGCTTGAGCAGATTCCAGGCGTCTCATGTGTCAAACCGCAAGGAGCACTGTATGCATTTCCGCGTCTTGATCCGAATGTTCATGAAATTCATGACGACGCGAAGTTCGTCTATGACCTTCTGGTCGCCGAACACGTTCTGCTGGTCCAAGGCTCAGGATTCAACTGGCCCACACCTGATCATCTGCGGATCGTGACTCTGCCGGAGACGAGGGTACTGACCGACGCCGTGGAGCGCATGGGCAACTTCTTGTCGTCCTACCGTCAGTAGCGCTTAAAGGAGCGCGAGTGAGGTAGCGCGCCATCTGTGATCCATGCCTTCAAGCCGAATCGCGATGGCACGTGTGCGGGCCGGGCCACCGACGATAACGACCGACTCGACAACGCCGTCAGCTGGCGCCGTGTGACGTATCCTCAGCACCGTGTGGACAGGTCGCACCACAGGGATCCCACGAGCACTTCGCGCCCGCGTCGAAAGATTCGCCCGCACGAGCAAGGCTCGGTAAGCGTCTTCGCTCATCCATCGCGCAAGCTGCTCGCTTTCCCTCACGCCCGCGAGGACTTCGAGTACACCAAATGCAAGATTGCGGACGATCGGTTCTGGGTCCGGTAAATCCGCTGTGGCCGTGGGCTGGGGAGCGAAGAACTCGGCATTACGAATGCTTTGGTGAGCCAACGATGCCTGACGCGCTGGACTGTTCGATCTCATTTCGGCCTCACAAGTTTTTGGGATCCGCGAGTGAACCCAGTAGAGCACGCAGGCCGCATCCCGCGAATGAGAATGTCCTCATGTGTGAATAACCCTGGCGGCGGCGTAATCCGGTGTCGTAGTGTCCATGCGTGCAGTGGGATCGGTTCTTTGAAGACATGGAGCACCAATTTGTCCGCGAGCAGGAAGCAGAACGAGCAGCACTCGACAATGAGTCCGAAAGATTGCGGCTTGCATCGATCGCACTCCGCGATCGGCTGCGGACTTTTGCCTCCGCGCACGCGTTTATTCGGGTCTCGACGAGAGGCGGCGACGTTTCGGGAACGCTGACGGTCGTGGGAGCTGACTGGTTTGCGCTTGACGACGCGACATTCGGGGGAGTCCTGATACACCTCAGTGCGGTGACCTTGATCGGCATCGAGCGCGCGATTGTGGCGAGTACGACGCGCAATTCAGATTCGCCGCGTCGTGCCCTTGAAGACACCATGACGTGGGGTTTCGTCATGCGGGACCTCATGCGGCGCAGACGTCCGGTGACGGTCACTCTCAGCGACGGAAAGCAGCTCTCTGGAACGATCGATCGAGCGGGCGTCGACCATCTCGAGCTTGCTCTTCATGATCGCGGTACTTCGCGACGTGAGAGCCAAGTAACCGGGGCGCGGCTCGTGCCTTTTAACGTGACAGCATGGGTCCGCGTCGACTCGACGTGACTCGCATACTTGGCAAGTCAGTCCGGCCGGCTCACGTGACCCCGACCCCAGAGTTCGGGAAAACTCGCAGCATTTGACTGGCGCCACAGCGCAATTCTTCGCGCTTCCTCTGCCTGCTCGTCGAGGTATTCCACGACACTCTCGGACTCGATGCGCCACTGCCCGGGAGTGCCGACTCGCGACCCACGCAGGCGCGCTTCGAGCACGAGCGAAACCACATCGTCAACCGACAGCGCGAGCATTTCCGCGACCTGCGCGGGCGCGAGTAAACGCGCGCCGGGCATGGGGGATTCGGGCATGTTGTTCATTATCCGCGTCCGAGGCGACATCGGCGTCCGCACGCGCGGTGCTGTGGATAACCGCTGTCGCCTGGGGCGAAGCTCAGCCACTATTGGGCGATGACTTCGCGTACGCAGCCTCAGGTGCGTCCCCGCCGTGTATGGGGCGACGTCCGTTTTCTCCTCGGCATCGGATTGATCGCCCTCTCGATTGCTGGTGTCTGGGCGGTCGTTGCGGCTGCTCAGACAACGGTGCCGATGCTGGCGGCATCCCGCACGATCGTGCCTGGTGAGAAGATCGACACATCAGACCTTCGAATAGTCGACGTCGCTCTCGGTCAGATCGATGCGTATCTCTCGCCCGATGCGCTGCCCGCTGACGCGGTCGCGCTTCGAACGATCGAGAGCGGCGAGCTCGTGCCCTCGAACGCTTTAGGTGCGCCAGCGACAGCCAGCTCCACGACAATCACGCTGACGAGCAGCATCGCTATCCCCGGCACTGTAGACACGGGTTCCACTGTCGAGATATGGGCCACGCCGCTGAGCGAAGCGGGCGCATACGGCGCACCCCGAATTCTTATCGGTGACGCGATAGTGGCGCTGATCGACGAGGAGGACGCGGTCATCGGCCAAAGCGGTACACAGGTCGAGGTGGTGATCCCTCGGGCGGATGTCGCAGATGTACTTGATGCGATCGCGCAGGAATCGCGGATATCGATTGTGCCGACGGGAGGGGCCGCGCCGTGAGAGTGATCGTCGCAGCTGACTCTCGGCGCGCGGAGCAACTCAGCGAAGATCTTCCTCGTTACGGTGTCGACGTTGTCGCGCTGTGCGCAGCCGATGCAATCGATGCGGCAGGGCGAGGGTCAGAAGACGCCGCGTTGCCCACCGACGTTGATGCGGTTCTATTGCAAACATCTCCCGGTACATTGACCGCAGCTGGCGTCGGTTGGTGTGACAGAGCGGGGATCCGAATCGTGGCGCTGTGTGCCGATCCGGCAGATCACCGACTTGTTGCGGCCTTCGGGCTCGGTGAAGCTCTCGAGCTCGGGGCAGGCGCTGTAGAGATCGTCGCAGCTTTGAACGCACCTCTGAAGTCTCCCCAGTCGGCCCGTTCACCCCGGCTTCCACCCGGAGTGCTCGCAATATGGGGCCCGCACGGTGCACCCGGCCGCTCAGTTTTATCGATCGAGCTCGCGCGTGAACTCTCTCGGGGAGGGCGGCATGTCGCTCTCATCGACGGCGACACGCACGCGCCATCTTTGGCTCTTTCGCTGGGCCTGTCGGACGAGGCTCCAGGACTTGCCGCGGCGTGTCGGCAAGCGGAGTTCGGTGGCCTCGATATCGCCGAGCTCGAGCGAGTGAGTACGAGCGTCGGAGGAAGCGACGGGCGTCTCGATGTGCTCACTGGGGTCAACCGTGCCTCCCGCTGGCCTGAAATCAGTGCATCCCGCCTCTCTCAGGTGCTGCATGCATCCAGATTCTGGGCAGATCACACTGTGATCGATGTTTCGGCGTCTCTGGAGCGCGATGAAGAGATCGTGAGCGACCTGCACGACGGTCCGCGCCGAAACGCAGCCACACTCACAGCTCTTGCGGCCGCAGATGTCGTTGTCGCCGTATTTTCGGCCGACCCCTCCGGCGTTGCGCGCTTCTTGCGCGCGTATTCGGAGTTGCGCGCGACGGTTGGCACCACTCGCGTCGTGGCGATTGCCAATCGACTTCGGCCAGGGGCGCTCGGAATCGACGCGCGCGGACAGATTCGCCGCACGCTCGAGAGGTTCGCTGGCATCCACGAGGTGTGGTTCATTCCGGAAGACACGCGAGCCGCGGATGCCGCGATGCTCGCATCCCGCGCAATAGGAGATATCGCTCCACGATCAGCAATTACACACGCCATTCGCCGCATCGCAGGTGAGGCTCTATTGCCACAGTCGTCACCGGTGGTCGCGGCATCTTCGGCTTCCAACTCGCCAAGACGTGCGCTGAGGCGCGCGGCTGCCGCGGGACGGTGAGATGCACACCGGGCACGTAGGCTGGTCTCGTGTCGACCCTTAGCGATCTCGTCTCTGCCCAGGGCTTCTCCGATGACGCTGACATCGAGTGGCTGCACCGTCTTGCCGGAGACGGCCAGTTACTCGCCGATCTTGCGTTCGCCGACATCGTCGTATGGGTTCCGACGTCAGATGATTCATTCGTCGCGGTAGCCCACACTCGCCCCAGCGGTGCGGCCACGCTGTTCTACCGCGACATCGTGGGCGATCAGGTGCGCCCGCAATGGCGCACTCAAGTTCGCGACGCCTACCGTACCGGTCAGATCGTGGATTCGGCTTCTCCGGATTGGTTCGAAGAAACCCCGACCCGAGTCAGAGCTGTGCCGATTCTCCGCACCCGGCCTCGAAAGGGAGAGGCGGCAGCCGCTATCGGAGTGCTGACCCGTCACACGAATCTCGGCGAGACCCGGACGCCCTCACGTCAGCAGATTACTTTCAATGACTGCGCAGACGAGCTCTTCGGCATGATCGCCGCGTCGGACTTTCCCGACATGTCGGCGCCCACCGCCCCGCGTCGTGGTGCGCCGCGCGCATCAGATGGCCTTATCCGGCTCGACGTCGATGGCACGACAACCTTCGCGAGCCCGAACGCCCTGTCGGCGTTTAATCGAATGGGCTTCGACGACGAGCTCGAGGGAGAATCGCTCGTCGAAGTCATCACGGAGATACTCCCAGACAAGCGTCAGTTCGACGAGTCGCTTCCTGTGGTCGCGACCGGCCGTGCGCCATGGCGGAGCGACATTGAGGCGCGAGGCGTCACCGTCTCGCTCCGCGCTATTCCACTGCGGGATCATGGCACCCGAATCGGCGCGATCGTCTTGTGTCGAGACGTCACCGAACTTAGACACCGCGATCAGGAACTCATCACGAAAGACGCAACAATTCGTGAGATACATCATCGAGTCAAGAACAATCTGCAGACGGTTGCATCGCTACTGCGTATCCAGGCCCGACGCACGCACTCAGACGAGGCGCGAGACGCGTTGACGCAAGCGATGCGGCGAGTCTCTGCAATCGCCGTGGTTCACGACACTCTGTCAGAGGGGCTCGCCCAAAATGTCGACTTCGACGATGTCTTCGCACGCGTCATGAAACTCGTCGCAGAAGTGGCGGCCTCCCCGACAACCCGTGCGCGCACGCGCACCACCGGGGAGTTCGGCATCCTGCCCAGCGAGTATGCGACTCCGTTGTCACTGGCGCTCACCGAGCTCGTCACGAATGCCGTCGAACACGGGCTCGCAGGCCGGGAGGGCGACGTAGAGATCAGTGCTGATCGAAACGAGACACGCCTCGAAGTTCGCGTACGCGACACCGGTTCGGGTCTGCCGGAAGGCCAGGTCGGCCGGGGGCTCGGCACCCAGATCGTGCGAACGCTGATTCAGGGTGAACTTGGCGGAACCATCGACTGGCACACGATTATGGGTAGCGGCACCGAGGTGACGATCGATATTCCCCTTCGGTACATCGCCGGGGACAAATCGTAGGACACAAATCTTCGGACACCTCGCAAGAAAGCCCCGCGGCTCTAAATGAGCGGCGGGGCTTTCTCGTGCATAGGTCAGCTTGCGCGACGGGCACGGGCGGCCCGACGTTTGAGCGCACGACGCTCATCCTCGGAAAGGCCACCCCACACACCGGAGTCTTGTCCAGACTCCAGCGCGTACTGCAGGCAAATTTCAGTGACGGTGCAGCTAGAGCACACGGCCTTGGCTTTCTCGATCTGATCGACAGCGGGCCCGGTGTTTCCTACTGGAAAAAACAATTCGGGGTCGACAGTGAGACAAGCGGCTTTGTCACGCCAATCCATAGTGGTGCTCCTTGGGGCAGACGACGATTTAACGGGCGATTTCAGGGTCGGAACAGCGTCCGATATCCTTTTGTGGTGCGCGAGCCTCTTGCTCGCCCCACGCCGCTGTGGGAGCACACGACGTTTCCCATCGTCCCACAGCCACGAAGGTGAATCAAGGGTTAACTCTTGTTTCGTTTGGGTTTCGCGCGAAGAATGTCGCAGCAGCATCCAAAACACAGAGAGGCGAGAACGTGCACAAGGACGGCATTACTCGAACCGCCGCAACGCTTCTCGCTCTCGAAGCTTTCGGGCTCGTGATGCTCACAGCGTGGCAAGTCATTGCCATGCTCAGCGGTGACACTGAAGCCATCACGACGGCTATCGCGTTGGCTGTACTCACGGTGATCGGCGCATTCGCTCTTGCCGCGTTCGCTGTTGCCGTTCCGCGCGGAGCATCCTGGGGACGTTCCGGGGGTATCGTTGCTCAGCTTCTGATACTCGCGGTAGCCCTCGGAGCTGCAACGGGGGAGTTTGCGCACCCGTTGGTCGCAGTCGGAATCGCGCTGCCGGCGCTCGTAACCTTCATCGCGCTGGTCCTCGTTGCGTGGCGCGCCGGACGTGGCCGCGACGCGGCATCCCTCTGACTCGCGGTTATGCAGCGATACCGAGCATCGTGCGCAAGCGCGCAACGTGACCGGTAGCTTTCACGTTCCTGAGCGCGTGCTCAATGAGGCCGTTCTCGTCGATGACATAGGTCGACCGAATAACTCCGACGACGGTCTTTCCGTAGTTCTTCTTTTCGCCCCATGCGCCGTAAGCCTCATGAATCGAGTGGTCGGGATCACTCAGTAGATCGAAGGTAATACCGTCGCGCTCTCGGAAACCGCGGAGCTTCTCCGCTGAGTCGCGAGAAACTCCGAGCACCGTGTAACCCGCCGCCTGCAGGGGGGCGAGGCTGTCACGGAAGTCGCACGCTTGCGTTGTACACCCTGGTGTCATCGCCGCGGGGTAGAAATAGAGAATCACGCGCTTACCGCGGAGGTCTGCGAGCGAGACGATGGTTTCGTCTTGATTGACCAGCGAGAAATCGGGTGCCGGAGTGCCCTCTTGAAGATTCGTCACAGTGCAAGCCTAATCTGCGTCGGGTGGCTGCTCCTCGATCGCCGGACGCGGATCTCTGGGCGCTACGCAGTCGCGAAGGTCGTGAGTAGGCGCTGAAGCGAATCTAACCGTGCTGCGCCAGTCGGGCCGAGGCGCCCGTCTGCGACCGCCTCTTGGAGTGCGCAGTCGGGCGCATCCGGCAGATGAGTGCATCCACGCGGGCAGTCTTGAGCGATGACAGCGAGTTCGGTAAACGCATCGATGATGTGTGTCGGGTCTACGTGACCAAGTCCGAACGAGCGAACGCCCGGAGTATCGATTACCCAGCCGTTGCCCTCAGCGCCTCGGTATCGTAGCGACACCGTCGACGAGGATGTGTGCCGTCCACGACCGGTGACATCGTTGACGTGGCCCGTGGCACGCTGTGCTGACGGAACGAGCGCATTCACCAGCGTCGATTTTCCTACGCCCGAGTGTCCGACGAATACGGTCGAATGCCCCGTGATCGCGGCCCCGATTCGCTCGAGAGGCATCTCACCTTTTGCGCTTGTAAAGACGTCGAGATCAACGCCCTCGAAGTGCGACAAGAATGCCGTCGGATCGGCGAGATCTGTTTTTGTCACCACGAGTAGTGGGCGGATGCCCGCATCCAGTGCCGCCACGAGGTATCTGTCCACGAGTCGAGCGCGCGGCTCGGGGTCAGCGGCCGCAACGACCACGAGCATCTGGTCGGCGTTGGCGACGACTACTCGCTCGACCTGGTCCGTATCGTCGGCGCTACGCCGAAGCAGTGTTTTTCGATCTTCGATACCGATAATGCGGGAGAGTGTGCCCTGCTCGCCCGTTGTGTCTCCGACGACTCGAGCGATGTCACCGGTAACGATCGGCCGCTTGCGCAGCTCGCGCGCGCGGACAGCGAGCACTTCGTGCTCTTCTGGGGTGTCTTCTGCGACTAATACCGTGTATCTACCCCGTCCAACGCCAAGGACGCGAGCGCTCTGCGCATCGGCATGAGCGGGGCGACGCTTCGTGCGGGGACGGTTTGCTTTGGGGTTTGGCCGCATACGGATGGATGACTCGTCGAAAGCCGCGTCGTCATCGTCGTCGTCGTTGAGCCAACTCACGCGGTACCTGTCTCCATGCTTCCGAGAAGCTGCTGCCACAATTCCGGAAACTCCGGCATCGTCTTCGCGGTGGTGCCGATGTCGTCGACGTGAACGCCCGGAACGGCCAAACCGATGAGCGCGCCAGTCGTTGCCATGCGGTGATCGTGGTGCGCGTGCCAAAGCCCGCCGTGCATCGGACGTGGGAAGACTCTGATGCCGTCAGCCAGCTCTTCGGCCTCGCCGCCGAGGCCGCGAATCTCAGCGACGAGCGCTGCAAGTCGGTCGGTCTCGTGCCCTCGCAGATGGCCGATGCCAGTAAATGTCGATGGGGCGTCGGCGAGCGTCGCGAGCCCAACGAGAGTAGGGGCGAGTTCCCCTGCCGCCGACAGGTCGAGCTCGACCCCGTTGATATGTCCGGTGCCGATGATTGTGAGTGCGCCAGCGCGACGTGATGCGCGGCCGCCCATCTTCGTGAGGAGATCACTCAACAAAATTCCCGGCTGGGTCGAGTGAGCAGGCCAATCGGTGACCGTGACGCTTCCCGCGGTGACAAGTGCGGCAGCCAAAAACGGTGCGGCATTCGAAAGATCAGGCTCGATTGACACGTCTTTCGCGCGCGGCGGCATCGGAGGAACGATCCACTCGGTGGAAGTGGGGCGTTCGACATGCACGCCCCGGTGGGCCAGCGTCTCGACCGTCATATCGATATGAGGCATGCTCGGTAGGCGGCTGCCACTGTGAATCAAATGGAGACCGACGTCGAAGCGGGGGGCCGCGAGCAGCAGCCCAGATACGAACTGACTTGACGCACTGGCATCCATGGTCACTTCGCCACCGCGCACCTGTCCGTGACCGCGAACAGTGAACGGTAGCGCCCACGAGCCTCCATCGTCGATGTCGAGGCCCACGCTACGGAGCGCTTTGATCATTTCGCCCATCGGACGGTGGAGCGCACTTGCGTGCGCCGTGAGTGTCACGTCTCCCTCTGCAAAGCCTGCGACAGCTGCGACGAAACGCATCACGGTTCCTGCTTGGCCGCAATCGACGACGCCTCCGCCGCGGAGCGGCCAGCGTGGTGTGATCGCGAGATCGGGGCCGAAGGAGCCGCGACCGGTGTGCTCGGTGACGTCGACGCCCAAAGCGCGAAGCGCATCCACCATGCGCGCGGAATCATCCGAGTGAAGCGGGGCCCGCACGAGGCTCGGGCCATCGGCAATCGCTGCGAGTATCAGTTCCCGGTTGGTGAGTGACTTCGAGCCGGGCACGCTCACTGTCGCCTCCAGCGGGCCGGGTGCGGTCGGTGCGCGCCAGGCATCCGGTGCGGGGAACTTGGATTCGGGGGAATACCCGTGAATGCTCATCGCGTTCTACCCTACTGAACCACCGAACGGAGGATAGCTATGATCACAACGCTAGAGCGGCCAACGCTCTCGCGTCAGCTTGCCGACGTAGACTGGCCGGTGATGGATGACGAGGGTGAAACTGCGACAGATCCGCGAATGCAGTTCGAGGATCAAGCGTTGCCGTATATGGATCAGCTGTACGCGGCCGCAATGCGTATGACGCGGAATCCGGCAGATGCCGCTGATCTCGTGCAAGAGACGTTCGTGAAAGCGTTCTCGTCGTGGAAGACGTTCACCCAGGGGACGAATTTGAAGGCCTGGCTGTATCGCATTCTGACGAACACGTACATCAATACGTACCGGAAGAAGCAGCGGGAGCCATACCAAGGCACGATCGATGACCTCGAAGATTGGCAGTTGGGCGGCGCTGAGTCGACGACAGCGACGAGTTCGCGTTCCGCCGAAGCTGAAGCAATCGATCGGATGCCATCCTCAGCTGTGAAGGATGCCCTGCAATCGATTCCAGAAGATTTTCGCCTTGCGGTGTACTTCGCTGACGTAGAAGGATTCGCGTATCAAGAGATCGCGGAGATTATGAAAACACCTATCGGCACGGTCATGAGCCGCCTGCATCGTGGCAGGCGGATGCTGCGTGACCTTCTTGCCGAATACGCGACTGATCGGGGAATCGTCCCCGCGTCTTCTGGGAGTGAACGATGACCGATTGCGGTTGTGAAAAAGCGAGGAAAGACCTCGAAGAGTATTTACGCAACGAGATGTGCGCGACTGAGCACGCGGACATTCGCGAGCATCTAGAACACTGTCCGGCATGCCGCGACGAAGCACTCGTCGCAACGACGCTGACCGATGTGCTCGCGCGAGCGTGCAAAGAGTCGGCTCCGGAGACTCTGCGTGATCAGGTAATGGCAACTCTTCGCGCCGCGCAAGCCAGCCATCACTAGCTGAACGACGAGACGCCCCTAGCGTCAGCATGATCATGCTGCGGCTAGGGGCGTCTTCTCGTCTTAGAGCGACAAGGCCTGTTCCATAAGAGTGGCGTGTTGGATCGCGTGTACCTTCGGTGACCCGGTTGCCGGTGAGGCCGACGCCTCACGCGTGATTCCGCGGATCGTGCGACCCCTGAGATTCTTTGCTACCTCAAGGGCGATGAAGGGCCATGCGCCCTGATTCTCAGGCTCGTCCTGTACCCACACCAGTTCTGCGTTCGGGTACTCATCGACGATCGCGTTGAGTTCGGCGATCGGCGCCGGATAGTACTGCTCGAGACGAACGAGGGCGATCTCATCGTTCGGGTGCTTGTCGAGCTCGCCGCGAAGATCCCAGTGAATCTTTCCCGAGTGCAAAAGCACGCGCTTCACCGCCGCCTTGTCGAGACCACGTGTGTCGTCGAGTACTGGCTGGAACTTCCCCGAGGTGAAGTCCTCGACGGGGCTCGTCGCGCCTCGAAGCCGAAGCATCGCCTTGGGAGTGAAGACGATGAGCGGTCGCCGCGGACGCGCGTAAGCCTGCCGTCTCAGCAGGTGGAAGTACGACGCGGGCGTTGATGGGCGAGCGACTGTCATGTTGTCTTGTGCACACATCTGCAGGTAGCGCTCGATGCGTGCCGAAGAGTGATCGGGGCCTTGGCCCTCATAACCATGGGGGAGGAGCAGTACGACGCTCGACTGCTGATCCCATTTTTGGTCGGCCGATGAGATGAACTCATCGATGATCGACTGAGCTCCGTTGGCAAAATCGCCAAACTGCCCTTCCCAGAGAACGAGTGCGTCCGGCCGTTCGACGGAGTATCCGTACTCGAAGCCCATCGTGGCGTACTCGCTCAGAAGCGAGTCGTACACCCAGAATCGTCCCTGGTTCTCACCAAGATTTGCCAGCGGGATCCACTCTTGACCATTCGCGCGATCGTGCAACACCGAGTGGCGCTGCACGAATGTGCCGCGGCGTGAATCCTGGCCCGCGAGCCGAACGTGAGTGCCCTCGACGAGTAGAGAACCGAAAGCCAGCAGCTCGCCAAACGCCCAGTCGACGTTGCCTTTTCGGCTCATGTCGAGACGCTTGTCGAGAAGCTGCTGCAGCTTGGGATGCACAGTGAAGTTCTCGGGTTTGTTGACGAACGTGTCGCCGATGAGCTGAACGACCTCGGCTGACACTCCCGTGGTCTCGGGCTCGCCTGCGAGGTCACTCTCCGGCTCCGGTTCAGGAACTACCGTCGACGTACCGGTTTGCGCTTCATGAGTCTCGGCGAAAGCGATCTCGAGTCGCTGCTGGAAGTCACGCTTCGCTTGTTCATACTCTTCTTCGGTGATGTCACCGCGGCCGACCAGCGACTCCGTGTAGAGACGTCGGACCGAACGCTTGGCCTCAATGAGATTTGTCATGAGGGGCTGCGTCATCGAGGGGTCATCGCCCTCGTTGTGCCCGCGACGTCGGTAGCAGACGAGATCGATAACGACGTCGCGGTGGAACTCCTGGCGGTACATGAAGGCAAGTTCGGCAACACGAACGACCGCTTCGGGGTCATCACCGTTCACGTGGAGAATCGGCGCCTGGATAGTCTTTGCGACGTCTGTCGCATAGACCGACGTGCGCCCATCTTGCGGAAGAGTCGTGAAACCAACCTGGTTGTTTACGACGACGTGAATCGTGCCACCCGTGCGGTATCCGCGCAGCTGGGACATCTGGAGCGTTTCCACGACGACACCCTGTCCGGCGAATGCCGCATCTCCGTGCACGAGGATCGGCAGCCATGAGAAGCTTCCGATCGGACCGCGGTCCTGACGTGCTCGAACGATTCCTTCGAGTACACCGTCGACCGTCTCGAGGTGAGAGGGGTTTGCCGCGAGATAAACGGGCATTTCGTCTCCGGAGTCCGAGACGAAGGTTCCTTCGGTGCCGAGGTGATATTTGACGTCTCCGGAGCCGTGCTTGTTGCCCGGCTGACTGGTTCCTTCGAACTCGCGGAAAACCTGGCCGTACGTCTTGCCGGCGATGTTCGTGAGCGCGTTCAAACGACCGCGGTGAGCCATTCCGATCGCTGCACCCTGCAAGCCTTCGGTTGCAGCTCCCTGCAGAATTTCGTCGAGCAGCGGGATCAAAGACTCGCTGCCTTCGAGAGAGAAGCGCTTTTGGCCGACATATTTCGTCTGCAGGAACGTCTCGAATGCCTCAGCCTCATTAAGCTTCGACAGCACACGCAGCTGGTCATCGTGGCCGGGCTTCTGGTACTTGACTTCGACATTGTCTTGGAACCACTTGCGTTGCACAGGGTCCTGAATGTGCATGTACTCGATGCCCATCGTGCGGCAGTACGAGTCGCGGAGCACGCCGAGGATGTCACGCAGTTTCATCAGGCGCTTGCCCCCGAAACCTCCCGTGACGAAGTATCGGTCGAGGTCCCAGAACGTGAGGCCGTGGTTTTCGATCTCGAGGTCGGGGTGCGTGCGCTGCGCGTACTCCAGCGGATCGATGTCGGCCATCAAGTGGCCGCGTACGCGGTATGAGTTGATGATTTCTTGTACGCGAGAGGTCTTGTCAACGCGTTCTGCAATGTCGACGTTGATGTCGCTCGCCCACTGGATGGGGGAGTACGGAATACGCAACGACGCGAAGATGTCGTCGTAGAAACCGCGCTGGCCGATGAGGAGTTCGTGAACTTTTTTCAGGAACTCTCCGGACCCTGCGCCCTGAATCACGCGGTGGTCGTACGTGCTCGTGAGTGTGATCGTCTTGCCGATGCCGAGCTCGGTCAGAGTTTTTTCACTCGAGCCCTGGAACTCTGCCGGGTACTCGAGAGCACCCGCACCGATAATGCAGCCCTGACCCTTCATTAGGCGGGGCACCGAGTGCACGGTGCCGATGCCGCCCGGGTTCGTCAGTGAGAGTGTCGTGCCTTGAAAGTCGGCACCCGTGAGCTTGTTGTTGCGCGCACGCTTGATGAGATCTTCGTATGCGGAGAGGTACTCATCGAAAGTGAGAGTGTCGGCACGCTTGATGCTCGGTACCATCAACGCGCGGGTGCCGTCTGGCTTCGGGATATCGACGGCGATACCCAGACCGACGTGCGCAGGAGAAACAACCGACGGCTTTCCGTCAACTTCGGAGTAGAAGACGTTTTGGCTCGGAAACTCTTTCAACACTTGAATGAGAGCCCACCCGATGAGGTGAGTGAAGCTGACCTTGCCGCCACGGGTGCGTGACATGTGGTTATTGATGACAATTCGATTGTCGATCATGAGTTTGGCGGGCACTGTGCGAACGCTTGTCGCGGTGGGCACAGTGAGCGACTCATCCATATTCGCCGCGAGTGCCTTGGTCATGCCCTTGAGGACTGTGACCGAATCTTCGCGCTCAGGCGGCGTCTCGCTCGTCTTAGCCTGCACATTGGGCGCTTGCGCGGGAATCGGCTGCGGCGCCGCCGGCTTTGCCGTTGTTCGGGCTACGGGAGGTGCACCGATCACCGGGATTGGTGCGGTGACCGGCTTGGGCTCTCCTGAGTTGGCGGAGGCGCTGCCGGGGTCTACCGGGTGATAGGACTCGAGAACAGGCCACCAGGCCTTGTCTACCGAGTTCTTATCGACCTTGTACTGCTCGTAAAGTTCGTCCACAAGCCATTCGTTGGCCCCGAACTCCCCTTCGCTCGACACCCCGACGCCCGTCACTTGGCTCGACACGTTCGATCGCCCGCTTTCATAGATGAAGAGACGTGCTCGGCCACCGTCGGTCGCCACGCACTTCATCAAGCGTAACGCAGTCTGAAGGCGCGATCCTGGGCATACGGCAACTCTCGTCAGTGTGTGTTCTGCCCGTTCTCTTGCACAGGGCGAATGGCTACCCTTGGGCCTCATGGACTTCTCCGGTGAACGCCCCCAGGTCGACCTCACATACTCCGATGTGTTTCTCGTTCCGCGGCGATCCGCGGTGACGAGTCGACTCGACGTCGATCTCTCGCCCCACGACGGAACGACGGCCACTATTCCGCTGGTTTCCGCGAATATGAACTCGGTGACTGGCCCACGCCTCGCCGCGACACTCGGGCGGCGTGGCGGACTCGGAGTGCTGCCACAAGACCTACCGCTGCAGGAACTCGATGCCGCAATTCGGTCAGTGAAATCGCAGCCGGTGAGGTGGGACACTCCGCTCGTGCTCGGCCCGTCTGTCACAGTCGCTGAAGCATCTCGCGTGCTTCCCGCCAGCGAGGGTTACGCAATCGTTGTCGCTGACCCCACGATCCCGCAACTTTCGATCGACGACGTGCTCGGGGTCGTGAGTGCACCGCGGTTGGGCACGGCACTTCCTGACGCGCGGCTCGGCGATCTCACGCGCGGCCGTCCACCGGCAGTGGACGCTGATGATGTGCTCGATGCACGTGCGGCATTCGACCTCATCGTTGCCGCGGAAGCCGACACTGTCTGTGTCTTGCATCGCGGGCACGTCGTCGGCACTCTTTCGCAGCGCAGTGCGCTCCGGTCAACGCTGTACCGACCCGCGGTCGACGGAAATAATCGCCTCATCGTCGGCGCGGCTATCGGCATCAATGGCGAAGCCGCGCAGAAAGCTCAAGCGCTCGCCGCTGCCGGGGTGGATGTTCTCGTCGTCGATACCGCTCACGGGCATCAAGAAGGGATGCTCTCGGCACTTCGCTCTGTTGCGGATCTGAATCTCGGCATCCCGCTTGTCGCCGGAAACATCGTGACGGCCGATGGCGTGAATGATCTTGTCGATGCCGGCGCGAACATTCTCAAAGTGGGAGTTGGCCCGGGGGCAATGTGTACAACTCGAATGATGACGGCGGTCGGACGGCCGCAGTTTTCTGCGGTTCTCGAAACTGCGGAGGCTGCCCGGGCTCGGGGTGCGCACGTGTGGGCCGACGGTGGAGTGCGGTACCCGCGCGACGTTGCCCTCGCCCTCGCCGCGGGAGCGGCATCCGTCATGATCGGCTCGTGGTTTGCCGGCACTGTCGAATCGCCTGGACACGTGCTGCTCGATGCCGACGGGCGGGCATACAAAGAGTCGTGGGGGATGGCATCGACAAAGGCGGTTCAAGCCCGGTTCGGAAGGTTGGACGCATACGAGCGAGCGCGAAAGGAGCTTTTTGCGGAGGGGATATCCTCGTCGAAGATCTATCTCGACCCGCTGCGCCCAGGGCTCGAAGACCTTCTCGACATGATCACGTCGGGCGTGCGCTCGTCGTTCAGCTACGCGGGCGCCGGGAGCGTCGCCGAATTCCACGAGCGCGCTCACGTGGGGCTGCAGTCGGCCGCCGGTTACGAAGAAGGCAAAGCGCTTCCCGTCAGCTGGTGAACGCAAAACCGGATTTCGCCATGGAAGAACGAATGCCGGCGCCCGGCGTTTGCAAAGAAAGAGTGACATAGAATTACGGTCACAATGGACGACCCTCCTTCTTGCAGACCCTCGCCCCACCGACCAGCCTCCCACTCGGGAGGTGATGCGTGATGGAATACGTCATGCTCGGCGTGGGGCTCCTCCTGACAGTCGGCACTGGATTGTTCGTCGCGAGCGAGTTTGCGCTCGTGAATCTCGACCGGGCCGACCTCGAAGCTCGCCAGTCGGCCGGTGAATCTCGTCTCGCGATGACGATCGGTGCGTTGCGCATAACGTCGACGCACCTCTCGAGCGCGCAACTCGGTATTACCCTGACGACGCTCCTCACCGGTTACACGATGGAGCCGGCAATTTCGAGCCTCCTTCGCCCGGTCTTCGAGTCATGGGGTCTACCGAATGCGGTGACCACTCCGGTATCCGCTGTAATCGGTATCGCCATCGCAACGACCTTCTCGATGATTCTCGGCGAGCTCGTGCCGAAGAACTTCGCTCTCGCCGTGCCACTGGCCACAGCAAAGCTCGTGATGCCCTTTCAAGTGGCATTCACTACCGTTTTTCGTCCCGCAGTACGGCTCCTGAACGGAAGCGCCAACGGTCTGTTACGCGCATTTGGGGTAGAGCCGAAAGAAGAGCTTTCGGGAGCGCGAACAGCCGAAGAACTTTCGAGCTTGGTCCGGCGCTCCGCGAGCGCCGGCGTGCTCGAAAAAGATACGGCATCTCTACTCGACCGCAGTTTGAACTTCGCACGACTGAGTGCGGATGACGTCATGACGCCGCGTCCGCGCGTGCATGCCGTGGCCGCAGGCGATACGGCCGACGATGTGATCGCTCTCGCTCGGCGCACGGGCCACAGTCGTTTCCCTGTCTACGACGAGTCGATGGACGACATCGTCGGTATCGTGCACCTGAAAGCCGCGATCAGCGTCCCGCGTGATCGACGCCGTGATGTGCCGGCCGCTGCCCTCGCCACTGAGCCGCTTCGCGTGCCAGAGACAGTGCACCTCGATGCCCTTGTTTCGGAGCTGCGTGCCCGTGGTTACCAGATGGCGATCGTCGTCGATGAGTATGGCGGCACCGCAGGTGTCGTGACACTCGAGGACCTCGTAGAGGAAATCGTCGGCGAAGTGCTCGACGAGCATGATCGTCGGCGCGCAGACGTTGTTCATAGCTCTGACTCCGTCACGTTCCCGGCGAGTCTTCGACCCGATGAGCTGCGTGACCGCAGCGGAATCAAGGTTCCGGCGGGCGATGTCTATGACACTGTCGGCGGGTTCATCATGAGCGAGCTGGAACGCATACCGATCGTTGGGGATGAGATCGAGATCGACGACGGAATACTCACTGTGGCACGAATGGACGGTCGCCGTGTTGATCGCGTGAAGTTCGTGCCTCGTGCCGTGCCGACGGACCTCGACGGCGACGACGACAGCGAAGGGGGCGAGCGCCATGAGTGATTGGGCTGGACTAGCTTGGCTCGTCGTACTACTCGCGGCGAATGCTTTCTTTGTCGGTGCTGAGTTCGCCGTGATCTCTGCACGACGCTCACAGATCGAACCGCGGGCTGAACAGGGATCTCGATCAGCGAAGACGGCGCTGTGGGCGATGGAGCACGCGACGTTGATGCTGGCCACCTGCCAACTCGGCATCACGATCTGTTCGCTTCTGATTCTTAACGTCTCGGAGCCGGCGATCCACCATTTGTTGGCCGACCCGCTGGCGCTGACCGGTCTGAGCGAAGGTGCCGTCGACACTCTTGCGTTCATTGTGGCCCTCGTCATCGTTTCGTATCTTCACGTCGTGTTCGGCGAGATGGTGCCGAAGAACCTCGCGTTCTCGCTGCCCGATCGCGCTGTGCTCATGCTCGCGCCGCCGTTGGTATGGCTTTCGAAGGTCTTCCACCCGATCATCGTGACGTTGAACTGGGTTGCGAACCACATCGTGCGGTTGTTCCGAGTGGAACCGAAAGATGAGGCAGCCTCGACATTCACTCTCGAAGAGGTCGCCACGATCGTCAACCAATCGCGCATTGAGGGTGTGCTCGATGACAGCGCCGGAACGGTCGCAGCTGTTGTCGAGTTCACCGACAAAAAAGCGAAAGATGTCGCGGTCCCACTAGCCGACCTGGTGACGTTGCCTGCCTCGACTACGGCCGACGAAATCGAGCGAGCGGTCGCTCAACACGGGTTCTCCCGCTACGTGATCGTTGACGATGAGGGCGTACCGACCGGCTACGTGCACTTGAAGGATGTCTTGCGTGTCACGGGCGGGAAAAACCCCGACGCGAGCGTCGTGAAGCCGATTCCGCCTAAGCGCATCCACCACATGGTGCCCGTGCTCGAGACAACCGACCTCGAAGACACGCTTGCTCTCATGCGTCGCGCCGGGCGTCACCTCGCGCAGGTACGCACGCGCACCGGCGAGACGACAGCTGTGTTGTTCCTCGAGGACGTCATCGAAGAACTCATCGGCGAGGTGCAGGACGCCACTCGTCGTCGACGGTGAGCGTTCGCCGCGGAGTATGGTGGCGCCCATGAGTACGGTGCGCACGTGGACTGCTTCGGATGCAGCGGGATGGATCCGCCGCCCCGTGCCCAGCGACGATAAGTACTCGCGCGGTGTCGTGGGAATTCGCACCGGGTCTGCCGAGTATCCGGGAGCTGCGGTTCTGGGAGTTGAGGCGGCGTGGCGAGCAGGAACGGGAATGGTCCGCTACATCGGTGCTCAGCGAGCCATCGACCTCGTGTTGGCGCGTCGCCCCGAAACCGTGACCGCAGCCGGTCGAGTGCAGGCATGGGTCATCGGCTCAGGGACGGATGCTGCATCCCGAAGTGACCAGGAGACCGATGCGTTGCGGGGCACGCTTTCGGGCGCCGTTCCCGTCGTCGTCGATGCGGGTGCCTTAGATCTTTCGGTGGGAGCGACCGCACCCCGAATCGTGACGCCGCACGGGCGGGAGCACGACCGGCTTCGGCAGCTACTCGGACTCGCCCCGACTGCGGTCGGGGACTCGGTAGCTGAGCGAACCGATGCCGCGGTTCAGACAGCACGGGCGCTCGGCGCCACGGTGCTGTTGAAAGGATCGACGACTCTGATTACCTCGCCGAGCGGCGCCGTCATCGAGGTCGAAGCGGGTGTCCCGTGGCTTGCGACAGCGGGAACCGGCGACGTACTGGCCGGAATCATGGGCGCGCTCGTGGCCTCCCACTCCGAGCAGATAGATAATGCGGCGGCTGCTGCGGCAGTGGCCGCAACAGCCGCGTGGGTGCACGGACGCGCCGGGGCCGTGGCATCCGCTCGACTCGGTCTTCAGGGTGGCCCGATCACGGCACTGGATGTGGCGGATGCTACGCCCACCGTCATTGCGGAGTTGCTGACCCGATAAGAACCACGTCGCTCGCCACGTAGGATGAGCACGTGTCGAGGCGGGCGATCTTGTGGGTAGCGTTCGCGCTCGTCCATCTGACTGTGGCTTTGCTGGGCTTCATCCTGCCGAACCAGGCAATGGGGGACGTGTACCTCGTGTACGAGCCGTGGTCCGGCTGCGCGCTGTTCGGCACATCGAACTACTGCGGCGCCGGTGGGCACGAAATTGTTGGCCTCACATCGATCTGGGTGTACCCGCAGCTTGCGCTGGTGCCAATGCTCGCAGCCTGGGCCTTTGCCTGGATCGACGGCTACATCGTCGCGTGGGCGATCGTGGTCACTCTGGTCGACGCGGCGGCTTTCGCCATTCTGCTCGGACGCGGCAGGTCAGCGGGTCGCCGCTCGGCGGCATGGTTCTGGCTCGCCTTCATCCTGCTGCTCGGTCCTGTCGGGATGTATCGCCTCGAGGGCATCACCGTGCCGTTGGCGATCGTCGGTTCGCTGTGGCTCGTGCGCCGACCTTGGCTCGGATCGGTGTTGCTTTCGATTGCTACCTGGATGAAAGTCTGGCCAGCCGCTGTCATCGCAGCGGCGCTGATCGTCGTTCGCCGCAGACTCGCTGTTGTGGGCGGCGCGCTGGTCGTGTCGGCCGCGATTCTCGGCGTCGTGTTCGCGTTCGGGGGAGGCAAATACGCTTTCGGGTTCATTGGAGATCAGGCCGGGCGAGGGCTCCAAATCGAAGCGCCGGTCAGTGCGTACTACCTCTGGCGAGCGATCTCTGGCTCTCGCGATGCATGGATCTACTACGACACGGACATGCTCACCTATCAAGCTACGGGTCCCAACGTCGACGCTGTCATAGCGCTCATGACTCCGCTGATGGCACTAGCCGTTGTGGGAGTAGCGCTACTGGGCGCATGGAAAGTACGACGTGGCGCCGGGTTCGCGACGGTTTTTCCGGCCCTGTCGCTCGCGTTGGTGCTGGCCGTTATCGTGTTCAACAAAGTCGGTTCTCCCCAGTACATCGCCTGGATTGCGGCGCCGGTCGTCGTCGGGCTAGTGATCCGTCGTGCGCGCTGGCGTGGGCCGGCCATCGGCCTGCTGGCAATCGCCGCTATTACGCAGTTGGTGTACCCCATTTTGTATAACCTCGTGCTGGCGCTCGATCCGGTGGCTGTCGGGTTACTGACCCTCCGTAACGTACTGCTGATCGCCTTGTTTGCCTGGTCCGTTGTGGCCTTGGCGAAGGCATCCACGGCGCCGGAACTTCGGTTGCGGCGAGTCGCGGCATCCGGATTGATTTCTGCTGATTGATTTTCAAGGAGAGTGTCATGCTTATTGCTTTTTCTGTAGCCCCGAGCGGGAGCGGAGACGCCACCGGTTCGGTTCACGACGCTGTGGCCGCTGCGGTGAAAGTGGTGCGTGACTCGGGTTTGCCACACCGCACGACGTCGATGTTCACCGAGATCGAGGGCGAATGGGATGACGTTTTCGCGGTGGTCAAGGCCGCGACGGATGCCGTCATGCCATATGGTTCGCGGGTCTCATTGGTGTTGAAAGCCGATATTCGACCCGGCTATTCGGGTGAGCTCGACGCCAAAATCGACCGGCTCGAAGACGCGATCGAACGCGCAGGAGAGGGCGAACGAACTGAATAACTGCGGGGTCTCGAATCGATTCGCTGAACCAGCATCGGCGCCACTAATATGACCGAGTGACCTCCTCGACTTTTTCGAAGAGGACGGCGATGTGGGCGCTCCTCTCTCTCGCCATCGGCAGCTTCGGCATCGGAATGACCGAGTTCGTCGTGCTCGGCTTGTTGCCGAATATCGCGGCCGAGCTTCGCCCCGAACAGTGGGCCGCGAGCCAAGAAGAAACCATTGGCCAAGCTGGGTGGCTTGTTTCGCTCTACGCGCTCGGAGTGGTCGTCGGCGCTCCGACCATCGCCGGCTCCGTTGCTCGCTTTCCGCGTCGCGCCGTGATGATCGGGCTTGCGCTCTCTCTCACAGTGTTCAACGCTCTGACATTTCTTGCGCCCACCTTCGAGCTGGTCGCGGTTTCCAGGTTTTTGGCAGGCATTCCGCACGGCGCATATTTCGGCATCGGCGCGCTCGTCGCCGCTGACATGCTCGGACCTGGAAAGCGCGCGAAGGGCGTCGCTTTCGTGTTGACCGGGCTGACAGTTGCAAACGTCGTGGGTGTTCCGTTCGGCACGTACCTGGGCCAGCAGTACGGATGGCGCGCATCCTTCATCGTGGTGACGGCGATCTTCGCACTCGCAACGATTGCGATCGCCGTCTTCGTGCCGTACCACCCTGGCCAACCAGGACGCACCCTTCGAGCCGAACTCAGCGTGTTCCGCGTGGGTCAGGTCTGGTTTTCACTCGGCATCGGAGCGGTTGGTTTCGGTGGTTTCTTCGCCGTATACAGCTACATTGCGCCGATGGTGACGGACGTTGCGGGGATGACAGAGGGCTTCGTGCCGATTGTGCTCATCATCGTGGGTCTCGGGATGACCGTGGGAAACATCGTGGGCGGCTACCTCGCTGACCGAGATCTCAAAGCGTGGCTTATCCGGGGCCTGATCGCCATGGCAATTGTGCAGAGCCTGCTCGCTCTTACCGCGGGATGGTTCGTTGCGCTCTGTCTGTTTGCTTTCGCTGTCGGATTCACCGGCGCGGCGCTCAGCCCGACGATCCAGACCCGCCTCATGGATGTGGCCGGCGATAACCAGTCGATTGCGGCGGCACTCAATCACTCCGCGCTCAACATGGGCAACAGTCTCGGAGCATTCCTTGGCGGGATCGTCATCGCGCTTGGATGGGGATACGTCGCCCCCGCGTGGGTGGGAGCTGCACTCGCTCTTGGCGGACTCGTTGTGACGGTCGTCGCATTCCGAGTCGAGGCATCCCGTCGCGCCCGCTTCGGCATCCCCAACGCCGCATAGCCTGCGCGCGCACCGTTGGTTTTCTGCTCGCGAGGGGTCGCAACACGCCGCATACGCTCCGCCGGGCGCGCGCGAATGCGGCGTGTTGCGACCCTTCGGCGGTGTGTCAGAGCGGCAAAAAAGGGGGGCGGATGCTACGGCTCGAGCAGGCGGCGAAGGTGCGATGCGACGACGGGGGTCTCGATCAGGAAACCGTCGTGGCCGAAGTCGCTCGTGATGACAGCGGCGCTATCACCGTCGATGGTGTTCGAAATGCCACGGGCGATGGTGTGCTGGCCATCGATGGGGAATAGGCGGTCGCTATCGACACCTACAACGAGCGTCTGTGCCGTGATCAGCGAAAGCGCATCGCTGATGCCGCCACGATCACGACCGATGTCGTGGGAGTTCATGGCTTCGACGAGGGTGAGATAGCTGTTCGCATCGAAGCGTCGGGTGAACTTGTTGCCGTGAAAGTCGAGATATGACTCGACAGCAAATCGACCATCGTGGCCCAGCGGGCTCACCCCGGACTGCCACGAACGCTGAAATCTCTGATTGAGCTCGGTGGGGCTGCGGTAATTCAGCAGTGCCATGCGGCGCGCGAGCGCCAGCCCACGGTGGGGGCCGTCGCCGTCGCCCGAGTCGTAATACTCGCCGCCGGCAAAACGCGGGTCGATACGGATCGCTTCGAGCTGCACGGAGTTGAGTGCAATCTGATCGGCGGTCGTGTGCGGGGGAGCAGCGAAGACAGCGAGACGCTCTACACGTTCTGGCGCCATGATGGCCCACTCGAGAGCGTGCATGCCGCCCATCGACCCGCCCACAACTGCGCCCCAGGCCGCGATGCCGAGAGCATCGGCGAGTGGGATCTGGGCCGCGACCTGGTCGCGAATCGTCAAGTACGGAAACCGTGATGCCCACTCGTAGCCGTCGGGCCCAATGCTTGCCGGGCCGCTTGAGCCCTGGCATCCGCCGAGCATGTTGGGAGCAACGACGAACCAGCGGTCGGTGTCGATAGCCGCACCCGGCCCGATGATGTCGTCCCACCAGCCTGCTGTTGCGTGGCCCGGAGTCGCAGCGCCGCGCACATGGCTGTCTCCGGTCAAAGAATGCAGGATGAGCACTGCGTTGTCACGCGCAGCATTGAGTTCGCCCCAGGTCTCGTATGCGATGCGGTAGCTCGGCAGATCACGCCCGCCCTCGGTGCGGAATCCGCTGAAAGCCGCAAATTGACGGTCGCCCGAGGCGTCGCCGTCACGCCATGCCCCGGTTGCCGGGGGGCGTCCGAGCAAGAACCGGGCGTCGGCTTCGGTGACGGGTGCGCTCGGCACCGTGTCTTCGGAGGTCTGCCAGTCCATACCGCTATTGTCTCGTGTCTCAGACCTCTCGGAACGACTGTTACGTCACGCCATCGTTTGCGAGAACGACGGATGCCCCGGCCCAGAGCGTCTGTCGACGCACAAGCCGAGGCATCCAATCCCCCTGCACAGGTGGGGTCTAGGCGCGTGCCGCCTCCGACACGCGACGAGCGGCGGCAAGCGCCTGCTCAAGGTCAGCCTTGAGGTCAGCGACGTTTTCGAGGCCGACCGACAGGCGCACGAGGCCCGGGGTGACACCCGATGTGAGCTGCTGCTCAGGAGTGAGCTGCGAGTGTGTGGTTGATGCGGGGTGAATGACGAGCGAGCGCACGTCGCCGATGTTGGCGAGGTGGCTGAACAGGTCGAGGCTGTTCACGAACTCGCGGCCAGCTTCAACACCACCCTTGAGCTCGAACGAGAGCACCGCGCCGACCCCCTTGGGGGCGTACTTGTTGGCTGCGGCATACCAGGGTGAGGTCGGCAGACCCGAGTAGTTGACGCTCGCAACGTCGTCGAGGCTCTCGAGCCACTCCGCGATTTCTTGTGCGTTTTGCACGTGGCGCTCGATGCGAAGAGAGAGCGTCTCGAGTCCCTGGATGAGAAGCCATGCGCTGTTGGGAGAGATAGCAGCACCGAGGTCGCGTAGCAGCTGTACACGCGCCTTGATGATGTACGCGAGGCCATCGCCGACGGCCGCGGTGTAGCTTGCGCCATGGTACGACGGGTCGGGCTCGGTGAGTCCCGGGAACTTCTCGACGTTCTTCGACCACTCGAATGACCCGCCGTCGACGATGACACCGCCGATAGTCGTACCGTGTCCACCGATGAACTTGGTCGCTGAGTGCACAACGATGTCGGCACCGTGCTCGAACGGACGAATGAGGTAGGGCGTTGCGATCGTGTTGTCGACGATCAACGGAACACCGGACTCGTGGGCAACGCTGGCGACGCCCTCGATGTCGAGCACGTTGATTTGCGGGTTGCCAATCGTTTCGCCGAAGAACAGCTTCGTGTTGGGGCGCACCGCGCGGCGCCACTCGTCGAGGTCGTCCTGGTTCTCGACGAACGTGACCTCGATGCCGAGCTTGGCAAGCGTGTACTTGAAAAGGTTGTAGGTGCCGCCATAGATCGAGCTCGACGAGACGAAGTGATCGCCGGCTTCCGCGATGTTCAAGACGGCGAATGTCTCAGCGGCCTGGCCCGACGCGACAAGGAGCGCGCCAGTGCCGCCTTCGAGAGCCGCGAGCCGCTGCTCAACGACGTCTTGCGTCGGGTTCTGAATGCGGGTGTAGATGTTGCCGAACTCGGCCAGGGCGAAAAGGTTCGCGGCGTGGTCGGTGTTATCGAACACGTATGACGTGGTTTGGTAGATCGGCGTCGCGCGAGCTTTTGTGACGGGATCGGGCTGCGCGCCGGTGTGGATCTGCTTGGTCTCGAAGCGCCAGTTTTCGGGTGCGGACATGATCTGACTCCTGAAGTCTGTCGATCGGCACACGGCGGGCGTCGCGGCCAAAAACGACAATACGGACGCTTCGCGTTGTCAACAACGAGAGGGAAATGTTACGTAACACAGGAGGGGTAGCGTTGCTCTTATGGTGACGAAGCGTGCAGTTGTAACAGGAGCGAGCTCGGGAATTGGTCGTGCGAGTGCTGCGATTTTGCGTGAACGGGGCTGGGAGGTCGTGGCAGTTGCCCGGCGTGCCGATCGCCTCGCGGAATTGGAACAGGAAACCGGAGCTGTTGCTTTCGCTGCGGACCTGACATCGCAGACCGACATCGACGCGCTCGCCGCGTGGCTCGCCGAAACCGGGCCAGTGCACGCCCTCGTCCACGTCGCTGGTGGCGCTCGCGGCACAGATGTGGTCGCGGAGGGCTCAGTTGACGACTGGCAGTGGATGTACGACGTCAACGTGCTTTCGGCGCAGCGATTGGTGAAAACGCTGCTGCCGCAACTGCGCACGGCTGCGGCATCCGATGGCCACGCTGACTTGATGTTCGTGACATCGACTGCGGCACATGTCGCTTACCAGGGTGGTGGCGGATACAACGCGGCAAAAGCCGCGGAGAAGATGCTCGTCAACGCTCTGCGACTAGAACTCAACGGCGAACCGCTGCGGGTCGTTGAAATCGCACCCGGAATGGTGTTCACCGAAGAGTTCAGTCTCAACAGGCTCCGCGGAAACAGCGACGCGGCAGCATCGGTCTACGACGGCGTCGAGAACCCGCTGACGGCACGCGATGTCGCAGACGTCATCGCCTACGCTGCGGATGCTCCGGGTCATGTGAACCTGGATCTTGTGATGATGCGCCCCGTCGCGCAGTCTGCACAGCACGTGCTCTCACGTGGCCCACTGCACGTGCGTGACGAGGGCTAGGCGCGGTTACAGATCGCCGTAGTCGTTGCTCGGGCTGCTTATGCGGGCAACCACATCGTTCTCGATCACGAGCATGATGAAGTCGATTCCTGTTGCTCCATCGTTTTCAAGGGATGTGGTGCCGGGGGCCTCGGTGATGTCGAGGCGCATGACGTCAGTGAGTCCGGAGTCGGGGAACAGCGCCCCGGCCGCCTGTGCTTCGGCGACGGACGAGCCAACATGTACGCCGCCCGTGGTCGCGAGCGAGAGCCCATCGGCGGAGTCGGTTGCAAACGAGACGCTTGCTGGGCCGTCATCCACAACGACGATGCTGACATCACCCCAGGCATACGTCGTTGTGGGATAGCCCAGTTCACTCTCTTCAGCGCTGGGCTCAGCGCCAAATACGCCGGTCAAGAAATCCAGCGTGCCGATCCCGTCGCTGAGCGGCGTGCTGCTGATGGTTGAACCATCGGCGGCCTGCACCTCGATGTCGGTGAGTGACACCACGAGAGCTGCAGCAACCGGCGCGGAAGAGGCCGTATTCGGCGCCGTGGAGGGCGTTTCGGTGGCTGCGGGTGTGGTCGACGAGGCGCATCCCGAGAGCGCGAGCGTGGCGGCAAGCAGTGTGAGTGCGAGTGTTCGTAGACGCATGTGACGGAGTGTAACGTGCACGCTATTTCTGAGAACGGCTAGATAGTTGCGTTCGCGGCAGGTTGCGCGTCCGAGAACGCGACCTTCGGCACGAAAAACAGAAGTACCGCCGCAACGAAACCACCGGCCGCGCAGATACTCCACACCGCGAGGTAGCCACCGAGGGATGCCGCTGTCTCGCTCAGAAGCGTGCCGGCACCTGCTGCGAGCACGACGCCGAAGATCGCTGACGCAAATGTGCCACCGATCGTTTTCGTCGTGTTCGTGAGAGCAGACGATATTCCGGTTTGACCACGCGGCGCGGCTGCAGCGGCAGCCGCGGGCAGTGCTCCGACGAGCGCGCCTGAGCCGAGGCCCGCGATAGAGAGATTGCACAGAACCTGCCACAACTCGAGATGAAACGGCAGAAAGAGCGTGTAGCCGATGCCGACGAGCGCGGACGCCCCGATGAGGATCACCCGCGGATTGCCTCGTTGAGAGAGCACCGCGAAAATGATTGCGCCGACGATGAGAGAGATCAGATACACGCCGATGATGTTCGAGCGTGAAGTGGCGTCCAAGCCCAGGCCGTAGCCCAGGGAGGTGTCGGTGCCCGCATACGTCGACAGGGGCCCCTGCGCACCCAGCAGGCTGATTCCTATCAATGCCGCTGTCGCCTGGACCGGCCACATCTCTGGTCGCTTGAGGACACGGATATCGATTGCGGGATCGCTTTGCCGAAGCTCAAACCGCACGAACCACCAGAATGCAGCGACTCCGGCGGCGAGGAGAATCCAGGTCCAGACGAAACCCGGTCCGTTGAGCCGCAGGAAGGTGAGCGCACTCGTGACGAGCAGCAGAGCGAACGCCAGGATGACGAAGCCACCCGTGTCGAGTCGACGCCCGCGCACCGGCTCCGATTCGGGAACGCCAATCCAGATCACGACGGCAACGAGACTCACAGCGATGGCAGGCGCGACGAGGGTAAGCGGCAGGTTTTCGTTTGTCGCGGCGAAGATACGACCGGCCGCGAGCGCGCCGATGATCGCTCCGGCCTGCAAACCCACGACGAGGAGGCCGGCCGCCCGACGGGTCGTCGACACCCCTCGATTTTGGCGGCGCCCGCGCTCGAAAATGAGGGCTACTTCGAGGGGCAGCCACACGACGTAAAAGCCTTGAAGCGCCCACGCGATGAGAAAACTCCAAAACGAGCCAGCGAAAGCGAGCCACCAACTTGCCCCGGCGGTCAAAATCGCGGCGATTAGAAGAATCTTCTTGTGCCCGTACATGTCGCCGAGTTTGGCGAGAACTGGCACCACTAGCGCGGAGAGCAGCAGCTGAGCTGCCTCGAACCAGTTGACGTCAGAGTCATGGACTCCTAAATGCGCGACGATGTCACTGAACAGCGGCACGTAGTACCCCTGCAGGATTCCACTCACGAGCTCGACCAGGACAAACCAGCCGATGAGTGATGCTGTGATGCCAAGAGGCGACGTGAGTCGAGCGGCGGACACCGTGCTTTCGGGGCGCATGCGGTGAGAGTACACCGGAGGCGCGCTGACGCGCTCTAGGCTGGAGCGGGCGGCAGTGGTGTCGCTCAAGAGAGGAACACACGATGGGCGAAGCAACCGGCGAGCGAGAGCATCTCACCTGGGACGGGTTCGGGGCGGCATCGCGGGATATCGCACGCGACATTCTTGCCGACGACTTCGTACCTGAAGTGGTGGTCGCAATTGCCCGCGGTGGGCTTCTTCCTGCTGGCTCCATCTCTTACGGGCTTGGCATAAAGAACTGCGGCGCGATCAACGTCGAGTTCTACACCGGGATCGGAACCGTTCTCGACGCTCCCGCCCTTCTTCCGCCCGAACTCGACATGACGTACCTCAAGGGTCGGCGTGTCCTTCTCGTCGACGATGTCGCGGATAGCGGCCGCACGCTCGATCTTGCCGTCCGCTTGCTTTCGGAGCAGGGCGCTATCGTCCGCTCCGCTGTGATCTATACGAAGCCGACCACGATCATTCAGCCTGACTACAGCTGGAAGAACACCGATCTCTGGATTGATTTTCCGTGGTCGTGGCAGGGCAGTGTTATTGAAGAAGACGCCGGCCTCGCGGGTAGTGCCTAACCGCCGCTGATGCCAAGAACCCTCGCTGAGCTGGCGGCATCCGGAAGTATGGACCCGGGGTGGGCTGACGCTCTTACTCCGGTTGCGGACGACATTGCCGCGCTCGGTGAGCGGTTGCGGGCCCAAGCACGCGCGGGAACTCCCTTTCTCCCGAGCGGCGAGAATGTTTTACGCGTGTTCGCTCGTCCGCTCGAGGACGTTAAAGTTCTGATCGTCGGTCAAGACCCGTACCCCACTCCGGGCCACCCCATCGGACTCTCGTTTGCTGTGGATAAGCACGTTCGCCCGCTTCCGCGGAGCCTCGGAAATATTTACAAAGAGCGTGAGAGCGACCTCGGTATCGCACCCGCCGTCCACGGCGACCTGTCGTCGTGGAGCGACCAGGGGGTCATGCTGCTCAACAGGGTGCTCACCGTGGCGCCGGGGGAGCCGGCATCCCACCGCGGGTGGGGGTGGGAGAAGGTCACAGCTCACGCCATCAGCGTGTTAGCGGCTCGCGAACAACCGCTCGTTGCGATCCTGTGGGGCAAGGATGCCTCAAGTGCCAAAGCTCTGCTCGGGGCGACCGCGACCATCGAATCCCCTCATCCATCGCCGCTGTCGGCCCGGCGAGGTTTTTTTGGTTCACGGCCGTTTTCACGGGCGAACGCAATGCTTGAAACCCAGGGCGCGAGCCCCGTCGACTGGAACATTCCAGAGTGACCTGACTACTTCTCGCGCGTAGGCTAGAGCAATGCTCGAGGAGGAATACGACAAGAGTCGTCGACGACTGCCGCGTCACCTCAGACCACGCCCCGCGAGTGAGGGCCCGTTCGAGTACACGATCCGTCCTGCTCAAGTGTCCGACATCCCCGACATTCGTGAGATCTACAACTACTACGTCACGAACTCGGTAGTCACGTTCGACGAGAAGCGCTGGAGTATTGCGCAGTGGCGAGCGAAGTTTGACCACATTCAAAAGCTCAACCTGCCGTTCATCGTTGCGCAATCCCCGCGCGGGCAGGTGCTGGGCTATGCGCTCGTGAGCCCGTGGGCGGGCAAATCAGCCTTTCGATACACAGTCGAGAACTCGATCTATCTCGGTCCGAGCGCCACAGGTAAAGGCCTCGGGCGAGCTCTTCTGGAAGCCCTTATCGTTGCGTGCGAAGATCTTGGGATTCGCGAACTCGTTGCGGTCATCAGCGACAAGGGCGCCGAAGGATCAATCGCCCTGCACGAACGGCTGGGCTTCGTCGAAGTGGGGCGCATGGGGCGCGTCGGGTTCAAGTTTGGGCGCTGGCTCGGGACCATCTACCTGCAAAAGTCATTGCAGCCGAAAAAGAAGAAAAAACGGAGCCTCTTCAGCCGTTGACGCGGTTTACGTCTCGGTGGCTCTGGGCCCGATCACGGGAATGGATGCGAGCAGCTGGCGCGTGTACACCGCTTGCGGTTGCAAGAGAACCTTTTCGGTCGGTCCCTCCTCGACGACGCGGCCATCTTTCATCACGAGGACCTCGTCGCACAGATTCTGGACGACACCGATATCATGCGAAACCAGCATGATCGTCAGACCCTCGCTGCGAAGTTCGCTGAGCACGTCCAGAATCTGAGCCCGGACTGTGACGTCGAGGGCCGAGAGCGGCTCGTCGCCGACAAGAAGGCGAGGACGGTGCACGATCGCGCGAGCGAGAGCAATGCGCTGGCGCTGACCCCCTGAGAACTCGTGCGGGAAGCGGTCAGCGGCCGCGGCATCCAAGCCAACGCTCCTCAGAACCTCCCGCACCCTGCCGCGACGATCTCCATCGATGTCGAGAGCCCAGAGTGGCTCTCCTACGATGCGTCCGACGCTCATCCGCGGATCGAGTGAGGCGTACGGATCCTGGAAGACGATTCCCGTCTGCCGGCGAAGCCAGTGCAGCCGTCGCGCCGATGCGCGAGCGTCGACAACCTGACCGTTAAATTCAATGACACCGGCACTCGGCACATCGAGCGCGAGGAGTAGGCGCACGAGCGTCGACTTTCCCGCACCGGACTCGCCGATGACGCCGGTTGCCGTTCCCTCGCGCACCGTCACATCGACATCGTCGAGAGCTGTCGTGAGAGGGCGGCGAGAGAACAGAGATGGGCGCACATTGCCGTGAGTGCGTGTCAGACCGCGTGCGCGAAGGAGTGGCGTCTCAGTCATCGGCCGCTCCGCTCGCGCGGGCCGGGCGCCACACCGTTGCTGTCGCGTCGCGCAGAAGCCCCTTGGCGACAGCGGACTGAGGTTTCGTCAAGAGATCGGCGACGGCGGCCTGCTCGACGATTTTTCCATCGGCGAGTACGACTCCACGGCTCGCGACCTGCGACAGCACTGCAAGGTCGTGAGTGATGAAGATGAGCGACATGCCGTCGTGGGAGACGAGATCATCGAGCAGAGCGAGAACTTCCGCTTGGATGGTGACATCGAGGGCCGTTGTCGGCTCGTCGGCGATGAGGAGGCGGGGGCCCGCCGCGAGTGCGATGGCGATTGCAACGCGCTGACGCTGACCACCCGAGAGCTGATGCGGGAAGCGTTTGACGATGCTGTCCGGGCTCGGCAAACGCACTCTCGCGGCTTCAGCTATCGCTCGGCGGTTGAGCTCGGGCTTCGTTAGCCGCTCATGAATATTGATTGATTCAGCGATTTGGCGCCCCACCGTCCTGATGGGGTTCAGAGCCGTCTGCGGTTCTTGGAAAACAACCCCGATCTCATCGCCGCGTATTTCCGCGATCTCCCGGTCAGGAATGTTCAGGAGTTCACGGCCATTCCAGCGCACGCTGCCAGTTGCGACCGCACCCTCTGGCAGGAGCCCCGTGATCGCAAGCGCTGTGAGCGACTTGCCGGAGCCGGATTCTCCGATGATCCCCACTCGGGCGCCGTCTTCGACGGAGAACGTAATGCCGTCGACGGCGCGGACGCCGTCAATATCGATGGTGAGATCCTTCACTTCGAGGCTCACGCGACCACCTCCGGCTCGTGAACCTCGGCAGTGGGTCGCCGCGCAGTCGAACGACGAAGGGTTGGATCTGTTGCCTCTCGAAGACCATCCCCGAGGAGGTTTAGTCCGAGAACTGTGACAGTGATGGCGAGTCCCGGCCAGATGACGACGAGCGGCTGCACCGAGATGTACTGCTGCAACTCCGAAAGCAACAAACCCCAGCTGGGTTCGGTCACCGGCGCACCGAATCCGAGGTACGACAGCCCGGCTTCCGCAAGAACTGCGACGGCCATTGCCCACGACAGTTGCACGATGAATACCGGAGCGACGTTCGGGAGAAGGTGTCGCGCCAGATTCTGGAAGGGCGTGAGACCTGAGGCGCGTCCGGCAATAACGAAGTCGCTCTGCAGCACCCGCCGAAGCTCGGGTCGTGTCACACGAGCGATGTTGACGCCGAAGCCGATTCCAACGGCCCAGATGACTACCCAGAGCGACCCGCCCCACACCGCCGAAATCATCATGGCGATGAGGAGTACGGGGAAAGCGATAAGGATGTCGACGAACACTGCGACGGTCTCCCGAATCACGCGCGGAGTCAACGCGCCCGCAGCGGCGAGTGCAAGGCCGAGGACCGTCGCAATGACGCCGGCACCGACGGCCACAAATACCGTCGTTCGCGAACCCGCCATGATGAGGCTGAAGATATCGCGGCCGGTGCCATCGGTGCCGAATACATGCGGCCATGACGGCGACGTCCATCGCACGGCAATGTCGACGTTTTGCGGGTCAAACGGTGTCCAGAAGCTCGCGGTGATTGCGGTGACCGTCACCACGGCCGCAACGACGAGCCCGAACTTCCCGGTCGATAGCGCCCAAAGGCGTGCGATCCAGCTACGAGACGATCTGGTGCTTTTCACTTTCACGCGGAGTCTCCCCGCTGTCGCGGATCGAGTGCGCGGTGGACGAGGTCCACGATGAATCCGATGATCAAGACAAACCCCGTGAGAGCCAGCAGTTCTCCCTGCACTTTGGGTAGATCGCGCCTTCCCACGTCTTCCACCAGCATCCGTCCGATTCCGGGTAGCGAGAAGAGTTGCTCGACGACGACCGCGCCAACAATGATTCCGGCAATCTGTAGACCAAGAACCGTCACGATGGACAGTCCCACGTTGGGTAGCCCGTGCCGAATGAGAGCCTGATTGCGAGTGAGTCCTTTCGCGGCCGCGGTACGCACGTAGTCCTGGTCGCTTGCTTGAATCGTTGCTGACCTCACGAAGCGCAGAAGCATTGCTCCTTCGACAACCCCGATCGTCAGTGCGGGGAGCACGAGAGAGCGGAATGCTGCACCGGGGTCAGACCAGCCGTTCCGAGGAAAACCCTGTGCTGGCAGCCAGCCGAGCCAGACAGCAAAAACGACGACGAGCATCATCCCGGCCCAGACGACTGGTACCGCTGCGAAAAACTGGGCTCCCACGCTCAAACCTGTTCCCACTGGTTTGCCGCGGCGCATCGCGGAGGCGACACCCAATGGCACGCTCACGACCAGCGCAACCAACAACGCCATGATGCCGAGCGGAACAGTCACCTGAGCCTTTTGTGCCAGTTCGGTAGTAACCGGTGTGCCCGTGATCAAGGACGTACCGAGGTCTCCTCGCAAGACGCCAGCTAACCAGTCGCCGTACTGCGCCCATAGCGGTGCGTCGAGTCCGAGGCGTTCGCGGAGGGCCGCCACCTGCTCGGGACTACCGGTACTGCCCGCGATTACCTGCGCAATATCGCCGGGCAGCACCCGCAATGAGAAGAAAATAAGCACGCTGGCAACGAGCAGGCCCAGCAAAAGCAGGGCCAACCGCGTCAGCGCGTATCGAATCACCCGGCGCTCTTGGCGATCTCGGCAGCGTTGAAGCGCGCGTTGACATTGACAGTGGGAACACCGGTTACATCGGAAGCCACCGCCACGACGGAACCGCCGTTGTACAGCCAATCGGCTGCAGCATCTTCTGAGACGATCCGTGCCGCTTTTGCCAGCAGCGCTGCGGCTTCGTCCTCATCGGTTGCCGCAAGCGACTGCGCATAGAGATCCTGAACCTCAGCGTTGTCGTAGGTGAAGTAGTAATCCGGGTTCGCCCAGTTCTCGAAGTCGTGTGCCTCGGTGTGCAAGACGAAGCTGAGCTCGTAGTCCTGGTTCGCGTACACATCGTTCAGCCAGGTGGAGAACTCGACGGAGTCGACTGTCAAGGTGATGCCGACATCGTTGAGGTCGGACACCAAGATCTGCGAGACGGTCGTGGCATAGAACGACGGAATCGTCAGCGTCAGATCGAGGTCTTCGTAACCAGCTTCACTCAGCAGCTTTTTGGCAGCGTCGGGATCATAGGGCGCGACATCCGAAAGATCTTCGTAACCGGGATCGAGCGACGGGATGGGGCCATACAATGTCTCGCCGGCGCCGAGAGCTTCGACGATGGAATCGTGATCAATTGCCTGGCGGATCGCCTGGCGCACCCGCTTGTCCGAAAGCGGCCCCGAGGTGCTGTTCATCGCGAGTACGCCCTTGTCGGTGGACGCGCCCACGTCGACAGTGAAATCGCCGTTCGCTTCGACCTGATCGGTCAAGGTGGCGTCGAACCCGGTGAGTACGTCCACCTCGCCGGCGAGTGCCGCGGAAAGCGCGGCCTGCGTTTCGGGGATATAGGAGAACACGACCTCGGCGGACTTGGCGGCGTCGCCCCAGTAGTCGTCGTATCGCGAGAGCGTCACACTGTCGCCTTGCTTCCACGAAGCAACCATGAATGGCCCCGTGCCGTTCGCCGCAGTGAGGTAATCGACTGAATCGTCTTGCTTCAAAATGATGCCCGCGCGTCCCGTGAGGTTCCACAGCAGTGTTGAGTCGGGTTCAGAGAGCGTGAGTACGACATCCTGGCCGTCGGCGGCGATGGATGTCACTCCCGACAGTCGTGCGGAGTCAAGCCACGTTTCGGTGTCGCGGTGTTGGGTCAAGGACCACACGACGTCATCCGGAGTGAGCTCTTGCCCGTCGTGGAATGTGACGCCTTCGCGAAGAGTGAATGTGTAAGTGAGACCGTCGTCTGAAATCGTGTAGTCGCTAGCGAGAGCGGGAACGATCTCTTGATCAGGAGTGCGGGACACCAAACCCTGGTAGACGTTGTCGATCAGGATCTGGTCGAGAGCCGCTCCGCTTGTCTCTCGAATATCCAGGTTGGTCGGCTCGAGCACGAGACGAACCGCGATGGAGGCGTCTGGGTCGGCGGCTGCCGCGGAGGAAGAACTCCCACCATCTGGGCTTCCCGAGCACGCCGTTAAAGCGAGCGCGGCGGCCGCGAGGGAGGCAGCGGCGGCGAGTGTGGTGCGGCGGAACATACGGGGTCCTTTCACGGGACTGCCGTGGCCATCGTCGGCGCGGCAGCGTAACGCAGGATCGGGGGTGCGATAGAACAGCCTAAACTCCGCGGGGCGGGAAAGGGCTCGCTCTCGTAACAATGCAATCCGAGAGTTAGAGATCGGTGAGCAACTCCGCAAGTTTACGGGGGATCTGCTCTTGCACATTGTGAGATGACGTTACGTGTTCAACGCGCGTGGTTGGTGCGTGCGAGACAAACTCTTCGACGTCATCGTCGGTGAGGTAGCCGTTGTCCGCGTGCACCAGTGTTATCGGCGCCGAAACCCGTTCGAGGTCTAGCCACGTATCGGGTCGGAGAGCTGTCGTCATCGCGTTCTCACCATCACCGGGTACGCCGGTGCTCGCCGCCGTTGCGGCAGCCATGAGATGAGCGATGTGGTGCTTCCACTCCACCCGGCCGTCTTCGCGCACCCGAGAATTGAGGAAGACCCCGCGGGCTGTTGCATCTCGCGATCCACCCAGACCAAATGCCATCGCGCGATCGACGAGTTCCTCCCGGGAAGCCCAGTCCGTCGGTCCCGCATAAAACTCGAGGAGCTCTCGAGGTGCGCCGGTGGGCTTCACCCCGGGAGTGATGTCGACAATGACGAGCGCCCGAACCAGCTCGGGGTGCGATCCGGCCACCGTCATGGCTGTCAGTCCGCCAAGCGAGTGACCGACAAGCAGCTGTGGCTCTTCGGTCCATGCGCTCATTGCGGTAATAACATCTGGCGCGAGTATCGAACCGATGTATGCGGCATCTTCGCGCCATGATGAGTCGCCGTGGCCGGGAAGATCTATCGCGAGCGCCGGCAGGCCCGCGGCGAGGATCGTGGCATCCCACGTGTGGGCGTTCAGCCCGGCGCCGTGCAGGAACGTCACAGCGGGTGGCGCATCTCCGTAGCGCAGCGCGCTGAGAGTGCGTCCGTCGTCAAGAGTGAGGCTGAGACGCTCAGCGCGTGGGAGCGGGCTGTTCAGAGCGAGATCGCGCTGTTGTGCGGCAAGAAAAGAGAATTCATCGAACGCTTCGTCGGTCACGTTGCTCCTTTGCGGAAGTGGGCAATCTCGTATCCCCATTCGCTAGGGTAATTGCGTGACCGAAGAACAACGAGTTCACCTGTCGCGGTCGGCTCCAGCGGCATATAAAGCTCTTGATGCGTTTTCTCGCGAAGTGGGCCGCGTTGCTAGCGACGGCGGTATTGATGATCGCCTGAAAGAGATCGTCCAGATCCACGTTTCGCAGCTGAACGGATGCGCTTTCTGTGTGCGCGTTCATGTGGATCGCGCGACGCATGCGGGTTTGTCTGCTGACACGATCGCGCAGATTGCGACATGGCGAGAGTCGGGTGTCTTCTCATCGCGTGAGCGGGCGGCGCTCGAACTTGCAGAGGCATTCACATTTATCCATCGCGGTGGAATCCCCGACGACGTTTACGATCAGGCCGGTGGAATTCTCACCGAAAGCGAGTACGTCGCACTCAGTTGGATCCTCGTGGCCATCAACGCGTTCAATCGTGTGGCAATCGCAGGTCGCTACCCGGTGCCGCCTCGGGCGGACGAGGCGTGAACACCGAATCTCTCGTTGCGGGTGCGCTGAACTTTCGTGACGTGGGCGGGCTCCCGGCATCCACTGGTCTCACCCGTAGGGGAGTCCTCTTCCGTTCTGGCAATCTCGCCTCTCTCGGCGCTCGAGGACTAGATGCTTTTCGAGCGCTCGGTATTCGGCGAATCATCGACCTACGCGACGATGACGAAGTGCAGCGCGAACCCTCACCCTTTGTCGATTCGGACATCGCGACACAGCGGGAGCCGCTCTTCCTAGGATCTGTCGCTTCGTTCTTCGCTGACGACATCTCTCTTGATGAGTTGTATGAGCGGCTTGCGAATGACTCGGCGAAGCGCGTCGTGCACGCCGTCCGCGGGATCACATCGGGCCAGCCGGTGCTCGTACATTGCACGGTGGGAAAAGACCGCACTGGCGTGACCGTTGCGCTCGCGCTCGCCGCCGCGGGCGTTGAGCGCGAAGCCGTTGTCGCTGACTATGCGCGGACGGAGTCACTCCTTCCCGAACAACGCAATCGACGCGTCGTCAGTGCTCTGCGGGCAGCGCACCCGCATGCACGACACCTCGAGGATCTCGCTACACGTTCGCCCGCCCCGGTAATGCGACGCTTTCTCGCCCAGATCGACGAAACCTACGGTTCTGCAGCCGGTTACCTCGAAGCGCACGGAATGTCTCACGAAGAGATCGCACTCTTGCAGAGAATTCTCATCGACGAAGGTTAGGCAACCCTTCATTTGGGCGCTATAGTTTGACTGTCATGTCAAACAGCGCCGAGCACAACTCCACCGTGTGCCGTACCTCCAAGCACACGCGCGTGCAGCATCTCATCACCGCCGACGAAACATCTTTGGGTGAACTCGAAGCCCTCCTCGCGGTACTTCCGATGTGCTCAACCGGGCGGGTCTTCATCGAGGTGCCCGATGGCTCATTCGTCTCGACGATCGTTGCACCCGCGCGTATGACGGTGACGTGGCTCGATCGCTCCCGTCGCACGGGCGCTGTGGGTTCGGGCGCCGCGTGCAGTCCTGGTGCCGCGCTGGTCCGAGCTGTCACAGCATGGTCAGATGAAATGATCTGCGACGACGACGACCACACTCGTGTTTTTCTTTTGGGCGGCTTCCTCGGAACTGCTGACATCGTCGATCACCTCACAGAGGCGCGTGGAGTGCTGCCAAGCGGTATCCACACGCCGGAACGTTTCGGGCTCGCGACAGCGTCCTGAGCGTCACTCCGTGCCGCGCGGCACGTAGTTCCCGTCCTCTAATCCCGCTTCGATTTCAAAGCGGTTCTGCAGTGGATCGCGTCCAGAGATCGCCGAAAGCAGGGGCATGAGGAACCCGTAGCGTTGCCACTGTGCGACGTGGATGGCCTCGTGGCGCAGCACTCGAGCTGTCACGTACGCGCTGCCGGTGAGATAACAGTGGCCGATACAGACCCCGCCCCGAGGGAATGCCCAGCGTGGAAGGCCACGAAATACCCACAGTTCTCCGCGCTTTTCGACCTTTCCGGTGCTCCAGATAGTTCCCCACGCCCATCCGAGCGCGCAGGCATACCAATAACCCAGACGGCTGAACGCCGAATCGAGCAGGATGCCGGGAATGAAGGCGTCGATCAGCTGCCCCTTCGCGACAGCGCGTTGTGCACGCTCCTGCCAGCCGTGTGGTGGCACAGCGATCGGGCTCACGCGAGCGCCCCGATGACCCTGAGGATGACGCTGAGGTCGTCTTCGGCGGCGATTCGCGATGCGGGCGCGAACTCAGTGATTGATGCGCCAATCAGGGGTAGCTCACTTCGAGCTGCGCGGATCGTTGCTACGAGGTCTTCGGGAGTCGCGCCGAAAGGAACGGGGCGAGACAGCCCGGAAATCGCGGCGGAGTCGAGCACATCGAGATCGACGTGGATATACAGCCTGGATGCGCCACTTCGGCGAAGGATCGACGCCGCTTTGTCGAGTTCATCGACGCCAAGGATGCGAATATCCAAATCGCGTACGACGGCGAGCTCGGCAACGTCGAAGTCACGGGCGCCGGCGATGACGACATGGTCCGGCGTAATGACAGGCGGCGTCGCGGCAAGGCCGGGCGCACCCTCGCCGAGTACGCAGCGGAGCGTCATCTCATGGAGCGCCGAGGTTGGCGATGTCGCTGGGGAATGAAGAGCTGGGTGTGCACCCAACCACAGCACGGCCGTCTCGGTGTCCGCGAGAGACTCGAGAGCACCGAGCGACACACTGCTGTCGCCGCCGACGACGACTACCTGATTGTTCTCTGCCACCGCCTGCGCTACGAGATCGTGAACCCGCTCGAGAGTGGAGTATCGGCGCACTCCCGTGCCCTGTTCTTCGCCAGCCTCGGTGGGAACGTCGATCAGGGTGCACGCGGCGCGCGGCAAATCGCCGTTGATGGCCAGGGCGCCGTCGGCAAGCTGCATTGCGCGTGCCGACGACGATCCCTGCCACTGGGGTACGACGATGAAGTGTGCCATGCGCCGTTCCTTTCTGGTGGGCTATGCCCGGTATTACTGCTCGATCTGGCCGGTTGCTGGTGAGCTCGACTTGAGCGCCGCGAGACGTGCTTCGACCTCGGTGAGCTCGCCGAGGTCTTCGAGGCTTTCGAACTGGGCGTCGAGGCTGGAAGCCGCGAGCTCTGCCTTGCCCTGCGCGAGTGCTTCTTGCCGGCGAATCTTGTCTTCGAATCGGCCGAGTTCGCTCGTCGGGTCCATGACATCGACTGACTTGATCGCGTCGTGCACCTTGTTCTGCGCTTCGGCGACCTTTGCGCGCGCGAGAAGTTCGCTCCGTTTGGTTTTCAGCTGCTCGAGCTTCTGCTTCATGCCGCTCAGGCCATCTTTGAGCTTGTCGACGACCTCGGTCTGTGCCGCGATCTGCGGTGCAGCCGCTTTGGCCTGTCCTTCTTCGGAGATCTGACGCTGGAGCGCGATTTTCGCAAGGTTGTCGAACTTGTCTGCATCGGCAACGCTGCCGGCTCCCCGCAACTGATCTGCTTTGCGGCTCGCAGCGAGGGCTTTGTTGCCCCACTCTGCAGCCGACTGCGTGTCTTCCTGGTGGTCGCGTTCGAGCAGTCGCAGGTTGCCGATTGTCTCAGCGATCGCTGACTCAGCATCCGCGATGTTGTTGGTGTAGTCGCGCACCAACTGGTCGAGCATTTTCTGCGGGTCTTCCGCGGAGTCGATCATCGCGTTAACGTTTGCGCGCATCAGAGTCGAGATTCGGCCGAAGATGGACTGCTTTGCCATGGGATTACCTTCCTATCAATGAGTACTGCGAAATGGATGCCGGTAGCCACCGGCGCGTGTAGTGAAGTATTAGAACCGGCCGCCTCCACGGCGGCCGCGGCCGCCGAACCCACCGCCCCCGAATCCGCCGCGTCTGCCACCGCCGAGCATCGAATTGACGACGATTCCGCCGAGCATCGCACCGAAGAGAGCGTTAGATCCGCCACCTTGCCCGCCGAATCCGCCGACGTCGTTTTGTGCCAGCTCGATGGCCTGTGTCGCGAGCTGGTAGGAACGCTGCGCCAACGGAAGCGCCTGTTCGGGGTCTTGCGCACGCACGCTCTGTGCCTGAGCGAGCGCGCTCGCCGCCTCTGAGAGCCGAGTGCGCGCCGTCGCTCCCACCGCGCCCCGGCGAGCCGTGATGTAGTCCCGTGCCGCAGAAATTTGGGCACCCGCCTGCATCAGAACCTGATCAGTGTGACGTTCCGCGCGTTCAACGCGCTCGGCCTTGTCGCGGATGTCATTCAGCACGGCATCGAGCTGCTCATTCGCGTTCTCGAGTAACTGCAGAGTCAGGATCGGGCGTGGCGGTGTCGTGGTGCGTGCGGTTTCGAGACCGTGTCGGGCGCCCGCGATGGCGCCGGCGATGCGACCGTCAGCGTCGGTGACCGCTTCGGCTGTCGCAATGTCTTGCTCGAGCTCGGCGACGAGGGCGGGCACGCGGCTTTGTGCGGCCGCGAGGTCTGCTCCGAGGGTGCCGATGGCTTCTTCGAGCTGGTTCGCTTGACCGACAGCGCTTTCGGCGGCTCGAATGTGGAGAGCGGCGCTGGCGCTTTCGCCCTTGTTCAGCGCCATGTGTGCCGCATCGAGTTCGGCGTCTGCGAAACTGAGGCGCTCCCGGGCCTGAGAGACATTGTCGGCGACTGTCGCTAAAGCTGCCGGCGCGTACAGCACAGAGAGTTCGGTGAGCTTCGTTTGGGCTCCCTCGAGTGCGGCGGCCGCTTGGGCACTGCCCTCTCGCGCACCCGCGAGCGCTGGTGCAGCGTTCTGCTCGAGTTTTCTCAGGTCATCGAATGCCGAAACTTTTGCATCAAGCTCCGCCTGTGCCGCGGTGCACAAGGCAATGATTTCGCTGTTCCACGAGCGAACGGTTTCGGCGGTGTCGGGTATCTCGTCGTCGAGTTGCTGTTTGAGTGTGAATGCTCGATCAAGGCCTTCTTTTGCGGCGGCGAGAGTAGCCACGAACGGGGCTGTCGCCTCGTCGCCGAACTGGGCCCGTGCAAAACCGAGCTCTTGCTCACTCGTTCGAAGTGCATCGTCTGTCTCGACGAGAGCGGATGCCGCCCGCCGGGCGAGTTCTTTCGGGTCGAGCTGTTCCGGCTTCCCTCCGCTCGCCGCACGCTTTCGCCGTGACCGCAGCACGATCGCAATGAGGAGCGCCGCTATCGCGAGGATGACGACGATGAGTATGACGACGAAGACGGGAGAGCTGCCGGTATCCGCCTGGGAAGTACCAGTGTTCGAACCCGTGCCATCAGAAACCGTGCCTCCGGAGGCCGCAGTCTCGAAGGCATCGGCCGCATCATCGATCGCGCCGGCGATGTCGTCGGCACGTAGCGCCGGTGTGACGGCGGACTCGATGTCGGCGATCTGTTCAAAATCGATCGGACCGGACGAATCTGCGGAGATGTAGAACTGACGAGAGTCCATCGCGATTGCGAAGAGGTATTGCGAAACCCCGAGACCGTTGTCGCTTGCGACGGCGTTGGCCCAGTCTTCGCTTGACGAGGGATTCGTGAACTCGTCGACGATCGCGACGTAGACGTCGATGCCGGTGTCGGTAGACAACTGAGCGAGTCGGTCTTCAGCGGCAGCGATCTGACCGGCTTCGATCGCGCCAGCATCGTCGGTGATGTACCCAGAGTCGAGGGTGATGGGGTCGGTCGCCCATGCTGTGGCCGCGCCACCGAGCATGGCGAGTGTGAGTGCGGCGGTGAGAGCCGCAGTCATTCGCGTTCGCATGGAGCCTCCTGTGACGCGCAGTGTGATCTGAGTCTACGCAGCGCTCCCTATGAGTGACCATGTGGGCGGGTCGGCGAAACACAGCGGTACCCGCGGGTTACGCTGACGGCCCGGAGGAGAACGCGATGAATGATCGATACGGCAGTGATGTGTTGGCTAGCGGCTGGCGCGAGCGAGCTGCAAAACCGCTCCCGAGGGTTGCCGTCGAACGTGATTTGGTCGTGGAGGTCGCGGCGGACGGGTTCTGTGGCGCCGTCATGAGCTGTGCCAAAGGACTCGTCGAACTCGAAGACCGAAAGGGGTCGCGACGGCTCTTTCCGCTTGGGCCCGGGTTCTTGATCGACGGTGCCGCGGTGGTGCTGGTGGCCCCAGCGCCAAAAGCACCCGAGGGTCGTGGGCGGACGGCATCCGGTTCTTTTGCCCCGGCTGATCAACGCGCGAGAGTGGCGCGACCGTCGCGGATTCTCGTCGAGGGACGCCACGATGCTGAGCTCGTCGAGAAAGTGTGGGGTGCGGACCTCCGCGCCGAGGGCGTCGTCGTCGAATATCTGCAGGGCATCGATTTGCTCGCGGACTTGCTGCGCGACGATCCGCCGTCGGCTACGCGGCGCTACGGCGTGCTCGTGGATCATCTCGTTCCACGCTCGAAAGAGTCGCGGATCGCAGCGGAAATTTCGGCATCACGCCATGGCGCGCACATCCGGATCGTCGGGCATCCCTTCGTCGATGTGTGGGAGTGCGTCACGCCACGTGCGATGGGGATATCGGCGTGGCCGCAGGTGCCACGAGACGTTGAGTGGAAGGTGGGGGTGTGTCGCGCGCTCGGTTGGCCAGCCGAGGACCAAGCCGACATTGCTCGCGCATGGCAGCGAATCCTCGGGTCTGTGCATTCTTTCCGCGATCTGGAGCCGACGCTTCTCGGCCGTGTCGAAGAGCTCATCGACTACGTGACCGTCGAGCCGTAGCGGTGCCGGTGCCGACGCTCGGTAGCCTGGACGAGTGAGTGACACCCCCGCAACTGGTTCGTTTCGCGACCGCCCCGTCTCGTTCGTGCGTCGAAGCGGGCGGATGTCGGATGCACAAGACCGCGCCTGGGCCGAGCTGTCGGATCGCTTTCTCTGGGATGTGCCTCGCGGTGAAGCGGAAACGAGCGTCGAGCCGGGCGCTGTTGCTGATCTGACCGCCGTGTATGGGCGCTCAGCGCCGCTGATCGTCGAAATCGGATCCGGTCAGGGGCACGCAATCATCCACGCTGCCTCATCGCGACCCGATGTGAATTTTCTGGCGATCGAAGTGTTTCGTGCGGGGCTAGCGCGCACCATGCTCGATGCGGACCGCGCGGGAGTGTCGAACCTGCGTCTCGCAGAAGCCAACGCCCCCGAGGTCTTGCAACACCTGTTGCCCGCGGCATCCGTCGACGAGATCTGGGTGTTCTTCCCCGATCCATGGCACAAGAAAAAGCACACCAAGCGACGCCTGATCGCACCCGAGTTCACCGATATCGCCCTTGGCGCGCTGCGCCCCGGGGGCAGGCTCCGCCTTGCGACGGACTGGGAAGACTACGCCAAGCAAATGCGCACGGTGCTCGATGCGGCACACGGGTTTGCTCGCGATTTCGATGGCGACTGGGCAGAACGGTTCGAGGGCCGAGTCCTCACCGCGTTCGAACGCAAAGGGTCGCGCGTCGGTCGTGACATCCGCGATCTCACATACGTCACCGACAGCGTCTGATGAGTAGCATTCAGCGGTGGCCCATGCGCCTCATTCCAGCGCTGCTGGTCTGCGCTGCGGCACCCGCTTTCTTTGTCTTGCGAGTGCCATGGCTGGGTTGGGTCTTGATCGCGCTGTCGCTCGCGGGTGCGTGGTGGGTTGATCGACGTGCAAAGACGACGGATGCCACGGGGCATCCGAGTCTGCTGCGTGACCTTTCGCTGATCGCGATCGGTCTTCTCATCGTGAGCGCGATTGATCTTGCCGCTGAACTCGACAACCTCGCGATGCTGAGATTTACTCTCGCGCTCGGAGGAGCGGTGGTAGTGCCGTACGCGGTGTCGCGTTTTATCTATCGTGACCGCGCCGTCGCGTTTCCGTGGCGTACCGGTCGCCGGTGGAATCGCTTTCAATGGGCCTGGCTCGCGGCGGTTTTGGTACTTGGTTGGCTCATCCTCCCCTTTTATTTCATCACTTCGGGCGTGTATCTCAACTGGCCGGTTGTGAACACCCCAGATCTCGTCGGGCGGCTGTTCGTTGGCGTGGGCGCTGTGGGAATCTGGGACGAACTCTTCTTCATCTGCACGGTTTTCGCCCTCTTGCTGCGTCACTTTCCCGCGGCGGTTGCGAACGCGCTGCAGGCGATCGTTTTCGTCGCGTTTCTCTGGGAGCTGGGCTATCGGGCGTGGGGGCCGGCTCTCACGATTCCCTTCGCACTGTTGCAGGGGTTCATCTTCTTGCGCACGCACTCGTTGGCGTACATCGTCGCCGTGCATCTGCTGTTCGACGCTGTCGTCTTTCTGGTGCTAGTACACGCCCATAATCCGGGACTTCTCGACCACTTTTTTCTCGTCTGAAGTGGCCGTGAAAGGTCGTGTGACTGCCTAGGCTGTACGAGTGCCGATCGTGACTGTCATCGTTCCCTGGCGGGAGTCTCCCTCACGCGTTCCCGCATTTGAAGCGCTGCAGCGCTGGTACGCCGAATATCTGCCCGAGTTTGATCTGCGCACCGTCGATGCCACCGACGGAATATTCAATCTCGCCGCGTGCCGGAACGTCGGTGTCGCTGCACTTTCGAGCGATGAGGTTGTCGTCATCAACGACGCCGACACGTTGCCCGAACCAGCCGCACTTCGCGAAGCCGTGGCGGCCGCAGCAACGAGCGGACTCGTGCACCTGCCCTACACCGAGTACCGGTGGTTGGGTGAGAGCGGTACCGCGCAGGTGATGGCCGGCCGCGAAGTGTCGGAATGCACCGTCGAACAGGTTGTTGAGACAGCCTGCTCGGGAGTCTACGTAACAACCCGCCGCACGTGGGACGCGCACGGTGGGCAAGACGAACGCTTCCGTGGTTGGGGCTTTGAAGACGCCGCCTGGTATCTCGCCCACGAAACGCTTTTGGGAGCTGCGCCTGTTCGCCACGCTGGTCGCGTGTATGCCTTGAGCCACGTCGCCGAAATTCGTGCCGGTACCCACTACGACGCGAACGCCTCGCTCATGGAGCGCTACCGCGACGCTGCCGGGGATCCGACCGCGATGGATCAGCTTGTTTCGGAGTGGGCCGAACGCAAAGTCGCGTAAGCGATCTGGGGCCCCGGGCTCTCGCGCTGGTCTGCCGCGATTGTCGCGAGTCGAGCGCGGGTCGTCACGGGAAAGTCGCGGACGCGCGCAAAACACGCCGCCAGCTCATCGACACTTGCGGAGTTCGGGTCGAGACTTTCTCCAAGACCCGTGCGTTCGATCGCGGCCGCTCCGGCGAACTGGTCTGTCGAAAACGGCAAGACAACGAGAGGAATACCCTGCCCTATTGCCTCGGTGACCGAGTTGTTTCCGCCGTGGGTCACCGCGAATGAGGCTGAGCCGAGCAACCGCACCTGAGGCAGATACTCCCGAACGAGCCACCCGTCGGGCATGGCACCGAGGGCCGACGGCGGTGTCGATCCGGTAGCGATTGCGGCCCGCATCCCGATCTTCTTCAGCGCCGCGCTGACACGAGCGAGTACATCGTCACGCACCGAGAGGAAGCTGCCGAAGCTGACGTACGCGAAGGGTTCGTCTGTCGAAGTCCAGGCGTCGACTTCGTCATCTGCTGGCTCTGTGCGTCGTGTGGAACCGAGGAATTCGTGCGGCGGAAGCTGGCGGCCGTCGCCGTCGGCGAGAGCGGCGGGGTAGTTATACAGAACGCGCGCACCATGCTCAGCGAAGGCATCCTTTGTCGGGGGAGTCGCAGGGTTGATGGCGAGTGCTGCGGTGTTCCACTCGGCGGTGAAGCTCGTCGATACCTGCTCGCACAGTGCGCGAAGCTCGGCGAGCTCTTCTGCGGTCGGCGTGAACGCGCGGGGCCAAAATGGTGCGCATCCATACACTTCCCCCGCGACCGGCAGCGCGGTGGGGTGTCCGAGCACGACGTCGCCGTACGCGATTCCCGCGGCCTGTAGCGCGACTCTTGCGCTGAACGCGAGGTGGTCGACGATGATCTCATCCGGCTGAAGCTGCGCCACCAGATCGAGTACACGTCGGCCGGTTTCGACCGGATGCCACATCAAGTCGGTGAGACGTTCGTGGGCCTGGTAGCGGAGAGTCGGGATCATGCCGCGTCGCGTGGCATCGAAAAACCCCTGCAGCGACGCAGATTCTTCGGCTTCCTGCTCGTCGGTGCGGACGATTCGGGCGTTGTTCCCTCGGCCGAGCGCGAGCTCGTGGTGCTCGAGGCCGAAGTCGTGCACAATCGGTGCGGTCGCGGGGCCCGTTGCCACCACGACGCGCTCACCGGAATCTCGCCATGCTGTGGCAAGAGTTGCGAGCGGTAGAAGGTGCGACGCGTAGTCGGGGCTGATGACGAGGAGCGTCACAGCACTCCTCGAGCTTCGCGAACGAGTTCTGCTTCGTCGGCGACGACATGGCGGTAGACCGGGCCGAGGGCTGAAGCCATGGCCTGAATGGTGAAGTTGTCACTGACCATGTCGTGCGCGGCATCCGCTCGTTCGGTACCAGGAAGTACAGCGAGGTCGAGGGCTGCGCCGACGGCCCGCTGGAGCATCTCGCGGTTCCAGGTTTCGGTCAAGATGCCGGTGCGTCCCTGCTCGACATAGGTCGCTGGGCCACCGCCGTCGGGGGCGACGACGGTGAGTCCGGTCGCCATGGCCTCCAGCAGTGCGATACCAAACTCTTCTTTCACACTCGCGCACACGTAGGCGCCGTTCGGGGCGGCAAACCCCGGCAGACCGAATCGTGCAGCAGCAAGCCAACGGGCCGCAATGTTGTTCGGCTGGTGACCCGCAAGGAGCAGTCCGTGGTTGACGCGATCTGTGGGCGGCACGACGGCATCGATGCGGTCGAGCTGTTCGCGCTCATCGAGGGATGGGGTTTCGAGATCGCCACCGATGATGACGAGGTTCGCCCGTTCTCGAAGGTCGCTCTGCGCCCACGTCTCGACGAGAGTTGCCATGCCCTTCACCCGGTGCAATCTGCCGAGACTCACGATGAGGGGCAGCGAACGGCGCGCAGCAGGTAGTCCCTGCAGGAGCTCGCGCAGTGCGATGAGGCTCGGTGTCGCCTCGGCGCCCTCGGCGTGGGCTCGCGCCTCGGCAACGGAATCCTCGGTGACGACCAGGTCGACGCCCTCCGCGACGATCGTGTGGCGTTCGGGGTGAGAGGTGATGTCGATGCCCACGAGTTGCTGCATATCGCGCTGCAGCTCGGGGCGGGGAAAGAGCACCGTGTGTGCTGCGTTCGACGAGAGTCGCTGCACGAGCCGGGTGCGGAACCAGAAATGTTCGCGGAGGTCAGTCTCGCCGAAGTCTATGCGAGTGAGATCCCCGGAGAGGTCGAGCGAACGGATAACGGCGTGCGGGTCGGGTGCGACCGTGAACACGACCGGAATGCCGAGTTCGCGCGCGACGTCTGCTGCAGCGAGGCTTCCGACATCCGCCATTCTCAGGTGCAGCAGATCGACGTGGCCAGCAGCACGCAGCACGCGACGGATGCCACGGCGAATCGTCACACGCAACGGCCATGCCGCAGCCGACGGCATCGGCTCGTCGGCAAGAGGGACACGCGCGTACATGTGGCCCGAGTCGCTCGCGCCGATATCGAGCAGGTCGCTCGTCGCCTGAGCGACGGGACCACGCGAAAGCGTGAGGACACGCTGCACGCCAACTGTTGAGTCGGTGACGAGAGCATCGCCCAAACGCACGAGCAGGGTCGCGATACCTCCGTTGTCGCCCGCACCTGCCGAAGCGAGCGTCGGGTCGATATCGGCGTGCAAGAACATTTGCGCCACCGTCATGGCGGTGCTGTCGCCGGTACTGTCGCGTGCACTGTGGTGTGGCGTTGGCTCGAGGTCGAGCAAGGCGATACGGGCCGCGGCTCCGATGCGATCGCCCTCGAGGAGGATCTCTTCAAGCGCTGGAACGAGCATTCCGCTTTGTGCTGTGCGCTGCCCGAGTGCCTCGATCGCCGCGCGACGGGCGGCGAGAGATTCGGATTTATCTTGTGCGATGAGAAGCAGGGGACGAGTGGCGACTTCACCACGCACGAGGCCGAGCGTCTCGATGAGTCGGGCTCGCGATGCCGGTGCAGTGATACCGAGCAGAGCGGCTTCAAGGCCCACCGAGAGCGCATCGCGGGCATCATTCGACCACACCTCGAGAGTGCGCTGCGCCAGCATGCCGCCGAACCCACCTTCAGCGACGGAAGCGATCAAGCGTCCCATCGCTTCGATGCGTGGCAATGATGAAGAAAGCGCCCAGGTTGCGTGCTCCCGGATGGTCGCTCGCGAATCAGAGAGCAGGGCGCACAGCATGCGAGCGGCTTGCTCGTCGTAAATCTCAGCGAGAGCGTGCACGGCCGCGATTGCTGCGACTTCGTCTGTGCCGCGGATCGCGGTATTCAGCACACGCAGCGTACGAACGCCCGGGTCGCGACCGGCTTCGAAGGCCAAGTCATCGGCAAGATGCATGGCATCGACAATGCTCGGTGTTTGAAGCACCGCGTCGAGAGCTGTTTGCACGCCCATCGGCATCCCCCTTTATTGCTGGCTCACAGTTCGCAAGTCGCTTTGAATCGTAACGCGCACAGGTAGCTGATTGGCGCGAAGTTTGGGGTGGTGAACGGGAGTACTTGCCCAGCTGGTGGCTGCGAGAAGCGGCTAACGTGTACGGGGCTGTTCGACCGGTGAAAGGGGAGTCATGCGTCTGGTTGTAATCGGTGATGTCGGAGTCGTCGACGGCATGATGCACATTGGTGATGAGGCGATGTTCGAAGCGCTTTGTGACGAAATGCGTGCCCGAGGTGCAGAGATCGTTGCCGTGTCTTCGGCTCCTGAAGAAACGGCCGCGCGCTACGGAATCGACGCGATCGGTCGAATCGATTTCGATCTGTTGAGCCGCACCGACGCGGAAGCTCGACTTGACGGTATTGATGCCGCTCTTGGCGGGGCAGTATCAACCGATGACCGCATCCGTACGATGATCGCTGAGATCAGGTCAGCGGATGCCGTCATCATCGCCGGTGCCGGAAACCTTGCGTCGACGTGGCCCACTCACATTTATGAGCGGGTGGCAATGTCGCGGATCGCTCAATCCCTGGGTCGCCCGCTCATTGTCACCGGCCAAACCTTGGGCCCGGAATTGAACGAACGCGACCGCGAGCTCGTGGGCGAGATCGTCCAGAACGCAGCGCTCGTCGGTGTGCGCGAAACAACGTCGCAGGCTCTGTCTTCTGTTCTGGGGGCGCCCGCGCGGCTCGGCGTCGATGACGCATCGTTTCTTGCGTGGGACGATACCGAGTTGCCGTCGAAGCCGTCGGGGGTACTCATCAGCCTCTCGCTTCATCTCGGGGGAGCCGACCGTGTCGAAACGACGACACGGATCGCAGCGCTCGCCGATGCTGCCGCAGGGCTCACTGGTGAACCCGTCCGCTTCCACGCGCACTTTGGAGCTCTGGAAAATGTGACTCCGCGCGGCGACGCGCTCTTGCATGATGAGATCCGGGATCGGATGCGGTCAGCGTCTGAAGTGTTGCCCACCGGCACACCGCGTGAAGCGGCCCTCGCTGCCCGAAGTGCTGCGCTGCTCATCACTGGCCGCTACCACCCCGCCGTTTTCGCGGCACCCGCTGGTGTGCCGGTTCTCGGACTCGTGACCGACGAATACACCCGAATAAAGCAGCGGGGAGCGCTAGCGCACTGGGGGCAATCGAGCACTGTGGCGCTCGCCGCGGCAGATACCGACGGCATCCCGGTGCTTGAGGCGCTGTGGGAACAACGAGAGAGCGTCGCACAGAGCGCTGCTCAGGCGGTGACTGCGGCACGAGTCGAATCCGCCTCGTGGTGGACACAAATTGCTGAAAGCGTCGCAAAAACACCAAAAAACTAGGAGATGCAACCCGCATCAAGTTGAGGCACGCACCCCGTATTGTGAAATACGAAAGCGAGGGGGCGGTGTTGTGGGAACGGCTCAAGACTTTATCCGGCGCGAGGCGATCTCGACGTACCGCGTTGTTGGGGAACCTGCAGATGCCGATCTTCAGGGGCTCGTTCGACTGGCGACGCTGCTCTGCGATGTTCCTGTCGCAGTGATCAACATCATCGACGAGCATTCCCAGCATCAGATAGCCGCGGTGGGGATCGACCGTGCAACGTGCGCGCGCGAAGATTCATTGTGTTCCATTGTCATTGAGCAAAAGAAACCGCTCGTTATCGCGGATGCTTCCGCAGACGAGGCTCTCGCGCGCCATCCGTTTGTTGATGGCACACTCGCACGGGTGAGGTTCTACGCCTCGAGTCCGCTCATCACACCTGAGGGCGTTGCGATCGGAACCCTATGTTTGTTCGATTCGCGCCCTCGCGAATTGTCGCTGGACAGGCGCGAGGCGCTCGACCTTCTTGCTGGCCAAGTGATGGACGTGTTGGAGCTTCGCCGCATCACCTACGAGTTGTTTGCAGCAAATGACCGACTCGAGCGCTTTGCCGCTCAAGTAACTCATGATCTCTCCAACCCGCTCAGCGCAGTCACAGGGTTTATAGAACTCGCCGCCGACGCCGCAGAGGCGACCGATGCCCCTGACGTGATGCATGCGCTTCGGCGCGCCGATGCAGCGTCGGTTCGGATGGCGAGAATGCTGGCCGACCTTCTGAACTATGTACGCGTCGGACCTGCAGATCGTGAGGTGAAAGACATCAAACTTGCCTACGTCATTCAAGAGGCACTCGACGATCTCGCTACCGTTATCACCGAGTCGCACGTTTCCGTGATGGTTGAGGCGAACGAGAGCATCGTTGCCGACGAGATGGCGTGCGGAGTTCTCTTTCAGAATTTGATTGCTAATGCCATCAAGTTTGCCCGTGCGACTCGAGAGGATCCACTCGTTGAGATTAGAGCGGTTCCGATCACCGCAGGGGTACGAATCACAATCGATGACAATGGCCCAGGAATAGCTCCCGACCAGCGGGAAAGAGTCTTCGGTCTCATGGAGCGCGGAGATAATCACGATCTGCCGGGCCTCGGTCTTGGGCTCTCGACATGTCGACGCATCGTCGAAGGTCACGGAGGAAGCATCGGTATCACCGAGTCTCCACTCGGCGGCGCACGTTTTTCTATCCTTTTCCCCCGGTCAACGTCCGCCGCGTGAATACGTGCCTCTCATCGGCCCCGACTGATTTACCGCGTCACGGATTGGTGTCGTCGCGATATTGCCACGGGGTCGGGCCCGTCGCGACGGGACGACCTGGCGTGTTCGACCACTGGCTCCACGAGCCAGGGAATATGGTGACATCGACACCCGTGACCGCCCCTGCGAGCGCGAAGTGTGCAGCCGTGAGCCCCGAGCCGCAGTAGGCGGCGACGGTCGAGTCATCCGTCACGCCGACGCCGGCGAGGGCTTCGCGGATCGCATCAGGTGCTGCAAACCCGTCGCCGTCTAGATAGGCACCTGCGGGCAGGTTTACGGCTCCCGGGATGTGGCCCGCGATCGGGTCGTACGGCTCGGACTCGCCCCGGTAGCGCTCGGGCGCACGCACATCGATCAATATGCCCCGGGCGGGCCAGGATTCGGCATCGTCGATCGTTGCGATTCCTCGGCTCAGCTCTTGGAGCTTGATCGAGCCGGGCGCGGGCACAACTTCGCCCGCCTCCAGTGGAAGTCCCGCTGCCGTCCACGCCGACAAGCCGCCGTTGAGCACGCGCACGTTTTCAACACCCGAATGGGTGAGTAGCCACCATGCGCGCGCGGCCGACACTGAGCGATAGTCGTCGTAGACAACGACCGCGTCGCCGTCGTTGAGGCCCCAGCGCCGCGCGGCATCCTGAAGTACATCGTGGGATGGAACCGGATGACGACCCTCCGATGCGTCACCGTGCATGGCAAGTTCTGTGTCCATGTCGACGTAGACCGCGCCGGGCAGATGGCCGGCGCGGTGGTCGGGGAGTCCATCGGGTTGCTCGAGCCGGTATCGCACGTCGAGCAGACGGATGCCGTCACCTGCCTCGAGGCGGGTGTGGAGTTCGTCCACGGAGATGAGGGGGAGTGCCGAGGATGCCGCCATTCCGACATCTTCCCACTACAAGGTCTGGCAACGCGTGTTGCAGATAAGGCGCCCTTGCATGAATTTTCAGCGGGTGGGGAGGTGCCGGGTGATCGATTCGCTTGCCGGCACCAGCGTTGCGCTGAGTTGCGCTTCGCGCGAAGCGGACTCACAAGCTTGAAATGGTTTGGTTTGCTGGTCACATGCGACGAGTGCTGGTGCTGGGTGGGACAGGGTGGTTGGGCCGCGAGATCTCACGAAGGGCAGTTGAGAGAGGCGCCGAGGTCTTCTGTCTCGCTCGTGGTCGCTCAGGGTACGTTGCTGATGGGGCGCACCTTATCTGCGCAGACCGCTCGTCCGCGGGTGCGTACGACGAGGTTAAGACCGATTGGGACGACGTAATCGAGCTTGCCTATGAGCCAGCTCTAGTGGAACCGGCTTTGAACGCGCTCGCTGCACACGCCGCCCATTGGACACTGGTGTCTTCGGTGTCTGTGTACAGCAAAAACGATGAACCGGGCGCTGACGAATCCGCCCGACTGGTCGAGCCGCAGGACTTGTCCCGCTATGCGGACGCGAAGGTCGCCGCGGAGCGCAATAGTGCCGCCGCACTCGGAGATCGCCTCCTTATCGCCCGACCGGGCCTCATTGTCGGGCCGGGTGACCCCAGCGACAGGTTCGGATACTGGGTCGCACGTCTTGCGCGAAGCGGCCCAGCACTTATTCCGACAGTCGACCGTCGTTTCGTTCAGGTCACAGACGTTGCCGACCTCGCATCGTGGATCGAACAGGCGGGACGCGAACGGGTTATCGGCGCCGTCAATGCCGTCGGAGAAGTGCACCACATGCGTGACTTCTTCAATGCTGCCATCGAAGCAACGGCTTACCGAGGAGATCTGGTGGAGCTCGACGATCAGATCCTGCTCGCTCAGGGCGTGAACTTCTGGGCAGGACCCCGCTCGCTGCCACTGTGGCTCCCAGAGACCGACACAGCATTCATGCAACGCTCCGGGGCCGCATTTCTCGCTGCTGGCGGCACATTGACCACTCTCGATGCGACCCTTGCCCGCGTGCTAGCGGACGAGTCGTTGCGAAATGTGCATCGAGAGCGGCGGGTAGGTCTCACGCCGACCGAAGAAATCACTGTCTTGCAAGCCGCTCGCTGAGAGATTGGCCAATGACTGTGGCGTAAGCCTCCCGGCGCTGACGCGCCGGTGTGTGCGTCATCACCGAGTTCGGGTAAGTCTCCTCGTTGCATGGGCTCTGCGGGTTTCTTCGGCCGCTCGCCGCCGCCGAGTCTGGCGCACTCGTTGGCCCCCTCGACCAAAAATTTCTAGAGCGCGAGATGACAGGTTCGTGGGTAGCAGCCGAAGGTGCGGCATCAACGCTGCAGCTTTATTGGGTTTCGTTGGTCCACGAGTTCGCCGGCGTGTGATTCGGAAAGTCCGTTTCTCCGACGCCGCTTCCAATGTGGAAAGGCGATCCGACGACGTGGGGACTTCGCTTTCGAAGAATGGCCTCATCAGACATCGATGTCATGTCTGCTCTCGTCGGTGACCCCCAAGTGATGCGCTACTACTCGGCGCCGAAGACGCGAGAGCAAGCAGCGGACTGGATTTCGTGGAGCCGAGCACACCACGCGGCCTACGGATTCGGGCTATGGATCAGCGAGACCGTAGCGGGAGAGTTCATTGGGGATTGCGGTTTAACTTGGCAAGAAGTCAACCGCGCTCCTCAAACTGAGGTTGGCTACCACGTCCGTTCGGAACTGCAGGGCTTGGGATACGCCACGGAAGCTGGGGCTGCATGTCTTGAATTCGCAAGAGACCACACGGATGCTGACTGCGTTGTGGGAATTATCCACCCCGAGAACCGCCCCTCTGAGCGCGCAGCGGAGGAAATAGGCATGACCCTTGTTGGGGATGATCAGGGTTCCAGTTTTCTGCGAAGAGTGTCCAGTGTCGCAGTTCAGTGTGCGAGTTCGGGCGCCCGCTGAGCGATCATCTATCGAGGCGGGCTCGTAGTACCGTTTCGTGATGGACTACTCTTTCTCCGCCCCGACCGCAATGGAGTTCAAAGCGCTCTATGACGAGACTGGTTGGGCGGACTGGAGCCTCGACCATTTCGAGCGCGCTCTGTCCGGGAGCTGGCTCGTCTGCACCGTCCGGGATGACGTCGGCCGCTTGCTCGGGATGGGCAGGCTCATCAGCGACGGGGCGCTTCACGCCTTCGTCACGGAGATGATCGTCACCGAACAAGCTCGCGGTACAGGTATCGGCGGGGAAGTTCTCGCGCGCCTGGTAGATGAGGCACGTCACCGCGGCGTCGACGACGTGCAGCTTTTTGCGGCTAGAGGTCGGGCCGACTTTTACGAACGCCACGGCTTCGAGCGCCGGCCCGAGAGCGCACCTGGCATGGACATGATGGGTGTTTGTTAACCCATTGCCAACGGACACTTGATTTGGGTTCGGTGCCTGTGACGCCTCCGAAATCTGCATGCGGCTCGTCAGTGAAAGCACGGATTTTCTTTTGCTGCGAAAGCGGGAAAATTCGAGATTGCCGATGCGCGAGCATCACGCTGATGCCACTTGGCTTGAAGCGCCCTGGTTTTGTTGGAGGCTCTTGACCTTGAAAACGAGGATGGAGTCATGGTGTCGAGTCAGGGATCTGGGAAGCCGACGGCACGTCGGTATTCGTCGGAGGAGAAGGTCGCCGCGGTTCGGATGGTGCGGACGATTCGTGCGGAGTTGGGGACCGAGCATGGGACGGTGCAGCGTGTCGCGACGCAGCTCGGTTACGGGGTCGAGTCCGTGCGGGTCTGGGTCAAGCAGGCCGACGTCGACGACGGTCATGTCGGAGGCGCCACCACTGCCGAGGCTCGTAGGGTGCGGGAGCTTGAGTAGGAGGTTCGCGATTTGCGGCGGGCCAACGAAATTCTGAAGAGAGCGGCGTCTTTCTTCGGGGCGGAGCTCGACCGCCAACACCGGAAATAGTCGCGTTCATCGACGCGAACAAGAACGATATCGTCGAGGGTCGCCCGCTCGGAGTCGAGCCCATCTGCAGCTTGTTGCAGGTGGCTCCGAGCACCTACTACGCCGCGAAAGACCGCGCCCCGTCAGCACGATCACTCAGCGACGCTGCCCTCAAGCCCGAGCTCGTCACGCTCTGGCAAGACAACTACCGCGTGTACGGAGTCCGCAAGCTCTGGAAGAGCGCCCGCCGCGCGGGGCTCAGTATCGGGCGAGATCAGACGGGCCGGGTGATGCGTGCTGCGGGCATCGAGGGCGCGACGAGATCGAAGCGAGTGAAGACCACCAGGCTCGATTCGGCCTCGGTGAGGCATCCGGATTTGGTGAAGCGGAAGTTCACGGCGACCGCGCTGAACAGGCTCTGGGTGACGGATCTGACGTTCGTGCCGACGTGGGCGGGCGTGGCGTATGTCTGCTTCATCATCGACGCGTACGGCCGAATGATCGTCGGGTGGCGGTGCGCGTCACACATGCGCACCGAGATGGTTCTCGACGCCATCGAAATGGCCCGCTGGTCGAGGGGTCGTCACCACGAGGATCCCCGTTGTCATAGCGATGCGGGCAGTCAATTTACGTCGATTCGCTACGGCGAACGGCTCGCTGAGATCGGCGCGACACCGTCGATTGGAACCGTCGGCGACAGCTATGACAATGCCCTTGCCGAGACGATGAACGGCTACTACAAGACCGAACTCGTCCGCGGACCCGCACGCCCCGGCCCCTGGAAGACGGTCGAGGATCTCGAGCTCGCGACGCTCGGCTGGGTGAGCTGGCACAACACGCAGCGCCTGCACGGCTAACTCGGCGACGTCCCACCCGCCGAGTTCGAGAACACGTTCTATGCTGGCCAAACCCCCGTCGATCAGCTGGTGGAAATCAAATAGCGCGAGTCCCCATCAGACCCAGAGCGCTTCAAAAGCCCGATTGCAGCGGTCATGTACTCGTCTGATCAGAGCCTGTCAGTGGGAGAGGCGGGCAGCCTTCGCGCTATTTTGTGCTTTTTACTCGATACAAGTTGTGATAGACATATGACACAAGATCGATGGGAGATATGATGTCAATGCGCGGTAGCAATGTGTTCGACCCGGTCCAGGTCGTCGAAGGTGTTTTATCTTTTTCTCCCGTCTTATTCGGGATTGCACTGCTCGTTTTCGGTTGCGCTGCCATCATCGCTTCGCGCTCGACACGAAGAGCGTCGCACGATTCAGTAGCCGAATCTCTTTCGGTGCGACAGCGCTACGAGCGTGAGCGTCGCACTCTCGGCATCGCCGCGCTGGTGGTCGTCGCCCTGTTCTTCGCTGAGTTACTTTTCCGTGGCTATTTCTTCGCCGGGCCCGGTCTTGTTTCTTGGTGGCAATTCGCTACTCCGCTCTTTGTCGCGGCGCTCGGTATCGGTGCCGTTCTTGTGCAGATCATGACGAGCGGAACAACTCGCCCGGAGGCGCCAGTCATGCTGCCCACCCGCCGCAACTGGACCAGTTTTTGCTCACGTTCTGCCCTGATCGGCGCATGTGTGGTCATCCTCGCTCTCGTGGCAACCACGCTCGCTGCAGGGGTCGCGTCGACGCCCAACGGGGACGGGCAATACGTGTGGCTGACTATCCCTGTGCCCAACGAGGCTGCGATTGACCCGATTCGCGTGAGGTTCTACGGCTGGGCATACGGAGTGCCGGTTCTCATGTGCCTGATTGCGCTGGTCGGTGTTACATGGGCAACTCTGGATCGCAATGCGGCACGTCCCTACCTCTCGCGGGAAACGGTCACGGCCGAACGCATGGCGCGCCGCGCAATTGCTCACGGCGGACTTCGTATAGCGATGGCTGCGATGCTCCTTACCCTTGCGAGCAGTTGGCGACTCGTCGCCAGCTCGGGGTCAATCTCGCAGTTGACGATCATGGGGCAGAGCGGCGGCGAACCCTACGAAGCATCATGGCGCTACGCGGAGCTTGCAGTCGCAGCTGGCTGGGCAGCACCATTTCTTGAGATCGCCGCATTCGTCCTCCTGCTCCTCGTCGCGCATAGCGGTCTACGTTCTCGGCCGGTCGTGCCGGAAGGCTCTATTAATACGACATCACCAGCGGGCGCGGAGGTCGTTTCGTGACCGCGCGCTCGATCCTTTCGGCCGACGAGGATGGCAGCACGGCGCGCGACATCTATCACCAGCTTCGTGGTCTCATCATGTCTGGCCAGCTCGGCGCAAATGAACGGCTTCCCACTGTGCGACAAACCGCGACCGACCTCGGCGTAGCGCAGGGAACGGCCGCTAAAGCGTACAAAATGCTTGAACACGCCGGGCTTGTGGTGAGTCGAACGGCGGCTGGCACACGGGTGGCCGAATCAGCCGCTGTTCTTCCTCGTTCGATCGCACAACGGATCCGCGAGTTGGCTGACGAAGCGTCCGCAACTCGCATTGAACTGGATGACGTCATCAACGTGCTCCGTCTCGTCTGGCGAACGAACTCTGGTCCAAACCGCGACGACACTAGAGAGTCCGAACAGCTGGAGCAGAATCCTGTCCGTGAATAGCGTGGGCCCCGCCTCGATCACGCTCGCGCTGCGCGGTCCCCGCGATGTCAGCCGTCGAGTTCGCAGTGTTCGACGTCTTCGTACATGCTCGAGTTCTTCGCCCAGGACCACTCGCCGACGCTCAGCTGTCTGGCATCGAAGATTCCCCAGACACCTCGGATCGTGGAGGCCTTGGTGCCCGAGATAGATACGCTGATGCGATCCCACTCTTCCTGAGGTGGTGTGGGGCCCAGGTGAATCACGTCACCGCTCGAGATCGTGGCCGGAGTCTCTTGGACTGTCAGCTGGGTCGCGGTGTTCTCGTCGTCCGTGCGGATATACGCTTTCGCGTCTACGAGCCCGACGACAACAGGTTTATCGCAGCTGCCGAAGTCCACGGTTCCGTCACTGTTGAGCCGCAGTGCGACATTCGGCAGGTACTGGCAGGCGCATAGCGTCAGCGTCGCCGCTACCAAGATTGCGGCTGATGCCAAGGCTCGGTGTGGGGCGTGCATCATGCTTGGACGATATCGGTCTGCGTCAGCGTTCAAACAACGGCCAGGTAACGATCAGAAAAATCGGTTAAGTCGTGCACCCTGGCACCATGGGACTACTTGCTGGGGTCCGTGTGGTCAAAGGGTTCAGTCCACTGATTAAGTGCGACGGTGAAGCCGTCTATCAACCGGTTGAAGCTGCGGTCGATGTCCGCTTTGAGAGCAAACCCACCCGACGTCTCAAGTGAAATGAAGCCGTGGAGAAGAGAGCGGAATGCTCGAATGGCGTCGACCGAGTCGTCGCCATCGAGGTGGTAGGCGGTGAGGACGTCGGCGATGGTTTGGATTGCAGTGATCATGCTGGCCTCATCCTCGACGTCTCCTGGAGCCGCAGGTTTCTGCGATACACCGTAGCGACCGGGATGGAGGATGGCCCAGTTCCGGTAAGCGTGCGACATAGCGAAGATCGCGTCGGGACCGGACCGACCCACGGCGGCCCGTGCGATCGCTTCTCCGAGTTCGCGCTTGGCGAGCATTGAGACGCTTCGGTGCAAGTCCGCGAGGGAGTCGAGGTGCTTGTACAGCGAGGGCTGCTTCACGCCGAGCCGTTCGGCCAAGGCAGCAAGAGTCAGGGAGTTGAGCCCCACTTCATCAGCCATGATCGCGGCAGCCTCGACGACGCTGTCGCGGGTAAGCCCGACTCTAGGCAACGGGAGCCACCGTAGCGAGAAAGCCAAGCACCGCTGGCGTGGTGATGTCGGGCCGCTGGGACTGCGGGTAGTGGCCAGCTTCCTCGACCATCACGACGTGGGCGTGGAGCTCGCTGCCGACCCATTTCGCCTCGCCGGCGGGGTCTTTGAAGTCGGGATCGCTGTCGCCCATGATCACGATCGCCGGCGCCGTGACCTGGTTGAGTGCGGCCTCTGCCGGGTCATGAGTGGTCTGGCGCGTCGTGAGTGAGAATGCCGTGCCGTAGCCCGGGCGCTTGAGGCTCGCGATGACTTCGGCGCGGTACTCCGCGAAGTCCGCGGGCTTCTTTCCTTTGTAGAGAGTGGGCATGTAGGCCTTCCACATCGAGGCCACCCATAGGGGCGCCATCATCGTGCGGAACATCCATCTCTCGAATGCCGAGGCCGAAGGGTTGCGGACGAAGGGGCCGAACAGCACGAGTCCGGAGACTTTTTCAGGATGCTCCGCGGCGACGATCACGGCGGCACCAGCAGCGAGTGAGTTGCCACCAATGACTGCTTTTCCACCTAGCTCGTCGATCAGGGCTTCGATGTCGCTCGCAGTCTGCGGGTCGCCATATGACGAGAACGTGGTGTCGCTGTCGCCGTGACCGCGAAGGTCGGCAGTGGCAACGGTGTAGCCCGCCGCGACGAGCTCGGGCGCCAGGTAGCGGTAACCGGCGCGAAGATCGCCCATACCGGGAATGAGGACGACGAGGGGGCCTGAGCCCTGGAGATCGTAGGCGATACGGCCCTCGGGCCGGCTCACATAGCGAGTGGATGGGGATTGGGTGCAGGCCGCTGAAGTCATAGAAGCTAGTGTGCATTTCTATTTGGCTAATGTCAATAGCTAAATGCCCTAGATGAGTTGCTTGTCTTCTTTCGAAGAAGCGCAACCGGCTTTGTTCTGCTGATGTGCTTCGTTGTCTTCTCAGCTCCCGATCGTGTGACCGTTCAACAAGGTGAACAACATTGACAACCAGACGATGAAGAATGCCAGCTGGAAGATCGTTCCGAGCGCACCGATGACCATCGCCCAACGCGCGAGCCCTCGCCCGGTTTCGGGATTGCCTGGCGTACTCAGCTGTCGGCGTGCCAGGATGCCGAGAATCAGCCCCACTAGCGGGATAACGAATGCGGCGATGAAGTCGACCAAAGCCAGGGTGTTGGTCTTGGTAGTGCCAGTGATCTCCGTCATCGCAGCAGACTAATCTGTGCGCGCTGTCGTGCTCGTCCGACCCGTGACTGCCCGTGCGATCCGGCATCGACCTCCGAGGCTTGCGTCGTGGAGGCCGATCACATGGTTGGCGGGGACGGATGGAGGAGGCCAATGACGAAGTTCGTGATGCGTGAGGGAGAAGGAACAGATTCTGCTTCATTTGCGCCATCCGTTTATCAGCGAGCATTGGGCGCGGACTTCGACGCTCTCGCCCCACGATTGAAAGAGTACTTCGGCACGATTCCATCAGGATCTGTCGGCAGAGGATCGGGCACCTACAGCGTCGCTGGCTCCCGGTACCGTCTGCTTCGACCTGTACTTGCTGGCATGGCTTGGCGACACGTTCTATTCCCTGAACTCGGACACGACGTCCTGTTCAGCATCGTCAACACCCCTGGCTTCGACGGTTCCCTCAGCGCCGTGCGGGTCTTTCGCTTCGGCCGACGAACACGCACTATGGAAGACACCATGAGGGTCGTTGACGGAACGCTCCATGACCGACTGGGAAAACGACGCGGACTCGAAGTGGCCCTCCGAGTCGCCGTCGCGGATGGCGGATTGCGGATGACGTCCACCAAGCTCGCACTCCGCCTCGGCACGCTTCGCATGCCGCTCCCGCGAATTGTGACGATGAATTTGGACGAGCGTACCGACGCGAACGATCCGTCTCGACAGCACGTCGACGTGCGAATAACTGCACCAATGATTGGTGAGTTGTTCCACTAGGCCGGCACCTTCGCCTACGAGGTTGTTCGGGCACTCTAGAGTGCGTGCGCCATCGATCGGGATGCTGGAACGAGAAATCGCGAGTCTTGAAGACCCGCGATTTCTCGTTTTTGGTGGTGCCCCCGACTGGAATCGAACCAGCGACCTTTGGTACCGGAAACCAACGCTCTATCCCCTGAGCTACGGAGGCGCACTGATCGAGATTACCATCGCGTCACCGCTCGCGACGCCGTCGAGCTACTGAGCAGGCGCGTCGACGCGGAAGGTTGCCAGTGCTTCCGCCACACGTTCAGCAAGGTAGGCGTGACCGGCCGAGGTCGGGTGGTCACGCCCGGTAGCGCTCGTGTCGATGACCCACGAGTAGTTTGCCGGAGTAATCCACGCTTCTTGTACGGGTGAGATGTACGGCCATCCACGTTCGGCGGCAAGCTGCGCGAGGTCGTTATCTATGCGTGCGGTTGCCCTCTCGACGGGCAGCACCTGAGGCGCCGGGCCCAAAATGACGATCGCGGCATTCGGGTAGATCGACGCGATCGTGTCCCACACCGTCGCCACGGCATCCGCGTAGCCGGCGCTGCCGAGCTTGCGGTCGTTGATTGAGCCCTGCACGATCACGAGGTCGGGGGAGAGGGCGGGGTCAAGCTCCTGTGCGCGTTCAACGAACGTGCCGCCATCCAGTCCGGTTTTCAAGTATCCGCTCCCGCGAACGCCATCGACGATCGTTTCGCCGCCCAAGAGGTCTGCGAGTACATACGCATAGCCCTCGTCCGGTGATGTCGCGGCAGAACCGTAGGTCCAGGAATCGCCGAAGACGAGCACGCGAGGGTTTTCGGGTAGCTCCAGTCCGGCAACGACGCCGGCGCTTCCAGCCGATCCCGCGTCGGCTCGACTCGTCGGGGCTTCTCCCACCCAGGGTCGCCAGAGCGCCGTAACGGCGACAAGCGAAACTGCGCACGCAACGGCGAGGAGAACGGCGAGATTACGCGGTATTCGGTGGGACACTACTCGAGACATCACAACGAGAGTACGTCGCTCTGCGGGAGGAGAGGTCTCCCAGCCCAAACTCATATGATCTCGTGTCATTCCGAGCGTGCGAGGATAGCTCGGTGCAGCGCGCAGTTACCTCAGAAATTGACCTCGATGTGAGAGCGTCAGTCGACCTCATTTTCTCGATCACGGCAGCGCAGCAGGTGCCCGTGGTGAGCGAGGAACTCACGTTTATTCAGGACGATCGTCAGTACATGCCCACCGAGATTGTCGACCAGTCCGGCTCGCGGCTTCACCGTTTCACCGCCGAACCAGGGCTCTTGCAGGTGCGATACTCGGCAACGGTCGATGGACGCACGTCCGGTACGCACACGAGCGATCTCGAAGCGATCTCTTACCTGCGGCCGAGTCGGTACTGCCAGTCGGATGAGGTCTTTTCACAAGCGCGTCGGCAGTTCCAGGGACTCGCTGGTGAAGATCTTGTTCGCGCTGTGACCGACTTCGTCTCGGCCAGCGTCACGTACACGCCGGGGCTGAGCCTCGGAACAGACAGTGCCGTCACAACTTTGATGACCGGTCAAGGCGTCTGTCGCGACTATGCGCATGTCGTGATTGCTCTTCTGCGAGCAATGGACGTGCCAGCGCGCTATGCCGCCTGTTACGCGCCGGGCCTTGAACCCATGGACTTTCACGCCGTCGCCGAGGCTTACCTCGACGGATGCTGGTACGCAATCGATGCCACTCGCCTCGCTGACCGGCGCTCGCTGGTACGTATCGCAACGGGGCGCGACGCCGCGGACTGCGCGTTCTTGAGCTTTCACGGTGGGGCAGTGAATCTCGACCACCTTCGCGTGGATGCGAGACTCCAAGGCGACGACGTGGTGCCTGAATCGCCCACCAATGACGACTTCCTGTCGCTCGTTCCACTCTCGTAGCCAGGACGTGCGCGGCTGCCGACCGTAAGATGGTCAGGTTATGGATCCTGAAGCCCTCTCCGCAGCCCTCCTCACCGTCATCCGCCCGCTTGCCGAGGCGCGACGTGCGGGCTCGACGGCGGAATTAACTGCCGCCGACCTGGTACTCGATCGCCCGAAGAGCCGCGATCATGGAGATTGGGCATCGAATGCCGCGATGAAGCTCGCGAAGGGTCTCGGTGTGAACCCGCGCGAATTCGCCGCAGAGATCGCCGCGGCGCTCGCCGATACCCCGGGTATCAGCAGCGTGGAAGTTGCGGGCCCCGGCTTCATCAACATTCGACTGGATGCCGCAGCTGCAGGTGCGCTCGCACGCACGATCGTCGAGGCGGGTGCCGCCTTCGGTACCAACTCCTCACAGCGCGGCAACAGCATCAACCTCGAGTTCGTCAGCGCGAACCCCACCGGCCCGCTGCACATCGGTCACACCCGTTGGGCAGCTCTCGGTGATGCGATCGCTCGTTTGCTGCAGGCTTCGGGTGCGACTCTCGTTCGAGAGTTCTACGTCAACGATGCTGGCGCTCAGATGGACCGGTTCGGCGCATCTGTGATCGCAGCTCTTACCGGAGCACCCACACCCGAGGGCGGCTACGGCGGGGCATACATCGCAGAGCTTGCGCGCCGCGTGCACGAAAAGCGGCCTGACCTGCTCGATTTGCCCTCCGACGAGCAAGTGGCGACAGCGCGCGACCTGGCGTATGAGTTTCAACTCGGCGAAGTGCAGGCATCCCTCGCGAACTTCAATGTGAACTTCGATGTGTGGTTCAGCGAGCGCGTGCTGCACGCGAAGAGCGAGGGCGCGGGCTCAAGTCTCGTTGATGAGGCGGTTGAGCGCCTGCGCGCGCAGGGCCATGTTTTTGATCAAGATGATGCCGTCTGGGTTCGAACGACCGACTTCGGCGACGATAAAGATCGCGTCATCCGTCGCTCGAACGGTGAGTACACATACTTCGCTGCCGATGCGGCGTACTACCTGAACAAGGGCGACCGCGGTTTTGCGCACAAAATCTACCTGCTCGGAGCCGACCACCACGGCTATGTTCACCGGCTTAAAGCTTTGGCTGGCGCCGCTGGGGATGATCCCGAAAAAGACATCGAGGTGCTGATCGGTCAGCTGGTTTCGGTCAACGGGGCACGGCTGTCAAAGCGCGCCGGCAACATCATCGAGATGGACGACCTTCGCGAATGGCTCGGTACCGACGCTCTGCGCTATTCGCTGGCGCGGTACCCCGCAGACTCACCGCTGACGCTCGACCCCGAGTTGTTGCGGAAGCGCACCAACGATAATCCCGTCTTTTACGTGCAGTATGCCCACGCGCGCACGCACAACGTGGCGCGCAATGCTGAATCGGCGGGCGTCGATCGTTCGGTGTTCGCGCCGGAGCTACTCGATCACGAGAGCGAGTCGGCTCTTCTCGGCGCCCTGCAGGAGTTTCCACGACTGGTTGCTTTCGCGGCCGAAGTGCGGGAACCGCATCGCATCGCCCGCTATCTCGAAGAACTCGCAGCTCTCTATCACCGTTGGTATGACAGCTGCCGCGTCACGCCTCTCGGCGACGATGCCGTGACCGACGTGCATCGCACTCGCCTCTGGCTTAACGATGCAACCGGTCAGGTGCTCCGAAACGGGCTCGACCTTCTTGGCGTGACGGCGCCCGAACGCATGTAACAGGGGGAGTCCCACATGACCGGTGAAACGCAGCCCACACTTCCGCTTCCAGGAGAGTGGCAGGATGCCGCGGCCGCACCGCGTAGACGTCGAGTCTGGCCGTGGGTGCTTGGCGTCGTCATCGTCATCGGGCTGATCATCGCCGCGTGGTTCGTGGGCGAAGCCGTGGCGCGGGATCTCGTGACGAAGTCGATCAGGCAGACAGTGATTGCTGAGCTCTCGCTTCCCGCCGATCAACGGGTAAACGTCGAGCTCGAAGGCATGATCCTTCCGCAGCTGATTGCCGGGTCACTCACCTCAGTGCACATCGACTCTGACGACGTGACGGTCGGCCCCGCGACGGGAGACGTCAGCGTCGATCTGCTCGATATTCCGATTCGAGGTGAGGGTGATATCGGGGGTGGATCAGGAACCGTCACGTTCAGCGAGGATCAGCTCCGTGCCCTGATGGCTACGGTTGACGGCTTTCCTGCGGAATCGCTCGGACTCGATGACCCCGACGTCACCATTTCGACGGATTTTTCTTTCTTCGGTGCGAGTTTTGACATCGGAGTTGCGCTCACCCCGAGCGCCGCCGACGGTGAACTTGTGCTTACGCCCTCTTCACTCCAACTCGGTGGCGCCGAGATCACTGCGGGAGATCTTCAATCTCGCTTCGGTTCGCTGACCGATGGGGTGCTGCAAGATTGGCGTGTGTGCGTCGCGCAATACATTCCCGCAGCAATCACCCTGACGGATGTCTCCGTCGATCACGCCGACGTCCTCGCATCATTCGATATCGATCCCCGCGTCGCAACGGATCCCGCCATGCAGGAGGCGGGCACGTGTTCCTGAGACGCCAATTCGGCGTCTCAGGAACACGGTAGTCAGCTCACGACGACCGGTTCTGCGACCAGATCGTCGTGCGGTGTGGCGTCCGCGCTTCGCCCGGCATTCCCCTTGCGCCGGAATACGATAGCGGAGATCACGCCACCGAGCGCGAAGAATCCTGCGCCCCACGCATACGCGATTGCGTACCCCGCCACAGCGCCGCGCGCGGCCAAATCGGCGGTGTCGCCAGCGTGCGCGGCGATGAAGTCAACGGTCGCCGTGGCCGCGATCGTGTTGAGAAGTGCCGTGCCAATCGATCCACCCACCTGCTGGCTCGTGTTCACCATCGCCGAGGCGACACCGGCGAAGTGGCGGTCCACTCCGAGGGTCGCCGTCTGCATCGACGGAGGCATGATCGAACCCATCGCCAGCCCGAGCAGGATCAGCGCGGGCAGTACATTCGCCGCATAGGTGCTGTCCAGGGTCAGGCGAGTAAGGAGCAGCATCCCCATTACGCCGATGGCCATGCCGAACGGCACCATGAGCTTCGGTCCGAATCGAGGGAGGAGCACGTTCGTGGATAGTTGGGCCGCGAGCACGAGCGTCACGATCATCGGCAAGAACGATAACCCTGTCTGAATGGGACTGAACCCGAGCGAGGATTGCAAGAAGTAGGTCACGAACAAGAAGATGCCGAACATGCCCGCTCCGGCAATCAGGATCGAACTGTAAGCGGCGGCGCGGTTGCGGTCCTTCACGATGGCGAGAGGGAGCAACGGGTGGCTAGCCCGGCTTTGCCACCATACGAAGCCTGTGAGCAATACACCTGCGGCCGCGAGCAGTCCCCACGTCCAAGGCGACTCCCATCCTTCTGTTTCGGCGTTCGCGAAACCATAGACGAGCGAAAAGAGCGCGCCCGAGACGAGGATGGTTCCGGGTACATCGAGGCGCGGCCGCGCGCCTGTGCGCTCGATTTTCGTCACGAACAACATCGCACCAACGATCGCGACGATGGCAATGAATACATTGATGTAAAGGTTCCAGCGCCAGTTGAGCTGTTCCGTCAGTACCCCGCCGAGAAGTAGACCGAGCGCGCCACCAGCTCCGGCGATCGCGCCGAATACGCCGAACGCGCGGGCACGCTCTCGTGGGATCGTGAACGTCGTCGTCAGTACGGCGAGCGCCGTCGGCGCCAGCAGCGCGCCGAATACGCCCTGAAGCGCGCGGGCCGCGACAAGGGTTCCGAAGTCGGGTGCTGCGCCGCCCAGGGCCGAGGCTGCAGCGAAGCCGATCAGTCCGATGATGAATGCCCTTTTGCGGCCAATGAGGTCCGAAAGTCGCCCCCCGAAAAGCAAAAGGCTCCCGAATGCAAGCGAATAGGCGGTGATAACCCACTGTCGGTCGCCGTCGGAGAACCCGAGATCGGCCTGTGCGGAGGGGAGTGCGATGTTGACGACGGTCGCGTCGAGAACGACCATCAGCTGGGCGATACCGACGGTGACGAGAGTCCACCATCGTCGAGAAGATGTGGGGGAGAGGGCAGGTGGCGAGGCCACGGCATCCTGAGTCATGAGTGAGACTATATACGAAACCGAATAGTTTCGGATCTGTAAAGTTTCAGAACTGGAACGTTCTCAATACAATAGGATTTCAGCGAGACAGAATGGAGTCAGCCGCGATGGAGCCGCGCGATCTCGAAGAGACCACAGACCACACACCGAAGCTCGGTCGAAAACGTGATCACACGCGTGACCCTGAGATTCTGCAGGCTGCGCTCGATGTATTAGCCGAGACCGGCTATGACGGGATGACGGTCGACCTGGTCGCAGCCCGTGCTCGCGCCGGAAAAGCGACACTCTACCGCCGCTGGCCTTCCAAAGCAGAGCTTGTCGTCGATGCTGTCGCCTGCATGAAATCGATGGATCTCGATCTGAACGCGCTGCCCGACACGGGTACCCTCCGAGGCGACCTGGTTGCGATGATCAAGACGCCGACAATGGCCGAAGCGGAGCGAAAGCTGCACATCATGGCAGGGCTCGTCTCGATGATCGCTCGTGCGCCGGAGATGCAAGAGGCGGTTCAGGCCGCCATCGTCGAGCCTCGCGCGCAAGCCAACCGTCTTCTTATTCGTCGCGCGATCGAGCGGGGTGAAGTGGCACCCGATGTTGACGCCGAGATGGTCGCGATGGTTGCTCCCGCTATGGCGGCATATCGTGTGCTCGTGATGCGAAAGCCGGTCACTCGCGAATTCCTCATCTCCGTGATCGACGGAGTGGTACTCCCCGCGGCGATAGGAACTCCTGCTGTCCTCGCTGGCAATGCCTAAGCGGTGCCCCACCGTGCCCTAGACTGGCCTCACGCGCGTGAGTGCACCGCAGGGCCCGAGCCCGCAGGTTCGTGTGTCGCCGCGCAGCCGCTCCCACCGATTGGTTTTCCCCGTGTCCGCGTCGCCTGACTCTGCTTTTGTGCCGTCGTGGCTCGCGAAGCCCGCAGACGCCAACGATCTGTCACCCCTGGTATGGCCCGCGTCCGCAAGGCGTGACGTCGACGGCATTCTTTCTGTTGGCGGTGTTTCGACTGCTGCGCTGCAGAGCGAGTACGGTACGCCGCTCTACGTGCTCGACGAAGTAGAAGTGCGCGCGCACGCGCGTCGGAGCCGCATCGCCTTCGAAAAAGCGGCGGCGACCCACGGCGTGAGCGCCCGGGTTTACTACGCGGGCAAAGCTTTCTTGTCGACCGAGGTCGTGCGTTGGGTCACCGAAGAGGGGCTCGCAGTTGATGTCTGCACCGGCGGCGAACTGGCCGTTGCGCAGGCAGCCGGTGCGGATCCCGCGCGCACGGGTTTTCACGGCAACAACAAGAGTCTCGCTGAACTCAAACAGGCAGTTCACGCCGGGCTCGGATCGATCGTGATCGACAGCCGCGACGAGCTCGAGCGACTTATTTCCATCGTTGCGGGCACCGGCACGCAGCAGTCGGTGCTCGTGCGTGTTGTGAGCGGGGTTCACGCGGAAACCCACAGTTTCTTGGCGACGGCGCACGAAGACCAGAAATTCGGCTTTCCGTTGGGCGATGCGCCTGAAGTGGTGGCACGCATTCGCGAAGTCGCAGAGTTGAATTTTCTTGGCCTGCACTGCCATATCGGGTCTCAGATTTTCGGCACGACCGGTTTCGCCGAGTCAGCTGCGCGACTCGTGGCGACGCATGCAGAGCTGCTCACGGGCGGGGACGTGCCCGTCATGAACCTTGGCGGCGGTTTCGGGATCGCATACACCACGGCGGATGACCCGACGCCGATCGAAGACCTCGCGCGTGGCATCGTCGATGCTGTCGCTTTGCAGTGCGCAAGCCGCGGCATCCCGATGCCGAACCTGGCGTTCGAACCAGGCCGGACGATCGTGGGGCAGGCGGGAATCACCCTCTACGAAGTAGGAACGATCAAGCCGGTGCGCCTCGATGGTGGAAACACCCGAACGTACGTCAGCGTCGACGGCGGTATGAGCGACAACGCCCGAACGGCCCTCTACGAAGCTAACTACAGCGCGCGCATTGCTTCGCGCACGAGCGAGGCTGATGCAACGGTCGTGCGCGTCGTCGGCAAACACTGCGAGTCGGGCGACATCGTCGTGGACTCCGAGTACTTGCCCGGCGACATTGCGCCCGGAGATGTACTCGCAGTACCCGCTACCGGCGCGTATTGCTTTTCTCTCGCAAGCAACTACAACTACGTCACGCGACCCGCTGTCGTCGCCGTTCGTGATGGCCGCTCACGTGTGATCGTCCGTGGTGAGACCATTGATGATCTCCTTGCCCGCGACGTTGGCGTCGTGGCACCGAATGGAAGGAACGCATGATCGATTACCGCCGCCTCCGGGTTGCTTTGCTGGGTGCCGGTTCCGTCGGCTCCCAGGTTGCCGCTCTCCTCCTCAAGCACGGCGACGAACTCGCTGATCGCGCGGGCGCTGGGCTTGAACTCGCTGGTATTGCCGTACGCGATCTCGACGCGCCTCGCGAGACCGACCTTCCGCGTGAACTGTTCACAACCGATGCCGAAACCCTCATCATGGGTGCCGACATTGTGATCGAGCTCATGGGCGGCATTGAGCCCGCCCGCACCTACCTGTTGCAGGCCATTGGTGCTGGAGCGGACGTTGTCACAGCCAACAAAGCACTGCTGGCGACGCACGGTACCGAAATCTTCGAGGCCGCCGACCAGGTCGGCGCGCAGGTGTACTACGAAGCCGCAGCAGCGGGCGCGATTCCAATCATTCGTCCGCTGCGTGATTCGCTCGCGGGCGACCGTGTGCAGCGCATCATGGGAATCGTCAACGGCACCACGAACTACATTCTCGATCGCATGGACACCGAGGGTGCAGAGTTCGCCGATGTGCTCGCCGATGCGCAGCGTCTGGGGTACGCCGAGGCCGACCCCACCGCTGACATCGAAGGCTACGACGCCGCGCAGAAGGCAGCAATTCTCGCAAGCCTCGCTTTCCACACGACAGTTCCGCTCGATGCAGTTCACCGCGAGGGCATCACGCACATCGACGCATCGATGATCGAGTCCGCCCGCAAGGCAGGTTTCGTCCTGAAACTGCTCGCTGTGTGTGAGCGTCTGGTGGGTCAGGAAGGTAGCGAAGAGTCCGGCGAAGCCATCTCGGTGCGTGTCTACCCGGCCCTTGTTCCTCGTGTGCACCCGCTCGCGAGCGTGCACGGCGCAAACAATGCTGTCTTCGTCGAAGCCGAAGCCGCAGGAAACCTCATGTTCTATGGGGCCGGAGCGGGCGGGGTGCAAACGGCATCCGCTGTTCTTGGCGATGTCGTTTCAGCTGCACGTCGTCACGTCGCGGGCGGTGTTGGCGTCGGTGAGTCGACGCTCGCAAACCTTCCGGTCGTCGAAATCGGCCGCGTAGTTACGCGCTATCAGGTCACGCTCGAAGTGGATGACCGCCCGGGCGTACTCGCGACCGTCGCCGGCATTCTTGCCGACGGAAACGTCTCGCTTGCAACCGTGGAGCAGACAGTAATTGACCCCGAAGGCCAGACGCCCGGCAGTGCGCGTTTGGTGATCGGCACACACAGCGCACGAGAAAAAGATCTCAGCGAAACCGTTGAAAAGCTCGCATCGAGCGGCGTGGTTGAACGCGTCGTTTCGGTTTTGCGGGTGGAAGGAGACTGACATGGCACACGTCTGGCGCGGAGTTCTTCGCGAATATGCTGACCGATTGGGCGTTACCGACACTTCGACAGTGGTGTCACTCGGAGAGGGCGGCACGCCCCTCATTCATGCCGCTGTGCTTTCGCAGCGCACCGGCGCCGATGTCTGGGTGAAGTTCGAGGGCATGAACCCCACGGGTTCGTTCAAAGACCGCGGCATGACGGTTGCACTTTCGCGTGCCGTGGAGCACGGCGCGAAGGCAGTTATCTGCGCCTCTACAGGCAACACGTCGGCGTCCGCTGCGGCCTACGCTGCCCACGCGGGCATCACCGCAGCAGTGCTCGTGCCCGAGGGCAAGATCGCAATGGGCAAGCTCAGTCAGGCCGTCGCCCACAACGGTCGACTCATCCAGATTCGCGGCAACTTCGATGACTGTCTCGAGATCGCGCGCGAGCTCGCCGACAACTACCCCGTGCACCTCGTCAACTCGGTTAACCCCGACCGTATTGAGGGCCAGAAGACCGCGGCGTACGAAGTTGTCGAGCAGCTCGGAGATGCCCCCGATTTCCACTTCATCCCGGTCGGCAACGCTGGCAACTACACGGCGTATTCACGCGGCTACCGCGAAGAGTACGAGCGTGGCGTTTCGACCCGCATCCCGCGGATGTTCGGCTTCCAGGCTGAGGGCTCCGCGCCACTCGTGCGCGGCGAAGTCGTCAAGCACCCCGAAACGATTGCCAGCGCGATCCGTATCGGAAACCCGGCATCGTGGGAGCTCGCCTTGCAAGCACGCGACGCTACGGATGGCTGGTTCGGCGCGATTGACGACGAGCGCATCCTCGCAGCGCAGAAGCTCCTCGCTTCGACCGCGGGCGTTTTCGTCGAGCCCGCGTCCGCAATCAGCGTCGCGGGCCTCCTCGATCGTGCTGAAGCCGGCAAGATCCCCGCTGGTTCGAAGGTTGTGCTGACGGTGACCGGTCACGGACTGAAGGACCCGCAGTGGGCACTTCGCCAGCCAGATGGCAGCGACGTCACCCCCACGGTCGTCGACGCAACCACCAGCGAAGTTGCTTCGGTGCTCGCCCTTACGCGTGAGCCCGCTCCGGGGACCTCCGCGTGACAACCGGGCGCCGCGTCGCGGTGCGGGTTCCCGCTACCAGCGCGAACCTCGGCCCGGGATTCGACACTCTCGGTCTTGCAGTCAGTGTGTATGACGAGCTCGTCGTCACCGAACTCGACACTGAACGTGTCGAAGTCGAGGTCGAGGGGGAGGGGGCACAAGACGTGCCCCGCGACGCGTCGCATCTCGTCGTCCGCGCTATGGCGCATGCCTTCGAAAGCGTGGGCGTGCGGATGCCGGGGGTACGGCTTGAGGCGAAGAACGTTATTCCGCACGGGCGCGGCCTCGGCTCAAGCGGCGCGGCCGTCGTCTCCGGTCTGCTCGCGGCGAAAGGTCTACTCGAAGGCACCGTCGAACTCGGCCCCGAGATGCTCCTGCGGCTCGCAACCGAGATCGAAGGGCATCCGGACAACGTTGCTCCCGCGCTCTTCGGCGGGCTCACGATCGCGTGGGTCGACGAAACCGGTCCGCAGCACAAAAAGTTACTCGTGCACCGCGGCGTTTCGCCGCTGGTCTTCGTGCCTGAATTCACGATGTCGACAGCTGTAGCGCGCAGCTTGCAGCCTTTGCAGGTGTCGCGCGAAGACGCCGTCTTTAACGTGTCGCGGTCTGCGCTCTTGATCGCAGCTCTCACGCAGAGTCCGGAACTTCTGCTCGCGGCAACGGAAGACAAACTTCACCAGAGCTACCGCGCAGCCGCTATTCCTGAGACCGACCGTCTGGTGCGCACGCTCCGCGCCGAAGGCTTCGCGGCCGTCGTTTCCGGGGCCGGGCCCAGCGTTCTCGTACTCGCGGACGGACCAGGCCGACGACTCGAAGCTGCCAAGCTTGCGGCATCCGTCGTAGACACTCCGTGGGAAGCGCTCATGCTTGCCGTCGACTTCAAGGGTGGTACAGTGAGGGACGCGGAGGGTGCCACGTTTGACGCGTGAATCTGGCCTCCGTCGCAAATCTGCGAAACCCGCACAACCCTGCAGCCGGACCCTGAGCATCTCAGGTATCTGAGAACGCTCCGGCCCTACCTGTCTCAGGGAAAGCGCCTGTCTATGGCGGCGTCCCGTGCGGTTCTTAACCACTACACGTTTGACAAGGGAGAACTCGTGGAGTCCATCTCCGAGATCCACACCGTCGATTCGAACGCTGAAGAGCGTCCCGAAACGACCGAAGCTGCCACTGGCAGCACCACCACTCAAGATGCCGCATCCGGCGCGAGTGCCGAAGCCGTGACGAGCGAATCAGCACCGGTCAAGGTGCCACGCAAGCGCGCGCCGCGTCGTGCGAAGAGCGCAGATGTTGCAGCTGACGCCGCAACTGCTGATGCTGCGTCGCCAGAGGCTGCCGTAGCGCCGAGCGCGAGCGAAAGCGTGACTGCGGATGCCGCCGAAGCACTAGAGGCAACCGATTCGACGACTGTCGAATCGGTTGAGCCCGTTGCGAAGGCGCCGAAGGCTGCTCCGAAGCGTCGTCGTCCGACCAAGGCCGAGAAGGTGAAGGCCGAAGCTGAAGAAGCCGCGGCTAACGCCGACATTGTGACTGCGGATACCGACAACACCGCTGCCGACAGCGGCGATACCGAGGGCGCGGGCAACAACGACTCAAAGGCTGACGTGGCTCCGGCCGCGAACGAGTCCGCTGAGACATCGGCGCCTGCCGCCACCTCGGACGAGGCATCCGCTTCGTCCGACGCTCCGAGCGAAACCAGCGGCACGAAGACCAACAGTGGACGCGCGGCGACTGCTCGTGAACGCGCCGCCGCTCGCCGTGAAAAGGCGGCTGCTGAAAACGACAGCAATTCCTCACATACCGAGAACGCTCCGCAGCAGAACGAGAACAACTCGCAGAAGAGCGAGAACAACTCGCAGAAGAGCGAGAACAACTCGCAGAAGAGCGAGAATAACTCGGCAAGCAGCAACGACGACAACCGTTCGGATCAGAACGATCAGAACGAGGGTGGCGAGAGCACGGGTCGTGGACGCAACCGCAACCGCAACCGTAACCGCAACCGCAATGGTCAAAACCAGAACGGGCCGAGCGACAACGCTGCACCCTCTGCTGCTGCTGAAGACGATCAGTCTCAGGGCAACGGTCGTGGGCGTCAGCGCAACAAGCGCCGCGGCCAGAACGATGATGAGTTCGAGAGCGAGATCGGCGAGGATGACGTGCTCATCCCCATCGCTGGCATCCTCGATGTCCTCGACAACTACGCGTTCGTTCGTACGACGGGATACCTTCCCGGACCGAGCGACGTCTACGTCTCGCTGGGGCAGGTCAAGAAGTACAACCTGCGCAAGGGAGACGCCGTTGTCGGTGCCATCAAGCAGCCCCGCGAGAACGAGCAGTCGAGCCGCCAGAAGTACAACGCGCTCGTCAAGGTCGACTCGATCAACGGTCTGTCCACCGAGGATGCCGCGACTCGCGTTGAATTCGGTGACCTCACCCCGCTGTACCCCCAGGAGCGTCTGCGCCTGGAGACAGCACCCGAAAAGCTGACACAGCGCATGATCGACCTCGTGGCTCCCATCGGCAAGGGCCAGCGCGGCTTGATCGTTGCGCCCCCGAAGGCCGGTAAGACCATCGTTCTCCAGCAGATTGCTGATGCAATCGCGAAGAACAACCCCGAGGTCCACCTCATGGTTGTTCTGGTTGACGAGCGTCCCGAAGAAGTCACCGACATGCAGCGAAGCGTTCGCGGCGAGGTCGTGGCATCCACCTTCGATCGTCCCGCCGAAGATCACACCACGGTCGCTGAACTCGCCATCGAGCGTGCGAAGCGACTGGTTGAGCTCGGTCGCGATGTCGTCGTTCTGCTGGATTCGATCACTCGACTCGGCCGCGCCTACAACGTCTCGGCACCGACCAGTGGTCGTGTGCTCAGCGGCGGTGTGGACGCTGCAGCTCTCTACCCGCCGAAGCGTTTCTTCGGTGCGGCACGCAACATCGAAAACGGCGGCTCGCTCACGATTCTGGCCACGGCGCTCGTTGAGACCGGATCCAAAATGGACGACGTCATCTTCGAAGAGTTCAAGGGCACCGGCAACAGCGAACTGCGACTGTCACGCCAGCTCGCCGACAAGCGGATCTTCCCCGCAGTGGATGTGAATGCATCCAGCACGCGTCGCGAAGAGATGCTGTTGTCGGCTGACGAAGTGAAGATCACTTGGAAGCTTCGCCGCGCGTTGGCGGGGCTCGACCAGCAGCAGGCTCTCGAGGTCGTCCTGGGCAAGCTCAAAGAGACACAGTCCAACGTCGAGTTCCTCGTGCAGATGCAGAAGTCAATGCCGGCTCCGGTCGCTGGTGGTTCATCGCACAGCCACGAGAACAGCATCCGCTAACGCGGGAGTCCTGTGTTCGAATCAGTTCAGTCCCTCATCGACGAGCACAAAGCCGTCCAAGAGGAGCTTTCCGACCCCGCAGTTCACGCTGACGCTGGGCGAGCCAAGCGGGTCAATCGGCGTTACGCCGAGTTGTCACGCATTGTGCACGCGCACGACGAGTGGCAATCGACATCCGAGGATCTCGATGCCGCGCGTGAGCTTGCGAAAGAGGACGAAGCTTTTGCTGCGGAGGTGCCGGGGCTCGAAGAGCGCCTCGCCCAGACGCAGGAGAAGCTGCGGCGATTGCTGATTCCACGCGACCCCGACGATGCGCGCGATGTGATTATGGAGATCAAAGGTGGCGAAGGCGGCGCGGAAAGCGCCCTCTTCGCCGCCGATCTGCTGCGCATGTATCTGCAGTACGCCGCTTCCAAGGGGTGGAAGACCGAGATGCTCGAGCGCACCGAAAGCGACCTTGGCGGTTACAAAGACGTCCAGGTGGCTATCAAGGGATCGTCGACCGACCCGTCGCAGGGGGTATGGGCGCACCTCAAATATGAGGGTGGCGTGCATCGAGTGCAGCGTGTTCCGGCGACCGAGTCTCAGGGACGCATTCACACGTCGACCACCGGAGTTCTTGTATTCCCCGAGGTGGATGAGCCCGAAGAAGTTGCCATCAGCGGCAACGACCTGAAGATCGATGTGTTCCGCTCCTCGGGACCGGGCGGACAGTCGGTCAACACAACCGACTCCGCGGTGCGCATCACACACCTCCCGACCGGTATCGTCGTTTCGATGCAGAACGAGAAGTCGCAGCTGCAGAACCGGGAAGCGGGTATGCGAGTGCTGCGCGCACGGCTGCTCGCTCGGCAACAAGAAGAACGGGATGCCGTCGCCTCCGACGCGCGCAAGTCTCAAATTCGCGGCATGGATCGCTCCGAGCGAATTCGCACCTACAACTTTCCCGAGAACCGCATTGCTGATCACCGCACCGGCTACAAGTCGTACAACCTCGATCAGGTGATGGACGGCGCTCTTGAGCCCGTAATCGCGTCATGCATTGCAGCTGATGAAGAAGAGCGCCTCGCGGCGATCGGCAGCGACGAGTCCTAACAACCGAGCCGTAACCTGATATCAGAGCCAGACGCTATTGTCTGGGGTGTGGTTACCTTCCTGATTCGTTCGGTCATCTTCATCGCGTCTGCCGCGGTGGGCTTGATCGCCGCGGACCTCATCCTGCCCGGGTTCACCATCGACTGGCGCAACTGGTGGCCGCTCGTCTTGTGCGTGTTGATTTTCGCTGTGCTCCAGAGCGTGCTTGCGCCGTGGATTGCAGGTGTCGCGAGACGCAACGCTCCCGCGCTTCTCGGCGGTATCGGAATCATCTCAACGTTGGTCTCGTTGATTATCGTCATCGTCTTGCCCATCGGTGGACTCGAGATCGGTGAGCCGTACCTTCTCACCTGGATTCTTGCCCCGGTGATTGTGTGGGTCGTCACGGCGATTGCGACGCTGGTTCTTCCGCTGCTTCTGCTGCGCGACGCCGTCAAAGACGGCGAACGCCACGAAAAGAAGAAGGCACGCAAGCGCTGACGAGGCTTGCAGTTACCAGCCTGGTGGATGCCGCAGGACGCCACGCTGTTGCTCTAGACGCGCTGCGGCTGCAAGGATGTCGCGCTCTCCGCCTGGCCTACCGATGAGCTGGACACTCACCGGGTGCCCCGCGGCATCCGTGGTCAGCGGAAGCACCAGTGCGGGTAAGCCTGCAACATTGACGAAGCTGCTGTAGGGCGCATATCGCACCTGTTGCGCAAAGTTTCGCTCAGCATTCACCGGGTCGTACCAGCCGACCGGTCGCGGCGACTGAGCGAGCGCAGGGGTCAGGACGACATCATAAGGCGCAAAGCTTGCGGCGGTGTCTTGCTCGAAGCGGGTCGCGGCGGCTAGCGCGTCGAGCAAAGCTACTGCGCCGAGAGCGCGCCCTTCGCGAACGAGCCATGCAGTGATCGGCTCGACGTTTAAGAGATCATCGTCGGATAGCGGAATGCGGGCGGCGCTTGCGCGCCAGAGAGTCCGAAACATCTCCGCGTAGCCGCGCGGGTGCCACGACAGCTCGCTGACGGCATCCCCGCAGTTCGTGAATAATTCGGCTGCCGCTTGAACTGCCGAGCTGGCAGCGGCATCGAGCACGATCTCTTCGTCATCATCCCAGGGCGATACTGTCGTCACCCCGATGCGGAGCATCTTGGCACGTGACACTGGGCTGGTTGCTGTTGAAAAGGGCGCGCCATCGTTCGCGCGCGTGGCATAGCGGTACACACCGAAGCTTGTCATGGCGTCGAGAAAGTATGCGGCGTCGTCGACGCTACGAGCGATCGGACCTGTGACGACGAGTCCACCAGGGCCGTCAAAGCCCGAACCGAGCGCAAGTCGTCCGCGGGATGGCTTGAGACCGACCACTCCTACTGTTGCCGCTGGAATGCGGATCGAGCCGCCACCGTCGGAAGCTGGCGCGAAAGGCAGGAGCCCCGCGGCCACGGCCACCGCGGCGCCTCCGCTCGAGCCGCCGGCACCATTCTCTGGATTCCACGGGTCCCGTGCGGGGAAAGACAGCTCGGGCTCGGTATAACCGGTCAAACCGAACTCAGGAGTGTTGGTCTTACCAAGGCTCACAGCGTCCGCATCGTCGAGCGCGAGAGCCAAGGGGTCTGAGCTCTCGGGCACGTAGTTGGCGCGCGACTTCGATCCATATCTCGTTCGTACTCCACGGCGCGCGACCAGGTCTTTGTCGGCGAGCGGCATGCCCCACAGTGCGCCCACCGATGTTTCGGCAGCTCTCGCCGCTTCGAGCCCTTCGGCTCGTTGGCGAGCGGAATCAGCCGTGATCTCCGTGAACACGCCGAGAGTGTTTTCGCTACGTTCGATGCGAGCGAGATAGTGCGCTGTGACGTCGGACGGTCGGAGGGACCCGGCCCTCATCGCTGCGCCGAGCTCGCGGGCAGAAAGCTCGTGCAGCTGCGTCATGCGGGTAGTCACCTCAGATGTGATATTCCGGCGTCATAAGGAGAGCCCGGTTGTCGTCGGAGTCGCGCCGCGCTCGAGCACGAGCCGGCACACCTACGAGAATCGACCTCGCCGGGGCATCCTTTGTGACGACGGCATTCGCGCCAATGACGGATCCGGCACCGATGGTGATCGGCCCGAGAACCTTCGCGCCCGCGCCGACCGCGACACCGTCGTGCAGGGTGGGATGCCGTTTGCCGCCATTGCGCTGCCGACCGCCGAGCGTCACGCCGTGGTAGAGCATCACGTCGTTACCGACTTCAGCTGTTTCGCCGACGACAACGCCCATGCCGTGGTCGATGAAGAATCGTCTACCGATCGTTGCGCCAGGGTGAATCTCGATGCCGGTGAGCCAGCGCATCAGCTGCGAGCCAGCGCGCGCGAGAAAACGAGCCCCACGTTTCCACAGCCAGTGGTTGACGCGATGCGCCCAGATTGCGTGCAGCCCGGGGTACATGAGCGCGATTTCGAGATTGCTGCGCGCAGCGGGGTCCCTCAGTTTCGCGGCAGCAATGTCTTCACGGACGTGGACCCATACCGCCATCGTCAGTCTTCTTTGAGGTCTGCGTACAGCGGGGTCGACAGGTAGCGCTCTCCGAAGGAAGGGATGATCACGACGATGTTCTTGCCTGCGGCCTCGGGACGGGCTGCGACCTGCAGTGCTGCCCACACCGCCGCGCCGCTGGAGATTCCGACCAGGATGCCATCTTTCGTTCCCACATCTCGGGCCGTCGAGATCGCATCGTCGAACTCGACGTCGATGACCTCGTCGATGATGTCCTGATCGAGAATCTCGGGCACGAAGTTCGGGCCAATGCCCTGAATCTTGTGAGGGCCGGGGGTGCCCTTTGTGAGGAGGGGTGAGTCGGCGGGCTCGACAGCGATGACCTTGACCCCGGGGACGCGCTCTTTCAGTACCTGTCCGACACCCGTGATCGTGCCGCCTGTTCCGATCCCGGCGACGAAGTAGTCCACCTGGCCATCGGTGTCACGGAGGATTTCCTCCGCCGTTGTGGCGCGGTGGATTGCGGGGTTCGCCTCGTTGGCGAACTGCTTGGCCAACACTGCGCCGGGGGTTTCGGCCGCGATCTCTTCGGCCCGTGAGACAGCGCCCTTCATTCCGAGGGAAGGCTCAGTCAGGACCAGCTCTGCGCCATATGCCTTGAGGAGCATTTTGCGCTCATGGGACATCGATGAAGGCATCGTCAGAATGACGCGGTAGCCGCGAGCCGCACCGACCATCGCCAGCGCGATACCGGTGTTGCCGCTTGTGCCTTCGACGATCGTGCCACCGGGCTGTAGCGCCCCGGATGCCTCGGCTGCGTTGACGATCGCGACACCGAGACGGTCTTTCACGCTCGAAGCCGGGTTGTAAAACTCGAGCTTGGCAACAATGTTGCCTTCAACGTCTTCGGCGACGCGATTGAGTCGTACCAGGGGAGTATTGCCAAATGCTGTCGTGATGTCGGAGTGAATGCCTGACATGCCATGCCTTTCGCGGGGAAGTCTCAACGGTCCACCAGCCTAGGCGAGCAATCCAGGGTCATCGCCGAATATGACGAATCCACCCGGTTAGGCTTGACGCCGATCATGACCGATTCTCCCGATACTCCGCCTCTTTCCTTCTCTCTCGCCGCGATCGTGCGTGGCGCGTCCGAAACTCTCCAGAATGCGGGCGTCACCGATCCCCAGGTAGACGCTGAGCTTCTGGCCGCGCATGTGCTCGAAACGTCTCGCGGCGGTCTGCAGTCGGCCATGATCCGCGGGGTAGATATTGATTCCGCGCGACGGGCCTTATTCGCCGATGCGATTGAGCGTCGAGCACGACGCGAGCCGCTGCAGCACATCACAGGGGTTGCGCCGTTTCGGCAGGTGGAACTCGCTGTGGGCCCGGGAGTCTTCGTGCCGCGACCCGAGACGGAGCTGCTGGCACAGATCGCGATTGACGGGTTGCAGTCATCCGCATCGCCGGCGCCCATCGGTGTCGACCTCGGTACCGGCTCCGGTGCAGTCGCGATTTCAATGGCGACTGAGGTACCCCACTCGCGCGTTTTCGCCGCCGAAAACTCTGTCGACGCTTTCATCTGGGCGCGACAGAATGCGGCACGGCTTGCAGGCGACAATCTCCGTCTCGCTTTCATCGATCTCGAAAACGCCTTTCCCGAACTCGACGGAACGGTGAGCGTTGTGGCATCCAACCCGCCCTACGTTCCGGACGGGGCGATCCCGCGAGACGCGGAGGTGCGGCGCTACGACCCCCCGCAGGCGCTCTATGGTGGGCCTGACGGTCTTGATGTCGTGCGTATCTTGAGTGCTGTCGGGATGAGGCTCGCTCATCCGGGCGGAATGATCGCCATCGAGCATGGGGAATGGCAAGGCCCTGAGGTGCGATCGATCTTGGCGGATGCCGGGTGGCGCGCCACAGCGACGCATCCTGACCTCACTCTTCGTGACCGGGTGACAACAGGGCTGCGTCCCTGAGCGAAGAAGCATCTTGCCGCCGGTAGACTGTGGCAGTCATGTCATCACTCTTCGACTGCCGTGACGACGCCCAGCTGTTAGCCGGAATGCGTCGGGCGCGACAAGCCATCGCTCGCGGCGAGCTCATCGTCGTGCCGACGGACACTGTTTATGGCGTCGCCGCCGATGCTTTCAGCCCAGCTGCCGTCGCGCGGCTGTTGGCGGCGAAGGGCCGCGGGCGCCAGTCACCGCCGCCCGTGCTCGTACCCGGCATCAACACGCTTCGTGCTTTGGCCTCCGAAGTGCCTGAGGCGGTAGAGCGACTCGTTGAAGAGTTCTGGCCGGGCGGGCTAACGATCGTGCTTCCTGCGCAACCATCGCTGTCCTGGGACCTCGGAGACACCCACGGCACGGTTGCGGTGCGGATGCCTGCGCACCCGATGGTGCTGGAACTTCTTGAAGAGACCGGCCCGTTGGCGGTGTCCAGCGCGAACCTCACAGGAAAGGCCGCGGCAATCGAAGCCGTGGATGCCGAGAGGATGCTCGGCGACAGCGTCGAGGTCTATTTGGACGACGGTGCTTCTTCGACCGGAATTCCCTCCACGATCATCGATGCAACCGGCCTGGCCCACGGCGCGGACCGCAAAGTAAGAGTGCTTCGCGACGGAGCTGTCGACCGTGATGCCCTCCGACGTGTTCTCGGAGACCTGCTCGAGGCCGACCCGGGAACGGAAGACGCCGAATCCGACCGCGAGCAGGGCGACGATGCCCAGGCAGCGGGCGGCGGCGCGTGAAGCAATATCTGCTGATCACGATCGTCACGGCCCTCGTGACACTCTTTTTTTCTTGGGCTGTGTGGCGACTGAGCCTGCGCTACAAGCTCTATCCCGCGATCCGTGAGCGTGACGTTCACAAAACGCCGACGCCACGGCTCGGGGGAGTGGCGATGTTCCTCGGTGTTGTTGTCGCCTTCGCCGTCTCGTCCCAACAAGAGTTTTTTGCCATCGTCTGGGGGCACCCGCAGCAGGTGCTGGCTATCCTCGCTGCGACACTCGTGATCGTGCTCATCGGTGTCGCTGATGACCTCTGGGATCTTGACTGGATGATCAAACTCGGCGCGCAATTTCTTGCGGCGGGAATCATCGTCTGGTTCGGCGAGCTGCAGATCTCGTCGCTTCCCATCGGCGGGATGACTGTCGGTTCAAGCTGGATGAGTCTGATCTTGACCATGTTCGCCATCGTCGTGGTGATGAACGCCGTCAACTTCATAGACGGTCTCGACGGGCTCGTCGCGGGGGTCTGCCTCATCGCGAACGGTATCTTCTTCGCGTACTCCTACATTCTGGTGCGCGACACTGGCGCGAGCACATACTTCAACCTGGCTTCGCTCATTGCGGTTGTTCTCGTGGGGGCGTGCCTCGGATTCCTGCCGTTGAACTGGAGTCCGGCGAAGATGTTCATGGGCGATTCCGGCGCTCTCATGCTGGGCCTGCTCATGGCTACGAGCGCCATCGCGATCACCGGTCAGATTGAGCCCTCAATGCTTGACCCGGACCAGTTCGGTCGTTCGCAGCTACTGGGTGCCTTCATCCCGATTCTTCTGCCGATTGTGGTGGTGCTGTTGCCGCTGCTCGATTTCGGCCTCGCCGTCATTCGCCGAATTCGCGCTGGCAAGTCTCCGTTCTCGCCGGACCGGAAGCACCTTCACCACCGAATGCTCGATATGGGGCACTCCGACCGGGATGCCGTGCTCATTTTCTATGCATGGACCGCCATCGTCGGTATCGCTGTGCTGTTGATGTACATCGCTACGAAACTCGACTGGTACGGCGAGTATTGGATCGGCGTCGCCTTTGGCGTCGTCGGTGTTGCCGCCTGCCTGGTTGTCACGCTTCTACCCGCCCGCCGCTCGAGCGCTCATACGCGTACACAGACGACGAAAGAAACCTCATGACTTTTGAAGCCGATGCCTCCCGTTCTGTGACAAGCGCTCCGCTGCTGCGTGCCACCCTGGTGTGGTCAAGCGCCGTAGCGGTGTTGCTCGCTGTGATAGCGGGCATCGTCGGGTTCGCTGTTTCGGGCACCGACGGAATGTGGAGCGGCCTTGTCGGGGTGGTGGTTGCCACAGTCTTCCTCGGTATTACGGGTCTCAGCATCCTCATCTCCAACCGCTGGTTCGGAGACCCGCTGTACGTCCCGATCTTCTTCGCGATAGTGCTGGGTGGCTGGATTCTCAAGCTCGTGATCTTCATCGTCGCGCTCGTCATCCTGCGCGGGCAGGCCTGGGTCGATCCGACGGTTTTCTTCGTCACTCTCGTTGTGAGCGTGATTGCGGCACTCGCCGTTGACGTCGTAACTCTCGTGCGTATGCGCGTCCCGCGCGTGAACGTTTCGCTCCCCACATCTGCCGATGAGGGTGAGAAGACAGATTGAGGTCACCAAGCGCCACTCAGACGCCCTGAGTTTGATAGGCTGAACACGCGACCGCCCAGCTTTACCTTCTGGCGCGGATTTCCGCTCATCGACCATCGTCGCAACGGTCCCCACCGATGCCCCGAAGCTGGAGCCAGTGCTGTTTACTCAAGCTGCGACACTGATCGCTAACGCATCGTCCTCTGACGAGTTTCACGCGCCCACAATTTGGGAGTTCTTCCCGGACGCGGTGTTCTTCGAGGGCACAGATTTCGCGATCACGCGTATCAACCTCATCCAGATGCTCGCTACTGCGGTGCTCGTCGTTCTGTTCGTTATCGGAACACGGCGCATGCGCCTCATTCCGACTCGTTTTCAGAGCATCATCGAGATGGGACTTGATTTCGTTCGGGTCAACATCGCGGAAGACCTGCTGGGCAAGAAAGATGGCAAACGCTTTCTGCCGATCCTGACAACGCTCTTCTTCATGATTCTCTTCATGAACTTGACGGGAATCATTCCGGGACTCAACATCGCCGGAACAAGCGTTATCGCAGTGCCACTTCTTTTGGCTGCGGTGGCGTACATCACGTTCATTTATGCCGGAGTGAAGAAGAACCCCGGCAACTTCTTCAAGAACTCGTTGATGCCGTCGGGCGTGCCGTGGCCGCTCTACATCATCATCATCCCGCTCGAGTTCTTGTCGACGTTCATCATTCGCCCGGTGACGCTCACGCTTCGTCTGCTGATGAACATGATCGTCGGACACCTCATGCTGGTGCTGTTCTTCTCGGCAACACAGTTCTTCATCTTCACCCTCGGCGGCTTCTGGTCGCTTCTGGGAGCGGGAACCCTCGCCTTCGGTCTTGTCTTCACCCTCTTCGAAATCCTGGTGGCAGTTCTCCAGGCCTACGTTTTCACCATCCTCACCGCGGTTTATATTCAGCTCGCGGTCGCGGAAGAGCACTGAGCGGGCTGGCTTTCGCCTGCCCACCCAACGAAAGGAAATAACCCGTGGACGCAACTACGGTTCTCGCACAGGTCACCGGTTCGATCGCGACGGTCGGTTACGGTCTCGCTGCAATCGGCCCCGCAATCGGCGTCGGTATCGTCGTCGGTAAGACGATCGAGGGCGTTGCTCGTCAGCCCGAGCTCGCCGGCCGCCTCCAGGTCCTGATGTTCATCGGTATCGCATTCACCGAGGCGCTTGCGTTCATCGGTATCGCTACCGGATTCATCTTCGGCGCCTGATTCCCCACCTATACAAGTAAGGAGACAGGATGCTATCCGCTCTTGTCACCCGCGCTGCCGAAGAGACTGAGGCGGCGCCAAACCCGCTGTTGCCTGCGACATACGACATCGTGTGGTCGGCAGTGTGCTTTGTTGTCATCCTCTTCGTCTTCTGGCGCGTTGTTCTGCCCAAGATGCAGGCGATGCTCGATGAGCGTGCAACTGCCATCGAAGGCAACATTGCGAAGGCCGACGAGGCTCAGCGTCAGGCGGAGGCTGCTCTCGAGGAGTACACCGCTCAGCTCGCCGAGGCTCGCAAAGAGGCTGGAGAGATCCGGGAAGCGGCTCGCGACGACGGCAAGAAGATTGTCGCCGAAGCGAAAGAGACAGCAACCACTGAGGCCGCTCGCGTCACGGCGGCTGCACAGTCGCAGATCGAGGCCGAGCGTCAGACTGCTCTTGTCTCCCTGCGGTCCGAAGTGGGCACCCTTGCTCTCGACCTTGCTGGTGGCGTAATCGGAGAGACACTCTCTGACGATGCAAAGGCACAGGCCGTTGTCGACCGGTTCCTCGCGGAGCTTGAAGAATCAGACGCAGTAGAAAAGGCGTCGAAGTAATGGGCAGCGCGACCACGCAGGCACTCGCGGCGACGTCGGCGGCACTCGATGCTGCATCCGGCGTCGACCTCGACGTCGCAAGGCAGCTGTTTACCGCGGCGCGCACTCTTGCTGACTCGGTGCAATTGCGCAGTGCTCTTGCTGACGGTGCTGCGGCTCCGTCAGCACGCACGGCAGTTGTCAAGGCAGTCTTCGCTAGTGAATTCGCGCCAGCTGCGGTGTCGCTGTTGAACGCGGCGGTCGAGCAGAGGTGGTCTTCGGATGCCGACCTGGTCGCTGGTGTTGAAGAGCTCGCAGTACGCGCATCAGTTGCCGCCGACTCATCGACCGACGTTGAAAGCGAGCTGTTCTGGTTCTCCCGCGTCGTTGCGGATAATCCAGAACTCGAGCTTGCTCTCGGAAGCCGACTGGGGGATGCCTCCGCGAAAGGGACACTCGTCGAGTCGCTCGTTCAGGGCAAGGTGAGCGCCGCTACGAGCTTGATTATCTCGTCGATCGTTCGCCAGCCCGGCGAACGTCGTGTTCGCGCAATCTTGAGTCAGGCGCTCGACATCGCCGCGCGCCAGCGCGGCCGAACTGTCGCAACGGTTACGACGGCTCACGATCTCGGTCCGAATCAGATCGATCGCCTGCGATCTGTTCTGAGTGCTCGCTACGGGACCGACGTTTCTATCAACGTGGTCATTGACGCGACTGTTGTTGGCGGCCTTCGAGTCGCCATCGGCGATGAGCTGATCGACGCGAGCGTTTCCACCCGATTGGCAGATCTTCGCCAGCGCCTCGCTGGCTGATCACAGACTTCCCGCTGTACGGCGGAGACTTCGGGGCCGAGGCCCCACAAACACGAAGGAAGACAATGGCAGAAATCTCCATCAGCCCCGACGTCATTCGTGACGCGCTGAAAGACTTCGTAGCCGCGTACGAGCCCACCGGCTCTGCTGCCGCTGAGGTCGGCACGGTCGTCGACGCCGCAGACGGCATCGCTCACGTCGAGGGTTTGCCGGGCGTTATGGCCAACGAGCTCGTCAAGTTCGCTGACGGCACGCTCGGCCTCGCTCTGAGCCTCGATGAGCACGTCATCGGTGTCGTCGTTCTCGGTGAGTTCGCCGGCGTCGAAGCCGGCCAGCAGGTCACCCGCACAGGTGAAGTGCTTTCGGTTCCTGTCGGTGACGGCTACCTCGGTCGCGTCGTTGACACGCTCGGCGCGCCCATCGATGGACTCGGCGAGATCGCAACGACCGGTCGTCGCGCGCTTGAGCTCCAGGCGCCCGGCGTCATGCAGCGTAAGAGTGTGCACGAGCCGCTCCAGACCGGTATCAAGGCAATCGACGCCATGATCCCTGTCGGTCGCGGCCAGCGTCAGCTCATCATCGGTGACCGTCAGACGGGTAAAACCGCGATCGCTATCGACACGATCATTAACCAGAAGGCGAACTGGGAGTCCGGCGACACCAACAAGCAGGTGCGCTGCATCTACGTGGCAATCGGCCAGAAGGGTTCCACGATCGCTTCGGTCAAGGGCGCTCTGGAAGACGCCGGCGCTATGGAGTACACGACCATCGTCGCGGCTCCCGCATCCGACCCCGCAGGCTTCAAATACCTGGCACCGTACACCGGCTCGGCTATCGGCCAGCACTGGATGTACGAGGGCAAGCACGTTCTCATCATCTTCGATGACCTGTCGAAGCAGGCCGAGGCCTACCGCGCCGTATCGCTTCTCCTGCGTCGTCCGCCGGGGCGCGAGGCATACCCGGGTGACGTCTTCTACCTGCACTCGCGTCTGCTCGAGCGTTGCGCCAAGCTCTCGGATGAGCTTGGTGCTGGTTCGATGACGGGTCTCCCGATCATCGAGACCAAGGCGAATGACGTTTCGGCGTACATCCCGACCAACGTGATCTCGATCACTGACGGACAGATCTTCCTCCAGTCCGACCTCTTCAACTCCAACCAGCGTCCTGCTGTCGACGTTGGAATTTCGGTGTCGCGTGTTGGTGGTGACGCGCAGGTGAAGTCCATCAAGAAGGTTTCGGGAACGCTCAAGCTCGAGCTCGCTCAGTATCGTTCGCTGCAGGCCTTTGCGATGTTCGCGTCGGACCTCGATGCCGCTTCGCGTCGTCAGCTCTCTCGCGGTGAGCGCCTGACTGAGCTGCTGAAGCAGCCGCAGTACTCGCCATACCCCGTTGAAGAGCAGGTCGTCTCGATTTGGGCAGGCACCAAGGGCAAGCTTGACTCGATCGAGGTCGAAGACGTCTTGCGTTTTGAGCGCGAACTACTCGACTACATGCGTCGCAACACGTCAATCCTCGACACGCTTCGTGAAACAAACGCGCTGAGCGACGACATTGTCGCCGAGATGGAAAAGGTCACTGACGATTTCATCCTCGAGTTCCAGGGGGGCAAAGGCCAGGCCATTGACGCTCCAGGACGCGAGGAGGTGGCGGCGGCGGCGGAAACCGACGTCAACCAGGAGAAGATCGTCAAGGGCCGTCGCGGCTAGATAACAGAGACGACGACTAATGGGCGCACAACTCAGGGTCTACAAGCAGAAGATTTCTTCTGCCCAGACGACCAAGAAGATCACGAAGGCGATGGAGCTCATCGCGGCTTCGCGCATTCAGAAGGCGATGGCGCGTGTACGCGCTTCTTCGCCGTTCGCGCGCGCCGTGACACGGGCTGTGTCGGCAGTTTCCACCCACTCGAACGTCGATCACCCTCTCACTCGTGAGCCCGAGGTGATCCACCGTTCCGCGGTGGTCATCTTCTCCTCTGACCGCGGACTCGCGGGCGCGTTCAACTCGCAGATTCTGCGCGAAGGACTCGAAGTGGGAGAGCTTCTTCGCTCGCAGGGTAAAGAGCCGGTGTTCTACCTTGTCGGGCGAAAAGCGGTTGGCTTCTTCCAATTCCGGAAGATGGTGAGCGCAGCGCAGTGGATCGGCGATACCGATACTCCGCACTTCGGCACCGCCGAAGAGATCGCTACAACTCTCCTCGACGCGTTCACGCGCGGCGGCGAGGGCGAAGGCGTCGACGAGATTCACCTCGTTTACAACCGCTTCGTCAGCATGATGGTGCAAAAGCCGGAGCGCGTGCGTTTGTTGCCGCTCGAGGTTGTCGAGGCCAGCGAGGACGCCAACGACGGTCAGATTTATCCGCTCTACGAATTCGAGCCGGATGCCGAAACCGTTTTGGACGCACTCTTGCCGGTATATATCCAAAGCCGCGTCTTCAACGCGCTTCTGCAGTCGTCGGCAGCAAAGCATGCCGCGACACAAAAGGCGATGAAGTCCGCAAGCGATAACGCCGACAAGCTCATCACTGACTACACCCGCCTCCGCAACAATGCGCGCCAGGCGGAGATCACGCAGCAGATCGCCGAGATCGTCGGCGGCGCCGACGCGCTCTCGTCGGGCAAATGACATTCACACGAAAGAGAAGATGACAATGACTTCTACCGCTGAAGCGACGCAGACCGCGGTCGTCGGTCGCGTTGCGCGCGTCAACGGCCCCGTCGTGGACATCGAGTTCCCTCACGATGACATCCCCGACATTTACAACGCTCTCAAGACGACGATCACGATCGGCGACGACAGCACCGAGATCACTCTCGAGGTTGCACAGCACCTTGGCGACGATCTCGTTCGCGCGATCGCGCTGAAGCCGACGGATGGCATCGTCCGAGGACAGGAAGTACGCGACACCGGCGGCCCCATCACGGTTCCCGTCGGTGACGTGACCAAGGGACGAGTGTTCAACGTCACGGGTGACATTTTGAACGCTGAGCCCGGTGAGAAGATCGAGATCAACGAGCGCTGGGGAATCCACCGCAAGGCTCCGAATTTCGATCAGCTTGAGTCGAAGACGCAGATGTTCGAGACCGGCATCAAGGTGATCGACCTGCTCACGCCTTATGTTCTGGGCGGAAAGATCGGCCTCTTCGGCGGTGCAGGTGTTGGTAAGACCGTGCTCATCCAAGAGATGATTCAGCGCGTTGCTCAGGATCACGGTGGTGTATCAGTGTTCGCCGGTGTGGGGGAGCGTACCCGTGAGGGTAACGACCTCATCGCCGAGATGGACGAAGCAGGCGTGTTCGATAAGACCGCTCTTGTGTTCGGCCAGATGGACGAGCCGCCGGGAACGCGTCTTCGTGTCGCGTTGTCGGCTCTGACCATGGCTGAGTACTTCCGTGACGTGCAGAAGCAGGACGTGCTGTTGTTCATCGACAACATCTTCCGCTTCACGCAGGCCGGTTCCGAGGTGTCTACTCTGCTGGGGCGTATGCCTTCGGCCGTGGGGTACCAGCCGAACCTCGCGGACGAGATGGGTGTGCTCCAGGAGCGCATCACCTCGACACGTGGACACTCGATCACGTCTCTTCAGGCCATCTACGTGCCTGCCGATGACTACACCGACCCGGCACCGGCAACGACGTTCGCTCACCTCGATGCGACAACCGAGCTGTCGCGTGAGATCGCGTCGAAGGGTCTCTACCCGGCTGTTGACCCGCTGACGTCAACGAGTCGTATTCTTGACCCCCGCTACATCGGTGATGACCACTACCGTGTGGCGACAGCGGTCAAGCAGATCCTTCAGAAGAACAAGGAACTGCAAGAAATCATCGCGATCCTCGGTGTTGACGAGCTTTCTGAAGAAGACAAGATTGTCGTCTCGCGAGCCCGCCGCATCCAGCAGTTCCTCTCACAGAACACCTACATGGCGAAGAAGTTCACCGGTGTCGAGGGCTCGACTGTGCCGATCAAGGAAACGATCGAATCGTTCGACGCGATCGTCAAGGGTGATTTCGACCACGTAGCCGAGCAGGCGTTCTTCAACGTCGGTGGTATCGCCGATGTCGAGGCCAACTGGGCTCGTATCCAGAAGGAGAACGGCTAACATGCCCCTGCACGTGAGCCTCGTCTCGGCCGACGCCGAGGTTTGGACGGGCGATGCGTCGCTCGTGGTCGCGAAGACCGTCGAGGGTGAGATCGGTTTGATGGCTGATCACGAACCTGTCCTGGCAATTCTTGCCGAGGGTCAGGTGCGCATCACCACTCTCGATGGTGAGAAGGTTCTCGCAAGTGCTCAGGATGGCTTTTTGTCGATGGAAGGCAACGTTCTGACGATCGTTGCCGGAAACGCAGCGCTCGTCTCCTGACGAACATTCACATCGCGCGCTGCCCGATTTCGGGCGGCGCGCGATGTTTTTCATGATGATTCTTCTTCCGCCCTCTGAGACGAAACGCCCAGGTGGCGTTGCGGAGCCGCTTAGCCTCGCTTCACTGGCGTTCGCAAAACTCACTCCCGTCCGCATGAACGTGCTCGACGCATTGGTCACGCTCTCGTCCAGTCCAGATGCAGCCGCGCGTGTGCTGAAGCTCAGTGCACGACAGCGGAGCGAGATCGTTGTAAACGCTGACGTCTATGTTTCTCCAACGATGCCGGCGATTGACCGGTATACCGGGGTCCTTTACGACGCGCTAGGCACGCACGATCTTGACGACTCTGCCCGCCGCTGGTTGGGAGACAACGTCGTCATCCACACAGCGCCCTTGGGGTTGGTGCGTGCGCTCGACCCGATTCCGGCATATCGTCTGGGCGCTGCAGCTTCGCTACCGGGCATAGCGTCGTTGCGTAAGACATGGGCTGACCCGGTATCTGACGCGCTGGTCGCAGCTGCGCCGCCGTTCATCCTCGATCTGCGATCGCAGGCGTATGTGGCGCTGGGACCGACCCCGCTGACCACGCCGAGCGTCTACGTTCGTGTAGTCGTCACGTCGGACGACGGAGCTGTACGCGCGCTTAATCACTTCAACAAGCACGCCAAAGGTGCGTTTGTTCGCGCTCTTGCGAAAGCGCAACCTGCATTGGATTCCCTCGATACGCTCTTGAATTGGGCCTTGGGTGCAGGATTCGACGTGCGCGAGTGTGGCGACGGCTCCTGGGATTTGGCAGTCAGCTAGGCGCGTCGCCACACGGTTCCTGTGAGAATGCCGAAAGGATCGCTATCATGAGCGTGCGGGTACGTTGTGACATATTCCGTTACCCAAGCTGACACCCGATCAAGGATGAAACGATGGTTCCTGGTATGAATTACGACAACGATGGAAGTGGCGCGGGCATAGTGCTCGCCTTCCTCCTGATCATTCTTCCTATTTTGTTCCTCTTCGCGATCGCCGGATACGTCATCGGCTCGTTCTTGTTGATGAAGATCTTCGACAAGGCGGGAGTACGGGGCAAGTGGCGTGCATGGATCCCGATCTATAACTACCTGATTTTTGCGAAGCTCGGTGACATGTCGCCGTGGTGGGTGCTCGGCGTCGCTATCGGAGCGAGCGCGTTGTCTTCGATTCCGGCTGTGGGATGGATTCTTGCGTTCGCTCCGCTTGTGCTCGGCATCATGTATTCCTGGCGTGTCGGGCTCAAGCTCGGGCGTGAATGGTACCTGCTTCTGCTATTCCTGATTCCGGGCCTCGGTACTCTCATTTGGCTCGCTATCTTGGCGTTCGATTCCTCCCGCTGGTCAACGGCGATCCGCCCGGCCCCGTGGAGCCGCAGCTTCCTTGCGGACAACACCGTTTGGGAGGGCGTGCCCCCTCAGCAAGGCGGCGCATCACCCATGCCACCCGCGCCAGGTTCTTACACTCCGCCGGCTCCTCCCGCACCTCCTGCTGGTGGCCCGGACGCTCCGCGCGCCTAGCCCCGTGACAGAAAACGCGCCTTCGCTGATGTGAAGGCGCGTTTTCTGTTGCCGCGCGCCCCGCGAAGCTCGCCCGTTCACGTCTACTAAGATGTGAAAACGCCGTGACCACGGCGCTGCAACGACCGCCAACTGGCGGGGAGGACAGGGCGTGCCCGAAGTATCCACCCGAACTCACTCTGTGACGCTGCCTCACGGCGAACTCACCCTCACCTGGGCAGCAGTCACAGACACCGGTCGTCGTCGTGAAATTAACCAGGACGCTGTGCTGGCCGATTTTCCGCTCTTCATCGTTGCAGATGGCATGGGCGGACATATCGGAGGCGAGATCGCCAGCGCGAGCACGATCACGCGCCTGACCGCGACGCTCGATGGTGCCAAAATGACGCCGCGCATCATCGAGAAGGCCCTCACGCGCGCCGTGAAAGACATCGCATCTCACCCCGAGGCAACCGATGAGGGAACGGGCACGACAGTGACAGGCGTGTACCTCGACGTGACCACGCCGGAGCCGCATTGGGTGACGTTGAACATCGGCGATTCACGTGTCTACTTGTCTCGCGATGGTTCGCTCGTGCAGATTACGACCGATCATTCAGTCGTGCAGGAGCTCATCGCGGCTGGACGGCTGAGTCCTGAAGAAGCCGAGAACCATCCGTACGGGAACGTCATCACGCGAGCCGTCGGACCGACAGAGAGCGTCAAACCTGACTATGTGCGCCTCGACCTCATCGACGGTGACAGGTTCGTGATCTGTTCTGACGGATTGACGAAAGAACTTACTGATTTCGGAATTCAGCACTTCTTGGACGAACACCGCGATCCCGCAGCGGCTGTATCGGCAATGTTGGACGCTGCGCTCGAAAACGGTGGCCGCGACAACGTGACAATCATTGTCCTCGATGTGGCGCTGCCGGGAGCGAATTAAGCGTCGTCTGCACAATGGCGCAGGGGCTGACATTTCTCACACAGTGTCAACGAGCCGCACGCTGAAATTGATGGTCGGCGTCTACTGGGGACATGCCGCAGACATCGGATCGCCTCTTTGACATCGACTCCCGTGCGGCCACTTCGCATTCCGGGGAACCACTGAGGCTCCCTGTCGCTGATCTGATGCCGCGCCGCCAAAGCGTGCCGATTCTTGCCGCATTCGTGCCGGTATTCGGAGCGGTCGCTCTGTGGTTGTTTACAGGTTCGATCTTCGCGCTCTGGTTTGCGGCTCTTGGCCCGTTGATTGCCGGTGCCAGCGCACTCGATGCGGGCCGTGCCGCCCGTAAACAACGTCGAGTCGCACGGCACACGCTGAGTACGGCTATCGCCGAAACGTCACGTCTTGTCGATGAACGCCATGACCGGGAGCGTAAACAGCTCGATAGCCAGCATCCTGATGTCATCCGGTTTCTTGCGGACGATACGGCCGTTTGGCGAGACAGGAGCAGCAGCGCTCCCGACATAGTTGTCGGTCGAGGGATCATGACAAGTAGCGTGCAGGTCACCGGTGGTGAAGGCGCGGAGGCCGATGCTCTTCGTGAGCGCGCGCGTCACTTGGCTGATGCACCGGTGATCGTGGCTGGTGGCGGAGGGATTGCTGTCGTGGGTCCGCAGCACCTAGCGGCTGCCGTCGTTCGCGCACTCGTCATTCAGCTATGCCTCGCGGTACCCCCGACGCGTCTGAGCGTTACGTCAGCAAAACCGGCGGACTGGACGCTTGCTCTTCCACACTGGAACAGCGGCGCGGCCCGGACGTTGAGCGTGTGCGAAGCTAGCGTGCCGCTTGATGGAGACTGCGACATCCTGATTGCGTGCGTTGAACCGGGCGCGCCGATTCCGCCCGGATGCGCTTGCGTCGTGACTTTGACTGGCCTAACCAGCGCGCGTGTCGATGAGCGCGCCCATTCAACTGCCGTCACCGTAGAGATGCTCGCTTCGGCTCAAGCACTCGATATTGCGGGCGATCTCAGCACGCGTGCTTGTGCATTTACAGCCGACCCTGGGCCGCCGCTGGTCGCACTCGGCGAGCTGTTACCGCGCTCAGCTGAGAACGTCCCAGTGCCGTTGCGCGTTCCGATCGGACACGACGGACATATGACGACGTGGATCGATCTGGTCGCCGACGGTCCACACGCGATCGTCGCGGGCGTCACCGGGTCAGGCAAGAGCGAATTACTGATTACGTGGATTACTGCGCTATGCGCAAGGTTTGACACCACCTCGGTGAGCTTTCTGCTCGTCGATTTCAAAGGGGGTACGGCGTTTGACGCCTTGCGCGCGCTGCCGCATGTCGCTGGAGTGATAACCGACCTCGACGCCACTGGCGCCCGGCGCGCGCTTAAGAGCCTCCGCGCAGAAGTCCAATGGCGCGAACGTGCCCTCGGCGAAGTCGGAGCACGCGAGATCGGCGACGAACGCGCAACGTTTCCGCGCCTCGTCATCGTGGTCGACGAGTTTGCGGCTCTCGTCTCGGCACACCCCGAGCTTCACGAGACCTTCGTCGATGTGGCCGCGCGCGGACGGGCCCTGGGTATGCATCTCGTCCTTGGTACACAGCGGGTGGCTGGCGTTGTGCGAGATTCATTGCTGGCAAACTGTCCGCTTCGGATGAGTCTGAGAGTCACCGACCCGGCCGATAGTAAGTCAGTCGTAGGTACTGATCACGCGTTTAGGCTGGCCGGCACACCGGAGGCCCGCGGATTCGCGATGATCAAGCGCTCGGGGGACGCGTTGCCGTCGTCGACGCGAATTGCGCTGACGACAGGCGAAGACATCGCACGGCTGGCCAAGACCTCGCGTGGGCCGGCACCTCGGCGTCCCTGGCTGCCGGCGCTTCCTAGTGATCTCGACAGATCCTCCCTGCAGACATCCCCGGTTATGGGGGACATCGTGCTGGGGCTCGCGGATGAACCGGATCAGCAGAGGCAGTGCACAGCGACGCTGAAGGCGGAAGACCGCGGCCTTCTGGTCATTGGCGGCGGAGGTAGCGGCAAGACGTCGGTGCTGGCGCTCATCGCGGAGCAATCCCCGAGCCCACGTCTCGTATGGGTTCCACGCGAAGTCGAAGGTGCGTGGGACACGCTTTCGAGCCTTGTCGATGATCCGCCCGATGGTGCCATCGTGCTCATCGACGATCTCGACTCAGTGCTGGCGCAGCTTCCGAGTGAATATGCCCTTGAAGCGGTTCACAACCTTGAACATGTATTGCGTGCAGCCGGAAAATACCGGGTTGTCGTTGCCGCGCAACGCTTCACCGGTGCGGTCTCGCGGGTAGCCGATTTACTGCCGCGTCGAGCCCTTCTCGCAATGCCGTCGCGTCAGGATTACGTTGCAGCCGGGGGAGACTCGGCGACGTTCTCCGAGCGGCGCCCGCCGGGACGCGCACGACTGGACGGCACACTCGTGCAGTTTGCGCGCCCGAGGGGCATGCCCGGCAACTCTTCCGCGAGCGAACCGTCGGTGTGGCGTCCGACTGCTCCAATAACTGGTTTTGTCCTCCGTCCCGGAGCAGCTGCCCGACGACTCTCGACCTCGTGGACCCAGGCAGGCTGTCGAGTCCTCAGCGTTGAAGAGGCGAATAGCCTCACATCGATCACAGATGTCGGAGAACGAGCACTCGTCATCGTTGGCGACGGAGAACAGTGGCAACGTTCATGGCGCACGCTGTCAGCGGTGCGCGAGAATCACGACTTCGTTGTCGACGCCGGGTGTGCGGCGGAGCTTCGCGTACTCACCGGCATCCGTGAACTTCCCCCGTACTGCAAGCCCGGAGCCCAGCGAGCCTGGCTCCTCAGTCGGGGCGAGCAGCCGCGGCGAGTGCGCATGTCGAAAGTCGATGCAGGGCCCGGAGCACAGCTCGCAGGTTAAACGACCGGCCGAATGACTCCCACATCGTGACTTCCGCCAGAGATGGTCAGCGGAAGTTGGGAAGTCACCGCTGCAACATCAGATGCCGGAAGCGCTCCGGCCTGCTCGAGTAGCGCGAGTGCGACAACATGGCTGACGCGATTGCTGCCGTCTAGAGTTTTGGCTGCAACCGTTGTGCCGTTCGGTGCCGTCATGATGATGACTCCTTCGGCGCCATACTTAGAAAAAACGCCAGAGCGTTCGATCGCGATTGTGTCGGGCTGCCCGGGGCCCTGAATCGCCCACGGGTTATCGCGTACCGCCTGAACGAGCGCGCCAGCATTTCGGTGCAGTGCGAATGGCGAAGTCGTCGAGGAGGTTGCGATTCGGTGAGCCGCGCGTGCCAGGGCGGACAAGCTGACGGCGTAAACAGGTGCGCCGCAACCATCGATCGCAGCATGCGCCATTTTTTCGCCCGTCAGCCGTTCGGCAACTTCGCGAATTTGCACCTGGAGCGGGTGCGATAGCTCGAGATACGTGCTCGTATCCCAGCCGTTTACAGAGCAAGCTAAAAGCATCGCGGCGTGCTTGCCAGAGCAGTTCATGCGAATTCGCGCTGGCTCGGCGCGATCGCGGACCATCTCGGCGCGTGTTGCGTTGTCGGTAGGCCAGGCGGGAGGGCAACCGAGCGCGTCTTCGTTGAGTCGTGCCGTCTCGAGTATCTCGCGCACGACTTCGACATGTCGATCGGTACCGGAGTGGCTTGCGGTCGCTACAGCGAGTCGTTCCGCGTCAAGCCATGCTCCCGCTGCCAGGCTACCGAGCGCTTGAATCGGCTTGAAGCTTGATCGCGGCAAAATGAGAGCGCCCACATCTCCGATCGTGCGTGCGACAGTTCCGTCGGGCGCGAGCACGATCGCTGATCCGACATGGCGAGACTCGACGAAGCCACTTCGTTCGACAACGGCAAGTTCAGCGGCATCTGCTGCGGCGATTGTGTGCGGCATCCGTCCAGACTACCGACCGGTGAGACCTGAATCGGAGCGTGGCACACTGATGAGATGCTCGGAGAACATCACTACGTCTTGACGGCCACATGGACGGGGGATCGCGGTACCGGCACGAGCGGTTACCGCGAGTACGGTCGCGATGTCACCCTCAGCGTGAACGGCAAGCCGGACGTCGCTGCATCCGCCGATGTGCCGTTTCGCGGCGATGCCGCGCGCTGGAACCCGGAAGACCTGTTGATCGGTTCACTCGTAGAGTGCCATCTACTGTCGTACCTTCACGCGTGCGTCGAGGCGGGCGTGGTTGTCACCGGATACCGCGACAAAGCGACGGCAACGATGCGCGAACACGGCAAGGCCTCGGGAGCTTTTGTCGAGGTGGTGCTGCACCCGGTTGTCACAGTGGCGGACGCGAGCATGGTGGATGCAGCTCTCGCAGCGCACGCAACCGCGCACGACCGCTGTTTTATCGCGAACTCGGTGAACTTTCCGGTGCTGCACGAGGCGACGATTCTCGTTTCCAACACGTAGGCCGAAAAATCAACCTCAGCGCCGCTCGTGGGGGAATACCTGTCTGATCCGCTCGATCGGGTTGTGGGCAGGAACCTCGTTATAGGTGCCCGCTAGCTCTTGGCCGGAAAGTTCATGGATCGCAGCCATGATCTCATCGGTGGCAAGTCGGCGCGCTTTTCCGGAGGTTGCCGGGCCATGGTGGCTGAGATCGAGGGGCTCACCGAATCGCACTGCAATGCGCGGATGAAGCCGCGGAAATTTTGCCCCAACGGGCATTGCTTCGTTGGTTCCAGCGAGACCAACGGGTACGACCGGAGCTCCGGTTTGGAGCGCGAGGAAAGCGACCCCCGTGCGGCCCTTATAGAGTCTGCCGTCGAGGGATCTAGTGCCCTCGGGGTAGAGGGCGATGGCTTTGCCGGCTTTCAACATTCGCTCTTGGGCGTCGAGGGCGTCGAGTGCTGCCTGGCCAGCACCTCGCTCAACCGGACTCGCGCCGAGCGCGGTGAAGAACTCGCGAGATATGCGGCCGCGAAGACCTGGGCCGTCGAAGTAGCTTGCCTTGGCAAGGAAATGCACCTGACGAGGTGCCGACATGGGGATTGCGAACGAGTCGATGAACGACAGGTGATTGCTCGCGAAGATCACCGGACCCTGGCGCGGTACGTGGTGCCGGCCCTCGATGCGGGGCCGGTAGACGACCCTCGCGAGCGGCGCGACGATACGTCGGCTGAAGAAATATGCGAAGCCCACATTTTTGACCGGCGTCGCGTCTTCGGGGCGCGCGGAGTCATCGGGCGTCTCGTCGGAGGTCACCAGACGAGGCTACTCCGATCTTTATGCTCCCCCTTGCATAGGTACCGCGCGGGTCCGTGCGTTCCGGCGCGGCACTCAGCTAGTCGATATCCTGATGGGGGAGGATAGTCGTACTCCCGCCCGACACCGATTGAGGTCCTCCGTGCGCATTCGTTCGCTCGCAGCTTTGTCCATTACGGCTATCGCCGCTCTATCCCTTGCTGGGTGCTCCGGCTCCGGCGACTCCGAGGCCAGCCCCAGCGCCGAGGTTTCAGACCTCTGTAGCGCTGCTGTCGACTCAGGTACCGCATCTGATGCCGTCTCTGTTTCGGGCGACTTCGGCTCGATGCCTGAAGACGTAACTTTCGACACACCTCTCGACATCAGCGAACTTGAGTCCACAATTGTGACAGAGGGAACCGGCGAGACAGTTTCGGCCGGTGACTTCGTGTCGTACGGAATTGCCGTCTACAACGCAGACACCGGCGAGTTGGTTGACAGTGTCGGCTACGAGCCCGGCGAGTTCCTGCCGCAGCAGGTTTCTCCTGATGCCGCATTCGGTCAGATTTTCGGGTGCGCTCCTATCGGCACGCGGGCGGTTGCGACTTTCCCTGAAACCGATTCGAGCGCCGCCGGTGTGTACGTCATCGACTCTCTCGAAATCGTTCCTACCGCAGCATGGGGCGAAGAGCAGACGCCCGCCGACGGATTCCCGACTGTCGTTCTCGACGACGACGGTGCTCCGACTATTACTCTTCCGGACTCCGACGCTCCGACAGATGTCGAGCTCGACACGCTGAAGCTCGGTGACGGCCCGGTCGTCGAATCCGGCGACACGGTATTGGTGCAGTACACGGGTGTGCAGTGGTCGGATGGAACCGTCTTCGACTCCAGCTGGGAAAGCGGGACACCCACGAGCTTTGTGACGACCCAGGTTGTGCCGGGCTTCCAGCAGGCGCTCGAGGGCCAGACCGTTGGGTCGCAGGTTTTGGTTGTGATCCCACCGGAGTACGGCTACGGCGAAGCGAGTGAGGACAACACCAACGCACTCGCTGGTGAAACCCTCGTTTTTGTGGTCGACATTCTCGGCACGCAGCACGCGACTACCGAGTAAGGACGTTCGGATGCCTCGGCGCATTGTCATTCTTGGCTCCACGGGATCGATCGGCACCCAGGCGCTGGATGTCATCGCCGAGCGTCGTGAACAATTCCAAGTCGTCGGGCTGGCCGCGGGTACCAACCGTGGCCAGCTCGACGCTCAGGCTGCAGCCTTCGGCGTTGAGCACACAGCTCTCGGCGTGGCTGAGGCAGAGCAGCTTGTGCGGCATGTCGATGCTGACGTCGTACTGAACGGCATCACCGGCTCGGTCGGGCTTGGACCAACGCTCGCAGCCTTGGAGATGGGTAGAACGCTTGCTCTGGCAAACAAAGAGTCGTTGATCGTCGGTGGCGAACTCGTGAAAGCGAAAGCCGCTCCCGGGCAGATCGTTCCGGTCGATTCGGAGCACTCCGCAATCGCCCAGTGCCTTCGATCGGGCGACACCGGTGAGGTGCGGCGCCTGGTTTTAACCGCATCCGGTGGGCCTTTTCGCGGTCGATCAGCCGCGCAGCTTGAAGACGTGACTCCCGCCCAGGCACTTGCACACCCGACGTGGGACATGGGACGGGTCGTCACAACGAACTCGGCGACACTGGTCAACAAAGGTTTGGAAGTCATCGAAGCCCACCTGCTTTTCGACGTTGACTATGACCACATCGACGTCGTGGTCCACCCTCAGTCGATAGTGCACTCGATGGTGGAGTTCTGGGACGGCTCAACGATTGCTCAGGCTTCCCCGCCCGACATGCGACTACCGATCTCGCTGGGCTTGGCATGGCCCGATCGAGTCAGTGGCGTGGGAGCGCCGCTCGACTGGGCGATGGCATCGACATGGGTGTTCGAGCCGCTCGACGAAGGTGCCTTCCCCGCGGTTTCCCTCGCGAAAGAAGTGGGCCGAGCGGGAAAGACTTTTCCGGCCGTTTTCAATGCGGCCAATGAGCAGGCGGTTGACGCTTTTCATGAGGGACGGCTATCGTTTCCCGGCATCATCGAGACGGTGCAGCGGACAGTCGACGCCCACGAAGCTCCAGCATCCCTCAGCCTCGATAGCCTCGCGGATGCCGAAGCTTGGGCCCGCCGAAGGGCCGACGAACTAATCGCCCGAAGCTGAGCGACGGTTACTCTTCGTCGGAATAGGGTACGGCCCACGACGGATTTGGCACGGGCCACCCTGCGTTGCGCAAAGCTCGTCTGGCGAGTTCCCGCGCCGAATACGGTGTGCGCTGGCCACGAATGTCGCGGTAGTCCTGGTGTCCTGGACCCGCCCACAGAATCGCGTCACCATCCGACACGAGACCGACGGCCTCGACGATGGCACGTTCCGGTGGTGAAAACTCGTAGATCTCAGCGTCAGGACGAGCCTGTCGAGCACCCTTGAGGAGAACGGATCTGATCCCTTCAGGATCCTCGAATCGCGGATGGTGGTCTGTGATCACCAAGATATCGCTACCTTCAACAGCAGTTCGACCCATGTCGAGCCGCTTGGTAGCGTCACGGTCGCCGTCAGCTCCGAAGAGCATCAGCACTCGCCCCGGCGTAACTCGCCGAATCGCCGCGAGGGTCTTTTCAAATGCGTCGGGGGAGTGGCCGAAGTCCACGTAGACGGCGGGACCCGTGAGCCCTGATACCAACTGAGTACGGCCAGGAAGATGAGCCTCGATGCGTCGCCCGTCGAGCGCGGCCCGGAGATCTGCCCACTCGTAGCCGCCTTCCAAGAGCATGACGATCGCGAGGGCGGAATTGGCCGCCATGTGGCGGCCAATCACGGGCACTGTCGTCGTAAGTGACCCGGCCGCGCCGCTCAGGGTGAATGTGGTGCCATCGGGCCGCTCTTCATCAATCGCAACCACCCAATCAGCTGCCGCTGCCGCTTCTGGATCCTCGGCGATATCGGGGGTAGCAACGGTCACGCACGGCACTTCGCACGCCGCGACGACGTCGGCACCTGCTGCGGAGTCAAGGCAAATGACGGCCCGCCGTGACCGGTCAGCGTGGAAAAGAGGAAGTTTGGCTTGAAAGTACTCCGCCATATCTGCGTAGTCGTCAAGGTGGTCGTGGCTCAAATTAGTGAAGCCCGCGACATCGAACATCATGCCGTCAACACGGTGACGGCTGAGAGCCTGAGCGCTAACTTCGACGGCAACAGCCTCGACGCCACGCTCGCGCATGAGTGCGAGTAACGCGTGGAACTCGGATGCCTCGGGTGTCGTGAGGCGTGACACGATGACTTGCCCAGCGATGTGCCTTTCGGCGGTCGAAGAAAGACCGGTGGACACGCCGAGCTGCGTCAAGATGCCCTCGAGGATGTGCGACACGCTGGTTTTTCCGTTGGTGCCCGTTGTCGCGAAAAGCAGCGGAAGGTCGTCGTCTGGGCCGGTACCGTATACCCACGCCGAGATATCGCCGAGCTGGGCTCTGGGGTTTTCGACGATGATCACGGGGAGACCAGCGTCCGCCGCGATCTCCGCGCCGGCAGCATCAGTCACGATGGCAACCGCGCCGCGGTCGGCCGCGATTGGCGCGAATTCGGCGCCGTGGCGGTTGACGCCCTGCATAGCGACGAAGGCTTCGCCCGCGCGAAGATCAGCTGTTGCCAGGGTGACTCCCGTCAGCGAGACGCCGGTGATCTCACCTCGGACCTCGCTGCCAAAGCGGGCGGCAAGGTCGGTAAGAGCACGTGACTGCGGCTTTTCAGGTCGTAGTACGGGAGGAAGATTCGGCGCCGGTTCGTGCGCGGATTTTGGCGTCATCATTGCAACTCATTCAACCAGATGACAGCGGGGGATACCGCGGAGTTGCAGCGCGGCATCCCCCGTGTCGTCGCGTGTTATGCCTTCTTACGCCGCAGGGCGACGGTGGCGACGACAAGAGCCGCAGCCCCGAGCACGAAGCCGGCAGACCCGAGCCCGATTCCGACCGCCGAAGCGGCATCAGCGGAAGCGGTGTCGTCTTCAGTGTCGGCATCGGCATCGTGACTGTGCTCGCCGCTTGATTCAGCCGTCGCTTCGCCAACAGTCACAGCCGGGGCGGGGCTTTCGAGCTCTTCGGCGTCCTGGCCATCCGCCGGAACCTGAGTCCACTCGGTCGAACCTGATTCGCAGACCTGGGTAACGGGGAACGCAAGGGTCTGCCCTGCCGTATCGTCTTCGTACTTCACGCCCAGCGAAATGGTGGCGCGCAGGCCAGATTCCACGGGCTCTTCGGCGGTGTAGACGACGCGCTTTACGAGTCCGTCTTCGCCGTCGCGCGTGACATCAATTGACCAACCGGCCTCGATCGTCGGCGAAACCGAGGCGAGACCATCGGGAATCTCGATGTCGAGCGACGTCGTCGGAGAACCGTCGCAGCCGTGGCTGAACGCGAAAGTGAGAACGCCGTACCCGCCGGCAACGGCATCCGTGTCGGGGGCTACCGTGACGTGAGCGCTCGCAGCAAGCGGCGCTGCGAGAACAAGCCCGGCGGCCAGAGCGGTGCCAGCGATCGCTGAACCGATGCGGCGGCGACGTGATGTGGGAGTGTGCATAAAAGTTTCTCTTCTGTGTTTTGCGGCGCCAAAGAGCGCCATGAAAGCGGATGCGCGTGCAAATTTTTCTATGCGCGCAACTGATGAGACGTTGTGAGGAATCAACGCCACGAATCAGGCGATACGAGAATCGCCGAGAAGAGACGGCGGACCGCGGGGTGTGAAAGGTGCATCGGCAAGGATGCGTGCCAGGGTGAATTCGACAGCACCGACGGGGGCGCTCGGTGCCGCGTGTGCCGGAAAGGACGGCACTGCGCCGGCGCGCGCAGCGACCTGCCACAGCGCAACGAGAACGAGAGCTACGACCGACTCGCCGTGACGAAGAGCGGCGAAGGCCGCGATGGCCGCGACGACGTGCGCGGTCAGCATGGGAGTGTCTGGCCAGCCCATCGACATCTCGGTCGCCGGTGCGAGTAGCTCGACCATTTCGTGATGTTGGTGCATTCCGGGTGGAACGAGGGTGCTGTCGAGCGTTACACCCGCGGTCATCGCGAACGCGATATGCAGGAGCGCTTGCGCGCTCAACACCGCGGCCGAGGTGCCGAACACCCCGCGGGTGCGACCGACAGCAAACGTCGCAACAGGCCAGGCCAAGAGAATTGTGGCGCACACGAGGGCGGCCGAGGGCGGCTCGCCACCACCGACAGTATGGGATACCGAGGCCAGGATCACCGAGATGATCGCCGCAAGCGCACCGCGAAGCGCTCGCAATTGGCGAACTGTCACAGCGGGCTCCTCGATCGGGGTTCTCGACGATCCTAATCGCGTTACCGATACAGTCACGGCTCGTTCAAAGGCATCCACCGCTACCGTGGCTCTGTGACTGTCATCGCCTTTGTTATCGGCATCGTTGTGCTCGTCGTCGGACTTGCTGTGTCGATTGCCGTTCACGAGCTGGGCCATCTTGCCCCGGCGAAGGCTTTCGGGGTGCGCGTCGGCCAGTACATGATCGGGTTCGGCCCCACCCTGTGGTCGCGTCGGAAGGGCGAGACCGAGTACGGGTTCAAAGCACTCCCGCTCGGCGGATACATCTCCATGGCGGGCATGTATCCGCCATCTCCCGCGGAACGGGAGCGCGAAGCAGCCGCGAAGCCAGCCCGCAAGACGCGTTTCTTTTCGACGATGGTGCAAGAAGCGCGGATGGCGAACGACGAGACTCTCGGCGACGACAACCGCGTGTTCTACAAGCTTCCGGTGTGGAAGCGCGTCGTCGTTATGCTCGGCGGCCCGTTCATGAATCTCGTGATGGCTGTTCTGCTGTTGACGATCCTGTACTCCGGGATCGGCGTGCAGACGGCAACGACAACGGTCGCCTCCGTCAGCGCCTGTGTGCCGGCAGAGGGCGCAAGCGAGTGCGCCGCGACAGACCCCGTAGCGCCTGCTGGGGCGGCAGGTTTCGAAGCGGGAGACGTGATCCTGTCGGTAGACGGGACGAGCGTGACAGATTTTGCCGAGGCATCCGCGATCATTCAGGATTCCCCCGGGCGCGCGGTAGCGGTCGTCGTCGAGCGCGACGGCGCGACCCAGACACTTACGCTCACTCCCGCCGTGCGAGAGGTGGATGGGGAAGAAGTCGGTTTCGCCGGAATTACTTCGCAGGTCGACTACGTTCGTCAACCAGTGTGGACCGGAGCCGCCGCAGCGGTGGAAAACACCGGAGCCGTTATCGGCGTCGTCGCCCAACTACCCGTGAAGGTCTACGACACGGCCGTGTCGTTGTTCACTGGAGCGGATCGTGATCCGGACGGCCCACTGTCAATCGTGGGCGCTGGCGTGATTGCCGGTGAAGTGGCCTCGGCGGACGCACCGATTCTCAACCGGGTTGCCGGCATCATTCAGCTTCTTGCGTCCCTCAATATCGCCCTGTTCGTCTTCAACCTGATTCCGTTGCTTCCCCTCGACGGCGGCCACATCGCAGTCGCGCTGTGGGACGGCATCAAGAAAACGTGGGCCAAGCTTTTTGCTCGCCCGGCGCCGAAGCCGGTCGATGCCACAAAGCTTGTTCCGGTGACATTCGTGGTCGTAATTCTGCTGTTTGCGATGGGAGCAATCCTCATCGTTGCCGACCTTGTGAACCCGCTTTCGATCTTTTAGACGAGCTCGCGGCTTTCTACGCTTCCGCTGGGTGTAATGCGTCGGCGATCAATTGCTGCAGAGTGCGCATGCCATCTCGGGAAAGTATCGACTCGAGATGGCCCTGCACCGAAGCGAAACCGGGACCACGCAGCGCATAGACATCTCCCGACCGGGTATCGGCTGACACGGATGCGCGCGAAGTCGACGTCGTACCTGGCTCGACGTGCGCGGTGAACGTGTTGTAAAACCCGATGGATGCCTTCTGACCAAACACGTCGACCTCGAGTTGCAAGCCCTGGTGTGGGTGCGCCAGCGGTGCGAGTTCGATGCCGAGCAGATGCGCGAGTATCTGGTGCGACAGGCACACCGCAAGAAGCGGCCGACGCTGTTCGACGCGACGAGCGACGATTTCTCTCATGCGCTCCATTCGCGCAGAGTTCGCATCGCGCGGGTCACCCGGGCCAGGTCCCGCCACGACGATATCGGCCGCATCGAGTTGCTCTTCGGTGACCTCATTCCACGGCACAATGCGGGCGTCGAGGCCGAGGTGTCGCAACTGGTGCGTGAGCATTGTCGTGAAGCGATCTTCGGCATCCACGACGACGGCGCTCAGCCCGATGAACGGCCCCTCGACACCAGATCCCTGCGGCTCCAACCAGAAAGCGGCCAGTCGCGCGTTTCGCGAGGCAAGCAATTGCGCGATCGCCGGGTCTTCGGCAAGCGGCGGACGATCGAGAGCGGGAGCATCGGGATCGACTGCAGGTTCGTCGCGGGCAATTGCACCGATCGCGCCGAGCACTCCCGCCGCTTTACCGTGAGTCTCGCTGACTTCTCCCATCGGGTCCGAGTGGCGCACGAGGGTTGCCCCGACCGGAACTCGCAGCGTGCCGTCAACCAGATACGCGGTGCGGATAAGAATGGGTGCATCGAGATCGTGCGTCGATTCGCCGTCGGCGACGTGCTCGCGCGGAGTGAAGAGTGCCGCAACTCCGGAGTAGTAGCCGCGGGGACCGCGTTCGTGGCGTGTAATGACGGTGCACGCGTTCTGCATGGGAGAACCCGTGACGGTTGGCGCAAACATCGTCTCGCGCAAGATGGCGCGCGGATCCAGTGTGCTGTGCCCCTCAAGGACATACTCGGTGTGTGTGAGTCTCGACATCTCCTTGAGCCGGGGGCCCGTAATCCGGCCACCATCCGAGCACACGGCGCTCATCATCTTTAGCTCTTCATCAACCACCATGAAGAGCTCTTCAGTCTCTTTGGTCGACTCAAGAAATTCGGTGAGCGTTTCGGCCGTCGCGCCGCCAACCGGATGACGGAATGTGCCAGAGATCGGGTTCATCGTCACAACGCCGTCGCGGGCGCTGACGTGGGCTTCAGGGCTTGCTCCGACGGCGATGTGGCCGTCCGTGGCAATCAGGAAGGTCCAGTAGGCGCCGCGTTCTTGACTCAGAAGCGCACGGAACCAGGTGAGCGCCGCTTCAAGCTCGGAAGAATCAATGCGCGCAGTGAAGTCGCGACGAATCACGAAGTTGGCACCTTCGCCGCGACCAATCTCGTCAGCAATCACGCGCCGCACGATGTCGGCGTATTCGGCATCAGGAATGTCGAAGCCGGCTCCGGTCAGCGCAATCTCTCGTGTCGGAAGTGCACCGAGTGCATCCTCCCGAGTAATCAGCGCGCGCTCGCCAACGACGACACAGCGCAGTGGTGCGCCGTCATCGTGACATTCGAAACCGCGCTCGCGCACCTGCCGGTAAGGCACGAGGGCAAGCACTTCCTGCGGGGTGCCGGAGGCATCGAGCAGGGGGATGTCAGCGAGCGCATCGACATCGACGACAGCACCGGTGAGTACCTCGACATCGCCGCCCTCGCGCGCGAGCAGCACAAGGGGCTGATCGGATGCCGCAGCTCGCAGACGTTCGAGCAGTGCAATGCCCGTTGCTGAAGAGACATCGTCGGTCATGATCGGTCCTTACTTCTCGTCCGCCCTTGGCCGCCGTTCACGAGAAAAGGCCGCCTGTTTCGGCGGCCTGGATTCGTGGAAACGCGAACTCACCGCCCGAGGGCGGTCCACCAGGATTGGTTCGCGTGCATGCCGTGAAAATTACCACATACACTCACCGCCGTTTCGCCGCGCTTCGTGCGGTTGGCGTTTGTTTTCACGTCTGGCTGCTCGTATCAGGGCCTCAAGAGCGCTGACCGGCGTAGGCTAATGACGTGCCAGCAGTCAATATCGGGATGCCCAAAGTCCCCGAAACACTAGCCCCGCGTCGTAAGAGTCGCCAGATCAAGGTCGGCAAAGTGCTCGTGGGAGGGGACGCTCCCGTCAGCGTGCAGTCGATGACGACAACACCGACAACAAACATCAACGCGACTCTGCAGCAGATCGCCGAGCTCACAGCATCTGGGTGCGAAATCGTGCGCGTCGCCGTGCCGACACAAGAAGATGCAGACGTTCTGCACATCATCGCGAAGAAGAGCCAGATCCCCGTCATCGCCGACATTCACTTCCAACCGAAGTACGTGTACCAGGCGATCGATGCGGGCTGCGCCGCTGTGCGCGTCAACCCCGGCAACATTCGCAAATTCGACGACCAGGTCGGATCAATCGCGGCAGCCGCGAAAGCCGCCGGTGTGTCACTTCGTATCGGTGTCAACGCCGGTTCCCTCGATCGCCGACTACTGGAAAAGTACGGCAAAGCCACCCCCGAGGCGCTTGCAGAGAGTGCGGTATGGGAAGCCTCGCTCTTTGAAGAGCATGATTTTCACGACTTCAAGATCTCGGTCAAGCACAACGACCCGGTGATCATGGTCAAGGCCTACCGCCTGTTGGCCGAGCGAGGGGACTGGCCACTTCACCTCGGAGTCACCGAAGCTGGCCCCGCCTTCCAAGGCACGATCAAGTCGGCAACGGCCTTCGGCATCCTGCTTTCTGAAGGCATCGGCGACACGATTCGTGTGTCGTTGTCTGCGCCTCCCGCCGAAGAAGTTAAAGTCGGCCACCAGATTCTGCAGTCGCTCAACCTGCGTGAGCGCAAGCTCGAGATTGTCTCGTGCCCCTCGTGCGGTCGCGCCCAGGTTGACGTCTACTCCCTTGCAGACAACGTCACCGAGGGCCTGAAAGACATGACAGTTCCACTGCGAGTGGCCGTCATGGGTTGCGTTGTGAACGGCCCCGGTGAAGCTCGCGACGCTGACCTCGGCGTTGCCTCCGGTAACGGTAAGGGTCAGATCTTCGTCAAGGGCGAGGTCGTCAAAACCGTGCCTGAGTCCGAAATCGTCCAGACTTTGATCGAAGAGGCTAATCGCATCGCCGACGCGATGGGTCCGAACGCCGCACCCGGCACCGCGCAGGTCATCACCGCGTAGTCGCCCGCCGAGGGGTCGCAACACGCCGCATGATGTCGTGCGGCGATGCGCCTTTGCGGCTTGTTGCGACCCCTCGCGGTGGAGTTTTGCGGGGCACCGCGCGGAAGGCCTCGACGCCGCGCGTAGAATTGGGCCTCGTGGTCACACGTCTTTCGCACTTCTTCCTCCGCACGCTCCGCGACGACCCGGCCGAAGCCGAGGTCGCCAGCCACAAGGTGCTGGTGCGAGCCGGCTACATCCGGCGCCAAGCGCCAGGTGTTTTCGCGTGGCTGCCAATCGGGCTTCGAGTGAAGAACAAGATCGAGACGATCATTCGCGAAGAAATGGCGAATGCTGGCGCGTACGAAGTGCATTTTCCGGCTCTGCTCCCGCGCGAGCCTTACGAGGTCACTGGTCGTTGGGAGGAGTACGGCGACGCCCTTTTTCGGCTCCAGGACCGCAAGGGTGCCGACTACTTGCTTGCCCCCACGCACGAAGAGGTCTTCACGCTGCTCGTCAAAGATCTGTACTCGTCTTACAAAGATCTGCCACTGACGATCTTCCAGATTCAAGACAAGTACCGCGATGAGGCACGTCCCCGCGCCGGCCTCCTGCGCGGGCGGGAGTTCACGATGAAGGACGCCTACTCCTTCGATTACACCGATGCGGGCCTGGATGCCTCTTATCAGGCTCAGCGTGACGCGTACGAGCGGATCTTCCAGCGCCTCGGACTCGAATACGTCATCGTTCAGGCGGATGCCGGCGCCATGGGCGGATCGAGAAGCGAAGAGTTTCTGCATCCCACCGCCGTGGGTGAAGACACTTTCGTGCGATCCGAAGGTGGCTACGCGGCCAACGTCGAAGCGTTCACGACTGTCGCGCCCGACCCGTTTCCGGTCGAGGGTCAGCCCGAGGCGCAGATCTTCGACTCGCCAAACACGCCGACAATTTCAACGCTTGTCGCCCACGTCAATGCGGTGCTCGAGCTGCCCGAAGCGGGGGAATGGACTGCAGCGCACACGTTGAAGAACGTCGTGCTCGCACTCACGCACCTGGACGGCACTCGCGAGCTCGTGGTCGTAGGTATCCCCGGCGACCGCGAGGTTGACGACAAGCGTGTTGAAGTCGCATTTGCACCCGCCGAGGTAGAACCCGCGACCGAAGAGGATTTCCTCGCGTACCCGTCGCTCGTGAAGGGCTACATCGGCCCGTGGTCACCGACCGGTGCTGTGCTCGGTGAGGAGTCTGCCACCGGCATCCGCTATTTCCTCGACCCACGCGTTGTCGACGGCACGAGCTGGATCACTGGCGCGAACGTGGACCAAAAGCACGTGCATTCGCTCGTGGCTGGCCGTGACTTCTTCGGCGATGGCTTCGTTGAGGTGGCAAGTGTGCGCGAAGGCGATGAGGCACCCGACGGTTCGGGGACCGTTAGCCTTGCCCGAGGCATGGAGATCGGTCATGTCTTCCAGCTCGGACGCAAGTACGCCGAAGCCCTGGGGCTCAAGGTGCTCGATGAGAACGGCAAGTTGACCACCGTCACAATGGGCTCTTACGGCATCGGCGTAACCCGAATCCTCGCCAACATCGCGGAACTCAACCACGACGACAAGGGACTCATCTGGCCCGCAGCCGTTGCGCCGTTCGACGTGCAGGTCGTGGCCACCGGCCGCGATGTGACAGCATTCGAACTCGCCGAAACGCTGTCGAGCGAGCTGGAGGCATCCGGTTTGGATGTGTTGCTCGATGACCGGCCGAAGGTCTCACCGGGCGTGAAGTTCGCTGACGCCGAGCTTGTCGGTGTGCCGAAGATCGTCATCGTCGGACGAGGCGCCGTTGAAGGCAACGTTGAGTTGTGGGATCGCCGCTCTGGAGATCGCGATGTCGTAACGGTCGCAGAAGCGGTGGCTCGTCTGCGCTCGTAGTCTCATAGGGTTCTGGGATGACTGCATCCCGGCGACGAATTTCGACTCTCTCTTTCGTGACGTTGACTGCAGCACTTTTGCTCGCCGGATGCGCGAGCGCGGCTCCTACCGCGACTGAGACGAGCTTGCCGACTGAGACTGCGACTGCGAAGCCAACACCGGAGCCAACTCCAACAGCGACCCGCGCGTCGATGCAATTGCCGTTCGCCGGCGATTGCAACTCGGTGTTCGCTGCCGAACAATTGAATGAACTAGTCGGCGAGGCCGAACTCGATGAGCCTTGGGGAGCAGATTTGCCTCCCGAGGAGACCCTGGGCCTGCTGTCGTGCAGATGGAACGGTGAGCTATCGACACTCGAGGCGATTGTTGCTCCGGCCGACAGTGTCGTTAATTTTCCGCTCGATCGTTACGTCATGAGCGATTGCGGGTCGGCCGGCTACTACTACTGCGGCGCGGTCGGCGGAGACTCTGAAACGTGGATCCTTGTCGCAACACTGGTCAGCAGCGATTCGGCCGCCGACCTGCAACGCGCGAACACGGCCCTTGAATACGTTGAATCGGCATCCCACAATTACCCGCAGCCTGTGGCACTCAAGACCGAAAAAGACTGGTGGTCGTTGCCGTCCTGCGACGAACTTGATTCGCGCCTGGACATGGCAGCTATCCTTGGCCGCGCAGCGTCTGAACCTGCATATCACTCAGACAACATTCCCTCAGGACCAACGTGGGATCTGCTCGAGGGCGCCGGCCGCACGCAGTGGTGTCCGTGGACGGTGAGTGACGGGTCACCATACGACACCGAATCGAAGGTCGTCGAAATCGAGATGTGGCCGGGGGCTGCTGACACCGATGCGATGCAAAAGCTGATCGCGGTTGAGGGTATCGAGCCCATCGATGTCACTGGTGCCGATAGTGCCTTCATCGGCCCGGGGCTCGCGTACTCCGGCACGTACACGAGTCTTTATGTGATTGACGGCCCGAACGTCATGCAGGTGTATGGCCTCGACGGAGACCCCGCGGGTCTCAGCGCCGTTGCAACTGCGGTGCTTGAGCAGCTCCAGTAGCGCCTCGATTGCGCTCGTAGCGTCGGAGAATCGCGTTCGGTCGGAGTCAATATGACCAAAGGCTCCGACGGAGTGGAATTCTCCGACGGAACGCCGGCACCCTCGCTGCGGTGCGCCGGGCACGTTCCTGACGCAATTATCCTTTCGTAGTGACCTCAACCGCTCCACGTGCGCGACGGCTGCGCTGGAGCGCTCTGCCGGGATTGCTGCAAGCCGCGCCCGCGCGCGTCATTGTGCTGGTCGGAATTGGGGTCGCGCTCCTCGGCGGGCTTGTGGTGTTCAAGCCGCTGGCGTCACTCGTGCTTCTCGGCATATACGTAAGCCTGAGCGCAATCGCTTCGGGCCTGATCGAGCTGGTCTCGCGCCACCCGGGTGGGCGTTGGTGGCGGCGCGTGCTCGCGACAGCATGGATCACCGGCGGCATCCTGATTTTGGTCTGGCTGGGTCGAAGCATCGAACTTCTCCCGGTCGCGCTCGCTGTGCTGTTGGTCATCGCAGGTCTCGCCTCGGTGGGCGACGCCCTGTCGCCTCGAGCGTTGAGCGCACGTGTGCTCGCACTGGTTTGGGGCACGGCGCAGATTCTGTTCGGAGTGCTCTCGCTGAGCTGGCCAGACGTCACGCTGCTTGCCGTGGCTGTGCTTTTCGGTGTACGAACGATCATCTTCGGTATCGAGCTCATCATCACCGGTGTGCGCGGCCTGATCGAAAAGCGTCGCCGATCACGCGAAGCGGATGCCGCACCGCCGGTGAGGTCTAGTCGGGTCAAGATATGGGTTGCTCTCGGCCGCTACGGGCTCGCGATGTTGCTTGTGGTGACGATGGTCACCGGTTGGCAACTCAACGACTGGCTCGCCGACGGTGCCCCGGTCGTCGACAGTTTTTATGATCCGCCAAGCGACGTGCCCGAAGGCCACGGACGACTCATTCGTGAGGGCGACTACGCTGGGCGCGCGCCGAGCTCCGGCGAAGTGCGAAGGATCCTCTACACGACTGAAGATGAGGCGGGGGATGCGGCTATTGCGAGCGCGATGGTCATTCAGCCCACCGAACTCAGTCCAGGTCCCCACAAAGTGGTGATCTGGAACCATGGTACGACCGGCATCGCGCAGGGCTGCGCGCCGAGTCTGAGCGACGGTACCGCCACAAAATGGGCGATACCCGCTCTCGAAGAGATGCTGGCGCGAGGATGGATTGTTGTCGCACCCGACTACTCGGGGCAGGGCGCAGAGGGCCATTTTCCCTACCTAATCGGTGTGGGCGAGGCCCGGTCGGCGTTGGACGCTGTGCTAGCGGCCGGAGAGCTCAGCGATTTGACGCTCTCGCCGACCACGATCTCAGCGGGCCACTCACAGGGCGGGCATGCAGCACTGTGGACGTCGCAGATTGTCGAGGAGTACACCCCGGGGCTCGACATTGTCGGCACCGCCGCGTTTGCACCCGCGGCAGACCCTCTCGACCTCGCCGAACGCTTGACATCCGACGATGCCGGCGCACTTTTGACGATCATGATGTCCTGGGTTCTGGTTCCTTACGCCGAGACCTACCCCGACATTGAGCTGTCGCGTTACGTCGCAACCGGGGCGCGATCGATAATCCGAGAAATGTCGCAGCGTTGCCTGAGCGAGCCGGGCCTCATGGTCTCCGCGCTGACAGCGCTTGGGCTATCCGAAGATTCTCCTGTGCGCACGCGAGACCTAACTGTCGGTGCTTTCGGTCGCCGCCTCGCCGAAAACGTGCCGACGGGTCCGTGGGGCTCACCCATGTTCTTTGCTTGGGGTGCCGAAGACGACGTCATCCCACCCGAGGCCCAGCGGACATTCACCGAAAATCTGTGCGAAGAGGGCGAGCTCGTGCGAACTCGTGAAGTTTCAGATCGTGGACACCAAGACATCCTGCAACCCGGTTCGGACGCGCTGCAACCGTTTCTGAGGTGGGCGGATGCTGCGATGACGTCCACCCCCGAGCAGATCGAGCAGTCGACCCCGTATTCTCTGGTTGGCTGTCAGCCCTAGGGAGCTGGGCTTTCGCCTAGTGATCGTGCAGGTGATCGCGGTGCTTTTCCGCCTGGTGCTTTTGAACGTTGACGTCGATTGGACCCGTGACGGTGAGTTCGTCTTCCCAGCATTCGATGCCGGTGACGCCGGGAAGGAGATCTCGGGTGAAGACCGGGTCGCGGCCCGCCCGCCGCTGTGCCGTGTAGTCCTTGAGGAGTCGGAACGCCACACCCGACAGCAGCGCGATGGCAATTAGGTTGATGAGCGCCATGAGACCCATCACGCCGTCAGCGAAGTTCCAGACAAGATCGGCGGATGCTACGGATCCTGCAAGTACGGCAAGTACCACCAGGATGCGGTAGGCGGCAAGGACTGGTCGCGAACCGGTGATGAATTCGATGTTCGATTCGCCGTAGTAGTAATTTCCGAGAATTGATGAAAACGCGAGCAGGAAAATGATGACGCTCAGCGCGATCCCGGCCCAGTCCCCGAGCATTCCGGTGAGCGCTCCCTGGGTGAGCCCGATTCCACGTTCCGCGGAAGCAAGATCAGGCTGCGAGATCAAAATAATGAACGCCGTGATCGTGCAGACGAGGAAGGTGTCGAAGTAGACGCCAAGTGTTTGCACGAGGCCCTGCTTGACCGGGTGGGTCACTGCGGCGCTTGCGCCCGCGTTAGGTGCGGACCCAAGCCCCGCTTCGTTCGAGAACATCCCGCGCTTTACCCCGGTCAACACGATGTAGCCGAACGCGGCGCTGAGAACTTCGTTGTAGCCGAATGCCTGCGTGAAGATGGCGGTGAAAACCTCGGGAAGTCGAGTGATGTTCATGCCCACGACGATGAGGCCGAGCAAGAGATATCCCAGCGCCATCAGTGGTACGAGCGTCTGTGTGACCGAGGCGATGCGGCGCACGCCGCCGAACACCACGAGTGCTGTCAGAAGGGCGACGGCGATGCCGATGGCCCAGGGTAGCCACGAAAGCTCGGTATTGAGAGTGCTCGTGACGGTCGCGGCGATCGTGTTTGCCTGCAGTGAGCTGAATGCGAAGGGGAAACAGATGATCAGGACAATTGCGAAGACGATCCCCATCCAGCGCGCTTTCAATCCACGCTGCATGTAGTACGCCGGGCCACCGCGAAAGCCGTCTTTGTCGCGGATCTTGAAGAGCTGAGCGAGCGAGGATTCGATGAAGCTCGATGCTCCACCGACGAACGCCATGAGCCACATCCAGAAGATCGCGCCCGGGCCGCCCATGGCGATAGCGGTACCGACACCCGCGATGTTGCCGACACCGACGCGAGACGCTGCCGAAATCGTGAAGGCCTGGAATGCGGAAACCGACTGCGGCTTACCGTCGGTCGTCTGCGGTGTTTTATCGGTGAGCGTGCGAAACATCTCGGGTATGAGTCGGAACTGCACGACGCCCGACCGCGCGGTGAAGTAGAGCCCCAGCACGACAAGCACGGGGAGAACGAGCCAGGTCCAGAGGTAATCGCCCCACGTCAACAGAAAATCATTCGCAGCATCCATCGCACCAGTATGGAGAGCAACCGCCCTGTTTCACCAGCGCGACTTTGCGGGGTGATGTTGTTTCGTGGCGATGCCGGTTGGCATCCAGCCCGCATCCGGTATCGTTGTGGGGATGTCGGCGTTGCCGGCGAGAGCTAAATATGGAGGCCCCCGTGGATATCGATCTCGGACTGCTGCGCACGGTCGAGCGGGAGAAGGAAATTCCCTTCGACGAACTCGCTCGAATCATCGAACAGGCGATTCTGACTGCGTATGCGAAGCACACGTCGCCCACCGGCGAGCTGCCTTCAGGTGCACGCGCGGAACTCGACCGCAAGACCGGACATGTCGCTGTGATGATTCCCCTTCTTGACGAAGAGGGTGCTGTCATCGGTGAGGAAGAGAGCACGCCCGACGACTTCGGTCGTATCGCGGCGTTCGCCGCCAAGCAGGTCATCGGTCAGCGTTTGCGTGATATTGCCGACGACGCAGTGCTCGGAGAATTTCGTGGCAAAGAAGGCGATATCGTCGCCGGCATGATCCAGCAGGGTCCGAACCCGCGGATGATCCACGTTGACCTGGGAACAGTCGAAGCAATTCTTCCGCCCGAAGAGCAGGTCCCGGGCGAGCTCTATCCGCACGGTACGCGCCTTCGCGTCTATGTCACTTCCGTTTCGAAGGGCGCAAAAGGCCCCTCGATCACTGTGTCTCGTACGCACCCCGGGCTGGTACGGAAACTGTTCGCGCTCGAGGTTCCCGAAATCGCCTCTGGTCTCGTTGAGATCGTCGCATTGGCACGGGAAGCGGGCCATCGCACGAAGATGGCGGTGCGTGCAAGCGATCCGTCGGTTAATGCCAAGGGGGCGTGTATCGGCGAAATGGGTCGGCGTGTGCGTGCCGTCACCGAAGAGCTGGGTGGCGAAAAGATCGACATCGTCGACTATGACGCCGAGCTTGCTCCCTTCGTCGCCAACGCACTTTCGCCCGCGAAGGTGACATCGAGCTTCATTCTCGATGCCAACACCAAGGCCGTGCGCGCCCTCGTTCCCGACTACCAGCTCTCGTTGGCGATCGGAAAAGAAGGCCAAAATGCGCGTCTTGCCGCCAAGCTCACCGGGGCCAAGATCGACATTCAGCCCGACAGTATTCTCGAAGAGGGTTAGGCGACGGGGCGCTCGCCCAGTTGCGAGGTGTACGATGAACCCAGTACGAATGTGCGTCGGTTGTCGCACGCGTGCGCCCCGGTCCACCCTCTTGAGAGTGGTGGCAGTCGAAGCGAACATCATCCCAGATGAGCGCGCGACAATGCCGGGTCGCGGTGCGTGGGTACACGAGACACACAAGTGCGTGGATGCCGCTCTTCGGCGCCGCGCGTTCGTACGGGCATTGCGTGTGTCAGGCCCGCTTGACACGCAGACCATCGAGAAACGGCTGAACGGCTATGGACAAGAAGTGAACGGCTCGAAATGAGACCCGTCCGCATTTAACGGTCTGCCCTGTCTGGGGTAGGCCTCAGACAGGAGAATTGTGGCAAAACCACGCGTGCACGAAATCGCTTCGGAGCTCGGCGTTGACAGCAAAGTCGCGCTTGCGAAGCTGAAGGAACTTGGCGAATTCGTCAAGAGCCCTTCCTCAACTATCGAGCCCCCGGTAGCTCGAAAGCTCCGGGCAGCTCTCGAAGCAGAGGGTGCATCAAAGCCCGCTGCACCGGCTCCGGCAAAGACCCCGAGCTCGTCAAAGCCTGCGGGCAGCGGAACTCCCGCCCGCTCGTCGGCTCGTCCCGGGCCCGCTCGCCCCGCTGCGGCAACCCCCGGCCCAAAGCCAGGACCGGTCGAGCCCGCCAAGGCCGCGCCGGAGCCAGAGGCTCCCGCAGCGCCTGCGGCAAGCGCACCCGAGGCTACGGCTCCGGCCGCATCCGAAGCTCCCGCGGCTGAGAAGACATCTGCCGCCCCCAAGCCAGGCAACGGAGGCGCTACACCCCAGCCGCCGCGTCCCGGTGGCTCGTCGCGTCCGGGGAACAACCCCTTCGCTTCGGCGCAGGGTATGGGCCAGCGTCCGTCTGGTCCTCGTCCCGGTAACAATCCCTTCGCTTCGGCGCAGGGTATGGGTCAGCGCCCGTCTCCCGGCAACATTCCGCGTCCGCAGGCTCCTCGCCCCGGCGCTCCTCGCCCCGGCGCACCGCGTCCCGGCGGCGCGGGTCGCCCCGGTGGTGGCGGCGGTCGCGGTGGCGCGCCGTTCCAGCAGCGTCCCGGTGGCGCAGGTCGCCCCGGTGGCGGCGGTGGCGCTGGCGGCGGTTTCGGTGGTCGTCCCGGTGGTGCTCCGGCACCCGGCGGTTTCGGTGGTCGTCCCGGTGGTGGCGGCGGTCGGGGTCGTGGCCCCGGCGGTGGTACCGCTGGTGCCTTCGGTAAGGGCGGCGGAAAGTCGAAGCAGCGTAAGTCGCGTCGGGCGAAGCGCCAAGAGTTTGAAATGCGGTCCGCACCGATCGTTGGTGGCGTCAACGTCCAGAAGGGCAATGGCCAGACGATCCGGATGCGTCGCGGAGCATCCATTTCTGACTTCGCCGACAAGATCGAGTCGATCACGGGCTACACGGTTCAGCCGGGAACGCTCGTAACGATTCTCTTCAACCTTGGTGAGATGGCTACGGCCACCGAGTCACTTGACGAGGCAACCTTCGAGGTGCTCGGCGAAGAACTTGGATACAAGATTCAGATGGTTTCGCCCGAGGACGAAGACAAGGAGCTTCTCGAAGGCTTCGGTCTCGACCTTGAGGCCGAGCTTGAGGCAGAAGACGAGAGCGATCTCGAAATCCGTCCTCCCGTTGTCACCGTCATGGGTCACGTTGACCACGGTAAGACGCGACTTCTCGACGCGATTCGTCAGACCAACGTTGTTGGCGGCGAAGCGGGTGGCATCACGCAGCACATTGGTGCCTACCAGGTGTGGACCGAGCACGATGGCCACGAACGCGCGATCACGTTCATCGACACCCCCGGTCACGAGGCGTTCACCGCTATGCGTGCTCGAGGCGCGCAGGTCACTGACCTCGCAATCCTCGTGGTAGCAGCCGATGACGGCATCATGCCCCAGACGGTTGAGGCGCTCAACCACGCTCAGGCCGCCGGTGTTCCGGTAGTCGTCGCGGTCAACAAGGTTGACAAGCCAGACGCCAACCCCGCCAAGGTTCGCCAGCAGCTCACCGAATACGGTCTCGTGTCGGAGGAGTACGGCGGCGACGTCATGTTCGTCGACGTGTCGGCGCGCCAGAACATCGGAATCCAGGACCTGCTTGACGCAGTCCTCCTCGTTGCTGACGCGGGTCTTGACCTCACGGCCAACCCGAACAAGGCAGCCCGTGGCGTCGCAATCGAAGCCAAGCTCGACAAGGGCCGCGGTTCGGTAGCAACAGTGCTCATCCAGTCGGGAACTCTCCGCGTTGGAGACGCGATCGTTGCTGGCACCGCCTATGGGCGCGTGCGTGCCATGGTCGATGAGAACGGTGACGCTGTACAGGAAGCATGGCCTTCTCGTCCGGTTCAGGTGCAGGGTCTCAACTCTGTGCCTCGCGCCGGCGACACGTTCATCGTGACGGAAGAAGACCGACTCGCCCGCCAGATCGCTGAAAAGCGTGAAGCGGCGGAGCGCAACGCTCAGCTCGCCAAGGCGCGCAAGCGTATCTCGCTCGAGGACTTCACCCGTGCGCTGCAAGAGGGCAAGGTCGAGTCGCTCAACCTCATCATCAAGGGTGACGTTTCCGGTGCTGTTGAAGCGCTCGAAGAGTCGCTCCTCAAGATCGAGGTTGATGACAGTGTGCAGCTGCGCATCATCCACCGCGGTGTGGGTGCGATCACCGAGTCTGACGTGAACCTGGCGACGATCGACAACGCGATCATCATCGGATTCAACGTGCGTCCCGACGCGAAGGCTCGCGAACGTGCCTCCCGTGAGGGCGTCGACACGCGCTTCTACTCGGTCATCTACAACGCGATCGATGACGTTGAGCAGTCACTCAAGGGTCTCCTCAAGCCGGAATACGAAGAGGTTCGTTCCGGCGTTGCCGAGATCCGCGAGGTGTTCCGTTCCTCCAAGTTCGGAAACATCGCCGGTGTTGTTGTTCGAAGTGGCACGATCACACGAAACGCAAAGGCACGCGTCATCCGCGACGGCGTCGTTCTCGCCGATGGCCTCGCCATCGAGTCGTTGCGTCGCTTCAAGGACGACGTCACCGAAGTTCGGACTGACTACGAAGCCGGTATCGGCCTCGGTAAGTTCAACGACATTCAGATCGGCGACGAGATCGAAACCACCGAACTCGTCGAAAAGCCTCGCGGCTAAGAACACCTTCAGATGCCGGGCGTTCTCCACTGAAAAGTGGGAAGCGCCCGGCATCGAGGTATCTTCCTGCGGGGAGAGAAAGAAGGAACGAAGATGGGCAGTGAACGTCAAGCCAGAATGGCCGACCGCATCCGTGTTCTCATTGCGGAGCGCCTTGAAAAGGGCCTCCGTGACCCAAGACTCGGATTCGTCACCATCACAGATGTTCGTGTGACCGGTGACCTGCAGCACGCATCGGTCTTCTTCACAGTGCTCGGCAACGAGCAGGAGCGAAACGACTCTGCTGCGGCGCTGAAGGCTGCGACGGGCTTGTTGCGGAGCGATGTTGGTCGCCAGCTCGGCGTGCGACTCACCCCCACGCTCGAGTTCATCCCGGATGCAATTCCGGAGAACGCTGACCACATCGCAGAGCTTCTTCGCGAAGCGCGCGAGCGCGACGAGAGCGTTGCGGGCCTTGCATCGAGTGCCACCTACGCGGGCGATGCTGACCCCTACGTCAAGCCGCGCGAAGAAGAATAGAAACTAACGGGGGAGCCGAAGCATCCCATCCGACGCTTCAGCAAGTCCGTCCGCGATGAGTGAGTCGATTGCTCGGTCCCGCTGCAGCGCATCGGGCCACATCGCTGCAACGGTTTCGATCGCTGACTCGTGTGACGATGCTGCCCTCAGATGCTGGAGCACGGCTCCACGAGCCTGCCGGTCGCTACCGGCGTAGGCCGCTTGCCGGCGTCGGCGGTCCCCGGTGTCTGGGTAACCAGCGTTTCGCCAGGCGCAGATATGCGCGATCGGGCATGATTCGCATTTCGCCGCGCGCGCGGTGCACACCACAGCTCCGAGCTCCATTGCCGCGGCGTTGAAAACTGCGGCAGGTTCTTCGTCACGTGGCAACACCTCGGCCATCGCTGCAAGGTCGTTCGGCGAAGGCGGCCCGGGCTGCGACTGCCCGTCGAGTGATCGAGCGAGCACGCGGCGTGTGTTCGTATCGACGACAGGATGCCGGTCGCCGTAAGCGAATACAGCGACTGCGCGCGCCGTGTAGTCGCCGACTCCCGTTAGTGCGAGCAGTGAATCGACGTCGCGTGGAACAACCCCACCATGCTGTTCCGCGATTTGAACTGCCGCACGGTGCAGCCAGAGTGCACGTCTCGGATAGCCAAGGTTCGCCCACTGCTCGACGGCGGCTCCAGGGGAGGCTTTCGCGAGCGCTGCCGGCGTCGGCCACCGTTCCAACCATGCCTCGAGTCGCGGAATCACGCGCGCAACTGGCGTTTGCTGCAGCATAAATTCGCTGACGAGAATTCCCCACGCGCCGAAATCGGGATCACGCCAGGGGAGATCTCGAGCTGTCTCGCGGTACCACGCGATGAGGGGCGTCGCCAGATCTGACACCGGATCAGCCTACGCCGCGACCGGGGGGAGGAGATGCGCCTGGCGGAGGAGCTCACACCCGCACGCTGGTTCTTCGCGCTCCGATACCGATAGGTGGTTGAGAGTCGTAGGCTGGAGGGATGGTGACGACCTCTGCCTCTGGCATCTTGCTGGTCGACAAACCCACCGGAATCACAAGCCACGACGTCGTTTCGCGCACACGTAAGGCGCTGAATATGCGCAAGGTCGGTCACGCCGGCACGCTTGATCCGATGGCAACCGGGCTGCTCGTGCTCGGTGTCGGCCCCGCCACACGACTGCTGACCTTTATCGTTGGGCTCGACAAGACCTATGAAGCAACCATCCGCCTCGGCGTGAGCACAGACAGTGATGACGCCGACGGTGTGGTGATCGAAACGACGGATGCCACGTCTCTCGACATCGATGAGATCACTGCGGGCATCGCGGAACTGACGGGAGATATTTCTCAGGTCCCGAGCAAGGTTTCCGCGATCAAGGTCGATGGGCGGCGCGCATACGATCGTGTCCGCGCTGGCGAAGAGATCACGCTCGCCGCGCGACCGGTGACGGTGTCGCGGTTCGATGTGACGTCAATTCGGACCGGGGAGACCGTCGTTGAGGTCGGTGTTGTCGTTGACTGCTCAAGCGGCACGTACGTGCGAGCTCTCGCGCGCGACCTCGGCGAACGACTCGGTGTCGGCGGTCATCTGACGACACTTCGGCGCACACGTATCGGGCCGTTCGTTGTTGACGGCGCGCCGGGAGCTGATGACCTCGTCGACGTTGCTCTCATCGATGCCCCCACAGCCGCGGCAAAGGTGCTCGGCAGAGTTGACGTTGACGCCGACGAAGCTCGAGATCTTCGCGACGGAAAGCGCATCACCGGCGCTGCTGGGCGACTAGCCTCAGCTCGCGCTGCGGCAGTCGATCCTGACGGGGCTCTCATCGGGATCGTCGAGGCGCGCGGTAAAGATTTGAAGAGTGCCATGAACATGCCGACCGGGGACAACGCATGATCCTGTGGTTCACGCTCACGCAGGTCGTCATCGCCTCAGCCGCTGCCGTGCTCTGCGTCGTTCTGGGGCTGGTGGGGCGGCGACCCAGCGACCTTTCGGTGGGTTCGCTTGCTCTCGTCGAAGTGTTGTTGATCGCTCAAGTCGTGGTCGCACTGGTCTCTCCAGCCGCCGGTAACCCGCCAACTGGAAGCCTGCTCGAGTACTGGGTGTATCTCGTATCTGCCGTGATCCTGCCGCCTGCCGGTGTTGCGTGGGCTCTCATCGAACGGAGCCGATGGAGCACCGTGATCATGGGAATCGCAGCCGTCGCTGTCGCGATCATGCTCTGGCGAATGCACGCCATCTGGACTGTGCAACTCGCGTGATCCTCTCGCTGCCGCACCTAGAATAGTGAAGCTATGACAGACCCCATCCGTCCCCGCCGCATGACTGGCATTGGCCGAGTTCTCGTGGTCGTTTACGCGATCATGGCTCTCGCCGCTACCGGTAGGTCCTTCGTGCAGATCGTGCGCGCGTATTCGGATGCCCCTTTGGCCTACACGCTGTCAGCCCTCGCCGCTGTTGTGTACATCGTTGCGACTCTAGCCCTCGTTTTCGCGGGCTCTCGTGGGTGGTACCGCGTGGCGTGGACGGCAATCGTGTTCGAGCTGGTGGGCGTCATCGTGGTGGGAACCCTCAGCATCTTTCTTCCGGAGCTTTTCAACCACCCGACAGTTTGGTCCGTCTTCGGTAGTGGTTATCTGTTCATCCCGTTGGTGTTGCCGTTTTTCGGCCTATGGTGGTTGGCTACGCATCGTCCTACGGTCGCGCTGACGACGGATGCTGAGCCCGCTGCTGCGGTGCGCGGATGATTCTTTTTCGCGACCCCTCGGAGATTCCCGTCGATTTTGGTCCGTCAGTCGTTGCCATCGGAAAATTCGATGGTGTGCACGCCGGTCACAGGGCCGTTATCGAGCGTGCGCGAGTAGACGCCGCTTCTGCCCATCGCAAGGTGGTTGCTGTGACGTTCGACCGCAATCCGCTGAGTCTCTTGCGTCCCGATCTTTGCCCGCGCGACGTCTCGGGTGTGACGCAAAAAATTCAGCAGCTGGCTGAAACCGGAGTGGACGCGACGCTCATGTTGACCTTCGATGAGGAACTCGCTGAGTGGGAGCCGCGCGAGTTCGTCGAGCGTGTGCTGGTGCAGCCGCTTCGCACGCGTACTGTGCTTGTCGGCCAGGACTTTCGATTCGGACGTGGGGGAGCAGGAACGCCTGAAGTCCTCGCGCAGCTCGGTGAGGAGTTCGGTTTCCGCGTTGATGTCGTTGAAGACGTTCGAGCGATCGACGTCGATCGCCGGGTGTCCTCAACCTGGATTCGCGAGCTTCTGGCCGAGGGTGACGTGACGGATGCGGCGAAACTTCTAGGGCGCCCAGCATCCGTATGGGGCGAGGTGGTTCACGGGCTGAAGCGCGGTCGAGAGCTTGGCTTTCCGACGGCGAACCTGTCGCCCGAACTTGAGGGCTTCGTGCCGGCAGACGGCGTGTACGCGGGATGGCTTGTCGACGAAGGGTCGGCCGACGGGCTGCGAAGTGGCACTCGATACCCCGCAGCTATCAGCGTCGGCACGAACCCGACATTCGATGACGTACACAAGCGTCAGGTCGAGGCGTACGTTCTCGACGAAACTGATCTAGATCTTTATGGTCACCGCGTTGAGGTGCAGTTTGTCGAGCGGGTCCGCGGAATGATCGCTTTCAATGGGATCGAAGCACTCATTGAGCAGATGACGAAAGACGTTTCCCACGTCCGTTCGGCGCTGAGCTAAGAAGTCAGTAGGAAGATTCGTCGGTAATTCCGCTGATGGCTTCACCCGCGTGCAAAGCGCGCAACTCGCCGAGAATTGTCGCGCTCGCGCTTGTCCCCAAGCGGGTTGCGCCGGCTTCGATCATTTCGAGCGCCGTACTGAGGCCCCGTACGCCACCTGAAGCCTTGACAGCGATCGCGCTGGAGACATTTGCGTGCATGAGGGCCACGTCCGGCACAGTTGCACCGCCGCCCGCGAATCCTGTTGAGGTCTTCACGAAATCAGCACCGCCCGCTTCAACGAGCCGACTGCCACGGGCGATCTGCTCATCATCGAGGAGACTCGTCTCGAGGATCACTTTCGTGATGTGGTCGCCAGCTGCGTCCTTCACCGCTCGAATATCGGCGACGACCGCATCGTCGAAACCTGAGCGCAGCGCGCCTATGTTGACGACCATGTCGACCTCGGCCGCTCCGTCAGCGATAGCTTGACGCACCTCGGCAACCTTGGCAGCAGTTGAGGTGGTGCCATGAGGGAAGCCGATGACAGTGCCGACGGCGACTTCGGTGCCTGCGAGGCGCTCCACTGCGTGGGAAATATCAGACGGGCGCACACACACGCTGAATACACGCCACTCGGCGGCGATATCGAGCTCGACGTCGACGTCGGCACGTGTGAACTCGGGCTTCAGGATTGCGTGATCGATCATCGCGGCGACAGCCGCTTCAGAGGGGAGCGAAGGCATAGAACAAGCGTAGGCCCGCGGCGTTGCCTTCGTCGCACTGCCGCGATGCCGATTAGGCTCCGAGTGTTCCCATTCGGAGGTTTCGATGTCGTTCCAGATTCAATCGCTCGTTCGTATAGCAGCGGCAGTCGTTATTGTGGCCGCCGTGCCAGCGGTCGCCACCGCGTGTGCGCCTGAGCCATCCGCGTCTGCATCAGCTTCCGCATCACCGTCGGGGGATGCTGCGACGCCGACGAGCTCTCCAACGCCGTCGAATTCAAATCCGACCGACGATGTGGCGCTGCCCGAGTCATGTGAGGCGCTGTACTCAGCCCCAATGCTTGCAACGCTTCAGTCGGACCTGCCTCCTCTGAACGACAGTGAAGTCGATCTGTACTCAACTCAGATTGTCCCGGCGCTGGAGATCCTCGATTCGGGGGTGCCGACGCTCCGCTGCACGTGGGGCGGTCCCGGTACGCTCGGTCTCGCTACGAACGTCTCTATCGTCTCGGCTGAACAAAACGCGACAGTTGTTGATGCGCTCACCTCCGCGGGTCTGACCTGCAGTGAGACTGCAGGCGGAACACTGTGCTCCGCGCAGTCTGAAGTCGTCGACCTCGATGGCAACACTGTCGCGCGCGGCGAAAGTCACTTTCTGCGGGCAAATGGCTGGGTTTCCACATCATGGGTCGGCGCGCTTCCCGACGGTTACACGGAAGACATTGCAACGACGCTGTGGCCCTGACCTCGCATGCCCTAGACTGTGCGTGGGGAACATCGCGACGACCATGAGTCGTCTCGTGAGCTTGTGGCCACATCGCGATCTTCCGCCCCTGCCGGCCTCAGCATTTGCGCCGCCCGCAGGATCCCGGACATTCGGTGCGACCGAAATCTGCAGTCGCGCCGGTATTGACGCTCAGGAGGAGCATGCCGTCCACGGCAACCGCCACCCAGAACTCTTCGCCGCGTCGTCGGCGTTCTTCGTCGACGAATCGTCGTGACGAAGAAGCTCCGCTGATCCCCATCCTTGCTCGCAAGGTGCGGGAGGTCGAGGCAAAAGCACAGCGTGGAAAACTCGGACCGACCAACCGTGTGAAATTTCAGGTCATCGCATTCTTGGTGCGCGAAGAGCGCGCCCGCGTCAAAGCCGACAGCGAGATCACTGACTCCGCGCGGGCCGAGCTGCTCAAAAGGCTCGATGGCGTCGCGACAATCCTGGCGAAGACCGCTGCGCGCGACACTTCCCTCATCCAGCTTCTCGAAGTCGATCACGCTGCCTCACCGGTCGCCCGGCGGATGCGCCGTGACTGGCTCCTCGAGTCAGGTGCGGAGCTTGCTCCCGATGAGTTGATCATCACGGATGCCGCTCCCGCACCGACCGAGGTTGTTCCTGCCGCGCTCGCCGAACGTCAGGTCAGGCCCCCGCAGGTCGAGCTTCGGCAGATGTCGAATCCTTTCCTTGCTCCCGACCTGACTCCGCGCGCTCCGAAGGATGCGCCGCGTCGCAGGCTCGACGGGTGGGAACTCATGGGCCCCCTGTACAAAGCTTTCGAGATGGGCGCTGGCGGAACAGCGGCAACGATGCCCCTTCCTGAAGTGCCCGAGTACGACCGGCTCTCGCCCAAGGGCCTCGACGTGATGCCACACCAGTCACGATTCCTCGAAGCTGTGCGTGAGGGCCACAGGGCTTTTCTCCTCGCCGACGAGCCCGGCCTTGGTAAGACTGCAGAATCTGTGCTTGCGGCATCCGTCGCCGACGCGTACCCCTTGCTGGCAGTTGTTCCGAACGTCGTGAAGATGAACTGGGCACGCGAAGTCGAACGCTGGACTCCTCATCGCCGCGCGACGGTCATCCAGGGCGACGGCGAGACCATCGACGCTTTCGCCGATGTCTTCATCGTCAACTACGAGATTCTCGATCGGCACCTCTCTTGGCTGTCCTCACTGGGGCTCAAGGGGCTGGTTGTGGACGAAGCTCACTTCATCAAGAACCTCACCTCACAGCGCTCCAAGAACGTGCTTGCACTGGCGGCGCGCATCCGGGAACAGGTGCGCGACCCGCTTTTGCTCGCGCTGACCGGGACACCGCTTATCAACGACGTTGAAGATTTTGACGCAATCTGGCGTTTTCTGGGGTGGACGAACGGTGAAAAGCCGGGTGCGGAGCTGATGGAAAAGCTGGACGCCACAGGACTTACTCCCGCGGACAAAGCTTTCTATCCCGAGGCTCGCGAGGCAGTCATCTCGATGGGAATTGTGCGGCGGAAGAAGAAAGACGTCGCGGCGGACCTGCCGGATAAGCTCGTCGCCGATCTGCCCGTGCAACTTGATGATGACTTCGGTCGCTCTATCCGCCAGGCAGAACGTGAGCTCGGTGAGCGTCTTGCGGCACGCTATCGACGCATTATCGAAGCACGTGGTGATCGAGGTCTCGCTCCCGGCGAGATCGACGAAGATATCGTGCGCTTGGTCGCTCACAATGAGCTTGAGGAGTCGAAGGCTTCTGGCACAGGTTCAGAAAACGTCTTCAGCATGGTGCGCCGTATCGGGCAGGCCAAGGCGGTACTCGCGGCTGATTACGCGGCCCAATTGCAGCGTTCGGTCGGCAAGGTCGTTTTCTTCGCCAAGCACATCGATGTGATGGATGCGGCCGAAGCCCACTTCGCTGCAGCAGGCATGAAGAGTGTCTCGATTCGCGGTGAGCAAACAACAGCTGTGCGTCAAGGCGCGATCGACGCGTTCAACAACGACCCGACGGTCGGCGTAGCAGTTTGTTCGCTGACCGCAGCCGGCGTCGGTGTCAACCTGCAGGTTGCCTCCAACGTGGTCCTCGCCGAACTGAGCTGGACGGCGGCTGAGCAAACGCAGGCCATCGACCGCGTGCACCGCATCGGTCAGGATGAGCCGGTGACCGCCTGGCGCATAATCGCGGCGCACACAATCGACACGAAGATCGCCGAGCTCATCGACTCGAAGCAGGGCCTCGCCGCCCGAGCTCTCGATGGCGAAGCCGTTGATCCGGCATCGAGCGACTCGGTGCAGTTGTCAGCTTTGATGCACCTCACTCGCCGCGCGCTCGGCGGATAATTGTATTAGCCACGGTCCTCCCCAGTGGCACCGCTCGGCATCCGGCGATAGTGTCGTGGTGGCAGCGTCGCCATGCTTTTCCACCCGACAGCAAGGATTCACGCCATGAAGATCGGCATCCTCACCAGCGGGGGCGACTGCCCCGGACTGAACGCGGTTATCCGCGGCGTTGTGCTCAAAGGCACGACAAACTACGACCTCGAGTTCGTAGGGATCCGCGACGGATGGCGGGGACTTGTCGATGGTGACTTTTTCCCGCTCACCCGTCACGAGGTCAAAGGGCTCTCAAAGGTCGGCGGAACGATCCTCGGGACTAGCCGCACAAACCCTTATGAAGGTCCACGCGGCGGCGCTGAGAACATCGCCAAAACGATGTACGGGCACCGAATCGATGCCATTTTGGCGATCGGTGGGGAAGGTACTCTCGCTGCTGCGAACCGCCTCGCGAACGACGGTATTAACGTCATTGGTGTACCGAAGACGATCGACAACGACCTGCGAGCCACCGACTACTCGTTCGGCTTCGATACCGCAGTGAACATCGCCACCGATGCGATGGATCGCCTTCGCACCACTGGTGACTCGCACCAACGATGCATGGTGGCCGAGGTCATGGGACGTCACGTTGGCTGGATCGCGTTGCACGCGGGTATCGCCTCCGGTGCTCACGTCATCTGCATCCCAGAAGTTCCGATGTCGATCGACGAAATTTGCGAGCAGGTCACGAGTGCACATGACCGCGGTCGGGCACCACTCGTAGTGGTGTCAGAGGGATTCACCATCACCGGCATGGACGAAGCATTCAGTGACAAGGGTCTCGACGCCTATAACCGCCCTCGCTTGGGTGGTATCAGCGAAGTGCTGGCTCCTGAGATCGAACGGATCACCGGTGTTGAGACACGTGCAACCGTGCTCGGCCATATTCAGCGCGGTGGCTCGCCGTCAGGTTTTGACCGCGTACTCGCAACCCGGCTTGGTCTCCACGCCGCCGATGCGGTCGTTGAGGGCTCCTGGGGCCAGATGGTGGCGCTACGCGGCACCGATATCGTGCGTGTGCCGTTCGCGGAAGCGCTCGGCGAGCTCAACACGGTGCCGCAGTACCGCTACGAAGAGGCAGCGGCTCTTTTCGGCTGATCCTCGTCGGCGATACCGACGACATCGAGAAGCCAGGCGAGTTCGCCGGCGCGTTCGCGCCACGCGTTGTAACGACCACTGACGCCACCGTGTCCGGCGACCATCTCGCACTTCAGGAGTGCGTCAGCACCGACTTCACGAAGTCTCGCGACCCATTTCGCAGGCTCGACGTACAGCACGCGGGTGTCGTTGAGTGACGTGACCGCGAGAATTCGCGGATAGTCGACTCCGTCGCGCACGTTCTCGTAGGGCGAATACGACTTCATGTATTCGTAGACATCGGCGTTGTGCACTGGGTCTCCCCATTCATCCCACTCGATCACTGTCAGCGGAAGCGAGGGATCAAGAATCGTCGTCAGCGCGTCGACAAATGGTACATCCGCCAAGATTCCGGCGAAGAGCTCTGGCGCGAGGTTGGCCACGGCTCCCATCAGCAGTCCGCCGGCCGATCCGCCCTCAGCGACCAACTGAGCGGGAGTGGTGTAACCAGCATCCACGAGGAATCGTGCGCACTCGACGAAGTCTGTAAAGGTATTGCGCTTGGCGAGCAGCTTGCCGTCTTCGTACCACTGACGTCCCATTTCGCCACCACCGCGAACATGCGCGACGGCGAAAATGACGCCTCGGTCGAGCATCGAAAGTCGAGCGATCGAGAAGCCCGGGTCTATCGAGTGCTCATAGGATCCGTACCCGTACAGGTGCACGGGACGGGGGCTTTCTCCGGCGTCACCGAACGAACGCTTCCAGACGAGCGACATCGGAATCTTCGCGCCGTCTGCGGCCGTAACCCATACCCGCTCCTGCGCGTAGTCAGCTGAGTCGAAGTCGCCCAGCACGACCTGCTGCTTGCGCGGTAGCAGCTCGCCTGAATCAATCACATAGTCGAAGACTGTGCTCGGTGTAATGAAAGACGTGAATCCGATGCGAAGGAGGGGCGGTGCCCATTCCGGGTTTGACCCAGCGCCGGCGGCATAAAGCGGCTCGTCGAATAGCAGCTCTTTTACAGCGCTCGTTGCGTAATCCAGCAGCCCGAGTCGCGGAAGGCCGGCACGGCGGTATCCGACGACGGCCCAGTCGCGAAAGGTCGAGACGCCGAGTAGGCGCCGCCCTGGCTCGTGGGCCAGCACCGTCTGCCGTTGACCGAGAGGATCGGCCGCTGACACCTTGACGAGTTCAAAGTCGAGAGCCTTATCGTTATGCAGGATGTACAGGACGTCCTCGCCGTCGACAACTGCGTGATCGCTGTCGTACTCGATCCCTTCGCGGCGTGGCCACACCACCCGAGGTTCGGAGCGCAGATCGTCCGCGTCGATCAACCACTCTTCTGATGTGATCGAGGAGCCGATGCCAATGACAAGGTATTTGTCGCTCCGGGTGAACCCGGCGCCGACCCAGTAGCGATCGTCGGGCTCGTGAAAGAGTTTGACGTCTGAGGCGACGTCGGCGCCCATCTCGTGCAGCCATACGGTGTCGGGGCGCCAGGCATCGTCGACCGTCGAGTACACGATGAAGCGGGCGTCCGGTGAAAAGTTTGCTCCCGCGGAAGTGCCGGGAATTTCTTCGGCGATGTTCTCGCCGGTTCGCAGATCGCGCACGCGAAGTGTGTACCGCTCATCCCCTTCGGTATCGACACCGTAGAGAAGCAGATTGCCGTCGTTTGAGACTTCGAAGCTTCCCAACGAGAAGAATTCTTCGCCGTCAGCTTCGACGTTCCCATCGAGCAAAACCTCTTCACCGGGAACGTCGACGTCGGGGGAGAGTACTGGTGGGGTCCAATCATCGGCGGACGCAAGCGGCGCACGACACTGGATACCGTACTGCTTGCCTTCGACTGTGCGTCCGTAATACCACCACTCGCCCCTTCGCACGGGCAGAGAGAGGTCGGTTTCGAGTGTGCGGCTCTTTATCTCTTGATAGATTCGCTCCTGCATTGGCGAGAGGTGAGCCATTCGCGCCGATGTGTACTCATTCTCTGCCTCGAGGTGAGCGCGAACTGTCGGATCGTCTTTGGATCGCAGCCATTCGTAGCTGTCACTGACTTCGTCATCGTGGTGCAGCCTGATGAGAGGAACGCGGGATGCTACTGGGGCAGATGGCGCGTGAGCGGAATCGTTCGAAGTCATAGATCAACGCTAACCGAGCGGCGTTGATACTCGTCCGCCTGGGCCCTCCAGCTTGACCGAGGCGAGCCACGGTGGAAAGATTTCCCAGGGTCACATGAACACATCATGAACCCACGGTGAACTGTCCGTTCGCGCTGCCGAATCACTCGGCATCTCTTGCCTGGCATCTACGGAAAGCGAACGGTGGAAACCGCAGTAATCATTGTCGTTCTGGTCATTGGCCTTGCGCTTTTTTTTGACTTCACGAACGGTTTTCACGACACCGCCAACGCGATGGCTACGCCCATCGCCACAGGTGCGCTAAAACCCAAAGTCGCAGTCGCTCTGGCGGCAGGGCTCAACCTCGTGGGTGCTTTTTTGTCTACGGAAGTGTCGAAGACGATTTCTCACGGGATCATTCGTGAAGACCAGATCACTCCGGAGCTCTTTTTGCCGCTGATTTTTGCGGGTCTGATCGGTGCCATTACGTGGAACATGCTCACGTGGCTTTTGGGGCTGCCATCCAGCTCGTCGCACGCGCTGTTCGGCGGCCTCATCGGAGCGACGCTGGTCGGCGTTGGTGTGATGGCCATCGATTTCGGCGTCGTCATGAGCAAGGTGATCCTTCCCGCCGTTATCGCTCCCTTCACTGCCGGGCTCATCGCTTTCCTCACGACCCGCTTGGCGTACGCCGTCACCCGTCGCCACGACAAGAAGCCTGACGGACGAGATGGCTTCCGCTGGGGGCAGATTTTCACGTCGTCTTTGGTAGCGCTCGCTCACGGCACCAACGATGCCCAGAAGACAATGGGCGTGATCACGCTCGCACTGATCATGGCGGGTTGGCAGAACTCTGCGGATGCCGACCCACAGTTGTGGGTGATCCTCGCGTGCGGGTTGACCATTGCGCTGGGCACTTACATGGGTGGGTGGCGAATCATTCGCACGCTCGGGAAGGGGCTCACTGACGTGAAGCCTGCGCAGGGCTTTGCGGCCGAGACATCGACAGCCTCGACGATTTTGGCCTCGAGCGCGCTCGGCTTTGCACTGTCGACGACTCAAGTTGCCTCGGGATCAGTCATCGGGTCCGGTCTTGGAAGGCGCGGCTCGCTCGTTCGTTGGCGCACAGTCGGGCGAATCGCCGTCGGATGGTTACTCACACTCCCGGCTGCCGGCGCAGTAGGCGCATTCGCCGCGTGGCTGGTAGTCCTCTGGGGCGGGTGGGGAATTGCCGTCGATGCTGTTGCCGCCGTCGTCGTGGTGCTGGCGCTTTTCTTGCGTTCACGTCGTGACACCGTGAACGCAGACAACGCGATGAGCGAAGTTGCCGACTCCGGCCATGCCGTTAAGGTCAAAAAGAATCCGCCGTTGACGCGACGCCAGCGCGCTGCTCGCCAGAAGAAGACTGACCCGGACCACAACGGAGGTGATCCTTCGTGAACATCGCCATCGACTGGCTCGCATTCGCGCAGGTTTTCGTAGCTGCGCTCCTCGGCGCGACATTGGTCGTAGGTTTTTATGCGCTCGGGCTGCGGCTTCTGGTGCGGGCAGGCAAAGCACCGGTTGTCGCACCAGCGGATTTTACTGACGCGATCACAGTGCTGAAGCCGAAAGAGATCGCTCGCGCCGAGAAGGCCGCGGCGAAGGCCGCTAAAAAGAGCCCGCTCACCGCGCGTCAGAGATCAACCGCACTCGTCTTCGCATACGCATCCTTCGCGATGTCAGGCTTCGCGGTTCTCGCAGGACTCGCACTCATCGTGGTAGGTCACTGACCCGCTGCGCCGCTCTAACCGCGACGGTCTACTTGACCGTCACGAGGGTGCGCTGCCATCCGCTCGAGCCATTGGGTGCGATGGGGGCGCGTTCCTCGGTCTGGATCTGACCATCAGCGTCGATAGCTCGCACCGCAAGGTAGTGAGTACCCGGGGCGGCATCCCAGTCGACGTACCACTGCACCCACGTATCGGAATTGACAGGGTTCGAAAGGGTTGCCGCCACCCAGTCGCCGTTATCGATCGAAACCTCGACCCGCGAGATCCCGATGTGCTGTGCCCACGCGACACCAGCGATCGGGATAGATCCGGCGGCGACGGCGCCATCCGGTCGCGGAGTGTCGATACGAGAAGACATCTTGATCGGAGCCTTGGCATCGTAGCCGCGCGGGGTCCAGTACGCCTCGTCCTTGTCGAAACGAGTGACGGTGAGATCCGTCAACCACTTCGTGGCGGACACATACCCGTAGAGACCGGGGACAACCATTCGCACCGGGAAGCCGTGCTCGGCGGGTAGCGGTTCGCCGTTCATCGCGACGGCGAGGATAGCATCGCGGTTGCCGTCGGTGAGCGCATCGAGGGGAGTGCTGGCGGTGTAGCCGTCGGCGCTACGAGAGAGCACCATGTCCGCGTCGGCAGAGGGTGCAGCCTTGGCGAGCACATCGCGGACGGGGACTCCCAGCCACTTTGCCGATCCGACGAGGTTGCCACCCACTTCGTTCGAAACGCAAGTCAGGGTTATCGAGTACTCGTCGAGTCCCATGCCAATGAGATCATCGAAGCTCAGTTCCACTCGCTCGCCCACCAACCCCTCGATGACCAGCCGCCACGTCGACGGATCAACACTTGGAACAGTGAGTGCGGTATCGACCCGGTAGAAGTCCGCGTTCGACGTATACAGCGACGACAGACCGTCGATATCGAGTTCGGCGCCGTCCGGAACCGCCACGCGTGATTTCGGGTCGGGAAGTGAGAGCCCCTGGCGGAGCGCATCAACCGATGAAGTGGCTGCGGAAATGGCGCGTGCACCGACCCCGACGACGACAGCGCCGAGGGCTGAGATGCCGGCGAACACCAAGAAGCGGCGGCGACTCGGCTTCGTTGTGTCCGCATCATCGGGGTTGTGAGTTTGCGAATCGTGCCACGCCCTTAAACGGCGAGTGAGAATTTCCAAGACGACGATAGCGGCGGCAAGACCTGCCGCCGGGGCCAGAAGTGCGAGCGGCTGTGACCCAGCGCGCGTGAGAACTGCAGCCCCCGCGAGCACCGCCGCAATTCCCAAGAGCACATGACCCAGTGGCGGGCGCTTGTACTGAAGGATGCCGGCGAGCGCTGCCGCAACAGCGACGGCAAGGCCGAGTCCCAGCAAAAGAGCGACTTTATCGAACGATCCGAAGGTCGAGATGGCAAGTTCTTTCAGCGGTCGCGGCACGACATCGATCACGAATCCTCCGACAGCGAGCAGCGGGCTGGCCGAAGCGCTAAATGCGAGGGCGACGAGCTCAGCCGCGGCGAGAAAAACTGCTGCAGCGACTACGCCGCTGAGCGTGGCAAGCCATACGAACCGTGCCTTGTGTGGGGAAGTCATGGTGATGCCTCTCGTCGTCGTCACGAGTTGTTCGGCGCGGTCGCCCATTCGGATGGGGGTGGGGCCACGTAGGCTGAAAAGCATGTCGGAAATAAGTCCGCGATTCGGCCAATACCCGCCCGCGCAACGCGTTCTCGTGCACGTGAGCGACACTCACTTTCTGGCAGGCAACGAGCCGCTTGGTGGTCGATACGACACTGCCAACAATCTTCGCCGCACACTTGCGGCGGTCGAGTCGCTGCAGATCGCACCCGACGCGATTGTCTTCACCGGCGACCTCACCGACCTCGGTGAGCCGGAGGCCTATCGGGCGCTGCGAGAGATCGTAGAGCCGGTAGCAGAGCGACTGGGGGCGCCGGTCATCTGGGTCGCGGGCAATCACGACGAGCGCGGGCCCCTTCGTGCCGAGATGTTCGACGCACAACGCGCGCCCGAAGATGCGTCGCCCATTACTCAGCTCCGGGATCTCAACGGTCTCAGACTGATCGCGCTCGACACCTCGGTGCCGGGCTGGCACCACGGCGACCTCGATGCAGAACAGCTGGACTGGCTCCGCGATGTGCTCTCCACTCCTGCTCCGCTCGGCACGCTTCTCGCCATGCATCACCCGCCGCTGCCGTCCCACATTCCGTTTTTCGACATTCTGGAACTTCGTGATCAGGGCCGATTGGCAGAGATCATCGCGGGAAGCGATGTGCGCGGCATCCTGGCCGGTCACTTGCACTATTCGACGAGTGGCATGTTCGCGGGTGTTCCCGTGAGCGTTGCTTCAGCCACGTGCTACACCATGAACCTCGCACGACCGGCGGTCACTGTGGGCGGAATGGATGCTGCGCAGTCGTTTCAACTGGTGCATGTCTATGACGACACCATTACTCATGGTGTCGTGCCGGTTGTCGATGCTGAAACCGCCGAAACTTTCTCGGCTGAGTGGGTCGAGCGGATGGCGGCGCGGACGCCGGAGGAGCGACTGAATCTCTTCTCGCGGAAACCCGCGCGATGACTAGGCTCGGAGTTATTCTGCTCATTCTGTGACCCAAAAGGACACCACATGGCTTCGGGCGCAACGTCGCGTACACGCACGGAAACTGACTCGCTTGGCTCGTTGGAAATCCCCGCCGATGCGTATTGGGGGATACACACCGCGCGTGCCCTTGAGAACTTTCCGATCAGTAAGCGACCCATCTCGGTGTATCCCGACCTCATCGTCGCACTTGCGATGGTGAAGCAGGCGTCAGCCAGGGCGAACCGTGACATCGGCGTCGTCTCGCCCGAGAAAGCCGATCTCATCGATCGAGCCGCGCAGCGAGTGATCGATGGGCATCACCACGACCAATTCGTCGTTGGAGTCATTCAGGGAGGTGCCGGTACCTCGACCAATATGAATGCAAACGAAGTGATCACGAACATCGCGCTCGAGATCGCTGGTCGCGAGAAGGGTGACTATGACTTTCTGTCGCCAATCGATCACACGAATCGAAGCCAGTCCACCAACGACGTCTATCCTACGGCGATCAAAGTGGGGCTCTCGCTTACTCTCCAGAGCTTGCTGTCCGAGCTCGCGCTCTTGCGCCGATCATTCAGCGCGAAAGCTGTTGAGTTTCACGATGTCTTGAAAGTCGGACGCACGCAGTTGCAAGATGCCGTACCGATGACACTTGGCCAGGAGTTTCACGGTTTCGCTACGACGCTCGGCGCGGACGAGAATCGTCTTCGCGAAAATGCGTTTCTCCTCGCGGAGATCAATATGGGTGCCACGGCGATTGGAACCGGCATTACGACACACAGGGGGTACGGAGCGGCCGTACTCGGTCATCTGCGCTCCATTACGGGTCTCGACCTCGAAACGGCAAGCGACCTCGTCGAATCGACAAGTGACACCGGTTCGTTCATGTCGTTCTCGGCCTCTTTGAAACGCAACGCCATCAAGTTGTCCAAGATCTGCAACGATTTGCGGTTGCTTTCCAGCGGACCGCAGGCCGGCCTCGGCGAAATCAATCTGCCTGCACGCCAGGCGGGATCATCGATCATGCCAGGCAAGGTGAATCCGGTGATCCCCGAGGTCGTGAACCAGGTTGCGTTTGCCGTCGCCGGGGCGGACACCACGGTGACGATGGCTGTTGAGTCAGGGCAGCTCCAACTCAATGCATTTGAGCCCGTGATTGCGCACTCTATTTTTCAGTCGATCACGTGGATGCGCCAGGCGACATGGACTCTTCGCGTCAACTGCATCGATGGCATAACCGCCAACCGTGACCGACTGGGAGCGATGGTTGGCTCCTCGGTCGGAGTGATTACGGCGCTGACACCGTTCATCGGATACGCAGCTGCGGCCGCTCTCGCGAAAACTGCACTGCTGACGGGGCGCAATGTCGGAGACCTCGTCATCGAGGCCGGGCTCATGTCGCGTGACGAGGTTGCAAAGCAGCTGTCGCCAGCCCGGCTCTCTGGGTTGCAAGCGATGACTATGGCAATCCCGATCATCGCTCCGACCGTCGACACCGCGGCAGAATGACGAAAGCCCGTGGCGTGATTGTGGCCGAGGCATCCGCACCGCTAGCGTTCATTACGTTCGTCCCACAGCTCGAGGAGAGATCATGACTGACCCCGCCCTCAACCGTCCGCCTACAACGCTCCGCCGCCCCCGGTGGCACCTTCGACCGAGCGCCCCGGGCGCACCATGGGCATTGTCGCGTTCATCCTGGCGTTCTTCGTCCAGCTCGTCGCCCTCGTCCTCGGCATTATCGCGCTCGTGCAGAGCCGAAAAGCAGGACAAAAGAACAGCTTTGCGCTCGCCGCAATCATCATCAGTGCCGTCCTGATGGTGCTCGGCGTCGTTGTCGTGATCGTCGTGATTGCGACGGTAGGCGGCGCGTACGCAGACCTTTGTGCCCAGTACGGAACCGGTACCCACGAAATCAGCGGACAGACCGTAGAACTGGTCTGCAACTAACCCGTTCGCGCCTTCAAACTGCCGCGTTCTCAGTCGAGGACGCGGCAGTTTGTCGTTAGCTCGCCTATGCCATCGACGCCCACGGTGACGGAGGAGCGGTCTCGCAGAAAAATCTGGGGGTCGCGCGAGTATCCGGCGCCGCCCGGGCTGCCCGTCGAAATCAGTGTTCCCGGCAGCAAAGTGACCGATCGGGATAGATGAGAGATCAGTGTCGCCACACCCCGGATCATTTGCCCGGTTGATGCGTCTTGCACGGTCTGTCCGTCGACGACCGCCCAGATGTGCAGATCTTGCGGGTCGGGAATCTCGTCGGCCGTAACGACGAAGGGCCCAGTTGGGGTGAAACCGTCGAAAGATTTGCATCGAGACCACTGTGCTTCCGAGAACTGGATGTCCCGGGCCGTGATGTCGTTCACGACTGTGTATCCCCACACATGATCGAGCGCTTCTTCTTCGGTCACGTCTTTGGCCGCTGCGCCGATGATGACGCCGAGTTCGGCCTCGTAGTCGATCGACTCGCTCAGTGTTCGAGGCCACGATGTCGTGCCACCGTGCGCGGCGAGGGAGTTGGGCCAGAGGGTGAATACCGTGGGCGTAGCATCCGTTTTGAGGCCGAGCTCTCCGGAGTGTGCGGAATAGTTGAGACCGATCGCGAGGATGACCGGGGGAGAAAGCACCACGGAACCAAACGCGAAGTCGGCCAGGGCATGTCGGTTTGCACCGGGCGCCGCATCGGCAACTCGTTGCAGCAGATCTTCACCGCCCGCGATGAGATCCTCGAGTACGCGTGGCGCTCCAGCAAAAAGGTCACCGACAAACGTCGCACCCTCATCATCGACGAGTACTAGTTCCGGCGTCGTCGCCGTTTCACCGAAGACATGGGCAAAGCGCATAGGTCCACGCTAGCGCCAGCGAGCACTCTTAGGCTGGATGCTATGACTTTCCCGTCTGACGACGAGCGTCCCCGACGACCGAGGCCCAGCTTGACTCCGCCATCCTTTTCGGAGTTGCGCGCAGAACCGCAGCAGGACATCGTCGTGACCGTTCCTGCGGCGGATGTGCCGCTCTCGCCGATTCCAGCGCAGCAACCACCACGAGGCGGGCTGAGACCTGCGATCTGGCTCGTCGGGGCTCTCGTGATTGTTCTTGTGCTCTTGATTGCCTACTTTCTGAGTGCGTTGGGGAGCGCGGCTTCGCTCGTCGGTATGGTGCTCGCGCTCGTGCCTCTCGCCGTAGTTTTTTTGGCCGTGCGGATCATCGACCGCTGGGAGCCGGAGCCGCCCGCGATCATGGCGCTCGCAGTGGCATGGGGCGCGGTGGGAGCCGTGGGAATCGCTCTGGGAGTCGATTTCGTCATCACCCGTGTCTTCGGCAGCGATGATTCCGCGCTTGGCGTCGCCCTGACCACGGTCATCCAGGCACCGGTCGTTGAGGAGATTGCCAAGGGTCTCGGGGTTCTGCTGATCTTCTTCATCTTTCGTCGCCGCTTCGACGGGCCCATAGATGGAGTCGTGTATGGCGCCCTGGTGGGAGCGGGTTTTGCTTTCACTGAAAACATTCAGTACTTTGCCGTCGCGTTCATGTCGGGCGGTGCCGACCAGACGGGCGTGACTTTCTTCATGCGGGGGATTCTTTCTCCATTCGCGCATGTGATGTTCACGAGCGTCGTAGGGCTTGCCCTGGGAATTGCGGCTCGGCGCGCAGCGCGACCAGCCGAGTCGTTCCGCTGGTGGGTGGGGGGAGTAGCGGGTGCGACTCTTCTTCACGCGCTGTGGAACGCATCGGCGGTCTTCTTTGACTTCTTCGTGCTTTATGCGCTCGTGCAGGTTCCGCTGTTCGTCATCTTCATCGTTGGCATCATTGCTCTCCGTCGCGCAGAGTCCCGCCTCACGAGGGTTCGTCTCGGTGAGTATGCCCAAGCCGGGTGGTTCACGCCCGAAGAGGTCGAGATGCTCGCGACCGGGGCCGGTCGGCGAAAAGCATTGGCGTGGGCTGCGACGCTGCATGGCGACAAGACTCCACTCATGAAGCGATTCATCGCGGATGCCACTTCGCTCGCTGCCGCGCGGCAGCGAGCGATGAGTGGACGCGACAGTCACGCTCAGGCTGACGAGCGCGCATTGCTGGCACGAACGACCGCGACGCGAGCGGCTCTCTTTAGCCTGTGAGCAACTCGTCATACCGCTGAAACATGCAAGCTGTAGTGTGAACTGACCAGTTCATGTTTGATGTATTCTCCGGGAGGCGCCGAAATGGCTAGCGATAAGACGATGTCGGTGCGGGACCTTGCCGCACTGCCAAAGGGGCACTTGCATCTGCACCTAGAAGCAGCCATGAGGCCTGAGACTCTGGGAGAGCTTGCCGCCCAGAAAGGTGTGACTATTCCGCCTACCGCGGGATTTTCAGGGTTTTCGGCATTCGCAGGCATGTACCAAGGGCTCCTCGAGGTACTCGCCGACGAAAAAAACCTGGAGCGGCTCATTGACGAAGCCGTCGCTGACGCAGCCGCAGACGGCGCGTACTACGTAGAGTTCGGAGTAAGTCCGGACTACTACGTCGAGACGTTCGGCTCGATCGAAGCATCTCTCGATCGACATCTCGAGTATGCAGCCGCTGCGGGTGAGCGCCACGGCGTCGAAATCGGGCTCATGGTCACGGTTGACCGCACCCTCGGTATCGAAGCGGCCATCGCTCTCGCCAACGCCGCCGCGTCTCGCGCCGGGCAGGGGGTCGTCTCTCTCGGCCTTGCGAACGAGGAGCGCGGCTATCCTGCATCTGACTTTGCCGCGGCATTCGATATCGCCAAGGCGGCAGGGCTCCAATCCGCCCCGCACGCGGGAGAACTTGTCGGGCCGGAGTCAGTGCGGCAGGCACTTACATCCCTGCACGCTGATCGAATCTTGCACGGGGTGCGCGCGAGTGAAGACGAGACGCTTGTCGCAGAACTCGCCGAGCGCGGTATTCCATTGGATGTCTGCCTCACGTCGAACGTCATCCTTGGTGTTGTAGACGATCTTTCGCAGCACCCGCTTCCCGCTCTCCTCGCAGCCGGTGTTCGCTGCTCGATCAATGCTGACGACCCAATTCTGTTTGGGCCGGGTCTGCTCGGTGAATACATCGCAGCGCGCGAGCAGGTCGGATTGACTGACGAACAGCTCGCCGAGTGTGCGTGGACGTCAATCGAGACCACCTTGGCATCCGAAAAAACAAAAATGCGGGCTCGCGTCGCAATCGATAGCTGGCTGGCCACGACAGGTGAGGATCTCTGATGTCACGACTTCACTTCGGAATTTTTGAGTCTTTCCAACCCCAGACCGGTGGCACCCATAGCTGGCCACACCCCCTGGACGATGGTGAAGATTTTCTTGACCCGGAGCGCTGGGCGCGAATGGCGCGCGTGATGGACGAGACGGGGTACGACTTCTTGTTCCTCGCCGATCAGTACGGCTACCCGATCGTGGGCGACGACATCAGCACTGTGGCCGTAGAACGAGGCATCAACTTTCCCACTCTCGACCCGATCGTGCTCGTGGCATCCCTCCTGCGCGAAACTGAGAACCTGGGCTTCGTTGTGACGGCTACCACCGGGATCGACCACCCGCTGCAGATGGCGCGTCGATTCACTGCGCTGGATCACCTTTCGGCTGGGCGTATCGGGTGGAATATCGTGACCGGTGCATCGCAGAACGCGCAAGCGGAACTGCTTGGACACGAGACGCTCGTGCCTCACGACGTGCGATACGCCATGGCCGACGAGTACGTACGTCTCGCGCGTTCGTATTGGGAAGAGAGCTGGCAAGACGGCGCACTCGTCATGGATGCCGCGCAACAGCTTGCGGTTCGCCGTGACCTGATTCAGCGCACGGTGTTCGAAGGCTCCCACTACCAATCACGTGGTTACTACACGTCGCCGCCGTCGCCGCAACGAACTCCCGTGCTCTTCCAAGCCGGGACGTCTCCCGCGGGTCGCGCCTTCGCCGCGACCCATGCCGAATGCGTTTTCGTTCAGGCAACGACCCCGTCGCACACTGCACGGAGCGTCGCCGATATCCGTCAGCGTGCCGCTGACGCCGGCCGCGACCCGCGACAGTTGCGCCTCATGGCAGGCATGACGGCTATCGTTGCGGCGACAGAATCAGAAGCGCGTGCGCTCGAGGCAGAGTTCGACGCACTGCAAACCGATGAGATCGTCGCGGCCCTGTACGCAGGCAACACCGGCATCGACCTGTTAAGTCTCGATCCGGACAGGACTCTTCGCGACATCATCGACGCCGGGGGACTTGTGGGCCAGCTCGGGACGAGTAACATCGAGCGCTTTCTGGGCAGTGCAGATTCTCCTGCGCCGACGGTGCGTGAGATTCTCGACCAGTTGCGCGGGCGCGGCACTCGTGGATTTCGGGTTGTCGGAGATCCCCATCAGGTTGCCGACCAGATCGAAGCTCTTGCTGCGGAAACGGATCTCGATGGCTTTCTCATCGAGCCTGCGTTCGGAACACGCGACGTCGAGGTGTTTGGTCGAGAGGTTCTTTCGCGCCTGCGCGAGCGTGGTCGCCTGGCGGCTCCGGTCGGATCTACGCTGCGCGAACGCATGCGAGAGGTTGCAGGACCGCTCCCGGATCCACTTCCTGCGAGGGCGTAGCTTCAGCTGTTCGAGATGACTCCGTCGTCGCCGAAGAGCGCGTCGACGGCGGAGTCTTGAGCGAGGTCGAGTATTTCGACGGGCGTTCCCGAAATAAGCGCAAATTGCAAACCGCGCCAGAGCGCCATGAGCTCGACAGCCGCGGTCGCTGCAGCATCCGCTGAGTACCCGCGCAGCACGAAGGCTGATTGAATCTGGCTTGGCCAGTGCGTTGCCAGCACTTCTAGGTGCGCAGGGTTCGCATCGGGATCGCGCGCTGCAGCAGCCAGAGCTTCGAAAAAGAGCGTGATGTAGGGAAGGTTCTCCGCGTGGCGAAGCTGACGCCAGCCATGCTTCAGCGCGTCGCTCATCGGGCCAGGTTCTTGAAGTCCAGGCATCAAGCCATGCAAGCGTGGATACCTGTCGTATGCCGCGCGAATCGCTTCCGTGAAAAGGCGATCCTTTGACGAAAAGTAGTACAACAGCATCCGGTTATTTGAGCCGACGGCGCGCGCCAATTGCGAGAGCGAGACATTCATCACGCCCCGCTCGAGTATGACGTCGACGCTTCGTTCGAGAAGTCGCTGCGCTTCTGGGTATTCCTCGCGGTCCACGTGCCCAGCATAGACGCGAGCAATAAAAGACTCAGCGCCCGGTGCCGCGGCGATGCCTGCGTGACTCCCGAGCGCTGAGTTGGTGTATGAAAAGCATGCTCTCGTCTACAAAGGCTGTCAAGACCCCTTCGGAACGCATTGTCCGTCATGCTTGGATAGAGGTATGACTGACAACCGCACTAAGCCTGAAATCGATGCTCCTGAGGGTGACGCTCCCGCCGAACTCGTCGTGCGCGACCTGATCGAGGGCGACGGCGCCGAAGCTAAGCCCGGCGACAACGTAACTGTTCACTACGTAGGCGTCGAGTACACCACGGGTGAAGAATTCGACTCTTCCTGGGGTCGTGGCGAGACTATCCAGTTCCCGCTTCGTGGCCTCATCCAGGGATGGCAAGACGGAATCCCCGGCATGAAGGCCGGCGGGCGCCGCGAACTCGTCATTCCGCCGCACCTCGCGTACGGTCCGGCTGGCGGACACTTTCTCGGTGGAAAAACTCTGATCTTCGTGATCGATTTGATCAGCGTCGGCTGATTTCTTGCTGATTCGACAAAGAGCGGATGCCCCGAGGCATCCGCTCTTTGGTTATGAATATGCTGATTTTTCATTCTTCGGAATAGATTCGCGGTCGCGTGAGTTTGAATTGTGCGAAGGCCGCGAACGGCGCGGCGACAGACTTGGAGAAACCATGAGCGACACCACGATCGACCTTCCCGGCTACAAACCAGGCACCTGGGTGCTTGACGCATCGCACAGTGAGGTCACCTTCTCGGTGCGCCACATGATGATCTCGAAGGTGCGCGGCAACTTCGGAGTCAAGAGCGCGACCATCACCGCTGGTGAGAACCCGCTCGACACCAAGGTGGAGGCGACGGTTGACGTCGCATCGGTCGACACCAAAGACGAGGGTCGCGACGCGCACCTTCGCTCCGCTGACTTCTTCGACGCCGAGAACTTTCCGACGTTCACCTTCACGTCGACCGGTGTCCGCTACGAAAAGGGCGATCTGCTCGTCGATGGCGACCTGACGATCAAGGGCACCACCAAGCCCGTCACCTTTGAGCTCGAGTTCGGCGGCTTCGGCACCGACCCGTGGGGCAACTACAAGGCTGGTGCGACGGCGAAGACCGTCATCAACCGTGAAGACTTCGGTCTCACCTGGAACGCGGCGCTTGAGACCGGCGGTGTTCTCGTCGGCAAGGACGTCACCATCGAGCTCGACCTGCAGGGTGCTGTCCAGGCCTGATCTGCTGTTGTGAAAGAGGGGCAGGATGCTGAGGCATCCTGCCCCTCTTTCGTTCGTGAGTCGATTGGGCGGGTTTCCCCGCGAAGCCTCGGGCTGGTAGAGTAACGAGGTTGCCGTTTAATCGGCCGCGGATAAAGAGAGCTCACGCATAAGGCGAAGAGCACCGCGCAACGAGAAGAGAGGGGATCAAATTTATGGCACTCGAAGCAGACGTCAAGAAGGCGATCGTCGAACAGTACGGAACGCACCCCGGTGACACCGGATCCCCCGAGGTGCAGGTTGCGTTGATGACCAAGCGCATCAGCGACCTCACGGAGCACCTGAAGGAGCACAAGCACGACCACCACTCACGTCGTGGTCTGTTCCTGCTCGTAGGTCAGCGCCGCCGTCTTCTCAGCTACCTTCAGAACGTCGACATCGCGCGTTACCGCTCGTTGATCGAACGTCTGGGTCTTCGCCGCTGAGCGCAGCCGCGTATATCGCTTTCTTCAAGAGCCGCCCCACGGTGTGGGGCGGCTCTTGTCGTTTCTCCCGCACCTCCCGCACCTCTCCCGCACCTCCGGCACCTCTCATACCTCCCGAAACGCTGCTTCTGTGCCCAACACACCGCGCTCGGGCATCCGCCTACCGGTGATTCGAGGCTAAAAGCAGCGTTTCGGTGAGGAGCGCGGGGGTGATGAGCGCGGAGGGGAGGAGCGCGGGGCGGGGTAGATGGGGAGTCAGACGGTGGCGGCGCGAGCCGCGATCAAATCGCTGTGCCAGCGTTCTGCCACGTCAGGGTGTGCGCGAAGGCGTGACTTGAGCGCGTTTTCGCCGTAGGTCGAGTGGATCGGATTCTCGGGATCCTGCGTGACCCCCGCCGCAGCCACGGCCAGCTCATCGGGAAGATCGATGATGGGCAGTCGCGCATCAAGCGCGGGGTTGAAAAAGAACGGCACCGAGATTCGGTCATCAGGATGCTGCGGCGAGATCACCCGGTGATTGGTTGCGGTGAGGTATCCCTGGGTCGCGTACTCGAGAAGTTCGCCGATGTTCACGACGAAAGCGCCGGGCACGGATGGGGCGTCTATCCATTCGCCGTCGCGAAGAACCTGAAGGCCGCCCTTGCCGGGCTCGACCCACAGCAGAGTGAGCACGCCGGAGTCTTTATGGGCGCCGACGCCCTGCTGAGGCGTGGGGTCGTCTTTGCCGGGATACCGCACGATCTTTATGAGGGTCGAGGGGTCGGCGAAATGCTCGTCAAACACAGTGGGCTCAGCGCCCAGCGACTCCGCCCACGCGCCCAGAAGCTTGTGAGCGACTTCGGTGAGCCTGTCATGCCACTCCAAGGCAACCTCGCGGAGTTCCGGGTGCGCAGCCGGCCACAGATTTGGACCCGTGAGGCGTGCGAAATCGGGGGCGTCGACGTTCGTGATCGCGTCGCGTTCAGGGCCGATGTCAATCTGCTCGCGCCAGTCGATTCGACCCTGGGTGAGCTCGCCGCCAATGCGCGTATAGCCGCGAAAATGGGGGCTGTTGATGTTTTCTATCGAAAGTTTCTCTTCAGCGGGGAGATCGAAGAACTGTCGAGCCGCGGTGTGCAGGCGAGCCTCGAGCTCGCGGCTGACTCCGGTTCCTACGAGGTAGAAGAACCCCACGTCATGAGTCGCCGCACGGAGGTCGCGCCGAAATCTCTCGGCCGCTTCGGGCCCGGCGTCGAGCTGGGAGAGGTCCAGAATTGGCAGGTTCACGTCGTCCATGGGATGAGGCTATGACGACTTGCGCTGTGACCGGTCCAATGTTTCAGTTCATGACCGGCCGGGTATCTCGCCGCTACTGGCGCTCTTTGCGGGGTGTGGCGGGTGTATCGCGGCGCGAACCCGTGGGGTCGTTGTCGCGGCCACCAGGGCTCGACCATGCCGAGTCGGCGAACAGCCACTTCGGCCTTGGTTCAACGATTGGTCGGAAGATAGCGCGCACGGGCGCCGAAGACAGCCCAACAGCGATTGCGACCGACGCCACCGCGACAATCGGCAGCCAAATCCACGACGGCTCCAAACCCCGAAGTACCCCGGATTCGCGGAACGGGTAGAGAACGAAGGAATGCAGAAGATACACATACATCGTGTATTGCCCGTAACGCGTCCACCGGTGCGTGTTGCGCGGAATGAGCACAAAGAAGGCCGTCATGAGGAGAAGCGCCACCGCCATCAGCGCGAGCCGCACGCCGCCGGCCCACCATCCGGTGACGCCGAGCGACGAGTAGTCATCGTCGTAGAAGAGCCATTCGCGCAGATTGACGGCGCGCCAGGTGTCGGCGAACGTCCATGTCGCCCATCCTGCGATCGCAAAAACCGCAACCGACGATGCTGTGAGCCACCATTGCCGATGCCGAAGTAGACCAAGTTTGCGCACGAGGTCATGTTCATTCAGCCACCACCCAACGGTAAAGAACGGCAGCAGGCCGAGAGTCCGCGAGAGCGAGAGTGTCGAGTCGATGTTGGACATGTAGCCCGCGGCGATCGAGATGCCGATGGTCCACAGCAGCGGCCACTTCAAGAGTGCAAGATACGGCAAAACAAGACGGAAGATTCCCAACGCGAGAAGAAACCAAAGCGTCCAGGAGGGCTGAGTGGGGTTTGGGTTCGCGCGGCCCTCGACCAGCCACTTGGTCATCGTCCATAAGCTTTCGAAGATCACGTAGGGAACAAGGATGTCGGTGATCACTCGCGACATCTGACGCTTGCTCTGCTGGCCTGCCTTGGAGAAATACCCCGAGATGACCGCGAACGCAGGCATGTGGAAGGCGTAGACGACCAGATAGAGCGCGAGCGCTGCGTCGGAGTCGTACGTGAGCCGCTGCAGAGCGTGCCCCAGCACTACCAGCACGATGCAGGCGAAGCGTGCGTTGTCCCAGAACGGTACGCGGCGTTTTTGCTCCCGGGCCGGCGCGGGCTGAGAAATATTGGTCATGACCTGCACAGATTACTCGGCGCTGTGCAGACAGGGAGGATCTTGTGCACTGAGCTATGCTTCGTGCCGCTATACGATCCGGGAATAATCTCGCAGAGGGTGCGTTATAAGGTTTATATTCACTTGCATGTAAATGGATGCGAAGGCATCCGGGAAGCGAGAAGACATCGTGAGCGAGAGCAGCGCCTGGCAAGGGATGCAGTTCGGCATCATGACGGTGAGTGACATCACCGAGGACCCCACTACCGGGCACACACCGTCGGAGGCCGAGCGCATTCGCGCGACGATCCAGATCGCCCGGCACGCTGAGGAGGTGGGCCTCGACGTCTTCGCACTCGGCGAACATCACAACTCGCCGTTCTGGTCGTCGTCTCCGACGACCACGCTCGCCGCGATAGCGGGTCAGACGGAGAAGCTTGTGCTCTCGACGTCGACAACCCTGATCACGACGAACGATCCCGTCAAGATTGCTGAAGATTACGCGATGCTTCAGCATGTGTCCGACGGCCGTACAGACCTCATGCTCGGTCGCGGAAACACCGGGCCCGTGTACCCGTGGTTCGGTAAAGACATCCGCCAGGGTCTTCCGCTCGCGATTGAGAACTATGCGTTGTTGCACAAGCTGTGGCACGAGGATGTCGTGGACTGGGAGGGCCAGTTCCGTACTCCGCTACAGGGCTTCACCTCGACTCCACGCCCGCTCGATGGTGTGGCGCCGTTCGTGTGGCACGGCTCTATTCGCACGCCGGAGATCGCCGAACAGGCGGCCTACTACGGTGACGGATTCTTCGCCAACAACATCTTCTGGCCGAAGGAGCACTACCAGCGGCTCATCGCGCTTTACCGCCAGCGTTACGCCCACTACGGTCATGGCACCCCAGAGCAAGCGATCGTGGGACTCGGCGGGCAGGTATTCATGCGCGCCAAGTCGCAGGATGCTGTCGCGGAATTCCGTCCGTACTTCGACAACGCGCCGGTCTACGGCCACGGCCCGAGCCTCGAGGACTTTACCGAGATGACACCGCTCACCGTCGGCTCACCGCAGCAGGTCATCGACCGCTATGCATCGATGCGTGACTACTTTGGTGACTACCAGCGCCAGCTGTTCTTGATGGACCACGCTGGCTTGCCATTGAAGACAGTCCTCGAGCAACTCGACATCCTGGGCAGCGAGGTTGTGCCCGTGCTCCGTAAGGATTTGCAGCGTAACCGGCCCGTGGAGGTTCCTGACGCGCCAACGCACCGCTCGCGCGTGACGGCTGCGTACGGTGATGGTCCGGCGCGCGAGGCCCGCCCTCGCGCGAATCGGGGAGACAACCTCACCGGTGGTTCGCCCTATCAGGATGCTCCGGTAGCGGCAGGTTCCGCTTTCGGTGCTGCTGCTGTTCGACAGGGGGCGTGACATGTCCTCACGTCGAATCGCTGTCGTCTCCGCGGGACTTTCGAATCCGTCGTCAACGAGGATGCTCGCTGACCGTCTCGCGACCGCGACAGCTGCTGAACTGCGGGCACGCGAAATTTCCGCGACGTTCGATGTCGTCGAATTGCGAGATTATGCACACGACATCACCGATAACCTGTTGACCGGATTTGCCGTTCCTGCGCTCGAATCAGCGATCAACACCGTCGTCTCAGCTGATGCTCTGATTGCTGTGACTCCGATTTTCTCGACGAGCTATTCCGGGCTGTTCAAGTCCTTCATCGATGTTCTTGATCCCGAGGCGTTGCGGGGAATGCCGGTTTTGCTCGGCGCGAACGCGGGCACGGCGCGCCACTCGCTCGCGATCGACTATGCGATCCGGCCGCTGTTCACATATCTGCACGCCGAACCGGTATCGACAGGTGTGTTCGCTGCCTCGTCTGACTGGGGAGCGAACGCAGACAGCGTTGCTCCTCTCGCGACACGGGTGCAGCGAGCAGCGAAAGAACTGGCAGAGGCCATCGCCCGGCGCGACGTTCGCGCAACCGAAGATCCCTACGACCCCGAAAACTATCTCGGACAGGGGCGCTCCTTCGGTCACCTTCTCGGGGGCCTCGCGGGGGAGTGAACCGTCAGCCCTCGCGTGCGGAATGCGCGCGAGGGCTTCGGCGCGCGACGAGCGCGTCGATGATGAAGCCGATGCTCAGCGCGACGGCAATCGACACGAGAACCGCCACGAACGGACCGCCCGGAATGAGCGACGCGACAATTGCGCCGATGACAGCTTGGTAGGCCGCCCAACCGAGCGCGGCAAGAGATGCGAGAGTGAGATACCGGGCTGCTCCCGTGCGCGTGGCACCCGCCGTGAGATTGACGGCAAGCCTCGCGAACGGAATGAACCGAGCGGTAAAGACCACGGTGCCCGTGCTCCGCTGCAGCCGATTGTGAGCGAGGGCGAAAGCTTTTTGCAATCTTGGGCGCCGCATCCATCGCCACCGCGTGAGTCCGACACGGCGTCCAACCGCGTAACAACAGGCATCGCCAGCGAATGCCGCCATCCCGGAAATCGAGATGACGAGAATGAGGGGCGGCGACCCTGTCGATACGGCGAGGGCACCGAATGCTGTCACGGCTGCTTCGCCCGGCAAAATGACGAAGAACGCATCGCCGAACACGAGTACTGCAAGCACCACGAGGCCCAGCGGGCTCGTGGAAAGGAATGTTGCCAACTGTTCGGCCATAGGTCGCTGCTTACGCCCGCGCGGTAAACGCGAACCGAACGAAATGTGTCAGGTGACGCGCAGGCGGTCATCCGGTGAATTCTCGATGATGATCACGGTGTTCGGCGCTTTTTCGCGTGATGAGGGTTCACGCTGATTCTGTGAGAGTCGCGTTGATCGCTGAGTCCTACCTGCCGCACATGAACGGTGTCACCGGATCGGTGCTGCAGGTCCTCCATCATCTAGAAGCGGCAGGGCACGAGACGCTTGTGATCGCGGCGCGCGCCGCCGAGACGATCTCGCCGGTAGGGCGCGCGCGCACCGAGCTGCTTCGATCGGTACCGCTGCCTTCGTATCCTCAGGTGCGAGTGGTATTCGCCAGCGCCTCGCGGATTGCCGGCATCCTGCGTTCGTTTCGTCCCGATGTTGTGCACCTCGCCTCGCCGTTCGTCCTGGGATGGCAGGCGCTCGCCGCGGCTGACACACTGAAGATTCCGGCGGTCGCGATCTACCAGACCGATGTCGTGGCCTACGCGGAGAAATACGGGATGCCGCAGGCCACGGCGATTGCTTCAGCGCACGTGGCGCGACTTCACCGCCGCGCGACGTTGAACTTAGCGCCGTCTCGCTCATCAGAGGCGCAGCTCGAACGGCTGGGTGTCGATCGCATCGCCCGGTGGGGGCGCGGTGTCGATGCCGTGAGATTCGCGCCCGAGCACAGAAGCCCGGCGTGGCGTGACCGCATTGCGCCAGGTGAACTCGTGATCGGGTACGTAGGCCGTTTGGCCGCGGAGAAGCAGGTGCGAGACCTCGCTGTCTTGGATTCCTTGACCGGTGCGCGGGTCGTGATCGTCGGTGACGGCCCGGAGCGCACGGCCCTGGAACGCTATCTCCCTCGCGCCATCTTCTTGGGCCACCTTTCTGGTCCAGAGCTGGCCGAAGCGATGGCGAGCTTCGACGTGTTCGTGCACCCGGGTGAGAGCGAGACCTTCGGGCAGACCATTCAAGAGGCGCTTGCGAGCGGTGTTCCCGTGGTTGCGACAGGGGCCGGCGGGCCACTCGATCTCGTACATTCGAGCGTCGATGGATGGCTGTACCGCCCAGGGGACCTCGCTGATATGCGTGCGAGGGTGAGTGACCTGCTCGGGGATGATGCGAAGCGACGCGCATTCGCGGTGGCGGCACGCGAATCAGTGCGAGACCGTACCTGGGCGGCCCTCAGCACTCAGCTGCTGGGCCACTACGAAACCGCGAAGGCGCTGCGGCCAATAGACGACGCGATGCTCGCGCGTATGTACCCGCGCCCCTGGAACCACACACCGCTCACGTCATCGCGACCGCAATGGTCACGGTACGTCGCCCTCGGTGACTCGCTCACGGAGGGGCTGTGTGATTCTTCGCGCATGCCATCGGGGGCGTACCGCGGCTGGGCTGATCGCCTTGCACCGCTGTTGGCGCAGACGACACGCGGGGGAGAAGCATTCAAATACGCGAACCTCGCGGTACGGAGTCGACGTGTTCGAGACCTCACTCACGAGCAGATTCCACAGGCTCTGCGCTTACGGCCCGACCTCGTTTCGATTCTCATGGGCGGCAACGATCTCGTGCGGCGCCGGGTCGACGTGAAAGCGCTCGCCGACGAGTTCGAGCGTGGGGTCGAGGCGCTACGCGTCACGGGAGCAGACGTCCTGCTGGTGACGGCTTTCCTGCCGAGGCGGCGAGCCTCGCGCTTTCTGGCGCCGCGGTTCGCCGCCTTCAACACTCACCTGCGCCGGATCGCCCAGACGCACGGATGCCGTCTGCTCGATCTCGATGCGCTCCCGGAGATCTCGGGGCTGGAAATGTGGGCTGATGATCGTGTGCACTTGCGTTCTAGCGGCCACCGGTTCGTCGCGTATCGGGCAGCAGAGGCCTTGGGAGTGCCGGACGCAGAAGCTCTGGGAGATCTCGAAGCCGCCCTCCACGATGACGAACCGTCGAGTGCGGGCTGGATAAAGCGCGACGTTCTCCCATGGATGTGGCGGCGAGTCCGGGGGCGGACAGCGGGCGATGGGCTGGCCGCCAAACACAGCGACTATGTCGTCATTCCGGGCCCCGGAAGTCACCGCACGCAAAAGGTACGGTGACTGCTGCTCAATACCAGCCCGTGCTTTCCGAGTGGGCCCACGCGCCGCACGGTGTGGAATAGTGGTCCTTGATGTACGCCAGGCCCCAGTTCACCTGAGTGTTTCCATTGGTTCGCCAGTCAGCACCCGCGGCTGCCATCTTCGACCCCGGCAAAGCCTGTGGGATGCCGTATGCGCCGCTGCTCGGGTTGAGGGCATCCGCGCGCCAGCCAGACTCACGATTCCACAGTGAGACGAGGCATCCGAATTGATCGTCTCCCCAGCCGTAATTGCCAAGAGCACCGCGAGCGTACGCTTTGGCTCCCTCGGGATCGACTGTCACGCCGTAGGTGGGCACTTCAGGACTTGGCGTGGACGGCGTACTTGGAGCACTTGGCGATGTGGGGGAGGGATCGGGATCCTCAGTCGCGTTCGTTGGGGGACCACTCGGCTCCTGCGCTGCAACCGCTGTGCTCAGCTGGTACGCGCGCTCAACCTCGGCGGTCGTGTTCTTGAGAGCCGCAAGCTGGGCGTACATTGTGTCTGCGCGTTCTTGAACCTCGGCTACGGCGCGCAATTCGTCGTCGGCTGCAGCCTGAGCGGATGCTGCGGTTTTCTCAGCCGCTGATGCGCTCTCTTTGCGTGCCGACTCCGCGGCCGCCGCTTGCAACTCGAGCGCGGTCGCAAAATCTGCGCTCGCATGCGCGCTCTGCGCCTGTGATCGCCACGAAGCGTGCAACCGGTCGAGCAGGCCAAGGCTCCGCAAAAGCGCGTCGGGATCCGTTGATGTGAGGACTTGAACGCTCACGGGCGCTGAGGCTTCAGCCCGCATGCGCGCAGAAACTACTGCGCCAACAACGTTCGAAGTTTCGGTGAACGCTGCAGCAGCCGCTTCGCTTTGCTGCGTATACGCCGTGGCGGTTGCTGCTGCTGCGGCAGCTTTCTCGTTCGCTTCGACCGCGGCGGCGGCCGCTGCAACAGCTGCGGTTGAAGCTGCTGCAGCCGACTCTTGTGCTGATGAGAGAGCAAGCTCTATTCGTGCGATTTCTGAGCGGGTGGCTTCTTCATTGCCCTGAGCTTCTTCGACATCCGACCAGGTGGGGTCGTCACGTGTCTCGAAACTGCTTGTGCCGGTCGTCAACTGCCCGATCGCGACGGATAGCGTGACAACGATGCCTAGCCAACGCACGCGTTGCGGGCGAACGGAGACGCTCATGGGGCCCTGGTGGGGTGTCAGCCTTCCATGCCCTGTTCGAACTCCTGCACCTCAAGCGCGATCTGGCGACGGATGTCGGCCTCTTCGCGCGGGTCGAGCTCTTTACTCGTGTCGACGTCCGAATCCGCTGACTCATGCGCTTCGTGCTTTCGGTCGTGGGTGCTCATCAGTGGTCTCCTTTGCGGGGTGCGCCGTGATGCGCTCTTCTCACGATAGGCATCGCGCGTCGGGTTCGCCAGCCGTGAGGCGCCCCCTGGTAGTGTTGAGGTAGATGCCCCTGTGGCATTTGCTCAAATTCCATACGAGCTACACGGAGCAGGCCGGCAGGAAGCTGGTCTCCTGTGGTGGATTCCCCGTCGAAATGCCGGGTGTTCTTCTACTGGTGACCAGCGCAGGCGCGAATCGCGGCATAGCCGCACGCTTATATCTGCCTGTTCCTGCTCCTTCGCGAAACCTCGCGCGCCATACGGGTGTGCGAGGTAAAACAAAGAAGGAGAGACCTCTTGGAAGGTCCTGAAATTACTGCAGCTGAGGCTGTTCTCGATAACGGCCGTTTCGGCACCCGCACAGTTCGGTTCGAAACCGGGCGCCTCGCTCAGCAGGCACAAGGTGCTGTCGCCGCGTACCTCGACGAGGAAACTATGCTGCTTTCTGCGACCAGCGCAGGCAAGCACCCCCGTGAAGGCTTTGACTTCTTCCCGCTGACAGTCGACGTTGAAGAGCGTTCGTATGCAGCAGGCAAGATCCCTGGCTCGTTCTTCCGCCGTGAGGGTCGCCCCTCGACCGAGGCGATTCTCGTTTGCCGTCTCATCGATCGGCCATTGCGTCCGTCTTTCGTTGATGGCCTCCGCAACGAAGTTCAGATCGTGATCACCGTGCTCTCGATCGCGCCCGGGGAGTTCTACGACGCCCTCGCGATCAACGCGGCATCGCTTTCCACCCAGATCTCCGGCTTGCCGTTCTCGGGACCGATCGCCGGCATCCGCCTCGCGCTCATCCCCGGACAGGGCGAGCACAAAGATCAGTGGGTCGCGTTCCCGAAGGCCGAGCAGCTCGAAGAGGCCGTATTCGACCTCATCGTCGCTGGTCGCGTGCTGCCCGACGGCGAAGTTGCGATCATGATGGTCGAAGCAGAAGCCACCGAGAACAGCTGGAACCTGATTCGTGGCGGCGCTACGAAGCCGAGCGAAGAGATCGTCGCAGAAGGTCTCGAAGCGGCTAAGCCTTTCATCACCCAGCTCGTCGCTGCACAGAACGTTGTGGCATCGACCGCTGCGAAGGAAATCCAGCCGTACCCGGTCTTCCCGCCGTACGCGCAGGAGACCTACGACTTCGTCGCTGGCAGCGTTTACGACGAGCTCGTCGGTGTTTACCAGATCGCCGACAAGACCGAGCGCCAGAACGCTGACGACGCACTCAAAGATCGCGTCAAGGGTGAAGTTGCTGCAGCTGTCGAAGAGGGCAAGCTGCCCGCTTCGGCGCTCGGCGAGGTTTCGGGGGCGTTCAAGTCGGTCACGAAGAAGATCGTCCGCGGTCGCATCCTCACCGACGGTGTGCGAATTGACGGACGCGGCCTCGCCGACATCCGCCCGCTCGACGCAGAGGTGCAGGTCATCCCGCGCGTTCACGGTTCCGCGATCTTCCAGCGCGGTGAGACTCAGATTTTGGGTGTCACGACCTTGAACATGCTCAAGATGGAGCAGCAGATCGATTCGCTGTCGCCCATCACGCACAAGCGCTACATGCACCACTACAACTTCCCGCCGTATTCCACCGGTGAAACCGGTCGCGTGGGTAGCCCCAAGCGTCGCGAGATCGGGCACGGCTTCTTGGCCGAGCGCGCACTCGCACCGGTATTGCCGAGCCGCGAAGACTTCCCCTACGCGATCCGTCAGGTATCCGAGGCTCTCGGTTCAAACGGATCGACGTCGATGGGGTCTGTCTGTGCGTCGACGCTTTCGCTCCTCAACGCTGGTGTGCCGCTGCGCGCGCCGGTCGCTGGCATCGCGATGGGCCTCGTTACCGACGAGGTTGACGGCCAGACGCGCTACGCCGCGCTGACTGACATTCTGGGTGCAGAAGACGCACTCGGTGACATGGACTTCAAGGTTGCGGGTACGAGCGAGTTCGTTACAGCGATCCAGCTCGACACGAAGCTCGACGGTATCCCGTCGTCGGTTCTCACCGCCGCGCTCACGCAGGCTAAGGATGCTCGTCTCACGATTCTGAACGTGCTGAACGCCGCGATCGATGCGCCCGACGAAATGGCACCGACGGCGCCTCGCGTGATCAGCGTCCAGATCCCGGTCGACAAGATCGGCGAGCTCATCGGACCCAAGGGTAAGACGATCAACTCGATCCAGGACGAGACTGGTGCTCAGATCTCGATCGAGGAAGACGGCACCGTGTACATCGGCGCGACCGATGGTCCATCGGCTGAGGCTGCGCGGGCTCAGGTCAACGCGATCGCGAACCCCTCCAACCCGGAGGTTGGCGAGCAGTTCCTGGGTACGGTCGTGAAGATCGCAACCTTCGGTGCGTTCATCTCGCTGCTGCCAGGCAAGGATGGACTCCTGCACGTCAGCGAGGTTCGCAAGCTCGCCGGTGGCAAGCGTGTTGAGAACGTCGACGATGTTCTCAACGTCGGTCAGAAGCTGCTTGTTCGCATCACGAAGATCGACGACCGCGGCAAGCTGTCGCTTGAGCCGGTTCTCGAAGAGGCTGCTGATCAAGAAGGATCTGCTGCGGCTAACCCCGGTCCCGAGGCTCCTGCCGAAGGCTGAGAGGTACTTCTTACAGTGCACTGAAGCAATGCCCGCTCCCATTCTTGGGAGCGGGCATTGCCGTGTTATCCGCGTACTGCGAGGAAAAACCGTTATCGAATGTTTACCGGAGCTGCGCGCTAGATCGCGGCTGTTCGTCAGCGCTGCCCTAGCCTCGAATAAGACGTGGGGGCGCGAGCTGCGAGTCAGTCAACTGAGTCGTTTCGATGGAACATCAGGGGTGCGGAATGGGATCGTCCGGAACGGGAACTGCCAGAGCGGTCGTCGCGCCGATGCATCCCCACCTGTCGGCGCCCATCCCCGTGCAGGGACCCGCGCTGGGATCTCACGTGCGAGTACCCCTCGGTGAAAGTAGCCACGTGGTGTTCCCTCTGGTGCTGGGTGGGGCCGAGTTCGGCTGGAACCTCAACATTGATGACAGTCACGCGATCATCGACGAATTCGTTGCGATCGGCGGAAACGCCCTCCACACGGCAGATAGTTTCGTCGGCGGCCGTAGCGAGCACATTATCGGGCAGTGGGTCCACACTCGTGGTCGACGCGACGACGTTGTGATCACCACACGGGTTGGCGCACACCCCGACAATCCTGGACTCGGACCGGTACAGCTCGTCCGCGCTGTCGAAGCCTCGCTGATGCGTCTGCAAACCGATCACATCGACGTGCTGTATCTCGATGGTTCGGTGGCGGATGCCCCGCTCGAAGAGACCTTGGCGACGACGGAGTGGCTCGTTGAATCTGGAAAAGTGCGCACCCTCGGCGCATACAGGTTCAGTCCCTCGCAACTCGTCGAGGCGAGGATCCTGTCCTCCGCTGGCTATCCCCGTATCTCCGTGCTCGACGTTCCGTACAACGTCGTGAGACGCACCGATTTCACCGACGACCTTCGGCTGGTTGCGAGCGCCCAAGGCATCGCCGTCACGCCATCGCACGCGCTTGAACACGGTTTCCTCGCCGGGTCCACGAGGACCCGGGCGGACGCTGCCAAGTCTGTCCGCGGCTCGCAGAAGCTCGACAATCTCACGAAGCGCGGAACTCGCACCTTACGCGCGCTCGACGCAATCGCTGAAGAGCTTGCCGTTCCGACCGCAGCCGTCGCCGTCGCTTGGCTGCTCGCTCAGAAGGTCATCGCCGCACCCATCGTGAGCATCGATGCGCCCTCGCAAATACATGAACTCGTGCAGGGCGTGGGAATCAAGCTCAATCGAGGCCAGCTGGCCGACATCGCACGCGCATCCCAGTAGCTACCACCCGAGGATACGAAGCGCGGGTCTTCGATCTGGTTCGTGGCTTAGGCTGGACAGTTGACGTGCGTTTCGCACCCACCGCCCCCAACGAAGAGAGCAGTAGTGACCCACTACCTGTATCTGGTGAGACACGGAGAGCACCAGGACGCCGAGCACGGTTTGATCGACGGCCCACTTTCCGCTCGTGGCCGGCGCCAGGCTGAGCTCATCGCGGATCGACTATCAGGGGTCCCGCTGGACGCTGTGTGGCACTCACCGCTCCTTCGCGCGGCCGAGACGGCGAAGGCCGTCGCCGAGCGACTGCCAGCCGTTTCACCAGAGCCTTCGGCGCTGCTTTTCGATTGCGTTCCCACGGGTATGACCCCCGACACTCCCTCGGCGTTCGAACCCTTCTTCGGCGGAGTCACCGACGCCGAGATCGATGCCGGACGCGCCCAGATGTCGGATGCCGTCGGTGAATTTCTCGTGCGTAAGCACGGTGACGTCCACGAACTCATCATTACGCACAATGCCGTCATTTCGTGGTTCGTTCGCGACGTACTCCAGACACCCGAGTGGAAGTGGATGACGCTGAATCAAGCTAACTGCGGGCTCACGGTCTTGGCGCAGAAATCCGGCCGACCGTGGGTTGTGTACTCGCACAACGATCTGTCCCACTTGCCGTTCGAACTTCGAACTGGTCTACCCGAAGTTCCGCTGGTCTAGTCATCGAAAACTGATCACGCGCTCGGCGGCTCTAGGCTGGGATACATGACGACAGCAGTGGCGATCGTAGGAGGCACCGGAAAGCTCGGGAGCATCATCCGTGCGGTTATCGATGAATCCTCGGATTTCGAAGTGAGTGCGGTTCTCTCGTCGAATTCAGCACTATCGGAGCTCGACGGCGCCGACCTGGTCGTAGACGCTTCGATACCGGCCGTGTCGATCGACGTCGTGCGCGCAGCTACCGAACGCGGAATCAATGTTCTTGTCGGAACATCGGGCTGGTCCGCCGAGCGGATTTCTCTCGTTCGTCCGCTCATCGAGAACGCGGGCAACGGCGTGGTTTTTGTTCCGAACTTCTCGCTGGGCTCGGTTATCGGGTCAGCAATCGCCGCTGCGGCCGCGCCGTTCTTTCCGTCGATCGAAATCGTCGAGGCGCATCGGGAAAGTAAAGTCGACTCACCCAGCGGGACTGCCGTCCGCACAGCAGAACTCATCGCGGCGGCGCGAGCAGGAGTCGGGCCAGTAGCCTCACCGCACGTCGACCAGCGCGCGCGTGGACAGCAGATCGCAAGCGTGCCGATCCACTCGCTTCGCCGCCCCGGTGTCGTCGCTCGTCAAGAGACAGTGCTTTCCGGTCCCGGTGAGTCGCTCTCAATAGTCCACGACACGATCGATCCGTCGGCCGCATATGCCCCCGGCATCCGGTTGGCGCTTCCCGCCGCGCGCGACGCGATGGGAATCACTATCGGTCTGGATTCTTTTGTTGAGATCGGCATTCGTCACACGTCTGAGCGCTCCCGAGCGAACGCTAACGGCGTGGCCGAAGGCAACGTACCCGGCCAAGTAGCACGAACGACTGGCGCATGAGCGCGCGTATCGGCGTCGGTGTCATGGCGCTGCTATTGGCGCTGTACATCGTGCTTGTCGCGCAGCGGGCGGTGCTCTTTGTCTCGAGCGGAAGCCCGGTGGGAATCGCCATCGGCGTGGCACTCATCGTGTTCCCGATTATTGCCGCGTGGGCTTTGGTGCGGGAGATCATGTTCGGTTCGCGTGCTGCAAGCCTTGGGCGCAAAATGGAGGCCGAAGACGCTCTCCCCACCGAGCAGGTAGAGGTGCGCCCGAGCGGGCGAGTGTTGCGAGAAGAAGCGGACGCGCTCTTTCCGCGCTACCGCGAAGCGGTTGAGCGTGCGCCGGATGACTGGAGAGCGTGGTTTCGCCTCGGGCTCGCCTACGACGCATCCGGTGATCGTCGACGAGCCCGCGGGGCCGTCCGCAAAGCGATAACTCTTGAGCGTCAGCTGAGTCGCTAGCGAGTCGTCAGCCTTCAGGTACGACCGCCGCGACTGCTTCCTCCACGGTCGGGTAGCTGAAGGTGAAGCCGGTCTTCTCAAACACCGTCGGCTTCACCTCGGCGTCGGTCGTCAGAAGAGCCGCGGTCGCATCAGACCCGAGCGCGAGCCGAAGCGCCCACTCCGGAACCCGTAGCAGGTACGGCCGATTCATGCGTTGCGCGAGAGCGAATCCGAGATCGTTGGCCGTCGTCCGGGTGGGAGCCGTGAAATTCACCGGTCCCGTGATCTCGGCATCGAGAATATGGCGGATGCCCCGAATCTCATCGTCGAGTGAAATCCACGGCCACACCTGGGTGCCTCGTCCGAGCGGACCGGAAACCCCGAGCTTGGTGAGCAGCATGAGCGGACGAAGCACACCTTTGGGATGGACGATCGGGGCCGTGCGCATGAGCGCAATGCGTGCTTTGTCACCCGCTTGGCGTGCGGCATCCTCCCACTCGCCGCAAAGGTCGGCCAGGAACGAAGAACCCTGAGGATCGGACTCCGTCATGATGCCCTTGGGGAAGGCGCCGTAGTAGCCGCTGGCGGAGGCGTTGATAAAGGTCGGCGCGTCGTCTCCGAGCTCTCGCACGGCAGAAGCGATTGCTCGTGTCGGCGTGATCCGCGACCACAGCAGCGTGCTCTTGTAGCTCTTCGTCCACGGAAAGTGGCCGACGCTGGCACCGTTGAGACCGATGACCGCCGCCGCGCCGGCGAGAACGTCCGGTGATAGCGGCTGCGCGTCGGTGAGCCACGACACCTCATCCTTCGTCCGTGTCTCACGACGCACCAGAGTCGTAACGGTGAACCCATCGGCGCGGAAGGATTCGGCGAGGGCAGTGCCGATGAGGCCAGAAGCCCCGGCGAGCACTACCCGCCCTGGGGTCGACGAACTCTGACTAGGCAAGCGTCGCCTCGATAGTGATGTCTACGCCAGCGAGTGCTTGGGAGACGGGGCAGTTTGCCTTAGCGTCGGCGGCGATGCGATCGAAGTCATCTCGTTCGATACCGGGAACTGTTGCATTCACATTCAGGTGGCTGCCAGTAATTCCCGTGCCGGGGATGAAAGTAACAGATGCTGTCGCATCGATCGATGTTGGGGGAGTGCCGTTCTGGCCAAGTGCGTTCGAGAACGCCATCGCGAAGCAGGACGCGTGTGCTGCCGCGAGAAGTTCTTCCGGCGTTGTGACCGAGTTCGAGCCTTCGCTTCGAGCCTTCCAACTGACGTCGAAAGTGCCGAGTCCCGACGATGCCAACGTCACAGTGCCGGCACCGTCGACGAGTCCGCCCTGCCAGTTCGTGGTGGCTTCGCTTGTTGTAGTCATAGTGTTCCTCCTGAGGTGAAGGCACAGTGTGCGCTCTCACTCAAAGCCTACGACCGAGGCGACGCGTGTGCGGCGGATTAACGTTCAGTGAGTTGCGCCAGCTCGAGAGCGACAACGTGGCGGCTCGGAACCCCGCCGAACCGGGTGCGGATCGCGCCCTTGCTGTCGAGAATCAAGGTCGTCGGTGTTTGCACGACGTGGAAATGCTGAGCGATGTCGGGGCGTTCGGTGACGTCGATATCGAGGTAGTTCACGCCGATGGTGTCGCCTGCCATCTGCGAGAGCGTCCGGTGCACCCCCGGGCATCGACCGCACGTTTGCGTGCTGAACTGCAGGAGCGTGGCGGACTCGCCCAGGGGTCCTGCCCCAAGGCGCGACGGGTCGACAACGGTCAGCGACGAGTGTGGGTTTCTCGCTCTTCTGCGCAGATAGATGATCGCTCCTGTGCCCAAAGTTGTCGCCAGCAACGCCGAAATGACGACGAGTGCCACGAGCAGATCCACAACAGTTAACGCTAGCCCCCGCAGGGAGGTTCGCACGCCACTGATCCCACCCGCCACGCTCGAGCAGTAAAGTGGCAGATGTGACGGATGCCGCTTCCCAGACTGAGACCCACGCCCCCTCCATCGAGTTCCGCAGCGACATGAGCGTTGAACTCGTGCGCTCGAGTGCGGCAGACGCCGACGTGCTTTTCGCCGCACGCGTCTCCACACAGGGGGAGCAGACTCTCGAGTCCGCGGCCGCGGGCACCGAGGCATCCGGTCGTGATCGTGGTCTCATCAACTACCTCATGCGTGACCGCCACGGTTCGCCTTTCGAGCACAACTCGATGACGTTCTACGTGCAGGCACCGATCTTCGTGTTTCGTGAATTCATGCGGCACCGGATGGCGTCGTACAACGAAGAGTCAGGCCGCTACCGAGAGTTGCGTCCGGTGTTTTACGTTCCCGCCCGCGATCGGAACCTTGTTCAGGTAGGTAAGCCTGGCGCTTACGACTTCTTGCCAGGTTCGCCCGAACAGAGCGAACTCGTCGACGGCGTCACGCGGGAGGCATCCGTTCGTGCATTCGAGTCGTATCAGAAGATGCTCGGCGCCGGCGTTGCGCGAGAAGTTGCGCGTATCGTGCTGCCGCTGAACATCTACTCTTCGATGTACGTCACGATGAACGCTCGGGCGCTGATGAACTTTCTATCGCTGCGCACAAAGGTCGAGGGTACCCATTTTCCCTCGTTCCCTCAGCGTGAAATCGAGATGTGCGCCGAAAAGATGGAGACGGTTTGGGCCGAGCTCATGCCGATGACCCACGCGGCGTTCAATGCGAATGGTCGCGTCTCGCCGTAGCCCCGGCGCGACCTGCTTTAGCCCCCGCAAAACCACCACCATTCTCCGAAACGCTGCTTCCGCAGCACGGCGTGCCGTGACGGAGCTGGTTTGTTCGGCATGTCTCTCGGCCGAGCATCGTTTTCGCGGGGCGCTGCGATGAAATGACGCCTCGTCCACATGCCGTCTACGCGTCGAGTAATCCCCAAATACCGGCGATGAGAGCTACTCGTTCGCCCTCGCGCGGAACCTCGAGGAATGCTGAACGACCCTATCGAGGCGTGTCTCCGCGCGGGCGGTGTGGCCCGTACCCGCACTCTTCGACGCGCGGGAGTTGCGCGCTTCTTTTTCGAAGAGGCGGTGCGCGAGGGGTCTCTCATTCGACCGCGGCGCGGAATCTATGCCCTTCCAGACACTCCGGCACCGATCCTGCATGCGTTGTCGCACCGCGCGATGTTGGCCTGCTCGAGTGCTGCGCACCAGTTTGGACTGTGGATGCTGGAAGAAGATTCTCCGGAGTCGCCGCACGTTTGGGCTCACCCCGATCGTCAGACGACGCGACCGCTCGCTTGCACATGCAACTGCCATCGTGAGCACCCGGTCGGCCGGTTCACCCTGACGACGGTGAGTGCTCTGCAGTGCCTCGTGCAGATCGCGAGTTGCTGCGGTCCAGAGACTTTTCTGTGCGCTCTGGAGTCCGCGCGCCGCCGTGGCGTACTGTCATCGGCAGAGTTGATTGAACTGCGGCGCTTGGTTCCCCGGCCGGTTCGGGTATTAGTCGATTTTTCTCGCTCTGATGCCGACAGTGGTCTCGAGACGCTCGTGCGTTATCGGCTGCACCTTCTCGGAATCGAATGTCTGACCCAAATGCGGCTGCCGGGAGTGGGAATCGTCGATCTGATCGTCGGGGACCGCCTCATCATCGAGGCAGACGGTTCTACGCACGAAGGGCCAGCGCGGCACCGTGATCGAATGAGGGATGCCGCGGCGCTGGCTCTCGGGTTCGTCACTGTTCGTCTCGACACAGCGATGATCGTCCACGATTGGCCTTCCGCCGAAGCGGCGATCCTCTCGGCCCTGCAACTTGGCTTGCATGAAAGCCCATTCGGAGTCCGGGTACGGGCGGCAGTCTGATTAACCTGCTCATCATATGGAGCTGTCCGGCGGCAACGTGCGAAAACGCTGCTGATCTACTCGGACACGCCGGGTCGTGGCATCCGCTATCGGCGAGTCGGTCCCACGGGCAGCGTTTCGGAGATCAAGGAAGGGAAAAGTGTGAGGCAAAGCGAGGAGGGCTAGGTGAAGCGACCCAAGTGGATGCCGGCATATGTCAGAGCCGCGATGGTCTCACCGTCGGTAATCCGTCCGTCGGCCACACGGGCGAGCACTTCGGAGAACGGAACCCACTCGACGAGGTCGATACCTTCTTCGTCTTGTGTTGACGTCGCATCGCGTATCTGTGTGAGCTCCCGAGCGAGAAAGACGTGTTCCGGTGCGTTTGCGATCCCATTGAGCGCGTTCATTATGCCCAGAGAAGTCCAGTCAGCGGCCTCGTAGCCTGTCTCTTCGAGCAGTTCCCGCTGCGCAGCGATCAGTGGCGATTCGCCGTCCGATCCGCCAGCGGGCACTTCGCTTGAGCGCCCGCCCGTGGGGTACCGATCCAACGTCAAAAGACACACCCGGTCGTCATCGTTGACGGCAACGATGAACACCGCAGGATGCTGCATCTCAAGCACGCCGTAGATACCGATTCCATGCGGGCCCTGCACCGTGTCTTCACGCACACGAATCCAACGATTTTCGTAGACGACACGAGTGCTCTGGGTCTGCCACGTCATGATGGTCACCCTATCGACACCGGTGCTGAGCCTCGTGGCTGGAACCGATACGCTGGTCACATGACGCACTCGGCCAATCCCTTTGGGCAGGTCCTCGTCGCGCTGATCACTCCGATGACAGCCGACGGCGAAGTTGACTGGCCCGCGGTCGAGAAACACATCGATCACGTGATTTCGGCGGGCGCGGATGGCATCGTCGTTACAGGCACGACGGGGGAGACATCAACCCTCACCGACCCTGAGAAGATTCGCCTTGTCGAGGTTGGTAAAGATGTAGCCGCGGGTCGAGCGAAGATCATCACCGGTGGCGGGTCCAATGAGACTGCACACGCTATCGAGCTCTACAAAGCCAGTGAGCGTGCCGGCGCTGACGGCATCATGATCGTCACGCCGTATTACAACAAGCCGACACAGGCCGGCATCCTCACTCACTTCAGGCTTGTTGCTGATGCGACCGACCTGCCGGTGATTTTGTACGACATTCCGGGTCGCACTGGCGTTCCCATCAAGTACGAAACCATTCTGCGGCTGGCTAAACACCCGAATATTCTCGCTGTGAAAGACGCCAAGGGTGACTTCAGCGAGGTCAGTCGCGTGCTGAACCAAACCGATCTCATGTACTTTTCGGGTGACGACGCCAACGTCCTGCCGCACCTTTCTATCGGCGCAGCAGGATTGATCGGCGTCACCGCAAACGTTGCCGCCCAGCCCTACCGAACCATCATCGACGCTGTCAACCGTGGCGACCTTGCCGCGGCCACCATCGCTCACAAACAGCTCGAGCCACTCGTGCGTGCCGTCATGACGCACGTTCCGGGCACGGTATCGGCGAAGTACATTCTTCATGGGCTCGGACGGATCTCTAGCCCGCGTGTTCGACTGCCCCTGGTAGGTCCCGAAGAGTGGGAGGCCGCCCTCATCGAGGATGAGCTCGCACTTGTTCGTGACGTTCCCGGTGCAGATTTCTCAAACTTCCGCCCTGACCGCAACGCGGCCGCTGGCGGTGCCCTGCCTAAGGTGCACGGCACAACACGATGACGCACGACACCTCGCGCGTATAAAAATGAAGGATGCCTGCCCTCAGGCATCCCGGAAAGGCACCGGATGCCCACGAACGTTTACGACCCGCCCGCTCTTGAGTCCGGAACGCTGCGGGTGATCCCGCTCGGCGGTCTCGGCGAAATCGGCCGCAACATGACTGTCTTCGAGTACGACGGCAAGCTGCTCATCGTCGACTGCGGAGTCTTGTTCCCCGAGGAGAACCAGCCGGGCGTCGACCTCATCCTGCCTGACTTCGAGCCGATTAAAGATCGTCTCGACGACATCGTTGGTGTCGTTCTCACTCACGGCCACGAAGACCACATCGGTGCTGTTCCCTATCTCTTGAAGCGCAAGGGGGACTTGCCTCTCCTGGGTTCGGGCCTGACCCTCGCGCTCGTTGAAGCGAAACTCAAAGAACACCGCATCAAGCCCTACACGATGACGGTTGCCGAGGGCCAGCGCGAGCAGCTCGGCCCGTTCGACCTCGAGTTCATTGCCGTGAATCACTCGATTCCGGATGCTCTAGCTGTTGCCATCAGGACGCCCGCGGGAATGGTTCTCGCTACTGGCGACTTCAAGATGGACCAGTTGCCGCTCGATGGGCGCCTGACTGACCTTCGTGCCTTCGCGCGTTTGGGTGAAGAGGGTGTCGACCTCTTCATGGTGGACTCAACGAACGCCGATGTTCCCGGCTTCACGCCGCTTGAGCGCTCGATCGGCCCCGTGCTTGATCAGGTGATCGGCAAGGCCCCTCGCCGCGTCATCGTGGCGAGCTTTTCGAGCCACATCCACCGTGTTCAGCAGGTTTTGGATGCCGCTGCCGCCCATGGGCGCCGGCTCGCTTTCCTCGGTCGCAGCATGGTGAGAAACATGACCATCGCCGAAGATCTTGGTTACCTGCACGTACCTGATGGGGTGCTGATCGACTACAAGAAGGCGAAAGACCTTCCAGACGATCAGATCGTGTACATGTCTACCGGTTCGCAGGGTGAACCAATGGCAGTGCTCTCGCGTATGGCAAACCTCGACCACGCGATTGAGCCCGGAGAGGGAGACACCGTCATCCTCGCTTCCAGCCTCATCCCTGGTAACGAGAACGCTGTCTATCGTGTGATTGATGGCCTGACCAAGCTCGGCGCTACTGTCGTGCACAAGGGCAACGCGAAGGTGCACGTCTCTGGTCACGCCGCAGCCGGCGAGTTGCTCTACTGCTACAACATTTTGACTCCGCGGAACGTGTTGCCCATTCACGGTGAATACCGTCACTTGATGGCAAACGCGAAGCTCGCGCAAGAGAGCGGTGTTCCGGCGGAACGTACGATTCTCGGCGAGAACGGCACGGTTGTCGATTTGAAAGACGGAGTCGCGAAGGTCACCGGTCAGCTCGATATTGGCTTCGTCTACGTCGATGGTTCGACCGTCGGTGAGATTACGGATGCCGATCTCAAGGACCGTCGAATTTTGGGTGAAGAAGGCTTCATCTCCGTCATCGTCGTTGTCGACGCATCGACTGGAAAAATCGTTACCGGTCCCGAGATACACGCGCGAGGTTTCGCCGAAGCGGATGCTGTCTTCGACAGTGTCAAGCCGAAGATTGCAGCAGCGCTGGCCGAGGCGGCGGAGTCTGGCGTGCGTGACACCCATGCTCTTTCGCAGGTTGTGCGGCGAACGATCGGACGCTGGGTGAACCAGCGCCTTCGTCGGCGTCCCATGATTGTTCCGCTCGTGATCGAGGCGTAAGCGCGATAGAACGTCGAAACGGCCCGGGGGTGCGAAGTGCGCCTCCGGGCCGTTTCGTATTCGTTCTGCCATCTGGACAGCCGGGGATTCCGCGTCGCTACCGCTCGACGTCGGTGGTCGGTCGTACCGTGGGATGCATGCCCAAGAGTTCCAGCTCGACAACGCGCGGTCGCGCCGCCGCGAAGGGGTCTGCGTCACGTTCCCGTAAACCCGAACCTGCTCCCAAGCGCTACGTGGGAGATACCGACAAGCCCCCTGTTATCGCTCGCATGTGGCTTGGACTTGCCCACGCCACCGGCGGACTGTTCCGCGCGTTCGGCCCCGAGAACCTCGAAAAAGACCAGCGTCGCGATGGGCTCCCGTTTTTCATCGTGTTGCTCGCTGTCGTCGGCGCTGTCGTCGAATGGTTCCTCATCGGCACTCCGGCATCGAGCCTCATCAGCGCCTACAGCGTCGGTGGGCTCGTAGGCCGGGTTTCGTTTATTTTGCCGGTGTTGTTGCTGCTACTAGCTGGCTGGCTTTTCCGGCACCCTTCCTCTGTGCACGACAACGGGCGCATTGGGATCGGTTTTGTGCTTTTCGTCTTGACCGTGGCGGGCTTCTGCCACGTCTTCGGCGGGAGGCCTGCGCCGAGCGAGGGCCTCCCCGCTCTAAGCGCTGCGGGGGGTCTTTTTGGCTGGATGATCGGTGAACCACTCGCGCTCTTTTTGACGAATGTCGGCGCGGCGATCGTGCTGGGGATTTTCGCGGTTTTGAGTGTTCTGATTTTGACGAAGACGCCCCCCAACCGCATCGGCACTCGCCTGGGTGATCTCTACGCATGGATGTTTGACGCCGAACGCCCCGAGAAATCTGCTCCTTCAGAAGCAAACGCCGTGAGCGAGAGCGATTCTGGGGCGACGGGAGAGCTGCCGTGGTGGCGACGCAACAAAACTGGCCGTGAAAAAGACCCGGAGAACGAACTCGGCTCTGATGACCTCACCGAGCTGCTTTTCTCTGGCGAATCGGGCCCGAGCGGTTTTGATCAGGCGATCGTCAGCGCCCCGCCTCTTCCTCCGCTCCCGGACGCCGTGACAGAAGTTATTACTCCTTCGGTGCGCGCCGAGGCTCAACGTGCCGCAGCTGGTGGCGGCACCGCCATCCACGATGACGGCGACGCGGCTGAAGTCGATGGTGTTGACGACACGAGCGTCTCGAGCTTCGGAGGCTCGGGTGACCGCATGCCGCCAGCTGCCGCCTACCGCCTGCCATCGGTTGCGACACTTTCGTCAGGTACGCCACCGAAAGCGCGGTCTGAAGCGAACGATCGCGTTGTGCAAGCCATCCGTGGCGTATTCGAGCAGTTCGGCATCGATGCACGCGTGACCGGTTTCTCACGCGGACCGACAGTAACCCAGTACGAAATCGAACTGGGCCCCGGAGTTAAAGTCGAGCGCATTACCGCGCTGACGAACAACATTGCGTATGCCGTCGCCTCGAACGAAGTGCGCATCCTCGCTCCGATCCCCGGCAAGAGCGCAATCGGTGTAGAGATACCCAACACAGATCGTGAGACCGTCACGCTCGGTGATGTGCTTCGCTCGCCCGCCGCGGCGCAGCAGACTCACCCCATGACGATCGGGGTCGGTAAAGATGTCGGTGGGGGATTCGTCATCGCAAACCTTGCCAAGATGCCCCACCTGCTCGTCGCAGGCTCCACCGGCTCAGGAAAATCTAGCTTCGTGAATTCGATGATCACCAGCCTTTTGATGCGCGCAAAGCCATCAGATGTGCGAATGGTTCTGATCGACCCGAAGCGCGTGGAACTTACGAACTATGCGGGTGTTCCGCACCTCATCACGCCCATCATCACGAACCCCAAGAAAGCAGCCGAGGCGCTGCAGTGGGTCGTGAAAGAGATGGACATGCGCTATGACGATCTCGCGTCGTTTGGATTCCGCCACATTGACGACTTCAACAAGGCTGTCGTCGCCGGCACCCTGGAGGTTCCGCCTGGCAGCGAACGGGTGTTGAAGCCATACCCGTATCTCCTCGTGGTCGTGGACGAGCTCGCCGACCTCATGATGGTTGCCCCACGCGACGTGGAAGATTCGATTGTTCGCATCACGCAGCTCGCTCGTGCGAGTGGCATCCACCTCGTCCTTGCCACACAGCGGCCGAGCGTCGACGTCGTCACTGGCCTGATCAAAGCCAATGTTCCGTCTCGATTGGCCTTTGCGGTCACAAGCGTCACAGATTCTCGAGTAATTCTCGATCAGCCGGGTGCCGATCGCCTCATTGGGCAAGGCGATGCGCTCTTCCTGCCGATGGGTACAGCCAAGTCGATACGTGTACAGGGCGCATGGGTGACGGAAGAAGAAATCGACTCCGTCGTCAAGTACGTGACAGCTCAGGCACGTCCTGAGTATCGTTCCGACGTTGCTGCTGTCGCCGCGAAGAAGGAAGTTGACGCGGATATCGGTGACGACCTCGATCTGCTTTTGGCCGCTGCCGAGCTGATCGTGACGTCGCAGTTTGGGTCGACTTCAATGTTGCAGCGCAAGCTGCGTGTCGGATTCGCAAAAGCAGGACGACTTATGGATCTGCTCGAATCGCGGGAGATCGTCGGGCCTTCCGAGGGGTCGAAGGCGCGGGACGTGCTGGTCACATCGGAGCAGTTGCCGGGCGTCTTGGCGCGACTTCGTGGTGACGAGGCCGCCGTGCCTAGTGGAGCGGATCCGGTGGACCAGCAGTTCGAGGGGGTCCCCGTCGTCGAGGACGACGAGGGCTCCGAAGACGCGTGGCAATTGACGGGGCGCGACTGATGGCGGCTCCTCGGCAGCTGCCGAACGCGATCACGATCGCGCGCATCCTCTGCGCACCTGTTTTCCTTTGGATGCTTCTCGCCGACAACGGCAGCGACGGCACGTTGAGGTGGTGGGCTGCAGCGCTCTTTGTCCTTGCGATTGCAACGGACGGTATCGATGGTTACATTGCACGCAAGTACAACATCGTCACCGATCTCGGCAAGCTTCTCGACCCCATCGCTGACAAGGTGCTCACCGGTGTGGCCTTCATAGGTCTTTCGATTCTTGGTGAGTTGCCGTGGTGGGTCACGATCGTCGTTCTTGTGCGCGAAGTCGGGATCACGATCTACCGCTTCATCGTCGTCAACAATCACGTGTTGGCCGCGGCATGGATGGGAAAACTCAAAACTGTCGCGCAGGCGGTTGCGTTGGCGCTTGCTCTAGCGCCGCTCGCGGTTCTCGTTGGCGGGTGGGTCGACTGGGTGAACACCGTCACCATGTGGATTGCAGTCGCACTGACAATTGCCAGCGGTCTCGACTATGTCGTGTCGGAAGTGCGCGGAGCAAGAGCCAACCGCAACCCGAGTGAGCAATCGTGAGGTCGGATGAGCCGGCACCGATGGGTGAAATCGATGACCTCGATGTAGAGACGACTATCGTTCGCAGGAAAAAGCGCAGGAGCGACGCGGAACGTCTACTCGCTCGGCTCGACGAATTGAATTGGACTGTCGCGACGGCCGAATCTCTCACTGGCGGGCTCGTGGCTGCGTCTCTTGTTGCTGTGCCCGGTGCATCCGCTCACGTGCGTGGCGGCATCGTCGCGTACGCGACAGATGTGAAACAGACCGTACTCGGTGTCGATGCCACTCTGCTGGAGCTCCACGGAGCTGTTGAGTCGAAAGTTGCGAGACAGATGGCGGACAAGGTGCGCGACGTTCTCGCCGATGGTGACACACGTGTTGATGTCGGAATTGCAACGACAGGGATCGCGGGTCCGGGCTCTCCAGACGGACAGCCGGTGGGCACTGTTCATATCGCGGTGTCTACGCCGCTCGGCACCAGGGTCGAGTCTTTTGTGCTCGAGGGTGACCGTGAGGCGATCCGCGCCGAAACCGTGCGCCGGTCACTCAGGCTTGCCCTTTCGGCGCTCTGAAGCTGTTTTACGACAATCTCATGTATTTCACAGGCGTTACATTGTTCGATTGCGGCCCATGATGTCGCCGTCGGGATTAGATTGGCATAACGCGGTGTTATAACGTTATGCACCCGTAAGAACAACGGAACTAGCAGTGAGGAGGGGGCCCGAGATGATTTTAGTTCGTCACGAAATTGGTGAAGTCCTACGCGACTTCCGCCAGCAAAAGGGACGCACTCTCCGTCAGGTCGCCGGACGCGCGAGCGTTGCACTCGGTTATCTCAGCGAAGTAGAGCGTGGCCAGAAAGAAGCATCGAGTGAAATTTTGGCGTCGGTCGCTGAGGCGCTCGAGGTTCCTATCTCGATCATTATGCGCGAGGTGAGCGACCGTCTTTCTGTGCTCGAAGGCATGCCGACGTTCCCCGATGTTGTTCCGGATGACTTGGTCGCGCTCGATGCTGAACTCGCTGAGCCTGAGCTCTCCCTCCGCTAACGCTCGATGCGCCGTAGCGAATTCGATCGCGCCGTTTCTGAAGAATTTGGCGCGCAGGCCTCCGTATTGACGGTCGACTTGGTGTTATCTTCAGTCGGCGACCGTACCGCTGCTCAAGCTCTCGCCGCTGGCGTTCCGCCGCGTCAGGTGTGGCTCGCGTTGTGTGCGGAAACTGACGTGCCGCTCAACCGGCGATACGGCGCAGGCCGGCAAGAGCCTCGTCGCCGCTGACGATTCTGGATGCCGCTCTCTCGGCGTGTCGTCGAATATCTGTTCGATATCGGCATAGTCTCCTGCACAGGTGATATTCGAAGGATCGAGTCCACGTTTTGAATGCCGCTCGACGCGATGTCGGAGGCCCCTCGTAGCGTGAACAACGTCCCCGCACATCACAAGCCTTGTCGCAGCGTCCCACCCATCCGGGTGGGAGCGCGACAGCCTACAGGCGACACGGACGCGAGCAAAAGGAGCAAATTATGCCATCACCCGCAGACCGCGAGAAAGCCCTCGAATCGGCCCTCGCCCAGATCGACCGTCAGTTCGGAAAAGGCTCGGTTATGCGACTGGGTAGCGACGACCGCGCACCGGTCGAGGTCATCCCAACGGGGTCTATCGCGCTGGACGTTGCTCTCGGCGTCGGTGGTCTGCCCCGTGGGCGCATCATCGAGATATACGGTCCTGAATCTTCAGGTAAAACCACGCTTACGCTCCATGCGATCGCTAATGTGCAGCGTGCTGGCGGTATCGCAGCGTTCGTTGATGCCGAGCACGCGCTCGACCCCGACTACGCCCAGAAGCTTGGCGTTGATATCGACCAGTTGCTCGTCTCTCAGCCAGACACCGGGGAGCAGGCGCTCGAGATCGCCGACATGCTCGTGCGCTCCGGCGCAGTCGACCTCGTCGTTATCGACTCTGTTGCCGCGCTCGTGCCGAAGGCCGAGATCGAGGGTGAAATGGGAGACTCGCATGTCGGTCTTCAAGCACGTTTGATGTCTCAGGCGCTTCGTAAACTTACCGGTGGTCTCAACACGACGAACACCACGATGATTTTCATCAACCAGCTGCGCGAGAAGATCGGCGTCTTCTTCGGCTCACCCGAAACGACAGCGGGCGGTAAAGCTCTAAAGTTCTATGCGTCTGTCCGGCTTGATATCCGTCGCATCGAGACTTTGAAAGACGGCACCGAGGCAGTGGGTAACCGCACGCGTGTCAAGGTCGTGAAGAACAAGATGGCGCCGCCGTTCAAACAGGCTGAGTTCGACATCCTCTACGGAGTCGGCATTTCTCGTGAAGGCAGCCTGATCGACTTCGGTGTCGAACACTTGATCGTGAAGAAATCTGGAGCTTGGTACACCTACGAAGGTGAACAACTCGGTCAGGGTAAAGAGAACGCTCGAAACTTCTTGCTGAAGAACCCCGATATCGCTAACGAAATCGAGTCGAAGATCAAAGCGAAGCTCGGCATCGGACAGCCGAAGGCTGATGCTGCCGCTGACGAGCTCGCGGCGCGTCGCCCGGCATAGTGGTCCATTTTGTTGAAGACGGGGGCGAGCCGGAGTCGCTTGCCCCCGTCACACCCCTTTTCGGCGGCCGCGGTAGCGCGACCCCCAATTCGAGTTCGGATTCCCCCCGCAAGGGTTCAGCTCGCCGCGGAGCGCCCCCTCCCTCGCGTGGCGGACGGGTGCTTGGCAGCGAGGGTGCGGACGATGCGGACCCTGAGGCAATGATCGCTGCAGCTGAGAACTCGCTTCTCAGAAAACTACGTGCTCGTTCACTTTCGATAAGAGAAGCGCGCGCAGTGCTGGGGGCGCACGTCTCAGACGCTGACGCACAGCAAGCTGTGATCGATTCTTTCCTGGAGCGTGGGTACCTGGATGACGCTGCTCTGGCGGAGCAGCTCATTTACTCCGGCATGGAGCGAAAGAGGCAAGGTCGTCGCGCGATCGCGCAAACGATGATGCAACGCGGGATATCCCGAGACGTGGCCGACACGGCGCTGGCTGAGCTTCCCGATGACGACAGCGACCGCGCTCTTGACTTCGCGCGCTCCAAGGCGCGATCACTGCGTTCTGTCGAGCGTCAGGCCGCGTTGCGTCGATTGACGGGCCAGCTCGGCCGCCGCGGATTTCCCGGAGGCGTTGCGCTGAGTGCGGCGCGTCAAGCGCTCGAGGAGTTGGACTAGCTCGCAGCTCTTGCTCGCGTGCCACACCGGCATTCGGCTCGTAGAATGGGGTACATCATGACTTTGCCCTCGTCCGCTCCCACTCTCATTTCGCCATCCGTCGCCGCGCGCGACGCCAGTGGTCGCGCACGCACCTACGAAGTGCGCACCTTCGGGTGCCAAATGAACGTGCATGATTCTGAGCGGTTGTCGGGGTCTTTGGAGAGCGCGGGCTATGTGAAGGCAGAGACGGGCAACGATCCGGATGTCGTGATCATCAACACCTGCGCTGTTCGCGACAATGCGGCGGGAAAGCTCTACGGAACTCTCGGTTACCTCAAATCGCGCAAAGACAAGCATGAGGGTATGCAGATCGCTGTCGGCGGTTGTCTTGCTCAGATGGACAAGGACACGGTGCTTGACAAGGCTCCGTGGGTCGATGTTGTTTTCGGTACCCACAATATGGGTTCACTTCCGACCCTCCTCGAGCGGGCGCGCCACAACGGTGAGGCGGAGCTTGAGATCCTAGAGTCGCTCGAGGTCTTTCCCTCGACGCTTCCAACGAAACGTGACTCAGTATCCAGCGGGTGGGTCTCGATCTCGGTCGGCTGCAACAACACCTGCACGTTCTGCATCGTGCCAAGCCTGCGAGGCAAAGAGAAAGACCGGCGACCCGGCGACATTCTCAACGAGATCCGCCTTCTGGTAGAAGACGGTGCTGTTGAAGTCACCCTGCTCGGACAGAACGTGAACTCCTACGGTGTTGAGTTCGGTGACCGCAAAGCATTTGGAAAGCTTTTGCGCGCTGCCGGTGAGATCGAAGGCCTAGAGCGGATTCGTTTCACGAGCCCGCATCCGGCAGCGTTCACCGATGACGTTATCGACGCGATGGCCGAGACACCTGCCGTGATGCCCTCGCTTCACATGCCCCTGCAATCTGGGAGCGACCGCATTTTGAAAGAGATGCGGCGTTCTTATCGCAGTTCGAAGTTTCTGGGCATCCTTGATCGTGTTCGGGAGCGTATCCCTAACGCGGCAATCACGACAGACATCATCGTCGGCTTCCCTGGTGAGACCGAAGAGGACTTCGAAGAGACCATGCGTGTTGTGGAGCAGTCCCGGTTTGCGAGCGCTTTCACCTTCCAGTACTCGATTCGTGAGGGCACACCGGCCGCGACGATGCCGGACCAGGTGCCGAAAGACGTTGTGCAGCGGCGCTTCGAACGATTGGCGGCGCTCCAGGATCGCATCTGCCTGGAAGAGAACCAGCTTCAGATCGGTCGCACGGTAGAGGTTCTCGTTTCGAAGAGCGAGGGTAAGAAGGATTCCGCGACTCACCGCCTTACAGGGCGCGCTGAAGACAACCGACTCGTGCACTTTGAGCTGCCTGCTCATTCCGACCAGCCTCGCCCGGGCGATGTGGTGTCAGTGGAGATCACTCACGCGGCTCCTTTTCACCTGTTGGCCGATTCACTCGACGGCGCGCCATTGCGCATACGTCGTACGCGGGCCGGCGACGCGTGGGATCGCTCGCAGGCAGATTCCTGTGGCGTTCCGACGGGCGCCGCGCAGGCGGCAAGCTCGGGAGCCGTTTCGCTCGGTCTTCCGTCGCTTCGTATCGGCGTGTGACTCTGACTGCCCAGCCCCGACTTTGGGTGGTCGTGGGTGCAACCGGAACCGGAAAAACACGCCTCTCACTCGACCTCGCCGAAGTCCTCCGAGAGCGCGCGCGCCCGGTCGAGGTTGTAAATGCCGATGCAATGCAGCTGTATATCGGAATGGATATCGGTACCGCAAAGCTCGCCGAAGCGGATCGGCGCGGCATACCGCACCACCTCTTCGATGTGTTGGATGTGACACAAGAAGCTGCAGTTGCATGGTTTCAAGAAACGGCGCGAGCGACGATTACTGATATCCACTCCCGTGGCGCCGACGCCATTTTGGTGGGCGGATCAGGTTTGTACGTGTCGAGCGTTGTTTACGATTTTCGTTTTCCTCCTCGAGATGAAGGAATTCGTGCGCGACTAGAAGCAGAGCTCATTTCGAGCGGTCCAGGGGTCCTCTTTGATCGACTTCGTGAGCTTGACCCGGCAACCGCAGAGCGCGTGGATCCTAGAAATGGACGACGCGTCGTCAGGGCTCTCGAGGTCATCGAGCTGGGCGAGAGTACCCACGGTGCTGCGTTGCCGGAAGAGCCTGCCCTCTGGCATCGAGAGACGACCGTTGTGGGTGTTTCCGTGCCTCGAGCTGAGCTGGTCGAGCGATTGGATGAACGCGTCGTGGCAATGTGGCGCGAGGGTTTGGTGGCAGAGGCTGCGCAATTGCGCGACATCGGGCTCGAGTATGGTGTGACCGCAGGCAGGGCGATCGGGTACGCGCAGGCGTTGGCACAGCTGCGGGGCGAGAAGTCCGAGTCGGACGCAATAGCTGAGACGCAGGCGCTGACACGGCGGTATGCCCGGCGCCAGGTGTCGTGGTTCAAGCGTCTCTCGGGTGTGCAGTGGGTCGACTCCGGCTGTGATGCTGCAGATTTGGTGGATCAAAAGTGACTGTCGTGATTCGCGTTTTTGGCTCCGAAGACCTCGAACCTGTCATCACACTGTGGGAAGAGGCCGAACTGACTCGGCCTTGGAACGACCCACGCAAAGACATCGAGCGAAAGCTTGCGGTTCAGCCCGAACTCTTTCTCGTCGCGGAGCGCGAGGGAGAAGTCGTCGGCACAGTGATGGCGGGATACGACGGACATCGAGGCTGGCTGTACTATCTCGCAAGTTCTCGTCAGTATCGTGGCTCCGGCGTCGGCCGGGCGCTTGTCGCTGAAGCGGAAAAACGGCTGCTTGCGATGGGGTGCCCAAAAGTCCAGTTGATGGTGCGACCAGAGAACGCATCTGCTCGTGGCTTCTATGATGCGCTCGGATACGAGGCATTCGACGTGTGGTCTACGGGCAAGCGACTTATCGCGGACTAGCGCGCAGTGAATGCGAGATGCCTAGACCTGCGTCGCAGGCGAGCGGCCTAGAATTGATGGATGCCACACACCATTGCGTTCACGAAAGGTCATGGGACCGGCAACGATTTCGTGATCGTGGCCGATCCTGACGGCTCTCTCGATCTGTCTGATGCTCAGGTTGCAGCGCTGTGTGATCGCCATTTCGGTATCGGCGCTGATGGTCTCTTGCGGGTCGTGCGCACCTCGGCGATATCTGAAGGTGCGGCATACGAGTCTGCTGCCGAATGGTTCATGGATTACCGCAACGCGGACGGCTCGGCCGCCGAGATGTGCGGAAACGGCATCCGGGTCTTTGCTCGTTATCTCGCGGATCACGGCTTCGCTGAGATTAACGAGACTCCGATCGCTACACGGGACGGCCTGAAGGTGCTCAGGCGCCACGAGCGGGGCTTCGAAGTCGATTTGGGGCGCTGGGAGGTCGCGGACGCAGAGTATCGCGTCCGCGCCAAGGGCCTAGACGTCGCTCGTCCAGGTTTGGGTATCGACGTGGGAAACCCGCACGTCGTCGTGGCACTTCCCGCTGATAGCGACCTCGACAGTCTCGACCTGACGTATCGACCGATTCTTGATCCGGACCCGGCGGCGGGCGCGAACGTCGAGTTTGTTGTGCCCGCTGACCCGCTTGTACAGCACGGCGTTGGGTCCCTGCGTATGCGTGTCTTTGAGCGGGGCGTTGGGGAGACGCTCAGTTGCGGCACAGGGGTCGCGGCTAGCGCACTCGCCGTGCATCACTGGGCGGGTCCTGCTGCTCCCGATAGCTGGCTCGTCGAGGTTCCTGGAGGCACTCTCGCGGTTCGTATGGCCGATGGCCACGTTCATCTCGCTGGCCCGGCTTCGCTCGTGTATTCGGGCGAGATCACGCTCGCCTAGCTACTCGGGGAGCGAGATCGGCTCGGTAGGTGGTGAACCGTGTCGGCGGACCTTCAGTACGCGGTACCCCTTGCCGGTTGCGGCGCGGTGGACGCTGAAGCCGTCGTGGAAGCTGGCGGCGATCCATCGCTGGAGAGAGTCTGAGCCGAGGTTTCGCTGCACGACGAGCCATGCATCCGATCTCTCGTCGAGTCGGGGGATCCACCGCTCGAGCAAGCCATGCAGCTCGTTTTTTCCAACGCGAATCGGCGGGTTTGAACGGATGCTGCGAAATGACACTTCGTCGGGAACATCGTCGGGCTTGACAGCGTTGACGTTAGAGAGCCTCAGGGTCTCTGCGTTCCTCTTGACAAGATCGAGCGCACGTTCGTTTACGTCGACAGCCCATACCGTGGCGTGGGGCGATTCGAGGGCAAGTGAGAGTGCGATCGGACCCCAGCCGCAGCCGAGGTCGAGGATATTGCCGCCTGACGGTGCAGGTGGGGTGTGCGCAAACAGCACCGCCGTCCCCGTGTCTAGCCTGTCGGGACTGAAGATCCCACCAGCAGTGGTGAGTTCGACGTCGCGGCCGGCAAGGGTCACTTTGAGAGTGCGAAGTTTCTCGGGACTGGCGGGCGACGCGCTGAAATAGTGGTCGCTCGACATTCTGAGAGCGTATCGGAGGACACCGCGTTTGCGGGAAGCTAAAGTTGAGAGAAGCCGGAAAGCGCAGACATATTTGCGTCGCCGGCTCCGGGTGAAAGGACACAATGACGCAGACGTCTGACGTCACAGGCTCTGAAAACGAGCCAATCGATGCGGTAGACCGCGTTCTCGCGCGATCAGAGGGTCGCGCGGGGTTGCGCACCTTCGGAAATGCCCAGGCGCTTCAAGCGGCTGGTACGGACGCCTACGGTGACTCCGACGGAGACCAGTGGGATCGTGAGGAACGTGCCGCGCTCCGCCGCGTTCCTGGGCTTTCAACTGAGCTTCAAGATGTCACAGAGGTCGAATATCGGCAGCTGCGTCTCGAGAATGTCGTTCTCGTCGGTGTGCACCCGCAGGGACAGCAGCAGGATGCCGAAAACTCGCTGCGCGAACTGGCAGCTCTTGCCGAGACGGCGGGCGCCGTCGTGCTCGATGGTCTGCTTCAACGTCGACCGCACCCCGACCCGGCAACATATGTTGGGCGCGGTAAGGCCGAAGAGCTCCGCGGCGTTGTCGCTGCTGTCGGAGCCGACACGGTGATCGCCGATACCGAACTGGCGCCTAGCCAACGTCGCGCGCTGGAAGACGTTGTGAAGGTCAAAGTCATCGACCGCACAACAGTGATTCTCGATATTTTCAGCCAGCACGCCAAAAGCCGCGAGGGTAAGGCGCAGGTTGAGCTTGCTCAGCTCGAATATCTCCTCCCGCGTCTTCGTGGTTGGGGTGACTCGATGAGCAGACAAGCGGGTGGCCAGGTGGGTGCCGGTGGCGCCGGGATGGGATCTCGTGGGCCCGGTGAGACGAAAATTGAACTTGATCGCCGCCGTATTCGTACCCGGATGGCACTGCTTCGTCGCCAGATTCGTGACTTTGGGCCCGGTCGTGACGCGAAGCGTGCCGAGCGCAAGCGCAACACGATTCCGTCGGTAGCTATCGCTGGCTACACGAACGCGGGGAAATCGAGCCTTCTCAATCGGCTTACGAGTGCTGGCGTGCTCGTCGAGAACGCGCTCTTCGCGACTCTCGATGCGACGGTGCGGCGTGCCGAGGCATCCGATGGTCGCGTGTACACGCTGACCGACACCGTCGGTTTTGTTCGAAATTTGCCGCACCAACTGGTGGAGGCATTTCGTTCGACTCTCGAAGAGGTCGGAGATGCCGATGTCATCGTTCACGTCGTCGACGGTTCCCATCCGGACCCGGGAGCGCAGCTTGCCACCGTGAGAGACGTTCTGGGAGACGTCGGTGCTCGGTCAACGAACGAGCTTGTGGTCTTCAACAAGGCGGATCTACTCGATGACGATGAGCGACTCATCCTTCGTGGTCTGGTTGCAAACGCGTACTTCGTTTCTTCGCGCACCGGCGAGGGCATCGATACGCTTCGCGCCGCGATAGAAGAGGCGCTGCCGCTGCCCGCGGTGGAGGTGCACGCCCTTGTGCCTTACGACCGTGGCGAGCTGGTCTCAGCGGTGCACGAAACCGGGCTGATCATCAGCGAGGAACATCGAAACGACGGCACACTCTTGCATGCGCACGTTTCGGCCAGGCTCGCGGCGGAGCTTTCGGCTTTCGCGCTTCAGTCTTAAGAAAGCTCGAGCGCTGCGACGCCGTCGGGCGTGAAGCCGAACGCTTTGCCAAGAAACGCTATTTCTTTCTCGAGAGAGTCGACAATCGTTTCTTGGCGTCGAAAACCGTGGCCTTCACCCTGGTAAAGGACGTAAGCGAGAGGGATGCCACGTGCCCGCAGGGCATCGCGGATGGCCTCTGCTTGCGACGGCGGCACGACGGCGTCGTCCGCGCCCTGCAGAATGAGCATGGGAGCGGTGAATCCGTCGACGTGAGTGAGTGGCGAACGCTCCTCGTACAGGCTCTCGGCATCAGGCAGCGGCCCGATCAGCCCATCGAGGTATCTCGCTTCAAAATCGTGTGTATCTGTGGCGAGGGTCCGAGCGTCGCCTACTCCGTAGCGCGAAATTCCTGCCGAAAAGACATCGGTGCGTGCGAGAGCTGACAAAACGGTCCACCCGCCAGCTGAACCGCCCTCTATCGCGAGTCGCCGTGGGTCTGCGTGCCCCTCAGCGGCGAGGCCGGCGGCAGCCGCGGCCACATCTTCCACATCGACTACACCCCACTGACCGCGCAGCCGCTCGCGATAGGCACGCCCGTATCCTGTCGAGCCGCCGTAGTTGACGTCGAGTACGCCGACGCCGCGAGACGTGAAATACATGATCTTCGACGACACAGCGCCGCCGACGTGACTCGTGGGACCGCCGTGCACAAAAACCACGTACGGCGGCAGCTCATCAGAAGGCGCCGACACGTTGGGATTCTGGGGAGGATAGTCGAACGCGTGCACAGCGCCGCGAGCGCCGGAGAATGAAACGGCGCGCGGCTGCGGCATCCATTCGTCTTCGGCTCCGGTGCTGCCGCCGGCGATTGCGCTGTACACCCCGGAATCGATGTCTACAAGCCAGACGCCCGATGAGACGCGCGCGCCCGAGCCGGTGATCAAAACCTTGGTGCCCCGGGAGTCCTCGACGTTGAGCTGAGACGACAGAGGTAGGTCGAGCTTTCGCGCGCTTGATGACTTGGGATCGACCACGACGACATCGTCGGAACCGTTCGTGCGAAGGCAAACGACTCGCCCGTCTTCTAGCGTCGCGAACCAGCGAGCGCCGAGAACCCAGAGCCCGCCCCCGGTGTCCGCGTCTGCGGGGGCGACTGGCTCGGGGGCATGACCAATTCGGTATCGCCACAGGTTCCAACGACCGGTCGGATCGTCGCAGAACGTGATCTCCGTCGGGCTGCTCCACACCGGCTGGAGCGGCGCGGAACCGCTGCCGCCGGCTACCACGATGGTCGAGCCGATGTCGGAGCCCGCAAGAGTCGTTATGCGAAGTGTGGTTTGGTCCCAGGGCATGTCGGGGTGGTTCCACGCTATCCAGGCAAGGAGGGTGCCATCCGGCGACAGGGCAGGCTGGGCCGCGAAATCAGAGCCGGATGCCAGCACGCGCAGTGCGTTCTCGCTGCGGGCAGCTGAGCCATCGAGGGGGATGCTCACGATGTCGCGTGCTGGCACTTTTCGTTCGGAAGTGTGACGCTCACGTACCGCAAGCAACACGTCAGCGTCGAAGCGAAGACCACCATAGCGGGCTCCCTCTTCGACAGGGGTCAGCGGGTATGGCGAGCTCCCAGGCTCCATCGCCCAGACACGATCGTCGGAACGTTCGCTGAAGAGAAGAATTCCGCTGGTTGTGACGGTCCACGCGCCGCCACCGTACTCGTGTACCCGGGAACGTGCATTCCACGGGGCAGGCAGGATGTCTTCGACCGCGCCGTTGACGCGTCGACGGCGTACGGTCGTGCGTCCGCCTTCTGCTGGGAGTCCTTGACCCCACCAGACGTCGTCACCAACGAACCGTGCACCGTCAAAACGAGCAGAAGATGTGGCTGCATCGGACGCGCTGAGTGGTGAAGGCCAGGAACCATACGGGAGTTGTTTCGGCACTTAGCTCTCCACTGGCGCGTCGACAGAAGTGACGCTCGATTCGGCGTCCGAAGGTTGGCGGCTCAAAAGAGACACGATAAGCCACGTCATCAGCCCGATTGCAGCGGTCAGGATGACATCGCCGAATGTGAGGGGGCGTAGGAAAAACAGGGTGAGAACGGTCAGAGCGATAAGGATAATTCGCACCAGAATTCGTTGCTGTGCGAGCCAGATCCCGAAAACGCCGGTGTTGAGGCCGCGGCGCTGCAGCCCTCGACGCGCACTCGTTGTTAGTGAGTCGCCCAGGGCGCGAGTGCGCACCGCGGGGCTCCACCTACCACTGAGCCAAGCGGCGAGGGCAACGACCACGCCAAGGAAAACGAGTACGAGCGCGGTATCCCGCATGCCTCCGACGACGATGAAATAGACGGACTGCAGGGTCGCCGCAGGTATTCCGATGGAGCCAGCGTTGAGGCCAATGACCACATTGGCACCAGTGAGGGTCGCTGCGAGCGCACCGGCACCGAGCGCAATACCGATTCCGGCACCCATGAGGGCAGTTGTTCGTCGCCGTGCGATCAAAATGCCGATAGCCAACATCGCCATGGCGGCGAACGGCAGCCAGTAGCCGACGGTTGCCGCGAGGTTGTAGACCGCACTGAGAGCTAGCAGTGCATCGGACTGCGCGATCACGATCGTCGTGTCGATCGCGGGGATCGCTGAGGCGAAACTGAAGCCCCTGTCGGTCATTCGGGTCTTGAGTTCTTCGATGATTGGTCCGAGTTGGATGCCGAGCTGACCTTTGTCGTCTATCGAGACTGCTCCCGACCCATCGTTGGTCGCCACCGCTACCAGCGATTTATGGCTTGCTTCTAGTGCTGTCCGCCACACAGAAGAAAAGGCATCAGAGCTAACGATCTGCGAAATCGACGACTCGATGAGGCTCTTTACGCCAGCAGCTGCGGGAGCGCGAAGAAGATCGACCGCGCTGCTTGCCGCTGCCGGAAGATCCAGCGTGCTGAGTCCGTCGAAAAGATCATTCGTCAACCCATCGATATCTACGGCATTGTCGATTGCCGCCGTGGCCTGGTCGATGATCACTGTCTGAACTCCGGGATCATCGATCAGCGGGGCAAACGTCGACACGAAGCTGTCTTCGTCGACGAGCTGCACGCGTGCCCAGCTGCCAACGACAGACACTGGAATGATGACGGCCGCCATCGTGAGGCAGAGCGCCGAGATGAGTCCACGCCACCAACTGTGGCGTCGCTTCTCGCTGAAAGCATTCTGACTGCTCACGGTCAAAGAGCTATCTCGCAGTGACGCATTCTCGGCCTGCAACAGCGCGATCTTCGTTCGCAGCTCGTCAAGCTCAGTGGTCATGTGCTCAACCTTCCCCTGGTTGACGCCCAGACTAGCGATCTCTCGGTATCGCGCTACACCGCGCGGAGGATTGCGACGACTTTCCCGAGGACAACGGCCTCGTCACCGAGGATAGGCTCGAACGCGCTGTTACGGGGGAGCAGCCAGGTGTGGCCGTCACGCTGGCGGAATGCCTTGACCGTCGCTTCGCCGTCGAGCATCGCGGCCACGATGTCGCCGTTGTTTGCTGTTGGCTGCGAACGAATGACCACCCAGTCGCCGTCACAGATCGCGGCATCGATCATGGACTCTCCCGACACCTTCAGCATGAAGAGATCGCCCTTTCCGACGAGCTGGCGGGGGAGCGGAAAGATCTCATCGACCTGCTGCTCCGCAGTGATCGGAACACCGGCCGCAATCCGCCCCACCAGCGGGACAAGAGCGGCGTCGCCGACGGGCGGCGCTGAGTCGGCTGGATTCTCGCCGGAAACGCCGGGGAGATCGATCAATACTTCCATTGCTCGAGTCTTTCCAGCGTCGCGCCGCAGGTAGCCGCTCAACTCAAGTTGATTGAGCTGATGAGTAACGCTTGACAACGATTTGAGCCCCACGGCGTCACCGATTTCGCGCATGCTCGGCGGGTACCCGTGAGCGCTGATCGAGCGCTGAATAACTTCGAGAATCGCGATCTGCTTGTCGCTCAGGCTCTTGCGCCGACGGGTCTGCGGACGCTGTGCGCCGGCGGATGTGTCGCTCATGATGATGGCTCCCGTCTCGCGGCCGTCCGGCAGCGGTATTCGAATGTCGGAGGTTGGTGATGTGCTCCGTGTATCGAAACGGTATCCGTATTTGAGCCTGAACATGCACAACGTGCCGCGTGTCGCGTTCGATCGGTTTCCGAAGTAGTTGCAGCTTGACTGTTTTGTAAATCGAAGATAGCTTCGGAAGAGAAGTTCGTACTGAGTGCTCCTGGCCGAGTGCTCAGTACGAAACTTCCTCGCCAGATGGGAGTCAGAATGACCACGATCAGCGCATCACCTTTCTTGTCCACCGCGCCAGCCACGCGTCACACTGCAACACGCTTGCGTATGACGCAGCGCGGACGCCGCGTTCTGCTGTCGGTTGCTGCGACGCCGATCGCCGTCGCGTTGGCATTCGCGCTGCTCAGTGGAGGATCAGCGCTTGCTTCACGTGACAACGGTGCAGCTATTGGCACTTTCGAGACGATCACTGTCGCTACAGGTGACACGCTCTGGGCGATTGCTGAGGAGATCGCCCCGGCGGCTGATCCTCGCGATGTCGTCGATGCACTCATCCGTTTCAACTCGCTCGATGGCGCCGTGGTCGCGGCAGGTCAAACGCTCGCTATTCCGTCTGAATACTCCGCAGCGCAATAGCCGGGTACCTCGTCTCTCTCAACTTTGAAGAGGACCCGCGGTGCGGAAGTACCATAGAGCGGGTGAGCGTTCGTCTAGAAGACCTGCCCCTCCGCGATGACTTGCGCGGGATGACCCCCTACGGTGCACCTCAGGCGCCCCTCCCTGTGGCGCTCAACGTCAACGAGAACACGCACCCAGTCCCGGCTGATGTTGCTGATGACATCCTCGATTCGATTGCGCTGGCTCTTCGTGACATCAACCGGTATCCGGACCGGGAATTCACAGCACTGCGAGAAGGCTTCGCGGAGTATCTCGGTCATGGTTTGACCGCAGATCAAATTTGGGCAGCAAACGGTTCGAATGAAGTCCTGCAACATGTGTTGCAAGCATTCGCCGGCCCAGGACGAAGCGCAATGAGCTTTGCGCCCACATACTCGATGTACCCCTTGCTCGCCCGCGCTTCGGGGACAGCATGGGTTGCCGGTCAGCGGGATTCTGACTTTTCCCTGACCGCTCACAGCGCCGCATCGCAGGTGCGAGAGGCCGCACCCGATGTGGTCTTTCTCTGCTCTCCGAATAACCCGACGGGTACTCCGATGCCCCTCGACGTCATCGAGGCGGTATACGAGGTCGCTCCAGGGATTGTCGTTGTCGATGAGGCATATCAAGAGTTCGCTCCTCGCGAGGAACGATCGGCGCTGACACTACTGCCGGGTCGCGAACGACTCATCGTGTCGCGCACAATGAGCAAGGCGTTTGCGTTCGCTGGCGCGCGAGTGGGATACCTCGCGGCAGACCCGGCGGTAACAGATGCGTTGCGTCTCGTACGACTTCCCTATCACCTCAGTAGCCTTACGCAGGCTGCAGCTACTGCGGCACTTCGCCATGCACCGGTAATGCTGCAGATGGTCGACGAAATCGTGTCGCAGCGCGACCGTATTTCTGCCACCGTCGAGGCGCTCGGATATGAGGCACACGCTTCATGGACCAACTTCGTGCTCTTCGGCGGTGTCGAAGATACGTCCGTTACATGGCAGGCGCTCTATGACCGTGGCGTACTCATCCGTGATGTCGGAATTCCCGGTCACTTGCGGGTATCAGCAGGCACTGATGAGGAGACGACGGCATTCCTCGACGCGCTGGCGTCGGTACACTCAGGCTCATGACGTCCTCGACTCCCGTGGCTACTAGAACCGCCGCTGTGCACCGCGAAACCAGTGAATCTCATGTCGAGCTCGAGCTCGATCTCGACGGTAGCGGCCGCAGCGCGATTGACACGAGTGTGCCGTTTTTCGATCACATGCTCACTGCTTTCGCCAAGCACTCGCTCACCGACCTGACAGTGCGCGCCTCCGGTGATACCCACATCGACGCTCACCACACCGTCGAAGACGTGTCGATCGTTCTCGGGCAAGCCATCCGCACGGCCCTCGGCGATAAAGCGGGTATCTCGCGTTACGGTGACGCCCTCGTCCCGCTAGATGAAGCCCTCGCGCAGGCGGTGGTAGATATCAGCGGACGCCCTTACCTCGTACACTCCGGGGAACCGATTGGCTTCGAACACCACTTAATTGGCGGGCACTTCACCGGCGCGCTGGTGCGACACAGCTTCGAAGCGATCAGTTTTCACGCAGCTCTCACAGTGCACATTCGTGTGCTGGGCGGACGCGATCCTCATCACATTGCGGAAGCGGAATATAAGGCCTTCGCCCGCGCTTTCCGTCAAGCGAAGTCCCTCGATCCACTGATCGAGGGTGTTCCCAGCACGAAAGGTGCCCTGTGAGTGATAGGCCCGTTGTTGCAGTTCTCGACTACGGTTCGGGAAACGTGCACTCAGCGGTCAAGGCGCTCATCGCCGCTGGTGCAGATGCCCGCCTTACCAAAGATCGCGCGCTCGTTACCGATGCTGACGGACTCGTTGTTCCGGGAGTCGGTGCGTACCGCGCCGTCATGGACGCGCTGCGAGCGAGCCGAGGCGACGAACTCATTGACCGTCGCCTTGCCGGGGGGCGTCCGGTTCTCGGAATCTGCGTCGGGATGCAGGTACTTTTTGGCCGCGGGGTCGAGCGGGGCGAGGACACCGAGGGACTGGGGCAGTGGCCAGGAGTCGTGACGGAGCTCGACGCGCCGATTCTGCCGCACATGGGATGGGACACCGTTCGTGCAGGTGAGAATTCGCAGCTCTTCCGGGGCATCGAGCACGAGCGCTTCTACTTCGTGCACTCGTTCGCCGCTCAGGCGTGGCACCTTGAAACGATGCCGCCGTTTCCGTCACCGGCTCTGACCTGGTGCGACTACGGCTCTCCATTCCTTGCCGCAGTCGAGAACGGTCCGTTGTCCGCGACACAATTTCACCCCGAGAAATCAGGGGCCGCAGGCATTCGTCTGCTTTCCAACTGGATCAAGGGGCTACCTACGGGCTAGTCTCTCAGCTTGTGCCCTGGGACGCGCGACCGCGCGTCAGCGTCTGCACGAGGAGCTATGAACGATTTTGCGTCTACACCCGAGTTGACCCTGCTTCCTGCGGTCGATGTCGCCGGCGGCAAAGCAGTCCGCCTCACTCAAGGAGAGGCCGGCAGCGAAACCGAATACGGCGATCCTGTCGACGCCGCCGTTGACTGGGCTCGCCAAGGAGCGAAGTGGATTCACCTCGTCGACCTTGACGCCGCATTTGGCCGCGGCAACAACACCGCTGTGCTTCGTCGGGCAATCAAGCAGGTGAAAGGTGTGCAGGTAGAGCTGTCGGGCGGCATCCGCGACGATGCTTCGCTCGAAGCCGCCCTCGATTCGGGCGCGGCGCGGATCAACCTCGGAACCGCAGCGCTGGAGAACCCCGAGTGGGCAGCCGATGTCATCAGCCGCTACGGTGATGCCGTCGCGGTCGGTCTCGATGTGCGCGGAACGACGCTGGCTGCGCGGGGCTGGACGCGAGACGGTGGCGACCTCTGGGCGGTGCTTGAGCGTCTCGAGAACTCAGGATGCAGCCGCTACGTCGTGACGGACGTCACGAAAGACGGCACGTTGCGCGGGCCGAATCTTGAGCTGCTTCGCGAGGTCGCAACCCGCACGCCGAAGCCTGTCGTGGCATCCGGTGGAATTTCGAATCTCGATGACATAGCCGCTCTACGTGAGCTCGTACCCCTCGGAGTGGAGGGTGCCATTGTGGGCAAAGCGCTTTATGCCGGTGCCTTCACGCTGGCAGAAGCGCTTGATGTCGCCGGAGGCTGACGGATCCAGCTCGGGCGTACCCGGTGATTCAGCGGGCGTTCCCTGGGAGGGGCGCCAGTTCGAGCCGAATACTCATTCTGCCGATACCGGTGCTGCGGACCCTGCACTTCTCGCCGCGCTGCAGGCACGGCGCGGAAAAGGTCGGGACTCCATTGCGATTATCGAGTCCTATCGCGCTGCGCGCGTGCTGATTCCGCTTGTCGCCCAAAAGGGCGAAGAGGGGGTGGCGCCGAACGGACTTCGCGTTGACAAAACGCAAGAGCTCTCGATCGTGACAGTGAGCGCACCGGACGGGCGCACGGTCATGCCGGTTTTCACCTCGGTAGAAACGATGAAGTCCTGGGATGCGGTGGCGCGCCCGGTGCCGGCAGATGGGCGCCGGACTGCGGTAGCTGCCGTGACTGAGCAGACCGACTTGATCGTGATCGACCCCGGGTCGCCTACGGAATATGTTTTGCGACGCCCCGCTGTTTGGGCGCTCGCTCACGAGGAGCGGTGGGAGCCCAGTTTTCGGTCGTCAGAGGTCTTCTCGGGGATTGAAGAAAGCATTTCGACCGAGATGTCAGTGATCGATTTCGCGGTCGCTGACGGCGACCCTGAGGGGCGCCTGCGGGGACCTGAGCTAATTGTGCGCCTGGATCTCGCCGCGGGACTCGCTCAGGAGCAGCTCGATGCGGTTCTGACACGGCTTGCCCGACGCTGGGCAGCCGATGACCGGATAGCGACGCTGGTTGATTCGCTGCAGGTCACACTGCGCGCATCGAGCTAAAGTTCCTTCAAATGACGGGACCGGTCCACTTCTCGCCCGGCGCTTTACCGATGGGATCAGGAATCGCGGAGCCCTCGCGGAAGGCGAGCTGAAGTGAGCGCAGGCCATCGCGAAGCGAGCGAGCGTGCATGTCACTGATCTCGGGCGCGCCTGCGGTGATGAGCCCCGCCAGCGCGTTGATGAGCTTGCGCGCTTCGTCGAGGTCTGTTTGGGTGTCCGGGTCATCGGCGAGACCGAGCTTCACAGCTGCGGCACTCATGAGGTGAACCGCAGCTGTCGTGATGATCTCCACAGCGGGGACATCTGCGATGTCACGCGTCGCGGCAGAAGCAGCTCGATCCTGTTCCTCCCAGCGCTCTTCGCGCTCGTCTGGGGTAAAGGTAGGCTCTTCGGACGGCTGAGTCGATTCCACGGTGTGCTCTCTGCTAGACTGTGCGAGCGCCGGAGTGTTTTGCTCCGGATGAAAGTGGATTACATCCCACCCGCGCTTGCCGTTCCAGGCTACCGGGTCATCGCACTCCGCTTGTCTCATATGAGACAGGTTGTCCAGGGTGTGTAAAGCCGACGCTTTAGGTCGCGCTGGGTGGAATGATTCTGTTTTCGCCCGCGTCGAACCCTTCGTCGCGGTGGCATAAACCGCACGAAGAGGAGTTCCGCATCAGCGATCCCCGAACCAACGACCGCATTCGCGTTCCCGAGGTACGCCTCGTGGGCCCGGCTGGCGAACAGGTCGGCGTTGTCCGCATCGAGGTCGCCCTGCGTCTCGCGCAGGACGCAGATCTCGATCTCGTCGAGGTAGCTCCGAACTCGAAGCCTCCTGTGGTCAAGATCATGGACTACGGGAAGTTCAAGTACGAAGCCGCCCAGAAGGCTAAGGAAGCTCGACGTAATCAGGCCAACACGATTCTCAAAGAGGTTCGTTTCCGCCTGAAGATCGAGCCCCACGACTACGAAACCAAGCGCAAGCGCGCGGAGGGCTTCTTGCAAGCCGGTGACAAGGTCAAGGCCATGATTCTCTTTCGTGGACGCGAGCAACAGCGTCCCGAACAGGGCGTGAAGCTTCTACGTAAGTTCGCCGAGGACGTAGCCGATCTCGGCACAGTTGAGTCGAACCCGACGATCGACGGTCGAAACATGGTCATGGTCGTTGCACCGCATAAGAACAAGTCAGAGGCGAAGGCGGAGCAGAACGCACAGCGTGCCGCCACGAAGGAAGCCGCGCGTCAGGCGCGCTCCACCCCAGACGAGCCCACACCGGCTGCTGCCGAGTAGGCCCCCCGACTCCCGCATCGCGGGATGACAACGAAGGAAGAGAAGATGCCGAAGCAGAAGACCCACTCGGGTGCCAAGAAGCGCTTCAAGATCACCGGCAGCGGAAAGCTCAAGAAGCAGCAGGCCGGTATGCGCCACAACCTCGAGGGCAAGTCGAGCCGTCGCACACGTCGCCTCAACAAGGACCAGGTCCTGTCCAAGGCTGACACCAAGATGGCCAAGAAGCTCCTCGGTCGCTGAGCGCCGAAGCACGTTAGGAATATAAGAAATGGCAAGAGTAAAGCGGGCCGTCAACGCCCACAAAAAGCGTCGCGTCATTCTCGAGCGCGCCTCCGGTTACCGGGGCCAGCGTTCGCGTCTGTACCGCAAGGCTAAGGAGCAGGTCACTCACTCGCTCGTTTACGCCTACCGCGACCGCCGCAAGCGCAAGGGCGACTTCCGCCGTCTGTGGATCCAGCGCATCAACGCTGCAAGCCGCCAGAACGGTCTCACCTACAACCGCTTCATCCAGGGACTGGGTGCTGCCGGCGTTCAGGTAGACCGTCGCATGCTCGCTGACCTCGCGGTCAACGACCCGGCCACGTTCACCTCACTTGTCGCGACCGCCAAGAAGGCGCTCCCGAGTGACGTCAACGCTGCGAAGGTTTCTGCGTAGTAGCTGCACATAACGACGAAGGGTGTCCCCGCGAGGGGGCACCCTTCGTCGTTTGGGTGTGAAGTTTCGCCATAGACTTGCGCCGTGCTTGAGAACCCGCGATCCCCGCGCGTGCGCGCTGTTGCCAAACTCCACAAACGCAGCGCGCGAGCTGAAACAGGGCTGTTTCTGCTCGAAGGGCCGCAGGCCGCTCGCGAGGTCTTGACGTATCGCCCGGATAGCGTCGAGGAGCTTTTCGCAACTCCCTCGGCGATGGAGCGACACGTTGAGCTCCGGGACGCAGCAGCCGATGCTGAAATAGAGGTCGTCTACACGACTGAGGCGGTACTCGACGCGATGGCAGATACCGTCACTCCGCAGGGAATTCTCGCCGTCGCCCGGCAAACACCGACGTCGCTGCGCGACGTGTTCGCGGCATCCCCACGTCTTATCGCTGTGTGCCAAGAGGTGCGTGATCCTGGAAACCTCGGAACCATCATCCGTGCTGCGGATGCCGCGGGAGCGGATGCTGTCATCCTTACCGGGCGTACCGTCGATCTTTACAATCCCAAAGTCGTGCGAGCGACTACCGGGTCGCTTTTCCATCTACCCGTGTGTGTCGGAGTCGAACTACCGGCGGTGGTAGAGCGTGCACGCGCGGCGGGTGTCCGCGTGATCGCCGCGGATGTGGGCGGAGAGGACTTTCTGGCAGCGCGCGAGATGCTCTCCGCGCCAACAGCATGGCTATTTGGGAACGAGGCGCGCGGCCTCGATGAAGAGTCGCTCAGCCTTGTTGACGCTTCACTCCGACTTCCCATCTACGGCTCGGCGGAGTCCTTGAACTTGGCGAGCGCCGCGAGTGTGTGCTTGTACGAGAGCGCGTTCGCACAGCGCTCCTCCTCGTAATCGCCATCGTTCGCCCTGTTACGTGTAAGTAAAGCTCTCGTCAACCCCTTGGGTGTCGACTGAGAGCCACCTATGGTCTACCTATGTCATCGGTTGATGCGGGAAACCCAGCACCACGAACGTCGAACATCACCGTACGGCGGGGTGAGCCGCTGGTCGTCATAGAAAATGTCGATAAGCATTTCGGTGAGCTGCACGTACTACGCGATATCTCGACGGTTGTGAATCGCGGCGAGGTCGTCGTCGTTATCGGCCCGTCGGGCTCCGGTAAGTCGACTCTTTGCCGAGCGATCAATCGACTCGAAACGATCGACGCTGGTCGTATTTCAATCGATGGACAGGCCCTTCCTGAGGAAGGCAAACAACTCGCCCAACTCCGCGCCGATGTCGGGATGGTCTTCCAATCCTTCAATCTCTTCGCTCATAAGACGGTGCTTGAAAACGTCACTCTTGGGCCGGTCAGAGTGCGGGGGATGAGCAGGAAAGCGGCAAACGAGAAAGCGATGCAGTTGCTTGACCGTGTCGGTGTCGCTAACCAGGCGAAGAAGATGCCCAGTCAACTTTCGGGCGGACAACAGCAAAGAGTCGCCATCGCCCGCTCGCTCGCGATGGACCCCAAGCTCATCCTGATGGACGAACCGACCAGCGCACTCGACCCCGAGATGATCAACGAAGTACTCGACGTGATGGTCGGTCTCGCGACAGAGGGCATGACCATGATCGTCGTCACCCACGAAATGGGGTTTGCCCGTAAAGCGGCAGACCGCGTGCTCTTCATGGCGGATGGCGCGATCGTCGAAGAAGCGACACCCGAGCAGTTCTTCACCAATCCTCAGAGCGAGAGGGCGCAGGACTTTTTGTCCAAAATCCTCGAGCACTAATACGACCCGGATGCCATAAGCATCAGGGAACCGAAGATGGGCGGCACAAGCGGCCCGCACACAGCAAAGGACGAAGACATGAAGCGAATGAGAACCCCCCTCATTGCACTGGCTGCCGTGGGCGCATTGGCTCTTTCTGCCTGCGCCGGCAGTACCGATAGCGGAGATGACGCTGCACCAGCTCCCGCCGACGTCAGCTTCGAAGAGGGCACGACGATGGCCGCGCTCAACGAAGCTGGCAAAATCACCATCGGCACCAAATTCGACCAGCCTCTTTTCGGGCTCATGGGCCCGAGTGGTACGCCCGAGGGGTTCGACGTCGAGATCGGAAAGATCATCGCGGCTGAGCTCGGTATTTCCGAGGAGAACATCGAGTGGAAAGAAACGGTTTCCGCCAACCGCGAGCCGTTCATCGAGAACGGTCAGGTCGATCTCGTCATCGCGACCTACACGATCAACGATGAACGTAAAGAAGTAGTCTCATTCGCGGGTCCGTACTACATGGCAGGACAGTCGATTCTGGTTCTTGCCGACAACGAGGACATCACCAGCGAAGATGATCTCGTCGGTCAGCCTGTGTGCTCAGTTACCGGCTCTACTCCGGCGGCAATGCTGGAAGAGATCGGCGCTGAGCCCGTTCTCACCGATACCTACTCGAACTGCCTCGAGCCACTTCGAAATGGTGCAGTAGTTGCTGTGTCTACAGACAACGTGATCCTCGCCGGTCTTGCAGCTCAGAACGAAGGCGAGTTCAAGGTTGTTGGCGAACCGTTCACCGAAGAGCCGTACGGAATCGGTCTCGCGCTCGATGACACCGACTTCAGAATGTGGATAAACGACGTTCTCGAGGCTAGCTACGAAGACGGCAGCTACGAAGAAGCGTGGAACAAGACGGCAGGCACCGTTCTGCCTTACGTCGACCCGCCGACTCCGGACCGGTACTAGCGCGTTCGCTGTCCGGGCCGAGCGTCTCGGCCCGGACAGCACTTCACCTGATCATTTGTGAGAGGACAGCACATGGTGGAACAGCTGTGGTCGCTCATGCCGGAATTCTGGGAGGGGTTCCGCGTGACGCTGCTTCTTCTGGTGGTTTCGGGCATCACGGCTCTTATCATCGGAACACTCATCGCCGCGATGCGCGTCTCTCCGGTGCCGGTGCTGAGCTGGTTCGCTGCGTTCTGGACGGAGATCGCTCGAAACACCCCGTTGACCCTTGTGTTCTTCTTCACAGCGTTTGTACTCCCGATGCTGGGGTTGCGTGTGCCGTATCTCCTCTTGGCTTTTGTGGCGCTGAGTTACTACACATCACCGTTTGTCGCGGAGGCATTGCGCTCCGGAATCAACGGGGTGCCCGTGGGGCAAGCGGAGGCTGCGCGAAGCATCGGATTGGGTTTTGGAACCACCGTCACCCTCGTTGTCTTGCCACAGGCATTTCGCATGACGGTGCCGCCCCTCATCAACGTTTTCATCGCGCTGACGAAGAACACTTCGGTTGCGGGCGGGTTCTTCGTGGTTGAGCTCTTTGCAACTACTCGCCAACTCGCCAACGACAACGGGAACATCGTGATTCCGATCTTGCTTATTGCCGCAGCGCTGTACCTCGTAATTACAGTCCCGCTCGGATTCGCAGCCGGGATTATTGAAAAGCGTTGGGTGATGAGCCGATGACAAGTGTCCTTTTCGATGCACCAGGGCCGAAGGCTCGTCGGGCGTCGCTTATCGCCTCCATCATTTCGCTTGCGGTCATTGCCGCGGGATTGGCGTGGCTCGTAATTCTGCTTGCAGCGCCTCGTGAATCCGGGGGTATCACGCTTCCTGGCATGTTTGACGGCACTCGCTGGGACATCTTCTCGGATCCCCAGGTGTGGACGTTCATCGGAGAGGGTGTGCTCGGCACTCTCCGCGCAGCCGGGCTCGCAACCCTGGGCGCAATCCCACTCGGGATCGTGCTGTCGCTTTTGCGCAGCTCCGCTATTGCGTGGGTGCGCATTCCCACGGCATGGGTGATCGAATTCTTCCGCGGCATGCCCGTGCTGCTCATGATGCTCTTCATCCTGCTCGTGGCATCGACGGGGTCGCTCGGCGCAGTGGTCATTGCGCTCATCATCTACAACGGAACTCTCATCGGCGAGGCGTTGAGGGCAGGGCTTGTCGCTCTGCCACGTGGGCAGCGCGAGGCCGCGCTGAGCGTCGGAATGCGCGAATTTCAATCGAAGATGCTCGTCGAATTCCCTCAGGCCTTCCGACAGATGCTACCGATCATCGTGGCGCAGCTCGTCGTGCTGTTGAAAGACACATCACTCGGCTACATCGTCGGGTACAACGAGATCATTCGCACCAATATGAATAATCTCGGAAGCTACTACGGCAATCGCTACCTCTTCTCGCTGTTCGCCGTGACTCTGTTGATCTACTTGGCGATCAACCTCACACTGTCGTGGTTTGCACGCTGGCTGTCTAAGCGCACGGCGAGCGGTGGTGGGCGCATGACAGCGAATTCCTCTGTCGATGTTGATCCGGATCAAGCGATCACGGCTGCAGAGGCCGAAGGTTCGACGCACCCTCGGTAGACTCGTCTCTCGTGTCCGACACACCCGATTCCCCCGTTATCTCGCCCGAAGCAGTTGAGGCTGCCGTCGATGCGGCGCTCGCCGCAATTTCAACGGCTTCCGACACCGTCACATTGAAAGCTGCCCGTTCGGCGCACGCAGGCGATGTCTCGCCGCTTGCGCAACTGAACGCGCAACTGCGAAATGTTGAGCCCGCACGTAAAGCGGAGTTCGGCAAGCTCGTCGGTGGCGCGCGCGGTCGCGTCAATCAAGCTCTTGCCGCGCGGGAGAGAGAGCTCGCGGCTGCGGAAACTGCTGCGCGCTTGGATGCTGAACGCATCGACATCACGGCGCAGCCACACCGCGCGCGCATCGGAGCGCGGCATCCGATTTCGCTGCTCCAGGAAGAAATTTCCGATCTCTTCGTCGGCATGGGGTGGGAAATTGCTGAGGGCCCGGAGCTCGAGCACGAGTGGTTCAACTTCGATGCGCTGAACTTCGACGTCGATCACCCCGCGCGTCAGATGCAAGACACATTTTTCGTCGATCCGGTTGATCGACACCTCGTTATGCGGACCCACACAAGTCCCGTGCAGGTGCGCTCGATGCTTGACCGCGAGCTGCCGATTTATATCCTGTGCCCGGGGCGGGTCTACCGCACCGACGAGTTCGACGCGACGCATCTTCCTGCGTTCACTCAGTTCGAGGGTCTCGTCATCGATAAGGGCATCACGATGGCAAACCTCAAAGGCACGCTCGACCACGCTGCGAAGGTTCTGTTCGGGCCCGAGGCCAAGACGCGCTTTCGGACCAACTACTTTCCGTTCACCGAGCCGTCGGCAGAGCTTGACCTTTGGCACCCGACGTTTAAGGGCGGTGCACGCTGGATTGAATGGGGCGGATGCGGCATGGTCAACGCCAATGTGCTGCGCGCGGCCGGCATAGATCCAGATGTGTACTCCGGTTTCGCGTTCGGGATGGGCATCGAGCGGACGCTGATGTTCCGGAGCGATGTGCAGGACATGCGTGACATGGCCGAAGGCGATGTACGTTTCAGCGAGCAGTTCGGGATGGTGGTGTAATGCGCGTTCCGCTGTCGTGGTTGCGTGAGTTCGTTGAGGTACCGGCGGGTGCAACGCCCGAAGAGATCCTCGAAGCATTCGTGTCCGTCGGGTTCGAAGAAGAAGATGTGCACGATTTCGAGCTCGAGGGCCCGATCGTCGTGGGAGAAGTGCTGGAGTTCATTGAAGAGCCTCAGACCAACGGCAAGACGATTCGTTGGTGCCAGGTCGATGTGGGTGCCGACAACGGCGGCGTGCGCGGAATCGTATGCGGCGCGGGCAACTTCTTTGCCGGCGACAAGGTTGTCGTGACCCTGCCGGGATCGGTTCTTCCTGGGCCCTTCCCGATTGCAGCGCGAAAAACCTATGGGCATGTCTCTGACGGCATGATCGCGTCGGCGAAAGAGCTGGGTCTTGGTCAGGAGCACTCCGGCATCCTGCGGCTGGTCGAACTCGGGCTCGACGCTCCGGTAGGTACCGACGCAATCGCGTTGCTCGGGCTCGATGATGTCGCCGTCGACATCAATGTGACCCCTGACCGCGGATACGCTCTGTCGATTCGCGGCGCGGCACGTGAGTATTCGCACGCGACCGGTGCTGCGTTCCGCGACCCCGGATTGCGCCCGACGACAGAGCTTCACCCGGGTGATGGCTTTCCGATCGTGATCGATGATCGTGCACCAATCCGAGGCCGCGCCGGGGCAACTGAACTCGTCGCGCGCGTTGTGCGTGATGTGGATGCTTCGCGCCCGACTCCCACGTGGATGATTACGCGTCTTGCGCTCGCGGGCATCCGCTCGCTCGGCGTGCTCGTCGATATCACCAACTACGTGATGATCGAGCTCGGTCAGCCGATCCACGGCTATGACCTCGACAAGCTGCGTGGCGGATTGACCGTGCGACGTGCCGAAGCGGGGGAGAAGCTCGAGACACTCGATGGTCAAGTCCGTGCGCTGCACACCGAAGACCTACTCATCACTGATGACTCGGGTCCCGTCGGCCTCGCGGGCGTGATGGGCGGCGGCACGACGGAGATGACGTCGTCGACCCGCAACGTTCTCATCGAGGCTGCGATTTTTGACACCGTCTCGATTGCGAGAACCGCGCGTCGTCACAAGCTGCCCTCTGAGGCATCGAGGCGCTTTGAGCGTGGTGTTGACCCACGCATTCCGTTCGTGGCGGCACAGCGCGCGGCGGAGCTCATGGTGGAGTACGCGGGCGGGAGCCTCGACGCCATCGGCGGGGCTGTCTACGCACAGTGGTCTCCAACGCCGCTGACCCTGCCAGAAGGCTTCGTGAGCGGTCTCATCGGCGTCGAATACTCCGATGACGAAGTGCGCCACGCGCTGGAGCTCATCGGCTGCTCCGTCGAGGAGCAGGCGACTTCATGGCAGATCACACCGCCATCGTGGCGTCCAGATCTCACCGACAAGTGGACTCTTGCTGAAGAAGTTGCGCGAATCCACGGTCTCGACCGCGTGCCATCGGTGCTGCCGACCCCGCCGTCGGGTCGTGGTCTGACTTCGGTTCAGAGCGCGCGTCGCCGGGTCTTGAATTCTCTCGCCGCCGCGGGATACACCGAAGTGCAGGCGTTCCCCTTCACCACCGAGGCGCTCAACGATCTGCATAGTTCGGCGGCCGGCTCGCACCTGCCGAGCATCGCGCTCGCCAACCCGCTTGACGGTCAAACTCCATTCCTTCGTCGCTCTCTCGTGCCCGGCCTGATCGATATCGCACATCGCAACGTGTCGCGCGGGTTGACCGACGTGGCTGTCTTCGAGACGGGATCGGTTTTCTTGCCGAAGCCGGGAGTGGCATATGGCACTCGCGCGGTCCCGCCGCTTGGGGCTCGACCCGATGCTGCAACGCTCACTGAGCTCGACGCATCAATTCCGCCGCAGCACCGTTACTTGGCAATGCTTGTCGCCGGAAATACCCAGCCGAAGCAACCCGGTCGTGCCGCTGAGGTCGCGGGTGTCGCCGACGCGCTCGATGCTGTGCGAGTCATCGCGAACGCGGCAGGTGTGACGATCGATGTATCTCAGACAACGCGCGCGGCTCTTCACCCGGGTCGGGCCGGGACGCTGAGCGTCAACGGTACCGAGGTTGGCTACGTCGGGGAGCTGCTGCCTGCTGTGGTTGAGGCATCCGATCTTCACGGGCGCGTCGCAGTCGCTGAGTTGGACCTCGATCTCGTGGTTTCGCTTGCGGGAGAACGGGTCGTTGCGGCATCACTGTCGAGCTATCCCGCGGCAACACAGGATGTCTCGCTCGTTGTTGGCGCTGATGTGCCGGCGGCTGAAGTACAGGCAGCTCTCGCCGCGGGCGCGGGTGACCTGCTCGAGTCAGTGCGTCTCGTCGACGACTATCGCGGCCAGGGAGTTGACGCGGGCGAGAAGAGCCTTACGTTCGCATTGCGCTTCCGGGCGTCCGATCGCACGCTGACCGCGGCAGAAGCCACGGAAGCAAAACTGGGCGGAGTCACACGTGCGCAAGAAGTCTTCAGCGCACACCTTCGGGAGTAGCCGCTGGGGGCTTCGCGCGTGCTGGAGTAGCCGGGGATCGAACTCGTAGCACGGTTTGCGCTACGCTTCGGCGGGGGGCACGACCTGCGTGCGCTTCCACGGGGAGGACGCGACGATGTCATCGTTGCTCTATCGGGTAGGCCGTTTTTCTGCGAAGTATCGCTGGTGGGTGATCGTCGCCTGGCTTGTTCTTGCGGTTGGACTTGGCACCATCGCCGGCGTTCGAGGCGGCTCGAGCAATCTCGAGCCCTCATTCACGATTCCGGGTACCCAGGCTCAAGAGGCTCTTGAGACTCTTGAGCAGCGTTTTCCCCAACTTAGCGGGGCCAGCGCACGCGTCATCGTGCAAGCTTCCGACGGCGGTGACATCAGCGACGATGCGGACGTCGTGTCGACGGCGTGTGAAGCGCTCGCCTCCCTTTCCGCGGTGAAATCTGTGACGTGTCCATTCCCCATGGCGGCCGCAGGTTCATCGGCCGCGGGCACAGGAGAAGCCACTCAGGTTTCTTCGGACAAATCGATGGCTTTCATCGCGCTCCAACTGTCATCCGCTACAGCAAGCAACGCCGTCGTCGCGGACGCGGAATCTGCGATGCAACCTGCGAGCGAGGCGGGACTGAAAGTCGCCTACTCCGGATTGGAAGCGACGGCGTCGTCGACGAACTTCACCGAGCTCTTCGGAATCGCCATCGCCTTTCTCGTTTTGGCCCTGACGTTCGGTTCACTCGTCGCGGCGGGGATTCCGCTGCTCACCGCCCTGCTCGGTGTCGGCTTCGCTTCAAGCGCCATCCTCATCACTGCGTCCTTCGTACCGGTTTCGCAGACTGCGCCACTGCTCGCGACGATGTTGGGGCTTGCGGTGGGTATCGACTACTCACTTCTCATAACGTCGCGTCACCGCGCGCAGATGCGTGCAGGAATGAGCCCTCGGCAATCAGTGGCGGTCGCCACGGCTACCGCGGGCACAGCGGTTGTTTTCGCGGGGATCACAGTGATGATCGCGCTGGTCGGGCTCTCTGTGGCAGGCATTCCTTTCCTCACGGTGATGGGATTGGGCGCGGCCGTCGCGGTGATGGGTGCACTCGCTGTTGCGCTCACGCTGTTGCCGGCACTGCTCGCGGTTTTCGGCGGAGCACTTCGCCCTCGCGTGCGGCGTCGGCAACGCACTCCGCGAGAATCACGACCACCCATCTGGGTGCGAGGCGTGACAGCAACACCCATCGTGGCGATTCTTCTGGTGGTCGGATGCCTCGGAGCCGCTGCCATTCCAGCATTCGGTGCTCGACTCACACTTCCTGACGCTGGGTATGATCCCCCAGGAAGCCCCGCGAGGGTGGCGTATGACCTGCTCGACGAGGGATTCGGTCCTGGGTTCAATGGTCCACTCGTCGTCACAGCCGATATATCCCACACGCTCGATATCGAGAAAGCCCTTGATGCGCTCGATGCTGAGTTCGCGGGTGTTGCGAACGTGGCGGCGGTTTCTCAGGCGACGCCCAACGAAGCGTTCGATTTCGCAGTGCTTTCAGTCACTCCGAAAAGTTCGCCGTCCTCCGCTGCGACCGCCGACCTTGTGGCCACCCTTCGAGATCTCGCACCTTCCTTCGAAAAGAAGAACGGGTTCACTTTCGAAGTCACTGGCTCGACGGCGCTCGGGGTCGATATTTCAGCGCGCCTCAACGCTGCGCTCTTGCCGTTCGGTGTCGTGGTCGTGGGACTCTGTCTGCTTCTCCTGACGATCATGTTCCGCTCAATCGCCGTACCGCTGTCGGCGACCGTGGGATATCTCCTGACTGTGGGAGGTGCGCTGGGAGTCACTCGTTTGGTCTTCGAAATGGGATTCGGTGCGTCCCTTATCGGCGTCGCGAAAGTGGGCCCAGTCGTGAGCTTCATGCCAATTCTCGTGATGGCAGTCCTGTTCGGACTAGCAATGGACTACCACGTGTTCCTCGTGTCGAGAATGCGGGAACAGTTCTTTGAGACCGGTAGTGCGCGCACTGCGGTGCTGCAGGGATTCTCGGCATCCGCTCGAGTCATCACAGCGGCCGCCCTCATTATGTTTTCCGTCTTCTTTTCGTTCGTCCCGGGTAGTGCCGCGCTGATCCAACCGATCGCGTTCGCACTTGCTATCGGCGTTCTCATCGACGCGTTTATCGTGCGTATGACCTTCATCCCCGCCGTTATGGCGCTGCTCGGCGACAAAGCCTGGTGGGTGCCGAAGTGGCTCGATAGAGCGCTGCCGAACGCCGACATCGAGGGTGAAGTCGTGCAGCGGATGCTGCGCCAACGCGAGTGGGTGAAAGACGGCGGCGATCAGAGCGCTAGCATCTGGGCTGATGGGCTCTCCGTGGTTCAGAGTGCACCGGTGAGTTTCCGGGCTTCCGAGCACGACGTCGTACTCGTAGAAGGCGAGCACTCGGGCGCCGTGGTAGCGGCGATTGCGGGCCGCGCCGCCGATACCGTGGGAGATCTGAGCGTGTTTGGCCGTCTCGTTCCTTTCGAACGTGCAGCGATTTCGAAAGAGTGCCGATTCGTGCCCGCAGTGCCCGATGCGCCGGGAGGCGAGACCGTGCACGAGCGGCTTCGTGCGCGGATGCGTGATGCCGCGCGTGCCAGCCACGAGCGTGACGCGCTGGTGGCCGAAGCCGCGGAGACCTACGATCACCTGCTGAATGCGGTATCCGACGATGCGCATTCGATGATCGAGCTTTCAACGCCCGTCGGTTCGCTCACCGACACTCAGCTGTGGAGTCTCGACGTCGCGGCGGCGCTAGCCCCATCGTCGCGTCTGGTCGCAATCGATGCGACGGGCAAAATCGCCGCGAACGCGCTGGTTGCCGTCATGGTGTCTCGCGCTCGTACCGACACCACCCTTGTTGTTGCTGCATCCGTTGAGTCGCCCATGACCGACCGTCATGTCGTTATGGTCGCGCTCGACGAGTATGCCGGCACCGCAACGAAAGGACACCGCGCATGAGCGCCCTGTGGAGCATGGTCGGCGCACCCGAAGTGGGAGCCCGCAGAACAAGAGTCCTCATTGTTGTTGCCGTGGCGGTGCTGGCGCCGCTTCTCATCGTGCTGGCCCTTGTGCCTCGGAGTGCGGATCAGTCGATTCCGGTCGCAGTCGTCAACCTGGACGTTCCCGTCGGACTCACCACGGACTCACCCGTAATAGCGGGCAAGTTGTTGACGGAAAATCTTGTCACGACAGATAACGGTGTCGACTGGACACTGACCGACACCGCGACCGCTTCCACGGGGTTAGACGACGGCACGTACGTTGCTGTCGTCACGATTCCCACCGACTTTTCGAAGTCTGTGGCCACGATCTCGTCTGACACCCCAGCGGCGGCAACGATCTCGGTCAAGACGAGTACGGCTCACGGCTATGCCGGCGGAGTCATCGCGGATGCGGTCGCCGAGCGCATACCGAATGGTGTATCGACAACGATCACGACCGCCTACATTTCTGGGACGCTCGACTCGTTCGCGCAACTGCATACCGGCATCGGCGAAATAGGTGGGGGTCTATCGAAAATCGCTGACGATACGGATGCCGCGTCCACCGGTGCTGGCACGATTGCAGGATATTCCGAGGACCTGGCGACGGGCCTAGCGGATATCAGGGATGTGCTCGGTCTGCTTCCGGACGGCGCACGTGATCTTGGCCGTCTCAGCGCGGATGGAGCAGCCGGTTCTGCTCAACTCGCTGAAGCACTCGGCGAACGATCCTTACGCGCCAGCGAGCTCGCTGCCGCCCAGACGCTGACCGCCGATGCGCTCGCCGAGCTTGAGGCCGCGATTCGGGCTGATCCGACAGCACCGATGAGTGATCTCCTGGGCACCGTAGTCGCACTGCAAGACGAAGTGGACGGGATGGCATCTCAGCTGTACGAACAGGGAGGCTCGCTCGCAAACGACGCCGAGTACGCAGTGGGTGTCGCGGCAGCCGATGCTGTCCTCGCTGATGTGAGTGGCCCGGTTGCACGTGGCCTCACGACGCTGGACGGCTATGTCGGTGACACCGCAGAGGTCTCCGAGGCGATCGGTACCGGCATAGCGACACTTTCAACAGATCTCGGCGAGCTCGGGGCTGCCACGGGCACTGTTGTCGATGATCTAGACACCATTTCAGCTGACATACCGGACTACTCCGCGGCGCAGCAGAAGTCGATCGCGGCAGTCGTGTCGACGCCCATCACCGCTGACGTCACGTCTGTGGCTGGCCCGACGACCGCCCGTGCAGCAACTCTCGGCGCCGTGGTGCCGGTCGCGTTGTGGCTAGGTGCGCTTGCGACCTTCCTCGTGGTGGCACCGTTCTCGCGAACACGACTCACTACCGCTGTGTCAGCTCTGCGCATCGCGGCGGACAGTGCGATGGTCGCAGTCGCCGTGGGATTCGTGCAGGCGGTTCTGGTGTGGATTGCGATCGTTATCGTTGGGATTCCAGCAACGCGTCTTGGTGTCGCCTTCGCTTTCACAGTGGTCGCCGCTATGGCTTTTGCTCTCCTTCATCAAGCGCTGGTTGCGTTGATGGGGCGTGCGGGTCTCGTGGTATCGGTTGTTGCACTCGGACTCCAGCTCGTCGCCTCGGGAACCCTGGCGCCTCATTCCAGCGAGAGCGCACTGGGGTTCCTTCCGCTCAGCCTTGCATTGCAGGGTGCTCAGGCTCTCGTGGGCGGATCACTGCATGCGGTGCTCTCCGCCGCGATCGGTCTGGCTATCTGGGGGGTCATCGCCGCTCTTCTGACGGTCGCGGCTGTGGCTCGCGCGCGGCAATCGGTCCTTCGGGGAATGCTCGTGGCCACGGCTTCGTGATTTGCGCACGGCGTACGCATGCCGATATCGTCGCTTCATGCCATCGGCTGTGCCTTTCTCTCTTTCGCTCGTTTCGAGCGTGGTTAGCGCGCGCCGACGTCTGGACGGCCGCCGACTCTAGGCGACTGCGCGCATCCGCCTTCGGGAGGAGTGTGGGCGTCGCCGTCTCAGGCTCTTGTCTCCAGACTCTAAGGTGGAATCCATGACGTATTCGGTCGCTGTATCCGGCGCCTCCGGCTATGCAGGAGGAGAAATTCTTCGTCTCCTCGCTGCGCATCCCGATGTAGAAATTCGCACCGTAACTGCCCACTCGACGGCAGGACAGCCGCTCGTGCAGCATCAGCCGCACCTGCGTTCGCTCGCGCATCTCACAATTCAAGAGACGACGCCCGAGATCCTGGCCGGCCACGACATCGTTTTTCTTGCGCTTCCGCACGGCCAGTCGGGCCAGTACACAGATTCGCTCGGTGGCACCCCTCTCGTCATCGATGCGGGAGCAGATCACCGGCTCGTATCTGAGACCGAGTGGGATCGCTTCTACAGTGGCCCATTTCACGAGCCCTGGACCTACGGCGTTCCAGAGTTGCCGGTGGGCACAGGCAAACAGCGAGAGAATCTCATCGGTGCGACGCGTATCGCAGCTCCGGGTTGCAACGCGTCGACGGTGAGTTTGAGTATGGCTCCGGGTGTGTCTGCGGGCGTCATCGACCCCGCCGGCATCGTGAGCGTGCTGGCTGTCGGCCCGTCGGGGGCAGGCAAGAGCCTCAAGACGAAGCTTCTTGCGAGTGAGATTCTCGGATCGGCAAACCCATATGCCGTCGGCGGCACACACCGTCATATCCCGGAGATCAGGCAAGCCCTGATTGCGGCCGGGGCTCCCGACCCAAGGATTTCATTCACTCCAGTACTCGTTCCTATGGCGCGGGGAATTCTCGCGACCTCCAGTGCGCCGATAGCACCAGGAGTGAGCGACGCGGACCTTCGCGCCGCGTGGGAAGACGCATACAACGGTGAGGCGTTCGTTCAGTTACTCCCGGAGGGCCAGTTCCCGCGTACCGCTGACGTCATCGGGGCGAATACAGCTCTAATCGGGCTCGCGATTGACCGTGACGCGGGGCGGGTCGTCGTCGTGGCCGCTGTCGACAATCTTGTGAAGGGCACCGCTGGAGCTGCCATCCAATCCATGAATATTGCCCTGGGTCTTCCCGAAGACCGGGCACTCAGCATGAACGGAGTCGCGCCGTGAGCGTCACTGCAGCCCAAGGTTTTACCGCATCAGGAGTTACCGTCGGCCTCAAATCAACGGGAAAACCGGACGTCGCCGTCGTCGTCAACGATGGGCCGCTCAAAGTTGGCGCCGCTGTCTTCACGAGCAACCGGGCGAAGGCCAACCCCATTATTTGGTCTCAGCAGGCTGTCGCTGACGGCGTCGTCGAAGCAATCGTGCTCAATTCGGGGGGCGCAAATTGCTTCACCGGTTCATTCGGATTTCAAACAACTCATCAGACAGCTGAGAAGACGGCATCCCTACTGGGCGTGAGCCCGGGCGACATTCTGGTGTGCTCGACAGGACTTATCGGTACGGGCGACGAGATTTTTCGCTCCCGTGTGCTCGAGGGCGTAGCGCGCGGAATCGAACAATTGAGCGTTGACGGCGGGGTCGCGGCATCCGAAGCCATCATGACCACCGACTCAAAGGCCAAGCGTTCCGTCGTCTCTCGCGACGGTTGGACGATCGGTGGGATGGCCAAGGGTGCCGGGATGTTGGCTCCCGGTCTTGCGACGATGCTCGTTGTCATCACGACCGACGCTGTCATTGATTCATCGAACGCCGATGCGTATCTGCGTGCCGCGACTCGCACGAGCTTTGACCGCCTCGACTCCGACGGGTGCATGTCGACCAATGATCAGGTGACGCTGATGGTCTCTGGCGCATCCGGTATTTCACCCGACGCTGATGCGTTTGCCGCGGCGCTCGCAGAGGTGTGCCTCGACCTTTCGAAGCAATTACAGGCCGACGCCGAGGGCGCAAGTCACAACATCACGATTCGTGTCGAGCACGCGGCATCCGAAGACGAAGCCGTAGAAGTCGGTCGCTCGGTTGCTCGCAACAACCTCTTCAAGGCAGCGATTTTCGGCAATGACGCCAACTGGGGGCGTGTGCTCGCCGCCATCGGGACGACCGATGCCGAATTCGACCCGTACAACGTCGACGTATGGATGAACGGGGTCCGTGTCTGCGCTGAAGGCGGCCCGGATCGCCCTCGAGAGGATGTTGACCTCACGCCACGGGCAACTGATGTTCTCATCGATCTAAAAATCGGTGATTCGTCAGCGACAATTCTTACCAACGACCTCACGCACGACTACGTTCACGAAAATAGCGCCTACTCGTCATGACAAATATAGATATTCAAGACACAGATCCCGCTGAAGCGAGCGCGAAAGCGCAGACTCTGATCGACTCGCTTCCGTGGCTCAAGCGCTACTCCGACCAGATCATCGTGATCAAATACGGCGGCAATGCGATGGTGTCAGAAGAGTTGCAGGATGCCTTCGCCGAAGACATGGCGTATCTGCGCTATGTCGGCATCAAGCCTGTTGTCGTGCATGGTGGCGGGCCGCAGATTTCGAATATGCTCGACCGGCTTGCGATCCCCAGCGAGTTCAAGGGCGGCTACCGCGTCACGAGCACTGAGGCGATCAGCGTTGTCCGAATGGTGCTCACCGGCCAGATCAACCCGCAACTTGTTGCGAAGATCAACGCGCACGGCCCCGTGGCCGCTGGCCTCTCGGGCGAGGACGCTGGCTTGTTCGGAGGGCGCCAGCGTGCGGTCTTCGTTGATGGCGCCGAGCACAGCCTCGGACGAGTCGGAGATGTCGTCGAAGTTGATCCGCAGCCGGTGCTTGATCAGATCGCGGCGGGCCGTGTCCCGGTGGTGTCATCGATCGCACCCGACATCGATAATCCCGGTCAGTCGCTCAACGTGAATGCCGATGCTGCTGCGGCGGCGCTCGCCGTGGCCCTCGAAGCGACGAAGCTGGTCGTTTTGACGGACGTCGCAGGTCTATATGCCGACTGGCCGAACCGAGACTCTCTCGTGTCGCATCTGACGTCGACTGAGCTTCGCGAGCTTATGCCGCGACTGCAGTCGGGAATGATCCCCAAGATGCAGGCGTGCCTTGAGGCTGTCGAGGGAAATGTCGAAACGGCGGCGATTATCGACGGTCGCATACCGCACTCCGTGCTCGTTGAACTGTTTACTCATAAAGGAATTGGAACCGAGGTGGTGAAGGGATGACTGACTGGCTAGAGGACGCGAAGCGCGACCTCGTACGCAATGCAGGTGACCGGATGGCACTGTTCGTGCGCGGTGAAGGCGCATGGCTATGGGATGCCGAGGGCAACCGCTACCTCGATTTTCTCGGCGGAATAGCGGTCAATTCGCTGGGCCACGCGCATCCCGTCTTCGTCGAAGCCGTTGCGACGCAGGCGGCAACGTTGACACACGTATCGAACTACTTCGCCACCCCGCCACAGCTCGAGCTCGCAGCGCGATTGAAGCGACTCGCGGGCACTGGTGCCGAGGGGCGCGTATATTTCAGCAACTCGGGTGCCGAAGCAAACGAAGCTGCGTTCAAGCTTGCTCGTCTTCACGGCGGACCATCCGAGTCGGGCGCTGAACGGTCACGCATCCTTGCGCTCAAGGAAGCCTTCCACGGGCGCACGATGGGGACCCTTGCTCTCACAGGGAAACCCGCAATGCAGGCACCGTTCGCGCCGATGGTTCCGGGCGTCGAATTCATTGACTCCACGATCGAAGCGCTCGAAGCTGCGATGGATGACCGCGTGGCCGCGTTGTTTGTGGAGCCGATCAAGGGCGAAGCAGGAGTTCTCGAACTGCCCGAAGGCTATCTGCAAGCCGCGCGAGAGTTGACCACGGCGCACGGCGCGCTTCTCATCATTGATGAGATCCAGACAGGAGCCGGGCGCACTGGAGAGTGGTTCGGTTTTCAACACGCTGGAATCACTCCCGACGCGATCACGCTCGCCAAGGGCATCGGCGGAGGATTCCCGATCGGTGCGCTTGTCACCTTCGGCGCCGCCAGTGAGCTCTTCTACCCTGGTACGCACGGATCCACCTACGGCGGCAACGCTCTGGGTACTGCCGTTGCCAGCGCAGTGCTCGGCGAGATCGAGCAGGCTGGGCTCGTCGAAAATGCTCGCGAGCGTGGACCTCAGATCAGGGCAGCGATCGCGGCCATCGACTCCCCGTTGGTTGCGGGATGCCGGGGCGCAGGATTGCTCATCGGCGTTGCACTGAGGCGCCCGGTTGCCAAAGAGATCGTTGCCGCAGCGCAGCAAGCCGGACTTATCGTGAATGCTGCCAACGACAGCACTGTGAGGATCGCTCCGCCGCTGACGATTGGCGACGTTGAGATCGACGAGTTCGCCGAACGTTTTGCTGTGGCGTTGCGCGCTGTTGAAAAAGCACTCGTCGCGGCGGATTTCGATACTGCTGAGGAGGTCCCCGCATGACTCGGCATTTGCTGCGTGATGACGATCTGACGAGTGCTGAGCAGTCCGAGATTCTCGATCTCGCACTCGAGCTTAAGAAGGACCGCTGGCAGGTCAAGCCACTCGCTGGGCCGCAGACAGTCGCCGTCATCTTCGACAAATCATCGACGCGCACGCGCGTCTCCTTTGCCGTGGGGATTGCAGATCTCGGCGGTTCACCGCTGATCATCTCGACAGCGAACAGTCAGCTCGGCGGAAAAGAGACGCCCTCTGACACCGCCCGCGTTCTTGAGCGACAGGTCGCGGCGATCGTGTGGCGCACGTATGCACAAGCCGGTCTCGAGTCGATGGCGAAGGGCACCAGCGTCCCTGTGATCAATGCTCTCAGCGATGATTTTCATCCCTGCCAACTGCTTGCCGATCTGCTGACGATTCGCGAGCACAAGGGTGACCTCAAGGGCCTGACGCTGTCATTCTTCGGTGATGGACGTAGCAACATGGCGCACTCGTACATGCTTGCCGGCGTCACCGCGGGTATGCATGTTCGTGTCACGTCTCCCGAGTCGTACGCGCCCCGCGAAGACGTCGTTGCTGCTGCAGACCGTCGCGCTGCCGAGACCGGTGGGTCAGTCACGCTGATGACGGATGCCAACGAAGCCGCGGCGGGCGCTGACGTGATCGTCACCGACACCTGGGTGTCGATGGGCAAAGAAGAAGAGAAGCTCGCCCGGTTGCGAGACCTGTCTGAGTACAAGGTGACTGACGAGACCATGTCGCTCGCCGATCCTGGGGCCATCTTCATCCACTGCCTTCCGGCAGACCGGGGCTACGAAGTCGATGCGTCGGTCATCGACGGACCGCAGTCGGTCGTGTGGGATGAAGCAGAGAACAGGCTGCACGCGCAGAAGGCACTCCTCGTGTGGCTGCTTCGCCAGCAGTAGTCGACGGCTCTGCCGCAGCTCGAGCATGGCGGCGTCTCGGGGGAGCGAAACGCCTCGGCGGTATCGATCTTGCTCGCGGTCTCGCGCTCATCGGTATGTTCGCTGCTCATCTGCTCACTATCGACGCGTTCGATGCGGCAGAGCCTGAGACGTGGCTCGACGTCGTCAACGGGCGATCGGCGATTTTGTTCGCGACTCTCGCGGGGGTCTCGATCGCTCTGGTCACCGGGGGAGCCACCCCCGTTGTCGGACTGGCCCGAAAAATCGCGCGACAGCGGCTCGGTGTCCGCGCTGCGTTCTTGTGGGTGCTTGGCGTCATCCTGATCTTCACTGGCGTGCCGATCTACGTGATTTTGCCTGCGTACGCTGTGCTCTTTTGCCTGGCTATGCCGCTCCTCGGGGTGCGTCCACGTGCACTTCTCGCCATCGCCGCGATTCTCACTGTCACGATGCCGTTCCTTGTCGCCGCGATTGAGGCACTGTTCGGTTGGGGAGGCGCAACAGATTCTGCTATCGGGCTCCTTATCGGCTGGGCTTACCCATTCCCGGTGTGGAGCATTTTTCTCATCACGGGGCTCGCGCTCGGTCGTCTTGATCTGTCACGCACACGCGTGCAGGTCGGTGCTCTTCTTATCGGCTCTCTCGCTGCCGTCGTCGGTTACTCCCTCGCTGCTGTGTATCCAGCCGGGCCAGTGACGTATGACATGAACGGAGCACCCACGGATGCCGGAGCGTGGTTTCTTGCATCCGTATGGACGGCGGATGCCCACTCCGGTGGAATTCTCGAAGTGATCGCCTCGGGCGGCGTGGCTGTTGCCGCCATTGGTGCATGCATTCTGATCTGTCGAACGGCACTGCGGTGGGTTTTTCTTCCACTTCGTGCCGCTGGGACGATGCCGCTCACCGCCTACTCGTTGCAGGTGGTCGTATGGGCGGTGTGGGCGCAGATTGCGCTTGGTGCGACGACGGATCTCTGGGGATTCCGGGGGCTCGAGCCGTTCTGGCCGCTGACTATCGCCGTTTTGCTGGCATGCATGCTGTGGGCGCTCGTTGTCGGACGTGGTCCTCTCGAGAACCTCTCGAATATGCTCTCGCGGCGCCTGGCTCCGGGGCCGAAGGTCAGTAGGCTGGAATGATGAGCGAAACACAGGGTACAAACGAGGGAGCTCTCTGGGGAGCACGATTCGCCTCGGGGCCGTCGCCGGAGCTTGCCGCTCTCAGCCGCTCGACACACTTCGACTGGCAGCTCGCTCCGTATGACATTGCGGGCTCGCATGCTCACGCCACCGCGCTCGCCGCGGCGGGTTACCTGGACGAAGACGAAGCTCGCCGCATGCACGCCGGGTTGGATGCTTTGAGCGCCGCTTTTGCTGATGGCTCGCTGCAGCCGGCGCCCACCGACGAAGACGTACATGGTGCGCTCGAAGCAGCACTTATTCGTGAGGTCGGGTCGGACCTTGGGGGAAAGCTTCGCGCCGGACGTAGCCGTAACGATCAGATAGCCACTCTTGTGCGGTTGTATCTGCTTGATCACGCTCGCACGATTTCTCGGGATATCCTGCGTGTCATAGACGCACTCGTGTCGCAGGCAGAAGCTCACCCCGAAGCGATCATGCCCGGACGAACGCATCTTCAGCACGCGCAGCCCATATTGCTCGCTCATCATCTTCAGGCCCACGCATGGCCGTTGGTTCGCGAGCTGGAACGCCTGCGTGACTGGTCGGTTCGCGCCTCGGTGTCGCCGTACGGCGGAGGCGCGCTCGCCGGAGCAACTCTGGGCCTTGACCCACAGCTCGTTGCAGATGAACTCGGACTCTCGCGTCCCGCGGAGAACTCACTTGATGGCACATCCTCGCGTGATGTCGTTGCCGAGTTTGCATTCATCGCTGCGATGATCGGCGTCGACCTCTCGCGTCTCGCCGAGGATGTCATCCTCTGGAACACGCGCGAGTTCGGTTTCGTCACGCTCGATGACGGCTACTCCACCGGCTCAAGCATCATGCCGCAGAAGAAGAATCCCGATATCGCCGAGCTAGCCCGCGGAAAGTCCGGGCGTCTGATCGGTAATCTCGCTGGACTCCTTGCCACGCTGAAGGGTCTACCGATCGCATACAACCGTGATCTCCAAGAAGACAAAGAGCCGGTGTTCGACTCCATCGTGACACTCGAGGTGACGCTCCCGGCCGTCGCGGGAATGGTCGCGACGCTTCGTTTTCACACCGATCGTATGGCAGAGCTTGCTCCGCAGGGCTTTTCTCTTGCGACAGATGTGGCGGAGTGGCTGGTGAAGCGCGGTGTGCCATTTCGCGATGCCCATGAAATTTCTGGAGCCCTCGTCAAGGCGTGCGAGCTGAACGGGATCGAATTGGATGCTGTGACCGACACCTTGCTGGCGTCGGTATCGCCGCTTCTGACGCCCGAAGTCCGCGAAGTGCTGACGATCGAAGGCTCAGTTGCGTCGCGTACCGGCGTCGGCGGCACCGCGCCAGTACGAGTTGCTGAGCAGCGAAGCGAACTTATTGCGCGGGCAACCGAGGCGGCACGTTCCCTCGGCGCGGCCTAACAGTGCTCATCAGATTATCTCTTATATTCATAAAAGATTAGAGATATACTGATTGCATGAGTGTCACGGTGATTGCCGACATCGTCGGATCGCGGTCGTTGCCAGACCGTGCATCCGCGCAGCAGACTCTTGACGCGATCATCGCCGAAGTCGACGAGTTCGGACCCGGAGCCATCCAGCGGCTCACGCCTACGGTCGGTGATGAACAGCAGGGGATCTACGAAACCGTCGAGATGGCTCTCAGTGCGATTCTGTTGCTTCGCCTCGCGCTTCCGGCTGATGTGCAGTGCCGGTTTGGCCTGGGAATCGGTGAAATCCGATCGGTACCCGCAGCTGGCGGATCGATTCCGGATGGGCCGGCATGGTGGGCCGCACGTCGCGCGATCGACGAGGCGCGCGCGTTGCAACAGCGAGCTGTGCCCGCAGCGCGAACACGGGTGGTCGCCGATTCAGATGAGAGCTCGTCGGTCCAAGACGCGGTCAAGCTCGCGAACGCCTATGCGCTCGTTCGCGATCAGCTCATCGACGGCATGAGCGCGCGCGCGCGCCGACTCACCTACGGGCGGTGTCGTGGGCGCACTCAGCGAGAGTTGGCAGCATCCGAAAACATCACTCAGTCCGCCGTCTCGCAAACCCTCTCTCACTCTGGTGCTGCCGCACTCGTTGCAACTTTCGTTGAACTTTCGGGGGAGTGGAAATGATATTCGCGGGCCTCATGCTGTTGGCGGTAGGCGCCGCAGATCTCGTCCGGCAGTTCGTTCCTCGCCGAAGTCGAGTCTGGGTCAGCGCTTGCGCGTTCGTGGTGCTTCTCGTGGTCGCTGCTGCGGCCGATGCTCTCGCGTACGCCATGGCTGCGTCAGCAGTCGCGACCGTGTGGCTTCTTCTGATGCCGAGCGCCGGTGGCGGCCGAGCCGGTTTCTTGCCTGTCGTGGGGGTGGCTACGGTGAGCGCGGTAGCTGTCGTAGGCTTCGGCGAACGCTCGGAGAGCGGACCCTGGGGGACTATCTGGCAGCTTGTGACGCCCGCAGGTCCCGTCTCATTGGATTTGGTGATTCTCGTGGTGGGGGTGGGCGTCTTCCTGCTGGAGTCCGCGAACGTCGTCGTACGCTCCGGCCTTCGAAGCGAGAACGCCGCACTTTCCTCTGACAGCGACGCGCCGGCTCAAGATGGTGTTCTCCGCGGAGGACGCTTGATCGGCCCGCTTGAACGCATTCTCGTTGTCGCGCTCGCACTGGCTGGCGCATACACGCTTATCGCGGCAGTGTTCGCCGCGAAGGGTATCGTGCGTTTTCCGGAGATCTCACGAGACACCGCTCACGGCAATCGAGCTGAGTACTTTCTCGTCGGAAGCCTGCTGAGCTGGGTCATTGCGCTCGCGGCAGCTTTCCTCGTGTGGTGGGCATACCGCACGGCGCTCTAGCTCAAACGCACCGAGCCCCGCTGATAGCCTCGTATCGTGTCAGCCGCCCCCAATGAAAGCGCCACTGTGAGCGCCCTCACCCCCGCCAACGATCCTGCGTTCGAGAATGTCTGGGACGAACTGGTTTGGCGAGGACTCATCCACGTCTCGACAGATGAACACGCACTGCGAGAGATGCTCGGTGGCGATCCAATTACGTATTACTGCGGGTTCGATCCCACTGCGCCTAGTCTTCATCTCGGAAACCTCGTTCAGTTGTTGACGATGCGCCGACTTCAGCTTGCCGGACACCGGCCCCTCGGTCTCGTAGGCGGCTCTACCGGTCTGGTCGGCGACCCACGCCCAACGGCGGAACGCACCTTGAACACTCGAGAGACTGTGGGCGAGTGGGTGGGAAGCCTTCGCGCTCAGGTCGAGCGCTTTTTGAGCTTTGAAGGCGATAACCCCGCACGCATCGTCAACAATCTCGATTGGACGGCTCCGTTAAGCGCTATCGACTTCTTGCGCGAGGTGGGAAAGTACTACCGCGTCGGAACGATGATTAAAAAGGATGCCGTCAGCGCACGTTTGAATTCCGACGCGGGCATCAGCTACACCGAGTTCAGCTACCAGGTGCTGCAAGGCTTGGATTACCTCGAGCTCTACCGTCAATACGACTGCAGGTTGCAGACCGGTGGTTCAGACCAGTGGGGAAACCTCACGAGTGGTACCGACCTCATTCATCGGGCAGAAGGCGTCTCGGTGCACGCGCTGGGCACGCCGCTGATCACGAACAGCGATGGCACCAAGTTTGGCAAGAGCGAGGGGAATGCCATTTGGCTTGACCCCGAGATGTGCAGCCCGTACCGGATGTACCAGTTCTGGCTCAACACGCTCGATGCCGATGTGTGCTCACGGCTGAAGGTGTTCACATTCCTGAGCAAGGCCGAGATCGAAGAGTACGAACATCTCGTCGAAACCGAACCCTTCCGGCGTGCTGCGCAGAAACGTCTTGCATACGAGGTGTGCGTTACCGTTCACGGCAAAGTAGCGACCGACGCGGTGGTCGCAGCATCCGATGCGCTCTTCGGCAAGGGTGATCTCACGACGTTGGATGCCGCAACTCTTCGTTCTGCACTCGATGAGCTACCGAATCTCGTTGCGGCCCCCGGCGTCACTGTTTTGCAGGCGCTTGTTGAAACCGGGCTGGTGTCGAGCCTTTCGGAAGCTCGCCGCGCGATCGCGCAGGGTGGAGTCAGCGTCGACGGAGTACGCGTTGACGACGAGAACGCCGTAGTCGACGGCGCGCTACCGGGAGGCGTGAGCGTTCTGCGTCGAGGAAAGAAAACTCTCGCGGGCATCTTCGTCGAAAGCTAAGCCCCTATGCCGTTCACGCCGAGTCATGCTGTCGTTGCGCTTCCATTCTTGCGCACACCCCTGGTTCCGGCGGCGATAGCTATAGGGGCGATGACCCCGGACCTTCCGCTGTTCCTTCGTGGCACCCCGTTGACATACAACGTGACGCATACATGGGCGTGGCTACCTCTCACTGCCGTCGCAGCTCTAGTTCTTCTGCTGCTCTGGCGATGCGTGATGCGACCGGCGGCCGTTGAACTCCTTCCTGCACTTCTTGCGTGGCGGTTGCCCACGCAGTGGCTCACGAGCACGTCATTGGACGGAGCGCGGGAGACATTTCGCGGGGGTATATCTGGGCTCCTGCTTCTATTTACTTCTCTCGCGCTCGGTGTGGCATCTCACCTGGCATGGGACGCGTTCACTCACGAGGGACGGTGGGGGAGCGCACTTCTTCCGATGCTCGAAGGCCAGTGGGGGCCAATGGTCGGTTACAAATGGCTACAGCACGGTTCCAGTGCGTTGGGACTTATCGTGCTCGCTATTTGGGCCGTGCTTTGGCTGCGTCGTCGCACCCCGGTCATCTCTCCGCGTGAGGTACCGCAGTGGGTGCGAGTGTTCTGGTGGCTGTCGTTGCCGCTGGTGCTGGGATTCGCATGGCTAGGCGGCTTGATGATGCTCGGTCCGCTCGATGCGGAGTTCACTGTGGCGCACCTGGCATATCAGGTGTTGCCTCCCGCCGCGGCTGTGTGGGGATTGGGAACGATTGCACTGTGCCTCGCGGTAACGGTGCGGCGTGAGATATCGCTGTTTCGCCGCGGAAAAGCGGCGGCTGAAGTGCGCGACACGCCAGGGGCGCACGCGTGATTTGCGGCGCGGCTGAGAGCCACGTAATGTCTTACTTGTTCGCCCCACAGGGGGAAAGCGGAGAGGCCGAAAGGCCCCCAGCCCCCTCAAGCGGAGAACCAAACCTCCTCCAAAAACTGATCATTGATCGGCCTGTCCGCTAGGACTAGGATGAGGTTCCCAACTCCTCGAAGTTGTCAAGGAGTGCTGCTGCTGACGCTAAAACAGTCACGGTATGCTGATTTGACACGAAGAGAGAGAAGGGTAAGATAGAGAAGTTGCCCCGGCTGCAAGCTTTAATGCTTAGTCGGAGCGAATACTCTTCCTTTATGAATTGCTTTTAATTCACTAAGTACGAATTGAATTCGAACAAAGTGAATTTGACAAAGCGTTTATAGAGAATAAGATAGAGAAGTTGCCCTGCGTGGAAGGCCGAGAGGCTGGAAAGTGGGAGCATCCGATCCTTGAGAACTCAACAGCGTGCACTTGTCAAATGCCAAATAACCTCTATCTCGTTTCGGCGAGATGAGATTCCTTTGGATCAAAAATCCAGTCTTCGGGCTGGTAACGGATTGTCAGTAATGACATCCTTTTGGTCAGTTCAAACTCGCTGCTTCGACCTTTTTCCGGTTGTTGTATGCATTTTTCTTTTACGGAGAGTTTGATCCTGGCTCAGGATGAACGCTGGCGGCGTGCTTAACACATGCAAGTCGAACGGTGAAGGTGGAGCTTGCTCTGCTGGATCAGTGGCGAACGGGTGAGTAACACGTGAGCAATCTGCCCCTGACTCTGGGATAAGCGCTGGAAACGGCGTCTAATACCGGATATGAACTGCGAAGGCATCTTCAGTAGTTGGAAAGAATTTCGGTCAGGGATGAGCTCGCGGCCTATCAGCTTGTTGGTGAGGTAATGGCTCACCAAGGCGTCGACGGGTAGCCGGCCTGAGAGGGTGACCGGCCACACTGGGACTGAGACACGGCCCAGACTCCTACGGGAGGCAGCAGTGGGGAATATTGCACAATGGGCGCAAGCCTGATGCAGCAACGCCGCGTGAGGGACGACGGCCTTCGGGTTGTAAACCTCTTTTAGCAAGGAAGAAGCGAAAGTGACGGTACTTGCAGAAAAAGCGCCGGCTAACTACGTGCCAGCAGCCGCGGTAATACGTAGGGCGCAAGCGTTATCCGGAATTATTGGGCGTAAAGAGCTCGTAGGCGGTTTGTCGCGTCTGCTGTGAAAACTGGAGGCTCAACCTCCAGCCTGCAGTGGGTACGGGCAGACTAGAGTGCGGTAGGGGAGATTGGAATTCCTGGTGTAGCGGTGGAATGCGCAGATATCAGGAGGAACACCGATGGCGAAGGCAGATCTCTGGGCCGTAACTGACGCTGAGGAGCGAAAGGGTGGGGAGCAAACAGGCTTAGATACCCTGGTAGTCCACCCCGTAAACGTTGGGAACTAGTTGTGGGGTCCATTCCACGGATTCCGTGACGCAGCTAACGCATTAAGTTCCCCGCCTGGGGAGTACGGCCGCAAGGCTAAAACTCAAAGGAATTGACGGGGACCCGCACAAGCGGCGGAGCATGCGGATTAATTCGATGCAACGCGAAGAACCTTACCAAGGCTTGACATATACGAGAACGCTGCAGAAATGTAGTTCTCTTTGGACACTCGTAAACAGGTGGTGCATGGTTGTCGTCAGCTCGTGTCGTGAGATGTTGGGTTAAGTCCCGCAACGAGCGCAACCCTCGTTCTATGTTGCCAGCACGTAATGGTGGGAACTCATGGGATACTGCCGGGGTCAACTCGGAGGAAGGTGGGGATGACGTCAAATCATCATGCCCCTTATGTCTTGGGCTTCACGCATGCTACAATGGCCGGTACAAAGGGCTGCAATACCGTAAGGTGGAGCGAATCCCAAAAAGCCGGTCCCAGTTCGGATTGAGGTCTGCAACTCGACCTCATGAAGTCGGAGTCGCTAGTAATCGCAGATCAGCAACGCTGCGGTGAATACGTTCCCGGGTCTTGTACACACCGCCCGTCAAGTCATGAAAGTCGGTAATGCCTGAAGCCGGTGGCCCAACCCTTGTGGAGGGAGCCGTCGAAGGTAGGATCGGTAATTAGGACTAAGTCGTAACAAGGTAGCCGTACCGGAAGGTGCGGCTGGATCACCTCCTTTCTAAGGAGCACTTGGAGGTCTTCGGACCTTCCAGAGCCAGATTCGAGACATACGTTCTCGACTGGTAGCTCATGGGTGGAACATTTGACAGGGTGTCGCGGGATTGATCTGGAGTTGAGTACGCCGTTTACGGTTGGAAAGGCGATGGTGATTGATTGTGGCACTTGCACGCTGTTGGGTCCTGAGGGACCGGATGATTTCTTCGGGAATCGACGGACTTCAGGGCCTTTTTTGGCGGCCGGTGACGGCACGCGGGAAAGGTACCGCCCGTACTTTGAGAACTACACAGTGGACGCGAGCATCTTAGAGACGATCTTCGGATCGTTTCACAAAGATGATCTTTATAGATCATTAGTCAATTTCATCTAGATTTTTCTAGACCGATTTCGACGAAACTCATGTGATTTCAAGTCTTTAAGAGCAAACGGTGGATGCCTTGGCATCTGGAGCCGAAGAAGGACGTAGCAATCTGCGATAAGCCTCGGGGAGTGGATAAGCACACTGTGATCCGAGGGTGTCCGAATGGGGAAACCCCGCTGGGCGGCGTGCCGACCTAGTGACTCCCGCCTGAATATATAGGGCGGGTAGAGGGAACGTGGGGAAGTGAAACATCTCAGTACCCACAGGAAGAGAAAGCAACCGCGATTCCGTTAGTAGTGGCGAGCGAAACCGGAACAGGCTAAACCGAGTACGTGTGATATCCGGCAGGAGTTGCGTATTCGGGGTTGTGGGACTTTTCATGTTGCTCTGCCGAGCAGCGAGCGTGACAAGTGAGTATAGACGAATGGTATTGAAAGGCCAATCATAGAGGGTGCAAATCCCGTAGTCGAAATGCTTATTCTTGGCGCGAAGAGTATCCCAAGTATCACGGGGCCCGAGAAATCCCGTGTGAATCTGTCAGGACCACCTGATAAGCCTAAATACTCCCAGATGACCGATAGCGGACAAGTACCGTGAGGGAAAGGTGAAAAGTACCCCGGGAGGGGAGTGAAATAGTACCTGAAACCGTTTGCTTACAAACCGTTGGAGCAGCCTTAGTAGCTGTGACAGCGTGCCTTTTGAAGAATGAGCCTGCGAGTTAGCGATACGTGGCGAGGTTAACCCGAGTGGGGTAGCCGTAGCGAAAGCGAGTCTGAATAGGGCGATTCAGTCGCGTGTCCTAGACCCGAAGCGAAGTGATCTATCCATGGCCAGGTTGAAGCGACGGTAAGACGTCGTGGAGGACCGAACCCACTTAGGTTGAAAACTGAGGGGATGAGCTGTGGATAGGGGTGAAAGGCCAATCAAACTTCGTGATAGCTGGTTCTCTCCGAAATGCATTTAGGTGCAGCGTTGCGTGTTTCTTGCCGGAGGTAGAGCTACTGGATGGCCGATGGGCCCTACAAGGTTACTGACGTCAGCCAAACTCCGAATGCCGGTAAGTGAGAGCGCAGCAGTGAGACTGTGGGGGATAAGCTTCATAGTCGAGAGGGAAACAACCCAGACCACCAACTAAGGTCCCTAAGCGCGTGCTAAGTGGGAAAGGATGTGGAGTTGCTTTGACAACCAGGAGGTTGGCTTAGAAGCAGCCACCCTTGAAAGAGTGCGTAATAGCTCACTGGTCAAGTGATTCCGCGCCGACAATGTAACGGGGCTCAAGCACGCCACCGAAGTTGTGGCATTGATATTTTTGGTAGGCCTTCGTGGTCCAGCCGTATTGATGGGTAGGAGAGCGTCGTGTGGCCAGCGAAGCGGCGGTGTGAACCAGCCGTGGAGGCTACACGAGTGAGAATGCAGGCATGAGTAGCGAAAGACGTGTGAGAAACACGTCCTCCGAAAGACCAAGGGTTCCAGGGTCAAGCTAATCTGCCCTGGGTAAGTCGGGACCTAAGGCGAGGCCGACAGGCGTAGTCGATGGACAACGGGTTGATATTCCCGTACCGGCGAAGAACCGCCCAAGCTAATCCAGTGGTGCTAAATGCCCGAATTCCTTTGATTGATCCCTTCGGGGTGAGACGTTGGAGCTAGCGCATGACCCCATGCTGGTGCGGTTAGCGTATTAACAGGTGTGACGCAGGAAGGTAGCCCAAGCCAGGCGATGGTAGTCCTGGTGCAAGTGCGTAGGCCGAGTGATAGGCAAATCCGTCACTCATGAAGGCTGAGACACGATGCGGATAAAAAGTGGGTGATCCTATGCTGCCAAGAAAAGCATCGACGCGAGGTTCAAGCCGCCCGTACCCTAAACCGACTCAGGTGGTCAGGTAGAGAATACCAAGGAGATCGAGAGAATCGTGGTTAAGGAACTCGGCAAAATGCCCCCGTAACTTCGGGAGAAGGGGGGCCTTCGACGTATTAGGACTTGCTCCGAAAGCGTTTGGAGGCCGCAGAGACTAGTGGGTAGCGACTGTTTACTAAAAACACAGGTCCGTGCTAAGTCGCAAGACGATGTATACGGACTGACGCCTGCCCGGTGCTGGAAGGTTAAGAGGAAGGGTCAGCGTAAGCGAAGCTCAGAATTTAAGCCCCAGTAAACGGCGGTGGTAACTATAACCATCCTAAGGTAGCGAAATTCCTTGTCGGGTAAGTTCCGACCTGCACGAATGGCGTAACGACTTCCCAACTGTCTCAACCGCGAACTCGGCGAAATTGCATTACGAGTAAAGATGCTCGTTACGCGCAGCAGGACGGAAAGACCCCGTGACCTTTACTACAGCTTGGTATTGGTGTTCGGTGTGGCTTGTGTAGGATAGGTGGGAGACTTTGAAGCAGGGACGCTAGTTCATGTGGAGTCATTGTTGAAATACCACTCTGGTCACTCTGGATATCTAACTTCGAACCGTAATCCGGTTCAGGGACAGTGCCTGGTGGGTAGTTTAACTGGGGCGGTTGCCTCCCAAAAAGTAACGGAGGCGCCCAAAGGTTCCCTCAATCTGGTTGGCAATCAGATGGCGAGTGTAAGTGCACAAGGGAGCTTGACTGTGAGACTGACAGGTCGAGCAGGGACGAAAGTCGGGACTAGTGATCCGGCAGTGGCTTGTGGAAGCGCTGTCGCTCAACGGATAAAAGGTACCTCGGGGATAACAGGCTGATCTTGCCCAAGAGTCCATATCGACGGCATGGTTTGGCACCTCGATGTCGGCTCGTCGCATCCTGGGGCTGGAGTAGGTCCCAAGGGTTGGGCTGTTCGCCCATTAAAGCGGTACGCGAGCTGGGTTTAGAACGTCGTGAGACAGTTCGGTCCCTATCCGCTGCGCGCGTAGGAAATTTGAGAGGATCTGACCCTAGTACGAGAGGACCGGGTTGGACGAACCTCTGGTGTGTCAGTTGTTCCGCCAGGAGCACCGCTGATTAGCTACGTTCGGGATGGATAACCGCTGAAAGCATCTAAGCGGGAAGCCGGCCTCAAGATGAGATTTCCATACCTTCGGGTGAGAGGCTCCCAGCCAGACTACTGGGTTGATAGGCCGGGTGTGTAAGCGTGGCAACACGTGTAGCTGACCGGTACTAATAAGCCGATGACTTGATAACACATAACCTCTTTGAAGGTGTGCGCGTCCACTGAGTGGTTCTCGATGTACGGTCGAGAACCGCATGAACAACACACATATGCTGTGTTGTGCCTGCATGAAAGTTGCAGGAACTCATGCTTTTGAACGATTGAAACATCAATAGTGTTTCGGCGGCCATAGCGAGAGGGAAACGCCCGGTCACATTCCGAACCCGGAAGCTAAGCCTCTCAGCGCCGATGGTACTGCAGGGGGGACCCTGTGGGAGAGTAGGACACCGCCGGACTTCTTTTAAGAAAAGGGCCACCCAACGCTGGGTGGCCCTTTTCGCATTTACTGGACCTTTTCACGCGTGGCGGCATCCGGTTTTGCCACGTATCCTGGGCATATGTCGAACGTTGAGGATGCAGTAGTCGTATCCGAAGACTTGCTCTCTGCGCTTGAGGTGATCGAGCAGCAGCCCCTGCGGGACAGGGCATCGTCGTATGCGTCCTTGCATGACGATCTTGCTCGTCGGCTGGAGTCGAACCCGGGCGAGAACCGCTCATCGTGACGATGCGTCTCGATGCGGCGCTGGCCGCTTCGGGCCTGGCGCGTTCACGAACTCAAGCTGCGACGCTCATTGCGTCGGGGCTCGTTTCCGTCGACGGAGTCACCGTCGTGAAAGCTTCAGCGCGCGTGTCCGAAGATGCAGTGCTCGAGGTCGCGGCATCCGATCACTACGTGAGCCGCGCGGCTCATAAGCTCATTGCCGCGCTCGATTCGTTCGGCGTCGATCCTCAAGGTCGTGTGGCGCTTGATCTTGGCGCCTCAACAGGCGGTTTTACGCAAGTGCTGCGTGAGCGCGGGGCGGCCCGAGTGATCGCGGCTGACGTCGGCCATGACCAGATCGATCCTGTCATCGCTGCAGACTCGGGCGTGAGCGTCGTCGAAGGTTACAACGTGCGCTACATGACACCTGAGTCGCTTGCGGGTATCTCAGGAATAGACGATGTGCCCGATCTTGTGACCGCCGACCTTTCCTTTATTTCGCTCACGCACGTGTTATCGGCTTTGAAAGACGTGATGGCTGTCAACGGTGATGCCATCTTGCTAGTGAAACCGCAGTTCGAAGCCGGGCGCACAGCGGTAAAGGGAGGCCTTGTGACCTCTCCCGCGGTACGGGCTGATGCGGTGACGACGGTGCTGTGGGCAGCATGGGATCTCGGTCTATCCACTCACGGTGTCATCTCTTCACCGATTGTGGGAACCCACGGTAATCGGGAGTTTGTGGTGCACCTGAAACCTGGAACGGATGGGAATCCGACAGAATGGATACGCACGGTGACCGAACTGACAGGAAGTCGATGACAGAGACCGTACGCAACATTTTGGTTGTCGCGCACGCCCTGCGCGAGGAGACCGTTTTAGCAGCCGTCCGGGTAGCATCTGCGCTGAGCGCAGCTGGCGCGCGTCCGGTCTTTGTGGCGGACGATCGCGATGATCTGATTGCGGCACTTCCCGAGTACACCGACCCTGCAATTCTTGGCCGTGACGTGAATATCGCGGATATCGAGCTCGCGATTGTGCTCGGGGGCGACGGCACAATACTGCGTGCTGCTGAGCTGGTTCGTGATGTCAGTGCACCAGTGCTCGGCATCAATATGGGACACGTCGGTTTTCTGGCAGAAATCGAACGCGACGATATGGACGACGCCGTCGCACGTGTCATCGCGCGCGATTACCGCGTCGAGGAACGACTCGCCCTCGCAGTGCAAGTCAAGGACTCGTCGGGCGACGTTACCTACGAGACGTGGGCGCTCAACGAAGCAACGGTCGAAAAGGCGTCACGCGAACGGATGCTGGAAGTCGTTGTCGAGGTCGACGAACGCCCACTGACCGCGTTCGGATGTGACGGCATCGTCGTATCGACTCCGACCGGTTCGACGGCCTATAACTTCTCAGCGGGTGGCCCCGTCATTTGGCCGGGTGTGCAAGCGATTGCGGTCGTACCGCTGTCAGCGCACGCGCTTTTCGCGAAGCCCCTCGTCATTAACCCTGATGCGCGAATAGCCATCGAGCTGCTGCAGCGCACGAACGGCACCGGGATTTTGTGGTGTGATGGGCGCCGATCACACGAGCTCCCGCCGGGTGCGCGCGTCGTTGTGCGTCAGTCGAGCCGTCCGGTACGGCTAGCTCGCCTGCATCCAGCATCGTTTACTGACCGGCTCGTTCGAAAGTTCCACCTGCCGGTGACGGGCTGGCGCGGACCAGACGGAGACGCTTCGTGATCGAAGAACTGCGGTTGCGTGACCTCGGCGTGATCGCAGACGCGACGTTGCCCATTGGTCGCGGTTTCACCGCGATCACCGGCGAGACCGGTGCTGGTAAAACTATGGTCGTGAGCGGCCTCGGTCTACTGCTCGGTAATCGGGCTGACTCGAGCGCTGTACGTGCGGGAGCCGCGCAAGCCTCCGTTGACGGTGCCTGGCTCGTGTCGGAGACTGGCCCAGTGGCGGACCGCGTCCGCGACGCCGGCGGTGATGTCGAAGCGTTGGGTGACGGGCGTGCGGAGCTGCTGATGGCACGCACTCTTTCTCGCGAGGGTCGCAGTAGGGCGAGCGTCGGCGGTCGGGTTGTGCCGGTAGGAGTGCTCTCCGAGCTCGCCGATCAGCTCGTTGTCGTGCACGGGCAGTCCGATCAACTGCGGCTTCGCTCATCCAGCGCCCAGCGGGATGCCCTTGATCGCTTCGCCGGCGAAGTGGTTACCGAGGCGCTCCGTGAATACCGTGACGCTTTCACGCGCCACCGGCAGATCGACGACGAACTCGACGCGCTCGTGACGTATCGGGGGACTCGCTCAGAAGAGGCTGCACTCTTGCGAGCCCAGATCGCCGAAATCGAGCAGGTCAATCCGCAGCCGGGAGAAGACACGGAGTTGGCCGAGCGCGCACAGCGACTGGCGAACGCGGAAGAGCTCCGAATCTCTGCCGCGACAGCTCACGCCATGCTGGCAAACGAAGATGGTTCGCCCGATGTCGTGACGATTCTGGCTGAAGTGCGCCGAACCCTCGAACGCGCTGATGATCCGATTCTCACCGAAGCCGGTGCGGCCGCGGCAGACCTCGGATATCGCGCCACCGATCTTGCGGCAACGCTTGCTGGCTACCTCGCAGATCTTGACGACGCGGCCCCGGCAGAACTTGCCGCTCTTGAAGAAAGACGCGCTGTACTCGGGGAACTGGTTCGCACTCACGGATCGATTGATGCGGCGATCGAGATGCTCGCGAAGGGATCGGCGCGCCTCACCGAGCTCGACGATGACGATGACAGGGTCGCGCGGCTCGAGGCAGAGCGCGAAACTGCATCCGCTGCCCTCGATTCGGCAGCCAGCGCACTGTCTGCGCATCGACGGGATGCGGCGATGCGACTTGCCGACGCTGTCACTGAAGAGCTCCATGCCCTCGCGCTGCCGGACGCACGCGTCGTTGTCGAAGTTTCTGAGGCGGCACCTACCACGACAGGCCGCGATGAGGTTGCACTGCTCTTGGCGCCGCACCCGGGCGCTGACCCACGCCCCGTCGCTCGCAGCGCATCAGGTGGAGAGCTCAGTCGCGTCATGCTCGCGATCGAAGTCGTCATCGCGGGCACAGACCCCGTTCCGACCTTCGTGTTCGATGAGGTCGATGCTGGTATCGGCGGGGCAGCGGCTATCGAAGTCGGGCGGAGACTCGCGAAGCTCGCAGAATCAGCACAGGTCATTGCTGTGACGCACCTTGCCCAGGTTGCGGCGTTTGCGGGAAACCACCTCGGCGTCGTGAAAGCGAGCGACGGTACCGTGACGGAATCCAGCGTCCGACGCCTTGACGGCCGAGACCGAGAAGCTGAAATGGCGCGACTGCTGTCAGGCCTCGACGACTCTGAAGCGGCTCTCACTCACGCGCGTGAACTTCTGGCCCTCGGGGCAGCTTCTTCATCGTCGGCGAGCACAAGTCGATAACGGGCTGATAGCATAGAAGCCCGTGACGGACTCTCCTGCTGCGGCCTCTTCTAACGACACGACCAAGCACATTTTTGTGACGGGTGGTGTCGTTTCTTCTTTGGGTAAAGGCCTGACGGCGGCAAGCCTCGGCAACCTTCTGACAGCACGCGGTTTACGCGTGGTTATGCAGAAACTTGACCCGTATCTCAACGTAGACCCCGGAACGATGAACCCGTTCCAGCACGGTGAGGTCTTCGTTACCGACGACGGGGCTGAGACAGACCTCGACATCGGACACTACGAGCGCTTTCTCGACATTCAGTTGAGTCAGGCCGCGAACGTGACCACCGGGCAGATTTATTCTCAGGTGATCGCGCGAGAGCGCCGCGGCGAGTATCTCGGCGACACTGTGCAGGTCATCCCGCACATCACCGACGAGATCAAGCGCCGCATGCGGTTGCAGGCCGATGAAACGCCGAAGCCCGACGTCATCATCACTGAAATCGGTGGCACTGTCGGCGACATCGAGTCTCAGCCGTTCATCGAGTCAGCTCGTCAGATTCGTCACGAACTGGGGCGCCAGAACGTTTTCTTCGTTCACGTGTCACTCGTGCCGTTCATGGGCGCGTCGGGCGAGCAGAAGACCAAGCCGACGCAGCACTCGGTGGCAACGCTTCGCTCGATCGGTATTCAGCCTGATGCTCTCGTGCTTCGCAGCGACCGACCGGTGACCGAGTCGAACAAGCGCAAGATCGCTCTCATGTGTGACGTCGACGAAGACGCTGTAGTCAACGCTGTTGACGTTCCGAGTATTTACGACATCCCCACGATGCTGCACGATCAAAATCTTGATCAGTACATCGTGCGGACGCTCGGGATCGATAAGGCGGAAGACGTGGACTGGACTCGCTGGGGTCGTCTGCTCGAAGCCGTGCACAACCCCAAGCACGAAGTGACCATCGGTCTCGTAGGTAAGTACATCGACCTGCCGGATGCGTATCTCTCGGTCACCGAAGCGTTGAAAGCTGGCGGATTCGGTCAGGAAACGCACGTCAAAGTGAACTGGGTTCCCTCCGACAGCTGCGAAACCCCAGAGGGCGCTGAACGCGCACTCGCACACCTCGATGGCATCATCGTTCCCGGTGGTTTCGGCATCCGCGGTATCGAAGGCAAGCTCGGTGCGCTCAAATTCGCACGAGAACAGGGCATTCCGACGCTCGGGATCTGCCTGGGCCTGCAGTGCATGGTTGTGGAGTATGCACGCAATGTGGTGGGGCTTGAAGGCGCATCATCGAGCGAGTTCGATCCCGACACCGAGTTCCCTGTGATTGCGACGATGGCTGAGCAGGTCGATATTCTCGACCACGGCGACATGGGCGGCACGATGCGTCTGGGTCTTTACCCGGCGCAGTTGCGTGAGGGATCGCTCGCAGAAGAGGTCTATGGCGACGACCTCGTGTCGGAGCGTCACCGTCACCGCTACGAGGTCAACAACGCGTACCGTGACCAGCTAGCCGAGGCGGGTCTCGTCTTCTCCGGCTTGTCGCCCGACCGCAACCTCGTCGAGTATGTGGAGCTTCCGAAAGACAAGCACCCGTACTACATCGCAACTCAGGCTCACCCCGAGCTGCGGTCGCGTCCGACGGCGCCGCATCCGCTCTTCCGTGGCCTTGTCAGTGCAGCGCTCGAACGCCACCGCGCGAGCGAACTCTTCGACGTGGATCGCGGTTAGTCGATGTCTTCTGCTGATCTGCACGACGAAAACGTCACGCCCGATATCGTCGCCTCGGAGCTCGTGTACGAGGGACGCGTGTGGGACGTGCGAAGTGAGAAGTTCCGGTACAACGGTGCTGAGCTCGAGCGACAGTTCGTCGACCACCCGGGCGCTGCCGCAGTCGTGGCGCTCGACGACGAAAACCGTGTGCTGCTGATTCAGCAGTATCGGCACCCCATTCGTACCCGCGATTGGGAGATTCCCGCGGGACTGCTCGACGTCGAAGGTGAGCCTCCGATGGAAGCTGCCAAGCGCGAGCTCGCCGAAGAGGTTGATGTTGTCGCACGCGAGTGGGAACCACTCGTGAGTGTGTTCACAACGCCCGGCGGCAACGACGAGGTCATTCATGTGTTCTTGGCGCGTGGACTCAGCGCCACTGAGGAGACGTTCGACCGCGACGAAGAGGAAGCCGACATCCGCACCGAGTGGGTGCCGCTCGACGAGGCGGTTTCTGCTGTGCTCGCGGGTCGTATGCGAAATGGCATTCTGAGCGTCGGCGTGCTGGCGGCATCCGAACGCTTGCGACGTGGAGCATCCGCATCCTGACATGAACCTCGATCGCGCTGTCGATACGTACCTGCGACATGTCGCGATTGAGCGAGGCCTGTCGGACCATACGGTCGCGGCCTATCGTCGCGACCTTGATGTGTACACGTCGTGGCTGACGACGCTCGACATTGCAGACTCGGATGCCGTCACCCCGGCGATCGTCGCAGATTTCGTGGCCGAGCGAGCGAATACCGAGCCGCCGCCCGCGGCCTCGAGTCTTGCGCGGTTGCAATCGTCGGTGCGGAACTTTCATCGCTTTCTGAGTGCCGAAGGATCCGCGGTGGCTGACCCCACGGGAAAGCTCCGGCCGCCGGTACAGCCGAAGCGACTGCCGAAAGCGCTGACGATCGAGCAGATCGAAGCACTGCTTGCTGCCCCCGATGTGTCAAACATTTCGGGCGTCCGCGACCGGGCTCTCTTGGAGATGCTCTACGCGACGGGTGCTCGCGTGTCGGAGCTCGTACAGCTCGACGTTGATGACCTCACTGACGCCGACATTGTTCGGGTGCGCGGTAAGGGCTCGAAAGAGCGCATGGTGCCGGTTGGCTCATTTGCTCGAACTGCCCTCGACGCGTACCTCACTCGTGCTCGCCCTGAGCTTGCGCGCCGGGGAAAGGGCACGCCGCGCCTGTTTCTTGGCGTGCGGGGTGCACCTCTTTCGCGACAGAGCGTGTGGCTTATCATCCAGGCTGCAGCTGAAACCGCCGGCCTCTCGGCCCACGTATCTCCCCACACGTTTCGGCACTCGTTTGCGACCCACCTGCTGCAGGGGGGAGCCGACGTGCGTGTGGTGCAAGAGCTTCTCGGCCACGCGTCTGTGGCAACGACGCAGATTTACACGCACGTGTCGATCGACGCCCTGCGCGACGTTTACGCGACGTCTCACCCTCGCGCCCTCTAGCTCGTCTGAGCGCGCTCGGTGTGCCCAGGTATTGCGAAAGCCTATGCGCCGGTAGAATCAAAAGATCGTGTACGTGAGAGCAGGAGAACGGTGACGGGCAGCGCAGCAAAGTCCACGGCTAAGTCGCCGAAGAAGGGCGAGACAGCCACTCTGGGAGCGACGGGTCGCCCCTATCGGGGTTTTGCGACTCCGCCCGCACTCGATTCACATGGGCCCGCGCGCATCATTGCGCTTTGCAATCAAAAGGGTGGCGTCGGTAAAACGACGACGACCATCAACCTTGCCGCAGCTCTTGCCGAGTATGGTCGCCGTGTCTTGACGATCGACTTCGACCCGCAGGGTGCGCTTTCAGCAGGGCTCGGCATCGATACCCATGACATGCCGACCATTTACGATCTGCTGCTCGACACGAAGCGCGATCCGCAAGATGTGATTGTGCAGACGTCAGTACCTGGCCTCGACATCATGCCGGCCAACATCGATCTGTCTGCCGCTGAAGTGCACCTCGTCAATGAGGTCGCACGCGAGACAATTCTCTCGCGTGTGCTCCGGAAAGTCGCTGGTGACTATGACGTCATCCTCATCGACTGCCAGCCGTCGCTTGGCCTTCTCACCGTCAATGCGTTGACGGCAAGTCATGGTGTGCTCATCCCTCTGGAGTGCGAGTTCTTTGCGCTCCGTGGGGTTGCGCTGCTGATTGAGACGATCGACAAGGTGCGCGATCGCCTCAACCCCTCGATCACGCTCGACGGTGTTGTCGCGACGATGTACGACCCGCGCACGCTCCACTCGCGTGAAGTTCTCGAACGGGTCGTCGACGCCTTCGGCGATGACGTGCTTGAAACCGTGATCGGACGCACCGTGAAGTTTCCGGATGCCTCGGTTGCCGGTGTGCCGATTACCGAGTTTGCTCCGGAGCACCCCGCAGCGCAGGCGTACCTGCGTCTGGCGCGGGAGCTGGTGGCCCGTGGCGCTGTCGCCTGATCCCGATTCGGGAACAGAAGCCACAGCCGAAGGATTCCGCGTATCGCTCGGCGTGTTTGATGGTCCATTCGACCTCTTGCTCACGCTGATTTCAAAGCACGAACTCGATATCACGGAGGTTGCCCTCAGCACGGTGACCGATGAGTTCATTTCGTATCTTCGGGCGCTGGATCCCGATGAAGAGATGGAACAGGCATCCGGCTTTCTCGTGGTTGCGGCAACGCTGCTCGACATGAAAGTCGCCGGGCTCCTGCCGCAGGGCGAGTTTGTCGATGCTGAGTCGGTCGCGCTACTCGAAGCGCGCGACCTCTTGTTTGCGCGGTTGCTGCAATACCGAGCCTTCAAAGACGTATCGACGTGGTTTGCGGAGAAGCTCCAGAGGGAAGACGCCCGCCACACCCGTTCGGTGCGGTTGGAAGAGAAATACCGCCGAGCAACCCCGGAGCTCGTCTGGACCCTCTCTGCGGGGGACTTCGCCGCGCTTGCTCTCTTTGCGATGACACCGAAAGAGATTCCGATCGTTGGGCTCGACCACCTTCACGCCCCACTCGTGAGTATTCGCGAGCAGGCAGCGATTGTCGTGACGTTTCTTCGAAATGCCGGCACCGTGAGTTTTCGTGAACTGATCGCCGGCGTATCAATGCCCGGCGTGGTCGTGGCCAGGTTCTTATCGGTGCTCGAGCTTTATCGCCATGCAGCCTTGACGTTCGAGCAGCTCGAGCCGCTCGGCGAACTGACTTTGCGCTGGACAGCAGAACGCTGGTCCGACGAAAACCTCGCCTCGCTGGGAGCAGATTATGACCGATGATGTTGCAGGCCGACTCGAAGCGATCCTTCTCGTGGTCGATGAACCACAGAGCCTCGTGAGTCTTGCGACCGCCATCGCGGCCCCCGTGCCCGCGGTGCGACAGGCGATCGAAGAACTCGTCGCCGATTACGACGGTGAGCGTGGCGGCCGGCGGCGCGGATTTGAGCTTCGCGAAGTTGGTGGCGGCTGGCGCCTCTACGTGCGCGCCGAGTTCGATCCGGTGGTCGCAGAATTCGTTTCGTCGCAGTCGCCGTCGCGTCTTTCGCAGGCGGCGCTTGAGACTCTTGCCGTGATTGCGTACAAGCAACCCGTCTCTCGCGGGCAGGTAGCTTCGATCCGTGCAGTGAACGTGGATTCTGTAGTGCGTACGCTGGTAGCACGCGGGCTCATCACCGAGGTTGCGACCGATTCTGAAACCGGCGCGATTCTTTACGGCACATCCGATGCGCTGCTCGTGAATCTCGGCATCAACTCGCTTGACGAGCTGCCCCCCATTTCTCCGCTGCTGTCTGATGGCGCTGACGGATTTGACCAGGAAGTTATTCGATGACAGACCTCACTCCCGAACGCAGCACCGACGGTGTGCGCCTACAAAAGGTGCTCTCTGGTGCGGGCGTTGCATCGCGCCGTGTCGCCGAGAACTACATCGTCGACGGTCGGGTACGAGTGAACGGCGAGGTCGTCACGGAGCTCGGCCGGCGCATCGATCCTGAGACTGATCTCGTCGATGTCGACGGCACTGCGATTCAGCTCGACGCCAGCAAGCGCTATGTCGTCTTGAACAAGCCCACTGGCGTTGTCAGCACGATGAAAGACGAACATAGTCGCCCCGATCTTCGTCGCTTCACGCAGGACTGGGAAGAGCGCCTCTTCAACGTGGGCCGATTGGATGCCGAGACCAGCGGTCTCTTACTGCTCACCAATGACGGCGCACTCGCGCACGTGCTCGCCCACCCGTCCTTCGGCGTGACCAAGGTCTACATCGCCAAGGTGCGCGGAAAAGTCACCGGCCAGACGGTTGCAACCCTCACTCGGGGGATTGAGCTGGAAGATGGCCCGATCTCCGCTGACCGTGCACGCGTCATCGACGTCTCGGGCAGCGACAGCGAAGACGCCACGAGCCTCGTGGAGCTGACCCTGCACTCGGGCCGCAATCGTATCGTTCGTCGCATGATGGCTGAGGTGGGGCATCCGGTGATTGACCTGGTGCGACGCCAGTTTGGTCCGCTGCACCTCGGGTCGTTGCCCGTAGGGCGCGCCCGCGAATTGACTACAGTTGAACAGGGCGCGCTTTTGACACTTTCTCGCGGCCACAACACGAGCGCGGAGGAAGCGCAGGACCAGGAGACCGAGTGAGCGAGCAGAACGTACCTGTACGCCCTCGCGTTGCTGCACGCACCAGCGGTCTTGTTCGCATCGTGGGTGCTGGGCTCCTCGGATCAAGCATCGGTCACGCACTTCGCGCGCTTGACGTCGAGGTTGCTCTTGAAGACGCGTCTCCCGCGCAGCTACGCCTCGCGGTCGACTACGGCGCAGGTCGCCGGGCGACACCTGATGACAAGCCCGGCCTGATCGTGGTTGCTGTTCCGCCCGACGTGACGGCAAGCGTGATCGCGCGTGAACTTCAGACATACCCGGATGCCGTTGTGACCGACGTCGCGAGCATCAAACTCGAGCCGTTGCAGCAGCTCCGAAACGACGGTGTCGACGTGACCCGATACATCGGCTCACACCCCCTTGCAGGACGCGAACGCGGCGGAGCGATTGCCGCCCGCGCCGATATCTTCCGCGGACGGCCCTGGGTCGTTTGCCGCGATGAAGAGACGACACCCGCCGACCTTTCGCTCGTAGAAGGACTCGCGCTCGACCTCGGTGCGCTGCTCGTTGAGATGAGTCCAGAAGAGCACGACCGTTCGGTGGCGCTCATCTCCCACGTGCCCCAGGTTGTCGCCTCTCTGCTCGCTGGACGCTTTGTCACGGCTCCCGATGACGCGCTGTCGCTCGCAGGTCAGGGTGTTCGCGACACGACTCGCATTGCCGCCTCTGACCCAGAGCTCTGGGTGCAGATTCTCGAGGGAAATTCCGCGCCCGTCGTAGATGTGCTCGACGCACTCGCTGCCGACCTGTCGACGCTCGCTGACGCTCTTCGTGCGCCCGACGAGCCAGGTGCGCGACGTGCCGTCGCCGACGCCATCCGTCAAGGAAATCTGGGTGTCGAAAGGCTGCCCGGAAAGCACGGCCAGAACCGCCGGTTTGAAACCGTTGTCGTGATGGTGGATGACACCGCCGGCCAGCTCGGTCGTCTGTTCGGTGAACTTGGCGAGCTCGATGTGAACGTCGAAGATCTGCGCCTCGAACACTCGCCGGGAGCCCAGTTCGGCCTCGCTGAGATCAGCGTGGAACCGGCTGTCGTGACGCGCGCGACCGAAGGACTTGCCGCCCGCGGCTGGAAGATTGCGAGCCTCCATGACTGATCAGATTGTCGTCGCAATCGACGGCCCCGCCGGCAGCGGTAAGTCGAGCGTCTCGAAAGAGGTGGCTCGAAAGCTCGGCTTCGGATACCTCGACACCGGTGCTGCCTACCGCGCGCTTGCCTGGTACGCGCTGGATGAGAACGTCGATACCGCAGATGCTTCGGCGATTGCGGATGCCGCAACTGTTTTTCCCTATGCCATCTCGCTCGACCCCGACCTGTACTGGGTGCGGGTCGGCGAAACCGATGTCACGTCGGCGATTCGGGAGCCTCGGGTGGCAGCCGCAGTGAGCGCTGTCGCCCGTGTACCGGCCGTTCGTGACAGCGTGAATGCCGCCTTTCGCCGCCTGATCGGCGAAGCGACAGCCCCCGGAGTCGTCGTCGAAGGGCGTGACATCACGACGGTGGTTGCCCCCGATGCTCCGGTACGACTGCTGCTGACAGCGGCCCCCGAAGTGCGGGCCGCGCGGCGGAGCGCCGAACTTACAAGCGAAGATGCGGCATCCGTTGCTGCCGCTCTTCACCAGCGTGACGCGTCTGATGCGCGCGTTGCCGACTTTTTGACGGCCGCCGAAGGCGTGACCGTCGTTGATTCCACTGATCTCGATTTCGCTGCGACCGTGGATGCGGTGCTCGAAATCGTGCGTACCCAGACGGGAGAACACCATGGGGACTGAAGAAGAATACGAGGGCGGCGAGGATCGACTCGTCGAAACGCTTGCGAACCTCGACGAGGAGCTTGTCGAACAGCGCGCTACTGCGCTGCGCGCCGGATTGTCGGACTACGAACTCGATGACGACGACGCAGCACTGCTGCAGGAGATGGGCATCGGCGAAGACGGTGTCGAGTACCTGCCGGCGCTGCCGGTCGTGGCAATCGTCGGCCGCCCGAACGTGGGCAAGTCAGCGCTCGTCAACCGCATCCTGGGGCGCCGCGAGGCCGTGGTCGAAGACACCCCTGGTGTCACACGTGACCGCGTGATGTATCGCTCGGAGTGGCAAGATCGTCGCTTCACGCTCGTCGACACCGGCGGATGGGAGCCCGACGCGCGCGGCATCGACCGCTCGGTTGCCGCCCAGGCTGAGATCGCCATCGACCTGTGTGACGTCGTCATGTTTGTCGTTGACGCAACGGTTGGTGCGACCTCGACCGACGAGCACGTTGTGAAGCTGCTGCGTCGCTCGGGTAAGCCTGTCTTCCTCGTGGCCAACAAGGTTGATGACGCGACCCACGAGCCCGAAGCTGCAGCGCTGTGGGCGCTCGGTCTCGGTACGCCGTACCCGGTCTCCGCCATCCATGGCCGTGGTGTTGCCGACCTCCTCGACGAGATCATGAAGGTACTGCCCGAGATCTCGGCCGTTGCCAAGCAGGAGATCGGTGGACCACGTCGCGTGGCGATTCTTGGTCGCCCGAACGTCGGCAAGTCGTCGCTGCTCAACAAGGCAGCCGGCGAAGAGCGCGTTGTCGTCAACGAACTTGCGGGCACGACACGCGACCCGGTTGATGAGATCGTCGACCTCGGCGGAAAGCTCTGGCGCTTCGTCGACACCGCGGGAATCCGTCGTCGCGTGCACCTGCAGCAGGGCGCCGACTTCTACGCATCGCTTCGTACCTCGGCAGCGCTCGAAAAGGCTGAAGTTGCCGTCGTCGTGCTCGACGTGTCGCAGTCGCTGAGTGAGCAGGACGTGCGCATCATCGACCTCGTGCTCGAATCGGGCCGCGCGCTGGTTCTCGCTTTCAACAAATGGGATCTGCTCAACACTCCCGAGTACGAAGATGCCGAGCGTCGCCGTTACCTCGAGCGTGAGATCGAGCAAGACCTCGCGCACGTCGCGTGGGCGCCTCGCGTCAACATCTCGGCCCGCACGGGTCGCCACCTCGAGAAGCTCGTGCCCGCTCTCGAAGTGGCTCTCGCCTCGTGGGATCAGCGCATCGCGACCGGAAAGTTCAATGCGTTCCTTTCCGAGCTCGTCGCCGAGCACCCGCACCCGTTGCGTGGTGGAAAGCAGCCACGCATTCTGTTCGGTACCCAGGCGTCAACGCGCCCGCCGACATTCGTGCTCTTTACGACCGGGTTCCTCGACCCGGGCTACCGTCGCTTCATTCAGCGCCGGTTGCGCGAGGTGTATGGTTTCGAGGGCACCCCGATCATCACAAACATGCGCGTGCGCGAAAAGCGCCAGCGCTAATAGACATCCGCTGACCTCCCGCCCGAACGAGGAGGTCAGCGGATACCAAACCTCTGGAATCGACCCGTGCCGAGGCCTGCTGCGGCGGATTCTAGATCGTAGGGGGCCGTGGCGGCGGGGATCCGTGCGGCGCGAACGCCGATCGGCCGGTAGTGCTGCAGCATCCAGGTGTCGGCTCCCGCCTTCGCGACATCGTCGGCGAGCGAACTGAGGGCCATCGCATCGAGCACGCCCGGGTGCACTGTCGTTCGCACTTCGTAGTCGAGCGGATGCGCGGTGCCCGAACGTGCGCGGGATGCCGCCACCACGGTGTCGAGCGAACGCCAGGCATTGTCGCCGCTTCGGGTTCGACCGGTGGTGTCGCTGTAGTCGTCACGGCGGGCTTTGATGTCGAGTCCGATCCAGTCGATAAGTGGCAACGCGTCGGTAAGTAGCGCGGGGTAGGCGCCGCCGGAGTGGAGCCCGACCGCGAAGCCGAGCGCGCGAGCCTGCTGTAGCGCCGGGATCAGCGCGCGCTGCATCGTCGGCTCGCCGCCCGAAAAGACCACACCGTCGAGCAACCCTTTCCTCGTTTCGAGGAAATCGTGCACGCTCTGCCAAGAGATGCGCCCTGCGCGACGCGGGCTGATCAGCTCGGGGTTGTGGCAGTAGAAGCAGTCCCACGGGCAGCCCTGCAAAAACAGCGTGGCGACGAGCTTTCCCGGCCAATCGACACTCGAAAACCGACTGATGCCAGCGATGCGCAGTTGGGCCGCATCACTCACGCTGGCACCGCGAGGTGTTCCTTCGCGCGCTCGGCGGCAAAGTACACGCGTTCTTCGGCCTCACCCTGCTTGCCGACGTTGAACGACGCGATGGGGCGGAAATAGCCCATGACGCGCGTCCATACTTCGCAGACGCTGCCGCACGAGGGGCACTCGGGGTGATCGCCCGAGACGTACCCGTGTTGAGGGCAGATCGAGAAGGTCGGGGTGACCGTGATGTAGGGGATTCGGAACTGCTCGAGTGAGCGCCGTACCAGGTTCTTGCATGCCGCGGCCGACTCGACAGCTTCACCCATATAGAGGTGAAGAACCGTGCCGCCGGTGTACTTCTGCTGCAGCGGCTCTTGCCGGGCCATCGCATCGAACGGGTCGTCGGTGAAGCCCACCGGTAGCTGAGACGAGTTGGTGTAATACGGGTGCTCGATCGTTCCGGCGTGGCGGATGCTGTCACCGAACTGTGCCACGTCAACCCGGGCAAACCGGTAGGTGGCGCTTTCGGCGGGTGTGGCCTCGAGGTTGTACATCTGACCGGTCGACTCTTGGAATTCGACCATGCGGCGGCGGACGTGGTCGAGGAGCTCGATGGCGAGGGTGGCACCGGCATCCGTCGTGATGTCGTCACTGTCGAGAGTGAAATTGCGGACGAACTCGTTGATGCCGTTGACGCCGATCGTGGAGAAATGGTTGTCGAGGGTGCCGAGATAGTGCTTGGAGTAAGGAAAGAGCCCACCTTCGAGGTGCTGCGAAATGATGGCGCGTTTGGCTTCGAGACTGTCGCGAGAGATCTCAAGCAGCTCGTCGAGCCGGGCGAGCGCCCCGGCAAGATCGCCGGGGAAGAGAAAGCCGAGGCGCGCGCAATTGATTGTGACAACGCCGATTGAGCCGGTCTGCTCGGCGGACCCGAAGAGGCCGTTCCCACGCTTGAGTAGCTCGGTGAGATCGAGCTGTAGCCGGCAGCACATGGAGCGGATCATGTGCGGGTCGAGGTCGGAATTCAAAAAGTTCTGAAAGTAGGGCAGGCCGTACTTCGCTGTCATGCCGAAGAGGGCATCGACGTGGGGATCATTCCAGTCGAAGTCGGGCGTGATGTTGTAGGTCGGAATGGGAAAGGTAAAGGCACGCCCGTCGGCATCGCCCTCGGTCATGACATCGATGTACGCGCGGTTGATCATCGCCATCTCGGGAGCAAGATCGCCGTACGTGAAGTCGCAGACCTCGCCGCCGATAAGTGGATGCTGGTCGGCGAGGTCGTCGGGACACGTCCAGTCGAACGTGAGGTTCGTGAATGGCGTCTGCGTGCCCCACCGCGACGGCACGTTGAGGTTGAAGATGAACTCCTGCATCAGCTGGCGGACAGCACCCTGCGTGAGTCCGTCGAGGCGTACAAAAGGTGCAAGGTAGGTGTCGGTGGAACTAAACGCCTGTGCACCTGCCCACTCGTTCTGCAGCGTGCCGAGGAAGTTGACCATCTGCCCGAGTGCCGATGAAAGATGCCGCGGGGGAGTCGAGGCGATACGACCGGGCACACCATTGAAGCCTTGCTCGAGGAGCGCGCGCAACGACCACCCCGCGCAGTAGCCCGCAAACATGTCGAGATCGTGAATGTGAAGGTCGCCCTCGCGGTGTGCGGCACCGGCCTCGGGTGCGTAGACCTCATTGAGCCAGTAGTTGGCGATGAGCTTTCCGGCGGTGTTGAGCACCATGCCCCCGAGTGAATACCCCTGGTTGGCATTGGCGTTGACCCGCCAATCTGACTGGGCGAGATATTCGTTGATCGTGTCGGCGACGGCTACCGCGGCGCCCGGGGAAGTGTGAACTGAGGATGCGGGAATCACGACTGCTCCAGAGATAGGGAAACGCGCCTCGTGGCCGTGTCCGGCGGTAAGCGCAACTGCACTATATGCAGGGTCATGTGGGGAGTGAGCCACAATATGTGGGATTCAACAGTGGTCAGACCACATCCGGGTTCGTGCTTTGTGAGGGCGTACATGTTCGCGCGCCGTGCCGGGTCTCATGCTGTCATCGGGTGTAGGCGTCGTGAGATTCAGGGCGAAATGCCTGGGTGACGGCGGTAGTTTCGGGGCGTGTGTGGCCGCGGATATGCGAGGCTGGACTGGTGAGTATCGAACTCCCTCTTCCCGGAGAACCGCGGCGGCCACACGGCCCGCGCGATCCCGGTGATGCGTGGGTAGTTGCGCCGTCAGGTGAGAGGTACTGGGGTCGCTTCGGCGCCGCCGGACTCTTGGCCGTCGACGCCGCTCGCGGTGTGCTGCTGCAGCACCGTGTGTCGTGGAGTCACTTCGGTGACACCTGGGCTCTGCCTGGAGGTGCCCGCCACGAGGGTGAGTCTGCGCGCGATGGTGCGATGCGCGAATCGGCAGAAGAAGCAGGCGTGCCCCATGCCTCGATGATGCCGCGCTGCGAGAGCGTGCTTGACCTTGGCATCTGGACGTACACAACACTCCTCGCCGACGTTGTGATGCCGTTCGAGCCGGTGATCAGTGACCCGGAGAGCCGCGAATTGCGCTGGGTGCCGGTCGATGACGTAGCGAGTTACCCGCTGCATCCGGGGTTTGCGTCGTCGTGGGCGAAGCTTTCGGGCTTGATTGGTGTGCGGCCCGCCCTCGTGATCGATGCCGCGAACGTTGTGGGTTCAGTGCCAGACGGATGGTGGAAGGACCGCGCGGGAGCGGCGGCCCGACTGATTGCACGCGTGGGTGCGCTCGCCGAGCAGGGGATAGTGGCCGCAGAGCTCGACCTACCCGAAGACACCTGGTTTCCCGAGATCTCGATCGTGGTCGAAGGTCAAGCGAAAGCGACGGATGCCGCGGCCCCCGGTATCGACATCGTGCGCGCTGCGGGCGAAGGTGACGACACGATCGTCGCTGAGGTAGAGCGCCTCCTGGGTCTTGGCCGCACAGTGACCGTGGTGACGAGCGATCGCGGGCTCATCGAGCGAGTGAATGCCGCCGGGGCAGCGACGCGCGGCGCCGGTTGGTTGGTCGGTCTGCTCGACTGAGCGCCGTCTCTAGCGGTCGCACACATGCTGCCCTAGCCTCGAACAATGGCTAACCCACTGATTCCTGCGGCTTACGATCTCTGGTGGTCTGGCGCAGTAGTACTCGTGCTGGTTGCTCTCATTGCAGCGCTGGTCTCGATCTCGCGGACGCGGAACTCGGTATCACCCAGTCACGCGCTCGTATGGACACTCCTAGCAATCTTTGTTCCGATCATCGGGCCAGCAAGCTGGTTTCTCATCGGCCGCCGCGCGAATGTGGGCAGTGGTGCGGGCGATGGGGTCAGCTGAAGATTCTGGCCCCTAGCGTCCGCGGAGGCGGTCGGTTTCGCGGCGCTCGCGCTTGGTGGGGCGTCCAGCGCCACGGTCGCGCACGGCCACCATCGCCACTTCTTCGCGAGGAGGCGGCGGGGGAGTGAGATCGTCCATCGCTGTCGCTGCAACGGCAGCACTCACTCGTTTGATGATGGTTTGACGAACGACCAGGATGCGGTCAAACCCGGCGATCCGCACTCGTACTTCGTCGCCGGGGCGCACCGCCTGTGCGGCCTTCGCGCGCTCGCCGCCGACCCGCACGTGGCCGGCACGGCACGCGGTGGTGGCGGCAGAACGCGTCTTGTAGACCCGCACCGCCCAGAGCCACGCGTCAACGCGAGCTGAGGCATCCGTCATGAGTCAATTGTGTCGCTTTGTGGGTTGTCTCGGCGAACCGACGCTGTGGAGCGAGGGCGGTGCGTGGCGATGATGACGCCCGCCGCGATGAGGCCCTGGCCCATCGTGTAGGTGAGCATAACGAGATCGCCGACGCCCGGCGGGAGAGCCTGCGGGGCGAAGATCGTGAACGCCAGGATGGTGTCTGACGTGAGAAAGAACGCGCCACCCCACGCGATCGCCGGGTGGCAGCGCGTGGACAAGACCGCTGTGCCGCCGAGGACGAGGCCGTACGCTGCGACCGCGAACGCGAGCGCGCCCAGGTAAGGCCACAGGTAGACGACGAGCACGATCCACCACGCGGCGTAGATTGCTGCCCACCGGGGAATGCGTGTGATGGCGAGGTGCCGCCAGAACAGTGCGATGTAGATGACGTGCGCGATGCCGAAGCACAGCAGCATCGCGGGGAGCTCATCGTCGAGATAAGGGAAGAAAGTGCTGGCTCCGTCGCCGAGCCACGAGAACGCCAACGCGAGGAAGAGGAGCGTGTAGGGGGTTCCCCATGCCGTGCCACGACCGCCCCAGAGCACCGCAACGATGAGAAGCGGCATGAGCCAGAGCTTCGTGGGCCCGGCGATGTCGTCGACGCCGAGTGCGAGCGTGAAAACGTGGATGATCGACAGCACGATGTAGGGGATGAAACCCCACCACCAGTTGCGAGCGAGTGGTGTGCTCAGTGTCATAACTCCGGCACTCCTTCGTGCATGTGAGACGGCTTAGATTGGCTTGGTCGAAGGCTACTCGCCCGTGACGCGTCGCCTGATTCGACGACGACTCGGAATCACCAGCGACAGCGCGAACGCCGCGACGCCGAGTGTCGTGATGAAAGCGAACGCGAGAGTGTACGTTTCGGGCTCCGGTGTGCCCCCGTGCAGGGTGAGCAGTGTTGCGGCGGTGGCTGCGCCGAAGGCGCCGCCAATTTGCCGCGCAACAACGTTGATGCTCGAGACAGCGGCGACGGCATCCGTTGATGACACGTCGATGAGTACGTTGAGTGCTCCGGCCGACCCCATGGCGATTCCGGCACCGGCGAGCGTGGAACCGGCAAGCAGCGAGGGGATGTTTTGCGGGGGGAGCGTGAGTACGATGCTGCCGGCGACGGTGAGTGCGGCACCCAGAATGATCGGGCCGCGGCGGCCGAGGTAGGTGCGGAGAATGCCCGAGAGCGAGCCGACAACTGCCATCGCGGCGGTCGCAGGCAGAAGCAGGATGCCGGCGATGGTCGCGCCCTGCCCGAGCCCCGAGGCGGATTCGGCGAAGACCGGCAAAATGACGAACGTACCGAAAAGCGCCGCACCGAGCAGGAATGCTGTGACGTGGGCGATCCAGACGGCGCGGATTTTGAGTGTGTGTCGATGGATGCTGGTGTCTTCGCGCCGCACCTCGTGCACGCCCCACGCCGTGAGAAATGCGATGCCGATCACGATGCAAGCGATTGTGGCGAGAACCGGGACCGGCCAGCGGGGAGCCTCGGTGACCGCAAGGAGCAGCGCGAGAACGCCGGTCGCGAGTGTGAGAGCCGAGCGTAAGTGAAGTCGACCGTGCCCCTTGGCGGGTGCAGGGGGAACGAGAGCCACGATAAGAACGAGAGCGACAGCGAGTAGGGCAAACGGTACCCACGCGAGCGCTCTCGTGCCGATGCGGTCGACGAGAACACCCGAGATGACCACGCCGAGTGCTGTTCCGGTAGCAAACGCGCTCGTCAGGATGCCGATGGCCGTTGCGCGGCGATGGTGAGGCATCGAGTGGCTCGCGAGCGAGATTGCGAGCGGAAAGACGCCGCCGCCGAGTCCCTGCAACGCCCGGCCCGCGATGAGCTCGGGCATTGACGTCGAGATGCCCGCGATGAAGAGCCCGACGCAGACGATCGGGATAAGAATGAGCAGCACGCGGCGCGGACGGTAAATATCGCCGAGACGACCAATGACCGGGGTGAATGTGGCGGCAACAACGAGGACGATGGTGAGCGTCCAGCTGGACTCTGCCGCCGTGGTGCCGAACTCGGCAGCGGTGAGCGCGAGGGTGGGTGCGACCATCGAAAGCGGGAGCGCTGCGCCGATGGTTGCGAGCACGAGAGTGCCCAAGGATGCCGCCACCCGCAGCTGCGCTGCAGTGCGAGGGATCGGCGCCTTTTTCACACACGCAACGCTACCGAGATTGCTCATGCGCTGACACGCCAGCACGATTCGCGGACGGCGCTTCGAGCAAGTAGGATTGTGGAGTTGTCTACGCTTCGGCGAAGAAAACGGGATGTGGCGCAGCTTGGTAGCGCACTTGACTGGGGGTCAAGGGGTCGCAGGTTCAAATCCTGTCATCCCGACAGATATGTCCCGGGAACCCAAGGGTTCCCGGGACTTTTTGTTGGTGAAACTTGATCAAGTCATCGCAATGACATCACGGCTCCCTGTGACGACTTCGCACCTAATGGTCGGCGAGTGACCACTGGATACGACCGATGGCGCCCCGTCACCGACCGTCCGCGCGATCTCTCACGACTATTGCGCCCGCGCTGAGCCAGTCTGTTTTATGCGCGTTCGTCGTGGCCTTCATGCTCGCCGTCATCGTGCTCGACCGCCCTTGGCAGATGCCGGTCTTGTATGGTGTCCTCGGTTTCGTCGCCGTCGCTGCGTACGGGCTCGACAAGTCTGCGGCGCGGCCACCGGCGTTGGATATCGGAGCAGATGCTGCTCACGCTCGGCCTATTCGGTCGTTGGCCCGGCGCGCTGATCGCAAAGCAGCTGTTCCGACACAAGCCCCGCAAACGCTCGTTCCGCCGTGCGTTCCGGGGGCACGGTTGCGGTCAACGTTGCGTCGCTTAACGGCCTGATCACGTTCGCGATACCGCGCGGCATGGCCCTGGAGTCGCTACTCGCGGCGCTCCCGCATGGGCAGACCTGACGTGCAGCCGCAGCGAGCCCCAGAGCGCATCGTTGCTCGGTGAACCTCCTCGAAGCTCGCGTGTGTGACTACGGAATCTCAGTGAGCACCGCCGTGCGCCGGATCGCCAGAGCAGCGTTGCTGCGAGGGGGCGCTCGGGATTCCGTTGCGTGCACTGCACAGTTGAGGCCCAGTATTGCGCACTGAGCGAGAGTGACGCGTCGGAAGTGTGGCTATCGGGCTTGCACTTGATGATCTATGCAGCTGCGCCTTGACCGGTCGCGCCAAGCAGCGACGTCAAGAATCGGTACCGCCAGCATGTCATCAATGATCAATTGAAGCGCATCGCCGCAACTGATCTGGCCGCGCGAGTTGAGTGCCGATGGGCTAACTTCATCCGCACCAGGCAAGGCTTCAGGTGGGGCCATCCCCGCGATGCTACTGGCCGTGCCCTACCTCTACACTGCCGCAATCTGCGCCACGATCATCAACGAGGGCGGCCCCGGCTGGCTCCAGCTGCTGGTCCTGCTGTTCGCCTGGAACGCTCTCAAGTTCATCTGAATCTGATCGGTCAGCCTGCTCCTATTGCTCAGGTCGAGGACTCGCGGGCGCCGGGAAGACCAGCTGTCGGAGTGTGTCAAGTAGGCTGGGCCCCAGCGGAGCCTACCCTTCCGCGCTGGGCAGTACGGGAGAGGTGGTGCGGTGGTCGGATCATTGGCTTACACCGTAGACAACGGCGCAGTCTCCGCGACCGGCCACCTCGTCGTAGAGTCGGATATCGCCCACATCGCGTCTGGTGTGCAATCGATTCTGCGAGATGACACTGGCGTCCAAGAAGCGCGCGAGGCGCTCGCCGACCTAGCAAAGACCGACTTCGAGAACGAGCGTTTGGAAAGTATCCTCAGTTCTCCTGATTCATTCGATGAATGGCGAGTAGGGGAGGCGCTCGCTGAGCATCATCTGATCACGGAAGTCGGATGCGAGTTTCCATGGCCCGACAGTCGATCGACGCGAAATCCCAACAGCAGCGGAGGGGGCGTGGATCTTGTTGGATTCCACGCGAGCGATCGAGTTCGGTTCGTCTTTGCCGAGGTGAAGACCAGCCACCAGCAGGCATGGCCACCCGGCTTGCTGACGAGCCGGAGCCACGGGCTTCATAGTCAGTTGTCCGGACTCAACGCGGGCGACGACCGTAGCAGGTGGGCGATTCGATACCTCACAATGAACTCGGTAGGCAAGTCATGGCTAGACAGCTTCCGTCAGGCGCTTGTGACCTACCTTTCAGACAGCCTGGATGTCGTTATTTACGGCGTTCTCATCCACGCGACCGGACCAAACCAGGCAGACCTTCGGGCTAGAGCCTCCAGTCTTGCCCAATCCGTGAAAGAACCAACAAGCATGGCGCTCGTCGCGATCTACCTAACCGCCGAACTACTGGCTCAGGTCGCAGATGCTTCGGTTGTATTGGAGACCGCGGCATGACTGTCTCCCGCGAAGCAATCAGTCGCCTCAGCTCGCACTGGGCGATCGAAGCCCTCGGCCCTGACCGGGTGAAGGCGGCCCACGACGCGGCTGCTTCCATGTACGTCGACTCGAACCTTGGTCGCCAGCTTCACCGCGAAGGCTCTCACGATGCCGCGACCGAGACTCTTATCCAGGACGTCGCCTTCGCGTACGAGATTGTCGCCAGCGAAGGGATCGAGGCCCTCGCACAGGTATCGCTGCGCTCGGGCGCATCAGACGCCGCGGTGTCGGAGGCCGCGGCCCATGAGGCGTTCGCTCTACTTCGAGCGCTTCCGTTGAAGCTCGACTCGTTGGAGGCGCTGGTACATCAGGTCCTTCAGCTCGGCGCGCTCGCGTACTGTTCGGACCGCTGGGCGGAATACCGGGCCTGGATGCGCGAGCGCGAGGTCAGCCCCGAGCTCTTCCGATCCAACGGCTCATGGGATACGCGTGTTCTCAGCGACCTAGGGCAGATTTGGACTCGGCTTCTTCGCAAAGACGGATGGCAAGACCTCGAAGGCGTCGCAGAAACCGTGGCGCGGCTGCGAGCCGAACAGAATGAGAACGAGGAGCTTCTCTTCAACGCGCAATCACGGCCCGAAGACCTGCAGGTCGCTGGGTGGCGCCTCGTAGCCCTGTACCACTGGGCCAGGCTCTCGGAAATGGTCGCTACCTACCTCATGCAAGGGGAGCCAGCCGACATCGCGACGCAACTCGACTTCCACTTCGACCGAGCGATCTCCGCGGCACAGCAGTCTGCTGATCCAGCTTTCGTAGTGGTTCTCCAGTGGCAACGCGCGATGGCTCAGCGCATGGTGGCGGGTGCCCTGTGGTCTGTCACACGAATCGGTCCCGAAATTCGGAGCATCGTCGAAACTGCGACCCGACACCGCTCCATGTTTGAGATGCTGCCTCCGCAGCGCATCGCGATTCAGGAACAAGGACTCCTAGACCCGGCAAGCGCAGCGGTCGTTGTCGATCTGCCTACGAGCGCCGGTAAGACTATCCTCGCTGAGTTCAAGATTGTTCAAGCAATTAGCCAGTTCAAGCAGGACAAGGGGTGGGTTGCGTACGTGGCCCCAACACGGGCGCTGGTTTCGCAGATCACACGACGGCTGAGGCGCGACCTCGGACCAAGCGGCATTCGGGTCGAAGAACTCACCTCAGCGGTGGAGATTGACGACATCGAAGCCGGAATGCTTAACGAATCCCCGTTCGACGTGTTGGTGGCAACCCCAGAAAAGCTCCACTTGGCAATCCGCAATGCGGCGATCGATCGCCCACTCGCATTGCTGGTGCTTGATGAAGCGCATAACATCGAAGATTCCGATCGCGGCATCCGAATCGAATTGCTGCTGGCCACAGTTAAACGAGACTGCACTCAGGCGAACTTCTTGTTGCTCATGCCTTACGTCCCGAACGGCGATGACCTCGCCCGATGGCTGGCACCGCGAACTGGAAAGAGCATCAGTCTTGCAACAACCCCTTGGCAGCCCAACGATCGACTGATCGGTCTTGTCTCAGTGGTGGCTCCGACCTCTGGACGGGGTAGGGACTGGCGGCTGTCTTTCGAGCCCATGCTGACAAGCGGCTCATCGATGAACGTCTCCGGCCTCTACCAGATTGGTAAAGCACCACAACTTGATCGCACGTTCTCTAGTATCAGGAACAGTCTAAGCAAGATCGCTGGCGCATCGGCGCTAACGCTTTCTGAGCGAGGGACTGCGATCGTGATCTGCCCGACAATCCCGACGGTGTGGACAATCGCGGAGGAACTGTCAGGAGAGCTTCCAGAAGCGGACGATCCCGATATCGCTCTGGTGCAGCGCTACTTAGCAGCAGAAATTAGCGAAGACTACGCCCTCATCGGAATGCTCGCCCGGCGGGTCGGGGTACACCACGCGGGGCTCTCCGACGAAACCCGCGCACTGATGGAATGGCTCGCCGAGCAGGGAAAGCTAAGGATTCTGGTGGCGACTACCGGGCTTTCTCAGGGCCTCAACTTCCCAGTCTCTTCCATCCTCCTAGCAAGTCGGAACCTGCCCAGCGGCAAGTTCAACCGCCCCATGACCGCCCGCGAGTTCTGGAACCTCGCAGGTAGGGCAGGCCGTGTAGATCAGGACAGCATCGGCGTCGTTGGAATCTCCAGCAAAGAAGGCGACCGCGAGTCGCTGGCGCGGTTCTTGTCAGAAAAGGCAGGAGCGCTGGTTTCCAGACTCGTGGTTCTCCTGGATGAACTCGAAGATGCCGGTCGGCTGCTCAACCTAGAACGATCGCTCTACAACGATCAATGGGCAGACTTCCGTAGCTACGTCGCACACCTATTCGCTCAGAAGAAGAACCTAGATGCTGTCCTATCTGAAACAGAGCTGCTGCTACGGAACACATTCGGATACTTATCCCTAGCCGAGGCGAGTCCCGCTGAAAGACAGAAGGGACTTAGGCTGCTGGAAGCGACGCGGGCTTACGCTGCTGAACTCGCTCAGAACGTTGAAACGACGACGCTCGCTGATAGCACGGGATTCACTCCTGAAGGCATCCGTTCAGCGATGGGTGAGATGCGTCGGATGGACAAGTCCCTCGACGTGAGCGATTGGCAACCGGGCAGCTTGTTTGGCGACGTCACCTCTAGCGCTCTACCTGACCTCATGCGGGTCATGCTTCAACTACCGCAGATCAGAGAGAGCATCGATGAACTGAGTGGCGTCGGCGCGGGAATCGGCGACAGAGCGGCCAAGATCGCTGCTGATTGGGTGGCAGGCGTCTCCATCAAGTCCATCGCTGAGCGATATTTCGGCGATGCGGCAAGCCCAACCGCCGCGCTTACGGAGGCAACCAAGGCAATCTACCGGAACCTTGCGACCGCCGGTACGTGGGGTATTTCTGCCCTGTCGAAGTTGCCCACGAGCGGTATTGATTTCGAGAACGTGAGCGAGAGTGACCTGCGAAGCATCAATTTGCTCGGTGCAATGCTGTATCACGGCGTCAACACGGAGGCAGGCGTAGTGATGCGGATGAGTTCAGTTCCGAGAACGGCAGCGAATTCGCTCGGCGCAGAGTTTGCACAGGGCCATGAGTCGGGCACGCTCCGTCCCTCGGAGGCGCGAGAGTTCCTTTCGCAACTCTCCGACGCTGACTGGGGTCGGCACGTTCCGAGTGGATCAGACTTGGCGGGGTCTGACCTGCGGGATCTGTGGCAGGTGCTGTCAGGTAGCGCTGGTGATCCTGGTGTTAGGACCGCCCCGGGCAAGGCAGAACAAGCTCAATCGGGATCGTACTGATCGCCGCACCATACCCGTCTCCACGCCGTGAAAGGCGCACGCTATGAAGCTCACCGCCATCTACGCAAGATTCTTCCGCTCGCTGAATTACGACTACGTTCGCCTTTCGAATCCGAACTACAGCCCTGATCCTTGGGACGGCACGCCTTCCGGAGCGCAATACCCCTTCGTGCGGTTGCGCTTGGAAGACCAGATCACCACGGTTGTCGGCGGCAACGAGTCGGGAAAGAGTCAGGTGCTAGCGGCTGTGCGCGCTGCACTTACCGGCGAAGGATACGAGAGGAGTGATTTCTGTCGCTACTCGCCGTTCTTCTCTGTGGACAAAACGCTCATTCGACCAGAGTTCGGCGCCGAATTTCGAGACCTCAGTGATGCTGACATCGAAGCAATTGAAGAAGCGACCGGCGAGACGGGGCTCACTGGAACTGATCGTGTCGCCATCTTCCGTATGAATACAACCCCGCAACTGCGTCTATACGCTCATCGAGGCGATCAGTGGACGAAACCTAGGCACGTCAAGAAGTCGTCGCTCTTGAACGACGCCGGACTTCCAGCCCCGTTCAACATCGATGCCGATATTCCCCTGCCGGATAGCGTCCCGCTGGAGTTCCTGGCCACTGGCAAACCGGCTGCAGCTGTTGGGCGCAGCGTGCTTCGTAGCATCTGGGATGCTTTCACGAACAACTCCACCTGGTTTGACTCGAAAGATTCCGTTGTCAGCCAGGCGAGCGAAATCTCGACATCCTTCAAGACCTCGACATCAATCGACGAGAAAGAACTCAAGAAGTACCATCTCGCCGCTGATCTCTTGCTGAAGGTCGCAGGCCTCGACCGCTCCCAGTTTGTAGAGTTGCAGAACGCAGTTCGCACCAAGAACGGATACGCGAACAGCATCGTCGACACGATCAACAGTGAACTGTCTAAGGCCCTCAACTTCCCGCACTGGTGGACGCAAGACAGTCAGTTCGAGTTGTTCGTCGCGCTCTTCGAATACGACTTGGTCTTCATGATCCGGGATCGAACTGGACGCTCCTACGGATTCGACGAGAGAAGCGATGGTCTCAAGTACTTCCTGAGCTACTTCGTGCAGTACCTCGCACACGAGGCTCCCAGCGACGGGCGACCGGAAATTCTGCTGATGGACGAGCCTGACCGCTTCCTATCGAGTTCCGGTCAACAGGATCTCTTGAGAGTGTTCGCAGACTTCGCTGATCCCGAAGACGAGGCCCGCGCTCCAGTTCAGGTCCTCTACGTCACCCACTCACCGTTCCTGATCGACAAGAACCACGCCGAGCGTATTCGGGTACTCGAGAAAGGTGAACACGACGAGGGGACACGCATCGTCGCAAGCGTCGCACAGAACCACTATGAGCCACTCAGATCTGCGTTCGGGAGCTTTGTCGGTGAGACCGCCTTCATCGGTACCTGCAACCTGATGCTGGAGGGTCCGTCTGATCAGATTCTGCTCGCTGGCATCTCAAGCTGGCTGGGCCGCCAGAACGCTCCCGACCGGGAAAGGCTCGACCTCAACCGCATCACGCTCGTCCCTGCTGGGGGTGTTAGTCAAGTGCCGTATCTGATCTATCTCGCCAGAGGGCGTGACATTGAACAGCCGGCAGTGATCGCGCTCCTGGACGGCGATAAAGCAGGCAACGAAGCTCGGTCAACAATCCGTAAGGGCGGTGCTCGGCGCAAGCCGCTCATCGCCGATGACCTTGTGCTTCAACTATCCGACGCAGAACTCGATGGCGTCACAACCGACAACCCGCACGGCAGGGTCGCCATTGAGGACCTAATACCGATCGACATCGCGATCGCAGCCGCAAGCAGCTACTGTGCCGAGTTCGTCCCCGATATAGACATCCCGAAGCTCGAGCTGAGCGCCAAGACGGTGTTCGGTGAGGGCTCGGGAGGGGAGTTGCCGACTGCAGGAGCGAAGGGCACGATTGACGCTCTGGAGCAAATGATCCGCAAGCTCACAGTCCAGGAGAAATTCGAACTGAACAAGATCGGCTTCGCTCGGAGCGTCCTCGCCGAACTTTCAAGCGACGCCACGCGAGAGCAGGATCGCCAAACCCTAGCCAAGAACTTCCGTCAGCTATTCGAAGCCCTCGGTGTCAGGCAACGAAAAGCTGTCCGCGCTGAGAGTGTCGAACGGGTTTCCAGTCGCATCAACCGCGCGCGAGATCGTTTCATGCGAGAGCATGTCTCGACGGCCACGCGAGAACATGTGCTGTTGCTCATCGAGGAGATCTCAGGGCAACTCGATAACTCTGAGGAAGCGGAAGACGTCCGCGCTGAAATGCGCTCGTGGCGACCTCGGTTCCATCTGGACCAGGACCCGCGTGAGGCCATCGAAGACATTGAGGATCTTCACACCGCTCTTCGGTCACTTGCCTACCTCGGAAAGCGTAAAGCCTCGACCGAGCCGACCATTCCCGCGCCCAGCCTCGGAAAAGTCCCGGCAACGCTGGCCATCGTCAGCGAGTCCGAAACCTTTGTTGAGAGCCCAGCAGGTAGTCAATCAAGCACGGACGTCGAGCATGTTTCGGAAGGAGAAAGCGCATGAGCGCATATCTGATCACTTATGACCTGAACGCACCGGGCCAGGACTATGAGTCGCTGATAGAACGCATCAAGTCCTACGGGACATGGGCGAACTTGATTAAGTCCACATGGATCGTGGTCTCCAACACGTCGGCGGACGCCGTCTATACCCACCTACGAGGCGCGATGGACGACAGCGGCTGGCTGTTTGTCGTCGACATCTCAGGCCAAGATTGTCAGGGGTGGCTGACGAAAGACACCTGGGATTGGATTCGAAAGCACGTGTAGCTCAGCGCACCCGCGAGATCACTCAGGTCTCGGTGGCGCCGGACACAGCCTCCTAAATGTCGCCCGCTGCAGGGGACCAGAAGGGGACCAGAAGGGGACCAGAATCATGCAATTCACGCATTTCATGACGGGCTCTGCACGATCTGGTTCGCGGAATCACGCGGGTTTTGGTGACATCTGAGTCATTGGGACGCCTGGGGGTCAAGGGGTCGCAGGTTTAAATCCTGTCATCCCGACAGATCAGCCCTGGTGAAAAGAAATTTTCATCAGGGCTTTGTCGTTTCCTGCGGCGGTCACTGGCTGGTTCACTCGCTCGATCTTCTCGAGCATTCTGCTGATTAATTGGACCAATCCAGTTCGGGCCCGTCGCCCGTGAGGTGGTGCAGAATCCGGGCACGCCGATGCTTCGGCACATTCTGGAAGGGTCGGAGCGGCTGCTCGGCGGCGGTCATAGGTAGGGTCCGTCTCGGCGGGCGGGGTCCCTTCTGGCGGGTGTTGCGGAGAAGAACTGGTTGGCAGGCATGGCGGCTTCCGCTCGCCCCGAAGCGCCCGCGGTCTCGGGCAGCCGGTCTCGCTGTCCGAAGCGGCTTCGCGCCCAGAGCTGCCACGCCTCTTGCAGGTCGAGGAGCGGCACCCGTGCCGGAGAATGGGTGCATGCCCGAATCTTGTGCTTTCTGCGGGTCGGTGGGGCCCCTGACCCGCGAGCACGTTTTCGGTCAGTGGGTGAGCAGGACTGGCTTGGATCTCGCTCCGATGCGTCATCACGCGGGCCCGATAAATGCTCTGCCGCGCGACATGGGGGAGCAGCCCCCATTCCGGCAAACGGTGAAGACCTTCTGCGGCTCGTGTAACAACGGGTGGATGAGTAACCTCGAAACGGTCGCGCAGCGAGTGCTGACCCCGTTGATCCTCGACGAGCCCGGGACGATCGCGCTGGAAGACCAGGCGGCGATCGCAACGTGGGTGCAGAAGACCGCGCTGACAGCGATGCTCCTCTCTAGCAAGGAGCAGCGAGAAAACGGCTACGGGCTCGCCCCGTCGGAGTACAGGGCACTCTACGAGCGCCGCGAGCTGGTGCAACCGCTGGATTTCAGCCAGTTCTGGGTCGGCCGATTCGAGGGAGTCAAGGGATTCTCGGCTGTACGCGTCACTCCGCTGACGGTTCGCATCCCAGACTTTCCCGAGCCGCCGCTGCCCCAGGGCTACGCGATGACGATCGTCCTCGGGGCGCTCCTCCTGCACGGCGTGCGGTTCACCACTCCAGGCCTTCAGGCAGACACGAAGACGGAGGTGGGGATGCCACAGTTGTGGCCTTCGGAAACGTCGGTGATGTGGCCGGCCGGACAGACGTGCACGGAGAAGTCTCTGCTCGCTCTCGCGGACGGGGGGACGTTGCGCGCAACGGGTGGGGAGGTGCGATTGCAACCCTGGTCTCACGCAGCTCACCTCCCGCAGAGCGCCTTCGAGAATGGTGCAATCAAAGTCCCGGCGCTGTGCGGCAAGCATGACATCTACTACCCCGCGGCGCTATTGCAAGAAGCGCACCAGGGGCGGTTCTACGCATTCATGACTTCGTGCGAGTGCAGCGCCTATCTGATCCATACGGACTCTGACCGTGTCCGGTTCCGAGCCGCGGGCGAACCGGAAGGCATCGCTGCCATGTTCGCGGACCTGGTTGGCGACGAGTTCCTCATCGAGGACCAGATCGGGGAGTTCGCCTGCAAGAGACTGCCCGCCTGACGCGACCGGCCGCGCCAAGCGCGGGCAGGCGCACCTGCTGTATGTGAGGGTCTGCTGAAGGTTTAGTTGACTCGGGTTTCTTGTCTACGCGGCCAGGTCGACCGTGGTTCTCATTGTGGTCTCGGACTCGATCGGTGTGAGCCGGCCGAGTCCGCGTTGGCGTCGTTTGTGGTGCTACTTTCTCTTGATCCATGACACGATCGCGAGACGCAACTCGGCACGGGTGGTCCAACTCTGCCGATCGAGGACGTTCTTCTGGAGCAGGCTGAAGAAGCTTTCCATCGCCGTGTTGTCACCAACCGAAGAAGCGCCGGCGACAGCCTCGCTCCATTACGCGTTGGGTGAAGATTTTGCTGAGTACATCTGGCGCGGAGAATTCAGCGTCCCGCCGTTCACCCGGATGTCAATCTTCGACAGCCCTGCCGTGAACTTCCATGTCGACGATGATCTCGACTACGTGTATGTCCCGACAGTCCTCTCGCTCTTCAACCACGTCGGCGCAGGGATACGGCTAGTACAGCAACGCATCGAAGACGATCGCAAGGAACTCGTAAAGCCGACCTCATCCTTACTCGCACGGTTTCCTAAAGACGGGATCATCTACCCCGAGATCGAAACGCTTGGTGCCTCAACAGACCTCGAGGCGCTAAAGGCTCACATCGCCACAGGAACCGACAACGACCAGCGGATCACAGACCTTCAGATGACGGTCGCCGCTTTGCAGTCCAACTCGCTATCGGTTACCTTCACTGGGCTGCAGCGACAGCAACGTGTTCTGAAACAAGCGACAACGATCCAGCAACTTCTAGCCGGGCTCGACGGACGGTCATTCAACGCATCTCTCACGAAGCTCGCCGATTTGAGAACGGATCAGGAAGCGTTTCGAACCGCGTTCTTTAGCGAGGCTGATCTCCCTAGCGAGCCTGATGACTCGTGGGAGGAGTTCATCGCGCGTGGTGCCGACTATCAGACGCACCTAGCCGCTGAAGAGGCGCATGACGATTCGCGTTGCCTCTACTGCAGGCAACCGCTCGACGAGAACGCTCGCGCTTTGGTGTCAAAGTACTCGGTCTTCTTGCTCGACAAGATCGGCCAAGACATCAAGGCCGAGCAGTCGAGCATTACCAAGTTTGGCAGGCTGTTGAGCGGCGTGCAGGCCGATGAACTACGGGCGTACGTCAAGGAGTACGACGCTCAGGAGGACAAGCCGGAATTTTTCGGACGCCTGGAATCGATCGAATCGGCGCTTACACACTGCGAGCAAGCGATCACGACATCGTCTTTGATAGATGTAGCGCTTCTCGCTGAGATGGATTCGATCGCGGGGCTATTGGCGGCGGACGTGACCGCGACGGACTCGGCTGCCGCGACCATTGAACAACAAATGGCCAACCGCGAGACCACCACCCGTGAAAAGAAGAAGGAGCTTCAGGACCTGCAAATAGGTGTTGAGCTCGCTAAGTCGTGGATAGAGATTGAGGGAGCAGTACGCCGAGCTAAAGAAGCCGACAAGCTCGGGTCGCTCATGAAGCGAATCCCACCAGTGCTTCGTGGCGTGACTGAGCTCGCCAAGTTTGCGAGTGATCAGCTCGTCAACGAGAGCTTCGACGCACTCTTCATCGAAGAGTGCGAAGCGCTCAGAGCGCCGATCCTCAAAGTGGAGTTTATCGGCCGTCAGGGGAAAGCTCAGCGGCGCAAGGTTCTCACTAGCAAACACCGCCCCCCAAAGGTTCTGTCCGAGGGGGAGCAGAAGGTACTGGCGATGGCTGACTTCCTTGCCGAGGCTCGGCTCAGCGGAATCAGCGCACCTGTCATATTCGACGATCCGGTATCGAGTCTCGACCACCGACGGATAGACGAAGTTGCCGATCGAGTTGCACGTCTTGCAGAACAGACTCAGGTCATCGTCTTCACGCACGACGTTTTGTTCGCGGCTGCGCTCATCTCGCGCTTCGAGAAGACAAAACGTTGCCGCTTCTATCAGATCACCGATGAAGGCGGCAAAGGCAAGGTCACGCCGGCTAGCGGACCTCGCTGGGACAGCATCAGCGAGCTCGCCAAGAAGGTGAACGTGACCATCGAAACAGCTCGCAAAGCCGAGGGCGATGCACGTGATGCTCTCGTGCGGACGGGTTACGGATGGCTGAGGTCGTGGTGCGAGGTCTTCACGGAGATGGAACTTCTCAAGGGCGTCACGCAGCGATATCAGCCAAACGTCCGTATGACGACACTGTCCGACATCAACATCGAGCAACTTCCAGCGGCGATCGAGACTGTCACTCGGCTTTTCGAGGACGCCTGTCGATACATCGACTCTCACTCGCAGCCGTTGCCGGCCCTCGGCGTCACGCCAACGCTCGCTGACCTCGAACGCGACTGGGCCGAGCTGAAAGCCGTCCGACAGAATTACGCCGCTCTAACTGCCCAATAGAGTCACCGTTCCGTTGGTTCGGCGAGAGCCTGAGTCGGTGGGCGCAGAGTCACACCAGCCTTGAGAATCGCCGTCCTCATCGTCTCCTGATTCACGTCTAACTGCTTGGCGACTTGCGACAACGACAGCCCAGATTCATATAGTCGCGTTGCCTCGCTCACTTGTCCTGTCGTGAGTGGCTGGCGACGCATTACGACCTTCTTGTCGCGAAGGATACCGATGATCGTGGACTTGGCGACGCCGTAGTCCTTTGCGAGCTGTGTGGTAGCGTCGCCGGCTCCGTAGCGCGCAGCAACTTCGTCCCGTGTTTCGTCGCTCAAACGGTTCCAGCTCCGCTTGACTCTTGGTTGGAACCTTCGCGGAGAATCCCCGATTGAGCGCAGGATCTCGCGGATCTGGGTTGGCGTAACAGGGGTCGCTGAATTATTGGAACAGAGGTAGACAACCCCGACACATATAGGGCCGGAAACTCGCAGGAGTCTCCGGCCCTTTTGCATGTCTGTAGAGCGCGCCGTGTCCTTAAGAAGAAACGCCGCGAGAGAACGTATCGGCGAAATCTGCGAGGCTCGCGAGCATGAATAGCAGTCCGGGGCGCTGACGCCTCCTCTCGGGAGCCAACAAGGACAGAAGCCGACATGTCGGCGTTCGCGTGCTCCCTGGCGCTGCGAACCAGATCCAGGCGCTGGTACATCTCGTCGTGAACAAGATGTACCAGCACTTCCTCGACAGGCGTGGGACCTCGGGGGTAAGTATCGGCGACGTCTTCGATGTGGTCGGACTCGTCGTGAATGCTGGCGGGATCGTACGAGGGCTCGGCGCCTAAATCCCGCCTGTGAGGGATGCGGTGCCCGATGCCCGGAACTCGTGCGCGCCCCGAGCGCTGTTGTGGTCTGAGGCGACACACGCGTAGCGAAGGAGAACCTCAGCGGTTCTCCACGAGGGAGGCGGAAACCATCTCCGTTACTGCGTTCACGCAAGAGCATCTGGGAGCGCCTGAGCCGGAAACTGACGCTGGAGGTCACTCGTCAGCGGCGAGTAAGGCGGTGCCTCAGACCCAGCAGTGCAAAGCCAGGTGGTTTTTGCGGAAGATGATCCGGCGACCAGCGGAGTCGACCGTGCCAGCTTGACGTCTGCGCGTGCCCGCTGCCGGCCAAACCTTGACTTGGGGAAACGGTGCCAGTGCATGCGGGTAGACACTGACAGGTCGCTCTCGGAGAACGACTGCGGCTTTCCGGTCTATCGTGTGACCCCCCCAGAGAGATCGGCTTCATAAGAGGGCTACGGCGCGACCGATGCGAGCATCGTGTCGAGGTCGGGGTACGCGGCATCCTCCGCGAGTACGCGCTCGAAGTCCTTTCGCGCCATCGCCTTCTTGCCCTCGAGAAGGTACGTGTGGCCGCGGGATACCCATGCCAGATGGCGGAGTTCTGAGGGGCGCGACCGTACGCGGAGCGCTTCCTTGAGTGACTCGCGGGCGGCTTCGAAGTAGCCCTGTTCGCGGAAGGCAGTGCCGCGTTGAATGAGGAGAAAGGTCGCGGCGACGTCGTCATTGCTGAGGCCGTTGGTCAAGTCGATGACATCGGACCATCGCTCTGCCTCGGCGTAGAGCTCAGCAAGGGACACGGCGGCGACGGTCGTGGGCTCGAGTGCTTCGACGACCGCGGTGGCGCGGGGGTGGTTGCCGGCGGCTTGCTCGAGTTCGGCGACCATCAGACCAAGGGCCTGGCGGTCCCAGGTCATGACCGCGGTGATGCCGGTGGCGACCGGAATGTTGATCTCTGATGGCTCTAGGTACTTTGTGATGAAGGGATCCGCAGCGGGGTCGTAGCCGGAATCGAACAGCCAACCGAGAAGCACGCGCGCGCGTTCGCTGTCGCGGTTCGGGCCGGCCACGCGGAGGACTTCGACCATCGCGGCGGTCGGCGCGACCGACGGTGTCTGCTGACCGATGCCGTGGATGGCCGCGGCGTCCGGTTCCCCATCGATCTGCTTGAACAGTTGCTTCTCCCACGCAGGGGCGGTGAGGCCAGGCTTGACCTTCTTCGGACGCGCCGCACGCACCGGCTGGGCGTTCTGCTGCGGGCGCGGAGCTGGGCGGCGACCGCTGCCGGTCGAGGTCGACTTTGTGTGAGATATGCCGGTGCCCGGGATGCCGACTGTTCGTGTCGTGCGGCCATTTGTGTTGACGCTGACGCGTGCTCCGCGAACGCCGGCCGATAGGCCGATGTTCTTGCTGGAGACGTTGAGCCGCACGCCCGGCGCGATCTTGATGGACTTGCGGACCTTGAACCCCATAGTTCTGCCTCCATTAGCCAGTTGAATGCAGTCTATGGAGATGTGCGAGTGCATTGAAGGTCGTGCGCTAAGCCAGAATTGCGATACGTGAGCCTCAACGAGCCGCTCGGACGTCATTCGTCGACTACGCGCGCCGGCGTAAACATGTACGTGTACGGGGTGCCGCTCGAACTATTAGATAAGAGCACCCGCGAGGAATCTTGACCAATTCTCGCCTCTCAGTTTGCCTAGAAAGCCCCAGAACGGTGCGGTAAAGTTGAGTGTCAGCACACGAATTGTATGAGGTAGGACGGCGATGAAGCGCAAGGCGATCGACCAGGCCGCTGTGAAGCGTGCCGCCGTACGCTCCACACGTGAGTCAGCGTCACTGGAACGACGAACCGTGCCGGCAAACTATGTTCGGTCTGCAAAGACCGGACGCTTCGTCGTGGCCCGTAATACGCAGAAGTGACGCTCGATCCGGGTTACGGCGAGACTCCGCTCCCGTTCGATGAGCTGGATGCCCTGACTCCGGCGGCTCGCGAAGCCCTCGAGGAACCGATCACTAAAGCGGCCGTCTACGACCTCGAACAGGCCGTTGAAGCCGAGGCGACCGAACAGCTCATCACCGACGTTCTCGAAGACCGACTCGGACTCGACGAACTGCTCTCAGATCATTTCCTGCGAGATCTGCACCAAAGACTGTACGGGGATGTCTGGATCTGGGCGGGGACGCACCGGCGTCATCTCTTTAATCTCGGAGTCGACCCGGCCTACATCGCGCTCGATTTACGGACCTCTATCGAAACTATCCAGTATCGATGGGATCACACCGAGGACTGGACACCGCGCGAACTCGGCGTCGCTGTGCATGCTGAGTGCGTGCGAATCCACCCATTCACTGATGGGAACGGCCGGAGCACCCGCCTATATGCAGATCTGACGTTCCTCGCTGCCCAGGAGTCGGAGGACGTCGAGATGTACGACTGGTCGATCGACAAGAAGTCGTACGTTGCACTGCTCCGTGAGTATGACATCAATCGTGACCCCAAGCCGCTCGCGGCCTTCATTCCCACTTACAAGCTCTAGCGCCGTGATCTCTCATCGCCGGTGATCAGGACTGTACGGTGCAGGTCAAGACGACGCCAATCCGTGCATCAGACCCTTTTACAGCGAGACGACTATTTTCGGTCGCGCGGGTCGTCCTCGCGCGACCACGCGATCTCAATGAGGCGGCGTAGTACGTCCTCGTCAATGTCCTCAAGTTTTTTGACGTAGACGCAACCCGCGCCCTCAACGTACGTTCCGAGCTGGGGAAGCAACTTCGCACCCTCGGGCAGGTCCTTCAACCCGTATATCGACAGGCTTGCTTTGCGTGGGGAGAAACCCGTCTTCGGCCAGTCGCCGTGCGTGCGCGGATTGACCGGTGAGACATAGTGGTAGCTGCCATAGCCGATGATCGACGGCCCCCACATCACTGCATCCGCACCGGTGGCCTTTCGGAATATCTCCGCAAGTCGCAGCCCGTCCTCCTTGCGTTTCGCAGGGGTCACTTGCGCCAAGAACGCATTCACCTCTGCGCCAGTGGGAACTGTGTTGGTCGCGGTGGCCATGCGGTGATCATCCCACCCTCCGGGAGCCGGGGCTAGGGCTCAACCGTGTCGTCCCGCGTGTCCTGGCCACGCAAGGTTTCAGCGATGCAGGCGGCATCGCATTCGACCTATGTCACCGGGCGGCGCAGATCGACCGCACGGCCACGGGCTCTAGTCGCGCGGGCCCCGTATTCGGCGCTCTCTAGCGGTCGCTCGCGGGCACGTCGACGATGCGTTCCGCTCCGAGCTGTGGTGCGATCTCTCCCGCGGATGCGGCGGCAATCGCATCGTGTAGTCCTGCCAGCGCGCTCGCCGGAGCCCAGACATCGAGAGTCGCGTGCGCGGCGTAGCTGGGCGCGCCCAAGGTTGCGCCGGCTTGACCCGCCCAGCTGCGAAGCAAGTTCTCGATGCGCCCCGCGTCGGCATGGGGAACCTCGATGCGCACCTGTGTGAGTGCGACGCGATGCACGAGTGACGCCGCGTCGAGTGCTTCTGACACGGCGGTCGAGTACGCGCGGACGAGTCCGCCCGCTCCGAGCTTGACGCCTCCGAAGTAGCGTGTGACGACGGCCACGAGGTCGGTCAGCTCGCGGCGGCGCAGCACTTCTAGCATCGGGATGCCCGCGGTGCCCGACGGTTCGCCATCGTCTGAGGATCGCGCCTGGTCGGCGGTGAGGCCCAGCACCATGGCGGTGCAGTGGTGTCGCGCATCCCAATGCCGTTTGCGCACAGCGGCAATGACGGCTTCGGCTTCCTCGACCGATGTGACCGGCTCGATGCGGGCGATGAACCGCGACTTGCGGATGACGATCTCCTGCTCCACTCCGGCCGCGATGGTGGAAGGGTAGGAAAGCGGCATCCCCTTGAGAGTAGTCGCCCTGCCTACCCGGCTGCTTCGACGATGGCATCCCTCGGGGCATAGACGTAGTTGGGCTAGGTTGCTACGTTCAGGCCGTGAGAATCATTGTTGCTTCCCTTGCAGCATCCGCCCTGGTCTTGTCGTTGGCGGGGTGCGCCGCTTCGCTGTCCAACTCGTTGGAAGAGCGAGGTATCGAGGGCACCTGGGTCGGGTCGAACGTCGGTTATGAAAGCGGCGAGTATCAAGACCGTGAGGTGCGTCTCATCATCGACCAATCGACCGGAACAACTTTTTCGGGCGAGAAGGCCTGGCGTGAGGTGGATGGCGAGTGGAGCGACCCCGAACCGTTTGCCGGAAACATCGTTGATTCGACAGAGTTTCACGCCACAGATTTCGATGGGTACATCATCGGAAAAGTTGTGTCTTCGACATCCATTCAGGCCACCTATCTTGAGTCAGGTGAAGACAGTGGAGCCTTCGCGTTAGACCTCGAGAAGGTCACAGAATGAGTAGCGCAGGGAGCTAGGCCGCCTCAGAACCGAACGCGCACCGTGCGGTCTTCGAATGTGACGAGGTCGCCCCCGTGTAGCTTGCGCCCGCGGCGACGGTCTACCTCGCCGTTCACAGTGACGTACCCGTCGATGATGACCTCTTTGGCATTGCCGCCAGAGTCGAGCAGGCCCGAGAGCTTCAGGAACTGTCCGAGGCGGATGACGTCTCCCTCGACGGGAATGTCTTCGATCGGATCGGGTGATGTCATCCTTGAATGCTAACCGCTGCTCGTGGATGGCGGCGAGCGCGTTGCAGTAGCTGGGTGATGACCGTCAGATGGGGGAATTCGATCAGCATTCCCAGAATGATCGCCGCGTGCACCACCGGCTGGTCAGGCAGAGCGATCGTCGTGAGCGCGAGCATCAGCGGGGCGTTCCGCGCAGACGTTGTCATCGTGAGCAGCGCGTGCTCGGCGTAGCGGAGCCGGAACAATCGAGCCACGCCCTCGCCGATCACGAAGATGGCTACAAAAAACAGGAAGACCACAACCAATACCCCGGCGAACCGTGCTGGGGCGGCGAGGATCGTTCCGACATTGCCGGCGAAAATCACGAGGATCACCGCAGCAATGACCAACGGCATGCTCCGATCTGTCGTTGCCAGAATTTGTTCCCGTCGCTCGGCAGGAGCGATGAGGTGCAGCGCGATGCGCGCGGCGACGCCGATCGCCGCGGGCAGGACGAACCACGTCAGCAATGTCGTGGCTGTTTCGCCCATCGTCGACTCCACGTGCTGGCCGGCGAACAGGGCAAGCCAGAGGGGATATAAGGCCAGTTGCAGAACCATCTGCAGAGGAATGAGCGCTGCTCCCGTGGTGGTGTCTCCGCCAGCGAGGCGTGTGAAGCCAAGGAACCAATCGGTGCAGGGCGCGAGGCAGTAAATCAACACTCCCAGGCGGAGTGCATCGTCGGGCAAGAGCGCAGTAAGCGTGAAAGCGACGAACGGGATGACGAGAAAATTCATACCGATCGCAAGCAGCATTGTCTGCGGGGCGCGGCGCAAAGCGGAAAGCCCGTCCAGGCGCAGCGTGAAAAATAGAGCGCCGACCAAGACCAGGATCAGCGGGTCTGTGAATTCGGCGACCAGGCCTGCTGTGCCGGGCGCGAAAGACCCGAGGAGGCTTCCGCCGACAATCGCAGCGAGAAACAGCGCCGTAGCGAGTCCGCCTCGGGGGATTTGCTCTAGCACGCGCACTCCACACCGCAGCAGGAGAGATCATCGGTGAGCATGCCGGCAGCACGCCACGCCTCTAGCGCACCGGTGTCTTTCTCCGCCCGTTCTCCGATGACTCTCGCAATGTGCGCGAAGCGCTGACGGAACTTGTAGACGAAACAGAACTTCAATCCGCCATGCCGGATTGCGGGGCCTGACAGGAAGAGCCCGGGTGTGAGCGTGGACTGGTCATCCTCGTCGAGTTCGGGCCACCCGTCGGGGCGCAGTGAGAATAGACCCTCGACGGGACCGAGACCGGGGCCGTAGCCGGTCGCGGCGATCGGGCGCGAATCGGTGCGAACCGATGCTCCGCTATCCAAGCGAACCACCCATTTCGTGCCGTCTTTCTTGATAGCAGCGGCGTGTGCGTCAACGAGGGTGAGCCGTCCGGTACTCCCTGCTGCGCTTAAGCGCGTACGGGAGCGAGGCGCGAGGCGAAAGGATGGGTCCGAACCGGTGCCGGCGTCCCAGGGCGTGGAAGCGTCGACGACTGTGACATGAGCTCCGCGTTCTACGTGGTGACACGCGATATCTATGCCTGACTCGTAACCTCCGATTACGAGCACTCGACCGTCGCGCGGCTCCCATGCCGCAGGCTCGCGTGCTCCATCGGCGAAACTGCTGCCGGAGAGACGTGGTTGCAGTGGCTGGCCGAATTCTCCGCCCGCCCACACGAGCGAGCGAGCGAGTGTGGTGCCGCCCGCGTGCTGCACCTCGAAGTCGTGCTCGCGGGGGTGACCGCGGTGACTTCGACGTCAGAGAGAATCGGGACGCGAAAGTGCGCTGCGACGCTGCGCAGGTACTTCGCGTACTGTGCGCCAGTTGGATATTCCACGCCCAGGCTGAAGGCTGGAGATGTTTCGGGGTGAACGGCATTGAGATCCGTTGCCCCGAACCCATTGCCGGTGAAAGACGGCGTAAGGAAGGTCTGTTCAGTTGGCCAGTCGAGAAAGGTCTGTCCGATTTGGCCCCGCTCCAGCACGCCGAACGTGAGGTTTTCGACTGCGGCGAGAGCCAGGGCGGTGCCGATGCCTGCGGGGCCCGCACCGACCACGAGTGCGTCAAGAGTCTTGGGTTCGTGCGACATGAACTCACCATCTAATTGAGAAGCGTTCTCAATAGATTATGTGACCATGGCTCGAAGCGACGAATCCTGTGTCGCGGCACCAACTGCGCTCCGCGTGCGAAGCATCCGCTTTCATCGGTATGGTCTGGAGTACACACAAGTGACACGGGGTGCCCTGCGGGGCTGAGATGACACCCGTTGAACCTGATCTAGTTCGTACTAGCGAAGGGATGTCGCGCATGCTGCGCACGCCAAAAAACCTGACCGATTTCACCTGTTCAGCACTCGACGAGGTGCGGGATCATGCACCGCTCGTGCAGTGCATCACCAATAGCGTGGTGGTGAACTTCACCGCCAACGCTTTGCTCGCTCTCGGGGCATCCGCTGCGATGGTCGACATCCCTGACGAAGCGGGGCCGTTTGCGAGGGTCGCATCGGGACTTCTCGTCAACCTCGGCACGCCCGCAGCCGAGTCGCGAGAAGCGATGCTTGAAGCCGTTGCCGCGGCGAACGATGCCAAGACGCCCTGGGTGCTCGACCCGGTTGCAGTCGGTTCGCTGCCGGTGCGGACTCCACTCGGGTACACGCTGAGGGATCTTCGCCCGAGCATCGTGCGCGGAAATGCGTCAGAGATCATCGCGGCAATGGGTTCGGGCTCCGGTGGGCGCGGAGTTGATGCATCTGACGGGGTTGATGAGGCAGAACCTGTCGCGCGAGCGCTCGCCGCGAAGACCGGGCGCGTTGTTGCCATTTCGGGGCCGGTCGACGTTGTGACCGATGGTCGGGATACCATCCGCATCGCGAACGGAGACGCACTGCTCACAAAGGTCACCGGTGGCGGCTGTGCGCTGGGAGCGGTCATGGCCGCATTCGCCGCAGTTGATGACGACAGGCTCGCAACGACCGTTGCCGCCGCCACGGTTTATACCGTCGCGGCGGAACTGGCAGCATCACGCTCCGTTGGGCCTGGCAGTTTCGCGGCGAACTTTCTCGACGCGCTCGCCGCAGTCGATGCAGATGACATCCGTCGGATGGCGGCGATCGCGTGAACATCGATCTCTCGCTCTATCTCGTGACAGATGCCAAGATCGCGACGGATGCCGGTCACGACCTCATCGAGTTGATGCACACGGCGGCACGACACGGTGTGACGACGGTGCAAGTGCGAGAAAAGGATGCCTCGCCCCGGCGGTTTCTTGAGACGGTGCTGCGTATCTCCGAGACTCTTCCGCCGCACGTATCGCTTCTCGTCAACGACCGAATTGACGTGTATCTCGCTGCTCGCGCTGCGGGTGCCCGGGTTGCGGGCGTGCACGTGGGGCAGTCTGATCTGCCGGTAGCTGCCGTCCGCGAAATGATTGGGCCCGACGCGGTGCTGGGGCTTAGCGCATCGACCGAAGAACAGCTGCGGGCTGCGGCATCCGGTGCGGGAAACGTGAACTACGTCGGTATTGGTGCGCTGCATGCCACCGCGACGAAGAAAGACGCGCCACCCTCGCTGGGGATAGTGCGATTCGCTCAGCTCGTGGCGGCGAGCGCGTTGCCCGCGGTCGCAATCGGCGGGGTCACGCGCCACGACCTGGCCGGATTGCGCCGAGCGGGCGCCGCCGGCGCTGCGGTTGTGTCGGCAGTGTGCGCTGCGCCCGACCCGGGAGTTGCAGCGTTGGAGCTCCGCCAAGCCTGGGAGTCGGCGGCATGAGTGGCGTGCCGCGGGTGCTGAGCATCGCAGGTACCGACCCAACCGGCGGCGCGGGCATTCAAGCCGATCTCAAGAGCATCGCAGCCAACGGTGGCTACGGTATGGCCGTTGTGACGGCTCTCGTTGCTCAAAATACGCAGGGGGTGCGCTCGGTGCACGTGCCGCCGACCCAGTTTCTTGCGGAGCAGCTCGACGCGGTTTCGGACGATGTCGTGATCGATTCGGTAAAAATCGGGATGCTCGCCAATACCGAGGTGATCGCGACAGTCAAAGCCTGGCTTGATCGCGTGCGACCGCCGGTCATTGTGCTCGACCCGGTGATGGTGGCAACGAGCGGTGATCGCCTGCTTGACCGCGACGCTGAGCAGGCGCTCCGCGACCTTGCGTCTCGTGTCGACCTGGTAACCCCCAACATTCCGGAGCTTGCGATACTCGCAGAAGAGCCGACCGCGTGCGATTGGAACGCGGTCATTGGCCAGGCAAAGCGCGTTGCTGCGCGACTCGGAGTGCGTGTACTCGCCAAGGGCGGTCATCTCGGAGGGGAGGAGCTCCCTGACGCACTCATCGACGCCCGCGGCCACGTCATCGAGTTTCCCGGTGAGCGCATCGAGACGACCAACACGCACGGCACGGGGTGCTCGCTCTCGTCGGCGATTGCGACCCGGTACGCCGCGACCGGTGATTGGGCGAGTGCGACGGGGGAGTCGAAGCGGTGGCTGGGCGAGAGCATCCGTCATGGTTCTTCACTTGAGGTCGGTTCAGGCAATGGCCCCGTGAGCCACTTCGCGGGGCTGTGGGAGCGCGGTGGCATCGTGACGCGACCGACGCCCGGCGAAGTGATCACCGACTGGTGGGAGTACATTCGCGACCTGCGCGAGAGCATCGACGACGTGCCGTTCGTGAGAGCGCTCGGCGACGGCACTCTCGATCAAGACGCATTCGTTTGGTACCTAAAGCAAGACGCCCTCTATCTGCGTGATTACTCTCGAGCGCTCGCCGAGGCCAGCAGGCTTGCTCCCACGGGCGACGAGCAGGCATTTTGGGCGGCGAGCGCCCACGGTGCGGTTGCCACCGAGATGCAGTTGCACGAGAGCTGGATACCCGCCGACGCGCTGGGGGAGACGTACCCGAGCGCCGTGACGAGCGGATACCTCAACCACCTGCTCGCGACATCGGCTCGCGGTGACTACGCGGTGTTGATCGCAGCGTTGCTGCCGTGCTTTTGGCTCTATCAAGATGTGGGGACACGACTGCATCCGCATTCTCACGCGGAGCATCGGTATCGCACCTGGCTCGATACCTACGCTGACGATGCATTTGCGGCGGCGACCGAGAGGGCAATGATGATCGTGGCAGGAGCCGCGGCGCATGCCGACGAGACGACTCGAGCCCGGATGCGGGAGGCCTTTCGTGCGTCTGCAGCGCATGAACTCGCGTTCTTCGCGGCGCCGTACGAGATATGGGTGTGACGGTGTCGTCGTGATCTTCGGATTGAACGGCCACACCGATCTAGTACCCGGGAGCCTCATCTCAATAGAGAGCGCAGCTATCCGTCGAGTTCCGCGCGGCGCGGTGGGTCGGCTCCGGGCCGAGAGACCGTGACGGCCGCGGCAGCGGCGCTCCGTCGAAGTATCGAATCGACGTCATCCGTACCTAGTTCTGCGAGCGCGCGCTGCACAAGCGGGCCGTAGACACCGGCCGTGAGCAACCCATCGATGAGTGCGCCCATAAACGTGTCACCCGCACCGACGGTGTCTACGACGGTGACGGGCACACCAGGAATCCGCAGCACTTCGCCGCGAAGAACAGCGAGCGCGCCTTCTGAACCGAGCGTGATCACAACAAGAGACGGGCCATCGGCGGCCCACTGGCGCGCAACGGCCAGCACGTCTTCGCCCGGGTGCAGCCAGCTGACGTCTTCGTCGCTTGCCTTGACGACATCGGCCTGAGCCCGAAGCGCTGCGACCTGCGACCGCACCGACTCTTCGTCATCGACGAGACTCGGGCGAATGTTCGGGTCGTAACTGATGAGTGCGCGGCCCCGATGGCGTTCCACAAGGCGCGCGACAGCCTCGGCACCGGGGGCGAGTACCGCGGCGATCGAGCCGATGTGCAGAGCATCGGGCGACCCTTCGCTCACAGAGTCACCAAGGTCCCAGGTGATCGCGAAGTCGTAACTTGCGGCGCCATGCTCGTCGAGGTGGGCGGCCGCCGTCGACGTGCGTTCGGCCACCTCGCCCTCAACGGCGACGCTCGACTCTTCGAGCCACGCTTTGACCATCACTCCGTGCGCATCGTTGCTGAGCGACGTGAGCAGCCGCGGGCTGCGTTCTAGCCTGCCGAGAGTCAGCGCCACATTTGCGGGACTGCCCCCGGGCTTTGCGTCGACAGTGCCGTTAGCCCGGTGCACAATGTCGACGAGCGCCTCGCCGACGACGAGCACATCGGGGGTATGGATCGGATGCGAGGGGGTATCGGCCATGAGTAGCTCCAGGTCGTGAGGTGGCTCAGAGATTCAGGTCTCAGCCTTGAGAAAAAGTAGCTCATTCGAGGCTACGGCGTGCGTACGCTCGGCGAGCGTTCGGCTACGCACTGAATATCGATCGCGGGATGCGTCAATCAGGTGTTCCCGCGCCCGACGGGGAGTGATTGACTGGGCGCATGCTCGCATCAGAACGCGAATCCGCGGTCGCAACCCTTGTCGCATCCGACGCCGTCGACAAACTGTCAGCGCTCGATGCCGTCGCGCGAGCGGTCGGTGCCGCTGTCGTCGGGCCTGCGACCTCACACCCGACGGTGCCCCTCGCCGACGATGTGTGGGTCGTGATCGAGATTCCGAAGTTCGGTGAGCCGCCGCCACTGACGATCGACGTGCATGCCGTCGCTGGTCGCGCAGCGGCCCAGAGTCACGCGCTCGCGCTCATGGAAACGTTGCAACAAGAAACAACGTGGACGATCATCACCGACTTTGAGCGCCTGCACTAGGCGCCGCCGCCGCTAGCGCGAGCGGGCGCGAGAGCGCACTCGTGCGCGGGCCGTCTGGGGCGCAGCCACCGTCTCGCCGACGACGGTCTCAATCTCACCGACGCCCTCCACCGTCATTCGCACGCGGTCGCCTGTCTCGAGCGGCGGCGGCGTGAGCCCAGCGTTTCGCCCCCACAGTTCGCCGAGGCATCCGCCGTTGCCAACCGTGCCGGAACCCAGCACATCGCCTGGCATAACCCGTGAGTTGTGTGACGCGTACGCGACGAGTTCGGGGAATGGCCAGCCCATGTTCGAGACCAGGTCTTCGCCGATGAGCTCATCGTTGACGCGCACCTCGGCACGAAGGGCAAGGAAGCCGTCTTCGTCGAGGTACTCATCGAGCTCGTCCGCCGTCACGATCCACGGTCCGAGTGTCATTCCGAAGTCTTTGCCCTTGCAGGGGCCCAGGCGCACCTTCATCTCGCGTCCCTGCAGATCGCGAGCCGACCAGTCGTTCATGATCGTGTACCCGAAGATGTGGCTGGCTGCGGCATCCGCGTCAAGGTTCGAGCCGTCCGAGCCGGGGGCTGCGCTGATCACGACGGCAAGTTCGAGTTCGAAATCGAGGCGCTCGGTGACGGGCGGACGAACGGGTTCGCTCGGGCCGAGAATCGTATGCGGATTGGTGAAGTAGAACGTCGGCGCTTCGTACCACTCGTCGGCGACATGGCTCTTGCCCTCGACCCCCGCGCTGACGCCTTCCACGTGCTCTTCGAACGTCACGAAGTCGCGCACCGATGGGGGAGCGACGGGAGCCAGCAGCTCCACGTCGGCCAGCGGCCGTCGCGCCGAAGCCGGAAGCGCGGATGCCTCCGCCCAGAGCCGCTGGGCAGTGGCTAAGCCGTCGGCCAAGACCGACGCCACGGTGCGGTTGTCGGGAAAGGGAACAACATCTGGGTCCGCGACGAAGCCCTCGCGGACTTCGCCACCATCACGCCAGCGTGCGATTTTCATGCGGTCCTCTTCGTTTCGAGCAGTGCTGCGGCGTTACCACCGAGGATGCGCTGCGTGATGTCTTCGGCGAGTTCGGCTTCGCGAATCTTCGTAACCGGGTCATCGAGACCCATGTCGAACGGGTAGTCGCTGCCGAGCACCACCCGGTCTTCGCCCGCGACCTCAACGAGAGCATGAAGAGTGCGCGAATCGTGCACGACCGTGTCGAACCAGACCTTTCGCAAATACGTCGAGGGCGGGTGCTCGCAGCCTCGAGCATCTGGTCGAACATTCCACGCATGGTCAGACCTGCCGATCACCGTTGGCAGGTACCCGCCACCGTGAGCGGCGACGATCTTCAGTGCGGGGTGCCGATCAAGCACACCGGCAAAGATGAGATGCGAAAGCGCCACAGCGTTCTCGGTCGGCTGGCCGACGGTGTTGGCGAGGTAGAACCTGTCGAGGCGCTCATCGAGGCTGCAGCCGAAGGGGTGCAAGAAGATGACGATTCCGAGTTCTGCCGCACGTGCCCAGAACGGCTCGAGGCGCGGGTCGGAGAGCTCCACATCACCCGCGAATGACGAAATCTCGACTCCGGCGAGGCCACGACCGAGCACCGCGTCATCGAGATACTCGACCATCCGCTCCGGATGCTGCATCGGCACGAGTCCGAGCCCCGTGAGGCGGTCGGGCGCCTGCGCAACGTAGTCGGCGATCAGCCTGTTGGCTTCCCCTGCCACCCAGACCGCAAGCCCCTCGGGCGCCCACGGGTAGAAGTGGTTAGGCGATGCGCTCACCCACTGCCGCTCCACACCCTGCGCATCCATATCCGCCAGACGCACATTCACATCCGTGAGTTTGGGAATCCGCATCCCGATCATCGGCCCAGAAACCGCCTGGCTCGCCGCACCATTTCGGCGCAGGTCGAGCGCGGCGGCTTCGGCAACGAGCTCTGGTGCGCGCCGTTCTACCTCGGCGTGAAGCGTTGGCAGCAGCACATGAGCGTGAACATCGACGGTGCCGGTTACAGCGGCGCCAGTCACCGGGCCGGTCATGCGGGCTGCGCCATCTTCTGAGCGATCCCAAAGATCAGTCCACCGGCATCCGCATCGCGGTCACCGTCTATCTGCCACTGTCCCAGCTGCACGGATGCCTCAACCACTGCCTGTGCCCGGGGGATCCGGCGCTCGTGGAACTCATCCCAGAGCGTCTGATCGATCGTGTCGCGATTCACAAGCAGCTCGGTCAGCACGTAGGCGTCTTCGAGCCCCTGCGCCGCGCCCTGCGCGATCGTGGGCGGGCAGCTGTGTGCGGCATCGCCGATGATCACGGTGCGGCCCCGGTTCCACGGCGCGGTCACGATGTGCTTGGTGAACCAGGTGTAGTTCGCGCGTGCGCCGTTTTCAAGATCGGCGCGAATCGCGTTCCAGGGCCCGCCGTAGGCACGCGACTCCTCGAGCATGATGCGGGTTGCCTCTTCGGGAGTTACGCCGACGCGATCTTGAGCTTTCTCAACGAGAAACGCATAGATCGAATCTTCGCCGGTGGGGGTGTAGCCCGCGATGTAAACCGGTCCGCCGTAATAAAGCTCGCTTCGCTCGACCTCCGGCGGGCGCGACACGAACGTGCGCCAAATACCCATGCCGGTGGGCTCGGGCTTCGTGTCGATTCCGATGAGTTCGCGTACGCGCGAGTTCACACCATCGGCCCCGATGACGAGATCGTAGCTCCCGGCGCTCGCGTCGTTCACGAAAAGCTCAACGGATGCTTCGGACTCTTCAAGCCCCGTAACCTTCGAGCTGAAGTGCATCACGACACCGGCACGCACTGCGTGGTCGGCGAGAATGCGGGCCAGGTCAGCCCGCGGCATCCCCATCGCGGCGGGGTAATCGGGACCACCGGTCTTGACATCGGGAAGTTCAGCCACGATCGGTGCGTCGGGCCCGGGTGCGCGTAGCGTGAGGCCCTCGAAGGCGTATCCGGCGGCGAGGATGTCATCCCACGCGCCCAGCGCATCGAACACCCGCAGGGCGTTGCCCTGCAACGAGATTCCGGAACCGAGGGCGTACAGCTCAGCGGTCGCCTCGTACAAATCGACCGATACACCCGCCTTGGCGAGCTGGATCGATGCGGCAAGCCCTGCGACGCCACTACCGACGACGGCGACTTTATTGACTGCAGACATTTCAGAACCTCTCTGTTCTGGACAATGAAGAATTTAAAGCAGAGCGACCGGGTTGATCGGTGAGCCCACGGCACCCGTGATCGGCAGGGGCGGCGCAGAGAGCAAGAACTCCCATCGGCCGAGTTGAGCGCAGACCTCTCCCAGCTCATCGAGATTCCACATCTCGCCGATTGTCAGCCCCATATTGGGGATGACAATCTGATGCAGGGGCTGGAATGCCGGGGCATCGAATTCGTTGGGGCGCACTTCGAATCCCCACGTGTCGGTCGCGATAGCGGCGATCTCGGTGCGGTGGAGCCAGCCGGCGCTCGTGAGCGAAAGCCCGGGGGCTGGACCCCCGGCGTACTCGCCCCAGCCCTCGCGGAGCGCACGCGTGTATCGACCCGTGCGGACGAGCACAATATCGCCGCGCCGCACAGCGCTTGTGGCGCCCTGCGCTGCGATGCACGAGTCGAGTTCGGCTGGCGTGATCGCGTAACCATCGGCAAGCTCACCGGTTTCTGGCGAGAGGTGCCGACCGAGATCGAGCAACACTCCTCGAGAAACAATGACATCGCGCGCATGTTCGACGCCCGTGACAAGGTCACCTTCACTGGTTACGACGTCTCCGGCCCGGCGGCCGTTCCAGGCGTTTCCATGATCGAAGATGTGGCCGAGTCCGTCCCATTGCGTCGAGCACTGCAGCGGCATGGTGACGTAGTCATCCGCACCACCGATACCGTGTGGAAACCCCTGGTTGCCGCGCTCAGCGTCGGTTCCGGTATCGGTCATCGTGTGTACGGGGTTGATCCGCCGACGCCATCCCTTTTGCGGGCCATCGGTGTCGAACTTCTGCGCGAGCGATACGACGCGACCCTCGGTCACGAGCCGTGCAGCACTGGTACGGATGCCGTCGTCGATGAAGTTGAGTGTGCCCAGCACATCGTCGTCACCCCATCGCCCCCAGTTGCGATAGGCCTCGGCACGAACAGCGATCTCGGCTGCGGGATCGTTGCGGTCGAGGTCACTTGGGTGCTCCGACGGCGTCGCGTCCGTGTGAGTCATCGTGACCCCGCGACGCAGCGCACAACCTGGGTGCCGAGTCCTTCGATCGATCCCGACATGACGTCGCCGTCTTGGAGAAACCGCTTCCAGTGCTGGCCGTTGCCGGCGGGGCTTCCGGTGAGCAGCAGATCTCCGGGGTTGAGGGGAGCGGTCTTCGACGCCACCGAGACGAGAGACGGCACATCGAAGATCAGCTCGGCCGTTGTGGCATCCTGCTTCGCTTCGCCGTTCAGTTCGAGCACGACGCGGAGGTTTGCCGGGTCTACGAACTGAGCCGGCACGAGGAACGGACCCGTCGGCAAGAAGCCCGGTGCATTCTTCGAGCGGTACCAGTCAGCGCCGATGTCGCCGACATCCGTCGGAAAGACGAGGTCACGCGTCGTGATGTCGTTGACGATCGTGTAGCCCGCCACGTGCTCCATTGCATCCTCAGGCGATACGTCCGCCGCGCGCTTTCCGATGACAACCGCAAGCTCCAGCTCCCAGTCGTGGGTTTCGCTGTACGACGGCAATTCGAGCGGAACATTCGCGCCCACAACACACTGGGGGAGCCCGATGAAGAAGAAGGGGCGACCGCTCGCAGCTCGAGCATCCATCACCTTTTCGGCGTGAGCTCGCACCTCGTCAGCGCTCCGTGACGGATCGCCCTTCGACAGGCCGGCCATGATGAGCTGGATGACGTGTGTGCGGTAGTTCGCGCCAGCCTGCAGCACCTCCCGGGGTTCGACCGGGGCGAGCAGAGTCACGTCGTCGAGCGGATGCCACGAGCCATCCTGCTGCGTGAGAGCTTCTAGCCGGTCCCAGTCCGGGCTCGCCAGGAAGGCGTTGAGGTCTTCGGCCCCGAGCTCGGCCGGTGTTAACTCGCGGATGCGGTCGCCTGCGACGAGACCGAGCGCTGCGCGCCCGCCATTGTCGAAACGGGCTAGCGCGAATGGGGCATCAAAATTTGCGGACATCTTCGTCACTTTCACTCCTTGCCGATCCGTGGTTCGGGCTGTGGCGGCGCGATCGGCGGCGCCCCCACAACCCGGACTGCGGCTTAACCGTGTTGCGTGTAGGGGTTGAGAAGCGCGTCGCGAATCTCTTCCGGCACACCTTCTTCTGTCGCTGACGGGCCATCGGCCGGTGGGAACGATTCCGTCATCGACATCGGCATAGCACTGTTGCGGTAGAAGTTGCTCGAGCCCATCGAAGGCTTCCACGTGTTCGGTGTCCAGTCGGGCACGTAGTTGCGGTATCCGCCAGTGTTGAGTTCGATGCGCATCGTCGACGGTTCGCGGTAGTACAGGAACGTTTGCTCGCCGATGCCGTGGATCGACGGCCCGTACTCGATCGGAATGTCGTGCTCCATCAGCGTGTCGGCCGCGATCAGAAGCTCTTCGTAGGTGTCGACCCAGAACGCGTAGTGATTCACGCGACCGGCGCGCGACGATCCGTCGAGAACGACGCCCAGGTCGTGTGATTTCTCGTTGGTGGTGAGCACGGAGAACACCGAGATGGGGGCTTCATCGAGCACTGTGCGTGCCATGATGCGGAATCCCAGCACCTCGTTGTACCACTTCGCGAACCCGTCGACGTCGCTTGTGGCGATCGTCACGTGATCGAGCTGGCGAGGCGCGCCGGCGATCTTGGAACGCTTTTCGGGGCGGTCGGGGTAAATCGATGCGACGTGGCCAGCTGCCTGGTGGCGCTCGACGTCCCAGTGCAGCGTCATGTTGTGGCCCCACGGGCCAACGAAACGGAGCGCGCGGCCCACCTTGAAACCGTCGAACCACTCGACTTCGACGCCGGCAGCTTCGAGACGCTTCGCGGCCTCATCGAGCGCCTCGGCGCTCGAGGTTCGCCACGCCATGGTTTCGAGAGATGGCTCGTCGCCCGGTGCGATAACGAGCGAGTACGAGTAGTAGTCGCCCCAGCAACGGAGATAGACACGACCATCTTCGCGTGCTACCTCGGTCAGCCCGACGTGCGTCTTGTAGAACTCGACCGATGCCTCCACGTCGGTCGTCGTCACTGAGACATACGAGAGGTGAGAGAGAAGCTTGATCATCTTTGATCCTTTCGGAAGCCACTGGGCGCGGTATCTGCCCTTCTCCTCAATGGTGGGATCGGCTTCGGAATAAGGGAAGTCGATTCTGGCAATGTTGAGTATCATTCCCTTTGATGGGCGCCAATGCGGGCGCCTGCATCCGCGCAAGGGAGCGCACCCGTGAGAGATACCTCGCAGCTCAACCGTCTCGACCTCAATTTGCTCGTCGCACTCGACGCTTTACTCACCGAGCGCAGCGTGACACGCGCCGCCGAGCGCCTGCACCTGACGCAGCCTGCCCTCAGTGCTTCGCTGTCGCGGCTTCGCACCCACTTCAACGACCCGATCCTCGTGCGACGCGGTAACGCCCTGGAACTCACGCCCTTTGCTGTGCGTTTGATGGACCACGTTTCTACCGCGCTTGAGGCCGCGCGTCGAGTTTTCGACAGCCAGGCGGCGTGGGCTCCGACCCACTCGAACCGAGAGTTCTCGATCTACGGATCTGACTATGGATTTGCAACGATCGGCACGGTGGTTTCGCGACTCGCCGCTGAGCGGGGTAGTGGTGTTCGGTTTCGATTCATGTTGCACACCCCGCCGGTGGTTGAGGATGCCGCAACCCGCCTTCGCTCGGCTGACGCCATGCTCATTCCGCACGGCTTCTTGAGTGACCTTCCGTATCTCGATGTGTGGCGTGATGACTGGTTCGGAATCGTGTCAGACGACAACCCCACAGTGGGTGATGACCTGACGATGCAGAACCTTGCGGCGCTGCCCTTCGTGATGACCTACGCCTCGCGGAACGCGTTCACCTCGGTGAGTCGTCAGATTCAGCAGATGGGCGTCGAGCCACGAGTGGATGTCGTCGTGGAGAGCTTTCTGAGCTTGCCGCATTTCGTGCAGGGCACCAACCGGATCGGACTCATCCAGGGAGCCCTCGTACCGTTTGTGCGGCAGCTCGGAGGCACACGTGTCTTACGACTACCGTTTGCTGCGACATCCATCGTCAACGCGTTGTGGTGGCACCCGGTGCATTCACGCGACCCGGAGCATGCCTGGATGCGTGACCTCTTTGCTGATGCGGGTCGGATCGTCGAGCAGCAAGTGCATGCCCACACTCCGTGAGAGGACGCGTTACAGCGGGTGACTGCCCTAACGCCCGCGACCTTCACGCCGTCGGCGGAGCGCCGTCGAGACGAAGACCGCGATGACGAGGGCAACACCGTTGAAGACCGAGTCGACCCAAGACTGAGCACCGGCGAGCGTCAAGCCACTCACGCTGACAGCCACGAATAGCACCCCGATGATCGTTCCGACAGCGTTGAAGCGCCCCGGTCGAATTGCTGTTGCTCCAAGGAAGACTGCAGCCAACGCGGGAAAGAGTAACTCGGTGCCGGCGCTGGGATTTGCACCGCCGGTTCGCGCGCTGAGCAATACGCCAGCGATACCAGCAAGCGCACCGGCCAGGACGAAGCCGACGAACGTGAGGCGCGACGCATCGATTCCTACCAAGTCTGCGGCGCGGCGGTTGGAGCCGACCGCATAGAGGCGCCGACCGAATGGGGTCCAGGTGAGCACATACCAGATCACTACGAACACGACGATGACGACGTAAAGCACCATGGGAAGGCCCAGCAGCGTCTGGGATCCGAAGGCGATCATCGAAGGATCAATTCCGTAGATCGCTAGCCCTCCGGAGTACCACTGCACGAGTCCCGCGAGTGCCGTTGCGACACCAAGTGTGGTGATGAACGCGTCGAGCCCGACAATCGCCACGAGCCACCCGTTGAGGAGACCGATAAGGGCACCCGCAGACACCGCCATAAGGATTGCGACGGGCACGGGAAGCTGCAGGTGCGCCTGCGCACCGGCGCAGACCATAGTGGCTACCACCGCGTTTGCGCCGACCGAAAAGTCGAAGTTTCCAGTGATCAGGGGAATCATGACAGCCAGTGCACACAGCATGACGACCGATTGGTTCGCGAGTACGACCGACAGGTTGGCGGACGAAAAGAACGTGGAAGAACTCGCCGGAAGTAGCGAGAAGAACAAAATGATGACGACCAGCAGTACTGGCAGCCCGTATTGCTCGCCGACCGAAGAGAAGCTGCTTCGCGTCACCCGAATCGTGCGCGTTTGTGGGGAAGTCATGCGGACACTGGCTCCTCTGCCATCATCGCGTTCGCGATCTCGTCACGTGTCGTTGAAGCGGTGTCGAACATTGCCGCCATGCCGCCGGCACGAAATACGCCGACGCGGTGGGTAAGCGTCAAAAGCTCGTCCAGATCGGACGAAGCGACGAGCACCGTCGCTCCAGCTTCGGCTGCCGCAACGATCTTTTCGTAGACGTCCCGGCGCGACACGACGTCTACCCCCTGCGTGGGTTCAAGCAGGAGGATTAGCTTCGGGTCTCGTTGCAGCCACCGCGCGACGATCACCTTTTGTTGGTTGCCCCCGGACAGCAGCCCAAGGGCGATGTCGGAGCTGGCCACCCGCACGTCGTAGCGAGCGATCGCGGTGTCGGCGATGTGTCGCTCCCGTCGGGGCGAGAGGCCAAATCCGTTCCACACTCGATCGAGCACGGTCGCGGTGATGTTCTGCGTCACCGACATGTCTGCGAATGAAGCTTCTGCGTGCCGATCCTGCGGAACGAAGGCGCTGCCAGTATCCATTGCCTCACGCGGTGAACTCGGAGTGTAAGGGGTTCCGTCGAGGGTCATCTCGCCGCTGCGCACGACAGCTGCGCCGAAGAGAGCACGGACAATGTCCGCATGGCCGGCACCATCGAGCCCGGTGAAGCCAAGAATTTCTCCTCTGCTCGCCTCGAACGACACCGCGTGGCTTGCTCCTGTCGTGAGGGAGTCGACCTTCAGCCGGATGGCTCCTCTTTGATGTGTAACGAATGAGCGCGGCATCTCTCGACCCTCACCTCCCGTCATGAGGCTGACAACCGTCGGGAGCGGCATCTCAGCGAACGGTCCGCTGCCGACACACCGACCGTCGCGAAAAACCGTGACGTCGTCAGCAACGGCTGCTATTTCGCTGAACCGATGACTCACGAGCACGACCGTCTGCCCGCCATCGGCGCGTTTGCGAATTGCCCGCACGAGCTCGCCCGCGTCGTGCTCGCCAAGGGCGGCTGTGGGTTCGTCGAGCAGCAGAATCGAATCGGCCGAGTCGGCATCATCGAGCGCGCGAGCAATTGCGACCATCGCCCGCTGAGCTGGTCGTAGCTCGGCGACGAGGGTGCGTGCATCAGCCTCAATCTCGAATTTCTCGAGAAGCGTCTGGACGCCGCTACGAAGATTGCGCTCGCGAACGGTACCCCATTTGGTGGGGTAGCCCCGACTGAGCCCGATGTTCTCAGCGATGCTCAACTGGGGGAAGAGCCCCAAATCCTGGTGCACGAATTTAAACCCGAGACGTCGTGCGGTTGCCGGATTTACCTCTGGTAACCGCACGACGTCTCCGCCGATCTCAAGCGTGCCGTCATCGGCGCTGTACACACCGGCAAGGCACTTGATCAGCGTCGATTTTCCCGAGCCGTTCCCACCGAGCAGCGCGTGTACGGTGCCGCGCCGCACGATGAGCTCCGCACCAACGAGAGCGCGAAAGTTTCCAAAGGTCTTAGAAACTCCTCGAGCCCTGAGCCCGATCTCGCCACTCGCTGTCACACGCTGTTCGGCGACCATCAGATCTAACGCGTCCAAACTGACAGGTAGTCAGCCTGGTAGTCGATTGCGGGGGTGTAGACGAACGGCTGCCCCTGCGCGGGCAGGTTCATGTCAGCATCAACGACCTGCAGGCCGATGCCGGCGGGCAAAACGTCTTGCCCAGCAAGGCTTCGCAGCGCGGCGTCTACACCGGCCCAGCCGTTCCATTCTGCAGAACTTGCGACCGTGGCATCCTGACCTCCATCAGAGCGGATGACTTCCCAGTTGGGAATGGAACCAAAATTACCCACGACGTAAAGCGATTCGCTACGGTCGGATGCTGTGATTGCTTGACCAAGTCCAGCAAGGAACCAGCCGTCAATCGGGATTGCGACAGCGTTGGCCTCGGGATACTTGAGGAGCGCGGTTGAGAACTTTTGCGACAGCGCTCCGGTGCTGACGTCAGCGTTGGAAAGCTGCAGCGTGCCTACGACGCTGCAGTCGTCGCATTCTGCAAGACGCGACTCGAGCGCCGCGGTAATGATCGGGCCCCACTGCGTGTCGTTGAACTCAACCTCGAGTAGCTTCACTGCGCCGTCGGTCTTGCCGATCAGCCAATCTGCCTGCAACTCGCCAACCTTCGACCAGTAGGCCTCATATGAGAAACCGTCGAGCATTGTGACGTTTACCGTGTACAGCGATGGGCTGCAGTCAACCCCGCCAACGTTGACCGTGGTGATACCGGCCGTCGCTGCCTCTTGCAGGGCGCCGTTGATCGCACCGCAGTCTTGGCCGATTGTGATGATGACATCAGCCCCAGCTGCGATTCCCTGGCGAATGCAGTCTCCCCAACCGGTGGGGTTGAGCTGGCCATCGCAGATGCTCGCGTCCCAGCCGATTTGTTCGGATGCATCTACGGCACCGGCCGCGGGGGCCGAGCACGTACTCGCCTGCTCGCCACACGAAACTACCCACGCGGTGATATCTGGTGTCACTTCCACCGGCTCGGTGGGCGGAGCGCCCACAACGCCGTCATAGGCCGCCTGCAAAGCAGCTGCGGAATCTCCTGCTGCGGGGGCTGAAGCCGAGGGTGTATCGCTGTCACCGCCGACGCTACCCGTGGAACATGCGGTGGCCATGATGGCAATCGTCAGTGCGAGAAGCGCGCCGGCGACAGGTCGCGTTCTGCGGATGTGTTGTTTCACGGAATCTCCTTTGATTCGTCGTCTGCTGACCAGACCGGTGCAAATGTATGGCGGAGCCATCAACGAAAGGAAATAGTTTCGATCAATACCCGACATACAGAACGGCGATGGTGAGTGACATTGGTGGCGAGAAAGTCATCTCCACCATCCGAAAGACAAATCGCTGTAGTCGACGCTCGTGATGTCGTGAGCCACGCATAGCTGCTCGTGTTTTGATGGGCACTATGAAGCGATGGTTGGCACGAGCAGTGAAGGCTCCGGGGTCTGCCTCGTTCACTCACCTGCAACGCACGGTAGATGAATCAAAAGCCCGGCGCGAGTGGGCCGAGAATCTTGACGACAGAGCACTTGCGCTCGCCGCGCGGCGAACAGCCCTTGAGGACGCTGGATCAGACGGGTTCACGGCAGCACCACAGCTTTTAGCAATCCTCGCAACTGCGGCGGAGCGCGCGATCGGTCAGCGGCCATTTGATCCGCAACTTCTTGCGTGTGCTGCTTTGCTGAGTGGCAACGTCGTCGAGCTCGACACGGGGGAGGGAAAGACTCTCGTCGGTGCGATGGCCGCCGCTGGGTTCGCTGCTGCCGGGCGCAAGGTTCACGTCCTTTCGGTGAATGACTACCTGGCACGGCGCGACGCGGAATGGATGGGTCCGCTGTTTGGGATGCTCGAGCTCACCTTCGGGTGGATCGGGCAGCAGACCACACCAGCCACGCGACGCGCGAATTACCAGCACGATGTTGTCTACGCGCCCGTGAGTGAGATTGGTTACGACACTCTTCGCGATCGCTTCGCTACCGCAGACGCCGACATGGTTCGACCTATGCAAGACGTTGCGATTGTCGATGAAGCAGATGCAGTGATGATCGACGAAGCGATGTCACCACTCGTTCTTGCTGGCTCTTCACGAGAAGAGCCAGCAGATTTCACCCTGGCTGATTCGCTCGTACGAGACCTCGTTGCCGGTGCGCACTACGCCATCGATGATGACCGAGCGACGGTCTCGCTCACGGACGAAGGAGTTGACCTCATCGAGCAGCGGCTCGGTGGCGTAAATCTCTACGAAACTGCGCACACCGAAGCGTTTACGCGCATAAATCTTGCGCTGCACGCTCACGCGCTCATCGAACGCGACGTCGACTACCTCGTGGTGGACGATGAAATCAAGCTGATCAACACAGCTCGCGGACGCGTTGCTCAGCAGCAACGTTGGCCTGACGGCCTCCACGCGGCAATCGAAGCCAAAGAGCAACTCGCTGTTTCGTCTCCCGGTGTCGTGCTCGACACAATCACTGTGCAGGGTCTGCTTGCCGAATACACGACTCTTGTCGGCATGAGTGGCACTGTCGTTGCCGTTGCCGAGGATCTGACCGAGTTCTATTCCGTGAAGTCGGGGCGAATCGAGCGTCGGCTTCCCCAGCTTCGAGTGGACGATCCCCAGCTGGTGTTCACCGATGACGGGGCGCGGATGGATGCCGTTGTGCAAGAGATCACGCGGCGGCACAGCGCCGGGCAGCCCATTTTGGTCGGCACACAGAGTGTCGCTGAGTCGGAACAATTTGGTCGCGCACTCGCGAAGGTGGGTATCGACGCCGTCGTACTCAACGCTCGAAACGATGCGCACGAGGCATCCGTCATTGTTCGCGCCGGTGAGTTCGGCGCTGTCACGATCTCAACCCAGCTTTCGGGCCGAGGAACCGATATTCGCCTCGGCGGCGCTGAAGAGCAAGATCACGAGCGGGTTGCGGCGGTTGGCGGCCTTGCCGTTCTGCTGGTGGGGCGGGGTCCTTCGGAGCGACTAGACGCGCAGCTGCGAGGACGCTCGGGGAGACAGGGTGACGCGGGCAGCACTCTGGTCTTTGTGAGCACCAACGACGAGGTCGTGCAGGCCAACGCGCCCGCGCACCTTCTCGAAAAAGTTCGTCGCAGTGGCGCGCGACTAGATCAGCGCACCCTCGCCGACATTGTGGATCGATCGCAGCGCATTGCTGAAGGAATCCGTCGTGACCAACACCGCGATACATGGGATTTCAGCCGCGCACTTTCGCGCCAACGAAAGAAGGTTCTTGCGCTTCGCGGCGAGATTCTGAGTGGTGATCTCAGCTCCATCGCACTGGAGACTCGTATGCCCGCGAAGCTTGCGAGCCTCGAGGACGCGTCTTCTGCGCGGCTCGTCGCAAATCTCGCTCGCGACGTCGCGCTCTGGTGCCTCGATGAGCAGTGGTGCGAGCATCTTGCGCACATGGGTGAAGTGCGCGACGGCATCCACTTGCAAGCTCTCGCGGGGGTCCACCCGCGGGAAGAGTTTCACCGCATAGCCCTCGAAGAGTTTCAGGGATTCTTTGACGCAGCCTACGAAAACGCGGTGGGCATCCTCGAAAAAGTCACGACAGACCAGCTGTTGCAGGGCTTCGATGCGCTCGAGCTGCGTCGACCCTCCGCCACGTGGACGTACATGATGAGCGCCAACCCGCTGGGTAGCCCGATGGATCGCGCGGGGCGCCAAGCGGGCAAATGGCTGCGAACGCGAGTGTTGAAGATCGAGTAGGGCCGGGTGCGCGCCAGGCCGCGAGGTTGCTTCTTATGAGTCTCCGGAGAATAGCGGTTTTTAGGGATTTTTCCTATCGCTCAGGTACTTAGCGATATATCGTTGAGTATCGTTCGTTTTTCTACAGGAGGTCATCATGGGCAGTTCATTCCCGACCGGTGGATTCGGTTCCGGCAACCCCGCCGAAAGCATGTGGCAGGCAATGGAGCAGTTGCGCTCGCGTTTTGAAAAGCGCGTGGGTACTCGCATGGGGCGCGGCGATGTGCGTGCAGCCGTACTCTCGTTACTCGCTGAGCAGCCGATGCACGGCTACCAGATCATCCACGAAATCGAAGAACGCAGCGGCGGCAGCTGGAAGCCAAGCCCCGGCTCGGTTTACCCCACGTTGCAGTTGCTTGCTGATGAGGGTCTGATCAGCGCGGAAGAGTCGAATGGTCGAAAGACCTACGCGCTCACCGAAGCCGGTCGCGAAGAAGTCGCCGAGTCGGAACCGTCGACGCCGTGGGACTCAGAAGAGTCCTCAGACAACGGCCGTTTCACTGCGCTGCCGAAGGCAGGCGTTGAGCTTGCTCAGGCTGCAGCCCAGGTGGGACGCACCGGAACACCCGAGCAGGTGCAAGAAGCTGTCGTGCTCCTCGACGAGGCGCGCCGTAAGCTCTACGCGATCCTCGCGCAGGACTGACGCGAGTGCCGCCCGCTCGCCGGCGCCGCGTAGACGTGGCGTCGGCCGCAGGAGATACCCGTGCGCGTTACCGGCGCATACTTCGTTTCGCCGGCTGGAACCTCGCTATCACGTGGTGGTACGAGTTAGTCCTGCCACGCATTGGGCTTGCCAAGATTGCCGAGCGAACCCGAGCGAAGCGGATGATCCGCTTCGCTCGGCGCTTTCACGTGCTCGCTGTAGATCTCGGTGGGCTCATGATCAAGGTCGGCCAATTCATGTCGTCGCGCCTCGATGTGCTTCCACCCGAGATCACGAAAGAGCTTGAGGGCCTGCAAGACGAAGTGCCCGCGGTGCCGTTCGGCGCAATTCGCGCTCTCGCCGAAGCGGAGCTCGGCGTGCCACTTGACCGTGCGTTCGAGTGGGTAGACGAGACACCGGTGGCCGCGGCATCCCTCGGGCAAGCGCATCGTGCGCGACTTTCGCCAACCGGAGCGGCAGACACCGGGCTCGACGGAGTCATCATCAAGGTGCAACGGCCGGGCATCGATGAGATCGTCGAGGTCGACCTCGACGCTCTCCGCAAGGTCGGCGGATGGTTGAGTCACGTGCGCCTGGTTTCTTCGCGTGTCGACGCGCCCGCGCTCGTGGAAGAGTTTGCGCAGACAAGTCTTGAAGAAATCGACTATTTGCACGAGGCATCCAATTCGGAACGCTTCGCTGCAGACTTCGCTGACGACGATCGCGTGAGCGTCCCGGCGGTTGTATGGGAGCGCAGCACGCGTCGCGTACTCACTCTCGAAGACGTGACAGCAATCAAGATCACGGATGCCGCAGCGCTCACCGCATCCGGCATCAACCCCGCCGATGTTGCACCCGTGTTCGCATCGGTGATGTTCGACCAGCTGTTCACGAACGGGTTCTTCCACGCCGACCCCCACCCGGGCAACATTTTTGTGACGCCGGTGACCGACGGCTCGAGCGAACTCGGGTGGAAACTCACCTTCATCGACTTCGGCATGATGGGCGAGGTTTCAGCGACCACGCGCGGTGGCCTCCGCAAGATGCTGATCGCTGCGGCATCGCGTGACGGCAAGGGCCTCGTGAATGCGGCCCGCGATTTGGGCGTGCTGCTGCCGTCGTCTGACACTCGCGACCTCGAGCGGGCGATGACCGACCTTTTCGCGCGTTTCGGCGGCATGGGTTTCGCGGAATTGCGCGAAGTCGACCCACGTGAATTTCGTGAGTTCGGCGTGCAGTTTGGTGACGTCATCCGTTCGTTGCCGATCCAGTTGCCCGAAAACTTCCTGCTCGTCATTCGCGCGATGTCACTCGTGTCGGGAGTGTGTAGTGCGCTCGAGCCGACATTCAACCTCTGGGACTCTGTCGAGCCTTACGCTTCGCAGCTTTTGCGGGATGAGCGCGGCAACGTGGTGCAGGATCTCGCCAAGCAGGCGGGTGAGAACATCGCCGTGGCTTGGCGCCTTCCCAAGCGCATCGATAGCCTCGTTACCCGCTTTGACGAGGGCACCGTCGACGTCAGTAGTTCGCGTCTCGACAAGCGCATCGCCCGGCTGGAACGGGTTGTGCGTCGCGCGATCTCGGCAGTGCTGTTCGCAGGGCTGCTTGTGGCCGGCGCCGTACTCCGGGCGGATGATGTGGTCTTCGGAACCGTGCTGATCGTGGCATCCGCTCTGCCGTTGCTGCACACGCTGTTCTCCGGCCGTCGCGTCCGCTGACCGCATCCCGCGGTGACCGGGCCGGGTGACTCCCAGAACGGTCCACTCGCGGGAGGGGTCAGCATCAGAAGGCGGCGTTGATATCTACGACATCGATGACCTTCTTGTTGATGAACTCTTGGATGCCGAGGTTCGTGAGCTCGTGACCGTACCCCGAGTGCTTTACGCCTCCGAAGGGAATATCCGCCTTCACCATGGTGGGGTGATTGACATAGACCATTCCGGTTTCAATCTCGCGTGCTCTTCTTGCCTGCCTTCGCGGCGTGGCCCGCAATCAGTACTCCGGCCTGCTCGCCGCCCGTCAGCGCCACACCACGCACACGCGGATCGCTGATGACGTGTTCTGTTAGATCGTGGGGCAGATAGAGATTCATGAAAGCTCCGGACAAAAGCCCAGCGCGAGCAAACGGGTCGTCGAAGACAGCCGCCGCCTGCGGGACGTTGCTCGCGTGCTTCAGCAGGAGTGTGTTTCCGGCCAGGAGTTGCGGGGCGGCTACGCGTACCACCTGATAGTAAGGAAAGTTCCACGGTTCCACCGAGAGGAGCACCCCGAGCGGTTCGCTGACGATCTCGACTTCACCCTCGGAGGCCAGCGCCACCGGCACCTTTTCGGTTTCGAGTAGCGTCTGACCGCGATCGGCGTAGTACTGGAGGATGTCGGCCGACAGCTCCACTTCTGCTTCGGCTTCACCGATCACCTTTCCCATTTCGAGGGTCAACAGCTCGGCGTAACGGCGCTTTTCTGCACGTAGTAGCTCGGCCGCTTTCGCGAGTACGGCGGTGCGTGTCGAGAACGGCGTCGTGCGCCAGGAGAGAAACGCTTCGTGGGCTGCGGTGATCGCCGCATCCACTTCGGGCTTCGACGCATCCGGAAAATCTGCGACGAGTTCGTTCGTATATGGATTGATCGTTTGGTAAGCCATGAGAGGAAACCAACTTCTGCAGCGACGCTGCATCGAATTCGGGATTCCCCTTTTGCTTCAGAGGCGCGATGGGGAATCGCTGCCGAAGTCTGGAGCAACACCCTCAACCTACGTCCGATTGGGCGCGTCTCGTGATGCGCATGTCCAACTCACAGCAATCCCGCTCAATACCGCGAGGCGGCGTGGTCACTCGTATCGCAGTGACTCCACCGGATCGGCCTTCGCCGCGCGGGCGGCGGGGAGGGTCCCGGCGAGGAACGCAATCAGCATGACAACGAGGATGATGGTTGCGATCGATACCGGGTTGAACGCGATGAGTGTGAGGCCCGGCAGATCGGCCAGAAGCGAGGTCGAGAGCGCCGCGCTTATCCCGGTTCCGGCGACGATCGCGATGCCGGCACCGATTGCGCTCCCCAAGAACCCGATAAAAGCAGCTTCCAAGCTGAAGAGTCCGAAGACCTTGCCGCTACCCATTCCCATCGCTTTCATGAGGCCGATTTCACGGGTTCGCTCCTGAACCGACATCAGCAGAGTGTTGACAATGCCGAAGCTAGCCGCAAGCAAAGCGATGACAGCGAAGGCATTGAGTACCAGCACGATGCCATCGATTACGGTCTTGATCGTTCCGAGCTGGTCGGCAACCGTCGTGCCGGTATAGCCAGCGTCTGTCAAGGATGCTTTCAGATCGCTGATTTGCTCATCAGTGGCATCCGCGCTGAATGTGACGCTCGCTTGCGCGTAGCGCTCCGTTTGATCGGCGGGCACCCCGATGTTCTCAGTATCGAATAACTCTTGTGTCAACGCATCGTTCGGGACGATCGAGGCCCCGATCGGCGACGCGATGTTTTCTTCAGCAACGCCCGAGACGGTCGCTTCGATGACGTGCTGAGTGCGGGTGGCATCGGTGATGCCGATCGATACTGTCTGGCCGACCGCGTCGGCGTCATCGTCGAATCCGAGCGCGTCCACGTAGGACGTCGGAATGACCACCTGCAGTTCGTCGCTCGCGTCGTCGGCTTCGGTCCCGGCGAGAAGCGTGACGGTTTGGCCTGCGACGAGTTCTCCGACGCTGACGACATATTTGGTGCCGTCGGATCCTTCGATGTAATCAGCGGAGATCGACTTCGTCGCCTGGACATCCTCGACTCCATCTATTTGCGAAAGTGTGTCGAGGTCGTCGGGGGTGAGCGCCACCACAGTTGCGCCCGGGACCCCGGATCCCGATGAAGAGATGGCATCGGGGTCATACTCGGTTGGGCCGGAATCGGCCGCGCCGATGCTGGTATCGGTATCGCTGTTTTTCGTAACGGTCATCACATCAGAGGCACCGACGCCGGAGACGGTGTCATCGATATAGGCGTTGATCCCCGTGCCGAGGCCGTTGGTGAGCGTAAGAGTGAACGCGCCGACGAAAATCGCGAGGATCGTCAAAATGGTGCGTGTCTTGGAGCGGAATGTGTTCGAGACAGCGGTCCCGATCAAGTCGAGCGTTTTCATGCTGCCACCACCGATGTTTCGTCGAGCAGAAGACCGTCGCGGATGACGATTCTTCGGTCACAGCGCGCGGCAAGGTCTTCGTCGTGTGTTACGACGATGAGAGTGATCCCACTTTCCCGATTGAGGGAGAAAAGGATGTCTTCGACCACAGCTCCGGTGTTCGTATCAAGGTTGCCCGTCGGCTCGTCAGCGAAGATGATACGGGGGTTGTTGACGAGTGCCCGCGCGATCACGGTTCGCTGCTTTTGCCCGCCGGAGAGATTCACCGCCTTGTTCTTCGCTTTGTCGGCAAGCTCCAACTGCTCGAGCGCAGCCATTCCGCGTCTTTTTCGCTCGCCTCTGCCGATGCCGGCAATCTTCATCGGCAGCACAACGTTCTCCAGCACCGATGCGTTCGCCGTGAGAAAGAATTGCTGAAAGACGAAACCGAAAGTCTTGTTGCGAGTGCGGTTCAAGCGGCGTCCCTTCAGGGTGCGGGTATCGACTCCTTCGAGCATCACGTTTCCCGTCGTGGGGGCGTCGAGCAGTGCGAGCACATGCATGAGCGTCGATTTACCGGAGCCGCTCTTGCCGACGATGGCAACGCTCTCTCCTTCGAAGATGTCGAAACTTACGCCCTTGAGCGCCTCGAAACGGTTTTGGCCGCGACCGTACGATCGCCGTACATCCCGGACCGAAATGATGGGTGTCATATGCGTGCTCTCCTTGCAGGCGAAGGTCCGGCGTCTCCGGCTTCCGAACTAAGGCTCGCTGGTGCGAGAGGAATGCGCGTCACCCGGTCGGGTTGAACCTCATACCGCAAGCGCGGTATCCGCTGTGCTGCGCGAGGCTGACTCGCGCAGCACACAATTGCGGGCACACTAGGGTCCATGGCCAAGTGGAAAGCGGGGGAGCTCGATCCGGGTTTCCCGCATCCTCACCCACCCGCGTGGGCCGGCGATCTCATCGCCGCCGTCATCATCGTCTCCACCGTGTTTATTCCATTCCCCGAAGTGTACTTTCGACCAAGCAACCCCCTTGCCGTCATCGTTGTCGTCGCACCAGCGTTCTTTCTCCCGCTGCGAAGACGCTGGCCGGTCTCCGTACTCGCCCTCGTCGTCGTGTGCTACGGCGTTGCTGCGTTGACCGGCACGCTTTCGCCGGGAACTGTCCTTGCCGCTGCGATCGCGATGTTCGGCGTCGCCACCCACGCCACGCGAAGGACGACGTTTGTTGTTGCTGGATTAACTGTGCTGGCGATCGTCTTTCTGAGCCTTCTCGCGGCCATCAGCTCGGTAACCGATCCACGAATCATTCAGTTCGCGATTTTCGTTGCATTTGCCGCAGCAGCGGGCGACGCAGGCCGCTCTCGGCGGGAGTACATCATCGCGATCACCGAACGTGCGGAGCGTGCAGAACAGACAAGAGATGCCGAGGCATCGCGCCGAGTTGCGGAGGAGCGTCTGAAAATCGCCCGCGATCTGCACGATGCCGTCGCGCATCAGATTTCCGTCATCAGCCTGAACGCAGGCGTTGCGTCGTCGGCACTCGAAACGCGGCCAGAAAAGGCCAAAGCGGCGTTGGGGACGATCCGAAGCGCTTCGCGAACGGTGCTGGGCGAGATCGGGAATCTTCTCGAGGTTTTACGAGCCGAGGACTCAGAAGGCGTCACCGCGCCGCAGCTCGGTCTCGCACATCTCGACGACCTCGTCGCCCAATTCGCCGCCGACGGTCTCGATGTCAAAGTTCGCCTCGAAGGCGATCCGGGCGAAGTGACGGGGGCTGTGGACCTCGTTGCCTACCGCGTGATCCATGAAGGTCTCACCAACGCTCATAAACATGGTGCTGAGCATCGCGCGCATGTACTCATCGAGGTTCGCGAAGATCAGGTTTTGATCGTCGTCACCAATCCGGTACTCCCACCGGCTGATTCACAGCAGGGCCGTGGCGTGACGAGTGCAGGCGGTGGCCATGGGCTCCTCGGCATCCGTGAGCGGGTGTCGGCCGTGCGGGGTGCCGTTGAAGCCGGTCCGATGCCCGGAGGCTTCCGTATCGCCGCCACACTGCCTCTCGCGAAGGAGAACGTCTAATGGCAACCGTGCTTATCGTGGATGACCAGGCCTTGATTCGCCAGGCAGTTACCGACATCCTCACCGGCGAAGCAGGGATCGAGGTCGTTGGCGAGGCCGCGAACGGACGCGATGCGGTCGCGCTGGCTGCGGGGTTGCATCCGGACGTTGTGGTGATGGACATCCGGATGCCGGAACTCGACGGTATCGGCGCAACGAAGGCGATCTGCTCGGATCCAACGCTCGCTCACACGCGCGTACTGATCTTGACAACGTTTGAAGAAGACGAATATCTCGTGAATGCTCTGCGCTCTGGAGCGAGCGGATTCATCGGCAAGGGCGCTGAACCCGAAGATATCGTGCGCGCGGTTCGTGCAATTCATGAGGGGGAGTCGCTGCTCTCTCCTGCGGCGACACGAAGCCTCATCACACGGTACGTGCTTCCCGTGAATCCGCAGGATTCCGCGGCCGCCGGGACTCGCACCGTCCCGAAAGAGTTCGAGCAGCTCACCGAACGTGAGCGGGAGGTCCTGCTCCTGGTCGCACGCGGACGCTCAAATGATGAGATCGCTGCCGAGTTCTTCATATCTCCGCATACCGCGAAGACGCACGTCAACCGAATTATGACGAAGCTCGATGCGCACGACCGTGCTCAACTGGTGATCCTCGCCTACGAGACCGGATATCTCGCTCCCGGTGAGTCGTGACGGAATCATTCTCTCGCGTCAACGCTGAGTCGTCACCGGAGACGTGAAAATACTCCAACCGCGGTAGCCGGATGCCGCGGTTGGAGGACGCTTTCGGGAGCAAACGCGGCGATATTTGAGTTATGACTTCTCTCACTTCTGGTTCGGATCAACAGTCCGCGGGCAGTGGTACCGGCGGTTCGGTGAATAAACGCCGAATTGGCACGATGTTCGCGGGGCTCCTCGTCGCGATGTTCCTGGCATCACTCGACCAAACGATCTTCTCTACAGCGCTTCCCACCATTGTCGGAGAACTCAATGGTGTAGATCACATGCTATGGGTCACGACGGCTTACCTCGTCGCGGCGACGATAATGATGCCGATCTACGGAAAGATGGGCGACCTCTTAGGCCGCAAAAATATCTTCATCGCCGCTCTCACGCTTTTCCTGGTGGGGTCTGTCGTCGGTGGACTCGCTCAAGACATGACGTGGCTCATTATTGGGCGCGCAATCCAGGGGCTCGGTGGCGGTGGCCTCATGATCCTCTCGCAGGCGATCATCGCTGATGTCGTACCGGTGCGGGAGCGGTCGAAATATATGGGAGTCATGGGAGCAGTTTTCGGTCTGTCCAGCATCGCCGGTCCGCTCTTAGGCGGCTGGTTCACGGAAAGCATCGGTTGGCGCTGGGCGTTCTGGATCAACATTCCGCTTGCGCTTCTTGCAATCGTTTTTGCGGTTGTCTTCCTCAAGCTGCCGCGCCACAAGGTCGCTGTGAAGCTCGACGTCTGGGGAATTTTGACGATGGCTGTGGCCGTGACGTCGATCATCCTGGTCACGTCGTGGGGCGGCACGCAGTACGAGTGGAATTCACCGCAGATTCTCGCGTTGATCGCTCTCGCCGTCGTATCCGCCGCCGCCTTCGTGCTTGCGGAGCACAAAGCAGCCGAGCCGATCATTCCGCTCAAAATCTTCCGTAGCCGAAATTTCGTGCTCGCAACCGCGGCCGGTCTCGTGATCGGTGTGGCGATGTTCGGCGCGCTGTCCTACCTGCCGACATATCTTCAGATGGTCACGGGAGTGAACGCGACTGTGTCTGGCTTCATGCTGATCCCCATGATCGTCGGACTCATCGTGAGTGTTACCGGAACGGGCCAGATCGCGTCGCGCACAGGGCGCTACAAGTGGATGCCGCTTGCCAGCATGGCGGTCATTGGCACTGCGCTGTCGCTCATGTCGACGCTCACCATTGACACCCCGATCCCGCAGCTGCTCGCATACCTGTTCGTGTTCGGACTCGGGATCGGGCTGGGGATGCAGATCCTCATCCTCATCGTGCAGAACTCATTCCCCAACCGCGATGTGGGCACAGCGACGGCATCGAACAACTTCTTCCGAGAAATCGGTGCCTCCGTGGGTGGTGCCGTTGTGGGTGCGCTGTTCAGTAGCCGGCTGTCGACGCTGATCACCGATCGGATGTCAGCGGCCGGTGACGGCACCGCGATTGATACGAACTCACTTACTCCCGCGGCGGTGAACGCTATGCCGGAAGCGGTGCGGGACATCATCGTGAGCGCTTACAACGACGCGCTCACACCGGTCTTCCTCATGCTCGTGCCGATGGTGGTCATCGGATTCGTCATCCTGTTGTTCGTGAAAGAAGTCCCGCTGCGAGCAACGCTCGACGAAGTCCCGAAATCGTAAAAACAGCGTGGACGTTGCCGCATCTACGGCAACGCCCACGCTGTTTCTATCGTCGACCGGTTCTAGTACCAGCCGGTGGACTGTGAGTGTGACCATGCGCCGCAGGGTGTGCCGTAGCTACCGGCGATGTACTGCAAGCCCCAGACGATCTGGGTGGTCGCGTTGGTCGCCCAGTCAGCGCCAGCACTAGCCATCTTGCTTCCGGGGAGCGCCTGCGGAATACCGTACGCCCCGCTGGATCCGTTTGACGCCTGAGCGTTCCAGCCTGATTCCTTGTTCCACAGCGAAACGAGGCACGCGAACTGATCGTCGCCCCAGCCGTAGTTCGAAGCCGCGAGCTGCTGAGCGGTGGCCTGCGCACCTGATGGGTTCGCCGGCGCGGCGGGTGCTGTGGCCGGTGCGGCTTCTTGCGCTTTTTGCGCCTCGGCGGCTGCTTCGGCTGCTGCTGCTTCAGCTGCGGCCTTTTCGGCAGCGGCCTTCTCAGCTGCCGCCTTTTCGGCGGCTTCCTTCGCCGCGCGCTCAGCCTCTGCGGCTTCGACGCGGTCAGTCAGCTTCGCTGTCTCGGCACGCACGCGCTTGGTTTCAGCGATCGCGTCTGCCGTGTCATCTGGAAGGAGAAGAGCCGGCACGATCTCGAGATTCGACATCTCGTCGATCGTGTCGAGTAGATCAGCGGTTTCGATCGCCGTCGGCTCGTTGCCGAGATCGAGACCACTTTCGTTCGCATCCACCGTCGCGGCGACTGACTCAGCGACAGCAGAGCGTGCGGCGACGAGCGCCGACTCGGCCTTGGTCGTCATGTCTTCGAGCGTGTCAGATGTTCGAGATGTGGTTGGGGTGACCGCGGGCGCCGAATCCGAAGTCGATGCCAGCGCCGGACTCGCGGTAAAAATGCCAGTTGCGACGATGACGCTAGCTGTCGCGATAGCGATGCCCACGTTTTTCGCGCGCCGGGCAGGAGAAAGTTCAGGGGAGTGGAGCATGTCAGATTTCCTGGGAGATGGAAGCCGCAGTTTCACGACTCTGCGCCCTCGGGACGGGCACAAAGAAGCGAGTCTGGTCACCTCTTCTGGATGAAAGCCTGGCGTTCGCTGGTAGAAGCGTGAGAGGGCATCCCCTATCGGGGCCGCCCTCGACCCCTCATTTGGCGCGGCAACCGCCCCGCATGGCACCCCGCCAACCACCCGACTTGCCTGTTTTTGCGGGTCCCGGGGCGACATCACCCACAAATAAGGGCACGTCGCCGGGGAGGGGCCGTGAGCTACTTTGTGGTCACGTATTCTGCACTGCGATTCCACAGACTCTCGGCTAATTCGGCGTCCCCAGCCTGCTTATTGGGGGCCGCGTGCGAGATCTTGTCGTAATACTCACCCGAAATCCAGGTCGTTCCGGGTGTGCCCTCGACGAACCACGACAGTACTTTGCCGCCGGTCTCCGGGCTCGTCAGCAAAATGTTGCGAAGCGGCCACCGGTACACGAGTTTGATGAGCGAGTTCGCCTCGCTCGTGAAGTTGGAGGCGATATTCCCCGGGTGGAATGCAACCGTCGAAATTCCCTGGCTTTCGTATCTGCGGTGCAACTCTTTCGTGAACAGCACGTTCTCAAGTTTTGCCGCGCCGTACGCTCGGGTCGCACTGTACGAGCGTTCGCCGTTCAAGTTGTCGAGGTCTATCCGCCCGAAAAGTGAGTTCGCGACGCTCGACGTATTGATGACGGATGCCTTCGACTCGGTGAGTCGCTCCATCAAAAGCTGAGTGAGTAAAAACGGCGCAAGATGGTTGACCTGAAACGTCTTCTCGAAGCCGTCGACGGTGAGTTCACGGTCGCCCATAATGCCGCCAGCGTTGTTCGCGAGCACGTCGATCTCCGCATATCGGCTGGAGAGCGCTTCGGCGAGTTCTCGCACTTGGCGAAGGTTGGTGAAGTCGGCAAGAAAGTAGTCGGCGTTGATGCTTTCAGCGACGCGACGTGTCTTCTCCGCTGAGCGGCCGACTACAGCGACGGTATGGCCTGCCTCGCTGAGCTGTCGAGCGGCCGCCGCGCCGATCCCATCTGATGCGCCCGTGATGATGATCGTTTTCTTCATGATGTCCAATCGGGGCGCTCTCTACGCGCCTTCCCAAGCCTGACACCTTCTCGGCCCCGCATGGCGCGATCTGAACGGATTAGACGACGGTATTTCTCACGGCCCGCGTGCGACCGCCCCCGCGCGCACGGGAATACCGTTGAAGTGGTGGATGAGCCTTTCCACCTAAGACTGAGGGGCTCGCACAACGATGCCCTTCGCGACCTTCGAGGAGTTCATCATGAAGGCAGCACGCTATTACGACCGTGGCGACATTCGTATCGAGAATATTGATGCGCCCACCGTGGAGCCCGGCACCGTCGGTATCGATGTCGCGTTCTGCGGCATTTGTGGAACCGACCTGCACGAGTATCTTGACGGTCCGATCTTCGTGCCACCGGCGGGGCATCCCCATCCCATCTCTGGTGAGTCAGCTCCGGTCACGCTCGGACATGAGATGTCCGGTGTTGTCTACGAAGTTGGTGAAGGCATCACAGACATAGCGGTCGGGGACCATGTCGTAGTCGAGCCTTACATTATCGGCGACGACGTCGACTCGAGCGAAAACAATAACGCCTATCATCTGTCTCCGGATATGAACTTCATCGGTCTCGCGGGTCGCGGTGGGGGACTGGCCGAGAAGATCGCGGTCAAGCGTCGCTGGGTGCACGTCATCGGTAACAAGATCCCGCTCGATGAAGCAGCACTCATCGAACCGTTGTCGGTCGGATATCACGCCTACAAACGCTCCGACGGAAAAGCTGGTGACTTCGCGCTGATCACGGGTGCCGGGCCGATCGGACTCCTGACAGCGGCTGTGCTTCAAGCGCAGGGAATCACCGTCGCGATCTCTGAGCCGAGCGAGCTTCGTAGGCAGAAGGCACTCGAGACCGGGGTCGCGACCCACGTCTTCGACCCTCGGGAATCCGACGTCGTCGCACAGGTCAACGGCCTGACAGATGGACGCGGCGCCGACATTGCCTTTGAATGCACATCCGTGCAGCCCGCTCTCGATACCCTTTTCGCCGCTGTCAAGCCAACCGGAGTCATCGTTGTGGTGTCGATCTGGGGGCACCCCGGTCAGCTCGATATGCAGCAGCTAGTGCTTAAAGAGATTGATTTGCGCGGCACGATCGGTTACGTGAATTCGCACCCGGCAGCGATCGCTCTTGTGCAAGAGGGCAAGGTGAATCTCAAGCCGTTCATCACCGCAAAAATCGGTCTTGACGATCTGATCGATAAGGGCTTTGACACTCTCATCAACCGCAACGAAACTGCCGTCAAGATCCTCGTCGACCCTCGGGTGTAAAGCGCGCCAACTGGATGCCGTCGCGCTTGTGTCGTTCACACTCGCGCGGCATCGCGCGACGGCATCCGTTGTTGGCATCGGTCTAGAGTCGTTCGATGATGGTCGCGTTGGCCATTCCGCCGCCCTCGCACATCGTTTGAAGGCCGTACCGGCCACCGGTCGCCTCGAGTCCGTTGACGAGAGTTGCCAAGAGTCGTGTGCCCGACGAACCGAGTGCGTGCCCGAGAGCAATCGCGCCGCCGCGGGGATTGAGCTTTGTATCGAGCACGCCTATCTCATTCGCCCACGCGAGCGGCACCGGTGCGAACGCCTCATTCACTTCGAAAATATCGATGTCGTCAGCCGACAAGCGGGCACGATCCAATACCTTTTGAGTAGCGGGGATGGGGCCCGTCAGCATCAGGATGGGATCGTCGCCGACAACAGCGAACGAGACGAATCGGGCTCGAGGTCGCAGACCGAGCTGTGTGGCACGTTCTCGCGACATGATGAGTGCGGCCGATGCCCCATCGGTCAGTGGCGACGAATTGCCGGCGGTGATCTTCCACCCGATTTCTGGAAATCGTGCACCAACCGAGGTATCGGCAAAAGATGCCGGTAGCTCGCCGAGGCTTTCCACTGTCGTCGCCGGGCGCACTGTTTCATCGCGTGAGTGAAGAATCGTGCCGCCTGAGGATGAGCGAAGCCGGAGCGGAACGATTTCGTTATCGAAGCCATGCTCCGCCGCTGCTTCCGACGCGCGCTCGTGCGATCGCACTGAGTACTCGTCGAGCTCGGCGCGGCTTAAGCCCCAACGAGCCGCGATCAGCTCAGCGGCTACCCCTTGATTGACGAGACCATCCGGGTACCTCACGCGCAGCTTTTCGCCTTGAATATCACGGCCGAGCGAAGGAGTTCCCATCGGGACACGACTCATCGATTCCACTCCGCAGGCGATCACGACGTCTTGAAAGCCCGCCACGATGGCCTGCGCTGCAAAAGTCGCAGCTTGCTGACTTGATCCGCACTGACGGTCGATTGTCGTCGCGGGAACGTGTTCCGGAAACCCCGCGGCGAGCACAGCTGCGCGGGTGATGTTCGTTGATTGTTCCGACGCTTGGTTGACGCAACCGCCGATGACATCGTCGACGAGAGCCGGGTCAAGGCCGTTCCGCGTAATGAGAGAATTGAGGACGCTCGCGAGGAGGTCGACCGGGTGCTCTTCTGAGAGGGCCCCTCCGGGCTTTCCCCGTCCGGATGCCGTCCTCACGACATCGATGATGACGGCTTCGATCATGTGACACTCTTTTCCGACGTCATCGCTATCGTGGCGCCATTCGAATGCCACCATCGAGGCGGATCGTCTCGCCATTGAGCATGGGGTTTTCAATAATCTGCGTCACCATGAGAGCAAACTCGCTCGGAGCGCCGAGGCGCTGTGGGTGTGGAACTTGGAGTGCAAGAGAGCTCCGTGCAGCTTCTGGGAGGCTCGCGAGAAGCGGAGTGTCAAAAATGCCGGGGGCAATAGTGACAACGCGAATTTGTGATGCTGCCAGCTCGCGCGCAATCGGTAGCGTCATTCCGACGATCGCGGATTTCGAGGCTGAATAGGCAGCCTGTCCGATTTGTCCGTCGAACGCCGCAACCGACGCGGTATTGACGATCACGCCCCGTTCGCCGTCCGCGTCGGTATTGAGCCGCTGCATCCGTTCCGCAGCGAGACGGATGACATTGAAGGTGCCAACGAGATTGATGTCGATCGCGCGCTGGAAGTCATCGAGCGGATGAGGACCTCGTGTATCGACGACTTTTGCCGCGGGGGCTACTCCTGCACAGTTGACGAGTACCCGCAGATCGCCGAGCGCATCCGCTACATCGAGGGCTGATGTGACGTCTGCGGCATCGCGGACGTCGGCGGCTGCGAAGTGGGCCCGGTTGGGATGAGCACGGGCAACTTCTGCGCCTTCTGAGGAGGGCAGATCGACGATGACGACGCGCGCACCGAGTGTGAGCAGCCGTAGCGTCGTTGCAAGTCCGAGGCCTGATGCCCCACCTGTGACGACGGCGACTTGATCCGTGATATCCACTGAGAGTCCCTTCTCCCTCTTGCCGACTCTATGAGCGGAGCGTAGCTGCGGCAACAGTCAGGACTCATCTTTGTTTTCGACCACACATAGCGGATTGATGGAATAGTGGGCCTTATGAGCCCGTCTGGTTTAGCGCTGGCGACATGGGGCCGGCAAGGGTGGACGCGCCCCACGCTCGTCGTGGCCGGATGCTTGCTCGGCTTCTTCTTGTTGGGGGCCCTTTCGCTCATCACGAGGCCTGCCGCCGCTGCATCTGTGGCCTGGTGGCCGGCGGCCGGCGTCGCACTCGGGCTGGTGACGCGTGTAAGTATCCGTTACGTCTGGATGCTCGCCCTCGCTGTTTCGGCGTTGACGCTCCCGCTGGCGCTATGGATCGGCAGCTCTTTGCCACACGCGATTGCTGTGTCTCTGTGCGTGGGCGTCGAACTGGCCGTGGGCGCGTTCGTCATGCGCGGGAGAAAAGACGTGCTGCCGCAGCTTGCAATTCCACGCGACATCGGGCGTCTCGTTCTTGCGGTGTTACTTTCGGCGGGCGTCCTCGACATTCTCATCAGCCTGGCAGACCTGATTTTCACGACTCCAGAGCAGGCATTCGAGAGGTTTACGACGGTCTTCTCCCGCCACGCCGCCGGAATGCTGGTGGTTGCGCCGCTGTTCATGAAGATGCCTCGGCGACGCTCACGCGCGAACAGCGCGGAAGTAGTAGTGCAGTTCATTCTCGCTGTTGCACTGAGCGTCTATGTCTTCGTTGCCAACTCGGCGTTACCGCTCGCATTCCTGCCATTCGTTCCGCTCGTGTGGGCAGCGATGAGGATGTCGACGCGTCTGCTGCTCGTTGAAACGCTAGTCATAAGCGTGGTTGCGACCTTCGGTAGTTCAATCGGACGGGGCCCCTTCTCGTTTGAGCGCCTCGATAGCGTCGAAGGTGCAGTCGTACTCCAAGTGTTCCAACTCTCGATGGTCGTGGTGTTCCTACTGCTCTCTCTCTTGATCGGACGTGAGGCCGACACTCGCGCAGCGCTTGCGGAGAGTGAAGAACTTTTTCGGCGAAATTTCGATACGTCTGTCGCCGGCATGCTGATCGTGAAGCGCAATAACGGCATCTGGCCGGTTGTCCAGTCCAACGAATCAGCTCGCGCCATGCTGCCGTCCCTCCATCGCGGTGACGCGGACGTCGTCTCAATTTGGGGACCTGCGGCGCAGGTGGCAATCGCTAGCGCCGCGCAGCGCCTTCTAAATGGGAACGCTCGATTGGCAGTAGAAGCCGAGAGTGGACGCAGCTTTGACGTCAGTCTGTCAACGCTAGGAGCACGCGCGCAGGACGATACCTTCGCGCTTCAGTTCTTCGACGTCACTGAGGCAAAAAGCGCTCGCCTGCTCCAACAGCAGGAGCTGGATCGAGCAGGCGAAGTTCAACGGGCGCTCTCGCCCGGGCGGCTGCCGCCAATACCCGGGTGGGGATTTGCTGCCCTTTCTGTTCCCGCGAAAGAAGTTGGGGGCGACTTCTACGACGTCCGAATTTCTTGGCCGCGTGCTGTGCTCGCGCTTGGCGATGTCATGGGTAAAGGCGTCGGCGCGGGGATGCTCGCGGCGGCTACGAGAGCGACGCTACGTTCGGTGGACGTTTCAGAATCCCCGCAAGACACGATGAGTCGAAGCGCGAACCTGCTGGATTGGGATCTGCGTCGCACGGGCGCATTCGTCACTATGGCTTGCGCCGTCATCGATCTGACGACCGGCGAGGCGCGCCTCGTCGATGCCGGCCACGGTCTGTCGTTCATCGTGCGGGGTGACGGCGAACGTGTTGACCGAATCATCTCGGAGGACCTGCCGCTTGGTCTCGACTCACGGTGGACTGAGGCGCGGCGTCAGCTTCGCCCCGCAGATTCACTTTTGATTCTCAGTGACGGCATTCTTGACCGATGGGGAGGCGACATCGATGGGTTCGAGGAAACAGTTTCTGCCTGCGCAAAGAAGTCGGGTGGCAACCCCCAGACTCTCGTTGACTTGCTCGGTGCCGGTGGCGAAGAGGTGTCGAACATCGATGACGTAACTGCTGTTGTCTTCCGAAGAGTCTCCGACGCGGATAGTCAATGAATCGCAACGACAACCTCAAGCCAAGCGACGCGCCGCGGCTCTGGCTCTTACGCGTCGTCATCGTCGGCGCGGTGATCCTGGGGATCAATTACGTCAGCTGGCGATGGCTGTATTCGGTGAATTGGCAAAACTGGTGGATAGGAGTACCTCTTGTCCTCGCCGAAACATACAGTGTTGTCGACCTCTTCCTGTTCGGTTTTACGATGTGGCGTTCCCGTCGGCGTGGCGCCGCGCCACCGCCTCTTGACGACGTCACAGTAGATGTTTTCATCGCCACGTACAACGAGCCAATCGACCTTGTAATGAAGACAGCGCGTGCTGCGCAAAAGATCACCTATCCCCACAAGACATGGATACTCGACGACGGCGCGCGAAGTGAACTGCGGATGGAAGCTGAAAACCTTGGCGTGGGATACATCACTCGCGGCAAAGAATGGAACGGTAAGCCCCGCCACGCGAAAGCTGGCAACCTCAACAACGCCTTGATGCAGACCGACGGCGAGTTCATTCTCGTGCTGGATGCCGATATGATCCCGCGCCCTGGCATTCTCGACAGCACTCTCGGATACTTTCGTGACGAGAAAGTCGCTCTGGTTCAGACTCCGCAGATTTTTATGAATGTCCCACAGGGCGATCCGCTTGGCAGTCAAGCGCCGCTGTTCTATGGCCCAATCCAGGAGGGTAAAGACGGGTGGAACGCGGCTTTCTTCTGCGGGTCGAACGCTGTTCTTCGTCGGGAGCCGCTGATGCAGCTCGGAATCCTCGGCTACGTCAGCGCCACGGAGGATGCGGTGCTCACGGCGCTAGGTCGTGCGGCATCGATACTTCAGCGGGAGCGACGTAGACCCAGTTCTCCCGAGGTAGCTGTCGTTCTCGCAGAGACGGCCGGTGCAATCCGAACTGCGCGCCGGCAGCTGGCGAGGGGAGAGTCGTACGGCGAAGTCACCTACACACTCCACCAGAGGGTGGCTACGGCCGCCCGCCTTGTCGTGGCGAATGACATGGCGAAGATGACCGAAGATCTTGCATCTCTTGGATTGAGCGCGGATGACCTGGCTGTTTTTTCGGGCGGGCGCGACGACGCAGTCACACGACTTTCCAGTGGTGAACTTTCGCCACTGAATGCTCTGGAATCGGTACAAAGTACGCTTCGCGACATCGACGTCAACCGGCCCGGCGAGGCCCAGGTGATTCTTCCGCTTGCGACGAACTCAGTCACGGAGGACATGTCAACGTCGATGCGGTTGCACGCGCTCGGTTGGGAGAGCGTATTCCACAATGAGCTTTTGGCCGACGGACTTGCTCCGGAGGATCTGGGCACGATGCTGACTCAGCGTCTTCGCTGGGCGCAAGGAACAATGCAGGTTTTTCTTGCTGAGAATCCACTCTTCAGAAAAGGGCTTACGGTATCGCAGCGATTGATGTACTTCTCGACGATGTGGAGCTACATCTCGGGGTTCACCTCGGTGATCTATCTGGCTGCTCCGGTGATATTTCTCACCGCTGGCATACTGCCGGTGCAGAGCTTCGCCGCAGAGTTCTTCTGGCACTTCCTTCCCTTCCTCGCCGCGAACCAGCTGCTCTTTCTCGTCGCCTCGCACGGTCTGCCCACCTGGCGCGGGCAGCAGTACACACTTGCCCTTTTTCCGCTGTGGATTCAGGCGTGCGTGAGCGCGGCAGCAAACGTTACCTTCGGTCGAGCACTTGGATTTGCGGTCACCCCAAAGGACGGGAAGATAGCGCATGGGTTGCAGCTGCGGCGCATCCGGATACAGATCATCACCGTCGTAGTCCTTTTGATAGCTATTGTGATTGGTATCTTCCGGCTAGTGATCCTCGGGGATGAACCGGTTGGCACCATAGTGAATGTGGTGTGGGTGATATACGACTTCCTCGCATTCAGCGTTTTGATCGGCGCAGTTCGATATCGGGGATATCAGGAGCACAAGGAGAGAAAATGACCGCGTTTCACACTGATGACCACGGCGCTGACGTCGCTATCATCCGCGGCACAGGCCGATTGAACATGGTAACGGCGCCGGAACTACGCGAAGCGGTATCCGCTGCGGTAGGGCGCGGTCGCGCGAAGGTTGTGGTCGAGCTCTCGCAGATCACCTTTATGGACTCTTCCGGGCTCGGCGCGCTGATTGGCGCACTCAAAACTTCTCGAGAAGCGGGGGGCGACCTTCGGATCGCTGAGCCCGCCGAGCAAGTAATGATGGTGCTTCGGCTTTCCAATGTCGACAAGATCCTCAAGCCTTATGAACACGCTGAGACCGCCTTCTCCGGCTGAGTACAGCGCCGATATTCGCTGCCCACCCGACAGCGTTGAAGATGCGCACGACTTCATCCAGACTGTCTGGGAGCACCACGGCGACGTCGTTGCCACGGATCGAATGGCGATGGAGCTCGTGTTGAGCGAACTCGTCAGCAATATCATCCAGAACAATCCGAGAAGAGCTGTTCTCTGCCACGTGTCAGTGACAGTGGGTATCTCTGAGCTACTTCTTCGAACGAGCGACACGGGTGTCCCGGTGAGCACTAAGACCGGTTCGGGAACGATGCCGGACGAAACCGCCGAAAGCGGTCGGGGATTGGTGCTCATCGATATGGTGGCGCGGTCGATGGACTATCGCCGCGAGAGCGGCCGCAATGTGTGGATTGCGGTCGTTGATCGAACGTCTCAAGGCTCGTGAGCGCGACTCGAGACCGAAGCGCAGCCAGCTACAGCGCATCCACTATCGCTGTGCGTCGCTGCGGGCGCGTGACTGATGCCGCATCGAACACGCGCGTGAGCCGTTGCGGGCGATACGCAGGCCAGCCAGGATCGCCACCAGTGATGAACGCGACCCAGGAGCGATGCATTTCATTCGCAAGAAGCTGTGGGGCGTTCTCGCCAACTAGCGATATGGAGTCCGAGGCATCAAGGGTGTCAAAGATGAAACCGATTTCTAGCGCATGTGCTGCGCCGAGCCCGCGGACGGGGCTTTGCCACGCGAATTCGTACATGAACGTGGACGATGATTTGACGCCAGCAACCGTTGTGGCAGGCCCACGCAGAACTTTGTCGGTGAGAAGTTGCCCAAGCACCTCACCATGCGAAGAACCGACCCACGCAGACTTTGCAGCGGCCGCCGCTTTGTAGGGAATCTTGAGTGCAAGACGCGCGGCAGACGCTTTGAACGCTCCAATATCGGCAATGGCCTCGGGCGTGAGCCACAGGCGATATTCGTCGGTATTGGTGCCGATGAGCAGCGGAGTATCTATGTGCGGCAGAACAGTGTGAGGGGACAGCGGTAACGTGTCGGGATCAGTAGTCAGGGCAAATCCGGCCGTGCCGCTCAATAGCGTTCCACCCCGCGTGATCTCGATTCGAGCCTGGACGAGTTCTTCCGCCGACACCGCGAGGAAAGCTTCGCGCGTGGCTGGGATTCCGAGTTTTTTCGCCAGCGCCGTTGTCGCGCGCGCAGCCTTCTTGGTCGTCGAGACCTCGAGCGGGCCTGATTCGATGATGGCGCGAGCGACGAGTGATCGAGTAGAGCGGCGCGCTAAGAGCGCTGCAACAAGGGTTCCCCCGGCGGACTCTCCCATGAGCGTGATTCGCGAGGGGTCCCCACCGAACGCTGCGATTTCTCTTCGCACCCACGTGAGTGCGGCCCCCGCGTCCAACAGTCCGATATTCCGGGGAGCTCCTTCGAGTACGGAGAAGCCTTCAGCGCCGAGACGATAGTTTATTGAGACGAAGACAACGCCGTCTCGGGCAAAAGCTGTGCCGTCGTAGCTGGGCAGCGCTGCTGCGCCGCGTTCGAGTGCTCCGCCATGAATCCACACCACGACGGGGGCACTCTTCGCGTTAACCGGCGCCCAGACATTTAGAGTCAGTACATCGTCTCCGGGAATCGAAACGCTCGCGAGGAGCGTCGCGAGGGCTCCCTGATATGCGCTCTGTGAGGCGGTGGGGCCGAATTCTGTCGCTTCCCGCACGCCCTGCCATGGCTTGCGTGCGACGGGAGCCGCGAATCTTCGCTCACCGACAGGCGGTTCGGCGTAGGGAATGCCCAAATACCGTGCGATTGCGCCCTCGGTGACCCCGCGGATCGTGCCCGTTGAGATGGTGACGTCAGCGGTCTGATGATTCATGATGATTAACCTTCCGCCGCTCACAGAACGTGAGGTGAGAACCGAAACATCAGCCGGGATGTGAGCTCTGGTATTTACGTTATGCGTAACGTTATTCTGATTTCGTGTCGTTTGACAAGCTTCAAAAAGCGCCTCGAGGTCGTCCTCGTTCGGTGTCACGTTCCGAAATTGTCGCTGCAGCTTCGCGCCTGGCGCGTGACGGCGGTTTGAGTTCGGTCACTTTGCGCGCCGTGGGGGAGGCGCTCGGCGTGTCATCGATGACGATTCACCGGACGGTCGGTGGCAGCGAATCCTTGCGCTCGTCCCTGGTGAGCGAATGGGTAGGTCTTGCCCTTGCTGACACTCAGTGGCCGGAAGACGACTGGCGCGCGCTCGTGGAGGTGTTCGCACTGAGACTTCGTGACCTGCTTTTCGAGCACCCATTCGTGCTCGAGGCGCATCGGCAGTCCGCTCTCGATGGACCAGGCGCCGAAGCGCTCGTGAGAAACATCGTGGCCTCTCTTGAGGCCGCCGGTCTCACCGAGGAACAAGCAGTGTGGGGATACGCAGCGGTCCACGATTTCGTGACGGGCTATGTCGCCGTCGCGCTGGGGCGCGCAGCTGCCGCATCGCCGCGCTCGGCCGAGCCGCGCGGGACGGCCGCGCTCTTTAATGAATATCGCGGTAGTTCGGCGAGATTCGGTGGCGGCATCACCGTGCTGACCGAAGGTCTCGCAGCACTGATGAAGAGCAATCAGCATCAATAGCATCACCCGATTTTCAGCGTGAGGTCGAAGACATCCCGCGCTGTGAATTCCGCTGGCGTGGCGTGGCGTGGCGAGTCCGCCGTGGAATGGCGGACAACATCGAGCACGATGAGTGCGTGCCAGCCGCTGAGGTCCCGGAACATTGGGTATTTCTCCAATGACTGAAGAGCGGCTCTCTCAGCGATTTCCGCCGGAAGAGGCCGATCCAGCACTCGGTGTCGTCGACGTGTCGACGAGCGCGGTGAGTGAAACCGAATAGCCGGATGTCGTGTCGCCCGTGACTGTCGCAAGTTGAAGCGCACCGCCATCGTCGCTGAAGACGTTGTCGCTGGTCAGGGAGACTTGCGAGAGGTTCGTGGATGAGCCGGAGTAGTCGGCGAGCGCGTAGACACTGTCGCACGCGTTCTCGGGAAGCGCGATCTGCGAGGTCGCGATCGCATTCGAGGAGTCAGCGATGTCACTCACAGCGGGGTATACCTCGAAGTGAATATGGGGCCACCGACCCGAGTAACACGCGGGGAAAATGGATGTGAAGGTGACGGTGCCATGTGAGTCCGCGACCTGCACGCCGCGCAAGTACGTCTCGCCCTCGATACCGCTGGAGTACATCGAATACCGGCCTTGCGCATCGCAGTGCCAGACGTATACCGCCACGTTTTCGAACGGCGCGTTGTTGTTCGCCGCGTCGAGAATCGTCAGGCTCAACGCCATGGTCACGCCCGCAGCAGTTGCACCGGCGTCGATGCTCGAGCGGATGTCGCTGCGGATGATGCCCGAATCCGTCAGAACGTCGACACCATTCGAACCGTCACCGGGGTAGGGCCCCGCCGTCTCGTCGGGGATTTCTCCCGCCGGAACCGCGACGGATGCCGATGCGGCAGGGGTGGGGCTCTTCGTGGCGCTCGGAGTTTTCGTGGAGGTGGAACCGGCAGATGAGGCGGGAGCGCACGCAGCGAGGGTTGCCGCCCCCAAACCGATGCCGACCAAGCTCAGCACTCCACGCCGGCTGATCAGGGTTCGAATGTCGAAGCCCGCGCCTTGATCGACCACCTCATCCTCGACTCGAACAAGAGGTCGCCCCTCGTACTGCGGGCCGTCTGGAGTCTGCGTGGGCTCGGGGATGCGGGTCATACTCGTCTCCTGAAGTTTGTTTGCGATGACCCGAGCATGGCCCCCTCGACTTTCCGTGAGCTTTCTGTTCGCTATGCGTTACCTATGCGTCCGAAAGATCCGAGCATGTGCTGCGCATTTGGTGTTGTATCGCTGGTGCGATTGACTGAATGGACGCCGACCGCGCCGAGGGGGCCGCAATGAGACGAAACGCTGCTGCTCCACCTTTGCCACGGTTCTCTCCGGCGATCGCCCTTCTTCTCAGCGCCGTCATGCTCGCGGGCTGCACGGGGTCAGATGACGGCGAATTGCAATCCGCGATCGAGGATGTCACTGAAGATCCGATGTTCGCTGGGGGCGGGTGGGGCATTCTTGCCGTCGATATCGAGACTGGCGAAACGGTCTATGAGCTCAACTCCACAGTCCCGTTTGTTCCCGGATCGATCCAGAAGTCCTTCACAACTGCCGCCGCTCTCGATCTGCTCGGCGAGAATTCTGTCGTCACGACTCCGGTGTACGCAACCGGAAGTGTCGTTGAGGGCGCGCTGAAGGGGGATCTCGTATTGGCGGGAAGGGGTGACTTCAGCTTCGGATTGCGTGACCTCTCTGATGGCACGCTCGAAATCACATCATTCGACCACAATGAGGCGAACTCTGGACTGTTGCCTGTCGAACTCAACTCGGGCGATCCTCTGAGCGCATTGCGCTCACTCGCTGGCGATCTTCGCGACTCTGGAGTGACATCCGTGTCGGGGAACGTCTACGTCGATAATCAGTATTTCAACACGATGAACGAGTGGCCCGACGACCGAATCGACTCGATTTGGTTGAACGAGAACGTGGTAGATCTCGAATTCACTCCCCGCACCGTGGGCGACACCCCCACCATGCGCGTCGTCCCCGACCTCGACGTGCTCCGAGTGATCAATAACGTGGAGGTGATCGAAGGAGATCAGGTCGATATCGATGTATCGATGGTGGATATGACAGTCACCGCGAGTGGAACGATCGGCATAGATTCTGACGTTTCCGTGCGAAACACCAGAGTTTCAGATCCGGTCGCTTTCACAGCAGCTGCGTTCGTTGAGGTTTTGGAGGACGAAGGAATCACAGTTCTCGGCGACAGCGGCGAATACCCTGCGGGACGAGAAACCTCCTCTGCGGGCGAACCTCTCGCCGAGTGGACATCGGCCCCGCTGAGCGAGTTTGCTCGCGTCGTCCAAAAAATCAGCTACAACCGTGGCGCCGATCTCCTTGCCTGTCTCATCGCAGTATCCGAGGGGAGCCGTGACTGCGTCGATGGCGTGACCGCGGTGCTCAGCGTGGCAGGCGATGTGGGCAGCTCAGAAGCAGCCATCAAGCTGTTCGATCCGGCGGGCAGCATCGATGAGAATCGCACGAGCGCCCAAGCACATGTCGACTTTCTCATCGGAGCTCTGGATAAGACATGGGGTGACACGTTTGTCGATCTTCAGCCGATCTCCGGCGTCGACGGCTCGTTGACCTCCCTCGGAGAAGGCACCGACGCGGTCGGCAAGATTCACGCCAAGACAGGAACCCGTATTCTCGGATACCCGACAACACAGCAGCTTCTTTATCTGGCGCGCGCGTACTCCGGTTACATCACCACAGTCGACGATCGTGAGCTCGCGTTCACGGTCATCTTCAATTCGACGACCGTCGATGACATTCCCGGTGTCTTCGCCATCAACGATCGAGTGGCAGATATCGTACTCGCGCTCCAAGAACACGGATAGCGTGGAGAGCGGTTGCAACGACAGCACCCGCCGAAAGGACATCTCATGCAGCAACGCGCTCTTGCATCGACCGGCCGCCTGATCTCCGCAGTGGGCCTCGGTACATGGCAACTAGGAGCCGACTGGGGTTCGGTAGACGAAGCGGATGCCACAGCTGTTCTTGCCGCTTCAGTTGACGCCGGCGTCACATTTTTCGACACGGCCGATGTATACGGAGATGGTCGATCGGAAGCCATCATCGGGCGCTTCCTCGCGAATCAGGGGCAGAAAGCCGTCACCGTCGCGACGAAGATGGGAAGACGTCAAGAACAGCTGCCCGAGAACTACACTCTCGACAACTTCCGGCAGTGGACGGAGCGATCCCGTCGAAACCTCGGTGTGGACACGCTCGACCTCGTGCAGCTGCACTGCCCGCCGAGCGCAGTCATCTCCGACGACGACACGTACGCCCTTCTTGACACGCTCGTCGAAGCAGGAGCCATCGCGGCGTACGGCGTCTCGGTCGAAACGTGCGATCAGGCCATGAATGCGATAGCTCATCCAGGGGTCACCAACGTCCAGATCATTGTCAACCCCTTCCGGTTGAAACCGCTCGACGAAGTGCTGCCAGCGGCTCTCGCAGCGGGCGTAGCGATTTTTGCACGTGTGCCGCTGGCATCCGGCCTGTTGTCGGGCAAGTACACATCGGGCACGAGCTTCGCGCCGAACGATCACCGCTCTTACAACAGGGACGGATCGGCGTTCGACAAGGGAGAGACGTTCTCGGGGGTCGACTACGAGACCGGGCTCGCCGCGGCATCCGAACTCGCGGGAGCGCTACCCGAAGGCGTGTCGCTGCCCGCAGCGACAATCGCGTGGATTGCATCGCAGCCAGGTGTCACGAGCGTGATTCCTGGCGCTCGCAACGAAAAGCAAGCTCGCAGCAACGCGGAGGCAGTCTCCCTTATCGCGAGCACTGACGTTGACCTCTCTCGGTTCGATGCTGCCGTTCACGCCGTCTACGACGCACGACTGCGGGCTCAGATTCATCCACAGTGGTAGCCGCAACCAGAGGGCTCGTCTCTTGCGCGCTCGCCAATCGCCCCGGAACATAGATTCATGATGGCAACCGCAGTGCGCGCGCGAAATCGAAGAGTCATCACGTTGGTCCTTTCGATCGTCGTCGTGGCAGCTCTTGCGGGCGCCATTCTGCTTGCGGTTTTCTTTGGGGGAGCGCCGGTAGCAAGCACGGTTCCGACAGCCGGAGAATCGACGTCGAAACCAAGCCCTTCAACGCCGAGCCCCACTACGACACCGACTGAGACAGGTTTTCCGGAGAATACCGAGATCTACGACATCTCATCGCTTCCCGTCGTTGACGTATTTTCGGTCAATCCAGCGCTTCCCCGAGATGACGATCCTTTTGGCGGATCGACGGGGCAAGTAGCGCAGCCAGGCGCCGCCGGTGCCCCGGTCTTTGCTGACCCTGGTGCGCCCCCGGTTGCTTTCTTGCCACAGACGCAAACCTTTGAAGGCACGGTTGTTCCGGTCGTCGAAGCTCAAGACCACTGGGTGAAAGTGCTTCTTGTGGGGCGAGCTGGTGTGCCGCCTGAGCAAAGTTCTGCACAGACATTCGGCTGGATACGCGCAGCGGATGTGACGCTCACGACGCTCGACTCGCATGTCGAAGTCAGCTTGAGTGCGCGAACCATCGACATCGTGGGCGGGGGCGGCAGCGAGCGCATCGCGACAGACTTCGGTTCCGGCACGCTGGATACTCCCACCCCGACGGGGCGAATGTTCATCATGATGACGCGCACCGTGCCTGATTTCGGCTACACGCGTGGCCACCCGCTGGTCTATCTCTCTGCGCAGTCTCCGACTCTCGCGGGGTTTTCTCATGCGAACGTCGCGATAACTGCTTTTCACTATCACGATGAACGGTCGGGAGAAATTTCAAACGGATGCCTGAGGCTCGCCCCTGAGGCGATCGACCGCCTTGCCGAGCTTCCGCCAGGGACGCTCGTCGTCGTCTCGGCATAGTCATTCCTCTCTGGCCTACGACATGAACACCGCAGTCTTCTTCGCCATCCTCGTCGGGTTCGCACTCATCAGCTGTGCGTTGGCGACTGTCGATGTGCGGACGCATCGGCTGCCAAATCGCATTGTTCTTCCGTCGTACCCGGTTCTTGTCTCGCTCCTACTGCTGAGTTGCGCGACCGGTACCCCCTGGAACGCCCTTTTTCGCGCGTTGATCTGCGGAGCGCTCCTGTTTGGCTTCTACGCGATTCTCAGAGCACTTCCGGGCGCAGGAATGGGCGGGGGCGACGTCAAACTCGCGGGAATCATCGGTCTTCTGCTGGGGTTCATCGGCTGGGTGCCTTTCGTCGTGGGCGGTGCGGCGGCATTCGTCCTCGGCGGACTCTTTACGGTGATGATGTTGGCGCTTCGGCGCGTGACACGCGAATCTCGTATCCCGTTCGGTCCCTTCATGCTGGGTGGAGCATGGTGTGGGATCGCTGTTGGCGTGGGGAGTTTCCTTCATGGATTGAGAGTCGTTTAAGAGCACTGCTCGAGTGTGTCAACCGCGCGAGACTCAGTGCGCCAGGCAGCTAACCTGGTCGGTATGACCGAATCCGGAGCGACAACCTCACCGAGTCAGCAGTCCTTCGTGGCCCGGGTGATCTCGTGGGCACTGGGGCGGAAGCCCGTACGAGCTTTTCTGCTCTACAGCGAGCATCGCGGGGTTCAACTCGCGGACTCAGTGACATATCGCGCATTGTTCAGCGTTTTTGCTGCCGTCCTCCTCGGGTTCTCGATTGCGGGGCTCTGGTTACAGGGGAACCCGCAAGCCTGGGACGCGCTGATATCAGCTGTGAACTCCGTCGTGCCAGGACTCGTAGGCAAAGACAAGTTGATCGACCCCGAAAATCTTCAATTCACGGCAGGACTCTCGATCGCGGGTGTCATATCCGTTGTCGCTCTTGTAGGTGCAGCTATTGGGGCGATCACGTCGCTACGAATCGCGTTCCGGCAGTTGGGCGACCGCATGCACGATGACGTCGCGTTCTATTGGGTTCTGTTGCGCAATTTGGCGTTGGCAGTAGGGATCGGAGCCGCGCTTCTGGCATCGGCCGTCGCGACAGTCCTTGGCACCGCCTCGATCAGCACGCTACTTAGTTTGATAGGAATTCAAGACGAGAATCCCGTGACCACCGTCGCGACCAAGGTCATTTCCCTCGTCGTGGTCTTTTTGCTCGACGCCGCCGTGATCGCGGTCCTCTTTCGCGTGCTTTCCGGGCTACGTCCATCCGTGCGTGCGCTTTGGCCGGGAGCGATCTTGGGCGGAATCGGTCTGCTCGCACTACAGGAACTGTCCGGGCTTTTCGTGCGTGGTGCGGGCTCTAATCCTCTCCTTGCATCATTTGCTTCACTCATTGCCCTGTTGCTGTGGATCAACCTGTCTTCCCAAGTGATCCTTATCGCAGCGTCGTACATCATCACCGGTGTCGAAGACGAGGCCGACCGCGCCTACTCGAGGCAACGAGCGAAGACGTTCGCCGAGCGACGAGTGAACCGCGCTCAGAAGGTCGTGATTCTTGCGACAGAGGAACTCCGCCAGGCGCGCGCGGCCGAGATTTCCGAGAGTCAGCGGGCGTAACGTGCCGCGAATGCGCTGAGAAGTGCCGCGGGGTGAGTCACGGGAGCGCGATTTACCCCAGCAAGAGTCATCTCGATCTCATCGACGCCGAAGTAGCCGTAAGACGCGTAGGCGTGGATACGCGTGGTAATTCCCGCCACATCAAGTTCGGGATGAAACTGAGTTGCATACACGTTCGTGCCGACACGAAACATTTGCACCGGGCAACTCGCTGACGACGCGAGGACTGTGGCGGTGTCCGGCAAACTTCGGATTGCCTCCTTGTGTCCTACGAACGCCGAGAAAACAGGTGGGAGCGCGGCGCACAGCGGATCGTGTTCGCCAGCCTCGCTCAGCACAACGTCAACGACGCTGATGGGTTCGGCGAAATGCCGGTCGATAACTGCGCCCTGTTGCGCTCCGAGTGTTCCGACGCCGTAGCACGCGCCCAGGAATGGGAAGTCGCGAGCAACGACCTCGTCGAGCAGGATGGCAATCTCCGACTCAACGCGACGCTGTACAGCTGACTTTTGGGCATCTGGATCAGATGAATTAAAAGGCCCGCCACCGAGAAAGATCCCCGAAATGGCATCCAGGTCGATCGCGGGCATGCGACCGGCTTCGAGCCGTACACGCTGCAATTCTGAAGAGGTCAATCCGCTATAACGCAGGAAAAGTTCGTATTCCTCGTCCGCGGGAACGTCTTCTGCGCGCGTCGCTAGCAGAACAAACGGCTTCATCCTTACAGCCTATGGCGCGGACTAGGCTGGATGCATGGCTATTGCGCGACTTTCTGGAGGCCCGCTCGACGGGCAGGTAATGCCCCTCGAGCCGGGCGTTGAAGATTCCCTTATCGTTCCTTACAGCGAGGGACAGGTCGTCTACCGGCGAGAGGGTGAACCGGTGAACACCGGTGACCATGACGGACCCACCGAGATTGCTTTTTCTTTCGTGGAATCGACCGAACCGATCGACCCGAACCCGGATGATCGAAACGATTGACGGTGCATGACGACGCACACGCGCAGCCGAAAAGGTCCTTCGAAGTAGAGAATACCTACGACGTCGAAGACTCCACACCGCTACCGGCGTGGAGCCTTCTTCCCGGTGTTGCGTCGGTCGGAGAACCGGAGGTGCGCGAGCTCGACGCACGGTACTTTGATACGGCCGACATGGAGCTCTCCCGTGCACGCGTCGCGATCAGGCGGCGAACGGGCGGACCGGACGAAGGCTGGCATATCAAGGCATCTGCCGCTGAGGGAAGACACGAATCGCACTGGCCGCTCGACGATCAGGATGCCGATTCAGCCGCTGTTCCTGCCGCAGTCGTCGCAGCCGCAGCAGAGTGGGCGAGCGGCGAGTTTCTCCCGCTCGCTCGAATCAGAAACCGGCGCACCGCGTATGCGCTGCGAGACGCAGAGGGCGCGCTCATCGCTGAGGTCGTCGATGATCGCGTATCTGCGCGCGCAGAGCGGACGGGTACGGAAACGTCATGGCGAGAGTGGGAAGTCGAGCTCGGTCCCGCCGCGCCAGAAGACAGCTCTGCTTTTTTTGCACGGGTCGATGATCTTGTTGCGAGCGTCGGAGGTCGGGCTGCGGCATCCGATTCAAAGCTTGGACGAGCTTTAGGTCGTTAGACCCGCGGCATCGCTTCACAAACACTGACGCCGCCCCCCGGCTTCGTTCGGGGGCGGCGTCAATGGTTTTTACGTCGGGTTCGACTCACATATTAATCATGTGACCCGCGAGCCCATGGAATGCTTCCTGGAGCGCTTCACTCAACGTGGGGTGCGTGTGCACATTGCGCGCGAGCTCAAGAGCCGTCAGGTCCCACTTCTGGGCGAGCGTGAGCTCGGGAAGAAGTTCAGAGACATCGGGCCCAATAAGGTGGCCACCGAGAAGCTCCAGGTGTTCGGCGTCAGCGATGAGCTTGACGAAGCCAACGGGCTCGCCGAGCCCATGCGCTTTTCCATTCGCCATGAAGGGGAACGTCGAGATTTTGAGTTCGCGGCCCGTCTCTCGTGCTTGCGCTTCGGTAAGTCCGAAGGACGCGACCTGAGGCGAACAGAATGTTGCACGCGGCATCATGCGGTAGTCACCGAGCGGCATCGTTTCGGCCTTGCCGATGGTCTCCGCTGCCACAACGCCCTGAGCTTCGGCCACGTGGGCGAGCTGGAGCTTCGCGGTGACGTCACCGATCGCGTAGATGTGGGGGACGTTCGTGCGCATGTAGTCGTCGATAGCGATGGCGCCACGCTCGGTGAGCTCAACGCCGGTCTTCTCAAGTCCAAAACCTTCAACGCGCGGAGCGAAGCCGATAGACATGAGCACCTTGTCAGCCTCGATTGTCGACTGCACGCCGTCTTTATTGCCGGAGTACGTGACAGTGACCTTGTCGCCGGAATCGACGACAGATTCTACCTTCGTCGACGTGAGAATGTTCACGCCGAGGTTGCGGTACTGCTTTTGGATTTCCTTCGAAACGTCGGCATCTTCGTTGGGAAGGGCACGATCGAGGAACTCGATGATCGTTACATCCACGCCGAAGTTCTTCATGACGTACGCGAATTCCATACCGATCGCGCCTGCGCCGACGATCACGATCGACCGAGGAAGATCACGCGTCATGATCTGTTCTTCGTAGGTCACGACGTTTTCGCTGAGGGTCACGCCGGGAAGCAATCGCACGGTCGACCCCGTGGCGAGGATCGCGTTGTCGAACGTCACGGTTTCTTTACCGCCGTCTGCCTTCGTTACCTCAACAGTATTGGCATCGAGGAAAGCGCCACGGCCGTTATATTCGGTGACCTTGTTCTTCTTCATCAAGAAGTGAACACCTTTGACACGACCTTCGGCGACGGTGCGGCTGCGATCGAACGCGACGCCGTAATCCATCGAGACTTCGCCAGAAATGCCGAAGAGCTTGGCTTTGTGCTGAAGTGTGTGGGCAAGCTCTGCGTTCTTGAGCAGCGCTTTGGAGGGGATGCAGCCCACGTTCAGGCAAACACCGCCCCAGTATTTCTCTTCGATGATGGCGGTGGACAGTCCGAGCTGTGCACTGCGCACGGCCGCGACGTATCCGCCGGGACCCGCGCCGAGAATGACGACGTCGTAGTGAGGCATGGTCTAAGCCTAGCGTTCGGTAGGACCGCCAGGTCGCCGCCGAGAGAGTACGACGACGACGGTGGCGCCGATGGCGAGAAGAAGGAGCACACCGACGATGATCCACGGCACGAGCGAGCTCGAGCCGGTCGCTGAATCGGCGGGCGTAGGCGAGACCGCTTCAGGCGCACCGGACTCTGGGGTCGCAGATTCAGCAGGAACTGTGGTTTCGGGTGTCGGCGTGACAGCACTAGGAGAATTCGTTGGGTCGGATGCGACCGTGAAGTGATACTCGCCCGAAATGGGGTGGCCGTCGCTTGAAACAACGCGCCACAGCACGGTGATATCTCCGCTGGCGCTTCCCGCAAGTGGCTGCCGCACTATCGCCCCGGTGACCTCGAGATCCCCGCCGGTCAAATCGGTGCCGGCGCTGTCGGTGACTTCGATTACCGTCGAATTGCCGTCGTTGATCAACTCACCGCTAAAGCTGAGAGTGAGCTCGGCCGGTAGGGCATCAAGCGTCGAATCAACCGCAGGATCTGTCGCGATGAGTTCATCGTGTGCGGAAGCCGGGGCCGCGATCAAAAAAACCGAAGCGAGTGCCAAGGCAACACCGGCAAAACCGGCACGGGCGCGGGAGGTAAACATCACGCGTACGACCCTACCCGCGTGATGGCGACGTTTCTGCGACGAAATTCGCTCTTGAGTGGACACGGCGGCCCTCGAATGCGTAGGTTCGAATGACCCCATCCGGTTGCACTACGTCACTGCCCTTTTTTGCGCTGAGCAAAAGACAGTGCCAAGGATGCCGGGGCGAATTTCATTAATTTCGCACAGAGATGTTCGGCTAGTCTGAACCGAGAGGAGGCGCGCGTGACAGATAACCTTCGGCCTGAGCCCGGGCCCGCATCGCAGAACAGCGACACGACAGAGACATTCGGTCACGAAGCCGATCTCTCGTTCGTTCCGTTCGGCGCCGATTTGAGCACCACCGAGATGGAAGCTATCGAGGCGCTGCCCAGTAACGCAGCGCTTTTGATCGTTCGCTCCGGTCCTACAGCGGGCGCGCGGTACCTGCTCGACACCGACGTGACCACGGTCGGACGACACCCTGACGCCGATATCTTCTTCGACGATGTAACTGTGTCTCGCAGACACGCGGAAATCACGCGTGCCGGATCGGTTTTTGAGATTGTCGATCAGCGTTCACTCAACGGCACTTACGTCGATGGTGAACGAGTGGACCGCGTCGCGCTCGCAAACGGCGATGAAGTACGAATCGGCAAATTCCGACTTACGCTTTTCGTTTCTCCGGCTGATCTTCCCCGCACAACGGAAGGCTGATGGCGGCCGCATCCGCCCACGGCCGCGCTGCGTCCGGGGGAGTGCTGAGCATCGGTCAGGTGCTAGCGCGCCTGAGTCCGGAATTCCCAGGCTTATCGGCGAGTAAACTGCGGTTTCTCGAAGAGCAGGGAATCGTCACGCCTCAGCGGACCGAATCGGGATACCGCAAGTTCTCCGCCCGCGACGTCGATAGGTTGCGCCTCGCGCTCACGCTGCAACGAGACCATTTTCGTCCGCTAGCGATGATTCGGGACTATCTGGAGCAGCTCGACGCTGGTCGAACGCCAGCACTTCCTGCTGCAGCGCCGCCCTCTATCGCGCCCGTGGTTCGTCGCTACCGCCGAGACGAATTGCTTTCGGCATCTGGGGCTGCGCCTCAACTCTTCAACGAAGCAATCAGCATGGGTTTGCTCACGGGAGCCGAGAACTACACAGAGCAAGACGTCGCTCTTTTGCGCTCGCTCGTCGCGTTGGAACGCCACGGAATCGAGCCGCGGCACCTTCGTGGGCTTCGCCAGAGCGCGGAGCGCGACGTGTCATTGATCGAATCCGCGTTGACGCCGCTTCTTCGGCGTACCGACAGCTCGTCTCGTTCACGCGCGGCGGACGTGGCACCAGAACTCGCCCGCCGACTCGACGACGTTCGAAGCGCGATCGTGCGCTCCGGGGTCACTCGACTCACCTCGTAACGACGACACGCCAACTTCGTGTCACGGATGTCATTGCCGGAGGGCATTCCCTCCTCTAGCGTTGAGGGAAACCACAACGAGCGAAGGAGGGTCAGACCGTGACCGCTGATGACGTTACCGGCGAACATGGCTTCGTTTCTGACCTCCTTTTTACAGACGGTCTCCCGAGGATGGACGACGAGGTCGGCTATCGGGGCGCTGCGGCTGCCCGTGCGGCGGGGATCACCTATCGTCAGCTCGACTATTGGGCCCGCACGGAGCTCGTCGAGCCGACGGTACGAAGCGCCACCGGATCAGGCTCACAGCGCCTTTATGGCTTTCGCGACATCCTGGTCTTGAAGCTCGTAAAGCGCCTTCTCGATACCGGGATCTCTCTGCAGCAGATCCGCGCTGCCGTTGAGCAGCTTCGAGTCGCAGGTATTCGGGATCTCAGTGGTACCACGCTCATGAGTGACGGTGCATCCGTATATCTCTGCACATCGAACGACGAGGTCATCGACCTGGTCAGCCGTGGGCAGGGCGTTTTCGGTATAGCTGTTGGCAAGGTTTTGCGCGAAGTTGAATCAACTCTCGTGAACTTCGAGGCACAATTGCCTGACCCGGTAGACGAACTCGCTGCGCGTCGGGCGAAACGCACCGCCTGACTTTCTCTCTTGGCTTCGGTCTTAACAGCCAGTCACATCTAAAAGGGGCACTTTCCGAACAACGGAAAGTGCCCCTTTTAGATGTTGCGAGGTTCGGCTTAGGACTCAGGAAGCTCGATGCGACCTGTCCTGATGACTCGGTCTAGAAGAGCATCGAAGTCTGCGGCGAGCTCTTGAGCCGAGTCTCCAGGCCAGACGTGCAGCGGCTTCGCTGCGCCCTGTGCCTGCTGTAGCGAAGTGCGCTCAGGGAGCTGAGGTGCCAGTACAAGCGGACCGAACATGTCGCGAAGTTCCTTGATGCGGAATTGGTGCTCGATCGACTGTGGGCGCACACGGTTTACGACGATTCCGAGCGGCTGAAGTCGAGGAGAAAGGCCGCGACGAATCTCCTCGATTGCACGCAGCGCACGGTCGGCTGCCGCGACGGAGAACAGCCCGGGCTCTGTGATGACGATGACGCGGTCGCTCGCAGCCCACGCCGTACGGGTGAGCGCATTGAGAGACGGAGCGCAATCAATGAGGACGAGGTCGTAGTCTGCTTCGACCGTTGCAAGAGCCTCTTCCAGCTTCCACACGTCGCGAACGCTCGGATGCGGCCCGTCGAAGTTGATGGCAGACGGGCTGCCGATCATCACGTCGATTGTTCCGGGGTGTACCTTCGCCCATCCGCTGGAGGTGATGGCCTGCTTAACCACCTTCTCCTTCGGATTTGCGAGGACGTCGGCGACATTTAGTCGCCCAGCGACCTGGATATCCATCCCCGTAGAGACGTCGGACTGCGGGTCGAGGTCGACGACGAGCGTACGGACACCGCGGGCGAATGCCGCTGAAGCGAGTCCGAGAGTTACGGTCGTTTTGCCGACGCCTCCCTTGAGCGAACTGACGGAAAGGACGTGCACAATCGTCTACGTTACCGTCCCTTAAGCTGTGAGCACACTCAGCCACGCGCACGGCTCCGCTCGGGCCGGTTGCGCGCCCAGCGAAGGGCCGAACCGTATGTTCCGAAAGATCCTGGTTGCCAACCGTGGTGAGATCGCCATCCGGGCGTTTCGTGCCGCATACGAACTCGGTGCTCGTACGGTCGCTGTGTATCCCCACGAAGATCGAAATTCGCTGCATCGTTTGAAGGCGGATGAGGCATATCGCATCGGAGAGCAGGGGCACCCGGTTCGCGCTTATCTCGACGTGGACGAAATCATCCGCATCGCGAAAGAGTCTGGCGCTGACGCGATCTATCCGGGATACGGGTTTCTCTCCGAGAACCCTGAACTTTCCGAAAAGGCTGCCGCCAACGGCATCGTCTTCATCGGGCCATCAGCGAGCGTGCTGGAGATGGCCGGTAACAAAGTGACGGCGAAAGAGCATGCGATTTCGGCTGGCGTGCCGGTGCTTCGCTCAACCCCGGCATCGGGCGACATTGATGCGCTTCTCGCACAATCTGCAGACATCGGGTTTCCCCTCTTCGCGAAGGCCGTCGCGGGCGGTGGCGGGCGCGGAATGCGGCGTGTGGCATCCCCGGAGCAGCTGGCTCCTGCGCTAGCTGAGGCGATGCGCGAAGCAGAGAGCGCGTTCGGAGACAGCAGAATGTTCCTCGAACAGGCGGTGCAGCGTCCGCGCCATATCGAAGTGCAGATTCTGGCGGACAAGGCTGGCCACACCGTGCACCTTTTCGAGCGGGACTGCTCGGTACAACGGCGGCACCAAAAGGTCATCGAGATCGCACCAGCGCCGAATCTTGAGGATGGCACGCGTGCAGCGTTGCACCGGTACGCCGTAGCGTTTGCCCAATCGATCGGGTACGAGAATGCCGGTACTGTCGAGTTTCTCCTCGAGACCGCGGGTCCACGTGCGGGCGAAGTGGTGTTCATCGAGATGAACCCGCGTATCCAGGTCGAGCACACTGTCACGGAAGAGGTGACCGACGTAGATCTCGTGCAGTCGCAGATGCGGATCGCGGCGGGGGAGACCCTTAGCGATCTCGGCCTTGACCAAGACAACATCCATCTGCGTGGCGCGGCTCTGCAATGCCGGATCACGACTGAGGATCCGACCCAGAATTTTCGACCGGACACCGGCAAAATAACGACCTACCGATCGCCGGGAGGAGCGGGAATCCGCCTCGATGGTGGCACGACAGCTGCCGGATCTCAGGTAAGCCCGCACTTCGACTCTATGCTCGCGAAGCTCACCTGTCGCGGACGAGACTTTTCTGCGGCGGTCAGGCGCGCGCGGCGTGCGCTCGCTGAATTTCGAATTCGCGGCGTTGCGACGAACATCCCTTTTCTGCAGGCGGTGCTCGACGATCCATCGTTCGTCGATGGAGACCTGAGTACCTCGTTCATTGAAGAACGTCCAGAGCTTTTGAAAGGGCGTGAGTCGAAAGATCGCGGGACGAAAGTACTCAACTGGCTTGTTGACGTCACCGTCAATAAACCCCACGGTGAGAACCCACTTCACACCGACCCTCGCGCGAAACTCCCATCGCTCGATCTGTCGACGTTGACTCCCCGGCCTGGATCACGTCAGCGCCTCCAGGAACTCGGCCCACGGGCCTTTTCCGCTGAGCTGCGCGCGCAGACGCCGCTAGCCGTCACCGAGACGACATTCCGTGACGCGCACCAATCTTTGCTCGCGACCCGAGTGCGAACGCGCGATCTCGCGGCCGTCGCGCCGTTCGTGGCGCAGATGACACCGGAGCTTCTGTCTGTTGAGGCCTGGGGTGGCGCAACGTATGACGTGGCTCTGAGGTTCCTCGGCGAAGATCCGTGGGAGCGCCTCGATGCGCTGCGTCAAGCGCTTCCTAACGTCGCGATTCAGATGTTGCTGCGGGGGCGAAACACTGTGGGGTACACGCCCTACCCAACGAAGGTCACCGACGCCTTCGTCGCGGAGGCGGCCGCGGGAGGCGTTGACATCTTCCGAATATTCGACGCACTCAACGATGTGTCGCAAATGCGTCCTGCAATCGACGCGGTGCTCGCGACCGGTACGACCGTCGCGGAGGCGGCTCTTTGCTATACGGGCGACTTGCTTGATCCGGCCGAAGAGCTCTACACGCTCGATTACTATCTCCGACTGGCCGAGCAGATGATGGATGCCGGAGCGCACATCCTCGCGGTGAAGGACATGGCGGGTCTTCTGCGCCCCGCAGCGGCCAGTCGGCTGGTGTCGGCCCTTCGCGCCGAGTTCGCAGCTCCCGTTCACGTCCACACTCACGACACCGCCGGAGGGCAGCTCGCGACTCTTCTAGCCGCGAGCGCGGCTGGTGCGGACGCGGTCGACGCTGCGGCAGCACCCATGGCCGGAACGACGAGTCAGCCCTCGCTGTCGGCTCTTGTCGCGGCGCTCGCTCATACCGAGCGCGATACGGGTATCTCTCTCGCCGCGGTGTGCGACCTAGAGCCGTACTGGGAGGCGGTACGTCACATGTACCGTCCGTTCGAATCAGGTCTTCCCGGCCCAACCGGCCGTGTGTACCACCACGAGATTCCCGGCGGGCAGCTATCGAACCTGCGGCAGCAGGCGATTGCTCTGGGCCTTTCTGAAGACTTCGAACTCATCGAAGACATGTACGCGGCCGCGAACAAGATTCTTGGCAGGGTGCCCAAAGTCACGCCGTCATCTAAAGTCGTCGGCGATCTCGCGCTTCATCTCGCTGCCGTTCGCGCTGACCCCGCTGACTTTGAAGCACACCCCGAGCGTTTCGATGTTCCCGACTCTGTGGTTGGTTTTATGGCGGGTGAACTGGGAGATCTGCCCGGCGGATGGCCAGAACCCTTCCGGTCGAAAGTGCTCGCCGGTCGCGAGGTGAAAGCTGCGGTCGCTGACCTCGCCGATGAAGATGCAGCGGATCTCGGTGGCGAGGGCAAACAACGTCGTGAGGCACTCAATCGCCTGCTTTTTCCGGTGCCGACCCGCTCTTTTCAGACGTCACGTGAGCAGTTTGGTGACCTGAGTGTGCTCGATACGTCCGACTACCTCTACGGGCTCGTTCAGGGGTCTGAGCATGTCGTCGAGATCGAGCGCGGTGTGCAGCTCTTCGTCGGGCTCGAAGCGATTGGCGAAGCCGACAATAAGGGCATGCGCACTGTCATGACGACGCTCAACGGCCAGCTTCGTCCCGTCTTCGTCCGCGATCGAAGTATTGAAGTCGACAGCCGCACAGCCGAAAAGGCAGACACCTCAAAACCCGGACAGATTGCCGCTCCGTTCTCAGGTGCTGTCACTCTGAAAGTTACGATCGGTGACAAGGTCACCGCCGGTCAGGCCGTCGCGTCCATTGAGGCGATGAAGATGGAAGCGGCCATCACAACGTCCATCGATGGCGTCATCGAACGCACCGCGATGGTCGGCACGCAACAGCTGGAAGCTGGTGATCTTTTGGTCGTGGTCCGCCCGCCGCAGTAACCTGAGTCGGGCGACGTGCATTCTCGTTGCCCGTTTGGAGCTACTGCAGTGACCCTCGACCCCACAGACGCGAAAGCCGTCATCGACGATGACCACGGCGTTCTCGACGAACCCACCATCATTGACACCACCAGCATCGGCATTCTCGGGGCGATGACCGAGCAGGTGAAGGTCACTATGCCGTTTTCTTCGGATGACGATTTTGATGACGATGACGACGTCCTCGATGGCGAAGTTGAACCAGGCGAAGTCTTCGAGTCGGAAGAACTATCTGGAGCCGAGGTTTTTGCTGAGGCGGAACTCCCGGACGAGCCTGAAGATGCGGCGGAGTCGGAAGCTGTCTTCGAGCGAGTGGCCGTCCTTGCGCCGGAACCATTGACCGAACCAGAAGACGTCGATATCGACGCCACGTTTGACGAGCCGGCTGTCGAATCGTCAATGACCGATACACCGGAGGCCGCCGTGGTTGCAGCTCACAAAGCACCCGAGTCGTCGAACGAGATGGAGAGGCGAGGGGGCGCAGTCTCCGACGGCGCCAGCGCCATGACCTTCGCCGCCAAACGAATCGATGACCGCACCTCCCACCGAGAGAGCGCTGACCTGCTCACCGATGACCGATTGCTCGACCAGGGAAAGCTGACGGCGGCCGAGCCTGAAGGCACGTGGCGGCAGCTCGTATATTCGTTGACGCGTCATCGAGTCAACCTCGGAGACAGCCGTGCCGTGCGTGAGCGCAAAGCAGTTGATGCTGTGATCAGTGCACCACTACCCGGCGGAGCACGCTTCGTCCCGGTGCTTTCGCGAAAAGGTGGGGTTGGGAAGACGACCGTCACAACTCTTTTGGGGATGGCACTCGCGGATGCGCGTGACGATCGTGTCATCGCGGTCGATGCAAACCCCGATCGCGGCACGCTTGCCGATCGTCTCGAGCGTTCGAGCGGACGAACTGTGCGGGATCTCGCCCGGACACGAAGCGATGTCGTTGGATTCAACGACATCTCCACGATCGTCGCGAGAGACGAGACACGACTTGATGTGCTGTCTTCGGATGCCGACCCCACCGTGCATGAAGCATTCAGTGATACCGACTACAACGATGTCGCTGAACTCGCTGCGCACTACTACTCGATCGTGTTGACAGATACCGGCACCGGAATCGTGCACTCTGTCATGTCAGCAACGCTCGACCGCGCCGACCGCATTGTCGTCGTCGCCGGCCTCAGCGTCGACGAAGCGCGCCTCGCGTCCGAGACGCTTACCTGGCTTGAGACGAACGGATTCGAGGATCAAGCTCGTGAAGCTGTCGTCGTGCTAAACACGGCACGGCCGGGCGTTCCCCTCATTCGGGCAGACGAACTCGAGGCGCACTTCCGGACGCGTGTGCGTGACGTCATCCGACTGCCGTACGACCCGCTGATCGCTCGCGGCACAACGATCTCGTTCCGCGGCCTGCAACCCGCGACTCGCATGGCTGCGCGCGCGCTGGCCGCGAGCGTCGTCACGGGCCTACGTTCCGGCGCTCCGGTCGCGTAATGGCAGTGCGGAGTATCCGGGTGTTCGGAGACCCGGTTTTGAAGTCGTCGTGTGCCGTGATCACAACGATCGATGCAGGAACACATGCCCTGGTTCAAGATCTTCTCGACACGGTTGAGCTTCCCGGGAGAGCGGGCGTGGCCGCGCCGCAGATCGGCGTTGGCGTTCGCGCGTTTAGCTACAACATCGACGGGGACATCGGTTATGTCCTCAACCCGACGCTGGTAGAAGTTCGCGGTGAGCCGGAGCTGATTGGCGAGGGATGTTTGTCGGTTCCTGGTCTCTGGCATGACACGCCTCGATACCCCTGGGCGAAAGCTGTCGGCATCGACCTCGAGGGGAACGAGGTCGTGCTGGAGGGAGAGGGCCTGCTTGCCCAAGCACTCCAGCACGAAACCGATCACTTGGACGGCATGCTGTACCTTGACCGCCTTACTCCTCTCACACGCCGTGCGGCGATGCGTGAGGTTCGCGAGAGCGATTGGTTCTGAGCCGTCTTACGGTAGCGAAATGTTCGTCGTGTTGATGGGGGCCGCATAGAGCTCTTCGACCTCGTCGGAGAAGTCGCTCATGATGACGTTTCGCTTGATGCTCAGCTTCGGTGTGAGGTGCCCGCTGGCCTCGGTCCACTCGCTGTCGAGAATCGTGAACTTACGAATCGACTCTGCTCGCGACACATTTCCATTCGCGACGTCGATAGCTGATTGAATCTCGGACCGTACCTTGCTGTTGCGTGCGGCGTCCGCCAATGACATATCGGATGGAAGACCGTTGTTTCCGAGCCACGACGGCAGCATTTCGGGATCAAGCGTGATCAGCGCTGCAATGAACGGCTTCTGGTCGCCGACGACGACAACCTGCCCAACGATGGGGTTTGCGCGAATCGGATCCTCGAGAACCGCGGGCGCGACATTCTTCCCACCAGCGGTCACGATGAGCTCTTTCTTGCGACCCGTAATCGTGAGGAAACCCGCGTCGTCGAAAGTGCCGACGTCACCAGTTTTGAACCAGTCGCCGTCGAAGGCCGCAGCGGTTGCTTCCGGATTACGCCAGTACTCCTTGAAAACGTTGACGCCGCGCACCTCTATCTCGCCGTCCTCTGCGAGACGCACGCCGACGCCAGGAAGAACCGGCCCAACAGTGCCGATCTTCGAGGTGTGTGCGAGATTCACGGTGGCAGGAGCCGTCGTCTCAGTGAGGCCGTAGCCTTCCAAGATCGTCACTCCCAAGCTGTGGAAGAAATGTCCGAGGCGGGGCCCCAGGGGCGCCGAGCCCGAGACTGCATACACAACGCGCCCGCCCATAGCTTCGCGGAGCTTTGAATAGACGAGTTTGTCGAAGAGACGGAATTTCACGCGAAGGCCGAGTGGAACGCGCTTGCCCTCTTGGATGAGGGCCGAATGTTCGACGGCAGCGTGGGCGGCGGCACGGAAGATCTTTCCCTTCCCCCCGCTTTCCGCCTTCTGCTCAGCTGAGTTATAGACCTTTTCGAACACGCGGGGCACGGCCAGAAGATACGTCGGCTTGAAGCTCCCGAGCGCGGGAAGAAGCTGTTTCGTGTCTGGCTGGTGCCCCGTCTTTACGCCCGCGTGGACGTTCAAGATCGAAATAAAACGGGCGAAAACGTGGGCCGTGGTTATGAACAGGAGCGTGGACGCTCCGGGAACCTCGACGACATCGTGGAGTGCCTTAGCGGAGTTTCGCGACAGCTCGACAAAGTTGCTGTGGGTGAGGACGCAACCCTTTGGTCTTCCCGTCGAACCCGACGTATAGATGAGGGTCGCGATATCGGCAGCTTGAGCGATCGATCGACGATGGTCGATCTCGGAGTCCGTAATATCTCCACCGGCTGCCGCAACGCGATCGAGGTCACCGGCTTGCATCTCCCACACTTTTTCGACGAGCGGAAGATTTGCACGAACGGCAGCAAGACGCTCGGAATGCTCGGGTGATTCAACGATGCACGCCACCGCGCCGGAATCCGACAGAATCCACTCGATCTGACTTGACGAGCTCGTCTCGTAGATCGGAACCATGATCGCGCCCGCGTAGAAGAGTGCGAAATCGACGAGCGTCCAGTCGTAGGTCGTGCGCGCCAGGAACGCGACTTTCTCGCCGGGTTGCACGCCTGCCGCGGCAAAGCCCTTGGCGAGCGCGATGACCTGCTTCTCGAATTCCAAAGCCGAAATGTCGCGCCAGCCCGTGCCGTCTGGAACAGCGAATAGCGGCCTGTCGGGTGTGGCGGCAACTCGTTCGACCAGAAGATCAGCGACGTTACCCGTCGGGTCTGCTGGAACGATTGCGGGGACGTCGAACTGTAAAGCGCTCATGTCGGCAACTCCTTTGGCACCGTAGCGTGTGGATGACACTCAAGTGTACTGGTTGATGACACTCAGTCTCGCCCCTGTTGGGTAGTTAGACTTCACAAGGCTTTTGGTGTGGTGAAAGGACAGCTCAGTGCTCACAGTCGGAATCGATATCGGTGGAACCAAGATCGCGGGCGGGGTTGTCGACCCCGATGGCGTCATCATCGAAAAGACCCGCGTTGACACACCGAAAGATCCAGATCTGCTCGCCGAAGCTGTCTCGGACATGGTGCGTCACTTCGCGGCCCATCGAGAGATCGGTGCAGTTGGAGTAGCCGCAGCCGGTTTCATCGACCGTGATCGAGCCACTGTCATTCACGCACCCAATATTGCCTGGCAGAACGAGCCACTCAGAGCGAAGCTCGAGTCGCGTATCGGCATGCCTGTCACTATCGAGAACGATGCCAACGCTGCGGGCTGGGCTGAGTATCGTTTTGGTGCGGGGCGGGGATATCGAGACATCGTGATGCTCACAATGGGTACGGGGGTCGGTGGCGCCGTCATCGTGAACGGTGAGATGTATCGCGGTGGCCACGGTGTCGCAGGAGAGCTTGGCCATATGCGGTTCATCCGGGACGGTTTACCCTGTGGGTGCGGTCAGCGCGGATGCCTCGAGCAGTACGCCTCTGGTCGCGCGCTGCAGCGTGAAGCCAACGCGATCGCCGACGGCGGTGGGATCGGGCGCGCTCTGGCTGAGCTTCGCGCCGAAAAAGGGGCGATTCCGGGACCTGCGATCTCACGACTTGTCTTGGCGAACGATCCTGGAGCACGTGAAGCGCTCGGCCGTGTTGCCACGGCGCTTGGAGAAGCGTGCGGCGGGTTTCAAGCCGTGCTTGACCCAGAACTTTTCGTTATCGGCGGGGGAGTCGCACAGCTCGGTGAGGACCTCCTGACTCCCATGCGCGCTGCCTACCGCACTTCGCTACCGGGCTACGGCAAGCGGCCGGTCGCTGAGTTCGTCATTGCCGCTCTCGTAAATGACGCGGGCATAATCGGCGTCGCCGACCTCGCCGCGGGAAGCGTATAGCGATGTTTTATTGGCTGATGAAGTACGTGGTGATCGGGCCGGTCGTGAAAGCGATCTTCCGGCCGTGGATCGTGGGACGCAGAAACATTCCGAAAGAGGGCGCTGCGATCCTCGCGAGTAACCATCTTTCTTTCGCTGACTCGGTTTTTCTGCCACTCGTCATTGATCGCCCCATGGCGTTTCTGGCCAAGAGCGACTACTTCACTGGGCGCGGTCTCAAAGGGTGGGCCACTCGAATGTTCTTCAAAGGAACCGGTCAAATCCCCATTGACCGTTCCGGGGGAAAGGCGTCGGAGGCATCCCTCAATACCGGCCTCCAAGTACTCGGGCGGGGTGCGCTCTTGGGCATTTATCCCGAGGGCACACGTAGCCCCGACGGCACCCTCTATCGGGGACGCACGGGAATTGCGCGTATGGCCCTCGAAGCTCGTGTACCTGTCATTCCGGTCGTCATGGTCGATACCGACACTGTCATGCCGATCGGTCGACGCATTCCTCGTGTCGGCCGTGTCGGCATGGTGATTGGCGAACCCCTCGATTTCTCGCGGTTCGCAGGCATGGAAGGCGACCGCTACGTCTTACGTTCCGTCACGGACGAAATTATGGTCGCGTTGCAACGTTTAGGTGAACAGCGTTACGACGATGTGTACGCGTCCACGGCGAAGGCGCGACTCGCGTCTGAGCCCCACTAGACTGATCGGATGCTTCAGCCGTTGGACGCGCTCGATCACTGGCGTACCCTCCCCATCAAGCAGCAACCGCAGTGGTCATCGCAGGATGCTGTCACCGCCGTCTCGGAAGAGCTGGCCACCCTCCCTCCGCTCGTATTTGCGGGCGAGGTAGATATGCTGCGTGACCGCCTCGCGGCGGCGGCCGGTGGACGCGCCTTCCTTCTGCAGGGCGGCGACTGCGCAGAGACTTTTGCCGGTGCGACAGCGGAACAGATTCGCAATCGCATCAAGACAGTGCTCCAGATGGCAGTCGTTCTCACATACGGTGCTTCGATGCCGGTCGTGAAGATGGGCCGTATGGCTGGGCAGTTTGCGAAGCCGCGATCGAGTGATACCGAGACTCGTGGAGATGTCACACTTCCCGCGTACCGCGGCGATATCGTCAACGGGTACGACTTCACTGAAGCGTCTCGTCAAGCAGATCCGCAGCGACTGCTGAAGGGCTACCACACTGCCGCATCGACGCTCAATCTCATCCGCGCGTTTACTCAGGGTGGCTTTGCAGACCTCCGCGAAGTTCACTCCTGGAACCAGGGCTTCGCGAAGAACCCCGCGAACCAGCGCTACGAGGGCCTCGCCGCCGAAATTGATCGCGCGATCAAGTTCATGGAGGCCGCGGGGGCGGACTTCGATGATCTACGTCGAGTCGAGTTCTACACCGGGCACGAAGGCCTTCTCATGGATTACGAGCGCCCGATGACGCGAATCGATTCGCGTACCGGAACGCCGTACAACACCTCGGCCCACTTCTTGTGGGTGGGGGAGCGGACGCGTGACCTAGATGGTGCGCACATCGACTACTTCTCCAAGATTCGTAACCCCATCGGTGTGAAACTCGGACCCACAACCACTCCTGAAACAGCGCTCGCGCTCATCGACAAGCTCGATCCCGAACGCGAGCCGGGACGACTGACCTTTATCACTCGAATGGGTGCAGGAAAGATCCGCGACGCGCTTCCGCCACTGCTTGAGGCAGTGCGGGACTCCGGTTCGACACCGCTGTGGGTGACCGATCCGATGCACGGTAATGGCATCACAACTCCTACGGGGTACAAGACGCGTCGCTTCGATGACGTCGTTGACGAGGTACGCGGCTTCTTCGATGCTCACCGCGCTGTGGGCACGCACCCTGGTGGAATTCACGTGGAGCTGACAGGCGACGACGTGACCGAATGTCTGGGTGGTTCCGAGAAGATCGATGAGGCAACTCTCGCGACCCGCTATGAGTCGCTGTGCGACCCGCGGCTTAATCACATGCAGTCGCTCGAACTCGCCTTCCTCGTCGCGGAAGAACTCGAACACCGCTAGCGCCGGCGACGGCGGCGAATCGCCGTCTGTCGCAGCACTCTCAGCACGCCCAAGAAACCGAAGAAGCCGATCAGGGCGCCGAGAAGGTCGAACAGCCGAAGTCCTCCAGCAAGCAGCGGGCCCGAATCGGTGACGATCAGGACGACGGCTACCACGACGGCCGCGATGGACACGAATGTGCCCACGATCTCCGCGGTGATTTTCTGCAGGAAGTTCTGAGCGGGCTCGTCGGTGAGTGCCCGGAGTGTCACACCGGCAGTGCCGTTTTCTAGTCCGGAGAGCAGAGAGTCGAGCCGCCGCGGAATGCCTCGCAAAAGAGCGGCAGCCACGCTCGCCTGAGCCTGCAAGCTCACGGCTGAATGCTGAAAAGAATGTGAGCGGCGCAGGAGTTTCGGCACCATGGGCAGTGCCTGATCGAACATGTCGAAATCCGGGTCGAGTGCCTTCAGGCATCCCTCGAGTGTCGCGAAGCTGCGGAAGGCCGCAGCAAGGTCGCCGGGCAGAGCGATGCGGTGGTGTCGGATGACGTCGAGCAGGCGCGTGAAAATCGAACCGTCGCCGCGTGGCCGGTATCGCTCTGTCGTCACGACGATTCCGACGTCGTGACGAAGAGACTCGATATCTGCATCAACGGGGACGTCGACAATAAGTAGGAGTGCTTCGGTTGCGGCGATGTCGTCTTCGCTGATGGCCGCGAGCATGACGGCTGCGAGCCGCTGTCGCTGACTACGCTCGATGACGCCCACAGCACCGAAGTCGATGAGCCCGAGAGACCCATCGGGGCGCAATATGACATTGCCCGGATGAAGATCCGCGTGGAAAACCCCGTGCACCAAGATCTGCTCGAGAACGACCTCCATCAGCCCGCGTGCGAGGGCCTCGCGCTGCGCGCGCGGCATATCCGCTATGAGCACCGACGCACGGCTGAGTGGTTCCCCTGCCACGAGGTCCATGGTTAGCACGCGGCTTCCTGAAGCATTCGGATAGACGCGAGGCACGACGATCTGCAGTCGCTCGGGATGGCCTGCCTGACCCTTGAGCGTATTGCGGATCATCTCGACGTTAGTGGCTTCGACGCGGTAGTCGAGCTCATCGAGCAGTGTTGCTGTGAAGCTCCGTGCAACCGCCGCAAGATTGAGGTCTCGTCCGAAACGTGTATGGGTTTCGGCACGCTCGGCAAGCCGAACGATGATGTCGGCGTCTGCTTCGACCTGCGCTCGCGCCGCGGGCCGTTGAACCTTCACCACGACAGCCGTGCCGTCGTGAAGCACCGCCTTATGTACTTGAGCGACGGATGCCGCCGCGAGCGGCTCATGATCGATCGACACGAAGATGGTGTCGATGGGTGCTTCGAGTTCCGCTGCAATGACAGGTCGAATGTCGTTCCAGGGGAGCATCGTCGCCTCGGACTGCAGCGTTGCGAGTGCGCTGAGGTAGGGCTCGGGCACGAGATCACGCCGCGTAGACATCACTTGTCCGAGCTTCACGAAAGTGACGCCGGAATCGTTGATCGTCGCAATGACGGCACGAGCGCGCTGCTCGCTCGTCGTGAGGTCGTCGTGAACGCGAGAGCGGCCTTCTATCAGCCAGCCAGCACCATGACGTGAAGCGATGCCGATGATCTGCAGGTATCTGCGCGTGCGTTTGCGCTGCTTGATTGCAGCCCGGATGATGTCGAGCGGATTTTGGAGTTGCCTGGTCGGGAAAACGGCTTCGGTCGCGACCAAGAGCGCAAGTCCTAGAGCGAAGATCCACCCGATAGAGAGCAGCACGACAGCGAGAGCCGCGAAGGCCGCGGCCGTATCGACTGTTTTACCATTCGTAAGCAACCCGGTCTGGTCCAACATCCAGGTCGCGAACGGGAGACTGGTCGCGAAAACGGCGAGACCGACGACGATGCTGCGTGGCCAGCCGGCAGGCGTCGACAACACCCGGCGTGCGAAGAATCCGACGAGGATGCCCGACAGAATCGCAAGAGCTACGGTCAGTACTGCAGTCGCCATGGATATCCTTTCGCGGCCCCGCGGGCTCGTTTGCTAACCGGACGCCGTGATCTGCAAGTAGACAGTTGCTCCCTTGACGATTTGAGAGCTGGCTGTCGGGTCGGTAGCAGTTACCTCGGTCAAACCGTCAGGAAACGCATTCCAGAACACGGCAAAGTTCACACTGAAGCCCGCGTCTTCGATGGCTGAGCGCGCTTCGTCGCGTGTCATGCCGATGACATCCGGCACCGGAAATAGGGGAGGGCCGTCGGAAACAATCAACGTCACGGTGTCGCCGGGGCGCCAATCTCCGCCGCCATCACGATCACCGATTCCGATGACATCGCCTTTGGAAATCGAGTCACTCGTGGTGGTGATTTGGTTATCTGACACCTGCAGACCGACGTCTTCGAGCGTCGAAGTTGCGTTTCCCACGCTGAGCCCGGAGACGCTGGGCACCTGCCCTGCAGAGATGGTCAGAGTTGCGCTGTCACCCTCAAGCACTGTGCAGCCGTTCGTGCAGTCGTAGGAATCGCCGCCTAGACCCGGCGTGACAGAAGCTCCGAGGACGATGTCTTTGTCGGCATCATTGAAAATGTATGCGTTGTCACCCACGCTGACTTTCGCCGCGGTGAGTGCGTTTCGGGCGTCCGTTTCGGTGACGCCAGTGAGCGCTGGGATGTCGTGCGGCGCTGGTCCGAGTGAAACAAAGACTTCAATCGCGGCGTCTTTCTCGACAAAACGCCCGGCACCAGGATCAGTAGAGATCACCTGGCCCGCTTCGACGTCGAGAGTGTATTGGCCGGTCTCGGACGCGACAAGTCCATCTTCGGCGAGGCGAGAGGCGGCTTCGTCGTAACTGAGTCCCGCAACCTGGGCGACTGAAATCAGCGAACCTGGGCCGGAGCCGAACCACCAACCCGCGCCGCCGGCGACCGCTGTTAAGAGCATGACGAGTACGAATAGCCACCCGCCCTTGGCTGATCTGCGACGCGCGGCGCGGCGAAGGCGCGTCGCATTGTCGACATCGGCAACGACCGCCGAAGGCGAGGTAATGGCGGGAGGCAAAGTTCGCGTGAGCTCGCCCGAATCGAGTCCGTCGTCGGCCACCGCGGTACCAACGGCGAGCGTCCTCGCGACCTGCGGCGCAATGCCCAACTCGCGCTCGACGTCGCGAAGGCGTTCAAGCATCCGGTCTGCATCGTCCGGTCTGCCATCAGGTGAGCGTTCCGTCGCCCACAACACCAGCTCGTCGAGGGCTTCCGGCACGTCGGGGTTCTTCACGCTCGGGCGCGGTACCGAGTCAGTCGCGTGCTGGTACGCGATCTGCATGGGCTGCTCGCCTTTGTACGGCTGATCGCCGGTCAGCATTTCGTAGAGCATGATCCCAAGCGCGTAAATGTCGCTGCGGGCATCCGCTGTGCCGCGCGTCACGAGTTCGGGCGCAAGATATGCGATCGTTCCGAGCAGCATCTGGCCGGTTGCAGTATTCGCGGTCGTCGCTCTCGCGAGTCCAAAGTCGCCGATCTTAATGCGTCCGTCTTCGGCAAGAAGAACGTTCTCGGGTTTCACATCACGGTGAACGATGCCCGCGCGGTGCGCAGCCGCAAGGCCCGACAAGATAGCGTCCATGATCGTCATGGTCTGCGGAACAGTGAGTCGACGTTGCTGTCTAAGAAGGTCTCGAAGGGTGATACCCGGCAGGTACTCCATAACCAGGTACGCCATGTCGCCGTCTTGGCCCTGATCGAACACATTCACAACGTGCGGGTCGGCAAGACGCGCAGCTGCTCGCGCCTCTTGAATGAAGCGGCTTTGGAACACTGCGTCGTCGCTCAAATGGCCGTGCATGACTTTAAGCGCGATGCGACGTTCGAGCCGCATGTCAGTCGCGACGTACACGGTCGCCATGCCGCCACGCGCAATGCGGGCGCGCACACGGTATCGACCATCAACTAGACGGCCGATCAGCGGGTCCGCCTGCTGACTCGTGCTCACGAGGAGAGTCTACGGATCGTCAGCCGTGACAAGCGGAGCGGCTCACCTCCTGCTAATCACAATCACGCGTCGTATTTGTTCTACAAGAGGTGCGATCATGGGAGTGTGAGCGTCGAGAACAATCCCCAAACCGAAACCGAATGGTTGAGCCTTCCCGAACTCGTAGAGATTCTGGGCGAGCCGCTCGGGCGCGTTAAGCGTCGACTCGATGAGCGCCAGCTCATCGCATCTCGACGTCTCGGGGCGTTGCGTGTTCCTGCTGTCTTTCTTATTGGCGACCAGCCGCTGTCTTCACTACGGGGAACAGCGATTGTGCTGCACGACGCGGGTCTCAGCGATGACGAAGCAATCGACTGGTTGCTGAGCGTTGAGGAATCGATCGGTGTCGCACCGATCGAGGCATTGCGTGCTGGACGCAAACATGAAGTTCGCCGCGTCGCCCAGGTGCTCGCTTAGGTCGCTTCCACTTAGAAGATCACGCCGTACGCGTGGTGGCTGCGCGTGCCAGATCACGCAGTTCTCCGACGGCAGTATTGCTGAGCCGTGCGCCCGAGAGTGCGCGGTCGGCCTCATGAGCGAACTGCGTGATGAGCTGTTCGGTGCGCTCTAGCGCACCGGTATCGATGATCGTCTGTTGAAGCGACGAAATCTGGTCTGAAGTCAGCTCGGGATCACCGATGAGTTCGTCGACGACGCGGCGTGCACCGGCATCGAGTGCTTCCCGCATGTAAGCGATGAGCACTGTCCTTTTTCCTTCTCGCAGGTCGTCGCCGGATGGTTTACCCGTCACGGCTTCGTCGCCGAAGACACCGAGCACGTCGTCACGAAGCTGAAAAGCCATGCCCACGGGGTGTCCGAATGAGCTCAGAGCGTCGTTTTGTGCGCTGTCTGCGCCAGCGAGGGCTGCACCGAGCAAGAGCGGTTGCTGGATGCTGTAGCGCGCTGATTTCAACGAAGCCACACGAAGTGCACGCTCGGCATGTTCGGCATCAGGAGCAGAGTGAAAAGCTGATTCTTCGGCCACATCGAGAAATTGGCCGATGGTGACGTCACGCCGCATGCGCGCGTACTCTGTGCGAGCTTTCGCGGCAACATCGGGGTCCTCGTCTACCAAACCCTCTTCAAAGAGATCGTCGCTCCACGCGACGAGGAGATCGCCGAGCAGGATGGCTCCGGCGCGGCCGAAAGCTGGCGCATTTCCGACCCAACCCGACGACACGTGAGCTGCTTCCAGCGCGCGATGCGCGGCAGGACCGCCGCGACGAGTGTCTGAGTTGTCGATGATGTCGTCGTGGACGAGCGCTGCAGCGTGAAAGATTTCCAAGGCTGCTGCGGCGCTCACGACACTGTCGGCGAGTTGCGTAGGTCTGCCCGAGAACTCTGTCACGGCTCGCCATCCTGCGATGCAGAAGCGTGCACGTAGCCGTTTACCACCGGCGAATGCTGCGGCTGCGGCAGTCACAAACTGCGCAGCTTCACTGCCCATCGTGCCGGTATGCGTGCGCTGAGATGTGACAAAGGTGTCGAGACGCTGAGAAACAACCGTTTTAGGATCCGACAAGCTCGACACAGGCCTAGCCTAGTGTTCTAACGCACGGGTAGAATTAGCGTGTCAGACAGAACGAGGGGGACGCATGCCACTCTCCGAACAGGAGCAGCGCCTGCTAGACGAGATGGAACGCCATCTCATGGGCCACGACGCCGACGTCGTGAGCACCGTAAGCGGCAGTCGCACACTCAGCTACCGAAACATCGTCTACGGCTCGATTCTTGTGCTCGTCGGTCTCGGCGGGCTCGTCGTCGGCGTTTCGTCGCAAATCATCGCCGTTGGGGTTGTGGCGTTCGTCGTCATGCTGGGCGGCGTCGTGCTGGCCGTGACCCCGACTCGATCTAAGACGAACTCGTCGTCTGTCCCGCCTTCATCCCGAGCGCCCAAAGCTAAGGCCTCTGCCTCTTTCATGGACCGCATGAACGATCGTTGGGACCGTCGCCAAGAAGGGCGATAACCCTCCACTTTCCTCCCTCTTAAAAACACCGGCCTTCGGGCCGGTGTTTTTTTGTGTATTTGCGCCTCGTCTCCGACTGTGCTCATGCAAAAAATCCCGCGATTAGTAGCCAAAGTGCAGGATTTGATAGCAAAGTGGAGGAGAGTGGAGTAAAGTGGTGAATATCCTCGCGGGGCCGGACGAAGGGGGTGGATAGCTCGAATGCTGCTGGGCACGCATACTCCCAAACTCGACGACAAAGGTCGGGTCATCCTCCCGTCGAAGTTTCGTGACGATCTCGGATCAGGGGTCGTCGTGACGCGTGGACAAGAACGCTGCCTTTATGTGTTCTCGACCGAAGAGTTCGAGCGCATCCACGAGCGCATCCGAGAAGCGCCCCTCACAAACAAACAAACCCGCGATTTTTTGCGGATGTTCTTGTCGGGCGCGAGTGCCGAGAAGCCAGACAGTCAAAACCGCATCACGATCCCACAGCCTCTTCGGGCGTACGCGGGCCTTGAGCGCGAGCTGATTCTGACTGGAGTCGGTGCTCACGCCGAGATATGGAACACCGACGCGTGGAACGCCTACGCCGAAAGCAACGAAGAGATCTACGCCGAAATGGAACAGGAGGTGATCCCGGGACTTTTCTGAGCCCTCGGTCGTGATACCCCACCGGCCGCCCTGACACACTTCCCCGGTGCCAGGTCGACGCGGCGGGGGATCAGGATCGACGGACACCCGGACGCATCATGAATCTCCGTGACATTCACACACCTGTCTTGCTAGAGCGCTGCATCGAACTGCTCGCGCCAGCTCTTCACGCTGATAATGCCGTCGTCGTAGACGCGACTCTCGGTATGGGCGGACATTCTGAGGCGCTACTTGAGCGGTTTCCGAACATCCGGTTGGTTGGCCTAGATCGTGACCGTGACGCGCTCCGCATTGCGGGGGAGCGGCTAGCACCATTCAAGGAGCGAGTCACTCTCGTTCATACCGTCTACGACGGAATCGCCGAAGCGATTGCTGACCTCGGCATGCCGAAGGTTGACGGCGTCCTTTTCGATCTCGGGGTCTCGTCGCTTCAGCTAGATGAAGCCGATCGCGGCTTCGCCTACTCGCAAGATGCGCCACTCGATATGCGCATGGATCAGAGTCAGGGCATCACAGCCGCGGACGTGCTCGCGACCTACGGCGAAGGTGACCTTCGCCGGATTTTCGAGCGCTATGGCGAAGAAAAGCTCGCGGGCCGATACGCACGCGCGATCATCGCATCGCGAACACAGCAGCCGCTCGTGCGTTCGGGCGCACTCGTCAAGATCCTGCACGATGCGACTCCTGCTGCACTGCAACACAGTGGACACCCTGCCAAGCGCGTTTTTCAGGCTTTGCGCATCGAAGTGAACGCGGAGCTTGCGGCCGTCGAGGCAGCAATCCCCGCCGCGATGAGCGTGCTGGGTGTCGGCGGTCGCATCGTGGTGATGTCGTACCAGTCACTCGAAGATCGCCTCGTTAAGAGAGTATTCGCGGGCGCGGTGCGTTCCACGACCCCGCCCGGGCTCCCCGTCGAACTGGCGGAACACGCGCCGAAATTCAAGCTTCTCGTCAAAGGCGCCGAACTCGCCTCTGAGAAAGAACGTGCAGAGAACCCACGTGCGACGCCGGTTCGTTTGCGCGCTGCAGAACGAGTGAGGCCGGCGCTATGAGCACAGCGATGACATCGATCACGACGCCAGTCGAGTTCGAGCAGTTCGAGCACGAGTTTCCGCAACGCCGACTCGAGGTCGTCACGGCACCTCGTCGTCGTCGCCGCCCACGTTTGCTGTACGGAGTGATTGCTGTTGCTGGGGCAGTCGCAATTGCCGGTGCGCAAATGACACTTTCGATTCTGACGACACAGACGACGTATCAGCTTTCTACACTCACTCAACAAGAGCGAGACCTCACGTACCAGAAGCAGATGGTCTACGACGAAGTAGCTGGCTTGAGCTCGCCACAGTATCTGGCCGCGAACGCTTCCGCCCTAGGCATGGTCATCAACGAGTCGCCGAGCTACCTCAGATTGAGTGACGGCGCCATTCTCGGGATGCAGCAGGCATCCGTTTCCTCATCGTCCGTCGACGCTCTCTCTCGCGGGTCGGTGCCCAACGCCCTCATCACCGACACGCCCCTCGTGACTTCGCCCGACGCAACGATCACGGGCTCCACTGTGGCTCCAGCGACGGAAGAAGGCGCAAGCGATGCAACTGATTCCGCGACACCCCCGGCATTGACCGACGGGCTGCCCACGCCCCAGACACACTGAGACTATGACGACGAGAAGCACCCGTAGTCCCCGACGCAGAACGGTCGTCGCACTCGCAGTGGTTCTCGCTGTGCTTTCTGGATTCGTGGTGCGATTGGTCGATATCCAGGTCGTCAACGCTGACCAACACATCGAAGATTCCATGGAGTTGAGTCTCGGCAGTGCTCAAAAACTTTACGGTGCACGCGGCGAAATCGTTGATGACGAGGGTGAGACTCTTGCGGGCTCAATTCTTCTCTACGACGGTGTGCTTTCACCGATGAACATCGCGCCGATCGAGAAAGAGGTCGACGGCAAAACAGTGACTGTGTCGGTTGCTGACCAGGCCGCACAGATGGCCGCGATCACGGGACAGACCGCTGAAGAGATCCAGCAGATCATCGCTGACGCTCTTGCCGAGAACCCCAATTCTCAGTTCGCTTATCTGGCGCAGAGCCTCTCTACCGAGCAATACCGAGCTCTGGCAGATCTCGGTTACTCCTATCTGACTTTCTCGCCACACCCCTCACGGACCTACCCGGATGGTGCGGTTGCCGGAAACCTCGTCGGGTTCGTCGGAAGCGACGGATCAGCGCTGGCAGGTCTGGAGAAGACCGAAAACTCGTGCCTCGCTTCGGAGGACGGCGAAGTCCTCTACCAAAAGGGCGCCGACGGGGTTGTGATACCGGGCACTGAGACGGAAACCGCAGCTGTCGACGGCGGCACACTGAAACTAACGATTAACCGTGATTTGCAGTGGTACCTGCAACAGCTCATCGCTGAGCAGACAGAGAACATGGGCGCGCAAAGCGGCACGATCACCGTCGTCGATGCCAAGACTGGCCAGATCAAGGCCGCGGCCGAATTTCCCACGGTTGATCCGAACGACATCAACGCGTCGTCTTCCGACGACTGGTACTCGCGGATCTTCAAGAACACCTTCGAGCCCGGGTCGACGTTCAAGCCTTTGACCGCTGCGAGTCTGCTGGATTCCGGTGCTGCCACGATGGACACGACGGTGTCCGCGTCAAGTCTTGAGTACTTCGCGGATGGTGCACGTGTACGAGATGCCTTTGTACACCCGGCATATAACTATCACCTGACCGGGGTCCTAGTGGACTCGTCGAACGCCGGTATCTCGAAGTTCGCAGAGCTCGAGAGTGCGCAGACACGATACGACTACCTCAAGAGCTTCGGGATTGGAAGCGGCAGCGCAGTCGATTTCTCGGGCGAGGAGTCCGGGCTGATCTATCCGCCCGATGAGTGGGGAACTCAGACCTTTTACAACACAGCTTTCGGTCAGGGGCTCACGACCACTATCCCCGAGCTGGTCGGGGCGTATCAGGCAATCGCGAACGACGGAGTCAAGATTCCACTTTCTCTCGTCGAATCTTGCACCAGTGCGGACGGCACCGTTACAAAGCCCGACACCACTGACACGACACAGGTCATCAGCTCAGAAACTGCCGAAGATGTGCAGCAGATGATGGAGAACGTCGCTATTCAAGGCGATCTGTCAGATCAGGTCCAGGTGCCGGGCTATCGCATCGCGTTCAAAACCGGAACTGGCGAGAAGTCAGACGGGAACGGCGGCTATAAGGCCGGCGTCTACTTCACGACGATGATCGGATTTGCTCCGGCAGACGACCCACAGTACGTCGTCGCTGTCACCCTTGACGAGCCCACTAAGGTAACGTCATCTGCGGCCACAGCGCCGGCCTTCCAGAAGGCCATGACGCAGGTTCTCAAGACCTTCCGCGTTATGCCGAGCGACACACAGCCCACCATTCTTTCGAAGTTTGGTTGAGCGGCGCTGACACCAGTGGCCAACCCATCATGATTTCTCTCACTCTCACTGACCTCGCCCGCGTCATCAACGGATCGCTCGTCCTCCACGGATCGGCGACCGCTGACACGCAGGTCGATGGCACCGTCGACACGGATTCGCGCAACATCGGGCCCGGCGACATTTTCGTCGCGAAACCAGGCGAGGCCACGGATGGCCACTTGTTCGTGCCGACCGCTGCATCGCAGGGTGCGCTTGTTGCGATCGTTGAACATGTTGTCGAGGCATCCATCTCGCAGATCGTCGTCGCAAATACGGTGGATGCGCTTGCGGATTTTGCGCGCGAAGTCGTTGCCAGAGTTCGTGCTCGCGGCGAACTGCAGGTTGTGGGCATCACCGGCTCAAACGGCAAGACCACCACGAAAAACATGCTGGCGCATATCCTCGCGGGAGCGGGCGAAACGGTAGCCCCACACGCGTCGTTCAACAACGAAGTGGGCGCTCCGCTCACAATGCTTCGGGTGACCGAAGATACGGCGTACCTCGTGAGCGAGTTCGGGGCGAGTGGCCCCGGCGAAATCGCACGACTGGCGGGCCTTGTGACACCCGATGTCGGTATCGTGCTGATGGTGGGCATGGCTCACGCCGGCGGCTTCGGCGGCATCGAAGAGACTTTCCGCGCCAAATCAGAGTTGGTGCGCGCTGTTCGCCCCGGCGGGCTTGCCGTGCTCAATGCTGACGATGGCCGTGTTGTCGCGATGAGCCCGATCGCGGAAGAGTGCGATGTCGCGGTTCGTTGGTTTGGCCACACATCGACAGCAGATGTCCGTGCCGCTGACGTCGAAGTGACTGCTGAGGGCACCATCTGCACCGTCTCGGTTGATGGAGTGAGCGCTCAGCTTAGGCTGCGCGTGCTTGGTGCTCACCATGTCATGAACGCCCTCGCTGCTCTTGCGGCAGCCACAGCGCTCGGTGTGAGCATGACAGACGCGATCAAGCGGCTAGAAGAGGTCGAGATCGCCGAGCGCTGGCGGATGCAGCCACTCGGCTCAGACCGCGTGCGCATCATCAACGATGCCTACAACGCGAGTCCCGACTCGATGTCTGCGGCACTGCGGACCCTTGCGCAAATCACCACTCCGAGTCAGCGCCGAGTCGCTGTGCTGGGGGCAATGAGTGAGCTGGGGGAATACGCCGAAGACGAGCATGACCGCATCGGCTTACTCGCTGTCCGTCTCGGTATTGAACGAATCGTGATCATCGGCGAGCCTGCGCGCCGCATGTTTCTTGAAGCAGTCGCGCAGGGGTCGTGGGACGGCGAAGCCGTTTACTTCGCCGACGCCGACGCAGCCTATGACTATCTGGTCACGGAACTTCGCGATGGCGATCGTGTGCTCGTAAAGTCATCCAATTCAGCCGGGCTCCGCTTTCTCGGCGATCGTCTGGGAGAATTCTTCTCGTGAGATCACTCCTAACAGCCGCTGCGATCTCTCTCGCATTCACTCTTTTTCTCACCCCCGCATTCCTGCGGCTCTTTCGCAAATGGGGCTGGGGTCAGGTTATTCGCACGCCCGAGGATGGAAACATTCCGGCCCACGAAGCCAAGCGAGGAACGCCCACGATGGGTGGGACGATCTTCATCGCCGGCACGATCGTCGGCTATCTCATCGGCACGTATGTCGGCAACAACCCGCCCACAATCTCCGGAATTCTCGTGCTCTGGATGATGGTGGGATTCGGCGTTGTCGGCTTCATCGATGACTACATGAAAGTTCGTCAGCAGCGAAGCCTCGGGCTCTCGGGCTGGCGAAAGATCCTCGGTCAGATAGTGGTCGCTGTGCCGTTCGCTATCGTTGCGCTGAATTTTCCGAATACTGCCGGATCAACGCCAGCAAGTCCCTATATCTCTCTTTTCCGGGACGTACCGGCATTGTCTTTCATGGCTCTCGGCGCCATCGCGGGATGGATTCTCTACACGGTGTGGATCACGCTCATCGGAGTCGCGGCATCCAACTCTGTCAATGTCTCAGACGGGCTTGATGGCCTCGCTGCCGGCGCCGGCATCTTCGTCGTAGGTGGCTTCAGCCTCATGGCGTTCTGGCAGTTCCAGCAGCTCTGCGCTCGAAGCGCACTCGACCCCGTGAACCAGCCAGGATGCTACGACGTCCGCGACCCGTTCGACCTTGCGATCATCTCGGCGTCGTTCGTTGGCGCGCTCGTCGGCTTTCTCTGGTGGAACGCGCCGAAGGCTGACGTCTTCATGGGAGACGTGGGTTCGATGGCTATCGGCGGAGTCGTTGCAGCGATGGCGATCCTCATGCGTGTCGAACTGTTGCTCGTGCTGGTTGCCGGCGTCTACGTCGTCGCCTCGGGATCAGTGATCCTGCAGCGGCTGTACTTCAAACTCACCCGAGGAAAACGACTATTCCTCATGAGCCCACTCCATCATCATCTTGAGATGCGGGGATGGCCCGAGATCACGATCGTCGTCAGGATGTGGATTATCGCGGGGCTGCTCGCGCTCACCGGTGTTGGCCTGTTCTACGTCGAATGGTTGTCGCGAACATGACCGCGCCACTTTCGGAACTCACCAGCTGGCATGCCGACTGGAAAGGTCTGAAGGTCGCAGTACTCGGGCTTTCTGTTACTGGATTCTCCGTCGCCGATACGCTGACGGAGCTGGGCGTCGAGGTCCTCGTGCTCAGTGAGTCGGCCGCCGAAGAATACGAGCGACTCGTGCCCGTCATCGGCGCGACACTGTTGCTGGGTCCACTCGATTCCCCGCCGATAGCTCTCATCGAGTTCGAGCCCGATGTGGTGATTGCCTCACCCGGATTTTCGCCGCGGCATCCGCTTATTACGTGGGTGAGCGAACAGCAGATCCCCCTCTGGGGCGATGTTGAGCTCGCTTGGCGCGTGCGCGACAAAGTCCTCACACCGCGAGGAGAACCTGCAGCGTGGGTCTTGATCACCGGCACGAACGGGAAGACCACGACGGCGCGACTTGCGGCGACGATGATGACCGCTGGCGGTCTTCGCGCTGCGCCGTGCGGGAACATCGGCGTGCCGGTTCTCGACGCGATTAGGGATCCGAGCGGGTTTGACGTCCTGGTGGTGGAACTTTCGAGTCATCAGCTTTGGTACCTGAGTCTGCAATCGGGGCCCAATCGGCTTTCACCTCACGCGAGTGTCTGTCTCAACCTTGCGGATGATCATCTCGAATGGCATGGGTCTGCTGCGGCCTATCGCGACGCGAAAGCGCGTGTATACGACAACACGAAAATCGCCTGCGTCTACAACAAGGCCGACGACGCTACGCGGCTGATGGTCGAAGATGCCGAAGTCGTCGAGGGCGCGCGTGCAATCGGATTCGACCTCGGCATCCCCGGACCGAGCGATATGGGTCTTGTCGACGGAATTTTGGTTGATCGCGCGTTCGTCGCCGAACGCCGCACGAGTGCCCAGGAACTTACGACACTCGCAGAATTGGACGAACGCGGCCTCGGAGCGCCACACATCGTGGCGAATATTCTTGCCGCGAGCGCGCTCGCGCGCGCGTTGGATGTCGACGCAGCCGCGATTCGCTCGGCACTTCGGGACTTCGAGCTCGACCCCCATCGCATTCAGGTGGTTTCGCGCGCCGGCGGTGTTCTATGGGTCGACGACTCCAAAGCCACCAATCCCCACGCAGCCGCATCGTCCCTCGCGACCTACCCGGGTGCAATCTGGGTTGTGGGCGGTCTGCTCAAGGGAGTCGATATCGCTCAGTTGATTTCAGATCGCGGTGCGAAAGCTCGCGCGGCGATTGTCATTGGAATCGATCGGGAGCAGATCGTGGCAGCGTTCGCGCGACACGCGCCCGCGGTGCCCGTGTTCGAGGTCTTGCACAGTGAGACTGAGGACATCATGGCGCGGGTCGTTGAACTTGCTTCGGGAATTGCGGCAGACGGAGACGTAGTTCTGCTCGCCCCCGCCGCCGCTTCATTCGATCAGTTCTCTTCCTACGCAGACCGAGGGCGCAGATTCGCTCAGGCGGTGCAAGAGAGAGAAGGAGGGGCCGACGGTGACGACGACAGCCCCACGCCCGGCCCCATCGGCTGACGATTCCGCGAAACGCGGTCTCGCTGCTCGGGTCACTCTCGGCCGGGTCTTCGCCCCTGTACCGAGTGAGTTTCTGCTCATAGCGTCAACCGCGTTGTTGTTGACGGGGTTCGGGCTTGTCATGATCTTGTCGGCAACGTCGGCTGCGGCGGACCCGTACGCTGCGGCCCTCAAGCAGGGCGTGTTTGCGCTGCTCGGCGTGCCTCTGATGTTCATCTGCTCGCGACTGCCGATTGTGTTCTGGAAGCGAATCGCGTGGCCGGCGCTGATCTTCGCAACGCTCTTTCAACTTCTCGTTTTCACCCCGTTGGGAATTGAAAACGACGGAAACCGCAACTGGATAAACATTGCAGGGTTCCAAGCACAGCCGTCTGAGTTTTTGAAGCTGACCCTGGCTATTTGGCTGGGCTTCATTCTGTATCGCAAACGGACCTTGCTCGCGGACTGGCGGCATGTATTCATCCCCGCAATTCCGGTCGCGGGCGCGGTCATCGCAACTGTTATGGCCGGGCACGACCTTGGCACCGCGATGATCCTTTTTCTCATCGTTTTGGCTGCGCTCTTCTTCTCGGGAGTGAAGCTGCGGATCTTCATCCTTCCCGTGATTCTCTCGATCGGCGCTGTTGCTGTTCTTGCCATCACGAGTCCTGACCGCATGCGCCGCTTCATGAGCTTCATCAGCGAGGACTGCCTCGCTGACTACTACAACGGGTGTTACCAGCCTCTTCATGGGATCTGGGGGCTCGCAAGTGGCGGGTTCTTCGGACTCGGCCTTGGCAATTCGAAAGAGAAGTACAGCTGGCTTCCGGCGGCTGCCAACGATTACATCTACGCCATCGTTGGCGAAGAACTGGGCATGATCGGATGCATCGTGGTGCTCCTGCTGTTTGCCCTGTTCGCGGTCGGTGCGTTTCACATCGTGCGTAAGACTGATGACCCCTTCGTGCGTATCACCGCTGGCGCCATCACGATCTGGATCGTTGGACAGGCGCTTCTGAACGTGGGCGTCGTGCTGCGACTCCTTCCGGTATTCGGTGTGCCGCTGCCGTTCATGTCCCAGGGCGGCACATCCTTGCTTTCTGTGTTGCTTGCGTGTGGTGTACTGCTCTCTTTTGCGCGTACCCTGCCAGTGAAAACAAGCGCGCGAAGGTAACGTCGTACGGTGACCACGTATCTTTTGGCCGGCGGAGGCACCGCGGGCCACGTCAATCCTTTGCTTGCCGTCGCAGACGCGCTGAGAGCGCGCGACCCCCGCGCTGAGATTCTCGTTCTCGGAACGCGAGAGGGGCTCGAAGCGCGCCTTGTGCCGCTTCGTGGATATGAACTGCTTTTCGTTGAGAAGGTTCCGTTTCCGCGCCGTCCCAATCGAGCAGCTGTGACTTTTCCCGCGAAGTATCGACGCGCCGTGTCGACAGTTCGTGCGCTGCTGAAGGAACGGTCGGTCGATGTTGTCGTTGGCTTCGGCGGATACGCGGCGGCTCCGGCGTATGTCGCCGCTCGCCGTGAGCGCGTGCCGTTCGTCGTTCACGAAGCTAACGCTCGACCGGGCCTTGCGAACCGACTTGGCGCGAGAAGTGCCGCGGCAGTGGGTGTCGCTTTTGAGGGCACTCCGCTGGCCCGGAGCAAAGTGGTCGGTATGCCGCTTCGACGCGAGATTGTCGAGCTTGATCGCGAGGCATTGCGAGACGAAGCTGCTGTCTTCTTTGGGCTCGATTCCGAGATTCCGACACTTCTGGTGTTCGGCGGATCACTGGGAGCGCTGAGACTGAACACTGCGTTCGGTGACGCAGCCCGTGCCGTGCGTGCCGCCGGCTGGCAAGTTCTTCATGTCACGGGGGAGCGATCTGAACTTCCCGACCCGGGCATCCCGGGTTATATCCTCCGTCGATACGTCGACAGAATGGATCTCGCCTTCGCGGTGGCTGATGTGATCGTCTCGCGCGCTGGCGCGGCAACAGTGAGTGAGATCGGGGCTCTCGGCATACCAGCGCTTTATGTTCCGTATGCGGTCGGAAATGGCGAGCAGGCTCTCAATGCTGCGGCATCCGTCAGCGCGGGGGCTGCACTCATCATTCCGGATAGCGACTTCACCGGAGATTGCGTGCGTACTCTCGTCGTGCCGCTGTTGCAAGACTCCGCGCGCATCGACCGCATGCGCGCTGCCGCGTCAGGCGTGGGAACACGACGTGGCTCCGAGAACCTCATCGAATTGATCGATGCTGCGCTCGAGAGCTGACGGGCGCGGCGGCGCCTTCTCTCAGACGCGCCGATCTAGAATTGTGACGTCATGATCAGACCTGATTTAAGCCTCCCGATTCCCGAGTCCATCGAGGCTGCGCACTTTATCGGTATCGGTGGTTCTGGTATGTCGGGCTTAGCGCAGATGTTCTTGGCGCGTGGCATCCGGGTCTCTGGATCTGATCGTGCGGACAGCGCTGCGCTTCGTGCGCTGGCCGATGCTGGTGCAAACGTGCATATCGGTCACGATGCGGCGCACCTCGGCGACGCCGACACCGTGATTCACACGGGAGCGATTTGGCCCGAAAATCCTGAGTTCGTCACGGCAAAAGAGCGCGGGATGCCGGTGATTCACCGTTCTCAGGCGCTGCATTGGCTCATCGGCGATCGTCCGTTGGTATCTGTTGCGGGAGCGCACGGAAAGACCACATCCACGGGCATGATCGTCACCGCGCTCCAGGAACTCGGAGCGGATCCGAGCTTCGTGAACGGCGGGGTCATCGCACAGCTGGGCGCATCGAGCGGGCCCGGGACGGATGACCTGTTTGTCATCGAAGCCGATGAGTCGGATGGCACCTTTGCGCTTTACAACACGTCTGTCGCGCTGATCACGAATGTAGACCCGGATCATCTCGATCACTGGGGGAGCGAAGACGCGTTCTTCGATGGATTCGTAAATTTTGCAGACGGAGCCCGAGACGCTGTCGTCATTTCATCAGACGATGCGGGTGCACGCCGAGTGCGCGCCGCGCTGTCGCACAGCAATGTCACCACCTTCGGAACAGCGGACGACGCTGACGTGCGCCTCAGCGATGTGGTCACCGAAGGGCCCGTCTCCTTCACCCTTTCGGTTGGCGCCGAGGCGGCTGATATTCGCCTGTCCATACCGGGTGTGCACAATGCGGTGAACGCTGCAGGAGCGGTCGCAGTGCTCATCCAACTCGGTTACGGACTCGAGAATGCAGCTCGCGCCGTCACTGGATTTACCGGGACGATTCGCCGTTTCGAGCTGCACGGCACCGAACGAGGCGTCAGCGTCTTTGATGACTACGCACATCACCCCACCGAGGTTGCTGCAGCCCTCGCCGCTGCGCGAAGCGTGGTGGGGGATGGGCGAATCATCGCAGTTCATCAGCCGCACACATATTCACGCACGCAATTGATGTCTCGCGAGTTCGCCCAGGTGTTGGAGCAGTACGCAGACCACACCGTCGTGCTCGATGTGTACGGCGCACGCGAAGACCCGATTCCGGGGGTCACTGGCGAGCTTGTCAGCTCGGCATTCGTTGACTCCGCTCACGTTCGCTACGTCTCGGACTGGCAAGAGGCGGCTGAGTACACCGCGGCCGTGGCGAAAGACGGTGACTACGTCATCACGCTCGGTTGCGGAAACGTGTATCAAATCATTCCTCAGGTACTTCACGCTCTCGCGCTCTCTGGAAGCTGAAACGGATGCGCCGCCCGACTCCGCTACCGCCGACGAGTCGGCCTCCGCGCGAATCATTTTCGCGAGCTGAGTTTTCTGAGACTCCCGCATCGGGTGACGGTGAGCTTCTCGCGCCTGTCGTCTCACTCAACCCCGACCGAGAGCAGCCGGCTCGCGAAGTGGAGGTTGAGGTCACGGGTGAGCAGGCATTCGGCCTGGAGTCTTCTGCTGTGCGTGGCAGCGTCCGGTGGCGAGACGTGTGGCGAGCGGCCCGCGCGAGACGCAAAGCGCTCCGGGCCGAAGTTCGACGATTCACCGTGCGTCAGCGCCGGCGACGGATGGTCGCTATCGGTGTTGTGTCGTCTCTCGCTCTGCTCGTGCTCGTTACAGTAGGTGCCGCCTATAGCCCGCTGTTCGCCGTCGAACAGATCACCGTCGTTGGAACTTCTCAGTTGGATGCGGGCGAGGTGAGCGATGCTCTCGCCGATCAGATCGGCACTCCTCTCGCTCAGGTTGATTCCAGCGCGATCAAGGCGGCGCTTGTTGCTTTTCCGCTTGTTGAGACCTACGCGCTTGAGGCGAAACCGCCACATGAACTCGTCGTGAGGATAGTGGAACGAACGCCGCTTGGCGTCGTCGAAACTCCGGCAGGCTTCAGCACCGTCGACGGCGCGGGCGTGGTCTTGTCGACCGCGCAGTCAGCGCCGGAAGACCTGCCGTCGATAGCGGTGGAAGGTGGGCTCGGTTCGGACGCGTTTCTCGCCGCAGGACAGGTGCTGCGGAGTCTTTCGGATGATCTGCGAGCGCAGGTGACGGCGGTGACGGCTACGTCCGCGAACGATGTCACCTTGACCCTTGGTGGCACCGATACGAACATCGTTTGGGGAAGCGCCGATGATTCGGCCTTGAAATCGCTGACGCTGCAGAAGCTGATGGATGCCAAACCTCCCGAGAGCGTGAGTTTCTACGACGTCTCATCTCCCGATGTCGCGGTAGTCGGTTAAACCCTCGACCAGAGGTTGAACCGTTCTGGAGAACGAAGTCGCGACACGCGGAGTGGGGTCCCCTCGCATGTTCGCCTGGATCGTAATTTCGATTCAGGAAATGCATGCTGAACTGCTCTTTAAGCCTCAACGAGAGGTTGAAGGTTTAAGAGAGTAGTTCGGGACGAGACGGAGGCCGGCATGAGCCAGAATCAGAACTACCTCGCGGTGATCAAGGTTGTCGGCGTGGGTGGTGGCGGCGTTAACGCTGTCAACCGCATGATTGAGCTCGGCCTTCGCGGTGTCGAGTTCATCGCGGTGAACACCGACGCTCAGGCGCTCCTCATGAGCGATGCTGATGTCAAGCTCGACGTCGGACGAGAGCTCACTCGTGGGCTCGGTGCCGGAGCAGACCCCGAAGTCGGCCGTCGTGCCGCAGAGGACCATGCTGAAGAGATCGAAGAGGCGCTGTCCGGTGCTGACATGGTGTTCGTCACCGCTGGTGAGGGCGGCGGCACCGGCACCGGTGGAGCGCCCGTAGTCGCACGCATCGCAAAGTCGATCGGTGCGCTCACGATCGGTGTCGTAACCCGGCCGTTCTCTTTCGAGGGTCGTCGCAGGCAGAGTCAAGCCGATGAAGGCGTAGCAAAGCTTAAAGAAGAGGTCGACACCCTGATCGTCGTGCCGAACGACCGCCTCCTCGAGATCAGCGATCGCGGAATTTCGATGATTGAAGCATTCGCCACTGCAGACCAGGTTCTCCTCGCGGGTGTGCAGGGCATCACAGATCTCATCACGACGCCCGGACTCATCAACCTGGACTTTGCCGACGTGAAGTCGGTTATGCAAGGTGCTGGCTCGGCTCTCATGGGAATTGGTTCAGCGCGAGGAGCTGACCGCGCGATCAAGGCCGCAGAACTTGCCGTCGAGTCACCCCTGCTTGAGGCCTCGATCGAGGGCGCCCATGGCGTACTTCTCTCGATTCAGGGCGGTTCCAACCTTGGGATTTTCGAAATAAATGATGCAGCGCAGCTCGTTAAAGAAGCAGCGCACCCCGAAGCGAACATCATCTTCGGAACCGTGATTGACGACACCCTCGGCGATGAGGTTCGGGTCACTGTCATCGCTGCCGGTTTTGACGGGGGAGAGCCGCAGCTGCGGATCGAGCCAGTGGCTGCGACGCGCGCACCCGCAACGCCCGCAGCCCCGTCGGTATCGGCCATGGAGGCTGCGAGTGAACGGGAAGAGAGCGAAGACCGCTCGCCCGTCGTTCCTGTGACAGCGGGCGTATCGGAAGCATCCTCGTATGACTCCGCGTTCTCCGAGGATGACCTAGATATTCCTGACTTCCTCAAGTAGCAGTTCGGTAGCTCGTAACGTGACATTTTCTGGTGATGCGCTCATCGATCGTCTGAAGACGATCGATGAGCGCATCGCTGATGCTGCTCGCGCCGCGGGTCGCGAACCAACGGACATCACTCGAATCGTGGTGACAAAGTTTCATCCGCCAGAACTTATTCGCGAACTCTACCGACTCGGTGTTCGAGATGTCGGCGAGAATCGGCAGCAGGAATACAGTGCGAAAACTGAAGAGCTCTCTGATCTTTCGGATCTGAACTGGCACTTCATCGGCCAGATTCAGTCCAAGAAAGCAAAAGCCGTTCGTGCCGGAGCGGCGCTCGTGCACTCGGTCGACAGGGAGCGCGTGGCTGACGCTCTGGACCGCGCCGATTCCGACGGCCAACTCGACGTGTTCGTGCAGATTAACCTCACGGATGACCCGGGTCGCGGCGGCGTCTCGCCCGAGAGTGTCGACGCACTCGCGACGCATATCGCTGGTCTTCCCACTCTCCGTCTCCGGGGGGTTATGGCCGTCGCGCCTCTTGATGAGTCACCAGCATCTGCTTTCGCACGGCTTCGTAACTACAGTGCCCTCGTGCAAACTGTCGTGCCGGACGCGACGTGGATGTCAGCGGGCATGACAACAGATTTCGCCGAGGCGATTGCCGCGGGTGCGACACACCTGCGTATCGGCTCGGCAATCACGGGTCCGAGGCCCGTGCAAGGTTAGCCTCGAAACAGACGAGCAAAACGGAGGATCCGATGTCGAACCCGCTCAAGAAGACCATGGTGTACCTGGGCCTCGCCGACGAGGAAGAGGTCTACGAAGAGACCACCGCGCAGCAGCCTACGAGCCGCAAAATGCAAGCGGTGGAGAAGACGGATGCGCCTGTGACCCCCATTCACCGACCGGCAGTTGTGCGTCAGCCTGCTGTGGGAACTGTCAGCGAAATTTTGACAGTTCACCCGAAGCAGTACCGGGACGCACAGGTCATCGCGGAAAACTTCCGTGATGGCGTGCCAGTTATCATCAACCTCTCGCAGATGAGCGACGCAGACGCTCGCCGCCTGATCGACTTCGCAAGCGGCCTCTCACTGGGTCTCTACGGTCGCATTGAGCGTGTGACGAGCAAAGTATTTTTGCTTTCACCTGAGAACGTCGCGGTCTCCGGCGATGGCGCGGTCGCACAGGCCGACGCCGAGTCGGCGCCCTTTGCGCAGTAGTCGCTGATCGTGGAGGTGCTTCGCCTCGTTGCGTCCATCGCCAACGTTCTCTTACTGCTTTACGTATTCACGCTTTTCGGTCGCTTGATTTTGGAATACATTCCGATCTTCAACCGGGAGTGGCGACCTCGAGGTGCGAGCCTTGTTGCCGCCGAAGTCGTGTACACCCTGACCGACCCGCCCATCAAGCTTTTTCGTCGTTTCATTCCCCCGCTGCGCGTCGGAATGGTCTCGATTGATTTGGCCTTTGCGCTCACGATGCTCGTCTGCTTCGTTTTGCTGAGCGTTACCCGCACTCTCGCTGCCGCGTAGCGGACGCGACTATGCTTTCCTGAAGTGTCCCAATAAGGGACTTCCCCCTGACCTCGGCCAGCCGCCAGAGCCCCGAAAGAGGAACCACAATGGCATTGACTCCGGATGACGTCGTCACCAAACAGTTTCAGCACGTCCGGTTCAAGGAAGGTTTCGACCCGGATGAGGTCGACGACTTCCTTGACGAAATCGTTGTTGAATGGCGAAAGACCATCGCCGAGAACGATGAGCTGAAGGCGAAGCTCGCAGCTCTTGAGTCCGGCGAATCCGCCGCTCCTGAAGCGACTCCCGAAGAGGAGAAGCCGGCCGCTGAAGCCCCAGCTGAAAAGCCCGCTCCAGTCACCGAGCAGGCCCCTCAGCCGGCCGCGCAGAGCGCTGGAATCATCGAGCTTGCTCAGCGCTTGCACGACGAGCACGTCGCAGAGGGCAAGGCCACTCGTGACCAACTCGTAGCGGATGCCAAGTCTCAAGCAGCCACAATCGTCGCCGAGGCTGAAGCCACCGGTCGCGATGAGATGGTGAGACTCGAGAAAGAACGATCCACTCTCGAGAACCGTATTTCGGAACTTCGACAGTTCGAGCGCGATTACCGTTCGGAGCTTCGTGGCTACATCGAAGGCAAGCTGCGTGACCTTGAGACGACAGCCACCAACTCGGGTAACACTCCCGTGTCGGCTATCGGTCTCTAAGAAGGCCTGTTGACAGGCCGAACGCCTCTTCGCTCGGCAGCGGCCGGCACTATTCTCGCAACTCTTGCGATTGTGGTGCTGGCCGCTGACCAGTTGACGAAGTATTTGGCGATATCGAATCTCCCCGCCGAAGAGTCGGTTCCGATTTTCGGTGACTTTTTGGTGTTCTACTTGATCCGAAATCCCGGCGCCGCGTTTTCGCTCGGCGAAGGTGTGACGTGGATCTTCACGATTGCATTGGCGCTGGTCGCCCTCGCGATCATCTATCTTTTTGTGTCTCGCCGAGTGCAGTCACGGGCGTGGGCGATCGTGCTCGGGCTCCTGCTCGGCGGAGTGCTGGGTAATCTTTCGGACCGTATTTTTCGCGAACCTGGGTTTCCCGTGGGTCACGTTGTCGACTTCATATCGACACCGTGGATGATGCCGGCGATCTACAACGTCGCTGATATGTTCATCGTCACGACGATGATCGCTGTGGCGGTTCTCGTATTGATTGGCCTCGGACTCGATGGCACTCGCGAACGTCGCAAGACCTCAGCAGAAGAAGTTGTGGGCGAGGACTGAAGTGGAGCTGAGAAGCCTGCCCGTGCCTGATGGCCTCGAGGGCGTGCGCGTCGACGCTGCACTCGCCAAAATGCTCGGGTTCTCGCGCACTTTTGCGGCTGAGGTCGCTGATGCCGGAGGGGTACTCGCCGACAATCGGCAGCTCTCGAAGTCGGATCGCCTTCACAGCGGCACATGGCTCGAGGTGTCTTGGGAACCGAAGCGAGGCGCCGAAATCGTGCCGCTCGCAGTGCCGGACCTGGGCATCATCTGGGATGACGATGAGATCGTCGTGATCGATAAACCAGTTGGGGTCGCAGCCCACCCCTCAGTTGGGTGGGATGGGCCGACAGTGCTCGGCGCTCTTGCCGCCGCAGGATTTCGAATTGCGACAACCGGTCCGGCGGAGCGTCAGGGAATCGTTCATCGGCTCGATGCCGGAACAAGCGGACTCATGGTCGTCGCCAAAAGCGAGCGGGCATTCACGGCCCTCAAGCGTGCGTTCAAGGAACGAGACGTCGAGAAGGTGTATCACGCGGTCGTCCAAGGGCACCCCGATCCATTAGCCGGGACGATAGACGCGCCGATTGGCCGTCATCCCTCGCACTCATGGAAGTTTGCGGTGGTTCCCGATGGCAAGGATTCGGTTACCCACTACGAGACGCTTGAGGCTTTTCGCGGCGCATCGCTTCTCGAAGTTCACCTTGAGACGGGCCGTACGCATCAGATTCGTGTTCATATGGCGGCGCACCGGCATCCGTGCGTGGGTGACCCGCTTTACGGAGCTGACCCGACGATGTCAGCACGCCTGGGGCTCACCCGTCAGTGGCTTCACGCGCATCAGCTCAGCTTCACTCACCCGGGCACCGGGGAATGGGTGACTTTCCGCTCGGAATACCCAGCCGATCTAGCTCACGCGCTAGACGTACTACGCGGCGAATGAACTAAGAGCCGGTTTCGAATCGGGTTGTGCCCCGAAAATCGACAGCCGACGCAATCCGCTGCTTCATGTCGCCACTGAGTTCGTCGAGTTCATCGAGCTGGAACCAGCCGACTGACGTCATCTCTCCGTCGGCCGGATACGGTTCGCCATCGAGCCATGTGCAACGGAACGTGAGATCTAGATAGTCGGTTTGATCCCCGTTTTCGTAGGTGACGCGGGGGATCTGATGCACCCAGGTCAGGCTGTCGACCCGAATTGTGACGCCGGCCTCTTCGAGTGCTTCTCGAGCGGCAGCGATCGCTGGTTCTTCGCCCGGGTCGATGATTCCGGTTATGGGCGTGAGCGCACCGTTGTCGCTCCGACGTCCGAGAAGCACGGATTCATCGCGAATGATCACCGCGGTAACACCCGATAAAGAGAGCGGTCGGTTCCCAACAAAACGGCGCAGTTCAAGAATGAAGTCCGGGGTTGCCATCTTGCCACCGTACTGCGGCCGACCGGCCTCGCGCTCCGTACGAATGTGTCGGCCAGGCTAAAGGTTGTTTCCGCCGCGTTAATACTCGGCCAAACCGTTCGGATGGGCGGGGTTTTCCCTCTATGTTTTTGGTCAAGTGACCAACTTGGAGAGAACATGGTTGATATTCAGCGGCGCGTTGTCGTCATCACCGGCGCAAGCTCCGGCATCGGCGAGGGATTCGCGCACGAATTCGCGCGGCGTGGCAACGACCTGGTTTTGGTGGCGCGTCGCGCATCGCTCCTCGAAGCCATCGCACAGACGCTGCGAGACACGCACGGCGTGCATGTCGAGGTGATCGATTGTGACCTCGCTGATCTCAGTTCCGCCGCGGGCCTGGTTTCGAGTCTCGCCGAGAGGGGATTGACGGCATCGGGCCTGGTCAACAGCGCAGGGTTTGGCACGGCTGGCGAATTCATCGTTGAAGACCTCGCGCGGATGACGTCAGAAATCCTGCTCAACGTTGCTGCGCTCACAATTCTTACGCGGTTACTCCTGCCTCAACTTGTCGCAACGCGCGGGGTGCTTGTGCAGGTATCAAGCAACGCATCGCATCAGCCGTTGCCTGGCATGGCTGTCTACGCCGCGACAAAGGCCTATGTGACTTCGCTCACCGAGGCGCTCTGGCGAGAGATGAAAGGTAGCGGCGTCAGGGTGCTCGCGCTTTGTCCTGGGCCGACTGACACAGGTTTCTTCTCAGCGGCCGCTAGCGAAACATTTAAAGTGGGGGCCGTTGCGGAGGTCACGCAGGTTGTAGACGCCACCTTTCACCACCTTTCGCGGCGGCGCCCGGGACCTGTCCTCACCATCGGCAGACGAAATCAGGTTCAGGGCACGCTTTCCCGCATCGCTCCGCGGCGGTTGCGGCTCGCGGTCGCTGCACGGCTCGTAGGCGAGGCATCCTGATGCGGAGGATTCCAGTCGCACAGCGCCGCGAGGAACTGGTCGCGGCGGCCATTCGGGTGATCGTCCGCGGCGGTGTTTCAGCTCTCACCACGCGCGCGGTCGCAACCGAAGCGGACATGCCCCTCGGCGCGATCCACTACATTTTCGAGTCGCAGGACGACCTCATGGCTGCCGTCGTGGATGCTGTCACTGACGAGGAGCGTATCGCTGCAGAGAGTCGAACTCTTGAATCGGCATCCGTCGAAGACGCGGTGAGAGACGGCCTCGAGGCCTATATCGCGGTTCTCGAACGAGATCCGACGCGCGAACTCGCCGTTATGGAGCTGGGTCTCTTCGCGCGCCGCAAAGACCCGTCGGGTCGCATGCGGTCGCAGTGGATGGGCTACTACGAAACAGCGACCGATCTTTTGAGTATTGCGGCCCTTCGAAGCGGCATCGAGTGGACCCTCCCGGTCTCCGATCTCGCACGATCTCTCATCGCCGCGCTCGATGGGATCACAACAACGTTCCTCGCCGACGGAGATGGCGTTGCTGCTCGACGCACGGCGGCCTTCTTCGCATCAGCTTTTACCGTTCACACCCGCCCAGCCCTCAAGGAATCCCCCGATGCTCACTGATACCGATGACACGGTTCTCGCCGCCATCAATTTGCACGCCGTTTTCGGCACTCTCCCAAGGCTCGTGGAACTTGTTCCAGCCGCGAATTCTCTCGTTGCGGAGCTCTCAAGTCCCGTCACGCTCGATCTGGCAATCGTGGGAGGTATTCATTCGCGCCTGGTCTTCTCACCCGACGGTATCGAAGAAGGCGGTGAGCCCCGCGGTACGAGAGCGCGTCTTTACTTCCGCTCTGCCGCGCACCTGAATGCCGTGATTGCTGGAGATGCTCAGCCGATCCCGCTTGCAGGCCCGCGAGGTTTGCGATTTCTCACGGGTGTCTTCACTCCATTGACGGCTTTGCTCGCAAAATATCTCGAGCCGACGACGGAAGCCCTCTCGGACGAAGACTTTTTTGAGGCGAGCAGCCTGCTGACGCTGAACGTCGCGGTCAACGCCATCACGATCGTCGCCAACGCGGATCGCAGCGGACGCTTCAGTGCGGCGCAGATGGCGGACGGCGAACTCGATATCGAAGTGGGGGATTCGCTGCGGTATCGCATCAGTGTCGAGAAACATCGCCTCACCCTCGTGCCCGCCGGCGCATCGCCAGCGCGGGCAGTGTTCGGTTTCGCGAATCTCGCGACAGCGGGTGACGTGATCGCAGGGCGAGAAAGCGCGCTCGCCTGTGTCTGCGATGGGCGCATTGCAATGCGCGGCTATATCCCGCTCGTAGACAACACCAACCGCATCCTCGACCGCGTCGGCCAGTACCTCGGAAAGTGAACTGAAATGACTCTCGCAACACCCACAGCCACCACGCCGTTTCGTTTCGACAAGAGTCGCGAAGCATTCGCCCGTGCCGCCCGAGTGATTCCCGCAGGCATCCCCGGGCACCTCGGTCCCGCCGAAGGACTTCACATTCCGCACGACGCATTCCCCAAGTTCTCTTCGCGGGCAGAAGGAACGCGCTTTTGGGACCTCGATGGCAACGAGTACATCGATTACATGTGCGGTTACGGACCGAACGTGCTCGGGTACAACGATCCCGATGTTGCAGCCGCGGCGAATGATCAAGCGCGGCGTGAAGACGTCGTCACGTTGCCCTCCAGCATCATGATCGACTTTGCCGAGCTGCTTGTCGATACCGTCGCGAGCGCTGATTGGGCCTTTTTTGCGAAGAACGGTGGAGACACCACGACGCTTGCGATCATGACGGCACGGGCGGCGACCGGTCGCAAAAAAATAGTCTTCGTCAAGGGCTACTACCACGGTGTCGCACCGTGGACGCAGAAGCTTGATTACCCCGGCGTTCTCGAAGAAGACGTCGCGAACAATCTGATGGTGCCCTGGAACGACCTCGGTGCTTTACGACAGATGCTCGCTGACTACCGCGGCGAAGTCGCGGCGCTCATCGCCCAGCCCTACATGCATGGAAACTTCACCGACAATGAGCTGCCTGCAGCTGACTACTGGCAGCAGGTGCGGCGCCTATGCTCCGAGCACGGAGTGGTGTTGATCGTCGATGATGTTCGAGCCGGATTCCGGTTGGACCTTGCCGGCAGCGATCACTACTTCGGATTTGAAGCCGACCTGATCTGCTTTTGTAAGGCACTCGCGAACGGGTACAACGTCTCTGCTCTGTGCGGCAAGGATTCACTAAAAGAAGCGGTGAGCAGCATCACCTATACCGGTAGTTACTGGATGAGTGCCGTTCCATTCGCTGCCGGAATCGCCACCATCACGAAACTTGCCGAGCTCGACGCTCCGGCTTTGTTCGAGAGCCTTGGTCGTCGTTTGACCGATGGTCTCGTTTCCGCGGCGGCAGATCACGGGCTCTCGATGATTGCATCGGGTGCACCAGCACTTTTCTATCTCCGACTCGATGATCCGACCGGCTCGTTGATGCTGCATCAGGAGTGGGTCGCCGAGTGCGTACAACGCGGCGTTTTCGTAACGTCGCATCACAATCACTTCATCAACGCGGCCTTGACGGATGACGATATCGACCGCACGATCGAGATTGCGCACGACGCGTTCGCCGTCGTGGCTGGTCGTCGTCACGGAGGACACTGAGATGTCGCAAGGTCGGACGCACGAGCTGCCACTCAAAACCACGACAGCTTCGGTCGGCCTCGCGTACGGCGTCCAGGGCCTCGGATACGCTGTGGTCGTCACCGCTTTGCCTTCCTTCCAAGAGCGTCACGGTCTCGATGAGACTCTTGTTGCGGTCATTCTCCTCGGAGTGTGTATCGCCGCGGCGGGAGGATCCCTCATCGCCGATCTCATTGCCGTGCGGCGCAATAGTCGGATCGCGGTCGTCATCGGTTTTAGCATGCAAGCGCTCGGACTTCTGGTTGCTGCACTGAGCCCGAGCGTCGTGCTCTTCGTCGCGGCGATTGCACTTTACGGTGTTGGCTTGGGGCTGATCGATGCGGCGTCAAACATGCAAGGCGTACTCGTGCAGCGCCGGTGGGGCCACGCCGTGCTTGGGCGCTTCTTCGCGGCCTACACCGTCGGTGCAATCACGGGTGCACTCGTCATGTCTACGGGGCTCACTGCGGGCACGGGCGCGACTCTTGCTCTCGTCGCCGCCGCGGTTCTGCAGGTAATTTTCATCGTTGTCGTTGCCCGATACCTCGACCCTGAGCGCGCAGCACGCCGTTCCGGGGCATCGAACACGCGGCCGCTACCCGGGAAGGCAGTCGCCGTGGCAGGGCTCGTCGTTCTGGCAGCCTTCACGATTGATTCAGGGGTAAGCACCTGGAGCAGTTCACATCTGGTGGGGATAGGCGTTGCGTTGGCAGCTGCGCCGATCGGATACGCGGTGTATCAGTCTGCCGTCCTCGTCGCACGTCTCGCCACCGACCCACTACAGCGTCGCATCGGGATGCGTGGGCTCATCATCGCTGCGGGTATCGTCGGGGCAGTCGGCGGCTTCGCTATCGCGTTTCTTCCGACCGTCGGCGCGGCTCTCGTGGGCTTCACTCTCAGCGGTCTCTGCGTGGGAGTGCTCGTACCGATTGCTTTCAGCATGGCTGGTCGAATCGACCCGGATCGTAGCGATGAAGTCGTGGCGCGAGTCAATCTCTACAACTATGCCGGCGCGCTCGTCGGAGCGGTCGGAGTGGGCTTGCTGCTCGACACTGGGGGAGCCGTCATTGCATTCGCGGTGCCCGCACTTCTGCTTCTGCTCGTCATTCCAGCGGTTCGCTCGCGTCTTTCTGCGCCACAGGAGGTTGCGCTCGAAAAGTCTTGAGCTGAGCGGTTCCCGGAGTCATTCTCGAACGTAGAATCGGGTGGTGGCATCCGACTCTTTCGTACACCTGCACGTGCACAGCGAGTACTCGATGCTCGATGGAGCAGCTCGCATTGGGCCGATGGTTCAGGAAGCGGCGCGGCTTGAAATGCCAGCGCTCGCGGTCACTGACCATGGCAACACTTTTGCCGCCTACGAGTTCTACAAGACCGCGAAGGATGCCGGGATCAAGCCGATCATCGGTATCGAGGCCTACGTCACGCCTGGCACCCACCGCAGCGATAAATCGCGCGTTCGCTGGGGCGGACCAGAGCAAAACAGTGACGATGTTTCGGGTGCTGGCGCGTACACCCACATGACTCTGCTGTCTCATTCGACTCAGGGCATGCACAATCTCTTCAGACTGTCATCGCTCGCGAGCCTCGAAGGCTACTACTTCAAGCCCCGCATGGACCGGGAGCTGCTTCAGAAGTATTCCGACGGCCTCATCGCGACCACCGGTTGCCCGTCGGGCGAAGTGCAGACTCGGTTGCGACTCGGTCAGTACGATGCGGCCCGAGCGGCGGCGGCGGAGTTTCAAGACATCTTCGGCAAAGAGAATTACTTCGCCGAGATCATGGATCACGGCCTCTCGATCGAGCGTCGGGTCATGAGCGACCTCGTCAAGATATCGAAGGATCTTGATATTCCGCTCGTCGCCACGAACGACCTCCATTACACACACCAGCACGAGTCGACGAGTCACGCAGCGCTCCTCTGCGTGCAGTCGGGAACAACCCTCGACGATCCGAAGCGGTTCAAGTTCGACGGTGACGGCTACTACGTCAAAACCGCCGCCGAAATGCGCCAGATCTTTCGCGACTACCCCGAAGCATGCGACAACACGCTGTTGATCGCGGAGCGGTCGGAGGTTGAGTTCAACACGAGTGCGAACTACATGCCTCGTTACCCCGTTCCCGATGGCGAGACCGAAGAATCATGGTTCGTCAAAGAAGTCGAGAACGGGCTCAATTTTCGTTATCCGGACGGCATTCCCGACGCGGTGCGAAAGCAAGCCGAGTACGAAACCGGCGTCATCGTGCAGATGGGATTCCCGGGCTACTTCCTCGTCGTCGCGGACTTCATCAACTGGGCAAAAGACAACGGCATCCGCGTCGGTCCAGGACGCGGATCGGGTGCAGGTTCGATGGCCGCGTACGCCATGCGCATCACCGACCTCGACCCGCTTCAGCACGGTCTGATCTTCGAGCGTTTCTTGAACCCCGATCGCGTCTCAATGCCCGACTTCGACGTCGACTTCGACGACCGTCGCCGTGGCGAAGTCATCCAATACGTCACTGAGAAGTACGGCGATGATCGAGTCGCTCAAATTGTCACGTACGGCACTATCAAGGCGAAACAGGCGTTGAAAGATGCGGGCCGCGTGCTCGGTTTTCCCTTCAGCATGGGCGAACGCCTAACGAAGGCAATGCCGCCGCCGGTGATGGGTAAAGATATGCCGCTCGGTGGCATGTTCGACAAGGATCACCCGCGCTTCAAGGAAGCGGGGGAGTTTCGTACGCTCATCGAGACCGACGCCGAAGCCAAGACAGTGTTCGACACTGCCGTCGGTCTTGAAAACCTGAAGCGCCAATGGGGCGTTCACGCGGCCGGCGTCATCATGTCGAGCGAACCTCTGCTCGACATCATCCCCATCATGCGTCGTGAACAAGATGGGCAGATCGTCACGCAGTTCGACTACCCATCGTGTGAGTCGCTCGGGCTCATCAAGATGGACTTTTTGGGGTTGCGTAACCTCACAATCATCAACGACGCGCTCGACAACATCGAGGCCAACCGAGGCGAGCCGCTCGTGCTCGAAGAACTCACGTTCGACGATCGCGGAGCGTACGAGCTCCTCTCCCGAGGTGACACTCTCGGCGTCTTCCAGCTCGATGGCGGGCCGATGCGTTCGCTCTTGCGCCTGATGAAACCTGACAACTTCGAAGACATCTCAGCCGTCATCGCGCTCTACCGGCCGGGGCCGATGGGTGCGAATTCGCACATCAACTACGCTCTGCGAAAGACGGGGCAGCAACCGATCACGCCGATCCACCCGGAGCTCGAAGAGGCACTCGAAGAGGTACTGAGCACGAGCTACGGCCTCATCATCTATCAAGAACAGGTGATGGCGATCGCTCAGAAGGTTGCCGGATTCACGCTCGGGCAGGCAGATATTCTGCGCCGTGCCATGGGCAAGAAGAAGAAGTCGGAGCTGGATAAGCAGTTCGAGGGCTTCGAAGCGGGCATGAAGGCAAACGGGTATTCGGATGCCGCGGTCAAAACGCTGTGGGACATTCTGCTGCCGTTCTCCGACTACGCGTTCAACAAAGCACACTCCGCTGCATACGGTCTCATCGCTTATTGGACTGCGTACCTGAAAGCGCATTACCCCGCCGAATACATGGCGGCGCTTCTCACGAGCGTCGGCGACTCGAAGGATAAGCTCGCGGTTTACCTCAACGAGTGTCGTCGAATGGGTATCAAGGTTCTGCCACCCGACGTGGGCGAATCGATCCGATACTTCGCCGCCGTCGGCGAAGACATCCGTTTCGGCCTCGGTGCGGTTCGAAATGTCGGTGCCAACGTGGTCGACGGAATTGTGACTGCTCGCGCTGATGACAGCTTTGTGAGTTTTCACGACTTCTTGACCAAAGTGCCGCTGCACGTGGCGAATAAACGCACTGTCGAGTCGCTGATCAAGGCGGGGGCTTTCGATTCGTTGGGGTCAACGCGTCGGGCGCTCTTAGAGATCCACGAGGATGCCACCGAAGCTGCCGTCGAGACGAAGCGAAAAGCCGCGACCGGAGCTATCGGCTTCGACTTCGACAGCCTCTACGACGAAACCGAAGAGATCATGCCGGCAAAGGTCCCAGAGCGACCCGAGTGGACGAAGAAAGACAAGCTCGCTTTTGAGCGTGAGATGCTCGGCCTCTACGTTTCAGACCACCCACTGGCGGGCCTCGAAGTACCACTTGCCAAACATGCATCGCTGTCGATTCACAACCTGCTTGCGTCCGAGGACCTCGCAGACGGTGACCAGGTGACCATCGCGGGCCTTGTGACGAGTGTGCAGCACCGCGTAGCAAAACAGAGCGGCAACCCGTACGGCATGATCACCGTCGAGGACTTCAACGGTGAAATCACCGTCATGTTCATGGGTAAGACATACACGGAGTTCGCGTCGATGCTGCAAGCGGACGCGATCTTGGTGGTGCGAGGTCGAGTGTCCCGACGTGATGACGGAATGAACCTTCACGCGCAGTCGGCGTTTTCCCCTGATCTCGGGTCGATGGATGCGACCGGCCCGCTGGTACTGCTGCTCCCCGAGAGCCGTGCGACTGAGAGCGTCGTGCGCGACCTGGCTTCGGTGCTTACCCGGCACGCTGGCGAGACCGAAGTGACGCTCAAGCTTCACAAGGGGTCGACCGCGAAGGTCTTCGAGGTGCCGCACCCCGTTCGGGTGACGGCAGACCTCTTCGGAGATCTCAAAGGTCTGCTCGGGCCGAACTGTCTCGGCTGATCTCTGGGATTGCGCTGCGGCGCGGGTAAGATCGAGAGGGGTGCGAAATCGCATCGAATGGAGGGATTTTTCGTGACGAATGAAGAACGAGACGCGACAGTTCCGGCTGACGACGCGAACGTGAGTGAAGCTCCGGCTGAGGCAGCCGCTCCAGGCGAAGTCACCGATACCGCTATTGCTGAAGAAGCTGTCGCCGAGTACGCCGAGGCCGAAGCACCTGTTTCGGGCGCGGTCTCTGTTACCCCGCCCCCTGCTGACGACGTGCAATACGGTGTGGGTCCGTTCTCGATCCGCGAAATTTCACTCATGTCGGTGTGGTTCGTCTCTTTCGTCGTATCGTTCTTTTCGGTCGCGAGTGTCGGGTTCAACTCGGTGTGGACTTCGGGGCTCTCATGGATTCTCACGATCGGCCTTCCGACTCTCGCCGTGATCTTGGTGGTCATGCGTCGACTTTCGCCCGAAGGCATCCGTCGCGTGGGATCTCTCGGGATCGACCAATTTGCTTCCGTTGCGTTCTCGGTGTCAGCAATGCTGTGGCTGCAAATGGTTTGGGACTCGGTCGCGTTCGCCGCTCAGGGCGGACCATGGCTTCACTCGTGGGTTGCGTGGGTCGAGCTGTTCCTGATGGCTGGCGGAGTTGTGCTCACTGTCTTCGCGCCGTTCCTGCCGACGCTCAAAGACGATTTCGCCGGACGCCCAGAGGCGCCGGCGCACCGAAACGCAAGGCCGGTACGCAAGGTCGTCGACCGTCCACGCCCGGCACCAGTACCCGTGCAAACCGCTCCGGCTCCCGCCGCGAATTCCGCCGATGACGCTGTGACAGATGCGTACGCTCCCGATGCATTCGCCTCGCTCTCTACTCAGGCAGCAAGCACTGAACCGAATCACACGACGGAAGATGTCACCACAACGGTGCAGCCGATCGCATCCCATCAAGCTTTTTGGGCCCTCTCGCCGGTCGAGCGGGATGTTCTTGACGTGCAAGGAAACCCGATCTTCAGTGTCGGACCGACAGCTTGGGCTCTCGTCATCGAAGATCGTGGTGAAGTGTTCGTCGTTCGTCACGAAGATGGACGCGTCGGCTTCTTGCACGATGTCTCTGGAATTACGCGCGGCTGATGCTGCGCACCATTGACCTGCGGGGGCGGGAACTATCGACCGCTGAGCTGCTCGCAATTGTTCCGCGGGCGCGTGCAGCTCGCGAGTTGGCCTTGACGACTGCGCGAACGATCGTTGATGATGTCACAGCTCGCGGTGAGGCTGCGCTCCGCGATCAGGCCGAGCAGTTCGACGGATGCCGTGGGCACGCAATCCGGGTACCCCAATCGCACCTCGACGAAGCGCTACGCGACTTGTCGGGCGAGGTTCGTGGCGCGCTCGAAGAAGCAATTTCTCGCGTGCGGGTGGCCTCAGCAGCGCAGGTGCCCACGAGCACAACGACGGAGCTTGAGCCGGGGGCTCAGGTCGTTCAGCGTTGGCAACCTGTCCGCCGTGTCGGCCTCTACGTGCCTGGTGGCAAAGCGGTGTATCCATCGAGCGTTGTGATGAATGTCGTGCCAGCCCAGGTCGCTGGCGTGTCAGAGGTCGTCGTTGCATCGCCACCGCAGCGTGATTTCGATGGGCGCATACACCCGGTCATCCTTGCCGCCGCCAAACTCCTCGACGTAAGCGAGGTTTACGCCATGGGAGGTGCGGGTGCCATCGGTGCTCTTGCCCACGGCGTACCTGATGTGGGCCTTGCACCGGTTGATGTCGTCACCGGACCCGGCAATAACTTTGTTGCAGCGGCCAAGCGCGTCGTGTCGGGAATTGTCGGAACTGACTCTGAGGCGGGGGCGACGGAGATTTTGATCGTGGCCGATGCTGAGGCGAATGCTGGACTGGTCGCGGCTGACCTGATCAGTCAGGCTGAACACGACGAGCAGGCGTCCGCTGTTCTTGTGACGGATTCGGTCGAGCTCGCACATGACGTTGCTCTTGAGCTCGAAAAACGCGTCGGTCACACTCGTCACAGCGAGCGCGTGGCGGTCGCGTTGGCGGGGGAGCAGTCAGCGATTGTGCTCGTAGACAATCACGAAACTGCGGCGGCCTTCAGCAACGCTTATGCTCCCGAGCATCTCGAGCTGCACCTCGTGGAGCCGCGAGTCGAGGATTTCGTGAACGCTGGAGCGATTTTCGTGGGGCAGGATTCGCCGGTGAGTCTCGGCGACTATCTAGCCGGAAGTAACCACGTCTTACCAACGGGCGGACAGGCCCGGTACGCGGCGGGGCTCTCAGCCATGACTTTCCTTCGCCCGCAGCAGGTTATTTCTTACGACCACGCCGCTCTTTCCGCTGTGCGCGCGAAAATCGTGTCACTCGCCAACGCCGAGGCGCTTCCCGCGCACGGTGAGGCCGTCGACGCTCGATTCGAGGGCTAGAAATGCACTGTCCGTTTTGTCGGCACCCCGACTCGAGGGTCATTGACTCACGCACGAGCGATGATGGCCTCAGCATCCGTCGTAGGCGCCAGTGCCCCGAATGTGGCGGGCGATTCACAACCATCGAGACGGCAAGTTTGAACGTCATCAAGCGCTCGGGAGTTGTGGAGCCGTTCAGCCGTGAGAAGGTCGCGTCTGGGGTGCGGAAAGCCTGCCAGGGAAGACCTGTCACCGAGGGTGACCTCGCGATGCTCGCGCAGAAGGTAGAAGAGGTCGTTCGCCAGACCGGTGCCTCTCAGATCGACACGAACGAAATCGGGCTGTCGATTCTTGGTCCCTTGCGTGAACTCGATGAGGTCGCGTACTTGCGGTTTGCCAGTGTGTACCAGGCGTTCGAGTCGCTTGAGGACTTCGAATCCTCGATCGCGCAGCTGCGTGCCGATCACCAGGCGGATACCCGCCCCGCCGACTCCGAATAGGACCTCGATGTACTCTTTGCTTTTCCGTCTCGTTCTCTCGCGCATGGACCCGGAGACCGCGCACCACTCGGCGATGATCCTCATTCGTGTGCTTGGTGTGGCACCTTTCTCTTGGGTAGTGCGCCGCTTTACTCGTCCGGCGGAGTCGTTGCGAGTACACACTCTCGGTCTCACGTTCGATTCGCCTTTCGGCGTCGCTGCGGGATTCGATAAGGATGCAATCGGCACGGCTGGGTTGTACGCATTCGGGTTCGGCCACGTCGAAGTGGGAACGCTCACCGCGCTTGCTCAGGACGGCAATCCCAAGCCGCGACTCTTTCGGCTTATTCCTGACCGCGCGGTGATCAACCGCATGGGATTCAACAACAGAGGCGCGCAGGCCGCGGCCACGCGCCTGACCACGCTTCGTCGTAAGCGTCAGCGAGCCGTACTGGGCGTGAACATCGGCAAAAGTCGAGTGGTAGAGGTCGCCGATGCGACTCTTGACTACGTAAGAAGCACTCGGCTGCTTGCGCCTCTGGCTGATTACCTTGTCGTCAATGTTTCGTCACCGAACACTCCAGGGCTTCGCGGCCTGCAAGCGATCGACACGCTGCGCCCGCTACTTGAGGCTGTGCGAGACGCCGCGGGAACGACTCCACTTCTGGTGAAGATCGCTCCTGACCTTCCTGACGACGAGGTCGAAGCAGTATCGCGGCTCGCGGTCGACGTGGGACTTTCCGGACTTATCGCCACCAACACGACCCTCAGCCGTGACGGACTGAAAACCGATGCACAGACCGTTAACGCCGCCGGTGCGGGCGGACTGTCGGGGGCACCGCTGAAGACGCGCGCCCTTGAAGTGCTTCACATCGTGCGTCGCAATGTCCCGACCGACTTCTGCGTCGTGTCAGTCGGTGGCGTCGAAACTGCCGATGATGTTCAGGAACGCCTGGATGCTGGTGCGACACTCGTGCAGGGCTATACGGCTTTTCTCTACAGGGGTCCGCTCTGGGCGCGACAGATCAACCGGGGCCTAACCGCACGCTGATCGGTATTCGCGCTGTGGATAATTCTGCGGCGCCGCGAGCGTGCGTTGTACCGTGGGCGCGTGAATTCACGCACGGTATTGCCACTGCTTCTCGCTACTGTCGTCGTCGTAGTGGGAGTCAGCGGCTGCGCTGCGACTCCTGAACCCGCCGAAGAGACGACTGCGGAGTGGACGGAAGCCGAGGCTTTCGCTGCTGCCGAAGAAACCTATCGCTCATACGTCGACGCTTTGAACCAGGTTGATCTCAGCGATCCCGATACGTTCGAAGCCGTCTACGCCTGGACGACCGGCGATGCCAACACCGGCGAGCGTGAGTCGCTCTCAAAAATGCATGCGGAGGGCTGGACGGTCTCTGGCGAGTCGAAAGTGCTTTCATTCGATCCTGCATCATTCAGTTCGTCAGATATGGAAGTGAGCGGCGTCGTATGCCTCGATATCTCCTCGATTGAGGTTGTGAATTCATCTGGAGAAGATCAAGTCGATGAAGACCGGCTCGACGTCTATCCGTTGAACGTCAAATTTTCGGTAGAACGTTCTACCGATACCGGTATGCAGATTTCGAAAAGTGAAAGGGTTGAGTCAGCTTCATGCGGGTAGCTGTTACATCTCTGCTCGTGGTCGCGAACTTGTTAGGTCTGTCTGCAGACGTCCATCGTGCCGCAAACTGCGATGGTTCGCAGGCATGGACCTCGTGCCCGAACGCGGTCTCCGACGGGTCGCAGGTGGACGTGGGCGCGGGAAGCACATCGCCGGGGAGCGGCGGCGGATCATCCGGGGGTGGCGACGGTGGTGCAAGCCAGCAAGAGCCTCCGGGCGAGACGATGCCGGAGTGCACGACCGAACTGTGTCGTGGTGGCTACACGGTGGTCGGTCTGCCCGATGTAACTCTTGCCGATATCGCATCGTTCGTGCCGGCTCAACCGACTCTCGGGGGAGAACCAACCGGCCTTGGCGTCGTGGCCATGCCGACGAACGTCGTTGCGTCAGCGACAGAGCAACGCATGGCAGGTCGCGTGCTCGACTACGACGTGACTGTGCGCTTCGTTCCGCAACGATTCGTGTTCAGCTACGGCGATGGATCGTCCAAGGTTTCCGAAACCGGCGGTGCGTCGTGGCGTGAACTCGGGCAAGCCGAATTCACGTCGACGCCCACCAGTCACTCTTATGGCGCCTCGGGCAACTACAGCGCCAGCGTGACTGTCGAGTACGCGGCCTCGGTCGATTTTGGCTCGGGCAACTGGCGTGCGGTTCCGGGCGTCGTCGAGTCCACGGCTTCTGGCTACGGCATCCGAGTCGTCGAAGTGCATACCGCTCTCGTCGACAAAACGTGCCTGGAGAATCCGTCTGGTGTGGGGTGCTGAATCAGGCGGGGTACTGACCGCGCTTGACCTGGGCCTTCGGCAGACGCATGAAGCGCATTTGAATAGTGCGCATGGCGCCGTACCAGCCGAGGCCCTTTTCCATGCGGTCTCCCCAGCGCTCACGTGCGCGCCGTTTGATGCGCACGGATGTGAAGATCATGTCGCCGATGACGAAGATGACGTAGATCCACAACGCGAGAAACGACCAGTACTGCAGGATCTGAATCTGCACGAATGTGATCAAAATGACGAGCACCATGAAGGGCATGACGCCCTCGCCGATATGCCAGCCGGCGTCGATGAAATCACGAACGTATTTGCGCTGGGGCCCCTTGTCGCGCACGGGGAGATAGCGGTCGTCGCCAGCGGCCATGCCGACACGGGCTTTTTCGCGCTGGGCCTGAAGGTCGGCTCGGGCGCGTGCTTTCGCTTCTTTCGTGTTGGCGACGAGCGGACGCTTTCGTGCGGCTTCTTGCTCAGCGCGGGACGGCGTCGGCCGACCCTTTCCCGACGTGGTGTCGGTCGGTTCAGACGTCGGTGCGTCCTTCGGTGCGGGGGCGGCAGGTGAGGTGGCCACGGGGAGATCCTCAGATCGTTGGAAAGCGGGTGCACTTAAGATTACCCGCATGAGCTATGAGTACACCCGAGAGGAAGCTGTTCGTAACAGCGCGCAGTCCGCCATGCCGACTGCGATGGCCGATTTAGGTGCACTGGTGCGCATCCCGTCAATTGCATGGCCGTCGTTCGACCAATCGCAGCTGCGCCGTAGCGCCGAGGCGGTAGCCGCTCTCGCCGAGAGCACCGGCATCTTCGACCGCGTTGAAGTTACGTCGGCTGCGATTCCCGGTACCGCTGAACAAGGTCAGCCCGCAGTTCTTGCCACCAGGGCTCCGCGCAACGGTCGCCCGACGGTGTTGCTATACGCCCATCACGATGTGCAGCCGCACGGTGATGACGACCTCTGGGACTCGCCACCGTTTGAGCCGACGGTGCGAGACGGCAGGCTTTACGGTCGAGGCGCCGCTGACGACAAAGCGGGCATCATGGTGCACATCGCAGCGCTGCGTGCGGTGAAAGAAGCCCTCGGCGACGATCTAGATCTCGGGGTCGCACTCTTCATCGAGGGCGAAGAGGAGTATGGCTCGCGGTCGTTCGGTCAGTTTCTCTCCGACAACGCCGATGCGCTCCGAAGTGATGTCATCGTCGTCGCAGATTCCGGCAACTGGGATGCTGATACCCCGGCACTCACCGTCTCCCTTCGCGGGAACGCGCGATTCACCCTGCGCGTCCGAACGCTCGCCCACGGCTCACACTCGGGAATGTTCGGGGGAGCGGTGCCCGACGCGATGATGGCAACCGTGAAGCTCCTGTCGACTCTCTGGGATGACGACGGGTCGGTGGCGGTAGACGGCTTGCACGAGCGGGATGCCGCAACGCCGGAGTACAGCGAAGCGACGCTGCGAGATGAAGCCGGTCTTCCCGACGGCGTACAGCCGATCGGAGCGGGGTCGCTGCTTGGTCGCATTTGGAACAAGCCATCCATCACGATTACCGGAGTCGACGCGACGAGTGTTGCATCGGCATCCAACACTCTCGCTCCCGAAGTCACCGTCGTCATCAGCGCGCGAGTGGCCCCGGGCCAAAAGGCTGAGGAGGCATACGGCGCGATCGAGAAGCACCTGCGAGAAAGAGCGCCTTTCGGCGCTCAGCTGGAGTTCTCTGACGTTGATTGCGGAGACGCGTTCCTGGTCGATACCAGCGGATGGGCGGTCGAGCTTGCGCGTGACGCACTCAGCCGCGGATACGGAAAAGACGCCGTCGATGTCGGCGTCGGCGGCTCCATCCCGTTTATCGCGGATCTCGTGCGAGAGTTCCCAGGCGCTCAGATTCTCGTGACCGGCGTGGAAGACCCGCACACGAGAGCCCACAGCCCGAATGAGTCGCTGCATCTCGAGACTTTTCGGCGAGCTGTGCTCTCAGAAGCACTCCTTCTCGAACGTCTCGACGCGCGGACGATCTAGACCGGCCCGACGGCGGCACTCGCGGCGTACAATCGACACATCCCGCCTTTCGCGGCCAAATTCTCGAGATGGAGTGTGACATGACCGACACCGCACTGTCGCCCGACCAGCAGACCCGCCCGCACGGCGTTGGCCTGACAGACGCCGCCGCCGCGAAGGTGAAGAGCCTTCTCGACCAGGAAGGACGCGACGACCTTCGTCTGCGCGTCGCAGTTCAGCCCGGTGGTTGTTCTGGCTTGATTTACCAGCTTTACTTCGACGAGCGATACCTCGAGGGCGACCAGGCCGTTGATTTCGGCGGCGTCGAAGTGATCGTCGACGACATGAGCGTTCCTTACCTTGACGGTGCCAACATCGACTTCAAAGACACGATCGCGGAGCAGGGCTTCACGATCGACAACCCCAACGCTCAGGGCTCCTGCGCATGTGGTGACAGCTTCCACTGAGTAACTTTTTCTTCGCCACTTTTGGGGCGGTCGCACGCGGAATCCTCCGCAGCGACCGCCCCAACTTTGTAAATCGGGCTGGGTGCATGGCCTGAATCGAGTGTGAGGTTGCCGTAGACTGACCGAAGCTACAATTCTTACCCGGAAAGGTGCCCCGTGCAGTCGAAACGAGTGCCTCCCAAGAGTCGCATCCGCTGGGCAGCTCTGCCCCTCGGACTGGCCGCAGTTGCCGTCCTTGCAGGATGTAGCCCGACGGAGCTCCATGGCTTCCTTCCCGGATTCGTCGAAGACGGAACCCCGGCGACAAACCACACCGATATGGTCGCTGGCCTGTGGGTCAACTCCTGGTTGGTGTTGCTCGGCGTGGGAATCATCACCTGGGGCCTCATGCTCTGGGCGATGATCGCTTACCGTCGCCGCAAGGGACAGACCGGCCTACCGGTACAGATGCGCTACAACATGCCGATCGAAAGCTTCTACACGATCGTGCCCTTGATTCTTGTCGTCGGGCTCTTCGCGTTCACCGCGCGTGACCAGACCGTGCTCGAAACACAGACCGAAGACCCCGATGTGTCGATCATCGCGATCGGCAAGCAGTGGGCTTGGGACTTCCAGTACAACGGCGAAAAAGAAGACGGCTCGGATGCTGTCTGGTCGATGGGCATTCAGGCTCAGTACGACGGCGCGGGCAATGTCGACGAGTCGCAGTTGCCGACGCTCTACATGCCCGTAAATCAAACTGTGAAGATCCAGTTGGAATCTCGCGACGTCATCCACTCTTTCTGGATCATCGACTTCCTTTACAAAAAAGACATGTACATCGGTAAGGACAATTACTGGTCCTTTACCCCCACTCGTGAGGGCACTTACGAGGGAAAATGTGCTGAGCTTTGTGGCGAGTATCACTCCGCCATGCTCTTCAACGTCAAGGTCGTAAGCGCGGACGAGTACGAGAACTATCTCGCGTCGCTTCGCGCTGAAGGCCAGACGGGCAACATCAACGACCAATACGATCGGCTTGCCAACCTTCCCGGCACCGGATCGACTGAGGGAGACGACTGATCATGGCGACGACGCTTCCGCCTCAGGAGAAGTCTTCTCGACCGAAGACCCTCCCACCCCGCCAGGCAGCGCTGCTCACAGCATCGCGTACCGAGCAAAAGGGCAACATCATCGTCAAGTGGATCACCTCCACTGACCACAAGACGATCGGGTACATGTACCTCATCGCCTCGGTGATGTTCTTCATGCTCGGCGGAGTGATGGCTCTCATCATCCGTGCTGAGCTCTTCGAGCCGGGTATGCAGATTCTCCCCACGAAAGAGCAGTACAACCAGCTCTTCACGATGCACGGCACGATCATGCTGCTGATGTTCGCCACTCCGTTGTTCGCGGGATTCGCCAACGCGATCCTCCCGCTTCAGATCGGCGCGCCTGACGTCGCTTTCCCGCGATTGAATGCATTCGCATTCTGGCTCTTCCTGTTCGGCTCGACTATCGCTGTTGCCGGATTCCTGACACCGCAGGGTGCCGCTTCATTCGGATGGTTTGCTTACCAACCGCTTGCAAGCGCGAGCTTCACCCCTGGTGCCGGAGGAAACCTCTGGATGGTTGGTCTCGGCATCAGCGGGTTCGGAACGATCCTCGGTGCCGTGAACTTCATCACAACCATCATCACGATGCGTGCGCCGGGTATGACCATGTGGCGCATGCCGATCTTCACCTGGAACACGCTGATCACCAGCATCCTGATTTTGATGGCCTTCCCGGTTCTCGCCGCGGCGATCTTCGCTGCTGCGGCCGACCGAATTCTCGGGGCGCACATCTACGATCCGCACAACGGTGGAGTACTGCTCTGGCAGCACCTCTTCTGGTTCTTCGGACACCCAGAGGTGTACATCATCGCGCTGCCGTTCTTCGGTATCGTGTCGGAAATCTTCCCCGTCTTCAGCCGGAAGCCCATCTTCGGATACAAGACACTGGTATACGCAACGATCTCGATCGCGGCACTATCGGTCGCTGTCTGGGCTCACCATATGTATGTCACTGGCTCTGTTTTGTTGCCGTTCTTCGCTCTTATGACGATGTTGATTGCAGTCCCTACCGGTGTGAAGATCTTCAACTGGATCGGAACGCTCTGGCGAGGCTCCGTGACGTTCGAGACGCCGATGGTGTTCTCGCTCGGATTCTTGGTGACGTTCGTCTTCGGCGGTCTGACCGGTGTCATCCTGGCTTCGCCGCCGCTTGACTTCGCGCTGTCCGACTCTTACTTCGTTGTGGCGCACTTCCACTACGTTGTCTTCGGAACCGTCGTGTTCGCCATGTTCGCTGGCTTCTACTTCTGGTGGCCGAAGTGGACGGGACGCATGCTCAACGAGCGCCTCGGCTACATCCACTTCTGGTTGCTGTTCATCGGCTTCCACATGACGTTCCTCATCCAGCACTGGCTTGGTGTCGACGGAATGGTGCGTCGCTACGCGGACTACTCGAACGCGGACGGCTGGACTTGGCAGAACCAGGTTTCTACTGTCGGCTCGATGATTCTCGCGGCATCGATGATCCCGTTCCTGTTCAATATCTGGCTCACCTCTCGTAAAGCGGCCACAGTCACGGTCAACGATCCTTGGGGATATGGCGGATCACTGGAGTGGGCAACGAGTTGCCCACCGCCACGCCACAACTTCACGTCGATCCCGCGCATTCGCAGCGAACGTCCCGCGTTCGACTTGAACCACCCCGAAGCCGCTCTTACCGTTGGCGTAGGCCCGAGCAAGGATGCCCCCGACGCACCTGTCGTGGACGCTGACAACGGAAAGGTGAAGTAGTCGTGCGTACGAATATCAACCTCTGGTGGATCCTCGCCGGCTTCTTCCTGTTCATCGCCGTCGTCTACACCGTGTGGAACGTCATCGCCCACCCCGACCTTCCGTTCGTGCGTGCAGTCGAGTGGGTCGGCTCCATCGCACTCCTGTTCGCAACGTTGATGGCTCTGATGATCGGTTTCTATGTGAACCAGATCCACAAAGCGCAAAGCGGCGAGCTGCCCGAAGACATCCTCACAGCCGATATCGACGATGGTGACCCTGAAATGGGCGAGTTCAGCCCGTGGTCCTGGTGGCCCATCGTGCTCGCCGGCTCCGCTGCGATCGCAATGATCGGATTCGCTGTCGGTACCTGGATGATCCCAGTAGGCATCGGCGTGTTCGTCGTGGCTATCGTCGGTTGGGTCTTCGAGTACTACCGCGGCTACTTCGCACGCTGAGTGTTGTGCAGCTGAGGCTCAACGCCACGGCCGTTTCTGACATCGGCGCGTTTCGGCAGACAAACCAGGACGCCGCTTTCGCGGCGGACTGGGGCGCTGCTGTTGCCGACGGTGTCGGGGGCGGGCCGTCAGGAGACATCGCATCCGCGGCTCTCGTGCAGCGGGTCGGAGCTCTTGGTGGACGTATCGCGAATGCCGATGCTGTCACAGCGCGAATCAGCGACGCGAACTGGGATCTTCGCTCGTTAGTCGACTCGGATGCGTCGCTCGAGGGGATGGCGACAACATTCACCGGGCTTTTTCTCTCGGCCTCGGGATCGTTACTTCTTGCGCACGCCGGCGATTCGCGTGGTTATTTGCTGCGCCACGGTGCTTTCACCCGTGAGACGCGAGACGACTCGTACGTTCAAGTCCTGGTCGAGCACGGTTTGCTCGCTCCTGAGGATGCCGCGTACCACCCGCGCCGTAACATCATCACGGCCTCACTCCGCGGGGCCGAGACGGATGCTGTGACGGTGGCAGAGCGCGATACGCAAGTGGGGGATCGTTGGCTACTCTGCAGCGATGGACTCACTGACTACGTGCCAGAAGAAGAGATCGCAATCACCCTGATTCGTGCACGTGACGCTGCGTCTGCGGCATCCGCCATCGTCTCGCTCGCGCTTGAAGCTGGAACGCGGGACAACGTCACAGCAGTCGTGTGCGATGTCGGTGAAGCCGGGCTATTACCGCTCAAAGCTGACGCGTGCTATTTCGGGTCTGCGGCGAGTGTTCAGGCGCCCGACGCGCAGATCGCCTGAGAGTTATTCTCCCCTTCGTCATCTCGAACGACCATGACGAGTGGGTCGAAAATTCGGGGCAAGTCGCCGTTCGAATCTTCGGTGGGCTGCCCCTCACGGGTCCAATACTCATAGCCACCGATCATCTCTTTAACTTCGTAACCCAGCTCGGCGAACTCTCGTGCGCCTTTTGCGCCTGCGTTGCAACCTGGGCTCCAGCAGTACACCACGACCGGCGTCGAATGCGAGATCTCCTGTGGTGCGCGCTTCTCGATAGTGCGATATGGCATGTGGAGAGCACCACGGATGTGGCCCTGCTGCCACGCTTCGACACTTCGCACGTCTATGAGTACGAAATCCAATCCCGCCTTCTGAGCGGCGTACACGTCGCTCGGGTCGGTTTCGTGTGCGAGCTTGGCATCAAAGTATGCGGATGAGGTCATTCGGTCAGCTTAAGAGCCAGCGAACGTGTGCGAGCGCCAAGATGCGCGCTATTTCTGCCGTAAGAGCGTCAGTCGAGAAGGCCGCCGCCGAGGTTCACAGGGCTGCCGACGATGTTGCCGACGATGCCCTTTATGACTCCTTCGCCAGTCTCTTTCCACAGGCTGTCGTACCACGCCTGTGTGACTGCAGGGTCGTACGCATGCGTTTCTTGACTGCGCCGGCGAGCTCGCAAGACAAGATCGCCGGCGCGTTCGCTCCGGATGCGTTGATAGCGGCTCAGCGCGTCTTCGACACCCACAGTGTTGGTGGCGAAGACGATACCGAGCACGAAGCTGTCCTCGAGCGCTGAGCATGCGCCCTGCCCGATATCCGGCGCTGTGTTGTGCGCGGCGTCCCCGAGGATCGCGACGCGACCGCGTACCCACGTGTGAAAGGGGTCGATGTCCCAGATCTCAACCCGGTTGAGTGACACGTCAGGATCGATTGCGTCAATGAGATGCTGCACTCCCGGCGCCCAGCCGGCGAACGCCTCTTTGAGGGGAGTTGCTCCGTCGGAACGGTCGTACGGGAGACCGGACGGCTGGGGGATATCGCAGAAGTAGTAGAAACGGTCGCCAGCGACGGGCATCACGCTCATGCGCTTCCCGTCTGCAACATACGTTGTCCACTGGTCGAGTGGACTCACACGTTCGTCCACGGGAATGAGCCCGTTGAAGTTGGTGTAGCCCGAATAGCTGCGCTCAATGCCGCCTCCGGTCACGTAGTCGCGTGTCAGCGAACGAGCGCCGTCTGCGCCGATGAGCATGTCGCCGGTCGCGGTATCCCCATTTGCAAAAGTCACAGTCACCGTTGCGTCGGCCTCGGCGATGCTGACGACCTTCATGCCGAGTTTGATGTCCTCCATCCCGAACGTTTCCATGAGAAGCGCCTGGAGATCGGCTCGCGCGACCGGGTAGGGGCGCTGTCCGGTTTTCGTGGTGACGGGTTCAAGGCTGAAGCGGCACATCGTGTCGCCAGTGTGGCCGTCAACATACGACATCATGTCCATGCGGCCACCAAGGGCGGCGACTTCATCGGTGAGACCGAGCCAATTAAGTACCTTGACGCCGTTCGACCACAGCGAGAGAGCCGCTCCAACCGGTTTGTTCTCTCGGATCTGATCGTAGATGGTGACGTCGTGGCCTAGTCGCTTGAGCGCGATACCCGCGCTCGCGCCGCCGATACCTGCTCCGATGATGATGATTCGCACATATCTAAACGTATGCGGTCTCTGTCACGGGACTGTTACAGGCGCCTCACAGCGCCGACTGACTGAATGAAAGATGGTCCGAACCTCAATGAGGCACGGACCATCCTTCAAATTGCTGCGTTGCTAGCTTCGAGGAGCGTTGCCGTCGGTGGAGTCCTTCGTGTCCTCGTCTTTGTCGTCCAGGAACGACGGAGCCGGGAACTCAGCCTCAGCTCGGATGCCAGTTTCGACCACAGGGTGACCGTCTTCGATGGCACGCTGTCTTGCGCCCTCTACCTCTTCGGCCTCGTCATGTGCGATGTCGTCGAGCGTGTGGTGCTGGTGCGCCACTGCTTCATCGAGTTCCGCTTGTGTGACGGGGGAGAGCCGATCTTCGAAGAACCAGCGCGAAAGCGAAGCGCGCAGGTTCTGGTGCCAGGGAATACTGCCCTTGTCGTTCGGGCGCACAACCAAAGGTTCGTAGGTCTCGAAATCAACGAGCTTCCAGCGCTCGTACTCGTCGACGGGCTGGTGAACCTCGATGTACTCGCCACCGGGAAGGCGAACGATGCGACCGGACTCGTAGCCGTGCAGTGCAATCTCGCGATCCTTCTTCTGCAGCGCGATGCACATGCGCTTCGTCACGAAGTAGGCGATGATCGGACCGAGAATGAGCGTCGCTTGCAGGAAGTGAATGACGCCTTCCATCGTGAGCCAGAAGTGCGTCGCGATGATGTCCGACGACGCAGCTGCCCACAGCGCGGCGTAGAACGTCACACCAGCGGCACCGATTGCGGTGCGCGTCGCCGCGTTACGAGGACGCTGAGCGATGTGGTGTTCGCGCTTGTCGCCGGTGATCCACGCCTCGAGGAATGGGTATAGGGCAACGATCACGATGAAGATCACGAGGACCGCGAGGGGCAAGATGATGTTCCACGACCACGTGTGGCCCCAGAAGACGCTCTCCAGGTGTGGAGGTACGAGGCGAAGCGCACCGTCAGCGAATCCGATATACCAGTCCGGCTGAGTTCCCGCCGATACCGGTGACGGATCGTACGGGCCGTAGTTCCAGATCGGGTTGATCGTGAATAGCGAAGCGATCAGCACGATGACCCCGAAGGTGATGAAGAAGAATCCACCCATTTTCGAGACATAGACCGGAAGCATGGGGTAGCCGACGACATTGCTGTTCGTGCGCGCGGGCCCGGCGAACTGGGTGTGCTTGTTGATGATCATCAACACAAGGTGCAAGGCGAGAAGCGCGACGAGAATTGCCGGCAACAACAGAATGTGGAGCGTGTATAGGCGTCCAACGATCTGGTCTCCGGGGAACTCGCCACCGAACAGAAGATACGAGATCCAGGTTCCGATGAGCGGAATTCCCTTGACCATTCCGTCGATGATGCGAAGACCGTTGCCCGACAGAAGGTCGTCAGGGAGCGAGTAGCCGGTAAAGCCCTCTGCCATTGCCAACACGAACAGCACGAAGCCGATGACCCAGTTGATCTCGCGCGGCTTGCGGAACGCACCGGTGAAGAAGACACGCAGCATGTGCACGCCGATTCCGGCCACGAACGTGAGCGCTGCCCAGTGGTGGATTTGGCGGACGAGAAGGCCACCGCGGATATCGAACGAAATACGCAGCGAAGAGTCGAGGGCTGCCGACATTTCGACGCCGCGCATCGGAATATAAGCGCCTGCGTAGTGAGTTGGCACCATCGATGCCTGGAAGAAGAACGTCAGGAACGTGCCCGAGATCAGAACGACAACAAAGCTCCAAAGAGCGATCTCGCCGAGCATGAACGACCAGTGGTCGGGGAAGATTTTTCTGCCGAGCTCTTTGACAAGACCCGAGAGGCTTGTGCGCTCGTCAATGTAGTTTGCGGCCGCGCCGACGAATCGGCCGCCGAGAGGCTTCTCTTTTTCAGATCCGTTCGGCTGCTCCGTGATGGCGCCGTTGACGGTGGCGGTACTCAATGGCGCTCCCAGAAGCTCGGGCCAACAGGCTCGGTGAAGTCGCTACGGGCGACGATATATCCCTCATCATCAACAGCGATCGGAAGCTGAGGGAGTGGGCGTGCAGCGGGGCCGAAGATGACCGCCGCGCCGTTTGCCACGTCGAACTGTGATTGGTGGCATGGGCAGAGCAAGTGATGCGTCTGCTGCTCATAAAGCGCAACAGGGCATCCGACGTGAGTGCACACCTTGGAGTAGGCAACGATTCCGTCGTAAGACCAGTCTTTGCGATCGTCAGCTTCGATGAGCGTCTCTTGCGGCATCCGTACGAGCAGAACGATGGCCTTCGCCTTTTCGTCCAGATACCCCTCTTCGTGGCTGAGTGAGGCTAGCTCTTCCGGGATGACGTGGAACGCCGAGCCGAAGGTGACGTCCGAGGCCTTGATCGGGATACCGCTCGGGTCGTGTGCGAGACGGGATCCTTTTTTCCACATCGTGTGGCGCAGCAACTCTGCCGGGTCGTCATACTGCGGTGCGAGCCCACGGAAAAGCGTGACTCCCGGAATAACTGATGCCACCAGCGCGGCGAAGAGCGAGTTTCTGATCATCGTGCGACGACCGAAGCCCGACTCTTCGTTCGCGACAGCGAAGACAGCAGTAGCGCCATTGCGAGTCGTGTCACGGCCACGTGTGGCGTGACGGGCTTCAATGTGCTCTTTGTCGTTCATCACGGCCTTGGACCAGTGAATGGCGCCAATACCAATCGCGAGAAGCGCGAGCGCTATACCGAGACCTATGAAGAGGTTGTTGTGGCGGATACCAACGATTGAGCCGTCTTCGATCGGAAAGATCATGTAAGCGGCTACAGCCCAGATGCTCCCTGCGACAGACAGGTAGAACAGGGTGTAAATCGTGCGGACAGCCCGGTTCATGGCGGCCGGATCTTTGTCAGTCAGGCGCTCACGGTGCGGCGGGAGTTCAGTGCCCTTGACCGGGTCGGGAACAGCCACCGCGAGCCCAGATGCGGGCTTCCAGGATGCCCTCTCGTGCCCGAGTGGGTCTTCCTCGTGTGCCATGGTGCTCCTCGTGCGTTGAAAGGTGGGTCAGGTGGGGAATGTCAGTTGGACTTAGCGGTGATCCACACCGTAATGGCAATCAGCGAACCGATGCCGAAGATCCAGATGAACAAACCCTCAGATACAGGGCCGAGTGAGCCGAGGTTGAATCCGCCCGGTGACTCGGTTTCTTGCATGTACAGCAGAGCCGAAATGACGTCGCGCTTTTCGTCGTCGGTGAGGTTCATGTCGTTGAAGACAGGCATGTTCTGCGGACCGGTAACCATGGCCGCGTACATGTTGAGCGCTGAAGTGCTGTGCAGGTTAGGCGCGAATTTTCCCTCGGTCAGCGCGCCTCCGGCGCCAGCGACGTTGTGGCACATCGCGCAGTTGATGCGGAAGAGTTCAGCTCCGTTGGCCACATCGCCTTCACCGTCGAGAACTTCTTCGTCTGGGTATGTCGGGCCCGGTGCGACGGACTGAACGTACTCCGCGATGGCGGCAGTCTGCTCGTCGGTGAACTGCACCGGCTTCTGAAGTGCCTGCGGCCCCTGGGCCTGAAGCGGCATGCGACCCGTAGAAACCTGGAAGTGCACAGCCAGCTCGCCAACACCGTACAGTGATGGTCCCGAGTCCGTCCCCTGCAGATCAAGGCCATGGCAGGTAGCGCAGTTGGCCTGGAATAGCTTCTGCCCGTCTTCGACTGTCAGCGTTGATGCGGAAGTGGACGAGTCGCTTGTCGCCGCCATGGCGGCTGAAGCGCCGGCATACGCACCGCCCGTGATGAGGAGACCGATCCCGATGAGAGCGGCGGCGGCGAGAGGGCTGCGTCGGCCGCTTTTGCGGCGTGTGGTGTGGCGTGCCATGTCGAGTTGGTACTCCGCTTTCTACTTCAGGAAGTAAATGACGATGAAGAGAGCGACCCATACGACGTCTACGAAGTGCCAGTAGTACGACACCACGATCGACGTGGTCATCTCTTTGCGTCCAAAGTTCTTGACGGCGTAGGCGCGTCCGATGGTCAGCAGGAAGGCGACGAGGCCACCTGTTACGTGCAGCGCGTGGAACCCGGTGGTGAGGTAGAACGCTGACGCATACGAGTTAGCCGAGATCGGCATGCCTTCGGCGACGAGTTGCGAGTACTCCCACACCTGGCCGGACACGAAGATCGCTCCTAACGCGAACGTGAGGAAGAACCACTCCACCATTCCCCACTGACGCGGGGACTTTCCTACGCGGTAGGGGCGGAACTTCTCGGCAGCAAACACACCAGCCTGGCATGTGAACGAAGATGCGATCAGGATGATCGTGTTCACGAGTGCGAACGGAACGTTCAGCAGCGATGATTCCTCGGCCCACAGCTCAGGAGAGGTGCTGCGCAGAGTGAAGTAGATCGCAAAGAGGCCGGCGAAGAACATAACTTCGCTGCCTAGCCAGACGATTGTGCCCACCGCAACGGGATCTGGGCGCTTTACGGTGCGCAGAGCCTGGTTATACGTCGCTTGGGTCGTCACCTTCTTATTATGACCGAAGTTGAGGACCGAGTCTTGCACCTCGACCCTTGAATGAGGTGTGGTGCGCTCTTAGCATCGCCTAGGAGCTACCCGTGAACTTGCTTCACACCACTGAGAACGCGGCTTCTCGGCAGGTCATGGTGCGTCAAAGGTTTTTTTCGCGCTGAGTAGGATCAATGCTCATGACTGAGCTTTATTCATGGCCGGGAATTCTCACCTCGCTTCTCTCGGGTGAGGACCTGAGTGTTTCGGAGTCGACGTGGGCGATGCGCTCGGTGATGGCGGGAGAAGCAACCCCGTCTCAGCTCGCCGGTTTCCTCATCGCTCTGCGGGCCAAGGGCGAGACCGTCGACGAAGTTGTTGGATTCCGTGATGCGATCCTCGAAGCCGCGCTCCCGCTGTCCGTCGACTCCCACGTCCTCGACATCGTCGGTACGGGCGGCGACCGGTTCGGGACAGTAAATATCTCGACCATGTCGGCAATCGTGGCGGCGGCGGCAGGCGTTCCGGTTGTGAAACACGGAAATAGAGCGGCAAGTTCCAAGTCGGGCTCATCGGATGTGCTCGCAGCGCTGGGAATTGATCTCACGCTGACGCCTTCGGCTGTTGCACAGACACTTGAACGCACCGGAATTACGTTCGCGTTCGCGTCTGCGTTCCATCCAGGATTTCGACACGCCGGACCTACCCGTGCGGAGCTTGGCGTTCCCACCGTTTTTAACTTCCTTGGGCCACTGTGCAACCCCGCGCGCGCGGAAGCTAATGCTGTCGGTGTTGCGCATCTCGACCGGGTCCCGCTGATCACCGGCGTTTTTCGTACGCGAGGAGCGACAGCTCTCGTCTTCCGAGGAGACGACGGTCTCGACGAGCTCACAACGACCGGCCATTCGCGTATCTGGGAGGTGAGCCGAGGTGATATTCACGAACACGATATTGATCCTCGGGATCTCGGGATCCCTCTTGCGCGCATTGAGGATCTGATTGGCGGAGAGCCGAGCGATAACGCGGATATCGTGCGACGTACGGTCGGGGGTGACCTTGGGCCGGTGCGAGATATCGTCCTTCTGAACACTGCGGCAGGGATCGTGTCATATCGACTGTCACAGGATGCGTCGGAGGTCCAGCGCCCGATTCTCGAGCGACTCAGCGAGGCTAAGGATCTTGCCGCGCGAACGATCGACGACGGTGCAGCGGCCGCAAAATTGACTGAGTGGATAGAGACGACGCGATCCCTGTCTGTCTGACGCCTGGGCAACGCTTTCATAGACTGAGGTGATGACCTCGTCTGCGCGTTCGATGGCTTCGCGCGGTATTCCGTGGCTGGTGATTTCTGGCGTGCTTGTCGCGGCTCTGAGCCTGCGGGGGCCAATAGTGGCGCCAACACCGGTACTTCGCGACATTGAACGCGATTTAGGAATCGGTTCTGCAAGTGTCGGCTTGCTGACAACTGCTCCGGTTTTGATGTTTGCGCTGCTTACTCCGGTTGCCGCGGTCATGATTCGGCGGTCGGGCGCAGAACGGGCGCTTCTACTCTCGCTTTCTGGAGTTCTCGTCGGCACCGTCATCCGGGCATTGCCTGGGTTCGGATGGATGCTGACTGGGATGGTCGTCATCGGGGCGGCGATCACCCTAGGTAACGTCGTCATCCCGGTGATTATCCGTCGCGATGTGCCAGGTTCACGGGTCGGAATCATCACAGCCGCTTACGTCGCGACTCTCAACGCCGGGTCGCTTCTGACTTCTCTTCTCACTGCGCCTCTCGCCGACATCGTCGGCTGGTCGTGGGCCCTCCTCCTGTGGGGGGTGATCACCATCGTCGGCCTCTTTTTGTGGGGCATCTATCTCCGAGAGATCAGCGCTCGTGGCGATATCAGCGGTGAGCGATACTCGGGCTCTCTGCCGAGTGAAGCGACAAATCAAGGGATCGACCCAGCAACTGTCACCGGTCCGCTGCCGGTCATGACAAAGTCTCGGTCCGTTTTTCGAAACCCCACGGCATGGCTCCTCTTGGCGACATTCAGCTGTCAAACCACGATCTATTACGCATTCTCCACATGGTTGCCTTCGATCACATCTGATGAACTCGGACTTAGTCGGGTGGGTGCAGGCGCGCTTTCGTCTCTCTTTCAGGGCATGGGAATCCTTGGCGCATTCGTTGTGCCGCTCCTCGGGAGATTTGCGCCTCGGTGGGTGCCAGCGAGCGTCATATGCGTCTGCTGGCTATTGCTCACTGGAGGGATGCTGGCGCTGCCAGAGTTGACCTGGCTGTGGCTGATATTTGGTGCCATTGCCCACTCGGGCGGATTCGTCGTAATCTTCACCGTGCTTGTTGCTGTCTCACGCTCTGACACTGAGGCCGCGGGAATGTCTGCTTTCGTTCAGGGCGGGGGATATGCCGTCGGCGCCCTGGGCGCGCCCCTTGTGGGTGCTCTTCACGAAGCGACTGGGAATTGGGCTGCTGGCGAGTTACTTCTCGTTGTATTGGCTGCGCTCTACGCTTTTGCTCTACTTGCTGCGTTGCTTTCGGCCGCTCGACGGGGTCGCGCTCACGGACGTACGTCGTTCAGTAGCGCGAAAGGGCATCGGTGAGACGATCCATTGCAGCGCCAAGCCCCCACGTATTCGCGAGCTCCGTGGCGTCGTTCATTGCCGCGGGTGTCAATGAGTGGAGCGTTGCATCAGCTTCTTTTAGCGGAACGTTCCGCGCGACCGCCACGACCTGAGGTGCCACGGCAAGATATTCGGCCGCACTGCGAATTTTGACCCGCAGGTTCGGGCGCAAGGCGCTGCCCTCATCGGCTTCCGCGATGACGGCGTCCAGACTGCCGTGGGTCTGAAGCAGAGACGCCGCAGTTTTATCTCCGATGCCTGAAACTCCCGGCAGGCCGTCTGACGCATCGCCTCGGAGCGTCGCGAAGTCGGCGTATTGTCCTCCGCTGACGCCGTATCTTTCGTGCAGCGTGGCTTCTGTCACGATCTCGAGATTGCTCATTCCCTTGGCGGTATACACGACTCGCACCTCGCGCTCATCGTCTACGAGCTGGAATAGGTCTCGATCGCCGGTGACGATGTCGACGGGAATCGTCGACGACGTCGCGAGCGTGCCGATGACATCGTCGGCTTCGTATCCTGGGGCCCCAAGCACCGCGATACCGACAGTGGCGAGAGCCTCGCGAATGATGGGGAGTTGAGCTTCGAGGGGATCGGGGACTTCCTCGACATCGGGTCCAGACGCCACCACCTCAGCGACTCGATGTGCTTTGTAGGACGGAACAAGATCGACGCGCCACTGGGGCCGCCAATCGTCGTCCCAACACGCAACCATGTGAGTTGGTTCGTAGCGACCGACAAGTTTTGTGATGATGTCTAGCAGCCCCCGAACGGCATTCACTGGCACTCCGTCGGGTGAACGAACAGTGTCTGGAACTCCGTAAAACGCACGAAAATACAGCGAAGCTGTGTCAAGCAACATAAGGCGTGAAGTCACGAAGTCAGTTTGGCACGGTGAATGCCAGCTGGCGAGAGTGAGCGATTTCACGAAACATTGCGACGGCAGACTGAGGTCATGACCTATGCAACCTCGTACCGAGCCGCGTTACCGGAATGGCTCCTCGACGACCTCGAAACCCTGCCCACCTCGCTTCCTCGGGGTGAATCGAGAATGGCGCTCGTTAATGAGCTGGCCGACCGCAACTGGCGGGCAGGAAATGGTGGTCCTTTCGCAGCGATCGTTGTCGACAACACGACAGACGAGGTCGTCGCTGTTGGCGTGAACGTGGTGCTGAGCTCCGGCCTGAGCTCAGCACATGCCGAAGTAACAGCGCTGAGCCTGGCGCAATCACGTCTCGGACGCTGGGATCTCGGCGCAGAGGGAGCTGACCTCGAGCTCGTTGTCAACTGGCGTCCGTGCGTGATGTGCTACGGCGCGACGATGTGGAGTGGCGTCCGCTCTCTCGTTGTCGCTGGAGAGGGGCCGCTTCTTGAAGAACTCACCGGTTTCGATGAAGGACCCGTCGTGGACGATTGGGCTGAACAGTTCGAGCGCCGGGGTATTCGTGTGACAGTCGGCGTCGGTCACGAAGCTGCCCTCGGTGTCTATCGGTCATACGGGGCGGCGGACGTTCTTGTCTACAACGCGCGCGGTGCTATTGAGACTGAATCGTAACGGGCGTACCGCGGCGGCGGTGTCATACTGACGTGGTGAAAATCTCCAAGTTTGTAGTCGCGTCGGTGTTGGTCATGGCGAGCATCGGTTTGTCGGGGTGTTCCTCGTCATCTGATGAACCTGGCGACGTCATCGCTCCTGTCACTATGGACGCTGGCGAACTGCAGGGTGAGACCGTCGATCTCGTTGTCGGTCAGGTGTTGAACATCAACACTGGTGACCTTGCAGTCGACAGCTACACCGGTGAGGTTGCTGATGAGAAGGTCGCGGAATTCGTCGCGGGGTACGTGCAAGACGGCACAACCTTCAACCCGGGCATCTCCGCTCTCGCGACGGGTGAGTCGAGCGTCACTTTGACGAACAGCGACGGTGGCATCCAGCCTCTTGAATTCACCGTTGTGGTTTCACCACGCTCCTAACGGGGCGGGTGTGCTGATCGTTGAGAGCGTGGGGGCAGACGACTTCGCCGATTTTGTTGTGCTTCTTCACAAGCGCCAGCTCGAATTGAGTGAGCGCATTCGAGAACATGACGAGGAGGCGCGGGCGCTGCGAGCCGCGCGAACTGAAGACGTAGCAGATGACGAGCATGATCCGGAAGGTTCAACGTTGTCGCTGGAGTGGGCGCGACTCGAGGCAATTCGGGAAGCAGAAGCGGGTGAGTCCGAAGCGATCAAACACGCACTGGAGCGAATACGGTCAGGAACCTACGGCGTATGTGAGGGCTGCGGCCGCATGATCCCTGCAGGCCGACTCACGGTGCGTCCGTTTGCCGCGCACTGTGTGAGTTGCGCGAGCTGAAACTACCTATCGCTCAGCGTGTCGTGAATCCGTCGCAAATCCTCCATGAGTGCGCCGATGAGGATCCAGTTGTCGGATGACGGTTTGACAATCGTGAGCGGTGTGGTGAGCGCGGGTACTTCAGCCGTGGGTTGAAGTACCTCTTCGTTACGAGTGTCGTGAGGCACAGCATCGGATGAGCGCTGTATCAGACGAACATCGTGCGCTGCCCGATGGAGCTGCTCCGAAATGGCCCACGCGGCGGGCTCGACGATGACACTCGAGTCATACCGGTCGTAGACCGCACGCGCCATTCCGACGACCTGGTTGACGATTGGCGTGAAGTATTCAAGCTGGGCGCTCAGTTCGTGGAGCTCGTGACGATGTGTGCGCGCACGGGGATTGAGAGTTAGTGAATCCACGCTTACATCGATCGCCGCTTGTGCGCTCTGCTGCATTGGCCGCAGCAACCGAGCGGTCAGGAGAAGTTCTTCGAGGTTTGATCGCGTGCGTTCTGACGTGATGGAGTCGGCCAGACGGTCGAGGGTTTGCGCGATTTCTTGCCCGAGCGCATCGATTCGCTCACGAGCTGGCTGCAGTGCGAGCGGCGGGACGATCGCGACGTTGGCGATGACGCCGATCGCGGCGCCGAGAATCGTCTCCAACACGCGGTCCACCGCGTAGCCGGGCGTGGTTTGTCCCAGGGCGATCACGAGAATTGCGCTGATGGCGACCTGGTTGGCGGTTGCCGCAGTCATCTTCAGAGCCCAGGCGATGAGAAGCCCGAGCGCAATCGCGATCACGACGACCCAGTTAGCTTCCCCGAACAGCATCCCCAACCCCGACGCGACCGCCACACCCGCGATCACGCCGGCGCTACGCTCGAGGGCTTTCGCGAGCGATTGATTGAGGCTCGGCTGGACGACGAGGAGGGCAGCAATAGCGGCGAAGACAGGCGTGGCGTCGGGAAATACCAGTGACGCCGCCAACCATGCGGCGATTGTGGCAATCGCGGATTTGAGAACTTGAAGAAGCGGAGTGCGGCGTGGGGCGCGGATCGCTGTGTTGAGGCGCTCAGTGACCCGACGTGTGATTCGCATAACTAGGGTCGTTGAGCATTGATAGCCGCGGCGGCGTCCGACGGCGTGCGATCGAGGAGGTTCTCGGCGAAAACGAGATCCCAACCACCGGAACTGCGTCGTGTTTCGCGAAGCTCTTCCCGGGAAAACCCGCGCGGATCCTGAGCGATGAGGGCATCAGGGTTACGAAGACGGATGCCGAGCTGCGTCGAGGTCGTCCCCACTCGCTCGACTCCCTTCCACTCGATCAGGGTGCGGTGCGAGAATCGGATGCCTTCAGCATCGGCCTCGAGGATCAGGCTGCGGCGCCACAAAGATATGAGAGAGATACCCCCGCCGACGCCGAAAAATCCGACAGCGGCGACTCCGACGATGAGGTTAAGCATCGTTTCTGGGCTGAGCGCAACCGTGACGATTCCCGTTGCTGCGAAGAGTGAGCACACGACCGCGATGATGACGAGCTTTCCTCGTGGTGTGATGATTCGAAGTGACTTAGCGGACACTCCACCAAGACTAGACGGGGGAGGCTTGCCGTATCTGCGTGCGCCGGACTGCTGTGCGCTATTCGCGGTCGGAGTCATCCTCAGGATCGCCACGTTCTCCTGAATCCGGTTCGGTATCAGCCTCGGTCTCCCGCAATAACTGCGCGACGGCATCCGCAAACTCAGAATCGGCGCGGGCGGAAGTGAGCGCGGGCTCAGCGTCTCGGGTCAGGGCGATGACGCCGGTCAGAAGTTCGGCGAGGCTGGCGGATTGCAAGAGCCCCATTCGGTCGATGTCGGGAATAGGGGCGATTCCTGCGAGCTGCCAAGACGAAGCGACTGGCCCGTCAGAGAGTTCGATGGCGGGGTCCCAGCCGACGTCGGCAAACTCGCTCGCGCGAGTGAGTACGCGGCGAACGACACGCTCGGCCTCGGCGCGTAGCGGCTCGAGCGTTGGGCTCCAGGGTAACTCTGCGATCTCGCTCACCCGAGCCCGCGGGTACGGTGCTTCTTCGTCCCATGACAGGACATTGACTCGGTGAGTGCCGTGGGCAAAAATCACGAAGTCGCCGGGCCCCGCTGAGACCACTCTCTCGATGCGGGCCATCGTGCCGAGCGAAAACCGGCGATCGTTGCCGCCGGATTCGTGGCCGCGTTCAATCAGCACCACTCCAAAGTGTGGTTCAGCTGGCGGTTCCGCTTCGAGGAGGGCGCCGAGCATCCGTTGATACCGCTCTTCGAAAATTCGCACGGTGAGGGGCATATGCGGCATGAGTACTGTGCTCAGCGGAAACATCGCGACCTGCGCCATGCGGCAAGTCAAGCACTCGTGAGAGTGTGGGAGCCGTGAAAGACGCAGATTTGTGTGCGTGCGGCAGTCAGCTTGCATTTGCTGAGTGCTGCGGGCCGGTCATCGGCGGCTCGGCCGCGCCGACCGCTGAGGCGCTCATGCGGTCGAGATACACCGCTTTCGCCCTGGGTAACCGCCGTCACCTGATGGAGTCATGGCATCCAGGCACTCGCCCTGCGGACCTTGACTTCGATGACCGCACGGTCTGGACCGGACTCGACATCTCCTGCGTAGAGGCCGGGAAGCCGGGGGATCGCCGCGGGTTCGTGACTTTTCGGGCGCACTGGCGAGATGCGAAAGGGCGAGGAACACTGTCGGAACGTAGCCGGTTCGTATGGCAGAGCGAGCGTTGGTGGTATCTGGATGGCGATGCCACTCATTCAGCCGAATGACCGCCGTAACACGAGATTGCACTAGATGCCAGCACCCTCCGCGGTTGGTGGGCTGTTTCTAGGGTGGGTATACGACGACGAAAGGACTACCCATGTCGCGAATTTTGATCTTTGGCGGCCACGGCCGTGTGGCACTGCTTCTTGCGCCCATCCTCGTGGAGCAAGGGGATGAAGTAACGGCTGTAATTCGAAACCCTGACCACTCGGATGACGTTGCGGCAACTGGCGCAAATCCGCATCTGGCGGATATCTCCTCGCTCGACGGAGATGACTTGACCGAGCTCATCTCCGGCCACGACGCTGTCGTATGGTCGGCGGGCGCCGGCGGTGGATCCGCGGAACGCACCTATGCGATCGATAGAGACGCCGCCATTCGTACGATGGATGCCGCATCCAAGGCCGGTGTGAAGCGTTACGTGATGGTTTCGTGGATCGGGTCACGACCCGACCACGGCGTACCAGAAGACGACGACTTCTTTGCCTACGCTGACGCGAAACTCGCCGCAGACCAGCACCTGACGGCATCTGAACTCGACTTCACCGTTCTCGGCCCTGGCACGCTGACGCTCGATGCAGGCACCGGGAAGATCACGTTGAGCCCGGAGGGAAACGGTGAGGTTCCGCGTGCCGATGTCGCAGCTGTCATCGCTGCGTCACTCGCGGATACGTCGACGATCGGTCGAACAATCCGATTCGGGTCCGGCGACACTTCCATCGCCGACGCTGTCCGAGGCTGAGTTTCAACTATGAAGCGGCCCATTCCAGATCGCGTGAAGCCTGGGCAGGAGTCAGTGTGGGACTACCCACGGCCTCCCCGCCTCGAGCGGCAGCGAGCGCGCATAACGATCACGTTCGGGGGAGTCGAGATTCTCGACACCGACGACGTGTTGCGCGTGCTCGAGACGAGTCATCCTCCCGTCTACTACCTGCCGGAAGATGCGTTCGAGACCGGATGCCTCGTCCCGGCGTCGGGCTCGTCGATGTGCGAATGGAAGGGTGCTGCGCACTACTTCGATGTGGTCGCTCCGGCAGCCGGCTCTTCCGCCACGCAGTCGGGCGTAGCCCCACGCGCGGCATGGGGCTACGCCCGACCCATGCCGGGATTCGAGCTTTTGCGGAGGCGTGTGGCGGTATATCCGCAATATATGGATCGCTGCACCGTGGACGGCGAGACGGCTGTTCCTCAGCCGGGCGAGTTCTACGGAGGGTGGATCACATCGGGAATCGTCGGCCCGTTCAAAGGCATCCCGGGCTCTCACAGCTGGTGAGTGAGAAGCGGGCGTACGCTGAAAATATGCGTGCCACAGTGATTCATGCTCCGCGAGATATTCGCGTTGAAGACGTTCCCACTCCTCACCTCTCCAGCGGACGCGATGCCATAGTTCGTGTCGTAGCCGCCTGCGTGTGTGGCTCCGATCTCTGGCCCTATCGCGGTGTCACACCGACCGAGTCCGCGCACCGTATCGGGCATGAGTTCGTCGGTGTCGTTGAGAGCATCGGCGATGACGTCGCCCTCGTTTCTCCCGGCGATTTTGTCATCGCTCCCTTCTACGTGTGCGACAACACATGCGCGAACTGCCGGAACGGCGTGAGTACTTCATGCCTCAACGGCGGATGGTGGGGGAGCGAAGACCGTGAAGGTGGCTTCGCCGACGGAGGGCAGGGCGAGTTCGTTCGTGTGCCTCTCGCAGACGGGACGTTGACAGTTGTCGAGGGGCCGGTTGCAGATTCCGAAATTCCTGGTCTCCTCACGCTGAGTGACGTGATGGGCACCGGACACCACGCCGCCGTGTCGGCTGGTGTCCAGCCTGGCGATGCCGTGGCTGTCGTCGGAGACGGAGCTGTAGGTCTGTGCGCCATCATTGCGGCCCATCGACTCGGTGCGACCACGATCATCGCGATGTCGCGGCATCCTGAGCGTCAGGCGCTCGCGCGCGAATTCGGTGCCACGCACGTCGTCTCGGAGCGAGGAGATGAGGGTGTGGAGCGAGTGCGAGAGCTCACCGGCGGCATCGGTGCGGATCGGGTGCTTGAGTGCGTCGGCACGAAAGAATCCATGGACCAGGCGCTTCGCTCGACGCGCCCCGGCGGGATGGTCGGCTACGTCGGAGTGCCGAACGGCGGCCCCGAACTCCCGGTTCAGGCGATGTTTGGGCGAAACGTCGGGGTAAACGGTGGTGTTGCTCCGGTGCGCGGTTACATCGCGGAGCTTCTGCCTGATGTCCGCTCCGGAAAGATCATGCCTGGCAAGGTTTTCGACCTCGTCCTGCCTCTCGAAGAGGCCCCTGAGGCGTACGCAGCGATGGACGAACGTCGCGCGACGAAAGTCATGCTGAAACTCGGCCTCTAAGAACGCCGACGGCGACGGAGCGCGTGCGCAAGTGCTCGCCACCCCACCAGGAATACGAAGAGTGTGATCGTCGCCACGATGATGAACGCGACTGCAGTGCCCTGATCGCTCGTCGCGCGCAGCAGCATCCCGACAACGACTGTCGTTACCCATACGCCAAGTCCAGTTCGCACAGGGGCAGCGGGGTGCCGCCAGACGCGTGTGATCACCCACCCGAGGGCCAGGCCCACGAGAAAGGGCCATGCCGTAGTCGCGAGCCCTGAGCCGTAGGCGCCGAGAACGCCTTCGTCATGACTCGCGCGACCGATAGCAGCGAAGAGTATGACGAACACAACGTCGAGAAGTAGTGCCGCAAAAAGAGCTCGTCGGTGGGAAAACGCAGTCACTGGGTTCCTTTCGGAGGCGCTCTCACGCCACTCACGGCCTACCATTGTTCGGTGGCCGTCTCTAAGATTCTCCTTTATTACCGGTTCACACCGATCGCCGACCCTGAGGCTATTCGTGTGTGGCAGCGCGACCTGTGCGAACTCTTGGGTCTTCGCGGCCGCATCTTGATCTCCAAAGACGGTATCAACGGCACAGTCGGCGGAGAGTTGAAGGCCGTCAAAACCTATTGGCGCAAGATGCGCGCATACGCGCCTTTCGCCGAGACTGACTTCAAGTGGTCGGAGGGTTCGGATCTCGATGCACGCGGGTTAAGCAATGACTTTCCGCGGTTAGTTGTGAAAGTCCGCGACGAGATCGTAAGTTTCGGTGCACCTGACGAGCTTCGGGTTGACGAAGGCGGTGTGCGCGGCGGCGGCACTCACCTCTCGCCCGAGGCAGTCAACGCGTTGGTCGCTGAGCGTGCGGATGAGGTCGTGTTCTTCGATGGCCGGAATTCCTTCGAGGCCGAAATCGGCAAGTTCAAGAATGCTGTCGTCCCGGATGCCGCAACCACTCGTGACCTGGTGAGCGCTATTGACTCCGGTCAGTACGACCACCTCAAAGACAAGCCGATCGTGACTTACTGCACAGGGGGAGTGCGTTGCGAAGTGCTCTCTAGCCTCATGATTTCGCGTGGATTTTCGGAGGTGTACCAGATCGATGGCGGAATCGTTCGATACGGCGAGCGCTTCGGAAACTCCGGACTATGGGAGGGCTCGCTCTACGTCTTTGACGCGCGTGAGGCTCTCACGTTTGGTCCCAACGCAGCGGTCATCGGAAAGTGCAGCGGATGCGGGGCACCCGAATCTCGCATGGTGAACTGTGCTGACTCGAATTGCCAGAGTCGTGTCGTTCAATGTGCAGCTTGCACCGAAGCGGGCGCACCGATTTGCGAACGCGCGCACGCCGCGTAACACGCGTTCCTCACATCACGGCACCGATGTAGGAGTACTTGACGAAGACTTCGGGCGCGAATCCCGCGTCGTCGAGCAGACCTTGCACAGCAGTCAGCATGTATTTGGAATCCCATCCCATATACAGGAAGTGTGATTCGTCGAGCGCATCCCATTCACCGTTCCACGCTTGAGCGTCGAAGATCGGACCGCCGCGATCCGCGCTGAATGCGACTACGTCAGCGCGTGAATCTGCCCACAGTCGGGTGAAAATGCGGTGGAACAGATACTTGACGTCGTGGACTTCCCAGTGTTCCCCGCGGTATTCGACATAGTCGAATTCCCGTTCCCAGCCTCGCGGCCAGCCTCGCCGTCGTTTCGCGTCGAGGATCGGTGTGAGATCGTCATCGTCGATTCCGGCCGTTACCGGTCGCGCCCACACGTGAAGGAATATTTCCGTGAGCCGCGTCGTGCGTGCGGCGATCGCGGCTGTTCCCCACGACTTGTCAGAAGCGAGATCAGATGTCAGAAGCAATTCGCTCTCGCCGTAGATCGGCCGCTTCTCCTGGAACGACTTGTCAAATGCGCGCTCGGCAAGTGATTCCTCCAAGAGCGTGAGGTTTCCGAGCGTCGGGGCGAGCGCACGATGGCTGTTTTGCTCATCATCGGTGTATTCGGCCCACTCGCGGTTGCCGTCTCCGCTCCAGTTGTCGCCCGGAGCTAGCGGAAAAATGTACTCGACATCACACTCGGAGACGTCGGTGGCTCCCGCAAGACGTCCGAGAACGTAGCGCGCGTGGGGGAGCTCGCTGTATTTCAGAGCTACCTTGACGCGCTCATCTGACGGCGTGATTCGAGCTATGGCATGCCGGAGGGCATCTGGGCCGTCGTGTCGGGCCCGACAAAGACGTGCAACAAGCCTCTCATTGCTGATACCGACGATTGCACGACGGAGGAGCAGCGCTTGCACGTACTCCACGGTCTCGATTGCTTCACTCATCGTCAGAAGCCCATCGAGGTACTCCCGGTAGACCCTCATGACGAGCGGGTACATGCCACGCCCGAACGTATTGATGAACGTCAGATGAGCGGAGAGGTCGGCCTCTTCTGCCTGGGTGGGGTCGAGGAGGGTTCGGTAGGCCTCCGAATAGCTCAACCACTGGGTCGCGTGTTCGCGAAGTGTGGCGATTGTGAGACGCGGAAAACTGGTTCGGAACGCGTCGTAGACGCCGCGTTCGCCAGCGATAGCGACTTCTCGACCTGTCGTCATGATCAGGTAGTGCTGCCAGAACGAGCCGATCGATTCGCCGGTGTTTTGTTCGATAGGCACCCAAAAGAGTTCTTCGATCTCGGTCTGCTCGGCGTGAGTCAAACCCATGAGTACGTAATTGTGAATCAGCTCATGATCACGTAGCGGCTCGCCAGTCGAGTTCAAGCTCTCAAATGTCTGCTGAGCGTTTGCATCAGCACCGAGAGCGATAGAGACATGCTCAAGCTTCTTCAGCCCACACCAAATGTGGGGTGCTTCTGAGGTGCCAACCTGGCTGCGGAAGAACGCGTAGTTGTCGTCGAAGCGCGAAGAGCGTTCTTGATCGCCGGGCGTGCGGCGATCAAGAACCACGCTTTGAAACACGTCTGCCCATGCTTTATGCGGCCGCAACTTCGTCGTCGCGTGGCTCGGGTCTGCCAGTAGAACTCGCGCAAGTTCTGCGGCCATATCCGGGTCACTGTCTCTCACCGCATGGTGCACGGCCGCGACCAAGAGCATCAGCGTCGTGATTCGCTGTTGCCCATCGATCAACACAAGGTCGGCGGCATCCGCTGTCGAGGCCCGCGTTGAAAGAATCGAACCGATGAAGTGAGTGTGGCTTTCATCAGAGTCAGCTACGGCTCTCACATCGGCGAGGAGCTGCTCGCACCCGCCGATATCCCAGCGGTATTGCCGCTGATAAACGGGGACCACGATGGTAGCGCCGGGGGTAGAGAGCCAGTCGATCGTATTGACTGCTGTGGCGTCGACGTTTGTGGCAGTGCCCATGATTCGGCTTCGCTCCTTGCCTGCATCGGTTCCGCGGAGTCTTGGCGTGCTCTGCGGCCCCGGCGAGTTTAGTTGATCCGGATGCAGCGGCTTTATTCCCGGGCGGTTCTCGGCGTCGACAACCGGAGCGTCGGTAGGCTGACCTTACCTGGGCCTGTAAAAACTTCGCTGGCCCCCTACGAAAGGCATGATTTACCTCATGGGTTACATCAAATCCGCCGCTCTCGAAGAGACCGGCTACGTCGTTCTCGACTCCTACAACAGGGAACTCGACCCCAAAGAGTGGCTCGATATCGAATACAACGACTGGAAGTCGTCGGGCGACACGCGCTTCGCTCCGTTGGCAAGTGCCTTCGGCGACATCGAGTGCAATGGCTTCTGGAACCACAAGCCGCCGCGTACAGACAAAGACGGCGTGTGGATCGATTCGCAGGTAGAGAAGGCACCCGAGCTCACCCGTCGCGCACAGGAGCCCGGGGCCAACGTTGGCCGTTGCCGCGTGATTGAGCTGCAGCCCAACACGTACGCCGACTGCCTGTACAACCTTCACCAAGACGACAACAACCGCTTGAATCCGGACGGTACCGGTTGGGTCGTACGTGGGTTCTTCAACCTCACCGACGATAAAGAGAGCTACTTTGTGCTGCGTCACAACCGCACCGACCCCGAGGGCGAAGTGCGCATCGCACTGCCCGCCGGTGCGCAGTTGATCGTTGACACGCAGCGCCTGTGGCACGCAGCCACACACCCCGGCGATGAACCGCGCTACTGCCTCATCACATCGTGGACGTCTGGCCCCGAACTGGACGCCTACATCGAGAAGTACAACGGTGTCTCGCATGTCGAGAGCGTCGACGTTCCGCAAGATGTGCTCGACGCAGGTCAGGCCGAGCAAGCACGACGCCTCGCTGCTCGTGCCGCGTACTACGCCGCCAAGGGCCAGGCCGAGAAGACAGCTATGAGCGAGGCGTAACCTCGAATTCTTCCTCCCGAAGGCCCCGGACCTAAGTCCGGGGCCTTCGTCGTATGCCTTGATCGGTTCGGATGCTGAGAGAATTGGCGGATGCCGCAGCCTCACACGACAGAGATCGATCGCTACACTCTCGCCACTGATGGTGCCTGCAAGGGAAATCCCGGCCCTGCCGGATGGGCGTGGGTTGGCGAAGACGGAAATTGGGCTGCGGGATCAATCCCAGAAGGCACCAACAACATCGGTGAGCTGCTTGCGCTTCTCTACGCCATTACTGACCACCAGCACGTACGCCACCTGACAGTTCAGGCGGACTCGATGTATGCGATTGATACCTACTCCAAGTGGATGGATGGTCATGCCCGCCGCGGTTGGGTGACGAGCGCGAAGAAACCCACGGCGAACCGGGACATCTTGGAGCAGCTCATTGTGGCGCGTGATGGACGCCGCGCGTCGGGTATGCCCGATGTCATCCTGGAGCATGTGCGTGGACACGCTGGACATCGACTGAACAGCTGGGCTGACGAGCGGGCGGTTCGTGCATCCCAGCACGCTGCAAAAGGTGAGCGCCTCGTCTGGGCATCGAGGCGGGGACTCGACCCGCTCGATGTGACCGTAGATCCTTCGAAGAGTGCAGCCGATAGGGCTGGCCGACGCTAAGACACGAATTGTTGCGCAGATGCCGCTCGCACTGCAGCGGATGCGGGGATTCTGATAGCCTTAGATGTCATTCGTTTCACGTCTTTTGGCGTGCGATCGTGACATCGCAATAAAAATCCGCTTCGCTGTGTGCCTTGGCATCCTTTTGCCCGTGCGCCGCAGCCTGACACCCAACCCAACAAGGACAACCCACTACATGACTACCGCAACGACCGCCCCGGCCACCAAGCAGGTCGCCATCAATGACATCGGATCTGCTGAGGACTTCCTGGCCGCGGTCGAGAAGACCCTCAAGTTCTTCAACGACGGAGACCTGATTGAAGGCACCGTCGTCAAGATCGACCGCGACGAGGTCCTCCTCGACGTCGGTTACAAGACTGAGGGTGTCATCCCCTCTCGCGAACTTTCCATCAAGCACGATGTTGACCCCAACGAGGTCGTCAAGGTCGGCGACGAGGTCGAAGCTCTTGTTCTTCAGAAAGAAGACAAAGAAGGCCGCCTCATCCTCTCCAAGAAGCGCGCACAGTACGAGCGTGCATGGGGAGACGTCGAGAAGATCAAGGAAGACGACGGCGTCGTCACCGGTTCGGTCATCGAGGTCGTCAAGGGTGGCCTCATCGTCGACATCGGACTCCGTGGCTTTCTTCCCGCGTCGCTCATCGAGCTCCGTCGTGTTCGTGACCTCACGCCGTACCTCGGCCAGGAACTCGAAGCGAAGATCCTCGAGCTCGACAAGAACCGCAACAACGTTGTGCTGTCGCGCCGCGCTCTGCTTGAGCAGACGCAGTCCGAGTCGCGCACTACCTTCTTGAACAACCTTCACAAGGGCCAGGTCCGTAAGGGCGTCGTTTCGTCGATCGTCAACTTCGGTGCGTTCGTCGATCTCGGTGGCGTTGATGGTCTTGTTCACGTCTCGGAGCTCTCGTGGAAGCACATCGAGCACGCTTCTGAGGTTGTCGAAGTTGGCCAGGAAGTTACTGTCGAGATCCTCGAGGTCGACCTCGACCGTGAGCGTGTATCGCTCTCGCTCAAAGCGACTCAGGAAGACCCGTGGCAGGTATTCGCCCGCACCCACGCAATCGGACAGGTCGCGCCCGGTAAGGTCACCAAGCTCGTTCCGTTCGGTGCGTTCGTTCGCGTCGCCGACGGCATCGAAGGTCTCGTGCACATCTCGGAGCTTTCGGGCAAGCACGTCGAGCTCGCCGAGCAGGTCGTTTCGGTCGGCGAAGAGGTCTTCGTCAAGGTCATCGACATTGACCTTGAGCGTCGCCGCATCTCGCTGTCGCTGAAGCAGGCCAACGAGGCGGTCGACCCGTTCGGCACCGAATTTGACCCCGCCCTCTACGGCATGGTCACCGAGTACGACGAGAACGGGGAGTACAAGTACCCCGAGGGCTTCGACTCCGAGACCAACGCGTGGAAGGAAGGCTTCGACACCCAGCGCGAGGCTTGGGAGCAGGAATACGCTGCTGCACAGGGCCGTTGGGAAGCGCACAAGGCAGCTGTCATCAAGGCAGCCGAAGCCGAGGCAGCTAACCCGATCGGTGAAGACATGAGTGTCTCAAGTTCCGCAGCGCCCGCGAGCTCTTCGAGCTCCGCAGGAACGCTGGCGGACGACGAGGCTCTTGCAGCTCTCCGCGAGAAGCTCGCAGGTCGCTGATCTTCGTAGCATCCTGAAAGGGCCGGAACCGTTTGGTTCCGGCCCTTTTTCTTGAATGCCGATTGGCCGCCGGCCGAGGCTAGAAACTGTTGATGTTGAGAGCCGCGAGCTCTTCTCGACCATTCACTTCGAGCTTGCGATAAATATTCCCGAGGTGGTTCTCAACAGTTCGCACGGAAACACCAAGCTGTTCGGCAATGTGTCGACTGCGTATTCGCTGCGCCGCGAGGTGAGCAATCTCGAGTTCTCGTCGTGACAACAGGCGAGCGTCACCGGATGGAGATCGCCGCAGCGTTGCATCCGACAAGGCGCCTTCGTTGAGCTCCGCGCAGAAAAGCCGAGCTTTGCGGCGAATCATTGTTTCAGGCGATCGGACGGCAGCGACGCTGCAGATGTGAAGCGCAAGCGCATCGAGGCCAGCGGCGCGCAGCCGCGGAGTCATTGATACGGCGACAGCGTGATCCGATCGCGACGCTGCGCGGGCGACATGACAGACTGCACGAAAAATCTCCGCTGAGTTTTCGGACGCGGATTCCTCTAAGAGGTCAAGGACAGCATTCGGCAGTCCTATCCGGATCGCGACAGTGGCGGTGATAGCCGCCAGTAGCTCGTGCTGTTGTAAGAGTGCCTGTTTCACCGCCGCGCGGATGCGTTGCGCGGCCTCTTCGCGCTTACCTGCGGAGACATCTAGCCACGCAAGAGCTTCACCTCGCTGAAGGATCGTTTTCGCATCCTTCAGGGAAGCCGAAGGCAGCTCAGTTAAGCGCATCCGGGCGCGATCTTCGTCACCTAAGAGCGCTGCTGTCGTTGCAGACAAGGCTCGGGCGCACCCAACGAGGCCGGTGAAGTCTCGCCACTCAAGTTGGCGCACGGCCAACTCTGCAAGCTCGTCAGCTTTACCGTAGACCCCGGCATGTAAATGAATGAGGGCGAGTGTGTACGTCCACATCCCCGCGGCGTCTGTCGGCCCGCTCGCTCGGTGCGATGCCGCAAATGCTTGAGCGTCAACAATTCGACCTTCGGCGACCGAGACGAGAAACTCAGAGAGGTCGAGCAGATCCGACGCGTGCGGCAGATCCTTGAGCGTTGGGGGGAGCAATGCACGCGTTGCGGAGATTGCGGCGGTAGCATCCGCGGAATGTCCCGCCATGGTGGCAACCATGGACCTCACCAAACCGTGAGATACAGCGCTGAGCGCGTCGGTTTGGGTGCCATCTTTCAGCTCTCCTAGAATCGCTTGCTCTCCGGCCATCAATCGCCATTTGATGAGTTCGGGTAACACGATGTCTCGCGCTGTGGGCGAGAGGGCGGGTAGGTGCAGCGTCGTTCGGGAAATAGCGAGATCGGGCCGGTGCATTCTGTAGGCCTCATGCTGTCCCCATCTGAGTAAAACGCGAGCGCGATCCTCCTCGGACGGTGCCACTGACATCGATGACTCGAATGCTTCTTCTGCTTCCGTGACATCCCCGACAGCGGACGCCGCTATCGCGAAGATAAAGTCTGTCGTGAAGCCTCCTCCGCGCTTCTTGGCCGCACGTGCAAGACGTAACGCCGCCGCTGCATCGCGGGCGTCGAGAGCAAAGCTCGCCGCCCACTCCAACTCTCGGGCATCCGTATCGGGCTCTTCTAGGAGGAGATGCGCTGCGGTTAAGCGATCGGAATCAATATCCGTGGAGCGCAGGGCGGCGGCTGCGCGGCGAACAGTTTGCTTGCGACGGGTGGCGCTCATGTCACCAACGATCGCTTCGGTAAAGAATGGATGCGCCAGACGAACGAGTTGCCGTTCGTCTGGTTCTATGGATACAACAGCTCGGCGTCGAAGTTCGTCGAGCGCATCGGCACCGATGGACGATGCCAAGGATACGGGCCAGGGCTGGGACACACTGAGCAGTTGCGCCAGCCGTCGTGCTTTGGGGCGAATGTCGTCTATTCGTGTTCGAAAAGTATCGAGCCAGTATCGCGGGAGCGACGTTGGTTCGATAACGACACCGAAGTCTTTCGCTAGCACTCGCCCCGACCGTTCGGCCTCGAAGACGATTTCACGAAGGTAGAGCGGGTTACCCTCAACGTACCGTTGCAGAGTTGCCCCGATGTCCGGCTGAAGCGGTTTCTCGAGATAACGTTCAACGACCTCTTCGACTTCCACTGCCGACAACGGTGGCACGTCGATCAAAGTAAGAAGATTCTCGTGATGCAGCCTTTCCAGTGGGCCGCTGATCGTGTGTTCGTCACGAGCTGTCATCACGGCGGCTACCCCGAACACTCTTATGAGCTGATACAGAGTGCTCGCCGAAACCTCATCGAGAAGTGGTGCATCGTCCACGACCAAAACACACTCATGTGGCGCAGCACCGATCAGCGTCACGAGCGACTGCAGACGGAGATCGACGCGGTTCTCCGACGTTGGGGCCGTGGCCAGCAGTGGAGCGAGAGCTGCGAGCGGCACGTGCGAGAGCTCAGCCAGAGCAACAATCGGCACGACGCGCAAACCGCGTCCTGAGAGCGTCCGGGCAACGTGGGCGGCAACTGTGGTCTTACCGATTCCACTCGGACCGCGGATGAGCTGAGAACGACCAGGACGCCGTGTCACTCCGCTGACAATGTCGGCAACAAGGGCGCCGCGCGCGAGCAACGGCCATGACGCAGGATCGCTTTGATGTGCCCCCATCGCCCTGAGGTTAGCGAGAGCGCGGAGTGTCGGCAATGCTGAATTCGGGTGCTTAGCTATCGCGCACCGTGACCGCGCTATGACTGGGTCGCGACCACTGAGTAGCTGACCGAGTACCCGCCGTTTTCTTCGTCTTCAAACCATGACAAGAGAACTGTCAGCTCCTCGTCGGCGACGCTCACTGTCTTGAAGCCACCCAGATCGGCTGTAGTGACTTCCGCGTAGCCGAGCGCATTCAATTCTGCAATGGTGTCTTCGATCGTTTGTTCGTCAGTCGTCAAGATGGTCGCGGAGTATGAGTCATCAATCCGCATCGCCGATATGACTTTTCCCTCTGGCATGGGGAGTTCAGGCCAGCCATCCGGAAGACCTACATCTGTACCGTCGCTGACGTCTATATCAACGTCAGCACCGCTCGTGCCTTCCAATGCTTGCTCTACGAGACTCTCGGCTCCTCCCTGAACGAGCTGATCGACGGGGTTGGCTATGCAGCCAGACAAGGCTGCAGCGATGACCGCGATAACGGCTATTTCGGTCAACTTCATCGCACGTTTTTTCGGCACTGTCTAAACCTTTCTCGGAATGATTTTTCACCCCGAGAGTGCACGGAACTTTTTCTCCCGTCGATAGGTAGAAGTTACCTAGGCCATTACGGAGCTTTCGGTGCCTGTCGGTTGTTCCGCGCAACAATCGTGTACGTACATGGCACGACATCGCGTTCCGATGCCGGCCACGCGTAGCCCCCGTCCACTTCGATCATCCGCTCGCTGAAGCGCCAGGGCAACGTGTCGCCCTCGTCGAAGAACTCGATGTGAAGGCCGGCGGAAATGAGAGACATGACGATCCGCGATAGTGGATGCGGCCACTCATAGGTACGCGTGTTCGTGACCTTGCCGTTGCCGGCATAGGTAGATTCGTCGTCCCACGCTTGCGCGCTACCGACGTCGAAGTAGCGGTATCGCAGCTGCAAATCGGGAGCATCCTCGTCGAGCGAATAAAGGATCGGGTGTCCATCACGGATGAAGAAAACCCCGCCCGGTTTGAGAAGCGTCGCGATCTGCGTCGCCCATTTCTCTAGATCAGCGAGCCATGTGATTGTTCCAATGCTCGTGTAGACGACATCAAACGTCGTGCGCACTGCGGCTGCAGCGTCGAGGACATCTGTCAGCACCCAAGACGCTCGCACCTGCGCGCGTTCAGCTAGTCGCCGGGCGGACTCGAGTGCAGGAGCCGAGAAGTCGACTCCTGTGACGCTGGCGCCGGCACGGGCAAGAGAAACCGTGTCGGTACCGATATGGCATTGCAAATGGCACAGCTCGAGCCCGTGCAGTGATTGGGCGGGCAGAAACCGGGAGAGCACTGGCAGGTCATCTTGAACTACGCGCGAGACATAGCGTGGGTTGTCGAATTCGCTGAGCTCATAGGCTTCTTCATGGATCGCAACGCGATCATTCCAGTTTCTGAGATTCGCTTCTCGCGCGTCGGCCCACTCGATGTCGATGTCGTCGCCATTCATAGTCTGAACGATAGCGGCGACGCCCTGTGACGGCGGAGCTGCCGGTCTCGCTGCCGCCGATAGGGTTGGCGCATGAACGACGCAGCAGCCAGCACTGCTATACCCACGGTGACCGGCGCACCTCGACGTCCTGCGCTCGTGCTGACGGCACTTATCTTGGCCGCCCTGGTCTGCAACATCAACCTAGCGGCAGCCAATATCGCCCTTCCCGAAATTGGGGATGCCTTCGGCGCAGGTCAGACCTCCCTCAATCTTGTCGCATTGGGCTGTTCGCTGGGGCTCGCGATGTCGGTGCTCTATCTCGGAGCGCTGGCTGATCGCTATGGACGCAAGCAGCTCCTCCTCGTGGGGCTCGCGCTCACGGTGCTCGCCAGCTTCTTCGCTGCATTCGCACCGTCGATCGAGCTGCTCATCATCGCGCGGCTCTTCACCGGTATCGCGGCGGGTATGGCCTACCCGACGACTCTTTCTCTCATAACCGCACTGTGGGTGCAGGGAAAGCGGCGAACAACCGCTATTGCGCTTTGGTCCAGCGTGTCCGCGATGTCATCGGTCATCGGATCGGTCCTGGCGGGCCTTCTGCTGGAGAAGTTCTGGTGGGGCTCGGCCTTTCTGCTGGCAGCACCAATTGCGGCTGTCGGTTTCATTCTTGTGGCTTTTGTCGTCCCGTCGCACGTCGCTGAATCCGGCGACCGCGTGGATCATTTCGGAGGCGTGCTCTCGGTATTCGCCGTCGCTGCGCTGGTCCTCGGAATCGGGATCGTCTTCGCACCGGGAGACGAGCAGGCAGGTATCACCCTCATCGTGCTAGCTGTCGTGCTCTTCGCAGCCTTTGCCTGGCGTCAGATGACCGCCGTGAACCCGCTCTACCAGCTCAAGGTCGCGCGACGACGGATGTTCTGGGTACCGGCTCTTGCGGGCATGGTTGTCTTCGGCGCGCTCATGGGATTCATGTTCGTTGCACAACAGTTTCTGCAAGACATCTTGGGATACGGCACTCTCGATGCTGGACTCGCGGCAATACCCGCAGCGGTCGGCCTGCTTCTCATCGCACCGTTCTCGGCGCGTCTAGTTTCGTCGAAAGGCACGAGAGCGACGATGCTCGCCGGATACGGGCTGGTATTCGTAGGGTTCGTGACCACACTGTTCTGGCGTGAGGACACTCCTTACTGGTTGGTGGGTGCGGGTTTCTTCATCATCGGATGCGGCGTCGCGTTTGCCATGACGCCTGCATCTCGCGCGCTCACCGACTCCACGCCGGTGCACCGTGTCGGAATGGCTTCTGCGACATCCGATCTCCAACGCGACCTGGGGGGCTCCATCCTGCAAGCGCTTCTTGGCGCAATCCTGGCCGCGGGCTTCGCTCGTTCATTCGGCAAACTCATCTCATCGAGTTCGGAGTCGGCCACCGTGACCGCCGAAATCACTCGTGCGCTGCAAGCGTCGTATTCGTCGGCGCTTCATGTCGCGGATAAGTATCCGCAATACAAAGACCAGATACTCGCGGGCGCGACACAGAGTCTCGTCACCGGCGCCCTCGGCGCCTACCTGGTCGGAGCAATAGCGATCATTGTGGGGGCCGCTCTGATTGCGATCTTCGTTCCGTCGCATGCGCGCGAAAAAGAACTCCTCATCGAGTACGCACGACGGGATGCCGCCGACATCAGCTAAGAGTTGGCCACTGCCGTTCGCCGTGTCGCGGTACCTTCAGACTATGAAGCGCGGAAACGGCATAGCGTCGCCAGCGGAGACTCCGCGCGGTGAGTGGGCGCTGGCCCACATCGGGCGAAGATCCGGCACCTACGACGATGCTGATCGTGCGCGCAGCGCGCTGCTGAACCAAGTACCCCTGTGTGCGGTCGTGCTCGTGATCGTCATACTGGAGTTCGCAGGAGGCGCGACTGCTGATCCTGGCTTTTTTCTACTCGGGGTGCTTCTCATCTTTGCATCGGCTGGCGCCACCCTCATCGTGCCGTGGGACCGGGGCGGACCGCTTTTTATCGCTGTCATTCCGCTGATCGACGTCTTCGCAATCGCGATACTGCGCGCGGCTAGCCCGGCTGGTGGGTATGGCTTGCTCTGGGTGTTCCCCGCGATGTGGTTGGGCTCACTAGGGCTGGCACTGTTCATTACGAGCGTTATCGTGATTCCAGCGCTCTACTGGACGCTGCTCGTATTCTCCGGGACGATATTCGGTCTTTTCTCAGCGTTTGTGCTTCCTGTGGTCCTCTGTGCAGTGTCCTATGCAAGTTTCACGGCATCGCGGCGCTTTACGGCACAACGCGCGCTCACTGTTTCGCGATCGGAAGTTTTGGCGGGCGCGTTGACGCGCGCTCACCGCCATGAGCGGCTCGTCACTGACGTGCTCGATGCTGTTGACTTCGGTGTCGTTCGGTTCACCGCCAGCGGCGATGTCACATTCATGAATGACTCTTACTGCCGGCTGGTTGACACCATCCCGGGGCTGTCGGACGCTGACGATATGGCCGCAGATCTCTACGCATCGGACGGAACGACCAAGATCTCGCCCCGCGACAGTTCGATTGCGCGAGCGCTCCGAGGGGAGTTTTTCGACCGCGACCTGTTGTGGCACGGCCGCCCCACTGCGCGCAGGTGGGCAGTGCGGAGCACGGCCCGAAAAATCCGCGACGAACGCGGCTTGGATGCGGGCACAGTCGTGATCGTGCAGGACGTGACGGCCGAGCTTACAGCGCAGCGCGCACGGGATGAACTCATCGCCTCTATTTCCCATGAGCTGAGAACACCGCTCACATCGCTCATGGGGCATCTCGAACTTGCCCTTGACGACCATCAACTCTCCGCGCGCACACACGAGAACCTTACGGTCGCGGGACGAAGTGGAGATCGGCTTGGGGAAATCGTCGCAGAGGTATTGGCGGCATCCCGAGCGTCTCGACTTTCGCTCGATATGACGATTTCTCCGGAGGACCTCGACGTTGCGACCCTGCTGCTCAGATCAGCCGAGGAATTCCGTCCGATCGCAGCTGATCGTGCGATCACGATCAATGTCGATGGCGTTCGCTCAGCACACGTAACCGCAGATCCCGTGAGGCTGCGTCAAGTCTTCGATAACCTCATCAGCAACGCGATCGAATTCAACCGTGACGGCGGACTCGTGACAATCGTCTCGGGCGAAGACAGTGAATGGGGGACGACGATCACGGTTCATGACACGGGGGTCGGTATTCCACTTGCGGCCCAGGAGCGCCTGTTCGATCGCTTTTTTCGCGGAGGGGCTAGAAAGACGGGCGGCACGGGGCTTGGGCTGTCGATTAGCCGTGACATCGTCAGGGCACACAGCGGCGAGATATCTTTCTCGACTGATCTCGGCTCCGGCTCTTCGTTCACCGTTCATCTTCCTGCTCGCGCGGGAGCCGTCGAAAAGCTCACACGGTCTGATGGTGAGTCGGCACCGTGATCTTGGATGACTTCACGGTCTCTGTGATGGCGGGGCTGGTAGGCGTGGTCGCCGGAGTCCTGTTCATCGCCGAAACCCTGATCCGGCGCGACCAGGGCGCGGGACGCGTATGGGCGTTTGCATATCTCTGCGGCATGTCCACGACTATCTCTTACATCATTTGGTCAGCCGGCGGCGAGAGTTTTGCGGTCATTGCTGCTGGCAATGCGCTCTTTTCCTTCACAACTGGATTTTTGTGGCTCGGAGCCCGCCGATTTAACGACCGCGCGATGTTGTGGCCCGGAGTATTCGTTCTCACTGTGGGCGCTGTCGTCGCGGGAGCGGTGCTCATCGAGGGCCCGAATGGTGGCTATTGGGCAGGCGCTGTTGCACTTTTCGCGGCTCTCGCCATCTTCGCTACCGCAGCTTGTGTCGAGACGTTACGCACGCCCATGGTGCGAAGCGCGAGCGCGTGGTCGCTCAGCCTCATTTTCGCCGTGGAGGCGGTCTACTTTTTTGCTCGCATCGTCGTATATCTCGGGTGGGGTATGCAGAGCACCTTCTTTCAAACGTATTTCGGATCAGTCATGACGAGTGTCGTGGTGGTGACACTGACCATCATCGGCCTCGTCGTAACTTCGGTGCTCCGGGCAGCGCAGATGCAGGTTCGGGGGTACGCATGGCTCAGTGCCGATGGGGTTGCGTCAGACGGAATTTTGTTGGGGCCCACGTTCGTCGGTGCGATGCGTGACATTGCTGAACGCGCAGGCTGGCGTAGCGAACTCATCAGCGTTATCTCGATTCGAGTTGACGATGTCGCGGAGATTTCTCGCGCGTTCGGTGGCGATCTCGGAAGTGATCTGATCAACGTGACGCGTCAGGGCGTGCGCCGTTTCGCGCCATCGACCTCGGTGGTCGGGGAAGACGGTGACGCGGGGTTGCTTATTTGTGCGCGCCCCGACACCGCGGCGGAAGCGCGGAGATATGCAGCGACTGTCTATCGAGGGCTTCTCGACGCGTTCAGCGCGGTGGCTCCGGATGTCATGCCCATTGTCGGCGTCGGCGTTGCGCTCAGTAGTGATGTCGGATACGACACACGGGGGATGATCAGGGCAGCTCGCGATGCCGCCAGACGTGCCGCGACAAGCGTTGAAGCCTCGGTGCTGTTCGCGCCCCCGGCGCACGCGAGCTTCACCGCCGAGTGACGCGTTACCGCTCGACACGTGCAATGCTCGAGGCATGCCGTTAGTTGCCTTAACCGGAGGGATCGCCTCGGGTAAGTCCACCGTTGCACAGCTGCTCGCGGCCAAGGGCGCCGTCATCGTCGACGCGGATCAGATCGTGCGAGATGTCCAGGCTCCTGGAACTCCCGTGTTCGCAAAGATCGTTGCAGTATTCGGAAAGGATGTCGTGAGGCCAGACGGCTCTCTCGATCGTGCCGCGCTAGGTGAGCGAGTGTTTACTGATTCTCATGCACTCGCAGAACTCAATGCGATTGTGCATCCTGCGGTGCGCCGAGAATCACAGCGCCGATTCGACGCCGCGTTCGCATCGCACGAGCGAGCTGTCGTCGTATACGACGTCCCCTTGTTAGTGGAGGCGCGTGTGGATGACCCGTGGGACTTGATCGTCGTCACGCATGCACCGGCGGCGACTCGTGTTGAACGCTTAGTTGAGCTTCGTGGTATGGAACGCAGGCACGCTGAAGACCGAATCGCGGCGCAAGTGTCCGACGAAGCCCGTCTCGCTGTTGCCGATGTGGTCATCGACACCACTGGATCCATGGCGGAGACGACCGCGCAGGTCGAGAGCTTGTGGGAGCAAATCGGGAGTCGTTAGCTCTGGCACGAGACGCCGGCGGGGGGTGCGCTCGACGCGAACGGCGACGCTGATGTCGGAACCCCGCCGTACCCTAGTTTCATGCAGCCGACTCGTTCCGTACGTCCGTTTGAGGTCGTCAGCGAATATGAACCCTCAGGTGACCAGCCCAAGGCGATCGCTGATCTCGCGGCGCGAGTGAATGCCGGCGAGACAGATGTCGTCCTGTTGGGGGCGACGGGTACCGGAAAGTCTGCGACGACAGCGTGGCTCGTCGAGCAGGTTCAACGACCAACCCTTATCCTCGCGCACAACAAGACGCTAGCCGCCCAGCTTGCAAATGAGTTTCGAGAGCTGCTTCCGCACAATGCAGTCGAGTATTTCGTGTCTTACTACGACTATTACCAGCCTGAAGCGTATGTCCCACAGACTGACACTTTCATCGAGAAAGACTCGTCGATCAACTCCGAAGTGGAGCGACTGCGTCACTCCACGACGAACTCGCTGCTGTCTCGTCGCGACGTAGTCGTTGTTTCTACAGTTTCGTGTATCTACGGTCTCGGTGCGCCCGAAGAGTACCTGCGAGCGATGGTCGCGCTCCAAGTGGGAGAGCGGTACGACCGTGACGCATTGATTCGGCAGTTCATTTCAATGCAGTACAACCGCAACGACGTCGACTTTTCACGTGGCAACTTCCGCGTCCGCGGCGACACCATCGAAATTATTCCGGTGTATGAGGAGTATGCGATTCGCATCGAGTTATTCGGCGATGAGATCGAGGCTTTGTACATGCTGCATCCGCTGACGGGTGACGTCATCCAGAAGATGCAGTCTGTGCCGATTTTCCCGGCATCTCACTACGTTGCGGGGACAGACGTCGTGCAGCGCGCGATCGGCACTATCGAAGAAGAATTGGCCGAGCGGCTCAAGGAATTCGAATCCCAGGGAAAGCTGCTCGAAGCTCAGCGGTTGCGCATGCGGACGACTTTCGACTTGGAGATGCTGCAGCAGCTCGGTTTCTGCTCGGGCATTGAGAACTATTCTCGCCATCTCGATGTGCGTGAGCCGGGGGAGCCGCCCCATACACTTCTAGACTTCTTCCCCGATGACTTTTTGCTCGTCATCGATGAGTCACACGTGACAGTCCCGCAGATTGGTGCAATGTACGAGGGGGATGCCTCGCGCAAGCGCACGCTCGTCGAACACGGTTTCCGTCTTCCGAGTGCGATGGACAATCGCCCACTTCGGTGGGACGAGTTCAAAAATCGAATCGGCCAGACGGTCTATCTGTCTGCGACGCCCGGCCGTTATGAGATGGGAATCGCTGATGGCGTCGTCGAGCAGATCATTCGCCCGACTGGCTTGGTTGATCCAGAAATCATCGTGAAGCCCTCTAAGGGTCAAATTGACGATCTCCTGGAAGAGATTCGCCTGCGTGTTGAGCGCGACGAGCGTGTCTTGGTCACCACTCTGACAAAGAAGATGTCAGAAGAGCTCACTGATTTCCTGAGCGAGCACGGCGTCCGTGTGCGTTATCTGCACTCAGATGTCGACACTTTGCGCCGAGTCGAGTTGCTGACGGAGTTGCGCGCTGGCGTGTACGACGTACTCGTCGGTATCAATCTTTTGCGAGAGGGCCTTGATTTGCCTGAAGTGTCACTCGTCTCGATTCTGGACGCCGACAAAGAAGGATTTTTGCGCTCGGGAACCTCGCTGATCCAGACGATCGGGCGCGCAGCACGTAACGTGTCGGGGCAAGTTCACATGTACGCCGATAAGATCACGGACTCGATGCGCAAGGCAATCGACGAAACGGACCGGCGCCGAGAAAAACAGGTTGCTTACAACAAGGAACACGGTGTGGATCCGCAACCGCTTCGAAAGAAAATCGCCGACATCACTGATGCGCTTCTTCGCGAAGGGGCAGACACGAAAGCGATGTTGGCAAGGAGCGAAGCATCCGGTAAAGGAAAGAAGAAGGCGCCAACCCCCAATCTCCGAAGCGGCGGCATTGCCTCGGAGGGTGCCGATCAGTTGCGATCAACGATCGCTGATTTGTCCGACCAGATGCTCACCGCGGCATCCGAGTTGAAATTCGAACTCGCCGCGCGACTTCGCGACGAAGTGCAAGACATGAAGAAAGATCTGCGTGCCATGGAGCGGGCTGGACACGCCTAGAACACGCTGCCGCATCAGGGGCAGTGCATGAGTGGTTTCGTTCCGGTGCGGTCGAAGGTGTGTGCGTTCATCGGTGCGCCGCATAATGGGCACGGCCGCGCTGTACGCGCAGGTTCCGGAGAAGTCTCATATGGGCCCACTGAGGCCGGACCGGCCGCCTTGATGAGTGAGGCGTTGATCCACGAATACCATCCGCCTGCCGCACGCACCCTGGTGCGGAGCGACTGCTTTCCCGATGAGCCATTGCTATCTGCCATAATTATTAGTGTACTAACTAATGTCGGAAGGGTGACGAATGTCAGACGAGCTTCGTCTTGAAAACCAGGTGTGCTTCGCACTCGTGACCGCTGCTCGAAACATCGTGTCGATATATCGTCCGGTGCTTGAGCCGCTCGGGCTCACCCACCCGCAGTACCTCGTAATGCTCACACTGTGGGAACGTTCGCCGCGATCGCTTAACGACATTGCTAGTGATCTCGCAATGGAGCCGGCGACACTTTCACCGCTTATCAAGCGGCTCGAAGTTCAGGGGAGGGTCACCCGTAGACGTCGCGCAACTGATGAGCGAGTGTTGGACATCGCGCTCACACCGGCGGGCGTCAGTTTGCGGGCCGCCGCGCTTGGGATACCGGCCGAGATCATGCGTCGAGTTGGCGTCGACGAGGCGGCTCTTGCTCAGCTAAGAGATGGGCTCGCGCCCTTCGCGGCGCGCAAAGAACCGTGAGGAATCCCCTCTGCGGAGCCAATGTCGGAGGGTCAGCCTAGACTTATTGGGTGCCCATCGTGCCTGTTTCTGACCTCGGCCACAACACTGGAACCCTCAGTGTTCGTGGTGCTCGCGTCCACAATCTTAAGAACGTCGACCTTGATATTCCGCGAGATTCTCTCGTCGTTTTCACCGGACTCTCCGGGTCGGGAAAATCGAGCCTGGCGTTCGACACGATCTTCGCTGAGGGTCAGCGTCGTTACGTCGAATCTCTGAGTGCTTATGCACGTCAGTTCCTCGGCCAGGTAGATCGTCCCGACGTCGACTTCATCGAGGGCCTCAGTCCTGCTGTGTCGATCGACCAGAAGTCTACGAACCGCAACCCGCGTTCCACCGTCGGTACGATCACCGAGATCTACGACTACATGCGACTTTTGTGGGCACGCATCGGAGTACCGCACTGTCCAGAGTGTGGCGAAATCATTCAGCGGCAAACCGTGCAGCAAATCGCGGATCAGCTCATGGAGCTCGCCGAGGGCACGCGCTACCAGGTCGTTGCGCCCATCGTGTCGCAGAAGAAGGGGGAGTTCGTTGACCTTTTCAAGGAACTCTCCGCGAAGGGTTACGCGCGCGCGGTCGTCGACGGCGATTTGGTTCAATTGGCCGAGCCGCCGACCCTGAAAAAGAGCTACAAACACGACATCGCTGTCGTAGTCGATCGGCTTGTTGCGGGTCCTGAAATCCTCAGCCGCGTCACTGACTCGGTCGAAACAGCGCTCGGTCTTGCGGGTGGCACCCTTCAAGTGAATTTCGTTGATGAAGAGGGAGATGACGCGTGGCAGAACTTCAGCGAAAAGCTGGCCTGTCCGAACGGTCATCCTTTGCAACTCACGGAGATCGAACCGCGCACCTTCTCATTCAACGCTCCCTTCGGCGCGTGCCCCACGTGTTCCGGCCTCGGAACCCGCATGTCGGTCGATATCGAGCTGATGCTCGGCGACGAAGATCTCTCGATCAACGAGGGTGTTGTGATCCCTTGGACCACTCAAGGCAAGGGGCTGTTTCAGTACTACGAGCGGCTACTCGAAGGACTTTCGGCCGATCTTGAATTCTCACTCGACACCCCATGGAAATCGCTCCCGCAAGAAGTAAAAGACGCCGTACTTCATGGAAACGACTTCAAAGTCTCGGTGAAGTGGAAGAACCGCTTCGGTCGAGAAATGCGATACACCTCTGGTTTCGAGGGTGTTGCGCCCTACATTGAACGGCAGTATCAGCAGGCTGAATCAGACGGTGCGCGCCAACGTTGGGGGGAGTACCTTCGCGAGATTCCGTGCGGCGTCTGCGATGGCGCACGTCTGAAGCCAGAAGTGCTCGCCGTCATGGTCAACGATCATTCCATCGCGGATGCGGCGAGTTTGAGCTTGGCTGATGCTCAGGTGTTCTTCGCCCAGCTCCAGCTCACAGATCGCGAAGTGAAGATTGCGGCAGCTGTATTGCGTGAAATCCGTGCGCGACTCGACTTCCTCATTCAAGTGGGGCTCACTTATCTGAGCCTGTCGCGAGCCGCGGGCTCGCTGTCAGGAGGCGAAGCTCAGCGAATCCGTCTCGCCACCCAGATCGGCTCGGGGCTCACCGGTGTGCTCTATGTTTTGGATGAGCCATCCATCGGACTCCACCAGCGCGATAACCGTCGCTTGATCGACACCCTCTTGGCGCTCAAGAACCTGGGAAACACACTCATTGTCGTAGAGCATGACGAGGAGACAATTCAGGCGGCGGATTGGGTCGTCGACATCGGCCCCCGCGCCGGCGTGGACGGCGGAAACGTCGTGCACTCGGGGCCCTATACGCAGCTGCTTGCCGAATCTCGCTCTTTGACTGCCGACTACTTGTCCGGACGCCGGCAGATCGACGTGCCAGCTAAACGGCGACCAATCGACAAGAAGCGTCAGATCTCTGTGGTTGGTGCTCGCGCGAACAACCTGCAGAATGTGACCGCCAACTTCCCACTCGGCGTGTTGACGGCAGTGACCGGCGTCAGTGGTTCGGGTAAGTCGTCGCTGGTCAACGGCATCCTCTATGAAGTGTTGGCCTCTCGGCTCAACGGTGCACGTCGCGTCCCGGGAAAACACACTCGTGTCACGGGCTTGGATAACCTCGACAAGGTCGTTCACGTTGATCAGGCGCCAATTGGCCGCACGCCACGATCAAACCCCGCAACCTATACCGGCGTCTTCGATCGCATCCGCAACCTTTTCAGTGATACTCCGGAGGCGAAAGCACGCGGCTATCAGGCGGGCCGGTTCAGCTTCAACGTCAAAGGTGGCCGTTGCGAAGCATGTTCGGGTGACGGAACGATCAAAATCGAGATGAACTTCTTGCCTGATGTGTACGTCGACTGCGAGGTGTGCGGTGGCAAGCGGTACAACCGCGACACTCTCTCGGTGCATTACAAGGGCAAGAACATCGCAGAGGTCCTCGAGATGCCGATCGCAGAGGCAGCAGATTTCTTCGAACCAATCCAAGCGATCCACCGCTATATGAAGACACTCGTCGATGTTGGCCTGGGATACGTGCGGCTCGGACAGTCAGCTACGACCCTGTCCGGCGGCGAAGCCCAACGAGTGAAGCTTGCAACCGAGCTTCAGCGTCGCAGCAACGGGCGTTCGATCTATGTACTTGACGAGCCGACGACAGGGCTCCACTTTGAGGATGTTTCTCTCCTTCTCAGTGTGCTGAACAGTCTTGTCGATAAGGGAAATACTGTCGTCGTCATCGAGCACAACCTCGATGTCATCAAGTCTGCGGACTGGGTTATCGACCTCGGGCCAGAAGGCGGCTCCGGTGGCGGCACTATCGTCGCCACCGGAACGCCAGAGGCGGTTGCAAAAGAGAAGTCGAGTTACACCGGAGCCTTCCTCGCGGAGGTGCTCGACGCCCAGGCACAACGCAAGGCGGGATAGTGTCTCAGCTTCCGTATAAGCCGAAGCAGGGCGAGATCCCCACCGACCCTGGTGTCTATCGTTTTCGCGACGCCGAGGGTCGGGTGCTCTACGTCGGCAAGGCGAAAAACTTGAGAGCAAGGCTGTCAAACTACTTCGCCCCGCTACGGACGCTGCACGAACGTACACGACGCATGGTGACGACGGCCTCGTCTGTCGAGTGGACAGTGGTGGGGAGCGACGTCGAAGCTCTCCAGCTGGAGTACATGTGGATTCAGGAGTACTCACCGCAATTCAATGTCAGATACAAGGACGACAAGTCCTACCCATTCATGGCGATCACGCTCGCAGATGAGGCTCCGCGAGTCATCGTCACGCGAAATCACAAGATCAAAGGGGCCAAGTATTTCGGGCCGTATCCGAAGATCTGGGCGGTTCACGACACCATCGATCTGATGATCAAGGTGTTCCCTATTCGTACCTGCTCAGACTCGTCGTATAAAAAGGCGATGGCTACCGGTCGACCGTGTTTTCCCGGTCAAATTGGACGATGCGGCGGCCCCTGTTCGATGAGAGTGACGATCGATGAGCATCGCGCTATCGTCAATGATTTCGTCGCGTTCATGTCGGGCAGCGATCAGCGCTTCGCAAAAGAGTTAACGGCTCGGATGCGGGAGGCATCTGCCGCAATGGATTACGAGGCGGCGGCATCGTATCGAGACAAGCTGCAAGCCATTGATGCTGTGCTGTCACGAAGCGCGCTCGTATTGCCTGACGAGACCGAAGCGGACCTCTTCGGGATCGCGGAGGATGAACTCGCTGCGGCAGTGCAGCACTTCGTGGTTCGCGGTGGTCGTGTGCGGGGAGTGCAAGCAGTGACGATTGAGAAAGAGATCGACATTTCGGGTGCTGATTTGGTTGATCAGATTATCCAGCGTACCTACGGCGACGCGCAGGCATCCGATATTCCGAAGCAGGTCATCGTGCCGTCGCTGCCGGACGATGTCGACGAACTCACCCAGTGGCTTCGAGTAAAACGCGGCAAGAACGTGTCAATTCAGGTTGCGCAGCGCGGGCACAAGGCCGAGCTGATGAAGACCGCCGAGCTCAATGCGCGGCAAGCGCTCATGCTCTACAAGACACGACGAACGAGCGACTACGTGGCACGAACGCAGGCGCTCACTGATTTGCAGTCGGCACTCGAGCTGGAAGAGGCGCCACTTCGTATCGAATGCTTCGATGTCTCACACCTCTCTGGAACGAATGTGGTCGCTTCGATGGTGGTATTCGAAGATGGTCTTCCCCGAAAAGATCAATATCGATCATTTTCGATCCCGGAGACAACCGACGATACCGATTCGATTTACCAGGTGTTGATGCGTCGCCTTGCGCACCTCGACGGCCGTGATGAGCCCGAAGCTGTCGCGGCAGACCCCACGACCGATGTCGAAGGCGTCGCGATTCCACCAGTATCTCGACCTCGTTTCGCCTATCGTCCGCAGCTTCTCGTCGTGGACGGCGGTGCGCCGCAGGTTGCTGCCGCGGCGCGCGCGCTCGCGGATTCGGGCCATTCCGAAATAGCGCTCTGCGGGATCGCGAAGCGTCTGGAAGAGGTGTGGTTGCCTGGAGAGGACTATCCCGTCATCTTGCCGCGGGCTTCCGAGTCGCTCTACCTGCTGCAAAGACTTCGCGACGAAGCCCACCGCTTTGCCATCACGCACCAGCGCAAGCGTCGTAAGCGCGACATTACGACTGTGCTTTCAGATGTGCCCGGGCTCGGAGCAGCGAGAATACGAGCATTGTTGCGTCATTTCGGCTCGGTGTCTGCGCTTCGCGGTGCCACCGTCGAGCAGATCACCGAGCTACCGGGTATCGGGCCAAAACTTGCCGCCTCGGTTCGGCAACACCTAGCCGATCAGTAGGCTGGACGCACCGAACGCTGTTTCGGTTCGCTTGCGAGGAGGTAGTGAGATGGCCGATGGTCCTCAGCAGGCCGGCGAAGTGCTCGTTGTGACAGGAATGTCGGGGGCGGGAAGATCGACGGTCGCGAACGCGCTGGAAGATCTTGACTGGTACGTCGTCGACAATTTGCCTCCGCAAATGCTTACTCCGTTGCTCGACATTACGGAGCGCGCCGGAGGGGTGCTCCCTCGGGTCGCTGCGATCGTCGATGTTCGAGGGCGAGGACTTTTTACTGAACTTCCTCGCGAAATCCGTTCGCTTCGGGATGGGCGCCAGACGCGCACTGTGTTCTTGGACGCGGCCGACGATGTTCTCGTGCGTCGGTTCGAAGCTGTTCGTCGTCCGCATCCGCTGCAGGGAGACGGCACGATCAGCGATGGGATTCGTCGGGAACGCGAGCGGCTGGCAGTGATCCGTGAAAACGCGGACATTGTTATCGACACCTCGACGTATAACGTGCACGAGCTGGCGTCGCATGTGTACGACCTCTTCAGCGCCCAAGGCTCCGCCCGACACACTCTGACGATCATGAGCTTCGGGTTCAAGTATGGGTTACCGCCAGACGCCGACATTGTCGCTGACATGAGATTTCTCCCAAATCCATACTGGGTCGAAGAGCTGCGAAACCTCACCGGTGAAGACACAGAGGTGCGTGATTTCGTACTCTCGCGTGACGGCGCACGGACGTTTCTCGATGCGTACTCAGCCGCGTTGACCCCAGTCCTTGCCGGTTATCAGCGTGAGAACAAGCGTCATTCGGTTGTTGCGGTCGGGTGCACCGGCGGTAAGCACCGGTCTGTTGCGATCGCCCGTGAACTCGCCCGTGTTCTTGGCGATACTCCCGGTGTGGCCATCCGAGTCAAACATCGCGACCTCGGTCGCGAGTAGGCTGGAACGTCATTGAGAATCGTAAGACCCCGAGGAGAGCCGTGCCCCTGACCGCCGACGTAAAGGCAGAACTGCTGCGGCTGCGTGATCCCCGCCCGAGCGCGCGTGTCGCAGAGCTGACGACGATCCTGAGATTTTCTGGAGGACTCCACTCGATCGCCGGCCGTGTCGCTGTTGAGGCTGAGCTTGACTCTGATCTGCTCGCGCGGCGGGTTGCACGGGATCTTGTCGAGATATACGGCGTTCGACCGCAGCTCGCTGCGGTCCAGTCCTCGGGGGCTGGCCATTTCGCAGTGCGTGTCATCGATGGGGGAGAGACGCTTGCTCGACAGACAGGCCTCCTCGATCAGCGCAGACGGCCGGTGCGGGGGCTACCCAACAAGCTCACAACCGGTGCTCCGGCGGACTTGGCCGCAATTTGGCGCGGCGCATTTCTTGCGGCCGGAAGTCTGAGTGACCCGGGACGCTCCGCCGCCCTCGAAATCTCGTGCCCTGCTCCGGAAGCGGCCATGGCTCTGGTTGGTGCTGCGCACCGCATAGGAGTTCCATCGAAAGCTCGGGAAGTGCGCGGCGTGCCTCGCGTTGTGGTGCGAGAGGGTGAAGCCATTCGTCAGACTCTCCATGAAATGGGCGCGCGATTGGCAGCCGAGGAGTGGGACCAGCTTCGGCAGCGCCGTGAAGTGCGCGCGGGTGTGAATCGGCTTGTCAATTTCGACGATGCCAACCTTCGTCGGTCTGCGCAGGCGGCGGTGGCTGCGTGCGCCCGCGTCGAGCGCGCACTAGAAATTCTTGCCGATACGGTACCTGATCATCTCCGTGAAGCTGGCGACCTACGACTCGCGCATCGTGACGCGAGCCTCGACGAGCTCGGCCACCACGCGGATCCGCCGCTTACGAAAGATGCCGTCGCGGGACGCATTCGTCGTCTGCTGGCGATGGCTGATAAGAAAGCTGAAATCGACGGCATCCCTGGGACTGAGTCAGCAGTTCCTGTGGGAGCCGAAGACTGAAAGTTCGCTATACCCGGGTTTTCCGGGAATCAAGCCCCCCGCGTCTGTCGTTGGTGCTGGGTAGGATGATTGCGTCCCCCTCGCCGCGCGAGGATCTCCTTGAGCGGCGCCGACAGGAAGAAGAGATAATGGCGACATATACGCTGCCCGAACTCCCCTACGACTACTCTGCGCTCGAGCCCAGCATCAGCGCGACGATCATGGAGCTTCACCACAGCAAGCACCACCAGGCTTACGTGACTGGCGCTAACACCGCCCTCGAGCAGCTCGCGGAAGCCCGTAGCACCGAGAACTTCGCAAACGTCAACAAGCTCGAGAAGGATCTCGCGTTCAACCTCGGTGGACACACGAACCACTCGATCTTCTGGACGAACCTCTCGCCGAACGGCGGAGACAAGCCGACCGGCGAACTCGAGGCCGCGATCGATGACAACTTCGGTTCGTTCGACAAGTTCCGGGCTCACTTCACCGCTGCTGCACTCGGAGTGCAGGGTTCCGGTTGGGCTGGCCTGTTCTGGGACTCCATCGGCGAGAACCTCATCATCCAGCAGTTCTTCGACCAGCAGGCACAGTTCGCTGCCGGCACCGTTCCCGTGTTGCTGCTCGATGTATGGGAGCACGCGTACTACCTCGACTACAAGAACGTCCGTGCTGACTACGTGAAGGCGTTCTGGAACATCGCCAACTGGGCGAACGTCCAAGAGCGTTTTGTCACAGCTCGCGAGAAGGCAGCGGGTCTGCTGGTAGTGTCGTAATTAGGTAAGGATGCCTCGGAGACCTCGCTCACCGAGGCTCCGAGGCTACCTTCTTACGGGGAGTTGTCGCACCCGCACGACCCCCCATCTCCGGGTCGTCCACCCGGGGAACGAAGGCGCTAAAGCGCTAAGAGAAACCGGGAGACACCGTGTCTGTCAAGATTGGCATCAACGGCTTCGGCCGTATCGGACGCAACTACCTGCGCGCAGCACTTGCGCAGGGCGCGGACATCGAAATCGTGGCGGTGAATGACCTCACCGACAACAAGACTCTCGCTCACCTGTTGAAGTACGACTCCGTTGGCGGACCCCTCTCAGAGGATGTTTCGTACGACGGCGAATCGATCACTGTGGGCGGAAAAACCATCAAGGTGTTCGCAGAGCGCGACCCCGCGAACCTCCCCTGGGGTGAGTTGGGCGTTGACATCGTCATCGAGTCGACTGGCCGCTTCACGAAGGCGGAAGACGCCAAGAAGCACATTGCTGGTGGCGCGAAGAAGGTTCTGATCTCGGCCCCCGCTACGGGCAATGACGCCACCATCGTGATGGGCGTCAACGAGGGCGACTACAACCCCGAAACCGACGTCATCATCTCCAACGCATCGTGCACGACGAACTGCCTTGCACCTCTCGCGAAGGTCTTCAACGACAACTTCGGTATCGAGCGCGGCTTCATGATGACCGCGCACGCTTACACTGCAGACCAGAACCTGCAGGATGGCCCGCACAGCGACTTGCGTCGCGCACGCGGAGCGGCGATCAACATCGTTCCCGCTTCGACCGGCGCCGCGAAGGCGATTGGTCTGGTGTTGCCTGAGCTCAACGGCAAGCTGAGCGGTTCTTCATACCGCGTGCCCGTTCCCACCGGCTCGATCGTCGACCTCACTATCGTGACGCCCACCGAGGGATTGACTGTTGAGCAGATCAACGCTGCGTACAAAGCTGCAGCTGCAGATGGCAGCCTCAAGGGCTACCTCGAGTACACCGAGGACCCGATCGTCTCGAGTGACATTCAGCTCAACGCTCACTCCTCGATCTTCGACTCGGAGCTGACCAACGTCAGCGGCAACTTGGTCAAGGTGTCAGCTTGGTACGACAACGAGTGGGGTTACTCCAACCGCCTCGTTGACCTGACCGAGTACGTCGCAGAGCGTCTCTGAGACTCGATCATGTCACTGCGTACCCTCGACTCGTTGGGTTCGCTCGCTGGTAAGCGGATCATCGTCCGTGCTGACCTCAACGTCCCCTTGCGGGACGGGGTCATCACGGACGATGGTCGCGTACGGGCGACGCTTCCCACTCTCAACGCCCTGATCGATCAGGGCGCTCGTTTGATTGTTTGCTCACACCTCGGACGCCCCGACGGTGAGCCAAATCCGAAATACAGTCTCGAACCCGTGGCGCAGCGCCTCTCCGAGCTGCTGGGGAAGCCAATTGCTTTTGCGCGGGACACCGTAGGCGAGTCCGCGGCTGAGGCTGTCGCAGCTCTCGAAGACGGAGACGTCACCGTCATCGAGAATCTGCGGTTCAACCCCGGCGAGACCTCGAAGGATGCAGACGAGCGACGCGCTTTCGCCCGGCAGCTCGCTGGACTTGGCGACGCTCTCGTTTCGGATGGTTTCGGTGTCGTTCATCGAAAGCAAGCGAGCGTCTTCGAGCTCGCAGAGATCCTGCCGTCGGCTGCCGGCTTCTTGATCGAAAAAGAGGTCGAGGTCCTCGATCGCCTAACCGAGAACCCCGAGCGTCCGTACGCGGTCGTGCTGGGAGGATCGAAGGTTAGCGACAAGCTCGGAGTGATCGAGCATCTTCTTCCGCGAGTCAACACGATCCTCGTTGGTGGCGGCATGATGTTCACGTTCCTCGCCGCTCAGGGACACTCCGTGGGTGCCAGCTTGCTGGAGAAAGACCAACTCGAAACGGTTCGCGGCTACATTGCTGACGCGAAAGCACGCGGCGTGGAGATTGTCCTTCCCGTGGACGCCGTTGTGGCGGCATCGTTTGCGGCTGACGCAGACCATGTCGTTGCGGACGCGGACGCGCTTGAGGCAACGCCGTTCGGCGCATCGGGACTCGGCCTGGATATCGGACCGCGCACGGCTGAGCTGTTTGCAGACGTCATCCGCCGGTCAAAGACCGTGTTCTGGAATGGTCCGATGGGCGTGTTCGAGATGGAAGCCTTCGCGGCCGGAACAAAGACGGTCGCTGGGGCGCTCACCGAAGTAGACGGCCTCAGCGTCGTCGGTGGCGGCGACTCGGCAGCAGCGGTACGCCAGCTCGGCTTCGAAGATGCGGCATTCGGCCACATCTCTACCGGAGGCGGTGCAAGCCTCGAATTCCTCGAGGGCAAGAAACTCCCCGGATTGGAAGTACTCGGATGGTCGTAAGCAGAAAGCCGCTTATTGCGGGTAACTGGAAGATGAACCTCGATCATCTTCAGGCGGTCGCTCTCGTGCAGAAGTTGCACTGGGCTCTCAAAGACGCGAAGCACGAATCTGACACAGTCGAGGTTGCGGTCTTTCCTCCGTTTACCGATCTGCGCACAGTGCAGACGCTGGTAGATGCCGACAAGATTCCATTCGCACTCGGCGCGCAGGACGTTTCCTCACACGATTCCGGTGCGTACACCGGTGAAGTCTCGGGAGCATTTCTTGCGAAGCTCGATTGCGAGTACGTGATCATCGGGCATTCTGAGCGACGCGAGTATCACAACGATAACGATGAGGTTGTAGCCAGCAAGGTGCAAGCCGCACTGCGTCATGGCGTCGTTCCCGTCATTTGCGTGGGAGAGACGGCCGAAGATCTCGAGAAGTTCGGTGCGAGCGCCGTCCCGGTCGGTCAGTTGCAGGCTGCGTTGGAGAACGTACCGGCAGCGGCCGACATCGTGGTGGCATACGAGCCGGTGTGGGCCATTGGCTCAGGTCAAGCTGCGACGCCTGAACAAGCTCAGGAAGTGTGCGCGACACTGCGCGCGGTCGTGGCCGACAAGCTTGGCACCGAAGCAGCGGAGCGCACGCGTGTGCTCTACGGCGGGTCTGTAAAGTCCAACAACATCGCGAGCTTCATGCGTGAACCTGACGTTGATGGCGCGCTCGTCGGAGGCGCGAGTTTGGTCGCCGACGAGTTCGCAGCAATTATCCGATTCCAGAAGCACGTCGGAGTTTGACGTCGAGCGATCTGTGACCGGAGAAATCTGGTCACAGATCGCGACACGTCTACCCGTATACTTGAAAACCGTGCGCTTCGACGGGTGCGTACTGAAAGGCCGAAAAGACTGTGCAGATCCTCGAGTTCGTCCTCCAGGTGCTTCTAGGCATCACGAGCCTCTTGCTGACCCTTCTCATCCTGCTCCACAAGGGGCGCGGTGGGGGTCTCTCCGACATGTTCGGCGGGGGTATGAGCTCAGCGTTGGGGTCATCCGGCCTCGCCGAGCGTAACCTCAATCGCTTCACTGTGATCCTCGCGCTCGCGTGGTTCACCTCCATCGTGGCCCTCGGCCTCATCACCAAGTTTCAAGGGATCTAACCATGGCAACTGGGGGAAACGCTATTCGTGGCACGCGGGTCGGGGCGGGCCCGATGGGCGAGCAAGATCGCGGTTTTCAGGCGGATCGCGTCTCAATCTCGTACTGGGACGCGCTCGGTAACGAGACCGTGCGACATTTTGCTGCCGGTATTGCAGAAGAAGAGATTCCAGAAACGATTGATTCCCCACACTCCGGGCTCCCCGCTGGGCGCGATCGTGCGAATCCACCAGCACTCTCACGGAACGAGCCATACAAGACACACTTGGCATACGTCAAAGAGCGTCGCAGCGATGAAGAAGCAGAGACGCTTCTCGGCGATGCATTGCAACAGCTTCGCGAACGTCGCGGGCAGCCGAGCTGACCAGTACTAACTGTGTAAAAGAGAAGAGCGGATGCCATGAGGTATCCGCTCTTCTCTTCGGTACAACAGTCGAACTAATATTCTCCGTCGATGAGTTCGGGCGGTACCTGCGAGGCCGCTGCTTCGTCGACGAAGAATGCCGTGCGACGGCGGCCCTTGGCGCCGGCTGCAGGAACGCTCTCGTAACTAGCACCGGCTAAAGCGAGACCGAGTGCTGCCGCCTTATCTGGCCCAGACATCACGAGCCACACGCGTTTTGCTGAATTGATCACAGGTCTAGTCAAGCTGACGCGGTTTGGTGGCGGCTTCGGGGAGTCGCGAACCGCGACAGTCGCGCGATCAGTCACCTGAATTTCGGCCCGATCTGGGAAGAGAGACGCGATGTGCGCATCTGGTCCAACGCCCAAAAAGCAGATATCGAAGGCTGGCCAAGCGTGCTCTGCCGTTGCGAACTGCGCGAGCTCCTCGGCATACGCTGCAGCTGCCGCGTCGATATCCTCCCCGGAATCCGTCGACGCTACCGCGTGGATATTGGACGCGGGGATGTCGATCGCGTCGAGAAAAGCGGCACGTGCTTGAACATCATTGCGGTCAGCATCAGTTGAGGACACAAACCTCTCGTCGCCCCACCAGAAGTGAACCTTGGACCAGTCGATTTGCTGGGAGAGCGGATTGTTCGCAGCGGCTGCCAAGACAGCTCCACCCATCGAGCCACCCGTCAGCACAATGTGCGCAAGCCGATCACCCTCGATACGACGCACAACGCGATTGAGGAACTTCTTTGAGACCATTGCCGCAAGGTGCGCGGCATCGGGGCTAATGATGACGCGTTTCTCGCTGACAGTACTTGTCATGTCATTCCTCCGTGGGCGGGGTCGACAGAAGATCCCACCCGTCCGTGATGACTCGACCGTAAAGGATGTCGGGGTCGAGGCTTCGTAGCTCTTCTGCCAGGCACTCACGCAGTGTACGACGCGGGAACGCGAGATCGTGGCTGGGCTGACCGGGTTGGGTCAAAACAGCAGTTACCGCGTCTGGACGTTCCAACAGCGTGTCGCCACTTTCCCGTGTGAGTCGCACGGACTTGATGCCACTGGCCCACTCATCGGTCGGGAGATAGCGCCACACCACCGGGACGTCGAGTTTTAACCGGAGCCATGCGGCCAGAAGGGGTGTGGATGGTGAATCAGCGGCGCCGAGAACTTCAACCTCGGTTACCGGCTCGAACGGTGGCTGATCGAGGACTGCGGCGAGCTGCTCGCGCCAGCGCGTGATCCGGGTCCAAGCGAAATCAGTGTCACCAGGGCTGTAGTGGGCGCCGAGAGCGCCAACCCATGCCGAAGGATCCGGCTGCGTGGCGGCATCCGTAATGCGGCGCTGGGCAATCTTGCCGATCGATGAGCGCGAGGGCTGATCCGGCGTCTGTGTGGGCCACCAAGCGACCACAGGAGCATCGGGAAGGAGTAGCCCCGTCACCAGACTCTCGGCGTTGGATCCGGTCGCCCCGTGGGCGCTTAGAAGAACGACCTCGCTTGCGCCGGCGTCTCCACCCACTCGAATTTGAGCGTCGAGTCGGGGTTCTTCATCGCTTTCACCGATCATGAGCACGATGACACGCATGGGGTGCTCTCGCGACGCATCATTCGCCGCCTCGATTACTTCTTCCTCAGCACCGTGACGAGTCACAATGATCAACGTGAGAACTCGGCCGAGCGCAACAGCGCCACCCTCTTCGCGCACGCTAACGAGTGCGCGCGTAATTTTACTCACGTTCGTGTCGGGCATATCGACGATCATGGACGCCTCCAGGTTCGGCCGTCACGGGCGAGGAGTTCATCGGCTGCCGCCGGACCCCACGAGCCCGGGGAATATTGTTCAAGAGGTCCGCTTTGTGCGCTCCAGAACTCTTCGATGGGATCGAGTATCTTCCAGCTCAGCTCGACCTCTTCGTGTCGCGGAAACAGGGGAGGATCGCCCAAAAGTACGTCGAGAATCAAGCGTTCGTAAGCCTCGGGGCTAGCCTCCGTGAACGCATGTCCGTATCCGAAGTCCATCGTCACATCGCGCACTTGGGTGCCGGCTCCGGGAACTTTGGAGCCGAAGCGAATCGTGACGCCCTCATCAGGCTGAACACGGATGACAAGCGCATTTTGTCCCAGACCGGATGTCTGGCTTCGGCTAAAGAGGTGTTCCGGAGATCGTTTGAAAACGACTGCGATCTCCGTCACTCGACGACCGAGGCGTTTGCCGGCACGCAGGTAGAACGGCACACCAGCCCAACGTCGAGTGTTGATTTCTAGCTTGATGGCGGCATACGTTTCGGTTGCCGATTCTGGGTCCATGCCGTCCTCTTCGAGGAAGCCGGGCACGTGTTCACCACCCTGCCAGCCACCGGCATACTGGCCTCGTGCCGTCGCCTCCGAGAGATCCTCCGGCAACGAGACTGCCGCAAGCACCTTCTCTTTCTCAGCACGCAAATCTGCTGCGTTGAAAGTAATCGGCTCTTCCATCGCGGTCAAGGCGAGAAGCTGCAGCAGGTGGTTCTGTATTACGTCGCGCGCTGCGCCGATTCCGTCGTAGTATCCCGCGCGGCCACCGACGCCGATGTCCTCGGCCATCGTGATCTGCACGTGATCGACGTAGTTGCGGTTCCAGAGCGGCTCGTAGAGTTCGTTTGCGAAACGAAGCGCCAGGATGTTCTGCACGGTCTCTTTGCCGAGGTAGTGATCGATGCGGAAAATCGAGTCGGCAGGGAATGCGGTTCGAAGTGAGTCGTTGAGCTCACGTGCCGACGCAAGGTCGTGTCCGAACGGTTTCTCGATGACGACTCGTCGCCAGCCCTCCGGATTGTCCGCTGTTTCGTCGACCAGACCAGAATCTTTTAGCTGTTTCGCCACTTCAGCGAAACCCTTGGGGGGTATCGACAGGTAATAGGCATGGTTGCCCATCGTCCCGCGTTCCACGTCGAGCTTTTCGACTGTTTCCCGAAGGCGACGGAATGCTTCCGGATCACCGAATTCGCCAGAAACAAAACGGATTCCCTGAAGAAGTTGCTGCCAGGTCTCGTCTCGGAACTCTGTGCGTGCGTGCTCTTTGACAGCGTCGTACACCACATTCGCAAAGTCCTGATCCTCCCAGTCGCGTCGGGCGAATCCGACAAGTGCGAAGCCGGGTGGAAGGAGACCACGGTTGGCAAGATCGTACACAGCAGGCATCAGCTTCTTGCGGGACAGATCTCCTGTCACACCGAAGATGACGAGAGCGCTTGGGCCCGCAATGCGATTAAGACGCCGATCGTCGGGGTCGCGCAACGGATTGTTACCCCGCGAAATTTCTACCACCATCAGCAACTGCTCCTACTGGGCCGCTTCGAATAAAGAGAGAACATCGGCTTGCGGATCTGTCAGCGTCAAAGTCACGACTGGGCGTCCATGATCGTTCGCCAGAACCGCTTCGTCGCCCGCAGCTTGAGCGCGGATCAACTCGCCGAACGTAAAGGACTGTCCGGGTACTTCGAGATCGACGTCGGTGTTCTCGAGAATCTGCAAGAACACCCCGTTTGCCGGCCCGCCCTTGTGGAACTGCCCGGTTGAGTGAAGAAAACGGGGACCCCATCCGAACGTCGTCGGACGACCGGAGTCAGCAGCCACGAGCTCGCGTAGCCCTTGAATCTGTGAGAGTTCAAGGCGGTTGACATATGCCTGAACCGCTACGTATCCGTCAGCTGGGACGAGCTTCCAAAGGGCTTCGAGCACACCCGATATCGTCCCGGACGCCGCAAGCTCGGGATCTGACACACGAACTTCTACACCATCGAGTGCGAAGGCGGGTGTTGTCGGCGCGGGGCGCGCATCCAAGAGACCTCGAGTTGCGGACTTGGCTGACTCGACATCTGGCTGGTCGAAGGGGTTGATTCCTAGAATGCGGCCTGCGACTGCCGTGGCGTACTCCCACACCACGAACTGTGCGCCAAGCGAACCACTAACGAGAATCTCACCCTCGTGGTGAGCGAAAAGATGAAACTCATGTGCTTCGCCAACGAGTCTCACGATTTGGAGATCGGCAGGCTTGCTCTCTAGTTCGGGGGAGACAGGCAGGAGTACAACGGGAAGGATGCCGGTTCCGCCTTTGCCGGTGGACTCTGCGACCAGCTGTTCGATCCAGTCGGGGAGCCCGATGATGTGCGTGCCGTCGGTTACCAGACCGAGTTTGTCGCGCCGAGGCTCGCCGCCGGCGATAGCTGCTGCGAGCACGAGGGCTGGGTTGTCGGGGGAGTCGATTGCAACTTCAAGGAGCGTTGCATCTGCTTCATCGAGCAATTCGCTGATGTCGACGCCTGCAAGGCCCGCGGGGACGAGCCCGAACGCAGTGAGTGCCGAGTAACGTCCGCCAACGGTCGGATCGGCATTAAAGACGGTGTAGCCCTCGGCCCGGGCGGCCGTATCCAAGGGAGAACCCGGATCGGTTACGACGATGATTCGTTCGGCGGGATCGATTCCAATGTCGCGGAATGCGACTTCAAAAGCCCGTTTCGCCGAATCGGTCTCGACGGTCGAGCCCGACTTCGATGAGACAACGAGCGCAGTCTGTGCCAAACCCCCAGCTTCGGCGTCACCATCGATCGCAGCGAGCACCTGACCTGGCGCGGTGGAATCGAGAATGACCAGTGGGACGCCAGCAGTCTGAGCGATGACCTCTGGCGCGAGCGATGAGCCGCCCATCCCCGCGAGGACGATACGGGCGACACCGCGGCCTCGCAGCACCTCCCGTAGCGACTCAATCTCCGCGACGAGCGGGCGGGAAACGCTGACAGCGTTTACCCACCCGAGTCGACGAGAAGCTTCATCTTGCGCTGCGGTTCCCCACAGCGTGTCATCTTGGGCGGTGATGCCCGAAGCGACAAGGGAGGCGACGAGGCCCGGAAGTGTACGGTCAACAACCGACTTCACGTGCCCCGTCAATTTGAGCTCAAAGCTCATCAGTTTCCCTCGGTTGCGCCGCTCAGCGCGGTTGCGACGGTTTCTTGCAACTCGTGCCACGAGACGATGAACTTTTCGACACCCTCGTCCTCAAGTACCTGGGTGACGTCGTTGAAGTCGACTCCAACGGATGCCAACTGGTCGAAGACGCTGTGCGCGTTTGCGTAGTTGCCGGTGATCGTGTCGCCAGCAATGGTTCCGTGGTCGAACGTGGCCTCGAGTGTCTTCTCCGGCATCGTGTTGACGGTTCCCGCCGTTACGAGCTCTGTGACGTACAGAGTGTCGGGAAGCGCTGGGTCTTTCACGCCGGTCGAGGCCCAGAGTGGGCGCTGAGCATTCGCTCCAGCCGCCAGCAAATCCGTCGCTCGTGGCGTCGCGAACTCGCGCTCGTAAAGCTCGAAGGCAAGACGTGCGTTCGCGATGCCAGCCGCGCTCTTGAGTGATGTGGCGGCGTCCGTGCCAATTGCCGTCAGGCGCTTGTCAACTTCGGTGTCGACACGCGACACGAAGAAAGATGCGACCGAGTGGATCGTCGAAAGATCGATACCAGCAGCCTTGGCCTTTTCGAGACCAGCGAGGTAAGCGTCGATAACAGCAGCGTGGCGTTCGAGACTGAAGATCAGTGTGACGTTGACGCTGATACCCGCACCGATTACTTCGGTGATTGCGGGCAGGCCAGCTTTGGTCGCAGGGATCTTGATCAGAGCGTTGGGGCGATCGACCTTTGCCCACAGTTTTTTCGCCTCGGAGATCGTTGCCTCGGTGTCGTGTGCAAGGTCGGGGGAGACCTCGATCGACACCCGGCCGTCGACTCCACCAGTCGCATCGAATACCGGTCGGAAGATGTCCGATGCTGCTTGTACGTCGTCTGTCGTGATCTCGAAGATCGCGGTATCAACGCTTGCGCCAGCGGCGGAGAGAGCGTTCACCTGCTCTTGATACGCCTCACCTTTTGCGAGCGCGCCCGCGAAAATGGTGGGGTTTGTCGTCACTCCGCTGACGTTGCGCTGAACGATCAACCCCTGGAGGTTGCCCGTCGAAATACGTTCGCGTGAAAGGTCATCGAGCCAGATGCTGACGCCCGCTGCTGCAAGTTGTTCGGTGGGGGTACTCATGCGTTCTCCTTAAGAGTTTCGCGTGCCGCTTCAACAACGGCTTCGGTTGTGATGCCGAATTTTTGGAAAAGTGTTTTGTAATCAGCCGAAGCGCCGAAGTGCTCGATCGATACTGAGCGCCCACGGTCGCCGACAATTCCGCGCCAGCTCAGCGCGGTACCCGCTTCAACGGAAACACGAGCAGTTACGGATGCCGGAAGAACGCTTTCGCGGTAGGCATCATCTTGATCGGCGAACCACTCCAGTGAAGGCGCCGAAACGACACGAGCGTTCACGCCTTCGCTCTTCAGCTCCTCACGTGCGTTGACTGCGAGCTGCACTTCGGATCCGGTCGCGATCAAAATGACGTCGGGCTTTCCATTGGGTGCTTCCGCGAGCACGTAAGCGCCCTTCGCTGCTTCGGAAGCCGAAGCGAAGGTATCTCCTGACGCCACTCCGTCGCCGCGTTCGAAGACCGGGATGTTCTGGCGCGTGAGCGCGATTCCGGAAGGCCCAGCGTGACGGCGCAGCATTTCAAGCCAGACTTCGGCTGTTTCATTTGCGTCCGCGGGGCGAACGAGTGCGAAGTTGGGAATGGCGCGCAGCGCCGCGATCTGTTCGATCGGCTGGTGCGTGGGGCCGTCTTCGCCCAAAGCGACAGAATCGTGAGTCCAGACAAAGATCGACGGAACATTCATGAGCGCCGCCAGCCGCACGGGTGGACGCATGTAGTCGCTGAAAATGAGGAACGTTCCACCGAAGGCACGGGTAGGGCCGTGGAGAACGATTCCGTTGATGATGGCGCCCATGGCGTGCTCGCGAATACCGAAGTGGAGCACTCGGCCGTAGGGGCTTCCACTCCACTCGTGCGTTGACCATTCCTCAGGAATGAACGAGGGTGCGTTCTTGATGGTCGTCAGGTTCGACTCGGCGAGGTCAGCGGAGCCTCCCCACAGCTCAGGCAACTGTTCCGCGAGAGCGTTGATGACCTGGCCAGATGCTGCGCGGGTGGATACATCTTTACCCGCGGCGAATGTCGGCAGCGCAGATTCGATGTCGGCCGGAAGCTCGCGAGCCTGCAGACGATCGAACAGGGCCTTGCGCTCGGGGTTCGCAACAGCCCATTCGTCGAAGGCTTTCTGCCACGTTTCGCGTTCGTTTGAAGCGCGCTCGGCAAGCGAACGTGTTCGGATGAGCACTTCCTCGTCGACCTCGAACGACTTTTCGGGATCGAAGCCAAGGACCTCTTTTGTAGCCTTCAGCTCGTCTGCGCCGAGGGCCGAGCCGTGGATCTTGCCACTGTTCTGCTTGCCCGGAGCGGGCCATCCGATGATCGTCTTCAGGATGATGATGGATGGTTTCGAGCTTTCGCCCTTCGCTGCTTCGATCGCCGCGTATAGGGCTGCGGCATCCTCGATGTACTGGCCTGTCTTCTTCCAGTCCACGGTCTGAACGTGCCAGCCGTATGCTTCGTAGCGCTTCGCGACGTCTTCGGTGAAGGCGACATTCGTGTCATCTTCAATCGAGATCTGGTTGGAGTCGTAAATGACAACCAGATTTCCCAGCTGCTGGTGGCCAGCGAGCGAGGATGCTTCGCTCGTGACGCCTTCTTCGAGGTCGCCGTCGGAGGCGATCACGTAGACGAAGTGATCAAACGGGCTCTTGCCTGCCGCAGCATCTGGATCGAAGAGGCCGCGCTCGTAGCGCGCGGCGTACGCGAATCCGACCGATGAGGAAAGCCCCTGGCCGAGTGGACCCGTCGTCATTTCCACACCCTTGGTGTGGCCGTACTCGGGGTGTCCGGGGGTAAGCGAGCCCCAGGTGCGCAGAGCTTTGAGATCGTCGAGTTCGAGTCCGAAACCGCCGAGATAAAGCTGAACGTACTGCGTCAAGGACGAGTGGCCGGCCGAGAGAATGAAGCGGTCGCGCCCTGGCCAATGCGGGTCGGCTGGATCGTGGCGAAGCACGCGCTGGTACAGGAGATAGGCGGCTGGCGCCAAGCTCATGGCCGTACCAGGGTGGCCGTTTCCCACTTTCTCGACGGAATCCGCCGCGAGTACGCGAGCTGTGTCCACAGCGCGCTGGTCAATCTCGTCCCATTGCAGTTCCGACACCCGGACCACCTTTCCTAAAGAAGAGGGAGCGCGCCTGACGCATCCGTTATTCCCGCGCGCCGGAGCGACGGAGGAGAAATCGGGATTGCGCGAGCTGCGCCTGTGATTTCAGCATAGCGACCGCGCTCCGGTTGAGGGGTTCGCGTCGTGCCTAGCTCCGTAATATTCTCCCGCTTAGTGTGAGAGCTGGGTAGTCGTGCCAGCCCCGAAGCGCGATGCAATAGACTTGGACAGACTTTGTAACAGCCGATAGTGGGGACGATGGACATCACGACGACGTCGGCAATCGAGGCATCAGCTGGTTCCTCTTTTGGGCGAAAAATTGGCGCGTATGTCGCGCTCACCAAGCCTCGTGTGCTCGAGCTTCTTCTTGTCACGACCGTGCCCGTGATGATTCTCGCGGAACGCGGGCTTCCGAACCTTTGGCTCGTGCTCGCGACCGTCATCGGCGGTTCCATGAGTGCCGGCGCTGCAGCGACGTTCAATATGTATCTCGACCGGGACATCGACGCACATATGCAGCGCACGATAAATCGACCTCTCGTCACGGGAGAAGTGACCCCGCGAGGCGCGCTCGTTTTCGCTTGGACGCTCACAGTTTTTTCGACCGTGTGGCTCCTCGTCACGACGAACTGGCTCGCCGCGACGTTGTCGGCGGCCGCAATCTTCTTCTACGTCGTCATCTATACGATCCTGCTGAAGCGGCGCACCGAGCAGAACATCGTCTGGGGCGGCATCGCTGGCTGTTTTCCAGTGGTCATCGGATGGTCCGCAGTCACTGGCACGCTTTCTTGGAGCGCCGTCATCTTGTTCGTCCTCGTTTTTCTCTGGACCCCGCCGCACTATTGGCCGTTGTCGATGAAGTACAAGGCTCAGTACGACGAAGTTGACGTTCCGATGCTCGGTTCCACCCGCTCCGGGTCTCAGGTCGGTCTGCAGGTCATTCTCTATGCGTGGGCAACAATTGCTTGTTCGTTGCTTCTCATCCCAGTCGCGCAGATGGGTCTTGTTTACAGCGTTTCTGCACTCGTCTTCGGTGGTTGGTTCATTTACGAGTCTCACCGGTTGTACGCAAGAGCGGTGCTCGGAATTGAGCCGCGTCCGATGCGTGTATTCCATGCGTCGATCACTTATTTGACGTTGCTGTTCGTCGCTATCGCGATCGATCCTCTGCTTCCTTTTTAGCAAGCCACGACAACGAAAAAGAGTGTGTCCCCGCAAGCGGGCGACACACTCTTTTTCGTTAGCGAAAGTCGCGAAGCGTTAGCGCTGGGTCGTGGCGGCGTCGGACTCGACGACCGGAGCGGTGGTGTCGTCGGCAACATCATCGGTTACGACGGGCTCGGAGACCGGTTCTTCGACGATTTCAACGACTTCGACAGCAGCGGGAGCGGTTGTCGAGAACACCGAGCGCGCTACGGCGAGGGCGAGGGCTGCAACGAGGCCGATAAGACCCGCAGCAACGAAGGCAGCCGCGAAGGCTACCCACGCCTGGCCGGCATAAACCTCGACACCCGTGGCTGTTCCGTCGGCGAGCGTTGCTGTCATGATCGACAGCTTGTCGACTGTCAACCACGCGCCGTAGGCAACTGCCGCGATCGACGCGATGACAAGCACCCAGTAGGGAATGCTGCGATACAAACGGGGACGGTTGTTCATTTAAGGCCTCTCATGGGTGTGGTCGGCGCATTCCGCCGACGCATGTTTTCTATGTTCACTGCCGCGATGTAGCGGCATCGATGGATCAGCTATGCATTTACTGTGCGTTACGCATTCACTGTCATCTGCTCGCGGCCCCGAGTTCGTCGGGCTGCTTGACATGCATTGCGACCGCGACCATGGCAGCGACAAGGACCATCGCGAGAACCATGTGGATGTTGACCAACACGATAGGAAGTCCCGTTCGAGCCTGCCACAAACCCACCGCGATCTGCATTACCTCGGTGGCCAAGAGAAGCGCAGTCCACAACCGCAATCGGAGCGTGGGAGGTGTGCGCCACGCTCCCGCCAGCAGGACAAGCGTGAGGGCAAGCGTCACGTACGCCGGCCAGGAGTGGACATGCTGCATGAATGCGGGATCCAAGCCATTTCGACTTGCACCGCCGTCACCAGAGTGCGGTCCAGATCCCGTGACGAGCACTCCGACGACGACAGTTACGGCTACCGCAAAGCTTGTGAAATGCACTGTGAGTGAGTACCAGTTGGGTACTGTTCTGACCCGCGGTCCCGGACTGGCATAGACCCGCGTGACGAACACGGCTGAGAATGCCACAAGGATTGCGGATGCTACGTAGTGCAGTCCGACAACGTAGGGGTTGAGATTCGAAAGCACAGTGATGCCGCCAATGATGGCCTGGAGCGGAATGTAGAGCCCGATCACAAGTGAGAGCCAGAAGAGATCGCGGCGCTGCCGACGCATGCGCACGACAAGCAAAAACGTCACTATCGCGACGATGACGAGCACGAACGTCAGAAGCCGGTTGCCGAATTCGATGACGCCATGAATACCCATTTCCTCGGTCGCTACGAAAGAACCTTCTGTGCACCGCGGCCACGTCGGGCACCCCAAGCCTGAACCAGTGAGGCGCACGAGGCCTCCGGTGCCGACGATCCCCACCTGCACGATGAGCGTGACCCATGCAGCAGCAATGACTCGTTTGTCGACACGCGCGGGAAGCCAGCGGGCGAGGCGACGCCACTTTGACATTGTTGAGGGAGATGTGGGCTGCGCGGACATCGCGTCTTGCCTCCTGAGGGTGCGCTCTGCGCAGCGCGCCGAGCGATAACGGCGGCCCGGCGAAGGGGCGTTACCTGTAGAATCGGTGGTGTCGGGATGCAACGCAAACGCGTTCCGCATCGAAGACAGTCTAGGCGCGTCGAAGCCAGCGCCGAATGAGCGGTCCCACTAGCGGTATTCCCCTTCGCACTCCACAGAAGGTAAGGAATGCCGGCACGGCTGAAACCGTTGGGTACCGAAAGGAGAGTGAGACGCAATGTCTGATGTGCTTATCGATCGGCCAGAACTCGATGGACTTGGAGTCTACGAGTTCGGGTGGCACGACGCCGACGCGGCTGGAATGAGCGCCAAGCGAGGTATTAACGACCTCGTTGTGCGGGATATTTCCGCCCTCAAAAACGAACCTCAATGGATGTTGAAGAATCGCCTCAAAGGACTTCAGCTCTTCGGGAAGAAGCCGATGCCCACGTGGGGTGCAGATCTCAGCGCGATCGACTTCGACAACATCAAGTACTTCGTCCGCTCAACCGAGAAGCAGGCGCAAAGCTGGGAAGACCTCCCCGAGGATATTCGGAATACCTACGAGAAGTTGGGTATTCCGGAGGCAGAGCGGCAGCGGCTGGTCGCCGGTGTCGCGGCTCAGTACGAGTCAGAGGTCGTCTACCACCAGATCCGAGAGGACCTGGAAGAGCAGGGCGTCATCTTCATGGACACCGACACGGCGTTGCGTGAACACCCGGAATTCTTCGAAGAGTATTTCGGTTCGGTAATCCCCGCCGGTGACAACAAATTTGCGGCGCTGAACACGGCAGTCTGGTCGGGCGGCTCTTTCGTTTACGTGCCCCCGGGCGTCCACGTCGAAATTCCGCTTCAGGCCTATTTCCGAATCAACACCGAGAACATGGGTCAGTTCGAGCGCACGCTGATCATCGCCGACGAGGGCTCCTACGTGCACTACATCGAAGGGTGCACGGCTCCTATTTACAAGAGCGACTCATTGCACTCCGCTGTCGTGGAGATCATCGTCAAGAAGAACGCGCGCGTGCGCTATACAACGATTCAGAACTGGTCCAACAACGTCTACAACCTGGTGACCAAACGAGCCGTTGCACACGAGGGTGCCACTATGGAGTGGGTCGATGGAAACATCGGTTCCAAGGTGACGATGAAGTACCCCTCGATCTTCCTTATGGGAGAGCACGCTAAGGGCGAGACGCTCTCAGTGGCGTTCGCCGGACCGGGCCAGCATCAAGATGCCGGCGCGAAAATGATTCACATGGCGCCATACACCCAGTCATCCATCGTTTCGAAGTCCATTGCTCGCGGTGGTGGCCGGGCCGGATATCGCGGCGAAGTGCGCGTGGATGCGAATGCACACCACTCGGCGAATACTGTGCGATGCGATGCCCTTCTTGTGGATTCGATTTCGCGAAGTGACACGTACCCCGCAATCGACATTCGCGTCGATGATGTTCAGCTCGGACATGAGGCGACCGTCTCGAAGGTCAGCGAGGAACAGCTTTTCTATCTGATGAGCCGGGGCCTGGACGAGGCCGAAGCTATGGCCATGATCGTGCGAGGGTTCATCGAACCGATTGCACGGGAGCTCCCGATGGAATACGCACTCGAACTTAACAAGCTCATTGAGATGGGCATGGAAGGATCCGTCGGCTGATGAGTTCTGCCATTCAGACCCCCGTGAATGCAGCGGAGGGTCATATCGATCCTGCCGCGGCGTTCGTGCCGGTTCAAACGCGATCAGAACGTCCCACGTCGTTCGATCCTGAGGATTTCGGAATTCCTACTGGCCGCGAGGTCAACTGGAAGCACACCCCGCAACAAGTTCTCGAACCTCTCCTGCGCGATGAAGCCGATGAGTTGGAAGCCGTCACTATCACGGTGAACGCCCCGAGCGTCGTGAACGTAGGCCGGCTCGCGTCGAGTGAGTTGCCGCGGGGCGAGTTCTTCGTCCCGGAGGACCGTGTTTCTGCTGTGACCTGGAAACAGGACAAGAGCGCGACGCACATTAGCATCCCCAATGGTGTCGAAATCGGCGAGCCAGTAGTCCTTACAGTGCAGGGACACGGCGGCCTGGCGCACGCGCACATCGTTATTGAAGCTGAGCCGCAGTCCCGGGCAAAAGTTGTTCTTCGCCACCACGGAAGTCTTGCGTTCGGTGAGAACGTAGAGATTATCGTTCGTGACGGTGCTCACCTAGAGGTCGTTTCGGTGCAGCAGTGGGACGATGACGCAGTACACGCGGCATCCCATCAAGCACGTGTCGATCGTGATGCAACACTTCGTCACACCATCGTCAGCTTCGGGGGAGCAGTGACCCGCGTGAACCCGAGCTTGCAGCTCTCGGGGTCAGGCTCCGCCGGTGAGATGTTCGGGTTGAGCTATGCCGACGCCGGTCAGCACCTCGAAAGTCAGGTTTACCTGCACCATAAGGGTGCCCAGACACGCGGAGATGTTCTCTTCAAGAGCGCGCTCCAGGGCACTGCTGCCCGGACGGTGTGGATCGGTGATGTGCTCATCGGCGCCGAAGCTACCGGCACCGACTCGTATGAGGCCAACCGCAACCTCGTTCTGACCGAGGGTGCGCGGGCGGATTCGATCCCGAACCTCGAGATCGAAACAGGTGACATTCGTGGCGCAGGACACGCGAGCGCTACCGGCAGGTTCGATGACGAGCAGTTGTTCTACCTGCAAGCCCGAGGAATTTCAGAGGAAGAAGCACGACGCCTCGTTGTGATGGGCTTCCTCACCGAAATCGTGCAAAAGATCGGCATCGACTCGCTCGAAGCCGAACTCATGACGGCAATCGAGGCCGAACTGACACGAGAGGTCGTTCAATGACCGCGACTCGCGTGTGCGCGCTGAGCGAGCTTGAACAAGACGCTGCCACGCGTGTGGAGGTCGATGGTGTTGCCATCGCCGTTGTGCTCGATAGCGCTGGCGAGGTACACGCGATCGGAGACGTGTGCACTCACGGCGACATATCTCTGGCCGACGGATTCGTCGAAGGCGAAACCCTCGAGTGCTGGGCTCACGGTTCGGCGTTCTCGCTGCGCACTGGAAAGCCCCTCAACCTACCCGCGTATGAGCCGGTACCCGTATACGCCGTCTTAATCGACGGCGACGATGTGCTCATCGATCCCACTGTGAAGAAGGAAATCTGATGTCTGTCCTCGAGATCCGCGACCTGCACGTCACGGTCGACACGGAAGAAGGAACCACGCCCATCCTTAATGGCGTCACGCTCACCCTCCGTACGGGTGAGACGCACGCCATCATGGGCCCGAACGGTTCTGGTAAATCAACTCTGGCGTACACGATCGCCGGCCACCCAAAGTACACCGTGACAAGCGGGACAATCACCCTCGATGGTGAAGACGTGCTGGCCATGACTGTTGACGAGCGTGCGCGTGCTGGACTGTTTCTCGCCATGCAGTACCCGGTGGAGATCCCCGGTGTGACGGTGACGAACTTCCTTCGCACCGCGAAGACCGCCATTGACGGTGAGGCCCCCTCGATTCGCACGTGGACCAAAGATGTGAAGCAGTCGATGAAGGGGCTTCGGATGGATCCGAAGTTCGCCTCGCGCAACGTTAACGAGGGCTTCTCGGGCGGAGAGAAGAAGCGTCACGAGATTCTCCAGCTCGAATTACTGAAGCCGCGGTTCGCAGTACTCGATGAAACCGACTCGGGCCTCGATGTGGATGCGTTGAAGATCGTGTCCGAAGGCGTCAACCGTGCAAAAGAAGAGACGGGCCTCGGCGTGCTTCTCATCACGCACTACACGAGGATTCTCAAGTACATCACCCCCGACTACGTCCACGTGCTCGTCGCGGGACGCGTTGCTGAAGAGGGTGGCCCAGAGCTAGCAGCGCGACTTGAAGACGAGGGTTACGACCGCTTTCTCGAGCCTGTAGTCGATGCGGAAGCGTAAGATCGCATCATGACGGCGACACTTAGCCCGGATAAGTTTGACGAGGTCACCGAGTCCCTGAAGGACGTCATGGATCCCGAACTTGGGATCAATGTAGTGGATCTCGGCCTGATCTACGATCTCGCCTGGGATGACGAGAACGATGCTCTCGTCATCCATATGACGCTCACGTCGGCTGGGTGCCCTCTGACGGACGTGCTCGAAGAGCAAACGGCACAGGCTCTCGACAATGTCGTAGAGCGATTCCGAATCAATTGGGTATGGATGCCGCCGTGGGGGCCCGAACGCATCACGGATGATGGTCGAGACATGATGCGTGCACTCGGGTTCTCTATTTGAATCTGTATAAATCAAAAAGAAGGTGGGCCTCCAGCGTTTCCTGAAGGCCCACCTTCTTTTCGTACGGGGAGACGCGGCGGCTTTGGCCGCAGTAGCTGACCTCGGAGATGCCGGTGGAGCGTGCGCTCTACTGTCTCGCTTATAGTAGAGGGCTGGCCATCGGTCACTCTTGTTCCCTTCCCCTTAAAAGAAATGGACGATCACTGTGCTCGCGGTGCACGATCTAGAAATTCGCGTGGGCGCCCGCGTGCTGATGTCAGACGTCTCTTTCCGAGTGTCAGACGGCGACAAGATTGGACTCGTCGGTCGAAACGGCGCCGGCAAGACCACGTTGACCAAAGTTTTGGCCGGTGATCTGCTTCCGGCCGACGGGAGCGTGGAGCGCCGTGGCGAACTGGGATACCTTCCTCAGGATCCACGCTCTGGTGATCCTGAGATGCTCGCGAGGACACGTATCCTCGACGCGCGTGGGCTCGGAACGATTTCTCTGGGAATGGTCGAGGCATCGCTTGCGATGGCGGACGAAGATCCTGATGTAGCGGATCGCGCCATGCGTCGGTACGGCAACCTGATGGAGCGCTTCGAGTCACTCGGCGGCTATACCGCCGAAGCTGAGGCCGCTTCGATCGCACACAACCTCTCGCTTCCCGACCGTATTCTCGATCAACCGCTGAAGACTCTCTCGGGTGGTCAACGCCGTCGCATCGAGCTTGCACGCATCCTGTTTTCTGACGCTCAAACGATGATTCTCGACGAGCCGACTAACCACCTTGATGCCGATTCCGTCGTGTGGCTTCGTGAGTTCCTCAAGGGTTACAAGGGTGGGCTGATCGTGATTAGTCACGATGTTGAGCTCGTCGGTGAGACGGTAAATCGAGTCTTTTACCTTGATGCGAATCGTCAAATCATCGACGTGTACAACATGAACTGGAAGAACTATCTCCGCCAGCGTGTTGCTGACGAAGAGCGGCGCAAGAAAGAGCGCGTCAACGTTGAGAAGAAGGCAACTGCGCTTCAGCTTCAGGCCGCAAAGTTTGGCGCAAAGGCTTCGAAGGCTGCTGCTGCGCACCAGATGGTCGCGCGAGCAGAGAAGATGCTCTCCGGCCTCGATGATGTGCGCCAGGACGAACGGGTCGCAAAACTTCGCTTTCCGAAACCAGCAGCGTGCGGAAAGACGCCGCTCATGGCGTCCGGACTTTCGAAGTCTTACGGATCGCTCGAGATCTTTACGGACGTCGATCTCGCAATCGACCGCGGCTCGAAAGTTGTCGTGCTCGGACTCAACGGTGCGGGTAAGACCACTCTTTTGCGAATTCTTGCCGGCGTCGATGCCCCCGACACCGGTCAGCTCGAGCCGGGCCATGGGCTGAAGATCGGTTATTACGCGCAGGAGCACGAGAACCTTGACGTCAATCGGTCTGTGCTTGAGAACATGATGTCTTCCGCGCCGGATATCACTGCGACAGAAGCCCGCAAAGTGCTCGGTTCGTTTCTCTTCACGGGCGATGATGTGCTGAAACCCGCGGGTGTTCTCTCCGGTGGCGAGAAGACTCGTTTGTCGCTGGCAACGCTTGTCGTCTCCTCGGCCAATATGTTGCTTCTCGATGAGCCGACAAACAACCTTGACCCGGCTTCACGTGACGAGATTCTCGGCGCGCTCGCTCACTACGAGGGTGCTGTTGTTTTGGTATCTCACGATGCAGGTGCTGTAGAGGCGTTGAACCCGGAACGCGTGCTCATCCTGCCTGACGGCGTCGAAGATATTTGGGGCCGCGACTACGTGGACCTCATCACTCTCGCGTAGTTAGCGCACGTGGTCGAGGAGAGCATCCTCGTCGTCCATGTCTTGATCGCGCCCACGGGTGAAAATAGCGCGACGGGGTCGACCTTGAACCGGCTCGTCGTCTTCGGGGTCATCGTCTTCGTCTTCGTCTTCGCGGCGGTGGCGCAACTCAGTGCGAATGATGTAACCGATGAAGATGAATCCCATGATGGCGAACAGTATCCACTGCACAGCGTAAGACAGGTAGGGCCCAGGGTCATCGGATGGGGAATCGATCGAATTCGGTGATGTTGCTGGCGCCGGCTCTTCTGAATCCATCAAGAGATAGGCGCTGGTATCAATGTCCGCGTCGAGCATCTCATCGATAAGCTCGAGGTTTATCGTCGGCACCTGACCTTCCGGAGCCGATCGTCCTGATGTCGGAAGGGCTTCTCCCTCGCGAATGCGAGCAGTGACCGTAACCTCGCCGGTCGGCGCTTCTGGAATATCCTCCGGAAGCGCCCCTTCTCCGGGTGGTACCCATCCACGATCGACGAGGAAAACTCTGCCGTCTTCCAACTGGAACGGCACCAGTACTTCAAAAGCCGAGGTACCCCCGCGTGCGCGATTTCTCACGAGCAACTGTTCGTTCTGGATGTATCGCCCCTGAAGAGTGACGGGATGCCACTCGTCTCCCGCCGTAAAGACGTCCGGTTCCGGGATCATCTCTTCGACCGGCACCGCGTCGGCGTCATAGTTCAATTCGACGAGCGCGAGCTCCGCGCTTCTCGCGGAATTTCGGCTGAACTGCCAGTGAGACAAAAAGGCACAAACGATCGCGAAGACAATCGCGATCGCGACGTAACCGGTCCAACGCCATCGGGTGCGGGCGGCTGGACTCAGGGTGCTGCTCATGCTATTTCACCTGCAGGTTTTACGAGTGAATCGACTTCGACGGGAAACGCTCGATTCGAAAGATAGTCGCGAAGAAAAGGCATATGTTCACTACAAGCGACCCACGTTTTGCGGCGGTCTGCGTCGTGAATTCGCGGGTTGCGCCAGTCAATTCGCCACATAGCGGGCTCGCGGCAACCGGCGCGCGAGCACGTGACATCACCTGTCACGTCACTTGTCACGTTGGATTCTCCGGGTTTTTTGGGGACTCAGTGATTCGGAATACTGCTGGCGCTTCAGCTTGTGGCGTGGGCTTCTCGCTCTCCGCTGCAAGCTCTCGGTCAGGAAGCTCTCGTTCGGGGACGTCTGATTCTCGGCCGACGTTCGCGATGATAACCGCCACGTAGGGCAAAAAAACCGCTCCCACTGCGAAAACCCACGTGTACCAGCCGAACGGCGTGATTGTCGCCATCAAAATGAAGCAGATCACGCGAATAACCATCATCACGAGATACCGCGTGTTTCGAGCGTCAGAGTCCTCGCGAGGGGCGCGCGGCAGCGACGTAGCGGATTGGGTTTTCGGCGAAGGTTTCACGGTGCATCCAGCCTACGCCGGTGCACCGCTACCACGGGTTAAGAGTAGTAACCGTTAGAGGTAGAAGCGGCGATGCCGATGGCGAAGACAAAGAAGATCAAGAACCCCACGATGACCAACGCCCAGATTCCCACTCCGACCCAACCGATGATCGTCCCCGAGAGTGCGAGTGCGCGCCCGGATTCACCGCTGCTCTTGAGCTGTTTGAGGGAGATGTGACCAGTGATAACGGCCACGATGGATGCGATAAGCGGGAGCACGAACATTCCGACGAGTGACGAGACGAAAGCGATGATGGCCATTGAATTCATCGGAGGCTGCGCCTGGTATGCATAGCCGGGCGTTTGATAGGGCGCCGGCGGTGCGTACATGTCGGGAGTCGGGGGAGTCGGTGGGACCGGCGAACCCGCGCTGTAATCGGGCTGTCCGCTGTTGGGGTCGGAATTGCTCACGGGACTTCCCTTTCGTCGTTTCTCTCAGATTCGCAGTGTGAGCATCAGGTGTCAAACCTTGGCTCTGTAGGCTTAGCGGACCCACCCATTTTCTCGTAGGAGTTGTTGTGTCTTCAGGTCGTGTTGTCGTTGTCACCGGCGGAAATCGCGGAATCGGTCGCGCTATCGCTGAGCGATTTGTGGCGCAGGGCGCGAAGGTGGCCGTCACCGCGCGATCGGGTGAGGGTCCGGCAGGAACGCTCACCGTGCGCGCAGACGTGACAGATGCGAAAAGCGTGGATCTGGCATTCGCCGAAATCGAACGCGAGCTCGGGCCGATCGAGGTAGTAGTCGCCAATGCCGGCATTACCAAAGACACTCTGCTTCTTCGCATGTCCGAGGAAGACTTCGATTCGGTCGTTGCGACAAACCTCGGTGGCGCTTTTCGAGTCGTCAAGCGCGCGTCGAAAGGGATGCTCAAAGCGCGCTGGGGACGGGTCATCCTCATTTCTAGTGTTGTCGGGCTCTACGGGTCGGCCGGACAGATCAACTACGCGAGCTCAAAGAGTGGTCTCGTCGGTTTTGCTCGATCACTCACGCGGGAACTCGGTTCACGCGGTATCACCGCCAACGTCGTGGCTCCCGGTTTCATCGAAACAGACATGACAGCAGCCTTGCCCGATGAGACGCAGGCAGAGTACAAGCGAAATATTCCTGCTGGACGCTTTGCCACTGCTGACGAAGTAGCTGGGGTAGTGTCGTGGATCGCTTCTGATGACGCGGCCTATATTTCGGGAGCGGTCATCCCTGTGGATGGCGGGCTCGGAATGGGCCACTGACACGCGACGTGTCGGACCCGCGCACTGGGCGCGGTTTCTCGTTCACCGAGGAAGCAGTGCAATGACCTCGGACAAGTCGACGCGTCCGATCACAAGGTCTGCGTGGACCTTAACGATCGGCTTCGCGTTGAATGCCAAGCCGAGGGCGGCGACTTTCATCATCTGAAGGTCGTTTGAACCATCGCCAATGGCGAAGGTTTGGTCTCTCGAGACTCCGTGCTCACGGGCCCACTGAAGCAGAGAGTCTGCTTTCGCTTCGGCATCGACCACTTCGCCACGGACCTCACCTGATAGTGCACCATTCTCGATACCGAGGCGATTAGCGCGCCAAACGTCGATACCGAGGTCGGGTGCGACAGTATCGAGAATCTCGTGGAAGCCGCCGGAAACGACCCCCACGATGCCACCACGGTCATGGACCGTAGATGTGAGCTGTCTGACCCCGGGGGTTTCTTCAATACGAGCCAGCACGCGCTCAAATGCGCTCAATGGCACGCCACGGAGAGCGGATACACGCGATCTGAGGCTGGTTGCGAAGTCGATATCTCCGCGCATGGCGGCTTCTGTTGCAGCAGCCACTTCAGCACCGCGTCCAGCTTCATCCGCGATGAGCTCGATGACTTCATTGCGGATGAGAGTCGAGTCGGCGTCGAGGACAACGAGGAAGCGCGCGTGGTTTTGGCTTGTCACCAGTTCACGTTATCGAACCCTCGGTGTCTGCGAATCACGCGTCGACGTAAACGTTCTTTCCGACAACGGTGATGCCAGACTCAGTTACCGCAAAACCTCGGGCAAGGTCCCGCTCTCGATCGACCCCGACGGTTGCGCCGTCTGCGAGGACGACATTCTTATCGAGAATCGCGCGATGGATTCGTGCGCCGGCTCCGACATGTACTCGGTCGAAGAGAACCGAATCGGTGACCGTAGCGCCAGCCTCGGCCAGAGTCCATGGTCCGACGACGCTGCGCTCGAGGTGTGTGCCCGAGAGAACCGAGCCGAGCGAGACGATGGAATCGATCGTGTTACCGATACGACCGACCGAGTCTCGGACGAACTTCGCGGGCGGCGAGTTGACGAGCTGGGAATGGATCGGCCACTGCATGTTGTACAGGTTGAAGATCGGCAGCGTCGAGATGAGATCCATGTGCGCATCGAAGAACGAGTCGATCGTCCCTACGTCGCGCCAATAGGAACGATCGCGTTCTGTGGAGCCGGGTACGTCATTGCGCTTCATGTCGTAGACGGCTGCTTCTCCGCGGTTTACGAAGTAAGGCACGATGTCGCCGCCCATATCGTGGTTCGACGTGGGAAGTTCCCCGTCAGCCTCGACGGCCGCAATAAGAGCGTCGGTGTTGAAAATGTAGTTACCCATCGAGGCGAGGATTTCGTGGGGACTGTCGGGCAGGCCCGAAATCTCCTGCGGCTTCTCTAAGAACTGGCGGATGCGAGTCGGGTCGCTTTCTTCGACATCGATGACTCCGAACTGATTCGCCATCCCGATGGGTTGACGAATGCCTGCGACGGTTGCTGATGCTCCCGATTCGATGTGAGCCTCTAACATTTGCCGGAAATCCATCCGATAGACGTGGTCGGCACCGACCACGACCACGATGTCGGGCTTCTCGTCGTTGATGAGGTTGAGACTCTGCAGAATTGCGTCCGCAGACCCCGAGAACCATCGCTTCCCGAGACGCTGTTGTGCCGGAACAGATGTGACATACGAGTCAAGAAGCGGAGACATCCGCCAGGTTTGTGACACGTGGCGGTCGAGGCTATGGGACTTGTACTGCGTGAGTACGACTATTTGTCCAAGTCCCGAGTTGATGAGATTGGATATGGCGAAGTCAATAAGGCGGTATTGACCGCCAAAGGGCACAGCGGGCTTGGCTCGGTCGGCGGTGAGCGGCATCAGGCGCTTGCCCTCTCCGCCGGCGAGAATGATTCCGAAAACCTTGGGGGCAGCAGGCATGCGCCAAGACTATGCCCCTCACCCCACGTGTACTAGCGTCCTTGACATGCGCGTCGATATCGTCACTAAGGAATATCCACCTGAGATCTATGGCGGTGCAGGTGTACACGTCACTGAACTGGTGAAAGCGCTCCGCACTTCACTCGATGTCAGAGTGCGAGCTTTTGGTGCAGATCGGGATGAACCCGAGACGACTTCGTATGTAGTGCCGCGCGAATTGGCGGCAACGAATGCCGCGATCCAGACGATGGGAATTGACCTCGAGATCGTTTCAGACGTCGCCGGGGCCGACGTCGTCCATACCCACACCTGGTATGCGAACTTCGCCGGTCACGTCGCATCCTTGCTTCACGGAATCCCGCACATCGTGACGGCGCACAGCCTCGAGCCCCTGCGCCCGTGGAAGGCCGAGCAGCTGGCCGGCGGGTATGCCGTGTCCAGCTACATCGAGAAGTCGGCGTATGAATCCGCTGCAGCTGTCGTCGCAGTGAGTGATGGCATGCGCCGCGATATCTTGCGCAGCTATCCCGCTCTCGATCCTGAAAAGGTTCGAGTGATCTACAACGGGATTGATGTGGAGGCTTGGCAACCCGTCTACGACAGCGACGCCCTTCGTGCGCTCGGGATCGACCCTGCGCGTCCTTCGGTTGTCTTCGTTGGTCGAATCACACGTCAAAAGGGGCTTCCCTACCTGCTGCGAGCCGTCGAGCAGCTGCCACCGGAAGTGCAGATCGTGCTGTGTGCAGGCGCCCCTGATACTCCAGAAATTCTGGCGGAAGTCGAAACTCTTGTGGCAGCGCTCCAGACCACTCGTACTGGAGTGGTCTGGATTGACCGACACCTACCGCGGCGGGATCTGTGCGTGATTCTGACAGCAGCGACGACATTCGTGTGCCCGTCGATTTACGAACCGCTGGGGATTGTCAACCTTGAGGCAATGGCGTGCGGCGCGGCAGTGGTGGGAACGGCCACCGGCGGAATTCCGGAAGTTGTCGTTGACGGTGTGACCGGGCGAATCGTGCCGATCGAGCAGCTGCAAGATGGCACGGGAACTCCGGTAAACCCCGACAAGTTTGTTGCGGACCTTGCAAGGACTCTGAACGAAGTAGTCGCAGACCGTGATCAGGCAGCTGCGTACGGTGCAGCGGGTCGGCAACGCGCCGCGGACGACTTCAGTTGGGGCTCGATTGCGGCTCAGACAGCCGCGTTGTACGCGGAGGTTGCGGCGTCGGGCCGTTAAGCTTGAGGCCATGACGCAGGTTCTCGATTTCTCCGACGTTGTCGTCCGCCGAAACGCACGGGAGATCGTTTCCCACCTGGACTGGCAGGTCGCCGACGATCAGCGCTGGGTGATCCTTGGCCCGAATGGGGCAGGTAAGACGACGTTGCTGCAGCTCGCGGACACGCTCGATCACCCAACAAGCGGTTCGGTGACAATTCTGGGTGAGCGCCTCGGCCGGACTGACGTCTTCGAACTCCGGCCCCGAATCGGATTTGCCTCGTCGGCGCTCGCCAAGCGCGTACCGCCGAACGAGACGGTTCTCAACGTTGTTCTCACCGCCGCCTTCTCGGTAGTCGGCAGGTGGAACGAGTCGTATGAGAATGTTGACGAGCGACGCGCGTTGCGCGTGCTTGCGGAATGGAAACTTGCCCATCTGGCTGACCGCACTTTCGGAACGCTCTCGGACGGTGAGCAGAAGAGAGTTCAGATTGCGCGTGCCGTCATGACCGATCCCGAGCTTCTCCTGCTCGATGAACCGAGCGCCAGCCTCGACCTCGGTGCTCGAGAGGAACTGCTGACGTTGTTGGGTGGATACGCCCAGGCGCCTTCCACGCCGGCAATGATTATGGTGACTCATCACGTCGAGGAGATTCCGGTCGGCTTTACGCACGTCCTCTTGATGCGCGACGGTCGAATCGTTGCTTCCGGGCCGCTGGAGCAGACTCTCACGTCCGATTCCTTGACCGAAACGTTCGGAATGAATATTTCGCTTTCGAGTGAAAACGGTCGTTATGCGGCCAGAGCCACAAGCTAGCGCGGCGACCCGTGTGGCAACGCCGCGCCGATGCTGATAAGATTGATGTTTGGTGCGTTTGCACCGCAGACTTCCCTGGTTCTGAATAGCTCAGAACCGCACCATCACAAGGATCCGCTATGAAGACTGACCTCCACCCCGACTACCAGGCCGTCGTTTTCCGTGACCTCGGTTCGGGCGACACGTTCCTCACTCGCTCGACGGTTTCTAGCGACAAGAAGATCGAGCTCGACGGCGTTGAGTACCCGGTCATCGATGTCGAAATTTCCTCGGCGTCGCACCCGTTCTACACCGGTAAGCAGCGCATCATGGACTCGGCCGGTCGCGTCGAGAAGTTCAACCAGCGTTTCAAGAACTTCGGTGGCTCCAGCAAGTAGTCGCCGTAAAAAAGGGCCCCGCAGATGCGGGGCCCTTTTTATTATCTTTCGCGTCGGTTTCGGAGCTGCGCGGACTATCGAATCGGCCAGCGGCCATCGAGCCGTTCACTAGCGGCAATGCGCCCGGTCTTTACGAAGTGGTCTGAGAGGCTTGCTGCTTGTTCGCGCGCCCACGCCACTTGGTGCTCGTGCAACTCGCCCGAGGTCGTTGGTAATTCTTCGCCGTATCGCTGAGCTATTTTCAACGCAATGCGCCCCGCGGCGACAGCGTCTGCCTGCGCATCGTGCGCGATATCCAGTGTTACGCCGTAGTGCGACGTTACTGTGTCGAGTGTGCGCTTGCCACGGCGATATCGATCGAGAGCTTTGTCGAGGACAAGGGGATCGACGACAGGGAAAGGATCCTCGATGGGCACGACACCGTGGCGAAGAGCTTCGCGCTTGAGTAGCGAGAAGTCGAAGGGTGCGTTGTAGACAACGATCGGGGTCTCTGCTGCGATGAGTTCCGCTATTGCGGTGACTACTTCCGATACGACCTCTGGTGCGGGGCGACCGAGACGACGTGCATCAGCGGTCGTGATCCCATGAACTGCCGCCGCGCCATCCGGAATTTCGATCCCAGGATCAGCCAGCCAGGTTCTAGCACTCACTTGTCGCCCCGTCCGGTCGAGCACGCCTACGTGCGCCGAGACAATTCGATCATCCTCGATGTCGATTCCTGTGGTCTCGAGGTCGAATATCCCTAGACTCTGAGTCCACGATGGCGCAGGCGCGTGATCTGAGTCACGTGATGTGTGGGGCATGCGATTTACGCTATGCGATGGCCGAGCGACGTTTGGCGCGGGCGCGCCGGAGCGCTCGGTTGCTCCGCGCTCATAGAATCGATGGTGTGAGTTTCACTGATCCGTATGCTGAACGTCTTGCGGCTATTCCTGTCGAGCGGCGTGAAGTTGAAATCGACGGAGCGACGACCGCTTATTGGGTCTACGGTGATGCGAATGCCGAAATGACGATCGTCTTCGTTCATGGTTTCCGTGGCGATCATCACGGACTTGAGCCGGTCGTCGCGTACCTCGAGGGCTATCGGATCATTGCCCCAGATCTTCCTGGTTTCGGTGAAAGTCCGCCATTGCCTGGTAAGCAGCACTCCGTGGAAACCTACGCGGCTTGGCTCGAGAGCTTCATAGCGTCGATTGAGCCGGGTGCCATCGTGCTCGGCCATTCCTTCGGTTCGATCATCGTGGCCGCGGCGGTCGCAGGCGGACTAAATTCTCCGCGTGTGATCCTGGTCAACCCCATCGGTGCGCCGGCTCTTGAAGGGCCACGTGGCATCCTCACGCGCCTTGCGGTGTTGTATTACTGGGCGGGAGCGCGGTTGCCGAGGAAACTAGGGGAGTCCCTGCTTCGGAATAGAGTGGTCGTTCGCGTGATGAGCGTGTCGATGGCGAAGACGCGCGACGCTCAGCTTCGGCGATTCATTCACGATCAGCACGATCGATACTTTTCTGGATTTTTTGATCGTGATGTTCTTCACGATGCCTTCATCGCGTCGGTATCTCACGATGTGAGCGAGTTCGCGGCGAGGATCAATCAGCCAGTGCTCCTCATCGCCGCTGACCGCGACGACATCACACCCATCGCGGTGGAGCGCAAGCTGCGGAGACTGTTTTCTGACGCGGAACTCGTGGAGATCGAAGGCGTCGGCCACCTCATCCACTATGAGACCCCAGCCCCGGCGGCTGACGGCATCCGACGTTTTCTCTCTCGCTGAGAGCTATTCGTCTGCCCGCGCCATATCGATGAGCGGAGACAAGCGATAGGCGATCACTTCGCCCATGGCTAGCGATGTCTCAGTACGGTCGACCCCTTCGATCGAGAGAATACGGGCGTCAGTATCGAAGAGGTGCTGAGTGTCTCGGCAGGCGACTCGGACAAGTAGATCGACCTGTCCGCTCAGACCGTGCGCCTGGAGGACTTCGGGGATGCGGGCGAGCTCGGCCGTGATGGCGGGAAGCGCCGCCTGTCGCAGAATCACGTTGATGAATGCCTCGATAGGGAACCCCAGTGCGCGTGACGATATCGAACGCTCGTAAGACAAGAACACACCTGCCTTGTCGAGACGAGCCATCCGTGCCTGAACAGTGTTGCGGGACATTCCCAGCCGATCGGAGAGTGCCACGACGGTTGCGCGCGGATCGTGGGAGAGCGCGGCAAGTAGCTCGAGGTCTACGTGATCCAGGGCTGCCATGCTGCGAGACCCTAGCATGTGGCGAGTCCCATGATCAGGTGCGTAGACGAATACTCGTCGGGTTGCCTGCGATTACGCGAAGACAAGATCATCCGAGAGGAAACGAAGGCGGTCACGCTCAACCAGAAATCGCCATCGCGATCCGTTTGCGAGTCGCGATCCGTCTGGGGGAAGCACGCCGCCGGTAGCATGCCGGATAACTTCGCGGATCAGAGCGCCGTGCGAAACAATGATGACTGGCATCGGGATGGGGGAGGAGGCCGCGCGACTGTGCTCGACAACGTCGAGAAGACCACGGACGGCGCGCTCTCGCAGGTCATCTCGTTTCTCCGAGCCGGGAACATCGGCACTGTGCCAGGGCCCCCACCGCTCGGCGAATTCGGCGGCGGTGAGGCCCTCTCCGTCGCCGTAGGCGCGTTCGCGAAGAGACGGGTATTGCCGTGGTCCTTCGAGTCCGAGTTCCGCCCCGATGATCTCTGCCGTTTCCCGCGCGCGGGACAGGTCGCTCGATGCGAGAAACACGGGCATATCACCCAATGACTTCCGAAGCTCGACTGCAGCCTCTAGAGCTTGCGCCCTGCCGGTGTCATTGAGCGGAATGTCTGTTGTTCCCTGCACGCGAAGCGCGCGGTTCCATTCGGTTTCGCCGTGGCGGACGAGAGTCACATATGTCACTCACCGAGCTTACGGCCTTGACGCTCACCGAGTCGCGGGGAGAGCCGTAGCTAGCGCCTGCAGAATCTCTCCGGCGCCGCCATCGATCTTCACCGTTGCCCGCGCATCTGCGCGAGTCACGCCGCGGTTGATGATGACAATAGGAAGCTTGCGCCGGCGGGCGCGTTCGACAAGACGGATGCCGGAATTCACGACGAGAGACGAACCGGCGACGATGAGCGCATCGCTCGCCGCAACCAACTGTTCGGCCTCGCGAAACTTCTCAGCCGGGATGAACTCGCCGAAAAATACGACGTCCGGTTTGAGCATTCCGTGACAGATCGTGCAATCCGGTATCACGAATCCCTCGATCGTTTCCGGAAGAACGTCGCCGTCCGGACCCAACGGAATATCGGCGTCCAAATGCAGAGTCGGGTTTTCTTGCTCAACCCGGAGTGCAACGTCGCGTCGGTCGAAAACTTGACCGCAGCGTGTGCAAAAAACGCGGCGCATTGTGCCGTGGAGTTCCACCACCCGCCGGCTACCCGCCCGAACATGGAGGCCGTCGACGTTTTGTGTGACGACTCCGGTGGCGATGCCCTGTGCTTCAAGCTCGGCGATGGCGTTGTGTCCGCTGTTCGGCTGTGCTGATGAGAATGAGTGCCAACCCAGATGACTGCCAACCCAGTATCGGCGGCGCGCGTCCTCGCTCGCATAAAACTGATCCACGGACATCGGTGTCCGCGTGGGAGCGCCCTTGCCACGGTAATCAGGAATGCCTGAATCCGTGGAGACGCCAGCGCCCGTTACGATCGCGACTTTGCGGGTCGCGAGGGCGTCGATGGCACGACCAACGAGAGCGGTCGTTTCAGTATCAAATCCGGACAGGACGGTCACGGCGCTCACCTCCTCCGTCACTTCGACTCTACGCTGGACGAATTGCCGTGATGTTACGAGGCGCCGTGCATCCCGCGTTCGATCTTTGAAAAGAAGGCACTTTCATGCAGGTACACCATGTCACCGACGTCACCGACCCCCGGTTAGCCGACTATCGGGACCTCACCGACGTCGCGCTTCGACGTGTGCTGGAGCCCGAGGGCGGCCTGTATGTCGCTGAGTCTGCGAAAGTGATCGCACGAGCGCTGAAGGCCGGACACAACCCTCGCTCGGTTCTCGTGCAAGAGAAGTGGCTCCCCGACGTGTCCGCGCTGCTTCCCGCTGAAACTCCGGTGTACGTCGTTTCTCCGGGCATTGCCGAAGAGCTCACCGGGTACGCGATTCACCGCGGGGCGCTTGCGGCGATGCATAGACCGTCACTTCGGTCGGTTGCCGAGGTTGCAACCGGCGCGCGCTTGGTCGTCGTTCTCGACGACATCGTCGACCACACCAACGTCGGTGCCGCCTTTCGCGCAGCGGCGGGACTCGGGGCGGATGCCGTGCTCATCAGCCCGAGGTGTGCCGATCCGCTCTATCGCCGCAGCGTTCGAGTCAGCATGGGAACTGTCTTTCAAGTGCCCTGGACCCGTCTTCCGGCGTGGCCGCAGGCGGCCGTGGAACTGCACGACGCCGGGTTTCATATCGCAGCGCTTGCGCTGAGCGACAACGCTGTGCGACTCGATGACTTTGCAGCATCCCCACCACGCGCTGTTGCAATGGTCCTCGGCTCAGAAGGTGACGGTTTGAGTAGGCATGCCCTGGCCGCAGCCGACACAATCGTCACCATTCCCATGTTTGGTGGCGTGGATTCGCTCAACGTCGCCGCGGCAAGTGCTGTGGCCCTCTGGGCGCTGAGACCCGCTTTTCAGAGCGCAGTGCTCGACGAGTGACCATCGGTCGCCACTCCCCGCGCAATATCGAGCGGTGACGGGTTGGGGCGTTTGGCTGTCACGGTGTCTCCGGAAGACTGATGCCGTAGACGCCGCAATACCCAGGGCATGAGGTGCGTTCTAGCCCATACGAGATCATTCGAGCGGGCGGTGCGCCAGGTTCTCGTCGGGTACGGGTCGGGTTGCATCGGCATCAGGTCGTTCGGCACGGCAAGTGCTCGCAACACCATGCGGGCGACCTCGTGGTGCCCCAGGGCGTTGAGATGCAGCCGATCGTCGGCAAAGAATCGCGGATCTTGAATCTCTTTCAACGCCCACTGATCGGCGACGACGCAATCGTATTTCTCCGCAACAGCGCGAACGTTCTCGTTGTAGATGGCCACCTTGCCGCGGAAAGCGCGCAGAACGGGGGTGAAGGCCGTGTCGATTCCCGTAAATACCACCACAGTTGCGCCCGAAGACGTGAGACGCACGATCGCGTCTTCGAATTGCGCTGAGATTTCGTCGGGGTCTGTCCCCGGCCGGATCACGTCGTTCCCTCCCGCGCAAAATGTGATCAGGTCTGGTTTTAGGGCTACCGCGGGCTCGACCTGATCGGCGACGATTTGCGCAATGAGCTTTCCGCGTACGGCGAGATTCGCGTACGCGAAGTCAGCAACTTGAGAGCCGAGCACTTCAGCGAAGCGATCAGCCCAACCGCGGTGGCTGCCCGGCGACCCAGAGATGGGATCGCCGATGCCTTCGGTGAACGAATCGCCCAGAGCGACATATCGACGCCAGGGGTGCGCGCCGTGATTCTCTGGGATTGGCGCAGACGGTGATGTATCCGAATCGCTCGACATGGTGCCTCCTCAACTTCAGAAACCCGCCGCTGCGAGTGTCGATCTTCTCGACAGCCTAAGGCGATGTCGGTTGTGTCGCCTATCGTTGATGGTTGCGCTTTAGTTCTGGAGAGGAAGTGCCGTGGACGAAGAACCTTTCGCCAGCGATACCCTCGGCCCGGCGAACCCTGCGGCATCCGATTCCGACCACATCGGAAGTTTTGCGGCCGAGCACCTCTCGCCGTCGTACCCGCAGCGTGCACCGTGGGGAACAGCGCAACGTCTCCGCGCATGGCAGGCAGAGGCGCTTGATGAGTATTTCGCCCTCGACGGGCCGGATGGCGTCGGTAAGGGTCCGCGTGACTTTCTCGCTGCAGCGACGCCTGGCGCTGGAAAGACGACCTTCGCGCTCCGGCTCGCGACGGAACTTTTGAGGCGTGGCGTCGTTGATCGGCTCGTCGTTGTCGCGCCCACGGAACATTTGAAGACGCAGTGGGCGGACGCTGCGGCGCGAGTGTCGCTCCGCCTCGACCCCCATTTCAGCAACCGGCACTCGGTCCCCTCGCGGCAGTATCACGGCGTTGCAGTCACCTACGCACAAGTGGCGACGAAGGCTACGGTTCACCAAGCACTCACGCTGAACGCGCGGACGCTAGTCATCCTCGATGAAGTTCATCACGGGGGAGACGCTCTCAGCTGGGGTGAGGCGTTGCGCGAAGCGTATGCCAGAGCCACGCGCCGTCTCTTGCTTTCGGGAACGCCGTTCCGCAGCGACACAGCGCCGATCCCCTTCGTCGAGTACCACCCGAATGCACACGGGATCCGGGTCTCCCGCACTGACTACGCGTACGGCTACCGTCGCGCACTCGAAGACGGTGTGGTGCGACCGGTTATGTTTCTCGTCTACGCAGGCAAGATGCGTTGGCGAACGAAAACTGGCGATGAGATGGAAGCTCATCTCGGTCAAGACAACACGAAAGACATCACCTCCCAGGCTTGGCGAACAGCCCTTGATCCTGAGGGCGATTGGATTCCCGCGGTGCTGCGAAGCGCGGATAGGCGCCTTACCGAGGTGCGCGAACAGATCCCGGATGCCGGTGGCCTCGTCATCGCGACAGATCAGACCGCGGCGCGGGCGTATGCGGCGATTCTGGAGAAGCTGACCGGCGAGGCACCGACCGTTGTTCTCTCTGATGAGGCTGAGGCATCCGGTCGGATTGAGACGTTCTCAGCATCGAATGCGCGCTGGATGGTCGCTGTTCGCATGGTGTCAGAAGGAGTCGACGTTCCGCGGCTCGCTGTGGGTGTATATGCCACGAGCGCATCAACACCCCTCTTTTTCGCGCAAGCAATTGGCCGTTTCGTGCGGGCGCGGCGGCGGGGTGAAACCGCGAGCGTCTTTTTGCCGAATGTGCCGATTCTTCTGGCTCTGGCGGGGGAAATGGAACGCCAGAGAGATCACGCACTCGACCGTGATACCGGCGAAGATGAGGACTGGGCTCTCGACGAAGACGCGATGAATATGGCGGCGCGAGAGGACTCGGCCTCCGATGCACTCACACAGGAGTTCACCTATCAGGCGCTAGGCTCGCTCGCCCACTTTGATCGAGTGATGTTCGATGGCAAGGAATTCGGTCAGCTTGCGGTGCCAGGCACACCCGAAGAAGAGGAGTTTCTCGGCCTGCCCGGCCTCTTAGAGCCTGAGCATGTTCACGAACTCCTCATGCAGCGTCAGGCCCGGCAGGGGAGGCATCGAAGCGAACGTGAGGCGATGGAGTCGGAATCCGGTCAGCCGAGAGACGAGTCCTCTCTCCCGGAACCGCTCCACCGCACGTTGAAGGAACAGCGTCAACTTCTCAACAGCCTCGTGGGTCTGTATGCACGCCAGAGCGGGGAACCGCATGGCGCAGTCCACTCTGAGTTGCGCCGGGTGTGCGGAGGACCGGCCGTTTCACACGCGACAGTGGCACAACTCCAAGCACGAATAGAGCTCTTGCGTTCACGCGTGCGCTCCTAGCGCACAAGTTCGGTCGGCCGAACTGCAGCGAGTTCCCTGCCTGATTACTCTCAATAGCTGGAGTCGTCTAGGAGGACAGCAGTGAATGATGCACCCGCACGCGCGCCGAAAGTGCGTGATCGTCGAAGATGGGCGAAATATCTCGTCAATGAGCGCGCAGAGGCGGCCGTCTACTCAGGGCTTGCGCGTCGCCGTGAGGGAGAAGAGCGTGAGATCTTGCTCGCCCTAGCAGCTGCTGAGGGCCGACACGAAGCTCACTGGGTGGAGCTGCTGGGGGGAGAGCCAACAAAGCTGCCGCGAGCGTCGATGTCGACTCGTCTGCTCGGATGGGCCGCTGCTCGATTCGGATCCATCTTCGTGCTGGCGCTGGCGCAGAACGCGGAAGCGCGTTCGCCCTACGATGACGATCCTCACGCCACTGCGGAGATGAGCGCTGATGAAAAGGTTCATCACGAGGTCGTCAGAGGGCTTGCCGCGAAGGGGCGTCGGCGACTCTCAGGTACCTTTCGTGCCTCAGTTTTTGGCGCGAACGACGGACTCGTGTCGAACCTCGCGCTTGTCATGGGCATCGGTGCGACGGGGGTGGCCCCCCAATTTGTCTTGTTCAGTGGCATCGCTGGGCTTCTGGCCGGCGCCCTTTCGATGGGTGCGGGTGAGTTCGTTTCGGTGCGCTCTCAGCGCGAACTGCTCGAATCTACTGAACCCAACAATGATGTAGACGCCGTCTTGCCTGACTTGAACCTGGATGCGAACGAACTGGCTCTTGTCTATCGCACGCGAGGAATGAGTGAAGAGGACGCACTGGCCCGTGCGGGAGCCGAGCTGCAGATCGCAAGACGGGCGGACCGGTCCCAGCCGTACCGCCGTCCAACAGAGCGGTCCGATAGTCACGACGTAGTAGGAAGTGCGATTGGCGCCGCGAGCTCCAGCTTTCTCTTCTTCGCCTCAGGAGCGATCATCCCGGTACTGCCCTGGATTTTCGGCGCTGAAGGACTTCTTGCCGTCGTTTTGGCATTGCTGCTCGTCGGAGTCGCCTTGATGGCGACGGGCGCAGCCGTGGGGTTGCTCTCTGGCGCCCCGCCGCTCGCGAGGGCGTTACGTCAGCTGGCGATTGGATTTGGGGCCGCTGCGATCACATATGTACTCGGTCTGCTGTTCGGGGTCTCTGCGGCCTAGAGACGGCAAACAAAAGGCCCTCGATCTGAAATTCAGATCGAGGGCCTTTTCACAATGTGCGCGAGGGGGGACTTGAACCCCCACGCCCGTTAAAGGGCACTAGCACCTCAAGCTAGCGCGTCTACCTATTCCGCCACCCGCGCATTGTTTTTTCGGTTTCGCAACCGAGGGTCAACGCTATCACGAACCAGACGGCGTCGAGAACACGTCGTCGCTTTGGGCGGCGCCCGTGGTTGCTGTGCGTGGGACCTCAGGCGTAACGGGTAGCGTTGACGCCATGTCCAATCCCGCGGCATTCGCCCCTGAATCAGCGCCCGATCTTCCAGAAGTTGCACGCGTTGCACGAGACCTCATTCGATTCGACACGACGAACTTCGGCGGGGGACGAGCAAACGGCGAGCGCGAAGCTGCGGAGTACGTGGCGGCTTACCTCGAGTCACTCGGTCTCGACGTCAGCGTGTATGAACCGGTTCACCGCCGCACGAACGTGCACGCGCGCATTCGTGGCAAAAACTCATCGAAACCTGCGCTCGTTTTGCACGGACACCTCGATGTCGTCCCGGCCATTGCAGGCGACTGGAGCGTCGACCCGTTTGCAGGAGAGATTCGCGACGGCATGTTGTGGGGTCGCGGCGCGGTCGACATGAAAGACATGGATGCCATGATCTTGACCGCTGTGGGCGAGATTCTGCGCTCCGGCGATCAGCCAGAACGCGACATCATCGTGACGTTCTTCGCTGATGAAGAGAATGGTGGCGTCGAAGGATCCGGTCTCGTTGTCGCTGAACACCCCGAGTGGTTTGCCGGCGCGACCGAAGCGATCAGTGAAGTGGGCGGATATTCGATTGCTGCGGGCGACCGCCGCGCCTACTTGCTTCAGGTCGGCGAGAAGGCACTGATGTGGATTCGTCTCGTAGCGCGAGGGCGCGCGGGTCATGGGAGCCGGTTGCACCCTGAAAACGCGCTCACTCGACTCTCCGAGGCGGTCGTCGCGCTGGGGCGCACTGAATGGCCTATCCGACTGACGGAAACCACAAGCCAGCTTCTTGACGGTCTCTCGAGTCTCACCGGAATCTCGACCGATGACCCCGACGCTCTCGCGCTCGGGGCAGGGCCGGCCGCCCCCTTCCTCCGATCGACGCTGCGAACGACAACCAATCCGACCGGACTTACTGCGGGATACAAGCACAATGTCATCCCTGATCGCGCTGAAGCCCTCGTCGACGTCCGGGTTCTTCCGGGTACCGAAGCTGCCGCGCTGGCGGACATTCGACGGATTATCGGGCCCGACATCGAGATTGAGATTGTCCACCAGGACATTGGGCTCGAGGTTCCGTTTGCCGGAGAAATCGTCGAAGCGATGGTCGCGTCTTTGGAGCGCCACGACCCCGGCGTGCCCGTGATTCCCTACCTGATGGGCGGCGGGACCGATAACAAGGCTTTGTCTGCGCTCGGGATCGCTGGTTATGGGTTCGCTCCGCTGCGGCTTCCCGCGGACCTCGACTTCACGGGCATGTTTCATGGCGTGGATGAGCGCGTGCCTATCGATGCGCTAGTTTTCGGTCAGCGAGTACTGACCGATCTTCTTCGGACGTATTGAAGGGCCCGATATGCATTTTCTTGAGGCGATGTTTCTGGGCCTGGTACAGGGGCTGACTGAGTTTCTCCCGGTGTCATCGAGTGCACATCTGCGCATCGTAGGCACGTTCCTGCCGAACGCGGAGGATCCCGGCGCCGCGTTCACCGCCATCACCCAAATCGGAACCGAAGCCGCTGTGGTTATTTTCTTCTGGCGGGACATCGTCCGGATCATCACGCACTGGTTCCAGTCGCTGGTTGGCCGGATGCCGAGAAGCGACCCTGATGCACGGATGGGCTGGCTCATCATCATCGGATCGATTCCGATTGTCGCGCTCGGTCTCGCATTTCAAGACCAGATCGAGACTGTCTTCCGTTCCCTCTGGCTGGTCGCAGCAATGCTGATTCTCTTCGGCGTGTTGCTGGGAATCGCCGACCATGTTGGCGCCAAAAAGCGCAAGCTCGCCGATATCACGGTGCCTCACGGCCTGATTTATGGCGGCGCCCAAGCGCTGGCCCTCATTCCCGGTGTTTCTCGCTCAGGCGGCACAATAACTGCGGGCTTGTTTATGGGTTACGAACGAGCCGCTGCCGCGCGCTACGCCTTTCTTCTTGCGATCCCGGCGGTATTCGGAAGCGGTTTCTACCAGCTTTTCAAGAGCTGGAATGAGCCGGGCGTCTATTCTCTTCCCGAAACCCTTGTCGCGACAGTCATCGCATTCGTGGTGGCACTCGGTGTCATTGCGTTCTTCATGAGCTACATCTCGAAACGCAGCTTCTTGCCGTTTGTGATCTACCGGGTCGCTCTAGGCTCGACGTTGCTCGTGCTGCTCAGTCTCGGCGTCATCCAGGCTTAGTTTCCTGGCCCAGCGCAGAGTTGCGGATCAACGCGATTTCGTCAACGGCGGGGCTCGTCGCGACCTGGCTTGCCAGGCCCTTCGCCGCGGCGGCGCAGGTATTGCTCGAATTCCTTCGCGATCGCATCGCCTGACGCATCAGGGGAGTCCCAGGTGTCGCGAGTCTGTTCGAGTCCGCGGATGTACTCCGTCATCTCTTCGTCGTCCGCTGCAGCCGCATCGATCGACGCTTCCCATGCCGCGGCTTCCGTTGAGAGAGTTCCCCGAGGAATCTGAACGCCGGTGAGGTCCTCGAGCCGATCGAGCAACGCGAGTGTCGCTTTGGGAGACGGGGTATGCCCGGCGACGTAATGGGGGACACTTGCCCACAAACTCGCTGTAGGAATCCCGACCTTCTCGACTGCATCGCTCAGCACGCTGAGGATGCCGACCGGTCCTTCGTAGGTGCTGCGCTCGAGAGAGAGCTCACTACGCAAGCGCTCGTTCTCACTCCCAGAGAAAATTGTGATCGGGCGCGTGTGCGGAACATCCGACATCATCGATCCGAGCGATACGACGCCCGTGATGTCTTCACGAAGCGCGACATCGGTCAATTCCGCGGCGAACGCCTGCCAGGAACGCGCGGGCTCGACGCCGGTGAGCAGCCAGAGTTGCGTGCCTCTTCCCGGGTTCCGGGGCCTCAGAAGTGTCGTTTCCGGCCAGTGCAGGCTGCGGCCGCCATCAGCGTCGGTGTGGATATGAGGGCGCGTGTATTGATAATCGAAATACAGTTCGGGGTCGACGGAATAAACCGGCTCGTAAGCATCATCCTTCTGCAGCAGGCTCATGGCGGCAGAAGCCGCTTCGCCGGCGTCATTCCATCCGTCAAACGCCGTAACAAGTACTCGACGACCAAGTCCGTCCACGCGACCACCCTCTCTCCCCGTCGAACGGGTGCTTCAAGGATAGGCGTACATGGGCACACCGTCTCGGTGGACGCGAGCGATCTGATGCAATGGCGCCGGATAGCATTGCGGGATGACTTCATCACTGCCGGCTGCCGTGTTGTGGGATATGGACGGCACTCTTGTCGACACGGAGCCATATTGGATGGCAGCAGAGACCCCGCTGGTCGAGAGTTTTGGCGGAACCTGGAACCACGAACAGGCGTTGAGTCTCGTCGGGCTCGGCCTCGACGACGCAGCACGCATCCTGCAATCTGCCGGCATCCGTCTCTCGACGACCGAGATTGTGACCCGGCTGACAAACAGCGTCATTGATCGCCTGTCTACGGATGGCGTTCCTTTTCGTCCGGGTGCACGCGAGCTTCTCTCCGACCTTCGCGCCGCGGGAATTAAGACCGCTCTCGTGACCATGTCACTGCGGCGGATGGCCACGCACGTCGTTGATTTGATCGACTTCGACGCTTTTGATCTCGTTATCGCGGGTGACGATGTGGATCGTCCGAAGCCTTTTCCTGACCCTTACCTGCAGGCATGCGCATCACTCGGCGTCGATCCGGCGCACACCGTGGCGATCGAGGATTCACCGAACGGGTTACGCGCGGCCATTGCGGCAGGCACGGTTGCTCTCGGTGTTCCCCACATGGTTTCGCTCACCGGGGTGGGCGCAAACGAACTGTGGCCCACTCTCGAAGGGCGCACCGCTGCCGATATCGTCGGCCTTCACACGGCGCACGCGTCGAGCAAGGATTTCATTAAGTGAGTACCCAGCGCCCCAGCGGCCCTTTCCGTTACGGCGATCGCGTGCAGTTGACCGGGCCTAAAGCCAGGATGCACACGATCACTCTTCGTGACGGAGGTGAACTGCACACGCATCACGGCGTCTTACGGCACGACACGCTCGTGGGTCTCCCAGATGGTTCGGTTGTGCGAAACACTTCCGATCAGGAATATCTTGCGCTTCGCCCGCTCCTGCGCGACTTTGTGATGTCAATGCCGCGCGGTGCTGCAATTGTTTATCCGAAGGATGCCGCGCAGATCGTGGTGCACGCGGATATCTTTCCGGGCGCTGTCGTCGTCGAAGCTGGCGTCGGCTCTGGTGCGCTTTCGCTTTCTCTTCTGCGTGCTGTAGGCGGTGAAGGCCGACTCGTGTCACTCGAGCGACGGGAAGAGTTCTCGGACGTCGCCCGAGCCAATGTCGAGACATTCTTTGGCGCGGTGCCGCCACAGTGGGAGGTGGTCATCGGCGACCTCGTCACTTCGCTTCCGGAGACGATGGCTGCCGGTTCCGTTGATCGCGTTGTTCTCGACATGCTCGCCCCTTGGGAGTGCATCGACGTGGTTTCTGATGCACTCACCCCTGGTGGCGTCGTGCTTTGTTACGTCGCCACGGCCACGCAGCTCAGCCGAACCGCCGAGTATCTTCGCGCAACGGGACTGTTCACTGAGCCTGAAGCAAACGAAACCATGGTGCGCGGTTGGCACGTAGATGGCCTTGCCGTGCGCCCTGACCACCGTATGGTCGCACACACCGGGTTTCTCATCAGTGCTCGACGCCTCGCGCCGGGGACAGTGCTTCCGGAGCGGAAAAAACGCGCGTCCAAAACGAGTTATGGCGACGAAGACGTCGAAGTGTGGACGCCAGGCGCCGTGGGCGACCGCGAAATTACTGACAAGAACCTCCGCAAACGCGTTCGCGAAGCGCAGCGCGCAGCTGACGGTGCGCGTATCGCTCGTGATGCGGATGACAGCGCTGCGACTCTAGACTGAAATCGTGCGTAGATGCCGCGCGGAAAGCTCTTCAACCGCAGCAACCGATCTGGTGACGGTGGACGGAGAAGTCGGGTCGACACCGACCGTCGACGTGAGAACACCGCTCTACGCCTCTGAGACGGAGTTCGTCGATATCGACGCGGCACTGGCCCGGTGCTCGTCTCAGCTACACAAGCGGCCATCCTCGACTTCGTTTTGCTCGACGGAACTACCGGCGAAATAGTTGCGAGCACTTCTTACGCAGGCTCCGAGAACGCACCGGATGTCGTTTCGACTCTTTACACCGCGCTTCCGGGTTTGGAGAGTGCGCTCGAGTGTGCCACCGGAGGCTCACGTGTCGTCGTCGCGCTTGCAAACGACGACATCGCCCCAGACTCCGCGAAGAGCTTGGGCCTGAGCGAAGATGACACGCTCGTGGCCGTCATCGACGTGCAAAAGGTTTATCTCGCAAAGGCTCAGGGCACGGACAAATTTGCCGAGGGTCAGGGACTTCCCACTGTCGTGAGAGCTCCGAGCGGCCAGCCCGGTGTGAGCTTTCCCGATCACGATGCGGATGTCCCCGATGCGGCGGTTTCGCAGGTGATCATCGAGGGAGATGGAGCCGAGGTTACCTCCGACGACTCAATCCTCGTCAATTACACCAGCGTCGACTGGGACACTCGGGAAGTCCAACAGACAAGTTGGGGCTCAGCGCCGCAAGCCCTGGACATGGCGACGGTTCCCGATGAGATCACAGACGCTTTGGTCGGTCAGCCGGTTGGCTCTCAAGTGATGCTGGTGGTGCCTGCTGACACCGATTCAGGTCTCGACCAATCGCTCATCTACATTTTCGACATCCTGGGCGTTAACGACTTCACTGGCTGATCTTCCGCTGCCTTCTGGCCAATAGAATGGCGTCGTGACGTCCATAGCAGCGAACCGGAGTGCCCCCGAGGAACGACTGGTGAATCTCGTTGTGGCACTGATGGCGACGGAACAAGGTCTCACCAAAGACACGATTTTGCACTCGGTTGCCGGATATCGCGAACAGGGAGATTCCGGTGCGTCAAAAGACGCGTTGGAGAAAATGTTCGAGCGTGACAAAGAGAATCTGCGTCGTCTCGGAGTGCCCATCGAAACGATCGGTGATTTTGCCGATCCGGACGATCTTCGTGAAGCACGGTATCGAGTTCCTACAGCTGAATATTCGCTCCCCAACGATATTTCTTTCACACCAGCCGAAATTGCGCTCCTGAATCTCGCAGGCGGCGTATGGGGCCAGAGCTCGATGTCTGACAACGCCCGGAGTGCACTTCGAAAGATTCGCGCGCTCGGGAACAACGTGGATGAACCCATCATCGGATACGCGCCGCGCATTAGCCTTCGTGAACCCTCGTTCGCCAAGATTCAGGATGCGATCGAGTCGGCGCGGGTCGTGAGGTTCGCATACTTGAAACCGGGGGAGCGAACAGCCCGCACACGGCGAATGGTTCCTCTTGCCCTCGTCGAGTATGAAGCGCGCTGGCATGTGCACGGAATAGATCTCGATGCAGACGCTGAACGTACCTTCCTCCTAGCGCGGATCGCCGGAAGCGTCGAAGTCACCCGCGCAACATTCGATGCGGCGCTTCGCGAGGGCGCGGGAACGCGAGCGCTGCGTGGGTTGGAAGACGTTGCCGCGAGAAACGAAGCAATCCTCGAAGTGCACCCGGGAACCGAGGCGGCACTGAGACTCTCACGTCGGGGAATCCGTGACGATCGGGGTATCCGTATTCACTTCGTCGACGTCGATGTCTTCGCAGATGAACTCGCTTCTTTCGGTCCTGAGGTGCGCGTGATCGAGCCTGCGCGTCTGCGTAACGCTGTTATTACCCGTCTGCGTGCAACACTTCTCCTCCACGGCGGGGCAGCATGACCGTCAACAAGCCGCTCCTTGCGCTCGATCGTGCAGCTCTCATGATGCAGCTCGTGCCGTACTTGATTGGCCGCGGCGAAGTGTCTGTCACTGAGGCCGCGCGCGACTTCGATGTCACTCCTGATCTGATGCGCGGCATGGTCGAAAAGCTGACCGTAATTGGTCTCCCCGGTGATGGTGGTTTCTGGCAGCTGCCGCATGATCTTTTCGACATCGACTGGGATCTGCTCGACGCACACGACATAATTTCGATCACGAACACCGTGGGCCTCGAACATGCGCCCCGCTTGACCGCCCGTGAGGCAGCCGCACTTCTCGCTGGACTTCAGCTCGCCAGAACTCTGCCGGGTGTCAGCGACAGCGGTATCGTGCAGGATTTATTGTCGAAGCTCAGTCGAGGCGCATCGTCAACGCCGGCCGAGGTTATCGTCGCTCCCGGACCAGTCGACGATGCCCGTGACGTTGTCGACCAGGCGTTGAAAACCGCCGTTGCGGTGTCGTTTACATACAAAGCACCGGATGCCGCGACCACAATCCGCACAGTTGATCCCGTCAAGGTCCATATCGCCGGTGGCCAGTGGTATTTGCAGGGCTGGTGTCACCTACGACAGTCCATGCGCACTTTTCACCTTGACCGGGTGAGGGACATCGAACTCACCAGCATCCCGATTACACATGGAGAAGAGCCAGTTCCCGCTCTCTTTGCTCCGAGTGACGATGACGTCGTTGTTGAAGTGAAATATCCCAGCGTGATGGCGCCGTTACTGGGGGGCTATATCGACCGAGCGCAGGTCTCTGTTGTGGGTGACAAAGCCATTGCGACTCTGCGTGTTGCCGACGAACAGAGCATGAAGCGTCTTGCTGCCCGCGGCGGCGGTGAGATCGAAGTACTCTCTCCAGTGTCGGCGAGAGATTCTGCGGCGGCGTGGGCACAGTCCGGGTTGGAACAGTACGCCGCGCGAGACTCGCGGTAGTTCGTGAGTTGGCCCGCTGGTAAGAGCTGGCGACTACACTGGGGTCACCGCACAATCTTCGAGGAGTAACCATGGGCAACGCATTCGGTTGGCCTCACCTGTTGATCATCCTCGCGGTGATCCTCTTGCTGTTTGGGGCTGCAAAGCTCCCCGCGCTCGCGAAGAGCGTCGGTCAGTCGGCACGTGTTTTCAAGGGTGAGATGAAAGCAATGAAGGACGATGACGTCTCTTCAACGACGGTCGACAATCAAAGCAATTCGACGGAGTCGGCAACGACCATATCGACGGCGAATCCGCCATCGAGCGGATCACCCGACAAATCTGCCTAGCTCGGAGTGGTTACGGCAGGACCGCCGCGCGTCGAAGAGCCTGATGCGCCTAAGCGCGACAGGCGTATGTCGCTTGCGCAGCACCTTGTAGAGCTGCGCAGAAGAGCGATCATCGGAGCGATTGCTCTCGTGATCGGAATGATCATTGCCGCCCTGATTTCGAATCAGGTGATCGATCTTCTGACCGAACCGATTCGAATCGTTTCTGATAGTCGTGCGTCTGACTTCGCTGCCTTGAATTTCAACACGGTCACGGCCGGATTCGATTTCCATGTGCGAATCGCTTTCGCAATTGGCATTCTTCTTTCTGCGCCAGTATGGCTCTGGCAGATCTGGGCGTTCGTGATGCCCGGTCTCACCCGTAAAGAAGTGCGCTACACGGTTGGATTTCTCAGCGCCGCCATTCCGCTGTTTTTTGCGGGGTGTGCCTTGGGGCTGTGGGTCATGCCCCATGTCATCGAAGTGATGGCCACTTTCGTCCCCGAACAGGGAGCACTTTTCTACCAGTACGACGTCTATTACGACTTCGTTCTCAAGCTCCTACTGGTTATCGGTATTGCGTTCGTTCTACCCGTGTTTCTCGTGGCACTGAATTTCGCTGGAATCATCACGGGGAAGGCGATCTTGAAGGGCTGGCGTGTCGCCGTGCTCTCGGCGACGATCTTCGCCGCTATCGCCACTCCCGCGGCTGACGTCCTTTCGATGTTGATGCTCGGAGGCATTCTGATCGTGCTCTACGTTGCTGCCGCTGCGGTATCGATGCTCTTTGATCGACGCCGAAGCAAGCGCGAGGAGTCATTCCTCGCGTCGGACATTAACCAATGAGCGCGCCGAGTCCCGCGGAGAAATACCAACGCGCACAGCGTGCCCAGGAGCATCCGCTCTCTCGAGAGTTTGCGGAAATGCAGCGATTCTCGCTGGATCCGTTCCAAATCGCAGGATGCGAGGCGCTCGAAGACGGCCAGAGCGTCTTGGTCGCTGCGCCTACGGGGGCCGGGAAGACCGTAGTGGGGGAGTTCGCCGTACACCTTGCGATGCGAGAGAACGTAGACAAAGCGTTCTACACAACTCCGATGAAGGCGCTGTCCAATCAGAAATTTCGGGAGCTGCAAGCCGTATACGGTCCCGAGAACGTTGGCCTCCTGACCGGCGACACCAACATCAACGGCAACGCGCGCGTAGTTGTGATGACGACTGAGGTCCTTCGGAACATGCTCTACGCCAATTCTCCTGCGCTGCGTGGTCTCCGCTTCGTCGTGATGGATGAAGTGCACTTTCTTGCTGATCGCTTTCGAGGTGCGGTCTGGGAAGAAGTCATCATTCATCTCCCACCTGCGGTTCGTCTCGTGTCGCTGTCGGCGACGGTTTCTAATGCTGAAGAATTCGGCGATTGGCTCGACACCGTTCGCGGCGACACCGAGGTGGTTGTCTCTGAGATTCGACCAGTTCCATTGGAACAACACGTCCTAGTTCGAGGTGATCTCTTACCGCTGTTTGACGATCGCGGTGGATCCACAACAGCGCAAGTCAATCAAGAGCTCATGCGTCTTCGCCCCGGCGGAGGTCGCGACGGCGGAGGCGGTCGATCGCACGCGTATCGTTCCGGTGGCGCGAGACGCGGCGGTGGCCATAACCCCCCGCGAACACGGCATGCGGTGCGATCAGAGCGCGTCAGTCGTCCCGAAGTCGTCGAGCTCTTGGCGAAAGCTAATTTGCTCCCCGCAATCTTCTTCGTTTTCAGCCGCGTCGGCTGTGAAGCTGCTGTTGAACAGGTTCGACGTTCCGGCGTTCGACTGACATCGCCGCAAGAGCGTGACCAGATTCGCGAGATCATCGAAGAACGCATGAGCGCGATGGTGGACGAAGACCTGGCCGTGCTCGGGTATTGGGACTGGGCCGAGAACTTGCAACGTGGAATCGCGGCGCATCACGCCGGTATGCTCCCCGCTTTCAAAGAAGTCGTGGAAGAGCTGTTTCAGCGCAAACTCGTAAAGGTCATTTTCGCCACCGAGACGCTCGCGCTCGGCATCAACATGCCCGCTCGAACTGTCGTGCTCGAGAAGCTCGAGAAATTCAATGGAGAAGCGCGTGTACCGATCACCTCAGGGGAATACACACAGCTGACAGGGCGTGCCGGTCGTCGGGGAATCGATGTTGAGGGCCACGCTGTCGTGCAGTGGACGGAGGCGCTTGACCCGCAATCGGTGGCCTCGCTCGCATCGCGGCGCACCTACCCACTCAATTCGAGTTTCCGGCCGACGTACAACATGGCGGTCAACCTCATCGATCAGTTTGGGCGCGCGCGTGCGCGCGAAATTCTTGAGTCCTCCTTCGCGCAGTTCCAGGCCGATCGGGCTGTGGTCGGGCTCGCCCGGCAGGTGCGCGACGCCGAGGAATCGCTCGACGGCTATGCCACCGCTATGGCGTGTGACAGGGGAGATTTCGCCGAGTTCTCGCAGATCCGCCGTGATCTCAGCGACCTCGAGAAACTGAATCGAAAAGATGCGAATGCGTCGCGCGCCACTCGCGAGAGACGCCAGAAAGAGTTGAACTCTCTTCGCAAGCGAATGTCGCGGCATCCTTGCCAGGGGTGCCCTGACCGTGAGAACCATGCGAGATGGGCGGAGCGGTACTGGAAGCTGCGTCGCACAGTTGAGCGCACCAGACGTCAGATTGACGCGCGCACCGGCACCGTCGCGCGGGTGTTCGACCGCGTTGTGGACGTGCTCACTGAGCTCGACTACGTGCAAATTGATGACGAAGGGTCGACAACACTCACTCCTGCTGGACGCACTATGCGGCGTATTTATGGCGAGCGCGACCTTCTGGTCTCGGAATCACTGCGCACCGGGATCTGGAATGATCTCGATGCGCCGTCGCTCGCGGCACTCGTCTGCGCGCTCGTATATGAGCCTCGACGCGACGAAGCAGGAGTTGGCGATCGCGGGCTACCACGCGGTGCTTTCCGTTCTGCGCTCAGCGCCACTGAGAGTCTGTGGCAACGGCTGGATGACCTCGAACGGGATCACCATCTCCCGGGCTCTGAGGCGCCGGCTGTAGGTCTCTCAGCGGCCATGCACGCGTGGGCGCGGGGTGGGTCTCTCGATCGAGTGCTGACCGAGGCCGATATGGCAGCTGGCGATTTCGTCCGGTGGACGAAGCAGACAATCGACCTGCTCGATCAGCTATCGCTGGTCGCGGAAGGCGAGGTGGGGCGAGTTGCTCGCCGCGCTTTGGATTCGGTACGACGCGGGATCGTCGCGTACAGCGCTGTGTAAGCGAGCACAACTTAGTGTTGAGACGTGCCTGACTCGCAATCGCGCCCGCATACGCGTCCGCTTCTACCCCTCTGGGCTGCTCTCTTGGCCTCCGCGGTGGCTGGGCCAACGCTTGATCTCGCTTACCCATCTGTGGGGTGGTGGCCATTAGCATTCGTCGGAATTGCGTTTAGCTTGATCGCGCTCGTTGGTCGAAGCGTATGGGGTTCGCTTTTCGTCGGGTTCGTCTTCGGGGCGTCGTTTTATCTCGTGCACATTGAGTGGATCACTCGTTATCTCGGCGTTGTGCCATGGTTTGCATTGGCGGGTCTCGAGTCGATTCTCATGGCCGTCGGTTCAGTGCTGCTGACACTCGTCTATCGTTGGTTCCCGCGAGCGTTCCCGTCACGATGGGCGCGCCTCGTTGGTCTTCCCGCGCTGATTGGCGGAGTCTGGACGCTTCGAGAAATCGTTATGGGCTCTTGGCCGTACACCGGGTTTCCCTGGGCACGCATCGGAATGAGCCAGTCTGAAAGTCCCCTCGCGCACATTGCATCCTGGGTAGGTGTAAGCGGGTTGAGCTTCTTGATGGTCGTCGCGACCGCCGCAGTGATTGAGGCGGTTCGCGGGGGAGCGATACGTGATTTACGTCGTCTTATTCCTGCAGCAGCGATCGTGCTTGTTCTTGTTGCCACGCCACAGTACGTAACGACGGATGCTGGTGAGATGCGTGTCGGTTCTGTTCAGGGAAATGGTCCATCTGGTTATTTCGATTCGCGGTCGGCGAACTCCGTGCTCAGCGCTCAAATTGATGCGTCGTCTGCGCTCTTTGGTGAAGAGATGGACGTCTTGCTCTGGCCTGAGGGCGGCATCGACTCAGATCCGACGACATCACCGTCTACGGCGGCTGCGCTCGACCAGGTCGCGGAGGAGGTTGATGCGCCACTAATCGTGAACGCAGCTACAGTGCGCGGCGATGACATTTTCAATACGTCGATGCTCTGGATCGGCGGTGAAGGAGCGGTGCAAGTCCACGATAAGACTCACCCGGTGCCATTCGGCGAGTATGTTCCGGATAGGTGGTTCTTTCGTGCGCTCGCTCCGGACCTAATCGATCTCATTCAGCGCGAATACACGCCCGGTACCAATTCTCCGACGCTTGATGTCAACGGCACTACCGTTGGTCTCGCGATCTGCTTCGATGTCATTTACGACGATGTTGTGTGGGAAGGCGCAGAAGAAGGCGCCGAGGTGTACATGTTCCAGACAAACAATGCTGACTTTCGCGATACCGATGAGAACTTGCAGCAGTTGGCGTTCGCACGCATGCGCGCGATTGAGACCGGCCGGTCCGTAGTGAATATTTCGACGGTGGGAACGAGCCAGGTCATTGCGCCGGACGGCACAGTGATCGACGGGCTCCCCGCTGGCGAAGCCGGGGCAATGCTCACTGACGTGCCGCTACGCATCGGACTCACACCCGCAGTCGTGCTTGGCGGCTGGGTGCAGGCGATTCTTGCGTGGGGAAGTTTCATCGCGGTTCTCGCGCTTGGTGTGCTCGTGCGGCGCCGACGGCATATCCAGTGAGAACAAAAGAGCACCAACCCGGATAGGGCTGGTGCTCTTTTGTTGAGAGGTGGTTACGCGCTCAGTTTTTCCTTGTTCACGTCGTCGCCCGCACCGCGGCGAGCGCGGATGTATGCGAGACGTTCTTCGAGGAGTTCCTCGAGCTCGGGAACACTGCGACGCTCGAGCAACATGTCCCAGTGGGTACGTGCTGCTTTATCGTCGCTGTGGTCAACAGTCACAGTGCTGTCACCGACACGCAGAAGTGCTTCAGCACCGCATGCGCGGCACTCCCACGTCTGCGGTGCCTCTGCGTCAGCCGCAAAGGTCAGCGTTGTCTCGTGCTGGCACGTCGTGCAGACGTATGAGTGCTGCACGCGCTGATGAAAAACGACGCCCTCTTCGCTTTGTAAGCTCTGGGCGCCGAGACGTATACCGCGAAGGCTCCGGTCTGCCATTGTGTGGTCCTCTCGTCACAGGTCGTTATCCGGTATAACGTCATGACCTGTGTGCATCATCCGAACGGGGCCTTCCAACGGTCTTTTCACAGCCGATGCTCAGCCCGTAGGGGGTCGGAACTAGCGCAGCACAGCCAGGGCGAGATCGGCGCGATCCGTGACGATTCCGTCGACTCCCATACGCAGGAGCCGAAGCATCGTTTCCACATCGTTCACTGTCCATACATGCACTTCGATTTCGAGCTGGTGCGCTGCGCGAATTAAGCGCGGAGTGAGGATGCGGAGCATCCCTTGCCGTTCCGGAATCTGCAATGCATCCACCTTCTCAACACGTCGACGCGCGAGGCGTTGGACGCCAAGAGAGGATGCAGCTAAGAGGGTTGCGACCGTTCGTGTACCCGCTGAAGTCGCAGGTGTTCCACCCGCGCGAGCCGCGGACGCGAGCGCAAGCATTCTGCGCTCGTCCGAGAAACTAGTGATCAGGACACGGTTGGAGTGTGGAGCGACGAGTTGGCCCACCTGCTCGGCTGCGGCTGCTGCTTTTACGTCGAGATTGAATTTTAGGTCGGGAAAAGACTCGAGTGCCTGACGGAGCGTAATCAAGCCGCCACGCTGCGACATCAGCTCTTCGAGCTCGTGAGAACTCACGTCAGCGACTGCGCGAGGGTCCCCGGCTACCCGAGCCAGATCGGAGTCGTGGAAGAGCACGACCACACCATCGGCAGTGAGATGGCAGTCCGACTCGACGTACTCGACGCCCTCGGCGTGGGCCGTCGCAACGGCAGCGAATGAGTTCTCAACCACTCCATGCGCCGCGGCCTCTGGCAACACAAGTCCGCGGTGCGCAAAAATGCGAGGTGTAGCTGTGCCGGTAAAGAACGGATGCGTCACGCATCGAACAATAGCGGTGATTGATAGTGTCGAGACGCGCCCTGATCTCGGGCGGCATCCGTTTCGTCAGGAGTTGTTTGTGACCGAATCTTCGTCTGTTTTGAGCCCAGGATCGCTCGCGGGTAAGACCGCGCTCGTCACTGGATCCTCCCGCGGTATCGGCGCGGACACTGTGCGCTATCTCGCTGAGGCCGGCGCTAACGTCGTCGTTAATTTCCGGAACAAGGCCCCGCGCGCCGAGAAGCTGGCAAATCAGCTTCGCGAACTCGGGGTACGTGTTCTCGTCGTAGGTGCAGACCTCACAGATGCTGACTCAGTCCAGGCGATGTTCGACGAAGTGAAGAACGAGTTCGGTGGGCTCGACGTGCTCGTGTTAAATGCGTCTGGAGGCATGGAAGCCGGAATGGCGGAAGACTATGCGCTCCAGCTGAATCGGGACGCACAGGTGCGCGTTCTCGAAACTGCCCGACCGTTGCTCAGCTCAGGTGCTCGAGTTGTCTTCGTCACGAGTCATCAAGCCCACTTCATCAGGACAACCGAAACCATGCCGGAGTACGAGCAGGTCGCGCTGTCGAAACGTGCCGGTGAAGATGCACTTCGCGAACGTATTCCGGCGCTCTCTGAGGTCGGAGTCGATTTCGTCACGGTGTCCGGCGACATGATCGAGGGAACTATCACCGCGACTCTCCTTGAGCGCGCGAACCCCGGAGCGATCGCGTCGCGGCGCGATTCGGCAGGAAAGCTTTACAACGTTGCCGAGTTCGCTGCTGAAGTGGCGCGTGCAGTTGTCGACCCGATTCCGGAAGACAATACGCGCCTCGTGGGCGACACCACGTCCTTTGTGGGGGAGTAGCCCCGCTGAAATCAGAGAAGCCGCCGACACGTTGAGTGTCGGCGGCTTCTCTCGTATATCCAGAGAAGTGATCTACAGCGACTTGAAGGTGAATGCGCGAACGATCTGCAAGATTCCGAGAACAACCAGCGAGATCCCGATGAACAGCCACAAGACACCTGTCAAGAAGATGGGCGAGACGAGCAAAAAGATACCAGCGATGATGCTGATGATTGCGAAAAAGATCGTCAAGCCCTTGGAGGAGGCGCCACTCAGCGTGGTGAGCGAAACGACACCCTCGACGATCCACATGATGGCGATGACGTAGCCGATGAAAATGCCCAAGCCCGCTACGGCCATACCGAGATTACTGAAAGCGACTATGCCGGCCGCGACGAAGACAACTCCGAGAGCTATGTGCCCGACGCGAGCCCAGCCGCTCATCGACTTGGAAAAGACGCCGAGCCCTGCGTAGATGAGGCCAGCGACGATCGCGTAGACAGCGATCATTGCGGCAACGACCATGGCGCTCTTCAGCGGCCAGACGAGAATGAGAATGCCGACGATGAGCGCGACAACGCCGCCGATGCCAAGAGCGGTACGGATGCCGTTGACGGCAACCTTTTCGGGTGATGATGTAGCCATGAAAAGGCCCTTTCTGGGAGAAGCCTGAGAGTGTTCGCGTACCAGAGTAGCGCTCTGCGTGTATTTATGTGGGTAGCGGGGGAGCCTAAGCGAGTAGCAGTAGCAACAGCAGCAACACCGGTACGCAGCCGACGGTCGTGATGAATACTGTGTCGCGAGATATTGCTTCGCCGATGCCGTAGCGCTGCGAGTAGTTGAACACGTTCTGAGCGGTTGGGAGAGCAGCGAGAACGACCACAATCAAAACGTCTGTCGGCGAAAGCGAAAACACGAACGCAGCAACGAACCACGCGATCGCCGGCATAGCGAAGAGCTTCAAAGCGCTAGCGAGCAATACGTCCGCGCGGTGCCCCGCTGTGCTGAGGACGCGTTGGCCGTGGAGCGAGATTCCGTAGGAAATGAGGAGTACAGGGACACATGCGTTCGCGACGAGTTCTGTTGGCGCCATGACGAGCTCGGGTATTTCGATACCGGAAACGGAGACGAGGGTACCGAGCACGGAACCGATAACGATCGGGTTCGTGGCGGTGCGGCGAATGAGCGGCAGAATCTTCCGCTGGCCCGTTGTGACAGCATCCAGAATCGCCATTGAGATCGGCGTGAAGATGAGCAACTGCAACAGAATCACAGGCGCGGGATATGCGGCGCTACCGAGCAGGTACAACGAGAGCGGAATCCCGATGTTGTTGGAATTGACCTGACCAGCAGAAAGAGCTCCGATGAGCGTGTTACCGACGGATCTCCGCAAGAAGACCCGGGCGATCACGGTATAGACGAGCATCACGGCGATCGCCGCGATGGCTGACACCGGCAACAGCGCAGAAAAGAGGCTGTGGACGTCGGCGCGGGCAAGGACAACGAAGAGAAGAAACGGTGAAAGGACGAAAAAGGTCAAGCGGCTCAGGACAAAACGAGCATGCTCTCCGAGCAAATTGATTCGCCCAAGGATGTAGCCGATGAAGATGGCGACGCCAACGACGGCGAAGCCCGTCAATACATCGATCATCTACCGAGCCTAGGGCGTTGCCTGCCGCGCTATTTGCCCTTCTTATTGCTCTTCTCTTTATCTTTTCCCTTCGCTTTGCCGTTGGAAGAGTTCTCTGTTGAGTCGTTCACGTTTTGATTCGACTCGTTGGAGTCGGTCTGGTCGGTGGCGACCGGCGATTCCGAGGGTGTGATCGCTTCTTGCTCCGCAACCTCCGCCGCCAGGAGAGTCGCGATATCGTCTCTGACGACTTGTACCGCGGTAGTGATGCGCGTCAGCTCGTCGACCTCGATAGATCCCGATGAAGACTGAGCCTCGGCTGTCGCTGTGACCTCGTCGAGGATGCCGAGTGCTGTTTCATAGTCGCCTACCGCGGAGGCATCGGCGGCGTCGATGACAAGGGACTGCAAAGCATCACTCTCTGCTGTGCCATCTGAATCTGACGCTGCCTGACATCCTGAAAGCAGAAGTATGCCGACGAGAAGCGCCGCGGTCAGACCCATCGAACGTGCGGAAAATGTACGTGAAGTCATGGCGTCACCGCGTCCAGAAGTTCTTGCATATGGGATTGCAGCGGTTCTTCGAGCGCCGGCAGAGTGGGCGTCGGAGATGGCTGTGCGGCGGTCGGCTGATTGAGATTAACGGTCGCAACGATGATGACTGCAATCACAAGTGCGACTACCCCAAGCGAGATGCTCGCGATCACTCGCCGTGCGGGGTTGCGGCTCTTGTCAGGCCGAGGCGTCGCGGGTGATGCAGGCATTGGCTCGGTGAGTTTCGCTGTGCTCGCGGTCGCCGGTTGGGGGAAGTATGCATCTTGGGAAAGTGACTCAGCCATTTCGACGACTTGGCGACCGCTCGGCCGTTGCTCCGGCCTCGCGGCTGTCATTGCGGTGAGCATCGCTCGCCAGCCTCCGGGAAGGTCCTGCGGGAGCGAAGGATCTGTGTCAAGGCGGGCCAACATCGTTGCGTGTGCTGAAGCGCTAGGAAACGCGCGCTCTCCTGTCAACGCTTCGATCAGTACCAGACCGAGTGAGTAAATATCGCCGGCGGGAGAGGGGGAGTAGCCCTTGACCTGCTCGGGGCTAAGGTACGCCGCGGTGCCGATTGTTATGCCAGGTTGCGTGATACGAGTCGCATCCATTTCGACCGCGATACCGAAGTCTGCAAGCACTGGCTGATGGCCGTCCTCGGTCCGACTCAAAAGAATGTTCGACGGCTTGATGTCTCGGTGCACGATTCCCGAAGAGTGGACTACGTCGAGCGCACCTGCCACGTTTATCGCAACTGCGCGAGCGAGCTTCGCGGAAGAATCACCGTTCGCGATGGCATCTGCGAGTGTCGGGCCGTCAATGAGCTGCATGACGATGTAGGGCGGGTCATGCTCGAGTTGTGCGTCGTGAAGCGTCACGAGCGCCGGATGTGAGAGTCCCGCAAGGATTGTTGTCTCTTTGCGCGCTCGCACTCCATCTGTGCCAGAAACGATCGTGGGAGAAAATACTTTTACCGCGACACGGCGTTCAAGCTGAAGATCAGTGGCCGCAAACACTCGGCCGGATCCGCCCGAACCCAGAAGCTCTGCAAGCAAAAAGCGGTCGCCGAGGACTGTTTCGCTCGATTCGGGCTGTGTAGGTGTACTCACGCCCTGAATACTATTCAATGCAGCGGGTTGCGCGGTGGGGTTGCGCGGGTGGTCCGAGACAGTGTTGTCATTCCATCGATGAAATTCCCGGGCGAATAGGTTATTGCCGATAATGCACATTATGTCAGTTCGCAGCATCGCCGCCCACGGAGTTGATGCACTTACTGCTGGGAACCCCTAGCTCAGGGTCGGCCCTTTCCGGAGTGCCGCTGACACCAGCGCTAACGCTTCTTCGGTATCGAATCTCAGCGCGCGCATCTGATCGGCGAATACCGTCGCCGCCCGCTGCGCCTCGCGGCGGGCTGCATCACCGTATGGTGAGACAAAGGTGCCGTTGCGCCCGCGCGTCTCAATGACGCCGGATGCTTCCAGCTCTCGGTAGGCGCGAGCTACAGTTCCCGCGGCAACGCCGAGCTCTTCGGCGAGATGCCGGACCGTCGGTAGACGAGCACCAGGAGCCAATTCGCCGTCCGCCACAGCGCCGAGGAGCTGCTCTCGCACCTGCTCGAACGGCGGTAAGGATGAGCGAGGATCGATGACAATCACTTCAGTCCCCCTCCCCTGGTATAACCACATGATATCGGTCCACCTCTGCACGCGTGTGCGGTAACTGCCTTCTGCACTCACGTGGTCGTTCACGACACTACGCTCGGATCATGAGCCGTCTCGCCCTGATTGCTCGTTGGCTGCTCGGTGCAGGACTCGTCTTCGCGGGCCTTGGTCATCTCACGTTCGCACGCGACTCCTTCGTTGCACAGGTACCCAGGTGGACTCCGCTTCCAACCGACTTAGTTGTTGTGGCTTCTGGCGTCGTTGAGCTCGCGCTTGGGCTGTCGTTGCTCCTGCTGCCGAGATATCGCGTGCTGGTGGGATGGATCGTTGCCGTGTTCTTCGTCGCAGTTTTCCCGGGGAATGTCGAACAGTTCGTAAGCGGCACCGATGCTTTTGGCCTCGATACAGATGTTGCTCGCGGCATCCGTCTGATAATTCAGCCGATACTCGTTGTTTGGGCCCTGTGGGCTACTGGTGCATGGAAAGCATGGCGGCAAGAACGCCGTGCCTGAGACGCGGGGACTAGCCGTCCTCGGCCACAGTGCAAAAGGCTTCGCCCGTGACGCAGTGGTCACGGGCGAAGCCTTTGTGAAGTGTGAGAAGAGCATCCCCACGCGGCCAGCTCGCAGATGCTGACGTGCGTGGTTCAGCCGACCGCGTGCATCATGGCTGTCACACAGCGTCGTCGCGGGTCGATGTCGAGCGACGCGTGACCTGCTCCCCTGCGGCAGGGTCGACCGATGTACGCGTCACGGTGTCGGTCTGGCGGCGCCGCGCAAGCAGAATGATGCCGAGTATGAAAACGAGTACTCCCGCACCCATGAAGATGTAGCCGATGAGGTCGAGGTTGATCCACTCCACGTCGAAGTTGAGAGCGAACGCCAAAATAGCGCCGATCACGAAAAGAGCGATTCCGGCTCCAATACTCATGTGCGAGTCCTTCCCAGTTGAGCGTTGATTGTGTCGCGCACTCGTTGTGCATCGACCGATTCATAATCATGCCGAACCGCACCGCTGACTTGAGGGGGCTTGACATCGGCTCAAAATAGCTCGATCAGTCGAAGCTAGGCGAAATGGCAACAAACTCTGGCAACTTCGGTAGTCGCCCATCCCCCGAGGAAGTACGCGTCACACGACGACGTATCCATGGGCCCAAATGTTCCCGAAAGTAGTCACGGCTGTTCGGCTGGGGACGGTTCGCAAGCTCCGGCATTCGCCACCACTCCCCCGGAGGTTCCAGGCCAAGAGAGGTCAATACGCGCGCAGCTACCCGGTGATGTCCGCGCGAGTTCAGGTGCAGGCGATCTTCCGACCAGAAAGTTGGCTGCGAGAGCTCCTGGTCGGGCCAGTTGAAAGCTGTCGTGACGCTTTGGTCACCTGCGAGCCGCGCGCTGGCCGCCGCTGTCAGCAAGTCACCACGGCGTTGGATCAATCGACCTAGCGGAAGCTGCTTGGAGGGGTTGGCGCCAGAAAGCATGATCGCATGCACGCCTTCTTCCTTGCAGCGGCGAAGAACGTGAGCAAAAGCATCAGCGATATGCGCGATGCTCGTGCGCGGGCGAAGCATGTCGTTGCCGCCACCGTTGAATGAAAGGTGGGTTGGCTTGAGAGCAAGTGCCGGCTCGAGCTGCTGCGCGACGATCGGCCAGGCCAGCCGACCGCGAATCGCGAGATTCGCGTAGTCGACAGGGGCGCCGGATGCCGCAGCCCACCCGCGCGCCACGAGGTCTGCCCATCCGCGCACAGTGCGGTCTGGAAGTTCATCTCCGACGCCCTCGGTGAATGAATCACCGATCGCTACGTATCTGACAGCGTTCATTGGCTCAGCTCGCGTCTTCGGGAAGCTACAAATCAGTCGGCGTCGAGCAGCGCGCGAACTCGGGGAACGACTTCGGTTCCGTAGAGCTCGATGGAGCGCATCATGTGCTCATGGGAGAGCGGTCCATTCGAGAATTTGAGATCGAACCGCTGCAGTCCGAGGATGCGGATAGTGTCAGCCATCTTCGCGGCAACTGTTTCGGGTGAGCCAGCGTAGACAGAGCCCTCTGGTCCTACATCGTGCTGAAAGCGCAGCCGGTTGTACGCGGGCCATCCACGCTCGCGTCCAATTCGATTGTTCGAGTCAGCGAAATTCGGGTACGCCTGCTCCCAAGCCTCTTCATCGGTATCGGCGATGTGTCCAGGCGAGTGCACGGCTACCGGCAGCGGCTCATGCCCGAAGCTCTCAACGGACTGGTGAAAGAGATCCACGAACGGCCGGAAGCGTGCAGCAGGTCCTCCGATGATGGCAAGCGCGAGGCCGTAGCCATAGCGAGCCGCACGAACGACGGACTCGGGTGTGCCTCCGACACCGACCCACGCGCGGATACCATTTTCGGTCTTGGGGAAAACGTTGGCACCGTTGAGGGGTCCGCGAGTGCGACCCTGCCACGTGACTGGCTCCTCGCGAAGCAGCTGGCTGAAGAGATCAAGCTTCTCTTCGAAGAGCACCTCATAGTCACTCAACTCGTATCCGAACAGCGGGAACGACTCGATGAATGACCCACGACCTAGGGTAACTTCTGCTCTGCCGCCCGAAACTGCGGCGAGGGTCGCGAACCTCTCGTAGAGGCGCACAGGGTCATCGCTGGAGAGCACAGTGACACCCGTACCCAAATGAATATTCTGTGTGCGCGCCGCTGCCGCCGCGAGCACGATTTCAGGACTCGAGATCGCGAAGTCTGCGCGGTGATGTTCCCCGACGCCGAAGTAAGCGAGCCCAACGCGGTCAGCCTGGGCGGCCTGCTCGACAACGTTCCTGATCGTCTGAGCATCTGTCAGCTGCTCGCCGTTCGCGTCGCGTGTGACGTCGCCAAACGTGTCGAGTCCGAACTCGACCTGGGTGAAATCAGCTTTTCTCATGCTCGACCCTTCTATTCAGTCGAATGTAACAACGGATGCCGCGTCGCCGGTATTCCCAGATCGAGTTCGCGCCGCGTTAAGCCAAAGCCGTGCGAAGTGTATCGAGTCCGACTCCCCCGATATCGAGCGCGCGCTTGTGGAACGCCTTAATCGAGAACGAATCGCCCTCGGCTGCGGCGACATCGTCGCGCAACTGTTCCCAGATGCGCTGGCCGACCTTGTACGACGGTGCCTGCCCTGGCCAGCCGAGATAGCGGTTGACTTCGAACTGAATGAATTCGTCGGACATGTTGACGTTGCGACGCATGAAGTCGAGGGCGAACTCCGCGTCCCAAGTACCCACTCCGTCGGGCCGCGGCTTTTGTAGATGTACGCCGATGTCGAGCACGACGCGTGCTGCCCGCATCCGCTGCCCATCGAGCATTCCCAGACGGTCGGCCGGGTCGTCAAGGTAACCGAGGCTCTCCATGAGGCGTTCCGCGTAGAGCGCCCAGCCCTCAGCATGGCCGGAAGTGCCGGCGAGAAGCCTGCGCCATGAGTTCAACTCGGATCGGTTGTACACCGCCTGCGCGATCTGCAAATGGTGGCCCGGTATGCCCTCGTGGTACACGGTCGTAAGCTCGCGCCATGCGTCGAACTCTGTAACGCCCTCCGGTACGGACCACCACATGCGCCCTGGACGTGAAAAGTCGTCTGTTGGACCCGTGTAATAGATGCCACCCTCGTTCGTCGGCGCAATCATGCACTCCAATCGACGAATAGGCGCCGGGATGTCAAAATGCGTGCGACCGAGTTCTTCGACCGCGCGGTCGCTCGTCTCCTGCATCCAGCGCTGAAGCTCTTCTGTGCCATGCAGTTTGCGGCTCGGGTCTGCCTCCAAATGGGCGACTGCCTCTGCGACCGAAGCGCCCGGCAAGATCTCGTGTGCAATCGACTCTTGTTCCGCGACCATGCGGGCGAGCTCGCCGATGCCCCATTCGTACGTTTCATCGAGATCGACCTTCGCGCCGAGGAACTGCTGCGAGTGAAGGGCGTACGCTTCGCGGCCGACCGCATCCTGTTCGCGGGCTTCCGGCGCAAGTTCGGTCCCCAAAAAGTTCGCGAGGCGATCGTAGGCAACGCGTGCCGCGTTAGAGCTGTCGGCAAGGTCGCGAGCGAGTGATGCGGGAATTTGGCCGTTCTCGACTACTGCCTCACCCGTGAAAGTGGCGAAGAAGCCGTTGGCTGTCGTGTAGCGCTCAGCCTGACCGAGGACTTGAAGCACTTGGCGCCGTGCGGGCGTGCGGCCCACTCGAATTCCTTCGCGGAGCGTTTCGAGGTAGCCATCAATTGCGCCGGGTACCGCCGCGAGACGAGTCGAGATTACGCTCCAGTCCTCAACAGTATCGGTCGGCATGAGGTCGAAGACCTGACGAATGTCCTGCGCGGGCGACGCAATGACGTTCAGATCGCTGAGGTACGTCTGCTTTTCGTGGAGTTCGAGCTGCAACCGCAGTTCCCGAGCGAGGTCTAGCTGGGTCACGCGATCTATTTCGTCGGTAACCTCTGCGGCTTCCAGCGCGGAAAGCGTCGCACGGGCGGCTGCCGCGGATGCCTCGGCTCCCGCCGGGGAGTAGTCGCCAAATCGATCGTTGTGCTCGTAGCGTCCGATGTAGGTCGCCGCGGTGGGAGAGAGCTCGGCGACGGTGTCGACCCACGCGTCGGCGATCGAATCGATCGGCGTGTGTGTGCGTGAAGAATCAGTCATACCTTGAGCCTAAACACCGAGCGTGTACTGGGCCAGTCGATCAGTGCGCTGCCTCCGTCCAGTTGCGACCTCGGCCGATCTGCACGTCTAGCGGCACTGAAAGGTTCGCCGCGTCTCCCATTCGTGCTCGCACAATGCGTTCAGTGGCATCCCACTCCCCCGCAGCAACCTCGACCACGAGCTCATCATGGATTTGCAGGAGGACGCGCGATGAGAGGTTCTCGCTCTGAAGATCGGCGTAGATATTGACGAGTGCGATCTTCATGATGTCTGCGGCGCTGCCCTGGATCGGCGCGTTCAACGCCGCTCGCTCGGCGTTTTCACGCAGGACGCGGTTCGGGCTGGTGAGATCCGGGAACGGCCTGCGACGGCCGAAGATCGTTTTTGTATAACCGTCAACGCGCGCCTGTTCAACTGACGAACGAAGGTAGTCGCGCACGCCCCCGAATCGTGCAAAATACTCCAGCATCAGCTGCTTCGCCTCGGACTGCTCGATGCGAAGCTGCTTCGATAGCCCGAAGGCAGACAGCCCATAAACGAGCCCATACGACATGGCCTTGACCTTTGATCGCATGGCAGAAGTCACATCAGCCGGCTCGACACCGAAGACACGGGCACCGACGAAGCGGTGGAGGTCTTCACCCGAACGAAACGCTTCAATCAGGCCTGGGTCTTCGGAAAGGTGCGCCATGATCCGCATCTCGATCTGCGAATAGTCGGCGGTCAAAAGCGTTTCATATCCTTCGCCAACTTCGAAGGCCGCGCGGATGCGGTGGCTTTCTTCCGTGCGAACCGGAATATTCTGCAGGTTCGGGTCGGTACTGGATAGGCGGCCGGTTTGGCTTCCCGTCTGAACATAAGTGGTGTGAATACGCGCATCGTCACCGATTGCGCCATCCAGGGACTCGATTATTTGCCGCAGCTTTGTCGCCTCGCGGTGCTGCAGCAGCAGATCGAGAAACGGGTGAGGATTCGACTCTTGAAGATCCGCAAGGACAGCGGCATCCGTCGAGTAGCCAGTCTTCGTCTTACGCGTCTTCGGTAGCTCTAGGTCTTCGAACAGCACCTCTTGTATCTGCTTCGGTGAGCCCAGATTTACTTCTCGTCCAATTGCGGCGAAAGCCTCCTTCGCAATGTCCTCAGCACGGGTCGCGAGCTCGCCTGAGAAACTATTCAGTCCATCGTGAGAGACCGCGACGCCCACAAGCTCCATGTCGGCGAGCACGAGGAGGGTGGGAAGTTCAATGTCTCGCAGGACTTTTGCGACCGATTCATCCAGGTCATCACGTTGCGCCGCCGCGACGCGAAGTGTGTACCACGCTAGCTGCCCCGGGGTCGCTCCCTCGGTCTCGGGCACGAGTTGAGTGGGATCGGCCTCCGGCAACGTTTCATCGAGATAGCGCTCGACGAGGTGGGCGAGAGTCTTGTCCGGAAAACTTGGTCGTCTCAACCAGCCAGCAATAATCGTGTCGTAGCCGAGGCCGCGGACGCGCAGCCCGGCCCGGCGGAGCGCTTTGATCTGTGGCTTCGCATCACTGAAAATCTTGGGAGCGTCGGATGCCAAGAAGCTTTCGAGAGCTGAGGCAATCTCAGGCGACCAGGTCGCCTCCACCGCGTCGTCAGCGCGGGCGAGCCCGACACGATGCGGCAATCGGTCCTGAACGCTGACAGTAACTGCTACCTCGGATGGGTCAGCTGCAAGCCAAGCTGTGAGCGCAACTGCATCGACATCCGAGGGTGACGGTGCAGTGGCGACTGGTCGAGAGTCATCATGATCGTCGGCCGTAGTCCCCGTCGCCTCGAACACACGCGGCAGGAGCGTCTTGAATTCAAGACGCGAGAAGATGTCGCGGACTGCCTGCGCGTCGATCGGGCGAACAACGAGATCAAGAGGGGCGACCGGCAGCTCGACGTCCGTAAGCAAGCGATTCAAACGGCGGTTGCGGCGTACATCGTCGATGTGGTCGCGCAGGTTGCCGCCGACGACACCTTTGATCTCGTCAGCACGAGAAAGGATCTCGTCGAGAGAGCCGAACTGGGTGAGCCATTTGACGGCGGTCTTCTCCCCCACTTTTGGAACACCGGGAAGGTTGTCGCTGGTTTCTCCGACGAGCGCCGCAATTTCGGGGTATTGCTCGGGGGCGACTCCGTACCGTTCCCGCACGGTTGCTGGGTCGTAGCGCTTGAGCTGTGAAACACCCTGGACGCTTGGGTACAGAAGCGTGACGTCGTCGTTGACTAGTTGGATGGTGTCGCGATCGCCGGAACAGACCAGGACGTGGAGACCTGCAGCGACACCTTCGGATGCGAGGGTCGCCAAGATGTCATCGGCCTCAAAGTCTTCTTTCGTGAGCACTTCGATATTCATGGCCCGCAAGCAGTCTTGCAGGATAGGGATTTGGCCTTTGAACTCTGAGGGCGTCTCCGACCGTGTTGCCTTGTATTCGGGATACTCCCGCGTGCGAAACGATGAACGCGACGTGTCAAAAGCAACCGCGATATGTGTTGGCTTCTCGGCCTTCAGGAGATTTACGAACATCGATAGGAATCCATAGATTCCATTGGTGTGCTGGCCGTCTTTGGTCGTGAAATTATCGACCGGGAGAGCATAGAAAGCGCGATATGCCAGCGAGTGGCCGTCGACGACGAGAAGGGTAGGCTTTGCGGAGTTCGTCACTCTGCCAGCCTAGTCAGCGGGTCTGACGCCGTCGTCCCCCCTAGACCCAGGAGCAACTTCTGTGAGCGACTCTGCCCCATTCGATGGCATCGCGTGGGCGATGCAAAGAGGTAACGGCGCACTCGCCGACAAGATGGGTCTGGAGTGGATCGAATTCACAACAGAACGCGCTGTGGCATCCATGCCTGTCGCAGGAAACACGCAACCGGTTGGTCTTTTCCATGGCGGCGCGTATGTCGTTCTCGGCGAATCACTTGGATCGATGCATGCCAACTCGCTCGTCGGCGAAGGACGATTGGCTGTCGGCGTTGATATCAACGCAACGCACACGCGGTCGGCCACCGAAGGACGAGTCACCGGTGTCTGCACACCGATTCACGTCGGTAGATCGATTTTGGTGCACGAGATTGTCATCTCGGATGATCAGGGACGCCGTTGCTCGACAGTACGCATCACCAACATGGTCAAGGACTTGCCTGCGACGTAAGCGCACAGGCGTTGTAACGCTGGTGGGGCGTTACTTCTTGGGCGCGAGCTGCTCGATGATCGCCTTAGCGACGTCTTGCATCGTCAGACGGCGATCCATCGACGCCTTCTGAATCCAGCGGAACGCGTCGGGCTCGGCCAGGCCCATCTTCTCGTTGAGAAGGCCTTTGGCACGGTCCACGAGCTTGCGTGTCTCAAAGCGCTCAACCATGTCGGCGACTTCGGCTTCAAGCGTGATGATCTGCTCATGACGCGCGAGCGCGATCTCGATGGCTGGTAGCAGATCATTGGGTGTGAACGGCTTTACGACATAAGCCAGTGCGCCCGCCTCGCTCGCACGTTCAACGAGTTCCTTCTGGCTGAACGCCGTGAGGAGAACAACCGGTGCGATGTTGTTCTTGCTGAGCTTTTCTGCGGCGCTGATGCCATCGAGCTGCGGCATCTTCACATCCATGATCACCAGATCCGGTCGCAACTCAGTTGCGAGCTGGACGGCACTCTCGCCGTCACCTGCTTCGCCAACGACATCGAATCCGTTGTCTCGGAGGATCTCGACGATGTCGAGGCGGATGAGAGACTCATCCTCCGCGACGACGACTCGACGGGGGCTGGAGCCGGGGGCTTGATCTTGCTCTGTCACTATTGAATCCTACGGTATCGTCGTAGGTAAGCGCGCGTCGTACGATGAGACGAGCAAGCCGGCGTGGCGGAATGGCAGACGCGACCGACTCAAAATCGGTTGCCCGAAAGGGCGTGTGGGTTCGACTCCCACCGCCGGCACAGTAAGAAGAGGACGTCTCAGCGAGACGTCCTCTTCTGTTTCTTCTGTCCTGCGAAATTCCATCAGATTCGCAGGAGGCGCGCGGGAGCCGGGCGTGTCGACGGAATGAGAAAGGCGGGTTGACGGTTCCCCAGAGAGAACCGTGAACCCGCCTTTCGCTGTGCTAGCGGCTATTCGCCGCGGTAGACGGGAGCGGCGCCATTTACGGCGTCACCGATCTTGTGCACGCGGATGTCATTGGTACTTCCGATGATTCCTGGAGGGGAACCAGAGATGACGACAACCTTGTCTCCGACCTTCGCGAGGTCATTCGCGAGGAAGTAATCATCGACCTGGACGAACATCTTGTCCGTGTGGGATACGTGTTCCACAATCGTCGACCTCACGCCCCATGTGACCGCCATGCGGCGGCGAATCGCGGGCTCAGGCGCGAAAGCGACCATCGGAATCTTCGAACGGATGCGAGATAGACGGCGTGCCGTGTCTCCCGACTCGGTGAAGATACAGAGGAACTTGGCATCGACAAAATTGGCAACCTCAACGGCGGCCAGCGTAATAGCGCCACCCTGAGTGCGTGGCTTTGCCTTGAGCGGCGCGATGCGCTCCAGACCGTGCTCTTCGGTTGACTCCACAATGCGCGCCATGGTTTCGACAACCACTACGGGGTAATCTCCCACGCTTGTCTCGCCGGAGAGCATGACGGCGTCTGCACCGTCAAGGACGGCATTCGCGACGTCGCTTGTCTCCGCGCGAGTGGGTACGGGGTTAGTGATCATCGACTCAAGCATCTGTGTCGCGACGATGACAGGCTTCGCCATACGACGGCAGAGCTCCACCGCACGCTTCTGAACGATCGGCACTGCCTCCAGGGGAAGCTCGACGCCGAGATCTCCACGAGCGACCATGATGCCGTCGAAGGCGTCGATGATCTCTTCGAGGTGATCAACAGCCTGCGGCTTCTCGATCTTGGCGATGACGGGCACGCGGCGGCCCTCTTCGGCCATGATCTCGTGCACGCGGTCAACATCCTGAGCGTCACGCACGAAGGAGAGTGCGATAACGTCAGCGCCGATACGCAAGCCCCAGCGGAGGTCTGCCTCGTCTTTTTCGCTGAGAGCAGGCACATTCACGGCAACGCCGGGAAGGTTGATTCCCTTGTTGTTGGAGACGGGTCCGGCGACGATGACCTTGGTCGTGACAACCGTGCCGTCGGTCTCGACGACCTCGACCTTTACCTTGCCATCATCGATAAGGAGGAAGTCACCGGGCTTCACATCAGCCGGAAGACCCTTGAATGTCGTTGAGACGAGCTCTTTCGTACCAAGGATGTCGTCGATTGTGATCTTGAAGATGTCACCCACCGCGAGGTCGTGAGGTCCATCTGCGAACTTGCCAAGGCGAATCTTCGGGCCCTGGAGATCCACGAGCACAGCAACCGCACGGTCTGCGTCGTCCGCGGCCTTTCGCACATTGGCGAAGTTGGCTTCGTGAACGGAGTAGTCCCCGTGGCTCAGGTTAAGTCTGGCTACGTCAACACCGGCATCGATGATCGCGCGGACCATCTCGTAGGTTGACGTTGCCGGGCCGAGTGTTGCGACGATTTTCGCGCGTCTCATTCCGTATGTGCTCCGGTCTAGTTTCGGGTATTGAATGCGTTGCCAGCCTACGCGGGCTGGAGTCCGATAGCGATATCGGTGGGGCGCACAGGTGCTGGTAGGAGGGTCTCTCCCATGAGGTACTGATCAACGCTTGCGGCCGCGGCGCGACCTTCGGCGATGGCCCACACAATAAGCGACTGGCCACGACCAGCGTCGCCCGCGACGAAAACGCCAGGAGCCGTGGTCTGGTAATCGTCAGCCCGCTCTAGGACTCCTCGTGAAGTGAACTGCGTCTGCAGTTGACTTTCGAGTTCGGGACGGTCGGGCCCGGTGAAGCCCATCGCGATCAACACGAGGTCAGCGGGGATGTCGCGCTCGGTACCGCTCTTAGGAACGCGTCGTCCGTCGACGTACTCGGTCTCAGCGACCCGCAAGCCACGGACCTCCCCCACGTCGTTGGTGAGGAACTCCACCGTCGACGCGAGGAACACTCGCTCGCCACCCTCTTCGTGCGCCGATGTGATCTCGAAAATGGTTGGTGTCGTAGGCCACGGGTGAGCTTCAGTGCGTGCCTCAGGAGGCTGCTTGCCGATTGCGAGGTTTGTCACGCTTAGCGCGCCTTGACGGTGCGCGGTACCGATGCAGTCCGCTCCGGTGTCACCTCCACCAATGACGACAACGTGTTTTCCTTCGGCGCTGATCTGATTGGTGACCTGGTCGCCCGCGACAGCCTTGTTCGACTCAACGAGGTATTCCATCGCGAAGTGCACGCCAGCGAGATCGCGACCTGGGATCGCCAGGTCTCTCGGCACTGTCGCACCCGTTGCGATGACAACCGCGTCGTAGCGGGCGCGCAGCTCGTCCCACGCGATATCCTTGCCAATTTCGACGCCAGCGCGAAAACGTGTGCCTTCATCACGCATCTGTCGAAGACGCGCTTCGACGTGACGCTTTTCCATCTTGAAGTCAGGGATGCCGTATCGCAGAAGACCGCCGATACGGTCGTCCCGCTCGTAGACGGCAACGGTGTGGCCAGCGCGAGTCAGCTGTTGCGCGGCGGCAAGTCCGGCCGGACCGGATCCGACCACAGCGACGGTCTTGCCTGTGAGACGCTCCGGCGGCTCGGGCTCGACCCAGCCGCTCGAGAAGGCCTCATCGATGATCGAAACCTCGACCTGCTTGATGGTGACAGCAGGCTGATTGATGCCGAGCACGCACGAGCTCTCACAAGGAGCAGGGCAGAGGCGTCCCGTGAACTCGGGAAAGTTGTTGGTCGCGTGCAACCGTTCGATCGCCGCGCGGCCTTCGCCGCGCCACGTGAGATCGTTCCACTCGGGAATGAGGTTGCCGAGTGGGCATCCCTGATGGCAAAAGGGCACGCCGCAGTCCATGCAGCGCCCGGCTTGGCGCTTGAGTACGGCGCTATCGCCGGGCTCGTAAACCTCTTTCCAGTCCATGATTCGAACTGGAACTGGACGCCGAGCGGGAACCTCTCGCTCGGTTACCTTAAGAAAACCCTTTGGGTCAGCCACCCGTCACCTCCAAAATACGTTGCCACACCACGTCGCCGTCGGGGTCAAGACCTTCGTCGGCGGCATCCTGGCGGGTTTGCAAGACAGCTGCGTAGTCACGGGGCATGACTCGCACAAACTTGCTCACTTCACTGTCAAAATTTTCGAGCATGCGAGCGGCGAGAGTCGACTCGGTTTCCGCAACGTGTCGAGTGAGGAGATCACGCAAAATCTCAGCGTCGCTCGAGCCCAATTCGCCAAGCTGCAGCTCACCGGAGTCGAGGGACTGCGTGTTCACCAGCTTCTCGTCCAACTCGTAGATGTACGCGGTGCCTCCCGACATTCCCGCACCCAGGTTTCGACCTGTGGTTCCGAGAATGACTGCGAGCCCGCCCGTCATGTATTCGAGCGCGTGGTCGCCCACACCCTCAACGACGGCGGTCGCACCAGAGTTACGCACGAAGAAACGTTCCCCGACGACTCCGCTCAGGAACATCGTTCCCTGCGTTGCGCCGTAACCTATGACGTTGCCAGCGATGACGTTCTCGGATGCCTCGAAAGTTGTGCCACGCGGCGGGCGAACAACAATTTGACCACCCGAGAGGCCCTTACCGACGTAGTCGTTCGAGTCACCCTCGAGACGCAGCGTGATGCCTGCTGGCATAAACGCACCAAAGGATTGCCCGGCTGAACCGCGAAGGTTCACGACGATTGAGTCGTTCAACAACCCGTGCTCGCCTTGGGCCTTGGTCACTTCGTGGCCGAGCATCGTGCCGACTGCACGCTCCGTGTTGCGAATCGGCAGGTCGATCTCGATGTGGCCGCCGTGGGCGATCACATCTTGCGCGCGCTCGATCAACTGAACATCGAAGTGATCTTCCAACTCATGTTCCTGAGCGCGCAATCGACGTCGTGACTCGTCTTCAGCAAATGTTGGGCCGTCAAGGATCGGTGCAAGGTCAAGCCCGTTGGCCTTCCAATGCTTCACCGCCCCATTGATGTCGATCATTTCGGTACGCCCGATCGCCTCGTCGAGAGAACGGAACCCGAGCTCAGAAAGATACTCGCGCACTTCCTCGGCAATGAACTCCATGAAGTTCACGACGAATTCTGGCTTGCCCGCAAATCGCTGACGCAGCACAGGGTTCTGCGTCGCAACACCTACCGGGCACGTATCGAGGTGGCATACGCGCATCATGATGCAGCCTTCGACGACGAGTGGAGCCGTCGCAAAACCGAACTCCTCCGCGCCGAGTAGCGCGCCGATGACAACGTCGCGGCCAGTCTTCAACTGCCCGTCAACCTGCACCGAGACTCGATCACGCATGCCATTGAGCATGAGCGTCTGCTGCGTTTCGGCAAGGCCGAGCTCCCACGGCGTTCCCGCGTGTTTGAGCGAGTTCAGAGGACTTGCGCCAGTGCCACCATCGTGGCCCGATACCAAAATCACGTCGGCGAGAGCTTTCGCTGTGCCTGCCGCGACTGCGCCAATACCGGACTGACTGACGAGCTTGACGTGCACTCGTGCGGCCGGGTTTGCGCGCTTCAGATCAAAGATGAGCTGCTTGAGGTCTTCAATCGAATAGATATCGTGGTGCGGCGGCGGCGAGATGAGGCCGACGCCTGCGGTTGCGTGGCGCGTGCGTGCCACCCACGGGTACACCTTCGTGGGCGGCAATTGTCCGCCCTCGCCAGGCTTAGCACCCTGAGCAAGTTTGATCTGGATGTCGTCAGCATTGGTCAAGTAGAGGCTTGTGACGCCAAAGCGCCCGGATGCAACCTGCTTGATGGCGCTGCGTCGAGTTGGGTCGAGGAGGCGATCAACGTCTTCGCCGCCCTCTCCGGTGTTCGACTTCGCTCCGATTGAGTTCATCGCGATTGCGAGAGTTTCGTGGGCTTCCTTGGAGATGGACCCGTAGCTCATCGCGCCGGTCGAGAACCTCTTCACGATGGATGCCACCGATTCGACCTCGTCGAGTGGCACACGCGGGCGGACTCCGGTACGTAACGTGAACAGACCGCGAAGCGTCTTCAACTCCGCTGCTTGGTCGTCGACCAGCTTCGTGTATTCGCGGAAGATGTCGTATCGACGGTTGCGCGTGGAATGCTGCAGGCGGAACACCGTGTCGGGGTTGAAGAGGTGTGGTGAGCCGTCACGGCGCCACTGATATTCACCTCCGGTCCATAGCCGTTCGTGTGCGCGAACCGCACCGTCTTCCGGGTACGCGAAGGCGTGACGCGCTGCGTTCTCCTTCGCGATGACGTCGAGACCGACACCGCTCAGCTTTGTCTCGGTTCCAGAGAAATACTCGTCAACGAAGTCTTGAGAAAGACCAACAGCTTCGAATACCTGTGCGCCGGCGTAAGACGAAACAGTAGAGATGCCCATCTTCGACATGATCTTGAGGACGCCCTTGCCGAGCGCGTAGATCAAGTTTTTGACAGCCTTCTCCGGTGTGATTCCAGTGATGAAACCGGCGCGCACCAAATACTCGGCCGTCTCCATCGCGAGATAAGGGTTGACAGCTGATGCGCCATAGCCGATGAGGGTCGCCACGTGATGAACCTCGCGGACGTCTCCCGCCTCGACGACGAGACCCACCTTCATACGCGTTTCGCGGCGAATCAGGTGGTGATGGATTGCCGCAAGCATCAGGAGCGACGGGATCGGTGCGAGATCCTTATTGGAGTCTCGATCGCTCAGAACAATAAACTCTGCGCCGTCTTCAATCGCGCGGTCGACCTCCGCGCACATCTGTGTAAGGCGCTTCTGCATGCCCTTGGCGCCGGCCTCGACTCGATAAAGACCGCGAATAGTCACCGACGTCCGACCGGGCAACGCAGTGTCGATGTGTTGGATCTTGGCGAGCTCGTCGTTGTCGATCACCGGAAAGTCCAGCGTGACGGTTCGCGCGTGATCCGCGCCCCAACTCAGAAGGTTCGGCTCCGGACCCAGACCGAGCGAGAGAGACGTCACCACTTCTTCTCGGATTGAGTCCAGAGGTGGGTTCGTAACCTGTGCGAACTGCTGAGTGAAGTAGTCGAACAGCAACCGAGGGCGATCGCTCAGCACAGCGACGGGGGTGTCGCTCCCCATGGCACCCAGCGGCTCGGCGCCCTTTTGGCCCATTGGTGTCAGAAGAATACGGACTTCTTCTTCGGTGTAGCCAAACGTGCGCTGCCGCCGGGTGATCGAAGCGATCGGGTGCACGATGTGTTCGCGCTCGGGCAGCTCTGACAAGCGAACTCGTCCTGCATCCAGCCACTGCTTCCAGGGCTTCATGTGTGCTAGATCGTTCTTGATCTCTTCGTCTTCGACGATGCGCCCCGCTGCGGTGTCGACGAGGAACATCCGGCCCGGCTGCAAGCGACCGCGGCGCTTGATGCGCTCGGGGGCGAAGTCGAGCACACCTGTTTCACTGCCGATGACGACGAGACCATCGGTGGTCTCAGTCCAGCGTCCGGGGCGTAGCCCGTTGCGATCGAGTGTTGAGCCGACGAGCGTTCCGTCGGTGAAGATCAACGCTGCCGGTCCGTCCCAGGGCTCCATCTGCATGGAGTGGTAGTCATAGAACGCACGAAGGTCAGGCGCGATATCCGTCTGCTTTTCGTAGGCCTCCGGAACCATCATCATGATGGCATGAGGAAGGCTACGGCCGGTCAGAGTGAGAAGCTCCAGCACCTCGTCGAACGAGGCTGAGTCGCTCACGCCCGTCGAACAGATGGGAAGCAGAGGCTTGATGTCGCCGAGCAACTCGGACTCGAGCTGCGACTGTCGCGCGCGCATCCAGTTGCGGTTGCCCTTGACCGTGTTGATCTCACCGTTGTGGGCGAGCATACGAAGCGGTTGCGCGAGCGGCCACGAGGGGAATGTGTTCGTGGAGTACCGGGAGTGGACGACCGCGAGTTCAGAAGCGAATCGTTCATCTTGAAGATCGGGGTAGAACGGCTCCAACTGGAGAGTTGTCACCATGCCCTTGTAGCCGAGCGTACGAGCGGACAACGAAACGAAGTACGCGCCCAAGTCGTGGCGGGCGCGCTTTCGAAGCCGGTAAACGCGACGGTCAAGCTCAATGCCGGAAAGAGCTGGCGCATCTCCGACTGCAGGACGACTCACGAAAAGCTGCTCGAACGCGGGACGGGCGTTGTAGGCCAGCTTGCCCAGGTGCTCGTCCTCGGTGGGGACTTCGCGCCATCCCAAGACCTCGAGGTTTTCGGTTTGAGCTATGTGCTCAATTCCGGCCTTCTGCGCTGCTCGCTCTTCAGCATCCATCGGCAGGAAAATCATTCCGGCGGCGTACTCCCCCATTGGAGGCAGTTCGAAGTCGACAACCTCGCGGAGGAAAGCGTCTGGCATCTGCGTCAGGATGCCGGCGCCATCACCGGTACCTGCGTCTGAACCAATGGCGCCACGGTGTTCGAGATTACGAAGCGCTGTGAGTGCCAGGTCGATGATGTCGTGGCCTGGCTCGCCACGAAGCGTCGCGACCATGGCCAAACCACAGGCATCCTTCTCGAATGCCGGGTTGTACATGCCCTGCTTGTGCGGAAATGCGCCGCCGACCGATGCTTCAGTCGGGCTGTGACGGGGGCTCGAAGCCATACCTACCGTCCTCACGTTGATGCTGGAGTGGGACGACGTTGGCCCGGAGACTTAGTTTGCGGCGGCGGAGCTTGTGGCGTTGCCTTGATTGACAGTGGAAGCGGGCGGCTCGCTCACATCCACGTAGTCATCAGCTTCTTGTGATTGTACCGTGCTAGCGCCGCTCCATTCGCGACCCGGCATGTAGGGCGAAGGTTCCAAGCCGGTGTGGCGATAGTGCTGCACGATCATCACGACCAGACCGACGAGCACCCCGAAGATTGCAGCCCACACATTGGTACGTAGGCCGAAGATGATCTCGCTCGGGTCGATTCGAATGGACTCCCACACAATGCGTCCAGCGCTGTACCAGATGAGATAGAGCCCGAACAGCCGACCCCATTGCAGCATGAAACGGCGACCAGCCCACAGAATGACTGCGGCGCCCAGAAGGTTCCAGATCACCTCGTAGAGAAAAGTCGGATGAAAGAGCGTATCCGCGGGGAGACCGGCAGGAAATGCCGAGTTATTCGGGTCGATTTCGAGGCCCCACGGAAGATCGGTGGGGAGACCGAAGAGTTCCTGATTGAACCAGTTGCCAAATCGACCGAGCGCTTGCGCGATGATCATGCCCGGAGCGAGAGCGTCCGCAAAAGCAGAAAAACGGATGCCGGTCCACTTGCAGCCGAGCCACGCACCGACGGCACCGCCGAGAAGGGCGCCGAATATCGCAATGCCGCCTTCCCAGATGTAGAAAACCGCCCAGATGTTCTTTCCTTCACCGAAGTAAAACCCCGGGTGAGTGAGCACATGGAAGATACGTGCACCGATGATCGCGAGGGGCACCGCGAGAAGGGCCACGTCAATGACCGCCCACGGCTCGACACCGCGCTTCGTCAGACGCCGATTCGTCAGAAGAACAGCAACAATAATTCCAGTGATGATGCACAGAGCGTAAAAATGGATACGCACCGGACCAATATCGAAATAGCTGATCGAAGGGCTCGGGATGCTGGCGAGAACGCCGGAGAGCGCACTCGGGGAGGCGAACGTCATGGTCACGAGTCTACGACTGACGCCGCGTACCGCTCGACAGCTCTTTGACCGTCGATGCGAGCTCGGTGAGTCCGCCGTCTCTCAGAGCCCGAACAAGGGCGGTACCGACGATCGCGCCGTCGGCGTATTCGGAGACGCCGGCGACATGATCTGCCGTTGAGATTCCGATTCCGACGCACGCATTCTGTGCTCCAGCCTCACGTAAGCGATTGACGAGAGTGCGTGCCGCAGCGTCGAGATCCGCGCGCTCCCCCGTGATGCCCATCGTCGAAACTGTGTATACGAATCCACGGGAATTTTCCACGACGATGCGGAGTCGTTCATCCGACGACGTCGGTGAAGCAAGAAATATTCGATCGAGTCCGGTGCGTTCGCTGGCCGCTATCCACTCCGGTGCTGATTCCGGTGTGACATCGGGCGTGATGAGACCGGCTCCCCCGGCCGCTGCCAGGTCATCGGCATATCGATCGACGCCGTATTGGAAAACCGGGTTCCAGTAGGTCATCACAACGACAGGTACGTCTGTCCGGCTCGTGATTTCAGCAATTGCTGGAAAGATGTCGCGCAGACGGAACCCACCGGCCAGCGCTGCCTGCGTCGCTTCTTGGATGACGGTTCCGTCCATGACCGGATCCGAATAGGGCGGTCCGAGTTCGATGACATCGGCGCCATTCTCAGCAAGCGTTACGGCAGCTTCAACACTTGTCGCCAAATCCGGAAAACCTAAGGGCAGGTATCCGATGAACGCTGCGCGCCCTTCAGCGTGAGCCGCATCGATTGCGGCAGCGACGCGTGAGCTCAAGATGTGACCTCTTCGTCGTAAAGCTCGAAATAGCGAGCAGCGGTATCCATATCTTTATCGCCACGTCCCGAGAGACAGATGGCGATGAGCCCATCAGGGCCCATTTCGCGTCCGATGCGCATCGCTCCTGCCAGGGCATGAGCAGATTCGATAGCGGGAATGATGCCCTCGGTTTTTGAGAGCAAGCGCAGAGCCTGCATCGCTTCGTCATCGGTGGCCGGGATGTATTCCGCGCGCCCCAGCTCGGAAAGCCATGCGTGTGCGGGGCCGACACCGGGATAATCGAGACCGGCAGAAATTGAGTGAGACTCTACGGTCTGGCCGTCTTCGTCCTGCAAAACAAAAGTCTTGGCTCCGTGAAGGACTCCCGGCCTTCCCCGCTCGATGGATGCCGCGTGCTTCGGCGTGTCTACTCCGTCGCCGGCCGCTTCGACACCGTAGAGGCGCACGTTCGCATCGTCGAGGAACGCATCGAACATACCGATGGCGTTCGAGCCACCTCCGACGCAGGCAAAGACGGCATCCGGAAGGCGTCCCGCTTCTGCAATGAGTTGCGCACGGGCTTCTTCGCCGATGATCTTCTGAAAATCGCGCACCATTGAGGGGAACGGGTGCGGGCCAGCAGCCGTTCCGAAAATGTAGTTCGTGGTCTCAACAGACGCGACCCAGTCGCGGTAGGCCTCGTTGATTGCGTCTTTCAACGTGCGTGAGCCCGTCGTCACCGGAATAACTTCTGCTCCGAGCAGGCGCATGCGTGCGACGTTCAACGCTTGGCGCTCGGTGTCGACCTCGCCCATGTATATCGTGCAGTCGAAGCCGAAAAGCGCAGCGGCGGTTGCGGTCGCGACGCCGTGCTGGCCGGCGCCGGTCTCCGCGATGACGCGCGTCTTCCCGAGCCGCTTCGTGAGTAACGCCTGCCCCAACACGTTGTTGATCTTGTGGGAGCCGGTGTGGTTGAGATCTTCGCGCTTGAGAAAGACGCGCGCGCCACCGGCATACTCAGCGAAGCGGCGTACTTCCGTGATCGGGGAAGGACGTCCTGCATAAGAATGCAGCAGAGCTGCGAGCTCCGACTTGAACTTCGGGTCAACGATCGCCGACTCGTATACAGCGGTGAGCTCGTCGATTGCGGCAATCAGTGACTCCGGCATGAATCGGCCACCGAAGTCGCCAAAAAATGGTCCGTGGATATCGCGAAGGCTCATGCGTTCTCTCCTCGAAATGCTCGAAGTGTTGCGACGGGGTCTCCCGTCACGAGCGCCTCGCCGACCAGCACAACGTCGGCTCCAGCGGAGCGGTAGTGGGAAACATCAGATGGTGTCATGACCGCGGACTCGGCGATTTTCACGACATCCGTCGGGATTTTCTCGACCAGGCGGCCAAACAGGTCGCGATCTAGTTCGAACGTGGACAGGTTTCTCGCGTTGACGCCGATGACTTGAGCGTCGATATCGATCGCACGCGAGATTTCTTCGGCGGAGTGCGTTTCGACGAGCGCGGTCATCCCGAGCTCCCGGACGAATTCGTGAAGATCCGCGAGTACCGGCTGTTCAAGTGCTGCGACGATCAGCAGGACGAGATCGGCCCCAGCAGCGCGAGCTTCAAGTACCTGATATCTCGTCGCGATGAAATCTTTGCGGAGCACCGGAAGCGATACCGCCGCTTTCACCGCTTCGAGGTCGCTCAGACTGCCTTTGAACTTGCGTCCCTCGGTCAGTACTGAGATCGCGCTCGCGCCACCCTGTTCGTAACGGCGCGCTTGCAGGGCGGGATCAGTGATGGATGCGAGGTCACCACGCGACGGGCTTGCACGCTTAATCTCGGCGATGATCTTGACCTGATCAGCAGGAGCGAGGGCACGCAGCGCATCTCGAGCAGGCAGAGAAGCAAGAGCTTCAGTCTGCACGACATCAAAAGAGCGCGCACGCTCTCGAGTCTGAGCGTCTTCGACAGCGCCGGCGGTGAGCTCGGCGAGCATACTCAATGTTCTTTCGGGGCGTACTTCGGGCCGTTTACGCCGTAGCCGGCCTTCGCGAGAATCAAACCGACAAGAGCGCCGACTGCGATGAAAACCACTGACGTCCACACGAGCCACGGCATGTCAAAAAAGAACGCGGTGGTACCGACGGTAGTGGCAACGAGCATGATGATCACGGCCGTCCATGCCGCCGGCGAGTGTCCGTGACCGGGGTCGCCGATGGGGTTGCTCATGAGTCTCCTTCGGGTGTGGGCGCGCCGATGAGCACGCTCTTTAAGTCTAGCGGGCGTCGCCTGGGGCAGTGGGATCGTCGCCACGTGATAAGTCGTCCCAGGAATCTATTGAGTCAAGTGGCTGTCCGTCGACAGTCGCGCGCCGTGTCGAGGTGTCGTACTTACGCCCGCCGCGGTACCAGCGGCGGGCTGTAGCGAGCAGAAAAACACTCCCGCAGATCAATATGATCCAGGCGACCAACGAAAAAAATGGCCACGGAGTCACAGAAACGTCGGAAACGAGGTCGGAGACAGCGTCAATCCCGCTTATTCCGGTGGCCTCGGTCACCGTTGAAGACACCGCGGTTACAGGGCGGCCGAAGGCAACCTCGGCCGTGGCGTACAACAACCCCGCCGCGATCACGAGCGTCAATATGCCGAAAACATATCTGAGTACAACACCGATGATCGACAGCGCCGCACCTGTTGCGAGTACCGCAAGGCTGAGAGGCGCGAGCACGGGAATCGCCGCCGCGCCGGAGACCGAAAGCGTGGAAGACGAACCATCAGCAACGGTGACGTCTAGCCAGGTCTGAGTCGATGAGATGATCCCGAGCACACCAGCCGCTAACACGGCCAGAACACTTGTCAGTCGCGCGCGAGCGGTCATGAACTCGACGCCGTGACGGGGCGAAGATCATCGGTGTCGAAGCAGGTACGTGTGCCGGTGTGGCAGGCCGGGCCGACCTGTTCGACGCTCAGCAGGATGGCATCCCCATCGCAGTCGAGTCTGGCGCCACGGACGAGCTGGATATTCCCAGAGGTATCGCCCTTTCGCCAGTACTCCTGGCGTGAACGAGACCAGTATGTGGCTCGGCCTGAAACGAGTGTGCGGCGCAGTGCTTCGGCATCCATCCATCCCAGCATCAGGACCTCTTTCGTGTCCCACTGCTGAACGACCGCGGCGACCAGTCCCGCGTCGTTGAAGGCCACCCGCTCGATGCGCTCGGCGACGTCTTCGATCTTCTCTTCGCTCATCAGCGCACCTCGATACCGTCGGCAGACATCGCCTGTTTCACATCATCAATCGTCAAGTAGCCCGAGTGAAAAACGGATGCCGCAAGCACGGCATCCGCCCCGGCGTGGACGGCCGGGGCAAAGTGTGCGGCTTCCCCCGCGCCGCCGGAAGCGATGACCGGAACGCTAGACACCTCGCGCATCAGAGCGACGAGTTCGACGTCGAATCCATCGCGCGTCCCATCGGCATCGATCGAGTTCACCAGGAGCTCCCCCGCGCCGCGCTCAATTGCTTCCCGTGCCCAGTCCACAGCATCGAGTGTTGTCGCTGTGCGTCCGCCATGGGTTGTCACGATGAAACCTGACGCCGTTGTCTCGGCGCGCTTAACATCGAGAGAGAGCACCAAGACCTGAGCGCCGAAGCGATCGGCGATCTGGTCGATGAGTTCCGGTCGCGCGATGGCAGCCGAATTCACTCCGATTTTGTCAGCGCCAACGGCGAGCAACTTTGCTACATCCTCCGCCGTCCGCACGCCGCCTCCAACTGTGAGAGGTATGAAGACTTCTTCGGCGGTACGGCGGACGACATCGTAGGTTGTGGAGCGTTCGTCGACAGTCGCTGTAACGTCCAAAAACGTCAACTCATCGGCACCCTGCTCGAAATAAAGCCTCGCGAGCTCCACGGGGTCGCCCATGTCGCGAAGGTTCTCAAAATTCACGCCTTTGACCACACGTCCAGCAGCGACGTCGAGGCAGGGTATGACGCGTGAGACGAGGGTCATTACAGCCTCGCAGCGGTGATCTCGGTTACGAGGATTGCCCGAGCACCCAAACCGTAGAGCGCATCCATCACTTGATTTACGCCTCGTCGTGGGCTCATGACTCGCACGGCTACCCACTCCGGGTCGCGAAGCGGCGACACAGTGGGCGACTCGATACCCGGCGCTAGTGCGACGGCGGCATCGACGAGGTTGGCCGGCAGGTCGTAGTCGACCATGACGTACCGGCGCGCTACGAGTACGCCCCGCAACCGTCGAAGGAGCGTCGCGAGGCCCTCAGGCTCGTCGGCACCGCTGATGAGCACCGCTTCAGACTCCAGGAGCTTCGGTCCGAAGATCTCGAGTCCGGCCTGACGGAGCGTCGTGCCCGTGGAAACGACATCAGCGACAGCATCAGCAACCCCGAGCTGAACAGCTGACTCGACCGCACCATCGAGCGGCACGAGATCAACGGCGATACCCTGCTCATCCAGGTAGCTGTCGACCAGCCCGGGATACGCGGTAGCGACCCGAACGCCATCAAGCTCAGCGAGCGTCGTGAATCGACCGGGTCGTGCGGCGAACCGAAATGTTGACCCGCCGAATCCGAGAGCTTCCACTTCGTGGGCACCCGGCATCCGAGCATCGAGAAGCAGATCGCGTCCGGTGATTCCGACGTCAAGTGCACCTGAACCGACGTATGTTGCGATGTCACGAGGGCGAAGGTAGAAGAACTCGACCTCATTCTCGGGATCGGCGACGTAGAGATCCTTGGGATCACGACGGCCGACATAACCGGCTTCGTGAAGCATTTCGGATGCTGTCTCTGACAGCGATCCCTTGTTTGGCACAGCAATTCGCAGCATGACTGAGTGACTTTCGGGAGCAGTTGGAGTGAGGAGCCGGAGACGTGAATCAGAGATGTCGGTACACGTCTTCGAGGCTGAGTCCCTTGGCGACCATCATGACCTGCAGGTGGTAAAGCAGCTGCGATATCTCTTCAGCTGCTTCGTCATTCGACTCGTATTCCGCCGCCATCCACACTTCTGCGGCTTCTTCGACGATCTTCTTACCGATCGCGTGCACACCAGCATCAAGCTCAGCAATGGTGCCGGAACCCGCCGGACGAGCTACAGCCTTGGCGGTTAGCTCTTCAAATAAGCCGTCGAACGTCTTCACCCTCTCAGGGTATCGAACGAACCGAGCTATCGGTGCCGGTTCAGTGCGCGTGGGCAGCGAGCGTTCGCAGGCCAGCGATCGCGGCATCCGGATCAGCCGAGCCGAACACCGCAGAACCAGCGACGAAAGTATCGGCACCAGCCGCCGCAGCCTGTCCGATTGTGGACTCGCTGATACCGCCATCGACCTGCAGCCAAACGGCGGAACCTCGGCGCTTCGCCTCTGCCGCGAGCTGCCGGAGCTTGGGCATCGTTTCAGGCATGAATGACTGCCCGCCGAACCCCGGCTCTACCGTCATCACTAGAATCTGGTCGAACTCGTCGATAATCTCCAAAAGCGTGGCGGCATCGGTGCCGGGTTTCAGCGCGACTCCAGCTCGCGCACCCATCGCGCGGAGCCGACGAGCGACACTAACTGGATCATCGGTTGCTTCGACGTGAAATGTGACGGATGCCGCGCCGGCCTCGGCATACCCGGGCGCACATTTCTCGGGATTATCGATCATGAGATGAACATCAAGCGGCACCGGGCTCGTCTGCGCAATACGTTCCACCATCTGCAGACCAAACGTGAGGTTGGGCACAAAGTGGTTGTCCATGACGTCGACGTGTACGAAGTCAGCGGAGCTGATTCGCCCTAATTCCCTTTCCATATTGACGAAGTCGGCGGCCAGGATGCTGGGGTTCACTCGAAATTCAGGCACACAACCATTATCCCGCCGCGTATGGTCAGTCTGTGGATCCCATCGTTTCATTGCTGTCCTCACTGCTGGAGAATGTTCGCCCTCTTGATGCCGGAGAGCCGGCACAGTACATTCCTGAGCTCGCCAGCGCTGATCCGGAGCGCTTTGCTATGGCGGCGGTCGGACCGCGTGGGGTGGTGCGCTCGGTGGGTGAAGACAACGTTGAATTCACTATTCAGTCGGTGTCGAAGCCCTTCGTTCTGGCACTTGCTCTCGCGATGCATGGACGCGATCACGTGCTGGCGCGTGTGGGCGTGGAGCCGAGCGGGGAGCCATTCAACGCAATTAGCCTGGAGCCGAACACGGGCAGGCCCGCAAACCCGCTCGTTAATGCGGGCGCTATTGCGACGACGGGCCTGATCCCGGGTTCCGACCGGCACGAGCGCACCGCAACGATCGTCGCAGGACTTTCGCGCTTCGCAGGTCGCGCGCTGACCGTTGACGAGGCCGTGTATGAATCAGAGTCGGAAACGGGCGACAGAAACCGAGCCCTCGCCCACCTCATGCGCTCATACGGTGTCCTGCACGAAAACGTCGACGAGGTCGTTGAGTCGTACTTTCGACAGTGTTCAGTTCTCGTCACTGTGCGAGACATCGCGGTGATGGCAGGAACACTCGCGTTCGCAGGGCGGAATCCGCTCACGGGCGAACAGGTCGTACCGGAGTCAGTCGCGCGAGACGTCGTTTCGATCATGACGAGCTGTGGGATGTATGACTTTTCCGGTGAGTGGCTCATGCGCGTCGGCTTACCGAGCAAGAGCGGAGTGGCCGGTGGTCTCGTCTCCGTTGCGCCATCGCAGTTCGGCGTCGGCGTCTTCAGCCCGCGACTCGACAGTCACGGCAACAGCGTGCGCGGCAGCATCCTGGTGGAGCGCCTTTCTCGTGAGTTCGGGATGCATGTCTTCGACCGCCACGAGAGCATCACTCGGCCGGGAATCGCCGTTGAGCGCACCTCGGAAGGCTTGTTTGTGCGCCTTGGCGGCGAACTCGCGTTCTCAGGCGCCGAGCGCGTACTCGTTACTCTTCGCGAACTCATTCATGGTGCCGACGTGAACTACCCGGTATTTCTCGATGTGAGTGAACTCGCTCATCTGCACCCGGCGGCGCTCACGGCACTGGAGGCTCAGCTGCGTGATCTCGGCACGCAGGTGCGGATCATTCAGTAGCTGTCAGCGGCGGCGCAGCAAGGTGAGGAACATCGCATCAGTCCCGTGCCGATGTGGCCACAGCTGGGCACGACCGGAACCATCGCTCGGTGTCGGGAGATCAAGCGGCTCGCGTGCGACCTCGTTGATGACATCTCGGGCATTGAGCTCATCGATCTTGTCGTCCCATTCCCGTCGAATATCTGCCATGACACCAACAGTTTCGGCGAGGTGGGGTGAACAGGTTACGTACGCGAGAATCCCGCCGGGCGCGAGCGCGCGCAATCCGGCATCAACGAGGTCACGTTGAACATCGACGAGATCGGCGACATCACTCGACGTTTTTCGCCAGCGAGCTTCGGGCCGACGACGAAGGGCGCCGAGCCCCGTGCACGGAGCGTCGACGAGTACGCGGTCGTATTGTTCGGCGTGCGCCGTGGCGAATGTGCGCCCGTCTTCTTCGGCGACATCTACGCCTATCGGAACTGCGACAACGGCGCGGCGAACAAGGCCAGCACGAGCCGGGACAACCTCGTTGGCATCAATACTCGCGCCGTGCAGCAGCGCCTCAGCCGCAAGAATGGCTGTCTTACCGCCCGGGCCCGCACACAGATCGAGCCAGCGCTCATGATCCTTGACCGGGGTCGCACGTGTCAGCGCGAGCGCGACCAACTGCGAGCCTTCGTCTTGCACTCGGAGGGCGCCGCCGGACTTCGTCACGACGGCATCCGGATCGCCACCGCCCAATTGGAAACCAATGGGAGAGAAGCGAGTCGGCGTCTTTCCCGCTGGCGCATCCGTCACTCCGGGTAGCGCGGCCATCGTCACGCCGGGCGCCTCGTTGTCGGCGAGGAGCAGAGCGTCGAGCTCATCCGCGCGCCCTTCGGCCGCTAGCGCGCGACGGAACGCACGCACGATCCAGACTGGGTGCGAGCGCGTGACCCCAATTCGTTCATCATCAGAACGGGCGGCATCCGAAACTCGAGACGCCCACTCCCCAGGGGTATCAAGCGAAATACGCCGCAGCACGGCATTGGCGAATCCAGCAGCAGAGGCGCCGCCCTCGCGTCGCACAAGACTGACCGACTCATTGACGGCCGCGTGGGACGCGATGCGAGTCGACAGAAGCTGATGAACGCCTAAGCGCAACGCATCAAGCACGGGAGGGTCGATGAGGGATACCTCGCGATCGGCTGCAAGCGCGATCATCGCGTCATATGTGCCTTGCTTTCGCAGCGTGCCATAGGTCAGCTCGGTTGCGAGCGCCGCATCCGCAGTATCGAGCCCGGCGCGAGCGATGAGGGTGGGCAACAAGAGGTTGGCGTACGCATCAGACTCCGAAACGGCCCTGATCGTGTCATAAGCCACGGTGCGTGCTGATGCTGTTCGGGCAGGTGGAGTGTGCGAGTGTCGTGAGCGTCTCAAGAGTCTGTCCTCAGTTCGTCTGTGCGGAGACCCCGCCACCAGTCAGTTGCATTCATCGCAGGCTTTCCTGCGGGCTGTACACGTGTGAGGACGATGGGTTCCGTTGCTGTTCCTACCGCAACTTCCCCATCGAACGCCCGGACGACACCGGGCCGCAAAATAGTTTTAAGTTCTGCGCGATGCGCGGAAAGGACCTTAATACGCGCGCCTCCAACGAGAGTGAATGCGCCCGGCTCAGGTGTGACACCCCGCACTCTGTTCAACACAGCATCCTGGCTTTCTTCCCAACGGATGCGTGCGTCATCAAGGGCGATCTTTGGCGCCAATGTCACCTGCCCCATTTGAGGTTGAGCCATCGCGCGCTCTTCTGCGAGTGCATTCACGACACCCACGAGAACCGTTGCGCCCTCGATCGCCAGAGTATCGAGCAGGCTTCCCGCGGTCGCGAGCGGGGGCACGTCCAAGGGTGATGACGCCAAAATATCCCCGGCATCTAGTTCTGGCACGAGTTGGAACACCGTCACCCCAGTGATGGCGTCGCCCGCGATCAGCGCGTGCTGCACGGGGGCAGCTCCTCGCCAGCGGGGCAGCAGCGAAAAGTGAAGATTTATCCAGCCCAACCTGGGCGCCGAAAGCAGTGGTTCGCGGACGAGGCCGCCGTAGGCGACAATAACGCCGAGATCTGCCTCTAACGCCTCGATTCGCCGGGTGGCGTCGTCGTCGAGCTTAGAAGATTTGATGGTGGGGATGCCTCGTGCATCCGCGGCCTCGCCCACCGGTGAGGGTGTGACAACGCGCTTTCGTCCAAGAGGAGCGTCGGGGCGCGTGACAACGGCCGCGATTTCGTGGCTACTCGCCATGAGAGCCTCAAATGAGGGCACAGCGGGAGCGGGCGTGCCCGCGAAGACGATTCGCATCGGATTCCTTACAGTTGCAGATCGGGCACGTCGACCCGAACTTTGAGTGTATTCCGCAGGCGTGGAGCGCGCGGGCCCCGCGGCTTCCGGGCGCGCATCGCCGCAGCGATAACCGCCGCGCGAAGAGCGGCGGTTACGGCTGATCCGAGGTGGTAGTCGAACCTCACCAGGGCGCGCACGCGTGGACCATCTTCACTTTCGATGGGAACTGGGCCCAGAACGGAGGGAGAGTCGACTGCTGGAACGGCGTCATGGAGTGCCTGCAGAGCATCTGTGACGGCGGCTAGCTCTCCTTCGAGGCTCGCGACGCGCACGGTCGGAGGCATGCGTAGCGGGCTCCGATCCTCAAGTTCCGCCCGCGCATAGGCAGGCTGTGTCCACGTTGCGAGTGCGCGAGCTACCGGCCCGACGACACCTACCAGGTGCACCGATGCGCCAGGTGCTGCGAGTGCCGCAGCGTTCGACCACCACCGGAGCGCCGACTCGCCAATACGAAGATCTTCGGCCAGCAGCATTCGTTCGCCGTCGAGAAGGAGGATCGCTTGATACCCTCCCGCGGCAATCGGTTCAGCACCACGAGTTGCGATGACGAGCGCTGGACGGTTATCGATATGAGTGACGGGGTGCTCACCGTCGGCGACAATGACGCGCACCCCGGGAAATGCGCGTCCGAGCTCATCGGCTGTCCGCTCGCTGCCCGACGACGTCATACGCAACCGGTCAGATTCGCAATTCGCACACGTCCAGTTGTTAGCGGTCCGGCCGCACCAGGCGCATTCGGGCGCGGCCTTCGGTCGCCGCGCGTGCAGTGGCCCCGCGCACTGTTGACACCGCGCGGGCTTTCGGCAGTCGCCGCACACCAGTGTCGGCGCATAGCCAGGCCGCGACACCTGCACGAGCACTGGTCCAAGAGCCAGGCCCTCGCGTGCCGCTCTGTATGCAGAAGAAGGAATGCGCGCACCGCGGCCATCACCGTCATTTGCCGCAGCAAGCACGATACGTGGGGAATGCCGGCGGCGCGCGGCGATGTCTTTTACCCATCCGATCGCAACCAGCCGTTCCACGTCCGAGGTACGTGTGTGCCCGATGAACAAGAGCGCGCTCCCCTCGAGCTCTTGGCGAAGGAGCGCTGCGTCGCGAGCATGAACACCGGGACTCAACGGTTCGGATAGGAGCGAGTCACCGTCATCCCAGATGACCACGAGCCCCGTTCGTGCAGCAGGTGAATAGACGGCCGATCGTGTGCCAACGACGACGCAGGGAGCACTTGCAAGTACGCGGAGATACGAGGAATATCGAGCGGGACCCGACTGCCCGGCATCATCGCGAACAATCGCTTCATCGGGCAAGAAATCAGCGAGTGCCGTTGTGATCTGCGCGCGATCGCGATGATCCGGCACGACGATGATTGTGCTGCGTCCCGTCGCGAGAGTCACAGCGGCACTTGCTGCAATGAGCTGAGCCCACGCCCCGATATAGCTTCCGTCAACAGTCGTTGTGAGTCGTGGCGGCGCGTCGATCGTGAGACGCTGTCCCTCCGATATTGCTTCTCTCGCACCGGGAAATTCGTCAAGCACGGCGCCGGCACGGCCGATCGCGTCGAGGTTGCACTGCGGAAAAGCTGGAGCGTCAGCCGCGAGCCAAGCCTTCTCAGCGCGAACCATTCGTTTGGGAACAGCGACACGGAGCACATCGCTCGCCGATCCCGCGGCGCGATCAGCAGCTCTGCGTGCCAACGTATAAAGACTATGAGGGAGGACTGCAATGGGCGACACGACTTCTTCGAGTTCCGAGAGTGGACGGTCGGACTCGTTACTCTCGTCGACGTCGACGATGTATCCCTCGATCATGCGTCCCGCTGATCTCAGCGGTACGCGCACGCGCACGCCGGGAACCGCTGCCTCAGCAAGTGGATCAGGAATCTCGTAGTCGAATAGTCGATCTAACTGAGGTACCGGAGAATCGAGCAAAACGCGTGCGACGCGTCGCCGACTCATGTCACATTCCGGCGGCGCTTCGTAGCGCCTCTACCTTGTCGAGCTTTTCCCACGTGAAATCGGGGTTCTCGCGGCCGAAATGACCATAGGCGGCGGTCTGAGCGTAGATCGGTCGCAGCAAGTCGAGCTGATCGATAATCGCTTTAGGTCGAAGATCGAAGACATCGCGGATCGCCGATGCAATGACGTCGTCGGATACTGCGCCAGTGCCGAAGGTTTCTACGTAAAGACCCACCGGCTTCGCTTTGCCGATGGCATAGGCCACCTGCACTTCGAGCCGCTCCGCCATCCCCGCTGCTACGGCATTCTTTGCCACCCAGCGCATGGCGTAGGCAGCAGAGCGATCGACTTTGGAAGGGTCTTTTCCGCTGAAAGCACCGCCACCATGACGAGCAGCTCCACCGTAGGTATCGATGATGATCTTTCGACCCGTCAGGCCAGCGTCGCCTTTGGGCCCGCCGATAACGAAGGGTCCCGCCGGGTTGATGAAATATTTGATGCCGGGTCGGTCAAGACCAGTTGCATCCAGTACCGGGTCGATCACTTCAGCTTGAACTGCGGCTCGCAGCTCATCTTGAGAGATGTCGGGGTGGTGCTGGGTGGAGAGGACCACCGAGTCGATAGTGCGAGGAACATGACCTTCGTAACCGAGCGTTACCTGCGTCTTGCCATCCGGGCGAAGAAAAGGAAGCGTTCCGGCACGGCGTACTTCGGCCAACCGCTCCGCAATGCGGTGAGCAGTCCACGCAGCCATCGGCATGTACTGAGGTGTCTCGTTGGTCGCGTAGCCGAACATGATTCCCTGGTCGCCGGCGCCCTGCTCATCACGCGGGTCGGCGGATCCGCCTTCGCGTCGCTCGAAAGCTTTGTCGACGCCCGCTGCGATATCGGAAGACTGCGCACCGATCGACACGCTTACTCCGCAGGATTCTCCGTCGAAACCTGTGTCGCTCGACGTGTAACCTATCCGGTTGACGACGCTTCGCACGATGGCAGGAATCTCGACGTATGCGCTGGTCGACACTTCGCCGGCGACGTGAACGAGTCCCGTTGTGACAAGCGTTTCGACAGCAACGCGACCCTGCGGGTCGTCGGTCAGAATCGCATCAAGGATGCTGTCCGAAATCTGGTCACAGATTTTGTCGGGGTGTCCCTCGGTAACTGATTCCGAGGTGAACAGGCGCAGACCGGTCAAACGAAGCTCCCGTGGCGTAGCAATATGTCGTGAAGATGTTCCGAGTGTGCATCAGGCCCCGGACATGAGTGTCGCGGGGCCTGATGAAAGGCAGCTCACTCGGAGGCTGCCGAAAAACTACTCTGCGTGGCGCAGACGAAGCTTGTCTTCGTGGATCTCGTGGAGCGCGATCGTAAGGGGCTTGTCCTCGACTGAAGAGTCGACGAGCGGGCCGACGTTGTCGAAGAGGTTTCCCTCGTGAAGGTCCGAATAGTAGTCGTTGATCTGGCGCGCCCGCTTGGATGCGTAAATCACCAACTGGTACTTCGAGTCGACCTTTTCGAGAAGGCTGTCGATGGGCGGCTCGATGATGCCCTGGTTCATTCCGGCCATGGCGAAACCTCCTGGTTCGGATGTTGGCGGTGAGATGACGGAATCAGTCGCGAGCGTGAGCAAGAAACGATACCTTCTGCAATTCTACGACCTTCAGGACAGCAACAGCGACGTTGTCCTCATATCCATCTCTGGAGCAGGTACTTTTGCGCCAAGCTCAGCATGGCGTTGCTGAGCGTGCCAAGGACGGCAAGCAACACGATCGCAAGCAAAATCTGGTCTATGCGGCCAGTAGATTGCGCGAGTGTGAGCAGGAAACCTAGGCCCATCGCTGCCGCGAGCAGCTCGGCTGCAACCAGGAAGAGCCATGACTGAGCCATCGCCAGCCGCAGCCCCGACACGATCGATGGCACTACAGCAGGTAGCTGCACTACGCGAAAGAGCGCGAGGCCGCGAAGACTAAACGAGCGAGCCATTTCAATTGACTGCGGGTCCACCTGGCGCAGAGCACTACTCACAGTTGTGAAGACCGGAAAGAACGCCCCGATCGCGATGAGAATGACTTTGGAGTCCTCGCCGATACCCATCCAGAGCAGTAGTAGCGGAACCAGAGCGAGCGAAGGGACAGCGCGAAAGGCAGCAAGGATCGGTGTGAAGAGGATGTCTCCCACTCTCGTCAGCCCGACGAGCGCAGCGAACACCAGACCGACCGCGGAACCGATCCCAAATCCAAGGAGTACGCGCTGCACCGAGATGGCGACGTGGAACCACAGTTCCCCGCTCTCGGACAGTTGAATAGCAGCTGCCAATACCGAAGTGGGTGCGGGAAGACGGTAAGACGGAACGAGCCCCGATACTGTCACCGTCTGCCAAACACCGAGTATCAGGATCGGAACGAGGAGTCCACCACTGACGCGAACTGAACGGCGACGCCAGAACGGGACAGACGCGGCGCCCACCGTTGTATTACCGCGGAGTAGCGTCATCTACTTGCCTTTTGAGCGAATGTATCGTTCACGATCGTGTCGAGCGCGTCGGAAATAGCGGGTTCGCCTCCCTGCACGGCGTCGGAGGACACCAGCACGGGAGCGATCTTCTTCAGCACAGCGAGCTGCGTATCGCCGGGGACGCCGCTGACATCAAGATTCGAGCGTTCTTGAATCACGGTCTTCGCAACGTCCGGGTCTATGTCCGCAACCTGGGCGAGTAGATCGGCGGTCTCATCGGGGTGGTCGAGCGACCAACTGCGCGCGTCTTCGTAGGCGTCCACCACGACCTGAGCAACATCTGCATGAGCCGTGATGAAGTCTTCGGTGGCGTTTAAGAAACCGTAGGAGTTGAAGTCGACGTTGCGGTAAATCAACGTGTCACCGGACTCGATCTCGGCCGCACCCATGATGGGGTCGAGCCCTGCCCACGCATCTACCGAGCCAGCCTCCAGCGCAGCGCGCCCGTCGGCATGCTGGAGATTTTGCACCTCGACATCATCGATAGTGAGCCCCTCGGTTTCGAGCGTCTGCAGCAAAAAGAAGTACGGGTCCGTTCCCGCAGTCGCCGCGACAGACTTTCCAGCAAGATCCGCTACCGACGCGATGTCGCTGTCTTTGGGTACGACAATGGCCGACCATTCCGGCTGCGAATAAATGTCAATGACCTGGATAGGTGATCCGTTCGCACGTGCGAGGAGCGCGGCTGAGCCCGCGGTTGAACCTACATCTATCGAGCCGGAGCGCAGCAGCTCATTCGCCTTGTTCGAGCCAGTTGACTGAACCCATTCCACTGTCACACTTTTTCCGAGCGCGTCTTCCAAAAGGCCCTGCTGCTTTACAACGAGGCTGAGCGGGTTGTAGGTAGCGAAGTCTATCGAGAGCTTGTCGGTGGACCAGTCCTGTGTACCGTCAGCGCCTTCATCGCCGACGGACGCCTGGGAATTCTCTCCCGCAACGCACCCGGCCACGGCGAACATCATCGTGGCCGCCACGATGATTGCAGGAACTGTGCGGCGGATGATGGTGCTCATCGGATCTCCTCAGAAGGGTTTTCGTGGTGGGGGTCGACGCCGAGGCCTTTCAAAAGGTCGGCACGCAACTCCGTGAAGGCCTCGTCGGCCCGGTCGCGCGGTCGCGCACCGGGCACCGAGATGGTCCTCGCAATCGAATCGATCGACGTTTCTGGCTCTAGGGCATGAAGCAGGACAACCCGATCCGCGAGGAACAGCGCCTCCTCAACGTCGTGGGTTACGAGCACAACCGTCGTCGGTTGAGCTGCGTGAATATCGAGTAGAAGGTCCTGCATACGCAGGCGAGTTAGGGCATCTAGCGCGCCAAATGGCTCATCGAGCAAGAGCACGTCGGGGTTTCGCGCGAGGGCACGTGCAAGGGACGCGCGTCCGGCCATGCCGCCAGACACTTCGCGAGGTTTCTGATCTGCAGCGTGCGCAAGCCCTACCAGTTCGAGAAGTGTCCGCACCCGAGTTTCGGCATGCCGCGCACCACGTGGCAGCCCGAGCGCCACATTCTGAGCGAGTGTTCGCCACGGAAGTAGGCGAGGCTCCTGAAAAGCGATTGCGGTGCGCGCATCAGTATCGGTCACGGCAGTGCCATTGACCCGCGCGAATCCACGCGAGGGGCGATCAATACCCGCGAGTATACGAAGCAGGGTGGATTTTCCGCAGCCGGAGGGCCCGACTATTGCGATGATCTCGCCAGCGCTTATCTCAAGTCTCACGTTGCGGAGAACTTCACGCTGTCCGCGCGGTGTTGAAAACGCGCGATACACGTTCTCAAGAAACACGCGAGCGTCGTGGACAGCGGCGAATTCACCCTCGCGAGGCGGGGTATCGACAATGATTGCGGGCACGGGACGATTGTTTCGGCCGCGAACGTGGAACTGAAGTCCGCCGTAACATCGCGTTATCGAGCGGGTGATGGGCGGGCTTTGTCGCTTACGGCCTAACTTGTCGCAAGGGCAGCGATCTCCCGAGCGGCCGAAGCAACTTCTTCATTGACGACGAGATAGTCGAACTCGGTTTGCGCTGCCAGCTCAGCCTTCGCCGTCCGCAAACGACGCGCTCGCTCCTCGGCGTCCTCAGTCCCGCGCCCGACGAGTCGATTGACGAGCTCGTCCCAGCTCGGAGGCAAGAGGAACACCAACGTCGCTGACGGCTCGGCTTCCCGCACTTGCCGTGCGCCTTGCAGGTCAATCTCGAGAAGAACCGTCTTTCCCTCGCTCAACGCCTGTTCGATGGGCTTACGTGGCGTGCCGTAGCGGAAGCGATTGTGCACTGTCGCGTATTCGAGCAGCTCGCCGGCAGCGATGAGACGATCGAACTCTTCGTCATCGACAAAGTAGTAGTGCTCAGCGTCGTTCTCTCCAGGGCGGGGCTGACGCGTTGTCGCTGAAACAGACAAGTGGATGTCAGGGTGAGCTTGCTTGATGTAGGCCGCGACAGTGCCCTTGCCGACGGCTGTCGGGCCCGCAAGTACGAGTAGCGAGCTGCGTCCTGCGCGCGGCTCGACGGAGGGAAAACGGGTATCGAGCCACGCGCTGAGGCTGGCGAGCTGACGTGAGCCTAGACCTCCGAGGCGTTTTACGGGAGAGATCTCAAGCTCAGCAAGAATACGATCGCGTTTTCCATGGCCGATGGCGGGTAGAGCGGTCAAGAAATCGGTAATTCTCAGTGTGCCTGATGCCGATGTCGGGTCCGAAGTTGCTCGCGCGAGAACTTCGCTCGGTGCGATCACGCGCGTCGAGATGTCCCGCTTGAGACTCGCTCGCGCTTGGCGCGCCGCGACCGCCTTGCGAGAGGCAGCGACCCGGTCGACATCGGGCGGGGTTTGTTTTTGAGTCACGCTCGCTCTCCCCTTAGCTCTGCGTTGCGCGCATCGATCCGACTGATGAGTTCCGTCGGGCCGCCTGCCACGACGCCACGGCTCTCATTCGCTAATACCGCGGGGCTGAGTTCTCCGAATATATCGGCGAGGTCACTCAGATTCGCGCCCTGAGCGCCAAATCCCGGAGCGAGGACGGGCGCCAGAGGCGCGATCGCGCCCCCGATTCCAAATTGCACGCGGTCAACGGTTGCGCCGATGACTACCCCGATGCTCCCCCACGTCTCTGGATCCGATGTCTGTGAATTGAACTCCCAGGCCTCGTCGAGAACGCGAGAGGCGACGCTCTCACCATCAGAGAATGCGTGGGCACCTTGCACGTCGTGAGCCTCCGGGTTACTCGTTGCCGCAAGCACGAAGAGGCCCTTACCATGCTCGAGTGCAAACGTCATCGATTCAGTTAACGCTCCGACCCCTAAGTAGGGACTGACAGTGAGGGCATCAGCTTCTAGCGGTGCACCAGGCATTAACCACGCTGCGGCATATCCCGCCATAGTTGAGCCGATATCTCCCCGTTTCGCGTCGGCGATCACAAGCAAACCGGCGTCGCGGGCAGTCGCGATGACTTCTTCAAGCGCAACGTATCCTGCGGCGCCGAAGCGTTCGAAGAAAGCAACCTGAGGTTTGACGCTGCTCACTCGGCCGGCGGCCGCATCAATGACTCTCAGCGAGAACTCGCGGGCACCCTCAGCAGTCCTCGCGAGCCCCCAATCAGTCAAGATCGCCTCATGCGGATCGATACCCACGCACAGCCGGCCGCGTTCAGCGACGGCCGACTGTAGGCGCGAGCCGAATGATCGGGGTGTCATAGTGCTGCTCGGTCCGCCGCGTATTCCTGCAAGCTCCGCACATCGAAACCGGAAGTCATGGCATCCATCGCGGCAACGGCGGCTCCAAGCGTCGATATCGTCGTGAACAGGGCCTTGTCGGCCGCCACCGCTGCGGCACGAATTTCGTAACCATCGGCCCGCGCCGACATGCCGCTCGGAGTGTTGATGATGATGTCGACCTTGCCATCGTTGATGAGATCAACGATGTTTGTCTCGCCCGATTCTTGTGTTGCGCTGTACTTGTTGACAGTTTCGACTCGGATGCCATTACGCCCGAGGATCTCGGCCGTTCCCTCTGTCGCGATCAGAGTGAAGCCGAGCTGTTGAAGTCGGTGCGCGGGAAGGATCACAGCGCGCTTATCGCTGTCGGCCACGGAGATGAAGACGGTGCCCGACAATGGGATACCACCGTAAGCGGCGTCCTGGCTCTTCGCGAACGCTGTCGGGAAATCGCGATCGATTCCCATGACCTCGCCCGTCGAACGCATCTCGGGACCGAGGATCGAGTCGACCGTCTGTCCGTCCTTCGTACGGAAACGCTTGAACGGTAGTACGGCCTCTTTCACGGCAACCGGAGCGCCCAGCGGCACACGTGAGCCGTCGATCACGGGGATCATGCCCTCGGCGATCAACTCTTGGACAGTGGCGCCCACCATGATGCGCGACGCAGCTTTCGCGAGCGGGAATCCGAGTGCCTTGGACACGAAGGGCACGGTACGGCTCGCACGTGGGTTCGCTTCGATGACATAGAGCACACTTGCGCTAATGGCGAATTGCACGTTCAGCAGTCCGCGGACGCCGATGCCTTTCGCGATGGCCTCGGTGGCGGTGCGGACCCGATCGATGTCCGATCGACCGAGCGAGACCGGTGGCAGGGTGCAACTGGAATCGCCCGAGTGAATGCCTGCCTCTTCGAGGTGCTCCATGACGCCACCGATGTAGAGCTCGGTGCCGTCGTAGAGCGCGTCGACATCGATCTCGATGGCGTCATCGAGGAAACGATCAACCAAGAGCGGCATGCCGGGTCCGATGATCGCCTGGTCGGCAACGCGCACGAAGTAGTCGCGGAGACTTGATGTGTCGTAAACGATCTCCATGCCTCGTCCGCCAAGCACGAAGCTCGGCCGTACGAGTACCGGATAGCCGATCTTCTCGGCGATCGCGACCGCGCCATCGACATCGATTGCGGTGCCGTTTCGCGGCGCAACAAGACCAGCACGATCAAGAAGTTGCGAGAATAGCTCTCGTTCTTCTGCGAGGTCGATCGCGGCGGGACTCGTTCCGAGAATGTTGTATCCCGCATCTTCGATGCCCTTGGCAAGTCCGAGCGGTGTCTGTCCTCCGAGCTGGCAAATAACGCCGAGGATCGTGCCTGACGCTGCTTCCGCGTGCAGTACCTCGAGCACGTCCTCGAGCGTCAAGGGCTCGAAGTACAACCGGTCCGAGGTGTCGTAGTCGGTCGAAACGGTCTCCGGGTTGCAGTTGACCATGATGGTCTCGTAACCCGCATCAGACAACGCGAAAGATGCGTGCACGCAGGAGTAGTCGAATTCGACACCCTGACCGATACGGTTCGGGCCAGAGCCGATGATGACGACCTTGGCGCGATCGGAAGGTGTCACTTCGGTTTCGGAGTCGTAGCTCGAATAGTGATACGGCGTGAGGGCGGGGAATTCTCCGGCGCAGGTGTCGACGGTCTTATAAACCGGACGTACTCCGAGACCGTAGCGGATGCCACGCACCTCTGCCTCGCTGGTGCCACGTAGTGACGCCATCTGAACGTCGCTGAAGCCGTGATCTTTCGCAACGCGAATGGTCTCGGCATCCAGTTCTGGGGCAGACGCGATGAAGTCGGCAACTTCGTTGATCAACACGATCTGATCGAGGAACCACGGGTCGATGCCAGTCGCGTCGAAAAGTTGAGCAACCGTCGCGCCTTTACGGAGTGCCTGCTGCACGAAAATGATGCGGCCATCGGTGGGTGTCTTCGCGATTTCCATCAGCTCTTCTGCGGAACGAGACTCTTCGTCCCAGTGGAAACTCGAACCACGCTTCTCAAGCGAGCGCAGTGCCTTCTGGAGCGCGGTTGCGTAATTTCGGCCGATCGCCATCGCCTCCCCCACTGACTTCATCGTGGTCGTGAGCGTAGTGTCGGCTGCGGGGAACTTCTCGAAGTTGAATCGCGGTACCTTCACAACGACGTAGTCGAGCGTCGGCTCGAAGCTTGCCGGCGTCACCTTCGTGATGTCGTTCGGAATCTCGTCGAGGCGGTAACCGATGGCGAGCTTCGCCGCGATCTTCGCGATGGGGAATCCGGTCGCTTTCGAGGCCAGGGCAGACGAACGCGAGACTCGCGGGTTCATTTCGATGACGATGATGCGACCGGTTGCCGGGTCGACGGCGAACTGGATGTTGCAGCCACCGGTGTCGACTCCCACAAGGCGGATGATGTCGATGCCGATGTCACGGAGCTTCTGGTACTCGTTGTCCGTGAGTGTGAGGGCCGGGGCCACGGTGATCGAGTCACCGGTATGTACGCCGACTGGATCGACGTTCTCGATGGAACAAACGACGACAGTGTTGTCAGCCGTGTCGCGCATGAGTTCGAGCTCATACTCTTTCCAACCGAGAATGGATTCTTCCAACAGCACCTCGTGCGAGGGCGAGTCGCGAAGGCCCGCGCCTGCGATACGGCGCAGATCCTTTTCGTTGTATGCAAACCCCGAACCGAGTCCGCCCATGGTGAAGCTCGGACGGACGACCAGAGGATAGCCAAGCTCTTCAGCGCCGGCGAGAATCTCGTCCATCGAACTGCAGATACGAGACGCGGCAACGTCGGCGCCAGCATCGATCACGAGCTGTTTGAAGATCTGACGATCTTCGCCCTTGTTGATGGCTTCTACCTTCGCGCCGATGAGCTCCACGCCGTACTTCTCGAGGATTCCTGCTTTGTCGAGAGCGAGTGCGGCGTTGAGAGCAGTCTGCCCGCCGAGTGTCGGAAGAATGGCGTCAGGCCGCTCTTTCGCGATGATGGTCTCGATCACAGCAGAACTGATGGGCTCGATGTAGGTGGCATCGGCGAAATCGGGATCAGTCATGATCGTCGCAGGGTTCGAGTTCACGAGGATGACGCGTACGCCCTCTTCGCGAAGTACTCGACAGGCCTGTGTGCCTGAGTAATCAAATTCGCACGCTTGACCGATGACGATCGGCCCTGAGCCGATAACGAGAACGGAGCGGATGTCGTCGCGCTTAGGCATTCGCATCTTTCTTTGTTGCAGCGGCCAGGTGATCTGTCACCATGTCGCGGAAGCGGTCAAAAAGGTAGTTGGCGTCGTGGGGCCCACCAGCAGCCTCTGGGTGGTACTGCACGCTGAAAGCGGGAATATCGAGAGCCCGGAGCCCCTCCACGACGTTGTCGTTGAGGCCGACGTGGCTCACCTCGACACGGCCGTAACCGCTCGGGCTTTCGATGATGCCCTCGGTGGGAGCATCCACAGCGAAGCCGTGGTTGTGCGCGGTGATCTCTACGCGGCCGGTCGACTTATCCAGCACGGGCTGATTGATGCCGCGGTGTCCGAAGGGCAGCTTGTAGGTGCCGAATCCGAGCGCACGGCCAAGCAGCTGGTTTCCGAAGCAAATTCCGAAGAACGGCAGTTTTGCATCGAGCACTTCGCGCAGCAACGATACGTGATCCTCGGATGCTGCGGGGTCGCCCGGGCCGTTGGAATAGAACACGGCCACCGGATCGATACGCAAGATCTCATCGATCGTGGTCGACTGCGGGAGGACATGCACATCGAACCCGCGAGCCGCGAGATTGACGATTGTCGCTTGCTTGATTCCGAGATCGATAACTGCCACCGAGCCGACGAGCTCGGACGTCGCCGGTGTGACTTCAGCCGAAGCCACCGAAACTTGGCTCGAAAGATTGAGACCTGCCATTTCCGGCGCTTCCTGCACGATGCGAAGCTGTTCATCCGCGTCGAGGGCTGCCGCATCGCCGGAAAAGATCCCGCCGCGCATGCTGCCGGCGGAGCGGATGTGCCGGGTGATAGCGCGGGTGTCGACGCCGCTGATTCCGACGATGCCGTCGGCGACGAGAGCGTCGTCCAGCGACATTTCGCTTCGCCAATTGGACACGACACGTGAGGGGTCACGCACGATGTAGCCGGATACCCAGATCTGGCGTGACTCGCGGTCCTCGGCGTTCATGCCGGTGTTGCCGATGTGCGGAGCAGTCTGCAGCACGATCTGGCCGGCATATGACGGATCGGTCAGTGTCTCTTGGTAACCGGTCATGCCGGTGGAAAAGACAACTTCACCCAGGGTCGTTCCCGCGGCCCCATAGCGGCGGCCCGGTAGGCGTGTCCCGTCTTCGAGGACGAGAACAGCGGGCTCCCGTGACCAGGATGGTGATGGTGCTGAGGTCATGCTTCGTCTCCTGTTGCCGTCTTGGCGGAAATCTGGGTGGGGGAAATCAACGACTCGAGTGCCGCAGCAAGTGCTCGAGACGATGTGTCCTGAGGTCGGAAATAGGAGTCCACGGTGGTGTCGTCCGCGAGAAGCCAGACGAACCTCGTGAGACCGTCGCGCTCGACGACACGGTCGATGGTGACGGTGGCTTGGTTCGCTGCGATGATGCGTTCTCGCGGAATGAAAATGCGTTCCTCACCCGCGAGGTCGAGCGCAAGTCCGGTATCGAAGACAACGAATGTCGCCGCGGCGCGAAAACCCAATCCCCTTATTGCGAGGCGCTCGAGAGCGTCGCCATGCACGGTGGTTGCGACGTACAAACCTGAGAAGGTCGAGAGGAGGCGAGAACCCGAGGGCGCCTCGCCGAACGGGGCTGTCAGTGCTGAGTCACGCTTGGTGCGTCGCAACCAGCCCCAAACCATGAGCCCGACGAGCGCGACCGCAACGCCAAGCATGACCAGTAATGCACCCTCACGCGTCATGATGTCAACTCCTGAATATCGCCGTCACGTAGCGTGGGACGGCCCTGGTGGAATGTCCAGAGCACTCGGCCCGGCAGGGTGCGGCCGATGTAGGGCGAATTGGTGCTGCGGCCCATGAGGTCCGCTTTCGTGAACTCGGCATTTTGTGCCGGATCGTAAAGCGTGAGCTCTGCTGGCTCCCCCGCAGCCAACGGCATGCCCTGTCCCGAAAGTTGCCCGATCTTGGCGGGAGTTCGGCTCATGACACGAGCGACGTCTTCCCACGTGAGCATGCCGGTGTCGACCATCGCTTGTTGCACGACGCGAACCGCGCTTTCAAGTCCGACCATGCCGTTCGCGGCCGCTGGCCACTCGCATGCTTTAGCTTCTGCCGGGTGAGGTGCGTGATCGGTGGCGACGATGTCGATCGTGCCATCCGCAAGTCCTTCACGGACCGCTTGCACGTCTTCGTCTCGGCGCAGCGGTGGGTTCACCTTGAAGCGCGCGTCGTAACCCCGCACAAGTTCGTCAGTAAGCAGCAGGTGGTGGGGAGTTACTTCTGCCGTGACAGAAATTCCCCGCTTCTTCGCCCAGCGGATGATGTCGACAGAGCCGGCCGTAGACAGGTGGCACACGTGAAGGCGTGAACCCACGTGTTCAGCCAACAGCACGTCCCGCGCAATGATCGATTCTTCAGCAACAGCGGGCCAACCGGTGAGGCCGAGTTCTGCGGACACCGAACCTTCGTTCATTTGCGCGCCCTCGGTGAGGCGCGGGTCCTGCGCGTGCTGAGCGACAACGCCGTTGAACGCCTTCACATACTCAAGCGCGCGACGCATGATGAGCGGATCCCACACGCAGAATCCGTCATCGCTGAAGACGCGCACTCGGGCTCGAGAGGTCGCCATCGCACCTAGTTCAGCGAGACGTTCACCCTTTTGCCCGACAGTGACAGCACCGATGGGCTGCACTGTGACATAGCCGGCGGCTTCTCCCAAGGCGAGTTCTTGCTCAACGACACCCGCAGTGTCGGCAACAGGTGAGGTGTTGGGCATGGCGAAGAGCGCTGTGTAGCCTCCGGCAGCACCAGCGCGGGATCCGGACAGAATCGTCTCGGATGCTTCGAATCCGGGCTCCCGAAGGTGAGTGTGGAGGTCGACCAATCCCGGTAGCGCAATCAGGCCGTCGGCATCAACCACCGTCGCGCCCTGGGCGCTGAGGCTCTTTCCGACGGCAGAAATGCGTCCGTCTGCGAGCAGGATGTCGGCTGTCGCGCCGCCTTCAATCTGCGCGCCGCGGAGGAGGAAATTCTCACTCATCGTCAGCCTTCTTTCTCATCGGTCGGGCGTTCTCCTGCCATCAGCAGATACAACACGGCCATACGCACCGAAACACCGTTTGTCACTTGCTCCAATACTGTGGAACGTGGCGAGTCGGCTGCTTCGGCGGAGATTTCCAATCCCCGATTCATCGGGCCTGGATGCATCACAATGCTACCCGCCGGAAGCCTGTTGACTCGTTCAGCATCAAGCCCCCAGGTGCGTGAATACTCCCGTTCAGTGGGGAAATACGCCGCGTTCATTCGCTCAAGCTGAATCCGCAGCATCATGACTGCGTCCGGTTCGGCCGCAATGGCCTCATCGAGGTCGTAGCGAATGGTTGCTGGCCACGCCGACACATCCTGGGGAACGAGTGTCGGAGGCGCAACGAGCGTCACCTCGGCACCAAGGGTCGTCAACAGCCACACATTGGAGCGGGCGACGCGTGAGTGCAGGATGTCGCCGACAATCGTGACCCGCAATCCCTGCAAATCTCGGCCGCGGCTGGCGTTCCCGAACGTGCGCTTTCTCAGCGTGAAGGCATCGAGAAGCGCTTGGGTTGGATGCTCGTGGGTCCCATCCCCAGCGTTGATGACACCGGCGGTAATCCATCCGCTCGTCGCAAGCGTTCGAGGCGCACCGGAGGCTCCGTGACGAATGACCACGGCATCCGCGCCCATAGCTTGCAGCGTTTGCGCCGTGTCTTGGAGGGACTCACCCTTCGATACCGATGAGCCCTTCGCTGAGAAGTTGATGACGTCCGCCGACAGGCGTTTTGCCGCAGCTTCGAAAGAGATGCGCGTTCTGGTCGAATCTTCAAAGAAAAGATTGACAACAGTTTTACCGCGCAGGGTGGGGAGCTTCTTCACCTCGCGTTGCTGTGTCGCAGCCATATCCTCTGCGACATCGAGAATGCTGATCGCCTCGGAGCGAGTCAGAGTCTTCGTATCGAGCAAATGCCTCATGAGCCGATCGTCACCTCTTCGATGTCATCTATTCCGGCGAGGCGAACATTCACTCGTTCATCACGTGCGCTCGGAAGATTCTTGCCCACGAAGTCAGGTCGAATCGGAAGTTCGCGATGCCCACGGTCGATCAGCGTTGCGAGCCTGACGACAGCGGGACGACCAATGTCTTGGAGGGCATCGAGCGCTGCGCGGATCGTCCGACCCGAAAACAGCACGTCATCGACGAGGATGACGACTTTTCCGTCGATACCGCCGGCGGGGATAGCTGTGCGCTGCGGCGAACGCGTTGGGTTTTGCGAGAGATCATCGCGATACATCGTCACGTCTAGTTCGCCCACAGGAACGCTGCACTGAGAGAACTCTTCTATGAGCGCGCCGATACGTTCCGCCAGGGTGATGCCGCGCGTGGGTATACCGAGAATGACGAGCCCATCGGCGCCACGATTGGACTCGAGGATCTCGTGAGCAATGCGTGTCAGAGCGCGTGCGATGTCGGCTTCGTGCAGCACAGTTCGTGTGCTCATTCGCCGCTCCCTTCTCCGCCTCACAGGACGGTGTTAAAGGTTGCTAGGTGCAACACCACCTTACATTGCGGCTGGGGTACTCGCTTCTCGGTGCAACTCATCTTCTTTAGCGTGAGCGCGAATAGGGTGCCCGAGAGTGCTGAGGCACTTGCCTGTGGAAAGGTCCCACTTCCAGTCGTGAAGTGAGCAGGTGAGTACGCCGTCTTCGATTTTGCCGGTCTTCGAGAGATCAGCGCGAAGATGGGGGCACCGACGTTGCACAACCCAGTCGCCGAGTTCTACATCTTCGGTGACGTCGGACTGTTCTGCGTACCAGTTCTCGACATACTCAAGCCGGTCGCGCGAGAGACACTTCATGAACGTGTAAATGAACTCGTTGAACTTGCCGATGCGCCCGGCCGCGAATTGCATCGATAGGAAGATCGAGTTCGACCAATCGATTTCGTGTTCTGCAATGTTCGTCGAGACGAGATCAGCGGGGATCGTGAACCAGTAGGAGCACTCCTCCCCCGCATACACACGAAGTTTTGCCTTGGGAAAGTCGACAACCATGTCGAGATCGCCGATCGTCATGCGCACAGGACCGCCGACGCCGTCGCGGAAAATACGTCCCCGACGTAGCAACGGTTCCCACCACGACTTCAGCGCCGCAAGCATCTCGGCGGGTGGCAGAACGGGTGCGCGCGAGTCTTCTTCGGCACGAATCTCCGCTTGGCGGCTCGCTCGTTGCTTCTCGAGATAGCCCCACTTGTCGCTGAACATCTCGTCGATTTCAGTGTCGGTATAGAGCGTCTGCTCGACAGCCTGCTCGCCATTTTCGATCGTGACGACGGTACCCGGAATGAAGACATGACCCGCGTACTGGGGGGCTTCTTCGCCCATGCGGGCAATGAACTCGGCTTGGTCAGTAAAAATCGAATCGTTCTGCTGTCCGAGCCCGTTGTAGCGGAACAGCTCGTCGCGCAAGAACATGGGCGGCCCCGCCATGGGGAAAACGTGAGGGGCATCAACTTTTTCGATGTAATACATCGCGCGTTTGTGCTGAGCGTCGCGTTTGAGTCGGGCAAAGTTCTGCTTTGCGTCCTCTGGCAGGTCGTAAACCATCGGCCACCAGATGGCGCCGGAGAATTGGGTGAAGTAAGCCTCGGGCTTCGAGAATGAAAGCAGCTTCTCGAGATCGAGCGGGTGCGAGTCGTTCTGATTGAGGATGCTGGCGGTGCCATCGTCGACGGAAAGACTGGAGTCACCGATCGGGCCGTCGCTGGGCGCACGAAGTGGTGTGACCATCATGCGGAGCGGGCCACGTTCGATGATCTCGCCGGACTGCGTGTACGTGATGTTGTTGAAACCGAGCGCGCGAAGGTCACGCTCGAGATCGTCGGTTGGGTAATCCGGAAGGAGCACCTCGATGTCTTTCGGAACGTATGTCTCAAGCAGCCAGGGATCAAAGTGATCGCGGTGGCGGTGACTCACGTAGAGAAAATCTGCCTTGCCGAAGCGTTCCCAATCGAGGTGGCGGTTATCGGGGAACGGAAACCACGATCCGTAGAACGCCGACTTCACCCACGGGTCGCACAGAATGCTGCCGCCCAAAGTCTCGATGAACATTCCGGCGTGGCCGAGTCCTGTGATGCGCATGCGCACTCCCTTCAAAATCGAGTGTAGGCATCCATTCTGAAAAGGATGCCGAAGTGGCGCCGTGCAAAAGCACCCGTACGCTCCAGTTGCTGCGCTAGCTAGAGCGAGCGACGCGCGCGAGAACTCCGTGCACGAACGCGCCCGATTCATCTGTCGAGAACTCCTTGGCGAGTTCTACTGCTTCGTCAATAGCGACGGCCGTGGGCACCTCGTCGTTGAAGAGCACTTCCCAGACGCCGAGTCGCAGGACGGCGCGGTCGACCGCCGGCATGCGGGACAGCGACCAATCCTTCGCAAACGTCGTGATCTGCTCATCGATTTCGTCGCGATGGTCGATGACACCGTCAACGATGTCTCGCGCGTAGAGCCACGAACCCGAACGCTGAGGCTCGCCGGCTGCGCGCTTGGCTTCAGCGGCGAGAGTATCGGGAAGGCCATCGCCGCGCACGTCGGCCTGAAAAAGGATGTCCAGCGCGCGTTTACGCGCTTTGCTGCGGGCACTCATGAATGTGTGAAGCTCGCCGTCTCAGCTAATGCGTCCGAGGTAGTCACCCGTGCGGGTGTCGACCTTTACTTTGGTGCCGTTCTCGACGAAGAGAGGAACCTGGATCTCGTACCCGGTTTCTACCGTTGCAGTCTTCGTGCCCGCTGATGAACGGTCACCCTGCAAACCCGGCTCGGTGTACGTGATTTCAAGTACAACGGATGCTGGGAGCTCGACGTAAAGCGGGTTTCCATCGTGAGTGGCGATGGTGACTTGTTGGTTCTCGAGCAAGAAGTTGGCGGTCTCGCCCACAACGGTTGCCGGCACATTGATTTGGTCGTAGTCAGCCATGTCCATGAAGACGAAGCTTTCGCCGTCCGCGTAGAGGTAGGTGAAGTCACGGCGATCGACGTTCTGGACATCGATCTTGGCACCGGCGTTATACGTCTTGTCGACGACCTTGCCAGTCATGACGTTCTTCATTTTGGTGCGAACGAACGCGCCGCCCTTGCCGGGCTTAACGTGCTGGAACTCAATGACGCTCCAGAGCTGTCCGTCGATGCTGAGGACGACGCCGTTCTTGATGTCTGCTGTGGATGCCATGAGAGAGAAGAGGTCCGTTTCGTGTTGTGGAATGCGGTCACTTGCGCTGGTACGTGAAGTGGCCGACGTCCTATCCTACGTGATGGTGTTGTTTAGTCCGCGGATGTACCGGTGATCAGAGCGCAAAGGCGGTCAACGGCGGTTGCGTAACCGGCGACGCCCTCCCCGATGACGTGGATAGCTGCGACATCCGCAACGTAGGAGAAATGGCGGAAAGACTCGCGTGCGCGAACGTCTGAAATGTGCACTTCTGCGACGGGGAGGGCAACCCCCGAGAGTGCATCCCGAAGCACCACCGATGTGTGAGTCAGCCCACCGGGGTTGATGACAATCCCCGTGCAATCCTCGCGAGCTGCGTGGATTGCATCGATCAAGACGCCTTCATGGTTGCTCTGCACTGCACGAACGACGAACCCGTGGGTAGCTGCAGCATGCGACACGACGTCTTCTACATCCTGCAGAGTCTGTGTGCCGTAGAGCGTTGGCTCACGGACACCAAGCAGGTTGAGGTTCGGTCCGTTTACCAGCAGGATCTGATTCGCCATGATCACGCACCGACTTCTTGGTAGGCGGCAAAGAGAAGAGATTCATCGGGTGCCTGCAAGACTGTGGGCTTCGCGATGTCGTCGAGAACGATAAAGCGAAGCATGCCGCCACGCGACTTCTTGTCACGCTGCATTGATGCAAGGAGTTGCCCCCAAGCGCCCGCACGGTATGAGGTGGGTAGGCCCAGCAGCTCTAAAATCGTGCGATGCCGTGTTGCGGCTTCGTCAGAGAGCCGCCCGGCGAGCCGAGAGAGCTCTGCAGCGAACATCATTCCGATCGAGATGGCGGCGCCGTGTCGCCACTGGTAACGCTCCGCGTGCTCGATGGCGTGACCGAGAGTGTGACCGTAGTTGAGGACTTCGCGAAGACCGGCTTCTCGCAGGTCTTCGCCCACGACTCGAGCTTTCATCTCGATCGCTAGTTCGATGCAGCGACGAAATGCCGGGCTCGTGGGATCGACCGCAGCAACCGGGTCCTGCTCGATCAGATCGAGAATTTCTGGGTACCAAATGAAGCCGGCTTTGACGACTTCGGCGAAACCGGCGACCCGCTCGTTTTCGCCGAGTGTCTCTAGGAGGTCGAGGTCGCACAGCACTGCTCGTGGCGGCCAGAACGCCCCAACGAGGTTCTTGCCCTCTGCTGTGTTGACGCCGGTCTTCCCCCCGACGGCCGCATCCACCATGGCGAGCACTGTCGTGGGGATCTGAACGATCTGCACGCCACGAAGCCAGGTAGCGGCAACGAATCCGGCTACGTCGGTGACTGAACCGCCGCCGAATCCCACAACAGCGTCGGTGCGTGTGAAATCAGCTTGCCCCATGATCTGCCAACAAAATGCGGCAACTTCAATGCGCTTTCCTGCTTCGGCGTCTGGAATTTCAGCGAGGAGAACCTCACGTTCGCCGGATGCCATGAGAAGCTCACGGAGTTCAGCTGCTTTAGCGCTCACCGTCGGAGCGTGCACGACAAGCACTTTCTTGACCGTCGGCGCGAGCGCTTGCGGTGTGAGCGACAGGATTTCGCGTCCGACAGTGATGTCATACGGTTCGGCACCAGCTACGGAAATGATGGTGTTGTCGCTCATGAATTCTCCAGACGGTTGTCGTCGTGCTTGGCCCAATCGACTATCGCTGCCACAGCATGCGCAAGCGGACCAGCCGATGTATCGAAAGTTGCGTCCGCCACTTCTTCGTAGAGCGGTAGGCGTTCTCGATAGATCTTCTGCCACCGTGCGAGAGGATCTTCCCCGGAAAGAAGTGGTCTGTCGTCGCTTGCAATCCTGGACGCGACGATCTTGGCGTTGACGGTAAGAAAGACGACGCGGTGTGCGCCCAGATCCGAGCGTGTGCTCGGGTCAAGCACCGCGCCCCCACCTAGTGCAATTACGCCGCCATGAGAGAGTGCGTCGATGACGGCAGCACGCTCAAGCTCTCGAAAGTGGCGCTCGCCCTGCTGTGAAAAGATCTCAGCGATAGCTCCGTGCTCGCGAATCACCGACTTATCTGTGTCGACAAACCGCTCGCCGAGTGCGCGCGCCACACGGCGGCCCACGCTCGTCTTGCCCGCTCCCATCGGACCGACGAGAACCAGCGATCGCGACTCAGGCGCGATCATCCGAGAAGAGCGCGCTTGAACTCTCAGACGCTGTGCGGAGCGTCTCAGGGATGGCCGCGAGATAGTTCGCCAGGTTCCGCGCCGTCTCCGCGACACTGTCACCGCCGAACTTCTCCAGCACAACGTCCGCAAGAGTGATCGCGACCATCGCTTCAGCGACAACGCCTGACGCCGGTACAGCACACACGTCGGAACGCTGATGGTGAGCGGATGCCGTTTCCCCGGTTGCCACGTCGATTGTTCGAAGAGCGTGGGGCACGGTTGCGATCGGCTTCATACCTGCTCGGACCCGCAGCAGTGTTCCGGTCGACATGCCACCCTCGGTTCCGCCCGCACGATCAGTCGTGCGCGTTATGCCGCCGTCATCTGCGAAAAGCTCATCATGCGCAGCAGAACCACGGCGTCGGGTTGTCTCGAAACCATCACCGATCTCGACACCCTTGATTGCTTGAATGCTCATGAGCGCCTGTGCCAGCTTGGCATCGAGTTTGCGATCCCACTGCACGTGGGAGCCGAGCCCCGGAGGAAGGCCGTAAGCGAGAACCTCCACGATTCCGCCAAGCGTGTCACCATCCTTACGCGCAGCATCCACCTCATCGACCATGCGCGCTGACGTCTCAGAGTCGAAGCATCGCAACGGGTCGGCATCGAGTGCGTCAACGTCGTCTGCTGTCGGAAGAGCCGACCCTTCGGGAACCTGCACGGGCCCGATCGACAGCGTGTGACTGACGAGTCGTATGCCGAGCTCTGAGAGAAACGAGCGGGCAATAGCGCCGAGCGCCACGCGGGCGGCGGTCTCACGTGCGCTCGCGCGCTCAAGGATCGGTCGAGCTTCATAGAAGCCGTACTTTTGCATGCCGACAAGGTCGGCATGGCCGGGTCGAGGGCGAGTGAGAGCTGCGCTGCGACCCCGAGACTTCTCTGTGATCTCGATTGGCTCGGGGCTCATGACTTCAGCCCACTTTGGCCATTCTGTGTTGCCGATACGAAGAGCGATCGGACTTCCAAGGCTTGAGCCGTGGCGGACGCCGGTCGAGAGGGTGAGTTCGTCTTCTTCGAACTTCATCCGCGATCCTCGGCCGTAGCCGAGCTTTCTGCGGGCGAGGTCAGCTTGGATAGCAGCACGGGAGATGGGGACGCCAGCTGGCAGACCCTCCATGACAGCAATGAGTTCGGGGCCGTGCGATTCGCCGGCCGTGAGCACGCGGAGCATTCTTCTAGTCTCCCACGAGAGCAGCACGCATCGCGGCGAGCACTGCCGGTTCGTCGGCAATCGGTTCTTCGATATCACCGGTGGTAAACGCTCGGACCTGAAGAAGCGCCTGGTGAAGTAGCATCCCGAGGCCCGAAATGGCGATCGCATCGTTGCGTTGCCACGCTGCTGCGAGGGTGGTCGGCCACTGTCCGTAGACGACATCGAACAGTGTTCCGCCTGTCGCAGCGAGCGCATCAGTGTGTGCGTCAGAAAGCGGGGCATCACCAGGCAGCGTCGCAATCGTCAGTTCGACGGCGGAATCAGAACGTGAATCGAATGAACGTGCTTCGACCTGCACGCCGAGCGTTTCACCGAGAGCAATGAGGTGATGAGTTGCGTCCGGGCGCCGAGCCACCACGTCAATGCGGGTAGCTCCCATCTCTGCAGCAGCGACAAGTGCCGACGTCGCGGTCGCGCCAGCTCCCACGATCCGAACATGGTCAAGAGCATCCATGCCCTCATCCTTTAGAGCTTGCACGAGGCCACCGATATCGGTGTTGAAGCCGTGTGCCCCACGCGCTGACAATGCCAATGTATTTACGGCGCCCGTGAGCTGAGCCCGCCTGTCACGACGGCTGGCGGCTCGGTATGCCGCGGATTTGAGCGGCATGGTGACGGAGAGCCCTCGGAATCGTGGACCTAGGGAGTTCAGTTCGCTCGTGAAGCGTGATTCGGTGACGCGGCGACGGTCGTATTCCCACTCGAGGTCGAGCACACGGTAGGCGGCGCGATGCAGCTCCGGGGAACGACTATGTGCAATCGGATCTCCCCAGACTTCACAGCGGGGAGTGACTAACATCCGGCGTCGGGATTCTCTGTGCACCATGCGCGCCACTGCGCTACTGCAGCCTCATGGTCAGCGAGATTGTTGGTGAATACGGTCTCACCGGTCTCGAGATTGACAGTCACGAAGTACAACCAATCACCGTCTGCGGGGTGCATTGCCGCATCGATGGCGATATCTCCGGGGTTCGCGATCGGACCGGCGGGTAAGCCCTGCCGGACGTATGTGTTCCAGGGATTGTCATCCGAGAGAGCTTCTGCTGAAGAACTCACTGTGCCGTCGTGCATCTCGCCGTAGCCATATTGAGCAGTGGAGTCCATCTGCAGCAGCATGCTGTCGTCGAGTCGATTCTGGATGACCCTCGAGACCTTGTAGAAATCAGCTTCAGATCCGGCTTCACGCTGAATGATCGACGCCACGGTGAGAACACGCTGTCGCTCGTCCACCGGAACACTGGCCGCGTCGAGCGATTCGACAGCACGATCGACAAGCGTTTGGATAACAGCCGTCGCCGTAGTGCCTGGTTCGAAGGTATAGGTGGCCGGAAACAACCAGCCTTCGAGCGAATCGGCTGACACACCGTAGTCGGAGGGTTTCGCGACAGCGGCCTCGAGTTCGTCAAGTGAAATAGTTGTGCTCTCACTCAGCCGCGTCAGCGTTTGCTCAACGGTGAGCCCTTCCGGGAGCTGCGCTGAATTCTCCATCTTGTTGGCGGGATCTTCGAGTGCTTCGAGTGCCGCGGCCGCCGTCATCTTCAACTGAAGTTGATACGTGCCGGGATAGAACGTTGTCGTCGCTCCGGTGTCGACGAGCATGTCGTAAAAGGCGTCGGAAGTTTTCGTGACGCCCTGATCGAAAAGCGTCTGCGAAATTTGTTGGCCGCCGTCACCGTCAGCGATTGTCACGAGGACCTCGCCTTCGGCCATTCCTGCTTCGTAGTCTTTGGGCTCTTCCCATCCCATCAACTCGCGAATCTGAGATTCGTAGGTGCTCCACACCCACCAGCCACCCGCGGCCACTCCCCCGACCAGCAACAGGATGAGTGCCAGCACAATCCCGCAGCCGAGCCGATTCTTGCTCTTTGACGAACGAGGGCCCCGGGCCGAGGGCTCGGGCTGGAACATCTCGTGGATGGGGGGCGTGTGTTGAGGTCGGGTGCTCATGCGCGACGTCTCTTCGGGGGCCGCTGCCGAAACTGGTGGGACCGCACTTTCCTCTCGCTGTGCCTCTCTTGCGGCACGCCGAGAGGAGGGAGTGGACCCGTCTGTGCGCCGGGGCGACGATTCGTTCAGCCCCGAGGACGGATCGTCTGGAAGCATGGCGTCAGTCATGTTGGGCGGGCTCCTATGCCGAAGAAACGGGAATGCCGGGTGCTCTTCCTGAACGCTTTTCGACGTCGATCGCGTTCTGCAAGAGAATAACCGCGGCGACCTGATCGACAATGCTACGAGAATTACGCTGCGAGCGCCCAGACTGCCGCAGCGCGGCGTGTGCGGAGACGGTGCTGAGACGCTCGTCCGACAGCCGTACGGGTCGCGAGCCGCGCGCGAGGCTGGCAGCGAAATCTCGCGCATCGGCGGTCGAGGCCGTGTCGGTTCCATTCAAGCTCAGCGGAAGTCCGACCACGATTTCGATAGCGTCGAACTCATTTGCGAGTTCCAAGACCCGTCGGATCGATTCGTCGTTGCGCGGCACGGTCTCGACGGGTGTGGCAAGCATGCCATCTGGATCACACCGGGCAACACCCACTCGAGCCTTACCCACATCAACGCCTAGGCGAACGCCCCGACGAAAGTCGCTCATGCGCCCATCGACAACGACGCGGTCACAGCAGACAGAGCCGCCGAGAGCGCCGGTACATCTGTGCCACCGCCCTGTGCCACGTCGTCTCGTCCGCCGCCGCCGCCGCCGAGGGTGGCGGCGGCAACTTTGGCCAGCACGCCTGCCTTCGCTCCAGCGTCGCGCGCAGAGGGAGTAGTCGCAACGATCACAACAGCTCGACCGCCAATATCGGCACCGAGCGCGATAACGGCCGGCTCTGCTGAGAGGCGGTCGCGAATCTGAAGCGCGAGTGCGCGTACGTCGTCAGCTGAACTCGCCGTGCCCATCGATTCCGCCACGACACGGTATGCGCCGAGCGGTCGTGCCCGGGAAGCGAGGTCAGGCGCACGGTCCGCAAGAGCTCGCGCCTCGTAAGCCGCGATCTTCTTCTCGGCGGCTTTGAGGCTTGCGGAAAGTTCTGCAATGCGGGTGGGAAGCTGCTCTCGAGGTGTCTTCAATGACGAACTGAGCTGCGACACGATTGCTCGCTCAGCTGCGAGATCACGGAAAGCGTCTAGACCGACAAGCGCCTCGACGCGGCGGTTGGATGCACCCACCGACGACTCTCCGATCAGATTAATCAGCCCGATTTCTGCACTAGATGTCACGTGAGTGCCAGCGCAGAGTTCACGCGACCACGGACCGCCGATGTCAACCATGCGCACGGTGTCGCCGTATTTCTCACCGAAAAGGGCCATCGCGCCAAGCTCTCTCGCTTCGGCGATCGGAAGTACACGCGTTGTGACGGTGAGGTTGTCGCGAACAGCGTTGTTGGATATCTCTTCAATTTCGCTTTTGGTTGCAGCGGAAAGGGCTTGATTCCACGAGAAATCGAAACGAAGGTAGCCCGCACGATTGAGAGATCCCGCCTGGGTTGCGCTCTTTCCGAGAGTGTCGCGAAGCGCAGCGTGTACCAGGTGCGTCGCTGAGTGAGCCTGTTGCGCGGACCGTCGATTTGCAGCATCAACGACGCTGGTGGCGGGCTGATCAACACCGACCTCGCCCTGAGTGACCTCCACTGTGTGGCTGATCAGCCCGGGCACCGGCTTTTGGACGTCGAGAACTTTAAGTTCGTAGCCAGGTCCGACGATGAGTCCCTTGTCGGCAACCTGCCCGCCGGACTCAGCGTAAAGCGCCGTCTCCGAGAGAATGATTTCAGCGATCTGTCCCACGCCGGCAGAGGAGACCGCGACTCCATCTACGAGAACGCCGAGAACACGCGAGCTGGTCTCCATGTCCGTGTATCCGGTGAAGACTGTCTCGCCAAGGGCGCGGAAATCGCGATAAACGCTGTGGTCTGCAATCGCGCGTTTACGAGACTTGGCGTCAGCTTTCGCCCGTGAGCGCTGCTCCTGCATCAACGCGTTGAAGGCCTCGCGGTCGACTGAAAGCCCTGCTTCCTCAGCAATCTCCAAAGTGAGATCGATCGGGAAACCGTAGGTGTCGTGCAAGAGGAAAGCGTCAGGGCCGCTCAGTGCGCTTTTGCCCGCGTCTTTCGCGTCCGTCACAGCGACGTCGAGAATGGTGGAACCGGAAGCCAGAGTTCGGAGGAAGGTTTCCTCTTCGGCGAACGCGTACTGTGAGATTCGAGACCAGTCATCAGCCACGACGGGATATGACGTTGCCATGGCGTCGCGCGAGGCGGAGAAGAGCTCTGGGAATGTCGCGCCGTCGACGCCGAGCAGACGCATGGAGCGCACAGTTCGACGCATCAAACGACGAAGGATGTAACCGCGGCCCTCGTTCGAAGGCGTGACACCGTCGGACAGAAGCATCAGAGACGAACGCACATGATCGGCGATGACGCGGAATCGTACGTCGTCTTCGTGCTCAGCGCCGTAGCGGCGTCCTGACATCTCGACAGCACGATCTAAGACCGGACGTACCTGATCTGTTTCGTACATGTTGTCGACGCCCTGCTTGATGAAAGCGACGCGCTCGAGACCCATTCCAGTATCGATGTTCTTATGGGGCAGATCGCCCACGATGTCGAAATCGATCTTCGATCGCACATTCGCAATCGAATACTGCATGAAGACGAGGTTCCAAATTTCAGTGAAGCGGTTATCGTCAACCGCCGGTCCACCATCCCGGCCGTACTTCGGGCCGCGGTCGAAGTAGATTTCCGAGCACGGCCCAGCGGGACCGGGCTGACCTGTAGACCAGTAGTTGTCTTCTCGGCCGAGGCGTTGGATTCGGCTCTCGGGTAGCCCGGCGATCTTCTGCCACAGGCTGGCAGCTTCGTCATCGTCTTCGTACACGGTGACCCAGAGGTCACGCTCTTCAAATCCCAGCCCACCGTCAGACTCTGCGCTTGTCAAGAGGTCCCAGGCGTAGCCGATAGCGCCTTCTTTGAAATAGTCACCGAACGACCAGTTGCCCAACATCTGGAAGAAAGTGCCGTGCCGAGCCGTATGCCCAACCTCTTCGATGTCGTTGGTGCGAATGCACTTCTGTACGTCGGCGGCGCGACTATACGGCGCTGGAACCATCCCTGTCAGATAAGGAATGAACGGAACCATTCCGGCGACAGTGAAAAGCAACGACGGGTCGTCGGTGACCAGCGAGGACGACGGCACGATGGTGTGGTCGTTTTTCTCGAAGTAGCTGAGATATCGCTGAGCGATTTCGGCAGTTTTCATGCGGGTGTTCCTTTTTCAGGCGCAGTTCATCCGGGAACCCCGGTCGAGGCGGAGTCAGTCTTTGTCGGATGTCACATCAGCAGCAGCGCTCGCGAGCTTCTCGGCCGCGTCGGTTGCTGCGTCTTTCATCTCTTCGGCGAGTTCTGTAAAGCGCGACTGCTGTTCGCGGTACGCGTCACCGATTCGATCGGTGAACTCCGTGATCCGAGAGTCGATGTCAGCCAAAACTTCGTGCCCACGTGGGTCTTTGTCCACGAAATGCGCGAGAACGAAACCGGCACCGGCCCCCAGCACGAACCACACCACATTTTTCACGTGACACTCCCTCATTTTGACCGCGCGAATCTCGGCGGGTTCATCCATCGTAGGCGAGAACGACCAAGGGCGCCGGGATAAACCCGACGCCCTTGGCTGAATTGCGATGCGCTGCTTAGCGTGCCGCGTAGTACTCAACGACGAGCTGCACGTCACAGGTGACGGGCACCTCGGCGCGCTTGGGGCGGCGCACGAGGCGTGCCTGCAGCTTGTCGAGCTCTACCTCGAGGTAGGACGGAACCGGGGGCAGAACCTCGGCGTGCGCGCCTGCGGCGGCAACCTGGAACGGCTCGGTGCCTTCGCTTCGCTCTTTCACGTGAATGAGCTGACCCGGCTTGACGCGGAACGACGGGCGGTCAACGAGCTGGCCATCCACCATGATGTGGCGGTGAACGACGAACTGGCGAGCCTGCGCGGTCGTGCGAGCGAAGCCCGAACGAACGACAAGAGCGTCAAGACGCATTTCGAGCTGCTCGACGAGGTTTTCACCTGTCAGGCCGTCGTGGCGACGAGCTTCGTTGAACGCAATACGCAGCTGCTTCTCGCGGATGCCGTACTGCTCGCGCAGACGCTGCTTCTCACGGAGACGAACGGCGTAGTCGCTGTCGGCTTTACGCTTCGTGCGGCCGTGCTCGCCCGGAGCGTAGGGACGCTTTTCGAGGTAGCGTGCTGCTTTCGGCGTTAGCGGGATGCCGAGAGCACGGGACAGGCGGACCTTGCGGCGGTCCTGGGACTTCGTGGGCACAGGTGTGTCCTTCCGATGACGTGGCCATGCATTTCACGGCTCACGGACGTATCACCAACCTCCACCAATCGGGCGCACGTCGCAGCGCACCGATGGTTTCGTGGAGGAAAGGAGATGCTCGAGAACTGGGTCTAGAGCCGATTCATCTTATCAGACGCCTCATGTCGAGCCGAGGATGCGGCGGATCTTCTCGAGTCGCGCGCTAATGTCGCGTTCTTGGCCGTGAGCAGTGGGTTCGTAGTAGCGGCGTCCACGAAGCTCTTCAGGGAGATATTGCTGGGCCACGACGCCGATGTCGCTGTCATGGGGATACTTGTAGCCTTTGCCGTGTCCGAGGCGCTTCGCGCCGGCGTAGTGCGCATCTCGCAGGTGGAGTGGCACAGAGCCAAAGCCGCCAGCCTTGACGTCTGCGATCGCCTTGTCGATGGCGAGATACGAAGCGTTCGATTTCGCGGCTGTGGCGAGGTATGTTGTGGCCTCCGCGAGCGGAATTCGGCCCTCGGGCATTCCAATGAACTGCACGGCGTCTGCCGCCGCGACTGCGATGTTCAGCGCAAGGGGGTCAGCTAACCCAATATCCTCCGATGCCGAAATAACCAGGCGTCGCGCGATGAAACGAGCATCTTCACCCGCCTCGATCATTCGAGCGAGGTAATGCAGCGCCGCGTCGGCATCGGAGCCTCTGATGGACTTGATGAACGCGCTGATGACGTCATAGTGTTCGTCGCCTTGGCGGTCGTAGCGCAAGAGCGCGCGATCAACGGCCTGGGCGATGTGCTCGGCTGAGATCATCGGCCGCGCCTCCGAGTCCGACGAAGCAGCAGAATCGCGATCCCCATCTGCAACGTCCGATTCGGAACTGGTTTCGTCTGACGGCGGAAGCTCAGCCATGGCTGCAGCAGCTTCTAAGGCGGTGAGTGCGCGCCGGGCATCACCCGACGCGAGCCGAATCAGTGCAGCACGCGCCTCGTCATCAAGAGCTATTGCCCCGGCGAGACCACGTGGGTCTTCGACTGCGCGGTCGATAAGACTGCCGAGGTCTTCGTCAGAGAGCGGTTGCAGGGTGAGGAGAAGCGAGCGTGAAAGCAGCGGTGAAATCACCGAGAACGACGGGTTTTCCGTCGTGGCTGCAATGAGGACGACCCAACCGTTCTCGACCCCAGGAAGAAGCGCATCCTGCTGAGCCTTCGTGAATCGATGGATCTCATCGAGGAACAGGATGGTGGACATTCCGTACATGTCCCGCTGAGTCAGTGCGTCTTGCATCACTTCGCGAACATCGCGTACGCCTGCGGTCACTGCCGATAGCTCGACAAAACGTCTGCCTGATGACCGGGCAATTGCCTGCGCCAACGTCGTCTTTCCGGTGCCCGGCGGGCCCCAGAGAATTACTGAGGTCGCAGCTGGACTTTTGGAGTCGGAGTCAGCGAGCGCCACCAGCGGGGAGCCTCTACGGAGAAGGTGGCGCTGTCCAGCAACCTCATCGAGAGAGACCGGTCTCATCCGCACTGCAAGCGGTGTTTGCCCGTGAAAGAGCGCAGAAGACATCCACACAGATTAGCTGTGCGTGCCGACATCAGGCAGATGCGTAAGATTTTCAACTACCTGTCGTCAATCTCGACAGCTACGGAGGGAGAGTCGGTGGCCAAGCAAGACCGTACGCGTGCCGAACGCGAGAGGGCCCGCATCTACGCCGGACGACTGCGGTTTCATTCCGATCAGGAGCTCCGGCGCCGCAGAGACAACCTCATGGCGAGCGTCTTCGGCGGAATTCTCATCGTCGCTCTCGCTGTCGGCCAGTACGCCTTCCATGTGGACGCTGACGGCGCATCGGATGCCAGCGCATCGCCCTCGCCCAGTGCAACAACACCAGCGGCCCCCATACTCATACCAACGCCCTAGCCGCGACGCGGCTCGGCTATCGAACCAAACTGGCCGACCCGTATAAGGTGGGGATGTCCTTTCCCCGCATACGGTGTGAGCCGCATTGAGGTGCCAACGTGACTGCTGACACAGACCCCACCAACGACAAGCCACTTTCGAGTGACGAGGTCGAGACGACAACTGCATCCCCGTGGGGCCGCGTCGACGACGACGGAACTGTCTCGGTGCGTACCGGCGATGACTGGCGAGTTGTGGGACAGTTCCCCGACTCTCCCCCGGCTGAGGCGCTTGCGTACTACGAGCGTAAGTACAACGATCTCGCGAGCGAGGTGACGCTGCTCGAAGTGCGTCATCGACGCGGCGGCGCGTCCGCATCAGATCTGCGCAGTGCTTCGAAGACTCTCCGCAAAAAACTGGTTGATGCTGCCGCTGTCGGCGACATCGCTGCGCTGGATGCCAGAGTCGTTGCGCTTGCCTCGTCGCTCGAAGCAGCATCCGCGAGCGAGGCGCAAGAAGCACGCGCTGCTGTCGATGCGGCCATTGCCGAGCGAACGGTGCTGGTTGAGCAGGCTGAAGCGCTGGCCGCTCGTGACCCGCAGACGGTGCAGTGGAAGCAGGCATCGGCCGAGCTTCAAGCGATGTTCGATAAATGGCAGACGCACCAGCAGAATGGCCCTCGGCTGCCGAAAGGTGCGGCTCAGGACCTGTGGAAGAGATTCCGTGACGCGCGAAGCACAGTCGAGAAGCATCGTCGCGAGTTTTTCGCAGAACTCGATGACACGCACAAGGGTGCGCGCGAACGTAAATCTCGTCTCGCCGAGCGTGCAGAAGCGCTCGCGCCGAAGGGCGAGGACGGCATTGCCGACTATCGCAATCTTCTCGACGAATGGAAAGCGGCCGGGCGCGCCGGCAAAAAAGTCGACGATGCTCTGTGGGCGCGCTTCAAGGCTGCAGGTGATGCCCTCTACGGAGCACGCGTACAGCGCGAAAGTGTTGAGGCTGAAGAGTCCAAAGAAAAGATCGCCGCTCGACGAGAACTTCTGGTTGAGGCGGCGACCGTCGCAGATGAGTCGAACATCGCTACCGCTCGTCAGCTGTTGACTAGTATCCAGCGCAAGTGGGACGACATCGGCCGCATCTTCCCTCGAGATCAAGAGCGCGCACTTGATGATGAGTTGCGGAAGATTGAACAGGCGCTGCGATCACGCGAAGAAGTCGACTGGAAACGCAACAATCCAGAGACCAAAGCCCGTGCCAACGACATGACACGCCAGCTCACGGACGCTATCGACAAGCTTGAAGCTGAACTCGCGTCCGCTGAAAAGTCGGGAGATGCGAGAAAGATCGCTGCCGCTCGCGAGGCGCTCGACGCACGCCGCGCCTGGCTGAAAGTCATCGGAGACTAGCTCTGGAACGGCGTGCGCACATTCTGTAGCGCACGCCGTTTATTCCACAGATGCGTCAGCAGCTGACCGGGGTAGAAGTGATCTGAGCAACGATTGCCCTTATGGCATCCCCGTTTCTCTATTTCGCAGACACTCGGCTTTCACTGGCAGAGCTGAGCGCAGCGCGGCTCGACGGTGACGTTGTCGAACTGGGCGAGGGCTTCATTCCCGCCGATGCAGTCGAGACGACTGCGCTGCGAGCTGCATCACTCGCTCCCCTTTTGCCGCCCGAGCTCGCGGCATCCCATCTCAGCGCCGCCTGGGTTCACGGAGCGATCGTTGAGGCACCACCGCGCCATACGGTGGTGCGTTCGGTCAGCCGGCGCCTTCACTTTCGCATAGGACGGCGATTTATCTATCGGGATGCGTTCGTTCCCGAGGGCGATCTCGAGAATTGGGCCGGTATCAAGGTGACGACACCGACGCGTACCGTCGTTGACCTGCTCCGAGGCGGTAGCGCAGAGTTCGCTGCCGCTGCAACAGCAATGATCTTGGCCGTACCTGAACGCCGAACCGCCGCTCTAGGCTGGATCGAAACTCACAACGCGCCATTTCCCTACAAACGCCGGGCAATCGCCTTCTTAAACGAATGCGCTGCTACGACGACGTGACACGATATACGTCGTATACCGCGTCAATTCGCCGAACCGCGTTCAGCACACGGTCGAGATGCACGGTGTCCCCCATCTCGAAGACGAACTTGCTGATCGCAAGGCGATCGTTGTTCGTTGCTACCGTCGCCGACAAAATATTGACGTGGTGCTCGCTAAGCACTCGGGTGACATCACTGAGTAGCCCAGCTCGGTCGAGCGCTTCGACCTGAATCTGAACGAGAAACACGCTCTTGGTGGTCGGAGCCCACTCCACATCGATCATGCGCTCAGGCTCGGTCATGAGGGTTTTTACGTTCGTGCAGTCTGCGCGGTGCACAGATACGCCGCTCCCCCGCGTCACGAACCCGACGATGTCGTCGCCCGGTACCGGTGTACAGCACTTCGCGACCTTGACCAGAATGTCGGGGGCACCGCGCACGAGAACACCGGAGTCGCCGTGACGGGGCGCGCGGCTCCTCCCGATCGTGGGGATATCGATCGGACCCGTCGTCGAGTCATCCGCCTTGACCATGGCGGTGACCTTCTCGAGCACCGACTGCGTCGACACATGGCCCTCGCCGACCGCGGCATAAAGAGCGGAAACGTCTTCATAATTGAGCTGATGCGCAAGCTCACTGAACGTATCTTCGGCCATCAACCGCTGCAACGGAAGGTTCTGTCGCCGCATCGCTCGGGCGATCGACTCCTTGCCCTGTTCGATGGCTTCTTCACGACGTTCTTTCGTGAACCAACCGCGAATCTTATTGCGAGCGCGAGTGCTCCTGACGAAGCCCAGCCAGTCTTGGCTCGGGCCTGCGTCCGGGTTCTTCGATGTGAAGACTTCTACGACATCGCCGCTCGTCAGCTCTGATTCCAGCGGAACGAGGCGCCCGTTGACCTTTGCACCCATCGTGCGGTGCCCGACCTCGGTATGCACGGCATACGCGAAGTCAACAGGAGTCGCGCCGGCGGGAAGACCGATAACGCGACCCTTTGGCGTGAAGACGTAAACCTCTTTGGCGCCTATCTCGAAGCGCAAAGAGTCGAGGAATTCACCGGGGTCGGCGGTCTCGGCTTGCCAATCGGAGATGTGAGCCAACCACGCCATGTCGTTGTCCGCGGTCCTGGTGTCCGCTGTCTTGCCTGCCATCCGCTCTTTGTACTTCCAGTGAGCCGCCACACCGAACTCGGCTTGCTGGTGCATCTCATTGGTACGGATCTGGATCTCCACGGTACGGCCGCTCGGGCCGATCACGGTGGTGTGTAGCGACTGGTACAGATTGAACTTGGGCGTCGCGATGTAGTCCTTGAAGCGACCAGGGAGCGGAGTCCAGCGAGCATGTATGGCGCCCAAAACGGCATAGCAGTCCCGCACGGTTCCGACGATGATCCGAATTCCGATCAGGTCATAGATGTCATCGAATTCCCGGCCTCGGACGATCATCTTTTGATAGACCGAGTAGAGCTGTTTCGGGCGCCCAGCGACGCGACCCTTTATTCGTAGCTCGCGGAGGTCTTTCTCGACATCGTCGATGACGTGACCCACATATTGCTCTCGCTGCGGTGTTCGCTGTTTTACAAGGCTGTCGATCTCGACGTAGATCTTGGGGTGGAGCACAGCGAAAGAAAGATCTTCGAGCTCCGACTTGATCGCCTGAATACCGAGACGGTTTGCCAAGGGTGCATAGATCTCAAGAGTCTCAGTGGCCTTCTTCGATGCCTTTTCCGGAGGCACAAAACCCCACGTTCGAGCGTTATGGAGACGGTCTGCCAGTTTGATGAGGAGAACCCGGATGTCGCGCGACATCGCGACGATCATCTTTCGAACTGTCTCGGCCTGGGCCGCGTCGCCGTACTTGACTTTGTCGAGCTTGGTGACGCCATCGACGAGCATCGCGACTTCATCGCCGAACTCGGCGGTCAGCTCATCAAGGCCATACCCGGTGTCTTCCACGGTGTCGTGCAACAGCGCTGCGGCAATCGCCTTCGGCCCGAGGCCCAGCTCAGCAAGAATCTGAGCGACAGCGAGGGGGTGAGTGATGTATGGCTCACCGCTCTGACGCTTTTGATCCTTGTGCGCTCGCTCGGCAACGACATAGGCCCTTTTGATGATCGTGAGATCACCCTTGGGATGGTGCACACGGACGGCCCGTTCCAGATGTTCAACATCGTTTACGCGGTTGGCGCGCGAAAATATCCGAGGAATAAGCCTACGAAGCGATGAGTTTGGCGTGGCGCCTGGAACCGTCTCAGCCATCAGACTACCTCCGCCCTCGCTCGAGGTGGATCAATCCTAATCCCGAATTCAGACCGCCGGCGGCGTTCACGCGTTGTCGCGCGCCTTCGCTCGGGCGGCCAATACCCGCGCATCTCGTGTCTTGATCTTCGGCTCGCTCTCGCGGAAGTACGAGTACAACGGTGCCGCGACAAACAGCGTCGAGTATGCGGCGACGATTGTGCCCACGAAGATCGAGAGCGAGATATCCGTGAGGGTCTGCGCGCCCAGCGCGAACGCGCCGATGAAAAGAATCGCTCCTGTCGGCAAGATAGCGACGACAGTCGTATTGATTGAGCGAATCAGAGTCTGGTTCACCGCGAGGTTGACCGAATCTCCGAACGTTCGCTCCGAGACTTCGCCGTCTTCACGGGTGTTCTCTCGAATCTTGTCGAACACGACTGTCGTGTCGTATAGCGAGTACGACAGCACAGTGAGGAATCCGATCACCGCCGCTGGAGAGATTGCGAAACCACACAGCGCATAGACGCCCACAGTGATGATGAGCACGTCGACTACACCGATGACAGCCGCGGCTGACATCTTCCAGGTACGGAAGTAGAGCGCGAGGATCAAGAACGTCAGAGCCAGGAAGATACCCAGGCCCCAGAGCGACTGACGTGTGACGTCATTACCCCAAGAAGGACCGATGAACGACGCAGTGACTTCGGACGTCGGCACCGAGTAAGCCTCAGCAAGCGCATTGGTAACCTGCTGCGTCTGGTCGGCTGTCATCTGGTCGGTCTGCAACCGTACGGCAGTACTTCCCACCGTGGTGACCTTGGTAGTGGCATCCGGCACAACCGTCTGGACAGCTGTCGTCGCGTCGTCTTGGTTCGGATTGGATAGCCCCGTCACCGTGAATTGTGATCCGCCAGTGAACTCAATCGAAAGCTGGATTGGCTGGAAGAGCGGTACCAGCGCAGACCCGACGACAAGGATTGCGGCGATGAGGAACCACAGTCGGCGACGGCCGACAAAGGGAAAAGACGTCTTTCCCGAGTAGAGATCGTTGCCGACCTGGCTCATGGAGCGCATCAGCTTTCGCCCTTCTTCGACTTTGAAGCCGCGTCTGTGTTCTCGAGCTCCGCGGCGCGCTTGCGTTCGGCGATGGTCTGGCGTCTTTCGGCCTCGCCACGAGAGCGTGACGTGCGACCTGTTGCTACCGCTGTGGGCGCACGGAACTGAGCGCGACCGCGATACACCGCACCGAGCGCCGTGGGATCAAGGCCGGAAAGCGGATGACCAGACCCGAAGAACCTGGTTCGTGCGAGGAGCTGGAGCACAGGGTGAGTGAACAAGATGAAGATCAGGATGTCGATGGCCGTAGTGAGACCAAGGGTGAATGCAAAGCCCTTCACCGTGGAATCAGCCAGGATGTAGAGCACCACGGCCGCAAGGATATTCACCGACTTCGAGATGTAGATCGTGCGCTTCGCTCGACCCCAGCCGTCCTCCACGGCCGCAGTGATCGACTTGCCATCTCTCAATTCATCTCGTATTCGTTCGAAATACACGATGAACGAGTCCGCTGTGAATCCGATGGTGACGATTAGTCCGGCTACACCTGCGAGGGACAGCCGGAAGCCCATGCGCCACGCCAGGATGCATAGCGCGATGTAGGTGAGAACCGCCATAACCGCAAGGGAAGCGATGATGATCGAACCGAGAGCTCGGTAGACAACGAGCGAGTACAGGGCGACCAGGGCGAGACCGATGAGCCCGGCAATAAACCCGATCTGCAACTGCTGAGAACCGAGTGTTGCCGAGATCGTATCGGAGCTCACGACGGCGAAGCTGAGCGGAAGCGCACCGTACTTGAGCTGGTCCGCGAGGCTTTGCGCGCTCTCCTGCGTGAAGCTTCCAGAAATCTGAGGCTTACCGTCGAGAATCACGCCGTTCATCGATGGCGCCGACAAAACTTTGCCGTCGAGCACGAAGGCGAACTGGTTGAGCGGTGAAGTTTCGTTGTAGAGGCGCTGGCTGATTTCGCCGAACGTGCTTGTTCCTTCGCCATCGAACGTGATGTTGATGACCCACTGCCCGTTCTGGGAATTTATCCCTGCAGTCGCATCGTCGATCGAGGTTCCATCGAGCTCGACGGGGCCGAGGATGTATTTGGCCGTACCGTCCTCATCACAGGTGATGAGCGGCTCATCCGTCGGCGCGCTGCCTGGCGAATTGTTCTGATCAGCGCAGTCGTACGCGAGGAACTCGGCCTGCAGCGCCGGAGTGATCCAGCTCGTGTCGCTGCCGTTGGTTGGCGAGGTCGTCGGAGTCGACTCCAGCGACGGGTCGGGTGTGGGGTACGGAGTTGCCGTGTTGTCGTCGCCGATATACGTGGTCGCGGGTGAGCCGCTGTACAGGACGGGTCGCAACTGCAACTGAGCGGACGCTTGAATCCGCTCTCGCGTCTGCTCGTCTGCTTCGCCCGGGATCTGGACGACGATGTTCTTGCCGCCCTCCGTGGTGACATCTGCTTCGCCGACGCCCGAGGCGTCGACGCGCTGGCGGATGATCGTGACCGCCTGATTCAGCTGTTCGCTGGTCGGGTCGGCACCGTCTTCGGTCTGGGCCTGCAGAATGATCTGCGTTCCGCCCTGAAGGTCTAGCGCCAGATCAGGAGTCCAAGCGCTTCCCTTGAAGACATAAACGCCTAGTGCATTGATGCCGAAAAGCACGCCGGTGATGATCAGAAGGCCGGTCAGCGCACGCCAAGCGTGCCGGACGGGGGTGGATGTCGCCACGGAGGTTCAGCTTTCTCGAGAAAGAAGGGCGGGGAGACCCGACTCAGACCTCGGGGTTGTCTTTCTTCTCTGCGTTCGCACGCTTCTGGTCATCGCTAATCGAGGTGATCTCACCATCGGCAACGCCTTCGATGTATCCCTCTTCAGATACTTCTGCGTCGATGAACTCGTCTTCTGTGACGAATCCCGTGGCAGGGTTCACTACGCGAAGGATTGCCTGGCTGTGTACCCGAATAATCGTGCCCGGTGCGATTTCGACGTGCGCAGGCTCGTCGAGATTTTCTGCGTCGTACTCGACGATCGTGCCGTAGATGCCGCCCTGAAGAAGTACCTCGGATCCGGGGACGGTTTCACGTGCCTTTGCTTCCTGCTCCAGCTTCTGCTTCTGCATGCGGCGGCGCGAGCTCCAGAACATGAACACGAGCAGGACTACCAGCAGAATAATCAGACCGTAATTGGCAAAGAATGACGCGAAATCCATGGAGGAAATGGGCCTTTCGGATCAGGCGCATCGCGAGGCGATGACAAGAGAAGGAATTCGGGCGAAAGCCTTCAGCGATTATAGGTCATCGAGAGTCACTGCCCCGTCCGGGTGGTGAACCCCGAGGTGTGCGTAGGCCTCCGGCATCGCGATTCTGCCTCGTGGCGAGCGGCCGAGAAATCCGATCCGCACTAGATATGGTTCGACAACTGACTCGATGGTGTCGGATTCCTCACCAACCGCGACCGCGAGAGTGTTGAGCCCCACCGGACCACCTCTGAACCGTCGAACAACCATGTCAAGGACGGCGCGGTCGAGCCGGTCGAGCCCAATGGAGTCCACGTCGTAAAGATCGAGCGCAGCATCTACGAGCGCAACATCGACTGTGCCATCACGACCGGCGTCATGGCCATGTACGACGAGGTAGTCGCGTACTCGACGGAGCAGGCGATTAGCGATGCGCGGAGTACCCCGCGAACGCCGGGCGATTTCCAAGCGAGCACTCGCGGGCAGATCGACACTCAGCATTGCTGCAGAGCGCGCAACAACTTGTTCGAGCTCGGAGGTCTCGTAGAACTCCAGGTGGCCTGTGAAACCGAATCGGTCGCGGAGCGGATTGGGCAACATGCCTGAGCGCGTAGTAGCACCGACGAGCGTGAAGGGCGCGAGATCAAGCGGGATGCTGGTCGCACCAGCGCCCTTTCCGACCATGATGTCGATTCGAAAGTCTTCCATCGCGAGATAAAGCATCTCTTCTGCGGCGCGGGCCATCCGATGGATCTCGTCGATGAAGAGCACCTCCCCCGGTGTCAGGCTCGAAAGTAGTGCTGCGAGGTCGCCAGCATGCTGGATCGCTGGACCACTCGACATCCGGAGCGGACGCTGGCTTTCGTGGGCGACGATCATCGCGAGCGTCGTCTTGCCGAGGCCGGGCGGGCCGGCCAACAGAATGTGATCCGCGGGGCGCTGCTGAATACGTGCCGCGTCGAGAAGTAGCTGAAGTTGACCGCGAACCTTTTGTTGGCCGATGAATTCAGCGAGCGCAGCCGGGCGCAACGCGCCTTCGATCGCGAGCTCGCTATCGTCTACCGGTTCCGCAGCATCGGTGAGATCACCCATCGCCCATCTCCTTACGTGCGGGACCCAACTCGGCAAGGGTAGTGCGCAGGAGCGAAGAAACTGTCGCAGACGTTGGAGCGGAGCCCGAGCTCACGACTCGCGCCACGGCTTCGTCGGCGACTCGTTCTGACCAGCCGAGTCCCACAAGTGCGGCGATCACCTGAGCTGAGATGTCAGTTTTCGGCTGCAGGTTTTGTCCGGCAGCGGACGCCGTAGCCACAAGCTTGCCCGCAAGTTGAACAACGATAAGTTTGGCAGTCTTGGGTCCGATGCCGGATACGCGGCGAAAGGCTGCGTCGTCGTCAGCATCGATGGCTTGGGCAATTTGCGGAACGGTCAGATGTGAGAGAACTCCGAGAGCTGACTTGGGTCCGACGCCCGACACTCCGAGCAGCAGCGAGAATGCGGCCAGTTCGTCGCGGGATTCAAATCCGAAAAGTGACATCGAGTCTTCGCGGACGATCATCATCGTGTGAACGAAAACTTCCGATCCTTGGGAGACGACTCTTGTGAGCGCGGGTGTCGCTGAGACTGAATAGCCGACTCCACCCACGTCGATGACGAGAGCATCATCTGCAACATGCACGACGGTGCCGCGGAGGGAAGCAATCATGATCCCACTCTATGGAATGGAGACGAACATTTGTTCGACCGACACGCTTTAGCGACGTGTCAGCCGCTCCGCATCTGCCCACGCGCGTTGGGCCGGAGTAAGCGCTCCGTTGGCAGTGGTTGCGCGCGGGCCAGACCGCCACGCGTGGCAGAGCGCGAGCGCGAGCGCATCGGCCGCGTCCGCCGGCTGCGGGAGAGTGTCTAGGCGAAGTATTCGAGCCACCATTGTCTGTACCTGGAGCTTGTCAGCCCCGCCGTATCCGGTAACTGCTGCTTTCACTTCCGTTGGTGTGTGAGTCGCAGCGGGCAAGTCGCTTTCTGCTGCGATCAGCAATGCGATTCCGGAAGCTTGAGCTGTTCCCATGACGGTACTGCGGTTCTGTTGCGAGAAAACTCGCTCAACTGCGACGACATCCGGACGATGTTCAGCTATCGCAGTACGGATACCGGCCGCGATCGTGGCGAGACGCCGCTCGATGGGCGCATCCGCAGCGGAGCGAACGACCCCGACATAGACGAGGGATGCCGAACGATTGCTGGCGACATCCACGATGCCGACTCCGCACCGGGTGAGACCCGGGTCGATACCAAGAACGCGAAGATGTCCAGCCATCCTTCTACGCTACGTCCGGCCTACCTGGCCGCAGTCCAGGCGCGCCCTATTCCTCGTCGTTCTCGAGCTCAGCCTGCACTTCCGGCGTGAGGTCAAAATTGCTGAAGATGTTCTGCACATCGTCGCTGTCTTCGAGCGCGTCGATCAGTCGGAACACCTTGCGCGCGGTGTCGGCATCTACCTCCACCTTCAAACTGGGTACGAATTCGACATCAGCTGACTCGTAGTCGAGCCCAGCTGCCTGCAGTGCAACACGAACGCTCACGAGATCGGATGCATCAGCGATGACTTCGAATCCCTGCGCGTGTGGTTCCACTTCTTCAGCGCCCGCTTCGAGCGCGGCAAGCATGACATCGTCTTCGGTCGTGCCCTCGCCTGAGACGACGATGACACCCTTGCGTGAGAAGTTGTACGCGACTGAGCCTGGGTCCGCCAGTGTCCCGCCGTTGCGCGAAAGTGTTGTGCGTACCTCAGCTGCGGCACGATTTTTGTTATCAGTGAGGCACTCGATGAGAAGAGCGACGCCATTGGGGCCGTAGCCTTCGTACATGATCGTGACGTATTCGATCGACTCGCCCGAGATGCCAGCGCCTCGTTTGATGGCGCGGTCAATGTTGTCGTTAGGGACCGAGGTCTTTTTCGCCTTCTGTACCGCGTCGTACAGCGTGGGGTTGCCGGTCAGGTCTGCTCCACCAAGCTTGGCGGCGACTTCAATGTTCTTAATCAGCTTCGCGAACGACTTCGCACGGCGCCCGTCGATGACGGCCTTCTTGTGTTTGGTCGTTGCCCACTTGGAATGTCCGGACATAAAACCCCCGCTCGTGTTCTTCGGCCGGAAAGGCCACAGACGATTCTAGTTCAGGTCGAAGGCGCGCTCTTGTGCATGGTCGCGAGGATTCGCTCCACGGTACGAACATTCCGCGTTGTTGTCGTGGGTTTGTAACGGGTTCGTGTGAGCACCTTCGCCAGCGGCGTGTCGGTTGAGCGGCCTTTCACAGGCCACCAGTAGAGCACGCTTTCGCCGGGGGAAACGGCCTCGGCTGCGCTTCGAGGGGAACCAATACCGGCCAGCAATGAATCCACGACATCTACGTCGGAGCAGAAGACGATGTAAGGCTGTCGAGACGTGTCGGTCGCATCGAACGGGAACTCGCTCAGGGCACTCGCGATCTCAGCGGTTGTTCGAGTATGCACGTGAGCGTCGTACGAGAACCGGGTGTGAAGCGCGTCTTCGATCCTCGTCTCGAGTTGTTGCCGCGTGAGTGTGCCAGTGGGCTCTTCAAAAATCATGTTTCCGCTCGCGAGGACTGCTGTGAGCCGGGTGAGGCCGAGTCCGCGGAATACTTCCAGAAGCTCTGCGCTCTTCACATTGACGCCGCCGACGTTTACGCCGCGCAACAGCGCAACCCACAGTGTCATGGGCTGGCCCTATGCCGAACGCACGAGATCGAGGAAGTACTCGTGAAAGCGGTAGTCCCCCGTCACCTCCGGGTGAAACGATGTTCCCGTGAGATGAGCTTGCCGAACCGCAACGACGCGTCCATCTTCAAGTGACGCGAGGGCTTCAGCACGCGGCCCTAACGCTTCGACGATCGGAGCGCGAATGAACACAGCGTGCATATCCGGCGTACCCAGCGCCGGTACTGCGACGCGTGTTTCAAACGAATCTGCTTGACTCCCGAAAGCGTTCCGGCGCACCGTCACGTCGAGCCCGCCGAACGTTTGCTGACCCGCGATTCCATCGGTAATCCGATCCGCAAGCAAGATGAGCCCGGCACACGTCCCATACATGGGCATGCCGTCGGCAATTGCGGCTTTGATCGGTTCCTGCATCCCGAATAGACGCGCGAGCTTATCGATAACGCTCGATTCGCCGCCCGGGAGCACAAGGCCGGAAACCGACGACAGCTCGGCGGGCCGCCGCACAAGGGTCACATCGGCCCCGAGGTTCGTCAGTACGAGTTCGTGCTCACGAACATCTCCCTGCAGGGCGAGAACGCCAACGCGTGGCTTACCAGCCACGCTCAGCGAGGCGGTGGGGCGCCGCCAGGTCACTGACGTTGATGCCGACCATGGCTTCACCGAGGCCGCGGGAGGCTTCGGTCACCACTGCGGGGTCATCGAAGAAGGTTGTCGCCTTCACGATGGCGGCGGCGCGCTCCGCGGGATTTCCGGACTTGAAGATTCCAGAACCCACGAACACGCCATCTGCACCGAGCTGCATCATCATGGCGGCGTCGGCGGGTGTCGCCACTCCCCCGGCGGTGAAGAGCACAACGGGAAGTTTGCCGGTCTCCGCAATTTCTGCGACGAGCTCGTACGGAGCCTGCAGATCCTTGGCAGCGACGTACAGCTCATCTTTTGTCATCGAACGGAGAGTGTTGATCTCGCCCGTGATCTTTCGGATGTGTTTCGTTGCTTCGGACACATCCCCGGTCCCGGCCTCGCCCTTGGACCGGATCATGGCGGCACCCTCGTTGATCCGACGAAGGGCCTCGCCAAGATTGGTCGCGCCGCACACGAACGGAACCGTGTAGCCCCATTTATCGATGTGGTTCACGTAGTCAGCCGGCGAGAGCACCTCTGACTCATCGATGTAGTCGACACCGAGTTGCTGCAAAACCTGCGCCTCGACGAAATGACCGATGCGTGCTTTGGCCATGACCGGGATCGACACAGTGGCGATGATCTCGTCGATCAAGTCGGGGTCACTCATGCGTGCAACGCCGCCCTGGGCACGAATGTCGGCGGGAACGCGCTCGAGCGCCATGACAGCGACTGCTCCGGCATCCTCTGCGATCTTTGCTTGCTCTGCGGTGACGACGTCCATGATGACGCCACCCTTGAGCATCTCTGCGAGGCCGCGCTTAACGCGTCGTGATCCGTGCTGTGCTTCACTCTGAGGCGTGCTGTCCGTCATACGTCAGATTCTATTCCGATGGTGAGGCGCGAGGCGACCGCGCATGACGCGCAGAGAAATGCGAAGATCGTCCGATGAAGATTCTCTCGATTCAGTCCGCGGTCGCTTACGGCCACGTGGGAAACTCTGCGGCGGTGTTTCCCCTGCAGCGTATTGGTGTCGAGGTACTGCCCGTCTACACAGTAAATTTCTCGAACCACACCGGATACGGTTCCTGGCGGGGACCTCTCATTTCTCCTGATGACGTGCGCGAGGTCATCACCGGTATCGAAGAGCGCGGCGTGCTCTCCGAGATCGACGTTGTCTTGTCGGGTTATCAGGGTGGAGAGGGCATCGGCGAGGTCATCATCGACGCTGTGGCTCGGGTCAAAGCTGCCAACCCCACCGCGATCTACGCATGCGATCCCGTTATGGGAAATGCGAAATCGGGATGCTTCGTGGCCCCCGCTATTCCGCAGCTCCTTCGGGAGCGCGTCGTGCCCGCCGCGGACATCATCACTCCAAATCAATTCGAACTCGGCTATCTCACCGGAACGGAACCGAAAACTCTCAAGGAGACGCTGGCCGCCGTCGATGTCGCTCGCGCGATGGGACCGAGTGCGGTTTTGGTGACCAGCGTCGAGCAACCACACCGCGATTCCAGCACGATCGAAATGCTCGCGGTCGATGAGCGGGGCGCTTGGATCGTGGAAACTCCGCTTTTGCCGATGAAGGCGAATGGGTCCGGCGATGTAACGGCCGCGCTCTTCACGGCTCACTATCGTTCGTCGCGCGACGCCTCCGATGCGCTCGCGCGCACCACATCGAGCGTGTTCGACCTGCTGGAACGCACGCATCTGTCGTGTGAACGTGAGTTGCAGCTCGTTGAGGCGCAGGAGTCATATGCTCACCCGCGCATGCAGTTCTCTGCCCGACAAGTGCGCTGAGCGTCTAGTGCTCCCAGGCTGACGCGACAGCTTCGCGAACATCGCCGAGAAGTTGAGGCAGCGCTTTGGTCTTCGCAATGATCGGGAAGAAGTTGGAGTCGGAGGCCCAGCGCGGCACGATGTGCTGGTGAAGATGTTCGTCGACACCCGCGCCTGCGATCTGCCCCTGGTTCATGCCGATGTTGAAGCCGTCACACCGCGACACCTGCCGCAAAGCACGCATTCCTTGCTGCGTTAGAGCGGCAATCTCAGCGGTTTCTTCCGGCGTCGCCTGGTCGTACGTCGCAACGTGACGATACGGGCACACCAGCAGGTGCCCAGAGTTGTAAGGAAAAAGATTCAAGAGCACATAGGCCGTGCGACCACGGCGAACAATGAGCCCCTCTTCATCGGCCTTTTCAGGGGCCGCGCAAAACGGGCACTCATCGCGCATTGCTTGGGCGCCAGCTTGAATGTAGACCATCCGGTGCGGCGTCCAGAGTCTTTGAAACTCATCTGGAACGCCTGCCATATCAGCTGAAGATACGACAGGAACGTCGGGGAAAGATTCCGACGTCACGCAAAGTCCTCAGCGGTGTTGATAAGGAGCTTTCCATCGATCGCCGCACGGATGCGTGAGATTGCTTCGTCGACCGGTACCCCGTTCGTCTGAGTTCCGTCGCGGAATCGGAACGAGACAGTGCCGGCGGCACGATCCTGTTCCCCCGCAATCAACTGCAGCGGCACTTTCTGCGTCGTGTGGGTGCGGATCTTCTTCTGCATCCGGTCATCGCTGTGATCGACCTCCGCGCGTACGCCTTCGATTTGCAGGCGTCCGATGATGTCGCTGAGGTAGTCGCCGAATTCTTCGGCTACCGGAATACCCATGACCTGGACCGGGCTCAGCCAAACCGGGAAAGCGCCGGCGTAGTGCTCGAGCAGGATCGCGAAGAAGCGCTCAATTGAGCCAAATAGTGCACGGTGAATCATGATCGGGCGCTTCTTCTGCCCGTCACGATCTGTGTACTCAAGCTCGAAGCGTTCTGGAAGGTTAGGGTCAACCTGCACGGTGGAGAGCTGCCAGGTGCGGCCGATGGCATCCTTCGTTTTCAAGTCGATCTTGGGGCCATAGAACGCAGCTTCGCCCGGGACTTCGGTGAGCTTCAAGCCGCTGGCTTTCGCTACCTTGCGGAGAGCGTTCGTCGAGTCTTCCCAGAACTCGTCAGTTCCGATCCACTTCGACTTTTCGTCGTCCCGCATCGAAAGCTCAAGTTCGAAATCGCTCAGCCCGAAGTCGCGGAGCATCGAGATCACGAAATCGAGAACTCGCGCGGTCTCTTCTTCGAGCTGATCGGGTCGCACGAATAGGTGTGAGTCGTCTTGAGTGAAGCCTCGAACGCGGGTGAGGCCGTGAAGGGCTCCTGAGAGCTCGTTGCGGTAGACGGTGCCGTTCTCGGCGAGACGCATCGGAAGGTCACGATAGCTGCGGGCACGTTCCTTGAAGATCAGGATGTGCATCGGGCAATTCATCGGCTTGAGGTAGTAGTCGTGCCCGGCCTTTGTCACTTCACCGGCCTCGTCACGCTCTTCATCCATCCGGATGGGCGGGAACATTCCCTCCCGGTAGGTGACGAGGTGGTTCGACTGCAAGAAGAGGTCTTCTTTAGCGATGTGCGGCGTGTACACGTAGGTGTAACCAGCAGCGCGGTGACGGTGCAGTGCGTGCTGCTCCATCTCCTGGCGAACTATGCCGCCCTTGGGGTGCCACACCGAGAGGCCAGAGCCGATCTCGTCGGGGAACGAGAACAGATCCAGCTCCTTGCCGAGCTTGCGGTGGTCGCGTTTTGCCGCTTCAGCGAGGCGGTCCTGATATGCGCGCAGCTCATCTTTGGAGGGCCAAGCTGTACCGTAGATGCGCTGCAGCTGAGGGTTCTTTTCGCTCCCCCGCCAGTACGCTCCTGCGATGCGAGTCAGCGCCCACCCGTTGCCGAGCATTCTTGTGCTGGGGACGTGCGGGCCGCGGCAGAGGTCTTTCCAGATCGTCTCCCGCGTCTTCGGGTTGACGTTGTCGTAAATCGTGAGTTCGCCCGCCCCAACTTCGACGGACGCGCCCTCGGCGGCTTCTTTCTTGCCACCCTTGAGGCCGATCAACTCGAGCTTGAACGGTTCTGCCGCAAGCTCAGCGCGTGCCTCGTCGTCAGTGACCACTCGACGCACGAAATGCTGATTCTCGCGAACGATGCGCTGCATCTCTTTGTCGATGGCCTTGATGTCTTCTGGGGTGAAGGCTTCGTTCACACCGAAGTCGTAGTAGAACCCGTCGGTCACGGGGGGTCCGATACCCAAGTTTGCCTGCGGGTTGATCCTTTGCACCGCCTGGGCCAGCACGTGTGCGGCCGAGTGGCGCAGGATGCTGAGACCTTCCGGACTCTCGATAGTGACAGCCTCGGCGTTGTCTTGCGCGTCAATCGTCGTCGCGAGGTCTTTCAGCTCCCCATCGATGCGGATGGCAACGACGTTGCGATCCGGGAAGAGGGTGAAACCGTCGGTGGGAAAGACGATATCTGCGGGCACAACGGGGTCGGTCAAGGAAATCTCCTGTAAGTCGCTCGATGGGAAATCCTATCGCGCACGAAGGGCGCATGATGGATGCCGTGAAACTCACCCTTGTTGGAGTGCTCCTGCTCGCGGCTGGCTGTGTGGCCATGTTGAGCGGTGTGCTCCTTCCTTCTGACGTAGTTGTGGTTGCCGACCGTGTGCTCCCCATCCTCGGTTTCGTGGTCGCAATTACGGTCGTTGCCGAACTCAGCGCACGCGCCGGCATCTTCGATGCGGTTGCAGCGGTCCTTGCCCGTGTCTCCCGTGGGCGCATCTGGGTGTTGTGGGTTCTCGTCCTGATGTTTGGCGTCGTAGCAACGGCGTTCTTGTCGCTCGACACCACGGCGGTTTTGTTGACACCGATTGTGATCGTGCTCGCTCGATCGAATGGATTGCCGGTGCTGCCGTTCGCGATGGCGACGGTTGTCATTGCAAACACCGCGTCATTGACGCTGCCGGTGTCGAACTTGACGAATCTTCTAGCAACCGACCTGCTGGCCCGGTTGGGCGATGTGTCGTTCCTCACTCTGATGGGAGCGGCATCCCTTGCAGCAATCGTCGTGAGTGCGTCGGTACTTGGAATCAAATACCGACGATCGCTTGCTGGGCATTTCACGCCGATGAATGCAACTCGGCCTGCCGACATCCTGCTCTTCCGACTGACAGCAGTTGTGGTCGTGGCGCTGCTGCCGTTTCTCGTTGTGGCGAGCAGCCCGTGGGTGCCTGCGTCGATTGCCGCGGGAATTTTGATCCTGTTGTTCTTGTGGCGTCGACCGGGCGTTATTCGCCTGACTCTTGTGCCTTGGTCGCTCCTGGTCTTCGCGTCTGGGCTCTTTCTCGCCACTGCTGCCGCAGAAGCGTTGGGCTCGGCACAGATCGTCGCAGCGATCGCCGGAGAGGGTGAGAATCTTCTCGATCTCATGCGGTTATCGTTCGTGTCCGCGGCGACAGCGAACCTCATTGACAACCTGCCCGCTTACCTCGCGATGGAGCCTGCCGCCACCAGTGCACCGCGGGTCGGTGCGCTTCTCATCGGAGTCAACGCGGGGCCGCTCATCACGCCCTGGGCGTCTCTCGCGACGCTGCTCTGGTACCAGCGCCTATCGGCGATGGACGTCAAGATCACTTGGCGTTCATTCGTGCTGACAGGCCTGGTGGTCGCGCCGCTGACGGTGGCAGCGTCTGCCCTGGTGCTCTTCGCTACAACGTAAGAAACCCCCGATTTCTCGGGGGTTTCTGTCTGTGCGCGATACTGGGATCGAACCAGTGACCTCTTCCGTGTCAGGGAAGCGCGCTACCGCTGCGCCAATCGCGCCTAAAAGGCTATTAAGTTGTGAACGAGGTGGCGACGGGATTCGAACCCGTGTAAACGGCTTTGCAGGCCGGTGCCTAGCCGCTCGGCCACGCCACCATATGTGGTTCGACCCACGTCTAGTGATCGTCTTTCGAATTTCTCCGTGTGGCGATCCCCAGCACTCGAGCGGATGACGAGATTCGAACTCGCGACCCTAACCTTGGCAAGGTTATGCGCTACCACTGCGCTACATCCGCATGCTCCGGAATCTCTCCCGGCGCTTGAATGACTTTAGCCGACGTTTCCGTCAACGCAAAACCCGTGGCGTCCGCGCGTGTCACACCCGTGTAATTCGGTGCCGACCACCGGTATCGGCTAGGATCATTTACTGGTCCTCACGGGCTAATGGGCGATTGGCGCAGTTGGTAGCGCGCTTCCTTCACACGGAAGAGGTCATCGGTTCGAGTCCGGTATCGCCCACAGTTCACTCTTGAATTTTCGGCAGGATTGACGTCGATCAGCGAGGCGATCGAATTGAGGCATCGTGGTTCGGCAACTGAGCGGTAGAAGCCTGATTTCTGCCTCACTCTTGTCGCTGTGCGCGGGCTACGTCGATGGCTTCGCGTTTGTCTATCTCGGCGGCTATTTCGTGTCATTCATGAGTGGAAACACCACCCGAGCGAGCGTCGATCTCGCCGGTAGCTCGTGGGGAGCTGCCGGAATCGCATTCGCTTTGATCGGCGCCTTCGTCGCTGGCGCGATGGCCGGAACGCTCATCCTGCGTGGCCACGTCCGTGACCAAAAGCGAATCCTCGGCTTCGTCGTCTTGATAGTTGCATTCGCGGCGACTTCCGCGACGTTTGATCTCCGCTGGGTTTCCGGCATCCTGCTGGCGCTCGCAATGGGCGCACTCAATACCGTCTTTACGCGAGACGGCGAGATATCTTTCGGCGTCACATACATGACAGGCGCTCTCGTGAAGCTGGGGCAGGGCCTCGTTGCAGCAGCCAGGGGCGGGAGTCGCACCGCGTGGGTTCGTCACTTCATCATGTGGGTGTCTATCGCCGTAGGAGCAGCCCTGGGCGCATTGAGCTTCGCAGTGATTCAGAACATCGCACTGTGGGTGATTGTTGCTGTGCTGGGTGCGATCTACGTCATCCCACCCAAACCCGAGTTGCCATCGGGCGCCTAACATCTCACATATCAATACCCCAGCCGTAGCGGCGCTGTAGCGATTTTGCGACGTCAGCGAAACGCTGGGGCTCTAGCGCGGATGCCTCACGTCTGAGCCCGTCGTCGTGCACGCTATACATCTGGTCGAGGTCGACCCAGGACGGCCTACGTTGTGAATCCCACGCCCCCGATCCGATTGGCTGATAGTTACGATCGCCGATGTGCGAACGGCTTGTGAGTTTCACCGCGTAGACGCGATTCGCGCTCGCTCTCGCAACAACGAGTACGGGGCGATCCTTGCCACGGCCATCATCTTCCTCGTAGGGAACCCACGTCCAAACAATTTCACCGGCATCCGCTCGTCCGTCTGCAAATGGTGAGTAGGAGATTTGTATATCCCGAATCGTCGAAGGGTCAACTTCGCGAGTGACCGACTCGGCGTTGCGAGGATGAGCTTTGTCTTGGCGCGGCGCATTCGTGCGCCGCGGAGCCAAAAGGTTGCGCAGAGCGGTCGAGAGCTTTGAGAAGACAGCCATGGCGAAATGCTACCGGCGCACAGAAGAGGGGCGTCGCGGATAACCACGACGCCCCTGAGGTCTGACTTTTGGTCAGACGCGAGAATTACTCTGCGAGAGCGTAGCCCTCTTCGCCGTGCACCGAAGTGTCGACGCCAGCGAGCTCGTCTTCGTTCTTGATGCGGAAGCCGATCGTCTTGTCGATCGCGAAGCCGATGATGAAGGCAACAACGAACGAGTAGATCAGCACACCGAGAGCCGCGATGACCTGGAGGATCAGCTGCTCTGCACCGCCGCCGAGGAACAGGCCGGTCTCGGTCGCGAAGAAGCCGAGGTAGACGGTTCCGATGATGCCACCGACGAGGTGGATGCCCACGACGTCGAGAGAGTCGTCGTAGCCGAGCTTCCACTTGAGCTCAACAGCGAGAGCACAAACGGCACCGGTGAGGACACCGAGCAGTAGTGCCCAACCGGGCGCCAGGTTTGCACACGCGGGGGTGATGGCAACCAGACCGGCAACAGCACCGGATGCAGCGCCAACCGACGTCGCCTTGCCGTCCTTGAGTTTTTCAACGATCAACCAACCGATGATGGCTGCAGCGGTTGCACCCAGCGTGTTGACGATGATGAGTCCGACCGATGAGTCTTCCGTGCCCAGGAGGCCAAAGGTACCCTCGGCGCCGGCGTTGAAGCCGAACCAGCCGAACCACAGGATCGCAGCACCGAGCATGACGAGCGGCACGTTGTGGGGCTTCTGGATGCCCTTCTGGAAGCCAATGCGCTTTCCGAGCACCAGGGCAAGCGCGAGCGCCGCGGCACCAGCGTTGATGTGAACTGCGGTACCACCGGCGTAGTCAATAACGCTGGTCGAGAATCCGAAGGTCTCACCGAGACCCATGATCCAGCCACCGCCCCAGACCCATGCGGCGACCGGGAAGTAGACGACCGTCGACCAAATGCCGGCGAAGATCATCCACGCACCGAACTTTGCGCGGTCAGCGATCGCGCCAGAGATCAGCGCAACGGTGATGATGGCGAAGGTCGCGCCGAATGTGGCACCGACCAAGCCGTTGTCGTCGAGGTTAGTCAGACCGAAGTCTGAGAAGGGGTTGCCTGCAAACGCCCAAGTGCTCTCGACAGCGCTCATGTTGAATCCGTAAAGGATCCACAAAACGCTGACGAGGCCCAAAGCTCCGAAGCTCATCATCATCATGCTGACGACGCTCTTGGCTTTGACTAGGCCTCCGTAAAAGAAGGCCACACCGGGCGTCATGAAAAGCACCAGCGCCGTCGCAGCGACGGACCAGGCGAGATTTCCGCTATCCATGAGATTCCTCATCCATGTGTGTTGTGTAACTTTGGCCCATAGCGGCCGCACGTCGGGTCGCGGTGCGTCGGGCGAACCCTAGTTTCGCGAAAGCGAATTCCGGTCGGATGCGAGAAGTGTTTCCAGAAAGTAACGCGACGCCTTCTTGTGTAAACATCGTGTTTCGGAGCGCCTCGAACTAGCTCACTAGTTGCTCTCAGCTATGCGTGAGGGCAATCAGTCGTGAGATTGCACGCAGGTACTTCTTTCGGTATCCGCCAGCGCGCATCTCTTCGCTGAAAACGCGGTCGAGGCTGATGCCTGTCGCACGGAGCGGAATTTGCGCGTCGTAGGCGCGGTCGATGAAAGCGACAAATCTGAGTGCTGCGGATTGATCGGTGAGCTCAGTGACATCCTGCAGTCCGATGACATCGACGGAATCGATCAAACGGATGTATCGCGACGGGTGAACGCGAGCGAGATGCGCAATTAGGTCGGCGAAAGTGTCATCCGAAACGACACCGTTGCCTGCGGCATCCGAGAGCGCCGATTCGTACTCAGCAGCGGTGAGTGCAAGAGCATGTCCGTCGAGCGTGCGCTGTCGAAAGTCGACACCGTCGATCCGGATCGTCTCGAAGTTGTCTGCCATCGCGTGAATTTCGCGAAGGAAGTCCTGTGCCGCAAACCGGCCTTCTCCAAGTGCATTGGGCGGCGTATTCGAGGTAGCTGCGAGCTTCGTGCCCGAAGAAACCAGTTCGCCAAGCAATCGAGTCATCACCATCGTGTCGCCGGGATCGTCGAGTTCGAACTCATCTATACAGAGCAGATCAGCACCGCGGAACAGCTCAACGGTGTTCTTGTAGCCTGTGGCTCCTACGAGCGCGGTGTATTCGATGAAGGACCCGAAGTACTTTCGCCGTGCAGGCATAGCGTGATAGATCGCTGCAAGAAGATGGGTTTTGCCGACGCCGAACCCGCCATCGAGGTACACCCCAGGTTTCACGTCAGGAGATTTCGGTGTGCGCCGAAACAGACCACCCCTCGCCTTTGCTGGCGCGTTGCCGCCACTGAAGGCGATCAGGGCGTCTTTGGCTTGCTGTTGCGAGGGAAAATCCTCGTCAACTCGATACGTTTCGAAGGTTGCGCCATCGAACTGCGGTGGCGGCACAAGCGTTGCCAACATCTCAGCGCCGGAAAGTTCCGGAAGACGGTCGGCCAGCCGCATACGGCCGACGGTGGGTGTGGGCGAGCTCATGCAGGCATCCTGTGTGTCGCTGGAAGAGAAACAAGGTGCACTCCGCGCCAGCGGTACATAGAGTCGAGGAGGCGATATAAGCCTAAGCCGTCGCATCACCCCAAACTTTTCCCTGCAAGCCGCTGACTCAAGGAGTACCTGTGACTGTCGAGTTCGATAGCTCCCCCAAATTCGCCAACTTCGCTCACCCTGGGCGACTCGTGTCTACGGAGTGGTTGGAGGCGCGCTTGGGTGCGCCCGGTCTCGTTGTGGTCGAATCAGACGAAGATGTTCTGCTTTACGAAACGGGGCATATCCCCGGTGCTATCAAAGTCGATTGGCACACGGAGCTGAATGATCCGGTCGTTCGCGACTATCTCGATGGGGTGGGTTTCTCCGACCTGCTTTCTCGAAAGGGAATCCGGCGCGACGACACGATCGTGATTTATGGAGACAAGAACAATTGGTGGGCGGCGTATGCGCTATGGGTGTTCTCTTTGTTCGGGCACGAAGATGTTCGACTGCTCGACGGCGGCCGTGACGCTTGGATTCGGGAGGAGCGCCCCTTCACTACCGAACGCGCCTCCCGTGAATACACCTCATACCCAGTGGTTGAGCGTGACGACAGCGTGCTGCGTGCATACAAAGACGATGTTCTCGCGCATCTTGGTTCTCCCCTCATCGATGTACGTTCCCCCGAGGAATACAGCGGAGAGCGTACGTCTGCTCCGGCGTACCCCGAGGAGGGCGCATTGCGCGCTGGACACATCCCGTCGGCCAAAAGCGTGCCCTGGGCTCGCGCCGTCGCCGAAGATGGGCGTTTCAAGCAGCGCGCTGAGCTTGAAGATATCTACTTGAGCGAAACCGGGATCGAGCGTGAAGACTCTGTGATCGCTTACTGCCGGATCGGCGAGCGCTCCAGCCACACGTGGTTTGTCCTCGCTCACCTGCTCGGTCTAGCCGATGTCCGAAACTACGACGGATCATGGACTGAATGGGGAAGCGCGGTACGGGTACCGATCGCTGTGGGAAGTGAGCCCGGCGCCGTACCGAACGCGCGTTGATACGAGAGGACGTATACAACATGACTGAAAATCTTCTTCCCGACTCACTCGCTGAAATTCGCGATGATTTTCTCGATCTACCCGAAGCCGAGCGGCTACAGCTGCTGCTTGAGTTTTCCCAAGAACTTCCAGCCGCGCCTGCCGAGTATGCCGACCATCCGGAGCTCTACGAGCGGGTCGCCGAATGCCAGTCCCCCGTCTTTATCGCGATCGAGGTTGATGGAGATACTGTGCGCATGTACGCCACAGCACCCCAGGAAGCTCCGACGACGCGAGGTTTTGCCAGCATCCTGGTTCAGGGACTTTCCGGTCTCACCGTGACAGAAGTCTTAGCGATACCAGAGGACTACCCGCAATCGATCGGACTGACGAAAGTGGTGTCGCCGCTTCGCATCTCAGGGATGACGGGAATGCTGCTTCGAGCAAAGCGCCAGGTCCGCGCAAAATCGATGAAGTGAATGTGCTATGCGTCTGACCCAGATAGCCACCGAATACAGCACATCCGTCGATGTGGATCTCGATGCATCCGAGTGTCGCGATCTCATTACGCGTCAGTACGCCCGAACTGACGCGACGTATGTTCGCCTCAACATGATTACCAGCCTGACGGGCTCAGCTGCGGGTACCGACGGGACCAGTGACACGCTGACGAATCCCGTCGATCGAATGATTCTCGGTGTCGTGAGGAGTGACGCTGATGTCGTTGTCGTCGGCGCACAGAGCGTGCGAGCGGAAGGCTACATAGTGCCGCGAACCGCGCGGCTTGCCGTTGTCACTTCATCGGGAAATCTGACCGGACATCAGCTACGACTGGATGATGAAGAGTCAATCAGACAGGTGCTGATTGTGTGCGCGAAAGAACGCGCCGAAGAGGTGCGCCGCCAGTTGGGTAGCCACCCTGTCGAGATAGTCGCTTTGGCGAGCGGAGCCGACGGCCGGATTGCGCCGCAGGACATCATCGATGCGTTGGCTGAACGAGCACTTCACCGCGTCGTGTGCGAAGGCGGCCCTTCGCTGGCTTCCCAATTTGTTCAGGCGGGGGTGATCGACGAATACTGCGTCACGGTAGCGCCGCTTTTGGAGCCCGCCAATGCGCCGTTTCTCACCATCGAACGTGCATTCAGACCTCGCACAGAGGTCGCGGGGCATCTCGCTGACAGTGCCGGATTCAATTACCTTCGTCTGCGCGTGGTTGTATGACGTCTCGTTCTTGAATCCAAGCACGGATCGTTCGTTCCCACCGCTGTGAGTCGTAGTTCCAGAGTTTCGTATGCCGGGCAGTGTCGAAAACATTCATCTCGACAAGATCTGGTCGTGCAGTGGCAAGATCGTGGGACGCATCTGAAGGCACGAATCCGTCATCGTCGCTGTGAAGAATGAGGATCGGATGCTGCAAGTGATCAGCGCGGGACACCACATCAAGCCGGTCAAACGGAATCGGAGCACCGGTCCTCGTGATCATGGTTCCCCACTCCGAGCTGAGGGTTTGGATGGCGAGGTCGCGGACAACCCGTGGCAGCCCGAGTTGTGCAGCCTGGTAGTCCAGAACCACTCGCCAGTCGATCACCGGCGAGTCAAGGATGATCCCCGCAATACGGTCGCGGTGGGCCGAGCTGAGGGCCAGTTGCAGAGCAATTGCTCCCCCCATCGACCATCCCATCAGGATGATCCGCTGCGCGCCACGCCGGCGCGCAAAGCCAACAGCCGCGTCGACATCCCGCCACTCTGTGGCACCTAGCGCGTAGGTACCAGTACGGCTGCGCGGCGCCTCGCCGTCGTTGCGGTACGAAACGACGAGCGTGTTGATTCCTAGCGAGTGAAAGAGAGGTACGGCGCGCAGACATTCGGCACGAGTCGTTCCGCGCCCATGAACTTGGATGCACCACGTATCCGACGGTTCCTGCGCCGGAAAGAGCCACGCTGGGCATGGACCGACAGCGGATCCGATGAGCTCAGAAACATATGGCAGATGAAGCTGCTCTGGCCGGTCGAAGTACCAGCCGCTGAACGCAGCATCGGGTGCAAGCCTGGAGTGGGGGCCGATGTGCGTCAGCAGCTTCCTCGTGACTGTCTTTTCATCTTCGGCAAGAACTGTGCCGATTTTCACGTACTGCTCGGTGCCGACGGTGAAAAGGCCATAACGGCCGGGTAGTGAGGTGTCGAGCGTCCGCGAGAGAGTGATCGTTTGGGCGCTGGTGTCGAGAGTGAGCACTTTGAGATCGGCTCGTCGAGCGGCCGGCGTGACCACTAGTCGGGCGACGTGCGCAGAGACGACTCCGAGCGCGCCCATCACGACAGCGAAAGCGCCGCTGAGAACGACAAGAGCGGTCTTTAGGCCAGCTTTGAGGGCAGGAGAGGCGTTGCGCGACCCGGCGCGCCTGGAAGGCATCATCGTCGGTTCATCCTAGTCTGTCGCCGTGGCCGACCCCCGTCTTCTCTCCGCGACATTCGAGCGCGCCGAAGCTGAAATCCGTGAAATCAGCTTTCGCGATGACTTCGTCGTGCGAGAAATTCCGGCGCCTTCCGGTCTTGCTCCCTTCGCAATCGCGCTTGCGGGTGATGTGAGACCTGAGGAGCATTCCGAGGATTCACCGTATGGAACCGGACGCTTCATCCTGCTGCACGATCCAGAATCGCCCGATGCTTGGGAGGGTTCGTGGCGAGTAGTTTGTTTCGCGCAAGCCCCTCTCGAGCCAGATATCGGAATCGACCCACTCGTCACGGACGTCGCCTGGTCGTGGCTAATGGACGCACTGGACTCTCGTGCTGCGGAATATAGCTCCGCCTCAGGCACGGCCACCAAGACTTTGTCGAAAGGCTTCGGTCACCTCGCCGACGAAGGTGACGGAGCACAGATAGAATTGCGAGCTTCGTGGACTCCCACGGGATCGCTCGCTGTACACGTTGAGGCGTGGGCAGAACTTGTGTGCATGCTCGCTGGGTTGCCGCCCGGCTCGGAAGGAATCCAGGTGATTAGTGCAGGAGCGCGACAGGATGACTGAGTACGAAGTCATTGATCGCCAGGAGGATTTCGCAGCGGCAGCGGCTTCACTCGCCGCGGGCCACGGCCCCGTGGCTGTCGATGTTGAGCGCGCCTCGGGGTTTCGGTACTCACAGCGCGCGTATCTCGTTCAGGTGTTCCGCAGAGATGCTGGTCTCTTCCTGTTTGATCCGCCGCCGATCGGCGACTTCACTCTGCTGCAGGAGGCTATCGGCGACGTCGAATGGGTTCTACACGCCGCGAGCCAAGATCTTCCCTCTCTGCGCGAGCTCGACCTCTCGCCTGCAACTATTTTCGACACCGAACTTGCTGCGCGCCTCCTGGGACACGAACGTGTGGGACTCGGTGCCGTCGTGGAGTCGACGCTCGGAATATCTCTTGCCAAGGCACATTCGGCTGCTGATTGGTCGACGAGACCTCTCCCCCAAAGCTGGCTCGAATACGCAGCTTTGGACGTCGCCCACCTGATCGATGTTCGGGATGCGCTCGATCAGGAACTCCAGGACCAACAGAAGTCGGACATCGCAGCTGAGGAGTTCGCCGCGGTTCTCGCGCGTCTTCCGAAACCGCCGCGTGAAGATCCCTGGCGACGGCTCAGCGGCCTTCACACCGTCCGAGGGCGTCAATCGCTTGCTATAGCGCGAGAGCTCTGGACAGCTCGCGAGGACTTTGCGCGTGCCGAAGATGTCTCCCCAGGCAGGTTGGTCCCGGATCGGGCTCTTGTGGCTGCCATTCGAGCCAATCCGAAGACCAAGCGGGAGCTCGGAGCTCTGAAGGACTTCACCGGCCGCGCGAGTCGCACCCAACTTGACCGCTGGTGGGATGCCATCGAGCGCGGGAGATCGGCAGAAATCCTTCCACCCGAACGTATCCAGAGTGATACGCTGCCTCCCCCTCGTGCGTGGGTGGATCGGAACCCCGCGGCAGACGCGCGGCTAAAGAACGTTCGGCCGAAGATCGAAGAACTCGCCGAGGCGCTAGGGATGCCGACCGAAAATTTGTTAACCCCTGACACGCTCCGACGGCTAGCGTGGTCGCCTCCGGAACCATTAAACAAGGAATCCATCGCTGAGGCACTCGCAGCAGCACACGCGCGTCAATGGCAAATTGCCCAAACCGCACAGGTGATCGCTTCAGCCTTTGTGGATTCCGTGCAAAGCGCTGAGCCCACGCCGGAGAGCTCTTCGTAGGTTCAACCCAAGCGATTCTTGGGGCTCACTCCCGCTCTCTAGGCTGGTTTCATTCCCGAAAGTTGGAGGCAGAGTGGCCCACATTGCAGACGTCTTTTTCGTCGATGGCATGAGAACACCGTTTGGACGCGCCGGCGAGAAGGGCATGTATTGGAACACCCGGGCCGATGACCTCGTCGTTAAGACGATCATTGGCGTGATGGAGCGAAATCCGGGCGTATCGCCCGAGCGCGTGGATGATGTAGCGATCGCTGCGACGAGCCAGACTGGCGATCAGGGCCTGACGCTCGGGCGATCAGCCGCGATTCTCGCTGGACTTCCTATGACAGTTCCAGGTTTCGCGATTGACCGCATGTGTGCGGGTGCGATGACGAGCGTGACGACGATGGCCGGGTCTATTGGCATCGGTATGTATGACATAGCTCTCGCCGGTGGCGTCGAGCACATGGGGCGTCATCCCATTGGCGCCAACGCTGACCCGAACCCGCGGTTCGTCGCGGAGCGGATGGTCGACCCTGGCGCGCTCAACATGGGAGTAACAGCGGAACGCATCCACGACCGCTTCCCGCACTTGACGAAGGCGCGCACTGACACTTTCGGAATGCTCAGCCAGCAGAAGGCGCAAGCCGCATACGACGCAGGCAAGATCCAGCCCGACCTGGTTTCAGTAGCAACGAAAGACGCAGACGGAGCTTGGGGGCTTGCGACCGAGGATGAGGGGCGACGGCCAGAAACGACTCTCGCGGGACTTGCGACGCTGAAAACGCCGTTTCGTCCGCACGGTCGTGTGACCGCGGGCACCGCGTCACCACTCACTGACGGCGCCACGATGGGACTACTTGCGGGGGGCCAGGCCGTAAAAGAGCTATCTCTGACACCCAAGATGAAGCTCGTCTCGTTCGCCTTCGCCGGAGTTCAACCCGAGATCATGGGCATTGGCCCCATTCCCTCGACAGAGAAAGCGCTGAAGAAGGCCGGACTCTCAATTTCCGACATTGGGCTGTTCGAGCTGAATGAGGCCTTCGCGGTACAGGTCATCTCGTTCCTCGATCACTTTGGCATCGCCGACGACGATCCCCGAGTGAATCAGTGGGGAGGCGCAATTGCGGTGGGGCATCCGCTCGCGGCTTCCGGGGTGCGCCTGATGATTCAGCTCGCTGCCCAGTTCGCAGAACGCCCCGATGTTCGCTACGGCCTCACTGCCATGTGCGTGGGCCTTGGTCAGGGCGGTTCGGTCATCTGGGAAAACCCGTTCTTTGACGGCAAGAAGAAGAAGTGAGAAGCAACGCAATGATGACCTACGACGACATCGACTTCACTCCTCTCAATGCTCTGACGGAGGGCGAAGTAGTCACGCATTCAATATCCCGTGATGTGACACTGGCATCGGGACGAAAGCTTGCTCTCATCACGCTCGATAATGGCCGAGATCACACACGTCCAAATACCCTTGGTCCCGCGACTCTCGCCGAGTTGGGCGAGAGGCTCGACGAGATGAAGACCCGGGCCGCTGCTGGCGAGATTGATGCTGTTGCGATCACGGGAAAGCAGTACATCCTTGCTGCCGGTGCGGATCTCAGCGACATCTCGCGGGTCGGTTCGAAAGAGAATGCCCGCCTTGTTGCGCAACGCGGTCACCAGGTACTGTCCAAGCTGAGCACGCTCGGCGTTCCGAGTTTCGTCTTCGTCAATGGTCTTGCTCTCGGCGGCGGTCTCGAGATCGCGCTCCATGCGACGTACCGAACAGTCGACGCCTCAGCTGCGGCGATTGCGCTCCCAGAGGTGTTCCTTGGAATTATCCCCGGTTGGGGAGGCGCCTACTTGCTTCCGAATTTGATTGGTATCGAGAAAGCTCTCGATGTGGTCGTCTCCAACCCACTGAAGCAGAACCGAACGCTGAAGCCCGCTGCCGCGTACGAGCTTGGGATCGTGGACGCTATTTTTCCGGCAGCGAACTACCTCGAAGACTCTCTCCGTTGGGCCGACGCTGTATTAACAGGCGCGACCAAGGTCAACCGCAAGAACGTGCCCGGGAAGTTCGAGCGGATCACGAAATGGCCGATTGCCATCAAGATGGCGCGAACTATGCTCGAGAGTCGCATCGGCACTGTCCCTCGCTCCCCCTATGTTGCGCTCGATTTACTCGATGCAGCAAAAAGCGGGACTCCGGATGAAGGATTCGCGCGCGAGGATGAAGCACTTGCGGATCTGATATCCGGAGACCAGTTCGCGGCGTCTATGTACGCTTTCGACCTAGTCCAGAAGCGGGCCAAGCGACCTGTGGGTGCACCGGACAAGTCCCTGGCAAAGAAGGTGTCAAAAGTTGGCATTATCGGAGCAGGCCTCATGGCAAGCCAATTTGCGCTGCTTTTCGTCCGCAAGCTTCAGGTGCCGGTCCTCATCACTGATCTCGACCAATCCCGCGTCGACAAGGGGGTTGAGTCGATACATGGCGAGATTTCCAAGCTCGAGCAAAAGGGTCGACTCGACGGCGACACCGCCAATCGATTGCGCGACCTGGTTCGAGGCACCACAGACAAAAGCGAATACGCCGATTGTGACTTCGTTATCGAGGCGGTTTTCGAAGAGGTGGGCGTCAAACAGGCGGTCTTCGGAGAGATCGAACGAATCATCGCGCCTGACGCGATTTTGGCAACGAACACTTCGTCGCTGTCGGTGGAAGAGATCGGCTCCAAGTTAGAACACCCCGAACGTCTCGTCGGATTCCACTTCTTCAATCCGGTCGCAGTCATGCCATTGATCGAGATCGTCAACACCCCGCTCGCGAATGACGCCGCCCTGTCGACTGCGTTCGTCGTGGCTCGCGGATTGGGTAAAAACGCCGTGTTGACCGCGGATGCTCCCGGGTTCGTTGTCAATAGATTGCTTGCGAAGGTCATGGGAGAGGCCGCTCGTGCCGTTTACGAGGGCACACCATTGTTGACAGTTGAGAAAGCGTTCGGCCCGCTGGGACTGCCGATGACGCCGTTCCAGCTCATCGACCTCGTGGGGTGGAAAGTGGCAGCGCACGTGCAGGACACGATGGCATCAGCATTCCCCGACCGATTCTTCTCGTCCGAAAACCTCCACGAGTTGGCGGCCCTCGAGCGCGTTGTCGAAAAAGACAAGAATGGCAAAGTCACGGGGTGGACCAAACCCGCTGAGAAGGTCTTGAAGGGCAACGTGGGTACGACTCCTGCGACAGCGGAAGAAATCCTCTCTCGCGTGCAGGATGGCCTCGCGCGTGAGATCAAAACCATGCTTGATGAGGGCGTCGTGCCGGAGGTAGAAGACATTGATCTTTGCCTGATTCTGGGCGCCGCGTGGCCCTTCATCGACGGTGGTGCATCGCCCTACCTCGACAGGGAGGGCGCGTCGGAGCGTGTTTTCTCAGATACATTCCATCACCCTCCCATTGTCGGGTTCAGCTCCTAATAAAATTAGAAGGGGGTGGCAGCAGAAGTTACTCTGCGGCCACCCCCATTCTTTTGACGTTAAGCGTCGTCTCTAGCGTTGGACTTCGCTTCGTCGGCCATCCAAATCGGCGCCGTCTCATTTGTTTGGCGCGCCACCGGAATTCGAGTCCCTAGTACCTGCGCTACAACGTCTTGAGCGATCTTGGCAGCAGTGAGGCCGGCGTCATCCAAGATCTGTTCGCGGCTCGCGTGCGCGATGAACTCGTCTGGGACTCCCAACTCGTCAACGGCCGTGTCGACCCCCGCCTCTCGGAGAACCTGTCTGATGCGGGTACCTATGCCTCCCACCCGGATGCCGTCTTCGATAGTGATGACGAGGCGATGCTGCGCGGACAGTTCTACCAACGAGGGTTGAACTGGAATCACCCACCGCGGGTCAACGACAGTCGCGCCGATACCCTGGGCTTCTAGCCGCCGGGCGACGTCGACGGCTACGTGAGCCATCGGGCCGATACCGATGACAAGGACGTCCCTAGTCTTGCTTCGGGCCAAGACATCGACGCCATCTTCCAGACGCTCAATGGCAGGAATTTCCTCGCCAACGCTGCCTTTGGGAAACCGCAGCACCGTGGGCGCATCGTTCACTTCCACTGCTTCGCGCAATTCTTCACGAACGCGCGCAGCATCCCGTGGCACGGCAATTCGGATGCCTGGAACGATCTGGAGCATCGCGAGGTCCCAGATCCCGTGATGACTCGGACCGTCTGGACCCGTCACTCCGGCACGATCGAGAACGAAAGTCACTCCGGCGCGGTGCAACGCAACATCCATTAGCACCTGGTCAAACGCGCGGTTGATAAATGTCGCATAGAGCGCCACTACAGGATGCAGACCACCAAAGGCTAGTCCTGCCGCTGACGTGACAGCGTGCTGCTCCGCGATGCCGACGTCGAGCACGCGGTCCGGATATCTTTCCGCGAATAGTTGGAGGCCCGTGGGTCGAAGCATCGCTGCTGTAATGGCAATAACGTCATCACGTTCCGCGGCAATTTCAGGGAGTTCCGCCGCGAATACGTCGGTCCAGGAGCTACCGCCGCCGCCGCCGATCGCTTCGCCAGTGACGGGGTCGATGCGTCCGACAGCATGGAATTGATCGGCTTCGTCGTTTCTTGCAGGTTCGTAGCCGCGGCCCTTCTCGGTAATCGCGTGCACAATCACCGGTGCGCCGTAGTCTTTCGCGAGGCGCAGGGTTTCGATCATTCCTGGTAGATCATGCCCATCGACTGGCCCGAGGTACTTGATGTCCAGGTTCGAGTACAGTGCTTCGTTATTCGTGAATCGGGAGAGAAATCCGTGCATTCCGCCGCGGAGGCCGCGGTAAAGCGCGCGTCCAGCCGGCCCGAGTCGCCGCGACATCGTGTCGGAACGGTGCCGCAATTCGCGATACGTGTCGGCGGTCCGCACGCGGTTGAGATACCGAGCCATTCCGCCGATCGTAGGGGCGTAAGACCGACCGTTGTCGTTAACGATAATGACGAGGTTGCGGTCGTTGTCATCGGAAATGTTGTTCAGCGCTTCCCAGGTCATTCCCCCGGTGAGCGCGCCGTCGCCGACCATAGCGATAACGTGCCGATCGCGCCGGCCCGTCCGCGATAGCGCTCGAGAAATTCCGTCGGCCCAACTCAGTGAGCTCGAAGCGTGCGAGGACTCCACAACATCGTGGATACTCTCTGACCGCTGCGGGTACCCCGCGAGACCTTCGCGTGTGCGTAGGTTCGAAAAGTCCTGGCGGCCAGTAAGCATCTTGTGTACATACGACTGGTGGCCGGTGTCAAAAATCATCGGGTCTTTCGGTGAATCGAAAACGCGATGCATCGCTATCGTCAATTCAACGACGCCGAGATTCGGCCCGAGGTGACCACCTGTCCGCGCGACGTTTTCAATCAAGAACTCACGGATCTCTTGCGCGAGCTCAATGAGTTGGGGCTCGGAAAGATAGTCGAGATCGCGGGGACTGCGGATCGTAGGAAGAATCGCCATACGTGTCCTTTCGCTTGCTAACGGCCCTTGGCCGAAAGTGCGTTATGGCCTTGTGGCGAGTCTAGTGGGCGTAGAACTGCCTGGCTTGGGGGCAAAGAGCTTGGCTCAAAAAACAGCGGAGGGCTTCACGGAACAATGCCCGTGAAGCCCTCCGCGTTACCGCTCAGACGAGCGAGCGAAGTACGTACTGCAAAATGCCGCCGTTGCGGTAATAATCGGCCTCACCGGGCGTATCGATGCGAACGATCGCATCAAACTCCACGGTGGCCTTACCTGCATCCGAGAACTCACTCGGAGTAGCCGTGACCTTAACTGTCTTCGGCGTCGTACCTTCATTGAGCTGTTCGAGCCCCGCGATCGAGACGATCTCAGTGCCGTCGAGTCCGAGCGATGCCCATGATTCACCGGCGGGGAACTGCAGGGGCACTACTCCCATACCGATGAGGTTCGATCGGTGGATACGTTCAAAGCTTTCGGTGATGACTGCCTTGACACCGAGAAGGCTTGTACCTTTAGCGGCCCAGTCGCGAGAGGACCCGGAACCATACTCTTTGCCTCCGAAGATGACGAGCGGTGTGCCCTGCTCCTGGTAGTGCTGGCTGGCGTCGTAGATGAATGACTGGGGGCCGCCGGCCTGGGTGAAGTCACGCGTGTACCCACCCTCAACTTCCGCGCCATCGTTCACCGAGCGAACGAGCTGGTTCTTCAGCCGAATGTTCGCGAACGTACCGCGGATCATGACCTCGTGATTACCGCGACGCGAACCGTACGAGTTGAAGTCCTTACGCTCGACGCCGTGCTCCGCCAGATAGTGCCCAGCAGGACTGTCCACTTTGATGTTTCCCGCGGGGCTGATGTGGTCGGTCGTGACCGAATCGAGCAGCGTTGCCATGACGCGCGCACCTGTGATGTCGCTGACTGGCGTGAGTTCCATGGTCATGCCATCGAAGTACGGAGGCTTCCGCACATACGTCGACTCGGCATCCCACTCGAACACATTGCCGGTCGGTGTCGGGAGGTTCTTCCACCGATCGTCACCCTCGAAGACGCTCGCGTACTGCGTGTCGAACATCTCTTTGTTGATGGATGAGTCAATCGTCGCTTGAACTTCTGCGGCGTCCGGCCAGATGTCGGCCAAGAAAACGTCGTTGCCGTCTGAATCAGTACCGAGCGGGTCAGCCTCGAAGTCGAAGTTCATCGAGCCGGCAAGCGAATATGCGATCACGAGCGGCGGGCTCGCGAGATAGTTCATCTTGACGTCGGGGTTGATGCGTCCCTCGAAGTTTCGGTTGCCCGAGAGCACTGCAGTCACTGCGAGATCATTGTCGTTGATCGCCGCCGAGACCTCTTCGATCAGCGGACCGGAGTTACCGATACACGTCGTGCAGCCGTAGCCGACTGTGAAGAAACCAAGGTCTTCGAGGTCCTTTGTGAGGCCGGCTTTCTCGTAGTAGTCGGTGACCACCTTTGAGCCGGGAGCGAGGGTCGTCTTGACCCAGGGCTTCGCCTTCAAGCCCTTCTTCACTGCGTTGCGCGCGAGCAGTCCGGCAGCGAGCATCACCGAGGGGTTGGACGTGTTGGTGCACGAGGTGATGGCAGCGATTGTGACCGCACCATGGTCGAGCGTGAACGACTGACCATCGGCGAGGGTCACGCTCGTCGGCTTCGAGACCGACTCCGGTGCGTGCGAATGTGAGTGATAGTCGTGAGTGTTGCCGGTATCTTCGGGGCTGTTTCCGGGCGGGTCCGATGCGGGGAAAGACTCCGATCCCTCGAGATCTACGAGATCCTGCTCCACCTGAGCGTAATTCTGCAGGTCGCTCTCAAACTGCTCCTTCGAGCGGGAAAGCTCGATGCGGTCCTGTGGACGCTTCGGTCCGGCAATCGATGGAACCACCGTGGAGAGGTCCAGCTCCATATATTCGCTGAAGGTGGGCTCGTGGTCCGAGTTGTGCCATAGCGACTGCTGCTTCGCATATGCCTCGACTAGAGCAAGTGTCTGCTCGCTCCGGCCGGTCAAGCGAAGGTAATCGACAGTCACGGAGTCGATTGGGAACATCGCCGCCGTGGAACCGAACTCCGGGCTCATGTTGCCGATGGTTGCACGGTTTGCGAGGGGAACGGATGCCACTCCCTCGCCATAGAACTCGACGAACTTTCCGACGACACCATGTTGACGCAGCATGTCGGTGATCGTGAGCACCACGTCAGTCGCGGTAACGCCCGCGGGAATTGAACCGGTGAGCTTGAAGCCGACAACGCGAGGAATCAGCATCGAAACTGGCTGGCCGAGCATTGCTGCTTCGGCCTCGATGCCACCGACGCCCCAGCCCAGAACGCCGAGCCCGTTGACCATGGTCGTGTGTGAATCGGTACCAACGCACGTGTCGGGGTATGCGCGAAGCACTCCCCCGACCTCGCGGTCGTAGGTCACCTTCGCCAGGTGCTCGATGTTGACCTGGTGCACGATGCCGGTTCCGGGAGGAACAACCTTGAAGTCGTCGAATGCTGTCTGGCCCCAACGCAAGAACTGATAGCGCTCACCATTGCGCTGGTATTCGATCTCGACGTTTCGCTCAAGTGCGTTTTCGCTACCGAAGAGATCCGCGATCACCGAGTGGTCGATGACCATTTCAGCTGGCGAGAGGGGGTTGATCTTCGTCGGGTCGCCGCCGAGTTCAGCGACGGCCTCGCGCATGGTCGCGAGGTCTACGATGCAGGGAACGCCGGTGAAGTCCTGCATGACGACACGTGCCGGAGAAAACTGAATCTCCGTGTCTGGTTCGGCCCCTGCATCCCAAGACCCCAGAGCTTCAATCTGCGCCTTCGTGACGTTCGCCCCATCTTCGGTGCGAAGCAAGTTTTCCAGCAACACCTTGAGGCTGAAAGGAAGCTTTTCGTAGCCCGGCACCTTATCGATGCGGAAGATCTCGTAGTCGGTGCTGCCGACCGTCAGGGTGCTTTTTGCACCGAAGCTGTCAACAGTGGACACTGTTCGTCTCCTTCGTCGGCCAAGAGGCTCATAAAGAGGGCCTGAAGTACATCATCCCTGCCCCTGGATCGTGGTGCTAGCAAGGTAATCCTTACTGCCGACCACGAGTCACATTTATCTTGATGTCAAGATAAATGTATCACTCTGGAGTAGAACGATAGAGGGCGCGCACGGTGAGCCAAGTAAGTGCGACCAGTGGGGCGAACAGCGGTAATCCCATCACCAGCTTCAAAGTCCCGAGCGCGGCGACGTTGCCCGCGAGATACAGGGGTAACTGCACGGCGAGGCGTGCTGCAAACAATCCAGCCCAGGCGATCGTCAGCCAGAAGAAAACTCGACGCTTCCGTCTATCAGTGCGCCACGCGGTGCCTTCGCCCATCAGGAAGCCAACGGCAACCCCAATGATCGCCCAGCCTACGAGCGCGGAAATAAGTAGCCCACTGGCATAGAGGCCGTTGATGATCAGGCCGGGGACGAAGTTGTCTTGCGCGCGCCCGGTGAAAAGCGCGAGCGCGGCGGCGGCCGCGACAGCGACAAGCCCCCCGAGCGCGGCACTCGGAGGCTGGCGCTGCGCAAAACGCGCGATCGTAAACAAGACGGCGGTCCCGACCGAGATACCGAGAGCCAGAGGAAGATTCGTCGATACCGTGTAAACCAGAAGAAAAGCGAGCGACGGGAGCACGGATTCCACAACGCCACGCCAACCCCCCATGGCATGCCACACCACGTGCGGCGTGCTGCGCGCGTCGTTCGGGTCGAGGCCAGCTTTCCGTGCGGCTCCCCCCAGGGCCGCGCCGAAAATTTCTGCGGCGGATGAGGGACGCTCTGATTCGCGACCGTCCGAAGGCTGCTGGCTCATACCGTCCCAGGAGTCGCGGGCATTTTGAGTGGGATGAGGTCGCGCGGCGGCATTGGTGTCGTGCCGCGCACGACCACCAGAGAGCGGAAGAGATCCTCGACCTTCGCGGCGGCTTCGACGTCCGACGTCGCAGCGCCCCCGATCACGCCCCGTAAAAACCATCGCGGACCGTCGACGCCGACGAATCGTGCAAGGCGCTTTGATGACTGCGACGAATCGCCTCCAACAGTCACCGGAACCTCAGCGAGGAGTTCGGCACCGAGAGGACCTTCGCGTTCTTCTACGCGGCCGCCCTGTTCTTTAACCTGGGCCTTGATCTGCTCGCGGGTCTCATCCCACAATCCGCTGGTGCGTGGCGCGGCAAACGGCTGGACCTGCAGCGTCGAATCCGCGTAGTCGAGCCCAACCGCAACAATGCGCTTCGTCTGCTCTTCGACCTCTAGGCGAAGATTCAAACCTTCGCGCGGTAGCACTTTGATGCCTCCCAGATCGATATAAGGCCGAACTGGGTTCGCTTCGGTGTCGTCAAATGGCCCGCTGGTGTCTCGTTCGGCGGGCGCCGCCTTGCGCGGAATTCCTTCCGGTGTCACATCTGTCATTTCGTGCTCCCTGTCTGGTAACCCGTCGATCCAAAACCGCCGGTGCCTCTCGTGCTCTCCGGAAGAGTCGTCACGGGAAGAAACTGCACTCGAGGTATCGCCATCACTATGAGTTGCGCGATGCGATCCCCCGCCGTGACTTGATACGGCTCGGTCGGGTCGGTGTTTAGGAGTGCGACCTTAATCTCGCCGCGATATCCAGCATCTACCGTGCCGGGGGCATTCACCACCGTTACGCCATGTTTTGCAGCTAGCCCGCTCCGAGGGACGACGAATGCTACGAAGCCATCAGGAAGGGCGATGCTCACTCCGGTTCCGACTAGCGCACGATGTCCGGGCTTCAGCAGCACGGTTTCAACTGAGACAAGATCTGCCCCAGCATCGCCCGGGTGCGCGTACTGGGGCACTTGCGGCGCGATAATGGGAACGTCCACCGATTCACTCACCACACGAGGCTAATGCAGATGACAATCGTCAGCACCCGCCAACCCGCGGCTACCTACCGAGAACGGCTGAGTCCGTCTTTGTGGATGATCGTCGCGGCCGCTATCTGCGCACCGATGGCAGCGCTCGTGTTCGTGCCGCTGGGTGCGGTTGTTGCTCTGATCGTCGGCGTGATGGTCGCCGTTGTCATCATCACCGGTGCGATCGCGCTTTCGCCCGTTATCGAACTTCGCGACGGGTTTCTCCACGTAGGACGGGCGAAAATAGACGTGGAATATCTGGGGGAACCTGCTGTGTACCTGGGCGAAGACGCTCGCACTCAGCGCGGTCCCGGCTTGGATTCGCGGTCTTGGCACTTCATCAGAGGTGGCATTGATGGAATTCTGGTCGTTCCCGTCGATGACGAGGACGACCCCGTTCCGACGTGGGTGTTTTCCACTCGCACGCCGGAACGGGTTGCGTCAGCGATTCGCCGCGCGAAAGTTACGCCGCGCACTCCACACAGATAGGGCCGGAGCCGCCATCGTGGTCGAGCTGCGAGCGGTGCTTCACGAGGAAACATTCCATACAGGTGAACTCGTCTTCCTGGGGAGGGAGAACGACGACATCGAGTTCGAGGTCGGAAAGATCTGCTCCCGGCAGTTCGAAACCCGAAGGGTTGTCAGCGTCTTCGGCGTCGACGGAGGCTGAGCGGCTGTCAGGAACTCGTTCCTTGAGCGCTTCAATCGACTCGCTGTCGTCCTCGGTTTTGCGGGGTGCGTCGTAATCGGTGGCCATGCGTGTGTGTCTCTACTTCCAGAATGCTTTTGTGCCGTTTCTCGAACGGGCGGGCATAGTTTGCACGACCTCTTGACAATTCGCAAATGCTGGCGCGTTTCTCGGGGTCGTACCTGTGAAACTCGCGGCGCGCGCGGGATATTCCAGGCAGGTTGATTGTGCTGTGTCACGATGTGAGAACGCCGCAGATCGGAGGGGTGTCGCGCATGGAACAGCTCAGAGTCATCGGGAACGAAGACGGCAAACTTATTTTGGCCACCGAGTCCGGTGAACGTTTTTCAGTTCCCGTCGACGAGGTACTGCGAGCTGAGGTTCGTCGATCCCAACGTGACCGCGATCCGTCGTCTCGCGCGGTTCGTCCAAGCCCTCGCGACATTCAGGCACAGATACGTTCTGGGCTTTCTACTGCCGAAGTTGCTGCAGTACTCGGCATCGAACTTGAGGATGTCGTCCGCTACGAGCGTCCAGTCCTGGCTGAGCGAGAGTTCATCGTGGGCCAGGCGCTATCGGTTCCGGTGCTGCTTGGCGGTGATTTCGACCACGACGGTCCTTCGACTTTTGGAACCGCTGTCCGAGCGAAGCTCGCAGAGGCAGGCGCTACCGCTGAACGTTGGAGTAGCTGGAAAGATGAAACGGGCTGGATAGTCAAGCTGGAGTTCGCCGCGGCTGAGGTGGAGCGCGACGCTCGATGGAGTTTCGACCCGCGCAGAAGCACTCTCGCTCCGCTCAATACGGACGCCACGCAGCTCTCGCGTCAAGGAGCGATGCCAGAGGGCTTGATCCCTCGGCTTCGCGCGCTGGATGTGCCAGGGCTGAAAGATGAGTCGAGATTCGACAGCGGAGCATTCGGTCCCCGACGTACTGTTGAAGAAGCCGATGAATCGACCTCGCCAACGGGCCCGGTTTCTCAAGCGCATTCGGCCGCCCAGGACGCGGCCATTAAGCGAGCACCAGATGCTCCTAGCGCGTCGAGCGAAACAGCAGATCTCTTGGAAGCCCTTCGCAGGCGTCGTGGCCAGCGCGAGCCCGCGCCTGAACCGAGCAACGACGAACTGTCGCCGGCGCCAGTAGCACTGTTCGATGCCCTTGAACCGGGTTACGAGATCGATGATCAGTCGGAGGCACCCCGCTCCCCTGACGCCTCTGCACAGGGACGCCCGTCGGTTGACTCCAGCCGACGAAAAGGCCGATCATCGATGCCGTCCTGGGACGAGATCGTTTTCGGCGCTCGCACGGACGAGTGATTACGCGTAGGCGCCCAACCTGATGAGCGGGACCACCCGCTCTGCTGGAGTCAGTGAGCCGTGCTGGCCGATCATCCGCTGTGGGGTCTTATTGGTGAGGCGATTGTCGTAATACGCGATGTCCGAGCGAGCGGCGACGATGACGTCCCCGATTCGGGAAAGTACAGCGCGATCGACAGGGCCGAACAGCCCACTAGACACAGCCTGTTCGCGAGTGAAGACCCAAGATCGATGCGATTCGGACTGTCTCCAGCGCTCGAAAATCGCAGATTCTTCACCTGGATGCGCGTAGAGATGCAGCATTCTCGGCTCTCCCCCGATGAGGTCGATCCCTGAAATGAGCTGATCGTCTTCGTCGAGAAGCACGTGCTTCGACGATGGCACGTCAACCATCCCGTGATCAGCGGTTACAACGACACCGATGCCGCGTGGAACAGTCCGAGCGAGTTGTGCAACTGCGGCATCGATGTCTTCGAGTGCGGCCTCCCATTCGCCAGATTCCCATCCGTACTTGTGGCCCGCGCTATCGAGTTCGGGTGCATAAAGGTAAATCAGCGCACCGTCATGGTCGATCGCGAGTTGCGTCGCTGCCGCGACCCGCTCGGAAAGGTCGGATGCGCCAACGAAGGTTGCGCCCCGCATTGTCGCTTCTGTGAAGCCGCTGACCTCGAATTCTGGCCGAGACACAACGAAGCACAAGCGCCCCGAAGCGGCTTGCTCAAAAAGGATTGGAGTCGCTCGTTGCCAGGTGTACGGGTCGAGGCCGTCGGCGCCCCATCCCTTGAGCTGATTCGCTACAACGTCAGTTCCAGGCACACGTACCGTATAGCCGAGCAGGCCGTGGGTACCAGGAGGAGTTCCTGTAAGAAGGCTTGTGAGTGCGGCCGCTGTCGTGCTGGGAAAAACGGTTCGTGCGGTATCTCTTTTTCCCATGGCAGCCGCCAGGGTTCGTGCATGGCCAGCACGGGCAGAAAGTTGAGCCGCACCGAGCCCATCGACGACGAAAACAATCGCGCTACGCGCAGGTCGCAGCCAAGTTCCTGCTCGCTCGAGAGAGGCCAGTACTTCGGGTAGTACTGCGGTGAGGCTCCGGGCGTTTGCGGGCTCCGCCGGTAGGCTTTCTAACATCTGGGTCAGTCTTTCATACGTCGCTCGACCCTTCCCGACCGCCATCCGAGGTTCTCCACGATGCCTTCTGCCTCCAAAGCTCCCACAGATCACGGCCGCATAGAAGACATTGATGTCTCCGCCGAAATGCAAGGCTCATTCCTTGAGTACGCATACTCAGTGATCTATTCACGCGCTCTCCCCGACGCGCGCGACGGCCTGAAGCCGGTCCAGCGCCGGATCCTCTACCAAATGGCTGAAATGGGCCTACGGCCCGACCGTGGGCACGTGAAAAGCGCTCGCGTCGTGGGAGAGGTCATGGGAAAACTCCACCCGCACGGCGATTCGCCGATTTACGACGCGCTCGTGCGCCTCGCGCAGTCATGGGCTCTCCGGGTGCCACTGGTCGATGGACACGGGAACTTCGGCTCGCTCGATGACGGTCCCGCTGCAGCTCGCTACACGGAGGCGCGGCTGGCACCCGCCGCGCTCGCCCTTACCGCGGATCTCGATGAAGACGTCGTAGATTTCATACCCAACTACGACGGTCAATTTCAGCAACCCGAAGTTCTTCCTGCCGCTTTCCCGAATCTTTTGGTGAACGGCGCGACGGGTATCGCCGTGGGCATGGCGACGAATATGGCGCCACACAACCTCATCGAAGTCGTCGGCGCGGCCACATATCTTCTTGAGCATCCCGAGGCATCCGTCGAAGAGCTCATGGAGTACATGCCCGGACCCGATCTTCCTTCGGGCGGCATCATCGTTGGCCTCGACGGAATCAAGGATGCGTACACCACCGGCCGTGGCTCATTCCGCACGCGCGCGAAAACGTCGATCGAATCCATCGGGCCGCGACGAACCGGAATCATCATTACGGAGCTGCCGTACATGGTGGGCCCGGAGCGCGTGATCGAAAAAATCAAGGATGCCGTCGGCAGCAAAAAGCTCACGGGCATCTCCGACGTCACCGACCTCACAGACAGGACGCGCGGACTCCAACTCGTGATTGGGATCAAGACCGGCTTTGATCCGCAAGCGGTTCTTGAGCAGTTGTACCGATACACGCCGATCGAAGACTCGTTCTCGATCAACAATGTGGCGCTAGTTGGGGGCCAGCCGCGTACCCTCGGCATCAAGGAGATGCTGCGCGTCTACCTTGACCACCGCATACAGGTCGTGACGAGGCGCAGTCTCTATCGTCTCGCTCGTCGCAAAGAGCGCCTCCACCTCGTCGAAGGATTGCTGATCGCAATTCTTGACATTGACGAGGTTATCCAGGTCATACGCAGCTCTGATGACGCTGAACAGGCACGTAGTCGCCTGATGAGCGTCTTCGATCTCTCGCATCCGCAAGCTGAGTACATTCTTGAACTGCGTCTGCGTCGCCTCACCCGCTTCTCTCGCGTAGAACTTGAAGCTGAGCGCGACGCGCTGCGCGCAGAAATCGCCGAACTCGAAGAACTTTTGGGGAGCGACGCGCGCTTGCGCGCTCAGGTCGCGCGCGAATTGGAAGCCGTCGCCGAGGCACATGGCGACCCGCGCCGAACTGTGCTGCTCAATGGTGGTCCTGTCGTGTCGCGCTCATCAAAGCCGAAGGGCGATCTGCAGATTGCTGACACGCCCTGCCGTGTTTATCTTTCGGCGACAGGACGGATGGTGCGCGCCGAACTCGCCGAAGATGGTGATGGCATAGTTCCGCCCACGCGGCGGATGAAACACGATGCTGTGCGGTCGTCGGTTACGGCAACAACGCGCGGCGACATTGGCGCGGTGACGTCAGGCGGTCGGATCGTGCGATTCTCCCCCGTTGACTTGCCCTCAGTACCAGGAAACTCGGTTCAGCTGTCTGCGGGAGTTCGCGCGGATCAATATCTTGGCCTCGCCAAGCACGAGAAGATCCTCGCTCTGGTGCCATTGACAGAGGACTCACCCATGATTGCCCTTGGCACGGCGCAGGGAACTGTGAAGCGTGTCGCTGCGACCGAAATCGGAGCGAAGCAAGAAGCCGAACTCATCACACTGAAGCCCCGCGATTCTGTTGTCGGCGCGAGCCTCGCACCGGATGATTCTGAGCTTGTCTTCGTCACGTCGGACGCTCAACTTCTGCGTTTTTCCGCTGCGGCAGTGCGCCCGCAGGGCCGCTCCGCAGGTGGAATGGCGGGAATCCGTCTTTCGCCGGGGGCGACGGTCGTTGAGTTCGCCGTCGTTACCGCGGATCGCGCCGAAACGGCAGAAGTGATAACGATTTCTACGAACTCTTCTGCGCTACCGGGAACCGATATCGGTAATACCAAGGTGAGTGCATACGGCGAATTCCCAGCCAAGGGCCGCGCTACCGGAGGCGTCCGCGCGCATCGCTTCAGCCGCGGCGAGGACACACTCGCACTCGCCTGGGTAGGCGCCGGACCGCGCGCGGTCGGAACCGATGGTGCCGCGCGCAAGCTTCCCGAAGGCGGCGCGAAACGCGACGGATCGGGTCAGCCCGCGGACGGTGTCATCGGCGCGATCGGGGCGAGCATCAGCTAGAGCGAAGCTGTCCTGCGACGACACCGAACTACGCGTCGATGCGTTCCCGGCCAAGCTGGTCGCTGGAGGTGACGATGAAATCGCGTCGAGGCGCGACTTCATTGCCCATGAGCAGTTCGAATACCGTCGCCGCAGCTTCGGCATCCTGCACCCGCACGCGGCGCAGCAGTCGCCCCTGGCGGTCCATCGTGGTGGTCGCCAACTGTTCCGCATCCATCTCGCCGAGGCCCTTGTAGCGCTGCACCGGCTCTTGCCACTTCTTGCCCGACGAGCGAAGCTTCTTCATGAGGTCATGAAGCTCCTTCTCGCTGTAGGTGTAGATCATCTCGTTCGGCTTAGTGCCCGGGTGCTGCACAATCACTCGATGCAGCGGAGGAACTGCGGCATACACGCGACCGTCTTCGATCAGTGGACGCATGTAGCGGAAAAACAGCGTGAGAAGGAGCGTGCGGATGTGCGCTCCGTCAACGTCAGCATCGCTCATCAGAATGATTTTGCCGTAGCGCGCCGCGCTCAGATCGAAACTGCGACCGGATCCTGCCCCCACGACCTGAATGATCGAGGCGCATTCAGCGTTCGAGAGCATGTCACTGATCGAGGCCTTTTGCACGTTCAGGATCTTGCCCCTGATTGGCAGGAGCGCCTGGTACTCGCTGTTGCGTCCAAGCTTTGCAGTGCCGAGAGCGGAGTCGCCCTCCACGATGAAAAGCTCTGAGTCGGCGACGTCGCTAGAACGGCAATCAACGAGCTTGGCGGGCAGCGTAGAAGACTCCAGAGCGTTCTTCCGGCGCTGGGTTTCTTTGTGGGTGCGTGCCGAGATCCGTGCTTTCATCTCGGAGACTATTTTTTCGAGCAGCTGAGACGTTTGCGCTTTGTCATCACGCTTCGTTGATGTGAAACGCTCCTTCAAAGCGGCAGTCACGACCTGTGACACGATCTGGCGCACAGCAGGGGTTCCAAGAATTTCTTTGGTCTGCCCCTCGAACTGCGGTTCAGGAACCCGGACTGTTAAGACCGCTGTGAGTCCAGCGAGGATGTCATCCTTCTCAAGTTTGTCGTTGCCGACTTTGAGACGACGCGCGTTTTGGTCTACCTGCGAACGCAGGAACTTCATCAAGCCCTGCTCGAAGCCCTGTTGATGGGTACCGCCCTTGGGCGTTGCAATGATGTTGACGAATGAGCGCATGCTCGTCTCATAGCCGATCCCCCAGCGGACCGCGAGATCCACCTCGCACGTACGCTCGAGGTCCGTGGGAACCATTGCGCCAGTGGGCTGCAGGACCGGCACTGTCTCGGTGAACGTTCCCGATCCGGTCAGACGCCAAATGTCGGTTATCGGAGCATCGGGGGCAAGAAATTCGGCGAATTCCGAGATACCCCCGTCGAAGCGATAACTCGTGTCAATGGGCTCTTCGCCGCGCTCATCGCGAATGGCGATCTCAAGGCCCGGAACGAGAAACGCTGTCTGACGTGCCCTCTGCTCCAACTCGGCAAGGTTGAAAGCGGCATCCTTGGTGAAGATCTGACTATCGGCCCAATACCGAATCCGCGTGCCGGTAACGCCGCGCGGAGCCTTGCCCGCGATCCGCAGTTCGCTTCCGAACTCGAACGGTGTGAATGCGGAGTCAGGGGTGTCTCCGGCGAAATTGCCGGGTTCACCACGGTGGAAGGACATTGCCCAGGTCTTACCGCCCCGATCGACCTCTACATCGAGGCGCTCGGAAAGTGCGTTGACCACGGATGCACCGACACCATGCAAGCCTCCGGATGCGGCGTAGGAGCCGCCCCCGAACTTGCCGCCCGCGTGAAGCTTCGTGAAGACGACCTCGACGCCACTCAAGCCCGTGCGCGGCTCGATATCGACCGGAATGCCGCGGGCGCGGTCCCGAACCTCGACGCTCCCGTCGGAATGGAGGACGATTTCGATCTTCTCGCCGTATCCTCCGAGCGCCTCGTCTACCGAGTTATCGATGATCTCCCACAGGCAGTGCATGAGCCCGCGAGAGTCGGTCGACCCGATGTACATACCCGGGCGCTTGCGTACAGCTTCAAGTCCTTCGAGAACCTGCAGATGGTGGGCGGAATACTCTGGGGTCACAATCTTCAAGGTTATAAGCGTTGACGACACGCGGGCCGCAGACACTCTGCGCGTTTCACAGCTGACGCATGCCTGTCACGCCGCGGCGTACGCGCTCAGCGAAATGTCACCACACGGCGGCATACCAGAAACAAACGCGTGGTTGTATTGGTAACACCCGCAGTCACAGGCTGTATGACAGAGGAGGCACCGACATGACAACGCTCACGAGTACCGCAGAGCCCACGATGGAGTACCGCCTGACCGCCGCCGACCGTTGCGACTCTTGTGGCGCCCAGGCTTATATCGCCGCCGAGGTCAACGGCAGCGAGCTTCTCTTTTGCGCGCACCATGGCCGCAAATATGAAGAGAAGCTTCGGAGCATTGCCACGTCGTGGCACGACGAGACATCGCGTCTTACCGAAGCGGTTTAGCTCCTACACATACCTTCGAGGAACGATCGGCGAGACGCGCAATGCAATCTCCTCGCCGATCGTTTCTATTTTCTCTGCAAGATCGGTCGCCGACATGGCGTCGGTGCCGTAGATCTTGACTTCTTCTCCCACACGCGCCGAGGGCCAGCTTTCCGCCCACGATTCGGTGTCACCGATGCGGGTGAGACGCCGCCATCCGTCTCTTGTCTGAATTTCACATTTGCCGGCGAGCGTCGATGGTAGTCCGTGGAGCGACCCAATCCCCAACGTAACGTCCGCGCCGACCGCCGTGATATCGGCCCAAAGGGACCCGACCGGCGAAATGGAGAGCTCGGCCTCTGACGGACCGCCGGCCGGGCGGATGCCGTAGCAATATGCTCCGACTCGAGCCAAATCGTAGCGGAACTCAGGACGCTCCCACGATGCGGCGCTTGCGGCCAAATGCAAGATCGAGGGATTCAGCCCGACTGCTCGCGCCTCCCTGACAGCGCGGTCAAAACATTCGCGCGCCTCGTCATCCTCGTCATCCGATGCTTCGGCAATGTGACTCCATATACCAACAACCTCAATAGCGCCCGCCATCTCGAGGTCGTGTGCCCGCGCAGCCGTCCGTCGCCAGCTCTCTGGGCGGATACCGTTGCGGTGCAGTCCGGTGTCGATTTTCAGATGGACTCGAGCACGTTGATCGAGCGCGGCAGCCGCGACATCCTCGAGCATCGCAGCGTCACCGACGCCGAAGTCGAGATCGAGACTGAGTGCTTCCTCGATTTCTTCCCGCGTGACTGCGATCCAAACAAAAATACGTGCGCGATCGCCTACAGCGTGGCGAACCCGTGCCGCAGAAGCGATGTCGAAGGCTCCGAACCAGCGCACGCCTTCAGCAAATGCCCGAGAGACAACGGAAACGATTCCGTGCGCATAGGCGTCGTCTTTGACAACGAGCATGAGCTCGGTGCCATCTATCCGACGTCGGATGCTCGCTATATTCGCGGCAAGCGTGCCGAGGTCAACGTCCAGGTGTGTCGTCACGAATGATGCTCCGTTCGAGCGCGCGTCAAAATACCGGCGACGATCTCGCGCACATTCAGCCCCGTCATGGCGCACCAATCGCGCAGCGATGTTTCTCCTAATGCACTGTCGCCCAGGTACACCACAGTGTCCCCACGCCGAACCGGATGGTGGCTTACGTCAATCACACTCACATCCATTGCTACGCGGCCCACGATCGGGCACCGCGCGCCCGCGACAGTGACGTAAGCCTGGTTACCCAATGCACGCACTATTCCTTGTGCATACCCGCCAGTCACAAGTGCGACGTTTGTGTCGGTTGATGCTCGGTGTCGAAATCCATACGACACGCCCTCGCCGCGTAGTAAAGGCTTGACCGATAACACAGTGCCGTGCAGGCTCAGCACCGAGGCTGAACGCTCGTCGCCGAGTCCGTACAAACGCTCGGTCAAGCCCGGATGCGGGGCGCCCGTGAAGCGAGATGCTTCCAGACCGACATCGCGAAGTACCGACGCGACGCGATCAGCCCCGAAGCCCCAAGCATTTGCGCGAAGATCTAACACCAGATCTGTGCCGACTTCCTCAACGATGAGGCGCGCATTTTCGACGAGCGCGGTCATATTGACGAACGCAATTGGTGTCGAGGTTCCAGCGGCGCGCTCGGCTTCCGACTGGTCTACATTCACGCCATCTAGACTATCCGGGTCCCCTGTTCTTATCCGGAGAATGCATGTCAAACCAGCGCCTCGGCCTCTCTACCCGTCTTCGTTATCTCGCCGCCCGTGCGCAACGAATCGACGTAGGCTCCGTCATCGAGCGGGCGAAGGAAACCTCCGCGGCCCACAACAAGCGGACTCCCGCAGTTGTCGTCGACATGCTTTGGCAAGCGGGCTTCAAGAATGTCGGTTTTCAGGACTACGTCGACTACGACTTCGCAATTCTCACTCGCGCTGAGCGCGCGACTTATATGACCCACCCTGTGTCGAATCAGCTTTCTCAGAAGTATGACGACCCGGCGTATCGTCACATCTTTCATGACAAGCTCGAGTTCGACCGTGTTTTCGCCGAGTACCTCCGGCGTGAATGGCTCGTCGTAGAGCCTGGTAACGCAGATGCGGTGCAGGAGCTCACGCAGCGGCTGGGAACTATCGTCACGAAAGAACCAATCGGGCAGGCGGGCACCGGCGTCCACCGCTACCACGCCGCCGACGTCACAGACTGGGCTGATTTTCATGCGGGACTTCTCTCGCGAGGCGAGTTGCTGATTGAAGAAGTCATCAACCAGCATGCCGACCTCGCTGCTGTGTGTCCCGGCACGGTAAACACCACGCGAGTTACGGCGTTCTTCGACGGAACCAAGACACACATTCTCGCGATCGCCCAAAAATTTGGTCGCGGAGAAGTGAGCGACCAAATGACCTTTGGCGGCTTCTACACAATGCTGGATGAACGAGGCCGCTCACGAGGGCCGGGATACGACTCACACAGTCATGTGCACGAATTCCACCCCGACAGCGGGGCTCGGATTGCCGATTTCCAACTCCCGATGATCGATGAGGTCATCGCGTTCGTCGATCAGGTCGCACGTGTGATCCCGCAGGTGCAGTACGTCGGATGGGACATCGTCGTCACGCCAGAAGGACCTGTGCTCGTGGAGGGGAACTGGGGAGCTGGAGTGTACGAGAACAAACCCAGTGCCACCGGTATCCGTACCGGGAACAAAGGACGTTACCGGTCAGCGATCGGGTTCTAGCCGGAAAAGACGGCAGTTACGCCGCTCGGATAATGCCGAGCGGCGTCGACTGGTGGCCCTGGCCAAGCGGGTTGTCGCTCAAGATCTTCACGAGACGAGCCTCTCCGGCGCGGTCAAGAGTTGAACCCAAAATGTTGCCACCGATGTCATTGATATCGACGACTGCGACGTCAACCCCGTCGGCAAGAAGGCTCTTTAGGTGCTTTGCGACGTCACGTGGGCGCTCCGGACCGAGCACGACAGCCTCGTTGTACGGCGGGATCGTGCCGCTCGTAGGTCCGTCGATAGCGCGAGCCTTATCGCCCGCGACACGGTAGAAATCCCCGCGGCGACCGAAAACCTTCGTCACTGCAGATACTGCAGCAGCAAAGAGGATGCGGGGCGTCCCACATTCGCGCAGCGCCATTTCCATGGTCTCGGGCATGCCGAGACCGATTCCATACGGCGTTTTAACGACGTAGCGTGAGAGCACGCGAGCGAGGCGCCGAGGTGTGATCTCACTGATCGGAAAAGACCGGCCCTGCGTGATCGCAACGATCTTCTCGGTGACGAAGAGAAGGTCTCCCGAGCGCACCGCGCTCTTCGCGTACTCGGAGATGAAACCATCCAGGTCATCACCGGGCATGACGACTCGCGTACGAATCGGGATTCGGGCAAAGCTCTCACCGTCAATTTGGACAGTGAGAGCTTTGCCCTCGTTTGCGTCGCCGATCACTCGAGGTAATCCCGGAGAGACTGCGAACGCGAGGGGTGACGAAGTTTCGCCATCGTCTTCGACTCGATCTGGCGAATTCGTTCGCGCGTGACACCGAACGTGTCACCAATCTGGTCGAGTGTCTTCGGCTGACCATCGCCGAGTCCGAATCGCATGCGGATCACACCCGCCTCGCGCTCCGACAGCGAATCGAGCAGCGACTCGAGCTGCCGCTGCAACATCGTGAAGCCGACGGCATCCGCAGGAACAACAGCTTCGGTGTCCTCAATCAGGTCACCGAACTCGCTGTCGCCGTCTTCTCCGAGAGGCGTGTGCAGTGAAATAGGCTCACGCCCATACTTCTGAACTTCGACGACCTTCTCGGGTGTCATATCCAGTTCGCGACTGAGTTCTTCAGGAGTGGGTTCGCGCCCGAGGTCCTGGAGCATTTGGCGCTGCACACGAGCAAGCTTATTGATGACCTCAACCATGTGTACCGGGATGCGGATCGTGCGAGCCTGATCGGCCATTGCGCGCGTGATCGCCTGACGAATCCACCAGGTGGCGTACGTCGAGAACTTGAAGCCCTTGGTGTAGTCGAACTTCTCCACAGCGCGAATCAAACCGAGGTTTCCCTCTTGGATGAGGTCGAGGAACTGCATTCCGCGACCGGTGTAGCGCTTCGCGAGAGACACAACGAGGCGAAGGTTCGCCCCCAGAAGGTGCGACTTCGCGCGCTGTCCATCGCGCGCAACCCACTGCAAGTCGAGACCCAGCTGCGCCGACTTCTCTGCCGCCGACATCGCCGAAAGCTTTTCTTCAGCAAAGAGGCCAGCTTCGATTCGCATTGCCAACTCGACCTCTTCGGCCGCGTTCAGCAGTGGGACCTTACCGATTTGCTTCAGGTAGTCCTTGACAGGGTCAGCTGTTGCGCCGGTGATCTGAGTCGAATAGACCGGCGCGTCATCTTCGTCGCTGGTCGAGATTACGATCGCGCCGGTGGGGAGCGCCTCGGTGAATGCGGGCTTTGCCGGCGCATCCTCGTCGTCGTCATCTTCACTGCTGTCGGCTTTAGCTGTCGACTTCTTCGCAGCGCTGTCATCCCCGGCCTCGGCCGCAGAATCGAGTTCCTCTTCGCTGTCAACCGACTCATCATCGTCTTTGGCTGTTGCCTTGGTCTTGCGCTTCGGGGCAGCCTTGGCTGCGGCAGCCTTCTTAGCGGTCGCACCGGCAGCAGGCTTCTTCGCCGCGCTGGTGGTTTCAGTCTCGGGCTCCACAGCCTCGTTTTCGGTGTCCTTCTTCGTGGTGGAGCGGGTACTCGTCTTCGTGCCTGCGGTCACGGTTCGCCTTTCACCGGGAGCGATCTTCACACATCCGGTAGTTTTCGGACACTAGTAAGACCCTTGTCAACTCGGACTACCAAAAAACTATCGGTAGACCCCGTGACAACGGGTCAAGAAGTCCATTGTCTCACATTGTCATCGCGCTCTTGACACGATGAGTCATTCTCTGCAAGGCACAACGCACAGATGCCCGCCGACATTCCTTACGTGCCTACTGCAGCGGGTTTCGCTTGTCGTCGTCACCAGGATGATTCGCAAGAAAACGCTCTAGTTCCGCAGCAAGTTCATCAGCACTGGGCAGATCGCCGGCATGAAGGATGGGAGTTCCGAGGGTCGAACCGGCCATGTAGGCGTCATGGCGCTCTTCGAGATTCTCAAGCATTCTTGTGAGTTCTTCGCTGCCCGCAACTTGTTCCGAGACTTTTTCGAGGTACTCGCGGTTCTCTTCTCGTAGATCGTCGACGGCGAACACCAGGTCTGTCGCGACCGTGATGCTGTCAAGAGCAGCGAGTGTTGCTCCCGGATATTCGGTGTCGCCCAAGTAGTGCGGGACGAGGAGGGCGAAACCCGCGACTTTGTCGCCCTGCTGAGCGAATCGATATTCGATGAGATGGCCGACGGTGGCTGGAATCTGCGTGTGCGGTTTCCAGACGGAATGTGCTTCGGCCAGATCCTTACGTGTGCCAGAAACTGTTGTTCCCAGTGGACGCGTGTGCGGGACCGGCATCGGTATGGCGTGTACCCATGTCACGTGGGACACCCCATATCTTTCTGCAAACGTCAGTACCGACTGAACAAACGCCTCCCACCCGAAGTCGGGTTCGTAACCGGCGAGCAGCAGAAACGGTTGCCCCAGCGAATCGTGGGCGGTGCTGAGCTCGAGGCGTGGTGGGATGTACGCCGTGAGGTGATCGGAATCGAACGAGATAAGTGGGCGGCGAGCCCGGTAATCCAGCAAAACATCGTTGCGATAAGACGCGATCACTTCGTGACCTAGTTCGCCACGAAGATAATCCACGAGTTGCGAGACAGTTCCACCTGCATCAGTGAACCCCGTCAATGCAATGACAAGCGGAAGGCCCTGTGGCACGTGCGGTGAAGGCTCAGGGCTCTCGAACAAAGAGGCGGAAAGGGACATAGTTCCACTCTACGATCCGACGCGCCCTGTAGGTCCGCCTTTCGCGCCCTACCCGAGACACGAACCTAGGATGGTTGTATGCCGTTTCCCGAGCTCGCGCTCAGCAGCGCTCTGCCATCGTCCCCCGCCGAAGCCGACGCGATTCTTCTCGCCCTCCCGCCGCTAGATGCGGTCGATGCTCCTGATCTGACCTCATTCGCCGGTGTCGCTGAAGCGTTGAAAGCCGTGGGTTTCACTGGCGCCCCGGGCGCTCTCACGCGGATTTACGCACCGGAGACCACGACGCTGCCGCTGGCCGTCGTCGGTACCGGTCCCGCGCCAGGGGCGAACGGCATCCGAAATTCAGTCGGAGCCGGAGTACGACTCCTCACAGGGTTCAATACCGTCGCGATTTCTCTTCCTGGCGCGCCTGAGTTCTGGAGTGCCGCAGCGGAAGGCGCAGCGCTCGGCGGATACCGTTTCGAGGGATACAAGAAGGGCGGCGCCACCCGGCGCGCCTCGCGCGTAATCATCCAAACTGATGGCGGCCCGGAGTCCGAAAAGGCTCTTCGAACGGCGGAAGCGGTCGCATCTGCATCCGCTCTCGTCAAGGACCTCGTGTCGATCCCGGCTGAGTGGCTGGGCCCGGCAGATTTTGCCCAGCGTGCGATCGCCGAAGTTGACGGACTTGGCGTCGAGGTGACAGTTCTTGACGAGGCAGAGCTTTCGGCGCACGGCTATGGCGGAATCCTTGGCGTCGGCCAGGGATCGGATCGCCCGCCGCGTTTGGTCAGGCTTGACTACGCACCCTCCAACGCAGAGCGTCACGTCGCTCTCGTGGGCAAAGGAATCACTTTCGACACCGGCGGCCTCTCACTGAAACCAGCGGGATCGATGGTCGGTATGAAGTACGACATGTGTGGCGCGGCCACAGCTCTCGCCGTATTGCGTGCCGCCGCCACTCTCGAACTGCCCGTTCATGTCACCGCTTGGTTGTGCATTGCAGACAACATGCCCTCGGGCCGCGCTACACGGCCGGGAGATGTGCTGCGGATGCTCGACGGCACCACTGTGGAAGTCCTCAACACGGACGCCGAAGGCAGACTCGTGCTCGCCGACGGTCTCGTTGCGGCTAGCCGCGAAAATCCCGACTTGATCATCGATGTTGCGACGCTCACAGGCGCGGTCACCGTTGCCCTCGGCACACGGCACACCGGCGTTATGGGTGATGATGAGGCAGTCAGCGAGTACCTCCGGACCGCGAACGAAGTCGGCGAACTTGCGTGGCAGCTGCCGCTTCCCGCGCACATGGAAGACGAACTCGACTCCCCCATCGCCGATATGCAGAATGCGAAAATTGGGGATCCCGCCGGAGGATCGATGTTCGCGGGCCTTTTCTTACGGCGTTTCGTGGGTCGCGTGTCTGAAGAAGCGGATGCTCCTCGCATCCCCTGGGTCCACCTCGACATCGCTGGCGTCGGCATGAATAAAGGCGCCGGATTCGGGTACACCGACAAGGGCCCGACTGCAGCCTCCGTTCGCAGCCTGGTCGCACTTCTCGCGGGCGGTCGATGATGGCAATCCATTCCGCAGATATCGTCGTGCTCGGCGGTGGGAGCGGTGGTTACGCGACGGCGCTTCGTGCTCGTGAACTCGGTAAATCGGTGATTCTCATCGAAAAAGACAAAGTCGGCGGCACGTGCCTGCATCGTGGCTGTATTCCTACGAAGG